>WGOE01000005.1 GCA_016124195.1 bacterium | reverse complement strand
GCCACAACATCCGCAAGATCCTGGCCCACCTCAGGGCTCTCCTTGCCCTGATCATCGCCGCGATCCTGTCGGCACTTCGCGCGACCCAACCGGCTCAGAACACCATCAAAGCAGCCTGACCGCGTTGTTCAGACTGAACTAAAGAGTCGCCCTGCAATTGAAAGGGACGCGAGTTTGGTATCGAGTTTGCGACAAGACGAAATTTTGCAGATCGCGCGCAATGACGGCAGGGTGACGGTCGAGGATTTGGCGCAGAGGTTTGGAGTGACGTTGCAGACCATCCGGCGCGATCTTTCCGCGATGGCCAGTGCGGGTGAGGTGACCCGGGTGCATGGCGGGGCCGTGTGGCGGGCCGGCCCAGGCAATCCGCGTCGCGACCAGCGCTGCCGCGTTCAGGCCGCCGCCAAGATCGCCATCGCGCGGGCCTGTGCCGCCGACATTCCGAACAACTGCTCGATCATGCTCAACCTGGGCAGCACGACAGAGGCGGTGGCGCGGGCGCTGCTCAACCATACCAACATCACGGTGATCACCAACAGCTTGGCCGTGGCCAATACGCTGGCGGCCAATGCCGGCTGCGAGGTTCTTCTGGCCGGCGGCGCCTTGCGCCGGTCGGACAGCGGTCTTGTCGGCGAACTGACCGCGCGTTTTTTCGGCCAGTTCAAGGTTGACCATGCCGTGGTCGGCTGTGCGGCCATCGACGCGGATGGCGAGATTCTGGACCATGACCCGGCCGAGGTTGCGGTGTCGCATGCCATCCTTGCCCAGGCCCACCGCCCGGTTCTGGTGGCCGATCACACCAAGCTTTTGCGGCGCGCTCCGGTGCGGCTGGCCTCGCTGGCCGACATGGCGGCGCTTTACACCGATCTGCCGTTGCCAGAGCCGCTGGCCGAAAAATGCAGCGCCTGGAGCACCGCGCTGCGCCTGCCCTGAGCCGCCTTTAGCGCTTGCGCCAGGCATCCACCACATAGGCGGCGGTCATCAGGTCCAGATGCGCGCCGCCGCCGTTCTTGGCGATCGTGATCTCGTCCGCGCTGTGACGCCGCATCGCGCCCGAGGCGATGTCGTAGAAATCTGCCTTCACATCCGCCTCGGTGATCGCCCCGCTGGCGAGCGGATCGATCAGCTCTCCGATGTGGTGCAGCGTCGTGGCGCGCGAGTCCACAAAGACCGAAGCGCGCCGCATCGCCGCGTCATCCACCTCGCGCATGGCGGGCGTATAGGCGCCGATCAGGTCCAGATGCTGGCCCGGTTGCAGCCATTCGCCCCGGACCAGGGGCGCTTGCGACATGGTGGCGGTGCAGATCACATCGGCGCCCTTGACCGCGGCCTCAAGATCCGGGGCCACGCTGATGCGCGGGTCTTCGGCGGCAAAGCGGGCGGCGCCTTCGGGGCTGCGGTTCCAGATGACGAAGCGCGCCTCGGGGAACAGGGCGGAATAGGCCTGAACCATGCTGCGCGCCACGGCCCCGGCGCCGACCAGCAGGAAGACCTTGGACTCCTTGCGCGCCAGTTTGCTGGCCGCCAGCAGGCTGTCGCCGGCGGTTTTCCATTTGGTGATCAGGTGAAAATCCAAAAGCGCGTCCAGAACGCCGGTCTTGTCATTGTAAAGCGTCACGATCCCGTTGATCGTTGGCAACCCCAGCGCCGCATTGCCCGGGTGGATGGTGCCCACCTTCACCAATGCGCCCAGCCCGTCGATCCAGGCGGCGCGGTCCAGCATGGTGTCCTTGCCGCGATACAGGAACAGATCGGCGATATCGGCCCGGGGCAGGCGGTGCCCGGCCTCAAGGGCCGCGATCAGCCCTGTCCAGGTCAGCACGCTTTCGGCCTCTGGCCCGATGAATGGCGTGGTCACAGTCCGGCCTCCTGCTGCGTCAGCAGGCCTTCGGCCACCAGACGGCGCGCCCAGCCTTGCCAGCTTTCGAATTGATGGGTTTTCCAGCCCCGAGCCGCCGCCGCCGCGATATTGTCGGCCCGGTCGTCGGCAAAGATCAACCGGTCGGGTGCGATGCCGCAATCCTCCTCCACCAGCTGATAAATGCGCGGATCGGGCTTCATCACCCCCAGCCGCCCCGAGACATAGTGGCGGTCGAACTCGGTCAGGAAATCCAGCTTCGGGATCGCCTCTTCGAACGAGTCCCGCCCGAAATTTGTCAGCGCAAAGACCGGCACGCCCTTGGCCCGCAGCGCCCGCAACAGCGCGATCGAGCCTTCGATGCGCGGCGTGGCCAATTCGATCCAGCGGTCGTACCACATGCGCACCTCGTCACGCCAGGCGGGGTGGCGGTCGGCCCAGTCATAGATCGTCTCGCGGAACCTCGCGCCGGCATCGATGTCGTCGTTCATCCGGTGCAGGTCGACCTCGGCAAACAGGGCGCGGCGCCGCGCCTCTCCGATCACCCGGTCATAGAAGGCCTCGGGCTGCCAGCGGGTCAGCACATTGCCAATATCGAAAATCACCGCCTCAACGCCCATGCCGCCTCACTGTTTCCCGCCACAAGGTATAAAGCCCCGCGCCGATGATCAGCGCAATCCCCACCCAGCCCTGCAAGTCGGGGAAAGTGCCAAAGAAGACAAAGCCCCACAGGATGGCCAGCGGCATCGAGGTATATTCAAACGGGGCGACCAGCGCCGCCTCGTTCATGCGGTAGGCCTGGCTCATCAACAGCCCGCCGATCGCCACCGCAAGCCCGGTGCCCAGAAAATAGATCCAGTCGCCCTCGACCGGCAGGATCCAGGGCCGGAACAGAAAGGCCAGCGAGGCGTCCGGGGAGCCGGCCAGATGCCCATCTCCGACAAAGAGGCCCATCGAGGACGATACTACCACGAAGGCCACCTGCGTGTAGAAATTGATGGTCACCGCACTTTCGGTATCGCGGAACATCCGCGTCATGGTCTGCGTCGTGGCATAGCAAAGGGCCGAGATCAGAACCAGAACCGCGGCCCAGCGGAACTGCCCTTCCGGCCGCAGCATGACCACGACGCCGATCAACCCCACCACCACCGCTCCCCAGCGATGCCAGCCCACCTTCTCGCGCAGGATCAGGACCGACAGCATGGTCAGCAAAAGCGGTGCCACAAAGCCTATCGCCGCGGCATCCGCCAGCGGCAGCGCCGCCAGCCCCAGAAAATACGTCGCATTCGAGATCATCACGATCGAGGACCGCAACAGGTGCATCCAGGGCCGTTTCGTGTACCAGATCCGCCTTTGTCCCGAAACCGCCGCAAAACCCAGGATGAAGGCCACGCCCACAAAGGCCCGCACCAGAATGACCTGATGCAGCGCATAGGCGCCCGACAGGTGCTTGATGCACAGATCGTTGAGCGAGAAGACCGCAGACCCGCACATCGCCGCCGCAATGCCCAGAAATACATGGCGCGAGGTCCGCTCGACCACCGGGGTCTCGGCCACGACGCCGATCGGCTTGAGAGAGATTTCCCGCGTCATGCCCCACACTTAGCAAAGGCGCGGCGCCAGCTTCTGTCACGGATGCGACACCGAAGGTCGCGCCGCTTGCGGACCAGCGGCAAGCACGGCGCGGAGGAAACCGCACGCCCTTCCGGCTCGGCGACGAACCCCGATCGGACCGCAGGTCATGTTGACGGGTCAAGGGAATCCCCGCATCATTTTCTTGCGGGCTGCTGCGGCGTCGGTGCCCAGGGCCTGTCGGACTCGCGAAACCGGGCCGGGCGGACCACCTACCAGGACGGAGGTCAGGATTCAGACTTCGGACAGCAATCGGCTCGTTCTGCATCTTGGCTTGCCCAAGACCGGTTCGACCTCGGTGCAGGAGACCTTCGCGCAGAATCCGGCCGCACTTGCCAAGGCTGGGCATTTCTATGCAAAGATCCGATGGCCGAATGGCCAGGTCCATTCGAACCACTCCTTCCCAATGATCGTGGCCTTCTCCGAAGGGTGGGAAGGCCGGCAGGAACTCGTGCGCCGCGGGCTGAGCCCGGTCGGCTTGAAGGACCACTTCACCGATCAGATTAGCCAGGCCTTGTCGCAGGATGGCGGTCTGATCCTTTCGGGCGAAAACATCGCCGAAATCCCCGATGCCGGCCTCGCCCGGTTTCTTGATCTGGTGCGCGGGGCGGGACGCAGCCTCGCCCCGGTGATCTTTGTCAGGCCGCCGCTGGAGTTCCTGATCAGCATGACCCAGACCACCGTGCGCCACGGCCAGCCGTTCGAGGTCAGAAAGCTCGGCGCACGCGACAAGCTGCAAAGATGTCTCAGGCTCTGGCCGCAGATCACCTGTGTTCCCTTCGGCGCCGGGATTGCGGATCGACCCTCGCCACCAGAGGTGCTGATCAAGGCCTTCGGGCTGGGCGAGATTGCAGATTTCAGGGTGATCCGGTCGAATGACAGCATGTCGGACCTTGCAACGCGGCTGATCGGATATGTGAACGCCCAACTGCCGCTTTTCGTGAGTGGCGCGGTCAATCCGTTGCGGCAGCATCTGGACACCGATCCCCTGATCGGCATCCGGGGGCCGAAGTTCCGGCTGACGCGGGAGGAATTCGCCGGCGTCCGGGAGTTCATCACCCAGGAAAACCGGGTGCTGTCGTCCCTCCTGGGCGTCGCCTATTGCGATGCGGCCTTCGACCTTGCTGAATCCCGGCCTGTCTGGACGGCCGAGGCTCTGGTCGACCTGCGCTGCGCCATGGGCCAGCTTTCCGATCCCCTGAACGATTGTATCCGTGCGTATTTCCGTCAGCCCGCCAGCGTGACGCCGGCAGAGCGGGATCTGGCGGGCGACGTGCTGGGCTGATCAGCCGGCGCCCGACTGAGCCGCCCGCAGCACCCGGTCCAGTACGTCCAGAAACCGGGACCGGTCGGCCTTGCCGAACATCTTGGCGCCGCCCTGCCGGAACGGGTCGGCCGAGCGCAGATCGGCCATCAGGTCGCGCGTCGCCAGAACCATGCCGATATTGGCCCGCGTCAGCTCTTCGCCATTGTGCTTGACCACCCGCGCCCCGGCCTCGACGCAGCGCGCGGCCAGCGGAATGTCCCCTGTGACCACGACATCGCCCGGCCCGCAGGCCTGCGCGATCCATTTGTCCGCCTCGTCCGGGCCCTGCGCCACGAAGACGCTTTCGACCCATGGATTGGCCGAGGGCCGGATGCCGCCGTTCGACACCAGAACCATTCTGACGCGCAGCCGGGTCGCCACCCGCTCTGCCTCGTCCTTCACCGGGCAGGCGTCGGCATCGATATAAAGCGTCATGCCTTCAGGGCCCGGGCGTGAAAGGCCACATGATCCTCCATGAAGGTCGAGACGAAGAAATAGCTGTGGTCATAGCCCGGCTGCAGCCGGTAGGTCCCACGGGTGTGGCTGGCGGCGATGGCGGCCTCGATCGCGCCGGGCATCAAGAGGTCGATGAACTTGTCCGCGCTGCCCTGGTCGATCAGCAAGGGCAGGTCGAGCCCGCGTTCGCGCAGCAGGATCGAGGCGTCATGCAGCGCCCAATCGGCCTCGTTCGCGCCAAGATAGGCGGTGAACTGCTTGCGGCCCCAGTCTGATTGCGTCGGGTTGCAGATCGGCGCAAAGGCCGAAACCGAACGGAACCTTTCGGGATGGGTGAGGGCCAAGGTCAGCGCGCCATGCCCGCCCATCGAATGTCCGGTGATCGCCTGCCGGTCGCGGTCCAGCGCAAAGGCCTCGAAGACCAGCGCGGGCAGGTCCATCGTCAGATAGGACCACATCTTGAAATGCGGCGCCCAAGGCGCGCAGGTCGCGTCCACATAGAAGCCCGCCCCCTGGCCCAGATCGAAGGCCGGATCATCCGCCACCCCCGAACCGCGCGGCGAAGTATCGGGAAACACCAGCGCAATCCCTTCGCGCGCCGCCCAGCCCTGCGCGCCGGCCTTGACCATGGCATTCTCATGCGTGCAGGTCAGGCCCGACAGATACCATAACACGGGCACCCGGCCGGCCTCGGCCTCTTTGGGCAGGAAAAGGCCGAAGGTCATTTCGCCCTGACAAGAGGGGGAGGGATGCGAGGCGACCAGCTGCCGCCCGCCAAAGGCCTTGTTTTCCGAAAGGATTTTCATGGTCTCGCCTTTCCTTTGTTCTGGACTGCCCACCGCGGGCCTTCAGGGGAAGACCTGGCAGATCGCATCGAAGGGTTTCTTGCGCTTGGCCACGGCGGGCACGGTGGCTTCGGGCGCGGGATAGCCCACCGGCAGGATCATCACCGCCTTTTCGCTGGCAGGCCTGCCGCAGAGTTCTGGCAGGAATTTCATCGGGTTGGGCGTATGCTCCAGACACACGAGCCCGGCATGGTGGATTGCCGTGATCAGCAATCCGGTGGCAATGCCCACGCTTTCGGGCACGTAGTAATTCTTGTAGCGCGTGCCGTCCTCGGTCGTACCCCAACGCTGGGCAAAGACCACGATCAGCCAGGGCGCATCGGTCAGGTGCGGTTTGGCGATGCCGGTGCCGATCGGTTCCAGTGCCGCAAGCCATTCATCCCCGGCGCCGCCCGCGTAAAAGGCGCGCTCTTCCTCTTCGGCGGCGGCGCGGATGCGGGCCTTCATCGCGGGGTTGGAGATCGCGGCAAAGAACCACGGCTGATGGTTGGCGCCCGAGGGAGCCGTGCCAGCGGCAGCGATGCAGGTCGTGATCAACGCCTCGGGCACAACTTCAGTCGAATACTGGCGCACCGAATGGCGCGTCTTCATGCGGGCCAGAAAGGCCTGCGCCGCGGCCAGCGCCTCGTCCGGCGGCATCTGCACACGGTCGGGCAAGGGGATCGGGACATAGCTCACCTCGCCCTTGCGGTACATGTTTCAGCCTCCTCCGATCAGCGCCCCTGCGGCAAAGACCAAAGCACCGCCCACGACAACCTGCAAGGCGGCGCGCAGGAAGGGCGTCTCCATATAGCGGTTCTGGATCCAGGCAATGGCCCAAAGCTCAAAGAAAACCACAACCATGGCAATGATCGTCGCGGTCCAGAACTGCGGCAGCAGATAGGGTAGGGCATGGCCGAGGCCGCCCACCGCCGTCATGATGCCGCTGGCCAGCCCGCGCTTGATCGGACTGCCGCGCCCCGACAGCACGCCGTCGTCATGCGCCGCCTCGGTGAAGCCCATCGAGATGCCGGCCCCGACCGCAGCCGCCATGCCGACCAGAAGCGTGGTGTGGCTGTTCTGCGTGGCAAAGGCCGTGGCGAAGATCGGTGCCAGGGTCGAAACCGACCCATCCATCAGCCCCGCCAGCCCCGGCTGCACCCAGGTCAGGATGAACTGGCGCCGCGCGCCCTCGTCTTCTTGCTCGCGTACGTCGCCGGGCAGGTGCTTGGCCTCCAGCCGGTCGGCGGTCTTCTCGTGGCCCGCCTCGGCCGCCGCCAGATCGCCCAAGAGCTTGCGCGTCGCCGCGTCCGAGGTATGGGCAGCGGCGAGCAGATAGAACCGCGCCGCCTGCGCCTCCATCCCTGCGGCCTCCGACCGGATGGTTTCCAGCGGCAGGTTCTTGGTCAGCCAGATCGGCCGGCGCGCGTAATACCCCGCGACATGTTCGCGCCGGATCAAGGGGATGACATCGCCAAAGCGGATGCGATGCTGTTCGATCAACCGGCGGCGGTGGCCATCCTCCTCGACCGCCATGTCGTCGAAGACGGCCGCCGAGCCTGGATATTCGGCGCGCAACATCTGGGCATAGCTGCGATAGATCTGGGCGTCGTCTTCCTCGGACGAGATGGCCAGCGCCAGGACCTCTTGTTCGGAAAGATCGGAAAAGCGGCGCCGCTGGGTAAAGCTGGAGATCATCTGAGGTCCTCAGTTTGGAATGATTCTAATATGCCCAAACCGGCTGCGAAAGAAAACCCCTCACCGCCGCCCCACTGCCTTGCCAGCTCAGCCGCGGCCGGTGACCCTCTGGCGCCACAGGGTGAAAAGGCCCGCGCCAATCACGATGGCGGACCCGACGACCACGCTGATCCGCAGCGTTTCGTGAAACACGAACAGGCCGACGAAGGCGATGAAGACCAGTTGCAGATAGGCGAAGGGCTGGATGGCGCTCGCCTCGGCGAGGTCATAGGCCCGGATCAGGAAATAATGGCCAAGACACGAGGTGCAGCACAAGAGCAGCATCCAGCCCCAGTCGGCCCCGGCCATCGCGGTCCAGACCGGCAGGCCGAAAAAGGTCATGCCGACCGCGCCGACGATGCCGGTCCAGAAGAAGCTGACCTGCGCCGCGTCCTTGCGTGCGGCGTAGCGCGTCAGCAGCGCGTAAAGCGCAAAGATCAGCGCCGCGATCAGCGGCAGCATCGCCCAGATCGACAGGATCGACAGGCCCGGCCGCAGCATGACCAGAATGCCGATGAACCCCAGGATGATCGCCGTCCAGCGCCGCCAGCCGACCTTTTCGCCCAAGACCGGGCCCGAAAGTGCGGCGACCATCAAGGGATAGCTGGTCAAGAGCGAATGCGTCTCGATCAGGCCGTTGTGGGCGAAGGCCAGGCCCACGATGCTGATCTGAAACACCAAAAGCAGGCCGCGCAGGATGTGCAGCGGCATTTGCCGGGTGTGGACGGCGGCGCGCAGGCCACCCGGTTGGCGCGCCGACAGCCAGATCACGAACAGCGCAAAGAACCAGAACCGCAGCATCACCACCATCTGGACCGGGTAAAGCGTGGTCAGATGCCGGGTGATCCCGTCCTGCGCGGAAAAGACGATGACCGCAGCCAGCATCATCCCGATGCCGCGACGGGTGTTCTGCTCTGTCATGCAGACGCCTCCTGCCGGGCCTGGGTCAGCGCGTAAAGCCCGGCCAGCACGACCAGAACCGTGCCAAGGATCATCTGCGTGTTAAGCGCCTCGCCATAGATCACGATGCCGATCCCGGAAATGAAGACGATCTGCAGATAGGCAAAGGGCTGGACGACCGAAGCCTCCGCCGCCTGATAGGTCTTTTGCAAGAGCCAGTTCGACAGCACCGAAATCGCGGCATAACAGGCCATGTAGATCCAGTCGCGCGGGCTGATCGCTTGCCAGTGCGGCAGGCCGATCACGGTCATCAGCCCGGCCCCTATGATCGGAGGCCAGAAGAAGGCGGCGAAGAAGGGCTCGTCCCGCGTGGTCAGACGGGTCAGCACGGAATAGAGCGCGAACATGAAGGCCGAGGCCACCGGCAGCAGCATCGGCCAGCCAAAGCCGCTTGCACCGGGCCGCAGCAGCACCAGTACGCCGATGCAGCCGAACCCCACCGCCAGCCAGCGTTTGAGGCTGAGCCTTTCGCCCAGGATCGGCCCGGACATCGCCACCACGAACAGGGGGCAAACCGTGAAGATGGCGAGGCTCTGGATCAGGCCGATCAGGGTATAGGCATAGACCACCACACAGATCTCGCCCACCAGCAGCACCGCACGCAGCATGTGCCAGTGCAGCCGCCTTGACCGGATCGCCGCCAGGGTTTGCGGTTGGCGCAGGGCCAGGATCAGCACAAAAGCTGCAAAGACCCAATAGCGGATCATCACCACCATCAGAGTGTTGTAGGTTTCGGCCAGATGGCGCGAAAAACCGTCCTGCATGGCAAAGGTGAAGACGGTTGCGATCATGAGCCAGATGCCCCGCGTCGAATTGCGGTTCATGACAGGACTCCGGTGCTCATGTGACGCTTGGTGCCAAAGCCTTTGGCGCGGGTGACGTGAAATCCTGCCGCCTGCAGGGCGCGGCGCACATGGCCCGCGGCGGTATAGGTGGCAAAGGTTCCGCCCTTGGCCGTGTGGCGGGCGACCTCGGCCATCAGGGCTTCGCCCCAAAGCTCGGGGTTCTTGGCGGGCGAAAAGCCGTCCAGATACCAGGCATCGGCCCGCCCGGACCAGAGGGGCAGGGCGGTGCGGGCATCGGCCTCGATCACCTCGACCGTGATCGCGCCCAGCGTGAAGCGGCGCTGCCCCTGCGCCCAGGCTGCTACCAGGGGGGCAGACACGGCGGCGGCCTCGGGAAAGGCCGCGTGGCTTTGGGCCATGGCGGCAGCGCTGATCGGGAAGGCCTCGAAACTCGTGTAATGCAGCGCCATGTCCGGGGCCAGCAGATGGGTCGCCAACAAATTGAGCCCGGTGCCAAAGCCAAGCTCCGCGATGTGAAAGCCGGGCCGCAGCCGCTCGGGCAAGCCGTTGCCGGTCAGAAACACATGCCGGGTTTCGGCCAGACCGCCGGCCAACGAAAAATAGGGGTCGTCGAACCTCCGCGAGACCGGCACGATCCCGTCCCGCCAGTCCAGACCTTCCGCCTGTTCACCGCCTGCCATTTGCCGTAAGCCCCTTGTCGCGCGGACCATGGGCAAGGGAGCCGGGAATGACAAGAGCCGATCTGACGGTGCGCGGCGGCGGAATCTTCGGCCTTTCCGTCGCTTGGGAGGCCGTTCAGCGCGGCGCCCGCGTCCGCCTGATCGAAAGCGAAAGAATCGGCGCGGGGGCCAGCGGCGGTCTGGTCGGCGCCTTGGCCCCCCACACGCCCGAGGGGTGGAATCCGGTCAAGGCGTTTCAGCTGGCGAGCCTTCTCGCGGCCGAGGACTGGTGGCGCGCGGTCGAGGCGGCATCGGGCCTTTCGGCCGGCTATGCGCGCGCGGGGCGGTTGCAGGGTCTGGCCGATGCCGCGGCCGTGGCGCTGGCCCGTGCGCGGGGCCTCGCGGCCGAGACGCTCTGGCAAGGCCGCGCGCACTGGCGGGTCGTGCCCGCGACCGGTGCCGATTGGGAACCGCCGGCTGCCAGCGGCTTTTTGATCCATGACACCCTGTCGGCGCGGGTGCATCCGCAGCAGGCGCTGGCCGCACTGACCGCAGCCCTCAGCGCAAAGGCGGCCGAGATCGTGCTGGGCGAGGCTGAAGAGCAGGGCGCCGTGATCTGGGCCATCGGAGCCGCCGGGCTAGAGGCGTTGAGCCGCGATCTGGGCCGCAAGGCGGGGCAGGGGGTCAAGGGGCAGGCGGTCGCGGTCCATCTGCCCGGCCATGCCGCCCGCCCGCAGCTTTTCATCGATGGTCTGCACATCGTGCCGCATGCCGATGGCAGCGTGGCCATCGGCTCGACCACTGAAAACCAGTGGACCGCGGCGCGCACCACCGATGCGCAGGCCGACGCGCTTCTGGCCCGGGCGCGTGACCTCGTACCGCTTTTGCGCGACGCGCCCGAGGTGGCGCGCTGGGCCGGCCTGCGCCCGCGCGCCGCCAGCCGTGGGCCCCTGCTGGGCGCCTGGCCCGGCAGGCCCGGCCATTTCATCGCCAATGGCGGTTTCAAGATCGGCTTTGGCATCGCCCCCGAGGCGGCCCGGCTGATCTGCGATCTGGTTCTTGACGGTCGCGACGGCATCCCGGCCGAATTCGCGCCCTAGACCGCCTTGTTGGTCAAAAGCCACTCGGCACTCGCCAGCAGCGCATCGGCCGGTTCGATGAAGCGCATCGCCATCTCGGCCTGCGCCCGGGCGTTCGATACGTCGTACATCTTGCCGACCGAGGGCAGGATGCCCCTGATCGCGCCATCAAACAGCGCCAGCGCGCGCAGCACGGCATAGGGCGCCACCCGGGTCGGAATGCGCCGGTAGGGGTAGGCGGCCTTCAGCACTCGCGCCATGTCGGGCATCGTCATCGTCCCGGCTGCGGCCAGATAGCGCTTGCCGGCGGTTTCGGAGCGCAGGGCGGCGCGCAGATGCATCTCGGCCACATCGCGCACGTCCACGCAGACAAATCCGATCATCGGCACCATAGGGTCGCGCCCGGCCAGAATGCGCCTGACCACATTGAGCGAGGTGCCGAAGTGGCGGTCCAGCGGCGGCCCCATCACGAAACCTGGATTGATGCAGGTCAGCGCCATTTCGGGCGCCTCCTTTGCTACAAATTCCCAGGCCGCGCGCTCGGCCATGGTCTTGGACATGGCATAGGCGCTGGTGCCGGGCGCCGTCAGGTCGCACCAGTTGCGCTCGTCCTGGGTGCCGGCGCGGGTCTCGTCGATCACGGCCACAGTGGAGGAGGTCACAATCGCGCGCCGGATGCCGGCGGCCCGGGCCGCCCTCAACGCGCGCAGCGTGCCCTCGACCGCCGGACGCAGCAGCACCGCCGCATCCTTTGGCTGCGACATCGGGAAGGGCGAGGCGGTATGCACCAGAAGATGCGCGCCCGTCGCGGCCGCAGCCCAGCCCTCATCCGAGGTCAGGTCCGCCGCGGCAAAGCTCAGCCGGCGCAGGATGGCCGGGTCCAGATGCGGGGCCAGTGCCGCCCGTACCTCGTCGGCGCGCTCAAGGCTGCGCAGGGTGCCGCGCACCGACCAGCCAGCCTGCAGGTAGCGCAAGGCCACATGCTTGGCGATGAAGCCCGACACCCCGGTGATCAACGCCAGCCGCTGCTCTGCCATCCGCGCCTCCCTTGTCGGAAGAGAGGTAGCCTCAGGCGGCCCGTCAGTCCAGCAGCCGGCGCGCGATTACCTGCGCCTGAATTTCGGCGGCCCCCTCAAAAATCGACAGGATGCGCGCGTCGCACAAGAGACGCGAGGCCACATATTCCATCGCAAAGCCGTTGCCGCCGTGGATCTGCACGCCGGTATCGGCCGCGGCCCAGGCCACCCGCGCGGCCAGAAGCTTGGCCATCCCGGCCTCCAGATCGCAGCGCTTGCCCTGATCTTTCTCGCGCGCGGCGTGATAGGTGATCTGGCGCGAAATGGCGATTTCCACCGCCATCATCGCCAGTTTGGCGGCGACGCGCGGAAACTCGATCAAGGGCTTGCCGAACTGGATGCGGTCGGTCGCATAGCGCATCGCGGTTTCCATGGCGGCCTGCGCCACGCCGATCGCCCGCGCCGCCGTCTGGATGCGGGCCGATTCAAAGGTCTGCATCAACTGCTTGAAGCCCTGGCCCGTCACGCCGCCGAGAAGGTTTTCGCCCTTGACCGCGAAATTGTCGAAGGCGAGTTCGTATTCCTTCATGCCGCGATAGCCCAGAACCTCGATCTCGCCGCCGGTCATGCCGGGCGTGGGGAAGGGGTCCTCTGCGGTGCCCGGAGTCTTTTCAGCCAGAAACAGGCTGAGGCCGCGGTAATCCCTGGTGTCGGGATCGGTGCGCGCCATCAGCATCATCACATGGGCGCGGGCGGCATGGGTGATCCATGTCTTGTTGCCGGTGATCGCCCAATCCTCGCCCTCGCGCACTGCGCGCGTCCGCAGCGCGCCAAGGTCGGACCCGGTGTTGGGCTCGGTAAAGACGGCGGTGGGCAGGATTTCGGCGCTGGCAATCTTGGGCAGCCACTGCGCCTTTTGTTCAGGCGTGCCGCCGCACAGGATCAGTTCGGCGGCAATCTCGCTGCGGGTGCCGAGCGAGCCCACGCCGATATAGCCGCGCGACAGTTCCTCGGACACCACGACCATGGCCGCCTTGGGCAGGCCGAAGCCGCCATGCTCTTCCGGGATGGTCAGGCCAAAGACGCCCATTTCCGCGAGCTTGGTGATGATATCCAGCGGGATCAGCTCGTCCTTCAGGTGCCAGCCATGGGCGTGCGGGATGACCTCTTCGTCGGCGAAGCGGCGGAACTGGTCGCGGATCATCTCCAACTCGTCATCCAGACCCGAAGCTTCGAAGGTCGCAGCGCCGTTGCGTGCCCGCATCAGGGCCACCAGCCGCATCCGGGCCGCGTCATGGGCGGCGGCGATCAGAGCCTGCGCCGCTGCGCCGGGCTGATAGGGCGCAATTCCCAGATCGGCAGCGCGGGCGATCTCATTCTGGCTCATCGCGATGCCACCGGCGATCTGCGCGAGGTATTCGCCAAAGCCAAGCTGCAGGATCAGGCCCTCGGTCTCGCCCAGCTTGCCCGCGCTGTGCAGCCCCTCGGCCCAGGCCTGCAATTGGGTCAGGCCCTGCACATAGGTCGCAAGCCAGGCGAGGCCATGCGCCGCGTATTGATGGGTTTCCAGCGCTGCCGCCGAAATCTTGCCCGCCACCGTGACGCGCGCGGCCAAAGCGTCGCGCGCCGTCGCCAGATGGGCCTGCACCTCGGCCAAGGCCGGGCCGGTCAGCGCCAGTCCCTCGGTCAGAAGCGGCGATTGCGGCAGGGCTTGTCCATCATGCGGCATGGCGTCCTCACAGATTCTGCAGTTGCGAAGGGCATAGCTTGTTCGCATCGGCAGCGCAATATAATTTCTACTTTGGCTGAAAATGCGCAGCAAAGTAACTTTGCCGATTTGCAGCCGGTGGTTTTCCTTGGCACGGCACTGGGCTAGGAAGGCGCGTGGCATTCTTCATGGCGAGCCTGTCCGCCCCGGCCTTCTGGGCT
Source organism: bacterium (assembly GCA_016124195.1). Lineage (GTDB taxonomy): Bacteria > Pseudomonadota > Alphaproteobacteria > Rhodobacterales > Rhodobacteraceae > Stagnihabitans. The sequence continues at coordinate 234,396 of WGOE01000005.1, read as the reverse complement.
GCGATGGCGATCACCTTCTTCGCAGGCTATGTGAAGGGCGCGGTGGGTTTTGCCATGCCGCTGATCATGATGGGGGCCTTCACGTCCTTTCTGCCGCGCGAGGTGGCGCTGGCAGGTCTGATCCTGCCAACTTTCGTGACCAACGTTACCCAGGCGACGCGTCAGGGCCTTGCCCCCGCGCTGGAAACCTCGCGTGCCTATTGGCGGTTCCTCACGGTGACCGCGGTTTTCATCGTCATCTCGGCCGCCTTCGTCCATGCCATCCCGCAGCGGGTCTTTCTGGCGCTTCTGGGCGTGCCGATCACGATCTTTGCCCTGCTGCAACTGTCCGGGCGCAATATGGCGCTGCGGCTGGAACATCGGCGGCGCGCGGAATGGCTGCTGGGGGCGATCGGCGGGCTTTACGGCGGCGTGTCGGGCATCTGGGGGCCGCCGCTGCTGGTTTACCTTCTGTCGATCAACGCCGACAAGCGCGAGACGGTCCGGGTGCAGGGCGTGGTCTTTCTGATGGGCGCCTTCGTTTTGTTGCTGGCGCATCTGCATTCGGGTGTTCTCAACGCGCAGACGGCGGGCTTTTCGCTGGCCCTCACGCTGCCAGCACAGGTCGGGCAGATCGTGGGCAACCGGATGCAGGACCGGCTGAACCAGGATCAGTTCCGGCGCTGGACGCAGGTCCTGATGGTGCTGACGGGCCTCAACCTGGCCCGTCAGGCGCTTGGGATCTAGCCGGCCTGTTCAGATTGCGGCGGCCTTGATGTCTTCGTCGATGAAGGGCAGGTACTGCGCGAAATTGGCGGCGAACATGCCGGCCAGCTTGCGGGCCTGCGCGTCATATTCCGCGCCCGAAGCCCAGGTGCGGCGCGGGTCCAGAAGCTTGTCGTCCACCCCCGGCACGGTGACCGGCACGTCAAAGCCGAAGTTCGGGTCCTTGCGGAACGTGGCCCCGGCCAGCGTTCCGTCCAGCGCCGCCGACAACAGCGCCCGCGTCGCCTTGATCGGCATCCGCGATCCCGTGCCATAGGCGCCGCCGGTCCAGCCGGTGTTGACCAGCCAGCACGAAGCGCCGTGCTTGGCGATCTTGTCCTCCAGCAGCTTGCCGTAGACCTCGGGACGGCGCGGCATGAAGGGGGCGCCAAAGCAGGTTGAGAAGGTCGGCTGCGGCTCGGTCACGCCGCGTTCGGTTCCCGCCACCTTCGAGGTGAAGCCCGACAGGAAGTGGTACATCGCCTGCGCCGGCGTCAGCCGCGCGATCGGCGGCAGCACCCCGAAGGCGTCGCAGGTCAGCATCACCACATGGCGCGGATGCCCGCCCAGACCCGTGACCGAAGCGTTCGAGATATAGTCGAGCGGATAGGCGCAGCGCGTATTCGCGGTCAGGCTGTCGTCGGCGAAGTCCAGTTCCAGCGTCTCGGGGTCATGGACCATGTTCTCGACCACGGTACCGAAGCGGTGGGTCGTGGCATAGATCTCGGGCTCGGCCTCGGCCGACAGGTTGATCGTCTTGGCATAGCAGCCGCCTTCAAAGTTGAAGGTGCCGCGGTCAGACCAGCCATGCTCGTCATCGCCGATCAGCATGCGCGACGGGTCGGCGCTGAGCGTGGTCTTGCCGGTGCCCGACAGGCCGAAGAACACCGCCGTGTCGACCGGATTGCCGATGGCATGGTTGGCCGAACAATGCATCGCCATCACGCCCTTTTCCGGCAGAAGGTAGTTCAGAAGGGTGAAGACCGCCTTCTTGTTCTCGCCCGCATAGGCGGTATTTCCGATCAGGATCAGCTTCTTGTCGAAGTTGAGCGCGATGACCGTCTCGGTCCGGCAGCCGTGCCGCGCCGGGTCGGCCTTGAAGGACGGGCAGTTGATCACGGTCCAGTCCGGGCGGAACGTGTCGAGTTCGCTCCGCGTCGGGCGGCGCAGCAGATGGCGAATGAAAAGCCCGTGCCAAGCCATTTCGGTCACCATCCGCACATCGACGCGGTGGATCGGATCGGCGCCGGCGTAAAGATCCTGCACGAAGTAATCGCGCCCCTGCATATGGGCCAGCATGTCGGCATGAAGCCGGTCAAAGGCATCGACCGTCATCGGCGCGTTGTTCTCCCACCAGATCGAAGCTTCGACCGATGGAGTGCGCACGACGAACTTGTCCTTGGGCGACCGGCCGGTGAACTGCCCGGTCTCGCACAGGAAAGCCCCGCCGAGGCCAAGCTTGCCCTCGCGGCGTTGCACCGCAGCTTCGACCAGAGCGGGCTCGATCAGGTTGTAATAGACATTCCCCAGTCCGGAAATACCCTGATCTTCCAGCCGCATGGCCGTGTTCACGCGCCCATAAGTCATAGTGCAAGCTCCCTTCGCCGCAACCGCGACATCCCCAGATTTCAAAACTCACGGCCGGGCCAACGGCCGCCCCACCCGCCCCGGGCCATGGGGCTTTGTGTATTTTCGCTATAACATGCAGATTTCAAAGGAGAAAAGCGTTCATTTCCATCGTTAGCGCAATCAGGCGCAGGTTAGCGCAATCAAAACGGACGAAGACAAGGTACTGCGGCAAATTAGTCATTTCTTTGCAGTTTTAGGGCCTGAATGAACGGCAACGGCCCGGTGATTCGCACTTAGCTGTTGATTCTCATGGGCTGAAAACCGATCATACGACATAAATTAGGCAAACCGAGCAGATAAGGATAGCCAAAATGGCCAGGATCGCCCTTGTGGACGACGACAGGAATATCCTGACGTCCGTCTCAATGACTTTGGAAGCGGAAGGTTTCGAGGTTGAGACCTTCAATGACGGCCAATCCGCGCTGGATGCATTCAACCGGCGCATGCCGGACATGGCGGTGTTGGACATCAAGATGCCCCGGATGGACGGGATGGACCTTTTGCAGCGGCTGCGGACCAAGTCTTCGATGCCGGTCATCTTCCTGACCTCCAAGGATGACGAGATCGACGAGGTTCTGGGCCTGCGCATGGGGGCCGACGATTATGTGAAAAAGCCCTTCAGCCAGCGCCTTCTGGTTGAACGCATCCGCGCCCTGCTGCGCCGCCAGGATGCGATCCAGACCGGCGAGGTCGCCGTGACCGAAGAAACCAAGATCATGGACCGCGGCAATCTGCGCATGGATCCCCTCCGCCATTCGGTGTCGTGGAAGGGGATGGATGTCTCGCTGACCGTGACCGAATTCATGCTGTTGCAGGCGCTGGCCCAGCGGCCCGGCTTCGTGAAAAGCCGCGATCAGCTGATGGACGTGGCCTATGACGATCAGGTCTATGTCGATGACCGCACCATCGACAGCCATATCAAGCGCTTGCGCAAGAAGATGCGCGCGGTGGACGACACGTTCTCGGCCATCGAGACTCTGTACGGCATCGGCTATCGTTACAACGAAGAATGACCGCAGTCTCGCAAGTCACCCCGGCGCAGCAGCGCGACCCCAAACCGGGACATCGGCCCGGGGGATTGCTTTTGGGGGAAGACTGGGAAGCGCCTGAAAACCTGGTCGAAGCCTCGCTGCGCGATGGCCGCAAGCGGCGTGGCATCGTCTCGCTGAACCACTCGCCGCTGGCCCGCAAGATCATCGTGTTCAACCTGCTGGCGCTGGTGATCCTGGTGGCCGGCGTCCTTTTCATGAACCCGTTCCGCGACAGTCTGGTCAACCAGCGCGAAGAGGGTCTGGTCAACGAGGCGCGGCTGATCGCCAATGTGATCGAGGCCGGCCTGCCCACGGATGGCACCGTCGCTGCCGCCGACAGCGCCGCCCTTGCGCAGCGCCTGCAACACGCAACGGTCGGCCCGGGCGTCGAGGCCTTTCTGTTCGATGCCAATGGCGCGCTTCTGGCAAAATCGGTCGGCGCCCCGCGGGACGAGGCTGCGACCGGCCGGCGCTCGACCATCATCAGCGATTTCCTCAACCTGGTCTGGGACGGCATTTCCGGCGTTCTCAACGGCAATCCGGCCAGCAAGGTCAAGGCATCGGGCGAGGAAATCACCCGCAAGCTGTTCCCCGAGGCCAAATCGGGCGGCACGCCGTTCCGGACCGGGCAGGGCTCAGAGGGGGGCGCGCAATTTGCCGTCGCGACCCCGGTCGTGCGCAATGGCGTCGTCCTCGGTGTGGTGGGCGTGACCTCGGCCGAGGGCGAGATCGACCACCTCGTGCGCGACGAGCGCGAGCAGATCCTGCAGATGTTCGTGATCGCGCTTCTGGTCTCGATCGGCCTGTCGCTGGTTTTGGCCTCGACCATTGCCAACCCCCTGTCCGACCTTGCCGCGGCGGCAGAGATCGGGCGCGACCGCGACAGCCGGGCGATGGCCCCGGGCCGCGTGCGCATCCCCGATCTTTCGGCCCGCCCGGATGAAATAGGGCGCCTGTCGATCGCGATGCGCGGCATGGTGACGGCTCTGTATGACCGGATCGACGCGAACGAACAATTTGCCGCCGACGTCAGCCATGAAATCAAGAACCCGCTGGCCTCCTTGCGCTCTGCCGTGGGCTCTCTGCGCATGGTCCGGAAGGAAGAGCACCGCGAAAAGCTTCTGGACGTGATCGAACATGACGTGCGCCGGCTCGACCGGCTGGTCAGCGACATCTCGAACGCATCGCGGCTGGACAGCGAATTGGTCAAGGAAGAGGAGGAAGAGTTCAACCTCCTGAAAACCCTGACAAATCTGACAGAGTATCTGGGCCAGCAGGCGCGTCAGAAGGGCGTTGACTTCATCACCGACTTTCCGGCCGATCCGATCCGCATCAACGGGCTGGAGGCACGGCTGGCGCAGGTCTTCGTCAATCTGATCACCAACGCGATTTCCTTCTGCGAGGCGGGCGACGCGGTCAGGGTCTGGGCTCGGCGCCGGGAAAACCGCGTGCTGGTCGTGGTCGAAGATACCGGCCCGGGTATCCCGGAACAGGCGCTGACCAAGATCTTCAAGCGGTTCTACTCGGAACGGCCCAAGAATGACTTCGGCAACCATTCCGGTCTGGGCCTTGCGATCTCCAAGCAGATCATCGAAGCGCATGGCGGCGTGATCTGGGCCGAGAATATTCGTCCGACCCAGGCCGACATCACCTCTGAACCCTTGGGGGCAAGGTTCGTGGTGGGTCTGCCGGTGTGACAGAGCCTTCGGGTCCGACGATCCTGCATGCCAGCTGCATAGCCCTGCAGGATCGTGGCGTGCTGATCCTCGGGCCCTCTGGCGCGGGAAAATCGGCGCTGGCGCTGCAACTCATGGCATTCGGCGCCGATCTGGTGGCCGACGACCGCACGGAACTGTGGGCCGAGGGAGACAGCCTCTGCGCCGGCCCGGTTCGCAGCATCGCCGGCCTGATCGAGGCGCGCGGCGTGGGCATCCTGCAAACTGCCTGCCGAAGCCGGGCCGAGGTGGCGCTTGTGGTCGACCTGGGCCGGGCCGAAACGGACCGCCTGCCCCCGCGTCGCCATGTCACGTTCCTGGGCGTGGAGCGGCCTCTTGTCCTTGCGGTCGGCCATAACCATTTTCCTGCTTCCATTCTGTGCTACCTCAAAGGTTCACGGTTCGCCTGACGCCCCGCCCGCCCCCTAGCCAAGCATGACCAAGACAGCTGACGCCACGCCTTCGCACCATTTGCTTCTGGTCACCGGTCCTTCCGGGGCCGGACGGTCGACGGCGTTTCACGCGCTGGAGGATCTGGGCTACGAAACCATCGACAACCTGCCCTTCAGCCTCATTCCCCGCCTGCTGGAAGGGCCGCCGCTCGACCGGCCGATCGCGCTTGGCCTTGACGTGCGCAACCGCGATTTCAGCGCCACGACGGTCATCGAACTCATAGACACCCTGACCCGTGACCCTCATGTCGCGCTGGAGGTCCTGTATCTGGACTGTTCGCCCGCCGTGCTGGTCAGCCGTTTCAGCCAGACCCGCCGCCGCCACCCCCTGACCGAGGCCGCCACTCCCGCCGAAGGGGTCGAGCGTGAGATCGACCTTCTCGCGCCGATCCGGGTGCGCGCCGATCACCTGATCGACACGACCGACCTGTCCCCGCATGACCTCAAGGCTGAAATCGGCCATTGGTTCGGTCAGGCCAAGGGGCTGGCCCTCGCAATTTCGGTGCAGAGCTTCAGCTACAAGCGTGGCCTGCCGCGCGGTGTGGACATGGTCTTTGACTGTCGGTTTCTGGCGAATCCCTATTGGGCGCCAGAGCTACGCGACAAGGATGGCCGTGATTCTGCCGTGGCTTCCTATGTCGAGGCGGACCCTTTGTTCGCCGAATTCTTCCCGAGGTTGCGTGATCTGGTGCTTCTTCTGCTGCCCGCACAGCTGCAAGAGGGCAAGGCGCACCTCGCCATAGGGTTCGGATGCACCGGCGGGCAACACCGGTCTGTTGCAGTTGCAGAAAAATTGGCCAAAGTCCTTGCGGAAGCGGGCTGGCAGGTGTCAAAACGTCATCGGGAACTGGAGCGTCGGGGCACATCTTCGATGCCTGACGGGATCAGTGGCGAAACAGGGGTAGGTCGCGCGTGATCGGTGTGGTCATCGTAGCTCATGGTGGATTGGCACGGGAGTATCTCTCGGCCGTCGAACATGTCGTGGGCAAGCAGCCGGATATGCAGGCCATCTCGATCGAGGATGACTGCGACCGAGTGAAGAAACAGGCAGAGATCTGTGCTGCGGCCAATGCCGTGGATCATGGTGGCGGCGTGGTGGTGGTGACGGACATGTTCGGCGGCTCGCCGTCCAACCTGTCGCTCCTGGCCTGCACGTCCGGGGCCGGGCGTCGCATCATTTACGGCGCCAACCTGCCGATGCTGATCAAGCTGGCCAAATCGCGCGCGCTGTCGGTCAATGACGCCGTGGCCGCGGCCCTGGACGCCGGGCGCAAGTACATCAACAGTCTCGACCTTGGCGGAGGCGTGTGACCGCCATATGACAGGAATGACCCTGCGGATCGTGAACGAAAAGGGCCTGCATGCCCGCGCCTCGGCCAAATTCGTCGAGGTTGTCGAAGAGTTCGACGCCCAGGCGCAGGTGACCCGCGATGGCATGACCGTGTCGGGCGACAGCATCATGGGGCTTTTGATGTTGGCAGCCTCGTGCGGAACCACTATTGAAGTGGAGACCAGCGGACCACAGGCCGACGCGCTTGCGGTCGCGCTGAAAGCGCTGGTGGCCGACCGCTTTGGCGAAGACCGCTGAGCGCTCGCGGGGAAGGCAGACGCTTTGTGAGCCAGATGGAAGACAGGAAAGTCGTGGCGCATTTGGCCCCGGTCCCCGGCAGCGGGGTGGGGCGCAAATATGACATGCGCCGCCTGTCCTATGCCGGCACCTTCAAGAACCCGGTCAAGGTGCTGACCATCCGCGCGATGGAATGGATGACGGCCAAGGTCACGCTTTTGCGGCTGATCCGCAGCTTCGAACGCTCTGGCGCGCCGGTGGGCGTGGCCTTCTGGCCTAAGGCGATCCGCCATATGGGCATCCGCATCGACACCCCGCCCGAAGAGATCGCGCGCATCCCCAAGACCGGGCCGGTGGTCGTGGTGGCCAATCACCCCTCCGGCCTGGTGGACGGCATGATCATGGCCGAGATGGTCAGCCGGGTACGGCCGGACTTCAAGATCCTGACCCGGAGCCTGCTGACCGGCATCCCCGAGGTCGAGATGTTCATGATCCCGGTGCCCTTCCCGCACGAGGACAATTCGCGCGAGCTTGGGCTCGAGATGCGCGAACAGACCATGGCGCATCTGGCGGCGGGCGGCGTGGTGATCCTGTTTCCCGCCGGCCGCGTCGCCTGTTCCGAAACCTGGTTCGGCCGCGCGGTCGAGGCAGAGTGGAACGTCTTCACCCACAAGATGATCGCGCGGTCCGGGGCCACCATCCTGCCGATCTACTTTTCCGGCCAGAACAGCCGCATCTACCAGATCGCGAACCTCGTCAGCGCCACCTTGCGGCAGGGCCTGCTGCTCTATGAGATCAAGCGGTCGCTCTTCAAACCGCAGCGCCCGGTGATCGGCAAGCCGATCCCCGCGTCAGAGCTGGACAAGTGGCGGGGAAATCCGCGCGGCTTCCTGGCCTGGCTGCGCGAACACACGCTGTCATTGGGCCAAGACTAAAACCCCGGCGAAGATCGGCCCCTTTGCAAAGGGTAGGATGGGCAATCTGCCCATCTGACCAGAGGCAGATCGCCGCCTCAGGCCACCAGGGCCTCGGCGCGTTTCAGATCCACACTCACCAGCTGGCTTACCCCCTGTTCGGCCATCGTCACGCCGAACAGCCGGTCCATCCGGCTCATCGTCACGGCGTGGTGCGTAATGACCAGGAACCGCGTCTCGGTCCGCCGCCGCATCTCGTCCATCAGATCGCAGAACCGGGTGACATTGGCGTCATCGAGCGGCGCGTCCACTTCGTCCAGCACGCAGATCGGCGCCGGATTGGCCAGAAACACGCCAAAGATCAGCGCCAGCGCAGTCAGTGTCTGCTCGCCCCCCGACAGAAGGCTCAGGGTTGACAGCCGCTTGCCGGGCGGCTGGCACATGATCTCCAGCCCGGCCTCCAGCGGATCGTCGCTTTCCACCATGACCAGCCGCGCCTCGCCCCCGCCGAACAGATGCGTGAACAGCGTGGCGAAATTCGCGTTGACCTGTTCAAAGGCCGTCAGCAGCCTTTCGCGCCCCTCGCGGTTCAGCCCGGCAATCCCGGCACGCAGCTTCTTGATCGCCTCTTCCAGATCGACCTTCTCGGCCACCAGCGCGTCATATTCGGCAGCGACGGTCTTGGCATCCTCTTCCGCGCGCAGGTTGACCGACCCCAGCGCCTCGCGCTGGCGTTTCAGCCGGGCGACCTCTGTTTCCAGGGTCTCGGCATCGGGCATCCGGTCGGCATCGAAATTCAGCGTGCTCAGCAGTTGATCCGGCGTGGCGCCGGACTCTTCGGCGATCCGCTCCGCCGCGAGGGTCGAGGCCGCCTTGGCCGCATCCTGCCGCGCCTCGGCCCGGGCCCGCGCCTCGCGCGCCTCGCCGGCCACCCGTTCGGCCTCGCGTTCGGCATCTTGCGCCGCGCGCAGCCGCGCCTCGGCGGCGGCGAGGTCGTCGGCCGCCTTGCGCCGCCGCAGTTCCGCCGCCTCGGTCGCCTCGGCAAGGGCCTCGCGCCGTTCGGCAATATCCTCGGGCAGCGCCATCGCCTCGGAAAGCTCTTCTTCCGTCTCGGTGCGCCGCTCGGTCAGTTCGGCCATGCGCCGGCCAGCGGTATCCAGCCGGTGCTTCCAGCCCGAAAGTTCCTTGGTCGCCTCCTGCCGCCGTTTCAGCCGCGCGTCGCCCTCGCGGCGCAACTCGTCGTGATGGACGCGCCGGCTCATCATCGCGATGCGCGCGCCTTCGACGGCCACGCGCATATCCTCGACCAGCGCCCGTGCCGCGGACAGATCGCCCAGATCGCGCAGGCCCGCCTCGGCATCGACCAGCCGCAGCCGGGCCGAGATGGCATCCTCGGCATGGCGCGCCACCGCGGCTTCGGCCGCCTCAAGCCGCCCCTCCGCCACCGACCGCTCCGCCTCGGCGCGCGAGGCGGCACGGTTGGCCTCGGTCACCCGGCCATCGGCCGCACGCCGCGCGTCGCGCGCCAGCTGATCGGCGCGCGACAGGTCGGCCAGCCTTGCGTGCAGCGCCTCATGCGCCTGCGCCGCCCCCTCGGCCCGGGCCGCCACCTCTTCCAGATCGCGCTTCAACTGCACCAGCCGGTTCAACTGCCGCAAGCGTTCCGCCGCGGCCGAGGGCGCATCTTCCGCCGCCGCCCGGAACCCGTCCCAGCGCCATAGATCGCCTTCCCGGCTGACAATCCGCTGCCCGGGCCGCAACTGCGCCTGCAACCGCGCCCCGTCAGAGGAATCGACCAGACCGATCTGCGACAGGCGCCGCGCCAGGACCGGTGGGGCCGTCACATGCAGGCCCAGCGCCGTGCAACCCGCTGGCAGCGCAGGCGCGGCATCGAAGGGCGCAAGCCGCACCCAGCCCGACCGCGCCGCCGCCTCGACCTCGGGCGCGCGCAGGTCGTCGGCTAGGGCCGCGCCAAGCGCCGCCTCAAGCCCCGGTTCCACCTCGACCAGATCCAGAAGTTGCGTGCCCGCCCGCGCCTCGCGCTGCACCAGCCGGGCCAGCGCCGCCACTTCCGCCCGGATCGCATTGGCCTCGCCCTCGGCCGAGGACCGCAGGGCCCGGGCATCCGCCTCGCGCGCCTGCGTGCTGGCGCGCGCTTCTTCGGCCCGGGTCAGCGCCTCTTCCGCCGCCTCGGCCATGGCCAGCGCCGCCTCCTGGGCCTCGATGGCAGCCTCTTGCCGGGCAAGCGAGGTTTCAACCGCCGCCCGCGCCTCGGCCACCGCCGCCGCGGCGCGCGCCTCTTCGGCCTCCGACCGTTCCAGCATGCGGCGATTGTCGGCCACCATCCGTTCGGCCGACTGATGGCGGGCCGAAAGGCGGGCGGCATCCTCGGTGGCCTGCGACAGATCCCCCTCGCGCGCGCCCAGTTCGGCCGCGGCAGCGCGGGCGATCTCGGCCGCCTCGGCCAGGCGGTCCTCATGGCCATCGCTGGCGCGGACCAGCTGATCGATCTCCCATTCCAGCCGCTCGATCATCTCGGCCGCGTCGCGGTTCAGGCTCTGCTCGCGTTCGGCATCGCGCTGCATCTGCAGGATGCGCGCCTTCAACGTCTCGATCGTGGCCCGCGCGCGAGTCTCCTCGGCCCCCAGCGCATCCTTCTGCAAGGTCAGCCGTTGCAGGACGGCGGCCGCAACCGCCTCTTCCTCGCGGCAGGGCGGCACCGCATCCTCGGCCGCCTCGCGCGCCTTGCCCGCCCCACGCGCGGCGAGTTCCGCCTGCGCCGCCGCCGTAAGCCTTTGCCGCAGGCCGAATTCCGCGTCGGCCCGGGCGATCTCGGCCTCGCGCCAGCGCCGGTACAACAGCATCCCTTCCGACCGGCGCAGCTCCACCCCGATCTCGCGGTAGCGTGCCGCCTGTTTCGCCTGCCGGGTCAGCGTCGAAAGCTGCTGCGCCAGCCCTTCGATCACGTCATCGACGCGCAAAAGATTCTGCCCAGCCGCCGAAAGCCGCAGTTCCGCCTCGTGCCGCCGCTGGTACAGGCCCGAAATGCCGGCCGCCTCTTCCAGAATCATCCGCCGGGCCTTGGGCTTGGCATTGATCAATTCCGTGATCTGCCCCTGCCGCACCAGCGCCGGTGAGTGTGACCCGGTCGAGGCATCGGCGAACAGCATCTGCACATCTCGCGCGCGCACATCCTTGGCATTGGCCTTGTAGGCCGACCCGGCATCGCGCGTGATCCGCCGCACCACCTCGATCGTGTCGGCATCGTTGAAGCCCGACGGCGCCAGCCGGTCGGAATTGTCGATGATCAGCGACACTTCCGCGAAATGCCGCGCCCCCCGCCCGCCCGAGCCGTTGAAGATCACATCCTCCATCCCGCCGCCCCGCATGGCCGAAGGGCGGTTCTCGCCCATCACCCAGCGCAAGGCTTCCAGCAGGTTGGACTTGCCGCAGCCGTTCGGGCCGACAACACCGGTCAGCCCCTCCAGGATCATCAGATCGGTGGGATCGACAAAGCTCTTGAAGCCGTTGAGGCGCAGTCGGGTCAGGCGCAAGGGATCTCCTTTCCGTCACGGCGAATGTCTCGCCCCGCGCGGCCCAAGTCAACCGCCCAGCCCCGCCCCTGCGCGCCCCCACCGCCTTATCCCCAAGATCTTGTGACTTGACCCGGTGATGCTGCGCTTGCACACTGAGCTTCATGACAGAGTTCAGCCTCCCCTTCGGCGGTCACTGCCTCTGCGGAGCGGTGCGCTATGAATGCGACGCGCAGCCGCTCTGGCAAGGCCACTGCCATTGCGAAAGCTGCCGGCGCGCCACCTCCTCCGGCTTCACCTCTTACTTCGGTGTGGCGGACGGCCATTGGCGCTGGACAGAGGTGATTCCGCTGACCTACAACTCCAGCCCCGGCGTCTGGCGCGATTTCTGCGGTGTGTGCGGCAGTCCGATGGCGTACCGCGCCGCCCGCTATCCCGGTGAGACGCATTTCTTCGCGGCCAGCCTGAACGACCCCGCTATCTTCACCCCGGCCCGCCATTACCACGCCCGTGAACGGCTGCCCTGGGTCCACCTGACCGACGATCTGTCGCGCTGATGCAGCCGCGACGCGCCGAAGCTCCCTTCGACTGGGCGGCGCTGCACGCCCTGATCCTGCGCGCCTTCGCCGGGATGGAGGGCCGGATCGACCCGCCTTCCTCGGCCCGCAACCTCACGCCCGAAAGCCTCGCCGCAGAGGCCGCCCGTGCCGAAATCTGGGTGCTGGGCGCGCCGCCCCTCGCCTGCATGATCCTGACGCCCAAGCCGGGCCGGCTCTATCTGGGCAAGCTGGCCGTCGATCCGTCGGCGCAGGGCGTGGGCCTTGGCGCCACGCTGGTCCGCTGGGCCGAAACCCGCGCCCGCGCCCTCGGCCTGCCGCGGCTCGAACTGGAAACCCGCGTCGAACTCGTGGAAAACCACGCCTTCTTCCAACACCTCGGCTTCAGCGAGACCGGCCGCAAAGCCCATGCCGGCTTCGATCGTCCGACCTCCATCACCTTCGGCAAGGCCCTCTGACCCTTTCATTTTGGCTCAAATATCCCACGGGGGTCCGGGGGTGTGAAACCCCCGGCGGCCAGCCCCAAAGCAGACGCCCGAGGGTTTCCCCCCGGGCGCCTGTCACATCTCCCAAAAGATCAGGCCGCCGAAACCGCCCGCCCGGTCATCACCTTGACCAGATTGGCCCGATAGGCGGCCGACCCGTGCAGGTCGCTGATCATGTCGGTCGCATCGACCTTCAATCCGTCCAGCGCGCTGGCGGCAAAGTTGGCCTTCAGCGCCGCTTCGGCGGCGCTCCAGCGGAACACGCCGTTGTTCGACGCCCCGGTGATCGCCACCCGCACCGAACCATCGGCGGCTTGCGTCACGAAGGCCCCGGTCAGCGCGAAACGGCTGGCCGGCTGGTTGAACTTGGCATAGGCGCTGCGTTTCGGGATCGGGAATTCCACCGCCGTCACGATCTCGCCCTCGTGCAGCGCGGTCGAGAACATGCCGGTGAAGAAGTCATCCGCCGCGATGCGCCGCGTGTTGGTGATCACGGTCGCCCCCGATCCCAGCACCGCCGAAGGATAGCAGGCCGCCGGGTCGTTGTTGGCGATCGACCCGCCGATCGTGCCGCGGTTCCTCACCGCCGGATCGCCGATGCCGCCGGCCAGCTGCGCCAGCCCCGGAAAGACCGAGGCCGCCTCGCGCGCCACCACCGCATGCGGCGTGGCAGCCCCCACCCACAGAACCGATCCGTTCTGCTTGACGCCCTTCATCTCGGCGATGCCGGTCAGGCTGACCAGAACCGATGGCGTGGCAAGACGCTGCTTCATCGTCGGCGTCAGGGTCTGGCCGCCCGACAGGGCCTGCGCCCCCTCGGCCGACAGGGCCTTGACCGCATCGGCCACGCTGGCGGGTTTCACAAAGTCAAAGTTATGCATCTGATCCTCCCTCAGGCGTTCATCGCCGACCAGACGCGCGCCGGCGTCAGGGGCATGTCGATATGGGTGACGTTTTTGCCGGCCCGGCTCAGCGCGTCGATCACCGCGTTCACCACCGCCGGAGGCGAGCCGATCGCCCCCGCCTCGCCGCAGCCCTTCACGCCAAGGGCGTTGTGGCTGCAAGGCGTGGCGCAGGAATGGTCCACCGTGACGAAGGGCACATCGTCGGCCCGCGGCATGGTGTAATCCATGTAGCTGCCCGACAGAAGCTGGCCGTTCTCGTCATAGACGCCATTTTCCAACAGCGCCTGCCCGATGCCTTGGACGACACCGCCATGCACCTGGCCGCGCACCACCATCGGGTTCATCACATTGCCGAAGTCGTCGGCGCAGGTGAAGTTGCAGACATCGACCTTGCCCGTGCCCTCATCGACCTCGACCTCGCAGATATAGGCGCCGGCGGGGTAGGTGAAGTTGGCGGGGTCGTAGAATGCGGTCTCTTCCAGACCCGGCTCCAGGGTCGCCAACGGATAGTTGTGCGGCACATAGGCCGAGAAGGCGATCTCGCCAAAGGTTTTCGACCGGTTGGTGCCCGACACGGCAAAGACGCCGTCCTTGAAGATGATCTCGGCCTCGGTCGCCTCCAGCATGTGGGCGGCGATCTTCTTGCCCTTGGCGATCACCTTGTTGGCGGCATTGGCCATGGCCTGACCGCAGACCGCCAGGGAACGCGACCCGTAAGACCCCATCCCGAACGGGATTTTCGCCGTGTCGCCATGCACGATGTCAACCGACGACATCGGAATGCCGAACATCTCCGCGATGATCTGGGCAAAGACCGTCTCGTGGCTCTGGCCGTGGCTGTGCGCGCCGACCATGACCGAGACATTGCCCGTCGGGTTCACCCGCACCGTCGCCGCATCGTAAAGGCCGACACGGCTGCCAAGGATACCCACCAGATGCGAGGGCGCAATCCCGCAGGCCTCGATCCAGGTCGAAAGACCCAAGCCCCGCAGCTTGCCCTTCTTGGCCGATTCGGCGCGGCGCTTCTCGAACCCGGCCACGTCGGCCAGTTCGATCGCCTTGTCCAGCGTGGCATGGTAATTGCCCACGTCATAGGGCAGGCCCACCGGCGTGGTGTAGGGGAACATGTCTGTCGTGATGAAGTTCTTGCGCCGCACCTCATAGGGGTCAAGCCCGAGTTCGCGGCACATCACGTCGATCACCCGCTCCAGGCTATAGGTCGCCTCTGGCCGGCCGGCGCCACGATAGGCATCGACGGGCGCGGTGTTGGTGAAGACGGTCTTCACGTTCACATAGACATTCGGCACCTTGTAGGGCCCGGCCATCAGCGTGCCATGCAGGAAGGTCGGTGTGGCGGTCGAGAAGTTCGACAGGTAAGCGCCCACGTTGGCCATGGTCTCGGTCCGGAAGGCGATGAAGGTGCCGTCCTTTTCGCAGGCGAGTTCGATCTTGGTCACATGGTCGCGGCCATGCGCATCTGACAGGAAGCTTTCCGACCGCTCCGCCGTCCACTTCACCGGACGCTTGAGCTTTTTGGCGGCGGCCAGAACCAGCGCCTCTTCGCCGTAGTGATAGATCTTGGACCCGAAGCCGCCGCCGACATCCGGCGCCACGACCTGCAGCTTGTTTTCCGGAATGCCCATCACGAAGGCCGCGACCAGAAGGCGCGTCAGGTGCGGGTTCTGGCTGGTGGTGGTCAGCTTGTAATCACCCGTGCCGGGGCTGTACTGGCCGATCGAGGCGCGCGGCTCCATCGCGTTCGGGATCAGGCGGTTGTTGACCAGTTCCAGCGTGGTCACATGGGGCGCGTTCCTGATCGCCTCGTCCACCTTGGCGCGGTTGTCCTCGATCCAGCCCCAGTCAAAGCACTGGTTGTCGGGCAGTTCTTCATGCACCCGGTTGGAGCTGTCGGCCAGCGCCTGCGCCATGTCGACGATGGCGGGCAGTTCCTCGATCTCGGTCGCATCGGCCAGTGCCTGGGCCGCGTCCTTGGCCTGCATGTAGGTTTCGGCCACGACGGCGGCATAGGCGTCGCCGACATGGCGCACCTTGCCATGCGCCAGAACCGGGCGCTTGGGCTCGCGCATCGGCTCGCCATTGCGCGACTTGATCAACCAGCCGGCCGGATTGCCGCCGACATCCTTGAAATCCTCGCCGGTGAAGACGGCGAGCACGCCCGGCATCGACGCGGCCGCAGCCACGCCCACCGACTTGATCCGCCCGTTGGCGACGTTCGACCGCACGAAGCAGGCATAGGCCTGACCATGCACGTTCACGTCATCGGTATAATGTCCTGCACCGGTCAGAAAGCGGATGTCCTCGGTCCGCTTCACTTCGGCGCCAATTCCGAAATCCTTGGCCATGTCGGTCCCCCCCTTATTCGGCAGCAATGGCGTCCTGGCCCGAAGCGGCCAGCACGGCTTTGACAATGTTGTGATACCCGGTGCAGCGGCAGATGTTGCCCTCCAGCGCGTGGCGCACCTCGGCCTCGGTCGGCTTGGGGTTCTGCGCCAGCAGCGCCGCCGAAGACATCACCATGCCCGGCGTGCAGAACCCGCATTGCAGCCCGTGGTGATCCTGGAACGCCTGCTGGACCACGCCAAGCGAGCCGTCCGCGTTGGCCATGCCCTCGATCGTGGTCACTGTGGCGCCCGCCACGTCCTGCGCAAAGACCGAGCAGCTTTTCACCGCGACCCCGTCGACATGCACCACACAGGCGCCGCATTGCGAGGTGTCGCAGCCGATATGGGTGCCGGTCAGTCCAAGGCCTTCGCGCAGATAGGCGGACAGAAGCGTCCGCCCCTCGGTTTCGGCCGAGACGGACTTGCCGTTCACGGTCATCGTCACTTTGGTCATCGTTTCCTCCCTTGAAATACTGGCCTTGAGATATTGGCCTTCAGATCTTGGCCTTCAGTTATTGGCCTGAAACTTTGGGTTTCGTGCTTTGGGTTCAGCCGATCAGGCGGCGGAACCAGCCTTTCTTTGGTGTCTCGGTGGCATCATCGGCCGCCGTCTCCGTCCCGGACTCCGCCTCGGGCTCCTCGGCCGGGGCTTCGATGGCGTTCTGGAACCGGTTGAAGAATTCCTCCGCGAGGTTCTTGGCAAAGCCGTCGATGATGCGGCTGCCCAGTTGCGCGATCTTGCCGCCGACCGAGGCCTCCACGTCATAGGTCAGCTTGGTGCCGTCGCCCTCGGGCTCCATCGTGACATAGGCGCCGCCCTTGGCAAAGCCCGCGACGCCGCCCTTGCCTTCGCCGGTGATGCGCAGGCTCTTGCCTTCGACCATGTCGGACAGGGTGACCACGCCGGTGAAGCGCGCCTTCACCGGGCCGACCTTTTGCGTCACGACCGCTTCAAAGCCGTCGGTCGGATTGCCGGTCAGGCTTTCGCAGCCCGGCACGCATTGTTTGAGAACTTCGGCATCCAGCACCGCAGCCCAGACCGTCGCGGGGTCCGCTGCGATGTGCCGTTCCTCAGCGAGCTTCATGAGACCCCTCCCTGGGTGCAATCTGCCATGTCCTGCCCGCCAGTCCGGCCGCCCTGCGCCGTGCCAGACCGTGTCCGGCAAGGCCCTTCGTCGTCGCGGCCCCAAGACGGGGCAGGATACAGAGGTTGCCTCACCTCGCCCGGCCTGTCGATTCCCGCCGTTCGGCCTGTCTCAGAATTGAGACAGTTCGGACAGGATAATCCCCCTGTGCCAATCGTCTCAAGTGCCGCCTCATGTCCCGACGTCATTGGCCTTCTGCATCTGCACGGCATTGATGAGCCAGCCGTTCGGGCCCTGCACCATCTGATAGTCCAGCAGGAAGCTCTGGCCCTTGAGGTCGGTCACCCGCACGCGCTGCCACAGCGCGCCCGCCACGGTGCGCAGCTCCATCATGTCGACCTCGGCTGGATGCCAGACCATCGGATAGCCCTCGCGGACCATCTTGCCGAAGTTGTCCGAGGTCATGAAGATCTGATGGATGGTCGGCGAGGCATAGGTGAAGGCGCGCGCGAAGTCATCGGCCTTGAACGCCTCGATCTGCGCGCGGATCGTGTCCTGGATAGGTTCTTCCTGCGCCGCGGCCGGCAGCGCCAGAAGGGCAAAGGCAAGGGTCAGTCCGAAACGCATGAGGGTTACTCCACACTGAACATACCTGTGAAGAAGGGTAGCACGCCCGGCGCATTGGTCAAACGCGCGGCCCGTTCCGGCCCGCGCCGCTCTGCGGACCCGGCTGGGGGGGCTGCCTGCCCCCCCAGACCCCCCCGGGAGTAGATCTGCAAAGAGCAAGAGGAAGGGGCAGGGGCAGGGAGCCTCAGCCGGCCAGTTCGCCCGCTAGCGCCCGGTCGATCAGGGCGATGGTTTGCGGTACGCCGTAAAGGGCCACGAATCCGCCGAAACGCGGGCCTTCCGAGGCGCCCATCAGGACCTCGTAGAGCGCCTTGAACCAGTCGCGCAAGGGATCGAAGGCGTGATCCTTGCCAACGGCATAGCAGGCGTTCTGCAGGCTTTCCTCGTCACTGGCGCCCGTCCAGGCGGCGAGCCGGCCGCGCAGATCCAGGATGGCGGCGCGTTCCCTGTCGTCGGGCAGCCGGTAGCGGCGGTTCGGTGCGATCTTGTCGTGGAAATAGCGCAGGGCATAGCCCGCCGCGGCGTCAAGATCGGGGTTCTTTTCCGGGCTGGCGTCGGGCGCGTATTTCCGGATGAAGCCCCAGAGCCCCGCCGCATCCTTGGCCCCCGCGACGCTGGCGAGGTTCAGGAGCATCGCGAACGATACCACCATCCGGCTTTGCGGCACCTGGCCGCCGTGGATATGCCAGACCGGGTTGTTCAACTGCAGATCGAGATCCTGGGTCGGGAAGGCCTTGAGCTGCTGGTGGTATTCGTCCACCGCCTTGGGGATCACATCCCACCACAGCCGCTTGGCCGTCTTGGGCTTTTGATACATGAAATAGGACAGGCTCTCGGTCGCGGCATAGGTCAGCCATTCGTCGATGGTGAGGCCATTGCCCTTGGATTTCGAGATCTTCTGGCCTTCGAAATCGAGGAACAGTTCATAGGTCATGTGGTTGGGCTTCTTGCCGCCCAGCACCTCGCAGATGCCATCATAGATCGGCGTGTTGGTGGAATGGTCCTTGCCATACATCTCGAAATCGACGCCAAGCGCGGCCCAGCGGGCGCCGAAATCGGGCTTCCACTGCAGTTTCACATGGCCGCCGGTGACGGGCAGGGTCCATTCGCGGCCGTCCTCGTCGTCGAAGGTGATCGTGTGGGCCTTCGCATCGACGTGCTTCATCGGCACGTAAAGCACGCGGCCGGTTTCGGGGTGGATCGGCAGGAAGCAGGAATAGGTCTGCTGGCGCTCCTCACGCAGGGACGCGAGCATGATCGCCATGATCTGGTCATAGCGTTCGGCGCACAGGCGCAGCGTGTCGTCGAAACGGCCCGACTTGTAGAACTCGGTCGCCGAATAGAATTCGTACTGAAAGCCGAAAGTGTCCAGAAACCGCCGCAGCATCGCGTTGTTGTGCGCGCCGAAGCTTTCGTATTCGCCGTAAGGATCGGGCACCGAGGTCAGCGGCTTTTGCATGTTCTGGCGCAGCATGTCCTGGTTCGGCACGTTCTCGGGCACCTTGCGCATGCCGTCCACGTCGTCGGAAAAGCAGATCAGCCGGGTCGGGATGTCGGAAATCACCTCGAAGGCGCGGCGGATCATCGTCGTCCGCGCCACCTCGCCGAAAGTGCCGATATGGGGCAGGCCCGACGGCCCGTAGCCGGTCTCGAACAGGACATAGCCCTTTTCCGGAGCCTTGTGCGCATAGCGTTTCAGCAGGGCCCGGGCCTCTTCAAACGGCCAGGCTTTCGACTTCATCGCGGCGTCACGCAAGGCGCTCATGGCGCATCCTCCACTTGGGGGCGCATGTCGCGCCCCGAACCCCCGTCCTCTATTGCCGGCCCGGTCCGGCGTCAATATTGTCAAGGGAACCGTGAAAGGAAGACCCATGCCCGATACCCCGCCCGCCTCGATGTCGGCCCCCGATGCGCTGATCGCCGTGATGATCGCCGTCTCCGCCTCGGACGAGCAGATGCGGACCGTCGAACTGGTCGCGATCCAGCGCATCGTCAGCCACCTGCCGGTGTTTTCCGAGTATGACAGCGACCGCATCCGCCTGATCGCCCAGACCGTCTTTGACCTCTTCGAGGAGGAGGATGGCCTCGCAGCCCTGTTCGGCCTGATCCGCGATGCCCTGCCCGAACACCTGAACGAGACCGCCTATGCCCTGGCCTGCGACGTGGCCGCCGCCGACGGCAAGCTGCGCGAGGTCGAACTGCGCATGCTCGAAGAGGTACGCGAGGAATTGCAGGTCGACCGCCTGCACGCCGCCGCCATCGAATGGGGCGCAAGGGTCCGGCATCTGAAGCCCTGAGCCCGGCCCCTGCGGCAAACTCGGCCGCAGTAATATGCCATGACTAGAATATGCCTTTACAGGTATATGTGAATCATGGCATAAGGTGTGCATCATGCAAACCTTCACCGCCCTTTCCGATCCCGTTCGCCGCGACATCCTGGCCCTGCTGCGGCAGGGTGAACAGCCCGCCGGCGACATTGTCGAGGCGCTGGGTCTTCCCCAGCCCAACATCAGCAAACACCTCAAGACCCTCCGCGACGCGGGTCTTGTGCAAAGCCGCATCGACGGCCCCTTCCGGCTTTATTCGCTCGACCCCGCGCCCCTGATGGCGCTGGATCGCTGGCTTGACCCCTTTCGCGCCTTCTGGACGGCAAAATTCGATGCCCTCGGCGCCCATCTGGAGAAAGATCATGAATGACCTTGGCACCTTCACCCGCCACGCCGACCTGATCGACGCGGCCTTCGTGCGCCATTACCCGCAGCCGATCGAAAAGGTCTGGGCCGCGCTGACCGATCCCGCCGGACTGGCCGGCTGGATGGGCGTATCGGAGGTCGAGCCCCGGGTCGGCGGACGCATCCGCATGATGATTGGCACGCCCGGCGTGATGGAGGGCGAGATCCGCGTCTTCGATCGGCCGCATGTGCTGGAATTCACCTGGTCCAACCACGATTGCCCGCAGGGCCTGATCCGCTACACCCTCACGTCGGAGTCGGGCGGCACCCGCCTGGTCTTTGGCCACCGGGGCATGCCCTTCGCCTCTTCGGCGCTGATGCTGCCGGGCTGGCACGTGCTTTTCGCGGCGCTGGGAATGGCGCTTGAAGGGGCCGAGCGGCCCGCGACCTGGCAGGACTGGCCCCTCATGCAGACGAAATACATCGAGGCCTACGGTCTGGAAGGCGCCGCCGTCAGCCACTGAGCCGCGCGGGGCCCGGCCTCAGACCATCGCCGCCCAGTGGCGCAGCAGCTTGGCCTGCATCCCATGGGCATGGGCGACCCAGGTCCTTTCGCCGGGCGGACGTTCGCGCTGGGTCATCGGCACCGCATCGCGCCGCGCGGTATCGGCGGAAAAGATCGCAAAGCACAGATCACGCCCCGAACGCGGCTCGATGAAGCCCACAAGGCCCGAGACGAAGTTCAACGTGCCGCTCTTGGCGTGAATCCGGGTCGGATCGCCCGCCAGCGGGCGGCCCGTCTCGTCCTTGAGGCTGTAGTCGCGCAGGATCTGGCGCAGCCCCGCGCCCGAGGGCCGCTTTTCCCCCGTCATCAGCGCCTGCATCATCCCCGCCGCCGTCACGCGCGAGGCCGATCCCAGCCCCGAATGATCGACGAAATGCGCGCCAAGGCCCAGAGTGTCCTTGGCCCAGGCCTGCATGGCACTGGCCGACGACGGCAGGTCGGCAGCACCCGAGGCCGAAAGCCCCATCGTCTCGGCCGTGATGTTGGTCGAGAATTTCAGCATGTCGCGCAGGATGCCGGACAGTTGCGCGCTGGGCCAGTTGACCAGTTCGCTGGTGCCCGCCGGCAGGGTTGAAATCATCTGGGGCTGCGGCAGGGTGATGCCCTGCGCCGCGCAGAGCGTGGCAAAGACCTCTGCCACATAGGGCGCCACGCGGCGCACCGGCAACCATCGGCTGCCGGCCCGCATCAGGGCCGGTCGCGCCACTGTCCAGCTTTCATGGCCCGAGGCATCGGCATAGGTGAAGGTCGGCAGGTCGCGGTCCGCCATGGCCATGCGGATGCCCTGCACCGGCGGAACATAGCGGTCGCCGCGCGCATTCATCTGCAGCGTGGCGCCACCCTTGGCCCATTCGAAATTCACCCGGTTGAAATTCAGCGACAGGCCGCAAAGCCCCGGGTCATAGCCAACCTGGACCGGCTGTTCATCGGTGATGCGCGCAATGCTGGGCAGGGCATCGGCATAGACCAGAAAGCGCCCGTCGACCTGCCGCAGCCCGGTGCGGGCCAGCGCCGCCACCATGTCGCCCATCTTGTCGGTGTCGAGCGTCGGATCGCCGCCGCCGGCCAGGATCAGATCGCCGCCAAGCCGGCCCTTGTCGATCGGCCCGCTGGCCAGGATGCGCGTCGCGAACTGGTGGTCGGCGCCCAGATGCTCCAGCGCGTAAAGCGAGGTGATCGACTTGGCCACGCTCGCCGGCGGCACCGGCACATCGGCGTTGAAGCTTTCCAGCACGCGGCCCGTCGCCACCTCGGCCACGCAATAGCCGGTCACGCCGGACAGATTGGCCGCCGCGACCACTTCGGCCGCCGAAGAAGGCGCCGCCGCCACCGCCGCTACTGCTGCGGCCTTGTGCTTTTTCTTCTTGGTCTTGGCCAGGGCGGGCAGGGCCAGCGTCGCGCCCACGCCGCCCAGCAAGGCCCGCCGCGTCCAGTTGTTCAAGGGCATCCCGCATCTCCCGCCGTTCTTGCGCCAGAGTTACTACCTTCGGACGGGGGCAGGCAACTGCCCGGACCCCGCCACCCCCCCAACGCCCTGATCACGGTTGATGACATCGGGTTGAGCGGCATGTTGACAAAGCACCAGACCGGCGGAGCCCGGCGCAGCAAAAGCTCGGGCTGGCCAACCTCATAGGCGCGAAATGTGCGCGCCGTGACCGACAGCCGCGCCGCAAGCCCCACTCCGGGCCGCGCCAGCACCGCGACCGGCACCCGGGCCATGATCTCGCGCCAGTGTGACCAGCGGTGAAACTGCACGAGGTTGTCGGCCCCCATCAGCCAGACAAACCGCACGCCGGGATAAAGCGCCTGCAGCCGGCGCAGCGTGTCGATCGTGGCCCTTGTGCCCAGACGCACCTCAAGATCGCTGACCACCACCCGCGGGTCATCGCCCAGCATGGCGCGCGCCCGCGCGATCCGGTCCTCCATCGGTGCGGGCTGGCGCGGCTTCAGGGGATTGCCCGGGCTGACCAGCCACCACACCCGGTCAAGCCCGATCCGCCGCAGCGCCTCATGCGTCAGGTGGACATGCCCCTCATGCGCCGGATCGAAGGACCCGCCCAACAGGCCCACGACCATGCCCCGATAAGCGGAGGGAAAGCCCTGAACCATCTGCGCACCTGTCCTTCCCTGAGAATGGTCCTGTTTCGGGGCGCCGTGGCCGGACTGTCAAGCCAGATCGCACGGCTTGCACCGGACGGCCGTGGCGATACACTCGGCGCTCATGCCCAACCCGGAAAAGACCGCCTTGCCCAACGCCGATGCCATCACGCTGCACGAAGTCGATCCGGCCGACCCCCGCGCGGTCTGGTGCCTGACCCAATACTACGCCGAACTGGACGCAAGCTTCCCCACGGGCTTTGCCGCCGACCCCGAAACCCCCGCCTCGCTGGCCGCATTGCGCCCGCCGCAGGGCCTGTTCCTGATCGCGCTGCACGGGGCCCAAGCCGTGGGCTGCGTGGCCCTGCGCGCCGAAACCGCCGAGATGGCCGAGGTCAAGCGCCTCTGGGTCGCACCCGACGCCCGCGGCCTTGGCCTCGCCGGGCGTCTCATGCAAAGGGTCGAGGATCACGCCCGCAGCCTCGGCCTCAAGCGCCTGCATCTGGACACCAACGGCAGCCTGACCACCGCCATCGCCTTTTACCGCGCCCGCGGCTGGGCCGATGTCGCGCGCTACAACGACAATCCCTATGCCGAATTCTGGTTCGAAAAGCCGCTCTGACCGCAGCCGCCCCGGGCCTTTCCCAGCAATCCCCGTTGCCGAACCGCGCCCTTTCCCTTAGATGAGCCTCTGACCCCGGAACTGGAGAACGCTCATGGCCGCCTATCAATACGTCTATCACATGGACAACGTCTCCAAGGCCTATCCGGGCGGCAAGAAGTGCTTCGAGAACATCCGCCTGAACTTCCTGCCCGGCGTCAAGATCGGCGTCGTGGGCGTCAACGGTTCGGGCAAATCGACCCTGCTGCGCATCATCGCGGGCATCGACAAGGACTTCACCGGCGAGGCCTGGGCCGCCAAGGGCGTCAAGGTCGGCTACCTCGCGCAGGAACCCATCCTCGACCCCAGCCTGAACGTGCGCGACAACATCAAGCTCGGCTGCGCGGCCAAGGTCGCCAAGCTCGACCGCTACAACGAACTGGCGATGAACTATTCCGACGAGACGGCCGAAGAAATGTCGGCCCTGCAGGACCAGATCGACGCCGAAAACCTCTGGGATCTCGACAGCCAGATCGACGTGGCGATGGAGGCTTTGCGCTGCCCGCCCGATGACGCCGATGTCACCACCCTGTCGGGCGGCGAGCGGCGCCGCGTGGCGCTTTGCCAGTTGCTGCTGGAAGCGCCCGAGATGCTGCTGCTGGACGAACCGACCAACCACCTTGACGCCGAATCCATCGCATGGCTGCAAAAGCACCTGATCGACTATCAGGGCACCATCCTCCTCGTCACCCACGACCGCTATTTCCTCGACGACATCACCGGCTGGATCCTGGAACTCGACCGCGGCCGCGGCATCCCCTACGAGGGCAACTACACCTCCTGGCTCGACCAGAAGGCCAAGCGCATGATCCAGGAAGCGCGCGAGGACAAGGGCAAGCAGAAGGCGCTGGAAAAGGAACTGGAATGGATCCGCGCCGGCGCCCGCGCCCGCCAGGCCAAGCAGAAGGCCCGGATCTCGAAATACAACGAAATGGCCAGCCAGACCGTGCGCGAACGCGCCTCGACCGCGCAGATCATCATCCCGAACGGCGAACGTCTGGGCGCCCGCGTGATCGACGTGCAGGGCCTGACCAAGCACATGGGCGACCGGCTTCTGATCGAGAACCTGTCCTTCACCGTGCCGCCGGGCGCGGTAGTCGGCATCATCGGCCCGAACGGTGCCGGCAAATCGACCCTGTTCCGCATGATCGTCGGCCAGGAAAAGCCCGACGCAGGCACGATCACCCTGGGCGAGACGGTGCAGCTGTCCTTCGTGGACCAGTCGCGCGACACGCTCGACCCGAACAAGACCGTCTGGGAAGAGGTCTCGGGCGGGGCCGAGGTGATCCATCTGGGCGATCTGGAAATGAACTCGCGCGCCTATTGCGGCGCCTTCAACTTCAAGGGCACCGACCAGCAGAAGAAGGTGGGTCTCCTGTCAGGGGGGGAGCGTAACCGCGTCCACATGGCCAAGCTGTTGCGCTCGGGCGGCAATGTGCTGCTGCTCGACGAGCCGACCAACGATCTGGACGTGGAAACCCTGCAGGCGCTGGAAGCCGCGATCGAGGATTTCGCCGGCTGCGCGGTGATCATCAGCCACGACCGCTTCTTCCTCGACCGCCTGTGCACGCATATCCTGGCCTTCGAGGGCGACGCCCATGTCGAATGGTTCGAAGGCAACTTCGAGGCCTACGAGGCCGACAAGGTCCGCCGCCTCGGCCCCGACAGCATCGAGCCGACCCGGGTGAAGTACAAGAAATTCACCCGCTAGGCCCCACCGTATGGCGGGTACCAACCCGCCACACCACTCCCCCCGGTAGCCGCCTACCCACCAACCACCGTAGGGCGGGTGCCAACCCGCCGCCCCCCCCACCCGGTAGCCGCCTCCCCGCCAACCACCGTAGGGCGGGTGCCAACCCGCCACACCCGCTCCCGCCGCTGATTCGCCAAATATGGTTAACAGACCCTCTCCCCACCGCGCGTGGAGACGGAAGGAAGACGGAAGGAAGACGGAAGGAAGACCGCCGCCGCCGGGCGCCGGAGCCGGATTAATGGCGCGTCCGCAAGGGCTTGCGCGGCGATCCTAGCGCGCGATGGTGACGCTGCAATGTGCCCGCCCCGCCACGTCCGCCGCAACCGACCCAAGCACCAGCCGGGACAGACCGCGCTTGTCGCCGGTGCCCATCACGATGTGATCGACCTTGTTCATCTCGGCATAGGCGACGATGCCGCTGGCAGCCTCGCGGTCGATCACGGTGGCGCTGCCGGCGGGCGTGGTGCCATGGGACTTGGCCAGCGCAGAGGCCGCTTCAAGGATCTGCTGCGCCTCCTCGGTCGTCCACTGATGGACCATCGGGCCGCGACCGGCGCCGCGGGCCACATTCACCACGCACAGCAACAGGTCGGCTGCATATTTCTGCGCCATTTCGGCCGCGATTTCAACGGCATGGCTGGCATGATCCGTCCCATCGACGGGGCAGAGAATCCTGTGGGTCATCATCGTGTTCCTTCGCTGGCCGGGCCTTTGCGGCCCGCACCGATCTTCAGACGGCAAAAGCCCTGCCGCCATGACCTGCGTCAATCCTGCCGTTGACCCAAGTCAAGGCCGCGCCGCGGCACAGCCTCTAGCCTGCCCCCGTGAAGAAGGAGACACCGAATGCCCCATACCCCGCACGAACTGGCCGAAGAGTTCCCCGCCAAGCTCGATGCCATCCACGCCCTGCGCGAAAACGATGAACATTTCCGCAAGCTGACCGACACCTATCACGAGGTGAACCGCGCGCTGCACCGTGCCGAAACCCGCGTCGACACCGTTTCCGAAGAGGAAGAGGCCCGTTTGCGGCGTCAGCGCATGATCCTGAAGGATCAGATCGCCGCCACCCTGGCCTGAGCAACCGAGGCGGGCCCCATCAGGATTCATCTTGATTTGCGGCCCGCTTCGCCCCTATCAAAGGGCGCGACGTTATCTCTATCGACCTGTCTGCCACCATATACGGCCACAGCATTCGATCCAAGCTGACGGGGCCGGGCCGCCGCAATGACGCGGGCGGCAACATGACAGGAGACTTCACGATGGCCAAGGGCACCGTGAAATGGTTCAATGAGACCAAAGGCTATGGCTTCATTGCCCCGGAAGGTGGCAAGAAGGACGTTTTCGTGCACATCACCGCTCTGGAACGCGCGGGCCTGCGTGGCCTGAAAGACGGCCAGGCGGTCAGCTTTGACATCGAATCGGGCCGCGACGGCCGCGAATCGGCCACGAACATCTCTTTGGCCTGAGCGATCAAGCCGAATTGGGCGCGCGCCAGACCGGTGTGCGCCCCGTTTCTCTTACGCTGCGCGATAGGCCAACCGCTCGCGCAGCGCATGTTCGAAGCCGACCCGCAACGAGATGACTGACAGCGGCGCGCGCAGTTGCGTGGGTTTCATCCGGTCTTCCGGGAAGCTTTGCGTCCCGCATTCCTTCGAGATCAGGATCACCGGCACCCGGCCGATGATGTCGCCCATCATTTGCACCGCCCGTCGTCCGCCCTCCAGCCCGCCGACATTGCCGCTTTCGCAGTCAATCACGAACAGACCATAGCCGATCGGGTCATCCAGAATATCCGACAGGGCGGTGAAAACCTCGTCCACAACGTCGATCTGGCTGCCCAGACCGGCGAGGCCACGTCCGATGGCGCCACCACCGCTCTCCGCGGTCAACAGCAAGACGCGGATGCCAAATCCAACGGGGCTGAACTCGGTTTCGGCGACGGTGCGGAGCAGTTGCATTGTGAAACTCTTGATTCTTGTTTCTCTTGAATTATCGGCGACCTTGGGCGGAATTGAGGGGGAAATTGGGCGATTGCGGCCACGCTTGGCCGGTACTTTGCGCGATTGTCCCGGGCGCGGATTTGCGGCAGACTGACCCGCGAGAGGTGCCATGGATTACTCTACGCTGATCGACCCGCCGACCTGGGCCTTCATCAAGGCCACCGATGATGCCTATCCGCCTGATGCGGCAAGCTTTTCCATCGCGGAACAGCGCGCTGTCTATGACCGGATGTGCCGGGTGTTCCACAGGGGCTATCCACCCGGGGTCAAGGCCGAGGATCGCGTGATCGCCGGGGTGCCCTGCCGGATCTTTGCCGGGGCAGCGCCGGCCATTTTGTACCTGCATGGCGGCGGCTATGTGGTGGGCGGGCTGGAAAGCCACGATGACATCTGTGCCGATATCAGGGCCGCGACCGGCTTGACCGTGGTCTGCGCCGATTACCGGCTGTCACCCGAACATCTGCACCCGGCCGCCTTGGAGGATGCACTGAACGTGGCCCGCGCCCTGGCCAAGGACGGCCCGATCCTTCTGGCGGGGGACAGCGCGGGCGGCAATCTTGCCGCCTCGGCCGCCCATGTCCTGCGGCATGAGAAGGTGCGGATCCTCGGGCAGGTGCTGATCTATCCCGGGCTTGGCGGCGACATGGATCGGGGCAGCTATATTTCCCACGCCAATGCACCGATGCTGACCCGCGCCGATGTGCAGTTTTATGCCGGCATCCGGCATGGCGGCACGGCGCCCAAGGGCGATCCGACGGTATCTCCGCTGCAGGACAACGACTTTTCCAATCTGCCGCCGACCGTGACTTTTGGTGCCGAATGTGACCCGCTTTGCGACGATGCCCGCGCCTATGCCGAGGCAATCAGCGGCGCCGGCGGCCGGGCGCATTGGATCGTTGAGCCCGGGTTGGTCCATGCCTATCTGCGCGCCCGCACCACCGTGCCGCGCGCCGAGGCCAGTTTTGCCCGCATTACAGCCGCCTTGTCCGCCCTCGCCCGAGGCGAGTGGCCCTATGGAGACGCAGAATGAACAGCCATGCCCACCCGAACCTGACCCATTGGGCCGAAAGGATCGACCTTGCCGCGGCCTTCCGCTGGACGGTCAAGCTGAACCTGCATGAGGCCGTGGCCAACCATTTTTCGCTGGCGGTGAACCCGGAGGGCACGCGGTTCCTGATCAACCCCAACGGGCGGCATTTCGGCCGCATCACGGCCTCGAGCCTTGTCGAGATTGACGCCGATGATCCGGACACCATGGCCCGCCCGGATGCACCGGACCCGACGGCCTGGGGCCTGCATGGCGCGATCCACCGGGCCTTGCCGCATGCGCGCTGCGTGATGCATGTCCATTCCATTCATGCGACTGTTCTGGCGAGCCTCGCCGACAGCCGGCTGCCGCCGATCGACCAGAACTCGGCCATGTTCTTCAACCGGCATGTGGTGGACGGGAATTATGGCGGCATGGCCTTTGCGGAAGAGGGCGCGCGCTGCGCAAGCATGCTGGCCGACCCCAAGATCACCACGATGATCATGGGCAACCACGGCGTGCTGATCCTGGGTCAGACCGTGGCGGAGGCCTTCAACCGCCTGACCTATTTCGAACGCGCGGCCGAGACTTACATCCGCGCGCTGCAAACCGGCAAGCCGCTCCGGGTTCTGTCCGATGCCGTGGCCGAGAAGACCGCGCAGGAATGGGAAGCCTATCCCGCCTTTGCCGATTTCCACCTGCGCGAGATCAAGGCCCTGCTGGACGAAGAGGGCGCAACCTACGCAAGCTGACGAATTTTCGGCGAAAATTCGTGGCCCCGGGCTGACCGCGCGAAACGGTCAGCCCTTTGGCGTCAGTTGCCGGCGCTTTCCATCTTGCGTGACGCAAGGACGCTTTCCAGCCAGCCCAGCTTCATTTCTGGCACCGAAGACAACAGGAGATCGGTGTAATCGTCGAAAGGCGGGGCCAGGACCTCGGACTTCTGGCCATAGCGGACGACCTGGCCGCGATACATCACGGCGATCTTGTCGGCGATGGCCTTCACCGTGGCGAGGTCATGCGTGATGAACAGGTAAGCCACGCCCTCCTTGGCCTGCAGATCGAGGAGGAGCTTCAGGATACCGTCGGCGACAAGCGGGTCCAGCGCCGAGGTGACCTCGTCGCAGATGATCAGCCTGGGCTTGGCGGCCAGCGCGCGGGCGATGCAGACGCGCTGTTTTTGGCCGCCGGACAGTTCGGCCGGGTAGCGGTTTTCGAACCCCTTGCCCATTTCGATCTGGTCGAGAAGGTCCTGGATGCGGGCGCGTTTCTCGGCACCCTTGAGGCCGAAGTAGAACTCCAGCGGGCGGCCGATGATGGTGCCGACGGTCTGGCGCGGGTTCATCGCCGTGTCGGCCATCTGGTAAATCATCTGCAATTCGCGCAGGTCGTCCTTGCTGCGGTTGGCAAGGTCGGGCGACAGCTGTCGGCCGGCAAAGTCGATCCGGCCGGCCGCGGCGGGCAGAAGGCCGGTGATCACGCGGGCGAGGGTGGATTTGCCCGAGCCGCTTTCCCCCACGATGGCGAGGGTCTGCCCCGCCGCCACATCGACGGTCACGTTCTTGAGCACGTCGAAATCGGTGCCGCGGTAGCGCGCCGTGATCGCCTCGGCACGCAGAACCGGGGTGGTCGCGGTCTTTTCGGTATGGTCGATGCTGCGGACCGAGACGAGCGCCTGGGTATAGGCCTCGGAGGGCGTGTTGATGATATGGTCGGTGGTGCCATATTCCACGGTCTTGCCGTGGCGCAGCACCATGATGTCATCGGCGACCTGGGCCACGACGGCGAGGTCATGGGTGATGTAGATGGCAGCAACGCCGGTGTCGTGGATCGCCTCCTTGATCGCGGCCAGAACGTCGATCTGCGTGGTCACGTCCAGCGCGGTCGTGGGTTCGTCGAAGATCACCAGATCCGGTTTGGGGCAAAGCGCCATCGCGGTCATGGCGCGCTGCAACTGCCCGCCAGAGACCTGGTGCGGATAGCGGTTGCCGAAGCTTTCGGGATTGGGCAGGCCCAGCTTGCGGAAAAGCTCGACCGCGCGCGCCTCGGCCTCGGCGCGGGGCATCACCTTGTGGAGGAGGGCGGTTTCGATCACCTGCTCCATCAGGCGCTTGGCCGGGTTGAAGGCGGCGGCGGCGGATTGGGCGACATAGGTCACCTCGCGCCCGCGCAGCGCCCGCAGCCCCTGCGCATTGGCGGTGCGGATGTCGCGGCCGTTCAGCAGGACCTCGCCGCCCGACAGGCGCACGCCGCCCCGGCCATAAGACATGGCGGCAAGGCCGATCGTGGACTTGCCCGCCCCAGATTCGCCGATCAGCCCCAGCACCCGGCCCTTGGCCAGCGAAACCGAGACGCCATCGACCAGCACCAGATGGCGCGGCGGTTCGCCGGGCGGATAGGCCGTGGCCTCGATCCGCAGGTTCTTGATCTGGAGAACGTCAGCCGCACGATGATCAACCACCGCGACCTCCCTTCAGGCTGGAGGTGCGCGACAGGATCCAGTCCGCCACCAGATTGACCGAGATCGCCAGCACCGCGATCGCCGCCGCCGGCATCAGCGCCGCGGCCTTGCCATAGACCAACCCGTCCTTGTTTTCCCGAACCATGCCACCCCAATCCGTCAGGGGCGGCTGGATGCCGAGGCCCAGGAACGACAGGGTCGAGATGAACAGCACCGCAAAGATGAAGCGCATGCCGAATTCGGCCACCAGAGGTGTCAGGGCATTGGGCAGGATTTCGCGGAAGATGATCCAGGATTGCTTTTCGCCGCGCAGCTTGGCCGCTTCGACATAGTCCATCACGGCGATATCGACCGCCACGGCACGCGACAGGCGGAACACCCGGGTGGAATCGAGGATGCCCATCACCAGGATCAGCACGATCAGGTTCAAGGGCAGAACTGAAAGGACGACCAGCGCCACGATCAGCGAGGGCACGGCCATCATCAGATCGACCAGCCGCGACAGGAGCGTGTCGATCCAGCCGCCGCGCGTTGCGGCCAGGAAGCCGAAGAACGCTCCCATCGAAAAGCTGAGCATCGAGGAGACCAGCGCCACGAAGATCGTCACCCGCCCGCCATAGATCAGCCGGCTGACGATGTCGCGGCCGATCGTGTCAGTGCCAAGCCAGAACTGCGATGACGACCCTTCCCACACCTTGCCGACGGCGGAATCCAGCGGATAGGGCGCGATCCAGGGCGCGAAGATGCCGGCCAGGACGAAGGCCGCGGTCAGCGCCATCCCGATCAGGGCCGAAACTGGAATTCTCATTTCGGATGCCTCAGCCGCGGGTTCGAGATGATGCCGATCAGGTCGGCCAGAATGTTCAGCCCGATGTAGACGGCGGCAAAGATGATGCCCACGGCCTGCACCACCGGCAGGTCCCGCTTGGCCACGTGATCCACCAGATACTGGCCAAGCGCGTTGTAGCTGAACACGACCTCGACCACGACCACGCCCACCACAAGATAGGCCATGTTGATCACCACGACCGAGATGATCGGAGCGATGGCATTGGGCAGGGCGGGGCGCCAGATCACCTGCATCGGCGACAGGCCCTTCAGTTCGGCTGTCTCGATATAGGCCGATTGCATCACGTTCAGGATTGCCGCCCGCGTCATGCGCATCATGTGGGCCAGCACGACCATGACCAGCACGATGACCGGCAGGGCCACGGCATGCAGCTTGGCGAAAAAGCTCATGCCGGGAAAGACCATCGACACGGGCTGGAACAGATGCACGACCTGGGTCAGCAGGAAAATGACGAAATAGGCCGCCACGAATTCCGGCAACGAAATCGTGGCCAGGGTTACCCCCGAGATCAGCTTGTCAGGCCAGCGCCCGTTGTAGCGCGCCGCGATCAGCCCCAGCGTGATGGCCAGGGGCACCGCGATGACCCCGGCGCAGACGGCCAGGAACAGCGTGTTGCCCAGCCTTTGTCCGATGTCATGCGAGATATCCTGGCCATTGGTCAGCGCCTTCCCCAGATCGCCGTGCAAGGCATGACCCAGCCAAGTGAAATAGCGGACAAGGGCGGGTTCGTTCAGGCCCAGTTGCGAGCGCAGGTTCGCCAGCGCCTCGGGCGTGGCCGATTGCCCCAAAATCGCCTGCGCCGCATCGCCCGGCAGGATCTGCACGCCAAGAAAGATGACGAAGGATACTGCCAAAAGCAGGATGAGGCCCAGCACGATGCGCTGGACCACAAGCTTCAGTATGGGATGTATGACCATCCCGGATCAGGCTTTAAGCCAGCACTTCTGCAGTGCCTTGCCGTTCATCAGCTCCTGGTTGGCATCGGCATTCCAGCCACCGATCGAGTCCGAAACCGCTTCGACCCAGTCGTTGAACATGGGCACGATCACGCCGCCGGTGTCGCGCACCAGCTTGGCCATCTCGGAATACTCGGCCTTGCGCTTGGCCTGATCCAGTTCGCCCCGCGCCGCCAGCAGCAGTTCGTCGAAGCGCTTGTTGACGAATTTGGTGTCGTTCCAGTCGGCGGTGGACTGATAGGCGGTCGAGTACATCTGGTCCTGCACCGGACGCCCGCCCCAATAGCTGGCGCAGAAGGGGGCCACGTTCCAGACGTTGGTCCAGTAGCCGTCATCGGGCTCGAGCTTGACCTGCAGCGGGATGCCCGCCGCATTGGCCGAGGTCGCAAACAGCTGCGCCGCCTCGACAGCACCCGGGAAGGCGCCGGGCGCCACCTGCAGCATGATGGGAGAGCCGTCATGGCCGGACTTCTTGTAGGCCTCTGCCGCCGCCTTGGGGTCATATTCGCGCTGCGGAATTGTATCGTCGAACAACGGATAGGCGGCGTTGATCGGGAAGTCGTTGCCGACCGACCCCAGACCGCCGAGGATCTTGTCCACCATCTCCTTGCGGTTGATCGCCAGCTTCAGCGCCATGCGCAGGTCGTTGTTGTCGAACGGCGGCTTGTTGCACTCCATGATGAAGACATAGTGCCCGCGCCCGGCGGTCGCCTTGATCGAGACGCCCGAGACGCCCTTGAGAAGATCGGCGATCTTGGGGTCGACCCGGTCGATCATGTGGACCTGACCGGACTGGAGGGCTGCGGTGCGCGCGGTGTTGTCGTTGATCACCAGGATTTCGACAGTGTCGGCGTGGCCGCGATCCTTGTCCCAGTAGTCGGCGAACTTGTCGAAGGTGCAGCGCACGCCCGGATCGAAGCTGTTGATCTTGTAGGGCCCGGTGCCGATGCCCGCAGCCGGGTTGTCCACGCCGCCGCCGGGCTGGATGATCAGGTGGTAGTCGGCCATCAGATAGGGCAGGTCGGCGTTCGGCCCGGCGAGGGTCAACGTGACCGTGTCACCTTCGGCCTTCATGTCGGTAATGCCCTTCACGATGCCCAGGGCGCCCGATTTCGACTTTTCGTCGGTGTGGCGCTTCAGCGTCGCCACCACGTCGGCCGGTGTCATCTCGGCGCCGTTATGATATTTCACGCCCTTGCGGATCTTGAACATCCAGACCGAGGCATCCTTGTTAGACGACACCTCTTCGGCCAGACGCATCGAGATTTCGTTCTTGGCGTTCACCTCGACCAGAGTCTCGCCCCAGGTCGAGTTGATCAGGAACGGCGCGGGCGAGGCCGCGACCGCCGGATCAAGCGTGTCGGTGCTCTGCCCGCCCTGCACGCCAGCGCGGATGACGCCGCCCTTGACCGGCGTATCCTCGGCACGTGCCGCGGTGGTCAGCAGTGTGCCAGCCATGGCGGCCGACATGCCAAGCGCGCCGGCGCGGCTGATGAAAGCGCGACGGCTCATCTTGCCCAAGGCTGCCTGCCGCAAGAGGTGGTTCAGTTCGCTGGACATTCTCGTCTCCCTGTTGGTCTCCCGGTGGCCGGGGTGTTTATTGTTGATTGCTGAATCAATAAAACGCGATTCTTCTTCGGGACCAAGCAAAATCTTGCACTTGGGCCCAGTTCGGTCAGACAAAGCGCCGCTCGACCTGTTCGTCCCAGCTGCGCTCGAAGATGATGGTGTCGCCCTCCCATGCGGTCAGCCGGGCTTTCATGCGCAAATGGGTGATGTCGCAGGTCATTTCAGCCTCGGCCCTGGTGCGCACCGCCCAATCGCCGCGCGAAAGGCGCTGTTCCC
This sequence comes from bacterium, assembly GCA_016124195.1. Classification (GTDB taxonomy): domain Bacteria; phylum Pseudomonadota; class Alphaproteobacteria; order Rhodobacterales; family Rhodobacteraceae; genus Stagnihabitans. The sequence continues at coordinate 199,863 of WGOE01000005.1, read as the reverse complement.
AGACATGGACAGCCCGGGCCGAGGTCGGGTCATCCGCCGCGATCTGCCAAAGCTCGGACATCGTCTCGCCGGTGACCAGCCCATGGCCGAGGTTTTCGACATCGCCCAGATCGTCCTCGATCACCAGAGCGTGCTTGCCGCTGATCAGATCCGTCTCGATCCGGCGCGTGGTCTTTCCCGCGCGCAGCCGGCGATGTTTCCACGGTGTCGCGGTTTCGGCGGCCGGGGGCTGCCATTCGGCGCTCGATCCCTCGTGGACCGGCAGATCGAGGCTGCCGCCATGCACCGTCAGAACAGCCGCCTCGGGCGAGGGCCACACAAACGGCCAATAGGAATTCGACAGCGCCAGCCGCAGGCGATGGCCCGGCGCCAGCCGATAGGCCATCTGGTCGATCGCAAAGGACACATCAAACTCGACCCCCGGCACCAGAGGCCGCGGCGTCTCGCGGCTTTCACGATGGCAGAGGTTGAGCATGCCATGCGCAATGCGCACACTGGCTCCATCCGGCGCCACATCGCAAAGACGCGCCACCACAAATCCCAAGGGCTTGTCGGACGACAACCGCATCGTCAGCCGCGCCGCGCCCAACAGGTCAAGCGGTGCCTGCAGCACATCCCCGTCAAAGCACAGGCACAGCGCATCGTCGTGGCGCTGATCGCCCGGCATCTCGGCATTCAGCCCCATCGGAAAGAACTCGCCCGCGTTCATCCCCAGATGCTGCGGCGTGGCGATCGTGCCGACGATCCTTTCCCCTTCATTCAGGCCCAAATACTCCACGGAGGGTCCGGGAGGCGTGAAGCCTCCCGGCCGTGCGGCCGCGGACCGCAGTCCCAGGATCTTGCGCGTCACCCGGGCCGAGGGCCATTCGCGTTCGGCCACCCAATGCCCGGCGCGGACCTTGGGGCTGGCGTCGGGCGGCTCGGAATGCAGCATGTAGGCCCGATAGGCCGGATCGGCCTCGGCGCCGTTCGGCAAGCCCTTCAGCCAGCGGTCCCACCAGCGCACCGCCTCGGCCAGAAAGCCGATCTGCGGTCCCGGCACCGCGGTGTGCGGATATTGATGCACCCAGGGGCCCACGATGCCCTTGGCGCCCGGCACGTTTTCGACGATGGCCGCCACCGTGTTCATGTAATTGTCGGCCCATCCGCCCCAGATCAGGACCGGAACCGTCATGCGGCCGAAATCCTCGCAGATCGAGCCATGCGCCCAATAGCCGCTGCGCTCTTGCAGGTCGGCCCAGCGAGGGGCAAGCCAGGGCTCGGCCTCCAGCCGTTCCAGCCACATCTGCCGCCAGTCAGGGCGCAGCATCGGGTCCGGCGGGCGGCTGGAATAGGACAGCATCACCGCGCCCCAGCCGAAATTCTCGCCCAGAAGGCAGCCGCCCTTGTAATGGATGTCATCGGCAAAGCGGTCGGTGGTCGAGCAGACCGAGATCACGGCCTTCAGGGCCGGAGGTTGCAGGAAGGCGGTCTGCAGGCAGTTGAACCCGCCCCAGCTTTTGCCCATCATCCCCACTGCGCCGCTGCACCAGGGCTGTTCGGCCAGCCATTCGATCACTTCGCAGGCGTCGGCCATCTCCTGGATGGTGTATTCGTCCGTCATCAGCCCTTCGCTGTCGCCATTGCCGCGCATGTCGACGCGCACGCAGGCATAACCGTGGCCGGCCACATAAGGGTGCATCAGCTCGTCACGCGGCAGGGTGCCGTCGCGCTTGCGGTAGGGGATGTATTCCAGCACCGCCGGCACCGGATGCGCCGCGGCGTCTTCCGGCATCCAGACCCGCGCCGACAGACGGCAGCCGTCCGACATCACGATGCCCATGTCCGGCTCTTCGACGATGCGGTGGGGGAAATCGGTTCGCACGGTCATCGGAGCCTCCCTCGTTGCGGCGCATCTGGCCGCATGAACCGCGGATAGCGTCGTCCCGTTGCGGCATTTCGCGCGGCGAATGCGACACGCGGTGGCAAGTCCGCGAAATCTCCTCTTGCCGAAAGGCAAAAGCCGCGCCACCGATGGTTGCACACCCGCAGCCATGGTCCCGGAATGTCCAAAAGCCCCAATATCCTGATCTTGATGGTCGACCAACTGACCGGCACCCTGTTCGAGGATGGCCCGGCCAAATTCCTGCACGCGCCGAACCTCAAGAAGCTCGCCGCGCGTTCGGTGCGGTTCTCGAACGCCTATACGCCCTCGCCGCTGTGTGCGCCGGCACGCGCGGCCTTCATGTCGGGCGCCCTGCCGCGCCGCACGCGGGTCTATGACAATGCGGCCGAATTTGCCTCGGACATCCCGACCTATGCCCACCACCTGCGCCGCGCCGGCTATCAGACGTCGCTGTCGGGCAAGATGCATTTCGTGGGTCCCGACCAGTTGCACGGCTTTGAAGAGCGTCTGACCACCGACATCTACCCCGCCGATTTCGGTTGGACCCCGGATTACCGCAAACCCGGAGAGCGGATCGACTGGTGGTATCACAACCTTGGCTCGGTCACCGGCGCCGGCGTGGCCGAGATCACCAACCAGCTGGAATATGACGACGACGTGGCGCATCAGGCGATCCAGAAGATCTACGACCTGTCGCGCGGGCTCGATCCCCGGCCGTGGAGCCTGACCGTCTCGTTCACCCACCCGCATGACCCCTTCGTCGCCCGCCGCAAATATTGGGACCTTTACGAAGGCATTCCGGAACTGGAACCGCCGACCCGCCTGTCCTACGAGGCGATGGACCCTCATTCCAAGCGGCTGATGGATGCCTGCGACTGGCGCAACATCGAGGTGACGGCCGAGGATATCCGCCGCGCCCGCCGCGGCTATTTCGCCAATATCTCCTACATCGACGACAAGATCGGCGAGATCATGGCGACCCTGACCGCCTCGCGCCAGGAGGCGATCATCGTCTTTTTGTCCGACCATGGCGAGATGCTGGGTAGGCGCGGCCTGTGGTTCAAGATGAATTTCTTCGAAGGCTCGGCCCGCGTGCCCCTGATGATCTGCGCCAAGGGTTTGACGCCGCACCGCGAGGATACGCCGGTCTCGACGATCGACGTGACGCCGACACTGTGCGAACTGGCCGGTATCTCGATGGAGGCAGTGATGCCCTGGACCGATGGCGAAAGTCTGGTGCCCCTGGCCAAAGGGCAGCCGCGCACGACGCCGGTCCTGATGGAATATGCGGCCGAAGGCACGATCACCCCCATGGTGGCGCTGCGGCAGGGGGCGTGGAAATACATCCGTTGCGGGGCCGATCCCGAAATGCTGTTCGACCTGGCCCACGACCCCGAGGAAGAGCGCAACCTGTCGCGCAGCCCCGACGCCGCTGCCGTCCTCGCCCATTTCCAGACCGTGGCCGACGAGACCTGGGACCTTTCCGCCTATGACGCCGAGGTGCGCCAAAGCCAGGCCCGCCGCTGGGTCGTGCTCGAGGCGCTCAGCAACGGCACCTACTACCCCTGGGATTACCAGCCTCTCCGCGCCGCATCCGAACGTTACATGCGCAACCACATGGACCTGAACCTGCTGGAAGAAAACAAGCGCTTCCCGCGCGGCGAGTGACAATGCGCGCGGGTCGCGATTTTTCGCAGAAAAATCGTCCGCCTCAGGCGCCGCGGGCGGCAGCGTTCTGGTCGATCAGGTAACGCTGGCTCAGCGGGATGGCCGCCGCCCCCAACGAGCGCGCCTGCGCCCCTACCGTGCCCTCGCACACCTGCGGCGGCGTCACGCCGGACAGGTCCAGCCGCATCAGCGCCTCGCGCGTGCGCTCGGTCACCAATGCGCGGACTGAGGGCGGCATCCACCCGTCGATCAGCACTGCCTCCAGCTCCAAAAGTGTCGATGCCGACAGGATCGCCGAGGCCAGTCCTTCGGCCGCCAGATCGACCCATTGGCGCAAGAGCCGCTCTGACACATGCCAGTGGTCGGGCCTCTCCCACAGGTGGTCCGAGCTTTCGCCGGCCGCCTCCATCATCGTGGCAAGCACCGCAATCGAGGCGCTGTCCAGCAGCCGCCGCATCTTGCCATCGGGCCCCGGCACCGGAAGGGGCCCCACGCCCGCGGCATTGCCGGTCCGGCCCAGGAAAAGCTGGCCATTCAGCACCAGCCCGCCGCCGATGAAGGTGCCGAAGTAGAAGTACAGGAAGTCCTTGGGCCGCTCACCGGTGCCAAACACCAGTTCCGCCCCGCAGGCCGAGGTTGCATCGTTCTGCACATAGACCGGCAGATCGGTCACCGCGGCCAGTTCCGCCTGAATGTCGCGTTCGCGCCAGTCGTCCATCTCGGACTGCGGCGCGCCCAATGCCTGCACCCAGTTCCACAGCTGAAACGGCATGGCCACACCCAGACCGCCGATGCGCCGGCGGCTGTCGGGCGCCAGCATGGCCATCAGGCCCGGCAGCGCCTCGGCGGCAAAGCTTACGACGGCATCCGGCGTCGGGTAGCGATAGATCCGGCGGTGCGTGCCGATCACCTGTCCCAGAAAATCCACCAGCACCAGATCCGCCGACCTGCGCCCGATCTTCAGTCCCAGGAAATAGGCCCCGTCGGCCGCCAGCGACATGGGGATCGAAGGCTGGCCGATCTTGCCGCGCACCGGCTCGCCCCGGCGCAAGAGGCCGTCCTGTTCCAATGCGCGCATGATAACCGAGACGGTCTGGGCCGAAAGCCCGGTCATCCGCGCGATGTCTGACTTGGCCAGCGCGCCGTGCTGACGCACCAGCGACAGGACGAGCCTTTCGTTGTAATCGCGCATGCCCGATTGGTTGGTGCCGCGCGGCGCGGCATCAAGGGGAACTCTCTCACCAGGGATTTCGGGCTGAAGCTGCATCATCCTGTTGCGGTCAAACTGGCCGTCCATCCGCCCCGATCACACCCTTGCGCAGGATGACATTGGCGAAAAGCGCTGATTCCGTGGTTGCCACGATGGTATGCGCCGCCCGGATCCGCGGGTAAAGGTCCGCGCCTTTCAGCGGCGTCACGGCAAATCCGGGGGCCAGGCGGGCACAGGCCGCATCCAGCCCGCGATGAAACTCCGAAGCCTGGGCGGGGTCGTTGTTCAGCGCCGCCCGCAGGATAGCTTCGGGCACGGCGCGGTCCAGCGGCATCACCGCCAGAATCGCTTCGAGCAGGGCCAGGACGCCATGGCCATCCGCCCGCACCAGCCGGCGGGCATGTTCTTGCGCCGGATAGTTGGCATCGACCAGCGCAATTTCATCGCCGTGCCCCATCGACCGCAGCGTGAACAGCAGGTCTGGGCCAAGAATGGCCGGAATTCCGATCAACATCGATGTCACCGTTCAGGTTTTCTGGGGTCATGACCAAATCAGGACTATACCAGACTGTGCAGGAACCGCTCCGGTGTCAATAATAAATCACAGTGATTTATTTATCTTGACGTGGAGAGAGGAATCGGGTTTTCTGCGCCGCATCGCCGATCCTGGCCAAGACTGCTGCCGGGCCGGTGACAGGACTTACAGACGGGGGAAACTTCCCCCTTATCCTTGGGAGGACTACCGATGAAATTGAAAGCTGCAGCACTTCTGGGCGCCGCCGCGCTGGCGCTGGTTGCGGGTTCGGCTTCGGCCGCGGACCTGGCGTGCCTGATCACCAAGAACAACACCAACCCCTTCTTCGTGAAAATGAAGGAAGGCGCCGAGGCTGCTGCCAAGAAGGCCGGTCTGGAGTTCCAGGCCTATGCCGGTGAAAAGGATGGCGACGCCTCGCCCCAGATCACGGCGATCGAGAACTGCGTCGCGGGCGGCGCCAAGGGTATCCTGATCACGCCCTCGAACGACTCGGTTGGCCCGGCCCTCAAGGACGCCCGCGCTGCCGGCATCCTCGTCATCGCCCTCGACACGCCCCTGGCCGACAAGGACGCCCAGGACATGACCTTCGCGACCGACAACTTCCAGGCCGGCATCCTGATCGGCCAGTGGGCCAAGGCCACCATGGGCGATGCGGCCGCCAAGGCCAAGATCGCCATGCTCGACATCAACAAGGACAACATCTCGGTTGACGTTGCGCGTGACACCGGGTTCCTCAAGGGCTTCGGCATCGAAGTTCCGGACCTGAAGGTCATGGGCTCGGAAAAGGATCCCCGCGTGATCGGCCACGAATCGTCGGAAGCCTCGCCCGAGGGCGGCCAGAAGGCGATGGAGACCCTGCTCGCCAAGGACCCGGACATCAATCTGGTCTATACGATCAACGAGCCGGCTGCCGAAGGTGCCTTCCAGGCGCTGAAAGCCGCGGGCAAGACCGCGCTGATCGTCTCGGTTGACGGCGGCTGCCCGGGTGTTGCCAACGTCAAGGCCGGCGTGATCGGCGCCACCTCGCAGCAGTATCCGCTGCTGATGGCCTCCAAGGGCATCGAGGCCATCGCGGCCTATGCCAAGGACGGCACCAAGCCGGCCGCTTCGGACGGTCTGACTTTCTTCAACACCGGTGTGAACCTGGTCACCGACAAGCCCGCCAAGGGCGTCGACTCGATCGACTCGGCCAAGGGCACCGAGCTCTGCTGGGGCTGACCTTTCAATCTCAGGCTTGATAATTGGGGGGGCGGCTTTACAGTCGCCCTTCTTCATAACGGGCACCGAGGATCAATCCCGGTGGCCTTGATGGGAGGGGCATCCAAAGCGATGAGCAATCCAGACACACCAACCAAGACGATTTCCGATTTTGAAGCCAAGCTGGACGCGGCCGACAAGACGGTCGCGCAGTTTGACAAGGACGACAAGACAGCCTTCGCCAAGTTGCGCGGCTTCCTGCGTGACAATCCGACGATGATCCCGGCCCTGGTGCTGGTCGTCTCGATTCTGGCTTTCGGCATCGTGGCGCCGCGGTTCCTCGGCATGGGCGCCCTGACGACGGTGCTGCAGCAGGTGACGGTCACGGGCTTCGTCGCCCTGGCGCAGACCGTGATCATCCTGACAGCCGGCATCGACCTTTCGGTCGGTGAGATCGTGGTTCTGTCCTCGCTGATCATGGGCAACCTTGCGGTGAACACCGGACTGCCCGCGCCGCTGGCCATTCTGATCGGCATCGCCGTGGGAACGGTGATGGGCATCTTCAACGGGGTGCTGGTTGCCAAGATGAAGCTGCCGCCCTTCATCGTGACCCTGGGCACGCTGTCGATCTTCCGGGCCCTGAAACTCGCCTATTCGCATTCCGAATCGATCCGCAATGTGGATATCGAGGAAAAGGCGAACCTGCTTTTGTTCTTCGGGGACAGGATGAAGATTGGTTCGGCCACCATCACCTTTGGCATGATCATGCTGGTGATCCTGGCCTTCGTGATGTGGTACGTGCTGAACCGCACGGCCTGGGGCCGCCACGTCCACGCCTTGGGCGATGACCCGGATGCGGCCATGCTGTCGGGCATCGCGGTCGACAAGACGCTGATCTCGGTCTACGGCGTGGCCGGGCTGATCTGCGGGTTCACCGCCTGGGTCGCCGTGGGTCGGGTCGGCACCATCTCTCCCATCGGGTTCGAGACGGTCAACCTCGACAGCATCACGGCCGTGGTGATCGGTGGCACCTCGCTGTTCGGCGGGCGTGGGTCGATCGTGGGCTCGGTTCTGGGCGCCATCATCGTGGGCGTCTTTGTGACCGGCCTGTCTCTGGCGGGTGTCGACAGCTACTGGCAGACCTTTGCCACCGGCTGCCTTGTCATCGTCGCCGTTGCCTTGGATCAATATCTGCGGAGGGCTTCGAAGTGACGCATCCTGATATTCAACCGGTGATCAAGGCCCGTGGCCTGATGAAGCGCTACGGCACGGTGGTCGCCATGAACGGCGCGGATTTCGACCTGTACCCTGGCGAGATCTGCGGCGTGATCGGCGACAACGGGGCGGGCAAGTCCACCCTGATCAAGGCGCTTTCGGGCGCCGTCACCCCCGACCATGGCACGATCGAACTGGAGGGCAAGCTCGTTCACTTCCGCTCCCCCGACGATGCGCGCAATGTGGGCATCGAGACGGTGTACCAGAACCTCGCCATGTCGCCGGCCCTGTCGATTGCCGACAACATGTTTCTGGGGCGCGAATGGCGCAAGCCCGGATTTCTGGGCAATGTGCTGCGGATGACCGACCGGGCGCGGATGAACGAATTCGCCCGCGCCAAACTGTCGGAACTCGGGCTGATGACGATCCAGAACATCGATCAGGCGGTGGAAACGCTGTCGGGCGGCCAGCGCCAGGGCGTTGCCGTGGCGCGGGCGGCGGCATTCGGGTCCAAGGTCGTGATCCTGGATGAACCGACGGCGGCGCTTGGCGTCAAGGAGAGCCGCCGCGTGCTGGACCTGATCAAGGACGTGCGGGCGCGCGGCATTCCGATCATCCTGATCAGCCACAACATGCCGCATGTGTTCGAGGTCTGCGACCGGGTCCACGTGCACCGGCTGGGCCGCAGGCTTTGCGTCATCGACCCCAAGCAGCACTCGATGTCGGATGCCGTGGCCTATATGACCGGGGCCAAGCTGCCCGACGATCTGAACGAGGCAGCATGACACCCGCCATGCTGGCAGAGGAAATCCGCCGCAGGGCGGATGGGATGCAGGGGCGGTTCATCGCCGCCCTTGCCGGCCCGCCGGGCGCCGGCAAGTCCACGCTGGCCGAAGCAGTTGTCGAGGCGCTTGGGCCCGAGGCCCGGGTCGTGCCGATGGACGGCTTTCACTACGACGACGCCATCCTGAACGCCCGCGGCCAGCGCAACCGCAAGGGCGCGCCGGAGACCTTCGACGTTGCGGGCTATCGCCATCTTCTGTCGCGTCTGGTCGATGAGGATGAGGTGGCGATCCCGGTCTTTGACCGTGAACTGGAACTCTCGCGCGGCTCGGCCGATCTGGTCACGGCGGCACATCGCTTTCTGGTGACCGAGGGCAACTATCTGTTGCTGAACGAAGCCCCTTGGACCGATCTTGCTGATTTCTTCGACATGACCGTCTTCATCGACGTGCCAGAATCCGAACTTGACCGGCGCCTGCTGGAACGCTGGGCCTTTTACGGCAAGACTCCCGAGGCGGCGCGGGCCTGGATTGACGGCAATGACATGCCCAACATCCGCCGCGTCGTGCACGGGTCGCGCACCGCCGATTTCATGGTGCGCTGGTCCTAACCGTTCGGCGTCATCGACCGTCTGGCCCTGGCCCTTTCCAGCCCCAGTTGGCGTTCGCGCCAGATGATCAGGATGCCGGCAGTCATCACGAGGAAAGCGCCCGACAGCATGATCCCGGTCGGCACCTCGCCAAAGACGAAGAACCCGATGGCCAGCGAAAAGATCATCGAGGCATAATCGAACGGCGCCACCAGCGAGGCGTCTGCCTCGCGGTAACTGGCGGTCAGCAGGATCTGGCCCACGCCGCCCAGAATACCGCTGCCGATCAGCAGGAACAGTTCGAGCGGCAGCGGCCACACCCAGCCGAAGGGGATGGTCGCAAGCGACAACGCCGTGGCCGTCATCGAAAAATAAAAGACGATGGCAGAGGTCGATTCGATCAGCACCAGCCGGCGCACGAAGACCTGCGCCAGCGCCGCGAACATCGCCGACACCAGCACCACCATGGCGCCGAACGCCTCGCGCGAGCCGGCGCCGTCGCCCACCGAAAAGCGCGGGCTCAGCACGACCAGGACGCCCACAAGTCCAAGAGCCACGGCTGAGATCCGGAAGATGCGCACCTCTTCGCCCAGAAACATCGCGGCGAGGATCACGACCATCAGTGGCGAGGCATAGCCGATCGCCGTGACCTCGGGCAGGGGCAGGTAGCCCAGACCCGCAAAGCCCATTCCCATTGCGACCGTGCCGACCAAGCCGCGCCACAGATGGCCAAGCGGCTGTTTGGCATGGAGCCCGGTGGACAATTGGCCCTGAAAGGCCAGCCAGACCACGATCACCGGCACCGCAAAGGCGGATCGGAAGAAGACCGCCTCGCCCGCCGGAACATGGGCCGCGGTCGCCTTGATCATCGATTGCATGACGATGAATACCAACACGGAGGCCAGTTTCAGCAGGATGCCGCGCAGAGGGCGGCTGAAAGGCGCGTCGGTCGTGTCAGGCATCGGGTCCTCTGCCGGCAGATGACCACCCGGCCCCGGCCGGCGCAAGGGTGAAAAGGCCGCTGGACCCGGGCCCGGTTTCGGGGTTCTCCTGAGTGGAAAGGAGAGTCGCATGACCCAAGCCCAACTAGCCGCCCGCATCGAACAGGGGCGTGGCGAGGTGCCCGCCGATCTGGTGCTGAGGGGGGCCCGCGTGCTGGACCTGATCACCGGCGATCTGGTCGACAGCGATGTTGCCATCTGCGGCGATACCATCGTGGGGGTATTCGGGTCCTACACGGGCCGGCGGGAGCTGGATTTTACCGGAAAGATCCTTGTGCCCGGGTTCATCGACACGCATCTGCATGTCGAATCGAGCCTTGTAACCCCGTTCGAATTTGACCGCTGTGTCACACCCCATGGCGTGACCACCGCGATCTGCGACCCGCACGAGATTGCCAATGTCTGCGGTCTGACCGGGATCCGCTATTTCCTTGAAGCCTCTGCGCATCTGTTGATGGACCTGCGGGTGAACCTGTCGTCCTGCGTGCCCTCGACCCATATGGAGACCACCGGTGCCCGGCTTGAGGCCGCCGACATCGCCCCGCTGATGGATCATCCCCGCGTGATCGGTCTGGCGGAGTTCATGAATTATCCGGGGGTTCTGGCGCGTGATCCGGGGTGCATGGCCAAGCTCGCCGCCTTCGAGGGGCGTCACATCGACGGCCACGCGCCCCTGCTGCGCGGCAATGACCTGAACGGCTATATCGCCGCGGGCATCCGCACCGAACACGAGGCCACATCCTATGACGAGGGTCTGGAAAAGCTGCGCAAGGGGATGCGGGTGCTGATCCGCGAAGGCTCGGTCTCCAAGGACCTGCACGCGCTGGCGGGGCTGTTGACCGAGCGGCAGGCGCCCTATCTGTGCTTTTGCACCGACGACCGCAACCCGCTGGATATCGGCGAGCATGGCCATCTGGATTACATCATCCGGACGGCGATCAGCCTTGGCGCGCCGCCGCTGGCGGTTTACCGCGCGGCGAGCCTTTCGGCGGCAGAGGCCTTCGGGCTGAAGGATCGCGGGCTGATCGCGCCGGGCAAGAGGGCTGATATTGCGGTGATCGACGGGCTGGAAAGCTGCCGCGTCTCGGCCGTGCTGGCGGCGGGGCGTCTGGTCAGCAAGGCCGCCTTCGCCGCCCGGACAGAGATTGCGCCGGTGGCGCGCCACTCGGTCAAGGCGCCGAAAGTCGAGGGGCCCCAGTTCCGCACCGGGGGCAATCGGGTCGAAACCTCGGTGATCGGGGTCATTCCGGGCAAGATCATCACGCAGCATCTGACCTTTGACATCCCGCCAGTCGATGGTGACAAGCGGCCGGATGTTTCGCGCGATCTGGTCAAGATCGCGGTACTGGAACGGCATGGCGTGAATGGCAACCTCGCCACCGGGTTCGTGACGGGCTTTGGACTGGCACGAGGGGCCATCGCGAGCACGGTCTGCCATGATCACCACAATATCGCGGTGGTGGGGGCCGATTACGACGACATGGCGCTTGCGGCCAATCGGCTGGGCGAGATCGAGGGCGGCTTTGTCGTGGTCGAAGGCGGGCGGGTTCTGGCCGAAATCGCTCTGCCGGTCGCGGGCCTGATGAGCCTGCGCAGCTTTGAAGAGGTGCGGGCCGATCTGGTGCGCTTGCGCGCGGCGGCGGCCTCGCTGGGCGTCACGCTGGAAGAGCCCTTCCTGCAGCTGGCCTTCCTGTGCCTGCCAGTCATCCCGCATCTGAAGATCACCGATCATGGCATGGTGGACGTGGACCGGTTCGAGGTGATGCCCTGAGAAGGGCAGCACCCTTCCGAATCAGAGCGCGGGCGGAAAGCAGGTTTCGGCGGTGGGCTGAATGCCGTCTTTGGCCGTCTGTCCGGATCCCGCGGCAGCGCCGTGCCGCGCGCGCCAGATGGGCAGATTGCCCATCCTACCTTTTGCAACGCCGGATTTTGGTAGGATGGGCAATCTGCCCATCTTGGTCGCAACCCGCAGGGACTGGTCTGCGGCTGGCAGTCTGATAGGAAGAGGCAAAACGGAGGACTGCCGTGGTGCATCTTTGGGTCCGGGCCGAACAGCGCCCGCATGAGGAACGTGTGGGGCTGACGCCCGAGGGTGCCGCCGCCCTGATCAAGGTGGGCATCCGCGTCAGCGTCGAGGAAAGCCATGTCCGCGCCATTCCGATCGACGGCTACCTGCGTGCCGGCTGCGAGATCGTTGCCGAGAACCTTTGGCCCCTGGCCCCGCGGGATGCGATCATCTTCGGGCTCAAGGAACTGCCGGACGATGGCACGCCCCTGACCCATCGACACATCATGTTCGGTCACGCCTTCAAGGGGCAGCCAGCCGGTCAGGTGCTGTTGCGGCGCTTCAAGGCCGGGGGTGGCACGCTTTACGACCTCGAATACCTGGTGGGCGAGGATGGCCGGCGGGTTGCGGCCTTTGGCTATTGGGCGGGCTATGCCGGGGCGGCCGTCTCGTTGAAATGCTGGTCCGCGCAGCAGCACGGCGGGATCTGCGGGCCGGTCGCGGTCTATGGCGGCAAGGCAGATCTGCTGACGGATCTGCGGTCCGATCTGGCCGGGCTGTCGCGGCCCGATGCGCTGATCATAGGGGCCCTTGGGCGGGTCGGCACCGGGGCTGCGGACCTGTTGACCGCGCTTGGCTGCGGCGTGACGAAATGGGACATGGCCGAGACCGCCTCCGGCGGACCCTTCCCGGAAGTGCTGGCCCATCAGATCTTTCTGAACTGCATTCTCGCGCGGCCGGGCTGTCCGGTCTTCGTGCCGGCCAGCGCCCGGACCGATGCGCGCCGGCTGACCGTGATCGGCGACATCGCCTGCGATCCGACCTCGGACTTTTCGCCGATCAAGGTCTATGACCGCGCCACCGATTGGGAGGCGCCGGCGCTGCGGGTGGCCGAGAATCCCCCGCTGGATGTGATGGCGATCGACAATCTGCCCTCGCTCTTGCCGGTGGAATCGTCGCAGGACTATGCCGGGCAGTTGTTGCCCGCGCTTTTGACCCTTGGCCAGTTGGACGCAGGCGTCTGGGGCCGGGCCAGGGCGGAATATGAGCGCCATCTGGCGTTTGTTTGAGGAGGACAAGATGACAATTCACTGGTGCGGGACCGGGCTTTCCTCGGCTCCGGGGTTGCGGCGGCTGATCGAGGCGGGGCTTCCGGTCGTGGTGTGGAACCGCACGGTCGAAAAGGCCCGCGACGCGGTGGGCGACCTGACCCAGGACATCCGCCCCTACACGCTGGAGGCTTTGAGGGAGGCGTTGCAGCCCGGCGATGTGGCGATTTCGATGCTGACCGTGGAGCATCACGTGCCGATCGCCAAGGCCTGCCTGGCCAAAGGCGCGCATTTCGTCAGTTCCTCTTATATCTCGCCCGAGATGCGGGCGCTGGACGAGGCTTTCCGCCTCAAGGGCCTGGTTTCGATCAACGAATGCGGGCTGGACCCGGGGATCGACCATCTGATGGCGCATGATCTGGTAGCGCGCTACCGCGCCAGCAAAGCCTTTGACGCCAGGAACGTGCTGAGCTTCGTGTCCTATTGCGGTGGCGTGCCGAAGATTCCGAACCCGTTCCGCTACAAATTCTCCTGGGCGCCCCTGGGCGTGCTGAAGGCGCTGCGGTCGCCCTCGCGCAGCCTGAAGAACTTCAGCGAGTTGCGCGTGCAGCGGCCCTGGGATGCGATCACCTCGTATGACGCGCCCTTGCCGGTGCCGGAAAGCTTCGAGGTCTATCCCAACCGCGATTCCTATCCCTTCATGGAGGATTACCGTTTTGACCCGGCCTGGCCCGTCAAGGATTTCGTGCGCGGCACGATCCGGCTGAACGGCTGGGCCGAGGCCTGGGCGCCGGTCTTCCGCGAGATCGAGACACTGGAAGGACCGGCCGGCGATGCGCGGCTGGCCGAAATGGCGGCCGAATTCGTGCGGGACAATTCCTACGCCCCCGGAGAGCCCGACCGCGTGGTGCTGTTTGTCAGCCTCAAGGCCGAAAATCAGGGCCGCATCCTGTTCCACGAGACCTGGGCGATGGATGCCTGGGGCGATGCGCGCGGCTCGGCCATGGCGCGGCTTGTGTCGACCCCGGTGTCCTTTGCCGTCGAATCGCTTCTGGCGCACGAGATTCCGGCCGGGGTGCATCCCGCGCCGCATGACCCCAAGCTTGTCACCAAATGGCTGGGGCAGGTCCGCGGTCTTGCGCAATATATGGAGCGAATCGACCACACGGCCTGATACCGGCGCAGGGCTGGCCTGCGCGGGCCCGGCGGCGATCCTTGCCGACGGGCTTTCCCGGCGGTGACAGGGCCGGGTGCATTGGCTATGCTTTCGGCGGCAAGAACCCGGAATCGGGCATAGGGCAGGCGAGGCAGGCATGGCGTCACGCGCAGATCAGACCCGCTTTTCCGGCGGAGGCTTCGCAGGGGCCCCGGGCGGGTGGCGGGACCGCTGGGCGCTGTGGCGTGCGCGCAAGGCGCATGTCGCATCCGGCCTTTTGTCGCAGCCCGAACCGCGCACCATCGGGCTTTATTCGCGCGGCAAGCAGATGATCGCGGGCAATTTCGTCTCGGGCGCCATGGTGGTGGAAAGCCCGGACACCTCGATCTGGGACGTGCCCTTCGCCGATCCGATGGCGCGGATGGAGGTGCATGGCTTTGCCTGGCTCGATGATTTGGCGGCCTATGGCGACACGCGGGCGCAAGAGCGGGCGCAGGTCTGGACCGAGGACTGGATCCAGCGCTTTGGCCGGGGGCGGGGGCCGGGATGGCAGCCCGACATGATCGGGCGGCGGCTGATCCGCTGGATCAACCATGCGCCGATGCTGCTGCAGGGGCTGACACCTGACCGCGAGGCCGCGCTGATCGCCAACCTGTCGGCGCAGCTGCATTTTCTGGCGCAGCGCTGGCAGGACGCCGCCGCGGGCCTGCCCCGGATCGAGGCGCTGACCGGCATCCTGATCCCCAGCCTTGTGCTGGAGGGCATGGCCTCGCATATCGAGCCCGCGCTGCGCGGTCTGGGCCACGAGGTCGAAACCGAGATTGACATGGGCGGCGGCATTTCCAGCCGCAACCCAGAGGAATTGCTGGATATCTTCACCCTCTTGACCTGGGCCGCACAGGCTTTGGCCGAAGCGGGCCGGATGGCCTCGCCCGAACATCTGGCCGCGATCGAGCGGATCGCCCCGGTGCTGCGCGCCCTGCGCCATGCCGATGGCGGGCTGGCGCGGTTTCACGGCGGCGGGCGCGGGGCCGAGGGGCGCCTGGACGCCGCACTGGCCAATGCCGGGGTCAAGCCGATGCCCTCGGCCGGGATGGCGATGGGCTTTGCCCGGCTGAACGGCGGGCGCACCACGATCATTCTGGATGCGGCGCCACCCTCGCAGAACGGGGTGATGGCCCATGCCAGCACCTGCGCCTTCGAGCTGACCTCGGGGCGGCGGCCGGTGGTGGTGTCTTGCGGGTCGGGCGCGGCCTTCGGCACCGAATGGCGGCAGGCGGGGCGGGCCACGGCCTCGCATTCCACCCTTGCCATCGAGGGGTTTTCCTCGTCCCGCCTTGGCAGCAGCGGCGAAGGCGCCTTTGTCGAGCGGGCGGATGTCACGACGCTGCGCGTGGTGCCGGGTGAAAACGGGGCGGGCGTCCATCTGGGGCACAACGGCTGGTCGACTACCCACGGCGTCAGCCACATCCGCGACCTGATGCTGACCAATGACGGCCGCCACCTGACCGGCATCGACCGGCTGGCGGCCATCGGCACCACCGAGAAACGCAGGTTTGAACGTCTGATGGCCGGCAGTCGGGCGCGCGGCATCAGGTTCGCGCTGCGGTTCCACATCCATCCCGATGTCGAAACGCGGCTCGACATGGGGGGCACGGCGGTGTCACTTGCGCTCAAAAGCGGCGAGATCTGGGTGTTCCGCCACGACGGCACCGCAAAACTGACGCTGGAGCCGACGATCTATCTGGAAAAGACCCGGCTGCGCCCGCGCGAAAGCCTGCAAATCGTGCTTTCCGCCACAGCGCTGGATTTCGACACGCAGCTGGGCTGGACCTTGGCGAAGGCGCAGGATACTCCGCTTGCCATCCGCGATCTGGAGCGGGAGGACCCCGCCAGCCAGATCTGACACGATGTGAGGGGATGACGCATGACCAACCTCGTGCCGATCGGCCGCGCGCTGATCTCTGTTTCCGACAAGACCGGGCTGATCGAATTGAGCCGCGCGCTG
The DNA here is from genome assembly GCA_016124195.1 of bacterium. Taxonomy (GTDB): domain Bacteria; phylum Pseudomonadota; class Alphaproteobacteria; order Rhodobacterales; family Rhodobacteraceae; genus Stagnihabitans. The sequence goes on along the minus strand of WGOE01000005.1, from coordinate 183,562 downwards.
GCGAGCTATGGGGTCGAGCTGATTTCGACCGGGGGCACGTCGAACATGCTGCGCGCCGCCGGTCTGAAGGTGCGCGACGTGGCCGATGTGACCGGCTTCCCCGAGATGATGGACGGCCGGGTCAAGACGCTGCACCCGAACATCCACGGCGCCCTTTTGGCGCTGCGCGATGATGACGAGCATCTGTTGGCGATGGCAGCGCACGGGATCGAACCGATCGACCTGCTAATCTCGAACCTCTACCCCTTCGAAGAGACGGTGGCCAAGGGCGCTGACCATGCGACCTGCATCGAGAACATCGACATCGGCGGTCCGGCGATGATCCGCGCCGCGTCCAAGAATCACAAGTTCGTCACGGTCATCACCGATCCGGCCGATTATCCGGCCCTCCTGGAACAGATGAAGACGCAGGACGGCGCCACCTCGCTGGCGTTCCGGCAGAAGATGGCGTTGACGGCCTATTCCAAGACGGCAGCCTATGACGCGGCTGTGTCGGGCTGGCTTGCGGACGAATTGCACGAGCCCTTCCCGCGCAACCGCAGCTTTGCCGGCAAGTTCGCGCAAGGCATGCGCTATGGCGAGAACCCGCATCAGAGGGCCGCCTTCTACACCGACGGCAGCCGGCGCGAAGGCGTGGCCACCGCACGGCAATGGCAGGGCAAGGAACTGTCCTACAACAACATCAATGACACCGATGCCGCCTTTGAACTGGTGGCGGAGTTCGCCGGGCAAGGACCCGCCGTTGCCATCATCAAACACGCCAATCCCTGCGGGGTCAGCCGTGGGGCGACCCTGCGCGAGGCTTACCTGAAGGCCTATGCCTGCGACCAGACCTCGGCCTTCGGCGGGATCGTGGCGCTGAATGCGCCCCTGGATGCCGAAACGGCCGAAGAGATCGTCAAGATCTTCACCGAGGTGGTGATCGCCCCCGGCGCCTCCGAGGCGGCGAAGGCGATCTTTGCGGCCAAGAAGAACCTGCGGCTTCTGACAACAGCTGGCCTGCCGGACGCCAAGGCGCCGGGCCTGGCGTTCAAGCAGGTGGCCGGCGGGATCCTGGTGCAGGACCGCGACTTTGCCGGAATCACCGCGGCCGACCTCAAGGTGGTGACCAAGCGCCAGCCGACGCCGGCCGAACTGGCGGACCTGATGTTCGCCTGGACCGTGGCCAAGCATGTGAAGTCGAATGCCATCGTCTACGTCAAGGATGCTGCCACGGTGGGGATCGGGGCCGGCCAGATGAGCCGGGTCGACAGCACGCGCATCGCCGCGCGCAAGGCGGGCGACATGGCCGAGGCGCTGGGGCTGGACGCCTCGCCCACGGTGGGATCGGTCGTGGCCTCGGACGCCTTCTTTCCCTTCCCCGACGGGCTGATGACTGCGGCCGAGGCGGGGGCCACGGCGGTTATTCAGCCGGGCGGGTCGATGAACGATGACAAGGTCATCGCGGCGGCGGATGCGGCGGGGCTGGCCATGGTCTTCACCGGCCAGCGGCATTTCCGGCACTAGGATGCGGCTGCCGACCATTCCCCTTGTCGCGCTTTGCGTGCTGGCGCTAGATCAGATCACCAAGCTGGCGGTGGTCTTCGGCCTTGATCTGGTCAACCGGGTCGAGATTGACGTGCTGCCGCCGTTCCTCGTGTTCCGCATGGCCTGGAACTATGGGGTGAACTTTGGCCTCATGGCGCAGGGATCGACGCTGGGCCGGGCGGTGCTGATCGGGGTGGCGGTGGTGATCGCGGGCTGGGTCTGGGTCTGGGTCCGGCGCGAGAAATCCGGCTGGCGGTCCGAGGTTGCGGCGGGGCTGCTGATCGGCGGCGCCGCGGGAAATGTCATCGACCGGCTGGCTTATGGCGCGGTGGCGGATTTTCTCAACATGTCGTGCTGCGGCATCGACAACCCCTTTGCCTTCAATGTGGCCGATGTCGGGATCTTCCTTGGCGCGGTGGGATTGGTGCTGTTCTCGAACTTTGCCGGGGGCAAGACGCCGACGGATCGGGGCTCGGGCCGAAAGACCCCGTGACGTGGCCCCGGCTTTGCGCTAAGACGGGAAAAATCGGGGCGCAAGGGTCGGGCGGAATGCGGAAGGCAAGAATTGTTCTCGCAGTGGCGGGCGTGGCGCTTGTTGCGCTCACGGCTTGCGGCCCGCGTGGAGACGATACGCATCTGATGAACCTGCACTCGGCTTCTGATGGCCCGGACGAATTTGCCATCCTGCCGCCCAAGGCCCTGCAGATGCCCGCCGATCTGACCGCCCTGCCGCCGCCCTCGCCGGGTGGCGAGAACCTGACCGACCAGCACCCGATGGAGGATGCCATCGTGGCCTTGGGCGGCAAGGAACACAGTGCCGGCGGAATTCCCGCCTCGGACGCCGGGCTGGTCAATTACGCTGACCGCAACGGCGGTATGCCGGGCATCCGGGCCTCGTTGGCCAAGGACGATCTGACCTTCCGCAAGCGGCACCCGGGCAAGCTTCTGGAACGCGCCTTCGGCAACACCACCTATTACGATGCCTACAAGGCCCAGTGGCTGGACGCCTACAAGGAACTGGCGCGCTGGCGTGCGGCCGGGGTGCGCACACCTTCGGCGCCACCGGTCGACGCCTTCAAGAAGTAGCGCATCAGGTCACAAGCGCGTGGCAAGGGCTTGCGTGTGCCTGCTGCTCGGCTAGCTTGCCGGGCAGGCAGGAGACCAGCAATGATTTCACAGTTTTTCCATGCAGACCTGGCGCCAAGGACGTGGCGCAGGATCGCTGCTGTCGTGGTCGTGGCGTTTGGCGCGCTTGCGGGGGCCGTTCAGGCCGACACCGTCAGCACCTTCAAGCTGGACAATGGCATGGACGTCGTGGTGATCGAAGATCACCGCGCCCCGGTCGTCGTTCACATGGTCTGGTACAAGATCGGCGCGGCTGACGAGAGCCCGGGGCATTCCGGCATCGCCCATTTCCTCGAACACCTTATGTTCCAGGGCACGAAAGAGGTGGCGCCGGGCGCGCTGTCCAAGATCGTCGCGGCACAGGGCGGGTCGGACAATGCTTTCACCACACAGGATTATACCGCCTACTTTCAGCGGGTTGCGTCTGACCGTCTGGGCCTGGTCATGAAGCTGGAAGCCGATCGGATGCACAATCTCGACCTGTCGCAGAAGAATGTGGATACCGAACGACAGGTGATCCTGGACGAACGCAACCAGCGCGTCGACAGCGACCCCGGCGCCCTGTTCAACGAACAGATGGATGCGGCGCAATACCTCAACCAGCCCTATGGCATCCCGGTGATCGGCTGGCGCCACGAGATGGAAAAGCTGTCGCGTCAGGATGCGCTTGACTTTTATCAGGCCAATTACGCGCCCAACAACGCCATACTTGTCGTGGCGGGCGATGTGAAGCCCGACGAGGTTCTGGCGCTGGCCAAGCAATATTACGGACCGATCCCGCCCTCGGACAAGATCCACCCGCGCGTGCGGCCGACCGAGCCGCCCCAATTGGCCGAACGGCGGCTGACCATGTCGGATCCCCGCGTCGCACAACCCTTTGTGGTGCGCACCTATCTGGCCCCCCAGCGTCATCCGGGCGACCAGAAAGAGGCGGCGGCCCTGACCATGCTGGCGCAGCTGTTGGGCGGCAACCGGGCGACCTCGGTCATGCCGAAGGCGCTGGAGTTCGACCAGAAGATCGCAACCTATACCTCGGCCTCTTATGACGGACTGTCGATGGATGCGACGACCTTTGGCCTTGCCGCGGTGCCAGCCGATGGCGTGTCTTTGGGCGATCTGGAAAAGGCGATGGATGCGGTTCTGGCCAAGTTTCTGAAAGACGGCGTCGATCCGGCCGAATTCGCGCGGATCAAGGCTCAGGTTGCGGCGCAGCAGATCTATGACCGCGACAACACGCAGGGCCTGGCCCACCAATATGGCATGGCGCTGGCCTCTGGCCTGTCGGTCAAGGACGTGCAGGACTGGCCCGCCGCCTTGCAGGCCGTCACTCCGGACGAGGTGGTGGCCGAGGCTCGCAAGGTGTTGGACCGTCGACATTCCGTCACCGGCTGGCTGACCGCCGAGGAGGCTCAACAATGATGATCATGCAATGGACCAAGGCCCGTTTCGTCGCGGTCGCCGCAGCCGTGGTGCTGTTCGCCCTGCCGGTGCAGGCCGAGATCAAGATTCAGGAAGTCACCTCGCCCGGCGGCATCAAGGCCTGGCTGGTCGAGAACCACGACATTCCCTTCACCGCGCTCAACATCCGCTTCAAGGGCGGCACCTCGCTGGATGCACCGGGCAAGCGCGGCGCCACGAACCTGATGACCGCGCTGATCGAAGAGGGCTCGGGCAATCTGGACAGCCAGGGCTTTGCGGCGGCCCGCGACGCGCTCGCCGCCGATTTCAGCTTTGACAGTGACGAGGACGGGGTGGGCGTTTCGGCGCGGTTCCTGACCGAAAACCGCGACAAGGCGCTGGCGCTGCTGCAGGACGCGCTGACCAAGCCCACCTTTGACCCGGTCGCGATTGAGCGGGTACGCGGCCAAGTCTTGCAGAACATAGCGGCCAACCTCAAGGATCCGTCGGCGATCGGTGGTGATATCCTGCGCGCGGAGGCCTTTGGCTCCCATCCCTATGGCACATCGGGCGATGGCACGCTGGACAGTGTCAAGGCCCTGACGCGTGACGATATTCTGGCGGCCTACCACGGCGCCATCGCGCGGGACCGCATCTATGTGGCCGCGGCGGGCGACATTTCGGCCAAGGATCTGGGCCTGGCGCTCGACAAGCTTCTGGGCGGCCTTCCCGCCACTGGCGCGCCGCAACCGGCCGATGTGGCGGTTGCGGTCAAGGGCGGCATCATCCAGAAGGATTTCCCCGGCCCGCAAAGCCAGATCAGCTTCTATCAGGCTGGCGTCAAGTTCGAGGACCCGGATTACTTTGCCGCCACCATCCTGAACGAGATCCTCGGCGGCAACGGCTTTTCTTCGCGCCTGATGAACGAGGTGCGCGAAAAGCGCGGCCTGACCTATGGGGTGGACACGGGCCTGGCCGACTATGACCACGCGTCGATCCTTGAAGGCTCGCTCGCCACCGCCAATGACAAGGCGGCCGAAGCGATCAAGGTGATCCAGACCGTCTGGGCGGATGTTGCGGCCAATGGCGTAACGCAGAAGGAACTGGACGACACCAAGACCTATCTGACCGGCGCCTATCCCCTGCGCTTCGATGGCAACCGGCGCATCGCCTCGATTCTGGTCGGCATGCAGATTCTGGGTCTGCCATCGACCTATCCCGAAACCCGCAACGCCAAGGTCGAGGCCGTGACGCTGGCCGATGTGAACCGCGTGGCCAAGTCGCTGCTGACGCCCGACAAGCTGCGCTTCATCGTGGTCGGCAAGGCGGATGGAGTGACGACGTCGAACTGAGTCCACTGGATCGGACCTGCCGGACCTGCTAGACTTGGTGGCATGAACAGCATGACCCCCAATATCGCGCGTCCTGTGATCCGGTTGTTGGATGAAGCCGCGATCAACCGGATTGCCGCGGGCGAGGTGGTCGAACGCCCAGCCTCCGCCGTCAAGGAACTGGTCGAGAATGCCCTTGATGCGGGGGCGCGGCGGATTTCGGTTGACTATAGCGCCGGCGGCAAGGTGCTGATCCGTGTGACCGACGACGGCTGCGGCATGAGCCCCGAGGACCTGCCGCTTGCCGTCGCACGTCATGCCACGTCGAAGATCGACGGGTCTGACCTGCTGAACATCCATTCCTTCGGCTTTCGCGGCGGGGCTTTAGCGAGCCTCGGCTCAGTTGGCCGGTTGACGTTGACCTCGCGCGTGGCGGGCGCAGAGGGCGCCTCGCTTTCGGTCACAGGCGGGCGGATAGGGGCCGTGAGGCCTGCCAGTGCCCCGCCCGGGACGGTGGTCGAACTGCGCGATCTGTTCTATGCCACGCCCGCGCGGTTGAAATTCCTGCGATCGGACCGGGCGGAAGCGGGCGCTGTGGCCGACGTCTTGCGCCGTCTGGCCATGGCCGAACCGAATGTCGGCTTCACTCTGACCGAGGTCAGCGAGGGCGAGGCGCCCCGCGTGATCCTTCGGCTGGATCCGGAGAACGGTGACTTCTTCGATGCGTTGCAGCGCCGGCTGACCCGGCTTCTGGGCGCTGAATTCACCGCCAATGCGCTCCGCATCGAAGTGGAGCGAGACGGTCTGCGCCTTTCGGGCTATGCCGCCTTGCCGACCTATTCGCGCGGCACCTCGGTGCAGCAGTTTGTCTTTGTGAACGGGCGACCGGTATTGGACCGAATGCTCTTGGGTGCGCTGCGTGTCGCCTATATGGACGTGCTGTCGCGCGACCGGCATCCGGCGGCTGTGCTCAACCTGATCTGCGATCCTGAACGCGTGGACGTTAACGTGCATCCCGCGAAAAGTGAGGTGCGGTTTCGGGAACCGGAGGCAGCGCGCAGCCTGATCATTACCGGCCTGCGATCCGCCATAGCGGGGGCGGGGCATCGTGCGTCCTCCACCGTGGCCGATGCGACTTTGGCAGCGCTGCGGCCAGAGCCGCCGCGGGTCTATCAGATGGAGCGGCCTTCTGGCGCCAGCCTTTCGCGTGCCATGGCGTTTCAGGCACCTGGCTTTGCCGAGGCGCCCTCCGCCCGGGCAGAGTTCGCGCCCCCGGTCGATGAAAGCTTTCCGCTTGGGGCTGCACGAGCGCAACTGCACGAGAATTACATCATCGCCCAGACAGAGGCGGGCATTGTCATCGTAGACCAGCATGCCGCACACGAGCGCCTGGTCTATGAACGCCTGAAGCGCCAGATGGCGGAGGCGGGTATCAAGGCTCAAAGCTTGCTGATCCCTGAAATTGTTGAACTTTCTGTTACAGATGCCGCACGTCTGCTGGCGATTGCAGCGGACTTGGTTCCCCTGGGGCTGACGGTCGAGGCCTTCGGTGGCTCTGCCGTTGCGGTCCGCGAAACGCCGGCGCTCTTGGGTAATGTCTCGGCCAAGGCGCTGCTGGCCGATGTGCTGGACGAGTTGGCGGATCATGGCGACAGCGCATCGCTGCGGTCCAGAATCGATGCGATCCTCAGCCGGATGGCGTGTCACGGTTCAATCCGCTCAGGGCGTCAGATGCGGGTCGAGGAAATGAATGCGCTGTTGCGCGAGATGGAGGCGACACCGCTGTCCGGCCAGTGCAATCACGGTCGCCCAACCTATGTAGAGTTGAAACTCTCTGATATCGAACGATTGTTCGGCAGGCGATGATCGCGCTCTTTGGTCAAAGCTATCCCTGGACAGCGCCAGAGATCCTGATCCCGGGCGGGCTGGTTTTCTTCATACTTTTCGTGCTTCTTGCCGTACTGCGCGCGTCGGGCCGGGTCTCTCCCCTGTTGATGCAGGAGATGTCCTGGCTGTCGCAACGCGTGCAAGGCCTGTCCGAGGGCCAAGAGAGATTGGCAGGTGGATTGCACCACGTCTCGGAAGCGCAGAGCCTGTCACAAAATGCGATGATCCAGATGATGGAGAACCGGCTTGCCGAGGTGCAACGCGTCATGGGCGAAACATTGCAAGGCTCTTCGATCCGCACGGCCCGGTCGTTGGGCGATCTGCATCAGCGGCTCGAGACCATCGATAAAGCTCAGGCCAATATCGAGAAACTGTCTGGCAACGTGTTGAGCTTGCAAGACATTCTGGCGAACAAGCAGACGCGCGGTGCCTTCGGCGAAATCCAGTTGCATGACATCGTGGCCAAGGCGCTGCCCTCTGACGCCTACACGATGCAGGCCACGCTATCGAACGGCAGGCGGGCCGATTGTCTGATCCACTTGCCCAATCCACCCGGACCCTTGGCCATCGACGCCAAATTTCCGCTTGAGGCCTACGAGGCCCTGCGTCGCGCCGAAAATCCGCGGCAAGTCCAGGAGGCCAATCAGCTTTTACGAACGACCGTTCGTTCACATATTCGCGCCATCGCGGACAAATATATCATCGACGGCGAGACTGCGGACGGTGCGATCCTGTTCCTGCCTTCCGAAGCTGTTTATGCCGAACTGCATGCGAATTTCCCCGATATTGTTCGTGAAGGTTTCGCGGCACGTGTCTGGATCGTCTCTCCCACGACCTGCATGGCAACGCTGAACACGATGCGCGCCATCTTGAAGGACGCGCGAATGCAGGAACAGGCCGGAGCGATCCGCAAGGAATTGTCCGAACTTTACAAGGATATCGAACGTCTTTCTGATCGGGTTGGCAACTTGGATCGGCACTTCAGCCAGGCTTCAAAGGACATCGAGGATATCCGGATCAGCGCGGACAAGGCCGGAAAGCGGGCGCGCCGCTTGGATAACTTTGACTTCGAGGAACTGGCGGGCCAACTGAATGACCCGAGGGCGGCGGACTGATGCGACACCTGACAGCGAAGGATTTCAAGGACATGCCCTGGGCCAACGGCAAGGGCACCACCGTGGAAATGCTGCGGATCGAACGCGACGGGCGACTGTTTTTGCGCCTGTCGCGGGCGATGGTCGTGGAGGATGGTCCCTTTTCAGTCTTCCCCGGGATTGAGCGCAATCTGACTGTGCTGACCGGGCCGGGGTTCGATCTGAGGGGAGAGGGATTGCAGCTTGCGGCGCGCCCCCTGAAGCCGGTGTCCTTTGCGGGAGACATTCCGATCCGGGCAGAACGCGTGATCGCCCCGTCAGAAGATTTCAATGTCATGACAGACCGTCGCCTGCCGCTTCCCGAAGTTTGGGTGCAGGAGAGTGGCATCATACCGGCTGACTGCGTTGCACTGGCCTTGCAGGCGGGCAACATCGGCAAGGCGACGGTCGCAAGACATGATCTGGTCATTGCCAGCGACGCATTGACGCACGATCATTCAGTAATAATTGTTCGCGCCATACTTTCCTGAAATCTCAGGCATTGAGCCAATCAGGAAAATGCGGCACGCAGTGCGATCTCGACCATTGTACCGAACGATCGTTCGCGGTGATCGGCCGGCAAGGCATCGTCTCTCAGCATGTGGTCGGAAACCGTGAGTACGGCGAGGGCCCTGCGCTGGTAGCGGGCGGCCAGGGTGTAGAGTTCGGCGGCCTCCATCTCGACACAGAGGGTTCCGTGACGCTGAAGCTGGTCAATCAAGTCTTGCCGTTCATCGTAAAATGTGTCGGAAGAGTAGATGCCGCCGATATGTACTGCAACATCAAGGTCAAGCGCCGCCCTGTGCGCCGCACTAAGCAGGCCGAAATCTGCGCAGGGTGCAAAGTTCAACTCCTTGAAAATGCTGCGTGAAGGGGAACCGTTCGTGGACGCGGTCTGCGCCAGAACGATGTCGCGGACCTTGACGTGGTGCTGCAGTGCCCCAGCTGAGCCGATGCGGATCAGGGTTTGCGCGCCGTAATCGCGGATCAGTTCGTTAACGTAGATCGACAGGGACGGCATGCCCATGCCAGAGCCATGGATCGTAACGGGGTGACCTTGCCAGGTGCCGGTATAGCCCAGCATGCCGCGAACCTCGTTCACCAGGACGGGGTTCTTCAGATAGGTCTCGGCGGCCCAGCGGGCGCGATAGGGGTCGCCGGGCAAGAGCACGGTCTCGGCAATCTGCCCCGGTTTGGCGCCGATGTGAAAGGTCATTGAGGCCTCCTTTTTCCGGCAAGCTATCGGGTCTTGGGGAAAGTGGCTAGGCTTCTCGCCCGCGTGGCTTTGGTTTAGACAGGGAATTCCGGGTCCGTCGCCAGAAGGAGAGCCATCACATGCCCAACATTGACACCCTTTTGGATCGCATGAGCCTCGAGGAGCAGGTCGCCCTGCTGTCGGGTGCCGACTTCTGGTCGGTTGCTGGAAATGAGCGGCTTGGCCTTGGGACGCTGCGGGTGACGGATGGCCCGAACGGCGCGCGCGGCGGCGGCTCTTTGGTGGGCGGCGTCAAGTCCGCGGCTTTTCCGGTCGGGATTGCCCTTGGGGCCACATGGGACCCGGCCTTGACGCAGGAAATCGGCCGCGCGCTCGCCGAAGAGGTCAAATCCAAGGGCGCGCATGTGTCGCTTGCACCGACCTGCAATATTCAGCGCTCGGTCACCAACGGGCGAAATTTCGAATGCTATTCTGAGGACCCGATCCTGACCGCCGATTTGGCGGTGGGCTATATCCGGGGTCTGCAAGGCATGGGAATATCTGCCACGATCAAGCACTTCGCTGGCAACGAAAGCGAGATCGAACGCACCACCATGTCATCCGATATCGACGAGCGGACCCTGCGCGAGGTCTATCTCGTGCCTTTCGAGGCAGCGGTCAAGCGGGCCGGGACCTGGGGGATCATGTCGTCCTACAACAAGGTCAACGGCACCTATGCTGCGGAGAACCATTGGTTTTTGACGCAGGTCCTGCGCAAGGACTGGGGTTATGACGGGGTGGTGATGTCCGATTGGTTCGGCTCGCGTTCGACCGAGCCCACGGTCAACGCCGGACTCGACCTGGAAATGCCGGGCCCGACGCGGGATCGGGGCGACAAGCTGATAGCGGCGGTCAGGGCCGGGCTGGTGTCAGAGGCCACCGTGCGTGAACGGGCCGGCAACGTGCTGCGGCTGATGGCACGCACGGGGGCGCTGGAGGATCATCGCCCCCATGAAGAGCATGCCATCGACCGGCCCGAACATCGCGCGTTGATCCGGCGTGCTGGGGCGGCGGGTACGGTCTTGCTGAAGAATGATGGGGTCCTGCCGCTGTCCCGGCTGGGCACCGTCGCCGTGATCGGCCCCAACGCCAAGGCGGCGCAGATCATGGGGGGCGGGTCGGCGCAACTGAACCCGCATTACAGCGTATCGCCCTTCGATGGCTTGGCGGCTGCCCTTGGCGCCGAGGCGCTGCGCCATGCGCCGGGCTGTACCAACCACCGCTTCGAGCCGGTTCTGCAGGGCACTTTCACGGTGGAATTCTTTGCGGGCAAGGCCTTGCAGGGCCCGGTTCTGCACAGCGAAACCTTGAACGACCTGAACGCCTTCTGGATTCCGCCGCTGGGTGGCGGCAAGGTCGATCCCTTCAACTTCTCGGCCCGGGTGACGGGCAGCTTTGTGCCCGACGTCTCTGGCCCCCACCGGGTCGGGGCCTTTGCCGCGGGCTATGCCAAGGTCTTTGTCGACGGCCATCTGATCGCAAATGCTTGGGACGGCTGGAAGAAAGGCCGCACCTTCTTTGAAGAAGGCTGTGACGAGGTGGTGGGCGAGGTTGATCTGACCGCGGGACGGGCCTGCAAGGTGGTGGTCGAGTTCTGCAACAAGCCCTCCGACAATCTGGTCTTTGCCGGGCTTCGTGTCGGGATCGGCCGGCCCTTGGGGGATGCCGATCTGGCGGCGGCGGTGGAAGTGGCGCGCACCTCTGACCGAGCCGTGGTCTTTGTCGGGCGCACGGCGGAATGGGATACCGAAGGATCGGATCTGGAAAGCATCCGCCTGCCGGGCCGGCAGGATGAACTGGTGCGCGCCGTGCTCGAGGCCAATCCGCGCACCGTCGTGGTTCTGCAAACCGGCGGGCCGGTAGAGATGCCGTGGATCGACATGGCGCCCGCCGTCCTGCAGGCCTGGTATCCCGGGCAGGAGGCCGGCAACGCCATTGCCGACGTGCTGTTCGGCGACGAACCGGGCGGGCGTCTGGCCCAGACCTTCCCGCGCATCTGGGCCGACAATCCCACCCACAGCCAGGACCCTGAGATCTATCCAGGTCTCAACGGTCATGTGCGCTATGAAGAGGGGGTCTTCATCGGCTACCGCCACTATGACCGGATGGGCACCGCGCCGCTATTTCCGTTCGGGCATGGCCTGTCCTACACCAGCTTTGCGCTGACCGATATCAGGGCCTCTGCAACGGGGGTGACAGCCACGCTGACCAACACCGGCGCGCGGGATGGGTCCACGGTGGTGCAGGTCTATGTGGGCGATGTCGAAGCCTCGGTCCCACGCCCGAAGAAGGAACTGAAGGGCTTTGCCAAGGTTCACCTTGCGGTCGGGCAAAGCCAGACCGTGACGATCGCGCTGGAGGACCGCGCCTTTGCCTTCTTTGACGTCACCGCCGGGCAATGGCGGATCGAGACCGGCGCCTTTGAGATCAGCACCGGCTTTTCCGCGACCGATCTGCGCGATGTTACGGTGATTGAACGCGCGGGCGCGCTTCTGGCGGTGTAACGCGGCCCGACTGCGCGCTCAGGCTGCTGTCTGGGCCGCAAAGGCCTCTGCATTCAGGCAAAAGCTGGCATCGACCGGCAGATCGCGCGCCGCATCGGCCAAAACATGGGCGCAATGGGCACGTTCGCGACAGGTGCCGCAGGTGGACAGAAGTTCCAGATAGGCCGCATGATCGCGGTGCAGCTCTGCGTCGGACAGGCCAAAGACGGCGGCCATGTGTTTCACGCGGTCCGCCACATCATGCGGCAGGCGCGCGAAGGCCTGAACCTGATCGCGCGACATGCCAAGATCATCCAGATCCCGGTCAGTCAGTGCATTGATTTCCTTGACGTCCTGCCAGCGCTCCATCAGCGCCTTGATCCGTTCGAACATGATGGCCTCCGTTGAGTTGGCGCCAAGATGCCGTGCAGAAGGCAGGCTGACGTTGATCTAGCGCAAGTCCGGGAGGCCTCTGACGAAATCTCGTCAGGCGGCTTCTTGGCGCAGGTCAGCAAGCGAGACGATGTCCAGCATGATCCGGTTCAGGTCGAAATCCTTGGGCGTGTAGATGGCCGCGACCCCCAGCGCCCTCAGCGCCTCGGCATCGGCATCGGGAATGATCCCGCCGATCACCAGGGGAATCTGCAAGCCGGCCTTGCGCAGGCCCGTCAGCACATCCTCGACCAGCGGCATGTGACTGCCCGACAGGATCGACAGGCCGATGACATGGGGATGTTCCTCGATGGCCTGGGCCACGATGTCGGCGGGGGTGTGGCGGATGCCGTCGTAATGGATCGCCATGCCGCAATCGCGCGCGCGTGCCGTGATCTGTTCGGCGCCGTTGGAATGGCCATCAAGGCCGGGCTTGCCGATCAGCAGTTTCAGACGGCGGCCGAGCCGGGTCGAGACGGCATCGACGGCGTCGCGGATCGGCTCCAGCCCCTCGGTCCGGTTCGAGGGAGCGGCGGAAACTCCGGTCGGTGCGCGGTATTCGCCAAAGGCGGCACGGATGGCCGCACCCCATTCGCCGGTGGTGACCCCGGCCTTGGCGGCGGCAATCGAGGCCGGCATGATGTTTTCGCCGCCAAGCGCCGCCTCGCGCAGGCGCACCAGCGCGCGATTGACTGCGACTCCATCACGTTCGGCGCGCCAGGCCTGCAGGCGGCTGATCTGGTCCGCCTCGGCCTCGGGGTCGCAGGCCAGAACCGAGGATACGCCGGTGACCAGGGGCGAGGCTTCCGCCGCGACAAAGCGATTGACGCCGACCACGACCTGTTCGCCTCTTTCGATCCGGGCGAGCCGTTCCGAATTGGCCTCGACCAGGCGGGATTTCATGTGGGGGATGGCGGCGACGGCCCCGCCCATCGCTTCGATCTGCGCCAGCTCCTCGCCCGCTGCGGCCTTGAGTGTCGCAACCTTGGCCGCGATGGCCGGGTTGCCGTCGAAGATGTCGGCATATTCCAGAAGGTCGGTCTCATAGGCAAGGATCTGTTGCATCCGCAGCGACCATTGCTGATCCCAGGGGCGCGGCAGGCCAAGCGCCTCGTTCCAGGCCGGCAGTTGCACGGCACGGGCACGGGCATTCTTCGACAGGGTGACCGCCAGCATCTCGATCAGGATGCGCGCGACGTTGTTTTCCGGCTGCTGTTCGGTCAGGCCCAGCGAATTGACCTGCACGCCATAGCGGAAGCGGCGGTGGCGTTCCTCGGTAATGCCATAGCGGGTCTGGCAAAGCTCGTCCCACATCTCGACAAAGGCGCGCATCTTGCAGATTTCGGTGACAAAGCGGATGCCCGCGTTGACGAAGAAACTGATCCGCCCGACCATCGCGGGAAAGTCCTCGGCCGGTACCTTGGCGCGCAGGTCGTCCAGCACGGCGATGGCTGTGGCCAGCGCATAGGCGAGTTCCTGTTCCGGCGTGGCCCCGGCTTCCTGCAGATGATACGAACAGACGTTCATCGGGTTCCACTTCGGCAGCGCCTTGGCGGTATAGGCCGCAACATCCGTGATCATCCGCAGACTTGGCGCCGGCGGGCAGATATAAGTCCCGCGCGAGAGGTATTCCTTGATGATGTCGTTCTGCACGGTGCCCTGCAGGGAGGCGATGTCGCAGCCTTGTTCCTCTGCCACGGCGACATACAGGGCCAGCAGCCACGGCGCCGTCGCGTTGATCGTCATCGAGGTGTTCATCCGCTCCAGCGGGATCTGGTCGAACAGCGTCCGCATGTCGCCCAGATGCGCGACCGGCACGCCGACCTTGCCGACCTCGCCCCGCGCCAGGATGTGGTCGCTGTCATACCCGGTCTGGGTCGGCAGATCGAAGGCAACGGAAAGACCGGTCTGCCCCTTGGCCAGATTGCCGCGATAAAGCGCATTCGAGGCGGCGGCGGTCGAATGGCCCGCATAGGTGCGAAACAGCCAGGGTTGGTCTTTCTGCGGGTGCATGTTCGGCCCTCATGAATCGCCTTCGCAATTTTCTTGCGTCAAGACCGACATAACGGCAAGTTTTGACAAGTGTCAATTCGCTGCGTTGCGGCGGAACCGGAATTTGCGCGGGCCCGGGTGGCGTGGCATGTAAGTGGCATGACCCAGAACATCCTCGTGCCGCTTTGGCTCTTGATCCTGATCCTGGCCTTTGCGGCAACCTCCTTTGCCTCGAATTTTCTGTTTCCCTCGGTGCGCTGGTTCTTTCGGCGCCGGATGGAACGTTGGGTGGCGCGGCTGAACGAAAGGCTGGAGCGCCCGATCGACATCTTCAAGCTGGCCGAACGGCAGGATCGGATCGCGCGGCTGTCCTATGACCCCAAGGTGCTGGAAGCCGTGACCGAACGCGCGGCCGAGGCAGGGATTCCCCCCTCGGTCGCCTTCGAGGAGGCGCGGCGCTATGCGCGAGAGATCGTGCCTGGCTTTTCAACCACGCTCTATTTCGGCGTGGCGATCCGGGCGGCGAAATGGCTGACGCGCAAGCTCTACCGGGTGCGCTTTGCCCGGATCGAGGGGGCGCTGCGCCCGATCGACCCCAAGGCCACGGTGGTTTTCGTGATGAACCATCGGTCGAACATGGATTACGTGCTGGTGACCTGGCTTGTGGCCAACCGCGCCTCGATTTCCTATGCGGTGGGCGAATGGGCGCGGATCTGGCCGTTTTCCTACTTCATCCGGGCGATGGGGGCCTATTTCATCCGCAGAGGCTCGCGCAATACGCTCTACCGGCGGGTTCTGGCACGCTATGTCCAGATGACGACGGTCGAGGGGATCAGCCAGGCGATCTTTCCCGAAGGCGGGCTGAGCCTGGACGGCCGGGTCGGGCCTGCCAAACTGGGGCTCTTGTCCTACATCCTCGCCGGCTTCGATCCACAAGGGCGCGATGTGGTCTTTGTGCCGGTGGGATTGGCTTATGACCGTGTCCCGGAAGACCGCATCCTGACCGCCGCCGCCCAAGGCGGAGAGCGGCGCTTCCGGGTCAGCCCAATCGGCGCGGCGGGCTTTGCGGTGACGGCCCTGACGCGGCTGGTCTTTGGCAGTTTCAAGGGTTTTGGCACGGCGGCGGCGGCCTTCGGTGCGCCGATCTCGCTGCGCGAGTTCCTGGCCGAAGTGCCACAGGCCCCGGCCGAGGTTCTGGGCGAAAGGTTGATGGCGGCGATTGCGCGGGTGGTGCCGGTGGTTCCAGTGCCGCTGGTGGCCGCGGCGCTTGACGGTGGCGGTGGTCGCCCTGCGATCGTGGCGCGTGCCGCTGATCTGGCGCAGCGCCTGGCAGAGCTTGGCGCCGAACTTCGCCTCGCCCCGCACGGCATCGCGGCGACCGTGGACGAGGCACTTGCCGCGATGGTGGCCCGCGGTCTCATTTTGCCCGATCTGACGCCGGTCCCCGCCCGGCGGGCTATCCTGGAGTTCTACGCGGCTTCCGTGCAACAGCGGCTTGAGCTTTCGTCGGATCACGAATGCGTGACAGTTGATTTGCCCAAGGCCGCTCCCTAGCCTCGCGAGACCAGACCGCCTCGGACAAACCGTGGCGCTGATATTGAGGGACAAAATGAAACTGACCACCGCATTTTTTCTTGGCTTTGGCACCCTTGCACTGACGGCATGCGAGGATGTGACCACCACGACGACGACAACCTCTTATGACCGCCATGTGACCATCGTGAACGACACCAATGTGGCGATGGTCCGCTTCTATGGGTCCAATGCGGGAGCTTCGACCTGGGAGGAAGACATTCTGGGCCAGGACGTTCTGCCGGCGCACAGCTCGGTGCGCGTCAATTTCGATGACGGCTCGGGCTATTGCACCTTCGACTTCAAGGCGGTCTTCCGTGATGGCAGCTCTTTGATCGATAGCAACGTGGATGTGTGCCAGACCGGCACGGTCACCTTCCGCTGAGTGATCGCCGCAACGCGGCAGACATAAAATTACAAAATCGCACGCAATTAGATTGCAATCTTGCGCGCAACTTTATATCTCAGGGGCATAAGGCGCCGTGATTCTGCGGTGCGGCATGTCCCTGGGAGGCTCTTCATGGCGCTTGATGCAAAAAACCCGCTGGCCTATGACGCGCCGGCGAAAGACCTTTATGCGTTGGGCGAAATGCCGCCGCTCGGTCATGTGCCCGCGCGGATGTACGCCTGGGCGATCCGGCGCGAACGCCACGGCGCGCCCGACACGGCCATGCAGGTCGAAGTTGTCGAAACGCCCAGCATCGACGCGCATGAGGTGCTGGTTCTGGTGATGGCGGCCGGGGTCAATTACAACGGCGTCTGGGCGGCGCTGGGCACGCCGATCAGCCCCTTCGATGGCCACGGCGCCCCCTATCACATCGCAGGCTCCGATGCCTCGGGCATCGTCTGGAAGGTGGGCGACAAGGTCAAGCGCTGGAAGGTCGGGGACGAGGTCGTCATTCACTGCAACCAGGACGACGGCGACGACGAGGAATGCAACGGCGGCGATCCGATGTTTTCGCCCACCCAGCGGATCTGGGGCTATGAGACTCCGGATGGTTCTTTCGCCCAGTTCACAAGGGTGCAGGCCCAGCAACTGATGCGCCGGCCCGCGCACCAGACCTGGGAGGAATCGGCCTGCTATACCCTGACGCTCGCCACCGCCTACCGGATGCTTTTCGGCCACAAGCCGCATGAATTGCGGCCCGGGCAGAATGTGCTGGTCTGGGGCGCCTCGGGCGGTCTTGGGTCCTATGCGATCCAGTTGATCAACACGGCCGGCGGCAATGCAATCGGCGTGATCAGCGACGAGGACAAGCGCGAGTTCGTCATGCAGTTGGGCGCCAAGGGCGTCATCAACCGCAAGGATTTCAAGTGCTGGGGCCAGATGCCCAAAGTGGGCACGCCCGAATACAAGGACTGGTTCAACGAGGTTCGCAAGTTCGGCAAGGCGATCTGGGACATCACCGGCAAGGGCAACAACGTCGACATGGTGTTCGAACACCCCGGCGAGGCGACCTTCCCGGTCAGCGTCTTCGTCGTCAAGCGCGGCGGCATGGTGGTGATCTGCGCCGGCACCACCGGGTACAACCTGACCTTGGACGCACGCTACCTCTGGATGCATCAAAAGCGCGTGCAGGGCAGCCATTTCGCCAACCTGAAACAGGCGAGTGCGGCCAACCAGTTGATGATCGAACGGCGGCTTGACCCCTGCCTGTCCGAAGTCTTCCCCTGGGCAGAAATCCCCGCGGCCCATATGAAGATGATGAAAAACGTTCACAAGCCGGGCAATATGGCGGTGCTTGTCCAGGCGCCTCGCACTGGATTGCGGACTTTCGAGGACACGCTGGAGGCGAGTCGCGACCTCTAGCTGTTTCCAGAACGCGAACGCTGTGTTGCTGGTGGCGAGGGTTATTTCGCCGCAAACGCGAGGGTATCCTTAAAGCTGGCATTTGATTTGAATGCCACCTTTCCCGGAGCGTGCATGGCGTACGATTGGATTTTTGATGTGCTAGAGGACCTCAAGGCCTTCGCTGAGGCGAATGGTCTGACGGCCCTTGCCGCAAAGGCTGACGAAGCGCTGGCGGTGGCCCGGGTTGAAGTGGCCGGACTGAACGAAGACGCCGTCAAGCAACCGCCGCGCAAGAGCGGCCCGACACACTGACAAGACGGGTGGTCGCGGTCCCTCTGGCCTCTGCCGTGTGGCTGGCCTAATGTCCGACCATGTCCGATGTCCCCGCACTTACGTTTTCCGCAGATCAGGCCGAGGCCTATGATCGTGTCTCGGCCGACCTTCTGGCGCAGGGCATTGATCTGGGCGAAGCCATGCTCTTGCCGCGCGCCGAGGGCAAGGGGTCGGTTCTGGCGGTGATGGGCAAGGCAGGCTCGGGAAAGACCATGCTTTTGGCCAGCCTTTACAGGGCCTTGCGCGCCGCGGGGGTCGATATCGTCTCGGGTGATTACGAAGGGCGCCGCCGCAAGGACCGGCGCAACCTGGCCGTTCTGGCCCCGACGAACAAGGCGGCCTCGGTCCTGCGGCTGCGCGGAGTGCCGGCGACCACGATCCACCGCATCCTCTATACGCCGGTCTATGACCCGCAATATGAAAAGATCGCCGAATGGCTGGCCGGTCAGGCCCCGCGCCCCGAGGTGGAGGGGCTGACCGAAATCGCGCTGGACCGCGCCCATGCCTTCTACCAGCAGGTGCCCTCGATTCCGGGCGCATTGGCTGCCGCCGGATTGCGCGGGTCCGACTTCATCAAGGGCTGGAAGCGGCGGGAGGAGCCACTTGACGTGGGCTTTGTCGACGAAAGCTCGATGCTGGACGAGCGCCAGCTTGAAGATCTGCGCGAGATCTTCCCGACACTGGTTCTGTTCGGCGACCCCGCGCAGCTGGCTCCGGTCGGCGCATCGGGCGAAATGGTGTTCGACAAGCTGGGCGACAGCCGCAAGATGGTGCTGAGCCGCATCCATCGCCAGACCCAGGACAGCCCGATCCTGGACCTTGCCCATGCGCTTGGCGACGACAGCCTGCGGTTCGAGGATTTCGAACAGATGGTGCAGGACGCCGCCCGGCAGGACGACCGGGTGCAATGGGCCGAACGGGTGTCGAGCGACCTTATGGCGCGCAGTCCGGTGCTGGTCTGGCGCAATGTGACGCGGATCAAGCTGATCCGGGCGTTTCGCGCGGCCTATGGTGCGCCCGAAGACGCCCTGTTGCCGGGCGAGCCGCTGATCTGCGACGGGATCGAGCTGCCCTTGAAGCACCGCAAGAAGCGCATCGACCTCGAGGCGCGCGGGCTGATCAAGGGCGCGCAGGTGATCTACCTCGGGCCCGGCAAGAACGAGGGTTTTGCCCGCCTGCATGTGGTGGGGGCAGAAGACCCGCAGGTCAGCGCGGCCTCGATCATCAAGATCGAAAAGCCGGACGAGGAAGAGCCCTTCATCCCTTCGGCCGCGCGGATGGGGGCGGCCTTCCTGCATGGTGCTGCGGTCACGATCCACAAGGCGCAGGGCAGCCAGTGGGAGGACGTGCAGGTCTTTGCCCCCGACCTTTGGGCGGCAGCACAGGCCGGCCGGTCCGAAGCGGGCATGCCCCTGTGGAAGCGGCTGGCCTATGTGGCGATCACCCGGGCGGAAAAGCGGCTGCATTGGGTGGTCAGGAACCGGTTGGCCTTGCCCAAGGGACCCTTGGGGATAGCCGATCTGGTGGTACGCCCGGTGCCCCTGACGCTGGAGGGGCTGGAACCGGAAGCCTCGGTCAGCTAGTCTGCCGCCATCAAGGAGAGCCCGATGATCTGCGTCTTTGTCCAGTTCCGCTGCACCCCCGGCAAGACCTATGCGGTCGCCACCGCCATCTATGACCGAGAGGTGGTCAGCGAGCTTTACTCGACCTCGGGCGAATATGACCTGATCGCCAAGGTCTATATTCCGGACGACGCCGATGTCGGGCATTTCCTGCAAGAGCGGCTGTTTGACATTCCCGATATCGTGCGGACGCTGACAACGATGACCTTCAAGGCGTTCTGAGCCTTGGCCGGCCCCGGGGCGCTGCCCCGGACCCCGGGGTATTTATGAACAAATGAAATAGTCAGAGCCAGGCAGATCGGTCGGTACCGGTGGCCTCGGCTGCGGTTGCGAAGCCGTCTCGGGCAAGAAGTCTGTCGAGCCCCCTGGCAATATCGGCGATCAGCGAGAGGCCGTGGAACACCATCGCGGTGTAGATCTGCACGGCAGAGGCGCCGGCGCGCAGCTTGGCATAGGCGTCCTCGGCCGACGAAATCCCGCCAACGCCGATCAGGGGCAGGGTGCCCTTCGTCAGCACCGACAGTTGGGCCAGGATGCGGGTCGACTTCTCGAACAGGGGCGCGCCGGACAGGCCGCCGGATTCGGTCTTGTGCGGCGAGGTGAGACCATCGCGCGACAGGGTCGTGTTGGTGGCGATGATGCCTGAGATGCCCGAGGCCAGCGCAACCTCGGCCAGCGCGCCGAGGTCGTCCGGCGTCAGATCGGGGGCGATCTTCAGAAAGATCGGGATCGGGCGGGGCAGGGTGGCGCGCACTTCCATCACACCCGACAACAGCGCCGCAAGGGCGGCGGGGCCCTGCAGGTCGCGCAGCTTTTCCGTGTTGGGCGAACTGACATTGACCGTGGCGAAATCGGCATGGGGACCGCAGAGCGCAAGCACCTTGGCGAAATCGGCGGCGCGGTCGGTCGAGGTCTTGTTGGCGCCAAGGTTCAGCCCGACCGGAACCGCCCCTGGCACTCGGGCGGCCATACGGGCAGCGATGGCCGGCGCGCCATCGTTGTTGAAGCCAAAGCGGTTGATGGCGGCCCTGTCCTCGCTCAGCCGGAACAGGCGCGGCCTGGGATTGCCGGGCTGGGCCACGGGCGTGGCGGCGCCGACCTCGACAAAGCCGAAGCCCGCGCGCGACAGGGCGGCGATCGCCACGGCATTCTTGTCATAGCCGGCAGCAAGGCCGATCGGATTGACGAGGTCCAGCCCCGCAAGGCGGGTCTTGAGCCGCGGGCTGGTGACAGGGCCTGGCAGCGGTGCCAGCCCCAGACGCAGCGCCGACAGCGACAGGCCATGCGCGGTTTCGGGATCGAAGCGGTGCAGCAGGGCCAGTCCGGCCCGCTCGACCAGCTTCAAAACACGCCCTCGGGAAAGATATGACCCGTGGCACCCAGCGGCAAGGACTTGTCCCACAGCACATCGGCCGTCCGCAGGTTGCGGTAAAGATGCGGGAAAAGCGCGCCGCCACGCGAAGGCTCCCACTTCAGCGCGGGGCCGAGCCGGTCGCTGTCAAGCGCCAGAAGCACCAGATCGCTTTCCCCGGCAAAGTGCTTTGCCACGGTTTCGGCCACTTGAGCCGCCGTCGAAAAATGGATGAAGCCGTCCTTCACGTCGATCGGCGCGCCGGAGGTTTCGCCCGCGTCGCGGAACCGGGTCCACTCCGAACGGCGGAAAATCTTGTAGATCAGCATCTTAGCCTACCTGAACCGTGACTGCCGTGCCATAGGCAAGAACCTCGGTGATACCGTCCATGATCTCGTTGGCATCATAGCGCATGGCGAGGATGGCATTGGCGCCCTCGGCCGCGGCATGAGCGACCATCAGGTCAAAGGCCTCTTGCCGGGCGGTTTCGGCCAGATTTGTATAGACCGACAGGTTTCCGCCAAAGATCGACTGGATCGCCCCACCCAGATTGCCGATGACCGACCGCGAGCGCACGGTAATGCCGCGCACGACGCCGTGCACCTTCAGGACACGCGCCCCGGGCAGGTCGTTTGTGGTTGTGACGATCATGGCAGTCTCCGACCGTTGCTGCAGATGTGATGCCTCAAGGCGCGGCACAGGTCAACCAAGCGTCATCGCCCTGTCGTGTCCGGAGGGCAGGGTGCGGACAGCGGCTTTGACAGACTCAAAGCCAAGTTGCAGTGTGACGGCACACGAAAACGGGAGATTTACATGACGGTTTCGAAATTTCTGACTTCGGCGGCGCTTTGCGGCCTTCTGGCGGTGCCAGCCCTGGCGGACCCGGTCAAGATTACCCTGCTGGGGGTCGGCGATGTCTATAACTTTGCCGGCGATGGCAAGCAGGGCGGCTTTGCCCGCCTGAATGCCGTGGCCAAGGCGGAACGGGCGGCCAACCCCAACACGCTTTATCTGTTCGACGGCGACATGCTGTCGCCCTCGCTGCTGTCGGGTTTTGACAAGGGGCAGAACACCATCGACCTGACCAACCTTGTGCCTTTTGATCTCGCGGTGCCGGGCAACCATGAATTCGACTTTGGCCCGCAGAATTTTTACGACAAGGTCAAGGCGTCGAAATACCCCTGGGCCGCGGTCAATATCGCCAACAAGGACGGATCGGCCATGCCGGGCGTTGGCGGCGTGATGGTCAAAGAGGTGGCCGGGGTGAAGATTGCCCTGATCCCGGTTGGGCAGGACACCTCGCCCGAGGTGGCCAATACAGGGGATCTGGTCTTCACCTCCAGCGTGGAAACCGGGATCGCGGCGGCCAAGAAGGCGCGCGCCGATGGCGCCGATCTGGTCGTGGGGGTCGTGCAGACCGATGTCTACAACGACCTCAAGATGATCCATTCCAAGGCCTTCGACGTCATCCTGTCGGGCGATGACCACAACTATGCCACCTATTACGACGGCATCACCGCCTATGTCGAAACCTCGATCGACGCGCGGCAATTGTCGCCAGTCGATCTGACGGTGAAC
The DNA here is from genome assembly GCA_016124195.1 of bacterium. Lineage (GTDB taxonomy): Bacteria > Pseudomonadota > Alphaproteobacteria > Rhodobacterales > Rhodobacteraceae > Stagnihabitans. The sequence goes on along the minus strand of WGOE01000005.1, from coordinate 160,751 downwards.
GTGATCGAAAAGGACGGCAAGCGGACGGTCAAGTGGAAGCCGGCCTTCCGTTTCATCGACACCGCCAACGTAACGCCCGACCCCGAGACACAGGCCAAGGTCGATGCCTTCCAGAAGAGCCTTGACGATTCGCTCAACGTGGCCATCGGCAAGACCGAAACCCCGCTCGACAGCCGGCGCAATGTGGTGCGCGGCGAGGAATCTGCGATGGGCGACGTGATCGCTGATGCGATGCGGGCGGCAACTGGCGCCGATGTGGCCATCACGAACGGCGGCGGCATCCGCGGCGACCGGACCTATGACGCCGGCACAACGCTGACGCGGCGCGATATGCTGACAGAACTGCCGTTCGGTAACGTTACCGTCCTGACCGAAATCCCGGGCAGCCAGCTGCTGGCCGCCCTGGAAAACGGCGTGAGCCAGGTCGAAAAGGGCGCCGGCCGCTTCCCGCAGATCTCTGGCATGACCATGGTCTACGACCCCAAGGCAGAGCCGGGCAAGCGCGTCTCCGAGGTGAAGGTCGCGGGTGCGCCGCTGGACCCGAACAAGCTCTACAAGGTGGCGACGAACGACTACATGTTGAGTGGTGGCGATGGCTATACCGCACTCGGTGGTGGAAAGATGATCAACGACACCGGCGCGGGCGGCCTGGTTGCCAACGATGTGATGGCCTATGTCGAAAAGGCCAAGACCATCAAGCAGACGGTGGAAGGCCGGATCAAGACGCTGGGCCAGTAGCCTGGCGCCGCAGGACGTTGTTACGGGATCGGCAGGTCACCCTGCCGATCAGTTGTGAATGAGGGCAATATCCGAGGCGTGCAGATTGGCTGCGCCGAGGACATTGGCAATCGCTTCGCCGTTGATGAAGATCGAGGTTCCGGCGCCGCCCTCCATCGGGGCGGTGGTTATGGTCATCTCTTCCGGCTTGATCGCGGTCATCGCGTCGTCGGCGTGGTTGGTCGTGTATTCGACGTAGATCTTGTCCTGCGCCGGGTTGTAGTCGGTGATCTGGGCGGGATGGCCGTGTTCGACATCCCAGCTGACGTGGAACTGGTCGGCCCCCGCACCGCCGGTTCCCACATCGTCGCTGCCAAGGAACAGCTTGTCCTTGCCCGTGCCGCCGTAAAGATGGTCGGCTTGGTGGTCATCGACGACATAGGACAGATGCGCAGCCGGCTTTTCCACCAGAAACCCATGCAACGTATCATTGCCCATACCGCCGAAAAGGGTATCCGATCCCGCGTCATAGCCGACCAGGTGGTCATTTCCGCGGTGGCCAAAAAGCATGTCGTTGCCGTCATTGCCCCCGATCAGGTCATTATGGGCATCGCCGTGCAGAGTGTCGTTTCCAATGCCGCCGAACAGCTTGTGAAAATCGGTCGCCGGAGCGGCGGCGCTCGGCGCGGCTGTCTGTGCGGCTGTCTGTGCGGATGCCGTGGCGCCGGTATGCGCGGCGGTGTCGGCCGCCGCTGCCGGGCCTGAGGGCGCGGGATCGGTCGCGGGATGTTCCGGCGTGACGACGCCGGTTTGGGTCGCATGAGGGTCATGGCCGGATGCGGGGTCTGCGGGATGGCCCGTACCTTCTTTGGCAGCTGGCGGGTGATGCGCCACGTGATGCGGAGCGCCCCGGTGCGATGCCGCAGGATCGGGCGCAGTCTGATGCGGAGCCGCCTGATGGTGTTCCGCCTGATGATATGCGGGTTGATGTTGGGCAACCGTATGATGCGCCGGGGCGTGGCTCGCTGCCTGATGATGCGCCGGTGGCGGGCTTGGCGCTGGATGAGGCGGCACCGGATGATGCCCTGTCTGATCCAGTGCCACGGGCTGCGGCTGTGGCACCGGCGGGGCCTCGTGAGTCTGGTCGCGGTGTTCGGCAGCAGCCTGACCATGATCCGCCGCAGCGCCCGAAAGACCTTGATGCGGCACCGCGTCCTGCGCGGCGCCCTGTGCCGGATGCTCTGCCGATACGTGTTCGCCGGACAGGCCAGAGGTATCATGCGCCTCGGCATGCGCGACCTCTGGCGCGTCCAACAGGGAACCTTCCCCGGTCTCCGGCTTGTCCCCGGGGTCCCCCTCGTGGTCCGGCTCGGTGCCCTGGTGATCCATGTGGTCGATGATTGCTGTTGCCGCGAATCCCAAACCTGCCATCAATAACAGCCCCAACACGATAATTCTCCCAACGACACACCCAGTCGGAAGGCTACCGGTCCAGCCTTTACAGATTGCTAATGCATGAAATATCTGCGGCGTATGCGATCCGCCGGATCTCAAACATTCAACTCAAAAAATGCCGGAGGCCCGTGGAATCTCGGCAGCCGAGCTGGGCGAGATTTTTTGCCACACCTCAAGCAACCTTTCATGGCTGGCCAGATCGCGGGCATAAACCTGACAGATCCGGTCTTTTAGCGCGGCATCCAGGATCTGATCCTTCTTGTCCTTGGAGTTCGTCGCATAGCGTTCCAATTTGCCAAGAATGCTCGCGATTTCGGGGACCACGTCGGACAGCAAAAGCGTCAGATGGCTGTCCAGATGGCTCAGCGGCAGCACTTTCATGTCAAAGCCGCGGATCGTCTCCATCCGGAAATGCTGTGGCGTCCAGTGCGGATCGCGGCCGATCTCGTTCGGGCGGGTCAGGTTCTCTTCGATCCAGTCGATCAGGATGTGGCAGTTCGCGCGATGTTCGGCCGGACTGGCGGCCTCAACCTTCAGGCCGTGATTGTCGCGCAGGACGGCGCGCAGGGGCACGAACTTTCGATAGCCCTCGCCCACCACCTTGTCGAAGTAAAGCGAAAGGAAGCGGTCGACCGGATTGCGCAGGACGACAAAGCAGTAAGGCTCGGCCCGCACCTCATCGACCGTCAGGCCGAACTGTGCGGCGCGGGCGAAACTTCGGGTCTTTTCGTGGATCCGCGGCGGGTTGGCGTAATCCTCGCCATGATCCAGACGCCAGATCAGGTTCTTGACGAAAGTGCAGCCGCATTTGGGAATGACGAGGTAACGGATCGGAAGGGTCCGGCAGGACAGCAGGCTTTCGGTTCGCGGCTGTTGGCGTGCCATTCGTGAGGTTTCCTTCGTTTTCCGTGTGTTACCGGGCAAGTCCCATAGGTCGCGCGGTCAAACCGACCCGCGGTTCTGCCAATATCGGGCAATTTCGGCCTCATAATGGCAAAGGGCCGCGTCGAGGGCGGCGGCCAGCCGGGCATTGCTGCGGTAGCTGGCCATAAGCTGCGCCACCTCCTCGGCATAGCGCAGGATCGTGTCGTCAAGAAAGCTGCCCGCGGACATCCGGCGGAAATAATCGTCATTGTGCCGGTCGTTGGCCTTGCCCTGCCGCGCCGCCCCGCGCCCGCGCTGCCGGCGCAGATCAAAGGAATCCTCGGTGCGGGTGGCATAGTGATTGATCTGGGCCACGCGAAAGCTGCCGACCTTCGGTGTCACACTTCGGAAGGTGCCGAACGCGACCTGTTCGGCCGGGACCTCTTGGCTCCACAGCCCGCCGGCAAACGCAATCTTCAGCGACCCGCCCGCCTTGTGACCATAGGGGTGGTGGTTGCTGAGGTGCTGCCATTGGCCGGGCGCGCGGATCAGGCTCTTGACCAGGCCGTTGCCGTTCAGGGTGCGCAGACGGTGCACAAACCTCTGGCTCGACAAGGCATCCGTCCAGCGGTCATGGCCCGAGTTGCCAAAACAGGCCCAGTTGACCAGCACAAGATCGGTGCCCGGCTCCTGCGCCTCGATCAGGTCGGACAGCCGCCCCGTGCCCGCGTGGATGTTCAAAAGTTCATCCGCATCGAGGATCATCAGCCACTCCGCACGATCAACCGGAACCTTGCGACGGATCTGTGCATAGGCAAAGGCCTGCGGCACGCTCTTTGGCGGTGGTTTACAGGGTACGTGGCAAATGACGCCCATTTCGTCCAGCGCATCCAGAATTTCGGCCGTTCCATCCGTGCAATCGTTCGAGGCGATCACAATCCGGTCAAAGCCAATGACCTTGTGATGCGCGACGAACTCCAGCACGAAAGGCGCCTCGTTTCGGAAGCTGGACAGCAGCACCGCCTTGCCGTCACATGAGGCCTCGTCGCTCAAGAGACCCTCCCGGTTTCGGTCTGAAGGCAGATTAGCAGGACTGGTCCGCCGCGCAAGGTTCGACGGGGCCCGTCCAAAGGCGGCGCGAGGCGCCTTTTCCCGCAGGTTCGTGATCCCGCGGGATGCCTGGCTAAAATACATATGGGAATTGCTTAAAATCCCTGGCCGCAATGGGTCCCCGCAACCCGCTAAGCGAGGTGCGCCCGGATGCGCTGGCGGCATGCCATTTGGTCCCCGCGACGCTGTCGCCCGGACGCGGAATTCGGTCAGGCCCGGTGCAGCCAATGGCTTTGCCTTCGGGCCCGGTGCGGAGAATCCGCTTTACACAGAATGGAACCTCCACTAAATCCCGGCCATGATCACGCGCTGCACCCTGTTCCAGCTGCCCCGACGCCGACGCCTGACCGCGTAAGCGCCCGATCCGTCGTGGCCGATCCCTCGCCACATTTTCCAAACATCGTTGACCTTTGCGCCTGTCTTTGGCACCCCTTGGGCTTCTCACGAAGGACCTGACCCATGATCACTCCCGTCCTGCCGACCTACAACCGTGCCCCGATGGCCTTTGTCCGGGGCGAAGGCTCCTGGCTTTGGGCCGAGGATGGCAGGCGATATCTTGATCTCGGCGCCGGCATTGCGGTCAATGCGCTGGGTCATGCGAACCCGGCCCTCGTGGCCGCGCTGACCGAACAGGCGGGCAAGCTTTGGCACGTCTCCAACCTCTACCGGATCCCGGAGCAGGAAAAGCTGGCCGAGGCTCTGGTGGCCAAGACCTTCGCCGATACTGTCTTTTTCACCAACTCGGGGACCGAGGCGGCCGAACTCGCCATCAAGATGGCCCGCAAATACCACTACGAAAAGGGCCAACCCGACCGGGTAGAGATCATCACCTTCGAGGGTGCCTTCCACGGCCGCTCGACCGGCGCCATCGCGGCGGCAGGGTCCGAGAAGATGGTCAAGGGCTTCGGCCCGCTGATGCCGGGTTTCCGCCAGCTGAAATGGGCCGACCACGAGGCGATCCGGGCAGCCATCACCGACAAGACCTGCGCCGTCCTGATCGAGCCGGTTCAGGGCGAGGGCGGCATCCGCATCGTGCCCGACCAATGCCTCAAGGGCCTGCGCGACCTCTGCGACAGCACCGGCACGCTGCTGATCTTCGACGAGGTGCAATGCGGCATGGGCCGTTCGGGCAAGCTCTTCGCGCATGAATGGTCGGGGATTGCGCCCGATATCATGATGGTCGCCAAGGGCATCGGCGGCGGCTTCCCGCTCGGCGCGGTTCTGGCCACCGAAAACGCGGCCTCCGGCATGGTCGCCGGCACGCATGGCTCGACCTACGGTGGCAACCCGCTCGCCTGCGCGGTGGGCGCCAAGGTGATGGAGATCGTGGCCGACGAAGCCTTCCTGGCCGAGGTCAACCGCAAGGCAGCCCTGTTCCGCCAGGGTCTCGAAAGCCTCATCGCCTCGCATCCGGCCCTGTTCGAGGCGGTGCGCGGCGAAGGCTTGATCCTCGGTCTGAAATGCAAGGCGCCCAACACCGACATCGTCAAGGCGGGCTATGACGTTGGCCTCCTGACGGTGCCCGCCGCCGATAACGTGATCCGCCTTCTGCCCGCGCTGAACATTCCCGATGCCGACATCGCCAGCGCCCTTACCCTCCTCGATCAGGCTGCAACCCGGGTCGAGGCCGCCTGACATGCTCGCCACCCGGGAACACCAGCACCGCAGCCGCCGACGAGCCTGATCACTTTCATTTTGGTGCAAATATCCTCCCGGGTCCGGGGGTGGAAACCCCCGGCGGCTGGCCAGAAAGACTGACATGAAACATTTCCTTGACCTCTACAAAACCGATGCCGCCGATCTGCGGCACATGATCGACACCGCCCGCGCGATGAAGACGGCGCGCCACGACCGGCCGCGCGGCTCGCCCGATGATGACCAGCCGCTGGCCGGGCGCATGGTGGCGCTGATCTTCGAAAAGCCCTCGACCCGCACCCGCGTCTCGTTTGACGTGGGCGTGCGGCAGATGGGTGGCCAGACCATGGTGCTCTCGGGCAAAGAGATGCAGCTTGGCCATGGCGAGACCATCGCCGACACCGCGCGCGTCCTCAGCCGCTACGTGGACCTCATCATGATCCGCACCTTCGAAGAGGCGACGCTGCTGGAAATGGCCGATCACGCCACCGTCCCCGTGATCAACGGGCTGACCAACCGCACCCATCCCTGCCAGATCATGGCCGACGTCATGACTTACGAAGAACACCGCGGCCCGATCGCTGGGCGCAAGGTGGTCTGGGCGGGTGATGGCAACAATGTCTGCGCCAGCTTCATCCACGCTGCCGGCCAGTTCGGCTTCGATCTGACCTTCACCGGCCCCGAAACGCTCGACCCCGAGCCGAAGTTCGTTGAATTCGCGCGCGCCCGCGGCTCTGACATCCGGATCGAGCGCGACCCCGCCCGCGCCATGGTCGGCGCCGACCTCGTGGTGACCGACACCTGGGTCTCGATGCACGACCCCGAAAGCGCCAAGGAGCGTCGCCACAACCAGCTGCGCGGCTATCAGGTCAACGAGGCCTTGATGGCCCAGGCCAAGCCCGACGCGCTTTTCATGCACTGCCTTCCCGCCCATCGCAACGACGAGGCGACCTCGGCGGTGATGGACGGCCCCCATTCCGTGATCTTCGACGAGGCGGAAAACCGGCTGCACGCACAGAAGGCGATCCTGCGCTGGTGTCTGGGCGTCTGAGCCGCTGGCGCATTGCCCAAGGGGCGGCCCGACGCCGCCTCTTGCGCCCGCGGACATTTGACGCAATGTGTCGGCCACCGAAACCGCGCGCATAGTCCAGGAGAACACCATGCAATCCCCGGTCCCCGCCTTTGTCCATTCGCTGACCGCCCTGACCAAGATCCTCGACAAGGCACAGGCCCATGCCGAGGCCAAGAACCTCAAGCCGGAGGTCATTCCGCAGTTGCGGCTGATCGCCGACATGCTGCCGTTCTGGCGCCAGATCACCATCGCCTGCGACCACGCCAAAGGGGCCTCGGCCCGTCTGGCCGGGCTTGATGTGCCGTCCTTCCCCGACACCGAAACCACCCTGGCCGATCTCAAGGGGCGCATCGCAAAGACGATCGACTTCATCTCGACCATCCCGGCCTCGGCCTACGAGGCGGCCGAGGGGCGCACCATCACAGTCAAGGCCGGCCCGCGCGAACTGGTCTTTTCGGCGCAGGATTACTTCAGCCTGTTCGCCATCCCGAACTTCTATTTCCACATGGCCACCGCGCACGACATCCTGCGCGCCAATGGTGTGGCGGTCGGCAAGACCGATTTCCTCGGGGGTTGAACGGCAGACTTGACCCGGCTCTGCATCCTTCACTGCGGTCAGCCCAAGACGGGCACCAGTTCGCTGCAGCGCTTTCTGGCCGAGAACGCGGGCGAATTGGCGCGGCACGGCATCCTTTATCCGACGCTGGCCCTGCCCAAGGACCCAAGCACGCTGTTGCCCTGGGTCGGCTATCAGCATGGGCCGGGGCTGCGACAACAGGAAAAACAGGCCGAGGTCATCAATCCGGCGTCTGATCTGGGTCAGATCAGACGTCAGATTGAAACGCTCGACCACGATGTCCTCGTGCTGTCGGCCGAGTATCTGTTCTACAACCTGTTCTACGGCGGCTTCGATTACACGGTCACCTATCTGCGCGACCGCGGCTACCGGATCGAGACGATCAACTATCTGCGCGATCAGCCCGGCTGGCTGAATTCGCTGTACGCCCAGACCTGCAAGACTGGCGAGGGGCAGGGCAGGTTCGACGCCTTTTGCACCAACCTGATAAACCGGAACGAGATGCCGCGGAACGGGACGGGGCCCATCATCGGCGGCTCGTTGCATTATGCCAGGCTCGCCGATCCCACCCTGCACACCTGGGGCCGGCACAGCTTTCGCCCCTTCTCCGAAGAGGTCAGGGCGCTCGGGATCGAGGCCGATTTTCTGGCCACCCTGCGCGAGGTTCTGGCACGTAACGGCAAGGCCGCGACCCTGACCGAGGCAGCCTGTCAGGCCCTGCGCCCGACCCCGCGCAGCAATGACCGTGACGGCACGGTTCTGGTGGCGCTCTGCCGTCAGATCGGCAACATGGTGGTCCGCCGCATCCCCTCGCCCCGTCCGCTCATCCCCTTGCGCAAGCGGGGTGAGCGGGCCGTCTATCCGGCCGCCGTGGCGGCGCTAGAGAAATTGGGGATCAGGGACCCGAAATTTCAGGCCCTGACCCCGCAGCGCGATGCCGACCTGCGCCGGATCTTCGTCGAGTCGAACGAGGTCTTCGCCCGCACCATCTGGGGCTGCGGCTGGAGAGATGTCTTCCCGCCCGAAAGCCAGGACCGCCTTGTCTGCAACGACCTGGCCGAATGCGACGACGCCGAACTGCACGCGCACTACGAGGCGGCCCTGCCGCTGGCGCGGGCCAATCTGCGCCGCGCGCTCGACCGGTTCGCGCCGCCCTTGCCGCAGCCCTGACGCACGTCGTTTCAACCGAAGTTCAGACCCGCCATGACACCCCAAGACGTCGCCGCCCACTTCACACGCCCCGACGGGACCTATCTCTTCGCGCGCTGGGGCCGCCCGATCGTGCCGGTGGTCTTCGGGGTGGATGACGCGACGCTGGCGATCTTCAAGGGCGCCATCGAGGCGGTGGTCACCCTGGCCAATCACAAGATGGCCGAGACCGATCCCGAACTTGGCGCGAACCTGATGATCTTTTGCTTTCGCGACTGGTCCGAACTGCCCGAGGTTCCCGGGCTGGACCAGCTGATCCCCGATCTTGCCGGTCTCTGCCGGCGGCTCGAGGCGGCCGGGGCCAACCAGTACCGCCTGTTCCGCTTTGACCCCAAGGGCGCGATCCGCGCCACCTTCGTCTTTCTGTGCATGGACGCGGCGCTGTCGGCCGTTCCCGCCGAGGATCTGGCTCTGGCCCAGATGGCGCAGGTGATCTGTCTTTGGGCAGAAGGCGCCTTCGCCATGCAGCCGCCTCTGGCCCGGCTGGGCGGGACCGTGATCCTGCGCCCCGAGATCGCCAGCCTGATCCGCGCCAGCTATGACAGGGTCCTGCCCGATCAGGCGCGCGATGCCTCCCATGCGCTGCGCCTGTTTGCCCGGCTTCAATCGTCATCGGCTTAGCGGCTGGTTAACCACTTGCCCCTAAACCTGTGGCACGGGTTCGCCATGCGGGGGTCTTGCCATGCGGAATGAAAGTTCGACCGACACCGGGCAAATGTCCGGACCCGGCCTTCACCCCTGGGCGCGCAATTCCTGTCCTGCAGCGAAAGGAAAGGGCCACACGCGCCCGCGGCACTGCGTTTCCAGCGTCGAGTCCGCATCCGACCTGCTGTGCGACCTGCGCGGGCTCGCGATAAGCGACCGGCTGCCGGTGGCCAGGGCGGGCGTCACCCCTTTGGCGCAGGAAGTGTTGCGCCTCGCCGCCGAAGCCTCCGCGCTTGCGGCCCGCATGACCACGCAGACGCGGCACCTGCAGGACCTGCTCCAGCCCTTGGCAGCGCCCGCCGCCGCGCCTACACAGGTGGAATGACCCAGCCTCACATCTTCGCCCTGCGCGTCTATTACGAAGACACCGACCTCGCCGGGATCGTCTACTACGCCAATTACCTGAAATTCATCGAACGCGCCCGCAGCGAATGGGTCCGCGATCTTGGGGTCGATCAGGTCAGGATGCGGGCGGAACAGGGTCTGGTCTTCGCTGTCCGCCGGATCGAGGCCGACTATCTGCACCCGGCGCGCTTCGATGACATGCTGAAGGTGGAAACCCGCCTCCAGGCCAGGACCGCCGCCCGCATCGTTCTGAACCAGACCGTGTTTCGGGCAGCCCGGCCGCTGTTTTTCGCCCGCGTCACGCTGGTCTGCCTGACGGCCGCCGGCAAACCGGCCCGGCTGCCCGCCGACCTCACTTCGGCGCTTCCCGCCTGACTGCGGCCCTGTTTGCTCTTTGCAGAAATACTCCGCAGGGGGTCTGGACAGGGGGTCTGGACAGGGGGTCTGGGGGACGTGAAGTCCCCCAGCCGTTCCTCCCAAGCGCCGCAATTTGTGTCATGATGACGGCAACAATGCGCCATCTGACGCGGTTGTGTTGGCATTCCCCCTTAATTCCGTGTAGAATCACAGCTAACAGGGGCAAAAGACCCCAAGAATAACGAGCAGGCGTCATGGACCAGACAACACTTGCGGCCGCGCAGGAGATCGATTTCTCCCTGCTAGCCCTCTTCTTGCGCGCTACCTTTTTGGCGAAACTCGTGATGACGGGGCTGATGTTCATGTCCTTCTGGTCGTGGGCCATCATCATCCAGAAGCACATCCTGTTCCGGGCCGCCCGGAAAGAGGCCTCGATCTTCGACCGCGCCTTCTGGTCGGGCGAACCTCTGGACGAGCTTTTCGAAAAGATCGGCTCGCAGCCCGAAGGCGCGTCGGAAAAGATATTTTCCTCCGGCATGCTGGAATGGCGCCGCAGTCACCGGCAGGACGGCGGGCTGATCGCCGGCGCCCAGGCCCGGATCGACCGGGCGATGGATGTGGCGATAAACCGCGAATCCGAAAGCCTGACCAAGGGGTTGAGCTTTCTGGCCACCACGGGGTCCACGGCTCCCTTCATCGGGCTTTTCGGTACGATCTGGGGCATCAAGCATTCCTTCGAACAGATCGCCATCAGCCAGAACACCAACCTTGCCGTCGTAGCCCCCGGCATTGCCGAGGCGCTTCTGGCCACCGGCATCGGTCTGGTCGCGGCCATCCCGGCGGTCGTGTTCTACAACAAGCTCAACGCCGACAGCGAACGCATCCTGGGCGGCTACGAGGCCTTTGCCGACGAATTCGCCACGATCCTGTCACGCCAGCTGGACGCCTGAGCCATGGGGGCAGGGGTCATGAAATCTCCCGGCTCGGGTGGCGGGCGCAGGCGCCGCCGCGGCCGCGCCGCCGCGATGAGCGAGATCAACGTCACGCCCTTCGTGGACGTGATGCTGGTGCTTTTGATCATCTTCATGGTCGCAGCCCCGCTCTTGACCGTGGGCGTTCCGGTCAAGCTGCCCGAAACCGCCGCCAGCGCCATGCCGACCGAGAAGGAAGAGCCGCTGACCATAACACTGACCGCGGATGGCCTGGTTCTGGTGCAGAATACCGAAATCGGCGAGGCCGACCTGATCCCCAAGCTCAAGGCCATCGCGGCCGAGCGCAAGTCCGACAAGGTCTTCGTGCGGGCCGACGGGGCGGTGACCTACGAAAAAGTCGCGCAGTTGATGGGGGCGCTGAACGCGGGCGGCTTCAACAACATCGGGCTTGTGACCGATCCGGGCGGGCCCAAGTTCGGCGGCGGCAACTAGGGCCGGCAGATGAACAGGGGCCTTATCATCTCGGGGTTGGGGCATCTGGGCCTGATCCTTTGGGCGCTTTTGGGCGGCTGGTTTTCATGGACCACCGAAACGCCCGAGATTCAGGTGGCACAGGTCTCGCTGGTTTCGGCGTCGCAGTTCGATGCGATGAATTCGGCTGCGCCCAATGTGGCCGATGCCGCCCCGGAGGCAGCACCGCAGCCGGTGACCACACCCGATGCCGCGCCCCAGCCCAAGCCCGAGGCCGCCAAGCCCGCCAAGCCGCCGGCCCCGAAGCCTGTCGCGCCCAAGCCCGACACGCCGGCGCCGGACCTGCCCAAGCCCGACGCGGTGCCGCCACCGCCCAAGCCAAAGCCCGCCGCCAAGCCGGCGCCCAAGCCTGATCCCACTCCTGCGCCCGATGTGCCGCCGCCGGTCGAACCCACGGTGGCGCCGCCGTCCGATACGCCGCAGCCGCTGCCGGTGCCGCCCTCACCCAAACCGCCCAAGCCGCGCGCGGCACAGCGCATTGCCTCGACCCCGGTTCAGCCGACCGATCAGCCCAAGACCTCCGACACGCCGGCGCCGGCGCAGACCGACACGCCCTCGCCCGACGCCCAGCCGCCAGAGACACCTCCCGCCTCGCCGCAGGAAACCGTGACCGCGGTGACGCCGGATGCCAAGCCGTCGCCCGACCCCGCGCCGCAACTTGCCCCGACCTCCAGCCCGCGCCCGGCCCCCCGGCCCAAGCCCGCAGCCAAACCTGACACAGCGGCGACGGATACTCAGACGGCGGATACTCAGACGGCGGCCCCCACCAAGCCCGCCAAGACCACGGCCGCGGCCAGCACCGATGCCGCTGCTGCGCCCGACGCCAATGCCGCCGACCAGCAGGCCGCGATTGACGCGGCCCTTGCGGCCGCCACCGCCGACAAGCCCGCGCCCTCGAAATCGGGCAGCGGCGGCAATGGCAAGCAGGCGCTTGGCCCGACGCTGACCTCGGGCGAGGTGGACAACCTGCACCACGCCATCCAGCAGAAGTGGAACATCGGCGCCCTGTCGACCGAAGCCGCGCAAGTGGTTATCGTGGTCGAAGTCACCCTGTCGCAGGACCAGAAGCCGGTCTCCATCACCATGGCGTCCTTCAGCGGAGGTTCGGCGGCAGCGGCGCAACTGGCCTTCACGGCAGCGCGCAGTGCGATTTACCGGGCCGCCGCCGAAGGGCTGAACCTGCCGGCCGACAAATACGACGACTGGAAAGACCTTGAGCTTACATTTGACCCCACCAAGGGCCGGCTCCGCTAGCCTGCCGATGGATTTCACCGAAAAGAGGACCGCATGACCGCACGCCATCCCCTTTGCCGCCTTTTGGGCCTCATCGGCCTTTGCCTGACCCTCGGGCTCGCAGGGACTGCGAATGCCAAGGTGAAGATCACGCTGGACGACCCGGTGATCGAGCCTTTGCCCTATGCCGTGCCCGATTTCATCGGCGAGAATGCCGGCTCGTCGCAGATGGCGCATGACATCGCCCGCGTCGTGGCCGATGACCTGACCGGCACGGGCCTTTTCCGCGAGATCCCGGCCAGCGCCTATATCAGCCAGGTCAGCAGTTTTGATGCCAAGATCGCCTACAGCGACTGGCAGGCGATCAACGCGCAGGCCTTGATCACCGGCGCCGTGCAGGTGGCGGGAGACAAGGTCGTGGTCAAGTTCCGCCTGTTCGACGTGGCGGCGGGGCAGCCCCTGGGCGACGGGCTGCAGTTTGCAGGCTCGGCCAAGGCCTGGCGGCGCATGGCGCACAAGGTGGCCGATGCCGCCTATAGCCGCATCACGGGTGAGGGCGGTTATTTCGACAGCCGGGTGGTCTTTGTCTCGGAAAGCGGGCCCAAGGATGCCAGGCAAAAGCGGCTGGCCGTGATGGATTACGATGGCGCCAACGTACAATATCTGACCGACAGCAAATCCATCGTGCTGGCGCCGCGCTTTTCGCCGAGCGGCGACAGGATCATCTTCACCTCTTATGCTTCGGGCACGCCGCGGGTCTATGTGATGAATACCGCCAACCTGTCGACCAAGGTGCTGGATGAACAGCCCGGCTCGATGACCTTCGCGCCGCGCTTTGCGCCCGATGGCCATACGGTGGTCTTCAGCCTCGATAAGGATGGCAATTCGGACCTTTACACGCTGAATGTCGACACAGGCGCGCTCAAACAATTGACCGACTCGCCCTCGATCGAGACCGCCCCCTCCTTCAGCCCCGATGGCAGCCAGATCGTGTTCGAAAGCGACCGGTCGGGCGTGCAGCAGATCTACATCATGCCGGCCAGCGGTGGCGAGGCGACACGGCTTTCCTCGGGCAAGGGCAAATACGCCACCCCGGTCTGGAGCCCGCGCGGCGACCTGATCGCCTTCACCAAGATCGCCGATGGCCGGTTCTACATTGGTGTCATCCGCCCCGATGGCACGGAAGAGCGGCTTCTGACCGCCTCTTTTCATGACGAGGGCCCGACCTGGGCGCCCAATGGCCGCGTGATCATGTTCACCCGCGAAAGCGAAGGGGCGGCCGGGACCGCCTCGCTCTATTCGGTCGATGTTTCGGGGCGCAACCTGCATCAGGTCAACACGCCCGGTTCGGCCTCTGACCCGTTCTGGTCGTCGCTCTTGCCGTAACATGCCCTCGAAGCTTGTTAACAGCCCTCGTCAAAGCTGCTATATCACCGGCCATCGAGCCGCCAAGAACAAGGAAAATCCAATGTCCGTCCGTTTCGCGATTCCGATCAAAGCAGTGCTGATCGTCTCTGCGCTGGCCTTGGGGGCCTGTCGCAACCCAGACCGCTACGCCGGAGCCGGTGGCGACATGGGCGCCAACGGCGCCAACGGCGCGAATGGCGCGGGCGGGGCCGGCGGCATTGCCACCTCCAATCTGGGCGATCCGTCCAATCCGGCCTCGGTTGCCTATTTCAACCAGGCCATCGGCGACCGCGTCCACTTTGTCGTCGATGACTGGACCCTGACCGACGAGGCGCGCGGCATCCTGAAGGCGCAAGCCACCTGGCTGAACGCCCATGCCAGCTATGGCATCATCATCGAGGGTTACGCCGACGAACAGGGCACGCAGGCCTACAACCTGGGTCTGAGCCAGAAGCGCGCCGCCTCGGTCAAGAATTTCCTGATCTCGCAAGGCGTGGCCGGAGCCCGGATGCAGGCGATCGGTTACGGCAAGGAACGCCCGGTGGCACTTTGTTCGGATGAAAGCTGCTATTCGCAGAACCGCCGCGCCGTGACGGTCCTGTCGATCGGTGCGGGGACCTGAGACCATGACGCGCTGGCTTCTGGCTGCCTGTCTGCTGCTGCCTCTTGCCGGGGGGGCGCCTGCCTTTGCGCAGGATGCGCAGTCGCTTGCCGATGTGAAGGCCGAGCTGGCGCAGCTGGCCGCCCAGTTCAACGCCCTGAAGCAAGAGCTGGTCACCACGGGCGCTGCCACCAACGGCAGCGCCGGCGGCGACGCATTGCAGCGCATGGATGCGATCGAGGCGGAACTGACCAAGCTGACCGCCAAGACCGAAGAGGTCGAACAGAAGGTCAAGGCGGTGGTCTCGGACGGCACGAACCGGATCGGCGACATCGAGTTCCGCCTGTGCGAACTGACCAAGGGTTGCGATCCGGCCTCGCTGCCCGCGACGCCGGACCTTGGCGGCATGGCAAAGACGGCGGGCAAGGCGGATGTCGCCGCCGCCAAACCTGAAACCGCGGCACCGGCGGCGGGCGATACGGCGGCACCGGCCACGGGCGGCGTCGAATTGGCGGTCAATGAAAAAGCAGACTTCGATCGGGCCAAGGGGGTGCTCGATTCCCGTGACTTTCCTGGCGCCGCGGACCTCTTTAAGACCTATGCGCAATCCTACCCGGGTGGCCCATTAGTCCCGCAGGCCGATCTTTATCGCGGCGATGCCCTGACCCAGACCGGCGACACCGCCAATGCGGCGCGGGCCTATCTGGATGCCTTCTCCGCCAATCAGACCGGGCCTCTGGCCGGCCAGGCGCTGACCAAGCTGGGTCAGGCGCTGGGCAAGCTGGGCCAGGGGCCAGAGGCCTGCGTGACCCTCGCCGAGGTGGGAAAGCGCTTCCCCGGGTCGGCCGACGAAAGCAACGCCAAGGCGGCCATGGCGGCGCAGGGCTGTCCTTGACGGATCTGCCCGCAAGCCTTCTGGCGGGGCTGCACCAGACCGCCGCGCTTGGGCTTGCGGTTTCGGGCGGTGGGGATTCCATCGCCCTTTTGCATCTGGCGGTGGCGGCGGGATTGCAGCCTTCGGTGGTGACGGTCGATCACGGCCTGCGCCCCGAAGCCGCGGCCGAGGCAGAGGCGGTGGGCCGGATTGCCGCCAGGCTGGGCCTGCCGCATCAGGTGCTGCGCTGGCAGGGCACGACCCATGCCGGCAACCTGCAAGACGCCGCACGGCGGGCGCGGCGCCGGCTGATGGCGGAATGGGCGGTCGGGCAGGGCCTTTCGAGCCTGGTGCTGGCCCACACCCGCGACGATGTGGCAGAAACCTTCCTGATGCGGCTGGCGCGCGGGGCGGGTGTGGACGGGCTTGCCGCCATGGCGTCCTTCTGGACCGAAGGCGGCATCCTTTGGCAACGCCCGATGCTGGGGATGGGCCGGCAAGAGCTGCGCAACTGGCTGCAGGCCCGCAACCTGACCTGGGTCGAGGACCCTTCGAACGAAAACCCGCGGTTCGACAGGGTCCGGATGCGCAAGGCGCTGGCTTCTGGCGCCTTGGGGCTGCGCGGTGACCGGCTGGCCGAAGTGGCCGCACATCTGGCCGAGGCGCGCGCGGCGCTGGATGCGTTGGCCGATGACTGGTCCGCCCGGACCCTGACCGAAGAGGCCGGCAGCCTGCGCATTGCGCCCGATTTCTGGCGCGCCCCGGTCGAGACCCGGCGCCGGCTGATCCAGCGCGTCGTACTGTGGATCGCCCCGTCCGACTATGCCCCGCGCGGTGCGCAGATCAGCCAATTGCTGGACCGATTGTCGCAGGGTCATGCCGCCACCTTGGCCGGCTGCCGGTTTCTCCCCGCCGAGGGCGAGGCTCTGCGGGCGCTTCGCGAAGCGCGGGCCGCGCAGGCGCCTGTGCCAGGCCCGGTCTGGGACGGCCGCTGGAAAATCCTCGGCCCCTGGCCCGAAGGCGCCGAGATCGGTCCGCTTGGCGCCCTTGGTCTGGCCCAGGTGGCGGGCTGGCGCGCCACGGGGCTGCCGCGTCCGGTGCTGCTGGTCTCGCCGGCGCTTTGGCGCGGCGGCCGGCTGATCGCGGCACCTCTGGCCGGTTTTGCGGCCGATGCTTACAGCGCGATACCGCTGTACCCATGGATTGGACGCAAGAACACCACGTTATCGCATTGAACCGGCCGAACGAATGGCTATCTTATAGCCCAAAGCGGAGCGTCTGTGGCAGATGACCCGCGCTAGAAGGAGTTCCACGTGGGAAATGCACGTAACATTGCATTCTGGGTCATCTTGCTGGTCCTGGTCTTGGCCCTGTTCAACCTTTTCAACAGCACCAACAGCTTCTCGGCCCAGACGGTATCCTACTCGGACTTCGTGTCTCGGGTGAATGCCGGAGATGTGAAATCGGTGACGCTGGACGGCGAACAGATGAAGGTGACCGCCAAGGATGGCAGCCACTATATCTCGATCCGCCCGGCGGGCGAGCAGGTGACCGACAAGCTCTTGAACAAGGGCGTCGAGGTGCGTGCCGATCCGCAAGAGCAATCGGGCCTGATGTCGGTTCTGGTGACCTGGCTGCCCTTCATCCTGTTGATCGGCGTCTGGATCTATTTCATGAACCGGATGCAGGGCGGCGGGCGGGGCGGTGCCATGGGCTTTGGCAAGAGCCGTGCCAAGCTTCTGACCGAAAAGCAGGGGCGCGTGACCTTTGACGACGTGGCCGGCATCGACGAGGCCAAGGAAGAGTTGGAAGAGATCGTGGAATTCCTGCGCAACCCGCAGAAATTCTCGCGCCTCGGCGGCAAGATCCCCAAGGGGGCGCTGCTGGTGGGCCCTCCGGGTACAGGCAAGACGCTTCTGGCCCGCGCCATCGCGGGCGAGGCGGGCGTGCCCTTCTTCACCATCTCGGGCTCGGACTTTGTCGAAATGTTCGTGGGCGTCGGCGCCAGCCGTGTGCGCGACATGTTCGAACAGGCGAAAAAGAACGCGCCCTGCATCGTGTTTATCGACGAAATTGACGCTGTGGGCCGGGCGCGTGGCGTCGGCATGGGCGGCGGCAATGACGAACGCGAACAGACCCTCAACCAGCTTCTGGTCGAGATGGACGGGTTCGAGGCCAACGAAGGCGTCATCATCGTGGCCGCGACCAACCGCAAGGACGTGCTGGACCCCGCGCTGTTGCGCCCGGGCCGGTTCGACCGGCAGATCCACGTGCCCAACCCTGATATCAAGGGCCGCGAAAAGATCCTGACCGTGCATGCCCGCAAGGTGCCGGTCGGCCCCGATGTCGATCTGCGCATCATCGCGCGCGGCTGCCCGGGCTTTTCGGGCGCCGATCTGGCAAACCTCGTGAACGAGGCGGCGCTGATGGCCGCCCGCTTTGGCCGCCGCTTCGTGACGATGGAAGATTTTGAACAGGCCAAGGACAAGGTCATGATGGGGGCCGAGCGTCGCTCGATGGTCCTGACCGACGAGCAGAAGGAAAAGACCGCCTATCACGAGGCGGGCCACGCCATCGTCGGCATCAACCTTCCCAAGTGCGACCCGGTCTACAAGGCCACGATCATCCCGCGCGGCGGCGCCCTTGGCATGGTGGTTTCCCTGCCCGAGGTGGACCGCCTGCAGATGCACAAGGACGAAGGCAAGCAGAAGCTCGCCATGACCATGGGCGGCAAGGCGGCCGAGATCATCAAGTATGGCGAAGAGGGTGTCTCCTCGGGTCCGGTCGGTGATATCCAGCAGGCCTCCAGCCTCGCCCGCGCGATGGTGATGCGTTGGGGCATGTCGGACCTGATCGGCAACATCGACTATTCCGAGGCGCATGAAGGCTATAACGGCGCCACGGGTGGCTTCTCGGTTTCGGCCGAAACCAAGATGAAGATCGAGACCGAGGTCAAGCGCCTGATCGACGAAGGCTATGAGACCGCCCGCCGAATCCTGCTGGAACAGCACGACGCCTTCGAGGCGCTGGCGCAGGGCCTGCTGGAATATGAAACCCTGACCGGCGATGAAATCCGCAAGGTCATTGCGGGTGAATCCTTGGGCGATGACGACGACAAGACGGCCTCGGGTGGCGGGACAACCTCGGTCCTGTCGATTCCGAAGACCCGCTCGAAGATGACCAAGCCGGGCATGGAACCGGAGCCCTCTGTTTGAGCGACCGGCCGAAACAGGACTGGAACCCCGAAACCTACGCCAGGTTTCGGGGTTTGCGTTTGCGCCCCGCGCTGGATCTGTTGATGCAGGTCGGCGACCTGCCCGGGGGCGAGATCGTCGATCTTGGCTGCGGCACGGGCGCCGCCGCCGAGCCGCTGAGGCAGCGTTACCCCGACCACCGCTTGACCGGGCTTGACGCCTCGCCCGCGATGCTGGCCAAGGCGCAGGGCTACGACCGGCTGATCGAGGCCGATGCCACGACCTGGCAGGCCGAGGGCCTGGCCCTGATCTTTTCCAACGCTGCCCTGCATTGGCTGCCCGATCACGCCAGCCTGATGCCGCGTCTGGCCGGCATGCTGGCGCCCGGTGGCGTTCTGGCTGTGCAGATGCCGCGCCAGTACCTTGCCCCTTCGCACCGCTTCCTGCGCGATATCGCGGCGGCGCTTTACCCCGACCGCTTCGATTTTGCCCGCTACGAGGCGCCGGTGCAGCCCGCGCCGGCCTATTGGCAGATGCTGCAACCCCTGGGCACTGTCGAGGCCTGGGAGACCGAATACATGCAGCATCTGGCACCCTCCAAAGACCTGCATCCGGTTCACGCCTTCACGCAGTCCACCGCGATGCGCCCCTTTGTCGAAAAGCTCACCGCGCCCGAGGTTGCGACCTTTGCGGCCGCCTATGACCAAGCGCTGACCTCGGCCTATCCGCTTTTGCCCGACGGCTCTTGCCTGATGCCGTTCCGCCGGGTTTTCTTCACGTTGAACGTCTGATCCCGGAAGGTTACCCCCGTGCCGATCCTGAAACCCACGGACTACCATGGCCGCATCACCTTTCTGGGCCGGATGATCGGCAAATACGATCTCTTGCATGCCGAGCCGTGCCAGACCCTGACCGCGACCTTCGCCGGCATCGCGGGCGAGGCCCACGAGGGGCTGACCGCGCCTTCGTGCAGCCGGATGACCGCGCAATATCCCGAAGGCACGACCATCGCCAACACGCGCCAGATTTCGATCCTGTCGGTTGAGGAACTGGCCGAGATTGCCGCCCGCATGGGGCTGGAGAGCCTGTCGCCCACGCTCTTGGGGGCCACCATCGTGGTCGAGGGCATCCCAGATTTCAGCCATGTCCCGCCCGGCTCGCGCCTGCAGGCCTCCAGCGGGGCGACCTTGGTGGTCAACCTGAACAACCGGCCCTGCACCATCCCGTCACGGGCGATCGAGGCGGCGCATCCGGGCTTTGGCAAGGCCTTCAAGCCGGCAGCCAACGGGCGGCGCGGCGTCGTGGCCTGGGTCGAGGCCGAGGGCCCTTTGACCCTGGGCGACAGTCTGCGCCTGCATATCCCCGACCAGCGCGTCTGGCGCCATCTGGCCGAGGCGCGCAAGGCCTGAGCCATCGCCGCCTGCGCGGTGCATTTTTTCCGTTTCTGGAATTTTTTCCGCCAGCATTCCATTATTTCCGATCGGAAACCCGCACTGGCGAATTTGACGTGGGCTTGGTCGGAAAAGCTGCTCCCCGGTGTCGTTTCCTTCGTTATGACCAGTGCAGTCGCCATTTGCCTGCCGGGAGAGAGACATGGCCTTCAAGACCGATATCGAGATTGCACGCGAAGCCAACAAGAAGCCGATCATGGAAGTCGGCGCCAAACTTGGCATTCCGGCAGAGCATCTGCTGCCCTATGGCCATGACAAGGCCAAGGTCGGGCAGGCCTTCATCAAGTCGCTGGACGCCAAGCCCATGGGCAAGCTGATCCTTGTGACCGCGATCAACCCGACGCCCGCCGGCGAGGGCAAGACCACCACGACGGTGGGTCTGGGCGACGGTCTGAACCGGATCGGCAAGAAGGCCATCGTCTGCATCCGCGAGGCCTCGCTTGGGCCGAACTTCGGGATGAAGGGTGGCGCTGCGGGTGGCGGCTATTCCCAGGTCGTGCCGATGGAAGAGATGAACCTGCATTTCACCGGCGACTTCCATGCCATCACCTCGGCGCACAACCTGCTGTCGGCGATGATCGACAACCACATCTACTGGGGCAATGCGCTCGACATCGACGAGCGTCGCGTGGTGTGGCGCCGCGTGATGGACATGAACGACCGCGCGCTGCGCGACATCGTGGTCAGCCTTGGCGGCGTGTCGAACGGCTTTCCGCGCCAGACCGGGTTTGACATCACGGTCGCCTCGGAAGTCATGGCGATCCTCTGCCTGTCGAACGATCTGGAAGACCTGCAGACCCGGCTTGGCAATATCGTCGTGGCCTATACCCGCGAGAAGAAGCCGATCTACTGCCGCGACATCAAGGCCGATGGCGCGATGACCGTCCTGCTGAAAGACGCGATGCAGCCGAACCTGGTGCAGACGCTGGAGAACAACCCTGCCTTCGTGCACGGCGGCCCCTTCGCCAACATCGCCCATGGTTGCAACTCGGTCATCGCGACCAAGACGGCGCTGCGCTTGGGGGATTATGTGGTGACCGAAGCCGGTTTCGGAGCCGACCTTGGCGCCGAGAAGTTCTTTGACATCAAGTGCCGCAAGGCCGGACTGAAGCCCGCCGCCGCGGTGATCGTGGCGACAGTGCGCGCGATGAAGATGAATGGCGGCGTGGCCAAGGCCGATCTTGGGACCGAGAACGTGGCCGCCGTGCAGGCCGGCTGCCCGAACCTTGGCCGCCACATCGCCAATGTCAAAAGCTTTGGCGTGCCGGTGGTGGTGGCGATCAACCACTTCTTCAGCGATACCGATGCCGAGGTCGAGGCGGTCAAGGCCTATGTTGCCGAACAGGGCGCCACGGCCTTCCTGTGCAAGCACTGGGCCCAGGGCTCTGCCGGGATCGAGGATCTGGCGCATCATGTCGTGAAACTCGCCGAAAGCGGTGTCGCGAATTTTGCGCCGCTTTACCCCGATGACATGGGGCTGATGGCCAAGATCGAGACCATCGCCAAGAAGATCTACCGTGCCGATGGCGTGGATGCCGACAAGTCGATCCGCGATCAGCTCAAGACCTGGGAAGCGGCGGGCTATGGCCATCTGCCGGTTTGCATGGCCAAGACCCAGTACAGCTTCACCACCGATCCGAACACGCGTGGCGCGCCGACCGGCTTCACCATTCCGGTGCGGGAAGTGCGCCTGTCGGCCGGCGCGGGCTTCATCGTGGCGATCTGCGGTGAGATCATGACGATGCCGGGCCTGCCCAAGGTACCTTCGGCCGAGGTGATCCGCCTGAACGATCAGGGCTTTGTCGAAGGCCTGTTCTAAGTCAAACCCGGCCGCCGTCCCCGACCCGGGGGCGGCGGCCTTGCCATGACCCGCGCAGGGGCGGAGGAGAATACGATGACGGCCAAGGTGATCGACGGCAAGGCATTCGCGGCGGGCGTGCGCGCCCAGGTTGCGACGGCCGTGGCGAAACTCAAGGAAGAACAGGGGATCACGCCGGGCCTTGCCGTGGTTCTGGTCGGCGAGGATCCGGCCTCCAAGGTCTATGTTCGCAACAAGCATGCCTCGACGGTGGAAGTCGGCATGAATTCCTATGAGCACCGGCTGGAGGCCTCGACCTCGGAGGCGGACCTGCTGGCGCTGGTGGCGCGGCTCAATGCCGATCCGGCGGTGCATGGCATCCTGGTGCAATTGCCGTTGCCGGGGCATCTCAATTCCGATCTGGTGATCAATGCGATCGATCCGGCCAAGGACGTGGACGGGTTCCACATCTCCAACGTGGGGCTTTTGGGGACGGGGCAGAAAAGCATGGTGCCCTGCACGCCTCTGGGCTGCCTGATGATGCTGCGCGATCATCACGGGTCGCTGGCCGGGCTGAATGCGGTGGTGGTGGGGCGGTCGAACATCGTGGGCAAGCCCATGGCGCAGCTTTTGCTGGGCGACAGCTGCACGGTGACGATTGCGCATTCGCGGACCAAGGATCTGGCGGCGGTGTGCCGGGGGGCTGACATATTGGTGGCGGCGGTGGGCCGTCCCGAGATGATTACGGGCGATTTCGTCAAGCCCGGCGCCACGGTGATCGACGTGGGCATCAACCGGATCGAACGGGACGGCAAGGGCAGGCTGGTGGGCGATGTGCATTACGCCAGCGCCGCTGCGGTGGCCGGTGCGATCACGCCGGTGCCGGGCGGGGTGGGTCCGATGACGATTGCCTGCCTGCTGGCCAATACGCTGACCGCCTGCTGCCGGGCGCATGGGTTGGAAGAGCCGAAGGGCCTGACCGCCTGAGCCGGGCGGATGCCTAGGATGGGCAGATTGCCCATCCTACCTTTGGCTGCCCACAGTTCCCTTTGTCCGCCGCGTCAGGCCCGGTTCTTTGCGCCGGGCCCTATCGCATCGGGCGGGGCAGGCAGGTGGCGCCGGTCAGCACGGCGAGGGCCTTTGGCTGCATCAGGGCCTGCAGATCGGGGTGATCCGTGCTGAGGCCTCCGGTATAGGCGCCATAGGCGGGCAGGATCACGCGGGCGGAATCTATCAGAAAACACGGGGCGATGCGGCCGGGCAGGCGGGCCTTGGGGTGGTAATGGCCCGAGATTTCGGCCGTCTCGGGCGTGGCGATGTGGCGGAAGGCGAGCCCGCCCAGCCGCAGTTCGGCGCGGTGGGTGCCGCCGAGATTGACCGGGCCAGCATCGTGGTTGCCCTCGATCCAGATCCAGTCGCGGCCGGCCATCAGGCGGGTGAGCCAGAGGCGGTCGGCCTCGGCGATTTCCTCGGCGGCGGTCAGATCATCGAAACTGTCGCCAAGGCAGATGACACGGCGGGCGCCGGTGGCCTCGAGATCGGCATCAAGGCGGGTCAGGGTGGCGCGGGTTTCATAGGGCGGCAGAAGGGCGCCGCCCCGCCGGGCCAGCCGTTCGGATTTGCCCAGATGCAGGTCGGAAACGGTCAGCAGGCCCTGATCCGGCCAGTGCAGGGCGCCGGAGGGCAGGGCGATCAGGTGGGCTGGTCCAAGGTGGAACGCATAGGGCATGGGGCAAACCGGGGCCTCCGGCGGGAGGTATTGGGGCAAAGAGCAAATAGGCCGGAACGGGGCGGCGGGGGAAGGGGTCAGACGAGGCCTGCGTCGCGCAGCAGTTGGTGGGCGGCCTCGGAGGCCAGCCTTTCGCGGCCCTGGCCGTGGATCGGCACCACACCCGGTTCGAGCATCAGGGGGGCGGCGAGCGGCGTGAGGCGCGGCAGGCGGATCAGGTCGATGCGCGGCCCGACGCGGTCCAGGAGCGCCTCGATCCGGCCGAAATCCACCAGACCGCGCAGCGCCTCTTGCCGGGTGATGTCGAGCAGAAGATGGCCGGGGTCAAAGCGGCGCAGCGTGTCGTAGAGGATGTCGGAAGAGAAGGTCGCCTGCCGGCCCGTCTTGCGCCGGCCCTGGTTGGACCGCTCGATCAGGCCGGCGATGATGGCGGTGTTGCGGAAGGTGCGCTTCATGACGGCATTGCCGGCGAGCCAGGTGTCGAGCCCGTCGCGCAGGCGTGCCTTGTCGAAAAGCGCTGTATCCGCGAACGGTTCCAGGCCCCAGATCAGCGTGGCGTAGTCGGTCGCGACAAAGCCCAGGGGGGCGAGGCCCGCGGTCTCCATCTCTTTGGTCACGAGGAGCCCGAGGGTCTGCTGGGCGTTGCGGCCGGCAAAGCCATAGATGCACAGATGTTCGCGCCCGTCGTGCGGGAAGGATTCCAGAAGCAGGCGGTCAGGTTCGGGCAGGCGCGAGACCTCGCGCTGGTGGGCCAGCCATTCCGCCGTATGGCGCGGCAGATCGGGCCAGGCGCCTTGCTGCAGGATCTGCAGGATGCGCTGGGACAATTGGGTCGATGTGGCGAATTTCGTGCCGTTGAACACCGCGACCTTGGGCGCGCGGCCGGGGTCGCGGGTCACCTCGACCGTCAGTTCGCGCAGGCCGGAATAGCGGACGACCTCGCCCCCGATCAGGAAGGTGTCGCCGGGGGTGAGGGTGGCGGCGAAGCTTTCCTCGATATCGCCCAGGGCGGCGCCGCGGCCCTTGAGGGCGACTTTCAGCGTCTCGATGTCGATGATCGTCCCAAGGTTCTGACGGATCAGAGCCGCGGCGCGCGGGTCGCGCAGGGTCCATTTGCCGTTCCGGATCATCAGGCGCTGCCAGCGGTCATAGGCCTTGAGCGCATAGCCGCCGGTCGCCACGAAATCGAGACAGGCGTCGAATTCCGCCTTGGTGAGCGTGGCATAGGGGCCGGCGGTGACGATCTCGGCATGGAGCGCGTCGCCGTCGAAGGGGCCGGCGCAGGCGGTGGCGAGGATGTGCTGGCAGAGCACGTCGCGCGGGCCGGGGCCGCGTGGCTCTCCGTCCAGGCGATGGGCGCGGGCGGCTTCGAGAGCGGCCTGGCACTCGACGACCTCGAATCGGTTGGCCGGGACCAGCAGCGCCTTGGAGGGTGCGTTGTAGCGGTGGTTGGCGCGGCCGATGCGTTGGACGAGGCGTTTGACGTTCTTGGGCGCGCCGACCTGGATGACCAGATCGACATCGCCCCAGTCGATCCCAAGGTCGAGCGACCCGGTGCAGACCACGGCGCGAAGGCTGCCTGCGACCATTGCCGCCTCGACCCTTTCGCGCTGTTCGCGCGACAGGGAGCCGTGGTGGATCCCGATGGGCAGCGCGTCTTCGTTGGCCAGCCACAGGTTGTGAAAGAAGATCTCCGCCTGGGCGCGGGTGTTGTGGAAGATCAGCGTGATGCGGTGCTGCGCCACCTGTTCGAGGATGGCCGGAATGGCATAGGCGCCGCCGCCGCCGCTCCACGGCGGGGGGGTGTCTGTGGTCAGCATGCGGATGTCGGGGTCGGGGCCGGGATCGGCCTGCAGGATCTGCGTGGCCGGGCCAAGAAAACGGGCCAGCGCGGGCGGGTCCTCGACGGTGGCCGAAAGGCCTACGCGGCGCAGGCCGGGAGACAGGCTGGCAAGCCGGGCGATCTGCAGCATCAACTGGTCGCCACGTTTCGATTCGGTCAGCGCGTGGATCTCGTCAAGGATGACGCGCTGCAGGCCTGCGAAGATGCGGGGTGCATCCTCGTAGCTCAGCAGCAGGGCGAGGCTTTCCGGCGTGGTCAGCAGGATATGGGGCGGGTCGGCGCGTTGCCGGCGGCGCTGGGTGTAGCTGGTGTCGCCGGTGCGGTCCTCGATCCGGATCGGCAGGCCCGCGCCTTCGACCGGGCGGCGCAGGTTGCGGCGGATGTCAGCCGCCAGCGCCTTGAGGGGCGAGATGTAAAGCGTGTGCAGGCCCTGGTAGCCCTGCGCCAGTTCGGCGAGGCTCGGCAGGAAGCCCGCGAGCGTCTTGCCGCCCCCGGTCGGGGCGATGAGAAGCGTGGAGGTGTCTTGCGCCCTGCCCAACATGGCAAGCTGGTGTGGGTGCAGCGTCCAGCCCTGGGTCTGGAACCAGGCGGACAGGGGGGAGGGCAGATGCATGGGCGGCAAGATAGCACGATTGCAGGCAGGGGCGAGGGGCTGGAGAGGCCGAAAGGACCCGGGTGCAAGGCGGGGCGGTTTGCCCCTTTCCGCTCCGGGCGTGTTACTTGCGGGCGCCCGGCCTGGCGTTCTGCGCGGCGGCCTGTCGGATCAGCGCCTGGAAGGCGGGCCCGTCGATCGTGTCGCCCTCGTGCAGGTCGATGGCGCGTCGTGTGTTGCCGTCGAGGCTGGAATTGAAAAGGTGGGCCGGGTCGTCGAGTGCGGCGCCTTTGGCGAAGGTCAGCTTGACCGTGGCCTTGTAGGTCTCGCCGGTGCAGACCATGCCATTGTGATACCAGACCGGAACACCGCGCCATTTCCAGTCTTCGATGACATCGGGCAGGGCCGCGTGGATCAGCGTGCGCACATGGGCCAGCATCGCACCGCGCCAATCGGCCAATGCCTCGATACGCTCAGTGATGCGTTGGGCGGCCTCGGGATCGGGTGCTGCTTTCGGGGACATGAACCTGTTCTCCTGACTCCAGATTACAGAGCAAGCCGTGCCGCGTCGAGAGGGCGGAAGCCGGGCCGTTCGCCTGCCACAGGTAGGATGGACAATTTGCCCATACCGGGCGCCAGATGGGCAGATTGCCCATCCTACCCATGGCCGATGTCGCGTTTGAGGTTGCGGGTCAGGGCCTGGGCGTCTATCCCGCCGGCATGAGAATATTGTTTCTGGGCGATGTGATGGGCAAGACCGGGCGCACCGGGGTGGCAGAGCGGCTGCCCGGCCTGCGCGCGGCCTGGGGCCTCGATTTCGTCATCGTCAACGGCGAGAACGCCAGCGCCGGCGCGGGGCTCACGCCAGAACATGCCAAGCTGATCCTGGCTGCGGGCGCCGATTGCGTGACCCTTGGCGATCATGCCTTTGACCAGAAGGACATGCTGTCTTTCATCGAGACCGAGCCGCGGATCATTCGGCCCCTGAATTTCTCGAAGATCGCGCCGGGGCGCGGGGCGCGGGTGTTCGAGGCGACGCAGGGGCGCCGGGTGCTGGTGACGCAGGCGCTGGGTCAGGTCTTTATGAAGCGGCCCTTCGATGACCCGTTCTCGGCCCTTGAACAGGTTCTGAAGACCCATCCCCTTGGTGGCATGGTGCAGGCCGTGGTGGTGGATTTCCATGCCGAGGCGACCTCGGAAAAGATGGCGGTGGGCCATTGGTGCGACGGGCAGGCCAGTCTGGTCGTGGGCACCCACACCCATGTGCCGACCAGCGATGCGATGATCCTGAACAAGGGCACGGCCTATCTCACCGACGCCGGCATGTGCGGGGATTATGACAGCGTCATCGGCATGGAGAAACTGGAGCCCCTCCGCCGCTTCATCACCGGCATGTCCTCTGGCCGGTTCGAGCCTGCGGCCGGCGAGGCCACGCTGTCCGGCGTCTTTGTCGAGACCGACGACAAGACCGGCAAGGCCGTCAAGGTCTCGATGATCCGTCAGGGCGGGCGGTTGCAGCAGGCCGCACCGTGACGCGCTGGCAATCCGTCGCGGCCCTGGTCGTGCTGGGGGTGGGCTGGGGATCGACGCAGCCTCTGGGCAAGATTGCCGCCTCTTCCGGCCATCCGCCATTCTTTCTGATCCTGGGGCAGCTGGCGGTCTGCGTGGTTGTGCTGGGCGCCCTGACGCTGGTGCGCGGCAAGGGGCTGGTGCTGAGCCCGAGGGCCATCGGGTTCTATGGCGCCGTGGCGGTTCTGGGCACGCTGGTGCCGAA
This sequence comes from bacterium, assembly GCA_016124195.1. Classification (GTDB taxonomy): domain Bacteria; phylum Pseudomonadota; class Alphaproteobacteria; order Rhodobacterales; family Rhodobacteraceae; genus Stagnihabitans. The sequence continues at coordinate 132,746 of WGOE01000005.1, read as the reverse complement.
CCTGACCTTCTACATCTCGGTCTACCGATTGCCGGCGGGGATCATGTCGATCGTGATCTCGACCGTGCCCTTGATGGCCTTGCCGCTGAACCTGGCTTTGGGCGCCGACCGGTTCGAGGGCAAGCGGCTTCTGGGGCTCTTGCTTGGTCTGGCCGGCGTCGCGATCATCGCAGCGCCCGGGGCCGGGCTTTACAATGCCGGCATGGTGGCCTTTTTGCCGGTGGCCCTGATCGGGCCGCTGTTTTACGCGCTCGAGGGCACCTTTGTCGCGCGGCACGGCATGGCGGGGATGGACCCGGTGCAGGCGATGTTCGGCGCCTCGCTGATGGGGTTCCTCCTGTGCCTGCCGCTGGTCTGGTTGACCGGGTCCTGGGTCAGCCCGCTGCCGGGCTTTGGCCGGCCCGAGGCGGCGCTGGTCTTCTCTTCGGCGCTGCATGCCTTGCTGTACGCAGGCTATGTCGGCCTGGCGGCCAAGGCGGGTGCGGTCTTTGCCAGTCAGACATCCTACATCGTCACGGCGGCGGGCCTGATATGGGCGATGTTGCTTTTGGGAGAGCGATTCTCGCCCCTGATCTTCCTCGCCGTAGCGGTGATGCTGGTGGGCCTGACGCTGGTGCGGCCACGCGCCAAGGCAGCGATTGCCGCTTAAGCGATTGGTTTTCGGTCAGGAAATTCCCCCGGCCATATAGACGTCTGAAAATGTCGAGATTCTGCTTGCCAGACTTGTCCCGCTGTCCCTATCTGGTCGGGACGAAACAAGACGGAGCCTGCGGATGATCGGACTTGCCCTGAGCCATTCGACCCAAGCCGTGGTGGCACTGCTGATCCTGGCCGGAATGCTGGTGATGTTCGTGCGGGAAACCTACCCGGTGGAGGTCGTGGCAGTGGGGGGGGCCGTGCTGATGCTGGTCCTGGGGATCCTGCCCACCTCGGCCGTGTCCGATGTCATGTCCAACAACGCGCCGTGGACGATTGCGGCGATGTTCATGATCGTGGGCGCCCTGGTCCGAACCGGCGCACTGGAGGCGATCAGCCAGATCGCCGCGCGCAATGCCGCCACGCATCCGGCGCGCACGCTGATGGCGCTGGGCGGCGGCGTGACGCTGGTTTCGGCCTTCGTGAACAACACGCCTCTGGTCGTGGTCATGCTGCCGATCTTCATGCAGCTGGCCAAGCAGTTGAAGATATCACCTTCCAAGCTGATGATTCCACTGAGCTATTTTACCATCCTCGGCGGGACGATGTCTCTGGTCGGCACATCGACAAACCTTGTGGTGGACGGGGTGGCCAAGAAGCTGGGCCTCGAACCCTTCGGGATATTCGAGATCACGCCGCTGGGCGTTTCGGTTGCGGCGGCGGGGTTGATCTACATCGGCCTCTTGGCGCCGCGCCTTCTGCCAACGCGCGAGTCGATGTCGACGCTGCTGACCGACCGCAAGGGGATGCGGTTCTTCACCGAGGTGGCGGTACCGGAAGGGTCGAACCTGATCGGAAAGAAGCCGGCGGAGGTCGATCTTTTCACGCGCGGCGGGGTGCGGGTGATCGATGTGCTGCGCGGCGATGCCAGCTTGCGGCGCCAGATGGCGGATGTGGTGCTGGAAAGCGGCGACCGGGTCGTCTTGCGCTCTCCCATGGCAGAGGTGCTGGGGTTGAAGGACCACAAGGACCTGCGCGATGTGGACAAGCTGTCCTCGGTGCAGACCGCGACGGTCGAGGCGCTGATCACGCCGGGCTGCCGCATGGTCGGGCGCACCCTGGGCGAGATGCGCCTGCGCCGCCGTTATGGCGTCTATCCCCTGGCCGTGCACCGGCGCGACAAGAACATGGGCACCAGCCTCGATTCCATCGAGGTGCAGATCGGCGATACCCTGCTGCTCGAAGGCACGCAGCAAGATATCCAGCGTCTGGCCGTCGACATGGAGATGGTCGACATGGCCCACCCGACCGAGCGGCCCTATCGGCGCAAACATGCGCCGGTCGTGCTGGCGGTTCTGGTCACGGTGATCTTTCTGGCTGCGCTGCCGGGGGCGCCCGAGATTCAATATCTGGCCTTCATCGGGGTGGGCGTCGTGCTGCTGACCGGCGCCATCGATTCCGACGAGGCGCTGGCCTCGGTCGACGGGCGGCTGATGGCCTTGCTGTTCGGCATGCTGGGCGTGGGGGCGGGGTTGCAGAACTCAGGTGCCGTGGAGCTGGTGGTGGGGTGGGTGGCGCCGCTGCTGCAGGGCTGTTCGCCCTATCTGCTGGTCTTCGTGGTCTATCTGCTGACTTCGATCCTGACGGAACTGGTGTCGAACAATGCGGTGGCGGTGATCTGCACGCCGGTGGTGATCACGCTGGCGCACAGCCTTGGCGTCGACCCGAGGCCTCTGGTTCTGGTGGTGATGGTGGGCGCCTCGGCGTCGTTCGCCACGCCGATCGGCTATCAGACCAATACGCTGGTCTATGGGCCGGGCGGGTACAAGTTCAGCGACTTCTTCCGGTTCGGCGTGCCGTTGAACCTGCTGTCGGCCGTGGTCACGACGGCGGTGGTGCCGTTGCTTTATCACCTGTGAGGGCGGAACCAGCGGGGGACTGCGCGTCCCCCGCACCCCCGGCGGAGTATTGGCGCAAAGAGCAAGGGGAAGGTCGGACATTTCCTACGGTTTTACTAGGCAATATTTCTTGACTGTTTCGCTTTAGCTGGGCTAGATAGACCCGTTGGGGCATAGAACGCCCGGCATGGCCAGATCCGGCCTTTGGAATGCGGCGACATGGCTTTTGACACTTCATATGCGCCCTTTTGTCTTGGGATGGCGGCGCGCGGCTTTGCCGGGCAGGTCAAGGCCATCGTGGTGCGCGATCATGCCTCGTCCTTGCTGCCCGCCGAGATGGAGCGGCGGCTGATCGAACTGGGCTTTGTCGAGGGAGCCTCTGTGCAGATCCTGCATGAGGGGCTTTTCGGGCGTGACCCGATCGCGGTTCGGGTGAACGGGGCCACGGTGGCGCTGCGCCGCCGCGAGGCGATGGCCATTCAGGTCGGCTGACAGGAACCCAAGGATACCCCGGATGGCCGATCTGATCGCGACCAAAGAGCTGCGCTTTGCCATCGTGGGCGCGCCGAATTGCGGCAAGACGGCAGTGTTCAATGCGTTGACCGGCAGTCGGCAGAAGGTCGGCAACTATGCCGGCGTGACGGTGGAGCGCAAGTCCGGGCTGGCGCGCACGCCAGCGGGGCGGGTGATCAACATCGTCGATCTGCCGGGCACCTATTCGCTGCGCGCCCGCAGCCCGGATGAGATGGTCACGCGCGATGTCGTCCTGGGCACCCATCCGCGAGAGCCTGCGCCCGATCTTTTGCTTGTGGTGGCCGATGCCGCCTCGGTCCGGTCGGGCCTGCGGCTGGTGATGGAGTTGCGCAAGGTCGGGCGGCCGATGATCCTGATCCTGAACATGATAGACATCGCACGGCATCGCGGCATCGACATCGACCTGGCCAAGCTGTCGCAGACGCTGGGCATGCCGGTGGTGGCCGCGACCGCGGTACGGCGCGGCGGGATGGACGATCTGTGGCAGACGCTGGACGAGGTTCTGAGCCGGGGCGTGGCGCCGGCGGGCGTCAACCGCTGGGCGCCGCCCTCGGCCGCGGATCTGCGCCAAGGCCACCGCGAGGCCGATGCCCTGATCGCTGCCGCCATCAAGGAGCCGACCCGGCCCGACACGCTGACCAACCGGATTGACCAGGTCCTGCTGCATCCTGTGGCGGGGCTGGTGATCCTCTTGGGCCTGATGTTCCTGATGTTTCAGGCGGTCTTCAGCTGGGCCGCGCCCGTGATGGACCTGATCACTTACGTCTTCGATGGGCTCGGCGCGCTGGTCGGTCAGGTCTTGCCCGAGGGCCTTGTGCAAAGCTTCCTGCGCGATGGGGTGATTTCGGGCGTGGGCGGCGTGCTGATCTTTTTGCCGCAAATCCTGATCCTGTTCCTGTTCATCCTGCTGTTGGAGGATCTGGGCTACATGGCCCGCGCGGCCTTTCTGATGGACCGCATCATGGGCGGGGCCGGCCTGCACGGGCGGGCCTTCATCCCCCTGCTGTCGAGCTTTGCCTGTGCCATCCCGGGCATCATGGCGGCGCGGGTGATCGACAACCGGCGCGACCGGCTGACCACGATTCTGGTGGCGCCGCTGATCACCTGTTCGGCGCGCATTCCGGTCTATACGCTGATCATCGCGGCCTTCATCCCCTCGCGGCAGGTCTGGGGCGTCTTCAACCTGCAGGGGCTGGTGATGTTCGGGCTTTATGCGGCGGGGATCGCCTCTGCCCTGGGCGTTTCGGCGCTGGCCAAGTTCCTGTTCTGGCGCAACCAGCCCGCGCCGCCCTTCATGCTGGAACTGCCGGACTACAAGATGCCGCGCGCCAGGAGCGTGCTTCTGGGGCTGGCCACGCGGGCGCAGATCTTCCTCAGGCGCGCCGGCACGACGATCTTCAACATGACCGTGCTGATCTGGGTTCTCGCGACCTTTCCGTGCCCTCCCGCTGGCGCGACCGAGCCTGGCATCTTCTACAGCTTTGCCGCGATGATCGGCCATGTCATCCAGCCCGTTCTGGCGCCGATCGGCTTCAACTGGCAGATCAGTGTGGCGCTGGTGCCCGGCATGGCGGCGCGCGAAGTGGCGGTGGCCTCGCTGGGCACGGTCTACGCGATCCAGGGCGAAGGCGGTCTGATCGGCCAGACCCTGGCGCACAGCTGGAGCCTCGCCACTGCCCTTTCATTTCTGGTCTGGTATATCTTTGCGCCGCAATGCCTTTCGACCCTGGCCGTGATCCGGCGCGAGACGGGCGGCTGGACCTGGATGTGGGTGACCTTCGGCTACATGCTGGCGCTGGCCTATCTCGCGTCCTTCATCACCTATCAGACGGCGGTCCTGCTTGGGGCGGGCTGAGCGGTCCCGACCCTTCCAATATCTGTGACATATGCGAATCTCATAATGTGATTGATGTGGATCAAGGCGGGCAGGGGGGCCGGCGGGCAGTCTCCGGCAAAAGGAGACTGCCGATGACCTACCGTTCCGACACCGCCGATCTGCGCAGCGAATTGCGCGCCCTGCACAAGCTGAACCCCGAAACCGCCAAGGGCTTTGGCGCGCTGTCGACGGGGGCCATGGCCGATGGCACGCTTGACAAGAAAACGCGCGAGTTCCTGGCGCTGGCAATTGCCGTCACCCAGCGCTGCACGCCCTGCATCAACCTGCATGTCGAGGCGCTGATGAAGGTGGGCGCCACGCGCGAAGAGTTGGGCTCGGTCCTGGCCATGTGCGTCCAGATGGGCGGCGGGCCTGCCCTGATGTATGCCGCCCACGCGCTGGGCGCCTGGGACGAATTTGCGGCACCTGCCGTTTGACGCTGTTTAACACCTTCTTCATTCGACTTTAACGACCCGCTCTCCTAGCCTGAACCTGCGCGGATCCATTGCCTGCGCGGGACTGTTTCAACGGAGAGTGTCATGACTCGTTTTGTCGTCGATCTGGGCGATATTGCCCTGTCCAAGGACGCCCAGGCCGCCATCAGCGCCGATATCCAGAAGGTGGCGCTGGCCCATATTGCGGGCCTGCATGCCGAAAAGCCCTATGTGATCCGCTTTCCGCGCGATTGGTGGGGCTTCATCCTGCGCCAGGATTTCGAGGCCATGCTGGAAGGCGAAAAGGCGCTTGGCCGCGGCATCCTGCAAACCGCGGGTCGCATGTGATGGGACCGGGCGGCGAAGACCCCGCCGCCCGGTCTGCCAGCTACGCCTGCCCCTCGGCCCCGGCAGAGCCCGGAGCGGGATTGCTGGGCGTGCTGGGACCGGATGGCAAGATACACAACCTGCGCAGCCTCATGCCGGTGGATGAGGATTTCCTCGCCGCCGTCCGGGTGCGGGGCGCGCCCGAGGAAAGGATGCGCTTTTCCAACCGCTGTCAGACCTCGGGCTGCAGCCAGTGGACAGGCACACGCTGCGGCGTGATCGACCGCGCGATCAAGGCGATGGAGGCTCCGGGCGCTCCCCCCAGATCCGACCTTCCGCCCTGCTCGATCCGCGGTACTTGCCGGTGGTTCGCGCAAGTCGGGGCGAAGGCCTGCCCGACCTGTGCCTATATCGTCACCGATACAAGGCAAATGAACGTGGCGGCGGAGTGATCCGCCGCCACGTTTCTTCCCAATCGCGCATCGCACCAGCGTGAATTTTCGCAGAAAATTCGTGGGCGAGTGATAATGGCGAAATCAGCCGTCCACCCTGATCCGCGCGTTCGACGGGTCGAAGGGGCTGTCTTCGACAACCACTGCGTCCCAAAGTTCGCGGTTCATCCGAACTTTGAGCTTCGTGCCGACCTCGGCCAGATCCGGGCGCACATAGCCCATGCCGATCTGCTTGCCAAAGGCCACGGAATAGCCTCCCGAGGTCAGTCGCCCGATCTTTTCGCCGTTGAGCAAAAGCGCCTCCTTGCCCCAGGGATCGGTGTCCGCCGGCCCGTCGATCAGAAGCGTGCAGCATTTGGACCGGATGCCGATGGCCAGCATCGCCTCCTTGCCCTGAAAATCCTTCTTCAGGTCGACAAAACGGTCGAGCGCCGCCTCCAGGGGCGAGGCGTCGCGGCCAAGCTCGTTCCCGAAGGCCCGGTAGGATTTCTCCTGCCGCAGCCAGTTTTGCGCCCGCGCACCCACCAGCTTCATCCCGTGCTTTTCGCCGGCCTTCAGCAGTTGCTCCCAAAGGTAGCGCTGCATTTCGATCGGGTGGTGCAATTCCCAGCCCAACTCGCCGGTATAGGCCACGCGGATCGCGTTGACCGGGCACATGCCGAGTTCGATCTTGCGTGCCGAGAGCCAGGGGAAGCGCTTGTTCGACAGCGCCGTGGCGGGGTCGGCATCCCGGATCAGCTCTGCCAGGATCTTGCGCGAGTTCGGCCCGGCGAGGGCAAAGACGCCCCACTGCGTTGTCACGTCATGGATTTCGACATGGCCGAACTTCGGCGCCATGTCCTCGGCGCATTTGCGCAGATAGTCGGCGTCATAGGCCGTCCAGGCGCCGGCGGAGACCAGATAGTAATCGTTCTCGCCATTGCGAACGATCGTATATTCGGTGCGCGTCGTGCCCTGCGGGGTCAGAGCATAGGTCAGGTTGATGCGGCCGACCTTGGGCAGCGTGTTGCAGGTGAACCAGTCGAGGAAGGCCGTGGCCCCCGGTCCGCGCACCAGATGCTTGGTAAAGGCGGTGGCATCGATCAGGCCGGCGGTCTCGCGGATTGCCTTGGCCTCGTCCACCGCATATTGCCACCAGCCGCCACGACGGAACGACCGCGCCTTGTGGTCGAAATCCTCCGGCGCATCCTTGGGGCCGTAATAGATCGGGCGCTCCCAGCCGTTCACCTGGCCAAACTGCGCGCCCAAGGCCTTTTGCCGGTCATAGACCGGGGCCGTGCGCAGGGGGCGGCAGGCTTCGCGCTCCTCATCCGGGTGGTGCAGGATGAAGACGTGGTTGTAGCATTCCTCGTTCTTGCGCGCGGCGTATTCGGTGGTCATCCACGACCCGTAGCGCTTGGGGTCCAGGCTGGCCATGTCGATCTCGGCCTCGCCATTCACCATCATCTGCGCAAGGTAATAGCCCGTGCCGCCCGCCGCCGTGATGCCAAAGCTGAAGCCTTCGGCCAGCCACATGTTGCGCAGGCCGGGTGCCGGGCCGACCAGTGGGTTGCCGTCGGGCGTATAGCAGATCGGGCCGTTGAAATCGTCCTTCAGCCCCACGGTTTCGGACGAGGGGATGCGGTGGATCATCGACATGTATTCCGCCTCGATCCTTTCCAGATCCAGCGGGAACAGGTCGGCGCGGAAGCTTTCCGGCACGTCATAGAGGACCCGCGCCGGGGCGCCGTATTCATAGGGCCCGAGGATCCAGCCACCGCGCTCTTCGCGGACATACCATTTGGCATCGGCGTCACGCAGGACCGGGTGCTGGGGATGGGTCTTGCGGTATTCCACCAGCATCGGGTCGGGTTCGGTGACGATATACTGATGCTCGACCGGGATCGCCGGGATCTTGATGCCCAGGAGCTTGGCGGTGCGCTGCGCATGGTTGCCGGTGGCGGTGACGACATGCTCGGCATGGATTTCGAACTTGTCGTCCGAGGGCACCAGACGCCCGCCGGTTTCCACCATGCGAGAGCAAGACACGATCCATTCCGACCCGGTCCAACGATAGCCATCGACCTGGATCTTGCGTTCGATCGTGGCGCCCAGCTGGCGGGCGCCCTTGGCCATGGCCTGCGTCACGTCGGCCGGGTTGATATAGCCGTCCTGCGGGTGATAAAGCGCGCCCACCAGATCGTCGGTGCGCACCAGGGGCCAGCGGTCCTTGATCTCTTTCGGCGACAGGAATTCGTGATGGACCCCGGCGGTTTCGGCCACCGAGGAATAGAGCATATATTCGTCCATCCGTTCCTGGCGCTGCGCCATGCGCAGGTTGCCCACGACATAGAAGCCGGGGTTGAGGCCGGTTTCGGCCTCGAGCCCCTTGTAGAAGTCGACCGAGTATTTGTGGATATGGGTCGTGGCATAGCCCATGTTGAACAGGGGCAAAAGACCCGCCGCGTGCCAGGTCGAGCCCGAGGTCAGTTCGTCACGTTCCACCAGCATCGTGTCCCACCCGGCTTTGGCCAGGTGATAGGCGATGCCGTTGCCGACGGCGCCACCGCCGACGACCAGGGCTTTGACATGGGTTTTCATGGGCTGCGACTCCGCAAAAGGATTTTCCTCTTATGTGCCGCATCGCCGGCCCACCGGGCAAGGCGACCCGACACTTGTTGGCCGAAAACGACATGGCGCACGAAAGCGGCACGGGATTGGCCGGGCCGACGCGCCCTAGTGCCGCCGCATCTTGCCGAAGCCGGCCGCAAGCGCGAAGAGAACCGCCGCCGCCGCCACGATCGAGGGGCCGGCCGGCGTGTCCTGCCAGAAAGACAGCGCCAGCCCCGAAAGGCAGGCGACGGCGCCGATGACCGAGCCCAGGATCGCCATCTGTTCGGGCCCGCGAGAGATGGCTCGCGCCGCAGCAGCCGGAATGACCAGCATGGCCGCGATCAGCAGGGCCCCTACCACCTTCAGTGCCACCGCCACCACCAGCGCCAGCGCCAGCGTCAGGATCAGGCGCTCCACGTCGGGCGAGATGCCGTCCGCCCGGGCCAGATCGTCGTTCAGCGTCGCGGTCAGCAGGCCCTGCCAGCGCCAGGCCAACAGCGCCACCACCGCCAGGGCCCCGACCCAGATATAGGCCAGATCGCCCTTGGTCACCGCGAGAATGTCGCCGAAGAGATAGGATTCGAGGCTGGTATGAACCCCGTGCACAAAGCTGATCGCCACGAGCCCAAGGGCAAGCGCCCCGTGGCTCAGCACGCCCAGCGTCGTGTCCACCGCCCAGCCGCGCGCCGCCAGCCCGGCCACCGTCACCGCCATCGCCACGGCCACGATCAGCGTGCCGAGGGGCACCGGCATATCGGTGGCCAGCGCCAGTGCCACGCCCAGGATGGCGGCATGCGCCGTGGCATCGCCGAAATAGGCCATCCGGCGCCATAGCACAAAGGCCCCAAGCGGCCCGGTCGCCAGCGAAACCCCGAACCCCGCCAGACCGGCCCGGACCAGAAAATCATCCAGCATGGCTGTGCCCTTCGTGGGAATGGTCGTGATCATGGGGCGCAGGCGCGTCATGCGAATGGTCGTGCCGGTGCTGGTAAAGCGCCAGCGCGCCTTGCGTTCCCAGCCCGAACAGGGCGCGATACTCTGGCGCGGCAGAGACGACGCGCGGCGTGCCCTCGCAGCAGATGTGGTGGTTGAGGCAGATCACCCGATCGCTGGCCGCCATGACCACATGCAGATCATGGCTGACCATCAGCACCGCCGCGCCGGTCTCTTGCCGGACCTCGGCGATCAGCCGGTAGAATCCGGCCTCGCCGGGCTGATCGAGGCCCTGGGTTGGCTCATCCAGCACCAGAAGGCCGGGCTTGGCCAACAGTGCGCGCGCCAGCATCACCCGTTGCATCTGGCCGCCGGACAGGCCGCTCATCGGTTTGGCCTCGGCGTCCGCCATGCCGACGCGGGCCAGAGCCGCCTTGGCCTCGACCTCCGAAATGCGGTGCGGCAGCGACAGGAAGCGGCGGACGGTCAGAGGAAGGGTCGCGTCGATCGACAGCTTTTGCGGCACATAGCCGATGCGCAGGCCGGGCGCCCGGGTGACCTGGCCGCCCGACAGCGGCACCATGCCCAGAAGGGCGCGCAGAAGGGTGCTTTTGCCCGACCCGTTCGGGCCGAGGATGGTCACGATCTCGCCCGCTTCGATCGTCATCGTGACATGGCTCAGCACCTCGGCGCCACCAAGGCGCACCGTCAGATCCTTGGCTTGCACCAGCATCAGGCGACCCCGCGCGGTGCGGCGAGGCTGGCCGCCTCTGCATCCGGCCCCGCGCCACGGCAGCCGGGGCAGAGGCCCAGAGCCTCGACCGTGCTGCGTTCGATGGTGAAGCCCAGACTGTGGGCCGCGCAGGCAAGCGCCTCGCCCACGGCGCGGCCGGGTGCTTCGGCCACGGCGTGGCAGGCGCGGCAGATCAGGAAGGCCGGGGCGTGGGTCTCGCCCGGATGCATGCAGGCGGTAAAGGCGTTCAGCCGGCGGATGCGGTGGGCAAGGCCCTGATCCTCAAGAAATTCCAGCGCGCGATAGGCGACTGGGGGCTGGTTGCCAAAGCCATCCCGGGCGAGGCGCTCCAGCACGTCATAGGCGCCCAGGGCGCGGTGCGCCTCCAGCAGGATCTCCAGCGTGCGGCGGCGCACGGGGGTCAGCCTTTGCCCGCCCTTGACCAGTTGCGCCTCGGCCAGGGCCATCAGGTCATCGGCGCAACGCGCATGGTCATGCGGGGCAAAGGCCAGGTCGGGCTGGCCGCAACCGGGGCAATCGGGGTCGTCCGGCATGGGCGTGGCCTTTGCTAACGTTATACTATAACGTCTCACTTGACACGTTATGATATAACACACTACAGAAGCCTTCCCGGCTGCGAAAGGTGCAAAATGCGCGTTCTGACTTTGGTGCTCGCCCTGGTCCTCGGCCTGCCAACCCTTCCGGCGCGGGCCGAAGTGCCAAGGGTTCAGACCGATATTTCGCCCGTCGCAGCGCTGGTGGCGCAGGTCATGGGCGATCTGGGCCGGCCCGGCCTGTTGCTGGACAAGGGCGGCGATGAACATGACATGCAGTTGCGCCCGAGCCAGAGGCGCGATCTGGCGGCCGCGACCCTGCTGATCTGGGTCGGGCCAGAGTTGACGCCGGGGTTGGATCAGGCGCGCGCCGCGGCGCAGGTGCAAAGCCTGGCACTTCTGGACGATCCGCGGACCCTGCGGCAGGACTATGCCGAAGGCGGACTGAACCCGCATGCCTGGCTCGACCCCGCCAATGCCGCGATCTGGATCGACCTGATCGCGGCGTGTCTGCAGGCGCTCGACCCCGACCATGCCGCCACCTACCGCGCCAATGCGGCGGCGGCGCAGGCCCGGATCGTCACGCTGGATGCGGCGCTTGCGGCGAAACTGGCCCCGCTCAAGCGGCCCTTCGTGACCTATCACGACGCTTACGGCTATTTCGCCCGGCATTACAACTTGCCCTACCGGGGCGGCCTTGCCGCCGGAGATGCCGCCCCGCCCGGCGCCGCCCAGATCGCCCGGCTGCATCAGGACGCGGCCAGCGGCGCCATCCGCTGCGCCTTTCCCGAGGCGCAGCACGACCCCGCCCTGATCGACAGCCTGGCCGAGGGCACCGGCCTGTTTGTCGGCCCGCCGCTCGACCCGGTGGGCTCGATGCTGGACCCCGGTCCGGATGCCTATGATCTGCTCTTGACCGGGCTTGCCACGGCGCTTTTGGCCTGTGCCACGGCCGATATGCCTTGACCCGACCCCCGCCATCCGCCACCACTTGGCGCCATGTCAGGGAGAGCGGAATGTCAGCGGTCACGATCAGCAAATTCGGCACCACAGCCAAGGGCGAAGATGTCGCGCGCATCGCCCTGACCTGCGAGGGGCTGAGTGTTGCCCTTCTGACCCGGGGCGCCGTGCTGCAATCGGTCCGGCTGGCCGGGGTGGACCATGACCTGACGCTGGGCTCGGACAATCTGGCCGATTACGAAGGCAAGATGCGCAGCCATGGCTCGCTTGTGGCGCCGGTGGTCAACCGCTTCACCGATGGCAGGGCCACGATCGGCGGCAAGCCCTACAGCTTTGAAAAGAACCAGAACGGCATCCACACGCTGCATTCCGCCGGGGCCAGCACGCAGGCCAAGGTCTGGGCCCTAGCCGCGTCGGATGCGACCTCGGCCACGCTGGCGCTGGACCTGCCCGATGGCGAGGGGAACTTTCCCGGCAACCGCCACGTCGAGGCGCGCTTTTCGCTCCATCCCGGCCATGTGCTGCGGATGGAGGTGACGGCCACCACCGATGCGCTGACCCTGTTCAACGCGGCCAACCACAGCTACTGGAACATGGACGGATCAGAGACCTGGGCCGGCCACAGCCTGCAGATCGCCGCCGCGACCTATCTGCCGACGTCCGAGACCTTTGCCCCGACGGGCACGATTGCCGATGTGACGGGCACCGCGATGGATTTCCGCCGCGGCCGCAAGATCACCCCGTCCGACACGGCGCTGGACCACAACTTCTGCCTGTCGGGCGGCCGGCAATCCCTGCGCGATGTGCTGTGGCTGACTGGCACTTCTGGCCTGACCATGACTGTCGCCACCACCGAGGCCGGCATCCAGGTCTATGACGGGCGCAACGCGATGCGGCCCGGGCACACGACCTATGAGGGCATCGCCATCGAGGCGCAGAACTGGCCGGACGCGCCCAACCACCCCGGCTTCCCCTCGATCGAGCTGAAACCGGGCGAGACCTATCGGCAAGTCACCGAATGGCGCTTTACCCGGTCGTAAGGCATTCGCCGAACAGGGTTTCGATCCGCCTCCAGTGCCGCTCGGCCCCCATTGCGTCAAAGACCGAATGGTCGGGCACGCACCAGCCATGCGCCATGCCGACATAATTTTCGATGACGTGATCCACCTCGGCCTCGCGCAGCGCCTGGGCGAGCCGCGCCGATTGTTCGGGCGGAAAGCTGCGGTCCACACCAGAGCAGCCGACATAGACCCGGCCCTTGATCGTGCCCACGCGCAGATGCGGGCTGTCGGGCTGATCGGTGGCGAGGTTGCCGCCATGCAGGCTTGCCGCCGCCGCGATACGGTCGGGGTAAGCCGCCGCCGCCACCAGCGCCCGCGCGCCCCCCATGCAATAGCCCGCGGTGGCGATGGGGCCGGTGACGCCTTCGGCCGCCAGCATCGCGATGAAGGTCGCGGTGTCGCGCTCGGTCATGGCCATCGTGGTTGCGCCCATCATGCCGCGCAACTGCGCCGCCTTCTCCGGGTCGGAAAAGGTCGTGGCGGCGTCAAAGGGGCCATAGGGACCCAGACGGTACATCAGGTCGGGCAGCAGCACCACATGGCCAAGGGTTGCCATCCGCTCGGCCATCCGCTCCAGCGCGGGGCGGGGGCCGAAGGCGTCCATGTAAAGGATGACCCCGGTGGTCGAGGCCTTGTCCGGGTGAAAGACCTTGGCCGGAATGGTGCCCTCGGCGGTCTGGGCTTGTCTGATCTGTCCGGCCATCCTGTCCTCCATCGACGTTCAAGGCCAAGCTAGCGGCAAGTCGCGCCGCGTCAAAGGCTCAGCCGTCGATCCCGGCCATTCCGGCGCCGCGAAACCATTTGACGATGGCGGCGCGTTCCTGCGGCTCGATATAGGACAGGTTTGCGGGTGGCATGGCATGGGTGATCCCGGCCTGCACATAGATGCGTCGGGCCTCGCGCGCGATGTCGGAGGGGGTTTCCAGCACGACACCCTTGGGCGCCCAGTGGATGCCCTCATAAGCAGGCTCGCGTGCATGCCACATCGAACAGCGGCCCTGGATAATGGTCACCACATCGTCAAACCCCTTGGCCGAGGCATAGACCAGCGCCGGGCCTTCCAGCTTGCTGTCCTCCTGCGGGTGGGTCATCGGCGCGGTCGAGAGCCAGGCGATGATCAGGAACAAGAGGGCCGTCACCGCCCAGGTCCAGTGCGGGCTGCCCTTCTTGGCGTGACGCGTGTTGAACCAGTGGCGGATCGTCACCCCCATCAGGAACACCAGGCTCGCGATCACCCAGTTGTAGGGCGTGGCGAAGATCAGCGGATAATGGTTCGACAGCATCAGGAAGATGACCGGCAGGGTCAGGTAGTTGTTGTGGGTGCTGCGCTGTTTGGCGATCTTGCCGTATTTCGCATCCGGCGTGCGCCCGGCCTTGAGGTCGGCCACCACGATGCGCTGGTTTGGCATGATGATGAAGAACACGTTGCCCGACATGATCGAGGCGGTGAAGGCGCCCAGATGCAGCATCGCGGCACGGCCGGAAAAGACATGGACGTAAAACCAGCTCATCGCGACCAGCAGCGCGAACAGGGCGACCATCACCGCGGTCTGGTTGGCGTTCACGAAGACCCGGCAGATCGTGGTATAGGCGATCCAGCCGAAGGCGAGCGAACCCATCGAGATCGCCACCGCCTGCCAGACGCTCAGATCCATCACCGCCGGGTCGATCAGGAAGAACTGCGCGCCCATGTAATAGACCAGGACCAGCATGGCAAAGCCCGACATCCAGGTCGTGTAGCTTTCCCATTTGAACCAGATCAGGTGTTCGGGCAGCGACGCCGGGGCCACGAGGTATTTCTGGATGTGGTAGAACCCGCCGCCATGGACCTGCCACTCCTCGCCATTGGCGCCGGGCGGCAAGGGCACGTCGCGGCGCAGGCCAAGGTCGAGGGCGATGAAATAGAAGCTCGACCCGATCCAGGCCATCGCGGTGATCACATGGGTCCACCGCACCGCGATCATCACCCATTCCCACAGAACCACCCAGTCGTCCATGCGCATCCCTTTCGGCCTTTGGCAAAAACCTATACCGGGGCGCACTCTTCTGTTAATCCGTCAAATGCCGGATCACTTTCAAGAAAGCCAAAATGCTGGCACGGCGCGCAGAAGGGCCGCTCAGTCCATGTCTTATGTGAATAATTTGCGCATGTTCGTGCGGGTCTACGAACTGTCCTCGATGTCGGCGGCGGCGCGCGATCAGCGCACCTCGCCCGCCGTGGCCTCGGCGCGAATCTCTGAACTGGAAAAGCATCTGGGGGTCAGGCTCTTCAACCGCACCACCCGCAGCCTGCAACCGACCGAGAATGGCCGCCTGTTCTATGACGGCGCCCGCAAGGTGCTGGAGGCGATCGACGAAGCCGAGGCGCTGGTCATGGAGACCGCGCAGAACCCGCGCGGCGTGGTCTTTGTCGCGGCCCCGCTTGGCATCGGGCGGCGCTTCATCGCGCCGCATGTGCCGGCCTTCAAGGACCAGTTCCCGCAGATCGACGTGCGCCTGCGCCTGTCGGACCGGGTGATCGACATGACGGCCGAGGGGCTGGACCTGGCCTTTCATCTGGGCGTGCTGGAGGATTCCACGCTCAAGGTCCGCATCATCGCCGATTGCCCGCGCCTGTTGTGCGCTGCCCCCGCCTATATCGCCCGGCGCGGCATGCCAGAGGGTGGCGAGGCCTTGGTCCGCGACCGGCACGATTGCCTGAACCTGCGCTTTCCCGGCGCGAAAGAGTTCCAGTGGACGCTGCAAACTGCGGAAGGCCCGCGCCGGTTCGAAATCACCGGTCCGTTTGAATCGGATGACGGCGACGTGTTGACCGGATGGGCGCTGGATGGGCGCGGCATCGTCCTGAAACCGGCCTTCGAGGTGGCAGACCATCTGCGCGCCGGCCGTCTGGTGCCGGTCGCCACTGCGACCCCACCCTTGCCCACGCAGCTTTCGCTTCTGTCTCAGCAGCGCAGCGCCAAGGACAGCAAGGTGCGCCTTTTCACCGATTTCATGGTGGCGCGCATCAAGGATGAAATGCGCCGCGCCACCGAAGGCCCGAAACCCGCGCCGTGACTCAGCTGCCGCGATAGGTCGAATAGCCGAAGGCCGACAAAAGCAGCGGCACATGGTAATGCGATCCCGCGTCGCTGATGCCAAAGCGGATCGGCACCTCGTCCAGAAACAGCGTCTCGCCCGTCACCTGACCGGAGGCGCGCAGATAGTCGCCGGCCTGAAACACCAGCTCATAGCCGCCGGTACGAAATTCGGCGCCTTTGAGCAGCGGCGCGTCGGTGCGGCCATCGGCATTGGTCACGGTCTCGGTGATCTGGACGCGGCTGGTGCCGGTCAGCCGGTACAGCGTGATCCTGACGCCAGCCGCGGGCACGCCCCGCGCGGTGTCAAGGATATGGGTCGTCAGCCAGCCATCTGCCATCTTCGCCTCCGTTTGCCGCATCCTGCCGCACCTGGCGCATCCCTGCACCCCCGCCGCAGCGCAAAGCACTTTCCGGCTTTATTTGATACCGGGTCTTGCCTATCCCGCATAGGGTAAGCCTGTCAGGTCGAGGTGTCCGATGCAACGCTACCCCCGTGATTTCCGTGGCCACGGCGCCACGCCCCCCGATGCCGCCTGGCCCAATGGTGCCAGGATCGCCATCTCGCTGGTGCTGAACTACGAAGAGGGCGGCGAGAACAACATCCTGCACGGCGATGGCCAGTCCGAGGCCTTCCTGTCCGACATCGCCGGTGCGGCGCCCTGGCCGGGGATGCGGCACTGGAACATGGAATCGATCTACGACTATGGCGCGCGGGCCGGGTTCTGGCGCCTGCATCGGCTGTTCACCGGGCTCAAGGTTCCGGTGACGATCTACGGCGTATCGACCGCGCTGGCGCGCAACCCCGAACAGGTGGCCGCGATGAAGGCGGCCGGGTGGGAGATTGCGAGCCATGGGCTGAAGTGGATCGATCACCGCGACATGGACCCCGCCGAAGAGGCCCGCCAGATCGCCGAATCGATCCGCCTGCACACCGAGGTGGTGGGCGAGCCCCCGCTTGGCTGGTACACCGGGCGCTGTTCGGTCAACACCGTGGACCTGACCGCGGCCACCGGCGCCTTCGAGTGGATCTCCGACACCTATGACGACGATCTGCCCTATTGGCGCGAGGTGGGCGACCGGGATCAGCTGATCATCCCCTACACGCTGGAAGCCAACGACATGCGCTTTGCCACCGCGCCGGGCTATATCGAGGGCGAACAGTTCTTCACCTATCTGCGCGACAGCTTCGACACGCTCTATGCCGAGGGCGAGGCGGGCCGGCCGAAGATGTTCTCGATCGGGCTGCACAACCGGCTGATCGGGCGGCCGGGAAAGGTGGCGGGGCTGAAGCGGTTCCTCGACTATGCCCGCGCCCATGACGGGGTCTGGTTCGCGCGGCGGATCGAGATTGCCCGCCATTGGGCCGCCCATCACCCGCACCAGCGGATCGAGCGGCCCTCGGCGATGAGCCGCGAAAGGTTCGTTGCCCGCTTCGGCGGGGTCTTCGAACACTCTCCCTGGATCGCCGACCGCGCTTTCGACCTTGAACTCGGCCCCGCCCACGACAGTGCGGTGGGCCTGCACAATGCGCTGGCCCGCATCTTCCGCTCTGCCAGCCCGGAGGAGCGTCTTGGCGTCCTGAAAGCCCATCCCGACCTGGCCGGCAAACTCGCCGCCGCCCGTCGCCTGACGCCCGAAAGTACCGCCGAACAGGCATCGGCCGCGCTGGACGCCCTGACCGATGCCGAGCGCGAGACCTTCCAGAGCCTCAACGCCCGATATGTCGAAAAGCACGGCTTCCCCTTCATCATCGCGGTGCGCGACAACACCAAGGCTTCGATCCTGCATGCCTTCCACACCCGCCTGAACAACGACACCGCGACCGAATTGGCCACTGCCGCGGCCCAGGTCGAACGCATCGCCGAACTTCGTCTGAAAGACCTGCTGCCATGACAAGCTATGCCTCTGCGCCCGGCGGCCTGCCGCCGCAAACCAAACTCCACACCGGCCGCGCCATCTTCACCGAGGCCTATGCGGTGATCCCGCGCGGGGTGATGACCGATATCGTCACCTCTGTCCTTCCGGGCTGGCAGGACACCCGCGCCTGGATCATCGCGCGGCCAATGTCGGGTTTTTCGGAAACCTTCGCCCAGTATGTTCTGGAGCTTGGCCCGCAGGGCGGCTCGGATGCGCCCGAACCTGATCCGGGGGTCGAAGGCGTGCTTTTTGTCACCGAAGGGCATCTGAGGCTGGTCCTGCCCGATGGCGTCCATGACCTCGCACCCGGCGGCTATGCCTATCTGCCGCCCGGCCTGCACTGGACGCTGCGCAATGTCGGCGACAAGCCGGCGCGGCTGCATTGGATCCGCAAGCTCTATGAACCCGCGCCAGGCTGGCCCGTGCCGGAACCCTTAGTGACCAACGAACGGCACCTGACCCCCTCTGCCATGCCCGATACCGAAGGCCGCTGGGCCACCACCCGCTTTGTGTCCAATGACAACCTCAGCCATGACATGCAGGTCAATATCGTGACTTTCCAGCCCGGCGGGGTGATTCCCTTCGAGGAAACCCATGTCATGGAGCACGGGCTGTACGTGCTGGAGGGCAAGGCCGTCTACAAGCTCAACACCGATTGGGTCGAGGTCGAGGCCGGCGATTTCATGTGGTTGCGCGCCTTTTGCCCGCAGGCCTGCTATGCCGCAGGGCCGGGCCCTTTCCGCTATCTGCTCTACAAGGACATGAACCGCCATGCGCGCCTGCGTGGCGTCGGTGCCTTTGGTCGCTAAGATGGGCAGATTGCCCATCCTACCCTTGTCAAAACCGCGCTCCCGATCGGATCCGCCGCATCCCCCCATTCATCCAGGTGGAAATACTCCACGGGGGTCCGGGGGTGTGAAACCCCCGGGCGCTTTCCTCCAGAGGGCCGCATGACGCTTTACACCGAACCCCTGACGCAGGACGCCTTTGCCCCCTTCGGCGACGTGCTCGACGCGACCGGAGACTTCCGGCTGATCAACGAGGGCCTTTGCCAGCGCCACCATGACCGTGCCCTGATCGACACCGGCGATGCGCGCACGGGCATCTCGATCTTCAAGGCCGCCCCACGCAGCCTGCCCTACAGCTTTGATCTGATCGAGCGTCACCCCGAGGGCAGCCAGGCCTTCCTGCCGATGTCCGAACACCCGTTTCTCGTGATCGTTGCCGCTGGCCCCGGTGCCAGGCCGCGCGCCTTCCTGACCAATGGGGCGCAGGGCATCAACCTGCATCGCGGCATCTGGCATGGCGTCCTGACGCCACTGAGCGCGCCGGGCCTTTTCGCGGTCGTGGACCGGATCGGCCCGACGCCCAACCTCGAGGAATATCGCTACCCCGCGCCCTGGACGGTCGTGGAAGGCTGACCAGATCAGGGGCGCGCGGGGGCGAGGCTTTCCCACGTCAGGCCGATCGCCGTGCCGGGTGCAAAGCCCGCAAAATCGGCCGACAGATAGCGGGCCTTGTCCTCATCGCCCTTCAGGTGCCTGTCGAGGAAGGCGGTGACAAAATGCTGGGTGATGTTGTTCATCCGCACCGTGTCCCAGACCTTGTCGGCATAATGTTCGAAGGGCACGAAGTCGAGCCAGGGCACCGGCGTCCAGCTTTCCTGCGGCGCGGGGATCGGGGCGCCGGCATTGTGGCCGGCCGCTTCGAAGGTCAAGAGATGCCGCTCGACCCCGGTGGCCTCGGCAAAGATCCTTCGCATGCCGGTCTCATATCCTGAAACCTCGTCGCGGCCGCCCGCGATGATGAGGGCCGGCACCGACAACCCGGCAAGCCCCGCCGCGTCCCAGACGCCGTGCTGCCGCCCCCAGGGCCCGATCGGCACGATGGCCTTCAGCCGCGGGTCCGCCTTGGCGCGGGTGTGCTGGTCCAGCCAAGGGCCGACAGACCCGGCCCGCTGCAGTTGCAGGGCGGCCTTGGCGACGGCGGCGCCTGCCGCGACCAGGGCGCCATAACCGCCCATCGAATAGCCGATGATCGCCACGGCGGGGGCCGGCAGGGCCTCCATCACGGCCTTTGTATCCAGCGACCGGTTGACCAGGGTCGAGCCGAAGGCCGCGCCGCCCAGATAGGCCGGATCGCCATAGGTGCTGTCAGCATGGTCGAGGCTGGCCACGACGTAGCCCTTGGAGGCGAGGTTTTCGCCCAGATGGCTCATCAGCATCCGGTTGCCCGGATAGCCATGCGACAGGATCACCAGGGGGAAGGGGCCCGGCTCCGCCTGGGCATCGCGCTGGGCAAGGCCGTGCAGGGCAACTTCGGTCCGGCCATCGCGCAGCAAAGTTGGATAGACGGCGCCCGCATCCGGCCCCGTTCCGGGCCGTGCCGGATACCAGACCTCGACCACGATCTTGCGGTCATAGAGCGCAGGAGAGCCGGCCATCGCGGCCATCACATCCATCTGCCCGGGGTTCACCAGATCCAACGTCCTCACGCCCACCCGGTGGGGGCCCAGTCTGGCCAATTCGGGCGCGTCCGGGCGGATCAGGTCGATGCGGTTCATCATGGTGCGGCGTCCTTTTTGGCGGAAACCTGACCGAGGACGGCGCCAAACGCCAGCCGAAAACGAAAAAAGGGCGGCCGAAGCCACCCTTTCCGAACTCTTGCCGCCGAAGCGATCCGGCAGCGAAAAGCTTACGCCAGCGCCAGATTGATCGCCGACTCGCGGCCATCACGGCCGGCTTCGATGTCGAAGGTCACGGCTTGGCCATCGGCCAGTTGGCGGATGCCGGCACGTTCCATGGCGGTGATGTGGACGAACACGTCCTTCTTGCCGCCTTCCGGAGCGATAAAGCCGAAACCTTTAGTTGCGTTAAACCATTTCACGGTGCCCTTGGCCATCGTGTTTACTCCTGTTTGGTCTGCCATCCGCAGGAATGCGATGGCTTGGCGCAGTCACATCAAGATCGAAAGCTGCAGCCGTAGCCAGACAGGGTCGATAATTAGCGGTTCGCCAGATGCATATGCGCCCTTTCCGCCGCAAAAGCAAGCCCTGCCACGCGTGGGCCGTAAATCCCGCCCGTCACAGTTCGGTCCGCGGCCTCTGGCCCGGGGCGAAACCGAACCCCTGTTCCGGAGCGGCAGAGTTTGCTATGCGGCGGCATGCGTCAGACCCTTCCCGAACTTCTGGCAGGCCGCATCGCTGCCGGCACGGTCAAGCCCGATCCTCAGCAAGCCGCGGTGCTGGCGCGGCTGGAGCCTTTGCGGCTTTGGCTCGAAACCCAGTCGCAGCGGCGTCCGGGCCGGTTGTCGGGCCTTTTTGCCAAGGCGCCCGTCGTACCCAAAGGGTTGTATCTCTGGGGCGGGGTCGGCCGCGGCAAATCCATGCTGATGGACATGTTTGCTGCTGCAACCGACATTCCTCGCAAGCGTCGCGTGCATTTCCACGCCTTCATGCAAGAGGCGCACCGCGCCATCCATGCCGCCCGCCAGCGCGGCGTCGAGGATCCGCTGACCCCCTTTGCCGAAGAGATCATCGCCGAGGTGCGGCTTTTGGCCTTTGACGAGATGCAGATCACCGACATCACCGATGCGATGCTGGTGGGCCGGCTTTTCGAAAAGCTCTTCGCGGCCGGTGTGGTGATCGTGACGACCTCGAACCGCCCGCCCGAGGATCTGTACAAGAACGGGCTCAACCGGGCGCTGTTCCTGCCCTTCATCGACCTGTTGCGCGTACATATGGATGTGGTGGAACTGGAAAGCGCCGAGGATTACCGACAGCATCGGCTGGAGGGCGCGCAGGTCTATTTCCATCCGGCAGGCCGCTCTGCCGGGGCGATCAACGCGATCTGGCAGGACCTGACCTATGGGTCAGAGGTCGGACCCTTGCGGTTGGCGGTCAATGGTCGGCAGGTCGAACTGCCGCGCTATGCCAATGGCGCCGCCCGCGCGACGTTCTGGGAGTTGTGCGCCCGCCCGCTCGGGGCCGCCGATTATCTGGCGCTGGCGGGCGCCGTGCGGGTGCTGATCCTCGAGGATATCCCGCAGCTCTCCGCCTCGAATTACAACGAGGCCAAGCGCTTTGTCACCCTGATCGACGCGCTTTACGAGGCGCATGTGCGGCTGATCTGTTCGGCGGCCGATGTTCCCGAACATCTGTATATCGAAGGCGAAGGATCGTTCGAATTCGCCAGAACCGCCAGCCGCCTGCGCGAGATGCAGTCGGCCGACTGGGCCAGGGGCGCGGCTCAGACGCCCCCGGATCGCGGCTAGGTCTGGCAGAACGCCGGCGCCGCATCGGGGGCCTCAGGGCTGATCGGCACCGGTCTCTTGCGGCTTTTCCACGGGTTTTGACCGCATCCGCGCCACGGTTTCACGTTCGGCCCTGCGGCAGGCGACGGGTGGCAGGCCACGCGCGATCAGCTCGATGTCCTCCAGCACGCGTGTCCCGATTTCGCGCAGCGCGAAGGTCAGGGCGCCAGCGCGGTGCGGCGAGAAAAGCAGGTTTGGCACGGCGCGGATCGGATCGTCCTTGGGCAAGGGTTCGACCGGAAAGACATCGGTGGCGATCCGGATGCGGCCCGATTGCGCGGCCCGGATCAGCGCGGGAAAATCGGCGGCGGCCGCGCGGCTCATCAGCAAGAGCATCGCACCCGGCTGCATCAGACCCAGGGCGCGGGCGTCGATCATGCCGAGGTTGTCGGTGGTGATCGTCGCCATGACAAAGACAAAGCGGTTCTCGGCCATCAGCCGGTCAAAGCTGACCGGTTCGACGCCCAGGCGCCGCAGATGACCCTCTGGCAGCCAGGGGTCATGGACCTGCACGCGCGGCGCGAAGGGCTGCAACAGGCGGTGCAGCGCGCGGCCAAGATCACCGAAGCCGATGATCCCCACGGTCGATCCGGCAAGAAGTTCGGATTGCCGGTTGCCCTCGAACAGCCATTTCTCTTCACCCCTGAGAAAGGCCGCATGTTCGCCATGGATGTTGCGCGCAAGCGAAAGCGCCATGCCAAGCGCCATTTCGGCCACCGGCGCGGCAAAGACGGCACCGGGGGCCAGCACGTGGATGCCCCGGCGAAAGCAGGCCTCGTAATCGACATTGGGCAGGAAATTGGTCTCGACATTGAAGATCGCGCGCAGCCGGGGGGCGAGGGCAAGCCGGTCGGTCTCCATCGCCTGCTGCGAGATCAGGATTTCCGTCTGCGGCAGATGCTGCGCGTAAAAGGCGGCGCGGTCCTGCCCCTGCCATTCGACGACGCCATGGCCGGCGCGCAGGGCGTTGAATTCGGCGGGGGAAAAGATCTCGTCCGTCGCACGCGGTTCGGGGTCGTAGAGGATATGCATCATCGGTCCTTCAATAAACCGGTCCGGCAGGGCACGCGGCTGAAGGCCCCGCCTTCGCCGTGCAGCGTCAGGAAACCCTCGCCCGGCACGATGGCGGCCAGACCTTCGCCCGAGGGCCAGGAGACGGCGCCGATGACGTGGCGCACCTCGGCCAGACCGTCGGGGAAGAGGCTCAGGGCGCCGGGGCCGGTCAGGTCGGCATCGGACGATTGGCCAAGCATATGGTCCGCCGCGCCCTCTTCGACGCCAAGGCAGCCGAAGTGGCGGCCGGACCAGGGGGCATAGTCGCGCCCGCCGTTGGAATGCCACAGCATCGTCATCGGCAGGGCATGGGCATTGCGCAGCGACAGGTAAAGGTCGCCCTCGACCGGCCGGGTGACGGCGGTCCAGCCCAGCCAGTGACCGGGCGCCTCCAGCCCCACGACGAAATCCTCGTGCCGCGGGCTCCAGGGATAGCGGGTCAGGTCGGTGGGGCCGCCCACGCCGGGAAAGGCGCGCGGATCGGTGCCTTGCGCGGGGTAGATCAAGGCCGAGCGGCCCCGGGTGGGATCGCTTTCCTGCGGAGTGGCCGGGGTCTCCCACCGCAGCTTGGCCGAGGTGCGGATCAGCCCGCCCTGCGGCAGCGACAGATTGGCATGGTTCGCCACGGGCAACCGGCCGGTGCCGCCGATGAAGATGTGGCGCTGATAGACGAAAGGATGGCCGTCGGCGACAGCCAACTCCTTGATCAGCGTGGCGCCGCGCACCGTCCGGGTAAGGACAGCGCGCAACCGGCCCTCATCCGCAGTCAGCACAGTCCAGGGCGCGTTGGCGGACCAGCCATGCATGGGCGCCCCCGCCTCGGCCAGCGCGAAGGGCGCGCAGAAGAAGTCGCCGCCCAGCGTCGCCAGATGGGGCGCCGTGCCGGGCGGCAGCACCTCGCCCGTGCCGACCCAGGGCGCGCGGTGCAGGGGGGCGATGGTCTTGCCGCCGTCTTCGACGGTGAAGCCGTCCAGCAGCCCGGTCCTTGCGTCAAAGCCGAAGCTTATGCCCTGCGCCGCGATCTGCATCACAGGGCCAGGTGTTCGCCGGTGATGACATCCTCGACATCCTGTATCGACGAGGTGGCGGGCCGCAGGTCATCGGCCACCACGGTGCCGCGCCGCATCACCACCATGCGATCGACCACCTGAAAGACATGGTGGATGTTGTGCGCGATGAAGATGCAGGAATGGCCGGTGTCGCGCGCCTCACGGACAAAGCGCAGGACGCCTTGGGTTTCGGCCACGCCAAGGTTGTTGGTCGGCTCGTCCAGGATGATGAGGTCGCTGTCGAAATACATGGCGCGGGCGATGGCCACGGCCTGCCGCTCCCCCCCCGAAAGCGAGCCGATCGGCGTGGTAGGCGGGATGTTTTTCGAGATGCCGACGCGGCGCAACAGGTCGGCCGCCACCGCGTTCATGCGGTCCTGATCCAGCCGGCCCAGAAAGCCCGGGCCCTTGGTCAGCTCGCGCCCCAGAAACAGGTTGCGCGCGATGGACAGCATCGGCACCAGCGCGGAATCCTGATAAATCGTCTCGATGCCCGCGTCGATGGCGTCATTGGTCGAGGTCATCATCCGGGGTTCGCCCTTGATTCGGATCTCGCCCGAGGTATAGGGCACGGCACCCGACAGGACCTTGATCAGGGTGGATTTTCCGGCGCCATTGTCGCCCAGAAGACCCACGATCTCGCCCTTGCGGATGGTCAGGTTCACATCGCGCAGCGCGTGGACGCGGCCATAGTATTTCTCGATCTGGCGCATCTCGACCAGGGGTGTGTCGGTCATGGCTCAGGTCCCCGTGTTGTGCCGGCGTTCCAGCCCGGCGTGCAGCGCCATCATCCCAAGGATGATCGCCCCGATGAAGATGTTGTAAGCCAGACCCGGCACACCGATCAGCACGATGCCGTTGCGCATCAGCCGCAGGATCAGCACGCCCAGCACGGTGCCCACGATCGTGCCGCGCCCGCCGGTCAGCACGGTGCCGCCGATCACCACCATGGCGATGACCTCCAGCTCGTATCCGGTGCCCGAATTCGGATTGGCCGCCGAGACGCGGATCGAGGAGATGATCCCCGCAAAGGCCGCCATCGCCGCCGAGACCATGAAGAGGATGACCTTGACCCTTTGCGTCGGAACCCCGCGGTTGCGCGCCGCACCCGGGTTGCCGCCGGTCGCCTGGATCCAGTTGCCGAACCGGGTGCGGGTCAGAAGATAATGGCAGATCACCGCCAGAAGTATGAACCAGATCAGGCTCATATAGACCCTGAGGCCGCCGATGTAGAAATCGCCCACCAGCACGTTGGACAGCCACTGGTCATGCGCATCCCAGGTGCGCTGCGGAAAGCCAGAGGTCAGCCACAAGGCACTGCCGCGCACCACCAGAAGCATGCCCAGCGTCACCAGAAACGACGGGATGCCCAGCCGCGTGACAAAGAGGCCCGACACAAGCCCGATGGCCAGTGCGATCAGAAGCGCCACGATGAAGGAAAGCGGCAGCGACAGGACCCCACCGTTGAAGAAGGCCCACATCATCACGGGCGCAAAGCCGAAGACGGATCCGACCGAAAGATCGAACTCTCCCGCCGTCATCAGAAGCGTCATGGCCAGCGCGATCAGGCCCAGCTCCACGGTGAAGGTCAGCGCATTGCCGATGTTGGTGATAGAGGCGAAGGCCGGGTTGATGGCGGTGAAGACCACGATCATCAGCACCAACAGCACAAGGGGGCCGAACTCCGGTTTGGCGATCAATAGCTTGACCACCCCCAGTTCCGGAGGATGGGCGGCGGATGGGGTGCTGCGGTCGGTCATGGCGGGTCCTGCCGATGGGGAAAAGGGGGCCGCCCGCGGCATCCCGCGGGCGGTGAGGGCGCCAGAGCTTACTTGCCGCCCATGATCTTGGCGTAAAGCGGCGCCTTGTCCTTTTCATAAAGCGCGCCGGTGATGATGTTGAAACCGATCGGGATGCCGTCCGTCTCCATCAGCAGGGCCGAAAGGCACATGTAAGAGGTCGCCTGCGGATCCTGCCACATGCCGGCTGCCACATAGCCGTCGGTCACTTCGGAGGTGGTGTCGAGCGAATTGCCCCAGCCCACGACCGGAATTTCGCCGGGCTTGATGCCAGCCTGATCCCAGACCCGCTTGACCGAGCCTGTCACCATGTCGCCCAGACCGATCATCGCCTTGATCTTGGCGCGGTTGGCGGTGACGTAATCGGTCATCCGGTTGATCACCTCGGCCTGATCAAGCGTGGCATCGGTGACCTCCCAGGTGATGTTGAGCGGCTTGAACACCTCGGCGATGCCCTTTTCCTCTTCGACACCGTAAGAGGCGCCGGGCACTTCGACCGGCATCCAGACGAAATCGCCCTCTTTCACCATCTTGTGGTCGACCAGGTACTGCGCCCAGGTGTGGCCCACATGGATGAGGTCGCCGCCGACATAGGCGTTCCAGTTCGGCTTGCTGTCGGGCGTGTTGAAGTTGACGATCGGAATGCCCGCGTCGCGCGCCTCCTTGACCACATCGACCATCGAGCCCGGGTCCGGGCTGGTCGAACAGATGCCGTCGGCCTTGGCCGCGATGGCGGCGCGCACCGCCTCTTGCTGGCTCGGGACGTCGCCCGAATAGAACGAGGTGTTGACGGTGTTGCCGGTCTCTTTGGCCCAGGCCTCGGCGCCCTGCAGGAAATAGGTCCAGACCGGGTCCGCCGGACCGCCGTGCGAGATCCAGTAAAAGGTCTTGGCACTGGCCATTCCGGCCGTCATGGCCAGGATCGCAACAGCGCCCATCAATGTCCGTTTCAGCATTTGGTTCTCCTCCTCCAATGGTCGCCGGGCAGAATGCCCGACGGTTATTATGGGTGTTCGACGGCCCTGCCGGGATCGACCGACCGGCGGTGAGCAGGGCGCCATATGGCGCTGGGTTCGGTCGGACAGTCGGGGCGGGCGGCAATCAATCGCATGTCGTCTCGCATGTCAGGGGTTCAGGCAGAGGCGCGTTCGGGCACGGCCTGGTGCAGATCCTCGCGGTAGGGCCGGGCGGTGGGTGGCAGGTCGCGCCGGACGTAATAGCCCCTTTCGTGACGCTGGCGCAGGACGGCGCGCCAGACCTCGCGATAGGCATGCCAGATCGAGGGGTTGGGTTCGGGCAGGTCGTGCCGGATCGCCGCATGCAGGCGCGGCAAGGCGTGATAGGGCACCATCGGGAACATGTGATGCTCGACATGGTAATTCATGTTCCAGTAAAGCCAGCGCGTCACCGGGTTCATATAGACCGTGCGGCTGTTGAGCCGGTGGTCCAGCACATCCTCGGCCAGCCCGCCGTGCTGCAAGAGGCCGGTCATGATCATGTGCCAGCAGCCATAGACCCGCGGCCCGCCGATCAAGAGGAAGGGGATCGCGGCCCGCCAGCCCATGCCCATGGCCAGCATCGCCAGGGTAGCTGCGAGGGTCAGCGCGTAGGTCGCCATATGGACTCGCGCCCAGAACACTGCCTTCGGCCATTCGCTTTGCGGGATATAGTCCTTCTCGTCGGGCGACAGGTTGCCCATGGCGTTGCGCGCCAACCCCTTCAGCGAGGCCCAGGTGTCGATGACCCCGACAACGGCCAGCGCCTTCAAAGCGATCTTGACCGGATGCATCCAGGCGATTTCGGCATCGCGGCCCACGATGATCGTGTCGGTGTGGTGGCGCGCATGGCTCCACCGCCAGTTGACCGGGTTGCGGATCACCTGGAACGAGGCGATGTGGTAGACGACATCGTTCATCCAGGGCGTGCGAAAGGCAGTGCCATGCCCGCACTCGTGCCAGCGCGAATCGCAGGCCGACCCGTAAAGCACGCCGTAAGCCAGCCAGAAGGGCAGGGCCGCCCAACTGCCCCAGAACCAGATTCCCAAGGCGGCAAAGACGATGTGCAGCGCCACCCACAAAGCCGTATCGCGCAGCGCCGGACCGTCCTTGCGCTGCATCAGGTCCTTCATCACCTTGCGCGGCACATCGGTGTGATACCATTCGGCCGCCGCAAGGCCACGGGCCACGGCGGCCTGCGCTTCGGGCCCGGTCAGTGAATAATCGCGGGCCGGAACCAGACCCGCCTCGGTCGCAGTCATGACGCGCGGCCTCTGCCGCCAGCCTGAGGTTGCATGCGCTCCTCCCCTGGTGAGGCCGCTGCCGGCGCCAAGGCCGTCGCGGGACTCACCGGTATCTTCGGCCATGCGACAGAGTGTCACAACCGCGCTTTCCATCAGATCACATCAGATCGGCCTGATGGGTTCTGCGGTGACAGCCGCATGCCGGCCGTGCTAGGCCCTTGAGGCGCCATAGAAGGACGGGCATGGGCAAGACCACCATCATTGACATCGCCCAAAGCGCCGGCGTCTCGACGGCGACGGTAGACCGGGTGCTGAACGGGCGCGCCGGCGTTTCGGCGGCGAACCGGCACCGCGTGCTGCAGGCGGCGCGCGATCTGGGCTATCTGCCGTTCGAAGGCATGGTGCCGCTGCCGTCGCGCCCGGTGCATCTGGAGTTCTTCATCCCCTTTCTGCACAACGGTTTCATGGGCGAGATGGCCGAAAGCATCCGCGCCTTTTCCGCCAGCCTGCCGCTGGTCGCATCGTGCAATGTCCGTGTGCTGGACGGGTTCGGCCCCGAGGCGCTGCTGCCCGCACTGGAGGGCCTGTCGCTGAAGACCAGCGGTGTCGGCCTTGTCACCGTCGATCACCCCAAGACGCGCGAGGCGATCCGGCGGATCTGCGAGGCGGGCCTGCGCGTCGTCACTATCGCTTCGGATGTGCTGGCCACGCCGCGTTCGGCCTATGTCGGTGTGGACAACACCATCGCCGGGCGCACCGCCGCGCTGATCATGGGGCGGATGGCGGGGGCCTCGCGCGGGGCGGTCGGGTTGTTTCTGGGCTCGCGCGCCTTTCATGGGCATCAGGGCCGGGAATACGGCTTTCGCAGCCTCCTGGAGCACGATTTCCCCGATCTGACCCTGTTGCCCGCGGTCGAGACGGGCGAGGACCGCGAAAGATCACGCGCCGGGATGACGGCCTTGCTGCGCACCACGCCGGACTTGGTCGGGGTCTATTGCGTGGGGGCTGGCCGCACCGGGATCGTCCGCGCCCTGCAAGAGGCGCGCCCGGCCAGGCGGCCCTTCGTCATCATGCATGACCTGACCGACAGCACCCGCGCCTGGCTGGCCGAGGATCAGATCGACGTCGTGATCGACCAGAACGCGCGCCTGGTGGGCGAACAGGCCGTGATCCGGCTCTTGGGAGCCATCGCCACCAGCACGCCTCTCTTGACGCTGAAGGATATCGAGCCGCGGATCGTTCTGCGCGAAAACATCCCGATCCGTTGACCCTTTACCGGGGCTTCGGGCTCAAAGCCCTGCGACATGGCGGGCCGCCGCACTGGAGGCCGCACGGCAGGCTGGCTCGAGCCCCTGACCAGCGGCAAGTGCGGCGGCCAGCGTGCCGATGAAGCTGTCGCCCGCGCCGTGGCTGCTGACGACTTCGACCGGTTCGGCGGGCAGTTGCAGCACTTCGTCCTGCGCGCCCCAGGCCGCAAGCCCGTCCTTGCCGGCGGTCACGATGACGGTCTCGAACTGA
This sequence comes from bacterium, assembly GCA_016124195.1. Lineage (GTDB taxonomy): Bacteria > Pseudomonadota > Alphaproteobacteria > Rhodobacterales > Rhodobacteraceae > Stagnihabitans. The sequence continues at coordinate 102,790 of WGOE01000005.1, read as the reverse complement.
TCGGCGAGCTTCTGGGCGGCCTCGGCCGCGCCGTGCAGGCAGCAGACGCGCGGGGTGCCCATCATCTCGGCTTCAACGGCGTTGACGACCAGAATGTCGACCAGACGGCGGAATTCCGGCCCAAGCGCACGGAAGGGGGCGGCGTTCAGCAGGGTCGGGATGCCCCGCAGGCGGGCCTGACGCGCGGCAGCGAGGTTGACCTCCTCTGGCACCTCGTTCTGCAGGACGACGATCTTGACGCCATCCCAGACAGCCTCCTGATCGAGCATCTCCGGGTCGATGCGCAGATTGGCACCCGAGACGATCGTGGCGGCATAATCGCCGGCGCCGTCCTGAATGGCGACGCTCATCCCCGAGCCGACATCGGCGCAGGTCGCGACGAAGCGGTCATCCACCTGCCAAAGGGTCAGGTTCTGGCGCAGGAAGCGGCCGAAATCGTCGTCGCCCGTGGCCCCGACCATGCGGCTGACCGCCCCCGCCCTGGCCGCCGCCACGGCCTGATTGCCGCCCTTGCCGCCAAATTTGGGAAACCACGCCGAGCCGATGGCCGTTTCATCGCGGCGCGGCAGGTGATCGGCCCGGACCATGATGTCATAATGCAGGCTTCCCACGGTCAGGACGGTCGGCGGAGTGGCTGGCATGGGTTTCTCACAAACGGCGTTTGGACTGCACCGCGTGCATGGTACGGTCAAGATTGGCATCGGCGGCCTTGCGATCGCACTGGGCGACGGTGACGAACAGCGCGTCCAGAAGGTTAAGCTGGGCGATCCGCGCTGTGGCATTTTCCCCCAGCAGGGGAGAGTTCTGCGCGGTCGAACACAGCGTCACATCGGCCATGCGCGCCAGCGGGCTTTCTGCATAGTTGGTGATGGCGATGGTGCGCGCGCCATTGCGTCGGGCCATCTCGGTCGCGTCCAGAACGGCAGCGGTCGCGCCCGAATGCGAAAAGGCCAGCGCCACATCGTCGGGCCCCAGCAGGGCCGCCGACATCATCATCATATGCGCATCGTCAAAGACCGATGTCCGGATGCCAATGCGCAGGAATTTGTGGCTGACATCGCGGGCGATCTGGGCCGATCCGCCGAGACCGTAAAAGTCGCGCTGCTTTGCGCGGAAGATATGGTCGGCGGCCCTTTCAAAGGCGGAAAGGTCGAGGATGGCGTAGGTCTCTTCCAGCGCCTGCATGGCGGTACGGAAGACCTTCTGCACGATCTCGCCCGCCGCATCGCCGGGCAGGATCTCGGCATGAAGGTTGGCCGTGTCAGAGCGGTAATATGCGACAAGCCCCTGACGGAAATCGCGAAAACCGTCAAAGCCGAGCTTCTTGGCGACCTTGACCACCATCGCCTCGGAAACCGCCGATTTCAGCGCGATCTCGCGGAGGGAGGTCGTCTCTCCGATGTCCTTGCGGGCAAGGATCTCGGCTGCGACCTTGGCCTCAAGTGGGGTCAGGCTTGGCAATTTCATCCGGATCTGTGCGGCGACGGCCCTTGGATCACCCATCTTTTCCCCTGTTGCGGCGCCGGGCGCCTATCAGAAAGAGTTCAACGCGGCGTCGCTGCCGGGCAACACGACTTGGTGCACGTTCATGAAGTTTGCCCAGGCATTGCCCCCCGGGCAGCCGCCATGCGGGCGATATCCTGCGCCGCGACGGGGTCTTGCAGGGCTTGCGCCTGCGCCAGACGGTTGTCGCGCTCCATCGCTTCCACTCCGGCCAGAAGGCGGCGCACCGTGCGGATGTTTGCGGCACATTCCGCCACCGGATCAAGGCCGGAGGCGTCGGGAAAGGTGTCGAAATAGATGGCGCCGTCAAAGCCGGACCGCGCCACCTCGCGCAACAGTTCCATCGTGGCGAGTTCGTGGACCGAGGCGACCATCAGCCCGTCATCGCGCTTGGCATAGCCATCGTTGAGGTGCAGGCCCAGAAGCCGGCTCTTGCGGGCGATCAGGGCAGCCGCAAAGGCGGGCTGTTCGTCGGCATAAAGCGAATGGGCAAAGTCGATGGTGACGCCCAGATTGCCGGCCCCCACCTCCGCGATGGCCAGAAGTGTCGTGGCGGCATCGGGCAGAAGGCTGTAAGCCCTTGGTTCGTTAGGTTTATACTCGATGGAGATCATACACTGCGGGTCGTGGGCGCAGACCTCGGCAATGCCGGAAATCTCGGCCTCCCACAGGGCGGAATAGTCGCACTGGAAGGCATAGTCATAGCCGTCCTGCCCCAGCCACAGCGTCATCATGGGGGCGCCCATGTCGCGGGCGGCGTCGATGCCGCGCTTGGTCAGGTCGATCGCCTCGCGCCGGACGGCGGGGTCAGGATTGGTGAAGGCGCCGCGCTTGAAGGCCGGATTGGTGTAGTAGCGCATGGCAAGGCCGCTGATCGCAAGTCCGGTGTCGCGGACCGTCACTGCGACCTGCCCCGGGTCTGTGCCGATGTGGTCGGGGTAGTTGAGGTCCAGCTCGCTCAGCCCTTCCACAGTGGCGGCCCGTGCCACCATCTGCGCCAGCGAGGGCTTGCCCACCAGCCCGGGCCAATAGTCCGCGGCGTTCGAGGCAAAAGAGTTGATCCGGGTGGCGAAGCGGTGTCCAAGCATTTCAGTCCTCCGGGCTTCACAATCATGGAAAGTTTCGTAAAGCGCAAGGATTATCCCCGGCCCGATGCGCTCTGCCGCCTGTTGCCCTGTGCCGCACGCTGTCATAAAGCGTTCACGAAATTGTGGCAGGGCTCATGCGATGGGCCAAGTGGCCGGACGCGGGGCTTTGGACATGATGAACGACGATGTGGCGGAGCTGGACCTTCTGGATCTGCTGCCCGAGCCGAATTTTCCCGCGCAGACAGGCCCGATCTTCACCTATTCCACGCCAGAGATGCCGTGGTTCCGCCGGACCCTGATCCGGAGCGTGGAACGATTGAGCGGGCGGGCGGGGTTTGAACGGCTGTATCGGACCTGGCAGAAAAAACCGCGCGACCCCGATGCCTCGATCTTCTCCGAGGCGATCGGCGAACTGGGGCTGAGTGCGGATGTGACTGCGGAAGATCTGGGCCATATTCCGGAAACCGGGCCCTTGCTGGTGGTGTCGAACCACCCTTACGGCATCGTAGACGGTTTGTTCATCGGGCATCTGATCGCCTTGGTGCGCAAGGATGTGAAGCTGATCTGCCATTCCCTGCTGTGCCAGCCGCGTGAGGCGCGCGACGTCCTGCTGCCGATCGACTTCGGCCCGGGGCCGGAGGCGCGGCGCACCTCGGCCGAAACCCGGCGCAAGGCGGTGGAGTGGCTGGATCAGGGGCATGTGCTGATCATTTTTCCGGCCGGCGGGGTTGCGACCTCGGTGGCGCCCATGGCGCGCAATGCGGCCGATTTCGAATGGCATCCCTTCGTGTCTCGGCTGGCGCGGCGGGCCGGGGTCAAGACGCTGGCGCTGTACGTGGCGGGACGGAACTCGCGGCTGTTTCAGATGGCCAGCCATTTTTCCTATGCGCTGCGCGTGGCCCTGATCTTTTTCGAGACGCGGCGCCGGATGCATCGGCCGGTCACCGTGCGCATCGCAGCCCCGGTCGAATGTGCCGCGATGGGCAAGGGTGACGTGGTGGCCTGGCTGCGCGAGCGCACCTATGCGATGGCGGAACCGGGCGGGCCGCGGGCGGATGAGGTTTTCAACTTTCCTGCCCGGATCGAGGTCTGACGTCGGGGCTAGGCCGGCAACATCGCCTTGGCAGCTGACAGCAGCGACTGGGTCAACGGTTCCAGCGCCCGTGCTGTCAAACGATTGAATTGCCAGTAAAGATCCAGGTCCAGGGGTGCCTGCGGGCCAAGGTCGACCAGACGGCCTTGGGCGAGTGCCCGGGCCACCAGAGCCTCCGGGTTCATGCTCCACCCCAGACCCGCAAGGCAGGCGTCAAGAAACCCGTGGCTGGAGGCAAGGCGGTGGCTGGGCAAGGCTGCCTCATGTCCGAAGCGGCGGGCCCATTGGGCCTGCAGCCCATCCTTGTCGTCAAAGCGCAGCGAGGGGGCCAGGCTCAGCGCCGCCGGGGTCACTCCATTGGCGAACCAGCGCGCGACAAAGCCCGGGCTCGCGGTGGCGCGATAGCGTAAGCGGCCAAGCGCCACGGTGTCGCAGCCCTGCAAGGGGCCGGGATGGGAGGTGATGGCGCCGCTGACCTCTCCACGCTTCAGCAGGTCCTGAGAAAAGTCCTGATCGTCGATGATGAGGTCGTACAAGAAGCCCTCGGTCCGGGCCAGCGCCGGGATGACCCATGTGGCCAGGCTGTCGGCATTGATCGCGATGCGCAGAACGGCGGGGCCGGCGGATAGGGCCAGATCCTCGGCCAGTGCCTTGTTCAAAAGCGATATTTCTTCGTGATGGCGCACAAGGCGCAGGCCGGTTTCGGTGGCGGTGCAGGGCTGGCCACGCCGGATCAACAGGCAGCCCGCGGCCTCTTCCAGCGCCTTGATGCGCTGCGAGATGGCCGAGGGCGTGACATGCAGCGCGCTGGCGGCAAGGTCGAAAGAGCCGCGTCGGTGCACGGCCGCCAATGCCGCAAGCTGGGCCGGGTCGAACATTAGCATCCCTTACGCCGCGTGAAACAGATTAACTTGAGTGAAGCGTTGCAGCCGCGCTAGGTCAAGGCCGCAACGGGATGGGGTCGCGATGTTTTCCGCTTTGGGCCATGGGTTTGTGACTTCGCTGAGCCTGATCCTTGCGATTGGCGCGCAGAATGCCTTCGTGCTGCGGCAGGGAATCCGGCGCGAGCATGTGGCGGCGGTCGTGGCGCTTTGCGGTCTGTCGGATGCGATCCTGATCGGTTTTGGCGTGACAGGTTTCGGCGCGGTGACCCAGGTCCTGCCGTGGATCGTGCCGGCGATGCGCTGGTTTGGCGTGGCGTTTCTGATTTATTACGGGGCCTTGCGGTTCAGGGCCGCACGGCGCGGCGGCGAGGCCTTGATGCCAAGCGCCGATGCGCCGGCGCCACTGGGCAAGGTTCTGGCGACCTGTGCCTTGCTGACCTGGGCCAATCCACATGTCTATCTGGACACGATGGTGCTGCTGGGCTCGATCTCGACCCATTACGCGCCGCAGGAAGCCGCTTTCGGGGTCGGGGCGGCTGCGGCCTCGTTCAGCTTCTTTGCCGCCCTGGGCTTTGGCGCGCGGCTTCTGGCGCCGATCTTTGCCGCGCCGCGCGCCTGGGTCGTGCTGGAGGTCGTCGTCGGCCTGACCATGTGGGCAATTGCCGCGACGCTGTTGCTGGGCTGAGGCCGGGCGCCGCGACGTAAAGCAATCCGAAAGATTTGGCCGTCATGCTTGAACGTTGTGCAACGGTCGCGCCAGCGGGTGTTGCGCGGCGGGCCGGGGGAGCGTGCGCATCGGTTACCACTAATTCAGCCTGTCTTCCTAGCTTCGCGGGTCAAAGCGATCCCCGCGGAGGTTCCCATGACGAACAAGACGACGCTGCAGTTGCTGCCCCTCATTCAGCCGGCGCAGGCGCAAAAGCATGTGACAGTGAATGCGGCCATGATGGCCCTGGATGTGTTGGTCCAGACCTCGGTCAAAAGCCGCGCGCTGACCGCGCCGCCGGTGGGGGCTGTGGCGGGCGACAGCTACATCGTCGCCGATGGCGCCACCGGGGACTGGCTGGGCGACGATCAGGCCGTGGCGGTCTACAGCGGTGTCTATTGGGACGTCTATACGCCCAAGACCGGCTGGCGCGTCTGGGTCGAGGAGGAACAGACCGAGGCGGTCTTCAACGGCGCGGCCTGGACGACCTCGGCCGACCGGCCAGAATTGGTGGCGGCGCTTGGCATCTCGGCCACGCCGGACGACACCAACCGTCTGACCGTCTCGGCCGATGCGACGCTGTTGACCAACGCGGGTGCGGGCCATCAGTTGAAGATCAACAAGGCCACGACCGAAGATACCGCGAGCCTTCTGTTCCAGACCGGCTATTCGGGCCGGGCCGAGATGGGCAACGTCGGCGGCAACGATTTCGCCGTCAAGGTCAGCCCGGATGGTACGACCTTCCTGACTGGCCTGTTGATCGAGGCTGCGACGGGGCGGGTTCTGGCGCCCAATGGCATCAATGTCACGCTGGATGCCGGCGACCCGGTGACGCCGCAGAACGGCGACATCTGGTACAACGCAAGCTCGGGCAAGCTTCGTGGGCGGCAGGCGGGCGTGAATGTCGACCTTTACGAGGTCGTCTCGACCCAGATCACCGACAGCTCCGCCGCTGGTCGCGCCCTTCTGACGGCCGCGACCGCGGCCGATCAGAGGGCAGCCCTGTCCGCCGAGACGACCGACAACAAGGGGATCGCCAACGGCTATGCCGGGCTGGACGGCTCGGGCAAGGTGCCGGCCTCGCAACTGCCTTCTTATGTCGATTCGGTGCTGGAATATGCCAATCTGGCGGCCTTTCCGACCACGGGTGCCACGGGCAAGATCTATGTCACGCTGGACACCAACAAGACCTACCGCTGGTCCGGCACCGTCTATGTCGAGATTGCCAATTCGACGACGGATTGGAGCGGACTGACCGGCAAGCCCACGACCGTGGCGGGCTTTGGCATCACCGATGCGGTGGATCTGTCGAGCACGCAGACCATCGGCGGGGCCAAGACATTTGCCGCTGGCGTGACCTTCGCCGGAGCCGTCTCTGCGACCGATTCGCAGTTCACTCTGCTCGACAATGCCGATCCCTCAAAACAGGCGAAATTCGATCTGTCCGGCTTGACCTCGGGCAGTGCACGCACGATTGGCCTGCCGGACGCGGACGGGACTTTGGCGCTGAACACCGTCTTTGCGCCGCTGACGCCGGGCATCGTGCCGGCCAGCGGCGGCGGCAGCACGAATTTCCTGCGGGCGGACGGCACCTGGGCCGCGCCGCCCGCTGGCAGCGGTGGGGCTGGGTCCTATGCCGCGCTCAGCGGGATTCCTGCGGCGATCGACGCGCTGGACGCCCTGACGCCGGTCGCCAACAGCATCCCCTATTTCACGGCACCTTCGGTGGCGGCGCTGACCTCGCTCAGCACCGTCGGCCGCAACCTGATCGGCAGCGTCAATGTGAATGCGGCCCGCACCTCGCTGGAGCGGCAGGATTTCTCGACCCGCGCCTCTTTCGTGTCCTGGGCGGCGGGGCGTGTGCCATCGACCGGGCTTGTGATGAAGGCCGCCGGCTATTCCTATCGCTACATCGGCAGCGGCACGGCCATTTCGGATCTGCCGGGCTGGGTGCCGCATGACGTGGCGACTGCGATGCACTGGAATGCCGACAACACCGGGGTCGTCTCGGCCATTACCGCCGTTTCGGCGATGATCGACTATGTCAACGCCAATGGCGGCGGATTGGCGTTGATGCCGGCCGGCACCTATCGCTGGGCGGGGCAGATGATCAAGTACGGCCTGAACAAGGTCACGCTGCAAGGCGAAGGCAACGCCACGCGGATCGTGCGGGCCGGCAATCAGGCGGCGGCGGCGATCAAGTTCTGGGGCGGCGCCAACAACCGCATCCGCAATCTTCTTCTGGATTGCGCGGGCTATTCGGGCATCGGCTTCTTTCTGGGAGACCAGTTCTCGGGCATCGAGGATTGCGAGTGCATCAACAGTCCGGATCGTCCGTTCCAGATGATCGGCGGCGGCAATACGACCTACGGGATCGACAGCACGGGCAAGACCTCGGATGACGCGGGCTTCGGCACGCCAACCTTCTTTCCCATCGGCTGCTATTTCGAGAATTGCCGGGCGAGCCATGCCGGTTCCACCGCCTTCAGCCAGAAGCAGGTGCCTCATTCGCGCATTCAACGCTGTGTGGCGCAGAACATCTGGTCCGAGGCCATCACCATAGACCGGTGCGACTATTCTGTCGTCTCGGGCAACACGGTTCTGAACGTGGCGATGACCAACACCAACCAGTTTCCCGACCTCGATGCCGGCACGGGCTATCTGGCGGTGGGTGGCGGCGGGGTGGGCGGCATTGGCGTCGATGGCTCGGTCGGAGCGCGGATCGTCAAGAACACGATCATCGGCGTGCACACCAACGTCAGCACCCTGAACAACCGCAACCGGGCGGCGATCTGTTTCGTCAACAACATTCAGGATTCGATCGGCTGCACGGTGGAAAGCAACTATATCGCCGACGCCAAGGTCGGGGTCTGGATGAAGGGCGTCAGCACCGGCGCGGATGGCAACAACTTCGCGCATGTGATCACGGCCAACGTCTTCGACACGATCGGCAACGCGGCCGGTACGGGCATCGTCGAATATGGCGCGGTCTGGATCGACGCAGGCTGCACCGGCAACACGGTGACCGGCAACACCATGGTCGGCGGCACGCCGCTGATTACCGCCGACAGCAGCGTCAACGTGATCGACCAGATGGCCTCCAACACCTTGAAGGGCAACAATTCGGGTAGTTTCGGTCCGGGCCGCGACCTGACGGGCACGCAGGTGACGGCGATGCTGGATTCCTTTACCAGTTCGACCAAGGGCGTGGTGCCGGCCTCGGGCGGCGGCACCGCGGCCTTTCTGCGGGCGGATGGGTCCTGGGCCGCGCCGGCCGGAGGCGGTGTGCCGGGCGGGGCCAGCACGCAGATCCAGTTCAACGATGCGGGCGCGCTGGGTGGCGATGCCGACTTCGTCTGGATCAAGGCCACCAACACGCTTGGCCTTGCGGGCACGGATACCGGGGTCGAGCTGACGGGCATCACGACCGAGCCCGCGGCCCCGGCTCCTGGTGTCCTGCGTCAGTATTCCAAGTCGATCGCCGGCCGCATGGTGCCGAAGATCAAGGGTCCGGCCGGGCTCGACACGCCGATGCAGAACGCCTTCTGGCAGAACAACATCACGATGTGGAACCCGACCGGCGCCACAGCGGGCGTCTGGCTGGGCACCACAGGCGCGGGCGCGGGCACCTATGCCACTGGCCTGCCCACGACGACGAGCCTGTACACCGGCATCAAGCGGGGGCGCTGGGCCAATGTGGTCACCACGACCAACCAGGTCCTTGGCCAGCGCAACACCGAGGCGATGTTCATGCGCGGATCGGTGGCCGGGCAGGGGGGGTTCTTTTTCTTCGCCCGCTGCGGTCTTGACATCTGGACCAATGGCGGCCGCTTCTTCGGCGGCATGCACGGCTCCACCGCCGTCGTGACGGGCGAGCCCTCGGCCACCAACAATGTCTGCGGGTTTGCCGTCGATTCCGGCGACAACGGGGCGATCAGCTTCCTGACCCGCGACACGACCGGCGCGACCAAGGCCGCCACCGGCCTGACGATCACCTCGGGCAAGGGCTACGACCTTTACATGTTCTGCGCGCCGAACGACACCAAGATCGGCTGGCGCATCGTGGACTTCAACGCCGGGGTCGAGGTGTCGGGCAGTGCCACCGCCAACCTTCCGGTCAGTACGGCGCTGCTGACAGCCGGAGTCCTGGCCAGCAACGCGGCGCTGACCCTGGTCAATTCAGTGCAGCTTGGCCTCAACCGGATCTATGTCGAAACGGATTATTGATCCCATCCGTCGAGGCAATCGAAGGGCGGCCCTCGGGTCGCCCTTTCGCATTTGACACGACAGCCTTGGCTTTCTAGACAGAAGCAGATTGATTGGCCGGGCAAGGCCCGGAACAGGCGGTATCATGAAGATTGCGATGATCGGCACGGGCTATGTGGGCCTTGTCTCCGGTGTATGTTTTTCGGATTTCGGCCACGAGGTTGTCTGCGTCGACAAGAACCCCGACAAGATCGCCCGCCTCCAGGCTGGCGAGGTTCCGATCTTTGAGCCCGGGCTCGAGGATCTGATGGCCAAGAACGTGGCGGCGGGGCGGCTGTCCTTCACGCTCGACCTCGCCGAGGCGGTCGCCGGAGCCGATGCGGTCTTCATCGCGGTGGGCACGCCGACGCGGCGCGGCGATGGCCATGCCGACCTGACCTACGTGATGCAGGCCGCGGCCGAGATCGGCGCTGCGCTGACCGGTTACGCGGTCGTTGTGACCAAATCCACCGTTCCCGTCGGCACCAACCGCAAGGTGGGCGAGGCGGTCCGCGCGGCCAACCCGGAGGCCAGTTTCGATGTGGCCTCCAACCCCGAATTCCTGCGCGAAGGGGCTGCCATCGACGATTTCATGCGGCCCGACCGTGTGGTGGTCGGCGTCGAATCCGCCAAGGCCCGCAAGGTGATGGCCGATATCTACCGCCCGCTGTTCCTGCGTGAATTCCCCGTGGTCTTCACCGGGCTGGAATCGGCCGAGATGATCAAATACGCGGCCAATGCCTTTCTGGCGACCAAGATCACCTTCATCAACGAAATCGCCTCGCTGTGCGAAAGGGTGGGCGCCGATATCAAGGATGTCGCCAAGGGCATGGGGCTCGACGGGCGGATCGGCAACAAGTTCCTGCATGCGGGGCCGGGCTACGGCGGTTCGTGTTTTCCCAAGGATACCAAGGCCCTGGCCCGGATCGGCCAGGATCACGCGGTGCCGATGCAGATCACCGAGACCGTCATCAAGGTCAACGAAGAGATCAAGCGCCGGATGCTCGACAAGATCGTCGATCTGTGTGACGGGCAGTTGAACGGCAAGACCATCGCCATCCTCGGCGTGACCTTCAAGCCCAACACCGACGACATGCGCGATGCCCCCAGCCTGACCATCATCCCCGCGCTGGTCGGGGCCGGCGTCAAGGTCCGCGTCGCCGATCCGCAGGGCCGCCGCGAGGGCGAGGCGCTGCTGCCCGGCGTGCGCTGGGTCGATAACGCCTATCAGGCCACCCAATCGGCCGATGCCGTTGTTATCCTGACCGAATGGAACGAATTCCGCGCGCTCGACCTCGAGCGGATGGCACGCAAGATGACCTCGGCCCGCATGGCCGATCTGCGCAACGTCTATTCGGCCGAAGAGGTGCTTGAGTCCGGCTTTGAAAAATACCTCGGCGTCGGCCGTTAGACCAAAGGCCTATTTTTCAAGCGCGTCAAAGACATAGCTGTGCAGGCCCACAAGGCCCAGCACGAACGCCGTACCGGCCACGATGAAGACATAGGTCGGGTTGACGAAAGAGGAATCGTAGGTCGGGTAAAAGCCATGCCGCATCTCGGCGATCACATGCGCGACCGGGTTCCATTTCAGGTATTTGAAGACGAAGTCGGGCATATCGTTGAGAAGGAAAATAACGCCCGATACCAGCATCTGCGGCCGATTGATGATGCCCCAGACGCTTTGATAGGTGGGCGATGCAAGATAGAGCACCGAATTCAGGGTGCCTATGCCCAGACCCAGGGCCGCGGCCATCGCAAGGCTCAGCACCACCGCGCGCGCGTCGATGGTCACGCGCAAGTGGTACTGCATGATTATGATCGAGGCGAGCGTCACGAAGACCACAACATTGGTGAATACGTTCAACAGGAAGCGCGCCAGCAGCGCGTCCAGCACAGTCACCGCTGGAAAGCCCAGCAGCGGCCGCGAAAAGCGGATGGACCCGGATACCCGGTTTTCGACTTGGCCGTACATCGTGAAAGGCAGCACGCCGGTGATGTAGAACAGCGGAAAATTGGTGCCAAGGGGCGGGTTCTTTGCGAACAGGCTGAACGCCACGGTCAGCACGAAGACCGAGGCGACCGGGTCGATCATGTTCCACAGGAATCCCAGCGAGGTGCGAGTCTCGCGCGATCCGGTTTCGCGCATGATGAGCGCCGCGACCACCCGCAACGTGCGAAACCGGCGGATGCGCGGCTTTTGCGGCACATAGGGGCGGATCGCAGGATTGGCGGAATCGCCAGAATTCATGCTAATTTCTTGCATTTTCGCTGTATTCCCGCATCGGAACGGCTGCTTTTCACCGTCTGAAAGAGTCGGTGCTTGTGGCCCAAGGCCGTTTTGCGGTATCTTTATCAAGAATGTAAGTCATGCGCAAACCGTTGCGCGAAATTGGAACATGACCGTGACCCCCCCTTCTGCAAAGCCCGAAACAGTCGCGCCGGACGAGTCGTCAACCAATCGCGAAGCGGGTGCCGGTGCTCCCGTCGCCGAAACTTCGGACGCGGGCGGGGGCGGTGCGGCCTTGCCCGTGACGCCTGCCAGCCCCGAAGAGACGGTCGTTCCCGCCGAAAGCGTGACGCAGTTGCGCCCGGTTGCAGGCCGCAAGGCCGCGCCCGGCATGCGCGCAGCCGGCCCGGTTGCCGGCGCGCCGCGGGCCCGCGCGCTGGCCGCTGCCGGCCAGGATGCGGCGCCGAACGCAGCACCGCACCCGGGGCCCGGCACAGTGGGTCGTCCGGCCCTGCTGATGCGCCAGCGCCGGGCGGCGGAGGAAGAGCGTCTGGCCCGCGAGGCCGATGCCGCCGCTGCACCCGCACCCGAGACCGCCGGGACCCCTTCTGCACGTCCCGAACCCGCCCGGACCGGCGGCGCGGAGGCGCGTGCTCCTGACGCCCCGGCCGAGGCGCCAAAGCGCGCGCCGGCCCGGGCGCCTGTGCCCAAGCCTGCCGCCACGCCGGCCAAACCGCTGCGCGAGGATCCCTTTGCCAATTACGTGCCCGCCCCGACCGTGAAATCGGCCCGCATGCGCCAGCGCCACTGGGGACTGGTCGCCGCGTTCATGCTGATGGTCGCGCTGCCGGCGGCGGTGACCGCCTGGTACATGTACACCCGCGCCGCCGATCAATATGAAAGCGATATCGGTTTCGGCAGCCGGACCGAGGATGCGCCATCGACCTTCTCGTTCCTTGGCTCCTTGGGGGGCCTTGGCGGTTCGTCATCCGGCGACATGGATATCCTTTATCAGTTCATCGCGAGCCAGGAACTGGTCAGCCGGGTCGACAAGAAGGTCGACCTGCGCGCGCTCTATTCCAAGCCGACCAATGATCCGTTGCTGAGCTTCCCGCGCGACGGCACGATCGAGGATCTGGTGTCCTATTGGTCCAAAATGGTCGTGCCGTCCTACGACCCCTCCACCGGTCTGATGACGGTCAAGGTCTATGCCTTCGATCCCCAGGATGCCCAGAAGATCGCCTCGGTCGTTCTGGACGAATCGGCCTCGATCATCAATGAACTGTCGGTGACCGCCCAGCAGGATGCGACCCGCTATGGCAAGGAGGCGCTGGACAAGGCGCAGTCTGACATGATGGCGGCGCAAAAGGCGCTGACGAGCTATCGGATCAAGAACAACATCGTCGATCCGACCGACCAGTTGGCGGGCGCGGGCCTGGTGGTCAACTCGTTGATCCAGCAGCTTGCTTCGGCCGAGGTCGACCTTGACATGCTCAACGGCACGGTGCCCGACAACGATCCGCGGATTGCCCTGCTCAACCGCCGGATCGACGTGATCCAGAAACGCATCGACGAAGAGAAATCCAAGGTCGGCGGCCTGTCAGACACCAAGGCGCCCGGCTATGCCAATCTGGTGGCCGATTACCAAAGCCTGCAGATGGCGAGCGACTTCGCACAGAAGGCCTATCTGACGGCACTTGGCGCCTATGATCAGGCGGTCAACGACGCGCAGCACAAGACCCGGTATCTGGCGACCTTCGTTTCGCCGACGCTCGCGCAATCGTCCGAGGCGCCGAACCGGCCGCTGTGGATCTTCATGGTGGGGCTGATCGGTTTCCTGATCTGGGCTTCGCTGTCGATGATCTATTACGCGCTGCGCGACCGCCGCTGACCTGGTGCGGAGCCCGTTGCGATGATCGAGATCGAGAACCTGACCAAGGCCTATTGGTATCGCGGGCATCCCAAATACATTGCCCGCAACCTCAACGCCTTTATCCCTGATGGCGCCCGCGTGGCGCTGATGGGGCGCAACGGCGCGGGCAAGTCGACCATGCTCAGCATGATCGCGGGGTCGATCAACCCCGACCGCGGCCGCATCCGGCTGACGGGCAACATGTCCTGGCCGATCGGGTTGACCGGCTGCATCCAGACCGAATTGACCGGCGCGCAGAACGTCAAGTTCATCGGGCGCGTCTATGGGGTGGACACGGACGAGCTTCTCGACTTCGTCGATGACTTTGCCGAACTGGGGATGAATTACCACGAACCGGTCTGGACCTATTCCTCGGGGATGCGGGCGCGGCTGAACTTCGGCATGTCGATGGGCATTCATTTCGACACCTATCTGATCGACGAGGTGACGGCGACCGGCGACGCCGCCTTCCGCGGCAAAAGCAAGAAGGTGTTCGAGGATCGGATGGCCTCGTCCGGCCTGATCATGGTGTCGCATTCCGACGGGCTGATGCGGTCGATGTGCGACAGCGGGGCTGTGCTGGAAAACGGCTCGATCACCTTCTACGACGATATCGAAGAGGCGCTGGAAGTGCACAACGCCAATCTGCGCGGCGCCGGCATCACGAACACCGCGGCCGAACTGCTGGAATAATCATCACGGAACGCCATCGTGCTGCGCTGCGGCGGGCCCCTGCCGGGGCCTGCGCAGGGGGACTCGACAACTGGGCAAGGCTGCGGCAGTAACCGCGGGCGACTTTGATGCCCGATACGGAGTTTGGCGATGCAGCACGTGATTGTAACCGGCGGAGCGGGCTATATCGGCGCCCATGCCTGCAAGGCCCTGTCGCGTGCCGGCTTCATTCCCGTGGCTTTTGACAACCTGACCACCGGCTGGGGGCAGGCGGTCAAGTTCGGCCCGCTGTTCAAGGGCGATCTGATGGATCGGGCTGCGCTGGATGCCTGTTTCGCGCAGTATCAGCCGGTTGCCGTCATGCACTTCGCCGCCCTGTCGCTGGTCGGCGAATCGATGACCAACCCGGGCAAATACTGGCGCACCAACGTCAACGGCTCGCTCAACCTGATCGAGGCGACGCTGGCCGCCGGCGTGCGCAACTTCGTCTTTTCCTCGACCTGTGCGACCTATGGCGAGTTGGACGGCGTGGCGCTGGACGAGGACACGCCGCAGACCCCGATCAACGCCTATGGCGGATCGAAACTCGCCATCGAGATGATGCTGCGCGATTTCCAGAAAAGCTCGGGCCTCAATTCGGTGATCTTCCGCTATTTCAACGTGGCTGGCGCCGATCCCGAAGGCGAGGTGGGCGAACAGCATGTGCCCGAAACCCACCTGATCCCCCTGATGCTGGATGCCATCGAGGGCAAGCGCCCGGCGCTGACAGTGTTCGGATCGGATTACAACACGCCCGACGGCACCTGCATCCGCGATTACGTCCATGTCTCGGATCTGGTTGATGCCCATGTGCTGGGCCTGCGCTGGCTGATGGATGGCAAGGGCAGCCGGGTGTTCTGCCTCGGCTCGGGCCGCGGCTTTTCGGTGCGCGAGGTGATCGAGGCCAGCCGCATCGTCACCAACCGCGAGGTTCCCATCATCGAGGGCCAGCGCCGGGCCGGCGATGCGACCTCGCTGGTGTCGGGTTCGCACCGCGCCGTCAGCGAACTGGGCTGGACGCCCGACCGTTCGACCCTGACCAAGATGATCGGCGACGCCTTGCTCTGGAGCCGCAAGCCCCGGTTCGAGGCCTGAACGCAGCCGCTATTGCCCGGAGTTGACCATGCGCTGCAATTCAGCAAAGGGCACCGGGCCCGAAAACAGGTAGCCCTGATATTCGTCGCACAGGTTCTCGGCCAGCCAGGCGTGCTGTTCGGTGGTTTCCACACCCTCGGCCACGATCTTGGCGCCATAGGCCCGCGCCAGAGTCATCACGCCGGTCAGGATCAGGCGGAAATCCTTGTGCGCCACCAGGGTGCGGTCGACCTTGAGGCACGAGATCGGATAGCGCGTCAGGCTGGCCAGATTGGAATAGGCCGTGCCGAAATCGTCGATCGCCAGCCGGTAGCCCAGGCGTGAGATCTGCGCCAGCACCCGCTGCAGCCGCTGGTCGTTCTCGATCAGGACGTTCTCGGTGATCTCAAGCTCGATCTCGCCGCTGACTTCTTCGATGGCGGGCCGCACCTGCCGCAGCAGCGCCAGAAAGGACGGATCGGCGAATTGCTTGGGCGAGACATTGACCGACAGATTGATGGCATGGCCGATGCCGCGCAGCCGCACCAGATGCCGCGTGGCCTCGGCCAGGACCCAGCGCCCGATGGCGGCGATGCGGCCGGTTGCCTCGGCGATCGGGATGAACTCGCCGGGCAACACCTGCGACCCGGTGGGAGAGTTCAGCCGGATCAGCGCCTCGGCCGCGACGATCTTGCCGGTCTGAAACGAGATGCGCGGCTGATAGTACAGCTCCAGCCGGCCCAGCCGCAGCGCATCGCGCAATTCGGCGTCCAGTTGCAGGAAGCGGTTGTTGCGTTCGGCCAGTTCGGGGCGGAACATCCGCAGCCGGTTGCCGCCCTTGGCCTTGGCGTCGAACAGCGCAAGGTCGGCCTTGTGCAACAGGTCGGGGAACGTGGTCTGCCCGCTGTCGGCGATGCTGAGCCCGATGCTGACCGAAACGCTGAGGTCGTTGCCCTCGATCTGCAGGGGCCGGCGCATGTCGCGCAGCAGATGGCTGGCGATGCTGGCCAGCACCTTTTCCCCGCCGCCGGTGGTCAGAAGGCAGCAGAATTCGTCACCGCCAAGCCGCGCCAGCAGCACGGTGCCGGGCAGGGCCTCGGTCAGGCGCCGGCTGATTTCCTGCAACAGCGTGTCGCCCGCGGCATGGCCGAGGCTGTCGTTGACCAGCTTGAAGCGGTCCACGTCCAGCAGGAAAAGGCCAGCCGTCTGCCCGGCCTGCGCGGCGTTGGCGATGAAATCTGGCGCGGCCCCGGTCAGATGGGCCCGGTTGCGCAGCCCGGTCAGCCCATCCCGCATCGCGAGGTTGGACAATTCGTGCGCCACCGCCTCTTGGGCCGTGACGTCCAGTTCGGTGAGCAGGAAATTCCTGCGGCCCTCGACAGGGTCAAAACTCTGCCGCACCTCGACCTCGTGGATCCGCGGGCCTTGCGTCGTGATCACCGCGCTGCGCCAGATGCCTTCGCGCGCGGCTTCGGGGGCGGCCTTCAGGACGGCGCGCAGTTCGGGATTCTGAAACCGGGACGCGGCTGACAGGTCAAAGCCCGCGAAGGCTCGGCGCGCGGCTGGATTGGCATAGGTGAGCTGGCCGCCTTCGGCATAGGTCGTGACCATCATCGTCGTGTACAGCAGCGCCTGCGAGGCGCGCAGCATGTTCGCGTCATTCGGCTTGATGACCTGGCCTTCGCACAGGATGGCCATGCGGCCGTCGCCCAGCAGGCAGCCACGCAGGCGCCCCAGCACGGTCCGCGGCATGCCGCGCGGAAACAGCGTCCATTCTTCGTCGAAATGCGCGCCCTTCCACAGGTCGGCCGTATAGTTGCGCAGCCTGGTCTGGATGGTCGAGGTCATGTCGAGCGACAGATCCCGTTGCATCAGCTCCGCCGCCGAGCCCGCGGCCCACAGGTCCACCGCCGCGTCATTGGCCCAGACGATCCGGAAGTGATCGACATCCAGCACCCAGACCGGAAACTGGCTGTCGCGATAGGCCCCCAGATCCTTCAGCGTCACATGGGGACGGTCCTCGGGTCCCGCACCAAGATTGACATCGATTTCCGGTTCCGGCGGCTCGGTCAACGAACTCAGGCCTTTGGTTGTTGTCAGCTCTGCGTCGGGCGATGCATCCCGGTCAACATGCGGCAATCCCGCCCTGAATGCCAGCCTTTCCTACCCGATCGGGACGAAGTGTTGCATCTTGGAGTTGTGCCGCAAGATTTCGGCAAATTTTGGGTCAGGTCAGGACCTTGCGCAATTCGGCCTGCAGCGCAAGGAGCGGCGGCAGATATTGGCGGGCGACATCACCGGCCGCTTCGCCGCGCACCGGCATGCCCAGGTTGAGCGCGGCCACCGTCACGCCCCGCGCCGAGATGACCGGTACGGCGATCGAACGCAGCCCGATTTCCACCTCCTGGTCATTCAGGCACCAGCCCTGCACCCGGGTTTCGGCCAGGATCGCCATCAGCGCCTCGGGGTCCGTGACGGTGCGCGGTGTCATCGGCCTCAGCGGCGGTTTAAGCCGCTGGCGCGCCTCGGCCTCGGGCAGGGCGGCCAGGAGGACCCGCCCCATCGAGGTACAGAAGGCCGGCAGCCGCGATCCCGGCATCAGCGCGATCGACATCACCTTGCGATGCGCGGCGCGGGCGACATAGACGATCTCGTCCGCGTCGAGGATGGAAACCGAGGTGCTTTCGCCGAGATCCTCGGACAGGCGGTCAAGGTAGGGCTGCACGACCTGCGGCAGCGGCATGGTGGCCAGGCAGGCCGTGCCCAGCCGCAGCACCCGCGGCGTCAGGGTAAAGAACTTGCCGTCGTAATCGGCATAGCCCTGGCTTGCCAGCGTCAAGAGACAGCGCCGCGCCGTCGCCCTGTCGAGCCCGCTGGCGGCCGAGACCTCGGCAATCGACTGGCGCGGCCGCGCGGCCGAAAAGGTCTCGATCACCGCCAGCCCCTTGGCCAGCCCCGACATGGTGTCCCGTGCGTTGATCATTGCGGCCTTTGTGCGATATGGTAACAAAGGTTGTATATCGCACAAATGCGCTGGACGCAAAGCCTGTCTGCGCCTAAATCCGGCCGGGAAGGAGGGCCCTCATGGACAAGACAATTCCCAGCCTGGCCGAGGCGGTCGCCGGCATCGGTGACGGTGCGACGGTGATGATCGGCGGCTTCGGCGGATCAGGCGCGCCGATCGAACTGATCCACGCACTGATCGACCGTTTCGTGGCGACCGGCCATCCGACCGGCCTGACCGTGGTCAACAACAACGCCGGCAACGGCCATGTCGGCCTTGCCGCGCTGATCGAACAGGGCATGGTGGCCAAGCTGATCTGCTCTTTCCCGCGCTCGGCCGATCCGGTGGTCTTCACCGAGCTTTACCTCGCCGGCAAGATCGAGCTGGAGCTGGTCCCGCAGGGCACCCTTGCCGAACGCATCCGCGCCGGCGGCGCCGGGATCCCGGCCTTCTACACGCCCACCGCCTACGGCACCGCCCTGGCCAAGGGCAAGAAGATCGAGGAATTCGACGGCCGCCCCTATGTGCAGGAACGCTGGCTCAAGGCTGACTTCGCCCTGATCAAGGCCGAAGTGGGCGATACCCATGGCAACCTGACCTACCGCGCCGCCGCGCGCAACTTTGCCCCGCTGATGGCCACGGCGGCCAGAACGACCATCGTGCAGGTCAGCCACCTCGTGGCGCCGGGTGCCATCGACCCCGAAACCGTCGTCACCCCCGGCATCTTTGTGCAGCGCCTTGTCGAAGTGCCTGATCCGCAACAGGAAGAAGTCCTCAACCGCGCAAAGGCGGTGTATCCATGACCAAACTTTCCAACGCCCAGATCGCCTGGCGCGCCGCCCAGGACATCGAGGATGGCGCCTATGTCAACCTCGGCATCGGCTTTCCCGAGATGGTGGCCCAGTACCAGCCGCCCGGCCGGCAGGCGATCTTCCACACCGAGAACGGCATCCTTGACTTTGGCGAGGCTCCGCCCGCGGGGTCCGAGGATTGGGACCTGATCAACGCCGGCAAGAAGGCCGTCACGCTCAACCCCGGGGCCGCCTTTTTCCACCACGCCGACAGCTTTGCCATGGTGCGCGGCGGGCATCTGGATGTGGCGATCCTCGGCGCCTATCAGGTGGCGCAGAACGGCGACCTCGCCAATTGGAGCGTGGGCGCCAAGGGCGTGCCCGCGGTGGGCGGGGCGATGGACCTCGTTCACGGGGCCAAGCGGGTGGCGGTCATCACCGAACACGTCACCAAGGACGGCAAGCCCAAATTGCTCGACCGCTGCACCCTGCCCTTGACCGGGGTGGGCTGCGTGACCCGCATCTATACCTCGCTTGCCGTGATCGACATCGTCGAAGGCCATTTCGTGCTGCGCGAAAAGCTGCCGTCAATCGCCCTGGCCGACCTGCAAGCCCTGACCGGCGCGCCGCTGCATCTGGACGGCGCGGTGCAAGACCTCATCGTACCGGAGCTGTCATGACCGACGTTTTCATCTGCGACTATATCCGCACGCCCATCGGCCGCTTTGGCGGCGCGCTGTCTTCGGTGCGGGCCGATGACCTTGGCGCCGTGCCCTTGCGGGCGCTGATGGCGCGCAATGCCGGGGTCGATTGGGCGGCGGTCGATGACGTGATCTTCGGCTGCGCCAATCAGGCTGGCGAGGACAACCGCAACGTGGCCCGCATGTCGGCGCTCCTGGCGGGAATGCCGGTCAGCGTGCCAGGCACCACGGTCAACCGGCTGTGCGGGTCGGGCATGGACGCCGTGCTGATCGCCGCGCGCCAGATCAAGGCGGGTGAGGCGGGGCTGATGATCGCGGGCGGCGTGGAATCCATGTCGCGCGCCCCCTTCGTGATGCCGAAGGCCGACACCGCCTTCTCCCGTAACGCCGAAATCCATGACACGACCATCGGCTGGCGCTTCGTCAATCCGGTGATGAAGGCGCAATACGGCGTCGATTCCATGCCCGAGACCGGCGAGAACGTGGCCGAGGATTACAAGGTCTCGCGCGAGGATCAGGACGCCTTCGCGCTGCGGTCGCAGGCCAAGGCTTCGGCCGCGCAGGCCAATGGCCGTCTGGCGCGCGAGATCACGCCCGTGACCATCCCGCAGCGCAAGGGCGAGGCGCTGGTCATCGACCGCGACGAACACCCCCGCGCCACCACGATGGAGGCGCTGGCCAAGCTTGGCACGCCGTTCCGCAAAGGCGGCACCGTCACGGCGGGCAATGCTTCGGGTGTGAACGATGGGGCTGCGGCGCTGATCCTCTCCAATGCCGAGACGGCAGCGCGGTATGGCCTGACACCCATCGCCCGCGTCCTTGGCGGCGCCACGGCCGGCGTGCCGCCCCGCATCATGGGGATCGGCCCGGCGCCGGCCAGCCAGAATCTGATGGCCCGCCTTGGCCTGACCGAGGCCGATTTCGCGGTGATCGAACTGAACGAGGCCTTTGCCAGCCAGGGTCTTGCCACCTTGCGCGAACTGGGCATCGCCGACGATGACCCGCGCGTCAACCGCAACGGCGGGGCCATCGCCCTTGGCCATCCGCTCGGCATGTCGGGTGCGCGGATCACCGGCACCGCGGCGCTGGACCTCGCCCCCGGCCAGCGCAGCCTCTCCACCATGTGCATCGGCGTGGGCCAGGGCATCGCCGTGGCGCTGGAGCGCGTCTGAGGCGCCCAAACCTGTGGCGCCCCGGGACACGCTGTTCCGGGGCCCAGCGATTCTGCTTGCTTCCCGCATGGCTCTCTTTAATTTGATCATATGACCGCTCAAGCGGCACTGCGCGACATGCGCAAATTCAGGGAGCTTGCAAATGCAGAAACTGAAATTCGTGGCCACCGGCCTTGTTGCCCTTAGCCTTGCGACCTCGCCGCTGCTGGCCCAGGTCACCGCCATCGGCCCGGGCGAGGGCGAGGTCGATATCGTCGCCTGGCCCGGTTATATGGAGCGTGGCGAAAGCGACAAGGACTTCGACTGGATCACCAAGTTCGAGAAAGAGACCTCGTGCAAGGTCAACGTCAAGACCGCCGGCACCTCGGACGAGATGGTGACGCTGATGAACCAGGGCGGGTTCGACCTTGTCACCGCCTCGGGCGATGCCTCGCTGCGGCTGGTGGCGGGCAAGAAGGTGCAAGAGATCAACACCGCGCTGATCCCGTCCTGGAGCAAGTTGGACCCGCGGCTGAAGGATGGCGCCTGGTTCACCGTCGGCGGCAAGCACTATGGCGTGCCCTATCAATGGGGGCCCAACGTGTTGATGTACAACACGGATGTATTCAAGGAGGCGCCCACCTCGTGGTCGGTGGTGTTCGAGGAACAGAACCTGCCCGACGGCAAATCCAACAAGGGACGGGTGCAGGCCTATTCCGGCCCGATCTATGTGGCCGATGCCGCCCTTTACCTGATGGCGCACAAGCCCGAGCTTGGCATCACCAACCCTTATGAACTGACCGAACCGCAATATGCGGCGGCTCTGGACCTTCTGCGCGGGCAGCGCAAGCTTGTGTCGCGCTATTGGAGCGATGCGACCGTCCAGACCGATGATTTCAAGAACGAAGGCATCGTCGCCTCGTCCTCCTGGCCCTATCAGGTCAACCTGCTTCTGGGCGAGAAGGCGCCGGTCGGCTCGACCATCCCCTCGGAAGGGGCCACCGGCTGGTCCGACACCACGATGATGGCGACCGATGCGCCGCATCCGAACTGCGCATACAAGTGGATGGAACACACGCTGAATTCGAACCTGCAATCGGATCTGTCGGTCTGGTTCGGCTCGGTCCCGGTGGTGCCGGCGGCCTGCACCGACGGTTCGGGCCAGCAAACCGCCGAGGGCTGCAAGGCCAACGGGTCCGAGACCTTCGACAAGATCCGCTTCTGGACCACGCCGATCGCCGATTGCGCGGCGGGGGCGGGCGCCTGCGTGCCCTATGCGCGCTGGGTGTCGGATTTCATGGCCGTCGTCGGGGGCAACTGACGCCGGCATGGGCAGATTGCCCATCCTACCTCATCCGGGCCGGGGTCTTCCCCGCCCGGCCTTTTTCGGACCTGTCGCATGAGCCCTGCCGTCGAATTCCGCGCCGTCTCACGGCATTTCGGCCCCGTGAAGGCGGTCGATGCCGTTGACCTTACGATTGCGGAGGGCGCCTTCTTTGCCATGCTGGGGCCGTCCGGCTCTGGCAAGACCACCTGCCTGCGGCTGATCTCGGGCTTCGAGCAGCCCTCGTACGGACAGATCCGCATCTTTGGCGAGGATGTCTCGGCCGTCCCGCCGCATCTGCGCAACGTCAACACGGTGTTTCAGGACTACGCGCTGTTCCCGCACATGAATGTGCGCGACAACGTGGCTTATGGGCTGATGGTCAAGGGAATGGGCCGCGCCGCGCGCCATGCCAAGGCCGAGGCGATGCTGGACCTCGTCAAGCTGGACGGCTACGGCGGGCGCAAACCCGCCCAACTGTCTGGTGGCCAGCGCCAGCGCGTCGCCCTCGCCCGCGCCCTGGTGGGCGAGCCGCGCGTCCTGCTTCTGGACGAACCTCTGGGCGCCCTCGACCTCAAGCTGCGCGAGGCGATGCAGGACGAACTGAAATCCCTGCAGCGCCGCCTGGGCATCACCTTTGTCTTCGTCACCCATGACCAGGGCGAGGCGCTGTCCATGGCCGACAGCCTCGCCGTCTTTCACAACGGCAAGATCGCCCAGATCGGCACGCCGTCCCAGATCTACACCCAGCCGGCCACCCGCTTCGTGGCCGACTTCGTGGGATCGTCCAACCTTCTGCCGCCCGCCCTGACCGCAAGCCTCGGCGGCCCGCCGAAGTGGAGCAGCCTGCGCCCCGAGGCCCTGCATCTGGCCCAGAGCGCCGCGCCCGGCCCCGCCCTGACCGGGACTGTGCAGGGCCAGCGCTATCTCGGGCTTGGCACCCGGGTCACGCTTGCGGTCCAGGGCACCGAGATTGCAGCCTTCCTGCCCGCCGGCACCCAGGTCCCGCCCGAGGGCGCCCCCATCACCCTGACCTTCGCCCCCGCGGCCCTGCATGTGATCGACGCCGAATGACCCCATTTCATCTGTTTGCAAATATCCCGGGGGTGAAGGGGGCAGCGCCCCCTTCGGCTGGCCGCCGATGAGCCCGGCGGTCTTCCCCTCCCGGTCGGTGGCCTCGCGCCTGACGACGCTGTTCTGGCGCCATCCCCGGCTGCTGCTTGGCCTTTTGCTGGCGCCGCCGCTCTTGTGGCTGGGCCTCGTCTATCTTGGCGCGCTGGCAGCACTGCTGCTGCAATCCTTCTATTCGATCGACGACTTCTCCGGCCTCATCGTGCCGGAGCTTACGCTCAAGACCTATGCCCAGCTCTTCCGCCCCTCCAACTTCGACGTGATAACGCGCACCCTCCTGATGGCGCTTTCGGTGACGGTGGCGTCGGGCGTGATCGCCTTTCCCGTCGCCTATTACGCCGCCCGCTTTGCGAGGGGGCGCTGGAAGGCGGCCTTCTACCTTGGCGTCATGCTGCCCCTGTGGTCGAGCTATCTTGTCAAGGTCTATGCCTGGAAGCTGATCCTCGCCAAGGAAGGCATCGTGACCTGGGCCGCCACGGCGACGCATACCGACTGGCTTCTGGACGCCGCCCTGAGCCTGCCCGGCATCGGCGGCAGTTCGCTGTCCACCAGCTATATCGGCACCTTCCTCGTCTTCTGCTATGTCTGGCTGCCCTACATGATCCTTCCGATGCAGGCCGCGCTCGAAAGGGTGCCGACCTCGATGCTCGAGGCTTCGGCCGATCTTGGCGCCACCGCGGGCCAGACCTTTCGGACCGTGACCCTGCCGCTCGCCTTGCCGGGCATCATCGCGGGGTCGATCTTCACCTTCTCTCTGACCCTGGGCGATTACATCATCCCGCAGATCATCGGCAATTCCGCCAGCTTCATCGGCATGGCGGTGTACCAACTGCAGGGCACCGCGGGGAATGTGCCCCTGGCCGCGGCCTTCGCGGTGGTGCCGATCCTGATCATGCTGGTCTATCTGACCCTCGCCCGCCGGGCCGGAGCTTTCGATGCGCTCTGAAGCGTCATGGCCGCTAAGGATCGCGGCCCTTGCCGGGCTTTTGTTCCTGCATCTGCCGATCCTGTTGATCTTCCTTTACGCCTTCACGACGGACGAGCGGACCTTCACCTTCCCGCCGCCCGGCCTGACGACACAATGGTTCGCCGTGGCCTGGAACCGGGCCGACATATGGCCGCCCCTGATGCTTTCCTTGCAGGTGGCGCTCTTCTCCACCCTGCTGGCCCTGGTTCTAGGCACGCTGGTCGCCGCCGCGATGAGCGGGGCACGCTTTTTTGGCCGCGACCAGTTGTCCCTGCTGATCGTCTTGCCGATCGCCTTGCCGGGCGTGATCACCGGCATCGCCCTGCGTTCGGCCATCCCGATGCTGCATCTGAATTTCGGCTGGCAGACCATCGTGCTTGGCCATGCCACCTTCTGCATCGTCATCGTCTACAACAACGCTGTCGCCCGGTTCCGCCGTCTGTCAGGCGGCATTCTTGAGGCCTCGGCCGATCTTGGGGCCAATGCCTTTCAGACCTTCCGCTACATCCTGTTGCCCAATCTGGGCACCGCGCTGCTGGCGGGTGGCATGCTTGCCTTTGCCCTGTCTTTCGATGAAGTGATTGTCACCACCTTCACCGCCGGCACCGGCGCTGCCTCCAAGACCCTGCCGATCTGGATGCTGGACGAACTGATCCGCCCGCGCCAGCGTCCGGTCACCAATGTGGTGGCCATGGTCGTCTTTGCCACGACCTTCCTGCCGATCCTGTTGGCTTATTACCTGACGCGGGAAGGGTCAGAGACGGCGGGTTCGGGCAAATAGCGCCGCGCCGCGGCCCGCCCCGCCCAGCGGCCGGTCGCAAGGCAGCCGGTCAGAAGATATCCGCCGGTCGGCGCCTCCCAGTCCAGCATTTCGCCACAGACAAAGGTCCGGGGCAGGGCCTTGAGCTCCAGGTCCGCGGTCAGACCGGAAAACGCCACGCCCCCGGCGGAAGAGATCGCCTCGTCCAGCGGGCGCGGCGGGCCAAGGCGGAGGGGCAGCGTCTTGACCGCTTGCAGGGTCGGCAGATCGCGGCCGAACTCCATCACCAGGGCCACGGCGACGCTGGACAGCCCCAGCTTGCGCAGCCGGTTCGTCAAGGTCTCGCCGCCACGCATCGCGGCCAGCCGGGCGGCAACGACCGCCTCGGCCAGATCCGGCATCAGGTCGAGCCGCAGGCCCGCCCCCTCGCGCAGCGCCCGCGAGACGGCATAGATGCCGCCGCCCTCCACCCCCTTGGCGGAAATCACGAACTCACCCCGCTCGCGCCTTGGGCCGACGCAAAGGGCCACGCCCTTCACTGCCTCGCCGAAGAACTTGGCCATATGGGCCGACCAGTCCACCGAAAAGCCCATGTTTGCCGGTCTGAATTGGCGGATCTCGACCCCTTTGTCTGACAGCCATGGCACCCAGGCCGCATCGGACCCAAGCCGCGCCCAGCTGGCACCCCCCAGCGCCAGAACCGTGACGGCCGGTGCCAGGATCCTGACGCCGTCAGGGGTCTGAAAGACCACGCCGCCGGCGTCAAACCCGGTCCATCGCCAGCGGGTGCGCAGGTCCACCCCCAGCCCGCCCAGACGCAGCAGCCAGGCCCGCAACAGGGGCGAGCCCTTCATCGCCACGGGAAACACCCGGCCCGAAGATCCGGTGAACACCTCTTGCCCCAGTTCGCGGCACCAGCCCATCACGGCTTCGGGGCCGAACTCTGCCAGCATCGGCGCCAGCGCGGGCGCGTCAAAGGTTTGCACAAAGGCGGCAAGCGCCTGATCCTTCGTGATGTTCAGCCCGCTCTTGCCGGCCATCAGGAACTTGCGCGCGGGCGAGAGCTTGGCCTCGCAGATCACAACGCGGCGTCCGGCGCGGGCCAGTTCCTCGGCCGCCATCAGGCCAGCCGGACCCGCCCCGATCACCAATGCATCCGTCACCGAACCCCGCCCCCACCGCCGCCCGCCTTCAAGCCGCAGCGATAGCAAGAATAAGGCGGCGAGGAAACCTCAGGCCCGCCCCGCCGTGGCCGACAGCGAAACCGGGTCGATGCCCATGCTTTGCAGGGCATGGCCCCATTTACGCGGGTCCTCCTCGCCAAAGATCAGCGCATCCGAAGGCTCGCCGGTCAGCCAGTCGTTGCGGGCGATCTCGGTCTCCAGCTGGCCCGGACCCCAACCGGAATAGCCAAGCGCCAGAAGGGCCTGGCGCGGCCCGGTGCCCTTGGCCAGCGCCTCGAGCACATCCAGCGTGCCGGTCATGCCATAGGTGCCGCCAACCGTCGTGGTGGCCTGCCCACCCGAATAGTCGGGCGAATGCAGCACAAAGCCGCGCCCGCGTTCGACCGGTCCGCCGAAATGCACCCGGATGTCGCGCCCCTGCCCGCCGCGCGGAATTTTCAGCTGGGTCAGAAGGTCGGAAAAGCTGAGGTCGGTCAGCGGCTTGTTTATGATGAGACCCATGGCCCCCTCAGCCGTATGCGCGCAGATCAGGATGACGGCGCGCTGAAACCGCGTGTCGCCCATGGCGGGCATGGCCACGATCAATTTGCCGGTCAGGTCCATGGAATCATCCCCTTTGCCCCAAGATGCGGCGAAGTCCCCTTGCGCTCAACCCCCTCGAGCCGGGATCACACCAACGTCGCCGCAAAGTGATGGCGGGGGGCTTTCCCGCGCAGGGCGATTTGCCTACCTTTGGCGCATGATGAAAACCTTGATCCTGTCGCTTCTGCTCGCCGGTCCTGCTTTCGCGGAAAGCCAGGATGATGTGGTGCAGGGGCAGCTTTTGTCCGGCTGGCGCATGGCCGACGGGCATTACATGGCGGCCGTGGACCTCAAACTGGCGCCGGAGTGGAAGACCTACTGGCGCGCACCGGGCGATGCAGGGATTCCGCCGGTCTTCGACTGGTCCGGCTCGACCAATCTGAAATCCGTGCAGTTTCATTGGCCCAGCCCCAAGGTTCTGACGCTGAACGGCATGATGACCATCGGCTATCTGGACCGGCTGGTCCTGCCGGTCGAGGTGGTGGCCGTCGATCCGTCCAAGCCGGTGCTGCTTGCGGTCAAGATGGACCTTGGCGTCTGCCACACGGTCTGCATGCCGGCGCATCTGACCCTGTCCGAGGATCTGAATGGCCCCGGCGCCAAGGATGATCTGATTTCGGCGGCCTTGAAGGCCGGTCCTGTGCAAAGCCGCAGCGCCGAGGCCCGATGCAAGGTCGAGCCGATCGCAGATGGCCTGCGCCTGACCGCCCGCATCAATGTGCCGGTGCAGGGCAAGGCCGAAACGGTGGTGTTCGAAACTCCCGATCCCAGCATCTGGGTGTCGGAGAGCAAATCGCATCGCGAGGGCGCGGTATTGGTCTCCGAGACCGATCTGGTGCCGCCGAACGGCGCGCCCTTCGCGCTGGACCGCGGCGGAGTCACCGTAACGGTGCTGGCGCCGGACCATTCGGTCGAATTGCACGGCTGCCCTGCGCCCTAGCGGCGCGCGATGCGGATCAGCGTGCGCTCCATCACCGCCATCAGCGGCGCCCGCGAGGAAGACCGCAGCGTCAGGTCGGTTTCCACCAAAAGGGCAAGCGCCTTTTCGATCTGGCGGGTTGACCAGTTTGACGCCTGTTTCAGCATCCGGTCGCGCCGTTTGAAAAACCCGCGCGCCCGGGCAAAGCCAGAGGCAGGGCCATCGGGGTCGGTGCTCATCAGATGCAGCGTGGTGAAGTGGCGCAGGGCCGCGATGCAAAGGGTCACCGGCAGCATGCCTTGCCCCTCAAGCCTGCGCAGCACGGGGCCGATATCGCCCATGCGCTGTTCGGCCACGGCATCCAACAGGTCTTCGGCCTCGGTTTCCATGGTGGCAGGGGTCAGGGCGGCGATTTCGGAAGGCGTGAGGGGCGCTGCGTCCTGAAACTTGTAAAGTGAAATCTTTTCAAGGGTCTGGCGGAAATCGCCGGGGTCAAGGCTGCGCGACAGGGTCATCAGTTCGGCCATGGCATCGCCCGGCACCTGGGCCAGGCCTGCGCGTTTCAGCTCGGCCTCGATCTCTTCGCGGGTCGGCGGGTCGTCGTAAAGGCCGATGCAGATGACGGCGGGGTGCTTTTCGGCCAGGGTCTTGAGCGAGGATTTGCCCGTAAGGTTGCCCGCCGTCACGACGATATTGGCATCGCCCGGGCGCCAGTCGTCGAAGGCGGCCTGAAGGGTGGCCGACAGGCCGTCCGTGGCATCCTCGACCACCACGACCCGCGCGCCGGGAAAAAAGCCGCGGGCCTTGACCGCGTCTTGCAAGGCGGCGGCGTCCTTGCGCAGGTCGGCTGCGGGAATGCGGGTCAGACGCATTTCTTCGTCGGCGCCCGGGCCGGCGAGCGCCAGCACCGCCTCGGCCCGCTTCATCGTCACGCGCATGGCGTCTTCGCCAAAGATCACCAGTGCCGCCTTGGCCGGATCGGGCCGGGCCAGATAGCGCCGCGCCTCCGCCCCGGCGAGCTTCATGCCGGAAAGCTGGCCGAAGCCGCCGTCAGCCGCAACACCACGTCATCGGCGAAAAGTCGCATCAGCCGCAGGCTGGCATCGGTTTGGGCGGTCAGGCCGGCAATCGTCGACCCCGTGGCGGAATAAGAGGTGAACTGGTCGATATGCCCGCCCGTCATCCTTAGCCCGTCCTTGCGCCGTGTCAGCGTCCAGTCAAGGCCGCCGGTCAGATTGTAGCGCGTGATCGCACCGTCCGGCGTGATTCCGACGCCCACGGCATCGGTCGTGATCACATAGGTCAGATCGTACAGCGGGTCGGTCGGCCGGCCCAGTCGCTCTTCCAGGCGCTGGACGAAATCGAAGCTGTTCTTGTCGGTCGGGTCGCTGGCGTGCACCGTGCCCAAGAGCTTTTCCGCCGGACCCTTGGTGCCAAAGGCCGGCGTGAAGCCGCAGGCGGCGAGCGGCAGGAACAGGAAGCTGCGTCTAGACCACGACATTGATGATGCGCCCCGGAACCACGATCAGCTTCCTGACCGTCTGACCGGCGAGGAAGCGCATGACATCCTCGTTGGCAAGGGCCAGCTTTTCAACCTCGGCCGCGGACAGATCCTTGGGTACGCTGATTTCCGCCCGGCGCTTGCCATTGATCTGGATCGGCAGGGTCACGCTGTCGTCGATCAGCATGGCCGGGTCGGCCTTGGGCCAAGGCGATTGCGTGCAAAGCCCGGTGCCGCCCTGCAGGGTCCAGATTTCCTCGGCCAGATGCGGCGTCATCGGCGACATCAGCCGCGACAGGGTGCGGATTGCCTCTTTCATCACCACAGTCGAGGCCGAGGCCCGCGCGATGGCATTGGTGAATTCATAAAGCTTGGCGATGGCCTTGTTGAAGGCAAAGCCCTCGATCCCCGAGGTCACCTCGGCTATCGCGCGGTGCATGGCGCGCAACAGGTCGTCGTCGCCCTCTCCCTTGTGATCGGCCGGCATCTCGGCGATTCGGGTCGACAGGGCCCAGACCCGCGACAGATGCTTGAAGGTCGCCTCGGCGCCCGAAGCCGTCCATTCCACATCGCGTTCCGGCGGGCTGTCCGACATGACGAACCAGCGCGCGGTATCCGCCCCGAAGGAGGCGATGATGTGCATCGGGTCCACAACGTTCTTCTTCGACTTGGACATCTTGGCCGAGGGGATCACCTCGACCGCGGTCCCGTCAGCCAGGGTCGCCCCCGCCTCGGTCCGCACGATGTCTTCGGGCAGGTGATAGACGGGCCGGCCCTGCGCGTCGGTGGTCTTGTAGATCTCGTGCGTCACCATGCCTTGGGTGAAGAGCGCGTTGAACGGCTCGATCGCCTTCACCGGCAGATGGCCGGTCTTGTGCATCGCGCGGGCGAAGAAGCGGGAATACAAAAGGTGCAGGATCGCGTGTTCGATGCCGCCGATATACTGATCGACGTTCATCCAGTAATCGACATCGTCGGCCACGGTCGGCGTGGTGGCGCGCGGCGCGGTGAAGCGGGCGTAGTACCAGGACGAATCGACAAAGGTGTCCATCGTGTCGGTTTCGCGTTTGGCTGCAGCGCCGCATTTCGGGCAGGTGCAATCGCGCCAGGTCGGGTGGCGGTCCAGCGGGTTGCCGGGTTTGTCGAAGCTTACGTCATAGGGCAGTTCGACGGGCAGATTCTCTTTCTTTTCAGGCACGACGCCGCAGGTGGCGCAGTGGATCACCGGAATCGGGCAACCCCAGTAGCGTTGCCGGGAAATCCCCCAGTCGCGCAGGCGGTAGTTGGTGACACCCTTGCCATAGCCCTGCGCCTCGGCATGGGCCACGGCGGCGGCGATGGCCTCTTCGCCGGTCTGGACGGCGTTGCCGGCAAAGCCGCGCACGTAATGCACCCGTTCGGACTTCATCGGCACGTAGGCTTCGGTCAGCGGGGAATCCTCGGCCCCCTGCGCCACAAAGACAGAGGTGATCGGCAGCCCGTATTTCGTGGCGAATTCAAAGTCGCGCGCGTCATGGGCCGGGCAGCCAAAAATCGCGCCCGTGCCATAGTCCATCAGGATGAAATTGGCGATCCAGACCGGCAATTCCTGGTCCGGGTCCAGCGGATGCTTGACGCGGATGCCGGTGTCAAAGCCGATCTTCTCTGCCGTTTCAATCTCTTCGGCCGAGGTGCCGCCCTTGCGGGCCAGCGCTGTGAAAGCGGCTACAGCGGGGTCGGATTCCAGCGCCTTGGCCAGCGGATGATCGGGCGAAATGGCCGCGAAAGAGGCGCCCAGCAGCGTGTCGGGCCGGGTCGTGTAGACCTCCAGCGTCTCGAACCCAGCGGGGGCGCCGACCGTCTTGAAGGCAAATTGCAGGCCGGTGCTCTTGCCGATCCAGTTGGCCTGCATCAGGCGCACCTTTTCCGGCCAGTCCTTCAACCCGTCCAGCGCGGCCAAAAGCTCGGCCGAATAGTCCGAGATCTTGAAGAACCACTGGGTCAGGGCCCGGCGTTCAACCAGCGCATTCGACCGCCAGCCGCGCCCGTCTATGACCTGTTCATTGGCCAGAACGGTCATGTCCACCGGGTCCCAGTTCACGACCGCGTTCTTGCGATAGACCAGCCCCGCTTCCATCATGTCGATGAACATGGCCTGCTGCTGGCCGTAATACTCCGGGTCGCAGGTGGCGAGTTCCCGGCTCCAGTCGATCGACAGGCCGAGCGGCTTCATCTGCGCGCGCATGTCGGCGATGTTGCCATAGGTCCAGTCGCGCGGATGGCCGCCGCGCTCCATCGCGGCGTTCTCGGCCGGCATGCCGAAAGCGTCCCAGCCCATCGGATGCAGCACGGAAAAGCCCTGCGCCGCCTTGGTGCGCGCCACCACATCGCCCATCGTGTAGTTGCGCACATGGCCCATGTGGATGCGGCCCGAAGGGTAGGGGAACATCTCAAGCACATAGTACTTGGGCCGGGCCGGGTCGCGCCTTGCCTGAAAGGCCTGCGCCTCGTCCCAGGCCTTCTGCCATTTCGGTTCGATCACGGCGGGTTCATAGCGCGACATATCTGGCCCATGCATTAGGGAAGTTCGACCGGGCCGGAATTACACCTGTAATCTGCGGAAGGTCCAGCCGCAGGGGCCGGACCGGGCGAAAAAATCGCCCCGGCGGGCTGGTTACAGATGAGAATCCGCGATGCGCAGCTGGCGGGCGCGGTTCAGGATCGCATCTTCGACGGCCGATACGGTCTCGGGCGCCACCGAAGCGCCGTTGCTGCCTTGCAGCGACAGTTTCAGCGAGCGGGCGTCCAGCGCCGGGTCCTGCACATAGATCGTGGCCCGGTAGCTGCGTCCGCCCCCCGGAGGCGTGCCGTATCCGGTCACGATCACCCCGGTGAAGGGGTCGACCGACTGGATCGGCAGGAAGTTCAGCACATCGAGCGAGGCGTTCCAGATATACTTGTTCACCTTGACGGTGACGTTGGGATTCGAGTTGTGGTTGAACAGGTCCCAGATCTTGGCGCGCGGACGGTTGTCCAGCAAGCCGTTGTCCGCCGCGACCTGAGCCGAACGGTCCGCCGGCGAAATCTCTGTCGTGTCGGCCGGAAGCGCCGGCTCTGCCGTGCGGTTGCGGTTGCCAAAAAGCCCGCCGCCGCCGCAAGCGGAAAGCGTGACACAAAGTGCCAAGGCGGAAACAACAGCTTTGTGGCGGTGAAGAACCATCCGAACCCCCGGGTTTCCGCCGTGTCTAGCCCAGAGCGGCAGGGCTGCCAAGGCTTTTCCCCCGCCAAAGACCCGGCAGGCGCGCGGGCGGCCCTGATCGAGAGCCCGGGGGCCGGTCGAATCAAGGCTTTGGGCCGTGCCGCGAAGGCGGGGCAGTTCTGTCGCCGTGCCGACCGGGCGGGCCTTTGGTTCGGGGCTGCCGCAGCGGGTGCAAGCCCTGCTTTCGCGCGGGCGCGTGACGAGCGCGCGCGATCCTTGTCAGGTTGAGGCGGTGGGGTGACGGAACTGTGGCAAAGCTGCACCAATGGCTTTGCCTTTGCCCGCCGCGCCTGTCCTTCACGTTGCAATCGGCCATCCGAAAGGCGAAACAGGGCCATACCCAGTTCGGACTCGCCTGAGTTGGGCTACCCCTGAAAAGACAACGAGGGAAACTATGAAAAAGATTCTTCTTGCTACCACCGTCCTGGTTGGGTTCGCCTCGGCCGCTTCGGCTGACATCACGTTCTCGGGCTATGGCCGCTTCGGTGTCGCCTACTACAGCAATCCCGGCGTCGGTGCCGCCAAGGCCGTGATCGACGAGCGTATGCGCATCAACATCGACGGCAAGACCGTGACCGATGGCGGCGTGACCTTCGGTGGCCGTCTGCGTCTGGAATCGAACGCCAACAACACCCAAGCGGGCATTCCGAACGCTGCCATGCTGTACGCGACCGCCAACGGCATGCGTATGGAAGTTGGTAACGTGAACGAGGCTCTGGACTCGGTTGCGCTGTTCTACAACTCGGAAATGGGCTTCGAAGACAGCAGCTTCGGTGAAGCTTACAACTTCGACTCGTATCGCAGCAGCCAGTACAGCCTCGCTGACGCGAACCGCATGGGCGTGTTCTTCAGCTACTCGGCTGGCCCGCTGAATGCCCGGATCTCGGTCATCAACCACGACCAGACCCTGGCCAAGCAGCCTGTCGGCGCGGACAAGGAATACAGCATCTCGGCTGACTACACTGTTGGTCAGTTCACTGTTGCTGCCGGTGCCGCCAAGAACTCGCAAGGCGTCAAGGACCAGTTCTACAACTTCGTCGGTGCGGCTTACGCTGTGTCGCCAGATATCAACGTTGGCCTGAACTACAACAACGGCACCAACCTCGGCCTGACCGGTTCGACGCTGGCGCCGACCAAGGCCGCTTCGATCACCACGCTCTATGGCAACTACACCATGGGCGCGATCACCCTGAAGGGCTACATCGCCAACACCAACGACAACACCGTGAAGAACCAGACCATTGCCGGCGTCGGTGCCGACTATGCCCTGGGTGGCGGTGCGCGTCTGTCGGGCTCGATCCGTCCGGATTGGGCTGGCGAAACCGCTGCCGACATCGGCGTGCGTTTCGACTTCTGATCGACACAACAGTGTCACAGGAAAGAGCGGGCTTCGGCCCGCTCTTTTGCTATTTGCGGGCCAGGAACAGGGAAGGGCGTGATCATGCTCGACGAAATCAAATCCAGGATTGCCGCGGCAGAGGCGGCGGCCGGGCGCGCGCCGGGGTCAGTCTGTCTGGTGGCAGTGTCCAAGGTGCAGCCTCTGGACCGCGTGATTTCGGTGCTGCACGCCGGCCACCGCGTCTTTGGCGAGAATTACGTGCAGGAGGCCGCCGCCAAGTGGCCCGACCTGCGGGCCGAATTCCAAGGGGTCTCTGTCCACATGATCGGCCCCTTGCAGACCAACAAGGCCAAGCAGGCTGTCGAACTCTTCGATGCGATCCACACGCTGGACCGCATGTCCCTGGCCGAAAAGCTGGCAAAGCTGGCGCAGGCGCGCGGGGCTTGCCCGGAGCTGTTCGTGCAGGTCAATACCGGAGCCGAGCCGCAGAAGGCCGGCATCCTCCCAGAGGCGCTTGACGGCTTTCTGAAGGACTGCCGCGCGCTTGATCTGCGCCCCGCAGGCCTGATGTGCATTCCGCCTGAGGGCGAGGATCCGGCGCCGCATTTCCGCGCCCTGGCCGCGATGGCCGCCCGCAACGGATTGGCCGGCCTGTCGATGGGTATGAGCAGCGATTTCGAAACCGCCATCAGCCTGGGCGCGACGCATGTCCGGGTCGGCTCGGCCATCTTCGGGGCGCGACAGTACGGGCAGCCGCCCGCCGCCTGATGCGCCTCAGGTCAGCCAGACCCGCGCATAGGGCGGCAGGGCGATCGCGCCGTCATGCGAGGTCACCCGGTGATCCGACAGCGCGTCATACATCAGCGTGACACCCTGCGCCCGCGCCACGGCTTCGGGCAGGTGCAGCCAGTGCTCGGTCATGTTGAACAGACACAGCATCGCGCCGGTCGGCGCCTTGCGGACAAAGGCAAACAGACCGATGAGGCCGGGGTCGATGATCTGCACCGGGTGATCGGCATGCAGGGCCGGCGTGGCCTTGCGCCGCGCCAGGATGTGCCTGGTGCCGCGAAACACCTGACCGGCCGGGCCGTCATCGGAATGCCGGAAATGCGCCAGATGCCAGTCCATCCGGGGCCTGTGCACCCAGCGGCTGTCGTGCGCGTGTTCGGCCACCTCGTGATAGCTGTAGTCGTTCAGCGTGGCCAGCTCATCCCCCATATAGATCAAAGGGATGCCGCCGAACGAGGCGATCAGCGCATGGCCCAGCAGGATGCGCTGCACGGCCAGCGCGGCCGCCTCGGCATCGCCCTCTTCCTCGGCGCGTTCAAGGCCAGCGAGCGAGGCGAAACTGCCCGAGATCCGCTTGTCGCCGGTCTCCTGGTTGACCTGAAACAGCTCGCCCCGCGCGAAAGAGCCCGGGAAGCTGCCCTCGTAGAAATTCGACAGGAAGTTGCGATGCGCCCCGCCCGACATGTGCAGCGCGCCGGCATCCTCGTCGGTGATGGCCCAGCCGATGTCATCATGGCAGCGGATATAGGTGGCATAGGTCGCATTGGTCAGCCGTTCCGGGAAGTGGGTGGCCAGCACATGCCGCATCAGGCGCGCATCGCGGGTGGCCAGCGCGCTCCAGAACTGTACCATCAGGCTGTTGTGATAGGCGAGGTTGCCTTCGCGCCCGTCGTGGCGGCCGCGGCCCAGATAGGGCAGCATCTCGGCCGGGCCGACGATGGCCTCTTCCAGATGCAGGACGGCGGGGCAGGCGATCCGGCAGCAGGCGCGCAGGGCTTGCAACAGCATGTGCACCTCAGGCTCGGACTGGCAGCGCGTGCCGAGTCTTTTCCACATGAAGGCCACCGCATCCAGCCGCAGTACATCGACGCCCTTGTTGGCAAGGAACAGCATCACCTCGGTGATTTCCAGAAACACCTCCGGATTGGCCCAGTTCAGATCCCACTGATGTTCGTTGAACGTGGTCCAGACCCATTTGCCGAAATGCGGATATTCGGTGAAACTGCCCGGCGCGGTGTTGGGAAAAATCTCGACCAGGGTCTTTTCATATTCGCGCGGCAGGGCAGGGTCGTCATACATCAGGTAATAGTCCTGATACTTGGCGTTCCCCTTCGCGGCGGCCTGTGCCCAGGCATGTTCCTTGGCAGTGTGGTTCAGCACAAGGTCGATGCAGACCGAGATTCCGCGCGCCCGCAGTGCGGCGGTGACTTTTTCAAACTCGGCCATCGTGCCATAGGCCGGATTGATCTCGCGGTAGTCCATCACCGAATAGCCGCCGTCGCTGTCACCGGGGCGCGGGTGCAGACAGGGCATGAAATGCACATAGGTGATGCCAAGGTCTTCCAGATAGTCGAGCTTGGTCAGCACATCGGTCAGATTTCCGGCAAAGCGGTCGATGTAGAAGACATAGCCGGCCATGGCGGGGCGCAGAAACCAGTCGGGTTCCAGATCGCGCTTGAGGTCGAGCCGCTTGAGGTCTTTCGGCCGCGCGGCCCAGCCTTGGCGCAGGGTCGCAAGCAGCCGGTCGCGAAAACCGTCGTACTCGGCATGCTGGCCGTACAAGTTGTCCAGCATGGGCCACAGGTCCGGCGCGCTGCGCTCCAGTCGCAGGGCGAAGATGTCGTCATCCGTGGTGGACGCCGTTTTTGCCATGATGCGGCCCTCCCTCTGATGCCACGAGCTTAGGACCTCCAAAGCGTTTTGGGAAGGTCTTTCAGCCCGGCACGATCAGCCGGCTGCGCGGTTGCAGATGCCGGGCGATCCACAAGAGGTCATGAGCCGCCATGGCCACGCAGCCGGCGGTCGGCGCGCCGGGGCGGCGCCAGCGGTGGAGAAAGATCGCAGAGCCGCGTCCCGGAACGGCCGAGGGCCAGTTCCAGTCGGTGATCAGGATCAGATCATACATCGGATCGGCGCGCGACAGCCTTTCGTGCGAAAAGCGATGCGGCGCGCGGACCATCAGATTGTAGTCCGGGTCTCGCACATCATCCGACCACAGGTCGGACGGGCCGATGGGCAGGGCCCAATCGGCGGGGCGCGCCATGCGGTCGGGCCGGTAGAGCATGCCCACGATCCGGTGCACGCCCGCAGGGGTGGCGCCATCGCCCTCGCGTTTGCGGGTCGCGATGCCGCCGCGCCCGACCGAGCAGGGCACCCGACGGCCCAGAAACCGCAGGCCCATCGGCGTCACCACCATGTCCAGCGGCGTCAAAGCAGATGCCCAGACTTGCTGGCCTTGGTCGCCAGATAATCGGCGTTCTGCGGATTGCGCCCAACCTTCAGCGCCACCCGTTCGGCCACGGCGATGCCGCAGCCCTCCATCATCTCGATCTTGCGGGGGTTGTTGGTCATCAGCCGCACCGCGCCGAACCCCATCCGGCGCAGGATGTCGGCCCCGATGCGGAAATCGCGCTCGTCATCCTCAAATCCCAGCCGGTGGTTGGCCTCGACCGTGTCAAAGCCCTGATCCTGCAAGGAATAAGCGCGCATCTTGTTGGCAAGTCCGATGCCGCGCCCCTCCTGAGTGAGGTAAAGAAGCACCCCGGCCCCCTCGGCCCCCATTTGGGCCAGGGCGGCGCGCAGCTGCGGGCCGCAGTCGCATTTCAGGCTGCCCAGCACGTCGCCGGTGAAACACGCCGAATGGAGCCGCGCCAGAACCGGTTGGCTGCGGTCGGGGCGGCCGATCTCGATGGCGTAATGTTCCTCGCCGCCATCCTCGGGGCGGAAGACATGGACACGGCCCGCCTGAGAGGCGACCATGGGCACCCGCGCCGCCGACACGGGATGCAGCGGCGAGAGCCGCGTCAGTTCGGGCAGGATCTCTGGCAAGGCCAGAAGGGTCAGCCCTTCGCGCAGCGCCAATCCCGGGCCGTCGGGGATGGCCACCAGCAGGACCGCCGGCAAGAGCCGCGCCGATTTGGCCAGCGCAAGGCCGGCCCGGTGCAGATCGGCCCTGCCCTCGCGCAGCGTTCGCAGCGGGCCCTTCATCGGCAGGCGCAGATCGTCGGCCGGATCGGCAAGGCTTTTGAGCCATTCCAGCCCTACCTCGTCGGGCACGGCAATCCGGGCCAGATCGCCGTCATAGGCCCGCGCCTTGAGCGTCTCGGCCCGCCGCAGCGTCAGGGCGACCACCGGCTGGCCCAGGGCGCGAAAATCCGCGAGGCGGCCGGCGTCCAGTTCCTCGACCGCGACGACCAGGGCAGCGCCCTCACCCACCAGCACCACAGGCACGCCCATGCGCAGGTCGCCGCGGGCGCGAGCCAGTCTTTCGGTCAGGGTAGGGGCAAGGGTCATGGCATCTCCTGTAACACTATCTAGGCGATGGGATTGGATTTTGAAACATATCCCCGGTCTGCGACACGTCCGCGTGAGGCGGATGTTGCAAATCTTGTCTCGGCGGGCTGGTGGACGCATCTCTTGGGTCACAGGGCAACCTGACAAGAAGGAGGCAACGATGTCCACATTGCGCAAGATCCTGCTGGTCGATGACGACGACGACCTGCGTGAGGCTTTGAGCGAGCAACTGGTGATGACCGAAGACTTCGACGTCTTCGAGGCGCGCACCGGGGCCGAGGGAATGGAGAAAGCCAAGGCCGCCGCCTATGACCTTGTTATCCTGGATGTGGGCCTGCCCGATACCGATGGACGCGAATTGTGCAAACGGATGCGCAAGGCCGGGGTCAAATGCCCGGTGCTGATGCTGACCGGGCATGATTCGGATTCCGACACCATCCTTGGCCTCGATTCCGGCGCCAATGACTATGTGACCAAGCCTTTCAAGTTCCCGGTCCTCCTCGCCCGGATCAGGGCGCAACTGCGCCAGCACGAACAGTCCGAAGATGCGATCTTCCAGATGGGTCCCTATACGTTCAAGCCGGCGCAAAAGATGCTGCTCGACCCCAAGGAAAAGAAGATTCGCCTGACCGAAAAAGAGACCAACATCCTGAAATTCCTGTACAGGGCGCAATCTGGGGTTGTGGCGCGCGATGTGCTTCTGCATGAGGTCTGGGGCTATAATGCGGGTGTGACCACCCACACTTTGGAGACGCACATCTATCGTCTTCGCCAGAAGATAGAGGCAGATCCGGCCAACGCGCGGCTGTTGGTGACGGAAAACGGCGGCTACAAACTGGTCGCCTGACCTTGCGGAAATGTAACACTGACACGAAAAACACGAATAAATCTGCGATGGGGCTTATTGTAGTCCGATTCTAACACTATCTTAACGGTATGTAGCGATTGTTGCAGAAGGTTCCCCTTGCCGCGTCGGGGTTATGGCGCGGCTCCTCCCTGTTGGACCTGGCCGGGCTTTTTGCCCGGCCTTTTTTTGGCCGATGCACGGCAAGACAGCCCGGCCCAGCCAGGCGCCTTTCCTCCTGTGGTTGAACCCGCGCGCCGCAATTTTGACCAGCGCCGCCCGGCTGCGCTGTCTCAAGTTTTCGGATCATCCCTGTATTCAGTTTGGCTCGGTTGTGTCACATCTTGGTGACTGGGGTCGGTCAGACGGCCTGCCCATTTTCCGCTTGGAGAAACTGATGCGCCTTCCGACCCTTGCCGCCGTTCTGGTGGCTTTCGCCCTGCCTGCCTGTGCCGAGGATCTGCAATTCACGCTGATCAACAATTCGTCGCATGACATCAGCGAGATGTATCTTTCCCCCCATGAAAAGGACAGCTGGGGTGAAAACATCCTCAACGTCGACGTGGTCGCGGCCGGAACGCAAGGCAAGATCACCATCACCGACGGCGAATCGGTCTGCGATTACGACATGCGCTTTGTCACCACAGACGGGGCCGAGGTCGAAGACACTCAGGACATGTGCAAGCTGGGCAGCTATACGCTGCACGACTGATCTATGGCCTTGAGGCTGCAGACGTCAGGGCCTAGTCTCTGCCGTCCGCAACCGGAGCTTCAAGATGCCCTTCACGCTTGCCACCTGGAACATCAATTCGGTCCGCCTCCGCGAGGCGCTGGTGGCCCGGCTGATGAGTGAGGAGCAGCCCGACATTCTGTGTCTGCAGGAATGCAAGAGCCCGGTGGAACTGATCCCGCAGGACCAGTTCCGCGCCCTGGGCTATCGTCATATGGTGGCGCGGGGGCAGAAGGGCTACAATGGTGTGGCGATCCTGTCCAAACTGCCCATCGTCGATGCCGGCGACAAGGATTTCGCGGGGCTTGGCCATGCCCGCCATGTGGCGGCCCGGCTGGAGAACGGCGTGACGATCCACAACTGCTACGTCCCCGCCGGTGGTGATATCCCCGACCGCTCCGAGAACGAGAAATTCGGCCAGAAGCTCGATTTCCTGACCGAGATGCGCGACCATTTCCGTTGGGAGCGGCCGGACCGTGCCATCCTCGTCGGCGATCTGAACATCGCCCCGCGCGAGGATGACGTCTGGAACCACAAGCAACTGCTCAAGATCGTCTCGCATACTCCGATCGAGGTCGCCCATCTGCATGACGTGATGGAGGCCGGCGGCTGGGTCGACGTGACGCGCCAGGACATCCCCGAGGGCAATCTTTACAGCTGGTGGTCCTATCGCTCACCCGACTGGGATGCCGGCGACAAGGGCCGGCGTCTCGACCATATCTGGGCCACGCCCGACATTTCCAGCGCCGCCCATGGCAGCCGCATCCTGCGACCGGTGCGCGGCTGGGAAAAGGGCAGCGACCACGTCCCGGTCTTTGCCCGCTTCGATCTGTAGACCTCGGTCCGCCCCCCCCGACACCCGATCCGCCAAAGCCCCAGGCAGTGTGCGTTGACAGCTGAGGCTGCACGAACGCCAACTCTGGTGGCGCGCCACAACGCTTTGTGCGTTTTCATTTTGTCCACAGAAGATTTCGGCACAAATCACTTTACAGACTTACAACGCGGCCGCACTATATCTAGTAAGAACTGCGACAGGCAGCGCAGGTTCTTGCCAGTCACCCAGCCGCTAGTGGGTCAGGCCCCGATGGTGGCATTATAACGAGGCCGGGCATGTCACTTGCGGAAGATTTCATGACATCTGACGAACTTCATCCCATCGACGTGGTTGAAACCCTCGCGGAATACCACGCCTGGGAGTTCGACCGGGTGACTGACAACCAGATCGCCATGGCGGTTGAAGGCCAGTGGCGCACCTATTCGCTGACGCTGGCCTGGTCGCCGCAGGACGAAACGCTGCGCCTGATCTGCACCTTCGAGATGGAGCCGCCCGCCGACCGTCACCTCCAGCTTTATGACCTTCTGAACCGCTGCAATGACATGGTCTGGACTGGCGCCTTCACCTATTGGGCGGATCAGAAGCTGATGGTCTGGCGTTATGGTCTGGCGCTGACCGGCGGGCAGATTGCGGCCTCCGAACAGATTGACCACCTGATTTCGGCCGCCGTGATGGGCTGCGAGCGCTTCTATCCGGCGTTCCAGCTGGTGTCCTGGTCCGACCACACGCCGCAGGCTGCCCTGAAGGTCGCCATTGCCGAGGCCTATGGCCGCGCCTGACGCCTTGGAATTGCGCGGTTTTGCCGGAAAACCGGTTTCCCCTTTCCGGATTTCGCTTTAGCCTGCGCCGGCAAGGCGGAGGCAAAGATGCTCGAAACGGTGGCCCGCGAGGGTTTGGTACTTCTGGGATGCGGCAAGATGGGCACGGCCCTTCTGACGGGCTGGCTCGCCGCAGGAGTGCCCGCTGCCTCGGTCTGGGTGATCGAGCCGAACCCCTCTGACTGGCTGAAGGCCGCAGGCGTACATCTGAATGAGGGTGTGCCCCCGGCCCCCGCCGTGGCGCTGCTGGCAGTCAAGCCGCAGATGATGGGGGCAGCCTTGCCCGCATTGCAGGCCCTGGGCAACGGCAAGACGCTGTTTGTGTCCATCGCCGCAGGAACCTCGATCGCGACCTTCGAGGCGGCCCTGGGCGCGCGTACCCCCATCGTGCGGACCATGCCCAACACTCCGGCCATGGTCGGCCGCGGCATCACCGGGATCTGTGCCAATGCGCCCGGCCAATCGGGTCTGCCGCTGGCCCGCGCTCTGATGCAGGCGGTGGGCGAGGTCGTGGAACTGGAGGGTGAACACCAGATCGACGCCGTCACGGCCGTCAGCGGCTCTGGCCCGGCCTATGTCTTTCACCTGATCGAGGCGATGGCCGCAGCCGGCGTGGCCGAGGGCCTGTCGCCCGAGGTCGCCATGCGGCTCGCCCGGGCCACGGTCTGCGGCGCGGGAGAGCTGGCCTGGCGGTCGCCCGAACCCGCGGCCCAGCTGCGTGTCAACGTAACCTCGCCCGGCGGCACCACGGCCGCAGCACTGGCGCATCTGATGGATGCCCAAACCGGCCTGCCGCCCCTGATGCAGCGCGCCGTCCATGCCGCAGCCGAACGCGGGCGGGAGCTTGGCAAATGACCAGCCCCAAGATCACCCCAGAGATCGCCCCAGAGATCACCCCCGAAATCACCTATGACGATTTCGCCAGGGTCGATATCCGCGTCGGCCGGATCACCCGCGCCGAGCCTTTCCCCGAGGCGAGGAAGCCCGCCTACAAGCTCTGGGTCGATTTCGGCCCCGAACTGGGTGAGAAACGCTCTTCCGCCCAGATCACCGCCCATTACACGCCCGAAGCCCTGATCGGCCGGCAAGTCCTCGCCGTGGTGAACTTTCCGCCGCGCCAGATCGGCAAGGTCCGGTCCGAGGTTCTGGTCCTTGGTCTGCCCGACGCCGCCGGAGAGGTCGTGCTGGTCGGTCCCGGTCATGATGTTCCGCTTGGAGGTAA
The DNA here is from genome assembly GCA_016124195.1 of bacterium. Lineage (GTDB taxonomy): Bacteria > Pseudomonadota > Alphaproteobacteria > Rhodobacterales > Rhodobacteraceae > Stagnihabitans. Next base: position 60,004 of record WGOE01000005.1, on the reverse strand, counting down.
ACTCTTCTGATGCAACGCCTTTTCATCACCCGCTGCCTGCCCGACAGCGTGGTCGCCCGTGCGCGGACCCGCTTCGATGTGACCTACCGCGATGCCGAGACTCCGCTTGCGCCGGACGAGTTGCGCGCCGCCTTGCGTGAGCATGATGCGGTTCTGCCCACGCTGGGTGATCTGTTCCGGGCCGAGGTCTTTGCCGATGTGCCCCAGCCGCGCGCCCGAATTCTGGCGAATTTCGGCGTGGGCTACAATCACATCGACGTGGCGGCGGCCCGTGCCGCGGGGCTTCGGGTCACCAACACGCCGGGCGCCGTCACCGATGCCACCGCCGACATCGCCCTGACGCTGATCCTGATGACCGCCCGCCGCGCGGGCGAGGGCGAACGGCTGTTGCGGGCCGGAAAATGGACCGGCTGGCACCCGACCCAGATGCTGGGGATGCATGTCAGCGGGCGCACCGTCGGCATCATCGGCATGGGCCGCATCGGCAAGGCCATCGCCCATCGCTGTCATTTCGGCTTTGGCATGAAGGTGATCTTCCACAACCGGTCCACCATCGACCCCGGCTTGCCCGCCATCCAACTGCCCCTGGCCGAGGTTCTGCGCGCCGATATCGTGGTGATCGCGGTGCCGGGCGGGGCTGAAACGCACCATCTGATCGGTGCGGCGGAACTGGCCCGGATGCGGCCCGAGGCGATCCTGATCAACATCGCGCGCGGCGATGTGGTGCATGAAGCCGCCCTTGTCGCGGCCCTGCAGGCCGGCCAGATCGCCGCGGCGGGCCTTGATGTCTATGAATTCGAGCCCAAGGTCGCCCCGGCCCTGATGGCGATGGAGAATGTCACCCTGCTGCCGCATCTTGGCACCGCAGCGCTTGAGGTGCGCGAGGCGATGGGCATGATGGCGGTCGACAATCTTTTCGCCCATCTGGACGGGCAGCCCTTGCCCAATCCGGTCTGAGACCATGCCCTGCGGCGCGCCCCGGACTGGCCATGGTCACGCGGGTGCCGCGATGGGGGGCCGGCGATGATCCTGTCGCGCGGGCGTCGTTTCATCTTTGTGCATATCCCCAAGACCGGCGGCACCGCCCTGACCCTGGCGCTGGAGGCGCGGGCGCTGAAGGATGACATCCTGATCGGCGACACGCCCAAGGCGCGGGCGCGCAAGGGCCGGATCGCCGGCGTCAAGGCGCGCGGGCGGCTCTGGAAACATTCGACTCTGTCCGACATCGCGGGGCTGGCCAGCGATGACGAGATTGCCGGCTTCTTCACCTTCACCCTGGTGCGCAACCCCTGGGATCGGGCGGTCAGCTATTACCACTGGCTGCGCGACCAGCATTTCGCCCATCCCGCCGTGGGTCTGGCCAAAAGCCTTGGCTTTGCCGATTTCCTGCGCCACCCGCAGACCCGAACGGCGCTGGCGCTCTGGCCCGCCTCGGCCTATCTGCGCGACCGTTTCGGGCGGAACAGGGCCAGCCTTTTCGCCCGGCTGGAACATCTTGACGCCGATCTGGCCCCGTTGGAGGCACATCTTGGCTTTCGCCTGACGCCAATGCCGCGCGCCAATGAATCCGGGCGCGACAGGGATTGGCGGGTCTATTATTCGGACGAGATCGCCGCTCTGCTGGCCGGCCTTTGCGCCGAGGATATCGCGCGTTTCGGTTACCGCTTCGATCCCTGACGGGGCGGGCTGGCCGGCATTTTAGTCAAGCGTCATGGTCCCGCCACAGTTTGTCCGCGGCAAGGACCGCCCCGCCGGATCTATCTGGTAGGGAACAAAAGGGATCGCCGATCATGGGCCGTCACGACCTGACACTGGGCGCCGTTCTGAAGGGACGCTCCAGTCTTGCCACCGGGCTTTACGCCTCCACGCCTGTCCTGACCCCAACCGGCTGGGTCGAGATTGCGGATCTGTCGGCGGGGGATATCGTTGTCACCCACGATCACGGGCTTTTGCCCATCGTCCGCATGGCGCCAGAGACGCGGGCTGCGCTTTGGGGTGTGCTGTTCCCAGCCGGCGCGCTTGGCAATGACGACGAAGTCCTGTTGCCGCCCGGGCAGCCGGTGCTGGTGGAAACGGCCCATGCGCTGCCCTTCGGCGGCGAGGCGCAGGCGCTGGTGCCCGCAGCCTCGCTGGAAGGCTGGCGCGGCATCGCCCCCTTTGTGCCTTCGACGCCAGAGACGATCCTGCAGATAAGGCTCAGCCGCCCGGCCCTGGTGCAGGCCGGGCCCGGGTTGATTCTGGGCGTCGACGGGATCGACATCGGCGAGGTCGATCTGATCCGCCTTCTGTTGACCGCGCCGACCCGCGCCGTCCTGCCGCTGGCCGCCGCGCGCCTGCTGGTCGCGGCCCTGATCGCCGAAGAGGCGGGGCAGGGCCTGCGCGCCAGCGATCAGGCCGCGCTGCGCCGCGAGAACCGGGTGTAGAACGTCTCGCCCCGGCTGGCCATGTCGCGCAGCAGGGCGGGTGCGGCAAAGCGCGGGCCAAACCCGGCCAGGGCCGCGCAGATTTCCACCGCCTTGGCCGCCCCGATCCGGTCGAGCCACGAAAACGGCCCGCCCGACCACGGCGCATAGCCCCAGCCGAGGATGGCGCCCACGTCGCCTTCGCGGATGTCGGTCAGGACGCCCTCTTCCAGCGCACGCACCGCTTCCAGCGTCTGGACCATGATCAGGCGGTGCTGAACCTGGATCAGGTCGGGCTGCGCCTCGGTCACGGGCCAGCGGGTTTGCAGACCCGGCCACAGACCCTCGCGCTTGCCTGCCGCATCATAGGCGTAAAAGCCGGCCTTGGCCTTGCGCCCCAGGCGGCCCGCATCGGCCATGGCGAAGAGGACCGCATCCACCGCATCGTCGGGATAGGCCGCTCCCATCGCCGCCTTGGTCGCCTTGGCGATCTTGACGCCAAGGTCGATCGAGGTCTCGTCGACCAGTTGCAGCGGCCCGACCGGCATGCCCAGCAGCCGTGCGGCGTTTTCGATCAGCGCCGGCTCCACCCCTTCGGCAACCATGCGGATGCCTTCGTTGATATAGCGGATGATGCAGCGGTTGGCGTAGAAGAAGCGGGCATCGTTCACCACGATCGGCGTCTTGCGCAGGGCGCGTACGAAATCCAGCGCCTTGGCGACGGCGCGGTCGCCGGTCGCCCTGCCGCGGATGATCTCGACCAGGGCCATCTTGTCGACTGGTGAGAAGAAGTGGATGCCGATGAACTGATCCGGCCGCGCGCTGGCAAGGGCGAGGTCGGTGATCGGCAGGGTCGAGGTGTTGGTGGCAAAGATGCAATCCGCGCCGACCACGGATTCGACCTTCCGCGTCACATCGGCCTTGACCCCGGGGTCCTCGAACACCGCCTCGACGATCAGATCGCAGCCGGACAGGGCGGCATGATCGGTCGTGGCGGTGATGCGGTCCAGCACGGCGGTCTTCTGGTCCACCGTCAGCTTGCGGCGCTGGATGGCCTTGTCGAGCAGATCGGCCGCATGGGCCTTGCCGCGTTCGGCCGCCTCGACCGTGCTGTCGATCAGTACGACCGCGATGCCCGAACTGGCCGCGACATGGGCGATGCCGGCGCCCATCATGCCGGCGCCGATCACGCCCAGCCGCTTGACCGACTGGTCGGGCAGGGCGGGGCGGTTGGCGCCCTTCTCCAGCGCCTCCTTGTTGATGAAGAGGCTGCGGATCATGGCCGAGGCGGTCGGGTCGACCAGAACGCCGGTGAAGGCGCGCGCCTCGACCTTGAGCGCGAGGTCGAACGGGACAAGCGAGCCCTCATAGGCCGCCTGCAGCAAGGCCTTTGCGGCGGGATAGACGCCCTGCGTCCGCCCCAGAATCATCGCATTGGCCCCGACAAAGGTCATGAAGCCCGCCGCACTATAGGGCGTGCCCCCGGGCATCTTGTAGCCCTTCTGGTCCCAGGGTTTGACCAGATCGGCGGGCTTGGCGGTCAGGACCCATTCCTTCGCGCGCGCCAACAGGGCTTCGGGCGCCACGACCTCGTCGATCAACCCCTCCATCCGGGCGGATTTCGGATCGCAGAGCTTGCCCTCCATCAGGAAGGGGGCCGCCACCATGATGCCCATCTTGCGGATCAGCCGGGTCGTCCCACCCGCGCCGGGAAAGATGCCGACCTGAATTTCGGGCAGGCCGATTTTGGCGCGCGGATTGTCGGCGGCGATGATTCGGTGGCAGGCCAGCGGCAATTCAAAGCCGATGCCAAGCCCGGTGCCGGGCAGGGCCGCCACGATCGGCTTGCCCCCGGTCAGCGTCTTGGGGTCCATGCCGGCACGTTCGATCTTGCGCAAGAGGGCGTGGGTGCGCATCAGTCCGGCAAAGATCGCCTCGGCCCCGCCCTTATGCATCTCGGCGATGACGTTCAGATCCATGCCCCCGGCGAAGTCCTTCTTGCCCGAGGTCAGGATCACCCCCTTGACCGCCGCGTCGCCCAGGGCCCGGTCGATCAGAGCCTCAAGCTCGCCAAACCCCGCGAGGGACATCACGTTCATCGACCGGCCAGGCAGGTCCCAGGTGATCGTGGCCACGCCATCCGCGTCGACGGCATAGAGGAAATCGCTCATTGCTTGGGTCCTTCCGAATTGAGGGTTGGGGATGCGGCCGCGTCCGGCCGCATCGGCGACCAGGGGCCGTTGGCCAACACGGCGGCCGACACTTCATAGAGACAGTCCTGCAGGATCGCTGCGGCTTCCATCTCAGGCCCTGATCTCTTGCATGGGTTCGCAGGGCTGTCCGGGCATCCTAGCGCGGCCCCGTCCAGGGCGAGCCGTCCTTGTAGGTGTAGCGCGCCTTGCCGGCCTCGACATGCAGTTGCAGGTCCACATCCGAATAGGTCGCGGTTTCCGACGGGGCCTTGGTGCCGACCACCAGAAACTTCGCCACCTTGTCGCTGCGGTTGCGGAACTGGTGCCCATCGGGCGAGCCGGCCGGAAAGGCCGCGCAGTCGCCGACCTGCATCACGGTTTCGCCCGCATCCTGCACCAGGACGCATTCGCCCTCGGTCACCATGACGAATTCATCCTCGTTCAGATGCCAGTGGCGCAGGCTCGACAGCGCTCCGGGTTCGAGGATCACCAGATTGACGCCGAACTGCTTGAGCCCGCCCAGATCGCCCAGCCGCAAGGAACTGCGCCCGGCCATCATGGCGGCATAGGGTTCGGGATAGATCGAACCGGTCTTCACCGGCGCCTTGGACAGATCCAGCTTCGGCACAGGGCCCTCCTCAGGATTTGGATTGAAACTTGCCGTCGGACGTCACGGTGGCGCGTCCAAGGCTCCAGTTCAGATGCCCTTCCGAGCTTTCGATCTCCTTGATCCGCCAGCCGGCCGCATCATGCTGCACCAGCATGCGCGAAGCGAAAGGCTCTGCCAGCAGATTGGCCCGCACCAGGATGTGGGTCATGCAGGTGATGTAAAGCTCGCCCGGGCCAGCGGGTTCGAAGCTGATGAACTGGCGGTAGATGTCGGTCACCCCATGCAGCCGGATGATCGAGACATAAAGGTCGAAATCCTCGCGCAGGGCAGCCTCGTCGGGCAGGACATAGGACTGACCATCGCGCGGCGTGAATTTCATGGGCAGGCAAAGCACGGATCTGTACAGGTCGAAATCGCCCGATACCAAGGCCTTCGTCAGAATGTCCCCCAACTTCTTGAAGGCGCGCTCGGGCATGATCAAACTCTTTCGATAATCGTTGCAGCCCCCATCCCACTCGCCACACAGAGCGTCGCGAGGCCGAGGGTCTTGTCCTGTCGTTCCATCTCTTCCAGCAGGATACCCAGAATCATCGCGCCCGTCGCCCCCAAAGGATGCCCCATGGCGATGGCGCCGCCATTGACGTTGACCTGGCCCGGGTCCACCTCGAAGGCTTGCAGGAAGCGCAGGACGACGGCGGCAAATGCCTCGTTCACCTCGAAGAGGTCAATGTCGCGGATCGTCAGGCCAGAGGCCGAAAGGATGCGTTCGGTCACCGGGACGGGGCCGGTCAGCATGATGGTCGGATCGGTGCCGACCTTGGCCGTGGCGCGGATGCGCGCGCGCGGGCGCAGGCCATGGGCGCGGCCAAAGGCGGCATCGCCGATCAGGACGGCCGCGGCACCATCGACGATCCCGCTGGAATTGCCGGCGTGGTGGATGTGGTCGATCCGCTCCAGATGCGGATATTTCATCAGCGCGACCTTGTCGAAGCCGGGCATGGTCTCGCCCATCTCCTTGAAGGCGGGCCTGAGCGCGCCCAGGCTTTGCATGTCGGTGCCGGGCCGCATGTATTCGTCGCGGTCGAGGATCATCAGACCGTTGCGGTCGCGCACCGGCACGACCGAGCGGGCAAAGCGCCCTTCGGCCCAGGCCTGCGCCGCGCGCCGCTGGCTTTCGACGGCCAGCGCATCGGCCTGATCGCGGCTGAGGCCGTATTCGGTGGCGATGATGTCGGCCGAAATGCCCTGCGGCACGAAATAGGTCTTCATGGCAAGGCCGGGGTCCACGGCAATCGCCGCCCCATCCGAGCCCATGGCGACCCGGCCCATCATCTCGACCCCGCCGGCGATATAGGCCTGACCGGCGCCGCCCCGCACCTGATTGGCGGCGAGGTTCACCGCCTCCAGCCCCGAAGCGCAGAAGCGGTTGATCGACAGGCCGGGGATCGCCTCGTCCAGACCCGAAGCCAGCACGGCTGACCGCGCGAGGCAGCCACCCTGCTCGCCGATCTGGGTGACATTGCCCCAGATCACATCCTCGATCACCGGGCCGGACAGGCCGTTGCGCCCGGCCAGCGCATCAAGCATCTGCGCCGAAAGGGCGACGGCGGTCACCTCTTGCAGGCTGCCATCGGCACGCCCCTTGCCGCGCGGAGAACGGATGGCATCGTAGATGAAGGCTTCGGTCATGATATCCTCATGCAGAAGGGAAGGCGCGCGGCATCAGGTCATAGGGATGCCGCCAGCCGGGCAGGGCCGCGATCCGGTCAAGCCAGCCCGCGATGCGGGGCCAGTCCTGCCGGTCAAAGCCGAAGGGCTCGGGGTAATAAAGATAAGAACAGCAGGACAGGTCGGCGATGGTGGGCGCATCGGCGCTGATCCAGTCGCGATGGGCCAGATGATCCTCCAGCACGCGGTAAGCGGCCTTGAGGCGGCCTTGCAGGAAGGTGATCGCCGCCTCCGGCCGCTTGTCGGGGGCCAGGAAGTTCATCAGGAAACGCGTGGTGCCGATCTGGGTGGAAAGCTTGTGATTGTCCCAGAAGAGCCAGCGCAGCACTTCGCGCCGCTCGCCCGCGTCGCGGCCGGCGAACTTGCCGGTCAGGTCCGACAGATAGCTGAGCATGACGCCCGATTGCGACAGGGTGACAGCGCCATCGACCAGCACCGGCACTTCGCCCATCTCGTTGATCGCGCGGAATTCCGGCGTCCGGGTGCCGCCCGAGAAGAAGGGCACGAATTCCAGGTCGAACGGGGTCCCGGTCAGCGTCATCATCAGCGCCACCTTGTAGGCATTGCCGCTTTCCCCGAAGCCGTAAAGTTTCATCTTTCTGCCTTTTCTGACGCGTTGCGATCTGGACCGGCGCCGGGGGTTTTCCACCCCCGGACCCCCGGAGAGTATTTGGGCCTAGATGAAGTTCATCATCTCTTAACCTTGATCGCCGAGACTTGTCCCACGGTACAGGCTGGAGAGCCGATGACCGCCCTGGGTGAAGCCCCGCCTCGACATGACGGATAGCCAAGACGGAGCCTCGGGGCGGGGTGGAACGCCCGGTCTTCATCCAGGCGAAAATACTCCCCCGCCGGAGGCGTTCTGCCGTGGATGCCGGGCGGCGCGCTCATCGCTTTCTGTCCTCCAGCTCCAGATTGAACAGGCGCAGGCGGTGGGTCAGGGTTTCGGTGTCGGTCACGCTGTCGAAATGTTCAAAGAGGAAGGACAGCGCCTCGCCCTCATCGAGCCCGGCCTCGGTGGCAAAGCGTTTCAGGCGGCGGTAGCCATCCTCTGTCATGGCAACCGGGAAGCGGCGGGTCAGGCGGAAGCGTTTGGGCATCGGGTCCTCGTCAGTTGCCGCAAAGCTTAGAAGGCTTGCGCATCAAGCGCCATGACGGTTTCGCCGCCCGCCTCGATTCGGGCCAGATGCAGGGCGCAGGCCGGCAGGTGGCGGGTCAGATAGTGGCGGGCGGTGACGAGCTTGGCCGAAAGGAAGGCGTCCTCGCCGGCTTCAAGACCGGTCAAGGCGGCGCGCGCCATGCGGACCCACATCAGGCCCAGGCAGACATGGCCCACCAGATGCAGGAAATCGGTCGAGCCGGACAGGGCGTCGCTGGGGTTCTTCATGCCCGCCGAAAGAAAGTACATGCCGGCCGCCTGCATCTGTTTGGAGGCGACCTTGAGCGGGCGCGTGAAGGGATCCATCCGCGGGTCGGCGTCATGGGCCATGCATTCGGCCTTGACCAGCGCGAAAAAGGCCATCACCGCCTTGCCGCCATCGGCCCCCAGCTTGCGCCCGACCAGATCCAGCGCCTGCACGCCATTGGCCCCTTCGTAGATCATCGCGATCCGGGCGTCGCGGGCGAACTGGCTCATCGGGTTGTCTTCGATATAGCCATGACCGCCCCAGATCTGCTGGGCCGCCACCGCTGCATCGAAGCCCTTGTCGGTCTGAAACCCCTTGATCACCGGAATCAGGAGCGAGATCAGCCCTTCGGCCGCGCTGTCCTGCAGGCGGTGCGCGCGGTCGATCAGGGTGGCGCCCCAATAGGTCAGCGCGCGGGCGCCCTCGATGAAGGCCTTCTGGTCCATCAGGCTGCGCCGGATGTCGGGATGCACGATCAGGGGCGCGGCCGGGCCCGATGTCTCGCCCGCCGCATGGCCCTGCAGGCGTTCGCGCGCATAGGTCGCGGCCTGCTGATAGGCGGCCTCGGCCACGGCATAGCCCTGCATGCCCACGCCCAGCCGCGCCTCGTTCATCATGGTGAACATGGCGCGCATGCCCTTGTGCAGATCGCCGATCAGCCAGCCGGTGGCGCCATCGTAATTCATCACGCAGGTGGCATTGCCGTGGATGCCCATCTTCTCCTCGACCTTGCCGGCCGAGACCGCGTTGCGCGCACCGCCCTCCAGCACCTTGGGCACCACGAAAAGGCTGATGCCGCGCGTGCCCTCGCCCCCGCCCGGCGCCTTGGCAAGGACAAGGTGGACGATGTTGTCGGCCATGTCATGGTCGCCGGCGGAAATGAAGATCTTGGTGCCGGTGATCCGCCACGACCCGTCCGTCGCCGGTTCGGCCCGGGTGCGGATCAGCCCCAGATCGGTGCCGCAGTGCGGCTCGGTCAGGTTCATCGTGCCGGTCCATTCGCACGAGGCGAGTTTGGGCAGGTAATAGGCCTTCTGTTCGGCCGAGCCATGGACACGGATCGCCGAATAGGCGCCATGGGTCAGGCCCATGTACATGTTCAATGCCATGTTGGCGCTGACGAAGGGTTCGTTGGCCACGGTGTGCATCAGATAGGGCAGGCCCTGGCCACCGAATTCGGGATCGCAATCCAGCGCCGTCCAGCCGCCCTGCCGCAGCGCATCGAAACCTTCGCGAAACCCGGTCGGCGTGCGCACCACGCCGTTTTCCAGCCGACAACCCTCGCGGTCGCCGACGGCGTTCAGCGGGGCGAGGATCTCGGCCGAGATCTTGCCCGCCTCTTCCAGCACGGCGCCGGTAAAGCTTTCGTCCAGATCGGCATAGCCGGGGATGTCCTGATCCTGCACCTTCAGGACCCGGTGCAACAGGAACGCCATGTCGCGCAAGGGCGCACTGTAGGTCATCACATCCTCCTATTCCGCCGCGCGCTGGAAGGCCGCGATCATCGCGGCGCCCTGCGCAAGCTGGGCTTTCAGATCCTCGATCGCCTCGGTCAGTTCGGCGCGCTGCGCCTCCATCTGGCGCAACCGGTCCTGCGCCAGATCATAGGTCCGCATCAGTTGCTGCTGGTTGGAGCCATCGCGGTCATACATCTCCAGCAGCTGGCGGATATCTTCCAGAGAGAAGCCGAAGCGCTTGCCGCGCAGGATCAGCGTCAAACGGGCGCGGTCGCGCCGTGTATAAAGCCGGCGGGCGCCCTGGCGGATCGGCGCCAGCAGTTCCTTTTGTTCGTAAAAGCGCAGGGTGCGCGGCGTGACTGCGAAAGCAGCGCACATTTCGCGGATGGTCAGAGTGTCTGTCATGGGCCTATCGCAAGGGTGGATTGACCAAAACGTGGAAGCAACCGCGCCGTTTGAACAGGGGTCTTGACGTTCACGTCAACATGACGTTGCGTTATTTCGCGAGGTCAAGCTCGCTGGCCGCCGTGGCGCGCAGGGCCTGCAGATCGGCGATGGCCAGCGCCAGATCGGCCTGCTGTGCGGCCAGCGCGGCCAGCCTGCGGTCGGCCATCTCGAGCCAGGCCTCAAGTTGCGCCCGCGTGCCCTTCTGGCTGTAGATCAACAGCCATTGCCGGATTTCCTCCAGCGAGAAGCCAAAGCGCCTTCCACGCAGGATCAGCACCATCCGCGCCACTTCGCGCGGGCCGTAAAACCGCGCCCGGCCGACCCGTTCTGGGGCGAGAAGCTCGATATATTCGTAATAGCGCAGGGTTCGCGGCGTCACCTCGAACCGGGCGCACATCTCCTTGAAGCTCAATCGCGTGTCGGGCAAGGCGTCCTCCTGAGGGCTTACCCTAAGGTCAAGCCGGCCTCCGCGCAATCATCCCCCCTTGCGCTTGATCCCGCCCGGGACAAAATGGCGGCAGGAGATTGCCATGTCCGACAGACTGACCGAAGCCCGTGCCTTCATGCAGACCCTGCCCCATGCCCAAAGCCTAGGGATGGAACTGATCGAGATGGGCGAGGGGATGGCGACCATCCGCATGCCCTATGACCCGCGCCTGATCGGCGATCCGGCGACCGGGGTCTTGCATGGCGGGGCGATCTCGGCCCTGATGGACACGGCCTCGGGGGCCTCGGTGATGAGCCATCCGGCCGCTGCCGCCGCCACCGCCACGCTGGACCTGCGCATTGACTACATGCGCCCGGCCACCCCGGGCGAGGCGGTGACCGCCCGCGCCGTCTGTCACCATGTCACCCGCACCGTGGCCTTCATCCGCGTCACCGCCACCGATGCCGATGAAAGCCGCCCGGTCGCCATGGGCACCGGGACCTTCACGCTGGAACGTCTTCCCGCCGCCGGAGCACAGCCATGAGCCGCCGCCCGCCCGAGCCGGTCGAGGTCGTCAAATCCCGGCGCGAGGCCGCTCTGGCCCGCCTGGTCGCCGGCGTGCCCTATATCGGCTTTCTCGGTGCGCGTTTTGACCGGCGCGGCGATGAATTGACGGCGGTGCTGCCGTTTCACCCCTCGCTGATCGGCAATCCGGCAATCCCGGCCCTGCACGGCGGGGCGACGGCGGCCTTTCTGGAAGTGACGGCGATCATCGAACTGGCCTGGACGACGCTGTGGGAGGATATGGAAACCGGCCGCATCGACCCGGCCTCCGAGGCCTTTCCGGCCTTGCCCAAGACCATCACCTTCACGGTGGATTACCTGCGCGCCGGCCTGCCGCGCGATGCCTATGCCCGCGCCGCCGTGACCCGGAGCGGCCGCCGCTATGCGACGGTGCAGGTCGAGGCCTGGCAGGACAACCGGGCGCGTCCCTTTGCGCAGGCCACCACGCATTTCCTGATGCCAGAGGGCTAGGATGGCCCTGGTCCTGACCCACCGGCGCATCCTGACCATCGCCTTTCCGATCGTGCTGTCCAATGCCACGGTGCCGCTTCTGGGGGCGGTCGATACCGCCGTGATCGGCCATCTGGGGCTGGCGGCCCCGATCGGCGCGGTGGGTCTGGGCGCCACGATCCTGTCCACGCTCTACTGGGCCTTCGGCTTTCTGCGGATGAGCACCTCTGGCCTTGCTGCCCAAGCCAAGGGCGCCGGGGACGGGGTCGAACTGTCGGCCACCCTGCTGCGCGCGCTGGCCGTGGCCTTTGCCGCGGGTCTGGTCCTGATCCTGCTGCACCCCTGGCTTTTCGCGCTGGCCCTGCGCATCGCCCCCGCCTCGTCCGAGGTCGAAGTCCTGACGCTGACCTTTCTGGGCATCCGGATCTGGGCCGCCCCGGCCACCATCGGGCTTTACGCCCTGACCGGCTATCTGGTGGGAACCGAACGCACCCGCGCGGTTCTGGCGCTGCAACTGTGGCAGAACGGGCTGAACATGGCGCTGGACCTGTGGTTCGTCATGGGGCTCGGTTGGGGCGTGGGCGGCGTGGCGCTGGCCAGCCTTCTGGCGGAACTGACCGGGCTTGCGCTTGGCCTTTACCTTGCGCGCGAGGCGCTGAGGCCGCTTGGCGCGGCCATCGCCCGGCTTGCCGACCCCGAGGCGCTCAGGCGGACCTTCTCGGCCAGTCGCGACATCCTGATCCGCACCGTGATCCTGCAGGTGTCGTTCACCGCCTTCGTCTTTCTGGGCGCGCGGTTCGGCGACACCACGCTGGCGGCCAATGCGATCCTGCTGCAGTTCCTGTCGATCATGGCCTTCGCGCTTGATGGCTTTGCCTTCGCGGCCGAGACGCTGGTGGGGCAGGCGATGGGCGGGCGCGATGCCGAGGCCCTGCGCCGCGCCGCCCGCATGGCGATGCAATGGGGCTATGGCGGGGCGGTCGCATTGGCGGCGATCTTCGGGCTTGGCGGCTATCTGGCGATCCATCTGATGACCAACGCCGCCGATGTCCAGACCGAGGCGTTCGGCCTCTTGCCCTGGCTGGTGCTGGCGCCGCTGATCGGCACCGCCTGCTGGATCTATGACGGCATCTTCATCGGCGCGCTGATGACCCATGCCATGCGCACGGCCGCCCTGCAGGTGGCCTGCATTTATGTTGCAGCTCTGGCCATTCTGGTCCCGAGCTTTGGCAATCAGGGCCTTTGGGCCGCGCTGATGCTGATGAACGCCGCCCGGGGCCTGACCCTGCGCCGTGCCTTCCCCAGCGTGCTGGCCCGCGCCGAGGGCTAAAGCCTGAGCCGCCGGAACAGCTCTGACGCCGCCAAGCCCGCCAGCAGCGCCAGCGCCAGCGACAGGATGCCATATTCCAGCGGCTGATCCATCGCGAGGCGGTAGAGCGTCCGTTCGATCCCTTCCTTGCGCACTTCGATCTGGCTGTCCTGCTGGTCCACGACCATGCCGCCGCGGGTCAGAAAGATGCGCACCTTGTAGGTGCCCTCGACCAGATTGGCCGGCAAGGTCACATCGGTGCGAAACAGGGCCTGCCGCAACAAGAGCACCGTCTCGCGCGCCAGCTTGTAGGATCCCGAAGCCACCTTGATCCGTTGCAGCGCCGCCAGATAATCGGCCTGATCCGCCACTGCCACGCCGCTGGCCTGGATCTTCTGCGCGACCGAGATGTGGTATTTCTCGTCCTCGGCCGGCTTGAGGATGTCGGTCAGATCGCCGGTCGTGGCCACCGCGTAATAGCTGGGCGCCGAGGCGATCTTGACCGCGCCGCGGTTGACCCAGATCCCGGCCACGCGCTCTTTCTTGCGGATGACCAGCGGCGTTTCGGGGCCCTCGACCGTGATGATCACCTCCATCAGTGGGCCGTCCGGCGCCGGCGCGTCGCGGATGGCGGCGCCATAGATCAGGATCGCCGCCCCGTCGAAGCTGGTGGTGATCGACACGCCGGTCTGACTGACTCCAGAGACGATCTCTTCGGCGCGCAGCGGCAGCGCCATCAGGAGCAGCGCGGCCAGAATGCGGATCATGCCTTCACCACCGTGACCGAGAACAACTCGTCCGGTGTGGCCAGCAGGTCATAGGCGATCTTGCCGGCCACCAGCAGCACCATCAGGCTCAACAGGATGCGCAACTGTTCGGCCTTGAGCCGCACGCCGACCTTGGCGCCGACCTGCGCCCCCAGAACCCCGCCCACGATCAGCAGAAGCGCCAGCGCCATGTCGACCGTGTGATGGGTCACGGCATGGACCAGCGTGGTATAGGCGGTCACGAAAGTGATCTGCAAAAGCGAGGTGCCGACCACGACCTTGGTGGGCATGCCCAGCAGGTAGATCATCGCCGGCACCATGACAAAGCCGCCGCCCACCCCCATGATCGCGCTGAGAAACCCCACCATCGCCCCGACCCCCAAAGGCGGCAGGACCGAGATGTAAAGGCCGGAGGTGCGGAATTTCATCTTCACCGGCATCCGGTGCACCCAGGAATGCACATGGCTGCGCCGCACCATCGTCTTGTCCGACCGCCGCATCGCGTTGATGCTTTCGATCAGCATCATGCCGCCCACGAGCCCCAGAAACAGCACGTAGGACAGTTGCACGAACAGGTCGATCTGGCCCAGCTTGCTCATCAGGTTGAAGACCCAGCCGCCAAAGGTCGACCCGACCAGCCCGCCTGCCGTCAGCACCGCGCCCATCGGCATGTCCACCGCGCGCCGCTTGAACTGCGCCAGCACGCCCGAGATCGACGAGGCAACGACCTGATTGGCCCCGGTCGCCACCGCCACGCCTGAAGGCACCCCGATCAGGATCAACAGGGGCGTGATCAGAAAGCCGCCGCCGACCCCGAACATGCCCGACAGAAACCCCACGATCCCGCCCAAACCCAAAAGGACAAAGACGTTCACCGAGACTTCGGCGATGGGAAGGTAAAATTGCATTTTTGCCTGGGGGTCAGCGCCTCTTTCCTTCAGGGTTGCGCGGCTTTTCCGTGCAAGTCAAACCCTGTTTCGCCGCCACCACCCCGCCGCCGGAACGAAGCCCCGGCGGGCGGCAAATGGGTCACAGCGCCCTATAATCCTTGAGGAAATGACGAATAACCCGCTCGAGTTTTGCAGCGCCGAGTGGCGCCATCGCCTTGGTGTGTTCGTGGCTGATCTTTTCCGCAGAAAGGCCGGCCGCCATGTTGGTGATGGTCGAAATCGCAGCCACCCTCAGGCCCAGGAACCGGGCGAGAATGACCTCGGGCACGGTCGACATGCCCACCGCATCGCCGCCCAGGGTGCGGATGGCGCGGATCTCGGCCGGGGTCTCGAACGAGGGGCCGGAATACCAGGCATAGACCCCCTCGGGCAGTGCCACATCCTCGGCCAGGGCGGCGCGGGTCAGGGCCGCGCGCAGGCCCGGATCATGGGCCTCGGTCATCGGCACGAAGCGCGCGTCGGTCGGCTCGCCGATCAGGGGGTTCAGGCCGGAAAAGTTGATGTGATCGCACAGCAGCATCAGATCGCCCGGCCGGATGTCGCTGCGCAAGGAGCCTGCGGCGTTGGTCGCAATCAGGCCCTGCGCGCCCAGGGACTTCACCACCTCCAGCGCGCCCCGCATCGCGGCGGGGTTGCCGCGTTCGTAGTAATGCTCGCGCGCGCCCAGGATCGCCACCCGGACGCCCTCGAGCAGGCCAACATGAAGGCCGGGGTTGTGCCCCGAGACCGAGACATGCGGAAAGCCCGGCAGATCGGCATAGGGTATGACCACGCCCTCGACCGCATGAGCCAGATGGCCCAGACCCGAGCCCAGGATCAGCGCAAGTTCGATCGGCTCTGCTCCGGCGCGGGCCTTGACGATCTCGACGCTGGCTGCAACCTCATCTTTCCTTGACATAGGGTTCGCCTCCGGCGCGCGGTGGGATGGCCTTGCCGACAAAACCGGCGAGGATGATCACGGTCAGGATATAGGGCAGGGCCTGGGTGAACTGCACCGGCACCACGACAAAGCCGAGGTTGATGTTCTGAAACCGGATCGCCACGGCATCCAGGAGGCCAAAGAGCATGCAGGCCATCAGCGCATACCAGGGCCGCCATTTGGCAAAGATCAGCGCGGCCAGCGCGATATAGCCGCGCCCGGCCGTCATCTCGCGCAGGAAGCCCGCCGAAAGCCCGGTCGACATATAGGCGCCCGCCAGCCCGCACAATAGCCCGGTGATCGCCACGGCCGCATAGCGCAGGCCGGTGACCGAGACGCCCGCCGTATCGACCGCCGCAGGGTTTTCGCCCACCGCGCGCAGCCGCAGGCCGAACCGCGTGCGATAAAGGATCCACCAGGTCACCGGCACCGTCAGGAAGGACACATAGACCAGGATCGAATGGCCCGAGATCACCCGCGAATAGACCTCGTCCAACAGTCCCAGCGGCGGTGTGTTGGTGGTGATCTGCGTGGCGAAGGGCAGGACGATATCCTCGAACCGCGCGCCCCCGGTCAGGGCCGGCGACTGCCCGCCCAGATGGAACCAGCTTGTCCCCAGCACCACCGTCAGGCCCGAGGCGAGAAAGTTGATCGCCACGCCCGAGATCAGTTGATTGCCGCGGAAGGTGATGCTGGCCAGCCCGTGAATCGCCGCAAACAGCATCGACGCGCCGATCCCCGCCAAGACGCCGACCCAGACACTCCCCGTGGCATAGGCCGCCGCCGCCGCGGCAAAGGCCGCGACCAGCATCTTGCCTTCAAGCCCGATATCGAAAATCCCCGAGCGTTCGGAATAAAGCCCCGCAAGGCAGGCAAACAGCAGCGGTGTCGCCAATCGGATCGTAGAATCAAGGATTTGCAGGAAGCTGACCAGATCCATCACGCAGTCCTCCGCCGCAGCGCGAACAGATGTTCCAGCGGCTTTTGCACCATATAGGGCAGCGCGCCGGTGAAGAGGATCACCAACGCCTGCAGCACGGTGATCACCTCGCGCGGGATCGAGGTTCCCAGCGCCAATTGCGAGCCGCCCTCATAGAGGAACCCGAAGAGGATCGAGGCCAGCACGATCCCGAACGGATGGTTTCGCCCCATCAGCGCCACCGCGATCCCGATGAAGCCCGCGCCCTCGACCGAGTTGAGCAAAAGCCGGTGCGCCTCGCCCTGCACGGCGTTGATCGCCATCATGCCGGAAAGGCCGCCCGACAGGGCCAGCGCGTAAAGCGTGATCCGGACCGGGCTGATCCCGGCATAGACGGCCGCCTTCTCCGACTTGCCGAAGGCGCGCAGTTCATAGCCAAGCCGGGTGTGCCACATCAGCGCCCAGACGCCCACGGCGGCGGCCAGGGCGATCAAGAGGCTGATATTGGCGGGATTCTTGCTGGAAAACGGAATGCCGACCAGCCCGAGGATATCTCCAAGTTTCGGCAGGTTGACCGCGGCGGGAAAGCGGGCCGAGGCCGGGTCCATGCTGCCAAGCGGGCGCAGCATATTGACCAGCACATAGTTCATCAGGGCAAAGGAGATGAAGTTGAACATCATCGTGGTGATGACGATGTGGCTGCCGCGCCTGGCCTGCAGCCAGGCCGGGATAAGCGCCCAGGCCGCGCCGAACAGGGCCGAGGCGGCGATCGACCCGATCAGGGCAAGCGTCCAGTGCGGCCAGGGGATCAGAAGGCAGGACAGCGCCACGCCAAGGCCTCCCAGCGTGGCTTGCCCCTCGCCCCCGATGTTGAAGAGGCTCGCCTGAAAGGCAATCGACACGGCCAGCCCGGTGAACATGAAATTGGTGGCGTAATAAAGCGTGTAACCCCAGGCATAGGTGGACCCAAGCGAGCCCTGCACCATGATCTTGAGCGCATCGGCCGGGTCCTGCCCGATGCCCCAGATCAGCACGCCACAGATGACGAAGGCGATGATCAGGCAGATCAGGGGCACCAGGACCACATCGGCCCACCGCGGCAACTTGTCCAATTCAGGCGTCCTTTCCAAGCTTCGCGGCTTCCGTCATCCCGGCCATCATCATGCCCAGTTCGCGCTCGTCGGTCGCCCCCGGGTCGCGTTCGCCCATGATCTTGCCGTCGAACATCACGAGGATCCGGTCGGAAAGGCTCATGATTTCATCAAGTTCGACCGAGACGAGCAAGACCGCCTTGCCCGCGTCGCGCAGCGCCACGATCTGCTTGTGGATGAATTCGATGGCGCCGATGTCGACCCCGCGTGTCGGCTGGCCGACCAGCAACAGGTCGGGGTTGCGTTCGATCTCGCGCGCGACGACGATCTTTTGCTGATTGCCGCCCGAAAAGCTTTTGGCGGCAAGCCCCGGGATCGGCGGGCGCACGTCGAAGGTCTTCATCTTCTTTTCCGTGTCGGCCCGCAGTGCGGCATTGTCCATCAACAGGGCGTTCTTCTGGTATTCCGGGGCGTTGTGATAGCCGAAGGCCACGTTTTCCCAGGCCGTGAAATCCATGATCAGGCCCAGGGCCTGGCGATCCTCGGGCACATGAGAGATTCCCGCGGCGCGCCGGGTCTGACCATTGGAGTGATGGCCCTTGAGCGGCAGATCGACCCCGTTCATCGCGATGCGTCCGCCGGCCGAGGCAATCCCGCCCAGGGCCGCCAGAAGCTCGGACTGACCGTTCCCCGCGACCCCGGCGATGCCCAGAATCTCGCCGGCGCGGATCTGGAAGCTCACGCCTTTCAGCCGTTCGACCCCGTCGGTGCGCACGGTCAGTCCTTCCACCTCCAGCACAACGCGGCCGGGGGTGGCGGGCTTTTTCTCGACTTCCAGCAGGACCTTGCGGCCCACCATCAACTCCGCCAGGGCCTCGGGCGAGGTTTCGGCGGTCTTGACCGTCGCCACCATCGTGCCGCGCCGCATCACACTGACATTGTCGGTCGTCTCCATGATCTCGCGCAGCTTGTGGGTGATCAGGATGACCGTCTTGCCCTGATCGCGCAGGCCGCGCAGGATGCGGAACAGGTGATCGGCCTCTTCCGGCGTCAGAACGCCGGTGGGTTCGTCGAGGATCAGGATCTCGGCCTGACGGTACAACGCCTTGAGGATTTCGACCCGCTGCTGATGGCCGACCGAAAGATCCTCGATCAGGGCATCGGGGTGGACATCGAGTTCATATTCCTGACTCAGCGCCTCAAGCTCGCGCCGCGCGCGGCCCAGCGAGGATTTGAGCAAGGGGCCATCCTCGGCCCCCAGGATGACGTTTTCCAGCACGGTGAAATTCTGCACCAGCTTGAAATGCTGAAAGACCATGCCGATGCCGGCGCGGATGGCGCTCTGGCTGTCGGGGATGGGGGTGGGCCGGCCGCCCACGAAAATCTCGCCGGCATCGGCCTTGTAAAAGCCGTAGAGGATCGACATCAGTGTGGACTTGCCTGCGCCGTTTTCGCCGATGATGCCGTGGATCGTGCCGCGCGGCACGGCGATGTTGATGTCGCGGTTGGCCTGCACCGGGCCGAAGGATTTCGAGATGCCCTTGAGTTCAATGGCATATGGCGAGGAAGGGGCGGCAGTTGCCTGCCGCCCCCCGCCCAAACCCTGCATGGTCTGAGCCGTTCCCGCCATCAGAACTGCCCGGCGGGGCAGGTGTTGTCGGACATGTAGTCGTGCACCTTCAACTCGCCCGACTTGATCTTGGCCGCGGCATCCTCGACGGCCTTCTGCATCTCGGGGGTGACGAGCTTGGCGTTGTTTTCGTCCATCGCCACATCGACGCCACCGGCGGCGAGGTCCATCACGGCGACGCCCGGCTTCATGTCGGCGCCTTCCTTGAAGGCTTCGTAGACCGCGTTGTCGACGCGCTTGACCATCGAGGTCAGAACCTGGCCCGGGTGCAGGTAGTTCTGATTGCTGTCCACGCCGATCGACAGGATGCCCATGTCGGCCGCCGCCTGCAGCACGCCCACGCCGGTGCCGCCCGCAGCCGCATAGATCACGTCAGCCTTCTGGCTTTGCTGCGATTTCGCGATTTCGGCGCCCTTGACCGGGTTGTTCCAGGCCGAGCCGTCGGTGCCGGTCATGTTCAACAGGACAGTGTCATTCGGATTGACCGACTTGACGCCCTGGGCATAGCCGCAGCCGAAGCGGCGGATCAGCGGAATGTCCATGCCGCCGATGAAGCCCACAACGCCCGTCTTCGAGGCCATGCCGGCCATCACGCCAGCCAGATAGGAGCCCTGCTCTTCGGTGAAGACCACCGATTTCACGTTGGGTTGATCGACCACCATGTCGATGATGGCAAACTTGGTCTTCGGATAGTCCGGCGCCACTGTGTTCAGGACGTCGCCAAAGGCAAAGCCGGTCATAACGATCGGGTTGGCGCCCGATTCAGCCAGCTGGCGCAGGGCCTGTTCGCGCTGCGCTTCGTTCTGCATCTCGAGCTCTTTGTAGGTGCCGCCGGTTTCCTTGGCCCAACGCTCGGCACCATGGAAGGCGGCCTCGTTGAAGGATTTGTCGTTCTTGCCGCCGACGTCATAGATGATGGCTGGGTCTGCCAGTGCGGCCACGGCGCTCAGCGCCACAACGGCCGACGCGCCCAGCAGTCGTTTCATCAGGGTCATCTTATTCTCCCGGTTGTAAAAATCTTGCGCCTTTGGCCTGATCAGACTCAGTTGGACCAGTTCTGGGCGGTCGTGGCTGATTTAGGTCGGATGAGGATGGAGCGGTCAACAGGAATCTATCGGCCACCGGTTTGATTTTTGATCATATGATCAAGGAATGGGCGGTTAACTGGCTGGTGTCTGGCTTGAAGGGCTGCCTGCCCTCCCGGACCCACCCAAGAGTATTTGACCCTGAATGAAGGGGAAAGGGCGCTAAAGGCTGCGCGCCATCACGAGCGCGTCGATCACCTGGCTCGGGCTGCGGTAATAGGCCTTGCGGCGTCCGGTCTGGACAAAACCCGCGGCGATGTAAAGCGCGCGGGCGGCGGCGTTGGTTTCGGCCACTTCAAGAAAGGCGGTTTCGGCGCCGCGCTGTCGGGCTTGTGAGAGGAAGGCTGCGACAAGGGCGCGACCTGCGCCCTGGCCCCGGGCGGCGGGGGCGACGGCGATGGTCAGCAGTTCGGCCTCGCCCGCCACGACCTGCCCAAGAAGGAAGCCCGCGCCCTCGGTCAGGGCAAAGCTGAAGGGGCTGGCGAGCGTGGCAGAAATTTCTGCCTCGGACCATGGCGGGGGCAGGGTGAAGCTCGCAGCATGCAGGCGCGCCATCTCGGCCGGCGTCATGGCAGAATGACCGGAGGCGGGTCCGAGGGCGGCGCTGCGTCGGCGCCGCGCAGGTAGAACGGCGCCGGGCGTATCGCTCCAAGGGTTCGGGTCCGGGCGATGCGCGCCATGGCAACGGTCAGCGGAAAGGCGGGCTCGGCGACCCGGCCCTGGCATCTTGAGGCCACGCGGGCGGCGTCGTGGCCGATGCAGGTCAGCCCCGCCGGCAGGTCGGGCAGCGTGTCGGCGGTGCAGAGGGTGGCGGAACCCCCGTCAAACACCTGCGCATAGATCAACCCGCGCCGCGCATCCATCAGCGCCACCCGGTCGCCCGCGATGCCATGCGCCATCGCCTCCAGCGCGGTCACGCCGACCGCGGGGATTTTGAGGCCAAGCGCAAGACCCCGCGCGGCAGCGACTGCGATGCGCACGCCGGTGAAATTGCCGGGCCCCGTGCCGACGGCGAGAAGGTCAAGATCGCGCCAGACCAGTCCAGCACCCGCCAGCATCTCTTCCAGCAGCGGCAGCAGGCGTTCGGCCTGGCCTTTTTCCATCGGCTCGGTCCGGTGGGCCAGAACCCGGTCGTCGGACAGCAAAGCGGCGGCGCAATGCGCCGCCGATGTGTCGAAGGCCAGGACCAGGGTCTCAGGCGGCAACCGGGCGCACCTCGGTCACTTCGGGAATGTAGTGGCGCAGAAGGTTCTCGATCCCCATCTTGAGGGTGAGGGTCGAAGACGGGCAGCCGGCACAGGCCCCCTTCATGTGCAGATAGACCACGCCCCGGTCAAAGCCGTGGAAGGTGATGTCACCGCCATCCTGCGCCACCGCCGGCCGGACGCGGGTGTCAAGCAATTCCTTGATCTGGTTGATGATGTCGCCGTCGGGACCATCCGACGCCATATGGGCCGCCGCTTGCTCGCCCTCGATCACCGGCTGTCCGGACTGGAAATGCTCCATGATCGCACCGAGGATCGCGGGCTTGATATGCTGCCAATCGATGCCATCCGCCTTGGTGACCGTCACGAAATCGGTGCCAAAGAAGACGCCCGTCACCCCGTTGACCGCGAAGATCCGCTTGGCCAAAGGCGACTTCGCGCTTGCTTCGGCACTGGGGAAATCCGCCGTCCCCATCTCCAGCACGGCCAGGCCGGGGAGGAATTTCAAGGTCGCCGGGTTGGGCGTGGATTCGGTCTGGATGAACATGGGCAACTCCTGACTGTTCCTGTCGGATATGCGCCGCGGCCCGAGGGAAGTCAAGGTTGGAACGATTCCAAACTCCGGCTCAGGCTGCGAAATAGCCGAACATCTGATCCAGGGCCGCAACGGCCGGTGCCTGTGGCACGGAGGCGGTCGGCGCGGGCTTGGCGGGCTGAGCCACGAAATAGGCCAGGCCCGGAACCTGGGAGACGGCTTTGATCGGTTTGAGGTCGCACATGTTATGTCCTTTCAGCGTTCCTCCCGCCGCTGGCCTACACCCGCTGCCGCGCCGCAGAAACACGCAAGCCGGCAAGGTCGCAATGCACCCCTTGCATGGCCGCCGCCCTCACGTGATGCTTTCCAGCCTTTCCTTGCTCATGTCGCCGGGAACGATGGTCAAGGGCACGGGCAGGCTGCCGGCCGTGCGGGTCATGTGGGTCACCAGAGGGCCCGGGCCCGACTTCTCATGACTGGCGCCAAGGACGAGCACGCCGATCTCTGCATCCTCGCGCACCTGGGCCATGATCTCGATCACCGGGTCGCCCTCGCGGATCACCAGTTCCGGGTTGACCCCCTGCCGGTCGCGCATCCACTTGGCGAAGACTTCGAAATGCGCCTCGATTCGTTCGCGCGCCTCGGCCCGCATCAGATCGGCCACCCCCATCCAATGCTGGAATTCTTCGGGCGGTATGATCGAGAGGATCTGCACGCCCCCCCCGGTATGGGCCGCCCGCATCGCGGCAAAGCGCATCGCGTTCAGACATTCCCGCGTATCGTCCAGCACGACCAGAAACTTGCGCATGGCAGTTCTCCTTCGCTGTCCTTATCGCCCGGGGCAGGCTTGCATGGCAAGCGATCCCCGCCTCCTTCATCTGTTCGCAAATATCCCGGGGGCGCGGGGGCCGGCCCCCGCCTTCACAGCCGCGTGCCGGCCGCCCAATCCATGTAAAGGCTCCGCGCCCGCTCTGTCATCGGCCGATGCGGGTAGAGCGTGCCGTCGAACTCCGCCACCGCCGTAACCTTGGCGAAATTGCCCGAGAGAAAGATTTCGTCGGCCTGGGTGGCATCGTCGAAGGTCAGCACGGTCTCGACCACCTCCACACCATCGGCCCGCAGGTTGGCGATATGGCGGGCACGGGTGATGCCCGACAGGAACGTGCCGTTGGCGATGGGGGTGAAGACGACACCATCGCGGACCAGAAACACATTGGCCGTGGCACTTTCGGCCAGATTGCCAAGCGCATCCGCGACGAGGGCATTGCCATAGCCCTTGGCCTTGGCCTCGGCCAGCATCCGCGCGTTGTTGGGGTAAAGGCAGCCCGCCTTGGCGTTGCAGACATTGTCCTCCAGCACCGGGCGGCGAAAGCGCGTCCGGGTCAGCGTCGTGGCATAGGCGGGGTCGGGCATCGCGCATTCCTCCAGTGCGATGGCAAAGCCCGTGGCGCCGGGTTCGGGCGACACGCCCAGATCCGACCCATGCAGCGCCCAATACATCGGCCGGATATAGACCGCCCGGCCAGGCGCGAAATCGGCGAGCCCTTCGCGGATGATGGCGATCATGTCCTCGGTGGCGCAGGTCGGCGTGATCATCAGCGCCTCGGCCGACCGGTTCACCCGCGCGCAATGCAGGTCGAGATCAGGCACCAGACCGTCAAAACGCCGCGCCCCGTCAAAGACCGACGAGCCTTGCCAGATGCCGTGGTCGCTGGCCTTCATCACGGCGACGTCGGCATCATGCCAGCGTCCTTCCCAAAAGGTCCGCACGGCGCCGTTCTTCGTGGTGATCGTCATTTCAGCCCTCCTCGTTTGCCGCAGATAAGCAGGGCCGGGCGCCGGTGGGAAGCGGGCTTGCCATGAAGAAAGCGGAACCCCGCCGTGATTCCTCGGATGCGTGCGTCCGGCGACGCGGCGGCTCTGTGAAAAAGGCGCCTCTGGCCGGGGAGGAGACCAGAGGCGCAGCCCGGTAAATCGGCCCAGCTGCGGGGACAGTCGCGGGCATCCGGGAGAGAGGCGATCCGCCTTCCTCGGCCACTATCCCCGCGCTATGAATCGATTCCGTGACGCAGGCACCGAACCCTGTGGATAAGCGGCGCGCCCGGCGCAGGGGGTCGATTTTTCGGCGAAAAATCGGGTTCGGTTCCAGGTCCGGCGCGGGTTTGTGGCCGCTGCCCGCGGCTCGGTGTCCTTACACCGGGCGCGAGCGGATCATTCCGATGATGTCATAGACCTGTTCGATCACCGGCCGGGCCAGCGCATCGGCCCGCACGGCGCCCTGGCCGAGGATGCGGTCGATCTCGGCCGGGTCCTGCATCAGGCGGTTCATCTCGGTCGTGATCGGCTCCAGCTTGGCCACGGCCAGATCGGCCAATGCCGGCTTGAAGGTGCCGAACTGCGCCCCGGCGAAGTCCTTGATCACCTGTGCCGGCGTATGGCCGGCCAGAGCCGCGTAGATGTTGACGAGGTTCCGCGCTTCGGGCCGGTCCTTCAGCCCGTCGAGGTGGTCGGGCAGCGGGTCCATGTCGGTCTTGGCCTTGCGGATCTTCTTGGCGATCGTGTCCGCCGTGTCGGTCAGGTTGATCCGGCTTTGATCCGACGGGTCGGATTTCGACATCTTGTGAGTGCCGTCGCGCAAGGACATGACCCGTGTGGCCGCGCCCTCGATCACCGGCTCGACAATCGGGAAGAAATTCACGCCGTAGTCATTGTTGAACTTGATCGCGATGTCGCGGCAGAGTTCCAGATGCTGTTTCTGATCCTCGCCCACCGGGACATGGGTGGCCTTGTAGGCCATGATGTCGGCCGCCATCAGCGAAGGATAGGCAAAGAGCCCCAGCGAGACGTTTTCGGAGTTCTTGCCGGCCTTGTCCTTGAACTGCGTCATGCGGCTCATCCAGCCCATGCGCGCGATGCAGTTGAAGATCCAGGCCAATTCGACATGCGCCGTCACCTGGCTTTGGTTGAACAGGATGGAGCGCGCCGGATCGATCCCGGCCGCGATGAAGCCCGCCGCCGCCTCGCGCGTCTGGTGGCGCAGGCGGGCGGGGTCCTGCCAGACGGTGATGGCATGCATGTCGACGAGGCAATAGACCGTCTCGATCCCCTCTTCCTGCTTTTCGACAAAGCGCTTGAGCGCGCCGAGGTAGTTGCCCAGCGTCAGCCCGCCCGAAGGCTGGATGCCCGAGAAGATGCGGGTCGGGAAGGTCCCGGTCTGGGTCTGAGGCGTTTGGACCGGCTCGGACATGGCGAACTCCATCTGGAAAAAGGCTCGTGTTGGCCTTATCGCTGTGCGCCGGGGGCGTCAACAAATCCCCGGCACGACGATCCCGAACAAACTGACGATCCCGAACAAACTCCGGTGCGAGGCAGCATGACCCATTTGAACGAAGCTCCGATCAACCCGCTTCCGGCGGTCACCTGGGCGCTGGCCCTGCCGATGATCGCGATGGAAGTGGTCTTGAACGCAGGTGCCAGCGGGATCGTGGGCGGGCCCGCCGCGATCGGCTGGCGCGTGCAGGCCATGCAGGACTTTGCCTTCGCGCCCGATTATCTGCGCCAGATGATCAGCTTTCAGCAATATCCGCTGGACGGCCTGTACCGCCCCTTCACCTATTCCTTCGTTCATCCGGACGTCACGCAGGCGGTTTTCGTCATCGTCATCTTGCTGGCCCTGGGCAAGTTCGTGGGCGAAGTGTTTCAGTGGTGGGCGGTGCTGTTGGTGTTCTTCGCCTCGTCCGCAGTGGCGGCGCTGGCCTATACCGCCATTCCCTTCACCCATGGCCCCCTGATCGGAGGCTATCCGGCGGTCTATGGCCTGATCGGGGCCTTCACCTACGTCAACTGGATGCTGCAGGCCGGGCAGGGCGCACAGCGGTTGCGCGCCTTCCGGCTGATCGGGTTCCTTCTTGGCATCCGCATCATCTTTGGCGCGGTGTCGCTGATGACCTATGGGGTCGCGCAGGGGGCCAGCTGGGACTGGACGGCCGAGTTCGCGGGCTTTGTGACCGGCTTTGGCCTGTCCTTCCTGGTCAGCCCGGGCGGGTGGCGCAGGCTTCTGGGCCGGTTGCGCCAGAGGTAGGCGGCTCAGCCCTCGGCGGTGGCCTCGCCCGCGCCGCGCCGCCCGCGCAGGGCGGCGAAGTCCGACAGACGGAAGGCGCCGATCAGCGCCCCGCTGCCGAAATAGCTGACGATCCCCGTCGTGCAGAGCGCGAGAAGCGCCAGATAGCGCCAGACGTGCTGGTGCAAAAGCGGGTTCAGGGCCCAGGACGCGCCGTAAAGCACCGCGCCCATCAGCACCGATGCCGCCACGATCCGCGGCAGTCTTTGACGGAAGCGCGCGTCGAACTGCGCCTCTTCGCCCATGCGGCGCGAGCCGCGCCACAGTTGCCAGACCATCACCCAGCCCGACAGGGTCGTGGCCCAGGCGGCGGCCGAAAAGCCGATATAGGGCATGAGGCCGACCGCCATCACCGCATTGGTGATCATCGAGGCCACGGCATAGTAAAACGGGCGCCGGCTGTCCTCGCGCGCGTAGAACAGGGGTTGCAGGACCTTGTGCAGCACAAAGGCTGGCAGGCCCACCCCATAGATCGCCAGTACAATGGCGGTGGCATCGGTGTCGGCCGATGTGAAGGCGCCGCGCTGGTAGAGGACCGAACAAAGCGGCCGCGCAATCACCACCAGCGCCACGGCGGCAGGCAACGTCATGGCCAGCGCGAACTCTGCCCCGCGGTTGAGCGAGGCGCGCCCGCCCACGGCATCCCGGGCGCGCAGCCGGCGCGACAGGTCGGGCAGAAGCACAGTTCCGATGGCGATGCCCACCACGCCCAGGGGCAGTTGATAAAGCCGGTCGGCATAGGTCAGCCAGGCCACCGCACCCTCGGTGTAGCTCGCGACCTGCCGGCCGACCAGAAGGTTGATCTGCACCACCCCGCCCGACAGGATTGCAGGCCCCGCGATCAGCGCCAGGCGCCGCAGATCGGGTGTCCAGCGCGGCAGGCCGAAGCTGAACGTGTAGCCGACCCGATGCGCCGAGACCCAGGTGAAGGCCAGTTGCGCCACCCCCGTCACCGGCACGGTCCAGCTGAGCGTCTTGCCCATGTCCCACCCAGCCCAGGCCGCCAGCCAGATCGCCGCGATGAAGACGAGGTTCATCAGCACCGGCACGAACGAGGCTTCGGAAAAATGGCCGTGCGTGGTCAGGATCCCCGACAACAGCGCCACCAGCGAGATGAACAGGATGTAGCTGAAAGAGATCCGCCCGAACTCCACCGCCAGATCGAAACGCGCATCCCCGGCAAAGCCCGAGGCCATCGCCCAGACCAGCACCGGCATGGCCAGCGTGCCGATCACGGTAAAGGCCAGAAGCACCGTCACCATGCCGTTCCAGGCATCGCGGGCAAAGCGCGGCGCATCCTCGCCCGCCTCGAGCTTTTTGGCGAACATCGGCACGAAGGCCATGTTGAAGGCGCCCTCGGCAAAGAAGCGGCGGAACATGTTGGGCAGCGAGAAGGCCACCAGAAAGGCCTCGGCCACCGGGCCGGTGCCCAGATAGGCGGCCATCATCACGTCGCGGGCAAAGCCCGTCCCGCGCGATATCAGTGTCCAGCCCCCTACGGTGAGGATGTTGCGGACCAGCGAATGTGACTTCATGTTACCCCGTACCGGTTCGTCCTGGGCCGGATCAGGCCCGCGTCACCTCTGCTGCCCGCTCGGCGCCCTCGGCGATGGCTTGCCGCAGCTTCTTTTCCAGACTTTCCTGCCGGTGCTTGGTGTAAAGCTTCAGCCCGAACATGTCCTTCACATAAAAGGCATCGACCACCTGCGCCCCATAAGTCGCAATGACGGCCGAGGCAATGTAGATATTGGCGGCTGCCAGCGTCCGGGTCAGGTCATAAAGCAGGCCCGGCCGGTCGCGGGTGTCGACCTCGATGATCGTGTAGATCTCCGAGCCTTCGTTGTCGAAGGTCACATGGGTGGGAAAACGGAACTCCCTTTCGCGCTTCTTGATCTTGTCGCGGTCGGCCAGGGCCGTGCGGGGCCGCACTTCGCCCTTCAGGGTCTTGTCGATCATGCCGCGCAGGCGGGGCAGGCGTGACACTTCATAGGGGTGGCCTTCGGAATCCTGGATCCAGAAGACGGCGGTGGCATAGCCGTCCTTGGACGTATAGGTCCGCGCATCGACCACATTGGCCCCCACAAGCGCCAGGGCCCCGGCCAGCCGCGAGAAGATGCCCGGATGATCGACCAGCGCGAAACAGGCGCGCGTGGCATCGCGTTCGGGTTCGGGGTGCAGGTCGATGCGGATCTGGTCGGTCTTGAGGTTCACCAGAAGCCGGGCGAACGCCTCGCATTCGTCGGTGGTCAGGCCCTGCCAATAGGGGTCGTAATGGCGGTTGCTTTCCAGTTCGATCTGCTGGGGCGTGAAATCGCTCAGCCGAGCAACCAGCGCCGCGCGGCTTTCCTCGACATGGCGTTCGCGGTTGAAGATGTCCGGCCCGCCGTCCAGCGCATCGGCGGTCTGCCGATAAAGCTGGCGCAAAAGCATGGCCTTCCAGTTGTTCCAGGTGCCCGGCCCCACGCCGCGGATGTCGCAGACCGTCAGCACGGTCAAAAGATCCAGCCGCTTGTGGGTTTCGACCGCCTTGGCAAAGTCGCGCACGGTGCGCGGGTCGCCCACATCGCGCTTTTGCGCCATGTCGGACATGAGAAGGTGATAGCGCACCAGCCATTCGACGGTTTCGGTCTCTTCCGCCGTCAGGCCCAGCCTTGGGCAGATGCGCCGAGCCAGTTGCGCGCCGATGATCGAATGATCCTCGGGCCGGCCCTTGCCGATGTCATGCAACAAAAGCGCCACATAGATCACCCGCCGGTTCACCCCGGATTTCAGTATGCCCGAGGCGATCGGCAGTTCCTCGACCAACTCGCCCCGCTCGATCTGCGCGAGGCACGAGATGCACTGGATGATGTGTTCGTCCACCGTGTAGTGGTGATAGACGTTGAACTGCATCATCGCGACGATGTTTTCAAACTCCGGGACGAAGGCCGACAGGACGCCCAACTCGTTCATCCGGCGCAAGGATCGTTCCGGGTTGCCATGGTCCAGCATCAACCGCAGGAAGATCTTGCCGGCTTCTGCGCTCTCGCGCATCTCGTCGGTGATCAGCGCCAGATTGGCCGCCAGCAGCCGCATCGCGTTGGGGTGCAGAAGGTAGCCCGTGCGCAGCGCCTCTTCGAAGATGCGCAGGAAATTCAACGGGTCGGTCAGAAAGCTCTTGGGGTCCGCCACGTCGAGCCGGCTTTGCACCACCTTGAAGCCGGACGCGACCTTGCGGCGGTTCAGAAAGCCGATCAGCTTGGCCTCTGGCTTGACGTGGCGCGCCTCGAGCTCGGTCAGGAAGATGCGGGTCAGCTCGCCCACCCGCGTGGCGTGGCGGAAGTAATCCTGCATGAAATGTTCGACCGCCCGCCGCCCGCCCTGATCGCGGTAGTTCATCCGCGCGGCCACCTCGACCTGCAGATCGAAGGTCAGCTGGTCGGTGGCGCGACCGGTGATGTAGTGCATGTGGCAGCGCGCGGCCCAAAGGAAATTCTCGGCCCGGCGGAAGATGGCGAATTCCTCGGCCGTCAACAGCCCCGCCGCCACCAGCCCCTCGGACGAGGGCACACGGTTGAGGTATTTGCCGATCCAGTACAGCGTCTGCAGATCGCGCAGGCCGCCCTTGGCCTCCTTGACGTTGGGTTCCAGCACATAGCGCTGCCCGCCCTGCCGGCGGTGGCGTTCTGTGCGTTCGGCAAGCTTTGCCTCGATGAAGTCGCGCCCGGTGTTGCGGAACAGATCGGACCACAGCCGGTCGTCGAGTTCTGCCGCAAGCGCCGCGTCGCCCGCAATGTGGCGATGTTCCAACAGGGCGGTGCGGATGGTGATATCCTCACGTCCGAGGCGGAGGCAGTCTTTCACGGTGCGCGAGGAATGGCCGACCTTGAGCTTGAGGTCCCACAGCACATAAAGCAGCGATTCGATGACGCTTTCGGCGCGGGCGGTGATCTTCCAGGGATAGAGGAACAACAGATCCACGTCCGAATGCGGCGCCATCTCGGCCCGGCCGAAGCCGCCGACCGCCACGACCGACAGCCGTTCGGCCTCGGCCGGCACCTGCAGCGGATGCAGGGTCTGGGCCGCCTCGAAGGCCAGTTGCACCAGGCCATCGGTCAGCCGGGCCTGCGACCGGGTGAGCGGCAGGGCGTTGCGCGGATCGGCGGCGAAGGCTGCCTCCAGCCGGGCGTTGGCCGCGGCCTTCGCCTCGGCCAGAACCTGCGCCACGCCCGAGCGCGCGGCACGGCTATCGGCCATCTGGGCCAGGCAGACGCCCGTCACCACGGGGCGCAGAGCCTCCAGATCCAGCACCGCCTCTGGCGGCATCAGCAAAGGCTCGACCCGTGTTGCGCCGGTCTTGGCCGCGCCCTTCCCGGAAATGCTCACGTCAGTAGCCGGCGCCGCCGAAGGCACGCGGTGCCGGGTCGATGAGCGTCACCTGCTGGTTGACGATCTGCGCCACGGCGAGCCCCCGCTGGTTCGTGCCATCCGAAAGGAAGCGGAAAATGCCGTTGACGCCTACAAAACCGGCGCCCTGGGTCAGGCCCTGGGCGTTCAGCGCGCCCGGTCCGCCCTGCTTGATCAAGGCGCCGATCGCGGCCATGCCGTCATAGGCGAGCCCCGCGGTCGCATGCGGTGCCGCGCCATTGACCGACTGGTAGCGGGTCAGGAACTGCTGGGCGAGGTTGGGGTCCGGCAGCGCGAACCAGCCGCCCTGTACGCCGGGCTGGGTCAGGTTGGCCGTGGGAATGTCCCACCGGGTCAGGCCGATGTATTGCGTCGTTGTCGGACCTGCGCCGTTCTCTGTCAAAAGCTGCGTCAGCAGCGGCAGCGCGCCCCCGGTGTCGGCGGTCAGGAACAGGGCCTGCGCGCCCGAGGATTTCGCCGAAGCGGCGATTCCTGTGACCGCCTGAACGATGCCGTTCTGGCTGAACTCATAGCTGCCCACTGCCGCAACCGTGCCGCCTGCTGCGGTGATCGCGTTGCGGATGGCGGCCTTGCCCGCCTCGCCGGCCGCGTTCTGATCGGACACGATCATGATCCGGCTCAGCCCCTTGCTGACCGCATAGGAGGCCAGCCGGCTGGCAGTGCTGTCAAAGGTCTGACCCAGGATGAAGACATTGCCGCCCGCGATGGCGGTGTTGTTGGAAAAGGCCAGAACGTCGATGCCGCGTCCCTTTACGGCGGCGCCGGCCTTGTTGGCCTCCAGCGCGTAGAAGGGGCCGAGGATGATCTTGGCGCCTTCGTCCACGGCCTTGGTGGCCATGGCGGCGGCGGTGTCGGGGTTGGCGGCGGTCGGATAGACCCGCAGGTCGATCTTCACATTGCCCAGATCGGCGATCGCCATGCGGGCCGCATTTTCAAGGCCCGTGGCGATCAGATCGTCGGTCGCCTCGCCAGAGCCCGAAGGCACCAGAAGCGCCACTGCCACCGGCGCACCGTCGTAGGACCCCGACATGCCGGAGTGCGAAGTGCCCATCTCGCAGGCCGACATGAGCGCCAATCCGGCCAGACCGGCGGTCAATCGCACCGTACCGATGCGCAGACGTGATAGAATACCGACCATCTAAAACTCCTGACCAACTGCAGCGGACCGCCGGGTCGCCTGGCTTCTGCCATCGTTCCCCCTCGCCCCTTGACGCAAGGCAGAGTAAGCGGAACCTGAAGTGAAGTAAACTTGGCCAGTCGTGAACCAGGGCCGTCAACCTGACGTGAAAGTGAGGCAAGCCGATCATGGGCAACTGGACGCCAAACCCCGCAGCCCTCGTACCGGGGTTGCATTTCGTGGCCACACCGATCGGGGCGGCGCGTGATATCACCCTGAGGGCGCTGGACATTCTGGCCCGAGCCGATGTGTTGGCGGCCGAAGACACCCGCACCCTGCGCCACCTGATGGAGATCCACGGCGTGGCGCTGAACGGCCGGCCGGTTCTGGCCTATCACGACCATAACGGCGATCAGATGCGCCCCCGGCTGCTCGAGGCGCTCAAGGCCGGCAAATCGGTGGCCTATGCGTCAGAGGCCGGAACCCCGCTGGTGGCCGACCCCGGCTATCAACTCGCCAGAGCGGCCATCGACGCCGGCCTGACCGTGCTGGCAGCTCCCGGCCCCTCGGCGCTGTTGTGCGCGCTCAGCGTTTCGGGCCTGCCAACCGACCGCTTCTTCTTCGCCGGTTTTCTGCCCAACAAGTCCATCGCGCGAAGATCTACCCTGCGCGATCTGGCTCAGGTGCCCGGATCGCTCATATTTTACGAATCTCCCAGAAGAATTGAGGCCTGCCTTCGTGATATGATCGAATCACTGGGTGGCGACCGCCAAGCCGCACTTTGCCGGGAATTGACCAAGCGCTTTGAAGAGGTCACGCGCGGAAGTCTGGCCGAACTGGCACAAAGCGTGGCGGGACGTGACATCAAGGGGGAAATCGTTGTGGTGGTCGACCGGGCGCATCCCGTGGCGGCGAACGCCGCAACCGTGGAAGAGGCATTGCGACAGGCGTTGAAGACACTTTCCAAGAAGGACGCAGCCACCCAAGTCTCCGAGGCTTTCGGTCTGCCACGTCGGGAGGTTTATCAGCTTGCCCTGTCGCTTGGTGCGGATACGCAAGGAGACGATGCATGAGTACGTCATCGCGGATCGGGCGCGAGATGCGCGGTGCCGCATCCTATCATGCCGGAATTGCCGCGGAAGATCAGGTTTCGCAACTTTATGACAGAACGGGTCGCGCCGTGATCCATCGTCGTTGGCGCGGCAGCATCGGTGAAATCGACCTGATAGCCCGCGAAGGCGAGACTGTCGTTTTCATCGAGGTCAAGAAAAGCAGCAGCCATGCGCTGGCTGCCGAACATCTGACCCACGGACAGATCCAGCGAATCATGGCGACCGCATCCGAATTTGTCGGTGGAGAGCCGAATGGCCAGAACACCGACATGAGGTTCGATGTGGCGCTGGTCGACGCGATGGGACGGATCGAAATCATCGAAAACGCTCTGGCGGCCTGACAATTGCATCTGGCGCAGACCTGCGCCATCAAGGGGGCCAGATCCAGGAGATGATCATGGCCCTCAAAATTGCCTTGCAGATGGACCCGATCGGGTCGGTGAACATAAACGCGGACAGTACCTTTCGCATTGCGATCGAGGCGCAGCAGCGGGGTCATTCGCTGTTTTTCTACACGGCAGACCGTCTGGCCTTTGTCGAAGGTCGAGTGGTCGCACGCGGCTTTCCGATCGAGTTGCGCCGCGAATTGGGCAACCATGTCAGTTACGGACCGGAGACAGAGGTCGATCTGGCAGAACAGGATGTCGTCTGGCTGCGGCAGGACCCGCCGTTCGACATGGGTTACATCACGACGACCCATCTTCTGGACATGATTCATCCGAAGACCCTTGTGGTGAACGACCCATTCTGGGTGCGCAACTGCCCGGAAAAGCTGTTGGTTCTGCAATTTCCAGACCTCATCCCCCCGACGGCCATTGCGCGCGACCTTGCGACCATCCGCGCTTTCAAGGCGCGTCACGGCGACATCATCCTCAAGCCGCTTTATGGCAACGGCGGCGCGGGGGTGTTCCGGCTCGATCCCAACGACCGCAACCTGTCCAGCCTGTTCGAGCTTTTCACCTCGATGAGCCGCGAACCCCTGATCGTGCAGAAATTCCTGCCCGATGTCTCGAAAGGCGACAAGCGGATCATCCTCGTCAATGGCGAACCGGTCGGCGCGATCAACCGGGTTCCGCAGCCGGGCGAGACGCGGTCCAACATGCATGTCGGCGGGCGGCCGGAAAAGATTGGCATGACCTCGCGCGATCTCGAGATTTGCGCCGCGATCGGACCGACCCTGCGGGAAAAGGGTCAGGTCTTTGTCGGCATCGACGTGATCGGCGACTATCTGACCGAGATTAACGTGACCTCTCCCACCGGCATTCAGGAGTTGGAACGGTTTGACGGCACCAATGCGGCCGCGCTGATCTGGGAAGTGATCGAGGCGAAGATCGCTGCCGCCCGATGACCCGCCAACGTCCCCTCAGCTTCGGCTGGTCAGCGACATCCTGTAGCTGACCGCCTCGGCGACATGCGGCCGGCGCAGGGTGCTTTCGCCAGCCAGATCCGCAATGGTCCGTGCCACCCGCAGTACCCGGTGATAGCCGCGCGCCGTCAGGCCGAAACGTTCGGCCACCTTGGCCAGGAGGGCGCGGCTTTCGGCATCGGGCCGGGCGATGTCTTCCAGAAGGGCGCCCTCGGCCTCGGCGTTCACCCGCACCTTCGGGTGATCGGCAAAGCGGGCGGCCTGAATTCCGCGCGCCGCCGAGACCCGCGCGGCCACTGTCGCCGAAGCCTCGCCGGTCGCGGGCAGGTCGAGGTCGGCATAGGCGACCGGCGGCACCTCGACCCGCAGGTCGAACCGATCCATCAAGGGGCCGGAGATGCGGCCCAGATAATCCTCGCCACATTGCGGCACCCGGGCACAGGCCCGCGCCGGATCGGTCATGAAGCCGCATTTGCAGGGGTTGGCCGCCGCGATCAGCAGAAAGCGGCTGGGATAACGGATATGGGCATTGGCCCGCGCTACCACAATGTCGCCGGTCTCCATCGGCTGGCGCAGGGTTTCCAGCACCTGACGCGGAAACTCGGGGAATTCGTCCATGAACAGAACGCCGTTGTGCGCAAGGCTGACCTGTCCGGGCTTGGCCCCTTTGCTGCCCCCGGTGATCGCCGCCGGAGAGGCGGTGTGATGCGGGTCCTGAAACGGCCGGGTCCGGGTGATCCCGCCCTCCGACAAAAGCCCTGCGATCGAATGGATCATCGAGGTTTCCAGCGCCTCGACCGCCGACATCGGCGGCAGGATCCCCGGCATCCGCCGCGCCAGCATCGACTTGCCCGACCCCGGAGAGCCCACCATCAGCATGTGATGCCGCCCGGCCGCCGCAATTTCCAGTGCGCGCTTGGCCCGCTCCTGCCCCTTCACGTCGCGCAGATCCGGAGCGTCGGGGCCGCTCACGATCTCGCCCGCCTCCGCAGCCTGCAAGGCCTTGCGGCCGGTGAAATGCGCGACCACCTCGGCCAGCGATCCTGCAGCCAGAACCTCGGTCGCCCCGACCCAGGCCGCCTCGGCCCCGCAGGCGCGCGGACACATCAGCGCCTTGCCCTCTTCTGCCGCCGTCATGGCCGCCGGCAGAGCCCCGATCACTGGCATCAGGCGGCCGTCCAGAGACAATTCCCCAAGAGCTACAATGCTTTCCACCGCATCCTTTGGAATGATCTCGATGGCGGCCAGCACGGCCAGCGCGATCGGCAGGTCGAAATGCGAGCCCTCCTTCGGCAGATCGGCGGGCGACAGATTGACCATGATCCGCTTCGACGGCAGCGCAATCGCCATCGCGTTCAGCGCCGCCTTGACCCTTTCGCGCGCCTCGGACACCGCCTTGTCGGGCAGTCCCACCAGACCGAAGTAGGGCATGCCGGGCGAGACGGCGCATTGCACCTCGACCAGACGCGCCTCGACCCCCTCAAAGGCCACCGTAAAGGCCCGCGCCACCATGTCCGCCTCCGTTCAACTTGGTTAACGGTTAGCGGATGAAAGGTTTAAGAATGGTAAACCTCCCCGTTTTGCTCTTTGCAGAAATCCTCCACGGGGGTGCAGGGGGTGTGAAACCCCCTGCGGCCGGGCGTGATCGCACGGGCTCAGGTCGGCAACAGCGCCATGAACTTCGGCCAGGCCTGCGGGTCGGCCACGGTCTTGTCCCGGCAAAAGGCGTTGCAGAACCCATAGCGCCGCCCGCCCAGTTCCAGCACGTGGGTGACCGGCTTGCCCGAATAGGGGCAGGCCGTGTTCTCTGCCTCGGTTCCGGCCACGGCGCGGGCGGGCAGGGGCTGCGGGCCGGGCCAGGGCCGCTGAGGCCACTCGCGGCGGTAGAAGTCCTGGTCGGCCCCGTCCACCATGCCCATCGCCCGCCACTGGCGGAACGATTGATGCGCCAGATGCGCCTCGACATAGGCCCGGGCCTCGGCCGAGACGGGCAGGTTGTAGGTGGCGATCCGGCTCGCCACAGGGGCAAAGAAGGCGTCGGCCGCCGAATAGGCGCCGGCGAGCCAGGGGCCGCCGGTCTCCTGCCGCGCCCAGGTCCAGAGGGTCTCCAGCCGGGCGAGGTCGGCCAGCACGGCCTCGGTCGGCGCAAAGGCCTCATAGCTCACCCGCAGGTTCATCGGGCATTCCGACCGCAGCGCCTGAAAGCCCGCATGCATCTCGGCAGCCAGAACCCGCGCCACCGCCCGTGCCTTGGGATCGGCCGGCCAGATCCTGGCCTCGGGGTGCCGGCTGGCCAGTTCCTCGGCAATCGCAATCGTCTCGGTCACGACGCTGCCATCGGGCGTGCGCATCGTGGGCGCGGTCCGGGCCGGGAAATAGTTCTTCAACAGGGTTGCCAGTTCATCGGTGTAAAGCCGCACCAGATGCGTCCTGACCGGAATACCGAAGGCATCGAACAACAGCCAGCCGCGCAGCGACCAACTGGAATAGGCGCGGTCGCCGATCACAAGATCATAGGTCATCATCTCTCCCCTTTTGGGCAGGACTAAGCGCTGGCGACCCCAAGGCCAAGCGCGCAATTGTGCGCCCTGCCATCACGGATGCTGATGAAACCCGGCGGGAAGCTGCCCTTTCAGCGCCATGGGCAGGCCCGCCATGACACCCAGCACCAACTGGGCCTCTGCCGCAATCTGCTGGTTCAGCCGGCCCTGATGGTCGCGAAACGCGCGGGCCAGCGCGTTGTCGGGCACGATCCCCCAGCCGACCTCATTGGAGACGATGACGACCGGCGCGGCGCAGCGGGTCAAGGCGGCCAGAAATGCGGCGCTTTCGCTGGCGATGTCGGCCTCGGCCAAGAGCACATTGGTCAGCCACAGCGTCGCGCAATCGACCAGCACCACATCGCCCGCCCCAAGCTGCGCCAGAACCGGGGCCACATCGCGCGGCGACTCGTGGGTCACCCAATGCGCGCCGCGGTCGGTCTGATGCGCCGCGATCCGCGCGCGCATCTCGTCATCCCAGGCCTGCGCGGTGGCGATGTAATGGCGCCGAAGACCGCTGCCCGTCACAAGCCGTTCGGCCAGCCGCGACTTGCCTGACCGCGCGCCGCCCACGACCAGGCTCAACTGTGGCAATTTCCAGGTTTCAAGTGATCCGATCATGAAATGGCTGCGTATCACCATCAAAGACCGCAAGCAAATGCGGGATAAATCGGAGGATGCCATGGCCCTGGACCAATTCGCCGACCCAAAGCTGACCGCGAAGGCCCGCTCGGCCGCTCTGCTGGATGCCGAACAGGAAGCGGCCCTGGCCCGCGCCTGGCGCGACCATCAGGACAAGGCAGCACTGGACAAGCTGATCACCTCTTATATGCGCCTCGCGCTGTCGATGGCCGCGAAATTCCGCCGCTATGGCGCCTCGATGCCCGACCTGACGCAAGAGGCGGCCATGGGGCTGATGAAGGCGGCGGAGAAGTTCGACCCCGATCGCGGCGTGCGCTTTTCCACCTATGCGATGTTCTGGATCAAGGCCCAGTTGCAAGACTATGTGATGCGCAACTGGTCGATGGTGCGCACCGGCTCGACCACCTCGCAAAAGTCGTTGTTTTTCAACATGCGCCGGGTCGAGGCGCGGCTGGTGCGCGAGGCTTCGGCGCGTGGCGAGACGCTGGAGGGCATGGAACTGCGCGCGGCTGTGGCGGCCGAACTCGGCGTGCCGGTCGGCGATGTGGCGATGATGGAGGGGCGGCTGTCGGGGTCCGACGCCTCCTTGAACGCCACGCAGGCGGCTGACGAGGATGGCCGCGAATGGATCGACGTTCTGGAAGACGAAAGCACCCAGGCCGCCGAGCTTTTTGCGATGAGCCATGACCGGATGGTGCTGCGCGATCATCTCGCCAATGCCATGCAGACCCTGACGCCGCGCGAACGTCTGATCGTGCGCGAACGGCAACTGGTCGATGCGCCGCGCACGCTGGAATCGCTTGGCACGGAACTCAAACTGTCGAAAGAGCGGATCCGCCAACTGGAGGCCGCTGCCTTCGGCAAGCTGCGCCGCAGTCTTGAGGCGCAGGGCGCCGGCCCCGCGACCTTCCTGCGCTGAGCGCGGTCTCTTGAGTTTGCCAGGCCCCACCCGTAACTTGGCGCTGTCCAAGGGGGTCCCATGCTTGCAGACCGGCGCATTCTTCTGATCATCGGTGGCGGGATCGCGGCCTACAAGTCATTGAGCTTGATAAGGCTTCTGAAAGGCGCGGGTGCCGCGGTGACGCCCGTTCTGACCAAGGCGGGTGCCGAGTTCGTCACTGCCCTGTCCGTAGGCGCCTTGGCCGGGGAAAAGGTGCATAGCGCCCTCTTCGATCTGACCGCCGAGGCCGAGATGGGCCATATTGAACTGTCGCGCTCGGCCGATCTGATCGTGGTGGCGCCGGCCACGGCCGATCTGATGGCGCGGATGGCCACAGGGCAGGCGGATGATCTGGCCTCGACCCTCTTGCTGGCCACCGACACGCCGGTCTTGCTGGCGCCCGCGATGAATGTGCGGATGTGGCAGCATGCCGCGACGCAGCGCAACCTTGCAACCTTGCGCGGCGATGGCATCCGCTTTGTCGGGCCGGACGATGGCGCCATGGCCTGTGGCGAGTTCGGCCCCGGTCGCATGGCCGAGCCCGAGGCGATCTTTGCGGCGATCGCTTCCGCCTTTGAGGCGGGTCCGCTGCAGGGGCGGCATGTGCTGGTCACCTCGGGGCCGACGCATGAACCCATTGATCCCGTGCGCTTTATTGCCAATCGAAGCTCTGGCGCGCAGGGTACGGCGATTGCGGCCGCACTGCGCGATCTGGGTGCGCGCGTCACATTCGTCACCGGTCCGGCAGAAGTGGCGCCGCCGCAAGGAGTCGCGGTCGTGCGGGTCGAGACCGCGGTTCAGATGCTGGCTGCTGTCAGTGCGGCCCTGCCCGCCGATGCCGCCGTTATGGCCGCCGCCGTGGCTGATTGGCGCGTGCTCAACGCCTCGGGATCAAAGATGAAGAAGGATGGATCGGGTCAGGCGCCGGCCCTGCAGTTCGTTGAAAACCCTGACATTCTTGCCAGTGTCAGCAAGGGGCACACGCGCCCCCGGCTGGTCGTGGGTTTTGCCGCCGAAACCGATGACGTGCTGGCAAATGCCCGCGCAAAGCGGTTGCGCAAAGGCTGCGACTGGATCGTGGCCAATGATGTCTCGCCCGAGACGGGCATCATGGGCGGGGCGGAAAATGCCGTCACGCTGATCCGCGCCGAGGGCGAGGAAGTCTGGCCCCGCATGGCCAAGGACGACGTGGCGCGCAGGCTGGCGCTTTGCATCGCGGATGCGCTGAAAGATGAGTGATATGAGCGACTTGCCCGTCATCAAGATCCTGTGGGAGGAGTGGGCCGACCGCAGCCAGCCCTTGCCGCGTTATGAAACGCCGGGTGCGGCCGGGGCCGACCTGCGCGCCAACCTCGCTCCAGAGGACCGGGCGGCAGGTCTGACGCTGGCTCCCATGCAGCGCATGATCGTGCCGACCGGGATTCGGGTCGAGATTCCAGAAGGTTACGAAATGCAGATCCGGCCTCGGTCTGGCCTTGCGGTCAAGTTCGGCATCAGCCTGCCCAACACGCCCGGCACCATCGACAGCGATTATCGCGGGCCTTTGGGCGTGGCGCTGATCAACCTCGGCTCTGAGCCGTTCCTGATCCGACACGGCGACCGGATCGCGCAGGCCGTCGTGGCGCCTGTCCGGCAGGCGCGCTTTGAAGTGGTTGATTCCCTTGGGGAAACCGACAGGGGTTCTGGCGGCTTTGGCTCGACGGGGCGGGCATGATCCGCGTTCTGGGCGTGATGGCGGTCCTATGGGTTGCCGGCTGGGTCATCGACATTCGCCCCTTCAAGCGCGGTCTGGCGCTGGGGGCGGTCTGGCTGACCTATGGCGTGGTGCTTGTGGGCGTGCAGGCGCTGCGCGGGCAGCCGCCGCTGATTGACGATATCCGGGTCTGGGGCGCCTTCAGTGTGCTGGGTGGGCTGGCTCTGGGCTACGCCTGGCTTTTGACGCGGCTGAAATCGCGGGCGCCC
This sequence comes from bacterium, assembly GCA_016124195.1. GTDB lineage: Bacteria > Pseudomonadota > Alphaproteobacteria > Rhodobacterales > Rhodobacteraceae > Stagnihabitans. The sequence goes on along the minus strand of WGOE01000005.1, from coordinate 19,705 downwards.
GCCAAACCCGCGAAACAGGTGCAAAGCCCTGTTCCGGCAGGAAAATTCAGCTCGGCCGAGCTGGACCGCTACGCCCGTCACATCCTGCTGCGCGAAATCGGCGGGCCGGGGCAAAAGGCGCTGAAGGCGGCCAAGGTCCTTGTGATCGGGGCGGGGGGGCTTGGCTCTCCGGCGCTGCTGTATCTGGCGGCGGCCGGGGTGGGAACCATTGGCGTCATTGATGACGACGTGGTGGATGCGAGCAACCTGCAGCGCCAGATTATCCATAAGGATCAGGATATTGGCATGCCGAAGGTGCAGTCGGCGATGCTGGCAGTCAAGGCGCTGAACCCCTTTGTCGAGGTGCGCCCCTATCAACGCAGGCTCGATGAAGCCTCTGCCGCCGTGCTGGAGGATTATGACCTGATCCTGGACGGTTCAGACAATTTCGACACGCGCTACCTGGTCAACCGTGAGGCCGCGCGCGCGCGCAAGCCCTTGATTTCCGCGGCGATTACCCAGTGGGAGGGGCAGATCTCACTCTATGATCCCGCCCGGGGCACGCCCTGCTATGAATGCGTCTTTCCCGACCGGCCCGCGCCCGGCATGGTGCCGACCTGCGCCGAGGCGGGGGTGGCCGCCCCCTTGCCGGGCATCATCGGCGCCATGATGGCGATGGAGGCGGTCAAGCATGTCACCGGCGCCGGCCAGACGCTGCGCGGTCGCCTGATGATCCATGACGCGCTTTATGCCGAGACGCGGGTCTTTGAAATCACCCGGCGCGAGGATTGTCCGGTCTGCGGCGCAAAGCATTGAGAACGCCGCATTAATCCCGCCGAACACGGGCTTCCGGCGGGTCTTCATCGCGTCTTCCTTCCGTCTTCCTTTCGTCTCCACGCACGGCAGGGTCGCAAAGCGTTAACCATGAGTGGCGAATCGGCTGGACAGGGGTAGGATGGGCCATTGGCCCATCTGTCACCCGATCCGGTAGCTTGAGGCCGTCACGCCGCCGAACACATTGGCGTCGTGATAGACCATGGTCGCCGCCTCGTCCTCGGCTGCGCCAAGCGCCGCGAACAGCGGCACCAGGTGATCTTCCTGCGCGTGGCAGACCCGGGCATAGGGTGCCTCTTCCCAGTTCAGCAGCGCCTCGGTCCGCGCCTTGCCGGTCCTGGCCATCGTCTCGGCCAGCCAGGCGTCGAAGGCGGCGGAAGGCACCTTGGCGCCTGGCCCAAAGAGGCGCAGGTTGTGATAGGACAGGCCCGATCCCACGATCAGCACGCCCTCGTCCCGCAGGGGGGCCAGCGCGCGGCCCAACGCAAAGTGCGCCGCCGGATCATAGCCGTGCTGCAGGGACACCTGATAGATCGGCACATCGGCCTTGGGATACATCACATAAGCCGGCGCAAAGGTGCCGTGGTCAAAGCCGCGCTTGGCATCCAGGCTGACCGGCAAGCCCGCCGCCCGGATCAGATCGGCGGTGCGCAGGGCGATCTCGGGCGCGCCGGGGGCGGGGTAGACGATCTTGTAGGTTTCGGGCGGAAATCCACCGTAATCATAGACCATGCCCGGCGCGGGCGAGGTCATCACGGCAAAGCTGTCCGCCTCCCAATGGCCCGAGACCATGCAGATGGCCTTGGGCGTCTCGCCGTACTCCTGCGGCATATGGGCCAGCGAAACCTCCAGCGAATGCAGAGACTGGCGCATGTTCGGGATCCAGGGCCAGGGCCCGCCGCCATGCGAGATGAAATAGGTGGGAAGACGGGCCATCACGGTTCTCCTGCTGGTGACCCCGTCAAGATGGGACCGGAGGGGATTCGACTCAAGCCGCCGCCGCGCGCGCCGGATGTGCGGCGATGCAGAGGGCTTGCCCCCGCCGGCATCTGGCGGGATAGTCCGGCATCGCTTCGTGACAGGGAGTTCACAGGATGAAGTTTGCTTCGATGCTGGCCGGTCTGGCCCTTGCCGCCTTTGGCACTGCGGCGCTGGCCGACGGGCTGCCCGACCTCAAGGGCAAGGAAATCACCATCGTGACGGAAAACGCCTATCCGCCGCTGCAGTTCATCGACAAGGACGGCAAGGCGATCGGCTGGGAATACGACATGGTGGCCGAAATGGCCAAGCGGCTGAACATGAAGGTGAAATACGCCAATATCTCGTGGGATGCAATGATCCCGGCCGTGTCGGAAGGTCAGTTCGACATGGGCATGACCGGCATCACGATCACGGATGAGAGGAAGGCCAAGGTCGATTTCTCGGACCCCTACATGCGGTCGGAAAGCGTCATGATGGTGCGCGGGGATGAAAGCCGGTTTACCGATGCGAAAAGCTTTGGCGCCAATGACAAGCTGCTGATCGGCGCGCAGGCCGGCACCACGCCCTTCTACACGGCCGTTTATGACGTGCTGGACGGCAACGAATCCAACCCGCGCATCAAGCTTTTCGAAACCTTCGGCGCCAGTGTCGAGGCCTTGAAGGCCGGCGATGTCGATACCGTGCTGACCGACAAGACCGCCGGAGAGGGCTATGTCGCGGCCTCGGCCGGCAAGCTGAAACTGGTGGGCGCGCCTTTGGGGTCGGAAGACTTCGGCTTCATCTTCCCCAAGGGTTCGGCCTTCGAGGCGCCGATCAATGCGGCGATTGCCAGCCTCAAGGCGGATGGCACGCTGGATGCGCTGAACAAGAAGTGGTTCCTCGACTACAAGATGAACTGAGTTGACGGCACGGGAAGGCGAGGAGTTTCCCTGGTGGCTGGTGATCCTTGGGGTCACCGGCCTTGTGCTGTTCTATCAGGTCTGGGCGTCGGAGATCTATTCGCAGGTGATGCGCAGCCTGGTCGCGGGGATCGAGATCACCGTGGCGGTGACGCTGATCGCCTATGGCATGGCCTGCGCGCTGGGCCTGGGGTTGGCACTCGCGGGGATGAGCCGGTTTCGCCTGCTGCGTCAGGCGGCGCGGCTCTGGATCGAGGTGATCCGCGGCGTGCCGATCATGGTCCTCTTGCTTTATGTGGCCTTCGTGCTGGCGCCGGCGCTGGTCTGGGCGTGGAACTGGTTCGGCAGCCGGATGGGGGCGGCCCCGGTCAGTTCGCGCGACTTTCCCCTGATCGCGCGGGCGGTGATGGCGCTGACGCTGGCCTATTCGGCCTTTCTGGCCGAGATCTTCCGCGCCGGGTTGCAGGCGGTGGACAAGGGGCAGATCGAGGCGGCGATGAGCCTTGGCCTGTCGGGCTGGCAGCGGTTCCGCCACATCGTCTTTCCGCAGGCCTTCCGGATGATCCTGCCGCCCTTGGGCAATGATTTCGTGGCGATGGTGAAGGACAGCTCGCTCGTCTCGATCCTCGGCGTGGCGGATATCACCCAGCTGGGCAAGGTGATGGCGGCGGGCAATTTCCGCTATTTCGAGACCTACAACATGGTGGCGCTGCTTTACCTTGTGATGACGATCGGGCTGAGCATCGGCCTGCGGCGGCTGGAGCGGCGGCTGAGGCTGAAAGAGAAATAGGGGGAGTCGGGGTATCCCCCGACTTACGTAGGTCGGGGGATACCCCGACTCCCCCGGACAACATTTTGGTGAATGTGAAAGGCTGCAGAATGAATGCTGTGTTGACCGAGTGGACCGGACCTTTTGGCTTGCCGCCCTTCGGCGAGATCCGGGATGCGGATTTCGCGCCGGCCTTCGAGGCGGCCCTGGTCGAGGCCCGGGCGCGGGTGGCGGCGATTGCGGCCGAGCCCGCCGCGCCCACCTTTGCCAATGTGATCGAGGCGCTGGAGATGTCGGAAGAGGCGTTGAGCCGGGTCTGCGGCGTGTTTTACAACCTCGTCGGCGCCGACAGCACCCCGGCGCGCGAGGCCCTGCAAAGCGAGATGGCGCCGAAGCTGAGCGCCTTCGCCTCTGAGGTGACCAACAACCGCGCCCTGTTCGACCGGATCGAGGCTTTGTGGCAGGCGCGTGCGACCCTTGGCCTTGGCCCCGAGCAGGGCCGCGTGCTGGACTTGTATCGGCGCATGTTCGTCCGCTCTGGCGCGCAGCTGGAGGGTGCGGCGGCGGCGCGCCTGACCGAGGTCAAATCGCGTCTGGCCGTGCTGGGCACCCGGTTCAGCCAGAACGTGCTGGCCGACGAGCGCGACTGGTTCATGGCGCTGGGCGAGGACGATCTGGCGGGCCTGCCCGAATTCGTGATCGACGCCGCGCGGGCGGCCGGGGCGGAAAAGGGCGCGGGCGGGCCGGTTGTCACCCTCAGCCGGTCGATCATCGTGCCCTTCCTGCAATTCTCGTCGCGGCGCGATCTGCGCCGCAAGGCCTATGAGGCCTGGGGCCTGCGTGGCGCGAATGGTGGCGCGACCGACAACCGGGCCATCGCGGCCGAGACGCTGAAGCTGCGCGAAGAGCGGGCGAAGCTCTTGGGCTATGACAGTTTTGCCGCCTACAAGCTGGAGCCCGAGATGGCCAAGACCCCGGCGCGGGTCCGCGATCTGCTGATGCGGGTCTGGGCGCCCGCCAAGCGCAAGGTCGAGGCCGATGCCCTTGTGCTGGAGGCGATGCTGCATGCCGATGGCATCGCCGGGCCCCTGGAGGCCTGGGACTGGCGCTATTATTCGGAAAAGCGCCGCAAGGCCGAGCATGATCTGGATGAGGCGATCCTCAAGCCTTATCTGAGCCTTGAGGCGATGCTGGGCGCGATGTTCGACTGCGCCACCCGCCTGTTCGGGCTGGAGTTCAGGCCGCTCGACGTCCCGCTGTACCATCCCGATTGCCGCGCCTGGGAGGTCAGCCGCAGGGGCGAGCACATTGCCGTCTTCATCGGCGATTACTTTGCGCGCGGCTCGAAACGGTCGGGCGCCTGGTGTTCGGACATCCGCGGCCAGCGCAAGCTGGGTGGCGAGCAGCGCCCCATCGTGGTGAATGTCTGCAACTTCGCCAAGGGCGATCCCTGCCTTCTATCCTATGACGATGCGCGCACCCTGTTTCATGAATTCGGCCATGCGCTGCATCAGATGCTGTCGAATGTGACCTATGGCTTCATCTCGGGCACCAATGTGGCGCGCGATTTCGTCGAACTGCCGAGCCAGCTTTACGAACACTGGATGGAAGTGCCGGAGGTTCTGGAAAAGCATGCGCGGCATTATCAGAACGGAGAGCCGATGCCGGCCGACATGCTCAAGCGGCTTCTGGCGGCGGGGACCTATGACCAGGGCTTTGCCACGGTGGAGTTCATTTCGTCCGCCATGGTCGATCTGGCTTTCCACGAGGGTGCGGCGCCGGCCGATCCAATGCAGAAGCAGGCCGAGGTGCTGGAGGCTTTGGGCATGCCGCGCGCCATAAGGATGCGGCACGCAACGCCGCATTTCGCCCATGTCTTCAGCGGCGACGGCTATAGCTCGGGCTATTACAGCTACATGTGGTCCGAAGTGATGGATGCCGATGCCTTTGCGGCCTTTGAAGAGGCGGGCGATCCTTTCGATCCGGCCACGGCGGGGCGGCTGGAAAGCTTCATCCTTTCGGCCGGCGGATCTGAAGAGCCCGAGGTGCTTTACACCCGGTTCCGCGGCAAGATGCCGGGGGTCGAGCCCTTGCTGAAGGGGCGCGGCCTGCTGGAAGAGGTCTGACGGGCGCCGGTCGGATGCGGGGCGAGTGGTTGGCCCGGCGGTCGGGCCAAACCTCGGTTCAGACCTTGGGTCAGCCTTGGGTTCAGCCCTTGGGTCAGTCCTCGTCCGAGCGGCGCAGCTCTTCGGGCAGAACCGCCGGGGGGGCTGCCCCGCCGACCGGGTCGGCCAGAAGGGCGCGCACTTGGGCGGCGCGGTCCGGGCTGTCGTTCAGCAGGGCCCAAAGCTGCTGGGTGTCACGGTCATAGGCGGCGGAGGGCAGTTCGCCCGCGTCGCGCAGCTTGGCCACCTCGCGCAGGACCTCGCCAGCATAATCGCGCAGGCCAAGATCGGCGACCGGGCCGCCACGGTACAGATCCTGGCTTACGGCATGGCCGAAGGCAAAGAGGACGACCTGCGACAGCGCCTCTGCCGCCGAGGCCCCTTTGGCGATGCGGTTGGCGGCCAGCGCCTCGCCCGCCGGGGTCAGGTCGAGGCCCATGACCGACAGGGTCTCGCGCAGGCCGGCCAGCAGGGCCGGGTCGACCGAAGCGGGCAGGGCAGGGGCGGCCAGCGGCAGGGGCGCGCCGCCCAGATCCTCGGTGAAGGCGGTGATCGGCCTGGGGCGCGGTTTGGGTTTGGCCTTGGCTTTGGCGGGCTGGGCCGGGGCGGCCTCGACCGCCGCATTTTGGTCGGCGGCCGGTTGATCCATGGCCGCTGCGGCTGGCGGTTGGACATGTGTTTCTGCGGGCTTTTCGGCTGGCGTTTCTGTGGGCGCCTCGGGCGGGATGGCGTGTTCAGCCTGCGGCTGACCCTGCGCCAGACCCGCCGCGGTGGGGCGCAACAGGACGACCGCGCGCGCCCCGAACAGCCGGAAGAGGAAAAACGGCTTGCGGGTGATCTCTTCGGCGAGGCCGAGTGCGATCAGGCGGCCGAGCGCGCGACCGAACTCCAGCCCGCGGCCGCGCACCTCGACCGAGAGGGCGGCGCGGTCCACCGGGCCCTGCTGGGCGTGGCGCTGGCACAGCACGGCGAGGACGTCCTGTTCTGCGCGATTGAGTGGTTTTTCCGCCATGTCGCCCCCCGCGTGCATCTGGCTGCCGCATCGCAGAATGAGGCTGCAGCGTCAATGCCGGCCGGATCGAATTCGGTGCGCGGCGGATCACGGGGAATTCAGGATGGGGCCGGGATGGCGGCTTGCCGGGGGGGCGGCGCTCTGCCAGTCTGAGGCCATGAAGGATGTGTTGAATTTGGCGGGGCGCGTGCTTATTGCGCTGCTGTTTCTGGGCGGCGCCGCGCAGAAGCTGGGCGATCCGGCGCCGGTGGTGCAGATGATCACCGGGATCGGCCTGCCGGGCTGGCTGGTCTGGCCGGTGGCGGTCTTTGACCTGATCGCGGGGCTTGCGCTGATCTTCGGGCCGGGGGTGCGGGGTTGGGCCCTGGTGATGGCGGGCTATTGCATCTTTACCAGCTATTTCCACTGGCAGTTGCGTGCCGACCCCTGGCAGGTCACGATCGTCGTCAAGAACTGGTCGATCGCCGGCGGCTTGCTGGTGCTGGCGGCGGAAGGCCCGGGGCGCTGGGTCTGGCGCCGCTGAACCGGTTTCAGGTCGGTTGGGCGCTGCGGCGCATCAGCAGCGTGGGCAGCGATATGCCCAGCAAAACCAGCGCCAGCGGCAGCGAAAAGAAAAAGCCCACATGGCCATAGCCCACCGCGCCCACCACGCCTCCCAGCAGGAAGGACAGGACGAGGCGCACCAGTATGAGCAGCTTCGGCAGGTTGGGCGCCACGCCGGAACCGGGGTAAAGCCGGCCGAAGAGCGCGCGGCCGATCTCGATTCCGATGTCGGTCACCATGCCGGTGGCATGGGTGGTGCGGATGCGCGCGCCTGAAATCTTGGTGATCGTGGCATTCTGCATGCCCATGATGAAACACAGGCAGCAAAGCGAGAAAAGCCGCCCCGCCGCGCTGGTGAAGACGCCGCCAAAGGCAAAGCACAGAAGGAACGCGCCCTGCAGGGCCAGCGGCAGGGCATATTGGCGCCGGTTGTCGGCCAGCCGCGCCCAGTTGATCAGGCCGGTGCTGAAGGCGGCTCCGCTGAGGAAGGCGCCGATGGCCAGGGCGCTGACCCCGGCAAGGGCCAGGTTCAGGATCGCAAGGTTGTCGGCCAATTGCGAGATATAGCCCGTCATGTGCGAGGTGTATTTGCCAAGCGCGAAGAAGCCTCCGGCATTGGCGGCGCCGGCGATCGCGGCCAGAACTGTCGCCAGCGCAAGGTCGCGGGAATCGGACCGGTGATGGCCGACCAGCGCCTGGGTCTTGGCGCGCAGGCTGCGGCGGGCTTTGCGGGGTTCGGACACGGATCGGGCCCTGACTTGCGACGGGAAACTGCCGCTGTGGTCCTCTGTCGGGGCGGTGCTGTCAAGCCATGCCGGGCGCTCTCGCAAAGTTGAGGCGGGGCTGTGCCGTTGCGTAAACCATGTCTTAACGAAATTACGCTCAGATCGGGTGGCGTGTCCGGCGGGCGTTGCCGTGGCGGGCGCTTTGTGGCAAAGGCGCGGCTTGCCTGAGCAGAGACGACGAATGATGACCCAGATGATCCTTACTTCCGAAGACCAGACCACCCTGATGAAAGCGCTGCAAGCCAAGTCGCCCGAGGTTGTGCAGGCGCGCATGGCGCATGCCATCCTTCTGCTGGCCGAAGGGCTTTCGGTCGAGGATGTGGCAGGGCTCCTCTACCTGCAGGAAGAGGTCGTGGCGGGCTGGCAGAAGATCTTCGCCAACCGGCCCGGACAAAGGGCTGCCTGAGGCGTGGTGCGCAAGGAACGAAAGGCGGATCGGCCATGACTGCAGATGCTGAGATGCCAGAGGCTGCGGTGCCCGACTATCTTGTCACGCATTCCGGCGGGTTTCACGCCGATGAACTGATGTCGAGCGTGATCCTGACCCGGCTTTTCCCGCAGGCGCGCCTGATCCGCAGCCGCGAGGCGCGCTGGATCACGCCGGGGCCCGACCGGGTGATCTATGATGTCGGCGGCGCCTATGACCCGGCGGCGCGGATCTTTGACCACCATCAGCGCAACGCGCCCCTGCGCGAGGATGGCCAGCCCTACAGTTCCTTCGGGCTGGTCTGGCGCCATTTTGGCCGGGCCTATCTGGTGCGGCTTGGCATCGGGGATGCGGATTTGGAAACGCTGTTCGCCTCGATCGACCGCGGCTTCGTGCTGCCGGTCGATCTGGCCGACAATGGCGCGGTCAACCTGTCGGCCGCGGGTCCCTTGGCCGGGATGACGCTGATGGGCCTTTTGGAAACGCTCAAGCCCGTGTTCGACGACAGGGATCCTGCGGCCGAGGACCGCGCCTTTAATCAGGGCCTGACCATCGCGCGGGCCTTTGTCGAGGCGCGGGTCGCGCAGGGTGCGGCCAAGCTGCGGGCCGAGGGGCTGGTGCATCAGGCCATCGCACGCGCCGCCGGGGGGCGGGTGCTGGAACTGCCGATGGGCATGCCGTTTCGCGCCGCGATCACCCGGGCCGGGGCGGATCATCTCTTGTTCGTGGTGCATCCCCGGCAGGACGACTGGTGCCTGACCGGCATCCGCCGCAACGAGGTGGAGTTCGACCTGCGGGCCGATCTGCCGGCGCATTGGGCCGGGCTGACCGATGCGGCGCTTGAGGCTGCTTCGGGTGTCAAGGGTGCCACCTTCTGCCACAATGCCCGCTTCATCGCCGCCGCCCGCACGCGCGAGGCGGTTCTGGCCATGGCCGATCTGGCCGTGCGCGCCGCGACCGAATTGCAGGCGACGGGCTGAGCGCGGGGCCGCCCCGGCCCGCTGCCTGCGACAAAACGGAAATTCGCTGTGGCTGCCCTTGATCTTGGCTGGCCTTGGGGCCTTATCTGTACATGGGGCAGCGTGCCCCTGCGTCTGAAAGGATCCGCCATGCTTGACCTGACCATCCCCGACATGACCTGCGGCGGTTGCGCGCGCGGGGTGACGGCCGCGATCAAGGCGATCGACCCGGGGGCAGAGCTTGTGATCGACATCGACAGCCACAAGGTGCAGGTCAAGACCAGCGCCACCGCCGAGGCGGTCAAGGCGGCCGTGGTCGAGGCGGGTTTCACCCCTGCCTGAGGCTGCGGCCCGGCCCGGATCGGTTGAAAGGGTACGACGATGAAAGACTTTCCAACCTCGCGCGCCCCAGCGGCGGGCGAGTTTCTGTCCATTGAGGGCATGACCTGCGCCTCTTGCGTGGCGCGGGTCGAAAAGGCGATTGGCCGAGTCGAGGGCGTGGCCTCGGCCTCGGTCAACCTCGCGACCGAGCGGGCCGAGGTGCACTATGCCGGCGCCCCGGTGCATGAGGCGGTGGTCGCGGCGATCCGCAAGGCGGGCTATGACGTGCAGCCAGCGACCTTCGATCTGGGGATCGAGGGGATGACCTGCGCCACCTGCGTCGGGCGGGCGGAAAAGGCGATCCGCGCAGTGCCGGGCGTGGTGGAGGTTTCGGTCAACCTCGCCACCGAACGCGCCACGGTGCGGGTGGCCGACAAGAGCGCGGCGCTGACCGCGGCGATCGAGGCCGCCGTGCGCAAGGCCGGTTATGAACCGCACGAGATCGTGGCGGCGGGCGTGGACAAATCGGCCTTCCGCGCCGAAGAGCAGGCCCGACTGGGCCGCGAATTCCTGATTGCCGGTGCCCTGACTTTGCCGATCTTCGTGCTGGAGATGGGGGGGCATCTGATCCCCGCCTTCCACATGGCGCTGATGACCACGGTGGGCATTACGCCGCTTTACGTGTTCTATTTCGTGCTGGCCAGCGCGGTGCAGTTCGGGCCGGGGCTGCGGTTCTATCGCAAGGGCCTGCCGGCGCTGTGGCAGCTTGCGCCCGACATGAACTCGCTGGTCGTGGTGGGGTCTTCGGCGGCCTGGGCCTATTCGGTGGTGGCGACCTTTGCGCCCGCCCTGCTGCCGGTGGGTGCGGCCAATGTCTATTTCGAAAGCTCTTCGGTCATCGTGACGCTGATCCTGATGGGGCGCTATCTGGAGGCGAAGGCCAAGGGCCGCACGTCCGAGGCGATCTCGAAGCTGGTGGGCTTGCAGGCCAAATCGGCGCGGGTGCTGCGCGGGGCCGAGGTGGTCGAGGTGCCGCTGGAGGCGGTCAAGCCCGGCGAGGTGATCCAGATCCGCCCGGGCGACCGGATTCCGGTCGATGGCGTGGTGCTGGAGGGCGGCTCGTTCGTCGATGAGGCGATGATCTCGGGCGAGCCGGTGCCGGTGCGCAAGGAGGCCGGCGCGCAGGTGACGGGCGGGACGATCAACACCAACGGCGCCTTCACCTACCGGGCTGAGAAGGTCGGCGCCGAGATGATGCTGTCACGCATCATCCGCATGGTGGAAAGCGCGCAGGGCGCCAAGCTGCCGATCCAGGGGTTGGTGGACAAGGTCACGGCCTGGTTCGTGCCGGCGGTGATGGCGGTGGCGCTGGTGACCTTTGCGGCCTGGATGATCTGGGGGCCCTCGGTCGCGCTGGCGCTGGTCAATGCGGTGGCGGTGCTGATCATCGCCTGCCCCTGCGCCATGGGGCTGGCCACGCCGACCTCGATCATGGTGGGGACCGGGCGGGCGGCGGAGCTGGGCGTCCTGTTCCGCAACGGCGAGGCCTTGCAAAGCCTGACCTCGGTGGGGGTTGTGGCGCTGGACAAGACCGGCACGCTGACCGAAGGGCATCCGAGCTTGAGCGATGTGGTTCTGGCCGAGGGCGAAAGCCGGGCCGAGGTTCTGGCGCTGGTGGCCGCGGCAGAGGCCGGGTCGGAACATCCGGTGGCTGCGGCCATCGTGGCCGCGGCGCGGGCCGAGGGGCTGACCCTGCCCGAGGCCAGCGATTTTGCCGCGATCCCCGGCCTTGGCGTGCGGGCGACGGTGGGCGGGCGGCGGGTCGAGGTCGGGGCCGACCGGTTCATGACCGAAATCGGCGTCGATGTCACCCGTTTGGCCGAGGCGGCTGCCGGTCTGGCCGGGCGCGCGCGCAGCCCGCTCTATGCGGCCGTGGATGGCAGGCTTGCCGCCCTGATCGCGGTGGCGGACCCGATCAAGGGCTCGACCCCGGCTGCGATTGCGGCGCTGCACCGGCTGGGGCTGAAGGTTGCGATGGTGACCGGCGACAATGCCCGCACGGCGCGGGCGATTGCGGATGAGCTGGGCATTGACGAGGTGGTGGCCGAGGTCCTGCCCGAGGGCAAGGTCGCGGCTGTCAAGGCGCTGCGGCAGGGTGGGCGGCGCGTGGCCTTCGTGGGCGACGGGATCAACGATGCGCCGGCCCTGGCCGAGGCCGATGTGGGCCTTGCGGTCGGCACCGGTACCGATGTGGCGATCGAGACGGCGGATGTGGTGCTGATGGGGGGCGATCTGGCCGGGGTCGCCAAGGCCCTTGGCATCAGCCGGGCCACGATGCGCAACATCGGGCAGAACCTGTTCTGGGCTTTTGCCTATAACGTGGCGCTGATCCCGGTGGCGGCGGGTGTGCTTTACCCAGTGAACGGCACGCTGTTGTCGCCGATGATCGCGGCGGGGGCGATGGCGATGTCTTCGGTCTTCGTTCTGTCAAACGCGCTGCGGCTGAAACGGTTCGGCCGCAGCGGCGGGTGATCCGCGCCCCATGGACCGGGGCGCGGAAGGGGTATCAGGCGGCGGCCACCGCGTAATCGGTGTAGCCTGCCGGACCCGGCGTGTAGAAGGTGTCGCCATTCGGCGCTGCCAACGGCAGACCCTTTTGCAGACGCTCCACCAGATCGGGATTGGAGATGAAGCTGCGCCCGAAGCCGGTCAGGTCGGCCTCGCCCGCGTTCACCGCCTGTTGCGCCGAGGCCAGATCGAAGCTGCCGCCGACGATCAGCGTACGCGGCCAGGCCTTGCGCAGCGCCTGACGGAACTCGGCCGGGATGGCGGGGTTGCCCATGGCGGCGTGATCGACCATGTGCACATAGACCAGACCCAGACCGGCCAGCGCGGCCATCAGCTGCATGTAGGTGTCGTCCAGTTCGGCATAGGGCGCCATGCCGCCGGCCCGGCCATAGGGCGAGATGCGGATGCCGACCTTGTCTGCGCCGATCGCGGCCACGACGGCCTTGGCGACCTCGACCACAAAGCGGATGCGGTTGGCGGTGCTGCCACCCCAGCCGTCGGTGCGCTGGTTGGTTACCGGGCTGAGGAATTGCTCCAGCAGATAGCCGTTGGCGGCGTGCAGTTCGACCCCGTCAAAGCCGGCCGCGACGGCATTGCGGCTCGCGGTGACGAATTCGGCGATGGCGGTGGTGATGTCGGCCTCGGTCATCGCTTCGGGCACGGGATGGTCCAGCATGCCTTGGGCATCGGTGTACATCTGGCCCGGCAGTTGCAGCGCCGAGGGGGCGATGACGCGGGCGCCGGCCGGCATGTTGCCGGGATGGCTGACGCGGCCAGTGTGCATCAGTTGGGCGAAGATCGTGCCGCCCTTGGCCTTGACGGCGGCGGTCACGGGCTTCCAGCCTTCGACCTGAGCCGCGTTCCACAGGCCCGGGATGCGGGCATAGCCACGGCCGTTCGGGCTGGGCGCGGTGCCTTCGGTCACGATCAGACCGGCCGAGGCGCGCTGGCCGTAGTAGGTCGCCATGATCGCGGTCGGCACGCCGTCGACATCGGCACGGCAGCGCGTCATCGGGTTCATCACGAAACGGTTCTTAAGGGAATGGGGACCCATCGCAACAGGGTCGAAGAGGGACAGGCTGGACATGGAATCTCCATCAAAGAGGAAAGGCCGTCTAGCGTCGCCTTATTCCGCGCGCACCGCAACGGCCCGGACTGCCGTTGACCTGTGCAGGAATGCACCGCCACGGCCCTTGAAACTGTCATGAATCAGCCCAGCCAAATCAGGCGCGGCAGGTCCACCGGGCGGTTTTCCAGAATAGCCTCCATCGAGAAGATGCCCGAGACGGTGGCGAAATCGAAGCCGGTGATCAGCTTTTGATAGAAGGCGTCATAGCCGGCCATGCCGCGTGTGGCGACCTTGATCAGATAATCCCACTCGCCCCCGATGCGGAAGAAGTCGATCACCTCGGGCAAAAGCTCGACATGGCGGCGGAAGGCGTCGGACCATTCCTTGGAGTGGTAGCGCGTCTTGATCATCACCAGCACGGTCAGATCGAGCCCGAGCCCGGCCAGATCGACCTGAATCCGGGTGCCGCGGATCACGCCAGAGGCTTCCAGCCGTTGCAGACGCCGCCAGCAGGCGTTCTGCGACAGGCCCACCCGTTCGGCCAGTTCGCGCTGCGACAGGGCGCCGTCCTTTTGCAGCACGGTCAGAAGGCGCAGATCAATACTGTCGATTTTGTCATCCATTCCGATCACCTGACACAAGTTTCGCGCGATCTTGCAGGAAATAGGGGAAGTTTTCAACCGTAGGCCGGATTATCCTGTGATAACCCAGTTCAGGAGACCGCCCATGACCCCAGCCCCTTCCGGCCTGTTGCAGGCTTTCCGCGATAGCCTCGATGGGCCCGACGTGCTGCAGACGCTGTCGGTCGGGCTGATCGGCAAGACGGCCATGGTCGATGGGCCTTTCGGTCCGCATCGGCTGGTCTACGCCGATTATGTCGCCTCGGGGCGGGCGCTGCGCCAGGTCGAGGCCTTCATTCTGGACGAGGTGCTGCCCTATTATGCCAACAGCCATACCGAGGCTTCGTATTGCGGGGCCTTCGTGACGCGGTTGCGGGGCGAGTCGCGGGCGGCGATCGCGGCCTGTTGCGGGGCAGATGCGCGCCATGCGGTGATCTTTGCCGGGTCGGGCGCGACGGCGGGGCTGAACCGGCTGGTCAGCCTTCTGGGGGCCGACCGGGGGCGGGTGCGCGTGGTGATCGGGCCTTACGAACACCACTCCAACATTCTGCCGTGGCGTGAAGCCGGGGCCGAGGTGGTCGAAGTGGCCGAGGCTGCGACCGGCGGCCCGGACATGGCGGCCCTGGCGCAGGCCTTGGCGGCGCCGGGGTGCGACCGGGTCATTTGCAGCCTTTCGGCGGCGTCGAATGTCACGGGCATCCTGACCGACGTGGAGGCGGTGACGCGGCTGGTCAAGGCCAGCGGGGCGCTGATGGTGTGGGATTATGCCGGGGGCGGGCCCTATCTGCCGATCGACATGGCGGCCGGGGGCGGGATCGACGCCATCGTGACCTCGCCCCACAAGTTCGTCGGCGGACCCGGCGCCTCGGGCGTGCTGATCGTGCGACGGGACGCTGTCGTCACCACCACGCCGACCTGGCCGGGCGGTGGGACGGTGCGCTATGTCTCGTCCAGCGCGCATGATTATGCGACCGGGATCGAGGCGCGCGAAGAGGCGGGGACGCCGAATGTGCTGGGCGATATAAGGGCCGGGCTGGCCTTTCTGGTCAAGGACGCGATCGGCCAGGACCGGATGACGGCGCTGAACCGGCGTCTGGCGGCGCGGGGGCTCGCGGCCTGGGCGGGCAGCGCGCAGGTCGAGGTGCTGGGCAATCTGACCGCGCCGCGCCTGCCGATCTTTTCCTTGCGGTTGCGCGATGCGGCGGGCGCGCTGATCCCGCATCTGCAGGCGACAAGGATGCTCAGCGACCGCTATGGCATTCAGGTGCGCGGCGGTTGCGCCTGCGCCGGGCCCTATGCGCATCGGCTGCTGAATGTGGATGCGGCGCAGTCGGCGCGGTTGCGGCAGGCCATTCTGGCCGGGGATGACACGGTCAAGCCGGGCTTCGTGCGCCTGAACCTCAGCGTCCTGATGAGCGAGGCCGAGGTCGATTTCATCCTGACCAGCGTCAGCGCTCTGGGCCTGGCCGGTCAGACGGCTGCAACGCGGGCGGCCTGAGGCCGATTGCGCTTTGCCGCGGCCCTGGCGCAAGATGGCGGCGGCAAGACAGGAGAACGGCCATGAAAATCACGCGCAGCGGCAGCACACCATCCACCAAGGGGCCGGCAGACTGGTTCACCGGGCAGGTCCGCATGGATCAGGCCTTTGCCAACGAAGACCCGGCGCGGCTGCGTGGCGCGCTGGTCACCTTCGAGCCGGGGGCGCGGACGGCCTGGCATACCCATCCCCTCGGCCAGTTGCTGATCGTGACGGCGGGCTTCGGGCGGGCACAGGCCGAAGGCGGGCCGGTTCAGGTCCTGCGTCCCGGCGACATGGTCTGGTTCGGCCCGGACGAGCGGCACTGGCACGGCGCCTCACCCACCACGGCGATGACCCATCTGGCGCTGCAAGAGGCCAAGGACGGCCAGACGGTCACTTGGGCCGAACATGTCAGCGAGGCCGATTACACGGCTGACCCGGCGCCCTGAGATGAGGAAAAGGCGGCGCCTCGACCGATGCGAGGCGCCGCCCGTTGGCCTGCCGATCAGCGCAGGTCGAAGCGGTCGAGGTTCATCACCTTGGTCCAGGCCTTGGCGAAGTCCCGCACGAAGGCCTCTTCGTTGCCGGCCGAGGCATAGACCTCGGCAATCGCGCGGAGCTGGCTGTTCGACCCGAAGATCAGATCGACACGGGTGCCGGTCCATTTCAGCGCGCCGGTGCTGCGGTCGTGACCTTCGAAGAGATCACCGGCCTCGGACACGGGCTTCCAGACGGTGCCCATGTCCAGAAGGTTGACGAAGAAGTCGTTGGTCAGCGAGCCCGGCCGCGTGGTCAGCACGCCGTTCTGCGTCTGGCCCGCGTTGATGTTCAGCACGCGCAGACCGCCGACCAGCGCCGTCATTTCCGGCGCGCTCAGCGTCAGAAGCTGGGCACGGTCGATCAGAAGCTCTTCGGCCGAGACGGTGTACTTCGTCTTCATGTAGTTGCGGAAGCCATCGGCGGCGGGCTCCAGCACGGCGAAGGATTCGACATCGGTCTCCTCCTGGGTCGCATCGCTGCGGCCGGGGGTGAAGGCAACCTCGACCGGATGGCCGGCGGAATTGGCGGCGGCCTCGACCGCGGCGGTGCCGGCCAGCACGATCAGGTCTGCCATCGACACCTTGCGCGGCGAAGTGGCGTTGAAGGCGGTCTGGATGCCCTCCAGCGTGGCCAGCACGGTTTCCAGCTGGGCGGGCTGGTTGACCTCCCAATCCTTCTGCGGTGCGAGGCGGATGCGCGCACCATTGGCCCCGCCGCGCTTGTCGGACCCGCGGAAGGTCGAGGCCGAGGCCCAGGCCGTGCCCACCAGTTGCGAGATGGTCAGGCCCGAGCCGAGCACCTTGGCCTTGAGTGCCGCGATGTCGGCGGCGTTGATCACCGGGCCGGTGGCGGCGGGGATCGGGTCCTGCCAGATCAGATCCTCGGCCGGAACCAGGGCACCGAGGTAGCGCACCTTCGGCCCCATGTCGCGGTGGGTCAGCTTGAACCAGGCGCGGGCGAAGGCATCGGCAAAGACCTCGGGGTTTTCGTAGTAGTGCCGCGAGATCGGGCCGTAGATCGGGTCCATCTTCATCGCCATGTCGGCGGTGGTCATCATCGGCAGGTGCTTTTTCGAGGGGTCATGCGCATCGACGACCATATCCTCGGGATCGCAGTTCACCGGGTGCCATTGCTGTGCGCCGGCCGGGCTCTTGCCCAGGACCCAGTCGTATTTCAGCAGGACCTTGAGGTATCCCATGTCCCAGGTGGTGGGGTTGGGCTTCCAGGCGCCTTCGATGCCCGAGCCGGTGGCATCCTTGCCGACGCCGGTGCCAAAGGCGTTCTTCCAGCCAAGGCCCTGCTGTTCGATCGGCGCGCCCTCGGGCTCGCGGCCCACCAGCATCGGATCGCCCGCGCCGTGCGCCTTGCCGAAAGTATGGCCGCCGGCGGTCAGGGCGACAGTCTCTTCGTCATTCATCGCCATGCGGGCAAAGGTCTCGCGGATGTCGCGGCCCGAGGCCACCGGGTCGGGCACGCCGTTCGGACCTTCGGGGTTCACATAGATCAGGCCCATCTGCACGGCGGCCAGCGGGTTTGCCAATTGGCGGTCGCCTTCATAGCGCGCATCGCCAAGCCAGGTGTCCTCGCTGCCCCAGTAGATGTCTTCCTCGGGCTCCCAGATGTCGACGCGGCCGCCGCCAAAACCGAACGGCTTCAGCCCCATCGATTCGATGGCGCAGTTGCCGGCAAAGACGATCAGGTCGGCCCAGGAGATCGCGTTGCCGTATTTCTGCTTGAGCGGCCAGAGAAGCCGGCGCGCCTTGTCGAGGTTTACGTTGTCCGGCCAGGAGTTCAGCGGCGCAAAGCGCTGCGAGCCCGACCCGGCGCCGCCCCGACCGTCGCCGGTGCGGTAGGTGCCGGCGGCATGCCAGGCCATGCGGATGAAGGTCGGCCCGTAGGTGCCCCAATCGGCCGGCCACCAGGGCTGCGAATCCTTCATCAGCGCGAACATGTCGGCCTTCAGCGCCTCGAGGTCGATCTTCTTGAAGGCTTCGGCATAGTTGAAGGCCGTGCCCATCGGATTGGCGGCGGGCGTGTGCTGATGCAGGATCTTGAGGTTCAGGAGGTTCGGCCACCAGTCCTTGTTGGACCGGACAGCGGCGGTCGTGGCGCTGCCGGCGCCGTGCATGACAGGGCACTTGCCCGTGCTTGCGTTGTCGTTTCCGTCCATGTCGTTCTCCTTGAGTGGCAGAATGCGGTGGATCTGGCTGGCCCGCGGGCGATTGCGCGCGCCGAACCTCGCCGTTTTGTGGCGCTGCAACGGGTCTAGCAAAGTTGGACGATTAGTTTAAGCAGGATTTCCTGATTGCGACAATAAGGTGAGCTTATGATCAACCTCACACTGAAGCAGCTGCGCTATGTCGAGGCTCTGGCCCGGCATGGCCATTTCGGGCGGGCGGCGGATGCCTGTGCGATCTCGCAGCCCGCCTTGTCGATGCAGATCAAGGAGTTGGAGGCCTCGCTCGGCACGGCGCTGTTCGAACGGAGTGCAAGGCAGGTCCGTCTGACCCATTTCGGCGAGGAATTCACCGCGCGGGCCCGCGGCATCCTGCGGTCGGTGGACGAATTGTCGGATCTGGCGCGCGCCACGCAGGACCGGCTGGCGGGGCGGCTGAGGATCGGCGTGATCCCGACGATCGCGCCCTATCTTCTGCCGACCATCATCGGCAACCTGACGCGCATCAATGCCGATCTCGACATCCATGTGCGCGAGACGGTGACGCCGAAACTGCTGTTCGAACTGGCCGAGGGGCGGCTGGACACGGCGCTGCTGGCGCTGCCGGTGTCCGAGCCGTCGCTGACCGAGGTTGCGCTGTTCAGCGAGGATTTCGTGCTGGTGCGCCCGGGCGAGGATGCCGGCAAGCCGGTGCCCAACCGCGAGATGCTGCGCGAGATGCGGCTCTTGCTTCTGGAGGAGGGGCATTGCTTCCGCGACCAGGCGCTGTCCTTCTGCAACATGCATTCGGCGCTGCCGCGTGAGTTGCTGGACGGCAGTTCGCTGTCCACCCTGGTGCAGATGGTGGCGGCGGGCATCGGCGTGACGCTGATCCCCGAAATGGCCGTGGCGGTCGAAACGCGGTCGGCCTCGGTCTCGATCGTGCGGTTCAACGGGGTGCAGCCCTCGCGGTCGATCGGCATGGTCTGGCGCCGCAGCAGCCCGATGGCCAAGCAGCTGACGCAGATCGCCGAGGTGGTGCGCCGGTCCGCGGCCACCCTGCGCGACCAGCAGGCCCCGATTCCGCACCAAGCCTCGGCAGGGCTGTCGGGCTTGATGTGATTCCTGGTTGGCCTGCGCAAGAAACGTTCACTGCTTTGGGGATTTTGTTGCGTTATATTTCGACAATGGGTTGATCTGATTGAAGAAAGTTATGGATATGAAGAAAATGCGACGTTGAGTGAGATTTCCTCTTGCGGGTTTTGGCGTGTCTCCGTAAACACCGCTTCACCGAGACGGAAGTTGAGGTTGCGGCGGTTGACGGAAGCGAAAGCTGATGGAAGGCGTCGAAAATTCTGAAGGCAAGGCGGTTCGGGGAACGCTAGGAGACTGGCGCCTCGATTAGTTTTGTCCTCGTGTTCTTTGAAATTGTGATGGATGAAGGGATATGTGGGCGGTTTGGGCGCATCGGCGTCTGAAAGCTAGCATATCGGCCTACTAGAGAAGTTGGGGAGACCTGATGGATCGATGATGTAGGTGAAAGCTTCACGGTTTGTGGGT
>WGOE01000006.1 GCA_016124195.1 bacterium | reverse complement strand
CTGGCCGAGACGGTATAGGTCCCGGCATTGACCCCGCTGGCATCGCCCCCGGTGTAAGAGAAGCTCGGCCCGGAACTGATCAGCGCCGCAGTGTCGGAGCCCTGGAAGCCGGTATAGGTCACGGCCCCGGTATAGCCGCCGATGGCGTCATAGGTCTTGGTCTGATCGGCCAGGCTCACCGTGATCGTCGCCGGGTTGATCACCAGCTGCGCCGTGTCGGTCTGGTCAAAGACATAGTTGCCGCTCGTCTCGGTCGCCCCGCTGGCCGAGACGGTATAGGTCCCGGCATTGACCCCGCTGGCATCGCCCCCGGTGTAAGAGAAGCTCGGCCCGGAACTGATCAGCGCCGCAGTGTCGGAGCCCTGGAAGCCGGTATAGGTCACCGAGCCGCCATAGCCCGCCGCGTCATAGGTCTTGGTCTGATCCGCCAAGGTCACCGTGATCGTGGCCGGGTTCACGAGCAGCGTGCCATAGCTCAGGAAATAGCCGGTGCCAAAGGTCGCGACCGAGGTCGAGACGACGGTCTTGTAGGCGCCCGTATAAGTGCCGGCATTGATGAAGAGGTCGGGCGAGGAATAGGTCAGCCCGCTGGTGTCGAGGACGGGCGTGGACAGCGTGAAACCCCAGGTCGAGGGATCGCTGATCACCTCGCTCGTGCCATTGACCGTCATGACGACCGAGGCCGCCAGCGCCGCCATTCCATAGGTGATCGCGGCATCCGACACCGTGATCAGCGGCGCCTTGGCATAGACGAGCCCGCTGGTCTTGATCACCGAGGGGTAAAGCGGATCGGCCGGATCATAGGTCTTGCCGAAGGCCAGCCCCTCGGGGATCAGCACGCCCAGCGTGCCGCTGTCATGGTCGGGGCGGTCGGAATAGATCAGCCAGGGCCCGGTCATGGCACCGATCGCGAAGGCCCCCGCAACGTTGGTCACATTGCCTCCGGAGGCAAGCACCAGCCCGCCACCGGCGTCGCTTGCCCCGGGCGAGCTTTCCACGTTGGAATAGAAGAAGCTGCCACCCAGCGCCAGATCGCCCGAGGTCTGCACGATGAAATTGCCCGGCGCCGCCGTCGAGCCGCAGTCGCAAAGCGGCGGCAGGTCCGAGCCGGTCAGCGTCAGCGGGCTGGCGGTGGCCGTGATGCGCACATCGCCGTAGTGGATGTTCTGCGACGGCATCGTGATGTACAGCGTGCTGGCCCCGCCGGCGCCGGACACGGAGGGCTGGTCGAACCGGGCAGCGGTCAGGGTCACATTGCCCTTGATCGATCCGGCCGGGCTGAGCGCGCCGATCCATAGGCCGTCCACCACATCCGGCGCGCCGGGGTCAAGCGTCACAACCCCTCCGGCGGTCACGGTGATGTTGCCGATGCGGTCTCCGCCGGTTTGATAAACGCTGGTCAGCGCGCCGTTGCCGATCATCGCGTAGTTTTCCGTTGTGCCGGCACCGACATCGGACGTCATCACCACATCGCCCAGCGCCTCGACCGAGATGTCGCCGGTCACGGCGACGGTAGAGGGGACGGTGGCGGCGAGGGCGAGCGCTCCGCTGTTCACGCCGACATGGCCGATCTGCGCGGCATCGTCCGACAAGAGCCCGCCCACCACCAGAACCGACCCGGTCGCCCGGACCGAGATGTTTCCGGAAATCGTGCCCGCATCGCCCCCCCCTGTGACATTGAAGCCCAGTTGCGCATAGGCATAGGTCGCATCGGTGCGCGAGCCCAGAACGAACAGATTGTCGGCATAGACCCGCGTGGCGCCCGACCGGGCGCCGACAGCCACGGCGTTGAAATTGTTGGCCTGGCCGATATAGACCGTGCCCCAGCTCAGCCGGTTCGCGCCGGCCAGCGTATAGGCCACGTTGTTGGACAGGCCGAACAGGGTCTGGGTGGCCAGATTGGCGCTGTCGTAGACGGCCGGATCGAAGGAGGCAATTCCGGTAACGGGATCGACGCCGGTCACGCCATCCCAGCCCGCCACGACATTGACCGCACCGCCTGTCGTACCGTCGTTCTGAACCGAGGAATTGAACAGGATGTCGCCCTGCGCCAGAAGCGTCAGGCTGAATTTCGAATTCCAGGTGACCGCGCTGTTTACGACGATGGTGCCGGCAAATGCATTGGCGCTGTTGGTGGCCACCACGACATTGTTTCCAGCCAAATTCGATTCGATCGTGCTGGCATAGATGGCAGAGGCATCGCTAAGTTGCAGCGCGGCATTGAAGCTGGTGATTTCCAGGTTGTCGGGGTCGATCAGCAGGGTGCCGCCGCCGGTCTGCACCGCGCCCTCAAAGGACAGATGGCCACCCGAAATCTCGACAAAGCCGCCGTCGTCGGGGCCGCCGGCGCCCTGGGCAAAGACCTCGCCGGTGAAGCTGGTGCTGCTGCTGCCCTTGACCTCGACCGTGCCGCCCTTGCTGCCCGAGGCCACCAGTTGCCCGCCCAGGTCGATGGTCTGGGCATGGGCCACGATCTTGCCGCCCGAACCATCGGCGGCGCGGGCCTTGACCGTCTTGTCGACCTTCAGCGCCCCGCCATCCGCCGTCAGAAAGACCCGGCCCGCAACCTTGGCCACGCCGGTCGCCTCGATCGTGCCCGAGGTATTGCCGGCCAGCGCATAGACATTGCCGCCCTTGGCGCGCAGTTCGGCCGCGGCCGACTTGATCGCGCCGGCCTCGTTCACCGCTGTGTCCGAACCGCCGACCTTGACCGCGAAGAGCCCGTCATCGACCGCGGCATCGCGCATCAGGATCTCGCGCCCCGCCACCAGGCCCACGGTGCCGTTCGGCGCGGTGACCGTGCCCTCGTTCACCACGTTGCGCGCCAGCAAAGCCACGTCCCCGCCCATCGAGGACACCTTGCCCAGGTTCACCACATAGGCGTCCGATGTGCCGGCAAAGGTCGTATCGCCGCCATCGAGGAAATCGGCATCGCTGGTGTCGAGCGTCGAGGCGACAAAGCGGCCGCCGGTGTTCACCACGCCGGTCTTGCCCACGATGATGCCATTGGGGTTGATCAGAAAGACCGATCCCGTGGCGTTCAGGTTGCCCATGATCGAGGACAGCGCCGTGCCGGTCACCCGGTTCAGCGTGGCGCCGGTGCCATTGTTGAACTGGACGCCAAAGCCCTGGCCGATGGAAAACGACCCCCAGTCCACCACGCCGAAACCGCTCGACTGCGAAACGACCATCTGGCTGGCCGAAGGGTTCGATATGGCGACATCGCCCGAAACGACGGTGGGGTCGGTCGGCAGGTCATTGGCAAGAAGCGCCGAGGGCAGAAAGCTAGCCCCCAGAAGATAGGCCGTCAGAAAGCGGTTGCGGGCCATCAAACACCTCGTCCAGTCATGAAATTCCGTGTCGGCGTCGTATCGGTCTTGTCAGGGCCATCCTAGCACGGGCGGCCCGGTCGCGTCTCATTTCGTGTTGGCGCCCAGGGCCGCCATGCCGTCATCGAACCCGTCGAGCGAGACGGGAACCATGATCTTGCGCCCCCCCTGCAGGGCAGTAAAGGTGACATTCAGCGTCTTGGCCCCTTTGAGCCGTGCCAAGAGGGTAGCCGCATCCTCGGTATTGGCGACGCAGACCTGCGGGGTGCAGGTCAGATAGGTCAGATCCGCCAGAACGTCCTGCGGCTTGTCCGCCGCATTGGCGTCGCCGCCCGCCTTGTCGAAGCTGAGCCTGGCCCCCTCGCGCAGGGCAACATCGGTCGGCAGCTGCAGAACCAGAGTCGGAACCTTGGCGCCCGGCGGGGTGCCGATGCTGATGGCCAGCAGGGGGCGCATCTGGCCGTCCTTGCCCTTGAGGTTCAGCCGCGTCGTCATCTGGCAGACCTGGGCCGAGCCCGACCCGTCGGCCTGCGCCATCATGCTGCAGCCGATGGTCCAGTTGCCATAGGTCGCCGTGGTGGCGGTGGGGGGCGGCGCGGTGGAGGTCGGCGCGGTGTCGGCCAGGACCGGGGTCAGCGCAAGACCCGCCGCCAGCGCCGCCGCGATCCCGGCCGCAAGTCGCAGGTAGGACATGATCAGAACCTCGCCGTCATTTGAAAGGTCACCGAAGTGGTGCCGGATCTGGTGTCGCCGGCCGTCTGCAGCGCATGCGCCACATCCATCTTGGCGATCAGGTTTTCGCCCACCGAAAGCACCGCCCCCAAACCAACCGAGGCCAGATGCTCCGTCGGCGTGATCTTGGTCTTGTCGGCCACGCCCATGTCGGCAAAGACATGCGGGCGCAGCCGGCCGGTCGCGGTGCCCAAGGGCACGCTGATCGGCTTGAAGCGGTATTCCATGCTGAAGGACCCGGCCGACTGGCTGCTGACCGCATTGGTCGGATAGCCGCGCACCGTGCCATCGCCCCCCAGCGACAATTGCTCCAGCGCGTGCAGGTCATCGGGCGAATATTGCGCGGCAAAGCTCAGCGCCAGCGACCGGTCGCCCTGAAACATCAGCTCCTGGTCGATCGAGGCCTTGGCATAGGTGAAGCTGCTGTGCGTGCTGCTCGTGGGGAAGGGAAAGGTGGTGATGTCGCTCGATTGCTGGCCCGACACGAGCGAGACGGCGAAATTGCCATGGGTCGGCGTGCCGAACAGCTTGCCGTTCAGCGCACTGCGCAGGCCCAGTTCCAGATGCGTGATCCAGGTCTTTTCCCGTGCGATGGCCGTACCCGCGCCATATTGCGTGCGGTCATAGGAATTGGCGGCCACGGCCACGAACAGTTCGGGCACCAGCGTCCACGAACCCTGCGCGCGCGGCAAGGGGAAGGACAGCTCTCCGGTCAGGCCGTTCGTGGTGGTCCCGGCGGTAAAGACTCCGCCCGGATCGGAATAGCTGGAAATATGGCTGGCCCCCGCAGTGGCCTTCATCCGCAGCCCGTTCGAAAAGGTCAGCGGCACGAAATAGCTGATCGCATGGGTCAGATAGCCCTTGGATTTGCCGGTGTCCCACAGATTGCCGCGGCCCAGCGATTCGGGCGCTATGTTGAACTGGTAAGACAGTTGCTGATCCTGCCACGGCAGGGCCGAGACGTTGAAGCCGGCATACATCCGCACCAGTCCGGTGTCCTTGGTGCCGGAATTGGCCACCCCGGCATAGGCCGACCAGGGCCGTCCGTTCTGCACCTGCAGGGTCAGCCGGGTGCTGTCGGCCGAGGCGCCGGGTTCGAACACCACCGAGACATGGCGGAACGGGTTGAGGTTCAGCCAGTTCACATCCTCCAGCAGGGTCGAGGTGTCGACCTCCTGCCCCGGCTTGACGCGGATCTGGCTGGCGACATAGCCCTGCGCCGCACCCTTGGCGCCCTGCACCACCGTGGTCTCCAGCACGAAGGTGTTGACGTTCAGTTGCAGGACGCCCGAGGTCACCTCTTGCGGCGGCACCGTGACCAGCACGAGAGAGCGGCCGTGGTCGCGGTAGTATTTGGTGACCTCGGCCTCGATGGCGCCGATCAGCTTGTAGGACAGGGGCTGGCCCATGTATTTGGCCATCAGCGCGCGGAATTCGGGCGACTGCGCGGTCTGCCCGGCGAGCGCGGTGTTGATGCCGGCCCCGGTCTTGGGCCGCGCCGCGGTGCCGTTGGCGTGGCTGTCCACCACCAGCAGCCCTTTGAGCGCAACGCCGAAGGGCGTGCCGTCGGTCAGCCGGTTTTCCAGCGCCGCGGTCGAGATTGACCCGATCTGCGGCCCGCTGACCACCGGGGCGGGATGCTTTTCCACCGCCTCGGCCAGCGCGCCCTGCGTGCCTGCCGCAAACAGCACGGTGCCACACAAGAGGCGCAGCATCGCGGCCTTGCGGCGCATCTGAACGGCGGTCATTTCGGCCATGGGCTTCCCCTGCAGACAATGTGGGCGGGACCGTTTCAACTCTATGACAAGAAACGTCACAAGGTTAAGACGTTACAGGCAGGAAGTCCAAATCTTAAGCCACTGCCCTTCGTTTGCGCGAGTTTGATCCCGGCCGTGGCACGCCGGGCACAATCAGCGCCCGGCCCGCCGGTCCGGGCCTGCGCAGTCAGGGCCCCGCCCCGCGCGGGCTACCGGGGCGGAAGGCCGGGGCGGGCTACCGGGGCGGGCTACCGGGTCAGGGCGGCCCAGGCCAGATCGGGGGAATGGCCGTTGACGCGCACCAGCCTGATCCACAGCAGCGTCATGTGTTCCAGATGCACCGCCTGGGCCAGCCCGCCCACGTCGAAGGGCTGCCACCCCAGCGCCTCGATCAGATCCGCTACCTTCGCCTTGGCGGCCGCGTCGTCGCCGCAGAACATCATCGCCGGGCGCTGGCCGCCAAAGCGATGGTCGCGCAGCACCTCGACCCCGTAGATGGTGAAGGCCTTGACCACCGCGGCCCCCGGCGCCGCCGCCTGCAAAACCGCGCTGGACGAGGTGCGGCTGTCCAGCGCATGACTGAGGCCCGGGCCGACCGGATTGGTGCAATCGACGATGACCTTGCCGTTCAGGGCATCGCCCAGGGCCCGCACCGCAGCCTCTGCCGCCATGGCCGGGGTTGCGACAAAGACCACCTCTGCCGCGGTCACGGCCTCTGCCGGTGAGGCCACGCCGATGGCCGGGTTCAGCGCCAGAAGCGCCGCAACCGATTCCGACCCCGGATCGCGCGCGGCCAGCGTGACCAGATGCCCCGCCCGCTGCACCTGATCGGCCAGCGCGCCGCCGACCTTGCCGGCTCCGATGAAGGCGATGTTCATGGGGTTCATCCTCCCAGGGCTTCGATGACAAGGGCCGCGGTCTCGCCACCCGAAAAATTCTGCTGGCCGGTCACGAGGTTGCCGTCCCGCACCGCAAAGCCGCGCCAGAGGCCCGCCTGAACATAGTTCGCCCCCAGCCTTTTCAACTCGTCCTCGATGCGCCAGGGCATCACATGGCGATCGCGCGGCAGAAGACCCATCGACCAGACGGCGTTGTCGGCAAAGTCCTCTTCGACATTGGCAAATCCCGTCACGGTCTTGCCCGCGACCAGAAAGTCGCCGTTCGACAGCCGGGCATGGCGCAGGATGGCCGAACCGTGGCACAGACAGCAGGCGACCTTGCCCGCCTCGTAAAAGGCCGAGAAGACGGCGTGCAGGTCGGTGGCCTTGTCGATCGTGGCCATCGGCGCCTGACCACCCGCCACCACGATGGCATCAAAGCGGGCGATGTCGATGGCCGAGACCGGCCTTGTGTCGGTCAGCATCGCCATCAGGGACGGCGTATGGATGAAGCCCTGGCTGATCAGATCCTCGACCGAATAGCCCGAGGCGTCGTTCGGATCGCTCATCGCATCGGCAGCCACGGCGCCGCCGTTGTAAGAGAACACCTCGACCTCGTAGCCCTTTTCGCGAAAGGCGAACCAGGGATGGGTCAACTCGCTCCACCAGAAGCCCACGGGCCAGCCGGTGGTGGGCGAGGTCGCAGGATTGGACAGGACGATCGCCACGCGCTTGGGGGCGGAAGGGTTGACGGGATTTGGGTCTTTCAGGCTCATGGCATCCTCGCGGTTGGAAACTTTGCGAAATAGGGTAATGGTTTCACCGGCGGGTATAAGAGCCGTGCAACAGGACCCGATGTTAACTGAAAGGTGAACCTTTGACGCTGGATCAGATGCGCATCCTGGTGAAGGTCGTCCAAGCGGGCAATTTCACCCGCGCCGCGGGCCTACTGGGCGTGCGCAAAAGCTATGTCAGCCGGGTGATCGCGGGGCTCGAGGCAGAGCTGGGCGTACGCCTGATCGACCGGTCGACCCGGGCACAGCGCCTGACGGATGTGGGTGCGCAGGTCTATGGCCGCGCCCTGACCATCGAAGAGGCGCTGGCCGAGACGCATCAGGCCGCGCAAGAAGCGCGGGGCGAGCCCTTGGGCACCCTGCGCCTGACCGCCGGCCCCGAATTCGGCCAGATCGCGGTGACGGGCTGGATCGCGCGCTACCTGGCCCGCTTTGCCGCGATGCGGGTCGATGTCGATTACACCGCGCGGGTCGTCGATCTGGTGCACGAAGGCATCGACCTGGCCATCCGCATCGGCGAGATGAGCGAATCCCGCCTGATCGCGCGCAAGCTGGGCGAGATCGACTATGGCCTCTTTGCCTGTCCGCGCTACCTCGCCAGCGCCCCGGCGGTGGACTTGCCGCAGGATCTGGCCGCGCATGCCCTGATCGTCTTCAGCGGCGGGCGGCGCAGCGATCAGTGGAGCCTGACGCGCGGCGGGCAGACCGTGCAGGTCGATGTCGCGGCACGGCTGCGCACCAACAACAGCTTTGCCCTGCGCGATGCTGTGCTGGCCGGCCTGGGTATCGGGCGCCTGCCCCTGATGCTGGCGGCAGAGCCGGTGGCGGCGGGCCGTCTGGTGCCGGTTCTGGCCGACTGGCGCCCGCCCGGCGCGCCGGTCTATGCGGTCTATCCCGACAACCGCTACCTGGCGCCCAAGGTGCGCGCCTTCATCGACCTCGCGCTGGAGGCCTTCCCCGCAGAGGCCGAGGCAAGCCGGCGCGCCATCGCCGCAGGGGCCTGACCTTTCAGACCGCCGGGGCGAGGCCGGCCGCGGGGTCGAGCCGCAACCGGGCCACCATCGCCAGCGCGCCAAGTTTCAGAAGGCAGGGCACCACCGCATAGGCCAGCATCAGCACCTGCAGGGCCTGGGCCGTGTTCTGGCCGCCCGGGGCGAAGCCAAAGACCTGCAATACCGGCAGCACCACCGCCGCCGCCAAGGCCAGCGACAGCTTGCCCGCGAAGGACCAGACGCCAAAGGCCACGCCGCTGGGCACGCCGCGCGCCACAAGCGCGCGGGAAAAGAGCGCGGGCAGGATCACCATGTCGGCCCCTGTCGCAAGCCCCGACATGACCGAGATCGCCCCGAAGGCCAGCGCCGCGCCGGGCCCGAGGCTGGCCACACCGACAAAGCCCAGAATGGCCAGGACCATCGCCAGCATCAGCACCCGGCGCGCCCCGAAGCGCGCGGCGAGCCCCGACCAGACCGGCGCCGAAACCCCCGCCGCCACGAAGAACAGCACCAGGAACAGACCGGCCAGATCGGGCAGATGCAACAAATCGCCCACAAAGAACAGGAACAGGGTCGAGGTGACGGCGACCGGCAGCGCATTCACCACGGCCAGCACCAATAGCCCCAGGATGCCCGGCTGCAGGAACTGCCGGAAGCTGCCCTGCGCCTGCATTCGGGGCGGCACCTTCACCCAGAACGACCGGCTGAAGCGCCAGACCAGCCCCGCAAACCCCGCCAGAAGCAGGCCGAACACCATATATCCGCCACGCAACCCCAAAGCGGCGCCCAGCACGCCCGGCGCCACCGCCGCCAGCACCACGCCCGCGAGGGAACCGGCCTCGCGCCGGCCAGACAGCTCCAGATGCTGCGCCTCCTCCCCGGCACCGACCAGCTCGGCCCCTTGCCCGTAGAACAGGATCGACCCAAGGCTATAGGCCGTGAAGGTCAGCACCAGCCCCGCAGCCAGCCCCCAAAGCCCCGGCTGCAGCACGAAGACCGCCAGAAAGCCCAGAGCCATCCCGCCAAAGGCCAGACCGGCGAACAGCCCCCTTCGGCCAGGAAAGCGGTCGATCAGATGGCCAAGGAACGGATCCTGCACGAAATCGAGCGCGCGCAGACCCAAAAGCAGCCCGCCGATGGTGCCGAGCCCGATGCCAAGCTCGGCCGCGTAGCGCGGCAACTGGATGTAAAGGGGCAGACCCGCCGAGGCGAGAAAGGCCGCCACCGCAGGAATGGTCCAGCGGTGCGCGACAATGGGTGCGCGGTTTGAGGCCTCAGCCATGCCTGGCCCCGGCATCGGGCCGCACCCTCTGCGCCCCATCGTTCAACGCCTGATCCATCGCTTCCCCTGTGTCGGCCGGCAGGGGCCAGAGATGGCGCGGACAGGACCGAGGTCAACAGCGCCCGAAATCTGATCCAGCGGCCCGACGGGCGAGGATGGCGGCAGGCCGTTGCAAAACCGCCCTCCCATCGTCATCGACAGACCGCCGGAAATACGCGCCGCTGCGCCGGGACAGGAAAGGCCGTGTCGGACCCGGGGCGCGGCCTTTGGCCTCCGTGGCCAGCCTCCGTGGCCAGCCTGTCCTAAAGATGCGGCAGAAAGACGATCAGACCCACCACCGCCGCCCCGATGGAGGCGATCAGCACGCCCGCGGCGGCAAGGTCCTTGGCGTCACGGGCCAGCGCCTGCCATTCGGGACTGACCAGATCGACCACGCGCTCGATGGCGGAATTCAGCGCCTCGGCCGCAAGGACAAGGGCGATGCAGATCACCAGCAAGGCCCAGTCGCCGGCCGAAAGTCCCAGAGCCAGTCCCAAAAGCGTCACGCCCACTGCCGCCACGGCGTGAATGCGGCCATGCGGCTCGCCCAACAGCACTGCAACACCCCGGCCGGCATGGCCAAAGGCCGCGAGGCGCCGGCGCAGCCAAGGCCGCATCGGATCAGAAATGCCGGGTGTAGTTGACACCCACGCCATCGCCGGTGGGATAGACGCTGACATGCGGATTGGTGAAGACATGCGCCATGGCGATGCCGATCAGGGCGCCCGCCGCTACGTCACCTGCATAGTGCTTTTTCGCCTCGACCCGGCCGATCGCGGTCAGGGCCGCCGCACCGTAAAAGACCGGCACCAGCACCTTGTTCTCTGCCCCGTAGCGGATGTCGAAATAGCTGGCCGCGGCAAAGGCCAGTGCGGCATGGCCCGAAGGGAAGCTGTCATTGCCCGACCCGTCCGGCCGCTTCTTGTGGACGACCGACTTCAGCCCTTCGGACAGCGCGAGCGTAGCACCCATCGTCTCGAAGAACTGCAACTGCCCGGTATTGTCGTGCAGGGACAGCGTCTTGAGTTCGGCCCCGCCGGCGAGGCCAAAGACCAGCGCCGTGGTCGCCTTGTCCCAGTTCGACTTGCTGTCGGCCAGCGCCTGCTCAGGCAGGGCTGCCCCCGCCACCGCCACGGCCACAAGCGCCGCACCCAGGGATTTCACGATTGTCATGCTCCGCCCTCTCGTTCTTGTTTGGCCGGATAGTGATCCATCCGGCCTGAAAGTCTAGCCATTTTGTGCAAGATCCGGCGCGCCCTAGCCCGTCAGGCCAAGGTAGATCGACAGCGTGGCGACCGAGACGACGGTGGTGATCAGCACGACGCGCGCGGTCAAAAGGGCCTCGCGCTGGTAATACTCGGCCAGCATGAAGGGCCCGGTGCCGGTGGGCAGCGCCGACAAGAGCACGGCGACATGCGCCACCCCGGGGGCGAGGCCCAGGACCGGCACCGCGATGATCCAGGTGACGAAGGGCTGCACCACCAGTTTGAGCGCCACAAGCCCCGCCTGCAGCCCCGGCCCCGCAGCCGGGCGCCGGCCGGAACTGTCGGCCAGAAAGAGGCCAAGTGCGATCAGCGCGCAGGGCGAGGCGGCAGCCCCCAGAAGCTTCAGAAAGGTGTCGAGCGGAGGCGGCAGCGGCACATGCGCCAGCATCACCACCGCCCCGAGCGCGGGCGCCACCAGCAAAGGGTTGCGCGACAGCGACATGACCGTCTTCCACGCGATGTCGCGGGGCCGCCCGCCCGTGTGCAGGCTGCTTTCGATCAGGATGATCGCCACGGCGAAGAGCACGCAGACCGTGATGATCGTGGCCATCAGCGTGGCCCCCAGCGCCGAAGGCCCGATCACCGCCAGCATCAGGGGAAAGCCCATGAAGCCGGTATTGGCATAGCTCGCGTTCAGCCCGTCGATGGCGGCATCGGCCAGCCCGCTGCCCTGCCCCATCCGCAGCCACAGCGTAAAGCCGAAGATCACCGCACAGCCCGCACTGAAGGCCGTGATGAGGCCGGGCTGCCAGATCTCGGCCGGGTCGGCCTTGGCCATGATCTGAAACAACAGCGCCGGCAAGGCGAGATAGACCACCAGCCGGTTGACCTCTCGCGTGGCATTGGGCCCCAGCGCGCCGAAGCGCCGCGCCAGAAATCCGGTCAGGATCAGCGCGAAGATCGGCAGCACGACGATCAGGTTCGACAACATGGACAGGCCCCCTTGGCGCAACGCCCTTCCCTAACCGGTCAAAACGGGACATTCCATGCCAAGTTGCACCAGCCCCGGCCGGCCCGCACGCTGACGCGGGGGCCGGCCGGGAGGGCTATTCGATCTCCCACTTTTCGGCGCTGACCCCGGCCAGCGACTGCAAGAGGGCCTCGTCAGCGCGCAGGTCGGCCGCACTGCCGGCATAGGCGACCTGCCCGTCGTTCAGCACATAGACCTGATCGGCCACCTCAAGGCTCATCCGCACGTTCTGTTCGACCAGAAGCACGGTGATCCCTTCGGCCCGCATCTGGGTGATGATGCGGAACACCTCGCGCACGATCAGCGGCGCCAGCCCCTGCGAAGGCTCGTCGAGGATCATCAGCTTGGGGTTCAACAAAAGCGCGCGGGCGATCGACAGCATCTCTTGTTCGCCGCCCGAAAGCTGCCGGCCCTTGTTGTTGCGGCGCTCTTTCAGGCGGGGGAACAGGTCGAAGATCGTGGCGATGGTCCAGGAGCCGGGACGTTCGACCGGCACCTTCAGGTTTTCCTCGACCGTCAGGTTGGCAAAGATCTTGCGGCCTTCGGGAACAAATCCCACCCCCATCTCGGCAATCGCATAGGGCGGCAGATGGGTCGTCTCCTTGCCGAAGATCGTGATCGCGCCCTCGCGCGCCGGGGTCAGCCCGACGAGGCTGCGCAAGGTGGTGGACTTGCCCGCCCCGTTGCGGCCGAGGATCGTGGTGATCTTGCCCTCGGGCACTTCAAGGCTGACGCCGTGCAGGATGTGGCTCTTGCCGTAATAGGTCTGCAAGCCCCGAGCGGTGAGTGCGCTGGTCATGCTTCGCCCCCCAGATAGGCCGCCTGAACGGTGGCATTTTCCGTGATGTCCTGCGGCGTGCCCTCGGCCAGGGGTCGCCCCTCGGCCAGAACGGTGATCCGGTCGGCGAGGTTGAAGACCACCCGCATGTCATGTTCGATCAGCACGATGGTCAGGCCCTGGTCCTTGTGGATGCGCCGGATCAGGCGCGCCACGGCATAGGTTTCATCGTCGCCCATGCCGGCGGTCGGCTCGTCCAGCAGAAGAAGCCGGGGTTTCAGCGCGATCGACATCATGATCTCGGTCGCGCGCTGGTCGCCGTGGCTGAGCTCTCCCGCCAGCCGGTTCGCGATCCGCGTCAGGCCCCCGGCCTCCAGCAGTTCGTCCACCCGGGCGCTGATCGGCGCCCGCATCGCCTTGGGCATGAAGGGCGACATGCTGAGACCGGCCTGGATCTCGACCGGGATGCGGATGTTCTCGCGCACGGTCAGGTCCGGGAAGATCTCGGTGATCTGGAAGGTGCGCGCCATGCCCAGCCCGACCCGCTGCGACGGATCGACCCCGGCGAGGTCCTGGCCTTCCAGCGTGATGCGACCCTTGGTGAGGGACAGCATGCCGGTGATCAGGTTGAAGAAGGTCGGCTTGCCGGCGCCATTGGGGCCGATCACGGCGCGCAACTCGCCCTTTTCGACCTTCATGCTGACGCCATCGACCGCCACAAGGCTGCCGAAGTGTTTGGAGACGTTGTCGATTTCCAGAAAGCTCATTCCGTGGCCTTCCTGCGCAAGATGCCAAGAACGCCGCGCGGGAAGAACAGCACGACGACGACGAAGACAAGGCCGACAAAGGACTGCCAGTTGGCGGTCATGCTGGACAATTCGTCCTGCAGCCAGATGAAGATCGCAGCGCCGACCAAGGGACCCCAGAAGGACCGCATGCCGCCCATCACGCACATGATCACAAACACGCCCGACTGGCGCCAGAAGAAGGCGCGCGGATCGACGAAGTTATTGAGCAGCGCGTTCAGCGACCCGGCGAGCGCCATGAAGGTGCAGGAAATCACCCAGGAAATCCAGATATGCCGGTTGACGTTGATGCCCAGAAAGCGGGTGCGCCGTTCGTTCTCGCGGATGGCGATCAGCGTGCGTCCGAAGGGCGAGCGCAGCAGAAACGCCATGATGCCGACCGAAATCGCAAAGACCGCGAGGACGAAGTAGTAGAACGTCGTGGCCTGGCTTTCGATGTGCAGCGTGGTGAAGCCGAGGTCGATCGGCATCCGCTTCCAGTTGGTCAGCCCGTCGTCGCCGCCCGTCACACCGTTCCAGCGGAAGGCGATGAAATAAAAGACCTGACCGAAGGCTATGGTGACCATGGCGAAATAGACGCCGCGCAGACGCACGATCAAGGGGCCGATCAGCATGGCGGCCAGCATGCCCGCCAGAGTGCCCACGATGATCCCCGCGCCGGTGCTGGGCATGAGGTAGCGGATCGTCATCCCCGCGCCATAGGCGCCAAGGCCGAAATAGGCGGCATGGCCAAAGGACAGAACGCCCGTGTAGCCCAGAAGGAAGTTCAGCGCCATCGCCCCCAGCGCCATGGCCACGATCTGGGTGCCAAGCTGGGTGTAGCTGACATAGTTGATCCACAGGGGCAGGGTCAGAAGCAACGCCCAGACGATCAGGTTGGGCCCCTGTTTCCTGATATCGAAGTTCTCCACCTAGAAACGCCCCTCTTCGCCCAAAAGCCCCTGCGGGCGCACCAAGAGCACAACGGCCATCATCACATACATCACCGCCTCGGAGGCCGAAGGCACGAAGACCGTGGCCAGGCCGGAGGCAACCCCGATCATCAACCCGCCCAGAAGCGTACCGGTCAGGCTGCCCAGACCGCCGATGATGATCGCAATGAAGCTTGGCATGATAAGCGAATCGCCGATGGTCGGCTGCAGACCCAGCTGGCCCGCCGCCAGCACCCCGGCGAGGCCCGCGAGATAGATGCCGATGCCGAAGTTGAGGTTGCGCAGCACCCGGACGTTCACGCCCAGGATCGACACCGTCTCAAGATCCAGCGTGCCGGCCCGGATGCGCAGGCCCAGCCGCGTGCGGGTCATCAGCCAGAAAAGCGCGCCCACCACGACCATGATCAGCGCCATCATGAACACCCGGTAGCCGGTCAGGAAGAACAGGCTGAGGCTCAGGGGCGACATGAGCCACCCCGGCACCTGATAGGGCAGCCCCTGCGCACCCCAGATGTAGCGGGTCACGTCCTCGAAGATGAAGGCCAGACCGAAGGTCAGAAGCAGGGAATACAAGGGATCCCGGCCGTAAACCCGGCTGATCAGGACCTTTTCGACCAGAAGCCCGAGCCCCGCCGTCAGGACGGGCGCAATCAGCAGCCCGCCCCAGAAGCCTACATAGGGCGTCATCGAATAGGCCAGATAGGCGCCCACGGCGAGAAAGCCGCCGTGCGCGAAGTTTATCACGTCGGACAGGCTCATGATGAGCGACAGGCCGATCGCCATGAGCGCGTAGAAGGCACCCACGATGAGGCCGTTCACGACGGCAAGCAGGATGAGTTGAGACATGTGTGGAAGGATTCCCCAAGGTTCCCGGATCGGACGGGTGCGACGGTCCCATCCGGAACCGCTGCGAAAGGCGTCGGAACAGTCCCGCGGGCGCCTTGCGCCTCGCAGATGCCAAGCCCGGCGCAGGACCTGCCCCGCCGGGCCCGGGCCGGGGGTGTCAGGCCGGCCAGTCCTGCTTGCACATGGTCTCTTCCAGCGTCGGAGAGACATCGGCACCTTTGACGACTTCCTCGACCGCAAAGAGGTCTTCGGGATCGTCCTTGCCCTGCGCCTGGCAATGACCGACGTAAAGGTTGGGGATCAGCTGGTTCTGGCCCTCACGGAAATAGGCGCCATCCGGCATCAGCGCGATTTCCGGCGGCAGCTTGAACCCCTGCATCGCCCGGGCCATCTTGACCGGATCGAGCGAGTTGGCCTGCGCCGCGGCCAGGGCGCAGGTGTGGATCGAGGCATAGCCGAACCAGGTGCGTGCGGTGGGCACATGGCCGCCGCTGCGCTTGCGCACCTCGGCCACGAATTCGGCCACGTGGGGCACGCCGGGCTGGTTCCAGTACCATTCGAAAACCCAGGTTCCGACCCGCGCCTCTGGCGGCAGGCCCAGTTGCACTTCCAGCTCCATCTGCGCGCCGGCCAGATGCAGCTTCTTGTCCAGACCGAACTGCACGGCCTGTTTGAGCACGTTCACCCCGTCATCGCCCTGCTGCAGGATGATCAGCACGTCCGGGTTCGCGGCCTGCGCCTTGATCAGGTAGGACGAGAAATCGGTGGTGCCGAGCGGCGTCAGATCTTCGCCCGCCTTCTCGCCGCCCAGCTTGGCGGCGGCCTTTTCAAGACCCGCCTGCAGCGAATGGCCAAAGGCATAGTCCGGCGTCAGGTAGTACCACTTCTTGCCGGCGTTCTTGATCAGCGAGGTCGCGACCGAATTCGCCTCGGTCGAAGTGGTGTTGCAGACGCGGAAGGTGTTCCAGTGGCAGTTCGACCCGGTGACCGAATCGGTGTGACCGCCCGGCACGACATGGAACACGCCCTTTTCGTTGGCCACATTGGCGATGGCCTGCGCGAGGGCCGAATTGATGTTGCCGATGATGAAGCTGACCTGGTCGCGATCGATCAGCTTGCGCGCCTTCTGCACGGCCACGCCGGCATCGCCGCTGGTCGAATCCTCGACCGAAAGCTCGATCGGGCGGCCCAGGATGCCGCCCTTGGCGTTGATCTCGTCCACGGCCATCTGCATGCCGAGCGCTTCGTTCTTGCCAAGCGCCGCGTAGGTGCCGGTCAAGGGATTGTCCACACCGATCTTGATCGTGTCGGCCGCCCAGGCGGTGCGCACGAAGGGCGAGGCGATCTGCGCGGCACCCGCCAGCACGCCCGTCTTGATCAGCGTCCGTCTGTTCATGTGGAACGAGAATTTGTCTGTCATTGTATCGACCTCTGTTTCGGTTGCACTTCCGGCCTCCCGCCGAAAGCAGCCCGGCGTTTTACCGCCATTGCGTTGCCGTGGGTCTTGATTTGTTTGCTGGTCCAGAGGCGCCTCCCGCACCCGAACCAGCCCATCTCCCCGACACGAACACTGTCGCGAAAGAACCA
This sequence comes from bacterium, assembly GCA_016124195.1. GTDB lineage: Bacteria > Pseudomonadota > Alphaproteobacteria > Rhodobacterales > Rhodobacteraceae > Stagnihabitans. The sequence goes on along the minus strand of WGOE01000006.1, from coordinate 675,136 downwards.
CGCAATCCAATCACGAATTTGTGAACGGTTCGTATAGCGCAAGAAAATTATTTGGCAATAGCCTGAGATTTCACCCGGAAATCGCGCACTCGGTCACGGCAGGGTCGGAAAGGCCGTCAAAAACGATGCGAATTGCTACACCGGCGGCTGTCACCGGCTGGTTTTGCGTCCGGCCGGGCTGCGACGTTTGCGACCTGTTCTTCGGCGGCCCGCGGGTTATGTGTGGGCAAAGAGGAGGCCCGATGCTACTGGATCTGCGCACTGTCACCAAGACCTATCCCGGCACCGAGGCGCCGGTGCTGCGGGCTGTGTCCTTCAGCGTCGCGGCCGGCGACCGCCTGGCGTTGACCGGCGAATCCGGGTCGGGCAAGAGCACGCTTCTGCATCTGATCGGCGGGCTCGACACCGCCGACAGCGGCGTGGTGGCGATCGAGGGCAGCGATCTGACCCCCATGCACGACGCGGGCCGGGCGGCGCTGCGGCGCGGCACGGTGGGGGTGATCTTTCAGCAGTTCAACCTGATCCCTTCGCTGACGGTAGCGGCCAACATCGCCTTTCAGGCGCGGCTGGCCGGACGCCACGACCCCGACCGCGCCCGGGCGCTGGCGCTGCGGCTCGGGCTGGGCGATCATCTGCACAAATATCCCGAACAGCTGTCGGGCGGCCAGCAGCAGCGCGTGGCCATCGCACGCACGCTCGCGCCCCGCCCGAAGCTGGTGCTGGCCGACGAGCCGACCGGCAATCTTGACGAGGCGACGGCGGACCGGGTCATGGACCTGATGTGTGAACTGGTGGCCGAAACCGGCGCCGGGCTGATCATGGCCACCCATTCCGAACGGCTGGCCGGACGGATGATGCGCCGGCTGCATCTGCGTTCAGGGCAACTGGCGTGACCTGGGCGATCCTGACGGCGCTGATCGGCCACTGGCGCCGCAATCCGGTGCAGCTGTTCACCCTGCTGGCCGGGCTGGCGCTGGGCACGGCACTCTGGTCCGGCGTGCAGGCGATCAATGCCGAGGCGCGGGCCAGCTATGATGCGGCGGCGGCAACCCTGGGCGAGGCGCGGTATGCCCAGATCACCTCCCGCAGCGGAGAGCCCATCGCCCAAGCCACCTACATCGCCTTGCTGCGGGCCGGCTGGGTGGTCTCGCCCGTGGTCGAGGGCAAGCTTGGCCCGGTGCGGCTGGTGGGGATCGACCCCTTGACCGCCCCCGCGGGCGTGGGCCCCCTGCCCCAGGGCCGCGGCGGCGACCTTGCGGCATTCCTGTCCGCGCGGGGCCAGATCTTTGCCCGGGCCGCGACGCTTGGAACCTTGCCCGCCACCGGGGCCGATCTGGTCGCAGCCCCCCAGGTGGCCCCGAATACCGCGCTGGCCGACATCGGCCTTGTGCAGCGCCTGTTGCACCGCCCCGATCAAATCGACCGGCTCCTGGTGGCACCCGACCAGCCCCTGACCCGCCGCCCGCTGGCCGAGATAGCCCCCGACCTGACCCTGACCGAGGCCTCCGAGGCCAACGACGTGGCCAAGCTGACCGACAGCTTTCATCTGAACCTGACCGCCTTCGGCCTCTTGTCTTTTGCGGTGGGGCTTTTCATCGTGCACGGCGCGATTGGTCTGGCCTTCGAACAGCGCCGCCCGATGATGCGCACGCTGCGGGCGCTGGGGGTGCCCCTGGGCCGGCTGATCGCTCTTGTCGGGCTGGAACTTGCCGGGCTGGCGCTGCTGGCCGGCGCCCTCGGCGTGGCCCTGGGCTATGTGGTGGCCGCGAGCCTCTTGCCGGATGTGGCGGCGACACTGCGCGGCCTCTATGGCGCCGAGGTCTCGGGCGAGCTTGCCCTGCGGCCGGCCTGGTGGCTTTCGGGGCTGGCGATGGCACTGGGCGGCACGGCGGTCGCGGCGGGCGGGGCACTGTGGTCGCTTGCGCGGATGCCCCTGCTGGCCAGCGGCCAGCCAAGAGCCTGGGCCATGGCGCGGCGCCAGCGCGGTCAGGCGGTGCTGGCCGTGGCGCTGATGGCATTGGCGGGGGGGCTGGCGCTCTGGGGCCACGGGCTGCTGATCGGTTTTGTGATGCTGGGCGCCCTGTTGATCGGCGGCGCGCTGGCCTTGCCGCCCCTTCTGGCACTGGGGCTGAGATGGGGTGCAGCGCGGGCGCGCGGGCCATTGGCACAATGGTTCTGGGCCGACACGCAGCAACAGCTGCCCGGCCTGTCGCTGGCGCTGATGGCGTTGCTGCTGGCAATGGCGGCGAATGTGGGGGTTTCGACCATGGTCTCGTCCTTCCGCATGACCTTTACAGCCTTTCTGGACCAGCGCCTCGCCTCAGAGCTTTACGTCACCGCCAGCGATGAGGCACAGGCCCGCGCCGTGACCGATCTGGTGGCGGGACGGGTGCGGGCGGTCCTGCCGATCCTGTCCATCGACCGGACCATCGCGGGTCTGCCGGCGCGGGTCTATGGCGCGCGCGACGATGCCACCTACCGCGACAACTGGCGCTTCCTTCGCGCCGCACCCGATGTCTGGGACAGGCTCGCGCGGGGCGAAGGCGTGCTGATCAACGAACAGCTCTATCGCCGGGCGCATCTGGATCTGGGCGCCAATGTCACGGTGGCGCCGGGTCTGGCCCTGCCGGTGCTGGGCATCTACGGCGATTACGGCAACCCCGAAGGCCAGGTCGTGCTGACCGAGGCGCTGTTTCGCAAGCTGTTCCCGACCGTCAGCGCGCTCCGCTTTGGCCTCAGGCTCGATCCGGCAAAGACCGGCGCCCTGCGGGCAGAGTTGCACGACAAGGCCGGCCTGCCCGACAGTGCCACTGTCGATCAGGCCGCGATCAAGGCCCTGTCGCTCGGCATCTTTGAACGCACCTTCGCCGTCACCACGGCCTTGAACATCCTGACCCTGGCCGTGGCGGGCTTTGCCATGATGATGAGCCTTCTGACGCTGGCCGTGCTGCGCCTGCCGCAGCTGGCGCCGGTCTGGGCGCTGGGGCTGACACGGGCGAGGCTCGCCCTGCTGGAACTGGTGCGCGCGGTGGTGCTGGCCGCCCTGACAGGCGCGCTGGCCCTGCCGCTGGGACTGGCGCTGGCCTGGGCGCTGCTGTCGGTGGTCAATGTCGAGGCCTTTGGCTGGCTTTTGCCGATGTATCTGTTTCCACTGGAGTATCTGCGTCTGGGCGGGCTGGCCTTGCTGGCTGCGGCGCTGGCCGCGGCCTGGCCCGCGTGGCGGCTGTCGCGCCTGCCGCCCACCCAACTGCTGGGAGTGTTCCGCAATGAACGTTAGGGTTCTGCTGATCGCACTTTGGCTGCCGTTTCAGGCCATGGCGCAGGGCTTTGCCGGGCTTGGCGCCACCCCGGGCGATTTCGCCCAACCGCAGCCGGGCACGGCGCTGCGCTTTCCGCAAGACCACGGCGCCCACCCGGACTACCGGATCGAATGGTGGTATGTCACGGCCAACCTGACCGGCCCGGACGGCACGGCCTATGGACTGCAATGGACGCTGTTCCGATCGGCCCTGGCTCCCGGGGACGGCGCGGGCTGGCAGACGCCGCAGGTCTGGATGGGCCATGCCGCGATCACCACGCCGCAGCGGCAATTCGTGGCCGAGCGGCTGGCCCGCGGCGGCATCGGTCAGGCGGGGGTGAGCCCCGCCCCCTTCGCCGCCTGGATCGACGACTGGCGCCTTGAGGGGCCGGACCTGGACCATCTGCACATGACAGGCGCAGGCACCGACTTTGCCTATGACGTGGCGCTCATGGCCAAGGGTCCGCTGGTGCTGCATGGTCAGGGCGGCTATTCGCAGAAATCGGGCAGCGGGCAGGCGAGCTATTACTATTCGCAACCCTTCTTCACCCTGTCGGGCGACCTCACCTTGCCGCAGGGCAAGGTCAGGGTGACGGGCACTGCCTGGCTTGACCATGAATGGTCGTCGCAACCTCTGGCGCAGGATCAGACCGGGTGGGACTGGTTTTCCTTGTCCTTCGCGTCGGGGGACAAGCTGATGGGCTTTGTCCTGCGCGGGGCAAAGGATTTCACCGCCGCCACCTGGATCGCCGCCGATGGCACGCCGGTCAGCTTTCCCGACGGCGCCTTTCAGGCCACGCCCATGGCGCGTCACAGCGTGGCCGGGCGCGAGGTGCCGGTGGAATGGCGCGTGCGCCTGCCCGCGCGCGGCATCGACGTGACGGTCAAGGCGCTGAACCCCGACGCATGGATGGCGACCTCGGTGCCCTATTGGGAGGGGCCGGTGACGATCTCGGGCAGCCAGGGCGGTGTGGGATATCTGGAGATGACCGGCTACGCCAAGTGACGCCGCCCTTACAGCGCCGGCGGCACCGACATCGCAGCCAGATCGACGCGGCGCGGCAGCGCCTGACCCTCGGCGTCGAACAGATGGCATTCGGCGGCGGCAAAGCCCACGTCGAGCGGCTTGTCATCCTCGATCACGCGGGTGCCGGGCAGCACGAAGCAGAAATTCTCCTCGCGTCCCGGCAGGGCCGCGTAACCGATGGTCTGCTGGCCCAGCTGTTCCACCACCGAAGGCGTGAGGCGGAGCGCAAAATCGCCCCGCTCCAGCGTGACATGTTCGGGCCTTATGCCCAGGTGCAGCGTGGCCCCTTCAATGCCGGCGCGCGGCTCGACCGGGATCACCCGCCGGCTGCCCTGCCAGTCGACCTCGACCCCGGCATCCGAGACGCCGGTGCAGGTCACGGGCAGGAAATTCATGCGCGGATTGCCGATGAAGCCCGCGACAAACGTGTTCTGCGGCTTGTGGTACAATTCCAGCGGCGCGCCGACCTGCGCGATGTAACCGGCGTTCAGCACCACGATGCGGTCGGCCATCGTCATCGCCTCGACCTGGTCATGGGTCACATAGATCATGGTGGCGCCCAGTTGCTTGTGCAGGCGCGTCAGTTCGATGCGCATGTCGGACCGCAGCGCTGCATCGAGGTTCGACAGGGGCTCGTCGAACAGGAAAATCTCGGGCTCGCGCACGATGGCGCGGCCGATGGCGACGCGCTGGCGCTGGCCGCCCGACAGTTGGCCGGGCTTCTGCTGCAGCCGGGTTTCCAGATGCAGGATGGCGGCGGCGGCGTTGACCTTCTGGCGGATCACCTCTTCGGGCGCGCGCTCGACCCGCAGCGGAAAGGCGATGTTCTCATAGACCGACATATGCGGGTAAAGCGCATAGCTTTGAAACACCATGGCGATGCCGCGCTTGACGGGGGGCAGGTCGTTCACCCTCTTGCCGTCGATCACGATGTCGCCCGCGCTGGTGTGTTCCAGCCCCGCGATCATCCGCAGAAGGGTCGATTTCCCGCAGCCCGAAGGACCGACGAAGACGACGAACTCGCCCTCGGTCACATCCAGCGACACGCCCTTGACGACCTGGATGTCGCCAAAGGTCTTGATGACGGTCTTGAGGGAAAGCTGGCCCAAGCTGTGGTCTCCTTGGCAAGGAAGGCCGGCCCCCCCGAAGGAAGGCCGGCCGGGGGGCTTACTTGAATTCGTCCAGCGCTGCCGCTGCCTTGGTCAGGGCGGCCTTGGGTTCGGCGGCGCCGGTGACGACGGACTGGACCATCTCGATCATCACGTTCTGAAAGCCCTTGTAGTCGGTGAACAGGGGCTCGGGTCCGCCATAGGCGATGCCGTCGATGAAGGGCTTCCAGAACGGATTGGCCGCCACCATCGCATCGACCGCGGGGCTGGGGCGCAGCGGCGTCAGGCCGGCCAGACCGCCGCCCTCATAAGCCTCCTGCACCTCGGGCGAGGTGATGTACTTGGCGAATTCCATGGCCTTTTCCTCGACGCCCGAGCCCTTGAAGACCGCCAGCGAGTCGGTGATCAAGAGCGTGCCCGGCCCGCTGGCCTGCGGCCCGAGCGGCAGGTTCGCGACACCCCAGTTGATCTTGGTGTCCTTGAGCTTGTAGGCCGCGCCCACCGAGGCCTGGATCATGCCGACCTTGCCATCGAGGAAGATCGCCCGGATCTCGTTCTGTTCGTAGGCGGTGGCGCCTTCGACGGAATAGGGGGTGATGTCCTTGTAGGCTTGCAGGGCTGCCAGGACTTCGGGGCTGTCGAGCGTGATCTTGCCGTCCTTGTCGATGACCGAGCCGTTGTTGGTGTAAACCCAATGCATGAACTGGTGCATCGTGTTGTCAAAGGTCTTGGCGGGCAGGCCATAGCCTGCGACGCCGGTCTTTTCCTTGATGGCCTTTGCGTCGGCGATCTCTTCGGCCCAGGTGGTCGGCGGCTTTTCGGGGTCAAGACCGGCCTGCTTGAAGAGGTCCTTGTTCCAGTAGAAGGCCTTGGTCGAAAAGGCGATCGGCACGCCCCACTGGGTGCCGTCAAAGGTCACGGTGTCCACGATGTGAGGATAATAGCTGGCCTTTTCGGCATCTGTCATCGGCACGGGGACAATAAGGTCGTTCTTGGCGAATTCCTTGAGCGTGCGCGAGCCGACATAGGCCATGGCCGCCGGGCTGCCTGCCGCGGCGAGCGTGGTGGCCTTGTCCTGGCACTGGGCCCAGCCCACCACCTCGGCATTGATGGTCCAGCCGGGGTTCTTGTCTTCCCAGGCCTTGATGTATTTCACATGGACTGGGTCGATGGCATCGCCGCAATAGATCCAGCTGATCTCTTGCGCCATGGCGGGCAATGCGGTCGAGCCGGCAAGAACAAGGCCAAGCAGGCTCTTGCGAAAAAGAATTGTCACGTCTGATACTCCCGGTTGCTGTTATTGTTTCACCGCGCCGGCGGTCAGCCCGCCGACGAGATAGCGTTGCAGAAAGAAGATGAGGACCATCGCGGGGGCGATACCCACGAAACTTGCGGCCATCAGCTCGTTCCAGATCACCTCTTGCTTGCCGAAATAGGCGTAAAGGCCGATCGGCAGGGGCATGTATTCGGTCTTGGAATTGAAGGTCAGCGCGAAGATGAACTGCTGCGAATAGGCGCCGATGAAGGTGACGATGGCCACCACGATGATGCCGGGCCGCGCGATGGGCAGGATCACCCGGCGGAAGGTGTAGAACTGGCTCGCGCCGTCCATGTAGGCGGCCTCGTTCAGTTCGGTCGGGATGCGCATCATGTAGGTGCGCAGGAGCCAGATCGCCGAGGGGATCAGAAAGGCCGCCCCCGGGATGATCATGGCGAAATAGGTGTTCAAGAGCCCCATTGACCGCATCAGCCGGAAAAGCGGGATCAACAGCACCGCCCCCGAGAACATCGAGACGGCCAGGAACCCGCCCAGCACCAGCCCCATGCCCTTGTAGTCGAACCGGGCAAAGGCATAGGCGGCCGGCACCACCAGCAACAGCACGATCACCGTCGAGGTGATCGAGATCAGGAAGGAATTGATCACATAGCGCGCAAAGCCCGGCACCGTGTCCCACATGGTGAAATAGGCCTTGAAGCTGCCATTCTCGGGCCAGAAGCTGTAAGGCGACGAAAAAAGCTGGGCGAGCGGTTTCAGGCTGACCAGAAAGCCCTCGATGAAAGGCGCCAGCATGAAGAACAGAAAGAGGCACAGCCCGGCATAGATGGCCAGCATCTCCCACCAGCGGTAGCGGTCGATCATCGCGCGGGTGTCGGTGGACCTGCGGGCCATGGCTCAGGCCTTCTCGGTCGCGGCAAGGCGCCGGGTGACGTTGAAATAGGCGATGCAGAACAGGGAGAGGAAGATGCAGATCACCACGGCCCGGGCCGCGCCCTCGCCATATTTGTGCGAGCCTATCGCGGTGCGGTAAGTGTCGATGATCATCGTCGTCGTCTCGCCCGAGGGGCCGCCCTGGGTCAGGATCCAGATGATGTCGAAGGAATTGAAGGTGGCGATCAGCGACAGCATCGACATGGTGATGACGGCGGGCATCATCAGCGGCAGGGTGATGCGGCGAAAGCGGACCCAGCGGCTGGCGCCATCGGTCCAGGCCGCCTCGTACAGATCGCGCGGGATCGACTGGATGGCGGCGAGGAAATAGATCGTCACCATGGGCACGCCGATCCAGACATCCGTCATGATCGTGGCCCAATAGGCCGGCCTTCCATAGGCGAGGAAGGCCACCGGACCGTCCACTAGGCCAAAGCGCTGCAACAGGCCCGAGATCATGCCGAACTGGCCGTTGTACATCCAGCCCCACATGAAGATGCCAATGGCCATCGGCACGATCCAGGGCGGCATGGTCAGGATGCGGAAGAGGTTGCGCCCCGGCACGGCGCAGTTCAGCAAGACCGCGCCGAAGGTGCCGATCACCATCTTGAACAGCACCGAAAAGAAGGTCCAGGTGAAGGTCCGGGTGATCACCGTCAGGAAGGTGTCGTTGAAGATCTTGTCATAGTTCTTCCAGCCGATGTAATTGGTCACCCGGCTCAGCGAGGCATCGGTGAAGGACAGCCGGAAGGTCTCGACCAGGGGCCAGGCCACGATGACCAGGACATAGAGGATGGCCGGGGCCAGAAGCGCCCAGGCAAAGATCATGCTGGCGCGCGACTTGACCATGGCTCAGGCCACCTTGCGCACGAAGGCGTTGTCGTAGCGGTCCCAGACCGGGCGCAGGTCGATGACCTGCCGGGCGCGGCGCGCCTCGTCGGTGGCAAGCGCCAGGATCCCCGCCTCCAGCGCATCCAGCGCCGAGACCGGCACCGGGCCGCCCTGCATCACATTGGCCACCACCCCCGCGGCCATCTTTTCATCGGCGCCGTAGTGCTGGGACAGGGCGGTGGCCTTGTATTCGACCTCGCTCACCCGCTTTTCGCTGAGAACATCGGTGACTTTCAGGAAACCGCGGATGAAATCGCCCTCGGCCTGGCCCTTGGTGCCAAAGACGGCGAAGCGGCGAAACTGGTCGGGCGCGTTCAGGTTGGTGTGGAAGTTCATTCCCACTCCATTGGCATATTCGATGATCGCCACCTGATAGTCGATGATGTCGCCATCCGAGTCAAAGACCTTGTCCGACCCGTTCCAGCCCGAGGGCTTGCGGTGGAACAGGCTCATGTCGTTGATGCCTTCGCGGCGCGGGTCATTGGCCGGCACAAAGGTCTTGCGCCCGCCGAACGAGGCCACCCGTTCAGGCCGCGCCCCCACGAGGCCGTTGTAAAGGTCCAGATCGTGGCAGCATTTTTCCAGCATGAAACTGCCCGACCATTTCTCATAGCGCCGCCAGTCGCGCATGAAGAAGGCGCCGTGGTAGGGATAGATATGCTCGGCCGCCTCGATCGAGACGATCTTGCCAAGCTGCCCCGCATCGCGCGCGGCCAGAAGGTCGCGGTACAAGGGGGCATAGCGCAGCACCAGTCCGACCAAGAGCCGGTCGGCGCCATATTGCCCCATCAGGGCGGCCATCTGATAGGTCTGCTCGATGGTCGAAACGATGGGCTTTTCCGAAAAGACCTTGTTGCCCGCGGCCAGCCCCAGACGGATGTGGTCCAGATGCAGGTGATTGGGCGAGCCCACCATCAAGAGGTCATAGCCGCCGGCCCGCACCAGATCTTCGGCCGTCTCATGGGACGTGCCGGCCGAGATGCCATGGGCCTGAAGCACCTCCATCCCGGCGGGGGCGGGGTCGTGATAGCCCACGATCCGGAACTCGGGGTCCATCTCGTTGAAGACATGGCCGAGATAGCCAAGCCGATAACCCAGACCGATGATTGCGACTCGCATTCTTCGCCCCCCGCGGAGAAAATCTTTTTCCGGATGATGCGCAACGCAACCGGGTTCGTCAAGAATTTTTCACGGCTTCCGATGTTTTGTGTAATTCGTTTTCATGCCCTGCCGGAAAACCGGGCGGGGGGCTGGGTCACTGGCCCTGACGGGCCAGACCCAGGATCGCCGCGCCGACAAGGCCGGGCTCGATGGCGCATTGCGCCGGCACGATCAGCGGGCGGTCAAAGCGGCGCAGGATGCGGGCGCGCACGGCCCGGTCCAGCGCCGCGATCAGGGGCGGCGCGTTCGACAGGCCGCCGCCCACCGCCATGATCCCCGCGCCCAGCATGTTTTCGACCATGGCGAGCGGGCCGGCCAGAAGCTCCAGCCAGATCGCGATGGTGCGCGCGGCCTGAGGCTCGTCGGCGATCCAGCCCGAAACGATGGCCTGACTGTCGGCCACGGCCCCGCCATGCAGATGGGCGTGCAGCCGCTCCATCCCGCGGGCCGAACAGACGGCATCCAGACAGCCGATCTGGCCGCAGCCGCAGGCAAAGGCGGGCAAGATGACCTCGGGGGTGCCCAGGATGCGCTGCGCCACCGGGCCGTGGCCCCACTCGCCGGCAAAGCCGCCGCCCTCGTTGATCAGCTCGCCCCGCACCACGACGCCGCCACCGACCCCGGTGCCAAGGATGATGCCAAAGACCACGTCATGGCCGCGCCCCGCCCCCACCGCAGCCTCGGCCAAAGCAAAGCAATCGGCGTCATTGGCCAGATCGACCGGCAGGCCCAGTTCGGCCTCAAGGTCATGTTGCAGGCGGCGCCCGGTCAGGCAGGGGATATTGGCCACGGTGGCGCGTCCGGTTTCGGGATCGACCACGCCCGCGATGGAAAAGGCCAGCCGGTCGGGCCGGACCGAGGCCGCAGCCACCGCCGCCCGCAGCACGTCGACGAAGGCCGCGAAGTCCTGTGTGGGCGTCGGCACCCGGGCCCTGGGGCGGATGTCCTCGGGCGAGAAAGCCTCGGCGCTCTTGATCGCGGTGCCGCCGATGTCGAAACACAGGATCATGCCACATGCCTCCCGCCGATCCAGGTTGCGGTGGCGCGGATCCCGGGCGAAAGGGCGATGAAATCGGCCCGCGCGCCGGGGCGCAGATGGCCGCGGTCGGTCAGCCCCAGCGCAGCGGCGGGTGCTGCCGAGGCGAGCCGCAGCGCCGCCTCGACCGGCAGGTCCAGCGCCTGATGCAGATGCCGCACCGCGTCGATCAGCGCGATGTCGGCTCCGGCCAGCGTGCCATCGGCCAGCGTGAGCCGTCCCTCGGCCCGAAAGATCTGGCGGCCGTTCAGGACAAGGCCGGTCAGGTCGCTGCCCACCGTGCTCATCGCATCCGAGACGAGGAAGACCGTGCCGACCTTGGCCCGCAGCGCCACGCCAAGGGCTGCATCCGCGACGTGAAAACCATCGGCGATCAACCCGGCCGAAAGGCGCGCATCGTCCAGTGCCGCACCAACCAGCCCGGGCGCGCGGTGGCCAAGCGGGCTCATCGCGTTGAAAAGATGGGTGACCATGCGCGCCCCTGCCCCGGCATAGGCGCGTGCCGTGGCCAGCGTGCAGTCGCTGTGGCCAAGGCTGACCACGACACCCGCCCCGGCAAGCGCCCGCACCTGCTCCAGCGTCACGGCCTCTGGCGCCACGGTGCAGATCAGATGCGGCAGGTCGCGCGCCGCCTGTCGGATATGTGCCAGATCGTCATCGGTCATCGGGCGGATCAGATCGGGGTCATGCGTGCCCTTGCGCACCGGGTCCAGATGCGGGCCTTCCAGATGCAGGCCCAGAAAGCCCGGCGCCCTGGCCCCCCGCGCCGCCGCGATGGCCGCGGTCGTCACCGCAGGCCGGTCGGTGATCAGCGTCACCATGACCGAGGTCGTGCCGAACCCGGCATGGGCGGCCGTGATTGCAGCGATGCCGGCGGGGCTCGGGTCGTTGTTGAACAGAACCCCGCCGCCGCCGTTGACCTGCAGGTCGATCAGGCCCGGCGCGATCCAGCCGTCGACCGGCATGGCCCCCGCAGCGGCGCCGCGCAGGATTTCGACGACCCGGCCCTCGTTGACGCGCAGGCTGGCGTCGTCGTGCCAGCGCGTGCCGTCAAAGATCCGCTCGGCGTGAAAAAGGCCCCCGGCCATGGCTTACCAGACCGTTCCGCGCGCGGCCACCGGCTCCACCCGAGTCACGACGCCGCCGCGCTGAAACACCATCCGGTCAAAGAGGTTGCTGACCACGCAGGTATGGTTCGGAATGACCCGGACCCGCGCGCCGACCTCTGGCAGGGGGCCGGTGCAGGCGGCAAGGTCCACAACGGCATGTTCCTCTGACAAGGAGACGACGCGGGCGCCCGGCCATTCCTCGACCTCGCCATGATCGGCAAAGCCCAGAAGGTCCGATGTCAGCGTCTTGGACCCGCAATCCAGGACCGCCCGCGTGGAAGTGGGGCGCGAGACGACGGTGGCCAGCACATGCATGGCCAGATCGCCCCGGCCGCATTCCCCGGCCCGCACCATCGAGCGGTCGTTGTAGACATAGGTCCCGGCGCGGTGTTCGGTGGCACTGGGCACCAGATGCGCTTTCCACAGATCGGGGCTGCCGCCGTTCGAGCGGACCGGACAGTCGATCCCCTCTGCGGCCAACAGCGCCATCGTCTGGCTGAGAAAGCTTTCGACCCGGGCGGCGCCGCCCACGGCGGGATAGGTCAGAAGCCCGCCGAAGCGCAGGCCGGGGGCCGCGGCGATCTGGCGGGCGAGGGTTGCGGCCTCGGCCGGGGACTGCACGCCGCAGCGCCCGCCGCCGGTGTCGCATTCGACCAGAACGGTCAGGGGCCGGCTGGCATCAAAGGCGCCGGCCAGACCCGAAACCGTCACCGCGCTGTCGGCCACGACCCGCAGGCGGACCCTGGCATTCAGCGCGGCCAGCCGGTCCAGCCGGGCCGCCCCCAAGAGGTTGTAGGTGATCAGGATGTCGTCAAAACCGGCCTCGGCAAAGACCTCGGCCTCGGACAGTTTCTGGCAATTGATGCCGCAGGCGCCCGCGGCCAGTTGCTGACGCGCCACGGCGGGGATCTTGTGGGTCTTGATATGCGGCCGGAAGGCGAGGCCCTGCGCGGTCATGTAGGCGGCGGCGCGGGCGATGTTGGCGGCCAGCCGGTCCTCGTCGATCACCGGCATCGGCGTGATCACATCGCCCAGCGGAGTGCCCACCTCGGGCCAGGGGAAGGCCATGCTAGTCACCTTTCGCAAAAGGATCGGCCATGCGCGGCCAGATGTCGGCACGCACCAGCCGGTAGGGGTTGGTGGCAGGATCATTCGGATAGGGCTTGCCCGCCGCACAGTAAAGGATTTCCGAGGCGATCGGGGCGAAGGCCGCATAGAAATGGTTGGTCGATTTGATCACGAGGATCTTTTGCGCGAGGGGGGCTATCCCCAGCGCGGTGAAAAGCGAGGGGTCATAGCTTTGCGCCCGCACCGTGTTGAGGATGACCTCGATGCCCGCGTCCTGCCCCGCCGCATCCAGAAGGGCGATCCGCGCCGCGGGGCCGAAGGGCACCACGCTTTCGCCGAACCTCATCGCGGCCCCGGCTTCCAGCCGAACGACGCGGATGCGCGCATCCAGAGGCTCGCCGGTCAGGGGGGCCGATTTGGCGCCAAGCCGCAGGGGCATCTCGGCCCCCTCGCCCGCGGCAAAGCAGAGTTGCACCGCCATCGGGTCCCAGATCGTGCCGACCGCCACGCCGCGCGCGCCCTTGGCCAGCAGTTCCTTGAGGATCACCGTCGCATCGCCCGCCGTCCCGCCGCCCGGATTGTCCCACATGTCGGCGATCACCACCGGGCCGCGCGGCGCGGCCATGGCCTCTGCCACCGCCTGCACCTCGTCCAGTTGCGGCATCATGTGGCGGCCGCGGTTGGCGTAAAGCTCGCGCCCCAGCCTTTCGGCCAAGGCTGCGCCAAGGCCCGGGTCATTGTCGGTGACGGCGATCATCTTGGTGCCCATTTCCGGCACATCCCCCGCCATGAAGCCGTGGATGGCGGAAAGCGACAGAAGATGCGGCGTCGTGGCCTCCAGCGCCAGCATCCGGTCGACAAAGCCGCGCATCGGCTCGCGCGAGGTGGGAAAGACGTCGATCATCCGGCAGTCGAAGACCGACATCACGGGCTTGACGCGGCCCTCGATCGCATCGGCCGCGATGCGCCACAGATCCTCGGCCCGGTCAACGAAATCGGTGTGGGGAAATTCCTTGAAGACGACGAAGAAATTCGCGGCGGCAACGCGTTTGGCGGTCAGGTGGCTGTGCGGGTCAAGCTCGGCGCAGACAAGGACATCCGGGCCGACCATCGCGCGCACCCGGGTCAAAAGGTCGCCCTCGGGGTCCAGATAACCCTGCGCCACCATGGCCCCGTGCAGGCCCAGCACGACGGCATCAACCGGCAGCGCCGCCTGCAACTGGCCCAGGATCTCGTCGCGCAGGCCTTCGTAGGCCCCGCGCGACACAAGGCCGGCGGGGTCGGCCCAGGCGGCGGTGCCCTCGATCAGGGTCCAGCCCTTGGCGGCACAGACCCTGCGGCCGACCGGAATGGGTGCCGTGCAGAGCGTGGGTGTCACCGGATGCTGGCCGGGGCCGGCGTAGAGCGAATCCTCAAAGCCGCGCCTGTCGATCACGATGGGCGAAAACGTGTTGGTTTCGGTCGCAAGGGCGGCCACGAAAATCCGTTTTCCGGCCCCTGGGGCGGCGTGAGGCGTCATGATCACTCCTTGATGTGCGGCAAGTAACCCACGAACCCCGCGATCTTCCAGACCCCGCCGACCTTGCGGCAGATATAGAGGGTCTGCCAATTCATCCGATCGAAGCTGCCGTCGGATTTGGCCAGCCGGCCATCGAATTTCTTGCGTACAAGGGCCGCCTCGCCGGTGATCTCGATCACCTCCAGCCGGGTTGCGGCATAGATGCCGGCGCGGGGATCGCCCGCAAAGGCACCGGCAGCGCGTGCGGCTCCGAACTCGGCCGCCTGGCGCAGCCATTCGGTCCGGTAAGCCTCCAGTGTGGGGAAGGCCAGCGTATAGCCATCCGGGTCGCCCTGAAAGTTGCCGCTGAGGCCGGTGAAATTCTCGACGATGAAATCCTGCGCCACCGCGGACCAGTCGGCACTGACAAAGGCGTCGATGTCGCGCGGCACCAGCATCTGCCAGATGGCGCGGCGGTCGCCGTCGTCCTGCCCGAAAGGATTGCGGAACGGATCACGCTCTGCTGCCACTGCCTGAACCCCCTGAATTCGGGGCCTTCTGAAAATAATTTCAGCCGACCTTGATATCTTCTGGAATATTCGGGCCTGATATGGCTAAATGTCAAGGTGGCGCGAAAATGAATTTCGGGAGGCCTGCAGATGCTTGACCGGTCGATCATCCCGGGCTTTGGGACGGGGCAGGACCGCCTTCCAGCCCCTTGCCGCAGGTAAACGCCATGATCAAACCACAGGATGACGCCATCGAACCGGCGCCGCTGACCGCTTCGGATCTGATTGTCGCGCTCAGCGACCCCGAAGGCAAGCTTTCGGCGCTGGAGCGCAAGTTGGCGGCCTCGGTTCTGGCGGATGTGAACTTCGCCACCAATGCCTCGATCACCGAAATCGCCGAACGGGCGGGCGTCTCGCCGCCCACGGTCACGCGGTTCTGCCGGCGTCTGGGCTGCGTTTCGTTTTCCGATTTCAAGGTGCAGCTGGCGCGCAGCACCTATGTGGGCCTGCGGTATCTCAAGCCCGAACTGGTGACATCGACCGCGGCCGAAGTGGCCGAAGACATCGTGACCAAGGCGCAGAACGCCTTGTTCGAGATGCACCGCGGGTTGGACCTGGCTGCCGTCGAAGAGGCGGTACGCCTTCTGAGCAACGCCCAGATGATCTATGCCTTCGGGTCGGGCGGCAATTCCTCGATGATCGTGAACGAGCTGCAGAACCGGCTGTTCCGCTTTGGCCTGCGCATCGCGTCCTGCAATGACCACGGGATGAGCCTGATGCTGTCGGCCGCGGCCCAGCCCGGGACGGTGGTGTTCGGGTCCTCCTTCACCGGGCGCAATCTGGAGCTGGTGCGCTCGTTCGGGCTGCTTCGGGACCGCGGCATCCCCACGATCGCGATCACGCAAAGCGGCTCTCCGGTGGCGGCGGCGGCGGATGTGGTGATCGCGGTGGACCTGCCCGAGGGCAAGAACATCTTCCGCGCCTCCTCGACCCGATTCGCGTTTCTGGCGGCGGTGGACATCATCGCCAACCTGGTCGCCTATGCCGACCGCGACCGATCAGCCCGCATCCTGCGCGGCATCAAGGAACAACTGGTCAAGCACCGCGACGGCGACGACCGTCAGCTTCTGGGCGATTGAGCCGACCCCGAACGGGGCGCAGGCGGCTGCCCCGGTCCTTCGGTTGTGACATGCCGCGAGGGAAGTGAGCCATGGGGCAGCGTCTTGCCATCGTAACCGGGGCTGCGGGCGACATCGGCCGGGCCATCGCACGGCGCCTGCGGGCCGATCACGATCTGGTCGTGCTGGCCGACCGCGATCTGGCCGCGGCAGAGCGGGCGGCGGCGGCGCTTGGGGCGGGCCATGTGGCGCTGGCGCTGGATGTGACTGACCCTGCGGCGGTGGCGGCCTTTGCTGGGACGGTGGCCGGTCTGGGCGCCCTTCAGACTCTGGTCAACAATGCCGGCGGGGTGCAGGCGGCCAGCCTGCAATCGACCCGCGTGGCCGATTGGCAGGCCGACCGGGCGCTGAACCTTGACGCGGTGTTCCTGATGTTTTCGGCGCTGGCGCCGCAGTTGCAGGCCACGCAAGGCTCGGTCGTCAACATCGCCTCGGTCAATGGCCTGGGCGTCTATGGCCATCCGGCCTATTCGGCGGCCAAGGCCGGGATGATCCACCTCACCCGGCAGATCGCGGTGGAATACGGCCGCTTCGGCATCCGCGCCAATGCGGTGGCGCCCGGCACCGTGCGCACCCAAGCCTGGGAGGCGCGGGCCGCGGCCAACCCCGACATCTTTGCCGAGGCCGCAGCGCACTATCCCCTGGGCCGCATCGCGCGGGCCGAAGATGTGGCCGAGGCGGTGGGCTTTCTGGCCTCACCCCTTGCGCAGGCGATCACCGGCATCTGCCTGCCAGTGGATTGTGGCCTGACCGCGGGCGTTCCGGCGCTGGCCCGCACCTTCTCGCAATCTTCCGATTTTTGAGGCCAAGATGACCCTGTTTCTGGAAAATCACTGGGCGCCCGAGCCCGCCCCTGCCGGCACCTGGACCCTGCGCCTGACCAACCTGTCCGAGGCGGCTTTGGCCGATTTCACGCTGTCGGTGACCACGATCACCCGCCTGATGCCGGATCACCATGTCGAAGGCGGCCGCCTTGTGCGCCGCACCGCGAATTTCCACGAATTCGCCCCGCCCGAGGGCCTGCGCCTGGCCCCCGGCGCCAGCTGGACCCTGCGGGCCGAGGGGCTGAACCGTTCGCCCTTTCATCGCAACGACGCGGCCAAGACGGCCTGGGTGACGATGGGCGGCAGCCACCTGCCCGTGCAGACCGGCGACCTCATGCAGGCTTCGGGCGCGCCCGCCCTGCCGCCTCCGCGCCTGCCCGAGGGTCGCCTGACGCTGCCCTTTGCCCTCTTGCCCTGGCCCAATGCCATCACGGCCGATCCCGGCCCCGCCCCGGTGATCCTGCATGCCGCCCCCGGCACGGCGCCGGCCGATCTGCGGCTGATGCTGTCGGTCGATGCGCTGCATGCCCGCCTGTTTCCCTCCGCACGCAAGCTGTTCCAGCTGTCCCCCGCGCCCGGCAGCCGTGCTCTGGCCTTTGCCACCGATGCAAGTCTTGCGCCCGAAGCCTGCCGCCTGAGCTTCGGCCCCACCATCACCCTGACCGCCAGCACCGAGGCCGGCCGCCGCTTTGGCCTGATCTCGTTGGCCCAGATGCTGCACGGCGCCTTCACCGACCCGGCCTTCCGCTTCCCTGCCTCGGGCGAGATCGCCGATGCCCCGCGCTATGGCTGGCGCGGCTGCCATCTGGACGTCTCGCGCCATTTCTGGAGCCTGGACGAGGTCATGCGGGTGATCGACCTTCTGGCCTGGCAGAAGCTCAACCTCTTTCACTGGCACCTGACCGATGACGAGGGCTGGCGGGCCGAGATCCGCGCCTATCCCGAACTGACCGACGCAGGCGCCCACCGCGCCGCCGACACGCCCGCCATGCTGCCGCAACTGGGCGACGGGCCGGCGCGGTCGGGCGGCTATTACACTCAGGACCAGATGCGCGCCGTGGTAGCCCATGCCGCAAGCCTTGGCATCGAGGTGATGCCCGAGATCGAGACCCCCGGCCATGCCGCCTGCGTGGTGGCGGCGTTGCCCTTCCTCGTCGACCCCGACGAGACGCCCTCGAGCTATCATTCCGTGCAGGGCTATCCCAACAATTCCTGGAACCCCGGCATCCCGGAAACCTTCACCGTTCTGGAAACCATCATCGAGGAATTATGCGCGATCTTCCCCTCGCGGCATTTCCACATCGGCGGGGACGAGGTGGCGCGCAACGCCTGGCTGCAAAGCCCGCGCGCCCGCGTCCTGATGCAGCGCGAAGGACTGGCCGGGACCTTCGAGCTGCAAAGCTGGTTCCTCAAGCGGATCAAGGCCATGCTCAGCGCACGCGGCAAGGTTCTGGTCGGCTGGAACGAGGTGGCCCATGGTGGCGGCGTGCCGCCCGAAGATACCCTCCTGATGGCCTGGGAGAAGCCGGAGGTCGGCATCGAACTGGCTGAACAGGGCTATGACGTGGTGATGACGCCGGGCCAGGCCTATTACCTCGACATGGTGCAGGGGGCCGACTGGCTGGAAAACGGCGCGGGCTGGGCCGGGCCGGTGCCGCCCGCCCAGACCTATGCCTACGAGGCCGAGGGCGACTTTCCCGAAGCCCTGCGCGGCCATATGCGCGGCATCCAGGCCTGCATCTGGTGCGAACACTTCACGACGCGGGACTGGTTCAACGACCTTGTCTTTCCCCGCCTTTCCGCCGTGGCCGAGGCCGGCTGGACCCTGCCCGCCCACAAGGACTGGCTGCGCTTTGCGGCCCAGGTGCGGCTGCACCCGGCCCTCTAGCGCCGGCCTGACTGAAACCTCCGCGAGGATCACCCATGCGCATCGCCACCGGCGGCATCCACACCGAATGTTCGACCTATTCCCCCGTCCTGATGCAGCCCGAGGATTTCCGCGTGCTGCGCGGCCCGGATCTGACCGCCAGCCCCTATTTCGCCTTTCTTGGCAAGCACGAGGCCGAGGTGGCGCCCCTGCTCCATGCCCGCGCGGTGCCGGGTGGCCCGGTCTCGCGCACGACCTATGACGCCTTGAAGGCCGAGTTTCTGGAACGGCTCGAAGCGGCAAAACCCTTTGACGCCGTCTATCTGGCCATGCACGGCGCGATGAAGGTCGAGGGGATGTGGGATGCCGAAGGCGACTGGATCGCCGCCGTGCGGGCCGCGGTCGGGCCAAAGATGCTGATTGCGGCCAGCTACGATCTGCATGGCAATGTCTCGGACCGGATCATCGACCAGATCGACATTTTCGCCGCCTACCGCACCGCGCCGCATATCGACGTGGGCGAGACGATGGAGGCGGCCTACACGATGCTGCTGCGCGCGCTGAGAACCGGCGAAAGGCCGGGCGTGGTGCGGGTGCCGGTGCCGCTTTTGCTGCCGGGTGAACGGTCGTCCACCGAGGACGAGCCGGCCCGCAGCCTTTACGCCGCCCTGCCCGCGCTGGAGGGTCCCGGCGTCTGGCGCAGCGATCTGATGATCGGGTACGTCTGGGCCGACGAGCCGCGCGCCACCGCCTGCGCCGTCGTCACCGGCACCGATGCCAAGGCTGCGTCGGTCGCCGCCTTGCGCATCGGGCAGGCGTTCTGGGCGGCGCGCGACCGCTTCCGCTTTGGCCCGGTTACCGGCCCCCTGGACGAGATGCTGGCGCTGGCCGAGAGGGCGACCACGGCACCCGTCATCCTGGCCGACAGCGGCGACAATCCGACCGGCGGCGGCGTGGGCGACCGCGCCGATGTGCTGGCCGCCCTGATGGCGCGCGACTGGCAGGGCGCGCTTCTGGCCGGCATCACCGACCGGCCCGCGGTCGAGGCCTGCTTTGCCGCGGGTGCGGGCGCACGTCTGCGGCTGCGGATCGGGGCGAGCCTTGATCCCGCCGGCGCCTCGGTCACGGCCGAGGCCGAGGTCCTGCGTCTTGACCCCGGTGAGACGCCGGCCGAACGGCAGGCCGTGGTGCAGATTGGCGAGCTGACGGTGGTTCTGGCCGCGCGGCGCAGGCCCTATCACAACCTGGCCGATTTCGCGGCCTTGGGCCTCGATCCGGCCAAGGTCCGGCTTCTGGTGGTGAAATCGGGGTATCTCTCGCCCGAACTGACGCCCATGGCCCGGCCGAACCTGATGGCGCTGACGGACGGCGTGGTCAATCAGGACATTCCCCGTCTGGCCAACCTGCACCGCGCGCCGGGCACGCTGCCCTTCGATCCGCGGCCCGATTTCGTGGCCGAGGTCCAGATCTCGGCCCGGTTTCCCGCCTGATCATGGGACCCTGGCTGAATATCCTGCGCCGCCATCGGGTGATGCGCGCCGCGGCGGCTGCGATCTTTCTCTACGGCTTTGCCGGAGCCGCGACCTCGCCCTTCCAGTCGATGATCGCCATCCGCGAACTGGGGATGAGCGACCATGCCTATGCCGCACTGGCACTGGCCGCCTCGGTGGCCTATGTGGTCATGGCCATCGCGGTGGGGCTGGTGTCGGACCGGTTCCAAAGCTACCGCAGGCCGCTGATCGTGGTCAGCGCCTTTGGAATTCTGGGCTATGGCATGGTCTGGGTCCTGCGTTCGGCGCCCAGCTTCGCGCTGGCCACGCTTGGGCCGCTGGCGCTGTTCCAGTCGATCAACTCGATGCTGTTCGGCACGGTGCGCGCCCATGCCGCCCGCTTTGACACCGAAGAGGCGCGGATCGCCAATGCCCTGATGCGCATCATGATCTCGCTGTCCTGGGTCCTGATGCCGGGCGTGGTTGGCCTGATGTTGAGCGGGCAGCCCAGCATGATCGCGGCCTATCTGATCGCGGCCCTGGTGGCGGTGGGCATCCTGCTGACCGTGACGCTGGGGTTGGAGCCTGACGCGAGCGCCCCGCCGCAGAGCCCCCCCGCGCAGGACGCCCGGCGCCCGTGGCAAGAGATGGCGCTGATCCTGAACCCCGGCCTTCTGGCGCGGGTGTTCGGGGTGGCGCTGATCAGCCAGATGCTGCACATCAACGCCACCGTTCTGCCGCTGATCGTGACGGGGGCCGCGCGCGGCCGGGCCGAGGACGTGGGCTTTCTGGTCGGTCTGGTCGCGGTGCTGGAGGTGATCTTCATGGTCTTCTGGGCGCGGGCCAGCCGAAGGATGACGATCGCGCAGGCGCTGCTGATCTGCGCGGTGCTCTATCTGGCCTATCTGGCTGCCATGGCGCTGGCCACGGCGACCTGGCAGATCTATCTGGCGAGCCTCGTTGCGGGCTTTGCGGCGGCGGGCATGATCTCGTTGCCGATCAACTATCTTCTCGACCTGATCCGCGACCGGCCCGGCCTGTCCGCCTCGCTGATCGCGGTGAATGCCTGTGCGGGCGGCGGTCTGGGGGCCGGCATCTTCGCGCTTGGCACGTCGCTTGGCGGCTATTCGGGGGCTGCGGTGCTGAGCGGGACGGCCGGCACGCTGGGCGCCCTCATGATCACCTTTCTGGAGCGGAGACGGCCATGACGCGCATCATCCTGGAAATCTGTGTCGATGACGCGGCCGGGCTGGCTGCGGCCGCATCGGGCGGGGCGGACCGGATCGAGCTTTGCGCGGCGCTGGCGCTGGGGGGGCTGACGCCCTCGGCCGGGCTGATGGCGCTGGCGGCCGAGGGCCCCCTGCCCGCGCTGGCGATGATCCGCCCGCGCGCCGGCGATTTCATCTGGAGCGGCGCCGAAGTCCGCGCCATGCGGGCCGAGATCGCGGCGGTGCGTGCCGCAGGGCTGGCCGGTGTGGTGATCGGCGCCTCGCGGCCCGATGGCGGGCTGGACGAGGCGGTGCTGGCCGATCTGGTCGCCATGGCTGCGGGGCTGGACGTGACGCTGCACCGCGCCATCGACCTTGCCCCCGACCCCGAGGCCGCCATGGAGCTCTGCGCCCGGCTGGGGATCCGGCGCGTTCTGTCCTCGGGTGGGGCCAGGACGGCGGCCGAGGGGATCGAACGGCTGGTCCGCATGCAGCGGCCAGATGTCTCGGTCATGCCGGGGTCGGGGATCACAGCCGCCAATGCCGCCCTTTTTGCGCGCCGGCTGAAGCTGACCGAGATCCATGCCTCCTGCTCGACCCCGCTGCCGGCCGCCGCCGATCCGCGCATCACAGGCTTTGGCTTTCAGCCGTCCGCGGCGCGGCGCACCGATGCAGGGGCGGTGCGCGCCCTGCGGACGGCGCTGGATCAGATCGAGGCCGCGTCGCCGCCGGGGTGAACCTCTTCGTAATAGTCGCGCAAGGCCAGACGGCTGGCCGCTGCCTGATCCAGCACCACCGTCACCTTGCGGTGCAGTTGCAGTGCAGAGGCCGGGCAGGCGGCGGCCAGGGGCCCCTCGATCAGGGCGGCCGCGGCCTCGGCCTTGGCCGGGCCACAGGCCAGGAGGATCACCTCTTGCGCGCGCAGGATCGTCCCGATCCCCATGGTGATGGCCAGGCGCGGCACATCTTCGGGGCGGTCAAAGAAGCGGGCGTTGGCCGCGCGGGTCGACCGGGTCAGCGTCTTGATCCGGGTCAGCGACGAAAGGCTGGAGGTCGGCTCGTTGAACCCGATATGGCCGTTCGTGCCCAAGCCCAGCAGTTGCAGGCCGATGTCGCCCGCCGCCACGATGGCCGCCTCGTAGCGCTGTGCCTCGGCCTCGGGGTCAGGCGCATCGCCCCGCGGCAGCAGCGTGGCGCCGGGCGGAAAATCCACCCGGTCGAACAGATGTTCACGCATGTAGCGCCAGTAGGAACAGGGATGGTCGGGCGCGAGGCCCACATATTCATCGAGGTTGAAGGAGCGCGCCCGGGCAAAGCTGACCGCCCCCTCCCGGTGGGCCGCGATGAGCCTTGCATAGACCGCCTCCATCGTGCCGCCGGTCGCAAGGCCCAGGACCGAGGTGGGCAGGCGCTGCAGCCGCGCCACGATCAGGCCCGCCACGCAATCGACCGCCCGGGCCGCATCGCTCTTGATCAGCACTTTCATGGCTTGGCCCCTGCGTTCTGGCGGTTAGAGCGGTTTCCAGGCGACCGCGTCGATTTCCACCTTGGCGTCGATCATCAGCCGGGACTGCACGGTGGACCTTGCCGGCGGATGGGCCGCGAAATGGCGTTCGAAGACGGCGTTGAAGCTTGAAAAATCGCGCGGATCGTCCAGCCAGCAGGTGACCTTGATCACATCCTCGAGCCCGCAACCGGCCAACGCCAGCACGGCCTTGATGTTTGCGATGACCTGCTCGGTCTGGGCCACGATGCCGCCAGCCACTACCTCGCCGTCAAGGGTGGGTACCTGGCCCGAGACATGCACGTAATCCCCGGCCCGCACCGCCTTGGCGAAGGGACGCTTTTGCCCACCGGCCTGCGGGTCGGCGATGTCATAGCGGATCAGACGGGGTGGGGAGGAGGGGTCGGGCATTGGCAGGCTCCGCTTCGGTAATTTATTTTCATGATAGCCGGAATTCAGGGCTGAATTCAAGCCTAGCCAGCGGATTATGCCCGAGAACCTGTAATTTCATTTCACTGATGGCGCCGATGCACGGGCCACCGGAACGCCTCGCCCGCGAAACCTGTTGACAGAGGGCCGCAGGAGCCGCCACGGTTGGCATAGTCCCCTGCGACCCGCTCCGCCAAAGGATTTCGCAAATGGAAGACCGCGACGACCTGATCCGGGAATTCAAGCAGATGATCGCCGTGGCCAAGCGCAAGCCGGTCAATATCGGCATGTGCCTTGGCAGCTCGCCCGAAGAGACTGTGGTCAAGATGCACCGCTCGCGCTCGCCCGCCTCGTTGAAACGCGTGGCCAAGTCCGAGGGCGAGACGACCAAGGCCGCCTGCGGCACCATCGAGATCGTGGGCCGCGAGGCCAAGTTCACCTGCGACGGCCGCCCGCCCTCGGGCCTGACCCGGCAACTGAAAATCTACTTCCAGAGCCTCGGCATCCCGCTGAAATTCGACATGAACACCGACGACGACGGCGAAGCCTGAATAGGGTGCAGGCTGCGGGACAGCGTCCTGGGGCCAGTCCACAGCCCCAGCGGCGGGACAGCTGCGGGCGAAAGGCGCCCGTGACGTGGTCTTCTGCATTCGGTTCGCCAAACGGGGCCCCCGCCGGTCCTGTCGTGCCGCAAGCCTCAGGTAGGATGGGCAATCTGCCCATCTTGGCAAAGCAAAAGGGCCGGGAGATCCCCCGGCCCTTTCGCGTCAAAGACCAAAGATCAGGCCTGAACCATCTTGGCGACTTCCGCCGCGAAATCTTCTTTCTCTTTCTCGATGCCTTCGCCGACCGAGACGCGGGCATAGCCGGTGATCTCCACCCCGGCATCCTTGGCGGCCTGGCCCACGGTCACGTCCGGGTTCACCACGAACTGCTGACCCAGAAGGGTGTTTTCCGACAGGAAGCGCTTCATGCGGCCCGGGATGATGTTGTTGTGGATCACGGCATCGGGCTTGGGCTTGGCCGAAGAGGCGTTCTCTTCCAGCGCCTTGGCGGTCTGCACGGCCAGTTCACGCTCCATCACCGAGGGGTCGAGCGAGGCTTCGGACAGCGCCAGGGGTGCGGTGGCCGCGATGTGCATCGCGAACTGCTTGCCGATCTCCTGCGCCTTGGCCGCATCGCCCTTCAGCGCCACCAGAACGCCGATCTTGCCCATGCCTTCAGCGGCCGAGTTGTGCACATAGGACACGACCGTGTCGCCCTCCAGCACATGCATGCGGCGCAGCGTCATGTTCTCGCCGATCCGGGCGATGGCCGCGTTGATCACGGTCTCGACCGGCTCGCCGTTCAGATGCGAGGCTTTCAGCACCTCGACCGACTCGCCGGTTTGCAGCGCCACCTTGGTCACTTCGCGGACCAGGTGCTGGAAATCGACGTTCTTGGCGACGAAATCGGTTTCCGAGTTGATCTCGACCGCCACGCCGCGGCCATCGGACACGGCCACGCCCACCAGGCCTTCGGCGGCCAGACGCTCGGCCTTCTTGGCGGCCTTGGCGAGCCCCTTGGTGCGCAGCCAATCGACCGCGGCATCCATGTCGCCATTGGTTTCAACCAGCGCCTTCTTGGCGTCCATCATGCCTGCGCCGGTCGATTCGCGCAGTTCTTTCACCATTTGTGCGGTGACGGTCATGTTCAGTCTCCATGTTCCTGAAATGGCAGCGAGCGGGACATACCCCCGCCCGATACCAGAATTATGAAGCTGGCCCCGGCAAAGGCGGGGCCAAGGGAAATCAGGCTTCGGCCACGGCTTCTTCGACCGGCGCCTCGTCCAGGGCGCCAAGGTCGACACCGGCAGCCCCCATCTGGGCGGTCATGCCGTCCAGCGCCGCGCGCGACACGAGGTCGCAATAAAGTGCGATGGCGCGGCTGGCGTCGTCGTTGCCCGGGATGACGTAATCGACATCCTTGGGCGAGCAGTTGGTATCCACCACGCCCACGACCGGAATGCCCAGCTTCTTGGCTTCGGTGATGGCCAGCGCCTCTTTGCCAACGTCGATGACGAACAAGAGATCCGGCGTGCCGCCCATTTCGCGGATGCCGCCCAGCGAGGCCTGCAGCTTGCCCTGCTCGCGCTCCATGTTCAGACGCTCTTTCTTGGTCAGACCCTCGGCGCCGCCGGCCAAGATCTCGTCCAGCGCCTTCAGACGCGCGATCGAGTTCTGGATGGTCTTCCAGTTGGTCAGGGTGCCGCCGAGCCAGCGGTGGTTCATGTAATATTGCGCGCATTTTTCGGCCGAGTCCGAGATGGACTTCTGCGCCTGGCGCTTGGTGCCGACAAACAGGATCCGGCCGCCCTTGGCCACCGTGTCGCGCACGACTTTCAGCGCCGCGTCCAGCATGGGCACGGTCTGCGTCAGGTCAAGAATGTGAATGCCGTTGCGGTCGCCGTAGATGTATTCCCCCATCCGCGGGTTCCAGCGTGCGGTCTGGTGACCGTAGTGCACGCCAGCTTCCAGAAGCTGACGCATCGTGAATTCAGGAAGAGCCATATCCATGTCCTTTTCCGGTTTATGACCTCGGCAGATGTTTTCAGGGTTTCCCCCAACCGGTGGACCTTCAGGATCACCCTGTCGGCCCGCACCTGCCTGTGAAGTGAGGGGCTGTTACTTGACCCGGGCCCGCGATGCAAGCCCCCAACTCAGCCGGCAAACCGCGTGAGCCAAAAGGCGAGCGGGGCAAGGTCGGCCACCACCCCCATCAGGCCTGCCACGCAGTCCGGCGTGAACAGCCATTCGGGCAAGGGCTGATGCGCGGGGGTGCGCGCCACCAGATGCTTGCGGCGCAACAGATGGTCCCAATCGGCGCCCGCGGCAAAGCCCCTGGGCACCCGGGCCAGATCCGGCGGCGTCAGCACGGCACCCTGCCCCGCCGCCCGGGCAATCAGCGCCAAAAGTTCGGCCCGCTGCGCCTCGTCGCAGATCGCCCGCCGCATCGCCTCCAGCCCCTCTGGCGCGAAACTGTAATGCCCCGCGCCATGGCCAAAGCCCGTGGCAGTGATCACCAGATGCACGCCCGGCACCTTGTTGAAGTCCGGCCCGGTCGACAGCAACAGATGCAGATGCGGCCGGTACGGCGACTTGTCGGCCGAAAACCTCACATCCCGGTTGAGGCGCCGCAGGCTGGCGTTGAGCCGCGGCACCGCCATCAAGCCCAGTTCGGCCGCGGGCGCCGAGAGTGCCGCCACAAGGTCCAGGCCCGGCCGCAACAGGCAGGCCTCGTACCTGGCCCGGTGCGCCTCGAACCAGTCGCGCGTGTTGTTGGCCTCGAGCCCCGCGAGGAACCCCGTCAGTTCGCGCGGCAAGCCGGCAAAGCCCCCGCCTCCCTTGATGCTTCGGCCTGCCATCGCCCCCTCCCCGTTCATCCAGGTTGCAACCCTGCCGTCGGAGGCGCCCACCGCGCCCCCTTGCACTCCCCCCCGAGGATAGGCGATGAAACGCGCCATGACACCGGATATTCTTTGCATCGGCTCGACGCTCTGGGACATCATCGGGCGCACCCATGTGGCCCTGCGTCCGGGTGGCGATGTGCCGGGGCGCATCACGCGCCTGCCGGGCGGGGTTGCGATGAACATCGCGATGACACTGGCGCGTTTCGGCCTCAGGCCAGCGCTGCTGACCGCCATCGGCCGCGACGCGGAGGGCGAGGAACTGATCGCCGCCTGCCTGCGGATGGGGCTGGATACGGCGCATGTCTATCGGTCGGACGATCTGCCGACCGACCGCTACATGGCGATCGAAGGGGCTGCGGGTCTGGTGGCCGCGGTGGCCGATGCCCATTCGCTCGAAGCCGCCGGGGCCAAGATCCTGCGCGCGCTGTCGGATGGCAGCCTTGGCAGCGCCGCGGCGCCCTGGCCGGGCCTCATCGCGCTTGACGGCAACCTGACCGAGGCCCTGCTGGCCGAGATCGCCCAATCGCCGCTGTTTGCGCGCGCCGATCTGCGGCTGGCCCCCGCCTCGCCGGGCAAGGCCGAACGGCTGTCGCCGCTGTTGGGCCATGCCGGCGCCACGCTGTATGTCAATCTGGAAGAGGCGCGGCTTTTGTCGCATGTCGAGGCCGCGACCTCGGCCGAGGCGGCAGAGGCGATGCTGGCGCGCGGCGCGCGGCGCGTGCTGGTGACCGATGGCGGGCGCGCCTGTGCCGAGGGTCGCGCCGGTGCCGGCGTCGTCACGGCCCATCCGCCGCAGGTTCTGGTGGCGCGCGTCACCGGGGCGGGCGACACTTTCATGGCCGCCCATATCGTGGCCGAACGGCGCGGCGAGGATCGCCAGACCGCCCTGCAATCGGCCCTGCGCGCCGCGGCCGACTATGTCTCGAAAGAGGTCGGGTCGTGAGCCCGTCCCACATTCACAGCAAAGGCCTACCCATGACCCTGACCGCAGAGCTTCTGTCCTTCTCTCCCGAAGTTGCGGCCGCGCGGGCCGAGGGGCGGCCGATCGTGGCGCTGGAATCGACCATCATCACCCATGGCATGCCCTGGCCGCAGAATGTGGAAACCGCCCGCGCGGTCGAGGCCGAGATCCGCGGCGCCGGCGCCGTGCCCGCCACCATCGCCGTGATGGCGGGGCGCATCCACATCGGGCTGGATGCCGCGCAACTGGAAGCGCTGGGTCAGGCGCGCGACGTGATGAAGCTGTCGCGCGCCGATCTGGCGGCCTGCCTTGCACTGGGACGGACCGGGGCCACCACGGTGGCTGCCACGATGATCTGCGCAGGCCTCGCCGGGATCGAGGTCTTTGCCACCGGCGGCATAGGCGGGGTGCATCGCGGGGCCGAAACCTCGTTCGACATCTCGGCCGACCTTGAGGAATTTGCTCTGACCCCGGTCACGGTCGTGGCGGCGGGGGCCAAGGCCATCCTCGACCTGCCCAAGACGCTGGAGGTGCTGGAAACCCAAGGCGTGCCGGTGGTGGCCTTTGGTCAGGACGATTTTCCGGCCTTCTGGTCACGGTCGTCGGGCCTGAAGGCGCCCCTGCGCATGGACACGGCGGCCGAGATCGCGCTGGCGCACCGGATGCGCGGCCGGCTCGGGCTGGCAGGCGGGCAACTGATCGCCAACCCGATCCCGCCCGAGGCGGAAATCCCCGCGGTCGAGATCACGCCCTTCATCGAAAAGGCGCTGGCCGAAGCCGCGGCACAGCGCATCGCGGCCAAGGCCGTGACGCCCTTCCTGTTGCAGCGCATTTTCGAGCTGACCGAGGGCCGCTCGCTGACCTCGAACATCGCGCTGGTCAAGAACAACGCGCGCCTTGGGGCTGCCATCGCGCGGGCGCTGGTTGCGGGCTGATCTGCCTGCGAAATGGGCGGGCACGCGGCCTCGACTTCACACCTGCAAGAGCGGGCGCCTGCGAAGCGTTTTCTTTGTGACACATTCCTGCGATAAGGCCGGCTGACACACCGGAGGCCACATGACCGAACCGCAAGCCCCGCGCCCGCGCAGCCTGACCGGCGGCCTGCGCTCCAGTTTTCTGACCGGCCTTGTGGTGGTGCTGCCGATCGGGCTGACCGCCTATCTGATCTGGGCGGTGATCGGCTATCTGGACGGCTGGATCCTGCCGCTGATCCCCGAAGCCTATCAGCCGCCCGAGTTGATGCAATACTACTTCGGCCCCGGCCATACCTTCCCGATCCGCGGGGTGGGGGTGGTGGTCTTCCTCGTCTTCACCACGCTGATGGGCTACATCGCCAAGGGCCTGATCGGGCGCACCATACTTGGCCGGCTTGACATGCTGGTGAACCGGATGCCGGTGGTCCGCTCGCTTTATTCGGCGCTGAAACAGGTGGCCGAGACGGTCTTCAACAAATCCGAAGCCTCGTTCGACCGCACCTGCCTCGTGGAGTTTCCCCGGCCGGGCGTGTGGATCCTGGGCCTCGTCTCGTCGCGCCCCAAGGGCGAGATCGCCGAAAAGCTGGGCGAGGATGTCATCGCGGTCTTTGTCGGCCTGACGCCCTTCACCTCGGGCTTTGTGATCTTCGTGCCCAAGACCGATGTGATCCCGCTGGACCTGTCGCCCGAGGATGCGGCCAAGCTGGTCGCCTCGGGCGGGCTGGTCTATCCAACAGTGCGCGAGCCGGTGCAGGTCATCCCGGGCCCCGGCCAGAAGCTCGGCAGCTAAAGCGCCGTCCAGCCGCCATCGACGCTGATCGTGGTGCCGGTCACCTGATCGGCGGCGGGCGAGCAGAGATAGACCGCCGTCCCGCCGATCTGTTCGACCGTGGCGAACTGGCGCGAGGGCTGGCGCAAGAGCATGACCTCGCGGATCACCGTCTCGCGGTCCATGCCATGCACCTTCATCTGGTCGGGGATCTGCGCCTCGACCAAGGGGGTCAGCACATAACCGGGGCAGATGGCGTTGGCGGTGATGCCAAGCCCGGCCGTTTCCAGCGCCGTGGTCTTGGACAGGCCCACCACGCCATGCTTGGCCGCGATATAGGCCGATTTGAAGGGCGAGGCGGTCAGGCCATGCGCCGAGGCGATGTTGATGACCCGGCCCCAGCCCTTGGCCTTCATGCCCGGCAGGGCGGCGGCCGTGGTGTGAAAGGCCGAAGAGAGGTTGATCGCGATGATGCGGTCCCAGATTGCAGCGGGAAATTCCTCGATCGGGGCGACGTGCTGGATGCCCGCGTTGTTGACGAGGATGTCGCAGGCGCCCGCCTTGGCCACCAGATCGCGGCAGGCCTGACCATCGGCCATGTCGGCGGCGATGTAGCGCGCAGTCACACCGTGGCGCCGGCCCAGATCGGCGGCCAGCGCGTGATCCTCTGGCCGGTCGGTGAACGAGTTCAGCACGACGGCACAACCCGCGGCGGCCAGCGCCTGTGCCACGCCGAGCCCGATGCCCGAATTCGACCCGGTGATGACGGCGGTCTTGCCTGCAAGGTCCATGATGCTCTCCTCGATTTGCGGCAGAATGCTGCAACTGCGAGGGAAACTGCAAGGGCTTGCCCGCGGCCGGGCCCCGGACCAAAAAAAACGCCGGCGCGAAGCCGGCGTCAAGTCGTTGAGGCAGGTTTCATACAGGCAAGAAACCTATCGAGCAGTGCAATTGTTATAGACCTGTTGCGCGGCTGGTTCAAGCTAAAGGTTTGAAATGCCACCCAAGCCCCCATAGAGTCTGACAATCCTCCGCTTCACAGGGAATTGTTGCCGATGCATGTCAGGTTCGTCCAAGCAATAAAGGCCGCGCTTGCGGTTGCGGCCTGCGGGCTGATGGCGCAAGCGGTTGTGGCCGAACCGCGCCACGGCATAGCTATGTATGGCGACCCTGCCCTTCCACCTGATTTTGTGTCGCTGCCGCAGGCGAATCCGAAAGCCCCCAAGGGCGGCACGATCACCTTTGGCGAGGGTGGCAGCTTTGATTCGCTCAACCCCTTCATCACCAAGGGTCAGGCCCCCGCCGCCGTTTCTGCCCTTACGGTGGAGACACTTATGGGCCGTTCTTACGATGAGCCCTTCACGCTCTACGGGCTTCTGGCCGAATCGGTAGATACCGACGAGGCCCGCAGTTACGTAGAATTTACCCTGCGTGAGGGGGCGCGATTCTCGGACGGCAAGCCGGTCACGGTGGAGGATGTGCTCTGGTCGATGAAGACGCTCGGCGAAGAGGGCAATCCACGCTACGCCGCAGCATGGAAGAAGGTCGCCTCGGCCACCCAGACCGGGCCGCGCTCGGTCCGCTTTACCTTCACCGAGGCCGACCGAGAGATGCCGCTTCTGCTGGGCCTGCGCCCTATCCTGGAAAAGGCGCAGTGGGCGGGGCGCGATTTCACCGCCTCCTCCCTGGAGCCGGTGATCGGATCGGGGCCCTATGTCGTGGACAAGGTCGATCCGGGCAGCGTCATCACCTTCCGCAAGAACCCCGACTGGTGGGGCAAGGACCTGCCCTTCAACCGGGGCCAGTGGAACTTCGACCAGATGAAGTACATCTACTTCGCCGATCCCAGCGTGATCTTCGAGGCGCTGAAATCGGGCGATGTCGATGTCTGGCGCGAGGGGAATGCCGCGAAATGGGCGCAGGGCTATGATTTTCCGGCCGTCCAGTCCGGCGAGGTGGTCAAGGAGGACATTCCCGACAAGCGGCCCTCGGGGATCGACGGGCTGGTCTTCAACACGCGCCGCCCGATCTTTGCCGACTGGCGTGTGCGCGAGGCGCTGACCGATGCCTTCAACTTCGAACTGGTCAACCAGACGCTGAACGGCGGGGCCGATCCGCGCATACAAAGCTATTTCGACAATTCGGGCCTGTCGGGCCATGTTTCGGAACCGGCGAGCCCGGCCGTGGCGGCCCTGCTGGCGCCCTACAAGGACAGCCTGCTGCCCGGCGCGCTGGAGGGCTACAAGCTTCCGGTGGGCGACGGCACCGAAGCCAACCGCGCCAACCTGCGCCATGCGCTGAAACTGCTGGAGGCGGCGGGCTGGACGGTCAAGGCCGGGGTCCTGAGCGATGCGTCCGGCCAGCCCTTCAGCTTTACCATCCTTCTGGCCAATGGCGAGGCCGACACGATCGCGGCCTGCAACATCTATGTCGAGGCGCTGAAGAAACTGGGCATCGCGGCCCGGGTTACCACGGTGGACAGCGCGCAATACCGCGAACGGACCAACAAATACGATTTCGACATGACCCATTTCACACGGTCCCTGTCGCTGAGCCCGGGCAATGAGCAGACGCTCTACTGGGGCTCGGACGGGGTGACCAAGGAGGGCACGCGCAACTGGATGGGCGTCGCCTCTCCGGCGGTGGACGGGCTGATCGACACGATGGTGCGTTCAAAAAGCCGCGAGGATTTCGTCACTGCCGTGCAGGCCCTTGACCGTGTGCTGACGACCGGCAGATATGTCATTCCGTTCTGGTATTCCAATGTCAGCCACGTGGCGCACAAGCGTGAGCTGAAACATCCCGATTATGTGCCCATCTATGGCGACTGGCTGGGCTTTTTGCCGGATGTGTGGTGGTATCAGAACTAAGAACCAAAAAAACGACGAGGCAGAGCATGAAGAAACTGATGATCCTGGCGCTGCTGGCAAGCCTGGCCGGCTGCAATACCGTGGCGGGGGTGGGCGATGACATATCGACCTCGGCGCACCGCGTCGGCAGCTGGCTTGGCGGCGGCTGAGGCCGCGGCGCCGGTCTGAAAGGCCGGTCTGGAAGGGGCGGCCTGGAAGGGGCTGTCTCGCAGCGGCGCGGGCTATTCGCGATGCGCAATGGCGGCGGCCCAACCCGCGACGCTGCGGGTCAGACCAGCACCGACCCGCGACACTGCGGGTCAGACCAGCACCGACCCGCGACACTGCGGGTCAGACCAGCACCGACCCGCGACACTGCGAGTCAGACCAGCACCGACCCGCGACACTGCGGGTCAGACCAGCGATGTGACCCAGAGGATCGTCGCATCCTCTTCCGAGAGGCTCAGCACGTTGTGGCCCATCGTGGCGTCGTAATAGGCGCTGTCGCCGCGGCGCAGGTCAACGGGTTCATAGAATTCGGTGTAAAGCCGCACCACTCCGGTCAGGACATAAAGGAACTCCTCGCCCTCATGGCGGACCCAGCCTTCGAAATCCTCCATGCCGCGGGCACGGATCGTGGCGCGGTAGGGCAGCATCTGCTTGGCGCGCAGTCCGCCGGCGAGGAGTTCGTGTTCATAGGTCGCCGTCACATGGGCCTGACCGCTGCCGAATTTGGTGACCGCCATCCGGCCCGAGACCTGCGCCTTGGGCGCCGGCGTGAAGAGCTGCGGCACGGTGATCTTGAGCCCCTCGGCCAGCTTGCGCACAGCGTCATAGGTGGGCGACATCTGGCCGTTTTCGATCTTGGACAGGGTCGAGCGCGCCAGCCCCGCCTGGGTTGCGGCGTGATCCAGCGTCCATCCCTTGGCCTTGCGCAGTTCGCGCACCCTTTGACCCAGGTTCAACGGCTCTGGCGGCGGCTCGCCATGGGCCTCGGCGCCGCCTTCGCGGGCAATACGGATCAGGCGTTTGGGATCGGCGTTTGTCATGGCTTTTCCATAGCCGTTGCGGCGTTTCACCGCAACTGGAACGCATGCCGCAGGTTTTCGGGATGTTAGCGCAAAACCAATGTTGCCCTTGTCAAGGCCGCACCCGATAAAGGCGGCGAGCGGGCGATACAAGACACGCGACACCAGAGACCTGACACACTGCGGCACGCCATTTGCGAGGAAAAGACCATGCGCACCACCCGGATCGTCCAGAAGATCCTGTCGAATTACGAAGGCGAAACCCCCGGCGTTAAGGCCAACCTCGCCCGGATCCTCAGCGAGGGCAAGCTGGGCGGGACCGGCAAGCTGGTCATCCTGCCGGTCGATCAGGGCTTTGAACACGGGCCGGCGCGGTCCTTTTCGGTCAATCCGGCGGCCTATGATCCGCATTACCATTATCAACTGGCCATCGACGCCGGGCTTTCGGCCTATGCCGCACCTTTGGGGCCGCTGGAGGCCGGGGCGGATACCTTTGCCGGGCAGATCCCGACGATCCTCAAGGTGAACTCGGCCAATTCTCTGATGCCTTCGGTGGCGCCCAAGACCCAAGCCATCACGGCCTCGGTCGACGATGCGCTGCGGCTGGGCTGTTCGGCCATCGGGTTCACCATCTATCCCGGCTCGTCGATGAGCCTGTCGATGTTCGAGGACGTGGCCGAGATGCGGCGCGAGGCGGCGGCCAAAGGCATAGCCACGGTGATCTGGTCCTATCCGCGCGGCGAGGATCTGGACAAGGCGGGCGAGACGGCGGCCGACGTGACGGCCTATGCCGCCCATATCGCCTCGCTTCTGGGCGCGCATATCGTCAAGGTCAAGCTGGCCAGCGACCATCTGAGCCAGCCCGACGCCGCCAAGGCCTTTGCCGCCGGCAAGATTCCGGTTGCCACCCAGGCCGACCGGGTGCGCGAATGCGTGCGCTCGGCGCTGAACGGGCGGCGGCTGATCGTCTTTTCGGGCGGGGCGGCCAAGGGGACGGACTCGGTCCTGGACGATGCCCGCGCCATCCGCGACGGCGGCGGCAACGGGTCGATCATCGGGCGCAACTGCTTCCAGCGGCCGCGCGACGAGGCGCTGGCCCTGCTGCAGACCCTGGTCGACATCTACAAGGGCAAGGCCTGAGCCTGGCTTGAGCGGGTCTGCCGGCTTTATCGGCAGGCCCGTTTTGTTTTGACTTTTCAAAGCCAAGCGACTGTGGCACTGTTCGTTTCAACCTCCGTCAGAGAGGGTAGAGGCGAGACATGAGCAGCACCACACAATCCGGCCCGCGTCTGGGCAACATGATGTATTTCGCCCTGACCGCGACCCTGGGCGCCTATTTCACCTTTGCCGCCGTCCAGGGCGATTACGGCGTGTTGCGCCAGGCGCAGACGGCGGACGAGATGCAGGGCCTGACGGCCGAGCGCGACAAACTCGCAGGCGAATTGGCCAGCCTCAAGAACATGACGCACCGGCTGTCGGACAATTATCTGGACATCGACCTTCTGGACGAACAGGTGCGTTCGGTGCTGGGCTATGTGCGGGCCGACGAGATCGTGATCCGCTAGACTGCCGCGGGGCCCTGCCCCGCACCCCGGGATATTTGCGAACAGATGAATGGGAAAGCGGGGCCTGTGCGCCACGCATGGCAGAGTTGTGCCGAATGCGCGGGCCCGCCGAAATTTGCGTTTTGCGTTATTTCTCCGATGTTGTATGGATGGTTTAAGGGTAAACTATATTTGCGCCCGTGATTTGGCGCCTGCGACAGGGAGGAGCGGCCTTGGCCACGAAAAAAGACCCAGTGAAATCCAACGTCTCGAAGGAAGAACTGCTGGGGTTCTACCGCGAGATGTTGTCGATCCGCCGATTCGAGGAAAAGGCGGGCCAGCTTTACGGCATGGGCCTGATCGGCGGGTTCTGCCATCTCTACATCGGGCAGGAAGCGGTGGTCGTGGGGCTTGAGGCCTGCACCAAGGCGGGCGACAAGCGCGTGACCTCGTACCGCGACCACGGGCACATGCTGGCCTGCGGCATGGACGCCAAGGGTGTCATGGCCGAACTGACCGGGCGTTCGGGCGGCTATTCCAAGGGCAAGGGCGGCTCGATGCACATGTTCTCGAAAGAGAAACATTTCTACGGCGGCCATGGCATCGTGGGCGCGCAGGTGCCGCTGGGGGCGGGTCTCGCCTTTGCCGACAAGTATCTGGGCAATGACAACGTGACCTTCACCTATTTTGGCGACGGCGCGGCCAACCAGGGCCAGGTTTACGAGACCTACAACATGGCCGAGTTGTGGAACCTGCCGGTGATCTTCGTGATCGAGAACAACCAGTATGCCATGGGCACCTCGGTCAAGCGGTCCACGAAATCGACCACGCTGTTCGGGCGCGGCACGGCTTACGGCATTCCGGGCGAGCAGGTCGATGGCATGGATGTGCTGGCGGTCAAGGCCGCGGGCGAGAAGGCCGTAGCGCACTGCCGCGCCGGCAACGGGCCCTATATCCTGGAAATGATGACCTATCGCTACCGCGGCCATTCGATGTCGGACCCGGCCAAGTACCGCACCCGGGAGGAGGTTGATAAAATCCGCTCGGAAAAGGATGCCATCGAACATGTGCGCGACCTGTTGCTGAACGCGGGCCTCGCCTCGGAAGAGGATCTGAAGGCCATCGACCGCGACATCAAGGAAACGGTCAACGCCGCCGCCGAATTCGCCAAAGAAAGCCCGGAGCCCGCCCTGTCGGAGCTTTGGACCGATATCTACGCCTGAGGGAGCAAGCACATGGCTACTGAAGTACTGATGCCGGCGCTGTCGCCCACGATGGAAGAGGGCACGCTGGCCAAATGGCTGGTCAAGGTGGGCGATGTGGTCAAATCGGGCCAGATCCTTGCCGAGATCGAAACCGACAAGGCGACGATGGAGTTCGAGGCGGTCGATGAGGGCCGGGTGGGACAACTGCTGGTGGCCGAGGGCACCAGCGGGGTCAAGGTCAACACGCCGATCCTCGTGATGTCCGAAGAGGGGGAAACCGTGGCGGCCAAGGCTGCCGTTGCAGCCCCTGTCGTTGCGGCAGCCGCGCCGGCGCCGGTGGTTGCGGCGGCACCGGTCGCCGTCGTCTCGAAAGCCTCGGCCGATTGGGCCGAGGGCACGCCAATGAAGACGATGACGGTGCGCGAGGCCCTGCGCGAGGCGATGGCCGAAGAGATGCGGGCCAACCCCGCCGTCATGCTGATGGGCGAAGAGGTCGGCGAATATCAGGGCGCCTACAAGATCAGCCAGGGCCTGCTGGACGAGTTCGGGCCGCGCCGGATCGTCGACACCCCGATCACCGAGATGGGCTTTACCGGCATTGCCGTCGGTGCCGCCTGGGCCGGCCTGCGCCCGATCGTGGAGTTCATGACCTTCAACTTCGCGCTGCAAGCCATTGACCACATTCTCAATTCCGCTGCCAAGACCAACTATATGTCGGGTGGACAACTGGGCTGCCCGATCGTCTTTCGCGGCGCCAATGGGGCGGCCGCGCGCGTTGCGGCTCAGCACAGCCAGGATTTCGCGGCCTGGTATGCGATGATCCCGGGGCTGCGGGTGGTGATGCCCTATTCGGCCTCTGACGCCAAGGGGCTGTTGAAATCGGCGATCCGGGACAACAACCCTGTGGTGTTCCTGGAGAATGAAATCCTCTACGGGCAAAGTTTCGAAGTGCCCGACCTGCCCGATTTCACCATTCCCTTCGGCAAGGCGCGGGTCTGGCGCGAGGGGACGGACGTCACCATCGTCTCGTTCGGGATCGGTATGAAGTACGCGCTGGAAGCGGCTGATATCCTTGCCAAAGACGGGATTTCGGCCGAAGTCGTCGACCTGCGCACCCTGCGCCCGATCGACTATGACACGGTGCTGGCCTCGGTGATGAAGACCAACCGCTGCGTGACGGTGGAAGAGGGCTTCCCGGTCGGATCGATCGGCGATCACCTGGCCTCGACCATCATGCAGCGCGCGTTTGATTATCTGGACGCGCCGGTCATCACCTGCACGGGCAAGGACGTGCCGATGCCCTATGCGGCCAATCTTGAAAAACTCGCCCTGGTGACGACTGCCGAAGTGGTCGCCGCCGTCAAATCCGTCTGCTATCGCTGAGGTGCATTATGGCTGTTGAAATCCTGATGCCCGCGCTGTCTCCGACGATGGAGGAAGGCACGCTGGCGAAGTGGCTGGTCAAGGTGGGCGATGTGGTCAAGTCGGGCCAGATCATCGCCGAGATCGAGACGGACAAGGCGACGATGGAATTCGAGGCGGTCGATGAAGGCATCGTCGGTTCGATCCTCGTGGCCGAGGGCACGGCGGGCGTGAAAGTGAACACCGCGATTGCCGTGATGCTGGATGAGGGCGAGAGCTTGGCCGACAAGCCGAAAGCGGCCGCTGTGGCGTCGCCAGTACCGGTTGCGGCGGCTGCACCTGTGGCTGCCGTTGCGGCGGTGGCTCCGGCCCCTGCGGCGGCCAAGGTCGAAGGTGCACGCGTCTTTGCCTCGCCGCTCGCGCGGCGGATGGCGGCGGAAAAGGGTCTGGATCTGACCAAGGTGCAGGGGTCGGGTCCGCATGGCCGCATCGTGAAGGCGGATGTCGAGGGGGCCAAGGTGACGCCAGTTGCGGCGGCGGCAGCGCCCGCGCCGGTGGCGGCGGCTGCTGCGGCGGCTCCGGCCAAGGCAGGCATGCCCAGCGGCATGTCGGCCGAAACCGTGATGAAGATCTATGCCGACCGCGATTATACCGAGGTTCCGCTGGACGGCATGCGCCGCACCATCGCCGCCCGGTTGACCGAGGCCAAGCAGACCATCCCGCATTTCTATCTGCGGCGCGAGGTGCGGCTGGATGCGCTGATGGCCTTCCGCGAACAGCTCAACAAGGGGCTGGAGAGCCGGGGCGTCAAGCTCAGCGTCAATGACTTCATCATCAAGGCCTGCGCGATTGCCTTGCAGGCGGTGCCCAATGCCAATGCCGTCTGGGCCGGGGACCGCATCCTCAAGCTCAAGCCTTCGGATGTTGCGGTGGCCGTGGCGATCGAGGGCGGGCTTTTCACGCCTGTCCTGCGCGATGCCGACAAGAAGACGCTCTCGACCCTGTCAGCCGAGATGAAGGATCTGGCCGCCCGTGCCAAGACGAAGAAGCTGGCGCCGCACGAATACCAGGGCGGCAGCTTTGCGATTTCGAACCTGGGGATGATGGGGATCGAGAATTTCGACGCCGTGATCAACCCCCCGCATGGTGCCATTCTGGCCGTGGGGGCGGGGATCAAGAAACCGGTCGTGCTCAAGGATGGCGCGATTGGCGTGGCGACGGTGATGTCGATGACGCTGTCGGTCGATCACCGGGTGATCGATGGCGCGCTCGGGGCCGAGTTCCTGAAGGTCGTGGTCGAGGCCCTGGAAAATCCGATCACCATGCTTGCGTGACGTGGCGGCGGGGTGAACCCCGCCCTGCACCGCAACATGAAAAAGGGCCGGTGCAGAAGCTCCGGCCCTTTTTCAATGCGACTTCAGATCGTGCCGGAAATCAACTGATCCATCGTGATCGAGGGCTGCGAACAACCGGCCTCGCCAATCACCTTGGCCGGCACGCCCGCCACGGTCTTGTTGTGCGGCACATCGTGCAGAACGACCGAGCCCGCCGCGATCCGGCTGCAATAGCCGACCGAGATGTTGCCCAGAACCTTGGCCCCTGCCCCAATCAGGACTCCATTACCGATCTTGGGATGGCGGTCGCCATCCTCCTTGCCGGTGCCGCCCAGGGTGACGGAATGCAGCATCGAGACATTGTCGCCCACAACAGCCGTCTCGCCGATGACGATGGAATGGGCGTGGTCGATCATGATGCCCTTGCCGATCCGGGCCGCGGGATGGATGTCTACGGAAAACACCTCGGACACCCGCATCTGAACGAAATAGGCCATGTCCTCGCGCCCATGGGTCCAAAGCCAGTGCCCGACGCGGTAGGCCTGTACGGCATGGAACCCCTTGAAGAACAAAAGGGGCTGGATGAACCTGTGGCAGGCCGGGTCGCGGTCAAATACAGCCATGATGTCGGCGCGGGCGTCCTGACCAAGTTCGGGATCGTCCGAATAGGCCTCGTCGGCGATCTCGCGCAGGATCTGCTCGCTCATCTCACTGGAGGCCAGCTTTTGCGAAAACCGATAGGCCAAGGCACGTTCCAGGCTGGAATGGTGCAGCAGGCTCGCATGGATAAGACCGCCCAGCAGCGGCTCTGACAGGACGGCATCCGCCGCCTCTTCGCGGACGCGCTGCCAGACCGGATCGACGGACGTGAATTTCGTTCTTGCTTCAGCCATGTCATCACCTCGTTGAGGGCTGAGGGTATCACAGGCTTTGCTGCGCGGACAGCCCCGAAGCATTGGCGTGATCGGGGCCGCCAGGGACGATGTCAGCCGAGGATTGCCGAGTTGAACGGTCCCGGACCGAAACGCCCGGAAACCTGCGCCACGGCAAGGGTGAACCCGGCGGCGGCGCCGTCCTGCGCCTGCATCACGGGCGTATAGGACCAGGCTGGCGTCGCGACAAATTCATCGCGCAAGACCGTGGTGCCCTGACGTATCTGCACCTCGTAAAGCTCGGCATCTTCCCCAAGGGGCACGTCGAGCCCTTGCCAACTGTCGCCGTCAATCCGGGTGCGCCTGATCCAGCTTGCGGCGATGGTCGCGCCCAAACGGCCCGTCACCTCCAGATGAGAGACCGAATAGGGCCGCAGACCGACACCGTCAAAGGCCAGCGTGGCACTGACCACCCTTGGGTCGCTGTAGCCGCGGTCAATCTGCCCGACCCGGTAGTTGCGCTCCAATCCGCGTGCCGAGGCCGCAAGGTCGATCTGCGGCACCGCCCGATCCAGCAGGACGAAATAGCTGCCGACTGGCCATTCCTGCGGCATGACGCCGTCGGTGCCAGCCTGACCGCGCAGCCGCAGGGTCAGATCATAGGTCCGCGGCGCTACAAGTTCGGCCCGGGCGAACTGGAACACTTCCCAGTTTTCCGGTGTGCCATCGCCGATGGCGGCGGCATTGGCGCCATTGAGCACCTCGTCCTGCGAGACCGAAGACAACTGCCCCGTCGAAAGGCGCACCCTCAGCGCCGGTCCGGCATCCCAGATCCCCGCCCCGCAGAGGCGCATGGCCGTCTGCGTGACCCCCAGAATGGCTGGAACATCCATCTGGCGGTTCAGGCTGAATCCGCTGTCGCTGGCGGAACTCCACACGCCAACGGCGCCCGGCCAGGGGTTGGCCACGGCCGCCACATGCGGCGCCTGGGGATCATCGGACCCTGTCAACAAGGGCAGATCAAGGAACAGGGGAAAGATCGACATGGCCACCGCCGGCGAGGGCCGCGAGGTCGCAAATTCTATATCGTCAGAGGGCAGATAGGCGCCGGGCTCGGTCCGGACAGCATCAATCAGCAACACATCGCCAAGCTCAAGACGATCGATCCGGTAACCGACGCCCTCCACGTCGATGACATCGCCCGCACCGAGATTGAGCGCCGACTTCGGCAGGGCAAAGCGGGCGCCGTCACGGGCAAAGCGCGACTCCACCAGCCAGCGCTCTACCACGCCGCGCGCCTCTGAATTGGTCAGTTGCAGCGTCACTTCGTTCTGGGTGACCGCAACCGAGGTTTCATCCGGAAAGACCGCCTCCGCAGTGCGCACTTCAAAGTCGCTTTCCGCCTCGACATAGGTCAGGCGCACCCGGCCCGAAACATCGGCCTGCGAAGAGCGAAGTGTTTCCAGGCCCCCGTCAATCTCGCGCACCAGGGCCAATCTGTCCTTGGCAAAGCTGGCAATCGGAATGCCATCGCGGATTGTGAAACGCAAACTGCCGTCACGTTCACGCGCCTCGACGGCAAAGGAGGTCATCAGCGGCTGAAGGCTTGCGCGCGCCGTACTGGAATCGGCCAGCAGATAGCCGCGCACCACGCCATAGGTCTCCGAGACATCGACGCTGTCGCCGACGCCAGCATCGGCGCAAATGTCGGCAACGACTGCCGCAAGGGGTTGGCCAGAGCTTCGTCCGTTCAGCCAATGACCGCGCGAATAATTGCCGCCATCGCCCCAGACTGAGTCATTGCCGGGAAACTCGGGAAAGGGCCGCGCATCCCAGGCCCAGACGTGACTATGTGCCAGATCGACCATTCGTCCGGCGTAAGTCAGACCGGCGGGATTATTCGCATCCTGCGACCAGAATTCATGCATGGCACGCAGGTATTGCATCTGGATCAGGTCATCCCGACGTCCATTGGAAGCCCGCGGCAGGGCGGATTCCGAAGACTTCGTGTCGATAAACTTGTTGGGTTCATTCGTGCCCTTGTCCAAGGCGGCGCAACCATATTCCGTAAATCGAACCGGCTTGCTTCCGGCAATCCATTCGGTGGCCGTGGCCAGCCGGGTTCCACCGCTTCGGTTGTGGTGCGCATGGCCCCACCAGCCCGCGATATCCTTGGTACGATAAACCCAATCCTCGCCATATTGCAGGTCCTGAATCGGGCGGCGCAACTGGCTTTCAGCGCCAAGCGGAGAATCGTAATACCAATCATACCACTCGCCCCCAGCGATATTGGCCTTGAGATACTCAACATTGTAAATGGAACCCCAGCCATTATCGAGGTGATCGGTTCCATCGCGCCAGTCCGACAGCGGCATGTAATTGTCGATGCCAATGAAATCGATATTCGCGTCAGCCCAAAGCGGGTCGAGATGGAAGTAAAGATTGCCGTCCTGCTGATAGCCCGCATATTCCGACCAATCGGCCGCATAGCTGATCTTCGTGCCGGCGCCCAGAATGGCCCTGACATCCGCCGCCAAGGATTTCAGCGCAAGGACCATCGGAAAACTGTCACCGATCCCGCGAATTTGCGTCAATCCGCGCAGCTCCGATCCGATGCAGAAGGCATCCACGCCCCCCGCCAGTGTGCAAAGATGGGCGTAGTGCAGGATGAAGCGCCTGAAACTCCATTCCTCAGGCCCGGAATAGACAACCCTGCCGTCTGATATGCTGAAATCAGACAGTTGCGCCGTGCCGATGAAGGCCGCGACTTCGCCTTCCGCCACGCCGGTCTGATCCGGACTTCCGGGCTG
The DNA here is from genome assembly GCA_016124195.1 of bacterium. Taxonomy (GTDB): domain Bacteria; phylum Pseudomonadota; class Alphaproteobacteria; order Rhodobacterales; family Rhodobacteraceae; genus Stagnihabitans. The sequence goes on along the minus strand of WGOE01000006.1, from coordinate 632,565 downwards.
CCCCGGCGCGACCGACAAGGTTATGCGCCCGCGCCATGGCAAGGCCGGTTGGCCTGTGCCGCCCGTCCAGGGATCCGCAAGCCCGTTCCCGTCCAATTGCTCCATCAGAATGAAGGGATAGAACATGACCTCCTTGCCCGAGGCCCGAATGGCGGTGATGGATTCAATCACGGACTGGTCGGCCGGGCTGCCGCCGTAAACCGCCCTGCCGTCGAGCTGAGGCAGGACCTCCGCCGTCGACCGGTCAAGACCCGCGACGCGCCATGGCATTTCGACACCGTCTTCCGAGGACTGATCGACCTTCGGACGTACCGTGCACTGATTGCATCGCAGATCGTTGCCGAACCAGCTGACAACCAGCGAGACCGAACCGCAGTTGGGCAGCTCTTCAGACAGTTGCTTGAGCGACATGCTGAAATCGGTGCGATCTTCGATCGTGTGCACATTGGCGCTGCGGCTCACACCGGGACCATCGCTGAACGTGACGGGTTTGGTCGCAAGCGCATATTCGCCCGTGCCCGGAATCAGCGCGACCGCCTGCACCGCCGATGCAATGTCGCCGATTGCGCCGGTGATCGCATCTTCACACCGACGAATAACCTCGAAAGTGAATTGCGGAATGCGGTTGCCGAACCGCGACAGATCCAGATCCTCGATCACGACATAGGCGATCCCGCGATAGCTCGGCGCAAGGCCCGCCCCCTCGACGGCTTCGATCTTGGGGTCCGGCAGTTGCGCTTCGTCGCCCGGATAGAACCGCAGATCCAGATTGCCGACCGGAATCTCGATCCCGTCGGCCCAGATCCGGCCCAGACGCTGCACCTCGCCCTGGCAAAGGGCGATAGCCAGGCTGACCGAATAGCTGAAACTTGTGACCGCCGGGCGCGGAGAGCCCTTGCCGCCGCCGCTGCGGTTCGCTGTCTCCAGAAAACGCGTGGCCCAGATCACTTGACCCGCAAGCCGCATGCGGCCCCAGACCCGGGCAATCGGCGCGCCATCGCTGGCCCCGGTCAGCTGGAACCTTTCAACCCGGCCGGTTTCGATCGGTTCCGATCCGGCTCCCAGGATGCGCTGGTCGATCGACCGGCCAATCGTCGCCCCGACAGCCCGCCCGATCACGGCACCCGACAGACCGAGGACAGTCCCGCCAAAACCGGAGCCGATCGCGGCCCCAGCTGCGGACAAGAGGATGGTGGCCATGCGTCATGCTCCTTTGGGAAACTCGAATCGGCCGGCAATCCGCCGCGCCCAGGGGGTCGACAAGGCGCTCTCGACAACGCCGTGACCGGTGTAGGCATGGATGAACATGGGATGCGCCCCGGTCCGGGCGACGATCCCGACATGTTTGGCAACAAAGCCCTGCCGCATCCGGAAAACAATGACATCGCCGGGCTCTGCGGCCTCCAGCGGCTTGGCGCGCAACCAGGTGGCGGCGGCCTCAAGCATGTCCTCTCGGCTCGACGGTTCGGACCAGTCCATCGTATAGGCCGGAATGCGGATGGGCTCGGCCCCGACCAAGGCGCGCCAGACCCCACGCAACAGGCCCAGGCAATCTGTGCCCGCACCTTGCAAAGAGGCCTGATGCAGATAGGGCGTCCCGATCCAGCGGCGCGCCTCGGCAACCACATCCGGGCGTGCGCTCATTTGAACAGGCTTTCGCCGTCATTGACCTTGCCCGAAACCGGATAAGATGTCATCCAATCCTCGCCCGGAATATGAGGAAATCCGCGAAAGCTATTGAAATTGTTGAATTTAGCTTGACAGGTTCCCGCCAGCTTGTCACAGCCGGCCTCCAGACGGATCACATCTCCGACGACGGGCGCAAGCGGCAGATCAACCCACAGGTCGATGCGCCGGCTCGTCCCGTCTTCCCGGTCGAACTTCACGAGGCCGACAAGACCCGCCGAGGCTCCCGTCATCACGCGAACCCGGCCGCGCCGGAACCAGCCATCCGCCAGTGCCGTCTGTGCGGGCAGAAGGTAGACACCGGGCGCCTCGATGGCCTCGATCGGGACTTCGATGGCAAACCCGCTCCGGTTCAGATCAAAGCCGCAGCGGGCATCGCCCAGAACTGCCGAGCAGGTCTTTTGATAGACGAGGCCCTGCACCTGATTGAGCGCCTCGGACAGCCCGCGCAGCTCGGCCTTGAACGACCCGGCCGAACGTGTGACCTCGCCAAAAGTACCGCGAAACTGCAGGATGCGCTGGCTGGTGTCCTGCCAGTTGACCATCCAGTTTTGCACTTCGGCGCCATCGAAACGCCCCGCCAGCAGATCCGTTTCGCTGACCGAGGCATCGCTGAGCGCGCCGATCGCTTCGGAATTGTCCACCGAAAGGCCGGTGCTTTGCTGCAAGGCGCGTGCCGTCATCCCGGTTGCGGCCTTGAAAGTGATCCCACCAAAGCTCAGATCCCGGTCGTGATCGGTAAAGCCCAGCACCTCCCCATCCTTGCGGGTCACGGCCCAGCACTGGCAAACCGTCGTGGCACCGGTGGCCAGATGGGCCAGCAGATCGTCGCGTCCCGTGCTCACAGCCGCACCTCGATCACTGGAACGGCCGGGATCTGCCCAGCCTGAAACGTCGCAAGCGAAGTGCTGATCCGGTCGGTGTCAAACCGCACGGGCACGTCGAACTCGCAGCCCGCGGTCACCACCAGCCCGGCCGCCGGCGGCAGATTGAACGTGACCAGACCCGTTGCCAAATCGGCCACGAACTGCGAGGTCGCAGTTTGCGCCACGCCGTTGACGGCAACCTGCACGGTGCCGGCCACGGGCTTGGTCAGGACGCGCGCATAGGATTGCTCGCCCGAGCGATAGACCTTGACCAGTTGAAAGGCGGTCGTGACCCCGTCACCGACCCCGATCTGCTGATCCTGCGGTCCGACCGCTTGCGACGGGCGACATGTCTTGAAATCGCTCCAGTCCTTCCAGCGAAACGCGAATAATTCCCCACGCCGCGCCTCGAAAAAGGCGATCAGCGTTTCCAGATCATCCAGCGACCGCATGCCCGAGCCCGCATCGTAATGACGCCGCGAATCCTGCCAGGGCGAGTTGCGCTCCTCATAGCCGTTCACCAGGGTCACGATCTCGGTCCGCCGCTCCGGCCCGCCGCTGGACCCGAAACTCAGGTTGGTGGGGTATCTTACATCGTGGAAATTCATGGTTGACCTCACCGGTTGCGTTGGCCACGGGCAAGCGCCCGCATGGCCTGAGCTGCGATCTGACTTTGGCTGCGCTGGAAGCCCGCGACATCAGGAGTCGAGATGTTCATGACCACCGTGACCGGCTGCCCGCCGCCCGCGGTCCGCACGCCCAGTTTGCCATCCGGACCGCGGGTCAAGGGCATGATCGCCTCGGGTCCCGCCTCGCCCATCAGCCCGGTGCCACCCCGCATCGGAAACTGCGTGGGCGAGGACACCACCCCCCCCTGCGCGAAGGGCATGACCCTGCCCTGCACGAAGGCCCCGCCATTGGCAAAGCCGAGCCCCTTGCCCAGAACAGAGGACAATCCGCCGGCCAGCAGCCCCCCGAAGGCATTGGTCACAGGCTTCAGGGCCGTGTTGAACACTGTGCTGGCCATGTTCTTGGCCAGCCCGCTCAGGGCGTCACTCAGTTTCATGCCGTCGAAAACCACGCCATCAAACGCGCGCCGCAAGCCGCCGCTGAAGCCAGAGGCCAGCGAATTCACCTCGCGCCCGGTGAAGACCAGGCTGTCCTGCATCTTGGTCAGTTCGGATTCAAACGTCGAAACCATGCCGACCGTCCCGCCGAGCGTTTCTTCAAGGGCGGCAATCTGGTCCGTCAGTTGAGCGATGTCCGTCATCGGATCGTGCCTTTCTGCCATCGGGGAATGCGGCGGCCAGCTCTTCCAGCCTTGCCCGCGTCAGGGCCGGGGCGGTGTTTTCCGCCCCTAACATGATTTTCAACTCTATCGGCGTCAGCCGCCAGAACGCCTCCGGGGTCAAGCGCAACTCGAACAGCCCCGCTCGCATGAGACCCGGCCAGTCGATGCCGCTCATGCTTGGCCTGGCACCGCGAAAGCGCGCGCCAGCAAGAGCGCCGCAATCTGCGCCGCCATCATCGGCCCACCGCCGATCTCGACGCGCAGCAGATCCGCCGCTGTGCCCTGCCAGCCGCCGCCGCGCAGCCCCGCAACGACCAGCGCCAGAACGTCGCGCGTCGAGAACTTCTGCGCCTCGAACCGGCTGATCAGGTCGATCAGGCTGCCGGTTTCCAGCGTCGCCTCCAGCTCGGCCAGGGCGCCCAGCGTCAACTTGGCGACATGCGGCACCCCGTCGAGCATCAGGGTCACTTCGCCCGCAAATGGGTTGCCCATCACAGCGCCGTGAAAGTCAGCGCACTGGCCGAGGCGAACGACATGTCATAGGTCGCCTCGCCGTTGTAGGTGCCGGAATAATCGATCGAGGTGATCTGGAACGCGCCCTGCACCACGCCAAAACTGGGAATGACCACCTGAAACTGCGGCATCTCGCCATCAAAGAAGATCTGCCGCGCCCGCGCATCCGTGTTGGCATCGCGAAAGACGCCCGAGCCGGATATGGTCGCAGACCGCACTCCGGCGCCCGCAAGCAGCTCGCGCCAGCCGCCGGCACTTTCCAGTGTGGTGACATCCACCGTCTCGGCGTTGAACGCCAGCCGGGTAGAGCGCAGTCCGGCGACTGTCTCGAAACTGCCGGTTCCGGTCACGTCCACCTTGATCAGAAGGTCCTTGCCGTTTTGCACAGCCATGTCGTCTCTCCATTTCGAAAGGATTGCGAAGGGGTGGCCGAACCGGCCGCTTAAAGCTCGACCCGGGCACGGAAGGTCAGGTCGATGCGCCGGCTGTCCCCAACATTCAGACGCCGGGCGCTGGCCCGCACGAAGCTCAGGCCGACCAGAACGCCGGTGGCCAGGCTCAGCGAGGCGCCAACCAGCGCGTCAGAGACCTCGCCCGCCACCGTCTTGGCCGCCATGAAGCCCTGGGCGTCGCTGATCACCGAAATCTGCACCAGATGTTCGGCGCCGGCGCCCGACTTGTCGCTCTGGTCATTGGCGGTCTCGGGTCCCAGCAGCACGAAAGTCCCCTTGCCCGAACCGGGCGGCAGGGCATCGACAACCGGAATTGCGGAAAGCGCGGCCCATCCGGTCAGCTGCGCATAGATCGCCGATTGCAGCGCTGCGGCGGCGGAATAGCTCATTGCGGTTCCTCCTCACGGGCGAAACAGGTCAGGTAAAGCCCCTTGGCGTCCCGCTCGGTCACCGCCAGAAGCGTGAAGACCCGCGCGCCATCGGTCAGCCTCTGGTCAGGGCGCGGCCGCGCGGGCGAACCCACAGGCGCCGCCCGCACCGTGATGCGGTAGGGCACCTTGGACAGGCTGACCTCGACACCAGCCGCATCGCTGCCCGAGCCTGGCACCACCTCCCCCCACAGCACCCCCTGCTGCACCCAGCTCAGCGCGAACCCGCCCGCGCCATCGGCCAGCTGTACCGGGCTTTCCAGCACAAGCCGGCGGTTGAGTTGAATGGCACTCACGCTGCACCTCCCCCGAGAACCCGCACTGTGCGCCAACGCTCGATCAAGGCCTGCACCGGATAGGGCAATCCCGCCGGCGCCCCGGTGAAATCGTTGCGCTGCTCGTAATACTGGCCGGCCAGCAGGAAGACCGCCTGCTGCAGATCGGGCGGCACCCCGGCCCAGGTCGCCCCGAACCCAGCGTCAAACAGGATTTCGATATGACCCTCGGTCGGTGCCATCGGCAGCAGATACCCCGAGGCCGCCAGCTTCGGACGGTGCGTGTCCGCCACCAGCCGATAGGCGGAGGCATTGAGCACCGTTGCCGCCCCCGTCACGTCAAAAAGCGCCACCGAAACGATGGCCGCAACCGGCGCCACCGGCAGAGCCTGCTCGGACCCGTCGCGCCAATCCTCCAGCACCAGCTTGAACCGCCGCTGCATCAGCGCCTTGCCCGTGCGGCCTTCGATGGCCGACATGGCGGCGCGAAGATAGCTTTCGATCAACGCATCCTGCATGTTGCCATCGGAAAACCCGGTGCCCAGACGCAGATGATCCTTCAGCGCCTGCACCGGAAGATCGGCGCTCAGGACACTGGTCTCTTCGGTCAACATCATGTTTCTCTCCATCGCTGCGCCCTTCAAGGGACGCGCGCATCAGACCCGCAAAACCCGACACGCGCGCCAAGTGGCCCGGCCTCCGCCCCCGAAGGCCGGGCGACCGCCGCTTACGACACGGCGACTTTCAGCAGCTTGATGGCCGCATAGTCGGTAATGTCGCCGCCCACCCGCTTGGAGGCGTAGAACAGCACGTTGGGCTTGGCCGAGAAGGGGTCACGCAGGATGCGCAGGTCCGGGCGCTCGGCGATCGTGTAACCGGCATTGAAGTCACCGAAGGCGATCGGGTACGCGTTGGCGGCGATGTCCGGCATGTCCTCCGACACCAGAACCCGGTAGCCCATCAGCGTGGCAGGCTGTTGCGCCGCCAGACCGTCCGACCACATGAAGCGGCCCTCGGTGTCCTTGATCTTGCGCACGGCACCCGCGGTCTTGGAGTTCATCACGAAGGTCGCATTGGCCCGGTAGTCCGCCGCCAGCGAATAGACGAGGCCGACGATGCAGTCGATCGGGTTGGTCGAGGCAAAGTCGCTCGAAGCCCCCGTGGGCGTATAGCCCAGGTTGCCCCAGGTCCAGGATGCATTGGCCACCTTGTTGGGCAGCATGATGCCCTTGGGCTGATCGACCCCGGTGCCGTTGATGAAGGCCGAGGCCTCGGCGCGGATGAAGCGGGTCGCGATCTTCTGGGCCAGCCAGCCCTCGACGTCAAAAGCCGCATCATCCAGCAGACGCTGGCTCGCCTTGGGCATCGCCGACAGATCATTGAGCTTGATCGAGATACGGTTGATGTTCGGCGTGGAGGTTTCCGACACGGCGGAAAGCTCCGACTGCCAGCCCGAGCCCACATCGGTGTTGTCGATGATCACGTCATAGGACGAGGCATCGATCTGCACCACGTTCGAGATGGACCGCAGCGAAGCGGTCGAGGACAGCATGGACTCGATGTTCGACGACATCTGCGGGTTGATCAGATAGCCACCGTCCGCCGAGACGGCGGTCGACATCGACTTGCCTTCCAGGTTCAGGCCGCGCAGGCCGTCATCGTCGCCGGTCCGCAGATAGGCGCCCAGCGCCTTCTTGTGGGACAGGTCCAGCTCGGTCGAGGCCGAAAGGGCGGGACGGGCATAGGTCATGGTTTTGCGGTCCAACATGGTCATGCGTTCTTCCTGTTGCTGAAAAGAGGTCTTAACTTCATCCTGAAAGCCCTTGAAGGCGTTCAGAAATCCGGCCATCGCGGATTTCACTTCCGCACCCGGATGCGAGGGCTGGGACATGTCTTCCCCGGCCCGAGCCTTGATCTCGGTCATATCGTCTTCCTCAGGTTGGTTGTGAAAGGCCGCGCTTCCCAAAGCATTTCAGGCGAAAGTGGGCACCGGTTTGGCTGCCCGAAATGCGATGCGACGTCAGCGCCTGGCCAGGGAAAGGCGCGCGTCTTCAAAGACCGCCGCCAGGTCGGCCCAGATGTCGGCGTCCAGGCTGTCGCCCTTGGCCGCCACGCGGGCTTCGGGAAGCATCGGGAAGGTCACCAGCGACACTTCCCAAAGCTCCAGTTCGGACAAGAGGCGCTGGCCCTTGCCGTCACGTTCCGCCTTCACGGTCCGGTAGCCGATCGACAGACCGTCGATCGCCCCCGCCGTCAGCAGGGCCGCGGCTTCACGACCCTTTTCCACCTCGGTCAGGATGCGGCCCTTGACGTAAAGGCCCGTCGCATCCTCGCGCACCTCGTCCCACACGCCGATCGGCTGGGTCGGGTCATGCTGCCACAGCATCTTGACCCCGCGCCCAGCCGCCGCCATCGCCTTGAGGCTGATGGCATAGGCGCCCTTCTGCACCGTGTCGCCGCCCTGGTCCTTGCGGCCGAACAGGCTCGCATAGCCCGAGATCACCGTGCCGTCGGTCACCTGCAGCGCAGGCCCTTCCGGCTGATGGAATTTGCGCTCGGGCGCGCCGGGTATCATCCACATGGTCTGCCTCACTTCGTGGCTGCTGCAATGATCGCCTGGGCCATCTGGCTGAGCAGAAAGGCCGCGACGCCGTAAACCCCGATCCAGATGCGCTTTTCCAGCCGCTCCAGGACCGTATCAATCTGCTGAAGCCGGAAATCGAGCGCCGCCCAACGCTCCTGGGCCACCCTCTCGTTGGCCTCCAGCCTCGCAGAGGTGGCATCGAAGCTCTCATACAAGAACCGCGATCCCTCGGGCGGACGTCTGACCGTCATGCACCCGCGCCCTCCGCTCCCAGGTCGCTGGCAAGCGGCGGCAGGCCCAGAAGCACGCGCTTCTCATCCGCCGTCAGGAAACTTGCCGCACCCACCCGCGCCCAGAGCTGATCGCGCTCCTGCGCCAGCGCCGGCACCTGTTCCAGATCAGGCCGAAGCTCGATCTGTTCGCCGGTGAAGGTCGAAAGCCACTGGCTCAGCGCCGCCGTCACCCGCGTGGCCAAAGGCAGCACCGTCAGCCGGAAGAAGGCCCGGTTGGCCTCCTGATAATTGGCATAGGTCGCGTCGCCCGGAATGCCGATCAGCATCGGCGGCACGCCAAAGGCGATGGCAATCTCGCGCGCCGCCGCTTCCTTGGTCTTCTGGAACTCCATGTCCGAGGGCGAGAAACCCATCGGCTTCCAGTCGAGCCCGCCCTCCAGCAGCATCGGCCGCCCCGCATTGCGCGCGCCCTGATGATGGCTTTCGATCTCGGCCACCAGCCGCTCATATTGCTCGGTCGAAAGAGTGCCGGCGCCGTCCTGCCCCTTGAAGACCATCGCCCCCGAAGGCCGCGCCGCATTGTCCAGCAGCGCCTTCGACCAGGTCGCAGCCGACCCGTGCACATCCACCGCGACCGCGGCTGCCTGCATCGGCGACAGGCCGTAATGGTCGTCCTGCGGGTTGAAGTTCTTGATATGGCAGATCGGCGACACCCCGTCGCCCACCGGGAAGCGGTGTGTCCGCCCGCCCACCACATAGTCATAGGCGGCCGGCCAGCCATCCGCCCCCGGCACCACGTTCATCCGGTCCGAGCGCAGCACATGCAATTCCCCCGGCAGCGCGGTGGCCCCCGGCACGGCCTCGACATAGGCATTCCCGGTCAAGAGCAGAAAGCCATAGATCGCCTCGAACAGCTCGGCCCGTCCCTGCGCACCATTGGGCTGCCGCATCAGATCCAGCAGCGGATGCAGGTCATACCGCCGGTTGGCGTCCTGCAAGACCAGCGGCAGCGCCGCCGCCGCCTCGGCAATCACCTTGACCGCGCGAAAACCGATCGGATTGCCCAGGAACCCCGCCTTGATCAGGCTGACCGCATCGCGCGGACTCCAGGCCACCCGCCCGGACGAGCCCCAGGCCACCACCCGCCCCACCGCCGAGGCTTTCTTCTCCACAACAACATCCGGCACTGCCTCTGGCGCGCGCCGCAGGAAATCGAAGACCATTCCGCCTCTCCTTTGTTCCGTTCGGGCATGACCCTGCCCCCCGCAAAGGCCAGGGCCCGCGGCATCACTTGTCACCGCACCACAGGCGCGACGCTCCTCTACGCAATTCACCCCGCCAGAATGGCCCCGTAGGTCGGGGGCCACCCCGACCACCCGCCACCCCGACCACCCGCCACCCCGACCCCCCGCTATCCCGCCGACCCGCCCCGCCCGCTAAAGCGTGCGCACCTGCGGCCGCCGGATCCGTTCCGAAGCATCCAGCACCAGATCGGTCAAGGCCCAGACCAGCGCGTCCATCCGGTCGGGCGAGCCCTTGCCCTGATAGCCCAGCCGGGTCATCTGGCACATCTGCTCTTCCAGCTTGCCCAGGCCCCGCACATGCGACACCCGACCCTGCTCGTACAAGGCGGCGACAGGCTCGGCCCGCACCATCTTGCCCTTGCTCGCCACCACCCGACGGAACGGCACCAGCGGATCGACCGAGCGGACCACCTGCTCGACCATGTCACCGCCCTGATTGACCTCGACCACCATGCGGTCGGCCTTGTGGCGGTCCATCGCCGCCACCGCCGCCCGCGCCCATTGGTCGGGCGAGGCGCCAGTGACCGAAGCATCCTCCAGCACCACCGCGCGCCAATCCTGCGGCGGGCCTTCGGTGAAGGCGCCCACCACCACGATCCCGCATTCGTCCGACCCCTTGTGCCCCGTCACCGGCGGGTCCACCGCCACGACGATCCGGCTCAGCGGCGGGATCTTCTCCACCCGGTTCTCATCCAGCGCCAGCCGCGTCCAGAGCGCGCCGTCCAGATCCTCGATCAGCTGGCCCTCCAGCTCCTGCAGCCCCAGCGACTGCCCGGCATAGCGCGCCGTGACCTCCTCAAGGAACGACTTCGCCAGATAGGCCTTGTTGGCCGCGGTCGGCGCATGAGTCTTCACGGTCGAAGGGTTCTTCATGATCGCCTTCAGCACCGCCACGTTCTGCGGCGTGGTTGTCACCACCTGCTGCGGATTGTCCCCCAGCCGCAGCGCAAACTGCAGCATGTCCCAGGTCTCCTGCCCCTTCTTCCATTTGGCCAGCTCATCGACCCAGGCCGCATCGAATTGCGGCCCGCGCAGACTGTCGGGATCATGCGCCGAAAAGACCTGCGCCACGGCCCCGTTCGGCCAGACCAGCTGCTTGCGCGTCGCAAGCCACTCGGGCTTGCGATCGGGCGGCGAGCACGAGATGATCCCGCTGTCGCCAAAGATCATCACCTCGCGCACCTGGTCGATCGTCTCGCCGACCAGCGCCACCCGGCGCGCCCGGCCCGGATCGGTGGGCAGCGCGCCCTCGACCTGTGCGCGCACCCATTCCGACCCGGCCCTTGTCTTGCCCGCCCCCCTGCCGCCCATGATGACCCAGGTCTTCCAGGCCCCCGGCGGCGGCAGCTGATGCGGCAGCGCCCAGAATTCAAACAGCCAGGGCAGCGACATCAGCGCGTTGTCGCTCAAGCCATTCAGGAATTCGTCAACCTGGTCCTGCGTCGCGGAGGAGAGCCAGCCTGCGCCCGATCTCATCCCTTGCGGCGTGAAAGTCGAGCGCCCGGGTTCCGACAGTCCCGGCAACCTGTTTGCGGAGTTTATCAAAACGGCCTCTCTCTTCCTGAACCAGTTCGAACGCGTCTTTCACGTTCCGGGTCAAAGCCGGTGTGGCTTTGACCTCATCCAGTTTGCCGGCCCTGATCTTCTTGAGAACCCGGCCCAGTTCTTCGGCCGCCTCCCTGAACAGATGCTCGGTCACTTCCGTCAGATCGACGGGCTCTTCTTCATCTCCTGTGGAGAAATGTATCGACATGCCTGCTCAACCTTACCCCTCCGGTTGTCCGGGAAATGAAAAAGCGGCCACCGGGTTGCCCCTGCGCCGCTTTGCTCACCTCTTCCAGCATGCATAATCTCTACCTTGCGCCGTTCGCAAAGTCAAGATAAAAATTGAATTGTATCAAGGACTTAAGCGTACGCTCGGTTAACCTTTCGTTAACTCCTCAGTTGCCTGCCGGCGGAGTTGTCGGCAAAGTCACCGTGCCATCCACCGCACCCGTGTCGGGGCCAGAGCCGGTTCCCGTCGTATCCGGGGCCCCTGCCGCCTGCTGCGCGCGCCACTTGGCCACGTTCTTGTTGTGCTCGGCCAGGGTCGCCGCAAAGGCATGGCCCCCCGTCCCGGTCGCCACGAAATAGAGGTAATCCGTGTTCTCGGGCTTCAGCGCCGCCTCGATCGCGGCCCGGCCAGGGTTGCAGATCGGGGTCACCGGCAGACCCTGAATCACATAAGTATTCCAAGGGGTTTCACGACGAAGCTCGCTCTGCCGCAAGCCGCGCCCCAACAGGCCCTGCCCCTTGGTCACGCCATAGATCACCGTCGGGTCGGTCTGCAGCTTCATGCCCTGCGCCATCCGGTTCAGGAAGACCGAGGCCACCCGTGGACGTTCTTCGGCGACGCCCGTCTCCTTCTCGACGATCGAGGCCATGACCAGCGCCTCTTCCGGCGTCTTGTAGGGCAGCCCCTCCGACCGCGAGGCCCAGGCCTCGGCGAGGATGGCCGACTGCTTGGCGGTCATCTCGGCCAGCAGCGCCGCACGGTCGCCGCCCTTTTCCACCTCATAGGATTGCGGCGCCAGCGTGCCCTCGGGGGGCACGGTCTTGATCGTGCCGGTCAGAAAATCCACAGCCTTGAGCGATTCCACCACCTGCCACGAGGTCACCCCCTCGGCCAGCGTCACCCGCCAGCGCAGGTCAGGCTCGTTCTCGACGGCCGTGAATTCCGGCGGCGCGGCGCCCGCGGCGGGATCGAACTTGGCCACCTCGGCATAGGCGTTGGTCGCAGGGTCAAAGGCGCGCAGCACGATCTCGCTGCCCGCCACACCGATGCGCAGATTGACATCCTGCCCGCAGGTGGACTGGCCGCTGGTGGTCAGCGCCGTGGCCACTTCGGCCATCGAGGCCCCGGGCGGCAGCAGATAAGACCCGAACTTCAGCTTGCCGCTCAGGCCCGAATACTCGGCTCCGATGCGAAAGATCCGCGGATCGCTGACCGCGCCCTGCTGGCCCAGCGCCGCGCTGACCGCGCTCATCTTGGCGCCCTTGCCCACCTTGAAACAGATGGTCTGCGTCAAGGGGCCCGGTGCCACATACTGGCGCTTGCCCCAGGTGATCAGGCCCGCCATCAGGATGAACACCACGATGAACAGGGTCAGCGCATTCGAGGCCAGCGAGCGCCACATGTCAGGCCGGCACCTTTCCCAGGATCAGGCTGGCATTGGTCCCGCCAAACCCGAAAGAGTTCGACAGCGCCACGTCGATATTGCGCTTGACCGCCGCATTGGCCGCCAGGTTCAGCCGCGGCGTCACGGCCGGTTTGTCCAGGTTGATCGTGGGCGGCGCCACACCATCGCGGATCGCCAGCACGCAGAAGATCGCCTCCACCGCGCCCGCAGCGCCCAGAAGATGCCCGATCGAGGATTTGGTCGAGGACATCACCGCATCTTCCGCCGCATTGCCCAAAAGCCGCTCCACCGCGCCCAGTTCGATCGTGTCGGCCATGGTCGATGTGCCATGCGCATTGATGTAGTCGATGTCGCCCGCCTGCAGCCCGGCCCGCTTCAACGCCATCTGCATGCTGCGGAACCCGCCATCGCCATCCTCCGAAGGCGCCGTGATGTGATAGGCATCGCCCGACAGGCCATAGCCCAGCACCTCGGCATAGATCCTGGCCCCGCGCGCCACGGCATGGTCATACTCTTCCAGCACCACGACGCCGGCGCCCTCGCCCATCACAAAGCCGTCGCGGTCCGCGTCATAGGGCCGCGAGGCCTTGGTCGGATCATCGGCGCGCTTGGTCGACAGCGCCTTGCAGGCGTTGAACCCGGCGATGCCGATCTCAGAGATCGGGCTTTCCGCCCCGCCCGCCACCATCACATCCGCATCGCCCCACTGGATCAGACGCGCCGCATCGCCGATGGCATGGGCACCGGTCGAACAGGCCGTCACCACCGCATGGTTCGGCCCCTTGAAGCCGAACCGGATCGAGACCTGCCCCGAAATGAGGTTGATCAGCGACCCCGGGATGAAGAAAGGCGAGACGCGCTTGGGCCCGCGCTCCTTGATCAGCACCGCCGTCTCGGCGATCGAAGTCAGACCGCCGATGCCGGACCCGATCATCACGCCAGTCCGGCAGCGATCTTCCTCGGTCGCGGGCACCCAGCCGCTGTCGGCCACCGCCTGCGCCGCCGCGGTCATGCCATAGATGATGAAGTCATCGACCTTGCGCTGGTCTTTCGGCTCCATCCAGTCGTCGGGGTTGAAGGTGCCATCGCTGCCGTCGCCGCGCGGGATTTCGCAGGCATATTGCGTGATCACGGCCGAGGGGTCAAAGCGCGTGATCCTGCCCGCCCCCGATTGCCCGGCCAGAAGACGGCTCCACGTGGCCTCGACCCCGCAGGCCAGCGGAGTGACCATGCCCAAACCCGTGATGACAACTCGCCGCACACATGCCTCCATGCCCGATAAATCTGCGATAGTTCCGCGTCGCAAAAGGCCGAAGCCGCCCGCAATCGGCTCAGGTGATACACGCAGGCCCCGCAGCCTGCAACCGCCCTGCCCCTGCCGGTACAGGCGCCGGGCGCTTTGCTGCATGTAAAAAGGCCATACATTCGCGGTTCCCCGCCGCTCTGCCCCTTGACGGAACCGGCAAAAGCGTTATTTGCCGTGAATGAATGTTCATTCTCAGCCTGGAAACCCGACGCCCATGCAGCTTGCCGTCCAATCCCAGTTCCCAAGCCCGGCCGACATCCGGTCTGCCGAGATTCTGGCCTCGGTGCGGCAGGCCTTTGTGGACAAGGGCTTCGACGGCGCCTCGATGCAGGACCTCGCGCGCGCCGCGGGGATGAGCGTGGGCAATTTCTACCGCTACTTCGCCTCGAAATCCGCGATCATCCAGGCGCTGATCCTGCAGGACGCCGCCCAGATCCGCCGCGACTTCGCCGCCATCCTGGACACGCCCGACCCGATCGCCACCCTCGCCCGGGCGATCCATGACCGCATCCAGTCCAGCGCCTGCGCCAAGGACGCCGAGCTTTGGGCCGAGATCGAGGCAGCGTCGCGCCGCTCTCCCGAAATCGCCGAAGCCTCGCGCCAGCTCGAGGCCGAGGTGGTCCACCAGATCCTCGCGGTCTTCGCCAGCGCCACCGGCCTGACGCCGGACGAGGCGCAAGGCCGCTTCTCCGGCCATGCCAGCTTCATCCTCGTCATGGTCAAGTCGGCCTCGTGCATTTCTTCGGCCGCCCCCCTCGACCAGGAACAGGTTCGCACCAGGATAGGGCGCAGCATAGACCAGACCCTGGCCGAGGTTTCCGCCTCCGGCACCCGCCCCGATTGCCCCGCCCCCGTTTCCCGCCCGCAGCCCGCGACGATTTAGCCGAAAGACAGACCATGCGTATGACCTTCAAGCCCGGCACCCGTTTTGTTGTGTCCTCCTTGCTTGTAACGACCGTGCTTGCCACTGCCGCGCTGGACCTGGCCCTGCGCCCTGCCGCCGCACAGACGGCGCCGGCAGCGCAGGGTTCCGACATCGCCCTGCCCGCCATCACCGTCACCAACGTGGTGACGCGCAAGGTCGAAGATCACGTGCTGGCCTCGGGCCTGATCTCGCCCGTCGAACAGGTCGCCGTCGTGCCGCTTATCGAGGGCCAGCCGATCGAGACGCTTGAGGCCGATGTGGGCGATACGGTCAAGGCCGGGCAGATCCTCGCCAAATTGTCGACCGCCACGCTGACCCTGCAGCAAAGCCAGCTCAAGGCCTCGCTTGCCTCCGCCCAGTCAACCGCGGCAGAGGCGCAGCGCACCGCCGACCGCACCGCAGCCCTGTTCGCGCAAGGCTCGGCCCCCAGCGCCACCAACGATCAGGCCCAGTCCGCCCTGATCGCGGCCAAGGCGCAGGTCGCCGCGGTGCAGGCGCAACTGGATACGGTGGCGCTGCAAATCTCGCGCGCGCAGGTCGTGGCGCCGGTGGACGGGGTCATTTCCGCTCGAAACGGTCAGATCGGCGCCATCGCCTCGGCCGCGGGCCAGCCCATGTTCGTGCTGATCCGCGACGGCGCGCTGGAACTGCGCGCCGATGTGGCCGAGGCCGACCTGCCCCGCGTCAAGGAGGGTCAGACCGCCACGATCCGGCTCGCGGCCGATCTGCCGCCGCAGACCGGCAAGATCCGCCTCGTCGAACCCACCGTCGATGTCACCACCCGGCTTGGCCGGGCCCGCATCGCGCTTGACCATCCCGACCAGGCCCGCGCCGGCATGTATGCCGAGGCTGACATCCTCGTGACCGCCCGCACGGGCCTCGCCGTGCCCGTCACCGCAGTGGGCTCGGAAGGCAGCGAGACGACCGTGATGACGGTCAAGGACGGCACCGTGCACCGCACCAAGGTGACCACCGGCATCCGCGACGGCGGCTGGGTCGAAATCACAAGCGGCCTGGCCGAGGGCGACCAGATCGTCGCCAAGGCGGGCGCCTTCGTGGCCGACGGCGACAAGATCAAACCCGTGTCCACAGCGACGAATTGAGGGGCAAAAGATGAACTTCTCCGCATGGTCCATCCGAAACCCGGTCGCGCCGCTTCTGGCTTTCGTGCTGCTCATGGTTCTGGGCTATCAGGCCTTCTACGCCCTGCCCATCACCCGCTTTCCGAACATCGACGTGCCGCTGGTGGCGATTTCGGCCAACCAGCCCGGCGCCGCCCCGGCCGAGATGGAAACCCAGGTCACCAAGGTGATCGAGGATGCCGTCTCGGGCATCACCGGCGTCAAGAACGTTAATTCGACCATCCTCGATGGCAATTCGACCACCGTGGTCGAATTCCGTATGGAAGTGCCGACCGACAAGGCCGTGACCGACGTCAAGGACGCCATCGACCGCATCAAGTCCGACCTGCCCGCCGATGTCGAGGCCCCCACCGTCACGCGGATCGATGTCGAGGGCCAGGCGATCATGACCTTCGCCGTGTCCTCGCCCAACATGACCTTCGAGGAACTGTCCTACTTCGTCGATGACGTGATCAAGCGCAACCTGCAAGGCAAGCCCGGCGTCGGCAAGGTCGACCGCTTCGGCGGGGCCGACCGCGAGGTGCGCGTCGAACTCGACCCGGTCAAACTGGGCAGCTACGGCGTCACCGCGCAATCGGTCAGCCAGCAGCTCAAGATCACCAACACCAACCAGGGTGGCGGACGGGCCGATTTCGGTTCGGGCGAACAGGCGATCCGCACCATGGGCGATGCCGCGACCGTGTCGGGACTTGCCGCCACGCCGATCGCCCTGCCCTCGGGACGCCATGTCGTGCTCTCAGACCTCGGCAAGGTCGTGGACACGTCGCAGGAACTGCGCTCCTTCACGCGGGTCGGCAGCGATCCGGTCGTGACCTTCTCGGTCTTCCGCGCCAAGGGGGCGTCCGAGGTTTCGGTGGCCAATGTGGTCAATGCCGAACTTGACAAGATCCGCGCCGCCCATCCCGAAGCCGAAATCAAGATGATCGACGACACGGTGTTCTACACCGAGGGCAACTACGAGGCCGCCATCCACACCCTCCTCGAAGGCGCGCTTCTCGCCGTCATTGTGGTGATGATCTTCCTGCGCAACTGGCGCGCCACGGTCATCTCGGCCATCGCCCTGCCGCTGTCGGCCATCCCGACCTTCTGGGTGATGAACCTTCTGGGCTTTTCGCTCAACCTCGTCTCGTTCCTGTCGCTGACGCTGGCCACAGGCATCCTTGTCGACGATGCCATCGTGGAGATCGAGAACATCGCCCGCCACATCCGCATGGGCAAAAGCCCGTTCAAGGCCGCCATCGACGCCGCCGATGAAATCGGTCTGGCCGTGATCGCCACCACCTCGACCATCATCGCGGTCTTTGTGCCGGTGTCCTTCATGCCGGGCATCCCGGGCCAGTATTTCCGCCAGTTCGGCATCACCGTGGCCGTGGCCGTGGCCTTTTCACTGCTGGTCGCGCGCCTCATCACGCCCATGCTCGCGGCCTATTTCATGAAGACCTCCGACGCGGGCACCGAACACGGCAACCGCGACGGCTGGATCATGAAGGGCTACATCCGCCTCGTCAGCGCCACGACCGGCACCTGGCACATCGGCCGCTTTCCGATCGGGCGCTATTACCTGACGCTGGTCGTGGCGGTCATCGCCGTGATCTTCTCGGTCATGCTGCTGATGAAGGTCCCCGGTTCCTTCATCCCGCCCGAGGATGCCAGCCGCATCACCGTCTCGATCGAACTGCCGCCCGGCACCACCCTGGCCGAGACCGACAAGGCGACCCAGGGCATCTATGCCAAGATCAAGGACATTCCCTACATCGACCAGATCTTCATCCTCGGCGGCTCGTCGCCCACCGGAGAGCTGGACGTGCGCCGCGCCACTGTCACCGTGACGCTGCAAAAGCTGGACCATTCGCTCTTGCTGAAACTGGACCAGCTGGCCCGCAAGCTGCCCCTCGTGGGCAAGCTGATCCCCGAGGTCAAGGACACCGGCCGCCCCGTCCCGCAAAACCAGATCGAGGCCGAGATTTTCAAGCGTCTGGCCACGATCCCCGATGTGCGGGCGCTGAAACTGGATGACCGCGGCCAGCGCGAGCTGACCTTTTCGGTTCTGGCCGACAATCAGGCCGATCTGGACGGCGCGGTGCGCCTGCTGCTGAATGCGACGCGCGGCAATCCCGATCTGGCCGATGTCTCGGCCGAAGGCGCCCTGCCGCGGCCCGAGGTGCAGATCACCCCGCGCGCCGACGAGGCCGCCCGTCTGGGCATCACCGCCCAGCAGATCGCCTCGGCGGTGCGCGTGGCCACCATCGGCGATTATGACGCGGCGCTTGCCAAGGTGTCGATCGACAACCGGCTGATCCCGATCCGGGTGCGGCTGAACGACGCCAGCCGCGAGAATGTGAACCGGATCGCGTCCCTCAAGGTCCAGACCAACACCGGCGCCATGGTGCCGCTGTCCACCGTCGCCGACATCCGGCTGGGCGAGGGGCCGTCTTCGATCAAGCGGCTCAACCGCGCCAAGCTGGCCGAGATCGGGGCCAACCTGCCGCTTGGCGTGGCGCTTGGCACGGCCACCGATGCCTTCACCAAGGCGGCGGCCAGCGTCACCCTGCCCGGCACCGCCCGCCTGCAGGCCGGCGGCGATGCCGAAGTGCAGGCCGAACTGACGGCCTCGTTCCTGAACTCGATGCTTCTGGGTCTGATGCTGATGCTGTCGGTGCTGATCCTGCTGTTCAAATCGGCGATCCAGCCCTTCACCATCCTTCTGTCGCTGCCGCTGGCGATTGGCGGGGTGGCCACGGCGCTGATCCTGACCGGATCGGCCCTGTCGATGCCGGTGCTGATCGGCTTCCTGATGCTGATGGGGATCGTGGCCAAGAACGCGATCCTGCTGATCGACTTCGCCATCGAGATGCGGGCGCGCGGGTTAGAGCGTGCCAAGGCCGTGGTCGAGGCCGGCCACAAGCGCGCCCGTCCCATCGTGATGACCTCGATCGCGATGTCGGCGGGGATGCTGCCCTCGGCGCTTGGCGTGGGCGAAGGCGGCGCCTTCCGCGCGCCGATGGCCACGGCGGTGATCGGCGGCATCATCGTGTCGACCGTGCTCAGCCTCGTGATCGTGCCGTCCTTCTACATGATCATGGACGATCTGAGCTGGCTTCTGGGCCTGATCTTCGGCCGCCTCGTCGGCAAGAAGGAAGAAGAGGAGGCCCCGGTCACCAATGACGCCCTGGCCGACCGGCTGAACCTCTTGGCCGCCGATCAGGCTGACCTGCGCGAGAAGGTGGCCGATCTTTCGGCGCCGATGCTGCACGAACGCACCGGCATGGCGGCCGAATAGCGCCGCCCGGCCGAAGGCCCCGGACGCGATGCGCCGGGGCCCTTTCTTATCCCGCAGGGGCCGGGATCACGCCCTTTGCCGGGCAATCACCCCCAGAACCGCGGCCAGAAGCTGCGCCGCCAACTGGGCGCCCTGCCCGTCGATGTCGCGCTCTGGCATCAGTTCCACCATGTCGAAGCCCGCGATCCGCGCCTTTTCGGCCACGCCGCCGATCAGTTCCAGCACTTGCCAATAGGTCAGGCCGCCCGCCGTGCGTCCGATGACGGCAGGCATCTGCGCGGGGTCCAGCGCATCGACATCCAGACAGATGATCACTTCTGCCCCCTCCTCGATCAGATCGACCGCGCGCCAGACGCCCTCGCGCGCCACCTCGCCCGCCGGGACGAACTCCACCCCCCAGTCCAGCGCGTCCTGCACATCGCCCGTCCGGGCCGAGCCGATGCCGCGCTGGCCGATCTGGATGATGCGGGCCACATGCGCCATTTCCGAGGCGCGGCGCATGGTCGAGGACAGGCCCAGCGTCTCGCCCGCAACCTCGTCGCGCCAGTCGATATGGGCGTCGATCTGCAGGATGGTGAAGGCACGGTCACGCGCGCCGAAGGCCTCGATCATCGGGATCGGCAGGCTGTCGTCGCCGCCGATCAGCACCGGCACCGCACCCGCATCAAGGATCTGGCCCACCGCGCCAAAGATCCGCGCCCGATTGCCGGGCGCATCCGAGGGGTCTTGCGGCAGATCGCCCGCGTCGACCGCCACCACGCCCTCGGGCAGGACCGGCCCGCCAAGGTCGAAATTCATATGGTCAAAGGCCGCGCCATAGGCCATGCCCGCCGCCCGCACCGCCTGCGGCCCCGTCGCGCAATAAAAGCCGACCGAAGGATAGGGCGTGCACCCCGCGGCACCGATCAGCACGACATCGGCCTCGACCCGGCCGAGGTCTCGGCATTCGGGCAGGCCGAAAAACGTGCTTGCCGCACCCGCACCGAACATCTCGCTCAGACTTGCCATGCTGACCTCCTGCGTTCAGCGCAGGATTGCCGCAAGCCCGCCGCTTGGCAACAGCCAAGCAGACCCGCCCCCGTCGAGACCGGAACCCCGCCGTGGCGGCCCCGGTCGCAGCCCCGGGCCCCGAAAGCAAAAGGCACCCCAGAGGGTGCCCTTTTCCCGACAGCCCTTGTGGACCGATCAGGAGGCCTTGGTGATGAACCCCACCGCGTCGCCGAAGGTCTGGATGGTTTCGGCTGCATCATCGGGAATCTCGATGCCGAACTCTTCTTCGAAAGCCATGACCAGCTCGACGGTGTCGAGGCTGTCCGCCCCCAGATCGTCGATGAACGAAGCGTTTTCGGTCACCTTGTCGGCCTCCACGCCCAGATGCTCGACGACGATCTTCTTAACGCGATCAGCGATGTCGCTCATATCTTTTCCTCTGTCGATGGGGTTTCCCCCGTTCGCTTGATGCCCCGAAAGGCGTTGTCCCCGGACCGGGGTGCCGGGTTTGTGAACCCAGGTTGTTCATGCCGCGCCTATAGCAAGGGTCGTGGCACAAGGCAAACTCTTTCAAGACCCGCCCCGGGGCGGATCAGACCATCGCCATGCCACCGTTGACATGCAGGGTGGCACCCGTGACATAGCCGGCCTCGGGCGAGGCCAAATACAGCACAGATGCGGCGATTTCGGAAGGCTCTCCCATGCGTCCGGCAGGAATTGCGCCCAGAATACGCGCTTTTTGTTCGTCGTTCAGCTTGTCGGTCATCGCGGTGGCGATGAAACCGGGGGCCACACAGTTGACCGTGATGTTGCGCGAGGCCACTTCGGCGGCCAGGCTCTTCGACATGCCGATCATCCCGGCCTTGGAGGCGGCATAGTTGCCCTGCCCCGGATTGCCCGTGGCGCCCACGACGGAAGAGATGTTGACGATCCGCCCCCAGCGCGCCTTCATCATGCCGCGCAAGACCCCGCGGCAAAGACGGAAGGTCGAGGTCAGATTGATGTCGATCACCGATTGCCATTCCTCGTCCGACATCCGCATGAAGAGGTTGTCGCGCGTCACCCCGGCGTTGTTGACGAGGATATCGACCGAACCCATGGCCGCCGCGGCCACCTTGGGCAGGGCCTCGACCGCGGCCGCATCGGCCAGATTGCAGGGCAGGACATGGGCGCGCGAGCCCAGTTCGGCCGCCAGAGTCGCGAGAGGCTCCACCCTTGTGCCCGACAGCGCGACCGTGGCGCCGGCCCCATGCAGGGCACGTGCGATCTCGGCCCCGATGCCCCCCGAAGCGCCGGTGATCAGCGCCGATTTACCCGTCAAGTCGAACATGTTGCGATCCCTTCGTCCCCGGACCCTGATCCTTCGCAGAAGGATCGTGGCCCCAAATTTTCTGCGAAAATTTCCGCCTAGCCCCGGGCCGCGGCGATATCCTCGGGCGTGCCCACGGCGCGTGTCACAGCGCCTGCCGCGATGCGCTTGATCATCCCCGACAGGGCCTTGCCGGCGCCGATCTCCCAGAACTCGGTGACGCCGGCCCCTTCCATCCACAGGACCGACTCGCGCCAGCGGACCGAGCCTGTGACCTGCTCGATCAGAAGCCGACGGATCTCTTCGGGATCGCTGACCGCCGCGGCCCGCACATTGGCGACCAAGGGCACGCGCGGTGCGGCGATGGCAACCTTGGCAAGGGCCTGCGCCATCACCTCGGCCGCCGGCTGCATCAGCGCGCAGTGAAAGGGTGCCGAAACCGGCAGCAGGATCGCCCGCTTGGCCCCCCGCGCCTTGGCAATGGCCAAAGCCCGCTCCACCGCGCCGCGATGACCCGAAACCACGACCTGCGCCGGATCATTGTCATTGGCGGCCTGACACACCTCGCCCTCGGCCGCTTCGGCGGCAACCTCGGCGGCCGCGGCGAAATCGAGCCCCAGAAGTGCGGCCATCGCCCCGATCCCCACCGGCACCGCCTCCTGCATGGCCCGGCCGCGAATCCGCAAAAGCCGTGCGGTGTCCGACAGATCCAGCGCGCCCGCCGCACAAAGGGCCGAATATTCGCCCAGCGAATGCCCCGCGACATAGGCCGCGCCTTCGATCCCCAGACCCTCGGCCTCCAGCGCCCGCAAGGCCGCGATCGAGGTCGCCATCAGCGCGGGCTGCGCATTGGCGGTCAGGGTCAGGGTCGCGATGTCACCCTCCCAGATCAGCGCCGAAAGCTTCTCTCCCAGGGCCGCATCGACCTCGTCAAAGACGGCCTTCGCGACCGGATAGGCCTCGGCCAAGGCGCGCCCCATGCCAATGGCCTGAGCGCCCTGTCCCGGAAACACATATGCGCGGCTCATTCATTCCCCCTCGCTTTTCCCCTCCGATACCGCTTGCAGGGCTTGCGCGCAACGCCCCCTCCTGCAATCTGCCGCCGAACCCCAGGACCATGATGCGCCCCGCCCTTCGCAAGATCCTCTACGCCGTCAGTTTCGAAGCCATCGGCATCCTGGTCGGCGGCACGGCCCTGACCCTGTTGTCGGATGCCAGCGCCGCAAGATCGCTGTCGCTCTCGGCCTTCGGCGCCGGGGTGGCCATGCTCTGGTCGCTGATCTTCAACACCGGGTTCGAGGCCTGGGAGGCGCGCCAGACCACCCGCGGCCGCAGCCCGCGCCGCCGCGCGGCCCACGCCATCCTCTTCGAAGGCGGCCTCGTGCTGATCCTGTTGCCCGCCACAGCCTGGTGGCTGTCGACCAGCCTGTGGAACGCGCTGACCTATGAAGCCGTCCTGATCGCGGTCTTCCTCGTTTATGCCTGGGCCTTCACCTGGGCCTTCGACAAGGTCTTCGGCCTGCCGGACTCCGCCAGATGATCCGGCCCCGTCCTTCATCTGTTCGGAAATATCCCGCGGGGGGTCTGGGGGGCGCGAAGCCCCCCAGCCGGGGCCGCCGCGCGCCCTCCCCGGCCCGTGCAGTCCGGCTTGCATCGCGGCTTGCATCCCGGCTTGCATCGCAGCTTGCATCCCGGGCCGATCCCGTCTAAAGACGCCCATCTTTCCGCATTCCCATGAACCGGCGCAGCCTCTCGTGGACGGGCCGCGGAAAGTGTAAGCCCGTCCTATGAAATGCGCCTTGAAGAATTGGAGCTTGCATGCCGCTTTACGAGCATGTCTTCATCTCGCGCCAGGACTTGTCCTCCGCGCAGGCCGAAGGGCTGATCGAACATTTCGCGACCGTGGTCGCCGACAACGGTGGTGCCATCGTTGACCGCGAATACTGGGGCGTCAAGACGATGGCCTACAAGATCAACAAGAACCGCAAGGGCCACTACGCCTTCCTGAAATCGAATGCCCCCTCGGCCGCGATCCAGGAAATGGAGCGTCTGATGCGCCTGCATGACGACGTGATGCGTGTCCTGACCATCAAGGTCGATGCCCATGCCGAGGGCCCGTCGATCCAGATGCAAAAGCGTGACGAGCGTGAGCGCGGCGACCGCCCCGAGGGTGGTTTCGGCGGCGGCGAGCGTCGTGAGCGTTCCTTCGGCGGCGACCGTGAGCGGTCCGGCGGCGGCGGCTTCGGTGGTGACCGGGGCGGCGAACGTTCGGGCGGCTTTGGTGGTGACCGGGGCGGCGATCGCTCCTCGGCCCCGCGGCGTTGATCAGGAAAGGACCATAACATGGCGAACAAACCGTTTTTCCGCCGCCGCAAGGTCTGCCCCTTCTCGGGGGACAATGCTCCGGCGATCGACTACAAGGACACGCGTCTGCTGCAGCGCTACATTTCCGAGCGCGGCAAGATCGTTCCCTCCCGCATCACCGCCGTCTCGGCCAAGAAGCAGCGCGAACTTGCCACGGCCATCAAGCGTGCCCGCTTCCTCGCCCTGCTGCCCTATGCCGTGAAGTGAGGAGATAGACATGCAACTCATCCTCCTGCAACGCGTGGCCAAACTGGGCCAGATGGGCGAAGTCGTGAACGTCAAGGACGGCTACGCCCGCAACTACCTCTTGCCGCAGGGCAAGGCGCTGCGCGCTTCGGCCGCCAACATCAAATCCTTCGAGGCCAAGAAGGCCCAGCTCGAGGCGCATAACCTCGACACCAAGAAGGAAGCCGAAGCCGTCGGCGCCAAGCTCGACGGTCAGGTCTTCACCGTGATCCGCTCGGCCTCGGATGCCGGCGCGCTCTACGGCTCGGTCACCACGCGTGACGCGGCCGAAGCCGCCACCGATGCCGGCTTCACCGTGCACCGCGGTCAGGTCGTGCTGGATCGCCCGATCAAGGATCTGGGCATGCACACCGTCTCGGTGACGCTGCACCCCGAAGTCGTGGTCAAGGTCAAGCTGAACGTCGCCCGTTCGATCGAAGAAGCCGAGCTGCAAGCCTCGGGCAAGTCGATCCAGGAACTGGCCGCCGAGGCCGAAGCCGCCGCGGAATTCGAAATCGCCGAACTCTTCGACGAAATCGGGGCTGCCAACGACTTCGACCCGCGCGACGAACGCTGAGCCTGCGGCGGCGTGGGGCCAATCGCCCTGCGCCGGTGCTTTGGGATGGCGATGCATCGTGCCTTCCGAAGCTCGCCGGATCAGCCCAAGACAGAAAGCCGCGCGAGAGCAACTTCGCGCGGCTTCTTCTTATTTGACAAGGCACGCCGCCCGGTTCCGACGCTGGCGCCTTTTGGCCAAGGGCCGGGGGCCAGCCCCCGGACCCCCGGAGTATTTCCACCTGGATGAAAAGCTAAGAGAAAGCTCGCCCGGGACCAGTCCGGCCCTAGCGCGACACCGGCCATGCGGTTGACGGGGCCTTGCGGCAAATCGGCTTGACCCGAGTCAGGACCGGAATTATGCACTTTGCCGCAGGCGCGGCTTGATCTGCCGGGCGGCACGCTGAAGGCAATTGCCGGAGCGTCCGGGGCTTAGCCGAAGGATGCGCAATAGCGCCGCCAAGGTCGCAAATGGCGCAGCACCCCGGATGGGCTGCATTAGCTTCGGCGCCATGCAACGCCCGTCCAACCTCAGCGCCATCCTGTGCCTTGTCGCCGGCATCGCGATCTTTTCGGTGCAGGATCTGATCCTGAAGCTCCTGTCGGGCAGCTATCCGCTGCACGAGGCGATGGTGCTGCGGTCAGTGACCGCCATCCCCTTCATGCTGGCCATCACCTGGTGGTTCGATGGCAGCCTGAGGACCCTGGTCAGCCGTTCGTGGCCCGCCATGCTGATGCGGGGGCTTTTGAACTTTCTGGCCTATACCGCCTATTATCTGGCGCTGGCGGCCCTGCCGATGGCCACGACCGTGGCGCTCTATTTCACCGCCCCGCTGATCATCGTGATCCTGTCGGTCGTCATGCTGCACGAGAAGGTCTCGCTGCGGCGCTGGTTTGCCGTGGCGCTTGGCTTTGGCGGAGTGCTGATCCTGGTGCGGCCGGGCGGCGCGGTCTTCGACTGGGCCGCCCTTCTGCCGATCTTCTGCGGCTTTGCCTATGCGCTGTCGATGATCATGGCCCGCAAGATGGGCACGCGCGACAGCGCCGCCGCCATGGCCTTCTGGGGCAACAATGCCTTTCTGGTCTGCAGCCTTGCCCTGTCGCTGATCTATGGGCCGGGCGGCCATGCCGAGGCGTTTCACCCGAGCCTTGCCTTTCTCACGCGCGGCTGGCAGGCGCCCACGGCCTTCGATGCCGCGCTGATGTGCAGCTGCGGGCTGATTGCGGCGGTGGGGCTGACGCTGCTGACCCAGGCCTACAGGATCGGCCTGTCTTCGGTCGTGGCCCCCTTCGAGTTCTCGTTTGCCTTCTGGGGCCTGCTCTGGGGCTGGATGTTCTGGCGTCAGTTGCCCGATGGGCTGGGCTGGCTTGGCATCGCGGTGATCATCGGCGCGGGCATCTACGTGCTGCGCGCCGAAGGGATGGAGCCGGCTGCGGCCACCGCCAAACCCGCCGTGCCATAGAAGGCCCGGACCCATCTGCGCCAAGGTGGATGACGTCGATCAGGCCCTGATGCCGGAACAAGACCCAAGCCAGCTGCCGCCGGGACGCTGCAAAGTAAAGGGGGCCGCGTCACCCCGACGCGGCCCCCGATTTTTCGCAGAAAAATCGTCGATCAGAGTTCGTCCAGCGCCTCGACCAGCTTTTGCAGGTCGTCCTTGCTGACTTCCTTGTCGGTGACCTTGGCGCCGGCCACGATGTGATCGACCACCTTGTCCTCGAAGATCGGCGCGCGCAGCTGCTGTTGCACTTGGGCGTTCTTCTGCACGAATTCGAAATAGGCGCGTTCCTGACCGGGATACTGGCGCGCGGCATTCAGCACCGCCTGCGTCATTTCCTGATCGGTCACCGTCACTTCGGCCTTGCGGCCCACCTCGGCCAGCAAGAGCCCAAGACGGACCCGACGCTCGGCCAGTGTCTTGTGCTCGTCCGTGGTCTCGATGGCGTCATGGTTGTGGCCATGATCGTCCGGGTGCTCTTCGTGCCAGAGCTGGTGGGCGATCTGCCCCGCCTCGGCTTCAACCAGCGAGGCCGGCAGTTCGAACTTCACCATCGCATCCAGCTGGTCGAGAAGCGCACGCTTCATCACAGCGCGGGCGGCGCCCTTGTATTCGGCCTCCAGCCGTTCGGCGATCTGGCCCTTCAGCGCGGCGAGGTCCTCGGCGCCGTATTTCTTGGCCAGTTCATCGTTTAGTTCGGCCGGAACCGGCTTTTTCACCGCCTTTACCGTGCATTCGAAGACCGCAGCCTTGCCGGCCAGATGGGCCGCGCCATAGGCCTCGGGGAAGGTCACGTTGACGCTGACCGCATCGCCGGCAGCAGCGCCCACCAGTTGCGCCTCGAACCCCGGAATGAACGAGTTCGAGCCCAGAACCAGCGGATAATCCTCGCCCGCGCCGCCGTCGAAGGGCACGCCATCGACCGAGCCCTTGAAGTCGATCGTGACCTGATCGCCGTCCTTGGCCTTGGAGCCCTTCTTGCGGTCGGTGAAGGTCTGCGACGAGGCGGCCAGGTTCTTGAGCGCCTCCTCGACCGAGGCCTCGTCGGCCTTCACGCTCAGACGTTCCAGCGTGATCTGGGTGGCATCGACATCCGGAATCGGCGGCAGGGCTTCATAGGACATCTCGACCACGACATCCTGACCCTCTTTCCAGGTCTCGCCGCCGACCATCTTGACCTCGGGCTGCAAGGCCGGGCGGTCGCCGGTGGTGTCGAAGTGATCCTTCATGGCGCCGTCGATGGCTTCCTGCATCGCGTCGCCCATGATCCGCTGGCCGAACTGCTTTTTCAGGATCGCCATCGGGACCTTGCCCTTGCGGAAGCCTTTGATCTCGACGTCGGGCTGCGCCTCGACCAGCTTTTCATTGACTTTGGCGTCAAGCTCGGCGGCCGTCACCGTGATGGTGTAGCCGCGCTTCAAGCCGTCCTTCAGGGTCTCGGTGACCTGCATTCTCTTGTCCTTCTCATCCCTTTTCGGGCTCATCCCATCTGGTGCGGGTGAAGGGACTTGAACCCCCACGCCTCGCGGCGCCAGAACCTAAATCTGGTGCGTCTGCCAGTTTCGCCACACCCGCATTCAGCCGGATCGGTGCGGCGGGCTTCGCGTGAAGCTTCGTCCCGTCCCCGGCAAAATCCGCGCCCTTCTAACAAAGGCCGCCGCCGGATGCGAGGGGGAAAATCAAGCGGACGCTTTTGTGGGGCAAAGCGTGCAATTGTCGCCATTTGGGCTCGCCGTTAACGAAATCTTGCCATAATCATCCGCAAAAAGGCAGAGCGGAGGGTCGGGCCGCACGCTGGGGCCCAGACGACTTTGCAACAGGCTGCTTTGCTGCAGACGACTTTGCAGCAGAAGACCATGGGGCGGGCGGCCTTGCGGCGGACTGGACAGGAGAGACGGCGATGGCAACCATCCATGTCGAGACGGGTCACCATGCGGAGGCCGCAGCCCTTTCAGTGCAGGGCATGCTGGCCGGGACGCGGGTTCTGACGCTGGAAGGGGCGCTGCCGGTGGATTACCTCGCGCCGGGCGACAGGGTGCTGACCCGGGCCGGCGCACGGCGGATCTCGCGCATCGAGGTGACCGTGATGCGCCATGCCAGGATGGTGCGCATCGCTCATGGCGCCCTGGCGGCGGGCCGGCCGGAAGAGGATGTGACCGTTTCGGCCGCGCAGGGCATCCTGATCCGCGACTGGCGCGCGAAGGCGCTTTATGGTTCGGCGCAGGCGGTTGTGGCGGCAGGTCGTCTGGTCGATGGCGAATATGTCAAGGCAGAAACCCTGGCCGAGGCGCGGCTCTACACGCTGGTCTTTGCCGAGCCCTGCGTCATCTATGCAGGTGGGCTGGAGATGGCTTGCGAAGGAATCGCCGTGCGCGCCTGAGAGCTGCGCGGTGCCCGGGCCAACGGGGGGCCGCCGCCCCCCGCACCCCCTGCCCGAGGGGAGGTGCGACCTCCCCTCGAAACCCCTGCCCTCGAAACCCGTGCCCTCGAAAACCTTTCCCCCGAAACCCGTGCGGCGTATCGGCACCTCGATGAATGGCGCTGTCAGAGGGCGCGCAGCACTTTGGGAAGCTCTTCGGGCAGGTCTTCGGCGATGAGGCCGGGGCCGAAGCTGCGGGCAGCCTCGACGTGGAGCCAGGCGGCGCTTTCCGCAGCCATGAGCGGCGGAAAGCCGCGGGCAAGAAGGCCTGCGATGAAGCCTGCCAGCACATCTCCGGCGCCGGCGGTGGCCAGCCAGGGGGCGGCGCGGTCGTAATGGGCGGCGTTGATCGCACAGGTGCCGTCGGGGGCGGCGATCACCGTGTCGGCACCTTTGAACAGCACCACGCAGCCCGCCCGCGCCGCAGCCGCGCGCGTGGCATCCACCTTGGAACAGGCCGGGCCGCGTGTGGCCGGCGCTTGCAGCGGCGCGGCGATGTCGGGAAACAATCGGGCGAACTCGCCGGCATGGGGTGTGAGGACACAACCCTTGTGCAGGGCCGCAAAAAGCGCGGCATCGCGGGCCAGCAGCGTCAGCGCATCGGCATCCAGCACCAGGGGCCGCCCGTCCTGCACTGCGGCCGACACAAGATCATGCGTCCGGTCGTCGAGTCCAAGGCCCGGCCCAAGGCAGAGGGCGCTGATCCGCGGATCGGCCAGCACCTCCCGCAGATCCGCCGCATCGGCCACGGGTTTCAGCATGATCGCATCAAGCCGCCCGGCATTTTCGGCCAGGGCCCCGGGCGGGCAGGCCAGGGTCACAAGGCCTGCGCCGATCCGAAGCGCACCACGCGCCGACATCCGGGCCGCGCCGCCACGGCCAGGCGGGCCACACAGGACCAGCGCATGGCCATGGCTGAACTTGTGCCCCTGTCCCTTGGCCAGATCGCGCGAGGCGGAGGCCGCCTCGACCACGCCGGCCGGATCGCTGCGCAGCAGGGCGCGAACCTCGTCCTCGACCCCGATCGGCACGACGCGGAGCCTGCCGCAGCGCGAGGGACCCTGATCCAGCACATGGCCGAGCTTGGCCGCCCCGAAGGTCACCGTCAGGTCAGCCGGCCAGTCGGGCGCCTCGCCCTCTGCCAGAACCCGCCCGCTGTCCGCACAGAGCCCGCTTGGCACATCCACCGCCACCAGACGCCGGCCGCGCCGCGCCATCTCGAGCGCACCCCAGACGCCGGGGGCGAGCGGCCGGCCGAGGCCCGTGCCGAAGACCGCGTCCACGACCACATCGGCCCGCTCGAACCCTTCCCAGGTCAGCGCCGCGAAATCGGCAACCGGGCCGCCCCACAGCGCACGCATCGCCCGGGCATCGGAGGTGGCAGGCGGGGCGAGCGCAAAGACCTCGACCTGCCAGCCCCGATCCAGCAAGAGGCGTGCGATGACATAGCCATCGCCGCCGTTGTTGCCCGGCCCGCACAGGACCACGGCGCGGAAAAGGCCGGCGCTCAACTCGGGCCAAGCGTCAAGCACCGCCTCGACCACCCCGGCGCCGGCACGTTCCATCAGGTCAAGCCCGGTCACGGCGCCCATGGCCGCGGCCTCTGCCGCGCGCATCTGGGCCGCGCTGAGAAATTCGGTCATCCTGGCGTCACTTTTGTTTTCAATCTGATTATTTAATAGGCGCCTTGCGTAGATTTAAGGCGGCGCTCCCAGTTTTCCGCCGACCTCTGGCTTGCGGCCCCCCTCGCCAATTGTCCCTGCGTTAACAAAGTGGTCAGACGGCGACAGACGGAACACGCCCCGGGGGAGTCGCATGAAGAAGATCGAGGCCATCATCAAGCCATTCAAGCTCGATGAAGTCAAAGAGGCGCTGCAAGAGGCGGGGATCCAGGGGCTGTCCGTGACCGAAGTCAAGGGATTTGGCCGTCAGAAGGGCCATACCGAACTCTATCGCGGTGCCGAATATGTCGTGGACTTCCTGCCCAAGGTGAAGATCGAGGTCGTCCTGTCCGATGACATGGTCGATGCGGCGATTGCCGCGATCATCTCGGCGGCGCGCACGGACAAGATCGGCGATGGCAAGATCTTCGTGTCCTCTGTCGAACAGGCCATCCGGATCCGCACCGGCGAATCCGGCGACGACGCGATCTAGGCGCCCTCAACCGGGCGCCGATGAAACGACCGGCCCGCAAGGGCCTTCTACTCAAACCCCAACCCGAAAGGCAGCATGATGAGCGCAGTCAGCGATGCTCTGAAACTGATCAAGGACGAAGACGTCGAATACGTCGACATCCGCTTTACCGACCCCAAGGGCAAGCTGCAGCACGTGACGCTGGTGGCCGATCTTGTGGACGAGGACTTCTTCGAAGAAGGCTTCATGTTCGACGGTTCCTCCATCGCGGGCTGGAAGTCGATCGACCAGTCGGACATGAAGCTGATGCCCGATGCGGCCTCGGTCTACATGGACCCCTTCTATGCCGAAAAGACGCTGTGCGTGCATTGCAACGTGGTCGAGCCCGACACCGGCGAGGCCTATGACCGCTGCCCGCGCCAGATCGCGCTGAAGGCGGAAGCCTACCTGAAATCCTCGGGCATTGGCGATGCGGCCTATTTCGGGCCGGAAGCCGAATTCTTCATCTTCGACGACGTGCGCTATCAGATCAGCCCGAACAAGGTGTCCTACCAGATCGACGCCGAAGATGCGGCCTGGAACACCGACGCGAGCTTCGAGGGCGGCAACCTGGCCCACCGCGCCGGCTACAAGGGCGGCTACTTCCCGGTCAACCCGGTGGACGCCGCGCAGGATCTGCGCTCGGAAATGCTGTCGACCATGAAGCGCATGGGCATCCGCGTGGACAAGCACCACCACGAGGTCGCCACCGCCCAGCACGAACTTGGCATGATCTTCGGCGGTCTGGTCGAACAGGCCGACAACATCCAGAAGTACAAGTACGTCATCCACAACGTCGCCGCCGCCTATGGCAAGACCGTGACCTTCATGCCCAAGCCCATGAAGGGCGACAACGGCTCGGGGATGCACGTCAACATGTCGATCTGGAAGGACGGCAAGCCGCTCTTCGCCGGCGACAAGTATGCCGACCTTTCGCAGGAGGCTCTGTACTTCATCGGCGGCATCCTGAAGCATGCCAAGGCGCTGAACGCCATCACCAACCCCTCGACCAACAGCTACAAGCGGCTGATCCCGGGCTTCGAGGCGCCGGTGCTGCGCGCGTACTCGGCCCGCAACCGCTCGGGTTGCGTGCGTATTCCGTGGACCGAAAGCCCCAAGGCCAAGCGCGTCGAAGCCCGCTTCCCCGATCCGTCAGCCAACCCCTATCTGGCCTTCGCGGCCCTGATGATGGCGGGTCTGGACGGCATCAAGAACAAGATCGACCCGGGTCCGGCCTCGGACAAGGACCTCTATGACCTGCCGCCGGAAGAACTGGCCGCGATCCCGACCGTCTGCGGCTCGCTGCGCGAGGCGCTGGAAGAGCTGGAGAAGGACATGGACTTCCTCTTGGCCGGCGACGTGTTCAACCGTGAGGCGCTGGAGGCCTACATGGGCCTGAAGTGGGAAGAAGTGTACAACTTCGAACACACGCCCCACCCGGTCGAATATGCGATGTACTATTCCTGCTGACCTTGTCGGCAGGATCGTCAAGGGGGGCGCCCGGTTCGGGCGCCCCTTTCGCATGATCAGGGCAGCGCGGCGCGCAACGCGGCCAGAAGCGGCGCCACCGAGACGACCAGCGTGCCCTTGGGGTCGCCGGCCGCCCCAACCGCGGCCGAGACCACCGCCACGACCTGCGGCGCCGCCCCTTCGGCAGGCGTGATCGCGACAGGCGCGCCCGACAGACCCGGAACCGAGACGCAATCGACCAGCGACATGGTCTCGGCGGTGTCGGCCACTGCGCAATCGCTGCGGATCGAGGCGGAAAAGCGCCGGTCGCTGCCATAGCCCACGATATCGACCCGGGCACCGCGCGGCCCCGCGCCCGGCCAGTCGGCGACCTGCAAGGGCGTGGCCTCGTCCGCGGGGACCGGACTGTCCAGCTCCAGCAAGGCGAGGTCGTTGTGCACCGCACTCAGATCGGCCTTGCGCCCGGAATAGACATAGCCGGGCAGGATGGCCGTCGCCACCACGCCGCGCACGGCGGCATAGGTGTCGCGGTCCTGCCCGATGACGAACTTGATGTCGGCCACCTCGGCGCGGTGATGGGTGACGGGGTGAAACAGGCAATGCGCCGCGGTGATCGCCTCGTGGTCGGAAATCAGCGTCGCGGTGCAGGACCGGTTGCCGGCGACGTTCAAGGGCCCCACGGCGCGCCAGACCGGCGCCTCCTGCGGGGTCAGAAGGCGCGGACCCGGATCGACGGCGCCAGAATCCAAGGCTCCGGAATCCAAGGCGCCAGACTCCACAACCCGATAATCCACGGCCCGAGAATCGTCGGCCCTAGAATCGTCGGCTCCTGACCCCACGGGCCCTGACTCTACGACCCCTGACGATGCCGGCCAAAGCCCGCCCAGCACAGCCGCCAGAACAGCGCCCAGCCCCGCGGCCCGAAGGTCGGGCCATCCGATCCGGCTGAAGCCCGATGTCCTGCGCAAACTGCCACCTCGCCCCGTTCCGCGCCAGCCCACGCAGGGCGCAAGGCTAGGCCCTGCCGCCCCCTCCTGTCAACGAAGCCGCCCCGTGCCCCGCACCGCCACGCCACTGGGCGCCGACCCGGCCCCGCGGCCCGGCCATGATTGCGCCACCAAAAGGTCTCAGCCAAGCCGCGGTTTTTTGCGACGAACGAGGCGCATATTTTAGCGGAGCACTGCCATGCCCCGGCCTCAACGCCAAAGTGATTCTGACAATGTCGAACGGCCGCCCATTTGGATCGCCGGCCGTCAGCAACCCAAATTCGACCTGCGCGCCTGGTTCAGGGTCGGGCAAGAGATGACCCGCCGCTGGCTTGCGCCGCGGCTCGACCGGGGCGCGGGCACGGTCAAGACCCTGGCAGAGCAGATCGGCGCCGGGCGCTTTGCCATGTCCTGGCTGGGCAAGGCCGCGCGCCACCTGCCCCGGCGCGAGAGCGTCAGCGAAGCCGTGGCCTGCCTTGCCACCCGTATGTCAGAGGCGCGGCTTCTGCTGCAGCCCCCGCCCGCCGCGCCGCAGCCCCTGGCCTATCCCGACCTGATCCGGCCTGCGCCCGATCAGGCCGCCCAAAGCCGGCCCGCGCAGGTGCAACCCGGCCATGCCAGCCCCCCTTCCGGTCCGGATGCCGATCTGGCCGCGGCGCTGGCCCGCAAGCCGCGCGGCCTATCGGACCCGGATCCCGCCGTGCAGGCGATCCGCGCCATGATGCAGGCCCAAGCATCTGCGCCTTCCCCCCTGCCCGCCTCCGCGCGGTTCCTGCCGATCGGGCCGCAAGAGCCCACAGTCCTGATGCGGATTGGCGCCCATGCCATCGCCTGGGGCAGCCTGACCCTGGCCCTGCCCATCGGCCTCGTGCAGGCTGGCTGGTACCATTTGAACGGCGGTGACCTCAAAGACTGGGATTGAGCCGCCCCGTGCGACAGTCCTCCTGATCCCTGGCCATTGTCTTTGTGGCAGAAACGCGCCGCGTTGCGGCGCTATTTCCTTACAATTAACGTAGTTGTTTCGCGATCCGGGCACAATCAGCCTCCATGGTTTCAACCTTGAAGCGAGGAGAAACACCATGGCTCATCCTGTGCTCAGTACGATTGCCCAATTGTTGTATCCGCCGGAACAAGCGTTGGACTTCAACCGGATCGTCAATCAGCTGGAAACGGTGCTGACGAAACTCGCCGTGGATTCCGGCGCGGCGCATCCGGTTCGGGTGGTGTGGGATTTCGACGATCTGGCCTGGTTCGACGTGGCCGAAACCCGGATCCTGTTGGCCTTCGTGCAGTTCGGGCGCGGTGGACATGCCACATGCCTGACGCTTTCGGTCGGACCAAGCACCCGTCAAAGCCGCGAATCCTCGCATCACGCGACACTGTGTTCGCGGCTGGTCGAACTGTTGCAGGCGCGCTATGCCCCGGAGGCGATCCTGTGGCAAGAGATCGAAGGCCCGGTCGATGCCGATGTGGTGGACGACCTGTTCGACAACCTGCCGGAACTGAGCAGCGCCGAACCGGTCGCTGCCCCCGTTGCAGCGCGGTTTCCGCCTCTGGCCCCGGCCGAGGCCACCTGTCCGGACGCCATCGCGAAGGCGCGGATCGCCTGGCCCGGGCATGCCAGGCCCAAAGCCGCCAAGCGCAAGCCGCCGTCGCGCTGGGTCGCCGGCGCGCCCGATGCCTATGGTCGCCCGCTGGGCTACTGGCACTCGGAACGGGAGC
Source organism: bacterium (assembly GCA_016124195.1). Classification (GTDB taxonomy): domain Bacteria; phylum Pseudomonadota; class Alphaproteobacteria; order Rhodobacterales; family Rhodobacteraceae; genus Stagnihabitans. Next base: position 597,390 of record WGOE01000006.1, on the reverse strand, counting down.
GGGGCGCAGCCTTGACGGTGGCCGTCGCCAATGACCGTCCGCAACTGCCGCGACCGCGCGACGAGGCGATGATCCGGGTGCGCGAGGCGCTTTATCCGACCGACCCCGAGCCGATCCAGAAGCCCAGCACGCCGATGCGGCTTGCGACCCATTGCCTCAATGCGACGCTCATCGTGATATATCCTCCGATGGGGGCCGCGGTGATGACCTATTCGATCCTGCGGGGCGAGGATTTTCGGCTGTCGCTGCGCTGGGTCGCGGTGGTGGGGGCCATCCTGTCCTTTGCCCATTCGCCGCTGGGCACCGCGGTGCAGGCCATGGCGCGGTCCTGAGATCAGGGGGCTCGAAACCGGCGGCCCTGGAACCGGCGGCCCCGGCTTCAATGCCCCCCGGCTTCAGTGTCCCTGGGCGACAAGGGCCGCGTGTTCCTCGGCGCTCAGCGTGGCGGCAGGCACGACATAGGTGTGGATGGAAAAGACCACGGCATCGCTTTTGGGCAGCCGCACCAGCGCCTGACGTTCCGCACGCAGATAGGGTCTTTCGCCGATGCGCTGGCGCGGCGCGGCCTCGCTTTTGGGCTGGTGCAGCGCGGGATCGGCGTAAAGAAAGGCATTCATCCGCCACAGGGGCTGTTCGGGGCGGATCGCATCGAAGAGGCGCTGGACGCGGCGCGCCACCTGGTCGTCATAGGGCGCCACGGGGCGGTGGATGCCGGTCAGGGGCCGCCCCAGCTTTTCCGCCAGCGTCCAGCTGGCCGGAAAGCACAAAAGCGCCGCGGTCAGCACGTGTTCGTCGTCCTGCCGTTGCATAAGGCAGATGTCCTCCTGCACCAGCGCGCCGAGGGTCAGAAGTGGCGCCGCGCGGTCGATCGGCACCGTGACGCCATCGGGCCGTGTCACGGTTTGCGGGCCAACCGCAAAGCCGGGCTTGGCCGCCAGAAGGGTCAGCACCAGATCGAGCGCCTCGACCGCGGCGGGGCGCGCGGCTTCGGGCAGGACATGGACCCAGTCGGCGGCTTCGGCCATCAGCCGGGCGCGTTCGGCCATCTGGGCGGCATAGGCCTCGTCCACCTCGATCCAGTCTTGCAGGGCCAGAGGCTGGATGCCGGGCAGACGCCAGAGCACTGCTTTCATCCAGGGCAGGACCGGAAGGCGCGCGTGCAGGATCGGGGGGAACTGAGGGTCGGACATGGGCCCGTGGTACAGGTCCCGGCCGCGCGGGAAAAGCCCCTGCGCGGCCGGCCCGCCTCAAAATCCCGGGCTTGCGGCACCGCGCCCCGGCGGCGCACCATTTCCGACATGCCCGGTCGCGCGGGGCAAAGCCAAGCGCCCGGCCCCGCGCAGACTGCAGCGCAGATGAGGGGGCAGCCATGGCAGATCACTTTGCAGACCGGCGCAAGATCGATCCCGCGCGCGGGGCCACGCTGGGGGACGGCACGCCCAACGACAATGACCGGGTCGAGATCGGCCCGACCCAGCTGGCCTTTGCCGAATGGGCGGCGGCGGGCCTGGCATTGCCCGATTTGGCCGCGATGCGCGAAGACCGCTGGCGCCGCCTGACCAGGGCCATCGTGGCGCGCGGCTATGGCGGGCTCTTGCTCTTTGACCCGCTGAACATCCGCTATGCCACGGACACGACCAACATGCAGCTGTGGAACGCCCACAACCCGTTTCGCGCCTGCCTCTTGTGCGCCGATGGCCATATGGTGATGTGGGAATACAAGAACTCGCCCTTCCTCGTGACCTTCAACCCCTTGGTCAAGGAACTGCGCTCGGGCGCCACCTTCTTTTACAATTCGACCGGCGACCGCGGCGAGGCGGCCGCGACCGGCTTTGCCGCCCAGGTCGACGAGGTGATGCGCGCACATGCCGGCATGAACCGCAGGCTCGCGGTGGACAAGATCATGGTGCATGGCCTGCGCGCGCTGGAACGGGCCGGCTTTGCGGTGATGGAGGGCGAAGAGGTCACCGAACGCACCCGCGCCATCAAGGGCCCGGACGAGATCCGCGCCATGCGCTGCGCCCATCACGCCTGCGAAGCCTCGATCGCCGAGATGGAGGCCTTTGCCCGCACCAAGGTGCCGGGTGGCGGCGTGTCCGAAGACGCGATCTGGGCCGAACTGCACCGCGCCAACATCGCCCGCGGCGGCGAGTGGATCGAGACGCGGCTTCTGGCCTCGGGCCCGCGCACCAACCCGTGGTTTCAGGAATGCGGGCCGCGGATCGTGGCGGAAAACGAGATCCTCGCCTTCGACACCGACCTGATCGGCTGCTACGGCTTTTGCATCGACATTTCGCGCACCTGGTGGCTGGGCGAGGCGCGGCCCTCGAATGCGATGATCTCGGCCATGCATCACGCGATGGACCATATCCGCGTCAATATGGAGATGCTCAGGCCCGGCGTCTCGATCGACGCACTGGTGCATGGCGGCCACCAGCTCGAGGATCAGTACTGGAAGCAGAAATATTCCTGCAAGATGCACGGCGTGGGGCTGTGCGACGAATGGCCCTATGTGACCTACCCCGATGGCTGGACACCGGGCGCCTTCGATGCGGTGCTGGAGCCCGGGATGGTGCTTTGCGTCGAGGCGCTGGTCTCGCCCGAAGGCGGCGCCTTTTCGATCAAGCTCGAAGATCAGGTGCTGATCACCGAAACCGGGTACGAGAACCTGACGCGCTATCCCTTCGACCCCCGCCTGATCTAGGTAGGATGGGCAATCTGCCCATCTTTCAGGACACAAGCGCGCAAGATGGGCAGATTGCCCATCCTACCTTTGTCAGAGGGCGGTATCTGTGCCCCCGCTCACTCCGCCACGAAGCCGGCCGCCTTGTGGCTGCCATCGCAATAGGGCTTGTTCTTCGACTGACCGCAGCGGCAGAGGAAGGTCTGGGTCACCCGGTTGACCGTGCGCCCGGTGCCCGAGACAACCTCCAGATTGCCCACCACTTTCAAAGGGCCGTTGGGCTGGGGCAGCACCTCGACCAGCCCGTCGCGCGCCTCAAGTGCTGCGGCGTCCCTGGCGGCAGGCTCGCCGCTCGCCACAAAGCCCGCCGCCGCATGGCTGCCATCGCACCAGGGCTTGCGCGCCGAGGCCCCGCAGCGGCACAGCGTGGCGCGCGGCGCAGGCTCGTCCTGCCCGGCCACCCGCAGCGGCGCCTCGAAGGCCAGGGGGCCGTTTTCGCGCAGCCGCAGGAGGTTGACGACCGGCGCCACGTTCGACGTGCCGCTGCCATCATTGCGCGCCACGCGGATCGCGCCCGAGGGGCAGTTGATGCCGATCTGCAGCACCGTCTCGGCGCTGGCGGCATCGGGGTGGATCCATTCGCCTTTGACATTGGGCACGAAGACCTCCGGATGACTCAGCACGCAATTGCGCGAATGCACGCAGCGCGTCCCGTCGAAGGTGATGGTGAGCTCGCTTCCCTTGACCACTTCCATGGCTGTCTCCTGCTGTTGTCCCGGCCGCGCGCCGATCATGCCGGCGCGATGCGCTTCACACGCGATGGTGGCACCTTTTGGCGCCAACTGGCAAGCGCCAAGCGGCAGGCGCGGCCGCCCTGCGCCAGGCCCCCCTGCGCCGGTCTGTCCTGAACCCGCCGCTCCTGAGCCCGCCGCTTTCGCGCCAGTGTCTGCCGCGCCCCGTCCCCTGCGCCCGCCATCTTGCACCCATTCCCCTCGCGGATTAAGGGGGCGCATCCCCCGCTGAAAGGCCGCCCCATGATCCCGCGCTATTCCCGCCCCGAAATGGTCGCCCTCTGGTCGCCCGAGACCCGCTTCAAGATCTGGTTCGAGATCGAGGCCCATGCCATGGATGCGCAGGCCGCCCTGGGCGTCATCCCGAAATCCCACGCCGAGGGCGTCTGGAAAGCGCGCGATGTCACCTTCGACGTGGCCCGGATCGACGAGATCGAGGCCGTGACCAAACACGACGTGATCGCCTTCCTGACCCATCTGGCCGAGATCGTCGGCGCCGACGAGGCGCGCTTTGTCCATCAGGGCATGACCTCGTCCGATGTGCTGGACACAACGCTCAACATCCAGCTCTGCCGCGCCGCCGACCTGCTGTTGGCCGGGCTCGACCGGGTTCTGGCCGCCCTCAAGACCCGCGCCCACGAACACAAATACACCCTGCGCATCGGGCGCAGCCACGGCATCCATGCCGAACCCACCACCATGGGCCTGACCTTCGCGCGCTTTTACGCCGAAATGTCGCGCGCCCGCGCCCGCCTGATCAACGCCCGCGCCGAGGTCGCCACCGGCGCCATCTCGGGCGCCGTCGGCACCTTCGCCAACATCGACCCCGCGGTCGAGGCCCATGTCTGCCAGATGCTGGGTCTGACGCCCGAACCGATCTCGACCCAGGTCATCCCGCGCGACCGCCATGCGATGTTCTTTGCCACGCTGGGGGTCATCGCCTCCTCGATCGAAAACATCGCGACCGAGATCCGCCACATGCAGCGCACCGAAGTGCTTGAGGCGGAAGAGTTCTTCTCGCCCGGCCAGAAGGGCTCCTCGGCCATGCCGCATAAAAGGAACCCCGTCCTGACCGAGAATCTGACCGGCCTCGCACGGCTGGTCCGCTCGGCCGTCACCCCGGCGCTGGAAAATGTCACCCTCTGGCATGAACGCGACATCAGCCATTCCAGCGTGGAACGCGCCATAGGCCCGGACACCACGATCACGCTCGATTTCGCGCTGCACCGCCTGGCCGGGGTGATCGAAAAGCTGCTGGTCTACCCCGAGAACATGGCGCGGAACCTGAACAAGTTCAAAGGCCTGGTCATGTCGCAGCGCGTCCTTCTGGCCCTGACCCAGGCCGGCGTCAGCCGCGAGGACAGCTACCGCCTCGTGCAGCGCAACGCGATGAAGGTCTGGGAGAAAGGCGCCGATTTCAAGACCGAGCTTCTGGCCGACCCCGAAGTGACCGCCTCCCTGTCGCCCGTCGAGATCGAGGAGAAGTTCGACCTCGCCTATCACACCAAGCACGTGGACACGATCTTCGCCCGCGTCTTCGGCGCCTGAGCCGGCCGCTCATCCGTTCCACCGACGCAGCCCGCAGATCCCTCACCGCTGCCCTGTTCATCTGTTCGGAAATATCCCACAGGGGTGCGGGGGTGTGAAACCCCCGCTCTTTTGCAGCGGGTGCGGGGGGTGTGAACCCCCCGCTCTTGGCAGCGGGTGCGGGGGTGTGAAGCCCCCGCGCGTTTGCATCGGGTGCGGGGGGCGTGACCCCCCACCCTTGGCAGCCGGTGCGGGTATGTGAAGCCCGCGCTTTTCGCGCGGGTGCGGGGCGCAAGACCCCAGCTGGCACGACCCTTACAGCCCGCGCCGCACAACCAGCCTTGCCGGGCGTCAATCTTCACCCGGACTTAACCCCGATCGCGCACCCTCCTCCCATCTGAAGAATCGGAGGCGTGATGGCGTTCAACCCCGCAATGCTGGCCAGTCTGACCAATCCCGACGCCTTTCAGGCGCCGGCCCTGCCCGGCCATGCCCCGCCCCGGATCAAGCCGCGCGAAAAGGCGGCCATCATCGTGCGGCTTTTGCTGTCGGAAGGGGCGCCGATCCCGCTCAGCGCCCTGCCCGAAGAGATGCAGACCGCTCTCGCCCAACAGATGGGCCAGATGCGCCGGGTCAGCCGCGCCACCCTGCGCGCCGTGGTCGAGGAATTCATGGCCGAACTCGATCAGGTCGGTCTTTCGTTCCCCGGCGGGCTCGAAGGCGCGCTTTCCATCATGGACGGTCACCTTTCGGCCAATGCGGCCAGCCGGCTGCGGCGCATGTCGGGCGCCAATTCCTCCATCGACCCGTGGGAGCGGATCAGCGCCCTGTCCTTCGACCATATCCTGCCCGTTCTGGAAGAAGAAAGCATCGAGGTCTGCGCCGTTGTCCTGTCAAAACTGCCCGTGCCGCGCGCGGCGGAACTTTTGTCGAAATTCCCGGGCGAGCGGGCGCGCCAGGTTGCCTATGCGGTCTCGCTGACCGGCAATGTCGATCCCGACACCGTGCGCCGCATCGGCATGGCTCTGGCCTCCCAGCTCGACAGCCAGCCGCTCAAGGCCTTTGACGTGGGACCCGGCGAAAGGGTCGGCGCCATCCTCAACATCGCCGCCGCAGCGACCCGCGACGATGTGCTGAGAAGCCTGCAGGAAACCGACGCCGACTTTGCCCAGATCGTCAAGAAGAACATCTTCACCTTCGAACATATCAAGGCCAAGCTCGGCCCGCGCGACGTGCCCAAGGTGATCCGCGTCGTCGATCAGGTCGCCCTCGTCACGGCACTCAGCTATGCCCTGGCCAATCCCGACCTTGAGCCCTCGGCCGAACATATCCTGGCCAGCCTGTCCCAGCGCATGACCCAGACCCTGCGCGAAGAGATCGGCCAGCGCGGCAAGATCAAGGAAAAGGACGGAGAGGAGGCGATGGGCGTGATCGTGATGGCGATCCGCCAGCTGGAGGGCAGCGGCGAAATCGTGCTCGTCCAGCCCGAGGAGTGAGGCAGCGCAGTGCGGGCCCGCCGTTGTGGCCACTGTCGCGGTCGGGCCTCACAGCCCCCCTTCGCGGCGGCAAGGCCGGGCTTGCCGTTCCGGCCGCAAGTCTGGGTTTGCCGTTCCGGCCGCAAGTCTGGTTTTGCCGTTCCGGCCGCAAGGCCGGGCTTGCCGCTGCGGCCGCAAGGCCTAACTTGCCGTTGTGGCCGCAAGGCCGGGGGGTGCCCTCCCGCCCGCGCCACGGCGCCAAAGCTGCCTGTCGCGCCGATAGGACGCAATCGCTGCGACCTCAAGGGCCCGGCCCCTTCGACCGGGCGGCAAGGCCGGCCCTCCTGTCGGCGCCGCAGCGACCGGTGTCCGCCTCGCTGCGGCCACGGCCCGCCCTTCCCGCCTTGGTGGCAAGGCCCGGCCGTGGTGGAATTCTTGATCGGGCGATAAAAAGCCGGGCTGCCGCCTCTTGCTCCGGCCCGGTTCCGCCCCTAGCTTGCGCCGGGGCCGGAGGCTGCTGGAAAGACAAGTCGTGACACATCCTGACGCCACGGCGGCCCGGACGGGCATTCTGTTCCTGGCCTTCGCGATCTTTTGCTTTACCGCGATGGACGCGCTGGCCAAGCACATGATCGCGCTTTACCCCACGATCGAGGTGATCTGGGCGCGCAATGTCGGGCAGTTGTTCTTCGTACTTCTGTACTTCGGCCCGCGCCTGAGACAGGCGGTGCGGACCCGGATGCCGGGCTGGCATCTCTTGCGTTCGATGACCCAGCTGGGCGCCACGGTGTTCTTCTTTGTCTCGCTCAATTACATCGGCCTGGCCGAGGCCACGGCGCTGGCCGACATCAATCCGGTGCTGATCACGCTGGGCGCGGCGCTGTTTCTGGGCGAAAGGCTCAGCCGGGCGCGGGTGACGGGGGTGCTGGCGGCGCTGGTCGGCGCGCTGATCATCACGCGGCCGGGTCTGGGCGTCTTCAGCTGGGCGGCGCTTTTGCCCCTGATCTGCGCCTTTTCCTATGCGGGCAACATGCTCCTGACCCGGCTGGTCGGCGCACGAGAGACGCCGGCGGCCGCGATGTTCTATGCCGCGGCCTTCGGGTCGGTCGCGACTTCGGCGGTGCTGCCGGCCTATTGGCAGCCGATCCCGTGGCACGATCTGCCGATGTTCACCGTTCTGGGCGCGCTCGGCGCCGTGGCGCAGCTTTTCACCATCCGCGCCTATTCGCGGGCGCAGGCCACGGTTCTGGCGCCCTTCGGCTATCTGGACATGGTCTTTGCGGTCTTCTGGTCGGGTGCGGCCTTTGGCGCCTGGCCCGACCGATTCACCCTGTTGGGTGCGCTTGTGATCGCTCTGGCGGGTCTTTATGTCTGGGCCCAGGAAAGGAGCGGGCCACGGATCGGCTCGTCGGGGTAAGAGTGGCCGCAGTCAAGACCTCATCGCGCTGGTTCAAGCCGCTCGCCTGGGCGGAGAATCTGGTGCTGGCCGGGGTGATCGGGCTGATGCGCGCCCTGCCCTATCGCTGGCGCGTGCCGGTTGGCGGCTGGGTGATGCGGCGGCTGATCGCGCCGGTCGCAGGTTATGACCAAAGGGTGCGCGACAATCTGGCGCTGATCTGGCCCGACCTGCCCAAGGCCGAGGTCGAGGATCTGGTGGCGCGGGTCTGCGACAATGCCGGGCGCACCTTGGCCGAGATCTATTCCCCCACGGCCTTCAAGGCGCAGGTCAAGGACACGCCCATCCTTGGCGTGGGCCTTGGCCCCATCCTAGAGGCGCGCGCGGCCGGGCGCGGTGTCATCCTCGTCTCGGGCCATTTCGGCAACCATGACATTGCGCGCGCGGTGCTGGCGGGCCGGGGCATTGCGACCGGCGGGCTCTACCGGCCGCAGCGCAACCCCTATTTCGACGCGCATTTCGCGGCCACCATCCGGGCGATATCCGAGCCGCTCTTTGCCCGCGGCCGCAAGGGCCTGGCCGAGATGGTGACCCATCTGCGCGGCGGCGGCATGGTGGGCATGCTGATCGACCAGCATTTCCACTCTGGCGCACCTCTGGATTTTCTGGGGCACCGGGCGCTGACCGCGCTGTCGGCGGCGCAGATGGCGCTGAAATACGATTGCCTTCTGGTGCCGGTCTACGGCATCCGCCAACCCGATGGCCTGCATTTCGAACTGATCGTCGAGGCGCCGATCGCCCACACCGATGCGCGTACCATGACGCAGGCCCTGAACGACAGTCTGGCGGCACAGGTTCGCCTGCATCCCGAACAGTGGTTCTGGGTGCACCGGCGCTGGAAATAGCCGGCAGCGGGCTACTTCAACTCGGCCGCGGCAAAGATGCGGCCCGGTCCATCGGCCTGCAGGATCACGACGACCGGCTCGTCGCCCTCGACCGGGGCGGTCAGGTTCAGATCGCCGCGCCCATCCCATTCGCCCAGGTTCGACCAGGCGGTGACGATATTGGTGTATTCAATCACCCGACCGGCATTCTCGCCATGCAGGATGTTCACGCGGGCGGTCGGACGATAGCGCACCAGCTGCACCCGCAGCGGAGCGGTCAGCGGCGGATTGGCCTCGGCCGCGATCTGGACCTGTTCGCCGTGGCGCACCAGATGCAGGTTGACCGCGGGACTGGCCGACTGATGCCGGCGAATCGCCCCCTCGACCGTTTCGGGGTTGGTGCCCTCGACCAGATCGACGCCTCCTACGATCATCTGCGGCGTGTAGATCGTGTTGGATTTGTTGGCATGGGCATAGGCCTTCTGCCGCGCGGTGTATTTCGCGCTTCCGAACTTGTCCTCCCAGCCGATGTAATCCCAATAGTCGACATGCAGCGCCAGGGCGATCACCCCGGGTTCGGCCGCCAGCTTGCGCAGATAGTCATCGGCCGGCGGGCAGGAGGAGCAGCCTTGCGATGTGTAAAGTTCGACCACCGTCGGGGCTGTTCCAGCGGCGGTTTCGGCAAGAACCGGCGCACCGGCCGCGACTAGAACGCCGCAAAGGGCACCGATAACCTCACGCTTCATGACAGACATCCCCTATGAGCCATCATCACTACTCAAATCCCCCGGCAGAGGCTAATCAAGGTTTTGCGATTTTGACATGCGACCGGATGATGAAGCCCGAGAGGGCAGCAGAAATGCCACTGGATATTCGGCATACCATTGCATACAATGCTGCCCAAGCCGGAATGATTCCTTGCCCGCCCTGCCGCATTGCGGCAAAAGACGCATGACGCGATCCCCAAGAGGAGCCTCGATATGACCGTGACCGTCGGACACGACAGCGCAAAGACCCGCACCAGCCTGACGGCGGGTGGCGCGACCATCGCCTATTACTCCATCCCAGCCGCGCAGAAAGCGGGCCTTGGTGATTTCTCGCGCCTGCCCGCCGCGCTCAAGGTCGTGCTGGAGAACATGCTGCGCTACGAGGATGGCAAGACCGTCACCGTGGACGACATCAAGGCCTTTGCCGAATGGGCGACACTGGGCGGCAAGAACCCGCGTGAGATCGCCTATCGTCCGGCCCGCGTCCTGATGCAGGATTTCACCGGGGTTCCGGCCGTGGTGGACCTGGCCGCGATGCGTGACGGGATCATCGGTCTGGGCGGCGATCCGCAAAAGATCAACCCGCTGGCGCCGGTCGATCTGGTCATCGACCATTCGGTGATGATCGACGAATTCGGCACGCCGCGCGCCTTTCAGGCCAATGTGGACCGCGAGTACGAGCGGAACATGGAGCGGTATGTCTTCCTGAAATGGGGCCAGAACGCCTTCAACAACTTCCGCGTGGTGCCGCCGGGCACCGGCATCTGCCATCAGGTCAACCTTGAATACCTCGCCCAGACCATCTGGACCGACAAGGACCAGAACGGGGTCGAGGTCGCCTATCCCGACACGCTGGTCGGCACCGACAGCCACACGACCATGGTCAACGGTCTGGCCGTTCTGGGCTGGGGCGTGGGCGGCATCGAGGCCGAGGCCGCCATGCTGGGCCAGCCCGTCTCGATGCTGATCCCGGAGGTCGTGGGCTTCAAGCTGACCGGCACGATGATGGAAGGCACCACCGCCACCGACCTCGTGCTGAAAGTCGTGCAGATGCTCAGAAAGCACGGCGTGGTCAACAAGTTCGTGGAATTCTACGGCGAAGGGCTCGACCACCTGCCGCTCGCCGACCGGGCCACCATCGCCAACATGGCGCCGGAATATGGCGCGACCTGCGGCTTCTTCCCGATCGACGGCGAGACGCTGCGCTATCTGCGCAACACCGGCCGCGACGAGGCGCGCATCGCGCTGGTCGAGGCCTATGCCAAGGCCAACGGCATGTGGCGCGGGGTGGACTACGATCCGGTCTATACCTCGACCCTGCATCTGGACATGGGCACCATCGTCCCCGCCATCTCTGGCCCGAAGCGCCCGCAGGATTACACGCCGCTGACCAAGGCCGCGAGCGGCTTTTACCAGACGGTCTGCGACTATCGCGGGGTGGACAATTCCGCGGCCGCCAAGGCGATGGCCTCGGAAGGCGAAACGATGACCAAGACGGTCGACGCCCGCAAATCCATCAGCGTGGCGGGCAAGGACTATGCCCTGCGCGATGGCTCGGTGGTGATCGCCTCGATCACCTCCTGCACCAACACGTCCAACCCCTATGTGATGATCGGCGCGGGCCTCGTGGCGCGCAAGGCGCGTGCCTTGGGCCTGACCTCCAAGCCCTGGGTCAAGACCTCGCTCGCCCCCGGAAGCCAGGTCGTGTCGGAATATCTTGAGGCCGCCGGCCTGCAAGAGGATCTGGATGCCGTGGGCTTCAACCTCGTGGGCTATGGCTGCACCACCTGCATCGGCAATTCGGGCCCGCTGGACCCCGCGATCTCTGAAGCGGTGGCCAAGGGCGATCTGGTCGCCACCGCCGTCCTGTCGGGCAACCGCAACTTCGAAGGCCGCATCTCGCCCGACGTGCGCGCCAACTATCTGGCGAGCCCGCCCCTGGTCGTGGCCTATGCGCTGGCCGGCGACATGAACATCGACCTGACCTCGGAACCCTTGGGCATGGGGACCAACGGGCCGGTGTACCTCAAGGACATCTGGCCTTCGAACAAGGAAATCGCCGATCTGGTCCATGCCACCGTGACCCGCGCCGCCTTCCAGAAGAAATACGCCGATGTCTTCAAGGGCGACGCCAAGTGGCAGGGCGTCAAGATCACCGAATCCGAGACCTATGACTGGCCGGCCACCTCGACCTATATCCAGAACCCGCCCTATTTCCGCGGCATGTCCAAGACGCCGGGCGTGATCCAGAACATCGAGGGCGCGCGCATCCTGGCCGTGCTGGGCGACATGATCACCACCGACCACATCTCGCCCGCGGGGTCGTTCAAGGCCTCGACTCCGGCCGGCAAGTACCTGGCCGAACGGCAGGTGCCCGTGTCGGAGTTCAACTCCTACGGGTCACGCCGCGGCAACCACGAGGTGATGATGCGCGGCACCTTCGCCAATATCCGCATCAAGAACGAGATGCTCGATGGCGTCGAGGGCGGCTATACCAAGGGGCCGGACGGGGCGCAGACCTCGATCTTCGACGCCTCGATGGCCTATCAGGCGGCGGGCACGCCGCTGGTGATCTTTGGCGGCATCGAATATGGCGCGGGGTCAAGCCGCGACTGGGCGGCCAAGGGCACCGCGCTCCTGGGCGTCAAGGCGGTGATCGCCGAAAGCTTCGAGCGCATCCACCGCTCGAACCTCGTCGGCATGGGTGTCATTCCCTTCGAGTTCACCGGCGGCGAGACGCGCAAATCGCTGGGCCTGAAGGGTGACGAAACAGTGGCCATCGCGGGGCTTGACGGCGACCTCAAGCCGCTCAGCCTCGTGCCCTGCACGATCACCTATGGCGATGGCAGCACCAGGACCATCCAGATCAAGTGCCGCATCGATACCGAGATCGAGATCGAATATGTCGAACACGGCGGCGTGCTGCATTACGTGCTGCGCGATCTGGCCAAGGTCTGACACGGGGCTGACCGCCCCGACAGCGCGCGCGCGCCCCGCGCCGCGCGCCGGCCGCAAGATCGTATCCGTGCTGCCGCCGCCCGCACTCTGCAGGCGGCGGCAGAGCAGATTCAGGTCCGGGGCATCCGGTCCCGACCAAAAGGGCAAGCCGGAGTGCCCGTTTTCCCCCTTCAAGGCTTTGACCTTTTCGAACCTGCCAAGCGATTTTTTCGTCGAGAAGGCCAAATGACGTAACGTCTGGCGCACTTGACCGGCTTGTTCGGGTCTTCATCCGCGCTACGGTAACATTTTGTTGAAAACTCGCGCCAAGCCTGGGAGGGGACACAAGCATGAGTTCGAATGAAAGCTGGCTTCATCGAAGCCACACGGTCGCAGGACCGGGGTTCAGTCGCTGGATGGTGCCGCCGGCCGCCCTTTGTATCCATCTGTGCATCGGGCAGGTCTATGCCTTCAGCGTGTTCAACCTGCCGATGTCGAAACTGATCGGCATCAGCGCCTCGGCGCCCGATGACTGGCAGTTGACCTCGCTGGGCTGGATCTTTTCGATCGCCATCGCCTTTCTGGGCCTGGCGGCGGCCTTCGGCGGCAGCTGGCTCGACCGGGTCGGCCCACGCATGGCGATGGTGCTGGCGGCCTGCTGCTTTGGCGGCGGCTTTCTGATCGGCGCGCTCGGCGTTTCGACCCATCAGCTTTGGCTCGTCTACCTCGGCTATGGCGCCTTGGGGGGCATTGGCCTGGGGCTGGGCTATATCTCTCCGGTCAAGACGCTGATCACCTGGTTTCCCGACCGGCCGGGCATGGCCACCGGCATGGCGATCATGGGCTTTGGCGGCGGCGCCTTCATCGCCTCGCCCCTCTCGGTCTACCTGATGAAGCACTTTTCCACGGATACCCATATCGGCGTGGCCGAGACCTTCGTCTGCCTTGGCATCGGCTATTTCATCTTCATGATGATCGGCGCCTTCCTCGTGCGGGTCCCGGCCGAGGGCTGGCGTCCGGCGGGCTGGACACCGCCCACCGTGCAGGGTGCCATGGTCACCACGCAAAACGTCCATATCGCGGATTCGATGAAGACACCGCAGTTCTGGCTGTTGTGGGGCGTCCTGTGTCTGAACGTGACGGCGGGGATCGGCGTTCTGGGCCAGGCCTCGGCGATGATCCAGGAGATGTTTCCCGGCCGCATCACGCCGGCGGCGGCGGCAGGCTTCGTGGGCCTTTTGTCGATCTTCAACATGCTGGGGCGATTCTTCTGGGCCTCCACCTCGGATTTCATAGGGAGGAAGGCCACTTACATGGTGTTCTTCCTTCTGGGCGTGGTGCTTTACGCGGCCGTGCCCTGGACCGGGCATTCGGGCAATGTCGTGCTGTTCGTGGCCTTCTACGCGGTGATCCTGTCGATGTATGGCGGCGGCTTTGCCACCATCCCGGCCTATCTGCGCGACGTCTATGGCGTGCGTTTCGTCGGCGCCATCCACGGGCGGATCCTGACCGCCTGGTCGGTGGCCGGCGTGGCGGGGCCCTTCCTCGTGAACTACATCCGCCAGTACCAGATCGATCACGGCGTGGCCAAGGCCGATGCCTATACCGTCACGATGTATATCATGGCCGCACTTCTGGCCCTGGGCTTCGTGCTGAACTTCCTGATGAAACCCGTCGATGCGCGCTTCTACATGCGCGGCGCAGATGCCAAGGCCTGAGGAGGAGGTCATCATGTCCAACGGATCCCAAACCACCTCGACCCAACTGGCGCTGGCCTGGTTGCTGGTCGGCATTCCCCTCGTCTGGGGCTTCTGGATGACGCTTGGCAACGCGATGGCGCTGTTCGGCTGACCTGACAGGAAACCCCGCTTCCGGGCGGGGTTTCCCTTTCGGTGCATATGTTTTGTTCTCGTTAAGTTCTCATTCATGCTTTGCTGCCATCCTGACCCTGTCGTTGGGAGGATCAGATGCCGCACCGTTTTCCGCCACTTGCCCCGCAAGAACCCGTCCGGGCCCGCAGCATGACCCGGGCCATGGCCCGCGCCCTGCCGGCGCCCGCCAATCTGCGCTGGCTTGATCTTGTCGTCTTCAGCCTGCTGATCTGTGGCATCCGGCTGCTTTAGGCGCGGCCTCAGACCGGCGGCTGCGCTGTGGTGACATCAAAGCCGTAAAGCCAGTCGAACCGGGACAGCGCCAGGCCCGGCGCCAGATGCCCGCCGAGCCTCAGGCCCAGATGCGCCACGCTGCGCGCCAGACCGCTCAGGTGATAGGCCCGCGCATTGGCATTGGCCGCAGCGACGATCCGGGAACAACGCGGCTTGCGGCGCTGCTCATAATCGGCCAGCCCGGCCGCGAGGGAGTCCGTCTCGGCCAGGCTCGCGGCCAGAACCCAGGCATCCTCCAGCGCCATGCAGGCGCCCTGCGCAAGGAAAGGCAGGGTCGGATGCGCCGCATCGCCCAGGATCGCCACGCCCCCCTCGGGCAGGGTCCGGTGCCAGACCCGCGCCACCTCATGCCGAAAGAGGCCCCAAAGCCAGACATCCTCGACCTGATCCAGCCAGCCGCGCACCCGGGGCGCAAAGCTTTCGAAGGCCAGCCGCACCTCCAACGGATCGTCGCGCAGGGCCCAGCCCTCTTCGACCCAGGCGCGCCGCTCTTCCACGGCCACGATGTTGCGCAAGGCGCCGCCGCGCAGCGGATAGCTGACCAGATGGCGCCCGGGCCCCATATGCACCTCGACTGTATCGCCGGCACCCTGCCCCGGAATCAGCGCGCGCCAGGCCACCTGACCGGTGAAGAACGGCGCCTCGGCTCCATTCAGGGCCACGCGGGTCGGCGAGTGCAGACCATCGGCCCCGATCAGAAGCTCCGCCGCCTCAGGTCCGGTCTCCAGCTGCAGAACCGGCCGCTCTCCGGCCAGATCGACCGCCTGCGCGTGCTGCAGAAGCCGCATCTCCACCCCCGCTTCGCGCGCCCCGGCCTGCAAGAGGCCGATCAGATCGGCGCGGTGGACGAAATGATAGCCCTGCTGCGGCCGCAGCCGCGCCACGTCAAGCCGCGTCACCACCCCCCCCGTCAGGCCGTCGCGCAACTCCACCGCGCTGGCCCGGACCGAGGCCGCCTCCAGCGCCGTCCCCAACCCCAGCGCCTTCAGCACAGCCGCCCCGTTGGGCGAGATCTGCAACCCCGCCCCGACTTCTCGGATCGCATCCGCCTGTTCCAGCACGCAGACCCGCGCGCCGCGCAGCGCCAGCGCCCGCGCCACGGCCAGCCCCGCCACCCCCGCCCCCAGAACCGTGACCCGCTGTCCGATCAGACTCATCTTCGCCCCTTCATCCAGGTGGAAATACTCGCAGGAGGGTCTGGGAGGGCGGCAGCCCTCCCAGCCGGGTCCGCCGAGCGCCCTCCGCAGACCGATATCAAACCGCGCAACAAAAATGCCGGACCCATCGGCCCGGCATCAGCTTTCGCCCGCAAACTCGGCCCCGCAAGAGGCTCAATCGTCGCGGTGCACCTTTTCGCGGCGTTCGTGCTTTTCCTGCGCTTCCAGCGTCATGGTGGCGATGGGCCGCGCGTCCAGCCGCTTGAGGCTGATCGGCTCGCCCGAAACCTCGCAATAGCCGTATTCGCCATTCTCGATGCGGCGCAGCGCCGAATCGATCTTGGCCACCAGCTTGCGTTGCCGGTCCCGCGTGCGCAGTTCCAGCGCGCGGTCGGTCTCTTCGCTGGCCCGGTCGGCCAGATCGGGCACGGCCCGCGCCGAATCCTGCAGGTTGTCGATCGTCTCGGCGCTTTGGTCCAGAAGTTCCTGCTTCCAGACGATCAGCTTGCGGCGGAAATATTCCAGCTGCCGATCATTCATGAAAGGCTCGTCTTCGGCCGGGCGGTAATCTTCGGGCAGGAAGATTTCGGCTTTCATATTAGCACTCTCCTCTTCCAGGCAGCTCCCCCCGAACTTCCGGTGCAGGTGACGCCGCAGCCGGGCCAAAGGGGCTATCCTGTTCGGCGCCCGTCTAGCCCAAAGGTTTGCCATTGTCACTAGCCGTTGCGACTTTTTAAGGGCGGCTTTAGGGTTTCGCGAAACCTTGGGGCAGAGGCTTGAGATGACTGTAAAATTCACCACAACCGCAGGTTACGTGGTTCCGGACGATCTGGCCCTTGCGGTCAACGCGGCCGTCACGCTGGGGCGCCCGCTTCTGGTCAAGGGCGAACCCGGCACCGGCAAGACCGAACTGGCCCGGCAGGTCGCGGCGGCGCTGGGGATGGACCTGATCGAATGGCACATCAAGTCCACGACCAAGGCGCAGCAGGGGCTTTACGAATATGACGCCGTGGCGCGCCTGCGCGATGGCCAGCTGGGCGAGGCGCGCGTTCACGACGTGCGCAACTATATCCGGCAGGGCAAACTCTGGCAGGCCTTCGCCGCGCCTTCCCGGGTGGTTCTCTTGATCGACGAGATCGACAAGGCCGACATCGAATTTCCCAACGACCTGTTGCAGGAACTCGACCGGATGGAGTTCCACGTCTACGAGACCGGCGAGACGATCCGCGCCACGCACCGCCCTGTCGTCATCATCACGTCGAACAATGAAAAGGAACTGCCCGACGCCTTTTTGCGCCGCTGCTTCTTTCATTTCATCCGTTTCCCCTCGCCCGAGGGTCTGGCCGCCATCGTGCGCCTGCATTTCCCGGGGTTGAAGGAAAGCCTTCTGGCCGCAGCCCTGACGCAATTCTTCGAGATCCGCGAGGCGCCGGGGCTGAAGAAGAAACCCTCGACCTCGGAAGTGCTGGACTGGCTGAAACTGCTTCTGGCCGAGGATCTTGGACCCGAAGACCTCAAGCGCGACGCCAGGACCAATCTGCCGCGGCTGCATGGCGCGCTTTTGAAGAACGAACAGGATGTGCAACTGTTCGAAAGGCTGGCCTTTCTGGCGCGGCGCGACAGGTGAGCCGCGCTGCCTCGCCCCGGGCCGCCGGCGGGTTGCACAGCCGGCGGACCGTGCGTCGCGTTTTCCTCGCTGAATGAAGCGGGGCGGGCATATGCGGGGTTAAGGCCCGTGGCCGCGGTCTCGACAGCCGCGCCGGCGCGCGCTATGGCAGGGGGCCGCGCTGCGCCCGCACCGGCGGGGCGGCGCGTGAGGAAATGGGCACCAAGGCAGGGCGCGGGCGCAGGCCGGGGTGCCGGTGACCCAAAGGGTCAAGGCAAGGGGTTTCGGGATGATCTGGCTGCCAGCGATGATACTTGGCGCGATCTGGGGCGCGCGCACCGCGCTCAAGCGGGGGGGCAGGCGGCTTGACGCGGCGCAATATGGCGCGGTCTATGCTCTGGGTCTGGGGTTATTGGGGGTGCTCGTCTCGATCATCATCGACAGGATGATGCATTAGATGTTCCAGCCCTTCTTCCTGACCCTGCGGAAGACGGGCGTGCCGGTGACGCTCGGCGAATATCTGGGCTTCCTCGCGGCGGTGCAGTCGGGTCTCGTGACGCACGATCCGACCGGGTTCTACCATCTGGCCCGGCTGGCGCTGGTCAAGGACGAACGGTTCTTCGACCGCTTCGACCGCGCCTTTGCCGAAAGCTTTCAGGGGCTCGAGGCGATCGCGCCCGAAACGGTGCTGCAGGCGCTGAACCTGCCCGCCGACTGGCTTCGGGCCAACCTGGCCCGCCACCTGACAGAGGAGGAACGCGCCGCGGTTCAGGCCCAGGGCGGGCTCGAGGCGCTGATGGAGGCGTTGCGACAGCGGCTGGCAGAGCAGAAGGGCCGCCATGAGGGCGGTTCCAAATGGGTGGGCACCGGCGGCACCTCGCCTTTCGGTCATGCCGGCTTCAATCCCGAAGGCCTCCGGATCGGCGGCGCGGGCGGGCAGAACCGCGCCGTCAAGGTCTGGGAGGCGCGCGAGTTCCGCAATCTGGACGAAGACGCCGAACTGGGGCCGCGCACGCTGAAACTGGCCCTGCGCGCCCTGCGCCGCTGGGCCCGCGCCGGTGCCGCCCGCTTCGATCTTCCCGCCACGATCGACGCCACGGCACGGTCCGGCTGGCTTGATGTGCAGGAACGGCCCGAACGGCGCAACGCGGTCCGGGTCCTTCTGTTTCTCGACATCGGCGGATCGATGGATGGCCATGTGATGGCCGCACAGGCGCTTTTCGCCGCGGCACGGGCCGAGTTCCGCGACCTCGCCGTCTTCTACTTCCACAACTGCCTCTACGAAAGCGTCTGGACCGACAACGCCCGCCGCCAGTCCAGCACGATCCCGACCTGGGATGTGCTGCGCCGTTACGGCCCCGATCACCGCGCGATCTTTGTCGGCGATGCCGCGATGAGCCCCTATGAGGTCGATGCCCCCGGCGGCTCGGTCGAACACTGGAACCCGGAACCCGGCCGTCTTTGGCTGCAACGCGCTTGCCAGCACTGGATGCGCCATCTCTGGATCAATCCGGTGCCCGAGCCGCAGTGGGGCTATACCCGCTCGACCGGCCTGATCCGCGACATCTTCAAAGACCGGATGGTGCCCCTGACGCTCGCAGGCCTGTCTCGTGGCATCAAGGACCTGCGCTGACCGGCGCAAATCCCCCCGCCCCCCATTCATCTGTTCAAAAATACCCCGGGGTCCGGGGCAGCGCCCCGGGGGCCTGCGACACGCGCCAACCTCAGCCCGCCTCCAGCGCCTTGCCCAGCCGCCAAAGCTGCGCCTTCTTGAGGAACCCGCGCAGGGGGATCGGCCTGCCCGACAACTCCTCTGCCCGGGCATGAACCGCCCGGACCACGGCCCCCACCTCATCGGGGCGGCGCGACCACATCTCCCACAGAAATCCGTCCGGATCGCGCCGCTCGATCCCCTCTTCGGCCAGCAGGTGCCGTGGAAAATCGGCCGCGTTGAAGGTCACGATGGCATCGGCATGGCCTGCGATCGCCACGGCCAGCACATGCACGTCATCGGGGTCGGGCAAGGCGAGCCGCGCCTCGATATCGGGTTGCGCGCGGATCAGGGCGCGCGGAAAGGCCGCCCGGGCCAGCGCCGCATCGCCCTCGGCCAGGGCCTGCGCCACGGGGCCGAGCTTGGCGGTGGCCAGCACCCATTCGCGCAGGATGCGGTCAGACCATTGCGGCTCGTAGAGCCCGCGCGCCGCCACCCCCAACAGAATCTCGCGCAGCACGGTCGGGTACAGCACACAGGCGTCCAGAACCGCCCGCATCAGTCCAGCCGGAAGAACAGCGACTTGAGGTAAGCGCTTTCGGCCAGAACCGGCAGCATCGGGTGATCCGGCCCGGCAAAGCCCGTGTGGATCAGTTGGCCGCGCCGCCCGCCCCGCCCGATGCCGCGCGCGCAGGCATTGCGAAAGGCGGTCAGGTCGGCGGCGTGGCTGCACGAACACAGGACCAGATAGCCGCCCGGCGCTGCCAGGGCGGCGCCAAGCCGCGCCACCCGTTCATAGGCGCGCAGGCCCGCCTCCAGCGCCGCCTTGTTGGGCGCAAAGGCCGGCGGATCGCAGATCACCAGATCGAACCGGGCGCCCTCGGCACCCAGGGCCTCCAAGACGGCGAAGGCATCGCCCTGCCGCGTCGCAAACCGCCCGGCCAGGCCCGAGGCCTCGGCCCCCCGCGCCGCCAGCGCCAGCGCCGGGGCCGAGGCATCGACGGCCAAGGCACTTTCGGCCCCGCCGGCGAGGGCCGCCAGCGCAAAGCCGCCGACATGGGAAAACACATCCAGCACCCGCGCCCCCTTGGCCAGACGCGCGGCAAAGGCGTGGTTCGGTCGCTGGTCATAGAACAGCCCGGTCTTCTGCCCGCCCTCAAGGTCCGCCAGATAGGTGGCGCCGTTCATCGGCACCGCGATCGGCCCTGACAGGGCGCCGCGTATCAGAAGGGTCTCTTCGGGCAGACCTTCAAGGCCGCGCGCCCGCCCGGTGCCGTTCTTCAGCACCGTCGTCACCCCCGTGACCTTGCACAGCGCCGCGACCAGGGCCCCGAGATGCGCTTCGGCCCAGGCGGCGTTGGGCTGGATGACCGCCGCATCGCCGAAGCGGTCGATGATGACACCGGGCAGTCCATCGGCCTCGGCATGGACCAGCCGGTAAAACGGTCGGTCGTGCAGCCGTTCGCGCAAGGCGAGCGCCGTGGTCAGCCGCGCTTCAAACCAGGCCTGATCGACCTCGGCCGTCACGTCGCGGTCGATCATCCGGGCGATGATCTTGGATTTCACATTGACCGTGACAAGCCCGAGCGGGCGCCGCTCGCCATCTTCCAGCACGGCCAGCGCGCCGGGTGCCAGCGCCGAGGTGCGCCGGTCGGTGACCAGTTCATCGGCATAGACCCAGGGAAAGCCCCAGCGCACCGCGCGGGCCTCGGCCTTGGGACGCAACCGCACGATGGGGCGCGTGTGGCTGCGGGCGGCCTCGTGATCCGCCGGGGCGGAGCCTTCGGGGGCCGGGGTGAATTCGGGCTCGTCAGAGGTTTGCGAAGGGGGGCACATGATCCCCCCTTTACGGTGTTCCGCGCCGTCTGGAAAGGCCCCGAGCCCCGCGGCCGGCGGCGGTCGGGCCATCCCGCGCGCCGCACCTTTCGGAAGTTTCTCGCCGGGGACCCGGTCGCGCCCTGCCCTTCCGGCGCGGGTTGTGGTAGGCTGCCTGCGCTCGCTCTGCCGTGGCGGGCCTCCCGAAATATGGTTGTTAGCGCTAACGGAATGCGCTATCCTGACTTCAGACCGTCACAGATTAAGAGGATTCCATGGCCCTCCATCCCACGATCGCCCGCGTGACCGACCGCATCCGTGAACGCTCGCTCACTTCGCGCGGGCTCTATCTGGACCGGATGCGTCAGGCGATGGTCGCGGGACCCGTGCGCGCGCATCTGAGTTGCGGCAATCAGGCCCATGCCTATGCGGCCATGACCCAGGACAAGGCCGCGCTGGCCGAAGGCCGCGCCCCCAACATCGGCATCGTGACGGCCTATAACGACATGCTCTCGGCCCATCAGCCCTACGAGCATTACCCCGAACTGATCCGCGCCACCGCGCGCCGGGTCGGCGCCACGGCCCAGGTGGCAGGCGGCGTGCCGGCCATGTGCGACGGCGTCACGCAAGGCCAGCCCGGGATGGAGATGTCGCTTTTCTCGCGCGACGTGATCGCCATGGCGGCCGGGATCGCGCTGAGCCACAACACCTTCGATGCGGCGATGTTCCTCGGCGTCTGCGACAAGATCGTGCCGGGCCTCATCATCGCGGCTGCCACCTTCGGCCATATCCCTGCGGTCTTCGTGCCCGCGGGCCCGATGTCCACCGGCCTGCCGAATGAGGAAAAATCCCGCGTCCGCAACGCCTTTGCCGCGGGCGACGTCGGCCGCGACGCGCTGATGGCGGCCGAGATGGCCTCCTATCACGGCATCGGCACCTGCACCTTCTACGGCACCGCCAACACCAACCAGATGTTGATGGAGTTCATGGGGCTGCACCTGCCGGGTTCGAGCTTCGTCAACCCAGGCACCCCCCTGCGCGAGGCGCTGACCATCGCCGCGGTCGAACGCGCCGCCGCCATCACGGCCCTGGGCAACGACCACCGCCCCGCGGGCGAGATCCTGGACGAGCGGGCCTATGTCAACGGCATCGTGGGGCTGATGGCCACGGGCGGGTCGACCAACCTCGTCCTGCATCTGCCGGCCATGGCGCGTGCCTCGGGCGTGCTGCTCGACCTGCAGGATTTCGAAGAGATCAGCCAGACCGTGCCCCTGATGGCCAAGGTCTATCCCAATGGCATGGCCGATGTGAACGCCTTCCACGCCGCCGGCGGCCTGGGGTTCCTCATGCGCGAACTGATGGATGCGGGGCTTTTGCACGAGGACGCCAAGACCGTGATGGGCGATGGCCTCGCCCATTACCGCAAGGAGCCGAAGCTGCAGATGGGCCGCCTCGTCTGGCAGGACGGTGCTGCAGAAACGCTCAACGACAAGATCGTCCGCCCGGTCGCCGCCCCCTTTGCCGCGACCGGCGGGCTCAAGCAGCTGACCGGCAATCTTGGCCGCGGCGTGATCAAGGTTTCCGCCGTGGCGCCCGACCGCCATGTGATCGAGGCGCCTGTGCGCATCTTCCACGATCAGGCGACGGTGAAGGCCGCCTTCAAGGCCGGCGAATTCACCTCGGATGTCATCGTCGTCGTGCGCTTTCAGGGCCCGCAGGCCAATGGCATGCCCGAACTGCACTCGCTGACACCGACCCTGTCGGTCCTGCAGGACAAGGGCCTGCGGGTGGCGCTTGTGACCGACGGCCGCATGTCGGGCGCCTCGGGCAAGGTGCCGGCCGCTATCCATGTCTCGCCCGAAGCCGCGGCCGGCGGGCCCATCGCCCGGCTGCGCGATGGCGATGTGGTGCGTCTTGACGCCGATCAGGGCACGCTGACCGTGCTGGCCGCAGATTTCGGCAGCCGGCCGCTCGCCACCGCCGATCTGTCACACAACGCCTGGGGCCTCGGCCGCGAGCTGTTCGCCAGCTTCCGCGCCCAGGTCGGCCCCTCGACAGAGGGCGCCTCCAGCCTGTACTGACAGGTTCGGCAAAGTTGAAATGTCTGCCTCCGGCGGGGATATTTTAACCAAAATGAAAGGAAAGACGGGTGAGATGGCACGGCGGTACAGGCGGGGACGCCGATGACCGCCCGAAGTGAAAGGCCCCTTGCCTCCCCCGGGAAACCGGCCCGAGGTGAGGGGTCAGCCCACCACCTCCCCCCTTTCATTTTGGCACAAATACCCCCGCCGGAGGCTCCCCACGCACGAAGCCGCCCCCAAGGGGGCAGAAGGAGCCGCCCATGACCCCCGCTGAACAATCGCTCAAAGCCGCCGAGATCTGCCGTCTGGCCCCCGTCGTCCCGGTGATCGTGGTCGAGGACCTCGGCCATGCCCGCAAGCTGGCCGAGGCGCTGGTGGCGGGCGGCCTGCCCGCGCTGGAAGTGACGCTGCGCACGCCCGTGGCGCTGGACGCGATCCGCGCCATGGCCGAGGTTGCGGGCGGTGTCGTGGGGGCCGGCACGCTCCTGACCCCGGCCGATGTCAAGGCGGCCAAGGCGGCGGGCGCGAAATTCGGCGTCTCGCCCGGCGCGACCGACCGCATCATCGACGCCTGCTCGGAATGGGACCTCCCGCTTCTGCCCGGCGCCGCCACCGCGACCGAAATCATGCTGCTTCTGGAAAAGGGCTTCACCGTGCAGAAGTTCTTCCCTGCCGAACAGGCCGGCGGCGCGCCCTATCTCAAGTCGATCGGATCGCCCATCCCGCAGGTGAAGTTCTGCCCGACCGGCGGCATCTCGCTCAAGAACGCGCGCGACTATCTGGGCCTGGCCAATATCCTCTGCGTCGGCGGCAGCTGGGTCGCCCCGAAAGAGGCGCTTGGCGCGGGCGACTGGGCCAAGGTCACCCAACTCGCCGCCGAGGCCCGTGCGCTGCGCGGCTGAGCCCCCGGCGCGAGTGAACCGGCCGAAGGCGCCCCAACAGCGCCAGTCGCCGCTCGCCCGGACATGGACAAGACCGCGCTTGATCACGCGGCCCGGCGCGCCCCGGAACCGAGTTTCCGGCCGCACGTGGCGGGTTGCGCCGCGCGCCTCTCACCCCCGCCCACCCGGCGTCGCGATTTATCGCGCGCCGGGCCGGGTCGGGACGGCATGTCCCGGAACCGAGCTTCCAGCCCCTCGTGGCGGGTTGCGCCGCGCGCGTTCCACCCCCGCCCACCCGGCGTCGCGATTTATCGCGCGCCGGGCCGGGTCGGGACGACATGTCCCGGAACCGAGCTTCCAGCCCCTTGTGGCGGGTTGCGCCGCGCATTCCACCCCCGCCCACCCGGCGTCGCGATTTATCGCGCGCCGGGCTGGGTCGGGACGACATGTTACCGCCCTAGCCCGCCGCCGAGCGTTCGGTCTTTTTCACCCAGGCGCCGCTCTCGTCGCTCCAGTATTGCGCGGCAAGACCCCAGCCGGTGAACTCGGTCCAGCGCTGGCGCGCCGTGGCCACCGCCTCGGTGTCCGATCCGTCAAACAGCACCCAGATCCGTTCCAGCCCCGCCACCTCGTCCCGCGCCGCCCCGGCCCCCGCCAACAGCATCAGCCCGCGCGCCGCATTCCCGATGGGTCCCGCGCCCAGAAGCACAGGCTGATCGGCATCCTGCGGCCCGCCCTGCAGCCCGTGCGGCAGAAAGCCCTCTTCCGGGCCAAGCCACAGCCTGTCGTCCAGATGCCGCAGCAGCCCAGCCTCGGGCGCGCGGATCATCACGCGCCAGCCTGCCGCCAGCGCGCGCGTCACCGTGGTCAGCACCGTCTCGTCCCGGCCCGAGCGGATCAGGTGGTAGAAGACCGCCGTCGCCGTCACCCCTCGCGCACCTCATAGCCATCGGCGATCAGGCGGTTCAGCGCCATCACTCCCCAGCCCGTTGCCCCCTTGGGCGCCAGCGGCGTGTCGCCCTTGGCCAGCGTCACGCCCGCGATATCAAGATGGATCCAGGGCTGGCCCTCCTTGATGAAGCGCTTGATGAACTGCGCCGCGGTGATCGCCCCGCCCTCGCGCCCGCCCACGTTCATCATGTCGGCCAGCCGCGATTTCAGCTTGGCGTCATAGGCCGGCCCCATCGGCATGCGCCAGGCGCCCTCGCCCTCGGCCGCCGCGGCCTTCAGAAATGCCGCGCAAAGCGCGTCGTCGTTGGAAAATACCCCGGCATGTTCGGAGCCAAGCGCCACGATGATCGCCCCGGTCAGGGTAGCGAGGTTGACGATGCCCTTGGGCGCGAACCTTTCCTGCGTGTACCACAGCACATCGGCCAGCACGAGCCGGCCCTCGGCATCGGTGTTGATCACCTCGACCGTGTCGCCCTTCATGGATTTCACGATGTCGCCCGGCCGCTGCGCCCGACCGTCGGGCATGTTCTCGACCAGACCCACAAGGCCCACCACATTGGCGCGGGCGTGGCGCAGGGCCAGCGTCTTCATCACGCCGGCCACCACCCCGGCGCCGCCCATGTCCATCGTCATCTCTTCCATGCCCGCCGCCGGCTTGATCGAGATGCCGCCCGTGTCAAAGCACACGCCCTTGCCCACCAGCGCGAAGGGCGCCTCGCCCGCCGTGCCGCCGTTCCAGCGCATCACCACCACCTTTGATGGGCATTCCGACCCGACCCCCACCCCGAGAAGCAGCCGCATGCCAAGGCGTTCAAGCTCTTCCTCGTCCAGCACCTCGACATCGACGCCCAGATCGCGCAGGCCGGTCAGGCGTTCGGCGAATTCCATCGTGGTCAGCACATTGGCCGGCTCGTTCACCAGATCGCGGGTGAAGAAGATGCCTTCGGCCAGGGCCTTGACCTGGGCCAGCGCTGCCTCGGCCGCGGCCAGGTCGCCCACCATCAGGCTGACCGGCCCGCGCGCGGTCTTCTCTCCAGTCTTGTAAAGATCAAAGTCATAGGCCCGCAGCACCAGCCCCAGCAAAAGGTCGGACAGCCGCGGCGCGGCCTCGGCCAGCACCAGGACCGGGCCCATGCCGCGCGCCTGCGCAATCGCCCCGCCGGCCTTGCGCGCCGTGGCGGCATCGGTCTTTTTCGGCAGGCGCACCACCTGGACCGCCTCGGCGGCAAGGCCCGCCGGCCAGGCCAGCTCGGTGGATTCGCCGGGCTTGACCTTGCCCCAGGCCTCGGACGCCATCAGACGGGTGACGGCGCCGCGCGTCAGCCGGTCCACCCGTCGCGCCCCCGCCCCGGAGGGTGCCGTCCCGTCGACCAGCACGACGATGCGTCCGGTCTGGCCGGCAAGGGTGTCAAGATCAAGGGCAAGAAGCGTCGGGGCAAGAACGTCGGTCATCGGTGTCTCCGCAAAAGGGCGAGGTCTGCGGCGCAAGCTAGACCGCAAGCCCGCCAATGGCCAGATATGAGTTTTCCCCGCCCCGGTTTCGGTCTAGTGTCCCGTCCACCAGCCTGTGCCGCGCGCGCCAGAAAGAGGACCGGAATTGCCACGGATCGACCGCTATCTTCTGTCGCAATTCCTGCAGCTTTTCGGGTTTTTCGCCTTGGTCCTGGTGGGAGTCTACTGGATCAACAAGGCGGTCGACCTCTTCGACCAGCTGATCGGAGATGGCCAGTCCGGCATGGTCTTTGTCGAGTTTTCGCTGCTGACGCTGCCCACGGTGATCAAGCTGGTGCTGCCGATCGCGGCCTTTGTGGCCACGGTCTATGGCACGAACCGGCTCATCACCGAAAGCGAGCTGGTCGTCATGCAGGCCACCGGATTCTCCAGCTTTCGCCTCGCGCGGCCGGTCCTGTACTTTGGCCTGCTGGTCGGCCTGATGATGAGCCTGATGGGCCATTTCCTGGTGCCCGCCAGTCGCAACACGCTGGCCGCGGCGCGCGCCACCATGTCCGAAAACGTCACCGCGCGCTATCTGACGCCGGGCCAGTTCGCCCATCCCTCCGATCAGGTGACGCTTTACATCCGCGACATCTCGCCCAAGGGCGAACTTCTGGACCTGTTCCTGTCGGACGCGCGCAGCCCGACCGAAACCACGATCTACACCGCGCGCACTGCTCTGTTCGTGCGCGGCGATGCGGGGCCAAAGCTGATCATGTTCAACGGGATGGCGCAAGAGCTCGACGCGGCCTCGCAGCTTTTGTCGGTCACCCGCTTTGCCGATTTCACCTTTGACATCGGCGGGCTTCTTACCACGCCGGCGCGCTCTGACCGTTCGATGGCCGAACTGACTACGCCCGAGCTTCTCTGGCCGACCCCCGCGCTCGAGGCCGAGACCGGCCAGTCCGCGGGCCGCCTGCGGTTCGAGGGGCACAACCGCTTTGCCGAGCCGATGCTGGCGGTTTCGGTGACGCTGATCGGGTTCTCCTCGCTTCTGGTCGGCGGGTTCAGCCGGTTTGGCCTCTGGCGCCAGATCGCCATGGCGGTGGGATTGCTGGTGCTGGTGCAGGGGCTTTCGACCTCGGCCGCCGATCTGGGGGCGCGGGTGCCGCAGGGCTATCTGCTGGCCTATGTGGCGCCCGTGGTGGGCCTCTTCATAGCACTCGGGCTCTTGTGGTGGGTGGGGCGGCCGCGCCGCGTGGGCCGGGTGATGGCATGATCATCAACCTTTACATCGCGCGCCGCTTTTTCGGGCTGTTCCTGCAGGTCTTCTTCGGCTTTTTTGCTCTGATGCTGATGATCGACCTGATCGACGAGATACGCAGATTCTCCGACCCCGGACTGACCCTGTCCGAGGCGCTGCAACTGTCCTTGATGAACGTGCCGGCGACGATCTACCAGATTCTGCCGCTGATCCTGATTCTGTCGGCCATAGCGCTGTTCGTCGGGCTGACGCGGTCGTCCGAACTGGTGGTGGTGCGGGCGGCGGGGCGGTCGGGGCTTTCGTTTGTCATCTCTCCGGTCGTCACGGCGCTGGCCATTGGCCTCTTCGCGGTGGCGGTGCTGGACCCGCTGGTGGCTGCGACCTCGCGCCGCTATGACGTGCTGTCGGCCGGCCATGCGCGCGGCGGATCGGTGCTGTCGGTGTCGGAATCGGGCCTCTGGCTGCGGCAGGGCGGCGATGCGGGCCAGACGGTGATCGCGGCCAAACGCGCCAATCTGGACGGGACCGAGCTTTATCAGGCCACCTTCCTGACCTTCGACCAGAACGGCACCCCCCTGCAACGGATCGAGGCGGCCAAGGCAACCCTGATCCCGGGCTTCTGGCAACTCTCGCAGGCGCGGTCCTGGCCCCTGGACGACGACAACCCGCAACGCGCCATGAAGACCCTGCCCGAGGGCGAGGCCCTGGCCACCGACCTCACCCGCGACCGCATCCACGACAGTTTCGGCACGCCCAGCGCCATCGGCTTCTGGGCCCTGCCCGCCTATATCGAGGGGCTGGAGCGCGCCGGCTTTTCGGCGCGCAGCCATCAGGTCTGGCTGCAGATCGAACTGGCCCAGCCCCTGCTGCTGGTGGCGATGGTGCTGATTGCCGCGGGCTTCACGATGCGGCCGGGGCGGATGGCCAAGACCGGGATGCTGGTGCTTTTGGCGCTGCTGGCGGGTTTTGGCGTCTTCTTCCTGCGCAACTTCGGCCAGATCCTCGGCGACAACGGCCAGATTCCTGTGATCATGGCGGCCTGGGCGCCGCCGCTTGCCGCGACTTTCCTCGCGCTGGGCCTGTTGTTGCACCTGGAGGATGGCTGATGCGCCGTCTTCTTCTGGCCCTCTTGATCCTGCTGCCGCTGACGGCGCGCGCGCAGACCCCCCCGCCCGAGGACCGCACCACCCTGGTGGCCGACAGCGTCACCGTGCAATCCGATCAGGTTCTGGTCGCCAAGGGCCATGTCGAGGTCTTTTACAAGACGCAACACATGACCGCGACCGAAATCACCTATGACCGCAAGGCCAACCGGCTGGTCATCACCGGCCCGATCCGCATCGAAGATGGCACTTCGGCGGTTTTCGTGGCGGATCAGGCCGATCTGTCGGCCGATCTGACCGAGGGGCTGTTGACCTCGGCGCGCATCGTGCTGGACCAGAAGCTGCAGCTGGCGGCGGGTGCGGTGCTGCGGTCGGACGGCGGGCGCTATACGACGATGCGGCGCGTCGTGGCCTCGTCCTGTACGATCTGCAAAGGCTCGACCACCCCCCTGTGGGAGATCCGCGCGCGCGAGGTGGTGCACGATGCCATGTCCCAGCAGATCTGGTTTTCCGACGCCACGCTGCGCTTTGTCGGCGTGCCGGTGCTGTACATCCCGATCCTGCGGGTGCCTGACCCCTCGCTGACCCGCGCCACGGGCTTTCTGATCCCCAGCGTGCGCAGCACCAACTCGCTGGGGACCGGGCTGAAACTGCCCTATTTCATCACTCTGGGGCCCAGCCGCGATCTGCTGGTGACGCCCTATTTCACCATCCCCGGCGACCGCACCGTGGCCCTGCGCTACCGCCAGGCCTTTTCAAACGGCACCTTGCAGATCAACACCGCGGTCAGCCGCGACCATATCAAGGAAGGGGCGACCCGTGGCTATCTGGCGGCCATCGGCCAGTTCGACCTGGGTCACGATTACAAGCTGGCCTTGAACGGCATCGTGGTCAGCGGCCCGGCCTATCTGTCGGACTATGGCATCTCTGACGCCGACCGGCTTGACAGCACGATCGCCCTGACGCGCGTGCAAAGAAACCTCTACTTCTCGGCCGAGGCGATCGGGCTGCATTCGATCCGCGCCGGCGAAAGCAACGTGACCAACCCGACCTTCGTCACCGACATGACCTTTCACCGCCGCTTTCTGCCGCCGCTTCTGGGCGGCGAGGGCGAGTTCGAGATCCAGACCCACAGCCACTACCGCCCCTCGAACGTGACGACCGACACCAACGGCGACGGCATCGCCGATGGCCGCGACATGGCGCGCGTCACGATCAAGGGCGACTGGCGGCGCAACTGGACGCTGAGCAACGGGATCATGATCTCGACCCAGGCCGATGCCGAGGCCGATTTCTACACGATCGGCCAGGATGCGGTCTATGCCGGCACGCCCTATCGCGGCACCGGCACCGCCGCGGTCGAGCTGCGCTGGCCCTGGGTCAAGGCCGGGCGCGACGGGACGACCCAGCTGATCGAGCCGGTCGTGCAACTGGTCAGCTCGCCCATATCGGGCACCGCCATCCCGAACGAGGATTCGACCCTTGTGGAATTCGACGAAAGCAACCTCTTCGCGCTGGACCGCTTTCCGGGGACCGACGCCTATGAAGGCGGCACACGGCTGAACGTCGGAATGAACTACCTGCGCACGGCGGCCTCGGGCTGGAGCCTGGGGCTGACGGCGGGCCGCGTGCTGCGCTTTGACGATTTCAACCAGTTCAGCGCCGCTTCGGGGCTTCAGGGGCGCAATTCGAACTGGATGGTGGCCTGGACCCTGGCCGATGCGCGCGGACTGAGCCTGACGACCCGCACCCTGATCGACGACAATTTCGGCCTGACCAAGGGCGAGATGCGGTTCGACTACACCCGCCCGCGTCTGAACCTGTCGGGCGGCTATGAATTCCTGCGCGCCGACCCCTCGCAGTCGCGCACCGACCCGGTGCGCGAGATCGTGCTGGACAGCAGCTACGAAGTGACGCGCTTCTGGAATGCCCATCTGGTCGAGCGCTATGATCTGGTGACCCGCAGCACGGCCAAGGCGGGGCTGAACCTGACCTTCCGCAATGAGTGCCTTGCCATCGATCTTTCCGTCTCGCGCAGCAACGTGTCCTCGACTAGTGTGAACGCCACGACGGACTTCGGTCTTTCGGTCGAACTTCTGGGCTTTGGCGGAAGTTCCGCGGCAGGCCACCAACAGGTCTGCCGGCGGTAGATCCGGCAAAGATGACGAAACGGGAATGAACCATGATGCGGAATGCACGAGACCTGAGGCAGCAGCACGGAAGTTGGCAAGACGGGGCAAGGGCCTGGCTGCGGCGGCTGGGCGCGGTCGCGATCCTGGGCCTCGCCTTCGGGGCCGGCTCTCCGGTTCTGGCGCAAAGCGACCAATTCGCCCCGGCGGTCACGGTCAACGGCACCGTCATCACCCGCTATGAAATCAACCAGCGCCGCGCTTTTCTGGCCGCGCTGAACCAGCAGGGCGATCAGGAAAAGCAGGCGATGGACGGCCTCATCTCGGACCGCTTGCAGATGGACGAGGCCAAGAAGCTGGGCGTGACCGTCACCGATGCCGAGATCACGGCCGGCATGGGCGAATTCGCCGCCCGCGGCAATCTGAGCACCGATGACTTCCTCAAGGCCATCGCGCAGAACGGCGTGCAGCCCGAAACCTTCCGCGATTTCGTCAAGGCCGGGCTCTTGTGGCGCGCGGTGCTGCAGGCGAAATTCGCCGGCACCATCCAGATCTCCGAAGCGCAGATCGACCGCGCCCTGACCGAGGGGGCTGGCTCGGGTGGCAAGCTGCAGGTCCTGCTGTCCGAAATCGTCCTGCCCGATGACGGTGTGAACGACCGCAACCTGATCGTGCAGCGCATCAAGGAAAAGGTGAAGACGGAACAGGACTTTGCCTTCCAGGCGCAGCTTTATTCCAAGGTCGACACGGCCAAGGCCGGTGGCGCCCTGGGCTGGATCGACCGCGACCTGCTGCCGCCCGCCGTCGGGCAGGCGCTGGCGCGGATCAAGCCCGGCGAGATGACCGACGCGATCCCGCAACAGGGCGCGCTGACGCTGTATTTCCTGCGCGCCGAGGGACAGGTCGCCGGTGACCCCAAGGGGGCGCCGATGGTCGATTACGCGCTGTTCCAGCCGGGCGCGGGCCTCGATCTCGCGCGGTTGCAGCAAAGCCTGACCAGTTGCGACGGGCTTTACGTCGCGGCGCGCGGCCTGCCTGCCTCTGCCCTGCAGCGCCAGACCGTGCCGGAATCGACGCTGCCCGCCACTCTGCGCGGCACGGTTGCTGGCCTTGATGAGGGCGAAAGCGCGCTGGTGACGGCGGCCAACGGC
This sequence comes from bacterium, assembly GCA_016124195.1. GTDB lineage: Bacteria > Pseudomonadota > Alphaproteobacteria > Rhodobacterales > Rhodobacteraceae > Stagnihabitans. The sequence continues at coordinate 565,482 of WGOE01000006.1, read as the reverse complement.
ACGCCGGCGCTGGTGATGCTGTGCTCGCGCATCCCGCAATCGCAGGTGCCGCCCTCGCGCGACAATGTGCGCTCGGGCCTCGTGAACCAGAAGGTCAACCTGCTGGCCGAGGCCTTCATGGAGGAACTGCGCTCGGACGCCAATATCGTGATGCAATGAGGCCCACGGTCCGGGTGGAGGGCATGGCATGACGGCTCTGGCGCCGATCGCGCTGACTTGTGGAGAGCCGGCCGGGATCGGCCCGGAACTGGCGCTTGCCGCACGGGCTGCGCTGCCCGATCTGCCGTTCTTCTGGATCGGCGATCCGCGGCATCTGCCCGAGGGCGCGGCCTTTACCGCGATCCGCGCCCCGGCTGAGGCGGCCAAGGTCGCAGCGGACCGTTTGCCGGTTCTGGCACATGACTTTGCCGGCGACCGGGTTCCGGGCCAACCAGACCCGCGCAATGCGCAAGGTGTCATCGACGTGATCGCCCGTGCAGTGGCGCTGGTGCGGGGCGGAGAGGCCGCGGCCGTCTGCACCCTGCCCATCCACAAGAAGGCGCTGAAGGATGGCGCGGGCTTTCGCTTTCCCGGCCATACCGAATATCTGGCCCATCTGGCGGGCGATGTGCCGGTGGTGATGATGCTCGCGTCGCCCCTGTTGCGTGTTGTGCCGGCCACGATCCACATCCCCTTGGCCGAGGTGCCGCAGGCCCTGACAGAGGCGCTGCTGGAAGAGGTGATCCGCCTGACCGCCGCGGGCCTTGCGCGCGATTTCGGCATTAACCGCCCGCGGCTTGCCGTTGCGGGGCTCAACCCGCATGCCGGCGAGGGCGGCGCCATGGGGCGTGAAGAGATCACGCTGATCGGCCCCCTGCTCGACCGGCTGCGCGCCGAGGGGCTGAACCTCAGCGGCCCCCTGTCGGCCGACACGATGTTTCACGCCCGCGCCCGGGCCGGCTATGACGCCGCGATCTGCATGTATCACGATCAGGCGTTGATCCCGATCAAGACGCTGGATTTCGACGGCGGGGTGAATGTGACGCTGGGCTTGCCCTTCATCCGCACCTCGCCCGACCACGGCACGGGCTTTGACATTGCCGGACAGGGCATCGCGCGGCCCGACAGCACGGTCGCAGCGCTGCGGCTTGCCGCGCGCATGGCCGAGGCGCGGCGCGCGGGTTGAGCGCATCGCCCGGTCCTGACCACGCATCGGGCCCGACGCAAAAAGACCGTCATTCCCCCGCGCCCGCCGCAAAGCGCGGATCTCACACCCCCGCACCTGCAACAATTGGCAAGCGTTTCACACCCCCCAAACCCGCGGCAAAGGCGGGAGTTTCACAACCCCGCACCCGCGGCAAAGGCAGGCGTTTCACACCCCCCGCACCCGCGGCAAAGGCGGGGGTTTCACACCCCCGCACCCCCGTGGGATATTTGCGAACAGATGAAATCAGGGGGCGGGCTGGATCAGGTCCCAGCGGTTGCCGAAGGGGTCGCGCCAGACGGCGACAGTGCCATAGGGCTCGTGGCGCGGGGCTTCCTCGAAACGGCCGCCGGCGGTTGTGATCCGGGCGGCGTCGCGCGTGAAATCCTCGGTCTGGAGGAAGAGCCACACCCTGCCGCCGGCCTGATTGCCCAAGGCCGCGCGCTGTGCCGCATCCTCGGGCCGGGCCAGCACAAGGCGCGGGCCGCCGGCGGGCGGGCTGACCGTGACCCAGCGTTTGTGGCCCTGGTCGATATCCTCGTTCAGGGTGAAACCAAGGCCACCGCAGAAAAACGCGATCCCCACGTCATAATCGGGCACGAGGAGGCTCAGGGCCGCCAGCCTCACGCGTTGCGCGCCTCTGGCAGGGCGATGCGGGCGACCTGTTCGGCGATGGGTTCCACCGACAGGGGATGCAGTTCGGCGTGATGCGTCGCAGGGTCGCCGATCGGCACCCAGGCGCCGCCCTTGTAGATTTCCAGCGCCGAGAAATTCGCCTTGTAGCCCATCTTGCGGCTGCCAGGCACCCAGTAGCCCAGGTAGACGAAGGGCAGGCCCGCCTCGCGCGCGATCTCGACATGGTCGAGGATGGCGAAGGTGCCCAAGGACAGGGCATGCAGGGCCGGGTCGTAAAAACTGTAGACCATCGACAGGCCGTCGTCGAAGACATCGGTCAGGCTGACGCAGGCCAGCGGGCGGCCGCGTTCGCCGGGCCCGGCGGGCCGGGTATATTCGATCACGCGCGACTTGATCGGCGTCTCCTCGATCATCGCGGCGAATTCGAAGACATCCATGTCAGCCATGCCGCCATCGGCGTGGCGCGCGTCAAGATAGCGGCGGAAGAGGGCGAACTGATCCTCGGTCGCCCAAGGCGAGGTCGCATTGCGGCGCAGATGTGCCGTGGCCTTGCGCACCCGCCGGTGCGTGCGCGAGGGTTTGAAATCCGCAACCCGGATGCGGGCGGACAGGCAGGCCGAACATTCCGCACAGGACGGCCGGTACAGCACATTCTGCGACCGGCGGAAGCCTTGCTTGGACAGCGAGTCATTCAGGCGCTGCGCATGGTCGCCCTGCAGGGCCGTGAATAGCTTGCGCTCCATCCGGCCCTCCAGATAGGGGCAGGGCTGCGGCGCCGTGACATAGAACTGCGGTGCTATGGGAAGCGTGTGGCGCATGGAGCAACTTTTTCAGGAAACCAGCCACAGGTTAGCAAGGCCCGAGGCCGTCGCCAAGGGCCTTGGTGCATTCAGCGAAAGGCACTTTCGTTCACGAGGGCCGTGCCCAGCACGATATCGCCGGTGCCCTGATGCGCCCGGGTGAAGGCCATCAGGAGGACCGAGATGACCTGCGGAAAGACGAAGGCCACCGACAGCGTGTAGAAGAGGGTGTGCAACAGCGCCGTCAGACCGTCGACCGGATAGCCGTACCGGTCGCGCAGGGTCAGCCCCATGATCCGCATCCCCAGCGTACCCGCGCCATTGGCCAACGTGAGCCAGCGATACAGGAAGCTGATGGTCAGATAGAGGCCTCCCAGAAAGAACAGGGCCAGAAAGCCGGTCAGCGGGATCATCAGGCCGACCAGCATCGCGATGACGACCGAGTCGATCATCCAGGCTATGGCGCGGCGCGGCGCCACATCGGCGTAAAGCCGGCCCTCGGGGATCACATGGATCGTGCGGGAATAATCAGCGTGCATCGGGGGTCCCTCGGCAAGGATGCGGCCCCGCAGATGGGGCCGCACAGGGTTATACGGTGTCAGTTCTTGTTTCCGTCGCCCGACCCATCCGCCTCGGGGCGCGGCGTGCCATCCGAGGGCCCCGCCTCGGGCGCGCGGGCCTGGCGTTCGCGGTCGGCCATGAAGGCGTCGAACTCGGTCTTGTCCTTGGCCTCGCGCAGGCGCTGCAGGAAGGACTGGAAGGCCTCCTGCTCTTCGGCCAGTCGGCGCAGGGTTTCTTCCTTGTAGGCGTCAAAGGCCGTGTTGCCGGACGAGCGGAAGCCGCCGTGATGACGGGAGCCGCACCGGCCGCCCCATTGGCTTGCAGCGTGATTGGCCCAGGGACCGCGGCCTTCGCCGCAGGAACGGTTGAACATGCGTTTGCTCCAGATCAGATAGGCCAGAAGGGCAAGGCCGACGGGCCAGACAAAGATGAATGACACGACCATTGCGGCGATCCACGCCGGACGCCCGCGAGCGTCAAGCCAGGCTTCCACATTGCGCGCCATCGTGAAGATGCCACCCGGACCGCGCAGGGCGGTTTGGGCATAAGGCTGGCTGTACATCGGCAGGTATCTCCCTCTGTCGGTTGGTTGCGGTTGATGTGAAGGCGTTTCACATGAGCCAAGATGGCCCTTCCCTCCCAGCCGTTCAAGATGCCATGTAACGAATATTCACATCGGTTCGCGGCACGGCCAAAACCCGCCTGTCGTCGCCGCAGGCCCGGCACTACGCCTCCATCGCGGTCCTTCGACAGACAAACGGGGACCCGGCCCGAAACACGTTGCCTGGCCAACCCTCACAGGCGCATGACCGCCTTGTGTTCAGCATGCGACAGGACTGGCTGCGACGAGTCGTTTGGCGCCGAAGCCGTGGGGGAGCCCGAATGCCTGGGCTTTGACCCGGCCCGACTAGCCCGCCTGAGACCCTGGATGCAGCGCCACGTCGACAGCGAAAGCAGGCCCTGAGGGGCCGCGCTTGTGGCGCCGCAGGGCGCGTTGGCCTGCTACGCCTCTGCCGGGTTTTCCGGCGTTGCGGCCGGTCGGCACTGGCAAGGCGACCTGATCGCCCGCATCCATTCGATGACCAAGCCTGTCACGGATACGGCCCTGACGATGCTGATCGAAGAAACGCGCATGTATCTGGACGATCCGGTCGAGGCCCATCTGCCAGAGTTCAAGGATCAGCGGCTCTTGATCCCGGGGGCCACGTCACGGAACCAGACCGTCCCCGTGGGCAAGAAGTTCACGATCCACCATCGCCTGACCCATACTTCGGGCCTGAGCCTGTTTACCAACCCCGCCTGCCGGGTGACGCCTCTGCCCGCGAGCGCCTTGGTCTGGCCCTTTCTTGCGGCGGGCTGGACAGGATGGTGCGCCGCAGCGCCGAAGTGCCGCTGGAATGGCAGCCGGGGACGCGCCGGCAGTACAGCGTCGGAAGCGATGTGACCGGCCGCGTCGTCGAGGTGGTCTGCGGCATGACGCCCCACAAGTTCCTTGCGAAGCGGATCTTCGAACCGCTTGGCATGACCGACACCGGCTTCTGCCTGCCTGACACAGGGATCAGCCGCTTTCCGCCTCCATATTTTGACGGGGTAGGCTTCGGTTTGCTGAGGTCGGCGGTCCTCGATCCGGCCAAGGCAGGGATTTCGGCGCAACCGGGCGATTTTGGCTGGGTCGGTGCGGCGGGCACCTTCTTCCGGGTCAGTCCCGTCGCCGACATGATCGTGATCCTGTTCACGCAACTTTTTCCGTCCAGCGCCATCCCGGTGCGCAAGGAGTTGCGCGCCCTCGTCCCTGCGCCGCTGACAGGGGCCAGAGACGCCAAAGCCCGGGCGGCGGCGATGCCGGGTCCGCCATCGGTCCGGGCTTTGGCTTATCCGTGATGCGCTGCCAAGGGTTGCCAGACCCAAGCCGCATCCGATTTTCTGAAACTTGCGAATCCAACCCATCCTTCGCAATAATAGTTCAAAAAATTGCAGCCTCACGACATTTTTCATGTCGATTTGCGGTTGACGCCCCCCGGCCGCGCCCATAGTGTCCCCGACCAGTGCAACAAGGCGACCAGAGGCGGGACATGGGACATTCCCTAGTATCAGTACGGTGTTGGCGCATGGGTCGGTGACGACAGCCTGATGAGGTTTCCATGCGCCCCCGAGATGTCCCGGGGGCTTTTTCTTGACTAAGAGGAACAGAAGATGCGGCAGATGACCGGTGCGAGAATGGTGGTTCAGGCGCTCAAGGACCAGGGCGTCGAGGTGGTGTTCGGCTATCCCGGCGGCGCCGTGCTGCCGATCTATGACGAGATCTTCCAGCAGAACGACATCCGCCACATTCTGGTGCGTCACGAACAGGGCGCCGTCCACATGGCCGAAGGCTATGCGCGTTCGACCGGCAAGCCCGGCGTGGCGCTGGTGACCTCGGGGCCGGGGGCGACCAATGCGGTCACCGGGCTGACCGATGCCCTGATGGATTCGATCCCGATCATCGTGCTGTCGGGCCAGGTTCCGACCTTCATGCTCGGCACCGACGGCTTTCAGGCGGCCGATACCGTCGGCATCACCCGGCCCTGCACCAAGATGAACTGGCTGGTGAAGGACACCGCCCGCCTGTCGGAAACCATCCATCAGGCCTTCCACGTCGCCACCCACGGCCGGCCCGGCCCGGTGCTGGTCGACATCCCCAAGGACGTGCAGTTCGCGACCGCGACCTATGTGCCGCGCGAGGACAGCAAGATCTCGCACTATCAGCCGCGCGTGCGGGGCGATGCGGCCCAGATCGCCAAGCTGGTCGAACTGATGGAGACGGCCGAACGCCCGATCTTTTACACCGGCGGCGGCGTGGTCAATTCGGGGCGCGCGGCCTCGACCCTGCTGCGCGATCTGGTCCGCGAGACCGATTTCCCGATCACCTCGACGCTGATGGGCCTCGGCTCCTATCCGGCGAGCGGCAAGAACTGGCTGGGGATGCTGGGGATGCATGGGCTTTACGAGGCCAACCTTGCCATGCACGGCTGCGATCTGATGATCAACGTGGGCGCCCGTTTTGACGACCGCATCACCGGCCGGATCAAGGATTTCAGCCCGCATTCGCGCAAGGTGCATATCGACATCGACCCTTCGTCCATCAACAAGGTCGTGCATGTCGATGTGGGCATCGTGGGCGACGTGGGGCAGGTGCTGGAAGAGGTGCTGCGCCAGTGGCGCGCGCGGGGGTCAAGGACCAACCGTGAGGCGCTGCCAAAGTGGTGGAGCCAGATCGACCAGTGGCGCGCGGTCAAGTGCCTGAGCTACAAGCCCTCGACCAAGACGATCAAGCCGCAATATGCGCTGGAACGGCTCGAGGCGCTGACCAAGGGCATGGACCGCTACATCACGACCGAGGTCGGCCAGCACCAGATGTGGGCCGCGCAGTTCCTTGGCTTTGAAGAGCCCAACCGCTGGATGACCTCGGGCGGGCTCGGGACGATGGGCTATGGCCTGCCGGCGTCGATCGGCGTGCAGGTCGCCCATCCCGAGGCGCTGGTCATCAACGTGGCGGGCGAGGCCTCGTGGCTGATGAACATGCAGGAAATGGGCACCGCGATGCAGTTCCGCGCCCCGGTCAAGCAGTTCATCCTGAACAATGAACGGCTTGGCATGGTGCGCCAGTGGCAGGAACTGCTGCATGGCGAGCGCTACAGCCATTCCTGGTCGGAAAGCCTGCCCGATTTCGTGAAACTGGCCGAGGCCTTCGGCTGCAAGGGCGTACAGGTCAGCGACCCGGCCGATCTGGACGAGGCGATCATGGAGATGATCCGCTACGACGGGCCTTTCATCATGGATTGCCGGGTCGAGAAGCACGAAAACTGCTTCCCGATGATCCCGAGCGGCAAGCCGCATAACGAGATGCTTCTGGGCGATGCCGACACCGCCGGGGCGATCGGCGCCAAGGGGGCGGTGCTGGTGTGATCTGGCGGCGCGGGGGGCACACCCGCGCCCGCGGCAAAGAGCGGGGGTTTCACACCCCCGCACCCGCTGCAAAAGAGCGGGGGTTTCACACCCCCGCACCCCCGTGGGATATTTATGAACAAATGAAAGAGGCGAAGAGATGAACGCTCTCAATATCAAACGCGGCTCTTCAAGCCATTCGGCTTATGACCTGCGCGATCCCAATGGGGATGTGATCGAAAGCCATACGCTCGCGGTGGTGGTGGCCAACGAAAGCGGCGTGCTGGCGCGGGTGATCGGCCTCTTTTCGGGGCGCGGCTACAATATCGAAAGCCTGACCGTGGCCGAGGTGGACCATGAGGGTCATCTGAGCCGGATCACGGTGGTGACGCGGGGCACGCCGGCGGTCATCGCGCAGATCAAGGCGCAGTTGGAACGGATGGTGCCGGTCCATGAGGTGCATGACCTGACCTCAGAGGGCCCGGCCGTGCAGCGCGAACTGGCGCTGTTCAAGGTGGCCGGCAAGGGCGACGCGCGGATCGAGGCCTTGCGGCTGGCCGAGATCTTTCGGGCGAATGTGGTGGACAGCACGCTGGAAAGCTTTGTCTTCGAGATGACCGGAACGCCGGAAAAGATCGACGCCTTTGCCGACCTGATGCGCCCGCTGGGTCTGCGCGAGATTGCCCGGACGGGCGTCGCCGCCCTGTCGCGCGGCGTCTGAGGGGGTCTCCTTGGGGCCGATCCGGCCCCGCTCAAGAGGTTCTCCAAGGGGCGCTTTCAGCCCCTTGGGCCAGGGGGCGCGGGGGGCGGGTGCCCCCCGCCCCTACCGGAACACAGGCACCCGCTTGTCCAGAAACGCCGCCACCGCCTCGCGAAAATCGCCATCCGCGCCGCAGATCGCCTGGGCTGCCGCCTCGGCTGCCATCTGTTCGGCAAGGCTGCGGCCGAAGGAGCCGCGCAACAGGCGCTTGGTGGCGCCGAGCGCCAGCGCCGGGCCGCGGGCCAGGCTTTCCGCCCGCCCGCGCCAATGGCCGGCGAAATCGGCATCGGGCACAGCCTCGTAGATCATGCCCCAGTCGGCCGCCTGCCGCGCCGGCACGGCCTCGGCGAAAAGCATCGCCCCCATGGCCCGCGCCATGCCGATCTGACGCGGCAAGAGCCAGCTGCCGCCCGCGTCCGGCACAAGGCCGATGCGGGCAAAGGCCTGGACGAACTTCGCCGACTCGGCCGCGATCACCACGTCGCAAGCCAGCGCCAGATTGGCCCCCGCCCCCGCCGCCACCCCGTTGACCGCCGCAATCACCGGCATCGGCGCCTCGGCGATGGCGCGGATCAGCGGTTCGTATTCTTCGCGCAGCACCGCCTCGAGGTCGACGGTCGCGGGGTCCACCTCGGCCAGATCCTGGCCCGCGCAAAAGCCGCGCCCTGCCCCGGTCAGCACGATCACCCGCGCCGTGGCCCCCGTGATCGCCTCCAGCAGCGCCCGGCGGAGTGGCGCGTTCAGGGCGTTCATCACCTGGGGCCGGTTCAGGGTCAGGACAAGGACCCCGCCCGCCTCTTCGATCCGGATCATGGCTGGTCCTTCAGCAGCGCGGCAAGACGCGCCTGATCCTCGGGCGACAGGCCGGCCGCCTCGGGCGCGCCGGCACGGCGGCGCAGCGCCGCAAAGGCCAGCGCGGCGCCTGCCAGCAAGGCCGCAGGCCCCGCCAGCCACAGGATCAGATTGCCGCCCGAAGTGGTGGGTTTGAGCAGGACGAATTCGCCGTAGCGCGCCACGATGTAATCCACCGCCTGCTGGTCGGTATCGCCGGCCTTGATCCTGTCGCGCAAGAGCACGCGCAGGTCATGCGCCAGATCGGCATCGCTGTCGTCGATGCTTTCGTTGCGGCAGACGAGGCACCGCAGGCCCTGGCTCAGCGCGCGGGCGCGGGCCTCTTCGGCCGGGTCGGGCAGCATCTCGTCGGGCCGCACGGCCAGCGCGGGGCCGGCCATCACGATCAACGACAGGACAAGGGCCAGCCGCCTCATTCCGCCGGCACCGCGGTCAGGGCGCGGCGCGCGCCGGCGGCCACCCGGTAGCGCCGGTCGCTGAGCGACAGCACGCCACCAAAGGCCATCATCAGCCCGCCGAGCCAGAGCCAGTCGGCAAAGGGCTTGAGGTAGCTGCGCACCGCATAGCCGCCGCCGTCCTGCGGATCGCCCACCACCAGATAGATGTCGCCCAGGATGCCCGGACGGATCGCGGCCTCGGTCGTGGCCATGCCGGCGAAGGGATAGGTCCGCTTGGCCGGGAACATACGCCCCACCTCGGCCCCGCCCTTGGTCACGCGCATTTCGGCCACGCGGGCGGTGTAGTTCGGGCCCGCCTCGTCATGCACGCCCACCAGTTCCACCGAATAGGCGCCCAGATCATAGCTTTGGCCGGGCTTGACCACCCGGATATCCTCGACCGCCCAGGAGGTCAGCGCCACGACGCCAAAGATCGTGACGCCAAGGCCGGCATGCGCTGTGGCCCGGCCCCAGTCGGCGCGCGGCAGGCGGGTCAGGCGGGCCAGTCTGCTGCCCAGACCGCCCCGCCCGCAGCGCTGCAACAGATCAACCGCCGACCCCGCCACCAGCCAGACCGCCAGCGCCACGCCCAGAGGTCCCAGCGCCGACCGTCCAGAGGTCAGCGCATAGGCCAGAAGCGCCGCCGCCACTGTCACGGCCAGCGCTCCTGCAAAGGGGCGCAGCGCCCGGCCAAGCTCGGCCCGTTTCCAGGGCAGCACTGCACCGACCGGCAGGACAATCGCCAGAAGTATGATGAAGGGCATGAAGGCCGCATTGAAAAACGGCGCCCCGACCGAAACCGCGCGGTTCCAAAGGATCTCGGCCACCAGGGGCCAGATCGTGCCGATGAACACCACGAAACAGGACACCGTGAGCAGAAGGTTGTTGACCACCAGCCCGGTCTCGCGGCTGACCATGGCAAAGACGCCCTTGGCCTCAAGCTGGCCGGCCCGCAGCGCAAACAGCGTCAGCGCCCCGCCGACAAAAACCGCCAGGATCGCCAGCACCGCCATGCCGCGCAGCGGGTCCGAGGCGAAGGCATGCACCGAGGTGATCACCCCGGACCGCACGATGAATGTGCCGATCAGCGAAAAGCCGAAGGCGAGGATGGCCAGCAGCATGGTCCAGGCCTTCAGCGCCTCGCGCTTTTCCACCACGATGGCGGAATGAAGAAGCGCCGTGGCAATCAGCCAGGGCATGAAGGAGGCGTTTTCGACCGGGTCCCAGAACCAGAAGCCGCCCCAGCCGAGCTCGTAATAGGCCCAAAGGCTGCCCATTGTGATGCCGATCGTCAGGAAAAGCCAGGCCGCCAGCGTCCAGGGCCGGACCCAGCGGCCCCAGGCGGCATCGACCCGGCCCTCGATCAGGGCGGCCACGGCGAAGGCGAAGGCCATCGAAAGCCCGACATAGCCGAGGTAGAGGAAGGGCGGATGGAAGGCCAGCCCGGGGTCCTGCAAGAGCGGGTTCATGTCGTGCCCGTTCATCGGCGGAAAGGCGAGCCTCAGGAACGGGTTCGAAGTCCAGAGCATCATGGCCAGGAAGGCCACCGCCACCGCGCCCTGCACCGACAGGACCCGCGCCTTCAGACGCGCCGGCAGCTGCCCGCCGAACCAATGCGCCGTCGCACCGTAAAAGCTCAGCGCCAGCACCCAAAGCAGCAGCGAGCCCTCATGGTTGCCCCAGACGCCCGCCACCTTGTAGAGCATGGGCTTCAAGGTATGCGAGTTTTCCACCACCAGCCGCAGGCTGAAGTCATCGGTGACAAAGGCATAGGTCAGGGCGCCGAAGCTGAAGGCGATCAGCAGGAACTGCGCGACCGAGGCGGGACCGGCCACGGCCATCAGCACGGGATCATTGCGCTGCGCCCCGATCATCGGCAGGACGGCCTGCAGGCAGGCGACGACAAAGGCGAGGATCAGGGCGAAATGTCCAAGCTCGACGATCATGGGGCTGTCCTTTTGCTCCGGGCCTTTGGTTGGCGCGACCATAAAGAAGAATGGCGCGCGATCCAATGGGGGCAAGCGCCCCTGCGCCGACACGCCGCGACTTGTGACCGTGGTTTCAGGCGATTTGCCGGCGGGGGTGCGGTTTGTCCATGGACTGCGGCGCGCCTTGCCGGAATAGTGCCGGCAAAGAGGAGGATCCGATGGCAAGAACGACCCTGATCGGCGCGCCCATTGATGCGGGCCAGCGCCGGGCCGGCTGCGTGATGGGCCCGGCCGCCTACCGTGTGGCGGGCCTGGCCCAGGCGATTGCCGAGCTTGGCCATGGCGTGACGGATTGGGGCGATCTGACCCTGCCCGCGCTGAAGCCTGCGACCTGCGCCAACCCGGTCGTGCATTCCCTGCCCGAGGTTCTGGGCTGGACCGAGGTTCTGGCGGCTTCCGTCGTCAAGGCGCTGGAAGCGGGCAGCCTGCCCATCGTGCTGGGCGGCGATCATTCGCTGGCGCTGGGGTCGGTGGCGGGGGCTGCGGCGCATGCCAAGGCTATCGGGCGTCCGCTGTATCTGCTGTGGCTGGATGCGCATTCGGATTTTCACACGCCGCTCACCACGACCTCGGGCAATCTGCATGGCACGCCGGTGGCCTATATCGCCGGGCGCGACGGGTTTGACGCCTTTGCGCCTTTTCCGGCCGTGATTCCGGCCGAGCGCATCTGTCTTTACGGCATCCGCTCGGTCGATCCGGCCGAACATGCGGCGCTGTTGCTGCACGACATCGCCATCAACGACATGCGCGTGCTGGACGAACGCGGCATCGTGGCCCCCCTGCGCGCGTTTCTGGAGGCGGTCGAGGCGGCGGGGGGGATGTTGCATGTCTCGCTGGACGTTGACTTCCTCGACCCGGCCATTGCGCCCGCCGTGGGCACCACCGTGCCGGGCGGCACCACCTTCCGCGAGGCGCATCTGGTGATGGAACTGCTGCACGAAAGCGGGCTTGTGACCTCGCTGGATCTGGTGGAGCTGAACCCGTTTCTGGACGAGCGCGGCAAGACGGCCAAGCTGATGGTCGATCTGGTGGGATCGCTGATGGGGCGCAAGGTCTTCGACCGGCCGACGCGGAGTTACTGAGGATGCGGCACGGCCGCGCTCTGCGGACCCGGCAGCGGGGGGCCTCTGCCCCCCGCACCCCCAGAGGCTGGGGCGGCTCACGCCCCCCCGCCACCCCCAGTGGAGTATTTCTGCCTGGATGAATGCGGCAAGGCGCACTCTTTTCTGCGCCCGGATTTAGGTCTATCTGTTGGGACATGACCCCAGCCCTGATCGATCCATTCGCCCGCGCCATTTCCTATCTGCGTGTCTCCGTCACGGACCGCTGCGATTTTCGCTGCGCCTATTGCATGACCGAGCACATGACCTTCCTGCCCAAGGCAGAGCTTCTGTCGCTGGAGGAACTGGAACGGGTCTGCACCGCCTTCGTGCGGATGGGGGTGGAAAAGCTGCGCATCACCGGGGGCGAACCCCTGGTGCGCAAGGGGATCATGTCGTTCTTCGAAGCGATGGGGCTGCAGATCGGCCGCGGGCTGAAAGAGCTGACCGTCACCACCAACGGCTCTCAGCTGCGCAAATATGCGCAGGCCCTGGCCGATTGCGGGGTCAGGCGGATCAATGTCTCGCTCGACACGCTGGATGCGATGAAATTCGCCGAGATCACGCGGTGGGGCAGGCTCGCGCAGGTGCTGGACGGGATCGCCGCGGCGCAGGAGGCGGGGCTGAAGGTCAAGATCAACGCGGTGGCGCTCAAGGGCTTCAACGAGGACGAGCTGTTCCCGCTGGTCGACTGGTGCGCGCGCGAGGGCCATGATCTGACCTTCATCGAGGTCATGCCGATGGGCGACATGGGCGAGGCGCAGCGCATCGACCAGTATTGGAGCCTTGACGATCTGCGCGCCCGTCTGGCCGAACGCTTCACCCTGACCGACCTGCCCGAGCGGACTGGCGGCCCGGCCCGCTATCTGCGGCTGGAGGAGACCGGCCAGAAGATCGGCCTCATCACGCCCCTGACCCATAATTTCTGCGAAAGCTGCAACCGGGTGCGGCTGACCTGCACCGGAGAGCTTTACATGTGCCTCGGTCAGGAGGACATGGCCGACCTGCGCGCCCCCCTGCGGGCCAATCCCGATGACGCGGCCCTAGAAGCCGCCATCCGCGCCGCGATCGCGCGCAAGCCCAAGGGCCATGCGTTCGACTATTCGCGCAAGACCGTTTCAGGCCAGGTGTCGCGCCACATGAGCCATACCGGCGGCTGAGCGCCCCCGCCCTGCGCCCTTCGGTGGCGCCGGGCGGATCGTTCCTTCGTTCGGCCGGTTCATGCGTGGGGCCACGGCAAACCGGGGCCAAAGCGGCCCCGGCCCCGGTCAACCGCGCGCTGCCGGGATGGCTGCCTCAGGCGGCCGGCATCCGCGCCTCGACCATGCCGGCATACCAGCTTGACCCGAAGGGAATGGCATTGTCGTCGAAGTTGTAGGCCGGGTGATGCACCATCGCGGTATCGCCGTTGCCCACCAGGATATAGGCGCCGGGCCGGGCCTGCAGCATGTAGGAAAAATCCTCCGCCCCCATCATGGGCGCCACGGAGGTGTTGACCGAGGAGCTGATCTTGCGCGCGACCTCGGCGGCAAAGACGGTGTTCTCTGGCGCATTGACCGTGACCGGATAGCCGCGCTGGTAATTCACCTCGGCCCGGGCGCCGAGGGCGAGCGCCGTGCCTTCGGCGATCTCGCAGAGCCGCCTTTCGACAAAGTCCTGAACGGCGGCGTCCATGGTGCGGACCGTGCCCTTCAGCTTCACGGTCTGCGGGATCACGTTATGCGCCGGGCTGTCGGTCTGCACCACGCAGACCGAGACGACAACCTGTTTCAAAGGGTCCACATTGCGGCTGGCGATGGTCTGCAAGGCCAGGATCATGTGCGAGGCCACCACGACCGGATCGATGCAGTCATGCGGCTTGGCGGCATGCCCGCCCTTGCCGGTGATCAGGATGTCGAACTGGTCGGCCGCAGCCATCATCGCGCCCTCGCGGATCGCAAAGCTGCCGACCGGAATGCCGGGCATGTTGTGCATGCCGTAGACCTCCTGGATGCCCCAGCGCTCCATCATGCCATCGGCCACCATCTCGCGCCCGCCGCCGCCGCCCTCTTCGGCGGGTTGAAAGATGCAGACGGCCGTGCCATCGAAATTCCGCGTCTCGGCCAGATAGCGCGCGGCACCCAGAAGCATGGCCGTATGCCCGTCATGGCCGCAGGCATGCATCTTGCCCGGCGTGGTGGAGGCATAGTCGACCCCGGTCTGCTCGATGATGGGCAGGGCATCCATGTCGGCCCGCAACCCGATCACCCGGCCGGAACCATTCTGCCGGCCCTTGATCACCGCCACGACGCCGGTGCGCCCGATGCCCTCGACCACCTCGTCGCAGCCAAAGGACCGGCACAACTCGGCCACCCGCGCCGCGGTGCGATGCACCTCGAACAACAGTTCCGGATGCGTATGAAAATCGCGCCGCCAGGCGGTGATCTCGGGCAGCAGTTCGGCAAAGCGGTTCTTCACGGGCATGAGGGCTCTCCTTTTACCCCAGATGATGTGCCAAAGCCCCGCACAGGACAAGCCCCGACCCGCCCCCTTCATCCAGGCACAAATACTCCCTTTCAAAAGGGGGGCGGTCCGGAGGGGGCCGCCAGGGCCCCCTCCGGGCAGGGGGCGCGGGGGGCGGCAGCCCCCCGCCATCCCCTTACAACGACGGCCCCGGCACCAGCCGGCTGCCATCGCTGAAGCGCGACAGGCGGAACCGGCTCAGATCATGGCCCGGGTCGTGGCCCGCCACCAGATTGGCCACCACCCGGCCCATCCCGGGGCCGATGCCGAAACCATGGCCGCACATGCCGGTGGCAATCACCAATCCGGGCAGCGCCGCCACCCGGTCCACCACCGGCACGAGGTCCGGAATCGTGTCGATCATCCCGGCCCAGCTGCGCAGGATCTCGGGCCGCCCCAACGCGGGGAAGGCGCGCGCGAAATCGTCCTGCACCCGGGCCAGCGCCTTGGCACTGGGCGCGGGGTTCAGCACGCGCATCCGCTCGAAAGGGGATACCTCCTCCGCCGTCCAGTTCCGCGCCGTCTTCCAGCCGTCGGGATAATCGCGCGGCGCCTGCGCATGGAATTTCGTCGACCGGAAATCCTTCTTCAGCACGCCCAGAAAGGGGCGCAGATGCCGGAAGGCATCGGGGCCGACAAAGAAATCATGCCGCCCGCCGGGTGCGATGGTATAGCCGCCATCTTCCCTGCGGCGAAAGGCAAAGCGGTCGTCCACCGCATTGCCGGCAAAGACCTCGCGCATCGGCGCCGTCTGCGCGACCGAGGCCAGCACCGAAAGCTGCGGGATCCTGACCCCCTCGTTCGCAAGGAACAGCGACGACCACGCCCCGCCCGCCACCACGACCTGATCGCAGGCGATCCGGCCCTTTTCGGTGAAGACCCCGGTGATCCGCCCGCCCGCCACATCCAG
The DNA here is from genome assembly GCA_016124195.1 of bacterium. Classification (GTDB taxonomy): domain Bacteria; phylum Pseudomonadota; class Alphaproteobacteria; order Rhodobacterales; family Rhodobacteraceae; genus Stagnihabitans. The sequence goes on along the minus strand of WGOE01000006.1, from coordinate 549,829 downwards.
CCGGCGCACCGCGCAATCCTCGACGATCACCGCCCCGCGCGCCACCGCGCCTTCCGCGATCAGGGGCACCGCGACCCAGGGCTCGGCCCGCGCATCCGAGGCGGTGTAAAGCCCGCCCAGCCATTGTACCGAGGCGCCCTCGATCCGGTCATGCACCTGCTTGACCGACTGCAGCCGCACATCCAGACCATGACCGCGCGCCTCGGTCATCCAGGCCTCAAAGCCCGCCATCTCGGCATGGCTGCGGGCGAGGTACATCACCCCTTCCTGACGAAATCCCAGATCGGGGCCCAATTCCACGGACAGCGCCTGCCAGAGGCTCAGGCTTTCCATCATGATCGGCAGTTCGGCGAAATCGCGGCCCTGCTGGCGGATCCAGCCCCAGTTGCGGCTGGATTGTTCGCCCGCGATCCGCCCCTTTTCGCACAGCGTCACCGCAAAGCCCATTTCGGCCAGAAACCACGCTGTCATCACGCCGATGACGCCACCGCCCAACACCACCACATCGCATTCGGGCGGCGGCGGGCCGGGGTGGCGGATCGGTGTGGCGATCGACACGGGACCTGCGAGGATCACGACAGATCCTCCAGGAGGCGCGACATGAAATCGAGCCCGGCCTGAAACTGGCTTTCCTCCAGATATTCGTCGGCCTGATGGGCCTGGGCGATGTCGCCCGGGCCGCAGACCACGGTCGAATAGCCCCGCGCCTGAAAGAAGCCCGCCTCGGTGCCGTAGGACACCGCCCCGCCCGGACCGGCATTGGTCAGGCGCCGCACCAGGGTCTCGGCCGCGCCGCCGACCTCGGGCACCAGGGGGGGCACGCGGAAGAAACGGTCCAGATGCACCCCCGCCTCGGGCCTGCGGGCGGAAAGGCTGCGGTCGAGCGCTGCGGCCGCAGCCTCGAACCGCGCCGCCCAGTCTTCGACCTCTTCGCCCGGCATCACCCGCATTTCCACCGCAAAGTTGCAATCCGCCGCCGTGATGTTATGCGCCGTCCCGCCCGAGATCATGCCGACATGCAGCGTGGTGAAGGGCGGATCGAAGCGGGCCGCAAGGTCCGAAGGGACCTTGCCCTGCTGCGCCTCGTTCTGGGCATTCACCCAGGCGATCAGCCGCGCCCCCTCCATGATGGCCGAAACGCCCTGCGGCAAGAGCGAGGAATGCACCTCGTAGCCCTTCACATGCACCTTGAAGCCGGTGCCGCCCTTGTGCCCGTCGATCGGCTGCATCCGCGACGGCTCGCCGATGATGGCAAGGCTCGCCTTGGGAAATTCAGTGACGAGGGTGGACAGCAGGGGCTCGGCCCCGGTGCAGCCGATCTCTTCGTCATAGGACAGGGCCAGCTGTAGCGGGCGCGCCAGACCGCGGCGATGCGCCTCGACCAGCGCCCAGACCGCCAGCGCCACAAATCCCTTCATGTCGCAGGTGCCGCGCCCGTATAGCCGCCCGTCGCGCGCGGTCACGGTGAAAGGGTCCGAGGTCCAGACCTGCCCATCGACCGGCACCACATCCGAATGGCCCGACAGCACCACACCGCCCGCCTGCCACGGCCCGGCATGGGCCATCAGGGCGGCCTTGCGGCGATCCTCGTTCCAGTGCCGCGCCGTCTTCAGCCCGTGGCCGGTCAGATAGGCCTCCAGCCAGTCGATCAGGTCCAGGTTGCTGTCGCGGCTGACGGTCGGAAAGGCCACAAGCCGGGTCAGAATCTCAAGGGGGGTCAACAGGTCCGGCATGGCTGCCCTTTGCGCGATGGAGGCTGTCCGGGCCGCCGCCCGGCTTTGCGCCAGACCCTCTCGCCACCGGCCGGAACTGTCAACATCCGGCGCGATTTGCAGCAATTCGCCCTGACGCCACGGAAGGCTGGGGCCCGGCCTCAGATTCAGGATTGATCGGTGGGGCAAAATCGGGAAAGCTTGAGTTCGCTGGCGGGGTCCGCAAGGGTCTATGCCGGCGCAAACAAAACAAGATCAAAGACTTGGGGAGACATTCATGCCCGATGGGGGCGACGCCGTCCTGGACGTTCGGGGCTTGAAGACGGTTTTCCGCACCCGCGGGGGTGAAGTGCATGCGGTAAACTCCGTCAGCTTTCATTTGCGGCGCGGTGAATTGTTGGGCGTCGTGGGCGAAAGCGGGTCGGGCAAGTCGGTCACGATGATGTCGCTGATCGGGCTTTTGCCGATGCCGCCGGCCGAAGTGCGCGGCGGCGAGGTCTGGCTTGGCGGGCGCGACATCCTCAAGATCCCGGACAGCGACCTGCGCGAGGTGCGCGGCGCCAAGGTGGGCTTCGTGTTCCAGGACCCGATGACCAGCCTCAACCCGGTGTTCCAGGTCGGCTTCCAGATCATGGAGCCGCTGATCCGCCACATGGGCATGACCAAGGCGCAGGCCCGGGTCCGCGCGGCGGAACTGTTGGAACTGGTTGGGATATCGGATGCGCAAAGCCGGCTCGACAGCTATCCGCACCAGTTTTCGGGGGGGATGCGCCAGCGCGTGATGATCGCCATAGCGCTGGCCTGCGACCCCGATGTGCTGATCGCGGATGAACCCACGACGGCGCTGGATGTGACGATCCAGGCGCAGATCATCGAACTGGTCAAGGACCTGCGCCACAAGCTGGGCATGGCGATCATCTGGATCACCCATGATCTGGGCGTGATCGCCGGCATCGCGGACCGGGTGATGGTGATGTATGGCGGGCAGGTGGTGGAACATGGGCCGGTCAAGGCGCTGTTCGCCGATCCGCAGCACCCCTATACGCGGGCCTTGCTCAAGACCGTGCCCTCGCTGACCGGCGCGCGTGAGGCGCGGCTGCAGGTGATCGAGGGCCAGCCGCCCATCATGACCGAGGAGCCCAGAGCCTGCCCCTTCGCGCCGCGCTGCGCCCATGCGTTCGAAAGGTGCGACGTTGAAAACCCGCGGCGCCGCGCGGTCGACGGCCTGCCGCTCGGCCAGGGCCACGATGTCGCCTGCCATTGGGAGGCGCGCCATGGATGATCGGCCCCTCGCCACGATGGGCAGCATTGCCCATCCTACCCCACGCCACCCGGTCGGGTGTGACGGGCCGGGCGCGGCACCGCCCGACAGGGGCACGGCCTTGGCCAGCGGTAGGATGGGCAATGCTGCCCATGCTGCGCCCCCGGGGGAGGACCATGATGCTTGATGCGCCCGCGCCCGCCCTCGTCCAGGTCCGCGACCTCAAGATGTATTTCCCGATCCACACCGGCGTGCTGCGCCGCCACACCGGCGACGTCAAGGCGGTCGACGGCGTCAGCTTCGACATCATGGCGGGCGAGACCCTGGGCCTTGTCGGCGAATCCGGCTGCGGCAAATCCACCGTGGGCCGCGCCCTGATCCGCCTCTACGAACCCACCGCCGGTTCGGTCCGCATCGCCGGCGACGACATCCTTTCGCTCGCCCCCGAAGCCTTGCGCAGGAAGCGGCCCGAAATGCAGATGGTCTTTCAGGACCCGCAGGCCAGCCTCAATCCGCGCATGACGCTGGCCCAGATCATCGGCGAGCCCTTGATCGAGCATTCCGGCCTCAATCCCACCGACCGGCTGGCCCGGATCTACGAGCTGATGGACCAGACCGGGCTCAACCGCCGCTTTGCCAACCGCTATCCGCATGAATTTTCGGGCGGGCAGCGCCAGCGCATCGGCATCGCCCGCGCGCTGGCACTGAACCCCAAGTTCATTGTCTGCGACGAGCCGATCGCCGCGCTCGACGTGTCGATCCAGGCGCAGGTGGTCAACCTGCTCGAAGATCTGCAGGACCGGCTGGGCCTGACCTATCTGTTCATCAGCCACGACCTTTCCATGGTCCGCCACATCGCCGACCGGGTCGCGGTCATGTACCTTGGCCGCATCGCGGAACTGAGCCCGCGCGATGCGCTTTACGCCCGCCCGCTCCATCCCTATGCCGAGGCGCTCTTGTCGGCCGTACCCGAACCCGACCCCGACCGCGAAGGCTCGCGCCAGCGCATCATCCTGCAGGGCGACGTGCCCTCGCCGGCCAATCCGCCCACGGGCTGCGCCTTTTGCACGCGCTGCCCCAAGGTGATGGAGATCTGCACCACCACCCGCCCGATCCTGGCCGAGGTCGAACCCGGCCGCCAGGTCGCCTGCCACCTTTACCCCAGCGAGGCCCGTTCGAACCAGCCCAACTCACGTCACGCCGCACCTTCGGGATCAACCGGGGGCGGTTCCTCTCAACATCAACAACACGGAGTGTAAGCCCATGAAATTGAAAGCGACCCTTCTGGGTGCTGCCGCCATCCTGGCGATGGCCGGCGCCGCCTTTGCCGAGCGCGGCTCTGACGGCCATGTCAATGTCCTGTACTGGCAGGCCCCCTCGATCCTGAACCCCTACCTGTCGGGCGGCACCAAGGATCTGGAAAGCTCTTCACTGATCCTGGAGCCGCTGGCCGGCTTTGACGAGAAGGGCGCGCTTTTCCCGCGTCTGGCGACCGAAATCCCGACGGTCGAGAACGGCGGCCTCGCCAAGGACCTGACCTCGATCACCTGGAAGCTCAAGCCCGACCTGAAGTGGTCGGATGGCACGCCGGTGACCTCGGCCGATGTGAAGTTCAGCTATGACTATTGCAAGGCGCCGGATGGCGGCTGCGCCCAGGCCTCGAAATACGAAGGCATCAAGTCGGTCGAAACGCCCGATGCCACCACCGTCGTCGTGACCTTCGACGCGCCCAAGCCCAACCCCTATCTGGCCTTCGTCGGCGCCACCTCTCCGATCATCCAGAAGGCGCAGTTCGAAAAGTGCCTCGGCGCCGCGGCCCCGACCTGCACCGAGGCCAACAACGGCCCGATCGGCACCGGGCCCTTCAAGGTCGTCTCGTTCAAGACCAATGACACGGTCGAACTGGAAGCCAACCCGAACTACCGCGACCCGGCCAAGCCGGCCTTCGCCACGATGACGCTGAAAGGCGGCGGCGATGCCGAGGCCGCGGCTCGCGCCGTGATGGAGACGGGCGAGTTCGACTATGCCTGGAACACGCAGGTCAACCCCGAACTGCAGACCCAGATGACGGCTGGCGGCAAGGGTCATTTCGTCAACGGATTCGGCACCCTGGTCGAGCGGATCGAGATGAACCTGACCGACCCCTCGTCGGACCTGCCCGAGGGCGAGCGGTCGACCGTCAAGCATCCGCATCCGATCCTGTCGGACATCAACGTGCGCAAGGCCCTGTCGATGGCGATCGACCGTCAGGCGCTGGTCGATGTGGGCTATGGCACGGCGGGCCAGCCGACCTGCAACCTGGTGCCCGCGCCCGAGGCCTATGCCTCTGACAACACCGGCTGCCTGAAGCAGGACATGGCCGGCGCCAAGAAGCTGCTGGACGATGCCGGCTGGAAGCCCGGCGCAGACGGCATCCGCGAAAAGGATGGCAAGAAGCTGCACATCCTGTTCCAGACCTCGGTCAACCCGGTCCGTCAGGACTTCCAGTCGCTGATCAAGTCGTGGTGGACCGATCTGGGCGTCGATGTCGAACTGAAGTCGGTCGATGCCTCGGTCTTCTTCGGCGGCGATGCGGGCTCGCCCGACACCTTCCAGAAGTTCTATGCCGATGTGGAAATGTACGCCAACAACTTCGACGGCACCGACCCCGAAGCCTATCTGGCCGGCTACAAATGCGACAAGATCCCCTCTCCCGCCACGCAGTGGCAGGGCGAGAACATCAACCGCTTCTGCAACGCGGATTATGACAAGCTGGCCGCCGAGATGTCGGCCACGGCCGATATCGCCAAGCGCGGCGAGCTGGCCAAGAAGATGAACGACATGCTGACCAAGGACAGCATGACCATCGTGCCGCTGGTTGACCGGGGCCGCCTGTCGGCCACGTCGAACACGCTGGGCGGCGTGGTGCTGAACGTGTGGGATTCCGAACTGTGGAACGCACAGGATTGGACCCGCACCAAGTAAGCGCCTGAGGCAAAAGGGGCGGGCCGCGCAACGCCCGCCCCGATCCAAGGCCGCTGTGCGGTGACGGCACGTCGCCCGACCTGAGCCCGAAGGCCCGTTTTCCTTTTTGGCCCCCTGATGGAAGGCATCCGATGCTGACCTATGCGCTGCGCAGGCTTTTGCTTGCGATCCCGACATTGCTGCTGATCTCGCTCGTGATCTTCCTTCTGGTCGATCTGGCGCCCGGCAGTCCGATGTCCGAAATTCCGCTGACCGTGCCGCCCGAGGTGCGGCTGAAGATGATCGCGGCGATGGGGGCCGATCAGCCGGTATTCGTGCGCTACGTCCTGTGGCTGCGCCAGTTCTTCTGGGTCGAGCCGATGCATCAGGTCGATCTTCTGTTCGGCAGCCACATCGTCGAGGGCCAGCAGCGCATCATTTCCTATCAGACCCGCGGCCCGGTCTTCACCGTGATCGGCGAGCGCATTCCCCAGACCCTGACCGTGATCGGCACCGCCTATCTGGTGGGCGTGCTGATCGCCGTGCCGATCGGGATCTATTCGGCCTATCGGCAATATTCCTGGTTCGACCAGCTTGGCACCTTCATCGCCATGCTGGGCTATTCGGTACCGACCTTCTTCACCGGGGTGCTGATGATCGTGATCTTTGCGATCAAGCTGCATTGGTTCCCCTCGATCTACAACACCTCGCTGAAAGTGACCGACTGGGCGAGCCTCTTGGCCCAGATCCGCCAGATGGCGCTGCCGGTCCTGGTGCTGTCGCTGTTCAACGCGGCCGAAATCAGCCGTTACACAAGGTCTTCGATGCTGGAAAACCTCGGTCAGGATTACGTGCGCACCGCCCGCGCCAAGGGGATGGGCGAAGGCACCGTGGTGTTGAAACACGTGTTGCGCAACTCGCTGATCCCGGTCGTCACGGTGATTGCGCTGGGTATTCCCGGCATCTTCGGCGGTGCCATCATCACCGAGAACGTCTTCAAGGTGAACGGTATCGGCGCGGCCCTGATCGGCGCGATCCATGCCAATGACCTGCCGATGGTGCAGACCCTGACCTTCATCTTCGCTGTGCTGATCGTGGTCTTCAACCTGATCGCCGACATCCTCTATGGCGTGCTTGATCCGAGGATCCGCTATGACTGACATCAAGTTGGGTGAGGTCTCCAAGCCCGCGCGCAACGCCGAGCCCGTGGTCAAGCTGGCGCCGCCGCGCAGCCAGGCCCGCGACATCTGGGACCAGTTCAAGACCCACAAGGGTGCGATGACCGGGCTGGTCATCCTGTGCCTGATCATTCTGGCCATCCTGATCGGGCCGTTTGTGTGGCAGATCGACCCGGCCTATGTGAACCCCGACGCGGCCAAGATGATCCTCGGCCGCAACAAGCCGCCGACCTGGGCGCATCCGATGGGCACCGACCAGCTGGCGCGCGACCTTCTGGCGCGGATGCTGTACGGCGGGCGGATCTCGCTGGCGGTCGGGGCGGTGGCGATGCTGATCTCGGTCTTCATCGGCACCGGGATCGGGGTGCTGGCGGGCTATTTCAAGCGGCTCGACGGTCCCCTGATGCGGCTGACCGACCTGTTCCTGGCGTTGCCCTTGCTGCCCCTGCTTCTGGTCCTGATGATGCTGTTCGGCGATACGGTGCGCAAGGTGGTGGGACCCGAGGCGGGCACCTTCCTGCTGATCGTCTTTGCCATCGGGGTGACGAGCTGGATGTCTTCGGCCCGGATCGTGCGGGGCCAGGTGCTGGCGCTGAAAGAGCGCGAGTTCGTGCTGGCGGCGCGGTCGATCGGCACGCCGGCGCGGCGGCTGATCATTCGCCACATCCTGCCCAACGTGATCTCTCCGGTCATGGTGGCGGCCACATTGGGGATCGCCGGGGCGATCATCACCGAAAGCGTGCTGAGCTTTCTGGGCCTGGGCTTTCCGCCCGATTTCCCGACCTGGGGGCGGCTTTTGTACGACGGGGTGGATTACATGCAGCTTTATCCCAGCCGCGTGATCCTGCCGGGCCTTGCCATCTCGTTGACGGTGCTGTCGGTCAACTACATCGGCGACGGTTTGCGCGACGCGCTGGACCCGCGGATCCGCGGCAGGTAGCGCGCGGCTGGCAAGCGGGATGCACGCCCCCGACCGGGGTCAGGAGCATGGGTTTTCCCCCGCGGCCACCGCAACAGCGGGGGTTTCACACCCCTGCACCCACCGCAACAGCGGGGGTTTCACACCCCCGCACCCACCGCAACAGCGGGGGTTTCACACCCCCGCACCCACCGCAAGAGCGGGGGTTTCACACCCCCGCACCCCCGTGGGATATTTCCGAACAGATGAATGAGGAAGGTCGCGTCAGTGCATCGCCTGGCGGATGCGCCGGATGGCGAGCCAGACCGCCAGCACCACGACGGGGGTCAGGGCAGCCATGGCGATGGGCTTTTCGAACCCCGCCGCCTCGAAGAAGGGGGCCGCGACATAGGCGGCGAGGCTGGTTGCATAATAGCTGATCGCCACGACCGAAAGGCCCTCGACCGTGTGCTGCAGGCGAAGGGCGAGGTCGGCGCGGCGGTCCATCGAGGCAAGCAGTTCCTGGTTTTGCGCCGAGCGTTCGACATCGACCCTGGTGCGCAACAGCTCGGCCGCCCGCTGGGCGCGTTCGGCCATGGCCCTCAGGCGCGCCTCGGTCGATTTCACGGTGCGCATGGCCGGGTCGTAGCGGCGTGTCATGAATTCGCTGAAGGTCTGACGCCCGCCCAGACGCTCTTCGCGCAGGGCGGCGATGCGCTGGGTCACGATGGCCTCATAGGCCAGGGTCGCGCCGAACCGGAACGAGCTTTGCACCGAAAGGCTTTCGAGTTCGGCCGCGATCGACAACAGCTCGTGCAGCGCCGCCTCGGCCGGGCGGCCGTCGGAATCGAGCCCGGTGACCAGGCCCGAGAGCTGCGGGTCCAGCGCGTTGAGCCGCCGTGTCAGATCGCGCGCCGTGATCAGGCCCAGCATCGACATGGCGCGATAGGTCTCGATCTCGCACAGGCGCTGGACGATGCGGCCGATGCGCCGGGCGCTGGTGCCGGGGCGCGCGAAGACGGCAAAGCGCATGTGGCCGGCCGGATCGATGCGGAAATCGCCCGCCACGATGGCCGCGCCATCGACGACGCTCGATACCGCGAGGCTTTCAGCGACGAACCAGTCCTCGAGCCGGGCCATCATCTCGGCCTCACTGCCCGCCAGCGGTTCGACCCGGATCAGGACCGAAGTCGCGCAGCGCCCCGGATCATCGGCGCGCCAGGTTTCGGGAAACACCTCCGCCTCGGCCGGATCGAAGGGGCGCGGCGACACGCCGGGCGTAAAGGCCGAATAGGTCACGAATTCGGTGTGGCTTTCCCATTTCAGCTCGGACCGGCCGATCGGCCCGGAATAATGGGTGGCATCGGGCTGCGGATGGGTCGAGCCGTGCCGGTCCAGCAAGGCCAGAAGGTGGGCGCGATCCGCGGCGCGGTCGCGGTTCACCCCGTCGTCCGACATCAGCGCGATGAAGGCCGCCGACGACGGCACGGACAAGACCGGGAACGGCCGGGCGTGCAATTCGTTGACAAGCGTATAGCGCAGGGGGTGGTCGGTCACGGTCGGGCCTTTCATGACGGGCATCTGCAAGGATAGCCGGGCCGCAAGTCAGGTAAAGCGGAAAACGGCCTCTAAACAAGGGCTTGCCTGTATACTTTGATAGACTGGCAAAAAGGCTGCAAACGGGGCCGCAAGCCTGGGGAGCCGGCGCCACTCAAGGAAACGGCCCCCGGCACCAAGGTGCGCCGGAGGCCGGACAAGGGCACTGCATCAGGCCATGGGTAGGATGGGCAATCTGCCCATACCTCAGGCGATCAAGGGCAGCAGGGCATCAAGGCTTTTCTTCGCATCGCCATAGAACATCCGGGTGTTGTCCTTGTAGAACAAGGGGTTCTCGATGCCGGAATAGCCGGTCCCCTGGCCGCGCTTGGACACGATCACCATCTTGGCCTTCCAGCACTCCAGCACCGGCATGCCGGCAATGGGCGAGTTCGGGTCCTCTTGCGCGGCCGGGTTCACGATGTCGTTCGACCCGATCACGATGGCCACGTCGGTCGAGGGGAAGTCCTCGTTGATCTCGTCCATTTCCAGCACGATGTCATAGGGCACCTTGGCCTCGGCCAGAAGCACGTTCATGTGGCCGGGCAGACGCCCCGCAACCGGGTGGATCGCAAAGCGCACCGTCTTGCCGCGCGCCCGCAGCTTGCGGGTCAGTTCCGACACCGATTGCTGCGCCTGCGCCACCGCCATGCCGTAGCCCGGGATGATGATGATCGAATCCGCATCGTTCAGCACCGCAGCCACGCCTTCGGTGTCGATGGCAACCTGCTCGCCGGTGATCTCCATCGCGGGGCCCGTCGTGCCGCCAAAGCCGCCGAGGATCACGCTGATGAAGGACCGGTTCATCGCCTTGCACATGATATAGCTCAGGATCGCACCCGAAGAGCCGACCAGCGCCCCGGTCACGATCAAGAGGTCATTGCCCAGCGTGAAGCCGATCGCCGCCGCGGCCCAACCCGAATAGCTGTTGAGCATCGAGACCACGACCGGCATATCCGCCCCGCCGATGCCCATGATCAGGTGATAGCCGATGAAGAGCGCGAACAGCGTCATCAGCGCCAGCGCCCAAAGCCCGCCGGTGTTGAAATAAAGCACCAGCAGCACCAGCGAGGCCAGCGCCGCGCCCGCGTTCAACAGATGCCCGCCCGGCAGTTTCTTGGCCTTGCCATCGACCTTGCCGGCCAGCTTGCCGAAGGCGATGACCGACCCGGTGAAGGTCACGGCCCCGATGAAGACGCCAAGGAAAACCTCGACATGCAGGATCGCCTGTTCGACGGCATCCTTCTGGGCCAGTTTCCTGGCAAAGCCGATCAGCGTACCGCGCGCGGTCTCGTCCATCGACAGCACGCGGCCAAGCTCCAGATGGGCGTTATAACCGATGAAGACAGCGGCCAGACCCACGAAAGAGTGCAGCGCCGCCACCAGTTGCGGCATTTCGGTCATCTGGACCCGGGCCGCGACGATGGCGCCCAGAACCGCGCCGATCACCACCATGATGGCGATGACCCAGACATTGGCCACGTCCGGCGACAGGACCGTCGCCCCCACCGCCAGCGCCATGCCGACGATGCCGTACCAGACGGCGCGTTTCGCGCTTTCCTGGCCCGAAAGCCCGCCCAGCGACAAGATGAACAGAATGGCTGCCGCGATATAGGCAGCCTGTACGATACCGATGCTCATGGGCTACCTCCTCACGACTTCTGGAACATGGCGAGCATCCGGCGCGTGACCAGGAAGCCCCCGACGATGTTGATCGAGGCGATCAGCACAGAGATCCCGGCCAAGCCCACCACGAGCCAGTTGCCCGAGCCGATCTGCAACAGGGCGCCGAGGATCACGATGCCCGAAATCGCATTGGTCACCGCCATCAAGGGCGTGTGGAGCGAATGGCTCACGTTCCAGATCACCGAGAAGCCGATGAAGACCGCCAGCACGAAGACGATGAAATGCGCCATGAATTCGGACGGCGCATAGGCCCCCACCAGCGCCATCAAGACACCGCCCACCACCAGAAGGCCGACCTGATTGCGGGTCTGCGCCTTGAAGGTCGCGATTTCGGCCGCGCGCTTTTCTTCGGGCGTGGGCTCCTTGACCTTTTCCTTGGGCTTGGCGGCCGCGATGGCCGCGATCTTGGGCGGCGGTGGCGGCCAGGTGATCTCGCCCCCCTTGGCGACGGTTGCGCCACGGATCACGTCGTCTTCCATGTTATGGACGATCACGCCGTCCTTCTTTGGTGTAAGATCGGTCAGCATGTGCCTGATATTGGTGGCATAAAGCGTCGAGGCCTGCGCCGCCATCCGGCTGGGGAAATCGGTATAGCCCACCACCGTGACGCCGTTGTCCGAGACGATCTTTTCGTCCATCACCGTCAGGTCGCAGTTGCCGCCACGTTCGGCGGCAAGGTCCACGATGACCGAACCCGGCTTCATCGCGGCCACCATGTCGGCGAGCCAGAGCTTGGGCGCAGGCCGGCCCGGGATCAGCGCGGTCGTGATCACGATGTCCATGTCGGGCGCGAGTTCGCGGAATTTCTTCAGCTGTGCCTCGCGGAATTCGGGGGAGGAGGGCGCCGCATAGCCGCCCGTCGCCGCCCCGTCCTGCGCCTTTTCGGCAAAGTCGAGGAAGACGAAATTGGCGCCCATCGATTCGATCTGTTCGGCCACTTCGGGGCGCACGTCAAACGCATATACGATGGCACCGAGCGAGACGCTGGTGCCTGTCGCGGCCAGACCCGCCACCCCGGCGCCGACGATCAGCACCTTGGCCGGCGGTACCTTGCCCGCCGCCGTCACCTGCCCGGTGAAGAAGCGGCCAAAGTTCGACCCGGCCTCGATCACCGCGCGGTAGCCGGCGATATTGGCCATCGAGGACAGCGCATCCATCTTCTGCGCGCGGCTGATGCGCGGGACCATGTCCATGGCCACCACGGTCGCCTTGCGCGCCTTGACGATCGCCAAGAGGTCGGGATTCTGCGCCGGCCAGAAGAAAGAGATCAGCGTCTGCCCCTCGCGCAGCGCCTCGGCCTCGGCCGCCTCAGGCCCGCGCACCTTGACCAGCACATCGGCCGCCGCGATCACCGCCGCCGCATCGGGCAGCACCTCGACCCCGGCCTTGGCATACATCGCATCCGAGAAGCCGGCCTTCGCCCCTGCCCCGGACTGGATGCAGCACGTATGCCCCAGCTTCATTTCCTGCAAAGCCGAATCGGGCGTCATCGCGACGCGATTCTCGCCGGCAAAAATCTCTGCCAATGCCCCTATCTTCACCCAAAGCCCCCCAAGGTTGGCGGCCCAGGACCAATGGGCCGTTCATCACTTTTCCGCATACCATGCAACAAACCGGATGCAACCCTATCCTGCACCGCCTGCCGCGATTCGTATTTGTACGATGAAGCGTCGCGAATGGATTTGGCTTGCGGCGGCCTTGAAATTATTTCAAACTTGAAGCATTATCCGAAAGCGTTCTGAAAAGGAAAGCGCGATGACCACCGATTTTGCCGCAACCCGGGCGCAGTTCCATCTGCCGGAGGGGGTGATCTACCTTGACGGCAATTCGCTGGGGCCGATGCCGCTGACCGCCGCGGCGCGGGTCGCGCGGACCATCACCGCCGAATGGGGCGAGATGCTGATCCGCGGCTGGAACTCGGCCAAGTGGATGGAGATGCCATCGCGCGTGGGCAACCGGATCGCGACGCTGATCGGGGCCGAGGCGGGCCATGTCGTGATGGGCGATACGCTGTCGATCAAGGTCTATCAGGCGCTGGCCTCCTGCGTGCAGATGAATCCCGGGCGGCGGGTGATCCTGTCGGACACGGGCAACTTTCCGTCCGATCTTTACATGGCGCAGGGGCTGTGCGGCACCTTGGGTCAGGGCTATGCGCTGAAGACCGTGGCGCCCGAGGATGTGCTGGCTGCGATCGACGAGACGGTTGCCGTGGTGATGATCACCGAGGTCGATTATCGCACCGGGCGGCGGCATGACATGGCCGCCCTTTCAGCCCGCGCGCATCAGGCGGGGGCGCTGATCATCTGGGATCTGGCGCACTCTGCCGGAGCCTTTCCGGTCGGCGTGGCGGCGGGCGGGGCCGATTTTGCGGTGGGCTGCAGCTACAAATACCTCAACTCCGGCCCGGGCGGCCCGGCCTTCATCTATGTGGCGCCGCGCCATGCCGACAAGGTGCAGCCCGCGCTGTCGGGCTGGCTTGGCCACGAGGCGCCCTTTGCCTTCGATCCGGCCTATCGCCCCGCCCCCGGGATCGAGCGGATGCGGGTCGGCACGCCGCCGGTCTTGCAACTGGCCGCGCTCGAGGCCGCCCTGGATGTCTGGGATGCCGTCGATCTGGACGACCTGCGTGCCGCCTCGCTCGCCCTGACCGACCGCTTCATCGCCGGGGTCGAGGCCGCCTGCCCGACTCTGAACCTCGTAACCCCGCGCGATCATGCAAAGCGAGGCTCGCAGGTCAGCTTCCGGCACCCTGAAGGCTATGCCATCATGCAGGCGCTGATTGCCGAAGGCGTGATCGGCGACTTCCGCGCGCCCGACATCCTGCGCTTTGGTTTCACCCCGCTTTACATCGGCGCCAAGGAGGTCGATGGCGCGGTGGCGATCCTGTCGCGGATCATGGCGACCGGCGCCTGGGACCGGCCCGAGTTCAACGTGCGGGCCAAGGTGACATGATCCGCCCCTGCCCACATCCGCCGCTTTGCCGCCCGGCCGGCTGGGTGGCGCTGTGGCGCAGGATCGGGGCGATCTCGGTCCTGGCGGGGCGGGGCGGCGTGTGATCCGCCCTTCCCCCCTGTCACGGAGACCGCAATGACCCCGAATTCCCCGCTCGACCCCGCCACCGACGGCGCGCAGATGTCCTTTGACGGGCGCATGTCCTATGGCGACTACCTCAACATCGACCGCATCCTCGGCGCGCAGGCCCCGCTGTCGGACGCGCATGACGAGATGCTGTTCATCATCCAGCACCAGACCTCCGAGCTTTGGATGAAGCTTGCCCTGCATGAACTGGATGCCGCGCGCCGCACCATCGCCGCGGGCCGCGCGCGCGAGGCCTTCAAGATGCTGGCCCGCATCGCGCGCATCTTCGAACAGCTCAACAACGCCTGGGACGTGCTGCGCACCATGACGCCGTCCGACTACACGACCTTCCGCGACAGCCTGGGCCAATCCTCGGGGTTTCAGTCCTGGCAATACCGGCTGATCGAATATGCGGTGGGCAACCGCAACGCCGCCATGCTGCGCCCCCATGCGCATCGGCCCGACATCCTGGCGAAGCTGCAGGCCGAACTGGCGCGCCCCACGCTTTATGACGAGGCGCTGCGCCATCTGGCCCGCGCCGGCCTGCCCGTGCCCCCTGATGTGCTGGCCCGCGACCTCAGCCAGCCCTGGGTCAGCCATCCCGGCGTGCTTTCGGTCTGGGTCGAGGTCTACCGCGACCCGCAGCGCTATTGGGAGGCCTATGAGATGGCCGAAAAGCTGGTGGATTTCGAGGATTACTTCCGCCGCTGGCGCTTCAACCACCTGACCACGGTAACCCGCGTCATCGGGATGAAGCGCGGCACCGGCGGCACTTCGGGCGCGGTCTACCTCAAGCGCATGCTCGAGGTCGAGCTTTTCCCCGAGCTTTGGCAATTGCGCACCAGCCTGTGACGCGCTTTGACCTGGACCGCCGGCTGCGTTAGCCTTGATTTAGGCCGCCTTCGGCGGACAATGTCGGGTTCAATTGTACTGGAACGGATGGTATGTTCAATTTTATCAAGAAAGCCGCCGGGATTGCTGGCGCGAGTCTGATTGTCGCCCTGTCGGGTTGCGATGCGCCGGGGGTGTCGGTGTCAGACGCCTCGCCTCAAGGCCTGGCCACGCCCGCTGCCCATTACGCGGCCATGCCCGATGCGGGCCGCACCGTTCCCGCCATCCCGGTTGAAAAGGTCCCGCCCGAGTTCCTGCGCCAGCAGGTCAGCTATGCGCGCGATGTCCCGGTCGGCACCATCGTCATCGACCCGTCGAGCAAGCATCTTTACCTGATCACCGCGCCGGGCCGGGCCGAGCGTTACGGCATCGCGGTCGGCCGGGCCGGCTTTGGCTGGTCGGGCGAGGCTGACATCACCGGGCGCACCACCTGGCCGACCTGGACTCCGCCGCCCGAAATGATCGCGCGGCATCCCGAACTGGCCAGATATGCCAAAGGCCAGCCGGGCGGGCTGACCAATCCGCTGGGCGCCCGCGCCCTTTACCTTAAAACCGATGGCCGCGATTACGGCTACCGGATTCACGGCACGCCGGAATGGGACAGCATCGGGCACAATGCCTCGTCCGGCTGCATCCGCATGATCAATCAGGACGTGATGGACCTTTACACCCGCGTCCCCGACGGCACCCATGTCATCGTTCTGACCGAGGACGGCACCTTTCCGACCAAGCTGACCGTGC
Source organism: bacterium (assembly GCA_016124195.1). Classification (GTDB taxonomy): domain Bacteria; phylum Pseudomonadota; class Alphaproteobacteria; order Rhodobacterales; family Rhodobacteraceae; genus Stagnihabitans. The sequence goes on along the minus strand of WGOE01000006.1, from coordinate 533,845 downwards.
CGCCCCCCGCCCCGCGACAGGCGCGCGCCGTCAAGCCCAAGGCCAGCCCGGTCTATGTGGCCGAGGCACCCTCCGGCCGTGTCTGACCGGCGCCGGACAGCACCGCAATACACGCTCCGGTTGATATTAACCAATTAATCATTGACGCAAGCCGTCCTTGTTTTTTCCGGGCGGAAAGTTAAAATCCCCTTAATTTCCGATGTCGGATTTTAGGGAGCTGCCATGACGACCTTTCTGATCACCAATTATGTGACCTGGGTGGGCTTTACGACCCTGAATGCCGGCGACCGTCTGATCGTGGCGCCAAGCGGCGGGCTCGTGATGCCGAACACCGACATTTCGGTTCTTGGCGCGGGCGGGCCCACGGCCATGTCGTTCGGCGGCTATGTCTATCTGGATCAGGTGACGGTCGACGCGCAGGTCACCTTCTCGATCGCCTCGACCGGCCAGTTCTTCAGCGACAGCACGGCGGCGGCGCTGCAACTGGGCGGCACCGTCGCGGCCGCCACCGGGCAGGCGCATCTGGATGCCGAGGGCACGATCTCGGTGCTGAACGGCATCGGCGCGCAGACATGGGGCGGACAGAACGAGGTGATGAACGCGGGAAGGATCACGGCCATGATCGGCGTCGATCTGGCCAGCGCGCAGGATCACCTGACCAACACCGGCACGATCACCGGCACCACGCACGGGGTCGAGATGCTGGGCAACGGGCAGAGCCTGTCCAATCTTGGCACCCTTTCGGCCAGCCATGGCTGCGCGGTTCTGGTCGCGGGCGACGATGCCAGCCTTGAAAACTCCGGCACGCTGTCAGGCTCCGTCGAGATCACCGGCAGCGGCAGCTTTCATCTGACCAACAGCGGCAGCCTGACCGGCAGCATTTTGTCAATCGGCAGCGCGCAGGTCAGCATCGCCAACTCTGGCACGATCAGCGGCGATGTCACGCTGGGCGCCGGCAATGACCGGTTCGGCGGCGGCCATCTGACCGGCACCCTGTCGATGGGGCTGGGCAATGACACGGTCGATGCGCGCGGCAATGCCGTGGCAGGCGAGATCCTCGATGCTGGCGGCAATGACACCTATCTGGTCGACAGCGACCTGACGCGCATCGTCGACACCGGGCCGGGCCGCGATACGGTGCTGTCCTGGGCCTCGTTCCACCTCGATGCGGGGCTTGAGGTGCTGACGCTCTGCGGCGCGGGCGATCTGAACGGCTTTGGCAATGCGATGAACAACCGCATCGCCGGCAATTCGGGCGACAACCGGCTTTTGGGTGGCATGGGCAATGACGTGCTGCTGGGCAACGACGGCAACGATGTTCTGGCCGGCGGCATGGGGGCGGATGCGCTTTACGGCGGCGAGGGCGATGACATCCTGCGCGGCGACCTTGGCCGCGACACGCTGACCGGCGGGCTGGGTCATGACACCTTCGTCTTCAGCGCGCCGGGCCAGACCGGCCCCACCGCCAGCACCGCAGACACGGTCACCGATTTCACCCAAGGCGAGGACCGCATCGACCTGTCCGGCATCGACGCCATTCAGGGCAATGGCGCCAGTCAGGATGTCTTCACCTATATCGGCGCCGATGCCTTCTCGCATGTGGCCGGACAGGTGCAGGCGGTGCATTCCGGGGGCATGACACTGATTTCGCTGGATGTGAACGGCGATGCTGTGGCCGATGCGGTGATCAAGCTGGTGGGGGTGTACGACCTGACGGCCGGGGATTTCGTGCTGTAACGGCGCGCGCCGTCAGAACACCCTTTGCAGCCGGCGCGCCAGGGTGAATCCGTGACCCTTGGCGTTCTGACATGTCACGCCAGTCTTGGCTGAAACGCAGACGACCCCGCCGTAAGACAGCGAACTGCCGTAATCCAGCACCTCGGCCCCGGGGTCGGCCACGGTGTCGCCGTGACAGACCAGCCGGCCAAAGCCATCGCCCCCGGCCACGGCAAAGCTGTCGCCCCAGTCCAGATCGCAATCCTCCGGCCGCCGGGTGAAGCTGCGGTTCAACTGCGTGATGTCGCAGCGCACCTCGGTCACCGCCCCCACATCGAAGAGGCAGCCGATATTCCCCGTGGGAGAGCGGAAGGACACCAGCCTGTCACTGGCCGTCGAAGCCGTCGAACCCGTCGCGCCAGTCGGGGCGGCCGGGGCGACAACTGCTGCATAGACGCCGGGCAATTTGACCATCGCGGCCCGGTTGCCCGACCCGGTGCCAAGGGGACCCGTGGTCGAAACCACCCGCACACCGCCCGCTTCAATAGCAAAAAAGATCCGGCTCGTCGCGTCGTCGGGATCGACATAGGTGTAGAACTTGGCCGTCCGCGCGGCATGGCCTGCGACCGACAGGCAATCCACCGCGCCCTCGGGGCAGGCGGTAGCCCCCTCCGGCGCGCCCGAGATCAGGGCGAAGTCAAAGCCGTCGTCACTCGCGCCCTGAATTTCAAGGCTGGGCCCGGCGGGGTTACGATAGATGCCATCCTGCGGGCCGGCCATCGCAGCCACCGGCAGCAGGAACAAAAGCAGGGCAATACGGCGCATCGGCAACCTCACGGAAATGGCAAAAACCAATCGCCGCAGTCTTGCGCCGTTTTGCCCGCCGATCAAGCCAGAGGTTGCGCCCGTTCGACCAGGCGCGCGAAGAACGAGGCCCCGATCGGCGCCGCCTCGTCGTTGAAGTCGAAGGCCGGGTGATGCAGGCCGGCGCCCGGCCCCGTGCCCAGGAACAGATAGGCGCCGGGGCGGGCCTCGAGCATATAGCTGAAATCTTCGGAGCCCATCTCGCGGTTGGACTCGCCATGCGCGGCCTCGGCCCCGGCGATTTCGGCTGCAACCTCGGTGGCAAAGGCGGCATTCTCGGCCGTGTTGACCGTGGGCGGATAGCCCCAGTCATAGTCGATCCGCGCCGTGACGTTATAGGCCGCGGCATGACCTTCGACGATCTCGAAGAAGCGCTTCTTCAGCAAGGCGCGCACATCGGGCTTGAAGGAGCGGATCGTGGCGCAGAACATCGCCTCTTCAGGAATGATGTTCGAGGCCGTGCCGGTATGGATCTGGGTGACCGAAATCACAGCCTCGTCAAGGGCATAGACGTTGCGCGGGATGATGGTCTGGATCGCCTGGACCATGCCCACCACAGCCACCACCGGATCGACACATTCATGCGGCGTGGCACCATGGCCGCCCTTGCCGGTGATATAGACGAAAGCCGTATCGACCGAGGCCATCAGCGGCCCCGGCGCCGTGAAGAAATTGCCGAAGGGCAGATTGGGGGCGTTGTGGATGCCGTAAACCTGCGCGATGCCGAACCGGTCCATGATGCCCTCGTTCACCATGACCATGCCACCCGCGCCATCCTCTTCGGCGGGCTGGAAGATCAGCGCGACCCGCCCGGCAAAGCGCCGCGTCTCGGCCAGATATTTCGCGGCCCCCAGCAGCATCGTCACATGCCCGTCATGCCCGCAGGCGTGCATCTTGCCCGGAACGGTCGAGGCATGTTCGGCCCCGGTGATCTCGACGATCGGCAGGGCATCCATGTCGGCGCGCAGCCCGATCGTCGGGCCCGGGCCAGAGCCGTTGATGATCGCCACGATCCCGGTTTTCGCGATGCCGGTGTGCATCTCGTCCACGCCGATCTCGGCCAGCCGGGCCTGAATGAAGGCGGCGGTGTTCTCGCAATCAAAGGAAAGTTCGGGATGCTGGTGCAGATGCCGCCGCCAGCCCTTCATTTCCTCGGCATAAGCGGCGATACGATTGAGGACGGGCATGGCGAGTCTCCTGTTTTGCTCTTTGATCAAATCTGAAAACGAAGGGAACGGCAATGGCCCCCGCCTCGAATGACCGCGCCTCCGACGCCCTGGTGAGGGACCCGAACGGCGGGCTCGACCGCCTGCGCGAGATCATGCGCCGCCTGCGCGACCCGGCGACGGGCTGCCCCTGGGACATCGAGCAGACCTTCGCCACCATCGCGCCCTACACGCTGGAAGAGGCGCATGAGGTGGCCGATGCTATCGACCGCGCCGCCTGGGACGAACTGCCGGGCGAATTGGGCGATCTTTTGCTGCAGGTGGTGTTTCACACGCAAATGGCTGAAGAGGCAGGGCTTTTCGGCTTTGACGATGTGGCCCGCGCGATATCGGACAAGATGCTCGCGCGGCATCCGCATGTCTTTGGCGAGGAAAGCCGCGACAAGTCGGCCGAACAGCAGACCCGCGACTGGGAAAGGATCAAGGCGGCCGAACGCGGGCCGGCGCGCGTGCTAGACGGGGTGGCGCTTGGCCTGCCCGCCCTGACGCGCGCGGTCAAGCTGCAAAAGCGCGCCGCCCGCGTCGGCTTTGACTGGCCCACGACCGACGAGGTTCTGGACAAGCTGCGCGAAGAGATGGCCGAACTGGTCGAGGCCCGCACCACCCTGACCGAGGTCGAGGTGGCCGAGGAAATGGGCGATCTGCTTTTCGTGATGGCCAACCTTGCCCGGCACATGGGCATCGATCCCGAGGCCGCCCTGCGCGGCGCGAATGCCAAGTTCACCCGCCGCTTCGGCAAGATCGAGGATTGGCTGGCCGAGGCCGGCAAGACCCCCGACCAATCCGACCTGACCGAGATGGACGCCCTGTGGAACCGCGCCCGGGCCGAGGACAAGCTGAAGAAAGCCTGACCGCGCGGCGCCGATCTGGGGCGCGGCGGGCGACCTGCAGGCGCGATCTGCCGGGGCGCTGCCGTCCGGGCGAAGCATCAGGTTCGCCCTGCCTCTCGGTCGCCCAACGGGACCAGAGTTTTCTTCATCCGGAAAACCTGACCGGATGGACAAATCAGCCCCTTGCGTGTTGGATACGGCAAAGGAGTCCCTCATGTCACCCGCTCATCCGCGCAAGATCATCATCGATACCGACCCGGGTCAGGATGACGCATTCGCCATCCTGCTGGCCCTGGCCAGCCCCGAAGAACTCAACATTCTGGGCATCTGCGCCGTGGCTGGCAATGTCCCGCTCAACTGGACCGAGCGGAACGCAAGGATCATCTGCGAACTGGCCGGCAAGCCCGAGACCAAGGTATTCGCCGGCTGCGATGCGCCGCTCAAGCGCAAGCTGGTGACGGCCGAGCATGTGCATGGCAAGACCGGGCTCGACGGCCCGGTGATGACCGAACCGACGATGCGCCTGCGTCCGCAGCACGCCGTCGACTTCCTGATCGAGACCCTGCGGCGCGAACCTTCGGGGTCGGTCACGCTCTGCCCGCTGGGGCCGCTGACCAATATCGCCAGCGCCTTTCTGAAGGCGCCCGACATCATCGGTCGCGTGGAAGAGATTGTGCTGATGGGCGGCGCCTATTTCGAAGTTGGCAACATCACGCCCACCGCCGAGTTCAACATCTATGTCGATCCCGAGGCCGCCGAGATCGTCTTCAACGCCGGAGTGCCGCTGGTCGTCCTGCCGCTGGATGTGACGCACAAGGTCCTCACCACCCGGGCGCGGGTCGAGGCGTTTCGTGCCCTTGGCACCAAGGTCGGGCGGGTGGCAGCGGAGTGGGCCGATTTCTTCGAACGCTTCGACATGGCGAAATACGGCATGGACGGCGCCCCGCTGCATGACCCTTGCGTGATCGCCTATCTGCTGCAACCGGGCCTCTTCACCGGGCGGCACATCAATGTCGAGATCGAGACGACCTCGGAATTGACGCTGGGCATGACCGTGGCCGACTGGTGGGGGGTGACCAACCGCAAGGCCAATGCGATGTTCATCGGCGATGTCGATGCGGATGGCTTCTTCAAATTGCTGACCGAAAGGCTGGGGCGTCTGTGACCCGGGGCGGCCGCCCGCCAGGGCCGGCCGTCTTCTGATGGTGCTCTGGCGCTAGGCCCATCCCGAGGCTTTCTGGCGCGGTGCAGCGCCACCTTCTTGCCCGGCGTCCGTGCGGAAGCGCGAGACGAGTTCGACCAGTTCGCGCGCCTGATCGCTGAGCATTTCACTGGCCGCCGTGGCCTTTTGCACCATCGAAGCATTCTGCTGGGTCACCTGGTCGAGTTGTGCCACGCCGATGTTGATTTCGTTGAGGCTGCTCGACTGGGCGCCGGCACCGGCGGCGATGGCCCCCATCAGGGACGAGATGTTCTGCACGCGGCTGGCGATCCCGGCCAATGCCTCGCCCGCCCTGCCCACCAGATCGACCCCGGTTGCGACCTGCTGGGCACTGCCGGTGATCAGCGCCTTGATTTCCCGCGCAGCTTCGGAACTGCGCTGCGCCAGGGCGCGTACCTCCGAGGCGACGACGGCAAAGCCGCGCCCCGCTTCCCCCGCACGGGCCGCCTCGACCCCGGCATTCAGGGCGAGGAGGTTGGTCTGGAAGGCGATGTCGTCGATGACCCCGATGATCGTCGAGATCTGGCCCGAGAATTTGGCGATTTCCTTCATGGCCCCCACGGCGCTTTCCACGACCGTGCCGCTTTGTCCGGCCTCGGTCTGCGCCTGCTGGACGACCTGTTCGACCTGCCTCGCGCCGGTGGCGGCCGCGGTGACATTCGCGGTCAGCTCATCCATGGCTGCGGCCGTCTGTTCCAGCGTCGCCGCCTGATTCTCGGTGCGTTGCGAAAGGTTGCCCGACTGTCGGCTGATGTCGTCGGCCCCAAGTCCGATCTGTTGCGCCGTGTTGATGACCGCGCGCAAGGCCGAGCCAAGCTGGGCAAGCGCGGCGTTGAAATCGTCATGCACCTGTCGATAGCTTTCCGGAAAATCCTTTGGCAAACGGCAGGTCAGATCGCCCGCGGCCAGCTTTTGCAGGCCGATCGACAGGTCCTGCACCACACGTTTCTGGCATTCCGCCTCTTCCTCGTGCCGGGCGCGATCGGCTGCGGCCATGGCCAGACCGTGGCGCATGACGTCCAGCGCCTGGGCGATCCGGCCGACTTCGTCCGGGCGCTGCACCATGGGCACGACCGTGTCATAATCGGCGTTGGCCACCGTATCCATGGCCTGCGCCAGATTGCGCATCGGCAACCTCAGCGCGTGGTGCAGGAACCAGGCCCCCGCCGCCAGCAAGGCGGCAAACACCAGGACCGCCAGCAGGATCAGCCGTTCGTGCTGCGCCCTCAGCGTCGCCTCGAGCGCCGACATCGACCAGAGCATGGCCACCACGCCGGTCCTGTCGCCCTTGTCGCCGAACAGGGCAGGCGCTGCGACGGCCATGCCAGACTTATCCGCCTCGATCTTGCCAGAAGTCGCGGTCCGCGCCGCAAGATCGTCCAGAACCTTGCGCTGTTCAGCCGTCAGATCCCCGATCTGGGCGACCGATGCGCCATTGAGATCATAGGCCAGGCCACCGGCAAACTTGTCGCCGGCCCGCGTGGCCAGATTTGCAAGACCGGTGTTGATCACAGCGGTCTTGCCGAATTTGATTGCCCCTGACACTTCGCGCGCAACGCCCTGCGTTCCGTCAAGGGCGAGAGCACGCAGACCGTCCGCGGCGACCTTCTGCAGCAGCGCCTGGGAATTGATTGTGACAAGTCCCGCCACCAGGGCCGCGATCACGGCCACCATTGCAAGGCATTTGCCGAACAGGGACAAATGCCCCATGCGTTTCAGACTTGGGAAACTTGTCGTCATCTTATCCCTCCAAACCGAATTAAAGCGCGTCCGCGTTGATCCCGACGGTCAAGGTACCGATCACCTCCTTGGTCGCCGGATCCACGATCGAGATGGACACCTGGCCTTCATAGGTCTGGGTCGACTCGTCCAGTTCGACGCTGCCGAAGAACAGGCCATCGGGGCCGTTCGGGAAGACCTTGCTGAACTTGTCCTCGTCGCCCTGCCACATGTCAGAGGTCGGCGAAGAGACGGCCACATTCAGCCCCTTGTTGTCGGTCACGAAAGCCTCGGTCACCTTGCCGCCCGATGCCTCGACCTGCTTGCGCAGGAAATCGGAGGCCGCATTGGTCTGGATCGGGGTGATCGTCGGCGTGTCGGGCTTGCCGACCTCGGCCTTCCAGGCGGCATCGAGCGCGTCAATCTTGGCCTGATCATAGCCCGCGCGCGCGGTATTCGCCGCCTCGATCGCCGAGACGATGGCCGGGTCTTCGGCCCAGGTGCGGATCGAGGAGTCGAGATAGGCCTTCATCGCGCCCTGATAATCGGCCGCGCCGGCGCCATGCGCCGTCAGCGCCAGAGGCAGCGCAAGCATACGGAAGAATTTCATTGGAGTCCCTTCTTCACAAACTGGCCGTCACCCGCTGACGCGCCCTGCAGGGACCTTGAGGCAGGAATCTTGCGATAGGGTTAAATGGGAAAGCCGAACAGCAAAACGGCCGCAGCGCAGAGGCTGCGGCCGTTTTGCATTTGTCTAAAACTGGATCAGCCGGCCGAGGCGGGCTTCTTTTCCTTGACCTCGGTGTGCACCAGAAGCGGTTTGCCCTTCGATCCGACGGCCTCTTCGTTGACCACGACCTCCGAGACATTGTCCATGCCCGGGAGTTCGAACATCGTGTCGAGCAGGATGTCCTCCATGATCGAGCGCAGGCCGCGCGCACCGGTCTTGCGCTTGATGGCGCGCTTGGCGATGGCGGTCAGCGCGTCGCTGGTGAAGGTCAGCTTGACGCCCTCGATCTCGAACAGGCGCTGATATTGCTTGACCAGCGCATTCTTGGGGTCGGTGAGGATCGTGACCAGCGCCGCCTCGTCCAGATCGGTCAGGGTGGCGATCACCGGCAGACGACCGACGAATTCGGGGATCAGGCCGAACTTCAGCAGATCTTCCGGCTCCAGCTCCATGAACAACTCGCCCGCGCCGCGCGCATCGGGGTCCTTCACATCGGCGCCAAAGCCGATGGCCGAGCCCTTGTTGCGCTGTGCAATGATCTTCTCAAGCCCGGCAAAGGCGCCACCGCAGATGAACAGGATGTTCGTCGTGTCCACCTGCAGGAATTCCTGCTGCGGATGCTTGCGGCCACCCTGCGGCGGCACGGAAGCCACGGTGCCTTCCATGATCTTCAAAAGCGCCTGCTGCACGCCCTCTCCCGAGACATCGCGGGTGATCGAGGGGTTGTCGGACTTGCGGGTGATCTTGTCGACCTCGTCGATATAGACGATGCCGCGCTGCGCCCGCTCCACGTTGTATTCCGAGGCCTGCAAGAGCTTGAGGATGATGTTTTCCACATCCTCGCCCACGTAGCCGGCTTCGGTCAGGGTCGTGGCGTCGGCCATGGTGAAGGGCACTTCAAGGATGCGGGCGAGCGTCTGCGCCAAAAGCGTCTTGCCGCACCCGGTCGGGCCGATCAGCAGGATGTTGGATTTGGCCAGTTCAACCTCGGACTTGGTGCCGTGGTTGAGGCGTTTGTAATGGTTGTGCACCGCCACGGCCAGCACGCGCTTGGCATGAACCTGGCCAATGACATAGTCATCAAGAACCTTGCAGATGTCGCGCGGCGTGGGCACGCCATCAGTGGTCTTCAGGCCGGTGGCCTTGGTCTCCTCGCGGATGATGTCCATGCAAAGTTCGACGCATTCATCGCAGATGAACACGGTCGGTCCCGCGATCAGCTTGCGGACCTCATGCTGGCTCTTGCCACAGAACGAGCAATAGAGGGTATTCTTGCTGTCACTGCCCGAATTGTTCGCCATTGTCGTCCTCAAACCGGCGCCCTGGAAGAGCGGCTTTCAGGAAGTCTAGGCCAAGGCCCGCGCCTCCACAATCCGAAATTGCCCCGTGCGGGGGCGCACCTCCGCACGAATGTTTGTTCGCGGGCTGAAGGCCCTGCCCGCAGCGCGACGTCATTTCGACGTGTCGTCCATCTTGCCGCGACCTTCGAAGATCTCGTCGATCAGGCCCCAGGCCTTGGCATCCTCGGCCGACATGAAATTGTCACGCTCCAGCGCCGCTTCAACCACTTCGTAGGGATTGCCGGTATGCTTGACGTAGATTTCATTCAGCCGGCGCTTGAGCTTTTGCGTCTCTTGCGCGTGGATCATGATGTCGGTGGCCTGCCCCTGATAGCCGCCCGAGGGCTGGTGGACCATCACGCGGCTGTTGGGCAGGGAATAGCGCATGCCCTTTTCGCCGGCCTGCAAGAGAAGCGAGCCCATCGAGGCCGCCTGCCCCATCACCATGGTCGAGACCTTGGGCCGGATGTACTGCATCGTGTCATAGATCGACAGGCCCGAGGTCACCACGCCACCGGGGCTGTTGATATACATCGAGATTTCCTTCGAAGGATTCTCCGCCTCAAGGAACAGAAGCTGAGCGCAAATCAACGACGACATGCCGTCATGTACCGGGCCGGCCAGGAAAATGATGCGTTCTTTCAAGAGCCTGGAGTAGATATCGTAGGCCCGTTCGCCCCGGCTCGTCTGTTCGACGACCATGGGCACGAGCGTATTCATGTAAGTGTCGATGGGATCGCGCATATCAAACCTGCCTGTTGTCACGTGAAGCATTATCGCCAGAGCCTTGCCAGAGTCTTAGTGGTGCGCACCGGGGGCTGCAAGGGTGGGTCAAAAAAGTGAAGCCAGGCGCCTTTCTCTGCCAGGGGGCCGCACGGGGGCACGGCCTGTCCCGGCGACTGTTCAGGCAAAAGATTTAAGCAAGGATTAACTCAAATCCGCGAAATGGAAATTCCGCGCCATCCGGCCGGTCGCGACGCCCGCCGCACCCCGAACGGGCGCGCCGGAAGCCACCGCCCACCCTTTCCTTTGCCCGATCTTTTCGCTAAGTCCTTGGCCATGACAGCCACGATCCTCGACACAATCAAGGCCTACAAGCTTGAAGAGGTCGCCAGCCGCAAGGCTGCGCGCCCGCTTCGCGCCGTGGAAGAGGCCATCGTTTCCGCCCCCGCCCCGCGCGGCTTTGCCCGCGCCTTGTCAGAGGCCGCGGCCAATGGCTATGGCCTGATCGCCGAGATCAAGAAAGCCAGTCCTTCCAAGGGCTTGATCCGCGCCGATTTCGACCCGCCAGCCTTGGCCCGTGCCTATGAGGCGGGCGGCGCCACCTGCCTTTCCGTCCTGACCGACGGGCCTTCGTTCCAGGGCGCGGATGCCTTCCTGACAGCGGCGCATCAGGCGGTGAAGCTGCCCTGCCTGCGCAAGGATTTCATGTATGACACCTATCAGGTCGCCGAGGCGCGCGCCCTGCATGCCGACTGCATCCTGATCATCATGGCCTCGGTTTCGGATGCGCAGGCGGCCGAGCTTGAGGCCGCAGCCGCAGCCCTTGGCATGGACGTTCTGATCGAGGTGCACGACCGGGCCGAACTGGACCGCGCCTGCCTGTTGAAATCGAAGCTGATCGGCATCAACAACCGCAACCTGCATTCCTTTGAAGTGACGCTGGACACCACGCGCCAGCTCGCCCGATTTGTGCCGGAGGGTCGGTTGATCGTCTCCGAAAGCGGGCTTTACACGGCCGATGATCTTGAAGAGCTCGCCCGGTATGGCGCGCGCTGTTTCCTGATCGGCGAAAGCCTGATGCGCCAGCCCGACGTGACCGCGGCGACCCGCGCCATCCTGTCGCGCCCGCTCAAGGCGCAGGGGGGGGCATGACCGACAGGAAAGACACCGGCCTGACCCATTTCGACGATCAGGGCCATGCCCATATGGTCGACGTGGGCGACAAGGCCGTCACTGCGAGGGTGGCCGTGGCCGAGGGTCTGGTGCTGATGACGCCCGAAACCCTGGCCTTCATCACCGAAGGCCGCGCCAAGAAGGGCGATGTGCTGGGCGTGGCGCGGCTGGCCGGGATCATGGCGGCCAAGCGGACCGCGGACCTGATCCCGCTTTGCCATCCGCTGCCGATCACCAGCGTGGCGGTCGATCTGGCCGCGGACCCCGAACTGCCCGGCGTCTATGTCAGCGCCACTGTAAAGACCACCGGCGTCACCGGGGTCGAGATGGAGGCGCTGACCGCCGTCACGGTCGCCTGCCTGACCGTCTATGACATGCTCAAGGCGGTCGAAAAGGGCATGCGGATCGAAGGCATTCGGCTCTTGCTGAAAGATGGCGGAAAATCAGGTCTTTACGAGGTGAAGTGATGCTGTCGGTCGAAGAGGCGCTGACCCGCTGTCTGGCGCTTGTGGCCCCGCTTGCCGCCGAATCCGTGCCTCTGCGCGCCGCGGTCGGGCGCATGATGGCGGGCCCGGTTACGGCCTTGCGCGACCAGCCGCCCTTTGCCGCCTCGGCGATGGATGGTTATGCGGTGCAGGGCGATCACGCGCCCGGCGCGCGGTTCCGCCTGACAGGTCAGGCGCAGGCCGGCACGGCCTTTGCCGGAACCGTCGGCCCCGGCGAGGCCGTGCGCATCTTCACCGGCGCGCCAGTGCCGATGGGGGCCGACCGCGTGATCATCCAGGAGGATGTGACGGCCGAAGATGGCGTCATCACCCTGCGTCCCAAGGCCGACACCGCTCGCCACATCCGCCCCAGGGGTCAGGATTTCAAGGCCGGTGACAGCGTGCCGCCGCGCCGCATCACCCCGCATGACCTGGCCCTTCTGGCTGCGATGAATGTGCCGCAGGTTCAGGTCCACCGCCGTCCGGTCGTGGCCATCATCGCCACCGGAGACGAGCTTGTCCTGCCCGGCGAGGTGCCCGGCCCCGACCAGATCATCTGCTCCAACGCCTTCGCGCTTGCCGCCCTGATCGAGGCCGAGGGCGGCATCGCTCGCCTGCTGCCCATCGCGCGCGACACCGAGGCAGAATTGCGCTCGGTCTTCGCGCTGGCCGGGGGGGCGGATCTGATCGTCACCATCGGCGGCGCCTCGGTCGGCGATCACGACCTTGTCGGCCCGGTGGCGCAGAGCCTCGGGCTCGAACGCGCCTTCTGGCGCATCGCGATGCGGCCGGGCAAGCCCCTGATGGCCGGCAAGATCGGCGCCGTGCCGATGCTGGGCCTGCCCGGCAACCCGGTCTCGTCCATCGTCTGCGCCCATCTTTTCCTGTTGCCGATGATCCGCGCGCTGCAGGGGCGCCCGGATGTGGCACCCCTGCCCCGCACCGCCCGGCTCGGCGCCGCGGTCGAGGCCAATGGCCCGCGCACCCACTACATGCGCGCCCGACTGAAGGACGGCGTCATCACCCCGTTCGAACGGCAGGATTCCGCCCTGATCGGCATCCTGACCGAGGCCAATGCGCTGCTGATCCGCCCCCTCGGCGACGCCGCGCAGGAAAGCGGCGCGGAGGTACTCTACCTGCCGTTGTAAACCGGCAAAATGCTTGACACAAACCGGGAACACGGGCAGAACATTCAATTAACACTTGCCGCGACGGGGGTTGGCTGCGGGTGGACAAGACCGGCTGCCCGGTCCCGTGACGAAGGTAGGGTCAAGCGCATGCTTACACGCAAACAACTGGAACTTCTGGACTTCATCCGCCTCCGCCTTGAGGAGGACGGTGTGCCCCCCTCGTTTGACGAGATGAAGGACGCGCTGGATCTGAAATCGAAGTCGGGCATCCACCGGCTGATCACCGCGCTGGAAGAGCGCGGCTTCATCCGCAGGCTGGCCCACCGCGCCCGCGCGCTGGAAATCGTCAAGCTGCCCGAGGCGATGGAAAAGACCGGCTTCACGCCGCGCCTCGTGCAGGGCTCCAGGCCCGCGGCCCCGCCGCCGCGCCCCGCCGCCGCCTTCGACATCGAACCGGGCTCTGCCGCCAATGCGATGGAGATTCCGCTGATGGGCCGCATTGCCGCCGGCGTGCCGATCGAGGCGATCGCCCATGTCTCGCATCACGTGACAGTGCCCAATTCGCTCATCTCGGGGCGCGGGTCGCATTACGCGCTGGAGGTGAAGGGCGATTCGATGATCGACGCCGGCATCAACGATGGCGATATCGTCATCATTCAGGAACAGCAGGATGCCAACAATGGCGATATCGTCGTGGCGCTGGTCGAGGATGCCGAGGCGACGCTGAAGCGCTTCCGCCGGCGCGGCAACATGATCGCTTTGGAGGCGGCCAATCCGGCCTATGAGACGCGAGTCTTCCCCGGCCACATGGTCAAGGTGCAGGGGAAACTGGTCGGTCTGATCCGCAGCTACTGACCTGGGTTTGGACGCGGGATCTGTGCGCCGGGCCTGGCCCTGGCCTGCCGCGTTGTGCCAGTGCGCCGGGCGGACCTAGTTGCCGGCGCCCTGCGCCAGTCGTGCCGGGTTTGGCACGACGCGCAGGGCGGGCACCGGGGCGGCATTTCCGGTCCAGACCCGGGCCTGCGCCCGCACCGGCACCAGAAGCAGGCCCCCCGCGTCCGGCAGGCCGGCAATGGCGCCGCTTTGCGCAAGATAGGCCGCATCTATCACCGTGCAGCCAGGCGGCGGCGGCCCGACCGGACCGAGGCGGGCCGGCACCAGAACGATGTCGGCGGCACCGCAAGCCGCCGGGACCTGAGCCGGGGCCTCCTTGCCCGACAGGATCACGCCGCGCAGACCCGCCACCTGAAACTCCCGCGCGGACTTGCTTCCCGCAAAGCCCGGACGCAGCGCCGCCGTCCTGGGGTCCGCCAGATCGCCATCGTCGGCAAGCCAGCTTTCCGCCGCAAAGCCCGCACCGCGCGGCGCCGACAGCGCCCTGCCCTCGGGCCCCAGAACCCCGGCCAAGGCACCGTCCGACGAAATGAGCAGCGGCGGGCGGTCCACCATCACCCACAGGACGAAGCCAATGGCCACCGGCGCAAGCCCCGCCAGCCGCGCCCGCCCCTGCCACACCAGAGCCCAGAGCATCCCCAATGTGATCAGCGGCACGGCCCAGGCTCCGGGCTGCGGCACCGGCGTGACGGCGCCGTTCAGTCCCGCAATCCAATGCGCGATGAAAAGGATCCACCACGCGGCCCAGCCCATCACCGCCAGCGCCGGCCCGGCCAGCCCGATCGGCGCCACCAGCGCCGCCAGCGCCCCCGCCCCCATCAGCACATCCATCACCGGCACCGTGAGCAGGTTGGCCAGAAGTCCGTAGCCGGTCAGCCGGTTGAAGGTCGCCGCCGAATAGGGCGCCGTGGCGAGCCCGGCCAGCAGCGAGCTTGCCGTCAGCATCGCCACCGGCTTCAGCCAGCCCGGCAGCCCCCGCGCGGTGACAAACTGCTCGGCCGGACGAAAGCCCGAGATCAGCGCGATCGTGGCGGCAAAGGACAGCTGGAAGCCCGGCGACAAGAGGCTTTCCGGCTGCCAGATCAACAGGATGACCGCAGCCGTTGCCACCGAGCGCAACGTCAGCGCCCGCCGGTCCGCGATCACCGCCACCAGCATGATCGACACCATCAGGAAGGCCCGCGTGGTGGCCACATTCGCACCCGACAGGATCAGGTAGAACAGCGCCACCGCCAGAGCCACCCAGGCCGCCACCTTCTTGGTGTTGACGCGAAGCGAGACCGGCGGCGCCAGCGCCAGGCCATAGCGGATCAGCGCAAAGACAAAGCCGGTCAGAAAGGCCATGTTCATCCCAGAAATCGCCAGGAGGTGGGCCAGCGACGAGACCCGCAGATCCGAGACCACCGCTGCCGAAATCTGGGACCGGTCGCCAGTCAGCGCGCCCGCGCCAAAGGCACCGGCATCGCCCGGCACCCGCGCCATGATCGCGGCCGACAGATGGTTGCGCAATCGGTTGACCGAGGCATCCCAGGGCCCGGCCGGCGCCCAGGTCACCACCGGGCTTGCGGTATAGCCCACCGCGCCCAGTTCCTCGAACCAGGCCATGCGGCGAAAATCGAAGCCGCCCGGCTCGGCGGCGCTTTCGGGCGCGGCCAGCCTTGCCGTCACCTCCACCGTGGTGCCGGGCTCGAAAGCCAGCGGCGGCTTTGGCCCATGCAGGGCCACGCGGACGGTGGCGGGCGTCGCCTCGGGTGGCACCTCGCTCAGCACGACCTGATCCAGCGTCAGGCGGATCGCGTCCGATTGCGAGCGGTCGATGTCGATGATCCGCCCCTGCACCGGCCCGTAATAGGGCGCGGCCAGCATGGGCGAGGCCACCATCCAGACCCGCGCCCCGCAGGCCAGCACGCCGATCAGCGCACAGGCCAGCGCCAGAAGCGGCGGCCGCAAAAGCCAGGGCCCAAGACGTGCCAGGGCGCCAAGCGCCACCGCGCCTGCCGCGGCAAGGGCGTAGAACGCTGCACCCGGCTCCACCGGCAGGGTGAACCACAGCCCGATGCCAATCGCCAGAAAGACCGGCACGAACAGGAACAGATCGACCGGCGTTTCCACCAGACCCTGCAGACCGCGCCGGATGAGCTGGCCGCCCCACACCTTGTCTTGCCCTCCGCATTTGCCTAAAGCTGCCGCGAGCCTAAGCTCAGCATGGTTTCCACAAGGTTAACGCGCGCATGTCCCAAGCTCGGATCGTCACCCGCTTCGCCCCCTCGCCCACCGGCTACCTGCATATCGGTGGGGGACGCACGGCGCTGTTCAACTGGCTTTACGCGCGGGGCCGGGGTGGCAAGTTCCTCCTGCGGATCGAGGACACCGACCGCGAACGATCAACCCCCGAGGCGACGGCGGCCATCCTGCGCGGGCTGACCTGGCTTGGCCTCGACTGGGACGGCGAAGTGGTCAGCCAGTTCGCCCGCAAGGACCGCCATGCCGAGGTGGCCCATCAGATGCTGGCGCGCGGCACGGCCTACAAGTGCTTTTCCACCAAGGAGGAAATCGGGGCCTTCCGCGCCGCCGAAGAGGCTGCCGGGCGCTATCCGATCTTTCTGTCGCCCTGGCGCGATGCCGATCCTGCGACCTATCCCGACCGGCCTTATGTGATCCGAATGAAGGCCCCGCGCACGGGAGAGACAATCATTTCCGACCGGGTTCAGGGAAAGGTAACCTTTCGCAACGATCAACTGGACGACATGATTGTCCTGCGTTCGGATGGAGTGCCGACCTATATGCTGGCCGTGGTGGTGGATGACCATGACATGGGCGTGACCCATGTCATACGGGGCGACGATCATCTGGCCAATGCGGCGCGCCAGACCATGGTCTATGACGCGATGGGCTGGCCCGTGCCGGTCTGGGCGCATATCCCGCTGATCCACGGGCCGGATGGCAAGAAGCTGTCCAAGCGCCACGGCGCGCTTGGGGTCGAGGAATATCAGATGATGGGCTATCCCGCGGCGGGCATGCGCAATTACCTCACGCGGCTGGGCTGGGCGCATGGCGATGCCGAGATCTTTTCGACCGAAGAGGCGCTGGCGATGTTCGATCTGGACGGCATCGGCCGCGCCCCGGCCCGGCTGGATTTCAAGAAGCTGGAACATGTCTGCGGCCAGCACATCGCCCGCACCGAAGATGCTGCGCTGCTGCATGAACTGGAGGCCTATCTGGCCGCCTCGGGCCAGCCTGCGTTGACTGAGGGCCAGCATGCGCTGATGCTCAAGGCGATGTATTGCCTGAAGGACCGCGCGAAGACCTTCCCGGAACTGCTTGAAAAGGCACGGTTTGCCTTGACCGCGCGCCCGGTTGCGCCCGATGCCGCCGCAGCGGCCCTGCTTGATCCGGTATCCCGTGGTATACTGAAAACATTGACGCTGCAGTTGCAAAATGCTACTTGGGAAAAGGCCGAACTGGAGATTATCCTGACGGCTGCGGCGGAACAGGCCGGGATCGGATTCGGCAAGTTGGCCCAGCCGTTGCGGGCTGCCCTTGCGGGACGGACGGCGACGCCCAGCGTCTATGACATGATGCTGGTCATCGGGCGTGACGAGACGATTGCGCGGCTGAACGAGGCGGCTGGCTGACGCCTGTTTGGCTTGGGATGCGCTGGCCCGCGCATCCGAAAGACCGACGATATCCGCCCTCGCCCGCTGCCACGGGCCGGGGCTCCCAACGGGGGACGAGAGATGAGTGCTGACAAGACCGCGAAGCTGAGCCTGAACGGCCAAACCTTTGACCTGCCGGTGATGTCCCCTGTTCTGGGGCCCGATGTGCTGGACATCCGCAAGCTTTACGCCGAGGCGGATGTCTTCACCTTCGACCCCGGTTTCACCTCGACCGCCGCCTGCGAAAGCTCGATCACCTATATCGACGGCGACAAGGGCGAGCTTTTGTACCGCGGTTATCCGATCGAACAGCTTGCGGCGGAAAGCTCTTATACCGAGGTCTGCTATCTGCTCTTGTACGGCGAACTGCCTACCAAGGCCCAGCTGGAGGATTTTTCCAGCCGCGTGACGCGCCACACGATGGTGCACGAACAGATGCACAACTTCTTCCGCGGCTTCCGGCGCGACAGCCACCCGATGGCCACCATGGTGGGCGTGGTGGGGGCCATGTCGGCCTTCTACCACGACAGCCTTGACATCAACGACCCCTGGCAGCGCGAAGTGGCCGCGATCCGCATGATCGCGAAGCTGCCGACCATTGCCGCGATGGCATACAAATACTCGGTCGGCCAGCCCTTCGTTTACCCCAAGAACAGCCTGTCCTATGCCGGCAACTTCCTCAACATGTGCTTTGCCGTCCCGGCCGAGGATTATGTCGTCAATCCGATCCTGGAAAAGGCCATGGACCGGATCATGATGCTGCATGCCGATCATGAGCA
The DNA here is from genome assembly GCA_016124195.1 of bacterium. Taxonomy (GTDB): domain Bacteria; phylum Pseudomonadota; class Alphaproteobacteria; order Rhodobacterales; family Rhodobacteraceae; genus Stagnihabitans. Next base: position 515,358 of record WGOE01000006.1, on the reverse strand, counting down.
GAACGCCTCGACCTCGACCGTGCGGCTGGCGGGCTCTTCGGGGGCCAACCCCTTTGCCTGCATCGCGGCCGGGATCGCCTGCCTCTGGGGCCCGGCGCATGGCGGGGCCAACCAGGCCTGCCTCGAGATGCTGCGCGAGATCGGCACCGTCGACCGTATCCCGGAATATATCGCCAAGGCCAAGGACAAGAACTCGGGCTTCCGGCTGATGGGCTTTGGCCACCGCGTCTACAAGAACTTCGACCCGCGCGCGACGGTGATGAAGGAATCGGCAGACGAGGTGCTGGAACTTCTGGGCATCCACAACAACCCGACCCTGCAGGTCGCCAAGGAGCTGGAGCGGATCGCGCTGTCGGACGAGTACTTCATTTCGAAGAAGCTCTATCCGAACGTCGATTTCTATTCGGGCATCATCCTGGATGCGATGGGCTTCCCGGTCTCGATGTTCACGCCGATCTTCGCCATTTCGCGCACGGTGGGCTGGATCAGCCAGTGGAAGGAAATGATTGCGGAAAACGGCAAGATCGGCCGTCCGCGCCAGCTTTATATCGGGCCGGCGCAGCGCGATTATGTGGAGCTTGACAAGCGCTGAGGCGGCAGCCTGGCGAATGCATGTTGTCGCTGCGACCGGATCGGGGTTAAGCTCTGGTCGCAGTCCCTCCCTGAAGAGCGCCCCGTGAAAAATCCCTTTTGCCAGAAGGTTTTCGGACAGGAACCTCGCCGGTCATGAAACGTCTGACACTGCACATCGGCTCGCACAAGACGGGCACGTCGACCCTGCAGGTGACCTTTCGCGACAATGAGGCGGCGCTTCTGGCGCGCGGTCTGGCGGTGGCGCGGGTCCCGCCTTGGGAACACGTGCATCCCTATCTGGTCTTCACAAACCCCGCCCGGATCTTTCCCGAAGGCTATCACCTGACCGACCCCGAGGCCTTTGCGGCCTTTCTGGCCGACCGGCCTGCGGACCATGTCTTTGCCTCGTCGGAGAATTTCTCGTTCTTCTTCCGGCAAGGCGCCATCGACGATCTGGCCCGCGCGCTCAAGCGGAGGTTCGACCGGATCCGCATCGTCGTCTATCTGCGCCGGCAGGACCGGCACGCCGTCTCGCATCATCAGGAGGGCGCGCGGGCGGACCGTCCACCGGAGGGGCAGCTTTGGGGCCATGCGCTGACCGCCCTGCCCGAACCTGCGCCGATCCAGCGGCTCTACCTCGATTACGACCAGCGCCTGTCGATGTGGGAAAGCGCATTTTGGCGCGGAAAGCCTGTCGGTCAGGGTGTTTGACCGCAGCCTGCTCGACCAGGGCGACATCGTGTCCGACATGATGCGGCTGATCGGCATTTCGGGCGAGGGGCTCGTGCGGACGCATGACCAGAATGTCTCGCTCAGCCGGGTGCAGGCCCGGGTCGGCCATATCGCCAACGAGATCATCGGCGACAATGCGGTCACCCAGCGCCTGCTGGATGCGCTTTATGCGGCGGAAGACCGGATGCTGCCCTCAGCCGAGGCGGCGCGCGCCTTTCTGGCGCCCTACCGAGACAGCAACCGTCGCCTGAACGCGCGGCTGGGCCTGACGCCGTTCCCCGACCTCTTCCCCGATGATTTCAGCGATTACCCGGACGTAGCCTCTGACACGCTGTCGCAGGACGAAAGCGACACCGCCCTGCGCGCCGTGGTGCGCACGCTGGGCACCACGCCGATGCATCTGCATGCCCTGACGGCCGATGACCTGCGCGAATCGGCGCGGGCGCTCTTCAAGACCGAGCCCTGGCTGGCGCTCCGCCTCGCCCGGGCGGCGCTGAGCCTGCGCCCCAAGGGCCCGGCCATCATCAAGATGGTCGCCGATCTTGAGGCGCGCCTGCGCTAGCCCATCAGCCTTGCCCGTTCAGACTTGCGCATCAGCCTTGCCCGTTCAGATTTGGCCGTCCAGCGTGGCCAGGGTCCGGTAGGTTTCCGGCCTGCGGTCGCGGAAGAGACCCCAGCTTGCGCGCAGGTCGGCCACGGCATCGAGATCGAAGCTGGCGGTGATGACCGCGGCCTCATCGCGACTGGCCTTGGCGCTGATCTGCCCGGTGGGGCCGGCAATGAAACTCGATCCGTAAAAGGTCAGATCGCGGCCACCCGGCGCCGCTTCGTGCCCGATGCGGTTGGAGGCCACGACCGGCATCAGGTTGGACCCGGCATGGCCGCGCATGCACATCTCCCAATGCGGCTGGCTGTCGTAATCGGGCGCGGGGGGTTCAGAGCCGATGGCGGTGGGATACAGAAGCACCTCGGCCCCCATCAGCGCCATGGCGCGCGCGCATTCGGGAAACCACTGGTCCCAGCAGATCGCAAGCCCGATCCGGCCGACGGCGGTCTGCCAGACACGGTAGCCCGTGTCGCCGGGCGAGAAGTAGAATTTCTCTTCATAGCCCGGGCCTTGCGGGATATGGGTCTTGCGGTAGTTGCCCAGAACCTGGCCATCGGCGTCGATCATGGCGCAAGAGTTGAAGAAGGCCTGGCCCGCCTTTTCGAAATAGGGACAGGGCAGGACAACGCCCAATTCGCGGGCCAGATCGGCAAAGCGGGCAATCAGCGGGTTGCCGGCGAAGGGCTGGGCCAGGGCGAAATATTCGGGCCACTCTTCGATGCAGAAATAGGGCGTGGCGAACAGCTCCTGAATCAGGATGAGGTCGGCACCCCGCGCCGCGGCGGCCCGGACCAGGGCCTCGGCGGCGTCGAGGTTGGCCGGCAGATCCCAACTGCAGGCGAATTGCGTGGCGGCGAGGGTCACAGAGCGCATGGTTTTGATCCGGTTGGTTTGAGCTGCCAGGCTCCGGGGGGTTTCACACCCCCCGGTCCCCCCGTGGGATATTTTAGAACAAATAAAAGGGTCAAGAGAGCAGACCCTTGCGCCTTTGCACCCGGGCGAGCGAGGGGTGCAGCTGTTCGGAGACATCGCGCCCGACCTTGCGCCGGCTGCGGAACAGGAAGAACTTGCCCCAGGAGCGCCAGGTTCCGACCATGGGCGCGTTGACGTCCTGAGGGAAGAAGTCGCGCCAACCGGGTGGCAGCGGCAGGCCGACGGTCTCGGCGCGCTCCAGCATCCAGACCAGCGCCACATTGGCCAGGGGGCGGGCCGCGCGGATCGGGCCGGTCTGGCCGCCGACATCGCCGTGGGCGCCGCGAAACCAGACCTGTTCGATGTTGCCCTCCCAGCCGGGCGGGCATTCCCAGAGGACCGGGGCGAAAGCATGGCGCGTCTCGTCGAGGGCCAGGGCGTGAAAGCCGTGCCGGATCGAGCCGCCAAGCTGGTGATTGTGAAAGGCGGTCTTGTCGGTGAAGAACATCCAGAGCAGCGGCAGATGCAGGCCCATCGACTTGACCGTGTCGAAGACGCCGATCATCTCGATCGGCGCCTCGTCATGGCAATAGGCCTGGGCGAAGGCGCGGGCGGCGGTGCTGTCGGGATCGGCGCGGTAGTGGCGGAAGGCATAGGCCACCGCGCGTTCGGTGGCTTCCTCCTGGCGCAGCAGACCGACCCGGTCGATCAGCCCGGCCAAGGATCGCACCGCATAGGCCCCGCGCGAATAGCCCATCAGCACGATCCGGTCGCCGCTGCGGTAGTGGCTCGCCAGCCAGCCATAGGCGCGCATGATCTGGCTGTCGAGGCCCTTGCCCTGGATGATGTCCCAGCCGTGGCGCCAGCCTTCCCATTGCGAGCCGGGCTCGTAATAGACCCGCAGATGCGCGCGCGGGCCATCTGCCGACAAGAGCCGGAAGATCTGGCCGACATTGGTTTCCTCGCCCGGTTCGAGGCTGGAAAACGTGCCGTCGAGCAGGATCACATGGGTGACCTGCCCGCGCTGCGGGCCGGGCATCGGCGCGGCGGCGGTCTCGAAGGGGGCGACCGGGCGACCGCGCCACCACTGGCGGAACCGGTCAAACAGGGCCATCTTGATCCCGGCGCCGCCCTGGTCTTGCGTGTCGTTCTGTCACCCGAACCTCATGGTATCTGTGACCCAGATACTGAACCCCCGGAGGAATTTGTCCAGCCGGGGGCGCGAGTTCGTGTGAAGTTGTGTCGGGACGGGACCGCGCCGGCCGCTGCGGCCTCAGAGCCTCAGCGACAGGACCGTGACGCAGGCCAGGTCGCCAAAGCCGTTGAAGCGGCTGTTGGTCACGGTTGAATAGGCGCCCATGCCGTGGATGACGACGAAATCGCCCTCGGCCACATCTGTCGGCAACATCACCTCGCCCGGCAAACGATCCACCGAATCGCAGGTTGGCCCGAAGATCACGCGGCCTTCCGGCGCACCGGTGCGACGATAGCCCTCCGCATCCAGCACCGAGATGCGGTCGACGATGCCGATCTGGCTGAATTCGAACATCGAGCCATAGATGCCGTCGTTGAGGAAGACATGGCTGCCGTCGCGCACGGCCTTGATGCGGGCCGCCACGGCGAAGGCATCGCCGCACAGGGCACGCCCCGGTTCGCAGACGAGGACCGGACGCTCGGCGCCGAAAGCCTCGGTCGCGACACGGCCGATCGTGGCGAAGATCGTCTCGAGGTCGATCGCCACCGCCGCGCCGCGGTTGCTGGGAAAGCCGCCGCCGACGTTGAGGCGGGCGATCCGCACCCCGGCGCGGCGCGCGATGACAACCGCCTCGCGGATATAGGTGGCCCAGGCCTCGGGGTCGGTGCATTGCGTGCCGGGGTGGAAGGTCAGCGAGGGGGTGAACCCCGCCTCGGCCACGGTCTGCAAAAGCTGGACCGCGACATCCGAAGTGGCGCCGAACTTGGCGCCGAAGTTATAGGCGGCACCGGCCACCGGCAGCTTGAAGCGCACCGAAATCTCGCAGCCCGCGGCAGGGACCATCTCGACCAGCTTGGCCAGTTCCGAGACGGAATCGACCGACCAGGCCATGACGCGGCTGGCCACGGCATGGGCGATGTCGGCCCGCGAGCGCACCGGGTTGTGGTAGTGGATCGCGGCATCGGGGTCGAGCCTGCGGATCAGGTCGATCTCGAAGGGCGAGGCGCAGTCGAAGCCCTCGATCCCGGCGGCGATCAGGTTTTCGATCATTTCCTCGGAGGGGTTCGATTTGACGGCATAGGTCACCAGACCCGGAAAGCCGTCAAGAAAGCGGCGCGCGGTGGCCTGCACGATCTGCGGCGCAAAGAACAGCACCGGGTTTTCGGGCTGCGCCTTGCGCAGGAATTCGGTCGGATTGGTCCAGATCGTCTTGGACAGTCCCATCGGCGTGATCCTTTCTGCCAACAAGATACCAGTCCCCTTCGTTGCCCCGAAAAAGGCAAGCGATCCCAAGACCGGCGCGGTTTTTCCAACCAGGCCAGGTGCGTATGAGCCGCCCTTTTCCTGCAACTGAGGATGCTGCATATGGGTGACAACTTCACCGAACAAAACTATATAATCGTAGCGTATGGTCGGCATAATGACGAAAAAGGACTACAAGTTGCATGGATGACCTCGACAGAAGCATAATCGCCCTGCTGAGCGCCGATGCGCGGACCTCGGTGGCCACGCTGGCGCGCAAGCTGAAGGTGGCGCGCTCGACCATCCAGGCCCGGCTGGAGCGGATGGAGACCGGCGGCCTGATCGCGGGCTATACGCTGAAGCTGGGCGAAGAGGCGCGCCAGGGGCGGCTGCGCGCCTCGGTCCTCTTGTCGATCGAGCCGCGGGCACAGGCGGCGGTCCTGTCGCGGCTGAAGTCGATCCCCGAGGTCGAACGGGTCTTCACCACCTCGGGCCGGTTCGATCTGTTGTTGCAGGTGGCAGCGCCGAACACCTCGGTCCTGGACGGGGTGCTGGACCAGATCGGCGCGATGACGGGGGTGAAATCGTCGGAAAGCCTGATCCATCTGTCGACGCGGATCGACCGGGCGGTTTGAGGCGCGGGCGGTCTGAGGCAAAGCGGGGGCCAGCCCCCGCACCCCCGGAGTATTTCCACCTGGATGAAGGGGTTACGGGAAGGGCAACGCCTCGGCGGCGCGATCGAGACTGAGCCCGGCACGGAAGGCCTCGGCCCGGCGCAGATCGCCCGCGCAACGCACGAGCCCCCCGGCCAGATGGTCGGTCAGGGCGCCCGCGCCATAGATCAGGGCCGCCACAGCATTGGTGCTGCCGGTCAGGGTGAAGTCTCCGGTGGCATCGGGGCTGCGGGCGACGAAGGGCGCGCCGGCGCGGATCTGCATCCGGAAGCATTGGCCGGCAAGGTCGAAACCCGCGACAAGGTCAGGACAGGGGCCCTCGAACATCGCGGTCATCGACAACATCAGCGAGACCGGGCTGATGAAGCGGCCGGGGTCGTGGCCGGGTTGGCGTGCGCCCCAGTGGCAAAGGCCGCGGATCACCGGCCAGAGCGCCCGTCCGGCCTCGGTCAGGCCATAGGCCGCGACCTGGGCCGGGGGCGGCAGGATCACGGGACGCAGCAGGCCCAGGGCCTGCAACTCGGCCAGTCTGAGGGTGAGGATATTGGCGCTTATCCCCGGCAGTCCGGCCCGCAGCGCCCCGAAGCGCAGGGGCCCCAGCATCAGTTCGCGCACCACCAACAGCGACCAGCGGTCGCCGATCAGGTCCAGCGCATGGGCGGCAAGGCAACCTTCGTCATAGCTGCGGTGTCGGGCGGGCTCACTCATGATTTCTAACTGTAGAGTTGTTTTTTGTGACGACAAGGCTCACCCTTCTGAACACGATTCCCTTTTTGAGGAGGTTGGAATGCCGGGAATTCAGGGGCTGCCCTGCTGGTACGAATTGGGGACCAGTAATCTTGAGGCGGCCAAGGCCTTCTATGGCGCGATCCTGGGGTGGAGTGTCGCCGACAGCGGCATGCCGGGCATGACCTATCTTCTGGCCAGCGCCGGTGCTGTGATGGTGGCAGGGATGATGCGGGCCGAGGCGCCGCAACCGGTTGCCTGGTCGATCTATTTTGCCGTTGAGAGTGCTGACGCCACGGTGGCCGCGGCCGAAGCCCTGGGCGCCAGGGTCCATGTACCGCCCTCCGACATCCCCAACACCGGGCGGTTTGCGGTGCTGGCCGATCCGCAGGGCGCGGGTTTTGCGATCCTGCAGCCCTTGCCCGGCGGCGACGGCGGCGCCTTCGATCTGCGCAAGCCGGGGCATGGCAACTGGAACGAGCTGATCACCCCCGACCCTGCCGCGGCGTTGGCGTTTTACGGCAAGCTCTTCGGCTGGGCCGAAACGCGGGCTGTGCCGATGGGCCCCGAGATGACCTACCACATCTTCGCGCACGACGGGCAGGACATCGGCGGCACCTGCGCCCTGCCCGGAGCCCCTGCGCAGTGGAAGCCCTATTTCGGCGTGCCCTCGGTCAAGGCCGCGGCAGAGGCGGTGACACGGGCCGGGGGCCGGGTCCTGCATGGGCCGGATCAGGTTCCGGGCGGGTCCTTCACCCTGCAGATCGCCGACCCGCAGGGGGCGGCGGTGGCCTTGGTCGGCCCGGCCTAACGGCTGCCGCAATCGCCTTTCCAGACGGCGGGCAAACGGCCGGCCGGATCGGCATAGACGGTGATCTCGGCTCCGGGCGGGGGCAAACGGTCGGACCGGCGCGGCGCGCTCTTGCCCATCGCCCCGGTCTCGTCGCGCCAGACCAGATGGCAGAGCGCGCGGCCGTTGACCCGGGTGCGCGTGGCCTCAAGTCCGGTGACTTCTGCCCGGCGCGGCGTGCCGGTATCGCGCAGCAGGACCATCTGGGCCGCCCGCCTTGCGCGGACCCGCAGGCCCCAAAATCCCGTCACCCCGAAGGCCAGCGCAAAGAGGAACAGCAGCATCCCGCCAAAGAAGGTCCAGCCGAAGTCGACCTCGTTGATTGTGGGATCGGCCAGCACATAGCGCACCGCGATCGGCCCGCCTTCGCGGAGCGTGTCGTAAAGATCCTGGCTGACCGAGGTTTGCGTCGTTCGCCAGCCGCCTGCATCGAAGCCATAGGCCACGTTCCAGGTGGTGCAGATGTCCAGGTTGCTGCGGCCGCAGCTTTGCGTGCCCTGCCAAAGCCGCAAGACCTGCCCGCTCACCTCGGCCCCGCCCATCTGCAGGCGCCAGGCCCGTTCGAACATCACCTCGGCGGGCGCGGCCACAGCCAGTCCGATGGTCAGAAACAGCGCATGGAACCAGCCTGTCCCGGTCAGGGTCAAAGAAAGCGCGCTGCGCCTGGGGGTCGTCATGCCGCACCTGTCCAAAGCCTTGGCGCGGCCCCTGCCCCGCCCGACCGCAGGCTAGCCGAGGCCCCGGCCCTGGCCAAGGAAATCCCGCGGCACCGGAGCGTGACCCGCATCGGGCAAAACCGGCCGCGACATAAGCGTCAAAACGACCAAGTGGCTTTTCCAAGCCCCGACACTTCGCTAAGAGGCTTGCAAACCCTTGCAGGAAGTGCCCGATGCCCATGGAAAAGACCTTCAACGCCGCCGAGGCCGAAGCCCGCATCTCTGCGCTGTGGATCGACAGCCATGTCGGACGCGCCGGCGCCAATGCCAAGCCCGGCCCCGACGGCACGCCGGCGGAGGCCTTTTCGATCATGATCCCGCCGCCCAACGTGACGGGCTCGCTGCACATGGGCCATGCCTTCAACAACACGCTGCAGGACATTCTGGTGCGCTGGCACCGGATGCGCGGGCATGACACGCTCTGGCAGGTCGGCACCGATCACGCCGGCATCGCCACCCAGATGGTCACCGAACGCGACATGGCCCAGAACCAGGAGCCGAACCGCCGCACCCTGGGGCGCGAGAAATTCGTGGCGCGCGTCTGGCAACAGAAGGCCAAGTCGCGCGGCACCATCATCGGCCAGTTGCAGCGGCTGGGCGCCTCCTGCGACTGGGACCGCGAGGCTTTCACCATGTCGGGCGCGCCCGGTGCGCCGGCGGGCGAGGAGGGCAACTTCCATGACGCGGTGATCAAGGTCTTTGTCGACATGCATGACAAGGGCCTGATCTACCGCGGCAAACGCCTGGTGAACTGGGACCCCCATTTCGAAACCGCCATTTCGGATCTGGAGGTCGAGAACATCGAGGTGAAGGGCCATATGTGGCACTTCAAATATATCCTCGCGGGCGGCGAGACCTATGACTATGTGGAAAAGGACGCCGAGGGCCATGTCACCCTGCGCGAAAAGCGCAATTACATCTCGATCGCCACCACGAGGCCCGAGACGATGCTGGGCGACGGCGCCGTGGCGGTTCACCCGTCCGACGAACGCTATGCGCCGATCGTGGGCAAGATGGTGCATCTGCCGCTGTGCGACCGCCTGATCCCGATCATCACCGACGACTACCCCGACCCGACCTTCGGCTCTGGCGCGGTCAAGATCACCGGCGCGCATGATTTCAACGATTACGCCGTGGCCAAGCGCGCCGGCCTGCCGATGTACCGCCTGATGGACACGACCGGCCACATGCGGGCCGATGGCGCGCCCTACGAGGTCGCCGTCGCCCGCGCCCGCGAGATCGCGGCCGGCAGCCCCACCGACGAGACCGAGGTCGACAGCCTCAACCTCGTGCCCGAAAAATACCGCGGCCTCGACCGGTTCGAAGCGCGCAAGCAGGTGGTGGCCGACATCACCGAAGCGGGCCTTGCAGTCACCCGTCTGGTGAAATCCTATGACGAAGAGACCGGCTCCGAACATCTGTCGCTGGAAACCGTGGTCGAGGCCAAGCCGATCATGCAGCCCTTCGGCGACCGCTCCAAGGTGGTGATCGAGCCGATGCTGACCGACCAGTGGTTCGTCGACACCGCCAAGATCGTCGGCCCCGCTCTTGAGGCCGTGCGCAAGGGCGATACCGTCATCATCCCCCAGTCGGGCGAGCGCACCTATTTCCACTGGCTGGAGAACATCGAACCCTGGTGCATCTCGCGCCAGCTCTGGTGGGGCCACCAGATCCCGGTCTGGTACGGCCTGAACCTCGATGCGCCCGGCTTTGCCGATGACGAGGGCGACGAGGCGCTGGACGAGGTCGAAATCCTCACCTTCCTTGGCAACGGCGGCTTTGCCGAACGCGAGGCGCGGGCGCGCTGTGCGGCCGATCTGGCAAGCGTCACCGAGTTGTTCCGCGACGATCTGGCCCCGCTGCCGCATCCCCTGAACGCCGCCCGCGTGGTCGAGGTGGCCGACCGGGCCGCCGCCGTGGCGCTCCTGGCGCAATCGCTGGCCGATTACAACCTCAGCCAGGACCCGACCCATCTGACCTACCCGATCTGGCGCGACCCCGATGTGCTGGACACCTGGTTCTCCTCGGGCCTCTGGCCGATCGGCACGCTGGGCTGGCCGGACAAGACGCCGGAACTGGCGCGCTATTTCCCGACCTCGACCCTGATCACCGGCGCCGACATCATCTTCTTCTGGGTGGCGCGCATGATGATGATGCAGCTGGCCGTGGTGAATGAGGTGCCGTTCAAGACCGTCTATCTGCACGGCCTCGTCCGCGACGCCAAGGGCAAGAAGATGTCGAAGTCGCTGGGCAATGTGATCGACCCCCTGGAGATCATCGACGAATACGGCGCCGATGCCTTGCGTTTTGCCAATGCCGCGATGGCGAGCCTTGGCGGCACGCTGAAACTCGACACCCAACGCATCGCGGGCTATCGCAACTTCGGCACCAAGCTGTGGAACGCCTGCCGCTTTGCCGAAATGAACGGCGTCTGGGAAGGTCACGCCACCTTCGCCACCCCGCCCGAGGCCAGCGCCACCGCCAACCTCTGGATCCTTGGCGAGACCGCCAGGGCCCGGATCGAGGTCGACGCGGCCCTGGCCGACTACCGTTTCGACCAGGCGGCGGACGTGCTTTACAAATTCGTCTGGGGCAAGGTCTGCGACTGGTATGTCGAATTCGCCAAACCCCTGTTCGACGGGCCCGAGGCGGCCGAGACCCGCGCCACCATGGCCTGGGTGCTGGACCAGTGCATGATCCTGCTCCATCCGATCATGCCCTTCATCACCGAGGAACTCTGGTCCACCACCGGCACCCGCGCCAAGCTTCTGGTCCATACCGACTGGCCGACCTGGGGCGCGGCCCTTGTGACCCCCGAGGCCGACCGCGAGATGGCCTTCGTCACCACGCTGATCGACGAAATCCGCTCGGCCCGGGCGCAGGTCCACGTGCCGGTCGGCCTCAAGATCGACCTCGTGGCGATCAGCCTCTCGGACGAGGCGCGCGCGGCCTGGGAGCGGAACGAAAGCCTGATCCGCAGGTTGGCCCGCATCGAAAGCTTCAGCGAAGGCGCGGCCCCCAAGGGCGCCATCACCCTCGCCGCCCCCGGCGCGACCTTCGCCATCCCGCTGGCCGGCCTGATCGACATCGCCGAGGAAAAGGCCCGTCTGCAAAAGACGATGGACAAGCTGGCCAAGGAAATCGGTGGGCTGAAGGGGCGGCTGAACAACCCCGCCTTCGCCGCCTCCGCCCCTGAAGAGGTGGTCGAAGAGGCCCGCGCCAATCTTGAGGCGCGCGAGGACGAGGCCGGCAAGCTCCAGGCCGCGCTGCAGCGTCTGGCCGAGATCGGCTGACAGCTTCATCCAGGCACAAATGCTCTCGGGGGGGGGTGGAGCCCCCCGGGGGCCAAGGGGGGCAGACAGCCCCCCTTTTTCTTTGTCCCCAACAGCCCCATATTGGCGGCGGTGGAGGTTTCGATGTCCTGGCTCTCGCGTCTGGCTGAACGGCAAATCCTCAAGTCCCAGGTTTCTGGCCGCCTGCAAGGTCTGGCCGGCGAGGGCAAGCCCCTGCCCGACCGCCCCGGCGATGCCTTCGTCTCGGCCGGCGATGCCGCGGGCTTTCGCCTCATGGCCGAAGCCGGCGTTCTGCCACGAGAGATCAGCCTGAAACGGCTGGCCGCGGCGCAGCGCGCGCATCTCGCCACCCTGACGGACGAAGCCGAGCGCAAGGCCGCCATGGCGGAACTTGCCCGGCTTGAAACGGCTCAAGCCATCGCCGAAGACGCGCGCCGCGCTTTCCTGAAGCCTTGAATCCGCGCGCCCCCTGCGTTGGGTAGGATGGGCCATCGGCCCATGCCGTGCCCGACAGCCCGCCATGCGCCGCCCGGCCAAGATGGGCCAATGGCCCATCCTACCTTACCCCTTGCGCTTGGCCCTTTCCCACGGTTCATTGTCGCAAACAAAGGACCCGCGATGACAAAGCTCACCCCCCTGAACCCCGCGATGGCCGCCACCGATCCCCCGCCGGTGATGGAGGCGCGGCGCTGGATCGAGGGGCTGACCTTCCCCGCTGACCGCCCCCTGATCAATGTGAGCCAGGCCGCCCCGGTCGACCTGCCGCCCCTGGCCCTGCGCCAGGCGATTGCCGATGCGGCGGTCAACGATCCCGGCGCGCATCTTTATGGTCCCGTCCTCGGCCTGCCCGCCCTGCGTGCCGAAATCGCAGCCCAGTGGAGCCTCGCCTACGGCGGCACCATCGCCCCCGAACAGACCGCCATCACCCAGGGCTGCAATCAGGCCTTCTGCGCCATCCTCTCCACGCTCGCCGGTGCCGGTGACGAGGTCATCCTGCCCACGCCCTGGTATTTCAATCACAAGATGTGGCTCGACATGGCCGGCGTTACGGCCGTGCCGCTGGCCACCGGGCCCGGGCTGATCCCCGAGGCCGAGGCCGCAGCCCGGCTCATCTCGCCACGCACCCGCGCCATCGTCCTCGTCTCGCCCAACAATCCGGGCGGTGTGGAATATCCGGCCGCAACACTGGCAGCCTTCCGTGACCTGGCCCGCGCCCATGGCCTCGCGCTGATCGTGGATGAAACCTACCGCGATTTCGACAGCCGCATGGCACGCCCGCACGATCTGTTCACCGACCCCGACTGGGACGACACCTTCATCCAGCTTTACTCCTTCTCCAAGGCCTACCGGCTGACCGGCCACCGGGTCGGCGCCGTGGTGGCCTCGCCCGCCCGCCTGGCCCAGGTCGAGAAATTCCTCGACACCGTCGCGATCTGCCCCAACCAGCTTGGCCAGATCGCCGCGCTCTGGGGCATGCGCAATCTCTCGCAATGGGTGGCGGGGGAACGGGACGAGATCCTGGCCCGCAAGGCCGCCATGATCGCAGGCTTCGCAGCCCTGCCCGACTGGAAGCTTCTGGGCTGCGGCGCCTATTTCGCCTATGTCGAACATCCCTTCGATCTGCCCTCGGTCGAGGTCTGCAAGGCCGCCGTGACCAAGGCCTCGGTCCTGATGCTGCCCGGCTCGATGTTCCAGCCCGAGGGCGCGCCCGAAGGCCTGCGCCAGATCCGCATCGCATTCGCCAATGTCGACAGGGCCGGCATCGCGGAACTCTTCCGCCGCCTCGCGGCCTTCCGCCCCTGAGGCCCGCCCCCGCCGATTTTTCGCAGAAAAATCGTGACCCGCCGTGCCGGGCGCCACAGGTCCAAGGCTCGACCCTTGCCCCCTGCCGCCCTTTCGGCTTAAACGGCTGCAAGTTTGCAAAGGACGCCGGACATGGCCAAGACCACCACGCCCAAGGATGACGACGAAACCACCCCGCGCAAGAAATCGCGCGCTGCCAGTTCGGTCTTCGTCTGGCTGATGCTGGGCATGATCGTGACCGGTCTGGGTGGCTACGGCGTCACCAACTTCGGCCATTCGGTGGACAATGTCGCAACCGTTGGCAAGGCCGAGATTTCAACCACTGAATATGCCCGCGCCCTGCGCACCCAGATCAACCAGCTCTCCAAGCAGTTCGGCACGCCCCTGACCCTGAAGCAGGCGCAGATGTTCGGGCTGGACCAGCAGGTGCTGCGCGGCCTCATCTCGAACGCCGCGCTGGATAATGAGGCCATGCGCATCGGCCTTTCGGCCGGCAATGTGCAGGTCGCGCAAAAGATCGCAGCCATTCCCGCCTTCAAGGATGTGACGGGCAAGTTCGACCGCAAGCTCTATGGCGATCTTCTGCAGCAGAACGGCATCACCGTGAAAGAGTTCGAAACCGGCATGCGCGGCGACCTCGCGCGCCAGGTGCTGCAGACGGCCATCGCGGGCGGTGTCGTCACCCCGCAGCCCCTGACTGACACAGTCTATGCCTATCAGGCCGAAACCCGCGGCTTCACCCTGCTGCAACTGACCGAGGCCAGCCTGCCGCAGAAACTGCCCGCCCCCAGCGAAGACCAGCTTCAGGCCTATTACACCGCCCATATCGCCGATTTTACCCGCCCCGAGGCCAAGCGCGTCAGCTACGCCCTGCTGCGGCCCGCCGACATCGCCAAGGACCAGCCCGTGGCCGAGGCCGACATCAAGGCCGCCTATGATGCCGCGGCCGACACCTACAACGTGCCCGAAAAGCGCCTTGTCGAACGGCTGGTCTTTCCGTCCGAAGCCGAGGCCAAGGCCGCCAAGGCCAAGCTCGACGCCGGCACCTCGTTCGAGGACCTGGTCAAGGCGCGCGGTCTGTCCTTGTCCGACATCGACATGGGCGATGTGACCGAGGCCAAGCTCGGCGCCGCCGGCAAGGATGTCTTTGCCTTGACGGCGCCCGGCGTGGTGGGGCCGCTGCCCTCCGACCTCGGGCCCGCGCTCTACCGGATGAATGCCATCCTGCCCGCGCAGGTCACCTCGCTCGCCGAGGCGCATGACAAGATCAAGGCCGATCTGCAGCTGAAAGCCGCAGCCAAAGCCATCGCCGACAAGAACGAGGCGCTGAACGACCTTCTGGCCGGCGGCTCGACCGTGGCGGATATCGCAAAGGACCAGGGCATGACGCCCGGCACCACCGATTACGCCAAGGGCGCCGATGACAACGACCCGGTCACCGCCGACCCGGCCTTCGTGAAGGCGGTCGATGGCATGCAGCCGGGCGATTTCGCCCAGGCCGTGCCGCTGTCCGACGGCGGGCTGATCGTGCTGCAGGTGACCGAGACCGTGCCGCCCACGCCGGTGCCCTTGGCCAAGGCGCATGACAAGGTCGCCGCCGCCTATCACGCCGATGCGCTGGCCAAGGCGCTGACGGCGCTGGCCGATGCCGATCTGGCCGCCGTCAAGGGCGGTGCGGCGCTCGGGTCGCTCGGCATCACCGACCACGTGGCCTCGACCCGGCGCAACGCCACGCTGAACACCATCCCACCCGAGGCCATCGCCAAGGCCTTCACCATGAAGACGGGCGAAGTGGCCAAGATCGACGAAAAAGGTCTGGTCGGCCTGATCCGGCTTGATCAGATCACCCCCGCCGACATGACCGGCGACAAGGCCAAGGCGGCGCAGGATCAGCTGGCCACCCAGGCCGCGCAATCCATCGCCCAGGACGCCTATGACCTGTTCTCGACCGCGATGACCGCGCAGGGCGGCCTGACCATCGATCAGGCGGCGATCACGGCCGTGCAATCGCGGATGAACTGAGCCATGACGCTGCAACCGGACTTCGCCCGTTTCGAAGCCGCCTGGAACGCCGGCCGCAACCAGGTGGTCTCGGCCCGTCTGGCAGCCGACCTCGACACGCCCGTCTCGCTGATGATGAAGCTGGCCGAGGCGCGGACCGACACTTTCATGCTGGAATCAGTCACCGGGGGCGAAGTGCGCGGGCGCTATTCGGTCGTGGGCATGAAGCCTGACCTGATCTGGCAATGCCACGGGCTGAAGGCGCGGATCAACCGCGAGGCGCGCTTTGATGCCGCGGCCTTTGTGGATGAGGCGGCAGCCCCGCTCGACAGCCTGCGCGCCCTGATCGCCGAAAGCCGGATCGACCTGCCCGAGGGACTGCCGCCCATCGCGGCCGGCCTTTTCGGCTATCTCGGCTATGACATGATCCGGCTGGTCGAACATCTGCCCGACGTGAACCCCGACCCGCTCGGCCTGCCCGATGCCACGCTGCTGCGCCCCTCGGTCGTGGCGGTGCTGGATGGCGTGAAGGGCGAGGTGACGGTGGTGGCCCCGGCCTGGGTGAAATCCGGCCTCTCGGCCCGCGCGGCCTATGCCCAGGCGGCCGAGCGTGTGATGGATGCCCTGCGCGACCTCGACCGCGCCCCCCCAGCGCAGCGGGATCTGGGCGAGGCGGCTCCCGTGGGCGAGGCCATCTCGAACTTCTCCCACGAGGGCTACAAGGCCGCGGTGGAAAAGGCCAAGGACTATATCCGCGCCGGTGACATCTTCCAGGTCGTGCCGAGCCAGCGCTGGAAGCAGCGCTTCGAACTGCCGCCCTTCGCCTTCTATCGCAGCCTGCGGCGCACCAATCCCTCGCCCTTCATGTTCTTCTTCAACTTCGGTGGCTTTCAGGTGGTGGGCGCCTCGCCCGAAATCCTGGTCCGCCTGCGCGAAGGCGAAGTGACGATCCGCCCGATCGCCGGCACCCGCAAGCGCGGCGCCACGCCGGAGGAGGACCGCTTCCTCGAAGCCGACCTGCTGGCCGACCAGAAGGAACGTGCCGAACACCTGATGCTTCTCGACCTCGGCCGCAACGATGTGGGCCGGGTGGCCAAGGTGGGCACCGTGCGCCCGACCGAGAAGTTCATCGTCGAACGCTATTCCCACGTCATGCACATCGTCTCGAACGTGGTGGGCCAGATCGCCGAGGGGCAGGATGCGCTGTCGGCCCTTCTGGCGGGGATGCCGGCCGGCACGGTCTCGGGCGCGCCCAAGGTCCGCGCGATGGAGATCATCGACGAGCTGGAACCGGAAAAGCGCGGCGTCTATGGCGGTGGCATCGGCTATTTCGCAGCCAATGGCGAGATGGACTTCTGCATCGCGCTGCGGACGGCGGTGCTCAAGGACGACACATTGTATATTCAGGCCGGAGGCGGCGTGGTCTATGACAGCGACCCCGAAGCCGAATATCAGGAAACGGTGAACAAATCCAAGGCCCTGCGCCGCGCAGCCGAAGACGCCGGCACCTTCGCCCGCCGCGGCAACGCCTGAACCACGATGGGCAGATTGCCCATCCTACCCCCGTCCGCCCGCGGCAAGTTCGCCCAAGCCCCAATTCATCTGTTCGGAAATACCCCACAGGAGGTCCGGAGGGTGTGAAACCCTCCGGGGCCGCGGCGGGGCAATTCAATCACACTGTTGGACACCCGCTTCCATCCGCCGGCCAGCCTCGGGACGCAGGGTCTACCACGGGTAGGATGGGCAATCTGCCCATCTTGGCCGAGGGGTCAGATCCTGGCACGCGGCACCATCCCGACGCGCGGGGCAAGCCAGCCGGCGCCGGGAAAGCCCCGCCATCGCCAAAGCTGCGGCGCCCTCATTTCCGCGCCATCACCGCCGAGATCGGGGCCAGATCGACAGTCGAGGCCTTGCCCTCGATCGTCCATTGCAGAATGGCCGCGACCGTATCGGCGCGCGTGTCACCCAGCACCACGACAGACCCAACTTGCGCCGCCTTGAACACGGCCCGGTCAAGATAGCGGCGGATCGTCGGCTGGCTTTCGCCTGCCCCGTCGAGACGGCGGAAAACCACCGCGGCCGGCAGGCCGTCGCGCCGGGCGATCTGGTCGGCCGCGTTGAGCCCCCTGTCATAGGTGACCAGCCCGCGCCCCTGATCGGCAATCACCGGCAGCACCAGCGTGGCCAGCGCGCGGTTGTCCTGAAAGCCCAGCGTATCCTCGTCGATCACGCCCACGGCTTCCGGCAGGATGGTCTGCAGCGTCTGGAACGTCTCGGCCACGTCGCTGGCGGTGGCGCCCTCGGGCAGGCCATTGGCCAGCATCAGCACCTCCTGCCCGGCGGCGCGATAGGTCTCTTCGGCCAGTTTCGCATCCGTGGCCAGAGGGTCGATGACGAAGGTCACCGGAAAGGGCAGCTTGGCAAGCTCGGCCCGGCTCATCCCCGCGCCGCCGACATCCTTGAGCAGGATGGCAAACAGCGGCTTGCCATCGGTCGGCGCGAAGCTGCGGGCGAATTTCGCGAGCGGCTTGTCCTCGGATGCCGGCATGGAGGTCTGGTCAGGCTCGGGCGCGACGCCGATCTGAGGCAGGGCATTGGTCTTGACGCCGGGCACATCCGGGTTCAGTTGCGCCGGCTTCAGAACCGTCGGCAGCGTGCTGGTCAGCCCCTTGCTGCCCGGCAGCGTCGGCGTATCCGGCACGAGGATATGGGGGGCCGGCGCCTGAGCCGCGGCGGGCGCCTCCTCTGCCGTGTCCGGCGGGGTGATCTGCGGCAGGGCCGGCGGGGCAAGGCCCGGATCCTCGGCCGCCGCGATCTGCGGCAGGTGCGAAGGTTCGGCCAGCCCGGCCCCCTGCCCCGGCACCAAGAGACTGTCCTTGGGCCCTATGGGTTCGGGCGCCGGCGCCTCGGCCACGGCTGGCGTCTGATCAGCGGCCGGCGCGGTCAGGGCTGCCCCCAGCGCATCGAGCGAGGGCGCGGGTTCCGCAGCGGCAGGGGTCTGGGGCGGCGGAGCAAGGTCGGCAGAGGCGCTCATGCCCTGCGGCGCCGGGCCGGGCGCGGGCTCGGGCGCCAGGGCGGGCGCGACGGGCGGCGCGGGCTCGCTTGGCGGACTGACTTGCGGTGCGGGCGTCGTCGGAAGTTCAGCCTGCGGCGCATCAGCGGCGGCAAGACCCTGCGATGGAGCAGGATTTTCCGCCATGGCCTCGCTCGTGCCGGGCGTCTGGACCGGCGCGGCGGCCATCCCCGGCGCTGCATCCGGCGCGGGCAGAGCCTCGGCCGGGGCCGGAGGCTCGGCCGCAGTCTGGGCCGCAGTCTGGGCCGCAGTCTGGGCCGCAGTCTGGGCTGCCGTCTGGCCTGCAGTCTGGGCCGCAGTGTCGGCGCTGGGCTGCGCCGGGGCCATAGTTGCGGCGCCCGACGTCGTGGCAGGGGAGCCAGTCTCCGATGCCGCTTGTCCCGCCTCAGAGCCAGAGGACGGCGTCCCTGCCGTGACCGGATTTGAAGCCAGTGGCGCGGCGGGGGATGGATTGGCTTCCGAGGATGCGGGTTGGCCTGTTGCGGCCTGACCGGCCTCGGTCAGGCCCGCTGAAGGCTGGCCCGGCGAAGACTGGCCCGGTGAAGGCTGGCCGGGTGCCGGCTGGCCCGCTGAAGACTGACCCGGTGAAGGCTGGCCCGCTGAAGACTGACTCGGTGAAGGCTGGCCGGTTGCAGCCTGACCGGCCTCTGGTTGACTGGTCGCAGGTTGACTGGTCGCAAGCTCGGACGGCGCGGTTTGCGAGGCTTGTGGTTCGGCCACGGCCCCCGAGCCCGGGGCCGTCTGAACCACCGTCGGCGCAAGCGGCGCCACTACTGGCGGCCTTGGGGGCGAAAGTTGCGACAGGACACCGAGCCCGCCACCGACGATGACGACGCCCCAGATCACACCACCCGCAAAACTCCGCGCCACCTATGCTCTCCTGCCTGCTTGCCTCGGCCTTGTCCCGGCCCTGCCCCAACCATGCCGCCTGCGCCGGTTGCCTTTTGCCGGTATCCCTTGACGCCCACGGACCTTCCTGTACCTGTATAACCCTGTCTCTTACGGGGTTCACCCCCCAATGGCAAAGGCCCGCGCAAATGCTGCTTCTGATCGATAACTACGACAGTTTCACCTATAACCTCGTGCATTATCTGGGCGAGCTGGGGGCCGATGTCAAAGTGCTGCGCAACGATGCCCTGGATGTGCAGGCCGCCATGGCCCTGAAACCCGAGGCGATCGTGCTGTCGCCCGGCCCATGCGACCCCGATCAGGCCGGCATCTGCCTGCCGCTCACGCTCGCCGCGGCAGAGACGGGCACGCCGCTTCTGGGCGTCTGCCTCGGCCACCAGACGATCGGCCAGGCCTTCGGCGGCAAGGTGGTGCGCTGCCACGAGATCGTGCATGGCAAGATGGGGTCGATCCTGCATGCGGGTCAGGGCATGTTCGCGGGCCTGCCCTCGCCCTTCCTGGCCACGCGCTACCATTCGCTGGTGGTCGAACGCGAAAGCCTGCCGGCCAGCCTTGAGGTCACCGCATGGCTTGAAGACGGCACGATCATGGGCCTGCGCCACAAGACCAAACCCATCGAGGGCGTGCAGTTTCACCCCGAAAGCATCGCCTCCGAACATGGGCACCGGCTGTTGCAGACCTTTCTGCAGGGCGCCGGGGTCAAGGTGACGGCATGAGCGACGCGCTCAAGCCGCTGATCGGGGTCGCGGCCGAACGCCCGCTGAGCCGGGCCGAGGCCGAGGTGGCCTTCACCGCGCTGTTCGACGGGGCCGCCACGCCCTCGCAGATGGGCGGTTTCCTGATGGCGCTGCGCACCCGGGGCGAGACGGTCGACGAATATGCCGCCGCCGCCGCGGTGATGCGGTCGAAATGCCACGCGGTGCGCGCCCCGGCCGGGGCCATGGACATCGTGGGCACCGGCGGCGACGGCAAGGGCACGCTGAACATCTCGACCGCGACGGCCTTTGTCGTGGCCGGCGCGGGCGTGCCGGTGGCCAAGCACGGCAACCGCAACCTGTCGTCCAAATCGGGGGCGGCGGATGCGCTGACCGAGATGGGCCTGAACGTGATGATCGGCCCCGAGGTTGTCGAGCGCTGCCTTGCCGAGGCCGGGATCGGCTTCATGATGGCGCCGATGCATCACCCGGCGATGCGCCACGTGGGTCCGGTGCGGGCCGAACTGGGCACAAGGACGATCTTCAACATCCTCGGGCCGTTGACGAACCCGGCGGGGGTGAAGCGCCAGTTGACCGGTACCTTCTCGGCCCGGCTGATCCGGCCCATGGCCGAAACGCTCAGGGCGCTGGGGGCCGAGGCGGCCTGGCTCGTCCATGGCAGCGATGGCACCGACGAGGTCTCGATCGCGGGGACCACCTCGGTGGCGGCACTGGAGGGCGGCGAGATCCGGGAATTCACGGTCCATCCCGAAGAGGCCGGCCTGCCCGTCCACCCGTTCGAGGCGATCCTCGGCGGCACACCGGCCGAAAATGCCGCGGCGTTTCGTGCGCTTCTGTCAGGGGCCAAGGGTGCGTACCGCGACGCTGTGCTGCTGAACGCGGCCGCGGCCCTGCGGGTGGCGGGCCGGGCCGCGTCGCTGAAAGAAGGGGTCGAAATGGCCCGCCACGCGATCGACAGCGGCGCGGCACAGGAGCGCATCGACCGGCTGCGCCGCATCACGCCCGCGGCCTGAGCCCTTGCCAGCAGGGGGGCTGTCGGCCCCCTCACCGCCCGAGAGCATTTTCACCTGGATGAAGCGGGCTCCGTTGCGCGGTCCTGCAACCCTGGTCCACCTCTCCTGCTATTTCATCTGTTTGCAAATATCCCCGCCGGAGGCCCCGGCCACCCGGGGGGCGCCTCGCCCACAGATCCCGCGCCACGCCCCCGGCAGAGGGCGGGGTGGTCGGGTGGGAGCCCTCTGCCGGGGGCTGTCTTACAGCGTCGAATTCATGGCGCCGCCGTCCAGAAGGATATTCTGGCCAACGATGAACCCGGCGTGCTGGCTGCACAGAAAGGCGCAGGCGGCGCCGAATTCGGCGGCGGTGCCATAGCGGCGCGCCGGGATCGTCGCGAGCCGCTCGGTGCGGGCCTGATCCGTCGTGATGCCGCGCGCCTTGGCCACACCGCCGTCCAGCGCCGTGGCGCGGTCGGTGTCATGGATGCCGGGCAGCAGATTGTTGATCGTGACACCTTTCGGCGCCACCTGCCGGGCGGTTCCCGCGACAAAGCCGGTCAGGCCGGCCCGCGCCGCGTTCGACAGGCCAAGAGCTGCGATCGGCGCCTTGACCGACTGGCTGGTGATGTTGACGACCCGGCCCCAGCCGCGTTCCATCATCCCGGGCATCAGGGCGGTCATCAGGGCGATCGGGGTCAGCATGTTGGCCTCGATTGCCTTGATGTAATCGGTCCGGGTCCAGGTCTCCCACGAACCGGGGGGCGGCCCGCCGGCGTTGGTGACAAGGATGTCCACCGCCCCCGCCGCGGCCAGCACCGCCTGCAGCCCGGCCTCCGACGTCACATCGCCGGCCACGGTCGTGACCGAGACGCCCTGTTTGCGCAGATCGGCCGCCGTGGCCTCCAGCGCCTCGACACCGCGCGCGTTGATCACCAGATCCACCCCGGCCGCCGCCAGGGCCTCGGCGCAGCCGCGCCCCAGCCCCTTTGACGCCGCCGTCACCAGAGCGCGTTTTCCCTTGATACCCAGATCCATCTTGTCCTCACAGTTTCCACCATGCCGCGGCTTTGCCGCAAACCTGTCGGATTGTTGACGTTTCTGTCTAGGATTGCTAGCCCGGAACCACCACGAATTCGGAGTCCCGTGATGCCGCCCCCCGCCGAGCCCGACCTTGCCGGCACCGCGTCTCCGGGCCAGGCCTGTCAGGTCTTTGCGGCCGATGACATCCGCGTCACGCAAGGCGCCAATCACGGCGACGGGCTGACCGGGCCGCAAGAGGTCTGCGCGGGCGATGTCTATGCGCTGCGCCGCGACGCGCGGCCCTTGCGGCTGGTGCTGCGCCAACCCCGGGCCGGGGTGCAGAACGTGGCGGAAGGCTCCGACATCGGCATGCCCGGCAGCCCGGTCCGGCTTGAGGCGCGCTATGCGCTGATGGCGCCGGATGGCGACCGGATCAACCTTCTGATCCTGCGCATCGGCTCTGGCGCGGCCGGGGACGAAAGGTTTGCCCTGCCCCTGTCGCCGGTCGGACCCCGGGTCGATTACACGCTTCTGTCGGTCGAACCCGCGCCGGAGGATCTGCAACTGGCCGACCTGATGTGCCTGTCCTTTGCGCGCGGCACCATGATCACGCTGAGCGACGGGAGCCAGCGCACCATTGAATCGCTTGTGCCTGGCACCGAGGTCCTGACCCGCGACCACGGCCGCCAGCCGGTGCGCTGGATCGGCCAGACCCGGCTGCGCGCCGTGGGCGCCTTTGCCCCGGTGGTGATCTCGGCGGGCACCCTGGGCAATGCGGGCGACCTGATCGTCAGCCAGCACCACCGGGTGTTCCTTTATCAACGCCAGCGCCGCGCCGGGGTCAGGACCTCGGAGCTTCTGGTGCAGGCGCGCGATCTGGTCGATGGCGAGGCCGTCTATCTGCGCGAGGAGGGCTTTGTCGATTATTTCAGCCTGGTCTTCGACCGGCACGAGATCATCTATGCCGAGGGCGTGCCCTCGGAAAGCCTTCTGGTCAATGACGCGACCGTGAACCGCCTGCCCGCCGAGATCGCCGCCGATGTGAAGGCGCGCTTCCCCGGCCTGAGCCACAGCCCGCATTTCGGCACCGAGGCGAGCCGGGAGTTTCTGGCCGAGATCGGTGCGCAGCGGTTGATCGGCGGCCGCAAGGGATAGGCGGCCCGTCCGCGCGCCCTTTGTCAGCCGCGGGGGGGTCAGCCCCCTGCCCTCCCCTGGCGTATTTTCCCCGGGATCGAATGAACGGGCGCCGGGCGACCGCGGGCCAGCCTGAGCGGCCTAGTCAGAGATGGGCAAGGACAGATTGGGCCGCGCGAAGGCCCGGGGCGGCACCACCGCGACCAAGCCGCTCCATCGTCAGCGCCATGGCACCCTGTTGGGCGCGGCTGTCCTCCAGCAGGGCTTGCAGGGCGGGCACAATGGCCTCGGGTCGGCAGGCAGGGCCGAGGAATTCCGGCACTGTGCGGCTTTCGGCCACAAGGTTGACCAAGGTCACCGTGTCGATCAGCCGGGCGCGGTTCATCAGCCAGAAGGACAGCGGATGCATGTCATAGGCGATGACCATGGGCGTCTGGTTGGCGGCAAGTTCCAGCGACACGGTGCCCGAGGCGGCCAGCGCCACATCGGCCTCGGCGAAGGCCGCGCGCTTTTCCGCCGGATCGAGGATCAGCCTCGGCTGCACCGGCCAGTCCCGGGTCACCTCGCGCACCAACGGCGCGATATGGGCGAGGGTTGGCAGCACGACGCCGAGGCCCGGATGGGTCTGGCGCAAAAGGCCAAGGCTTGCGCCGAAGACCGGGGCGAGGCGGCTGACCTCGGACCGGCGCGAACCGGGCAGGCAGAGGATCAGCGGGCGCGGGCTGTCGGACAAGAGCGCGTGTTCGGCCGGGGTCGCGAGCGGTTCGGCCACGACCGGATGGCCCACGAAATCGCAGGTCATGCCGGCCGCGGTCATATAGGGCGGCTCGAAGGGCAAGAGCGCCAGGACATGGTCGATCACCCGCGCCATCCGGGCGGCGCGATGCGGGCGCCAGGCCCAGACCGAGGGCGCGACGTAGTGGATCATGCGCTGGCCGGGCCGCACCGCCTTGACGAGGCCCGCCACGCGCAGGCAGAAATCCGGGCTGTCGATGGTGATGACTGCGGCGGGGCGGGCGGCCAGCGCGGCCTCGGCCGTCTCGCGGATGCGGCGCTTGAGGTGGAAATACTTGGGCAGCACCTCGGCGATCCCCATCACCGACAATTCCTGCATCGGAAACAGCGAGGTCAGGCCCTGCGCCTGCATCAGCGGCCCGCCGACGCCCGCGAAGGTGACCTCGGGCACAAGGCTGCGCAGCCCTGCCATCAGCGCCGCGCCCAGCCTGTCGCCCGACGGCTCGCCCGCGATCAGAAAGAAGCTCAGCGCGCCCACAGGAAGACCCCCAGCCGGTCGGCCTCGGCCCGCATCTGTGCCAGATCGAGGCAGATCACCGAGCCGGCCTGAAAGGCCAGTCCCGCGAGGCCCGCGGCGACGACGCCGCGCAGGGTCTGGGGGCCGATGGTCGGCAGGTCGACCCGGCGGTCCTGACCGGGCTTGGCGGCCTTGTAGGCCAGGCCCTGACCCTTGGGGCGCAGCGTGTCGGGCAGGCCCGCCACCTGCGCCAGCATCACATCGGTGCCCGGCAGGGCCTCGACCGCAAGGCAAAGGCCGCCGCTGACCACCGCGCCCTGCCCCACATCGACCGCCCCCAGCGCCGCCACGATGGCCGCGGCGCGGGCGGCATCGGCCTCGGCCTGCGGGCCGGGCAGGCCTGCCAGCACGCCGGGCCCGGGCAAAAGCTGCGGCGCGAGGCTTTCGACACCTTCGACGGCAAAACCCGAATCCTCGAACAGCGTCAGGATCGCGCGCAAAGTGGCATCGTCGCCGCCGGCAAAGGCCGCCAAGAGCTGCGGCACCATCTGCGCCGTGGCCGCATCGAAGAGAGAAGGGTCAAGCCGCGGGCGCGTCACCGCCCCGGCGAGGCAGACCCGCGTGATGCCGCGTTCGGCCAGATGATGCAGGAAGGGCACCAGCCGTTCCATGCGAAAGATCAGGTCGGGGGTCAGATCCTCGGGCAGAAAGCCATCCAGCGCGCAGACATAGGGCCTATGCCCCACCGCCTGGACCAGAGCCGCAGGCAGCGCGCCACGCCCGACGATCAGGGCCAGACCGCTTGGCTCGGCCGCGTTCATTTCGGGGTCAGGAACGAACGGTCCGAGGCGGACAGGATGAAGGCCGCCATCTCGGCGACCTCGGCGGTCGCCGGGGCCTCGGCCAGGCGGCGCGCGCGGTCGAGAAAGCTGCCCTCGCCCTGGGCAAGCGCGTCATAGGCCTGCCGCACCGCCGCGATCGCCGCACGATCGAGGCCGCGCCGCTTCAGCCCGACAAGGTTCAGCCCGTCAAGCTCGCCGCGCGGGCCCTGCACCAGGCCATAGGGCATCACGTCGTTCGTCACCATGGCCAGCGCGCCGATGATCGCGCCACGGCCGACCCGCACCCATTGGTGGATGCCGCAAAGCCCGCCCAGGATCGCATCGTCGCCGATCTGGCAATGGCCGGCGATGGCGGCGCAATTCGCCACCACGACGCGGTTTCCGACGGTCGAGTCATGCCCGACATGACTGCCCGCCATGAAGAGGTTGTCGTCGCCCACCCGCGTCACGCCGCCGCCGCCCTCGGTCCCGAGGTTCAGCGTGGCGCCCTCGCGGATGCGGTTGCGCTGGCCCACGATCAGGCGGGTCCGCTCGCCCCGGTATTTCAGGTCCTGCGGCACCTCGCCCACCGTCGCATGCGGAAAGATGACCGTGCCGGCGCCGATCTCGGTCCAGCCGGTCACCACGGCATGCGACTTGATCTCGACCCCCTCGTGCAGCGTCACCTCGGGGCCCACCACGCAGAAAGGGCCGATCCTGACCCCATCGGCCAGCACGGCAGAGGGATCGATCACCGAGGAGGGATGGATCAGCGGGCCGGTCACGCCTTACACCTTGGGCAGATCGAACATGGCGGTGAAGGTCGCCTCGGTCGCAAGCTCGCCATCCACCATCGCTCGGCCTTCGAATTTCCAGACCTTTCCGCCGCCGCGCACCGCCTTGACATGCAGTTCCAGCACATCGCCCGGCACCACCTTGCGGCGGAACTTGACCCCGTCGACGCCCATAAAGAACACCTTGGCATTCTTGTCCACCAGATCCATCGAAAGGCCGACCAGCACGCCCGATGTCTGCGCCATGGCCTCGATGATCATCACGCCGGGCATGATGGGCATGTCGGGGAAATGACCCTGAAAATGCGGCTCGGTGTTGGTGACGCATTTCACCCCGACGCAGCTTTCGTTCAGGATCACGTCGCGCACCTTGTCGATCAAGAGAAACGGATAGCGATGCGGGATGATCCGCTTGATCAGCGCCAGATCGGCTTCCTGCATCACTTTGTTCGTCTCGGTCATTGTGTCCCCCGGTCTGGTACAGTTCCACCCTTCCCCGGGGCGGTCTGCCTCTGACTAGCAACTTGGACCGGGCAGGACAAGCAGGCCGCGGCGTCTCAGGGTTTGGGCACGCTCAGAAGATCGGGCGCGGGGGACTGCGGCGCCGAGGTCCCGGCGTCGGGGGCCTGGGCGTCGGGGGTCCCGGCGTCGGGGGTCTGGGCGTCGGGGGTCTGGGCGGGCGCCGGACCCGGGGCCGCGGGCGGGACGGGCTGCGGGGTCTCGGGCATCGGCGTGCCGGTGACATAGCCGTCGGTCCCCGGCTGACCCGGGCCGGCGACCCGCGGACCGCCGGGCAAGGACGAACCATCGCCGACCTTGTCATCCACCGCCTTGATCGCGCGGTCCGTCACGTCGATCGCATCGAAGGACAGCACCACCGCATCGCGGTTGAGCATGGCATAGGCCCCCATCTGGCGCATCAGATCGGCCAGGACCGGCACGACGGCCTGAAAGAAGCTCTTGCGGCCCGCGTCATGCTGCGCTTTCAGCGCATCGACCTTGGCCGCCTGTTCGCGGCGGCGCTGTTCGACCTTGGCATCGAAGGCATCGGCGAGGCTCTGGAACGCGGCGGCCGACATCGTGGGGCGCTTCTTGGTCAGATCGGCCTCTTCGGCGGCCAGATCCGCCTCGATCTTGCGGTTCTCGGCCGCCAGCGCCTGATTGGCGGCCAGCGATTGCGCCTCAAGCGCCTTGCCATATTGGCTGTCGAGGTAGAGCCGGTCCTGATCCAGCGTCACGATCTGCGGCGGGTTGGCCACCGCCTGAGCACCCAGCGGCCCCGCAGCCCCCAGCGCAATCAGGCAGGCCAAGGCGCAGGCCCGCATGCCCCGCCCCGCCGCACTTGCGCCGCGCCGGCCCATCAGAACTTGGTCGAGATCGTGAAGTTGAAGTTCTGCTCCTTGTCGTAGGTCTCTTTCTTCAACGCATGGGTGAAGTCAAAGCGCAGCGGCCCGAGCGGCGTTTTCCAGAACAGCGACAGGCCGATGACCGAACGCAGATTGGCCGTGGTCGTGGCTTGCGAGGCCGCATCGAGCATGCCCTTTTCGCCCGAACTCAACCCCCAGACCGATCCCACGTCCAGGAAAGCCCCGCCCTTGAGGCCGTATTCCTCGGGCAGGCCCAGCGGGAATTCGCTTTCCAGATGCGCCACGGCGTAGAAATTGCCGCCAAGCGCGTCCTTGTTGCTGACAGACAGATCGCGCGGGCCGATGCCGCTCGACTGGAAGCCGCGCATGGTGCCGGCACGGAAATAGCGGTCGTTCACATTGGTGTTATAGCCGCCATATCCCGAAATGGCGCCCCCCTCGACCGAGATGCGCAGCGTGACATCATCGTGCAGCACCTTGGTTTCGGCCAGGGCGCTTGCGGTCGTGTTCACGAATTTCACATCGCCGCCCAGACCGGCCACGCTTTGGCCGAACTGAAACATCACGCCGCCGCGCGGGTGCAGGCCCGACTGACGGTCGTCCCAGGTGTAGTCATAGCCCACGGCCGAAGAGATCGTGGTCCCCACTTCGCCCTGCAGAACCGCCGAAGAGCTGGGATCGACGTTCAGCAACTGCTGACGCTTCAACGCGTAGTTCAGGCTCAGCCGGCCGAAATCGCTGACCCGGAACCCGATGGAGGGCGACAGGGTCAGAACCTTGGTGTCGAAGTAGTTCTGCTGCTTGGTCGTGGTCGCAAGTTCGGCCGTGAAGCCGAACAGCAGGTCGCGGCCAAGGAAGGCCGGTTCGCTGAACTGGATCTTGCTGTCGACATTCGCGACACCGGTCTGGATATCGACCGTCAGGCCCTGCCCCCGGCCGAGGAAATTCTTTTCCGAAAAGCCGATGATGACGCCAAAGCCGTTCGAGACACCATAGGTCGCACCGAAGCTCAGCGATCCGGTCGGCTCTTCGGTCACGGCGACCTTGACCACGTCCTGATCGGGGGCGCTGCCCGGCTCTTGCGTCACCGACACGTCCGAGAAGAAGCCAAGCGCGCGGATCCGTTCGGCGGCCTGGGCAATCTCGTGCGGGTTCATCGGGTCGCCTTCCACGGTGTGGAACTGGCGCCGGATCACGCTGTCCAGCGTGGTTGTGTTGCCCTCGATGTCGATGCGTTCGACAAAGGCGCGCTGGCCGCGCACGATGGTGAAGGCCACATCGACCGTGCCGTCGCGGTCGTTGCGATGCATCCGCGGCTCGACGGTGATGAAGTTGAGCCCCTTTTGCAGCGCCAGCGATTCCAGCGCATCGACGTTGTTCTGGATCACGTTCGGGCTGTAGGTCACGCCAGAGCGCAGGCGCAGCAGCTTTTCGAACGGTGCCGCATCGACGCCGGCCACTTCCGAGACGGTCGAAACCTTGCCGATGCGGAAGCTTTGCCCCTCGCTGATTGTGAAGGTCAGGAAGGTCGCGTCGCGTTCGCGCGAATAGGTGGCCCCGGCGTCAAGGATCTGGAAATCCAGATACCCGCGCGACAGGTAGAAGTCGGACAGCAGCTTCTTGTCCATCTCCAGCCGGTCGGTGCGGTAGCTGTCACGCTGGATCAGCGCATGCAGGATGCCGGCCTGTTTGGAGTTCAGGACCTGGCGCAGCCGGTAATCGGAAAAGGCCTTGTTGCCGACAAAGCTGAGCCGGGCGATCTCGGTGACCTTGCCCTCGGTGATCTCGAACACCAGATCGACCTTGTTGTTCGCCCGCCGGATGATGCGCGGCGTGACCGTGGCGGCCATGCGGCTTTGCACGCGGTAAAGTTCGGTGATCGAGCGGGCATCGTCCTCGGCCTGGGCCGGCGAATAGACCTGGCGCGACTTGGACTTGATCAGCTTGAACAGGTCTTCGTCCTTGATGCGTGCATTGCCCTGAAAGTCGATGGTGCCGATCGTGGGGTTCTCAACGACCTTGACCAGCAGCGTGTTGTTCTGCGGCACCAGTTCGACCCGGGTGAAGAGGCCGGTTCCGAAGATGCGCTGATAGGCGTCGTTCAATTGCGCTTCGGTGACGACCTTGCCCTTGGCGAGGCCAAGATAGGAGACGATCGTGGGCGCGTCGATGGCGACGTTGCCCTGCACCTTGACCGCGTTGAAGGTGAAGCCGGGCGGAACCGGGGCCACGGGCACAGCCGGCTGGGCATTGTCCTCGACGCCCAGCGAAAAATCTCCCGGCGAGGGAGGCTGGCTGGCCGGTTGCGTTGTCTGCGCCCAGAGCCCCTCGGGCGCGAGCCCTCCCGCCCCCGCCAGGCCAAGGCCAGCCGCCAGCACCAAACCGCCCGCGCCAAGCTTCAGCCCCCTGCGCGACGTGCCTGCGCCCCTCATCTTGCCCATTTTCTGCCCCAAGCCCCGTGCCCCGTCCATCTTGAACCCTGACTAGCTTCTTGTCCCGGCCTTGTCAAAACCGCGCGAGGGCGCGGCAGACAGGCTCGGCCGGCTTTCGGCCATTTCCTGTGGATAAGTCTGCCTCGCGCGAAGGTGATCCCTGAAACCGCGACAGGGGCGATTCCCTGTGCAGGTCGGATGCTCGTGACACCATATCCTGTGGCCATCTTCGCTGCATGGCCCCGCCCTGTCAAACCGCGCGCTGCGGCCTGACGCGGTTTCACGAACAGCGGAACAGATCGTTGGACACCGCAAACAGCATCAGCGCCACCAGGAGCGCCAGTCCGATGGTCATCAGCACCTGCAAGACGCGATCGCTGGGCGGGTTGCCGGTCGTGGCCTCCCAGATGTGAAAGACCAGATGGCCGCCGTCCAGCACCGGGATCGGGAACAGGTTCAGGAGCCCGATCGACAGCGATACCAGCGCCACGGTCTGCAGGAAAGTCTCCCAGCCGGTCCGTGCCGCGGCGCCGACCACCTTGGCCATGCCGATCGGGCTCGACATGTTGCAACTGCTGATCTTGCCGGCCAGCATGTAGCCCAGGCCCGACAGATTGGTCTTGACCATGAAGAAGCCCTGGTTCCAGGCCGTGGTGGCCGCCTCGGTCACCGAGGGCGCCCGGGTGACCGGATCGAACAGCACGCCGCCCGAAATGCCGATCAGCCAGCGGGTCTCGAAGCTGCCATCCGCCGTGGGCAGATCGCGGCGGCGCGGGGTCAGTGTCACGTCAAAGGTCTTGCCGGCGCGCCAGACCGTCAGGCCGATCGGCTTGCCCGAGGTGGCCTCGACCAGCTTGGGCAACTGGCTGAAGCTGGCGATGTCCTGACCCGCGGCCTTCAGGATCACATCGCCCGCCGCAATCCCCGCATCTAGGGCCGCGCTTTGCGGTTGCACGCTGTCGGCCACCGGCGGCAGCGGGTTGGGGCCCTGCACGCTCAGGCTCTTGCCATCGCGGGTGATCTGGTAGGTGACCGAGGCCTTGTCGCTGAGCCCGTCGGCGACCGTGAAGAACGAGGCGAGGTCGGGCGTCGGTTGCCCCTCCATCGCGGTGACCAGATCGCCGACCTGCAGGCTGGGCGTGGCAAAGGGCACGTCGCGCAGGGTGCCGATCAGCGGCTGATCGACCGCGACGCCCTTGGCCATGATCACGCCGAAGAACAGAAGGAAGGCCAGGATGAAATTGGCCAGCGGCCCCGCCACCACCGTGGCCGACCGCGCCCAGAGCGGCGCGCCATGCATGGTGTGGCGCCGCTCTTCGGGCGAAAGGCCCACGAGCGCGCCCTTGTCGGGCCGCGAGGCGCCATCGGCATCACCCTTGAACTTGACATAGCCGCCCAGCGGAAGGGCCGCGATCTGCCAGCGCGTGCCGCGCCGGTCGGTGCGCGACCAGATCACCTTGCCAAAGCCCAGCGAAAAGACCTCGGCATGGATGCCCGTCCAGCGCCCGACGATGTAATGACCGAACTCATGCACCGTCACGATGATGACGATCGCCACCAGAAAGGTGCCCAAGGTCCAGGCCGTGCCGCCAAGATCCGAAATCATGCCTGCCAAATCCAATATTCCAGCCCTGCCCTATTGTTTTGCCCGGCGCGAGGCCTCTTCGCGTGCGAGCGTCCTTGCGAGGTGGTCCATCGCCAGCACATCGTCAAGGCTTGTCGCCGCCTGGCCAAAGCCGCTGTCGGCGGCAAGCCGCGCGAGCGTGGCCTCGACCAGCACCGACATGTCGAGAAATCCGATCCGGTCGGCCACGAAGAAATCCAGCGCCACTTCCTTGGCCGCGTTGAAGACGCAGCCCGCCATGCCGCCCGCCTGCATCACCTCGCGCGCAAGCCGCAGCGCAGGGTAGCGGTCAAGGTCGGGCGCGCGGAAGGTCAGCTTGCCCAGGGCCGCGAAATCCAGCCGCGCCACCGGCAGGGCCGCGCGGACCGGCCAGTTGAGCGCATAGCCGATGGCATGGCGCATGTCGGGCGCCCCCAGATGCGCCATGACCGCGCCATCCTGAAAACCCACCGCCGAATGGATGATGGATTCAGGGTGGATGATGACTTCGACCTGATCTGGCGTTACGCCAAAGAACTCTTTTGCCTCAATGACTTCCAGCGCCTTGTTGAACATCGAGGCGCTGTCGATGGTGATCCTTTGCCCCATGACCCAGTTGGGATGGGCCAGCGTGTCGGCCAGCCGGGCCGAGGCCAGCCGTTCGACCGGCCAGTCGCGCAGCGCCCCACCCGAGGCGGTCAGGATGATGCGCTCGACGGTCGAGATATCCTCGCCCGCCAGCGCCTGGAAGATGGCGGAATGTTCGCTGTCCACCGGCAGAATGCGCGCGCCGTGCCGGGCGGCGGTCGACAGAATCAAGGAGCCCGCGGTCACCAGGCTTTCCTTGTTGGCCAGCGCCAAGGTGGCGCCTGCCCCCAGCGCGGCCATGCCCGGGGCCAGTCCCGCGGCCCCCACGATGGCCGACATGACCCAATCGGCCGGCCGTGCCGCGGCCTCGGCAATCGCTGCGGGGCCGGCCGCGGCGGCAATTCCGCTGCCCGCCAGCGCCGCGCGCAGGTCGTTCAAAAGCGCGTCATCGGCCACCACGGCGACCTCGGCCCGCAGGGCGCGGGCCATCTCGGCCAGGCGCGCGACATTGCGCCCGCCGGTCAGGGCCACGACCTCGACGTCCTCGGCCCGCTCCAGGAGATCGACGGTGTTCTGACCGACAGATCCGGTCGCGCCCAGAACGGAAACGCGGCGCGGCGGGCTCATGTCGCAAGCCCCAGCGGCAGGGGCAGCAGCATCTGCAACAGCTGCACCGCCAGCGTCGCCCCGATCAGCGCGTCAAACCGGTCCAGCAGGCCGCCATGGCCCGGGATCAGCCGCGAGGCATCCTTGACCCCGGCGCGCCGCTTGATCAGGCTTTCCACGATGTCGCCGGCCTGCCCCGCCATGGCCACGAGCGGCGAGATGTAGACAAGCCCCCAGCCATGGCCCTGCCAGACCGCAAAACCCGCCCCCAGCGCCGCAGCGCCCAGCCAGCCCGCGATGGTGCCCGACCAGGTCTTTTTCGGGCTGATCGCCGGCCAGAACAGAGGGCCGCCGATCAGGCGCCCGGCGAAATAGCCCATCACATCCGAAACAACCACGATCAGCACGAGCCAGACCACGATCACCGCACCGCGGCGGTCCAGATCCACGATCCCCACCGAAGCGATCAGCATGGCCAGGGCATAGGCCACCATCAGCGGCTTTTCCCGGCGCGGGGTGGCGGCCATGGCCAAGGGTGCCAGCCCCAGCGCCAGCATGGCCCATCCGCCGGCCTGCGCCACCAGCACGCCCACCCCGGCCAGCGCGCCGATCCCCAGCCGCAGCGCCACCTGCCCGGGCGCATCGCTCAGCGCGGCCAGTTCCCACGCCATCACGGCGAAGGCCAGCGCCGCCGCCGCCACAAAGACCTCGCCCCCGAGCCAGACCGCCAGCACCCCGACCCCGGCCAGGACCAGACCCGACATGACCCGCGCCCCCAGATCGCCCCAGCGCCCGGCACTTGCGGCCGGGGCACGGGCGTTGGCGGGCGGGAGGCTGGAGCCGGGCCGGTCAGAGGTCATGCCCGCGCCACCCCGCCATAACGCCGTTCCCGGTTGCCGAACCGCGACACGATCTGCGCCAGTTCCGCCGGGGTGAAATCGGGCCAGAGCGTGCGGGTGAATTCGAATTCCGCATAGGCCGCCTGCCAGGGCAGGAAGTTCGAGGTCCGCGTCTCGCCCGAAGTGCGGATCACCAGATCCGGGTCGGGCAGATCGGCGGTATCGAGCCGGGCCGAGATCAGCGCGTCGGTCACATCGCCCGCCGCGATCCGGCCCTCTGCCACCTCTTGGGCTATGGCGCGCACGGCCCGGGTCAATTCATCCCGACCGCCGTAATTGATCGCCACCGTCAGGTTCAGCCGCGAGAAGGGCGCGGTGCGCGCCTCGATCCCGGCCATCAGGCGCTGCAGGCGCGGGTCAAGCCGCGACCGGTCGCCGATGAAGCGCATCCGCACCGATTCCGCGGCCAGCCGGTCGGCCTCGCGTTCGATGTAGCGCGCAAAGATCGACATGAGGCCCAGGACCTCTTCAGTGGATCGTTTCCAGTTCTCGGTTGAAAAGGCGTAGATCGTCAGCCACTTGATGCCCAGATCCGGCGCGCATCGCACGATCTCCTTGACCCGTTCGGCACCCTTCCTGTGGCCGACCAGACGCGGCCAGCCCTTTTGCGTCGCCCAGCGGCCGTTGCCGTCCATGATGATGGCCACATGCGCTGCGGGTTTCGTTGCCTCGGGGTGCAGCCGATCCGCCTTGTCCTTCTCGCCTGCGCCCACGAAATGTCTCCCCGCCCTGGGTTGTGGTAACTCGAACACCCTGCGCCCCGAACCGGGGGCGCCGCCGTCAGACCTGCATGATCTCTTGCTGTTTGGATTCGAGCGAGCGGTCAACCATCAGGATCGCCTTGTCGGTCAATTCCTGCACTTCGTCGGACCACATCTTCTGGTCGTCCTCGCCCATGCCGCTGGCCTTGGCCTTCTTGATCTGGTCCATCCCGTCGCGCCGCACGTTGCGGATGGCGACCTTGGCGCTTTCGGCATATTGGGCGGCGACCTTGGTCAGCTCGCGCCGGCGCTGTTCGTTGAGCTCCGGGATCGGCAGGCGGATCAAGGGGCCGTCGGTCACCGGGTTGATGCCGAGGCCGCTTTCGCGGATCGCCTTTTCCACCTTGTTGATCATGCCCTTGTCCCAGACATTGATCACCACCATGCGCGGTTCGGGTACGTTGATCGTGCCAAGCTGGTTGATCGGAGTCATCTGGCCATAGGCGTCGACCTGGATCGGGTCCAGCATGCTGGCCGAGGCGCGCCCGGTGCGCAGCGAGGCAAATTCGTTCTTGAGCGCCGCCAAAGCCCCGTCCATGCGGCGTTGAATCGCGTCAAGGTCAATCTCAAGGTCGTCTTGCGACATGGGGATCCTCATTCTATGCGCCCCGCTTTCGGGGTCTTGGGGTTCTATAACAGCAAGCCGCGGGGGGCGTACAGGGGGCGCGTCAGATCCTGCCCCGGGCAGGCTGGCCGAAGCGGCACACGTCCAGGCGGAACGATGCGGCTGATTTGCTGGCTATGATTGTATTTGCCCGGCTGGAGCCCATAAAAGTCGCCTCATCGCCGCGGATTCGGCCACGGCGGGCAATTGTGAGTTGCCCTGTCGACCTTGCGGTCCAATAGTTTTCCCCCGCGCTAAAATCCGCGGAGCATTGAAAGACTCATTGGAATTGGAGGAAGACATGGCACTTGTGACACTGACGGACTTGTACTCTACCCTCGACTTCTGGCCGGGCAATCTGTTGGCGGCGGCCGATGGCGTGACGATCGGCACACACAGCGGCACCGCATTCTCGTACACATATCTGCCGGGAACCACCTTTGCCGGCTATTCGGTCACGGCGCAGGGCAGCGGGTTCGCCTATGATGGCACGACCCCCACCGCGGGCACTATGACGGCCCTGGCCATCACCGACGGCAATGGCCAGACCGTGTTGAGCGTCACCGGCATCGCAGCCGGAAGCCTCGCCAGCGATCTGGGGCTTTTCGCCTCTTATGAATTCGGCTTTACCGATGGAAACGGCAATTTCTCGGGTTCCGAGGTCAAGAATGCCTGGTCCCAGCTCTTGTCGGGCAATGACACGATCATCGGCACGGCCGGCGGCGATTGGAACGGACTGGTCGGGGTCAATGCCGGCAACGACCGCTTCGATATGGGGGCGGGCGACGATTTCATCCGGGGCGGCATGGGCAGCGACACGATGAATGGCGGCGACGGCTATGACACGCTGAGTTACGACCAGACCCAGTGGAACGAGGGCATCCCGATGCTGCACGGGATTTCGGTGAACGTGAACAAGGGCTTGATACTGGATCCTTACGGCTTTTACGATCACTTCAGCGGCATCGAGGAGATCCATGGCTCGGCCGCACATGACGTCTTTGTGGGCGGGGCGACCGAGGTCGATTTCGCCGGCCTGCGCGGGTCTGACAAGATCGTCGGCGGCACCGCCGGAGATATCGCGATCTACAGCCAGGATGTCTGGACAGGCGGCAACCGGGGAATCCTGGCCAATCTGGGCGTGAATGTCGTGAATGGCCAGGATATCGGCACGATCCGCGACGGATTTGGCAACTACGATCACACGGTAAATATCCACGGGGTCTATGGCACGCGCTTTGCCGATACCTTCCTTGGATCGGCGCGGAATGATTACTTTTCCGGCGGCGAAGGCAAGGATACCTATTACGGGAGGGGCGGCAATGACACCGTCGATTTTCATCAATCCTTCGCCGGCCAGGGCCAACATGGCGTCCGGGTCAATCTGGCACTCAAAAGCGGTCAGATCGTCGATGACGGGTTCGGCAATACGGAAGCTGCCTTCTCGATCGAAAACATAGACGGAACGCGCTACAACGATCTGATCATCGGCAATGCCGCGGCCAATAGGCTGCAGGGCAAGGAGGGCAATGACATATTGCGCGGCGGACTTGGCCACGACACCTTCGTCTGGAACCACTTCCGCGAAATCGGCGAACATGACGTGGTGAAGGACTTTCACGTCGCGGCCGATGCGCAGCAGGATTATCTGCAATTCCACGTCACCGAATGGGGCGGCACGACGACGCTGCATCTGGTCAATGGCACGGCGGCCACCGCGGCGGAGGATACGTTCCTTTTCGATTCCGCGACGCACATGCTGTCCTGGGACCCGGACGGAACCGGGGCGCAAGCGGCCATCGACATTGCCGTGCTGGACGGGGTCACCGCGCTGACCGCCGCCAATTTCGAGCTGTTCTGACGCCGCGAAGGGGCGCGCTCGCGCTGGTGCGCCTCAGCCATGCACCCGCGTGTAGGTGCCCTGGCCCGACAGGATCCCCTTGAAGCCGCCCGGCTCATCCAGCGAAAAGACGATGATCGGCAGGTCGTTGTCGCGGGCGAGCGCTATGGCCGAGGCATCCATCACGCCCAGGTGCTTTTGCAGCACCTCGTCATAGCTGACCGCCTCGTAGCGGCGGGCATCGGGGTGTTTCTTGGGGTCCTTGTCATAGACGCCATCGACCTTGGTGCCCTTGAAGATCGCCTGGCAGGCCATCTCGTTCGCGCGCAAGGTGGCTGCGGTGTCGGTGGTGAAATAGGGGTTGCCGGTGCCGGCGGCAAAGATGCAGACGCGCTTCTTTTCCAGGTGGCGCACGGCGCGGCGGCGGATATAGGGCTCGCAGACCTGATCCATCGGGATGGCCGAGATGACGCGGGTGTGCACGCCGAGCGATTCGAGCGCCGCCTGCATGGCCAGGGCATTCATCACGGTGGCGAGCATGCCCATATAGTCGGCCGTCGTCCGCTCCATCCCCTGGGCCGAGCCTTGCAGGCCACGGAAGATATTGCCGCCGCCGATCACCATGCAGATCTCAACCCCCAGATCGCGCACGGATTTGACCTCTTGCGCGATGCGGGTCACGGTGGGCGGGTGCAGGCCATAGCCCAGATCGCCCATCAGCGCCTCGCCCGAGATTTTCAGCATGACGCGGGAATAGGTGATCTTGTGGTCGGTTTCGGTCATGGCTGCCTCTTGTTCGTGCCCGGGTTGGCTTGGGCCGCAAAATGGTCCAAAACGCCGGAAGGTTCAACCTGTGGACCGCGCCCAGCGGGGGCCTGCCCCCGCGCCCCCGGAGTATTTTGGCCTGAATGAAGACGATTTCGCGCGAAAGGCCGGTTCTGATCGCGGGGCCAACGGCCAGCGGCAAATCGGCGCTGGCGATGGAGATTGCGGCGCGCGACGGGCGGGTGATCGTCAATGCCGATGCTTTGCAGGTCTATGACATGTGGTCGGTGCTGACGGCGCGCCCCTCGCCGGCCGAGGTGGCGGCGCTGCCCCATGCGCTTTACGGCCATGTCGGGCGCGACCGGGATTATTCGGTCGGCACCTGGCTGCGCGAGGTGGCGGGGCTGCTGGCCCGGCCCGTGGTGATCGTGGGCGGCACAGGACTTTATTTCAGCGCGCTGACAGAAGGTCTGGCCGAGGTGCCGGCGATCCCGGCCGAAGTGCGGGCCGAGGCCGATGCCCTGCGCCAGTCGGGCGGGGTCGAGGTAATGCGGGCGGCGCTGGACCCGGCCACGGCGGCGCGCACCGATCTGGCCAATCCGATGCGGGTCCAGCGCGCCTGGGAAGTGCTGCGGGCAACCGGCCGCGGGCTGGCCGACTGGCAGGCCGCGGGGGCGCCGGCCCTTCTGCCCCTCGACCGGGTCGAGGCGCTGGTGCTGCGCCCCACGGTCCCCTGGCTGGACGCGCGGATCGACGCACGGTTTTCCGCCATGTTGGAGGCGGGCGCCCTGGACGAGGTGCGCGCCGCCCTGCCCTTCTGGCAGCCCGAGCGGCCCTGGGCGCGGGCCATCGGCGCGCCCGAACTGATCGCGCATCTGCAGGGCCGCGCCACTCTGGAGGCGGCGCGGTCGGCCGCCGTCCTCGCCTCGCGGCAATATGCCAAACGCCAGCGCACCTGGTTTCGCAACCGCATGGCAGGCTGGCAGCCTGTGGTGCCCGGGTAACGCTTGCGCGGCATTCCGCCTCTGGTTGCGGCCCTTCGCGACGCCGGGCGCTTTTTTCACTTGGGACATCGGCGAGGCCGCGTTATCAGGGTCGTATCACGAGACTGCGAGCCCCGATGACCTTTCCTGCGCCTGCCCTGTCCTTTCGCCTGATTGCCATCCCGCGCCTCGCCGCCGGCGGGCGCTGGCGGGTCGAGGCGATGCGGTCGTTGTCGGAGCCCTGCTTTTTGTGGTTCACCAAGGGGCAGGGCCGCATCACCATTGCGGGCCAGACCCGGGGCTATACCGCGCACAACGGCATCCTGATCCCGGCCGGCGTCATGCACGGCTTTGAGGTCGGACCGCAAGTCTTTGGCACCGCAGTGTTTTTTGGGCGCGATTCAGGCGTGGCCTTGCCTGCGGAACCGCTGCACCTGCGCATCCGCGAAGTGCATGCCCAGCAAGAGTTGAACGTCACGCTCGACGCCATCCAGCGCGAGATCGACTCCGACAGCCCGGGCCACGCGCGGGCCGCTCTGGCGCATCTGGGGCTTCTGGGGGTCTGGATCGAACGGCAGGCGGCCAAGGTCGCGGTCGAGACGACCAAGCCCGATGCCGCGCGCAAGCTGGTCGCGCGCTTCACCGACCTGATGGAGCGGGAGTTCCGCAGCGGCGCCGGCGTGGGCGAGCTGGCCGCACATCTGGGGGTCACCGCCACCCATCTGACGCGCTGCTGCCGGCTGACCTGTGGCCGATCGGCCATCGACCTGTTGCAGGACCGCCGGATCTTCGAGGCGCGCAAATTGCTGTCGGAAACCCGCCTGCCGGTCAACCGGATCGGCGAAAGCCTGGGCTTCGCCTCGGCCGCCTATTTCACGCGCGCCTTCCAGCATCGCACCGGGTCCTCGCCCACCGCCTTCCGCCGCAGCCTCTGACACGGGCGCAGCCGACAGCCCCCGACGCGGACCGTCCGATTCGCGGCGGCGGCCGCTTCCGCTCAAACGGAAATCCTGACCCGGAGGCCGGAAACCTTGAACCTGCGGGAAATCGCCCCCGGGGTCTGTCACGATCCGCAACCTTGGCACCATACGACGAGCGCGTGTCGCAAACGTGACACTCGGCGACGAATCCAAGCGTTGACGTAGGGGCGGAAAAAGTGCCGAATGCGGGGGTGAGCACATGCACCGCGACACCGTATCCCAAGGCCGGGTCCGGCACAGGCAAGGTGCGCGCAAGCGGTGCCGCCGAAAGTCCGGGAACGGGCGAACCATAACAAGGCAATGGCCTGACAGGGAGACGAAGATGAACGACATGACACCGATGCAAGACCTGCATCCGGCCGCTGAAATGCACCTGCGCGAGGTGCAGGAAGGCAAGCTCAGCCGCCGCGAGTTTCTGACCCGGACCACCGCGCTTGGCGTTTCGGCCGTTGCGGCCTATGGCCTGCTGGGCCTGCAGGCTCCGGTCCGCGCCGAGGCGGCCAAGGTGGGCGGCATCGTGCGGGTCGCGATGGAAACCAAGGCGCAGAAAGACCCGCGCCTGGCCGACTGGCCGCAGATCGCCAACGTCTATCGCGGCTGGCTGGAATATCTGATCCAGTACAACAACGACGGCACTTTCGAAGGCCGCCTCCTGGAAAAGTGGGAAGCCAACGAGGACGCCTCGCAATACACGCTTTACGTGCGCAAAGGCGTCAAGTGGAACAACGGCGACGATTTCACCGCCGATGACGTGGTCAACAACTTCAAGCGCTGGACCGACGGCACGGTCGAGGGCAACGCGATGGCCTCGCGCTTCACCGGTCTGGTCGATCCCAAGACCAAGCAGCTGCGCGACGGCGCTGTCGTCAAGGTCGATGACCACACGGTCAAGCTGATGATGTCCTCGTCGGACGTGGCCGTGGTGCCGAACCTGTCGGACTATCCGGCCGCCGTGGTGCACAAGTCCTTCAAGGACGGCGACGATCCTTCGGTCAACCCGATCGGCACCGGCCCCTATGTGCCGGGCGACATCATGGTCGGCCAGAAGATGGTGCTGAAGCGCGCCCCCGACAGCCACAAGTGGTGGGGC
Organism: bacterium; assembly: GCA_016124195.1. Classification (GTDB taxonomy): domain Bacteria; phylum Pseudomonadota; class Alphaproteobacteria; order Rhodobacterales; family Rhodobacteraceae; genus Stagnihabitans. The sequence goes on along the minus strand of WGOE01000006.1, from coordinate 474,802 downwards.
GGCGTGGTGCCCCTGGACGAGATCCACTACATCGACTTCGGCACCGATCCCTCGGCCATGGTCAACCTCGCCAACTCGGACGAGATCGACATGAACTACGAGACGACCGGCGACTTCATCTCGCAGATGGATGCGATCGGCTGGACGAAATACGAAAAGGTGACGATGGCGACCATCGTCTGCCGCTTCAACTCGGCCACCTCTGACCTCTACAAGGAAAAAGAGGTGCGTCAGGCGCTGCAGCTTGCCGTCGATCCCGCCGTCGTCCTGGCGCTTGGCTACAAGGGTCTGGGCAGCACCGCCGAAAACCACCATGCCGGCCCCCTGCATCCGGAATATGTCAAGCTTCCGGCGCAGACCTTTGACAAGACCAAGGTCAAGGACATTCTGGCCAAGCACAAGCTGGCCGATGCCGAGTTCGAGTTCATCTCGCTGGATGGCGGTTATGAACTGGATACCTCTGACGCCGTTGCCGCCCAGCTGCGCGACGCCGGCGTGAACGTCAAACGCACCGTGATGCCGGGTTCGACCTTCTGGAACGACTGGCAGAAGTACCCGTTCTCTTCGACCACCTGGAACCACCGTCCGCTGGCCGTGCAGAACATGAGCCTGGCCTATACCTCGACCGGGTCGTGGAACGAAACCGGCATGGCCAACAAGGACTTCGACGCGGCAATGGTTTCGGCCCTGGCTCTGGCCGATGCCGAAAAGCGCAAGAAGTACGCCGAAATCCTGGAAAAGATCCTGCAGGACGAAGGCTACATCATCCAGCCCTACTGGCGTTCGATCTACCGCCACGCCAAGAAGACCGTGGTGGGGGCCGACATGCATCCCTCGTATGAGCATCACCACTACCTGTGGTCGCTCGCCTGAGACGACACGTTCGGGGCGGGGCGCCTGACCTGGCGCACCCGCCCCTGTTTCTTGTGGCCGCCCCCTGCCGGGGCTGGCCTGTCGTCTGGCACGGTGGGACGCTTCTATGCTCAAATTCGTGATCCGGCGGCTGGGAGTGATGGCGCTGACGGCCTTGGTTCTGACCTTTGTCGTCTTCTACCTGACCAACCTTCCGCCCAATCTGGAAAAGCTGGCCCGGTCCGAGGGTTCGGTGCGCATGACGGACGAATCCGTCGCGGCCTGGATCGAAGAGAACGGCCACGGCGGATCGGTGGTCTACCGCTATGCCGAATGGCTGGGCGTCGCGCCGGGCTGGACGCGCACCGATGACAAGGGGGTGACGCGCGGGCTTTGCATCCGCCAGAACGATGACCCGGCGACGGCTCCGCGGTATTGCGGCGTGCTCGAGGGCAACTGGGGCTTTTCGACCGTGTTCAAGAAGCCTGTGCTTTCGCAGATGGGCTATGCCATGGCCGCGACCGGCTGGCTGATGCTGGTGGTGATGCTGGTCATGGTGCCTTCGGCGCTGCTGATCGGGGTGCTGGCCGGCATGCGCGAGGGGTCACGGACCGACCGGGTGCTGTCGACCTTCTCGATCGCCACGAGCGCTACGCCAGAATATGTGTCGGGCGTGCTTCTGGTGGCGATCTTCGCCTCGCCGGTCACCGGCCTGTCGCCGGTCTTCGCCAATCTGGGCTGGATCAGCGGACGCACGCTGTTTCTGGGCACCGCCACCTCGGCGATGGACGCGATCACCTTCTGGAACTTTGCCCTGCCGGTCGCCACGATCGCGCTTTACGGCGTGGGCTATATCGCGCGAATGACCCGCGCCTCGATGACCGAGGTGATGACCCAGCAATATATCCGCACCGCGCGCCTCAAGGGCGTGAGCTTCCGCCAGGTCGTACTGCGCCACGCGCTGAGGAATGCGATGATCGCGCCCTTCACCGTCATCATGCTGCAGTTCCCCTATCTTCTGAACGGCGTGGTGATCACCGAGACCCTGTTCAACTACAAGGGCTTCGGCTGGATGCTGGTCACCGCCGCCGGCAACAACGACATCGAGTTGCTGCTGGGCTGTTCGGTCGTTGCGGTGTTCTTCGTTCTGGTCACACAGCTGATTTCCGACATCGGCTATGTCTTCCTCAATCCTCGCATCCGGCTGGGCTGACATCATGGATATTCTCTCCTGGCCGATGATCTTCACCTTGATGGCCAAGCAATTCTGGCCGGTCTGGGTGGCGCTTGTGGTGACCTTCGCCCTGTCGATCCGCTTCAAGCGGCGGCTTGGGCTTTATGGCAAGCTGTTTGACAGCCCGATCGGCATGGCGGGCTTTGCCATCGTGATGTTCTGGGTCTTCACCGCTTTCTTTGCCGACATGATCATCACCTATGATCCCCTGGCGCAGCTGGGTTCGGTCAAGAACCCGGTCCCCGGCACGCCGGTCGCGGGGGCAGAGCCGGGCCAGTTCCCCTGGTTCCTTCTGGGCGGCGACCACCTGGCGCGCGATGTCTTTTCGCGCATGGTGATGGGGGCGCGTTCGGTTCTGGTGATCGCGCCGGCCGCGACGACCTTTGCCTTTCTGGTCGGCATCACGCTGGGCCTGCCAGCCGGCTATTTCGGCGGCAAGCTGGATACGGTCCTGTCCTTCCTCGCCAACCTCGTGCTGGCCTTCCCGGTCATCCTGCTGTTCTACCTTCTGGTCACGCCAGAGATCCGCAACACCGGCATCCCGATCTATCTGGCGGCGATCCTGTTCCTGATCCCGATCGCCTTCTTCGTCGTGCTGTTCAATTCGCGCTTCCACACCAACCCGCCCAAGCGCAACATCTATGTCGGCGCGACGCTGGTGATCGGCCTCTGGGCCTATTCGGGCCTCGCGTTCAACGCCGACCCGCTCGGCGTCTGGGGCATGGCGCCGAACCTGCTCAACGTCTTCGTCTCGGTCGTCTTCGTGAACGCGCCCACCGTGTTCCGCATCGTGCGCGGCATCGTGATGGACATCAAGTCGCGCGACTATGTCGCCGCGGCCCAGACCCGGGGCGAGCAGGCCTGGTACGTCATGCTGTGGGAGATCCTGCCCAACGCCCGTGGCCCGCTGATCGTCGATTATTGCCTGCGCATCGGCTATACGACGATCCTTCTGGGAACCCTGGGCTTCTTTGGCCTCGGCGTGACACCGGAAAGCCCGGACTGGGGTTCCACCATCAACGCCGGGCGCAAGCTCCTGTCGATGATCCCCCACCCCGCCGTGGTGCCGGCCCTTGCCCTGATGAGCCTCGTCCTCGGCCTCAACCTGCTCGCCGACGGATTGCGCGAAGAAAGCATGAAGGACTGATGTCCCGTTTCATCTGTTCAGAAATATCCCACGGGGGTGCGGGGGTGTGAAACCCCCGCTCCTGCCTTTTCCGCATAAAGAGGCCCATCATGACTGACACCGCCTGGGACCCGAGCCAACCGATCCTCGACATCGACCATCTGTCGATTTCCTTCTTCACGCGGCTCAGGGAGATTCCGGCCGTGATGGATTTCTCCTGCAAGGTGATGGCCGGGGAATCGATGGGGCTGGTGGGCGAGTCGGGCTGCGGCAAGTCCACGGTGGCACTGGCCGTGATGCGCGATCTGGGCAAGAATGGCCGCATCGTCGCGGGCTCGATCAAGTTCAAGGGCCGCGAACTCGTCACCATGGGTGACGAGGAACTGCGCGGCATCCGCGGCTCGGAAATCGCGATGATCTATCAGGAGCCGATGGCTTCGCTGAACCCGGCCATGAAGATCGGCGCGCAACTGGCCGAAGTGCCGATGATCCACCAGGGCATGGCGCAGGCCGAGGCCTGGGCGCTGGCCCGCCAGATCGTGGCCGATGTGCGCCTGCCCGACCCCGACCGCATCCTGCACGCCTTCCCGCACCAGCTTTCGGGCGGCCAGCAGCAGCGCATCGTCATCGCCATGGCGCTGATGTCGAAACCCGCACTCCTGATCCTCGACGAACCCACCACCGCGCTGGATGTGACGGTCGAGGCGGGCATCGTCGACCTGGTCAAGGACCTCGGCCACAAATACGGCACCTCGATGCTGTTCATCTCGCACAACCTCGGCCTGATCATGGATGTCTGTGACCGGCTCTGCGTGATGTATTCCGGCGAGGCGGTCGAGACCGGCAATGTGGTCGAGGTCTTCGACACCATGCGCCACCCCTATACCCAGGCCCTGTTCCGCTCGATCCCGCTGCCGGGGGCTGACAAGAACGCGCGCCCGCTGATCTCGATCCCGGGCAACTTCCCCCTGCCCCACGAAAGGCCCAAGGGCTGCAACTTCGGGCCGCGCTGCGATTATTTTCAGGCCGGGCGCTGCGATGCCGGCGATATTCCCATGTCGCCGGTGCCCGGCGGCGACCGTCACGCCACGCGCTGCCTGAAATGGACCGAGATCGACTGGAACGCGCCGCCCGCCGCCCGCGTGGTCAAGACCAAGGCGCCGATCGGCAAGGTCGTCCTCAAGATGGAGGATCTGAAGAAATATTACTCGATATCCTCCGGCGCCTTTGGCGGCGGCACGGCCAAGGTGGTGAAGGCCAACGAGACCCTGAGTTTCGAGGCGCATGAGGGCGAGACGCTCGCCATCGTGGGCGAGTCGGGTTGCGGCAAATCGACCTTCGCCAAGGTGCTGATGGGGCTCGAAACCGCGACCTCGGGCTCGATCATGCTGTTTGACGAGAATGTGCAATCGACCCCGATCCAGAAACGCAATGTCGATACGGTGTCGTCGGTGCAGATGGTGTTCCAGAACCCGTTCGACACGCTGAACCCGTCGATGACGGTGGGGCGCCAGATCATCCGCGCGCTGGAGGTGTTTCACTTCGGCGCCGACGACAAGGCGCGCGAGACACGGATGCTGGAACTGCTGGACCTCGTGAAGCTGCCGCGCGCCTTTGCCGACCGGATGCCGCGCCAACTGTCGGGCGGGCAAAAGCAGCGCGTCGGCATCGCCCGCGCCTTTGCCGGTGGCGCCAAGGTCGTGGTGGCGGACGAGCCCGTCTCGGCGCTGGACGTCTCGGTCCAGGCCGCCGTCACCGACCTTCTGATGGACATCCAGCGCGAGAATGGCACGACGCTTCTGTTCATCTCGCACGATCTGTCCATCGTGCGCTATCTGTCGGACCGGGTGCTGGTGATGTACCTCGGCCATGTGGTGGAAACCGGGACGACCGACCAGGTCTTCAACCCGCCCTATCATCCCTATACCGAGGCGCTGCTGTCGGCCGTGCCGATCGCCGACACCAAGGTGATCCGGAAGCGCATCGTTCTGGAAGGCGACATCCCCTCGGCGGTCAACCCGCCGCCCGGCTGCCCGTTCCAGACCCGCTGCCGGTGGAAATCGCAAGTGCCGGGCGGGCTTTGCGATGTGGAGATGCCTCCGGTCCGCATGCTGGGCGGCGGGCATCAGATCAAGTGCCACCTGCCGGAAGAGGTTCTGTCGCAGATGGAACCGGTGATCAAGATCGCGGCCGAATAGGCCCGATCTTTGGCGTCAGGCGCCGAGTATGGGCAGATTGCCCATCCTACCCGACCCTAAGGCCGGCTCTAGCCCAGGATGGCCGCGACGTAGCTTTGGGTTTCCTCGAAATCCGGGATGCCGCCGGCCGCCTCGACCGCTTGCGGGCCGGCGTTATAGGCGGCGAGCGCCAGCTTCCAGCTGCCAAAACGGGTGAACATCATGGCCAGATAGCGGGCGCCGCCTTCGAGGTTGTCCTTGGGGTCGGTCTCGTCAACGCCCAGATGGTTCGCGGTTTCGGGCATCAGCTGCGCCAGCCCTACCGCGCCCTTGGCCGAAACCGCCCCCGGGTTCCAGCCGCTTTCGCGCTGCACGAGCTTGAGGAACATCTCTTCGGGCACGCCATATTTGCGCGCGGCGGCCTTGGCCATGGCCAGATATTCACCGCGATAGCTGCCCGAATAGCGCACATTCTCGGCGCTGGGGTCCTTGCCGGCGCCCGGCTTCAGCCGCACCGAATTGGCATATTGCTGTGACAGGCGGCCGTCGAGCAGCGCGACCTGGCTGCGAAACATCGCCGCCCGGCTTTTTGCGCCGGCGCCGATGCGCAATCCGTCGGCCAGCGCGGGCGACACCGACACCAGGGCAAGCGCCAGAAACACGGTTGTCACCGCGGAAGCTCTTGCCGCCGGATTTGCACGCTTCGATACCATCCACACTCCCCGCGCGAAACGCGGCTCACGTCTGCGTTACAAACAGGAAATCCGGCGTTGCGGCAAGCGGAATCTGGGCGGCATCGGCGGCAGTCTGCCCATGGGTCGGGACAGCGGCCGCTCCCGGCACTTGGCCCCGGGCGCGCCGAGCGCATTGCAGGGAACCGTGCCATCGGTCTATAGACGAGGGCAACCAAGCCCGGCGCCCCTGTCGGGACAGCCGGAATCAGGGAGTGTGCCATGGCGGGTGTCAACAAGGTGATCATCGTGGGCAACCTCGGGCGCGACCCCGAGGTGCGCAGTTTTCCCAATGGCGGCAAGGTGGTGAACCTGCGCATCGCTACGTCGGAAACCTGGCGCGACAAGGCCTCGGGAGAGCGCAAGGAGCGCACCGAATGGCATTCGGTCGCGATCTTCAACGAGGCCCTGGGCAAGATTGCCGAGCAGTATCTGAAAAAGGGCTCGACCGTTTATATCGAGGGCCAGTTGGAAACCCGCAAATGGCAGGATCAGTCGGGCGCGGACCGTTATACGACCGAGGTCGTGCTGCGGCAGTACCGGGGCGAATTGACGCTGCTGGGCGGTCGGGATGGCGGCGCGGGTGGCGGGGCGAGCTATGACGATCGCGGCGGTTACGAGGATCAGAGCGGCTATGGCGGCGGGTCTTCGGGCGGCGGGTCTTCGGGTGGCGGGTCTTCGGGTGGCGGGGCGCGGGGTGGATCTTCGGGTGGGTCCTCTGGCGGCTACGGTGGCGGCCGGAGCGGTGGTGGCGGCGGCCGGTCGGATCTGGACGACGAAATCCCGTTCTGATCGTGAATTCGCGGGCTGGGGCCCTGTGGCCCAGCCCGCACTTGGACGGCGGGCATTTGGACGGCGGGCACTTGGACGGCGCGCACTGGACGGCGGGCACCGGACAGCCCGCACCGGACGGCGGGCACTGGACGGCGGGCACAAATTCCCTATATAATCGCTCAACAACCCAAGTGAGCGCGCCATGACCGAGCAGCCGGACAAGATCGAGGGCACCCCCCTGATCCGCCCTTCGACCACCGAACATCCTTTGTACGATTCTGTCGTCGATGCCTGCCGGACGGTCTATGACCCTGAAATCCCGGTGAATATCTTCGATCTGGGTCTGGTCTACACCATCGAGATTTCGCCCGAGAACGTGGTGGACATCTACATGACCCTGACCGCCCCAGGCTGCCCCGTCGCGGGCGAGATGCCGGGCTGGGTCGAGACGGCGGTGGAATCCCTGCCCGGCGTCCAGCAGGTGCGGGTGCAGATGACCTTCGATCCGCCCTGGGGCATGGAGATGATGTCCGATGAAGCGCGTCTGGAAATGGGCTTCATGTAAGGCAAGCCCTCAGGTTTGCTTTACGGGATAGCAAAGCCTGAAGCTGGCATCGACGACAAGCAAGCCTTAATGCTTGCATTTTTCCAAAGCAAGCCCTAGGCTTTGCGCATGGAACCCATCGCCGTCCTGACCGGAGATCTGATCGCCTCGACCAAGGCCGAAGGCGCCGCGGTGGACCGGGCGATGCAGACCTTGGCCCGGGCCGCGCGCATGATCGGCGGATGGGCGGGCCATGACACCAGATTCACCCGGTTTCGCGGCGATGGCTGGCAGATCTATCTGGCAAGGCCCGGCCTCGTCCTGCGCGCCATGCTGTTTCTGACCGCCTATATGCGGGCGGCCGACACCGGACTTGCCACACGGATGGCGATTGCCATCGCCCCCTATGACCGGCTGGGCGAGGCCGGCCTATCGGGCGCCTCGGGTCTGGCCTTTGAAAGGTCGGGCCGTGAACTGGACCGGATGCGGCGGCATGATACGCTCGCCTTTGCCGCCGGGCCTGCGGCTTGGGAACCCTGGCAGGGCGCGGTCCTGACGCTGGCCGAATGGCAGGCCGGCCGCTGGACGCGCGAACAGGCCGAAGCCATGGCCATGGCGCTTGACCCTCTTGCGCCAACGCAGGATCAGATCGCCCAAAGCCTTGGCATCACGCGGCAGGCCGTTCAGGCACGGCTGAAGGGGGCGGGTCTGGCCGCCCTGCACGCGGCCCTCGCGGCCTTTGAGATGGAGCCGCCATGACCTCGACCCTCGCGGCCCTGATCTTCGCCCATGTGCTGGCCGATTTCGTGATCCAAACCAACTGGATCGCCGCGAACAAGCGCCTGCCGCAGGCCATGGTGCTGCATGGGCTGGCGGTGCTGGTGACGGCCGCAATGGCCACCGGCACGCCGTCGGTCTGGCTTGCGGCCCTGACCCTGGTGCATCTGGCCATCGACGCGGTCAAGGCGCGGGCGAGCGCGCGCGGCCTGGGCCCGTTTCTGGCCGATCAGGCGGCGCATCTGGCAAGCCTCTGCGCCCTGGCCGCGCTGGCGCCACAGCTTTGGGAGATGGGGGTGTGGGCCGGCCTGCCCCGCCTTGCGCCCGCGATGGCACTGGCCGCCGGCCTCATCCTCGCCACGCGGGGCGGCAGTTTCGCGGTGGGCCTGCTGATGGAGCCCTGGACAGCCGAAGCCCCCAAGGGCCTGCCCGGCGGCGGCCGCATGATCGGCCTTCTGGAGCGCGGGCTGATCTTCACCCTCTTGCTGACCGGCCAGGCGCAGGGCATCGGCTATCTGGTCGCGGCCAAATCGGTGCTGCGCTTTGGCGCGGTGGCGAACGAGGGCAAACTGTCGGAATATGTCATCATCGGCACCCTGGCCTCGGTCTTCTGGGCGATTGGCATGGCCGCGGGCACATCTGCGTTACTCCATGCGCTGCCAACGCTTGGAATTCCCGATCTGACACCTTAGATTGGCGTCAAAGGAGATCCATCATGTTCGGCATCCCCGGCAAAGCCGCCGTCACCCTGTCGCCCGTCGCCGCCCGCCAGATCGCCGGGCTGATGCAGACGACCGGGGCTCAGGGCCTGCGCATCGGCGTCAAGAAGGGCGGCTGCGCGGGAATGGAATACACGATGGACTATGTGACCACGGTCAATCCGATGGACGAGGTGGTCGAACAGGATGGCGCGCGGGTGTTGATCGCCCCCTTGGCGCAGATGTTCCTGATCGGGACAGAGATCGACTATGAGGTCGGTCTTCTGGAAAGCGGCTTCAAGTTCAACAATCCGAACGTGGCCGAGGCCTGTGGCTGTGGCACCTCGATCAAGTTCAAGGACCAGCCTGCCGCCTGAGGTGGGTTCAGGCCCGCAAGGCCAGAGGCTCGGCGTTTTGCCAGACCCTCATCGCCATGGTGGTGTCCCCTTGCCGGGCGACGAGCTGGAACCGTCCCGGCGTTCGGGCACTGCCGAAGCGGGCGCGGCATATTTCCTTGCCGCCGGTCCGCGGCAAGGCGCCATTGGGCTCTTTCCGCCGCATCCGTGAGCCCGCGCCCCGTCCTGCATCGCGGACCCGACCCTTCCCCTGGCCCGTCTTTTGCCGTATCGCTGTGGCGCAGCAACAGGAGGGGCCGATGCAGAAACTCGCCGCAGGCAATTGGAAGATGAACGGCAGCGCCGCTGCCCTGGCCGAGGTCGGCGCGCTGATCGCAGCCCATCCGGCGCCGGCCTGCGAGATGCTGCTGTGCCCGCCCGCGACCCTGCTCGCGCAGATGACCTGGGCGGCGCGCGGATCCAAGCTGATGACCGGCGGGCAGGATTGCCACACCAAGGCCTCGGGCGCCCATACCGGCGACATCTCGGCCGCGATGCTCAAGGATGCCGGGGCCTCGCATGTCATCCTGGGCCATTCCGAACGCCGCGCCGATCATGGCGAGAGCGATGCGCTGGTCAAGGCCAAGGCCGAGGCGGCGCTGGCCGCCGGCCTGACCGCGATCGTCTGCCTGGGCGAGACCGAGGCGCAGCGCGACGCCGGCGAGACGCTGGCGCTCTGCGGCAGCCAGCTCAACGGCTCGCTGCCCGAAGGCGCCAATGCCGCCAATCTGGTGGTGGCCTACGAGCCGGTCTGGGCGATCGGCACCGGCCGCACGCCCACGCTGGACCAGATCGCCGAGGTGCATGGCTTTCTGCGCGCCCAATTGGTCAAGCGGCTGGGCGAGGATGGCCATGGCGTGCGGCTGCTCTATGGCGGGTCGGTCAAGCCGTCGAACGCGGCCGAGATTTTCGCGGTCCGTGATGTTGACGGCGCGCTCGTCGGCGGGGCGAGCCTGAAGGCCGCCGATTTCGGCGCCATCGTCGCGGCGCTTTCCGCCGCCTGAACCACGCGCCCTGTCGCCCATGGAACAGCCGAACCGCGCCCACGGGGCAAAACTGCAGAAATGAGCCTCACAACCGCGATCCCGCCCCGCCCTCCGATCCCCCTGCCCCAACAATCGCGGCTCGGGGTGGCGCATCTGATCTGCATGCTGTCCATGGTGATCTGGGCGGCCGGTCTGCCGGCCAACAGCGTGCTGCTGCCCATCCTGCCGCCGATGGCGCTTTCGGCGCTGCGGCTGGCGTTGGCGGCGGCGGCGCTGATCCCGTTCTGGCTGTGGCGCGAGGGCGGCCAGATGCTGCGCGACGCCAACTGGCGGCTCGGCGCGGGCGTGGGCAGCCTGATCGGCGCGGGCAGTCTGTTGATCATCCTGGGCCAGGCGCGCACCGATGCGGTGACGGTGGCGGTGATCTCGGCCGCGCTGCCGGTCGTGGGGCTGACGCTGGAAATCTTTCTGGACGGTCGCAAGCTGACGCTGGCCTTGATGGTGGGCGTGGTCTTTGCCCTGGCAGGAGGCCTCGTGGCGCTGGGGCCGGGGGCGGGCGGGGTCAGCTTTGGCCTTGGCGCGGTGATGTGCCTGTTCTCGGTCCTGCTTTATGCGCTGGGGTCGCGGCTGACCGTGACCTCGTTTCCCACGCTGACGCCGCTCGGCCGCAGCGCGGTGACGCTCGGCGGGGCCGCGCTGACCATGGGGATCGCCGCACTTGGCGCGCAAGGGGCCGGGCTGGTGCCAGCGGCCGATTTCCACCTGATGGGGCCGCGCGAATGGGCGGCGATGTTCATCTTTGCCGTGGTCTCGCTGGCGGTGAGCCAGGTGCTCTGGATCATCTCGGTCGAACGGCTGGGCATCGGCATGGCCGCGCTGCATATCAATGCGGCGCCCTTCTATGTGATGCTGATCGCGCTGGCCTTCGGCGGCGGGTGGAGCTGGTGGCAAGCCGCGGGGGCCGCTCTGGTCGGTCTGGGCGTGATCGTGTCCCAGGGCCTGCCGGGGCGCAGCACATCGGGCCGGGACAAATCGGGCCAGGCGGGCTGATGCAGCATCTGAGCCAATCCCCCTTCGATCCCGACTTCGTGCAGAACCCCTATCCGTTCTACGAAAGGGCGCGCGCTGCCGGTCCCTTCTTTCACTGGACCGACTATGACCTGACCTGCACCGGACGCGCCGCCGCCTGCAACGCCATCTTCCGCGACCGCCGCTTCGGCCGCGAAAGTCCCGAACCTCTGGACATCCCCGCCCATCTCGCGCCCTTTTACGCGGTCGAGGCGCATTCCATGCTGGAACTGGAACCGCCGCGCCACACAAGGCTGCGCAGCCTCGTGCTGCGCGCCTTCACCTCGCGCCGGATCGAGGCGCTCCGGCCCGAGATCGCCAGCCTGACCCACGCACTGATCGACGCGCTGCCGGCGGGCGATTTCGACCTTCTCGCCCATTTCGGCCAGAAACTGCCGGTCATCATCATCGCGCGCCTGCTGGGCGTGCCAGAGGCGATGGCGCCCGACCTGCTGGCCTGGTCCAATGCGATGGTCGCCATGTACATGGCTGGCCGCGACCGCGCCCGCGAAGACCGCGCCGTGGCCGCGACCGAGGCCTTCGTCGCCTTCCTGCGCGGCCATGTCGAACAGCGTCGCGGCGCGCCTGCGGATGATCTGATCACCCATCTCATCGCCGCCGAGGAAGCCGGCGACCGCCTGACGACGGACGAACTTATATCGACCTGCATCCTCCTCCTGAACGCCGGACACGAGGCCACGGTCCACACGATCGGCAATGGCGTGAAGCTGCTTCTGGAAACCGCAAGCCAGGCCGCCCTGTCAGAGCCAGATCCCGTGGTCGAGGAAATCCTGCGCTTCGATCCGCCGCTGCACATGTTCACCCGCTGGGCCTATGAGGATGTCGAGGTCATGGGCCACAGGTTCCGGCGCGGCGACCGGGTGGGCCTGCTGCTGGCCATGGCCAACCGCGACCCCGCGACCTGGGACACGCCGGCAGAGTTCGACCCGCGCCGCATTGCCAAACCCCATGTCAGCTTCGGCGCCGGCCTGCATTTCTGCGTCGGCGCCCCCCTGGCCCGGCTGGAACTGCAGGTGGCGCTGCCGATCCTCTTCGCCCGCCTGCCCGGGCTGCACCTGACCGAAAAGCCGCGCTACGCCGATCTCTACCATTTCCACGGCCTCAACCGCCTGATGGTCGCCCGCTAACCCGTTCACCCGGTCCAAATACTCCCGCCGGAGGCGAGGCCGCCGCGGAAGCCGTCGCATGGGCCTGCGGCGGGATTACCTTCGCCCGCATGAAATCGCCCGGGGCTGGACAGGGGTAGGATGGGCAATCTGCCCATCTTGCGCGGCCGGTCACAGCGGCAGGGCGGTGGTCATCTTGATCTCTTCCATGCTCAACAGCGCCGGCACGTTGTAGATCTTCACCTCCGCGATCAGCGCCTGGTAAAAGGCATCATAGGCGCGCGCGTTCTTGACCCAGACCTTCAGGATGTAATCCACATCGCCGGCCAGCCGATGCGCTTCCAGCACCTCGGGGCGACGGCTGACCACGTCGAGAAAGCGCTTCTCCCAGCCGACCTCGTGCTCGCTGGTGCGGATCAGCACGAAGAAACAGGCCTCGAGCCCCAGAAGCTCGGGATCGCAGATCGCGGTGGTGCGCTTGATGATCCCGGCATCGCGCATCCGCTTGATGCGGTTCCAGACCGGGGTCTTGGACGAGCCCACCTTGCGGGCGATCTCGTCCAGCGATTGCTCGGCATCGACCTGCAATTCCCCAAGGATTTTCCGGTCCAGTTCGTCAACTTGGGCTGCCATTCCACCATTCCCCGATTGTGCGGAACCAAGTTCCAAATCGCCGGAATATCAGAACAAAGGTCCTTATTGGCAAGAGGATATGGCGCTGGCATGGGAAAATATTCTATATTGCATCCAGAAAAGAGGCCCTTCCGATGATCGACCTGCCGCCCCTTCGCTTGCCCGATGCCGCTGTCACCTTCGTGGGGGCGGGGCCGGGGTCTGCCCGGCACCTGACGCTTGGCGCCTTTCAGGCCCTGCAGGCCGCCGATGTGGTGATCCATGACCGGCTGGTCGGCCCCGAGGTTCTGGCGCTGATCCCGTCCAGGGCCCGCCTGATCGACGTGGGCAAGGAGGGCTTCGGCCCTTCGACCGCGCAAGACCACATCAACACCGTCCTCGTTGCCGAGGCGCAGGCCGGTGCCCGTGTCGTCCGCCTCAAGGGCGGCGACAGCGGCGTCTTCGGTCGGCTCGACGAAGAAATCGAGGCGCTGGAGGCCGCCGGCCTGACCTTTGCCATCCTGCCCGGCCTGACCTCGGCCACCGTGGCCGCGGCCGAGATCGGCCAGAGCCTGACCCGGCGCGGCCGCAACGCCAGCTTCCGCATCGTCACCGGCCATGACATGGCGGGCTTTGCCGAACAGGACTGGCGCGGCATGGCGCGGCCGGGCGAGGTCACCGCCGTCTACATGGGCAAGAAATCCGCCCGCTTCCTGCAGGGCCGCCTGATGATGCACGCCGCCGCCCCCGACACCGCCGTCACGCTGGTCGAAAACGTCTCGCGCCAAGATCAGCGCATCCTGGCCGCCACGCTTGCCACCCTGCCCGAGGCAGCGCAGGCGCTGGACGGGCCGGCCGTGATCCTTTATGGCCTCGCCCCGCGCGAGGCCTCTGCCGCCCTGTCCGCATTGAAGGAGGCCCGCGCATGAGCCGCTATACCCCCAAGGTCGTCACCGCCAACCGCCTGCGCGAAGGCGATGTGGTCTACCAGACCGCCGATGACCGCTGGACCCCGCATCACCAAGAGGCCGAACTGATCGAGGACGAGGCCCATGCCCAGATGCGTCTGTTGCACGCGGCGGCGCAAAAGCTGCTGATCGTGGGCGCCTATCTGGCCGATGCCAAACCCGGCCCGAACGGCCCCGAGCCCACCCATTTCCGCGAAGCCTTCCGCACGCGCGGCCCTTCGAACTACAACCACGGCAAGCAGGCGGATCTTTCGAATGTATGACTATACCGACTTTGACGAGGCCTTCGTCCGCTCGCGCGTGGCGCAGTTCACCGATCAGGTGGCACGCCGTCTCGATGGCAGCCTGACCGAGGATGAATTCCGCCCGCTGCGCCTGATGAACGGGCTTTATCTGCAGCTGCATGCCTATATGCTGCGGGTCGCCATTCCCTATGGCACGATCAACCCGCGTCAGATGCGGCAACTGGCCTATATCGCCGACACCTGGGACAAGGGCTACGGCCACTTCACCACGCGGCAGAACATCCAGTTCAACTGGCCGAAGCTGCCCGACGTGCCAGCGATCCTCTCGGCCCTGGCCGATGTGCAGATGCATGCGATCCAGACCTCGGGCAACACGGTGCGCAACGTCACCGCCGACCATTTCGCCGGGGCTGCCGCCGACGAGATCGAGGACCCCCGCCCCTATGCCGAACTTTTGCGCCAATGGTCGACCGACCATCCCGAATTCCAGTTCCTGCCGCGCAAGTTCAAGATCGCCATCACAGGCTCGCCCAATGACCGAGCCGTCACCGCGGCCCATGACATCGGCCTGCGCATGGTGCGCAATGCGGCCGGCGCGGCCGGGTTCGAGGTTGGCGACGGCGGTGGCCTTGGCCGCACGCCGGTGATCGGCCATCTGGTGCGCGATTTCCTCGCGGTCGAAGACCTGCTGCCCTACGTCGAAGCCGTCCTGTCGGTCTACAACACGCTGGGCCGGCGCGACAACAAGTACAAGGCGCGGATCAAGATCACCGTGCATGAGACGGGAAAGGCCGAGATTTCCCGCATGATCGAGGAACGCTTCGCCGAGATCCGCCCACATTTCGGCGGCGCCGATCAGGCCCTGCTGGCCGAGATCCGCAAGGCCTTTGCCCAGCCCGACCTGCGCCACGGCCCGACCGAGGCCTATGAGGCATTTTACAAGGCCGACCCGGTGTTCCGCGCCTGGGCCGATACCAACCTCGCACCGCACCGCGAGGCCGATCATGCCATCGTCACCATCTCGATCAAGGCGCATGGCGCGACGCCGGGCGATGCGACATCCGACCAGATGCGGTTGATCGCCGATCTGTCGGAAAAATATGGCTATTCCGAACTGCGCATCAGTCACGAACAGAACGTCATCCTGCCGCATGTCCACAAATCCGACTTGGCCGTGATCCATGCAGCACTGAGCAAGGCCGGGCTCGGCACTGCCAATGTGGGGCTGCTCAGCGACATCATCGCCTGCCCCGGCATGGATTACTGCGCGCTGGCCACGGCGCGCTCGATCCCGGTGGCGCAAGAGATTTCCACCCATTTCGAGGCGCTGAAGCTGGAACACGACATCGGCCCGCTGAAGATCAAGATCTCGGGCTGCATCAACGCCTGCGGGCACCACCATGTCGGCCATATCGGGATTCTGGGGCTCGACCGGGCGGGGGTGGAGAATTACCAGATCACGCTGGGCGGCGATGCCACCGAAACCGCGGCCATTGGCGAAAAGACCGGCCCCGGCTTTGCCTATGACGAGATCGTGCCCGCCATCGAGCGGATCCTGCGCGCCTATCTGAGCCTGCGCACCCACCGGGAGGAAACCTTCCTCGACACCTTCCGCCGCGTCGGGATGGAGCCGTTCAAGCTGGCCCTCTACCAGACCGAAGGCGAACAGGATGCCGCGTGACCTGCATCAGGGCCCGGTGGCCGAGCGCGTCGCGGCGCTGAACGCGCGCTATCGCCACCACGGGGCGACGGCGGTGCTGGAACATGCGCTGAAGGATGTCGATCTGGGGCGGGTGGCGCTGGTGTCGTCCTTCGGCGCCGAATCGGTGGTGCTCTTGCATCTTGTCTCGGTCATCGCGCCCGAGACGCCGGTGCTGTTCGTCGATACGCGGATGCTGTTTGCCGAGACGCTGGACTACCAGCGCCAGCTGGCCGAGACCCTGCATCTGTGCGACCTGCGCACCATCCGCGCCAGCCAGCCCCGGGTCAGCTTCGAGGACCCCGACGGCACGCTGCACCAGTTCAACACCGACGCCTGCTGCGCCGTGCGCAAGGTCGAACCGCTGGAGCGGGCGCTGTCCGACTTTGATGGCTGGATCACCGGGCGCAAACGCTATCAGGGAGCCACGCGCGAGACGGTGGAGTTCTTCGAAGCCGAAGGCGATCTGCGCATCAAGGTCAATCCCCTCGCCCATTGGGGCCGCGAGGATATCGAGGAATATATGGTCAACAACCGCCTGCCGCGCCATCCGCTGGTCGCCAAGGGCTATCCCTCGATCGGCTGCGCGCCCTGCACCACGCCGGTGCAGCCGGGTGAAGACCCGCGCGCAGGTCGCTGGCGCAACACGGAAAAAACCGAATGCGGCATCCATTTCATCAATGGCCGCGCCGTCCGCACACCCAAGGAGCACGCCGCATGAGTGTCATCGTCACCGACCGGGGCTTTGCCCAGGCTTCCGAGACCGCCGCCGTCAAGCTGGCCGAGATCGCCAGCCACAAGGGCGCACTCGATCTTGCGCATACCGATGATCCGGCCGAGGTTCTGCCCTGGCTCGCCGGCCTGACGCTGATCCGGGTTGGCTTTCCCTCGTTCAGCGACGGGCGCGCCTTTACCATCGCGCGCCGGCTGAGGATGGCGGGCTACAAGGGCGAGTTGCGGGCACTGGGGCCGGTGATCGCCGATCAATATGCCATGGCGCGCCGGGTCGGCTTTGACAGCGTGGAAATCCCCGACGAGATCGCCGCCCGCCAGCCCGAGCCGCAGTGGCTGTTCCGGGCCAACTGGCAGGCGCATGACTATCTGTCGCGGCTGAAAGCCTGAACGGGGGCTTTCCCTCTGCCCGCGCCCGACATATCTGTGGAATGACATACATGACCGAAGCGACCGTGATGAACGAAGCCGCCCCTGCTGCCGCAGCCAAACCTCACCTGCCCGACGCCCAGATCGTGACCGCGGTCACACATTGGACTGACCGGCTGTTTTCCTTCCGCGTCACACGGCCGAAATCCTTGCGCTTCCGGTCGGGCGAATTCGTGATGATCGGGCTTTTGGGCGACAACGGCAAACCCTTGCTGCGCGCCTATTCCATCGCCTCGCCGGCCTGGGATGACGAGCTGGAGTTCTATTCGATCAAGGTGCCGGACGGCCCGCTGACCTCGCGGCTGCAGCATATCAAGGTGGGCGACGAGATCATCCTGCGGCCGAAGCCGGTGGGCACGCTGGTGCATGACGCGCTGCTGCCCGGCAACCGGCTGTGGTTTCTGGCGACCGGCACCGGCTTTGCCCCCTTCGCGAGCCTGCTGCGCGAGCCCGAGACCTATGACAAATACGGCTCGGTCATCATGATGCACACCTGCCGCGAGGTGGCCGAACTGGAATATGGCCGCAAGCTGGTCGAAAGCCTGAAGGACGATCCGCTGATCGGCGATCTGGTGGGCGACAAGCTGAAATACTATCCGACCACCACGCGCGAGCCTTCGCGGTGGATGGGGCGGATCACCGACAACCTGACCTCTGGCAAGGTCTTTGCCGATCTGGGCCTGCCGCCGATGGACCCCGAACACGACCGCGCCATGGTCTGCGGCTCGCTGGCGTTCAACCATGATGTGAAGGCGGTGCTGGAGAAATTCGGCCTGCACGAGGGCGCCAATTCCGAGCCCCTGGAATTCGTGGTGGAAAAGGCCTTCGTCGGCGACGGGATCTGACGCGGCCTCGCGACAAATTTTCTGCGAAAATTTCGGCTGCGCTGCGGGTCGGGCCTTGGGTCAGGCGTTCAGAAACTTTTGCTTGGGAAAGCCTGCGGCGGCAAAGCGCTGCCAGATCGCGGCCTCCAGCCCGGGGGCGCCCAGACGCAGGCAGTGGCGCAGGAAATACCAGGCGAGATACTGGGCATAGCCGCCGCGCCGGCACAGTTGGCCGGCAAGAACCGGAGCGAAATCTTCAGGCTCCATGACGCGGCCCGCCAGATGGTGAAAATCGCACTGGCCGAAGAGAACGGCGGGCTTGCGGTGCAAGAAGCCTTCAAGCGCCACGGTCGAGTTGATCGAGACTGTGGCCGCGCAGGCATCCAGCATGTCGTGCACATTGGCATCGGTCAGCGTGATGCGGTCATCGCCGTGAACGGCCACGGCCAGTTCTGCCAGGGTGAAGGGGTTTTTCACCAGCGGATGCGGCTTGACGAGGATGGGCCAGTCGCCGTCCCAGGCCTGCACCGCGCGCAGCATGGCCAGATCGTCGAAGCGGGTCACGCCCTGCCGGATCGGAAATTCGCCTTGCAGGAAGACCGCCAGCGCCCCCTGCGGCAGGGCGGTGACCTCGGCCTTCTGGCCGTATTTCGACAGGCGGGGGGTGACAAGCCTTGCGCGCTGATGCGCAAAGAAGCGTTCGGCCCGGGCGTAAGGCATTGACGCGGGATCGTAGCTTTGCGCGCCGATCGAGGAGAGGGCCTTGGTGCCAACCGGATCGAGATGCCAGAACTCCCAGAAATAGGCCACGGCCGCGTTGAGCACGCCGGGCGCCTGGACCGAACGGTCGTCGATGATGTGCAGGTTGCCGTCGGCGAAGCGGTCGTCGGGCGGCTGGCGGGTCGAGGGGGTCAGGTCGGCGGCGCGGGGGCGGATCTGCAGGGGGATGCCCGATTTGCGCGCCATGTCGCGGATCACCCGGTAAAGCCGCATGTGGCGGCCGGACAGCGCCTCGGGGGCCGGGTGTTCGGGCAGGTGCAGGACGATGGCGGGCATGGGACGCGGGGGCTTTGTCCTCGGGGTCATGTGCCGGGAGTGGCGACCTGGCAGGACCTTGTCCGGCCGATGCCAGGCGCCGCCTTGCCGGCGCGGGGCCGGCCGCGGGCGGACCGCAAGAGGCGCGCGCAAATGCGGCCCTGCGAACCATCCTTGCGGCCGGCGCCGGGATCTTACATGCCAAGCGCTTTCTTGACCTGGGCCACCGCGTCGGCGACCTTTGTCGGGTCGGTGGCGGCATTGGCGATGGCGGTTTTGAGCGCGCCCTTGGTCGCATCGTCGAGGCCGGAGGCTTCGACCATGGCGGTCAGCTTGGCCGCATCGAAATTGGCCGGGTCGAGCGCGGTCATCGCATCGGACATGGCGGTGCTGGCGCTGTTGGCCGCGTTGCCGGCGGCGGCGGTCGCATCATCGGCGGCCTTCTTGGCGGCGGCGGCAGCGGCATCGGCGGCGGCCTTGGCAGCGGCAGCGGCGTCGTCGGCGGCCTTCTGGGTCGCGGCGGCGGCATCGTCGGTGGCCTTTTTCGCAGCGGCAGCGGCATCATCGGCCGCCTTCTTGGCCGCAGCGGCGGCAGCGTCATCCGCCGCCTTCTGCGCCTCGGCCGCCTTTTCCATCTGCGCGGGCTTGTACTTGAACTCGTAATAGCCTGCGGCGGCGAGCGCGATGATCACCGCGATGATCACGTTTCTGTTCATGTCGGATCTCCATCCAGCGACGGTTAACTTTGTGGCGTGCATATGACAGATCACTTGGCCGAATGATAGCCCCGCACCATTT
Source organism: bacterium (assembly GCA_016124195.1). Lineage (GTDB taxonomy): Bacteria > Pseudomonadota > Alphaproteobacteria > Rhodobacterales > Rhodobacteraceae > Stagnihabitans. The sequence continues at coordinate 454,971 of WGOE01000006.1, read as the reverse complement.
GACGGCAAAACCGGCCCGGGCCTCCAATCGGGTTGAAGCCGGCGCGATAGAGGATTATCTTGCGCGCGAACACAACCGGATAAAGGACCACCACCATAGCACGTCGCCCTCACAACGCTCCGCCGCAACGCGAAACCGGCCCGCGTATCAATGACCGCATTCGCTCTCCTGAAATCCGGCTGATCGGCGCCGATGGGGAGAATGTGGGCGTGGTGACACCCGCCCGTGCGATGGCCATGGCCGAGGAAGCGGGTCTCGATCTGGTGGAAATCTCGCCGACCGCCGAGCCGCCGGTCTGCAAGATCATGGACTTCGGCAAATACAAGTATGAGCAGCAGAAACGCGAGGCCGAGGCCCGCAAGAAGCAGCACATCATCGAGATCAAGGAAATCAAGTTCCGCCCCGGCACCGACACGAATGATTATGACGTGAAGATGCGCTCGGTCCTGAAGTTCCTCGACGAGGGCGACAAGGTCAAGGTCACGCTGCGCTTTCGAGGCCGCGAGATGGCGCACCAGGAGCTGGGTCTGGCCCTGCTGCAGCGCGTCGCCGCCGATGTGGGCGACAATGGCAAGGTCGAATCCATGCCGAAGCTGGAAGGCCGCCAGATGGTGATGATGATCGGGCCGAAGTAAGCGGCTGGAAGGTCGGGGGCGGGCCTTCGGGGCTCTGCCCCGGACCCCGGGATATTTCCGAACAGATGAAAGGGTTCAGCCGTCGAGAGCCCGGTCGAGGTGGGTATAGCCGCCATCGACGAACAGCCACTGGCCGGTGGTATGGGCCGACCGGGGCGACAGGGCAAAGACAACGGCGGCGGCGATCTCGGTATCCAGCGTCATGCGGTGGCCCAGCGGAATGCGGGCGGTGATCTTTTCCAGCTGGGCCTGAGGGTCGTCGAAGGTCTGCAGCCAGTTGGCATACATCGGCGTCATCACCTCGGCCGGGATCACCGCATTGACGCGCACGCCGAAGGGGGCGAAGGCGGCGGCCCATTCGCGCGTCAGACCCAGTTGCGCCGCCTTGGCCGCGACATAGGCCGAGGTATGGCCCTGCCCGGTCACCGCCGTCTTGGAGGAGATGTTGACGATCGCTCCGGTTTCGGCCTTGAGATCCTCGGCCAGCAGGTGGACCAGAGTGTAGTAATGCGTCAGGTTCTGGTCGAGCGAGGCGCGAAAGGCCTGCGGCGGCGTGTCGAGACCAAGGCTGTCGTTGCGCCCGGCGTTGTTGACAAGGCCGTAGATGCGCCCGCCGGCCTGCGCCGCGGCCACGACGGCGCGGCAATCGGCATCGACGGCAAGATCGGCCTGCAGGAACTCGGCCGGGACCAGCGCCCGAAGCCGAGCCATGAGATCGCCCGTGGGCGGGCGGCGGGCGACGATCAACGGCACGGCGCCCTCTTCGGCCAGGGTCATGCTGATCGCGGCGCCGATCCCTGCCCCGCCGCCGGTGACGAGGATGCGCTTGCCCTTGAGGTACAGATCCATGCCCTGTCCTTTGCTGTGGGGCTCAGAACCCGGCGTCGCCGGCGCCCTGCTGCCAATGCTGTGCCAGATTGCCAAAGCGGGTGAAGCGGCCCTCGAAGCTGAGCTCGACCGAGCCGATCGGGCCGTGGCGCTGCTTGCCGATGATGACCTCGGCCTTGCCATGGACGTTTTCCATGATGGCCTGCCATTGCGCCATCTTTTCGAGCTCGTGATCGCCGGGCTTTTCGCGTTCCTTGTAGTATTCGTCGCGGTAGACGAACATCACCACGTCGGCGTCCTGTTCGATCGAGCCGCTTTCGCGCAGGTCGGAAAGTTGCGGGCGCTTGTCCTCGCGGCTTTCGACCTGACGGCTGAGCTGGCTGAGGGCGAGCACCGGGATGTTCAGCTCCTTGGCGATGGCCTTGAGGCCCTGGGTGATCTCGGACACTTCCTGCACGCGGTTGTCCTTGGACGAGCCCTTGAGAAGTTGCAGATAGTCCACCACGATCAGGTCGAGCCCATGGGTGCGCTTGAGCCGGCGCGAACGCGCCGCGACCTGGCTGATCGGCAGGGCCGGCGTGTCGTCGATATAAAGCGGGCAGGATTCCAGCGATTTGGCCGCCTCGACAAAGCGGCGGAACTCGGCCTCGGTCATGTCACCGCGGCGGATCTGTTCGGAGGGCACTTCCGAGGCTTCCGACAGGATACGGGCGGCCAGCTGTTCGGCGCTCATTTCCAGCGAGAAAAAGCCCACGGCGCCACCCTCGACCGTGCCCTCGCTGCCATCGGGCAGGCGGCCGCGCTTGTAAGCCTTGGCTATGTTGAAAGCGATGTTGGTGGCCAGCGAGGTCTTGCCCATCGAAGGCCGGCCGGCCAGGATCAAGAGGTCGGAAGGATGCAGGCCGCCCAGCTTCTTGTCGAGATCAATGAGGCCGGTGGAAATCCCGGCCAGCCCCCCGTCGCGCTGATAGGCGGCATTGGCCATGTTGACGGCATCGGTGACCGCTTTGAGAAAGCTTTGAAAGCCGCGCTCGGCCACGCCCTGTTCGCCCAGCTTGTACAGCCGCTGTTCGGCCTCGATGATCTGTTCGCGCGGCTCTGAATCGACTTCGACCTTGCCGGCCCGCGCCGCGATGTCGCGGCCAAGGCCGATCAACTCGCGCCGCACGGCAAGATCATAGATCATCTGGGCATAGTCGCGCGCGGCATAGGCGCTGATCGCGGCCCCGGCGAGGCGGACAAGATAGGCCGGCCCGCCCAGTTCCTTCAGCCCCGGGTCATCCTCGAAAAACGGCTTGAGGGTGACGGGGCTGGCCAGCGCGTTCTTCTGGATGCGCGCAGCCATGCGTTCAAAGATGCGCTGATGCACAGGGTCAAAGAAATGCTCGGCCCGCACCAGGCTCGACACCCGGTCAAAGACCTCGTTGTTGGTCAGGATGGCGCCCAGAAGCTGCTGCTCGCCCTCGATATTGTGCGGCATCGCTTCGGTTTCAGGCACCGCTGGCAGCATCGGCCGCAAGGTCGCCACTTCGTTCATGCTCGCCCCCAATTTTCTTGTTGCCCCGACATAGCCGCCGGATCTGCCAGGGGGCAAGCCGGAACAAGTCGGTGGATAAGTCGGGCCCAAAGCCTGAGAGGGACTCGCGGCCCGGCGTTACCCTACCATATCTGGGGTCGAATGGGCAGAGCAAACCCCAAAGCCGCGATTCCGTCGGGAAGTTGTTCACAAAGCACCCACAGGCCTGTCCCCCGTTTTTCCCTTGCTCTTTGCGAAAATACTCGCGGGGGGTGAAGGGGGGCGGACAGCCCCCCTTCGGCCGGGCGCGGGGCCGTGACCGGGGTTATCTGGCCCGGGCCGCCTGCCAGGCGCGCGGGTCGCGCAGGAAGGCCTCGACCTCGGTCAGGGTCGCCGCATCGAAGGCGCCCTGCGCGCGCGCCTCGGCCAGCACATCCCACCAGGTGCAAAGGTGATGCAGCGCCACGCCATGATCGGCCAGCCGGGCCGGCGTCTCGGGGAAGATGCCGTAGTAGAAGATCACGGCGGTATGGGCGCAACTTGCGCCCGTCTCACGGATCGCATCGACGAAGGAGAGTTTCGATCCACCGTCCGTCGTCAGATCCTCGACCAGCAGCACACGCTGGCCCTCGGTCATCGCGCCCTCGATCCTCGCGTTGCGACCATAGCCCTTGGGCTTCTTGCGCACGTAGGTCATCGGCAGGGCTAGCCGTTCGGCGACCAGCGCCGCGAAGGGAATGCCCGCCGTCTCGCCGCCGGCTATGTTGTCGAACGCCTCGAGCCCCGCGTCACGCATGACTGTCACGCAAAGGAAATCCATCAGGACCGAGCGGATGCGCGGATAGGAGATCAGCTTGCGGCAGTCGATATAGGTCGGGCTCGGCAGGCCCGAGGCCAGGGTGAAGGGGGTATCGGCGTTGAAATGCACCGCCTTGATCTCCAGCAGCGCACGGGCAGTCAGGCGGGCGATCTCGTCTTTGGGGGGGAAGGATGCGGGGATCATGCTCTCTCTTTTCGTTTCATCCAGGTTGAAATACTCCCCGCGGAGCGTTCGGCAGCGGCCGAGGGAGCCTCCGGCGGGAGGTATTTTCGCCTGGATGAAATCAGCTTGCGACGCGCCAGTGGACGGGGAAGCCAGGGTTGAAGACGGTGACGGGACCCGCGCCCGAGGTGATCTTGTCGGGGAAGGCGGTGGGTTCGGCGGATTTGACCAGGGTCAGGCGGGCAGAGTTGGGCGGCAGGCCGTAGAAGGCGGCGCCGTTCAGGCTGGTGAAGGCCTCCAGCCGGTCAAGCGCGCCCTCTTCTTCAAAGACGTGGGCCAGAAGCGGCATGGTGTTGGTGGCGGTGAAGCAGCCGGCGCAGCCGCAGGCATGTTCCTTGAGCGCATCGACATGCGGTGCGCTGTCGGTGCCCAGAAAGTAGCGCGGATTGCCCGAGGTGACGGCGCGGCGCAGCGCCAGACGGTGCTTTTCGCGCTTGGCCACCGGCAGGCAGTAGTAATGCGGCCTGATCCCGCCCACCAAAAGGTGGTTGCGGTTCAGGATCAGATGATGGGTGGTGATGGTGGCGGCGAGGTTCTTGGCCTCGGCCGCATAGGCCACGCCTTCTTCGGTCGTGATATGTTCCATCACGATGCGCAGGTCGGGCAGGCTGCGGCGCAAGGGGTCAAGGACGGTGTCGATGAAGACCGCCTCGCGGTCGAAGATATCGACCTCGGGCGTCGTCACCTCGCCATGGGTGCAGAGCGGCAGGCCGATCTCGGCCATCTTTTCAAGGACAGCGCGCACCTTGGTCAGATCGCGCACCCCGCCGTGCGAATTGGTCGTGGCGCCCGCCGGATAGAGCTTGACTGCCTTGACGAGGCCCGAAGCCGCGGCCGCGGCGACATCGGCGGGGTCGGTCGCCTCGGTCAGGTAAAGCGTCATCAGGGGTTCGAAAGCCGCGTCCTCGGGCAGGGCCGCGAGGATGCGGGCGCGGTAGGCCGCGGCCTCCGCCCCGGTCGCGACCGGCGGCACAAGGTTCGGCATGATGATGGCGCGGGCGAAATCGCGGGCACTTTCCGGGGCGACGGCGGCCAGCATCGCGCCATCGCGCAGGTGCAGGTGCATGTCATCGGGGCGGCGGAGGGTCAGGGTCTGGCTCATGCCCTGCCCCTAGCGCAAGGAGGCGTGAAATTCCAGTGCCATTGCGGCGCGGCGCGGCCCCTTGCCCCGGCTTTGCCGAAAATTCTTGGGCTTTGCCGGGTTCTGCCGCGGCGCATCCTGCGCTAGGCTCGGGCCGTCACAGGAGACCCGAAATGACCCGATTTGCCTGCTCTGCCCTGGCGCTTGCCCTGGCCCTGGCCGCCCTGCCCCGCATGGCGGCGGCCCAGGATGTCGATTGTTCGAAAGCCGAGGCCCAGGTCGAGATGACCTTTTGCGCCGAAAAGGACTGGAAGGCGGCCGACGCGAGGCTGAACGACGCCTACAAGGCGGCGATCGACGTGATGAAGCAGACCGACAAGTATCTTGATGCCAGCGACCAGGGCGCCGAGGCCGCGCTGCGCGCCGGGCAGCGGGCCTGGATCACCTACCGCGACCAGACCTGCGATGCCGAGGCCTGGACCGCGCATGGCGGCTCGGCCGAGCCGATGATGATCTATGACTGCCGCGCCCGCGTCACCGCGGCCAGGGCCCTGGAGTTGGAGAACATGGCCTTGGGCGACTGAGCCGCGCTGGCGCCTCAGCCCTTGTCGGCCGGCGGCTGCGCGGTCTTTCCGGTCAGTTCGGCCAGACGCTTCTTGAACTTGTTGTGCCGGAGCCGCACGGCGACATTGCGGCACAGCATCACCTCGCGCGCCGGACGCGGGGCGGCAGCGATCTGCAAGGCGCGCAGATAGGGCACGTCGTCGCGCCGGTTGCGCCACAGCGCGCCAAAGCGGGCCTCGGTCAGCTTGCCCTCCATCGCGGCGCAGATGAGGTGGTTGAGGATGCCGATCCGGGTGAAGACCGCCTCGAGATCGGGGCCGGCGCGGCGGGCGGCCAGGCCCCGCACATGCGGGCCGCGAAACAGGGCCGCGTGCATGGCATCAAGCGTCGAGGCCGGATCATGCACCACGCTGACCGTCTGGGCGCCTTCGACCATGTCTGGCGCATAGCCGTAGCGCGAGGTGAAATCGAGCCGGCGGTCGCTGCGATAGCGCGTATCCCACCCGGCGATGGCCGGCTTGAGCGTGGCCACCGGGTTCAGCAACAGCACCCGCGCCCCCGGCGAGGTCACCGAAAACGCCGCCGCCGCATAGCCCGCAGGCCCCGCGCCGTAAAACAGGACGCGGTCGTAATTTTCGAAGAAACCCTCGTCGATGAGGTTGTCAAACCAGACATGGACCGCGGGGTCGCGAAACCAGAGATCGCCCTCGGACAAGATGCAAAGCTGCGACCAGTCGCATTCATCGGCCAGTTCCACCCCGCTGGGCAATTGTTTGGGCCTGCCGCGCGCGCCGTCCACGCTGTCGAAACTGACCAGCAGGGTCGGGGAATTGTCGAGGAAGAGCGCGTGATGGGCCGCGCCGATCTTGCGGAAATAGCCCGCCTCTTCGCCGATTTCGCCCATCAGGTCCAGCCAAGCGTCGCGGTCCTTGGCGGCAGAAGCGTCCAGCATGATGTTGCTGTCGAGGTCCGTCATCGCGATGCGCCCGTTCTGGTCATGCCAAAGGCCGGGCTTCACCCGCGCCACCCATTTTACCCCCACGTCACAGTATCGCCGCAATCCGGTCCGATTCAAGGCGAGAACCTCTAAAAATTGACGCAATCCGGGGGATAATCGGGCGGGATCGTTTCTGACCGCGGTGCTCTTTTTGCAGCTCCGTGGCCTCGAATCGGGCGGCCCGGTCAGTCTTGCAGGCGGTGCTGCTGGATCAGGGCGGCCTCGGCCGGGCCAAGGGCGCGGCTGGAGCCGGCCATCATCAGGCGCCCGAACAGGCCGCGCCACGGCTCCTGCCGCATCAGCGTGGCAAAGCGCGCCTTGCGCCAGGCCACGCCCTGCCGGTGCAGCGCGCCCAGCACGGAATCGGCGTGCAACTCGGCCAGATATGGGCTGATGTCGAGCGCCGCGATCGAGCGGTCCTCGATCTCGCAGAGGTTGCGCTCGATCCAATAGCCCATGTCGAAGGCCGAGGCCTCGCGGTTGGCCCGGCCCCGGTCGCATTTGACCAGGTAGCTTTCCATCGCGCCCAGCGCATAGTGGTTCAACTGGACAAGGCGGTAGTTGTCCTGCCGGTAGTCGGAAAAGATCCGCTGGCCCGGCGCCATCTCGCGGCCCGACCCGTCGAACCAGCGCGCCTGGCTGCCCGGAGCCGGGCTTTTCGGGCGATGCACGCCCAGCTTGCGGAACTGCGCGGGGCGGTGCAGCGTCTTGAACATCTGCGCGCGCCAGGGCCAGCCCAGGGTGGCAGGCGCCGCGCGGGTGAAGCTCTCTGTCACCGGGCGGTCGGCAAAGGCCACCACGCCGGCATTGCCGAACAGGCGCCAGGTCAGGGTTATGGCATCGGCCTCGGGCAGAGCGCCCAGCAGATCAGGCAGGCGCCTTGCGCCGACATGGATGTTCACGAATTCGTCGATGTCGGCGAACAGAACCCAATCGGCCTGCCGCACCAGATCATGCCGGTCGGCCTGCTTGAGCGCCGCCCACTGCGGCCCTTCCTCATGCGGGCCGTCGTTGCGGATATGCTTGACCCGGCCCAGTTCGGCCAGCCGGTCCAGCATTTCGGCGGTGCCGTCGCTGCAGTCGTTGGAAAAGGCCAGCACATCGGTGAAGCCGCAGGCGCGGTGATGGGCGAGCCATTCCAGCAGGAAGGCCGCCTCGTTCTTGACCGTCAGGACCAGGGTTGCGCGCATGGCCAAGGCCTAGCAGGCGCCGGCCGCGCTGGCAAATTGCTTGACCCGCCGGGGGGTGCGCGCCACCTTTGCCGGCATGACACAAGATCTGCGCATCCTCGAACCCTTCCCCGGCATCCTTGCCTTTTACGATGGCCGCATCCCCGGCCACCGCTTCCTGCCCTTCGACAACTGGGTCGATGACGGCGCCATCTCGCTCGGCATCGCCTCTTATGCCATCCTCGGCGGGACCGAGGCGCTGGTCTACGACACGCATGTCTCGATCGAACATGCCAGGGCGATCCGGGCCGAGCTGACCGCGCGGGGCATCAGCCGGATCACGGTTGTGCTGTCGCACTGGCATCTTGACCATGTGGCGGGGACGGAGGTTTTCGCCGACTGCCCGATCATTGCCAATTCGAGGACCCTGGCGCATCTGCGCGACCACAAGTCCGGCATCGAAGACGCCAGCTTTCACGGCAAGCCCGCGATTGCGCCCCTGATCCTGCCCGACCGCACCTTTGAGGGCGAGATGACCCTGACCGTCGGTACACGGCAGGTGCGGCTCATCGAGGCCAATATCCATTCCGACGATGCCACGGTCCTGTGGCTCGCCGACGAAGGCATCCTTCTGGCCGGCGACACAGTCGAGGATTGCGTCACCTATGTCGGCGCCCCGGCCGATCTGGCCCTGCATCTGGAGGATCTCGACCGGCTGGCGGCGCTGGAGCCGCGCCATGTCCTGCCCAACCATGGCGATGCGGGCGTCATCGCCACCGGCGGCTATCCGGCCGAGATCCTGCGCGCGACCCAACGCTATATACGCTGGCTGCTGGGGCTGCAGGCCGCGCCCGTCGCGGCGCACCGGCCCTTTGCCGAGGTGATCGCGGCCGATGTGGCGCTTGGCACGCTGATCTATTTCGCGCCCTACGAGGCGGTGCACGCGCAAAACATCCGCCGCTGTCTGGATCATTGGCAAGAAGAGGCGGGGTAAGCGCGCCAGCGCCGCGCGCCCGGTGCCAATGGCCCGTCGCGGATGGCCCTTCGTAGACAGGCGGTCGTGGATCGGCCGTCTTGGACAGACCTTCGTGGATCGGCCTCGCGCACGGCGCGTCGCGGATCAGTTCTGGCGGATCGGCGGCTCCGGTCTCGACCCTTGGCGCATCCATGCCCATATCGGCCTTGACATAGCCTGTCAGGTGGACGCTATCGCATATCAGGGCGAAACTCAGGCACACCGATCCAAGCCGAGGGTCAGAATCATGGTCCGACCGGACCCGATCCGGGCCCTTGGCAGCAATTTGAGAGGTAGCGGCATGAGACTATTGATTAATACAAGCGCGATCCTGTCTTTGGTGTTTTACGTCGTGCCCCCCTTCGCGGCGCAGGCAAAAGACCTCAAGACCGTGATGGTGGGTAACCAGGAGGTGATCTGTCTGCCCAACAAACAGACCGCCTGCCCGGACGGCGCACTCTGCGCGATGGCGATCAATCCGGCGAATTGCCAGGCCAATGCCGAAAAGGTCGTCGCCAAAGAGGGCAAGGGCAAGGCAGAGGCCAAGCCCGGGGCCAAGGCCGAAGCCGCCCAGACCGGCGCAAATCAGGGCGCCACCGATCAGGCGGCGGCCGACAAGGCAGCCTCCGACAAGGCAGCCTCCGACAAGGCGCTGGCAGAAAAGCTGGCGGCCGAACAGGCCAAGTCCGAAAAGATTGCGGCAGACAAGGCCGCAAAGGAAAAGGCGGCCAAAGAGCAGGCAGCCCAGGAAAAGCTGGCCGCCCGCAAGGCTGCCGAGAAAGCCGCGGCCGACAAGGTCGCCGCAGATAAGGCCGCGGCTGACAAGGCGGCGGCAGATAAGGCGGCGGCAGACAAGGCGGCGGCTGACAAGGCCGCAGCAGACCAGACCGCCTCAGGTTCGGCCTCTGGCACGGTCACGGCAGGCACGGTGGCGGCAGGCGCGGCCACAGCGGGCGCGGCTACAGCGGGCGCGGCTGCGGCTGGGTCGGATCAGGCGCTGGCTGACAAGCTGGCCGCCGATCAGAATGCGGTCCCCCCGGCGCAATCCAAGCCTCTGGTTCAGGTGCAGGGCGCGGACCAGTCGGCGCCGACGATGAAGGTCGAACATCCGCGCGTCCTGGCCAATGGCCAGCAGGTGGTCTGCCTGCCCGACCACGCCACCCCTTGCCCGACCGGCGAAATCTGCGTCGTGGCCAAGAAGATGAACGTCTGCCAGACTCTGGCCGACCGCAAGATGGCCGGCAAGCCGGCCAAGCCCGCCCCCGTGACGGGCGATCAGAACGCGGCCGATGTCAAGACCGCCGCCGAAAAGGCCGCCGCAGCCCAGGCCGCCGCCGATCAGGCCGCCATGGACAAGGCCAATATCGAAGCCGCCCGCAAGGCGCAGAAAGAGGCCGCGCGCGCCGCGGCCAAGGCCGCAGCCGCCGACCCTTCGATCAAGATCGTCGAGGCGCCCGTGGTGCCCAAGAAAGCCGAAGAGTCGCTGCAGACCGTGCTTGACACGCCGGTCAGCCCCGATGCGACCGTGCAGGCTCCGCCACCCGTGGCAGCAGCTGCAGCGGCCCAACAGGGCGACGGGACCGTCAAGCCCTCGGACCTGCCGCCGCCGAAGGATGCCCAAGTCACCCATGAAACCGTGACGCAGGCGGACACCCGCGCCTCGAACCAGGACTTCAAGCCGGCTCCGGTCGAAGTGGCGCCTGGCAAGAAGACCGGCCTGTCCGATCTGGAAAAGGTCGGTCTGGTCGCGCTGGGGGCCCTGGCCATCGGCGCCATCATCAATGGCAACAAGCAGGTCGTTGAGAACACCGGCGACCGCGTGGTGGTGCGTCAGGACGACGGCTCTTACCAGGTCTACAAGGACGACAGCTCGCTGATGCGCCAGCCGGGGTCGGACGTGACGACCCAGACCTTCAGCGACGGCTCGACCCGGTCGATCTTCACCCGTCCGGACGGCAGCCAGATCGTGACGATCCGCGACGCCTCGGGCCGGGTGCTGCAGCGCATCGCCTATGACCGCAATGGGCGTTCGACCATGCTGATCGACGATCTGCGGCCCGAACACCGGGTCGATTTCTCGCGCCTGCCGCAGGTCCAGCCGCAGAACAACCGGATCTCTGTCGACGACACCAACGCGGGCCTGACCGCGGCGCTCGCCACAGCCAATGCGGACGACCCGGGCCAGAAGTTCAGCCTGCGCCAGATCCGCACCATTCCGCAGGTGCGCTATCTGGCCCCCACGATCGACGTGCCCAACGTCAACTTTGACACCGGCTCGGCCGCGATCCAGCCGACCGAGGCGCAAAAGCTCAACAAGCTGGGCAAGTTCATCACGGACCTGATTGCGCGCAACCCGGGCGAGGTCTTCCTGGTCGAAGGCTATACCGATGCGGTGGGGTCGGCAGCGTCCAACCTTGCCCTGTCGGACCGGCGCGCCGAATCGGTGGCCAAGGTGCTGACCGAATACTTCCAGGTCCCGCCGGAGAACCTGGTGGTGCAGGGCTATGGCGAAAGCGACCTGCTGGTCCAGAGCCAGGGGGACGAGCGCGCCAACCGCCGCGTTGCGGTTCGCATCATCACGCCCCTGTTGCAACAGGCCGCGAACTGAGGCCAGGCTTCGGGTCCCGCAAGATCGGGGCCCGACCTGCCGAACGCCGCCGGATTTATCCCGGTGGCGTTTTCTTTTGCGCCGCGTCGCGCCATAATGTCGGCAGAGGTGCCCCATGTCAGATCCTGCTTTCACGCCCGACCAGATCCCCGAAATCGCCCTGTCCTGGCTGCGCGCCGGGCGCAGCGTCCATCTGGCCACGGTGGTCGAGACCTGGGGCTCGGCCCCGCGCGGGGCTGGCAGCCAGATGGTGGTGGATGAAACCGGGGCTATGATGGGCTCGGTCTCGGGCGGCTGCGTCGAGGGCGCGGTGGTGGCCGAGGCGATGGCGGGCGGGCCAGCCCGCATCCTGACCTATGGCGTGGCCGATGAAGAGGCCTTTGCGGTCGGGCTGGCTTGTGGCGGCACGATCCGGGTCTTGCTGGAACCGGTGGGCGCGGGCGAGACTGCGCTGCCCGAAAGCCTGCTTGCCGATCTGGTGACGGCGCGGGCGGCGGGCCGCGCGGTGGGCCTTGTGACCGACCTTGCAACCTTCGCCCGCCGTCTGGTCGCCAAGGGCGAGGATCCTGCGGTCGACGCGGGCCTGCGCGCCGACAGATCGGCGGCAGCGGAGGGGCGCTTTGTCGCGGTGCACAATCCGCCCCTGCGGTTGTTCGTGGTGGGGGCGGTGCAGATTGCGCAGGTTCTGGTGCCGATGGCGCGGGCCTGTGGCCACGCGGTGACGCTGATCGACCCGCGCAGCGCCTTCGGCTCTGCCGCACGCTTTCCGGGCGAGGCGCTGGTCGAGGAATGGCCGGACGAGGCGCTGCCCCGGCTTGCCCCCGATGCCCGCAGCGCCATCGTGACCCTGACCCATGACGCCAAGCTCGACGATCCGGCGATTGCCTTTGCGCTGCGCTCGCCCGTCTACTACCTCGGCTGCCTTGGCTCGACGCGGACCCATGCCAAGCGGCTTGACCGGCTGCGCGCTCTGGGCTTTACCGAGGCGGAGCTGGCGCGCATCCACGCGCCGGCTGGGCTGAACATCGGGGCGAAATCACCGGCAGAGATTGCGCTGTCGATCCTGGCCGAGATCACGCAAGTCTTGCGCAAGGGCGCCTGAAGGCCAGCGTTCGGTCTGGGCGGCAGCGCCGTGCGGTGGCCTCAGGTGGTGCGGATCGGGTCGGCCAGAAGCCGCAGGCCGTTCAGCACGACCAGCAACGTGCCGCCCTCGTGGCCGATCACGGCCAGCGGCAGCGGCAGGTGGAAGAACAAACCGCCGATCACCAGGACCATCATGGCGCCGATGGCGAAGGTCAGGTTCTGCCGGATCACCCGCATCGTGCGCCGCGCCAGATGATGCGCCGCGGCGAGGCGGGCCATATCCTCGGACAAAAGCGCCACATCGGCGGCCTGCAGCGCCACTTCCGAACCGGCAGCCCCCATGGCGATGCCGACATCGGCCCGCGCCAGCGCCGCTGCATCGTTCACCCCGTCGCCCACGAAGGCGACCTTGCCCTGATGGGCCAGATCGTCCACCAGCCTGACCTTGTCCTGCGGCAGAAGGTCGGCATGCACCTCGGACGGCGCGATGCCCAGCCGTTCGGCAATGCGCAGCGCCACGGGCCGCCGGTCGCCGGTCATCATCACGATCTGACCGACGCCGCCCTTGCGCAACGCCGCGATGGCCGCTTGCGAGGTGTCGCGCGGCTGGTCTGCCACCGCGATGGCGCCGATCAGCCGGGTGCCGCGCCCCAGATAGACCACCGTCTCATGGCCCTCGATCATGCCGCGCAGGTCTTGGTGATCCAGCGCCGCGCCCATGCGGGCCACCATGCGCGGGTTGCCGGCCCAGAGGCTGCCCGCCGCGTCGATCCCGGTGATCCCTTCGGAGGGCGAGGCCGTCACCTCGGCCACCGCCACGATGTCCAGGCCCTGCCGGTCCACCTCGCGGCGGATCGCATCGGCGATGGGATGTTCGGACTGCGCCTCGATCCCGGCGAACAGCGACAGGAAGGCCGCTTCCTCGCCCTCCAGCACGACCATGCGCGTGACCTCGGCCCGGCCGGTGGTCAGGGTGCCGGTCTTGTCGAAGGCAAAGGCCTTGACCTCGGCCAACTGTTCCAGCGCGGCACCGCCCTTGAACAGTACCCCGCCGCGGGCCGCGACCGACAGGGCCGACAGGATCGCCGCGGGGACCGAGATCACCACCGCACAGGGCGAGGCTGCAACCAGCAGCGTCGCCGCCTGATACAGCGCCTGCTTTTGCGGCAGGCCCAGCCACAGCATCACCAGAAAGGCCGTGATCGAGCCCAGCAGCACCGCCACCGTATAGCGCTGGCCGAACCAGTCCGAAAAGCGTTCGGAGGGCGCCTTCATGCCCTGCGCCTGGGTGACCAGCTTGATCATGCGGGCGACGGTCGATTCCTCGAGCCTGCGGGCGACCTGCATCGTCAGCACGGCGTTGAGGTTGACCGTGGCCTCGTGCAGCTTGGCGCCGGCCTCCTTGGCCACGGGCACGGATTCGCCGGTGATCGTGCTTTCGTCGATCTCTCCCGCGCCCTCGACCAGGATGCCGTCCACCGGCACCCGCGCGCCCGGCCGCAGGACCACCCGGTCGCCCGGCTCCAGATCGCGCACCGCGACCTCGACCACGCCGGAAGGCGTCTGCTTCAGCGCGGTTTCCGGGCGCAGCGCCATCAGCGCCTCGACCGCGCGGCGCGCCTTGCCCATGGCCCGGTGTTCCAGCGTGCCCGACAGCGAGAACAGTGCCAGCAGCACCGCGCCTTCCAGCACCGCACCGACCGAGGCCGCGGCCAGTGCGGCCACCACCATCAGAAGGTCTATGTCGAGCCGGAACTTGCCGAACAATTCGCCCAGGGCCTGAATGCCCGCCGGCACGCCGCCGGCGAGGTATGCCACCGCAAGCGCCACCGTCACCACCAAGGGCGGCAGCGGCACGACAAAGGCTGACAGACTTGCCACGCCAAGGCCCAGGATCGTCAGGACGGTCAGGATCAGGTCCAGCCCCTCGGGTGCGCCATGCGAATGGCTCTGGTCGCCGTCGCCGCCGTGGTCATGCGCCCCCTGCGGCGCGGCGCGCGGCGCGGTCTGGCCAGCGCCGGAACCGCTTGCCGTGCCGGCCCGGGGACCGTCATGGCCATGGTCCAGACCATGATCGGGGCTGTGGTCATCCATCGCAGGCTCCTTTCCGGCACGATACACAAGCAAGCCCGCGCCTGCGAGGGGTGTTGCGGTCGCAGCCACGGCTTTTCCCCCTTGACCCCGGGCGCGCGCCTGTCAAAACCCCCGCATGGCCGTTGCAACCCTCACCATCGACCTTGATGCCCTGGCCGCCAACTGGCGGGCGCTGGACCGTGCCTCGGCCTCGGGCGTGCAGACCGCCGGCGTGGTCAAGGCGGATGCCTATGGCCTGGGTGTCGGCCCGGTCGTGCTGACCCTGGCCCATGCCGGGGCGCGGCGCTTTTTCGTGGCGGCCTGCGAAGAGGGCGTTCTGGCGCGCAAGGCGCTTGGCCCCGGGCCGCAGATCAATGTGCTGTCCGGCCATATGGAGGGCGACACGCGGCTGATCCGCGACCATGACCTGACGCCGATGCTGAATTCGCTCGATCAGGTCACGCGTCATCTGGAGGCCCTGCCCGGCCATGCCTTCGGCGTGCAGCTTGACACGGGCATGAACCGGCTGGGCATGGAAGAGGCCGAATGGGAGGCCGCCGCCCCCTTCGTGCTGGAGGCGGGGCCGGATCTTCTGATGTCGCACCTCGCCTGTGCCGATGACCCCGATCACGCGATGAACGAAGTGCAACTGGCGAATTTCCGCGCCATGACCGAGGGCACCGGTGTTGCGCGCTCGCTGGCGGCCACCGGGGGCATCCTTCTGGGCCCGGCCTATCATTTCGACCTGACCCGGCCCGGCATCGGGCTTTACGGCGGGCGGCCCTATGAAGGGGCGGCCCCCGTGGTGCGCCTGACGCTGCCGGTGATCCAGAGCCGCCTTGTCGCGGCCGGAGAGGCCGTGGGCTATTCCTGCACCTGGACCGCCCCGCGCCCCAGCCTGATCGCCACCGTGCAGGGCGGCTATGCCGATGGCATCCTGCGCAGCCTGTCGGGCAAGGCCACGCTTTGGGCGGGCGATGTGCCCTGCCCGCTGGTCGGCCGCGTCTCGATGGACCTGATCACCGTCGATGTCAGCCACCTTGGCCAGGCTCCGGCCACGCTGGACCTGATCGGCCCGAACCAGAGCGTCGATCAGCTGGCCGATGTCGCCGGCACCATCGGCTATGAACTTCTGACCCGCATGGCCCCGCGCCTTGCCCGGCGCTATCTTGGGGGACAACGGCAATGATCGCAGACAGACCGGCCGGCGTCCTGGCCATGATCCTCGCCCGCATCGGGCGCCCGGTGGTGGCGACGCTGGCGGCCTTTGGCCGGGTCGTGCTTTTCGCGCTCGACACCGTGCGCCATCTGGTCACCCCGCCGTTTTACTGGCGCGAATTCGGTCAGGCCCTGATGCAGATCGGCTGGTTTTCCCTGCCGGTCGTGGGGCTGACCGCCTTCTTCACCGGCGGGGCGCTGGCCTTGCAGATCTATTCCGGCGGGTCGAGGTTCTCGGCCGAGGCGGTGGTGCCGCAGATCGTGGCGATCGGCATGGCGCGCGAACTGGGCCCGGTGCTGGGCGGGCTGATGGTGGCGGCGCGCGTGGCCTCCTCCATCGCGGCCGAGATCGGCACGATGAAGGTGACAGAGCAGATTGACGCGCTGGTCACGCTTTCGACCCATCCGATGAAATACCTGACCGTGCCGCGCGTGCTGGCGGCCACCCTGGCCGTGCCGGTTCTGGTCGGCATCGGCGACAGCATCGGCATTTCGGGCGGCTGGCTGGTCGGGATCACCAAGCTCGACTTCAACTCGGCCACGTACCTCAAGAACACCACCGACTTTCTGGAGGTTTGGGACGTGGGCTCGGGTCTTGTGAAGGGCGCGGTCTTCGGCTTCATCGTGGCGCTGATGGGCTGCTATGCGGGCATGAACTCGGGCCGGGGCGCGCAGGGCGTGGGGGCTGCGACGAAATCGGCAGTGGTGGCGGCCTCGGTCCTTATCCTGGCTGCCAACTACCTGCTGACCGGGGTGTTTTTCACGTCATGATCACCCTGTCCGGCGTTCACAAGGCCTTTGGCCCCAATCGGGTGCTGCGCGGGGTGGATCTGGCGCTGCCCAAGGGGCAGAGCATGGTGATCATCGGCGGGTCGGGCACCGGAAAGTCGGTGCTCTTGAAATGCATCCTCGGCCTTGTGACGCCCGATGCCGGCACCATCGAGCTTGAGGGCCAGGATGTCACCAAAGGCGACCGCGATGCCTTTCTCGCCCGGTTCGGCATGCTGTTCCAGGGCGGCGCGTTGTTTGATTCCCTGAAAGTGTGGGAGAACGTGGCATTCCGCCTTCTACGTGGCCATCAGGCGCTGCCCAAGGATCAGGCCCGCGACATTGCCATCGAAAAATTGCGCCGGGTCGGGCTGAAACCCACGGTCGCCGACCAGTTCCCCGCCGAGCTTTCGGGCGGCATGCAAAAGCGCGTGGGCCTTGCCCGGGCCATTGCCGCCGCGCCCGAGGTGATCTTTTTCGATGAGCCGACCACCGGGCTTGACCCGATCATGTCGGGCGTCATCAACACCCTGATCCGCGAGATCGTGGTGGAACTTGGCGTGACGGCGATGACGATCACGCATGACATGTCCTCGGTCCGCGCCATCGCCGACCGGGTCGCCATGCTGCACGACGGCCTGATCCGCTGGACCGGCCCGGTGGCCGAGATGGACGCGGCCGAAGATCCCTATCTGCAACAGTTCATCCATGGCCGCGCGGAAGGCCCGATTGAATCGGTCCGCTAGGGCCTGACCGGATTGATCCGAACGCCGTTTCCCGGCTGGAAACAATTGCCGTCGGGTTCAGAGCTTGCTTCAGCTTCGTTCGGCAAGGCACCAGGATCATTGCCAAATCCCGGAACCAAGATTTGAAACTGCCGCCTTCGGAAGACTGCGATGCAAAGGCGGCCAATGCCCGGGGCTTCCTTCGACAGGCCCGGAAACGCCGCAACCCCGATCGCCCGGGCGCAGGGCGATCGGGGTCTGTGGACCACGCCCGGAAAGGGACCGGCCCGCACCTGCGGCCTTGCCCGGCGCGGGCTTTCACGGCATCAAGCGGCGATGAGCAAATCCTCCGTGACCTTCACCTGCACCGCCTGTGGCGCCAGCCACAAGAAATGGAACGGCCAATGCGATGCCTGCATGGCCTGGAACACCCTGATCGAAGAGGCGCCTCTGGCCGCAGGTCCCAAGGGTCCGGTGCTGAAGGGGCGCACGATTCCCCTGACCGACCTTGCGACCAAGGCCGAGGCGCCGCCGCGCGCGGCCTCGGGCATGGCCGAGCTTGACCGCGTTCTGGGCGGCGGGCTGGTCGCGGCCTCGGCCATTCTGGTCGGCGGCGATCCGGGGATCGGCAAATCCACACTTCTGCTGCAGGCGGTGGCGGCCTTCGCGCGTGCGGGGCTGAAATGCATGTATATTTCGGGCGAAGAGGCGGCGGCGCAGGTCCAGATGCGGGCGCAGCGGCTGGGCCTTGCGGAAGCCTCGGTCCAGCTGGGCGCCGAGACCAACCTGCGCGACATCCTGACCACGCTCGACCGCGAACGCCCGGCGCTTGCGGTGATCGATTCGGTGCAGACCATGTGGCTTGACACGATCGAGAGCGCACCCGGCTCGGTCAGCCAGGTGCGCGCCGCCGCACACGAACTTGTGACCTTCGCCAAGAAGCGTGGCGTTTCGGTGGTTCTGGTTGGCCATGTCACCAAGGACGGCCAGATCGCCGGCCCGCGCGTCGTCGAACACATGGTCGACACCGTCTTGTATTTCGAGGGAGAGCGCGGCCACCAGTTCCGCATCCTGCGCGCAGTAAAGAACCGCTTCGGCCCGGCGGATGAGATCGGCGTCTTCGAGATGACCGGCGCGGGCCTGGCCGAGGTCACCAACCCTTCGGCGCTGTTCCTGTCGGACCGCGAGAAGGCCTCGCCCGGATCGGCGGTTTTCGCCGGGATCGAGGGCACAAGGCCGGTCCTGACCGAGATTCAGGCGCTGGTCGCCCCCTCCACCCTTGGCACGCCGCGCCGCACCGTGGTGGGCATCGACGGCGGCAGGCTGTCCACGATCCTCGCCGTGCTGGAGGCGCGGGTCGGCATTTCCTTTGCCGGGCTGGATGTGTTTCTGAACGTCGCGGGCGGCCTGCGCGTCAGCGAACCGGCTGCCGACCTCGCGGTGGCCGGCGCCATCCTGTCGGCACGCGAGGATGTGGCAATTCCGCCAGACATGGTGCTTTTCGGCGAGATCAGCCTGTCAGGTGCCCTTCGTCCGGTGGGTCAGACCGAAAACCGGTTGAAAGAAGCGTCGAAACTTGGTTTCACACAGGCCGTGGCACCACGTCTGTCAAAGTACACGCAGTCGAGCGGGATCAGGCTGCGCGAAATGCCGGATCTGACAGCCTTCGTGGGCGAGATGTTCGGTGCGGGCTAAGGGACGGCGCAGGCAGAAGCGCGGGAGAGTGTGATGAACGGATTTACCCTCGTGGACGGCGTCGTGGCCGGGATTATCGTGCTGTCGGCCATCTTGGCCTATTCGCGCGGTCTGGTACGTGAAGTGATGGCGATTGCGGGCTGGGTCGGCGCGGCGGTGCTTGCCTATATGTTCGCGGGCCCCGCGCAGCCGCTGGTCAAGGAGATCCCGGTGATCAACAAGGTGATCGGCGACAATTGCGAATTGTCGATCATCACCGCCTTCGCGCTGGTCTTTGCGGTGGGTCTGATCGTCGCCTCGTTGTTCACGCCGCTGTTTTCCTCGGTCGTGCAGCGGTCGTTCCTCGGCGGCATCGATCAGGGCCTGGGCTTTCTGTTTGGTGCCGTGCGCGGCATCGCCCTGGCGGCCGCGGCCTTCGTGATCTATGACCTTGCGCATCAGCCGATCGACATGGTGGACAACTCTCGTTCGGCCAAGGTCTATGCCGGGTTCAAGGGCGGAATCCAGAACGCGATGCCCGACAATGTGCTGACCCTGATCGTAGACCGCTACAACAAGCTGACCGCGATCTGCCCGGTGGCCGCCGGCACTGCCGCGCCCGCCCCCGACGCCACGACCGCGCCCGACGCCACGACCGCGCCCTCGGGCAACTGAGCACGCATTGCCGCATTGCGGCAGAAGGCCCGATCCGGGGGTGACATCCGGGTGACAAAGTCCTACATGACGGCGAGAAGAACCCGGACCCGGAGGATTCATGCAGCGTCACCTCGCCCACCCATTCGATGACGACAAGCTGAAAGAGGAATGCGGCATCTTCGGTGTCATCGGGGTGGGGGATGCCTCCAACTTCGTGGCCCTTGGCCTGCACGCCCTGCAGCATCGCGGGCAAGAGGCGGGCGGCATCGTCAGCTATGACCCGAACTCTGGCTTCAACTCGGCGCGCCGCTTTGGCTATGTGCGCGACAATTTCACCCGCGCCGATGTGATGGACACCCTGCCCGGCGCTCTGGCCATCGGCCATGTGCGCTATTCCACCGCGGGGTCCAAGGGCGCCACCGCGATCCGCGACGTGCAGCCCTTCTTTGGCGAGTTTTCCATGGGCGGCGCGGCCATCGCCCACAACGGCAACCTGACCAATGCCGCGGCCTTGCGCAAGGAACTGGTGGAGCGCGGGTCGATCTTCCAGTCGTCGTCGGATTCGGAATGCATCATCCACCTGATGGCGCGTTCGATCCAGAAGACCATCCCGGAACGGATGAAGGACGCGCTGCGCCGGGTCGAGGGGGCGTTTTCCGTGGTCGCCATGACGCGGACCAAGCTGATCGGCGTGCGCGATCAGTTGGGCGTCAGGCCCCTGGTTCTGGGCCGGCTGGGTGACCAGTCCTGGGCATTGTCGTCCGAGACCTGCGGGCTTGACATCATCGGGGCCGAATTCGTCCGCGAGGTCGAACCCGGCGAGATGATCGTGATCGAGGATGGCAAGATCACCTCCTCGCGCCCCTTTGGTGCGCCGGCCTCGCGGTTCTGCATCTTCGAACATGTCTATTTCTCGCGCCCCGACTCGATCCTGGGCGGCCGGTCGGTCTATGAGACGCGGCGCCAGATCGGGGTGGAACTGGCGCGCGAGGCCCCGGTCGAGGCCGACCTCGTCTGCCCGGTGCCCGACAGCGGCACGCCGGCGGCGATCGGCTACAGCCAGGAATCCGGCATCCCCTATGCGATGGGGATCATCCGCAACCAGTACATGGGCCGCACCTTCATCGAGCCGACCGAAAGCATCCGCAACATGGGGGTGCGCCTGAAGCTCAACGTCAACCGCGCGCTGATCAAGGGCAAGCGGGTGATCCTGGTCGACGATTCGGTGGTGCGCGGCACAACCTCGCGCAAGATCAAGGACATGATCCTTGAAGCCGGGGCAGCCGAGGTCCACTTTCGCATCGCAAGCCCGCCCACCGCCTGGCCCTGCTTTTACGGGGTCGACACGCCGGAACGCTCGAAACTCCTGGCCGCGACGATGTCCGAGGACGAGATGCGCGACTGGATCGGGGTGGACAGCCTCAAGTTCATCACGCTCGACGGGCTCTACCGCGCGGCCGGCGAGGCGAATGGCCGCGATCCCAAGGCGCCGCGCTATTGCGATGCGTGTTTTTCGGGCGACTATCCGATCACCCCTTCGGACAAGATCGAAGAGGGATTCGAGATGAAGGCGGCGGAGTGAGGCTGGCGGCTTGATGCCTGCGCGGTGCTGGCGCCTGCTGTCAGGTCCGCCGCGCCGCCTTTGAGAAATCCTGAACGCGGCGCCCGACCGCCGCACCTGACCGCCGCACCTGACCGCCGTGCCTGACCGGAGTATCCCATGTCTGAGACCCCCGAACCCAAGGTTGCCCTTGTCACCGGCGCCTCGCGCGGCCTGGGCGCCGCCCTGGCCGAACAGCTTGCCGCGCGCGGCTGGCATGTCGTGGCGGTGGCGCGCACCGTGGGCGGGCTGGAAGAGCTGGACGACCGGGTCAAGGCGCTGGGTCTGCCCGGAGCCGGCAGCGTGACCCTGGCGCCGATGGACATCACGCTGGACGACGCGATGCGGCACCTCTGCAGGCAGATCTATGACCGCTGGGGCAAGCTGGACCTCTGGGCCCATGCGGCGATCCATGCCACGCCGCTGTCGCCGGCCGGGTCGCTGGCGACAGCGGATTGGGACAAGGCGCTGGCGATCAACATCCGCGCCACCGGCCAGCTGATCCCGATGGTCGAACCGCTGCTCAAGCTGGGCCAGGGCACCGCCCTGTTCTTCGACGACCCGCGTGCCGGGCAGAAGTTCTTCGGGGCCTACGGCGCCTCCAAGGCGGCGCAGATCGCGCTGGCGGCCAGTTGGCAGGCCGAAAACCAGCGCATCGGCCCGCGTGTCGTCATAGCCACGCCGCGGCCGATGCCCACCGCCACAAGGGCGCGCTTCTTCCCGGGCGAGGATCGCACCCCCTTGGCCGCACCCCGCACCGAGGCCGACCGCATCCTGCGCGGCCTGCTGGCCGAGGCCTGAAGTCAGGCGATCCGGCGGACCGGCCGCCGCGCCGCGGCCCAATCGCGCGCCGCATCGCCAAAGGCGGTGAACAAGGGACGCGAGACCGGATCGGCCGCCGCGTTCCATTCGGGATGCCACTGTACGGCCAAGGTGAAGCCCGGCGCGCCCTTGACATAGATCGCCTCGGGCGTGCCGTCCGGCGCGTGGCCGTCGATCACGATGCGTTCGCCCGGCACAAGGATGCCCTGCCCGTGCAGCGTGTTGGTCATCACCTCGACCGCGCCCATCAGGCGATGGAACACCCCGCCTTCGGTAAAGCGCACCATATGGCGCAGGGCGAACTGTTCCTCGAGCTTGGCATCGGGCGGCATGCGGTGGTTCATCCGGCCCGGAATCTCGCGGATTTCGGGGTGGAGCGTGCCGCCCATCGCGACGTTGATTTCCTGAAATCCGCGGCAGACGCCGAGGAAGGGCTGGCCGCGCGCCACGCAGGCCCGGATCAGGGGCAGCGTGATGGCATCGCGCGCCCGGTCGAAGGCGCCATAGGCCGGCGTCTCTTCGGCGCCATATTCCGACGGATGCACATTGGGGCGCCCCCCGGTCAGCAGGAAGCCGTCGCAGGCCTCCAGCAGCTCGTCCACCGAAACGAAACGCGGGTCGGTCGGAATGATCAGAGGCATCGCGCCGGCCACATCGGCCACGGCGGTGGAATTCATCGTGCCGGCGGAATGGGCCGGATAGCGGTCATTGACCATCAGATGGTTGCCGATGATGCCGATGACGGGTCTGTGTGTGCTGAGGCGTGTCATGTTCTTGATGCGCGATTTTTCATGATACTAGGCGCGCAAGTCTCGCACGGAAAGCCTTGATATTGTTTTGACGGCTCAAGAAGCCTTGAACGGGGCGCGGCTCTGCTGCCAATCTGGGCAAAGCGCCTCAAATCAGGGCCGAGGCCCCGCCGCACAGGAGATCTGCCATGCCCAAACCCCGCGCCCGCGACCTTGGCCTGCCGTTTCCCGGCCAGCCCGGGCCCTTCAATGCGATCACCGATGTGCCGGGGGTGCGGGTGGGCTTTTGCACGCTGACCGATCCGGCGAAGGCGATGCGCACCGGGGTGACGGCGATCCTGCCGCGTATCGAGGCGGATGCGCCGCAGCCGGTCTGGGCCGGCCAGTTCACTCTGAACGGCAATGGCGAGCTGACCGGCACGCATTGGATCAACGATGCAGGCTATTTCATCGGTCCCGTCTGCATCACCAACACCCACGGCGTGGGCGCCGTCCATCATGGCGTGACGGAATGGATGATCGAACACTATGCCGCCTGGTTCGAAGGCGAACATTGCTGGGCCATGCCGGTGGTGGGCGAAACCTATGACGGCATCCTGAACGACATCAACGCGCTGCATGTGACGCCCGAACACGCCAAGGCCGCGATCCGTGCGGCCAAGGGCGGCCTCGTCGAAGAAGGCTCGACCGGCGGCGGCAACGGCATGATCGCCTACGAGTTCAAGGGCGGCACCGGCACCGCCTCGCGCCGGGTGTCGCTGGGCGGCAAGGACTATACGGTGGGCGTCCTCGTGCAGGCCAATAACGGCCGGCGCCCCTGGCTGACCATCCTCGGCAAGCCGGTCGGCCAGCTGATGCCGGAGGGCGCCTTTCGCGACAGGGAGCAGGGATCGATCATCGTGGTGATCGCGACCGACGCGCCCCTGTCGGCGCTGAGCCTGCGCCATGTGGCCCGGCGCGCCTCGATGGGGGTAGCGCGCGGCGGGACACCTTCGGGCAATTCCTCGGGCGATATCTTCCTGGCCTTCTCGACCGCCAATCCCGGCGCCCTGGCCGGGGAGGACCAGCCCTTCGTGACCCGGACCGAGATCAACACCGAAGTCATGGACCCGATCTACCTCGCCACGGTCGAGGCCACCGAAGAGGCGGTGGTCAACGCCATGGTGGCCGGGGTCGATGTGGCGGCCGTCAAGCCCAAGGGCCTGATCGTGCCTGCGCTGGATGGCCAAAGGCTGGCGGCGCTGTTTCGCCCCTGACCTGCAGGTGCGCCGGGTCAAACCACCGGGGGGTTTCACACCCCCCGGACCCCCTGTGGAGTATTGCAACAAAGAGCAATGGAAAGAGCGGCTCTTGCCCCTTCGTCCAGGCAAGACTGGCCTGCGTGGAGAGGTCCGACGCCGGGCCGGGCGCTTGCCCGTCAGACCTTGACCGCGATGGCGGCAGCGGCGTCGGCCAGCCCCGAGGCGCCATGCGGGATGCCAAGCGCGGTCAGGCCGGCCTGCATCACCGCCAGCGCGCCCAGCGTCATATGCGCATTGACATGGCCCATATGCGCCACGCGGAGCGCGCCGCTCGCCTCGGGGTCCTGGGGCGTGGCCATGCCAAGCCCGATGCCCAGCGTGACACCGCCCTCACGCTCGCACCAGTGGCGCAGGCGGGTGGCGTCGGGCGCGGAAAGCCGGGCCGCGGTGACCGAATGGCCGCGGGCCGCAGGGTCGGCCACGTTGAGCCCGATGGACGGATGGCCCACACCCCAGCCGTCAAAGGCGGCCCAGACGGCGCGGGCCAGTGCGGCATGGCGCGCCCAGACATTGGCAAGCCCTTCTTCCTTCAACAGCATCGTCAGGCTTTCGCGCAGGGCGTAAAGATGCGTGGTGGGGGCGGTGCCGAACCAATACTGCCAGAACTCCTGCGGATGGGCGCGCGCCGTCCAGTCCCAATACGGCGTGCGCAGCGCGGCGGTCTTGCCCGCCGCGGCCGCCTTGTCGTTGAACCAGACAAAACCCATGCCGGGCGGCGTCATCAGCCCCTTCTGGCTGGCCCCGACCATGAGATCGACACCCCAATCATCCATGCGGAATTCGTCGCAACCGAGCGAGGCCACGCAATCCACCGCCAGCAAGGCATCGTGACCGGCGGCATCGATCGCCGCCCGCACCGCCCGCACATCCGACTTGACCGAAGACGCGGTATCGACATGGGTCATCAGCACGGCGCGGATCGCCGGATCGGCGCGCAGCGCGGCCTCGACGCGGGCCGGGTCCACCGGGACCGACCGGCCGAAGTCGATCATCTCGACCTCGACCCCAAGGGCCTGCGCCGTCCCGGCCCAGCCATGGCCGAACCGGCCGGTGGCCAGCACCAGAGCCTTGTCCCCGCGCGAGAAGATGTTGGTATTGGCCGCCTCCCAGGCGCCATGGCCGTTGCAGATATAGGCCGCGACATGGCCTCTGGTCCCGGCGAGGTCCAGAAGATCGGGCCAGAGGCTTTCGACCATCGTTATCAGATCGCCGGAATAGATGTTGGGCGAAGGGCGCTGCATGGCGGCCAGCACCCGGTCTGGCAGGACCGAGGGACCCGGGATGGCAAGATAGGGGCGACCATTGGCGAGGGACATGCAAATCTCCGTTTGCGCAAGGGCTAGACCGGTCGGCACGCGGCGTCAACCGGAAGGCTGGCGCCCCCCTCCCAGGCCCGCGGCTTGAACGCGGGGGGCAAAGCCGTTAGAGGGTCGGAACCAGAGACAGCATTCAGGACCCGCATGGCTGGCGCATTGAAGAAGCGGATGCTGGCACTTCAGCAGCGGCTGACCGATACTTTCGGCACAGACATCTCGACGCCCGAAGCGCGCCGGTCGGCCTGGTGGCATTTCCAGCTGATGGACCATGCCTTCCTGCGCACGATCTGGACCAACCTCGACGAGATCGCCCCCGGTGTGTGGCGCGCCAATCAGCCCTCTCCGGCGCGGCTGCGGACCTATCAGCGCAAGCTGGGGCTGAAATCGGTGCTGAACCTGCGCGGTGCGGCCCAGCAGGGGTTCTACCTGTTCGAGGCCGAAACCTGCCGCGCGCTGGGACTGACGCTGCATGACATCGGCTTTTCCGCCCGCAGCGCCCCCAAGCGTCACAACCTGCTGCACCTGCTGGATCTGTTCCAGACCATCGAAAAGCCCTTCCTGATGCATTGCAAATCGGGCGCCGACCGCACGGGCCTGGCCGCGGCGCTCTATCTGCTTGAGGTCGAAAAGCGCCCGCTGGCCGAGGCCAGGCGTCAGTTGAGCCTGAATTACCTGCATCTGAAGATGACCGACACCGGCATCATGGACGAGTTCCTGAACCAGTTCGAGGCCGAAGGACATGGCCGGTCGCTGCGCGCCTGGATCGAGACGGGCTATGACCGCGACCGGCTGACCGCCAGCTTCAAGGCGCGGCGCGGGAGGCCGGCGTGAACGCCCCCGTCGCGGCGCTGCGCCTCTTGGGCTGGCTCTGGCGCGACCATCTGCGCAGGCGCTGGGGCATTCTGGCCGTAGCAATGGGCCTGATGGCGCTGGAGGGCGCCTCGACCGGGGCGCTGTCCTATCTGGTGCGTCCGATGTTCGACGAGGTGCATCAGGGCGCGGCATTCGCGGTGGTGGCGCGGGTTGCGGCCTCGGTCGGCGGCGTCTTCATGCTGCGCGCAGTGGCGGGTTTCGGCAACCGGATCATCGTGGCGCGGCAGGCCGAACGGATCGGGGCGGAACTGCAGGCGGCGATGCTGGCCCATGCGCTGCGGCTGGATCTGTCCTTCTACCTCGCCAACTCTCCGGGCAGCCTGATGGAGCGTTTGCGCGGCGACACGGCCACTTTGCGCAGCCTCTGGCCGCCGATCCTGCAGGCGCTTGGCCGCGATGTGGTGGCGCTGATCTCACTGGCGGCGGTGGCGCTGATGGTCGATTGGCGCTGGACGCTGATCGCGCTGGCCGGGGTGCCGCTGCTGGCCCTGCCACTGATGCGGCTGCAAGCCCGGGTGCGCGGCACGGCGCGGGCGGCGCGCGCCGCTGCCGGCGCCCTGTCCACCCAGCTTGATGAGGCCTTTCACGGCATCCGCACCCTGCAACTGTCAGGCGCCGAGGCGCAGGAGTCGACGCGCTACCGCGGCGCGCTGGACCGGTTTCTGGCCGCGCAATACCGATCGGACCGATCCTCTGCCGCCATTCCGGCGCTGATCGACATCGTGGCCGCACTGGGCTTTTCCGGCGTCATGCTGTTTGGCGGAATGCAGATCATCGCCGGCACCAAGACGCTGGGCGAGTTCATGAGCTTTTTCACCGCGATGGGGCTGGTCTTTGAACCCCTGCGCAGGCTTGGCTCGATCTCGGGGCAATGGGCCGCCGCCCGCGCCTCGCTGGAGCGGATCCGCGGCCTCCTGGACGAAGTGCCGAAGATCACCTCGCCCGAACGTCCGCAGCCCCTTCCCGGGACGGGGGGCGTGCGGGTGCGGATGGAGGGCGTGTCCTTCGGCTATGGCGACACGCTGGTCCTGCAGGATATCACACTCGAAGCGCAGCCCGGCAAGGTGACGGCGCTGGTCGGGCCTTCGGGCGCTGGCAAGACCACGATCTTTCATCTTCTGACCCGGTTGGCCGATCCGGGCTCTGGTCAGGTCACGCTGAACGGAGTGGACCTGCGCGATCTGGATCTGGCCGAGTTGCGCCGGCAGTTCGCCGTGGTCAGCCAGGACAGTGCGCTCTTTGACGAGGCGATTGCCACCAACGTCCGGCTGGGCGCCAGCGATCTGTCGGACGCGGGTCTTGCCCGGGCGCTGCACCTTGCACATGCCGATTTCGTGGAGGACCTGCCGCAGGGCGCCGCCGCACCGGCCGGGCCGCGCGGCACGGCGCTGTCGGGCGGCCAGCGCCAGCGCGTGGCCATCGCCCGCGCCATTTTGCGCGACGCGCCGATCCTGCTGTTGGACGAGGCGACCTCGGCGCTGGACAGCCAGACCGAACGCAAGGTGACCGAGGCGCTGGACCGCCTGCGCGAGGGCCGCACGACCTTTGTCATCGCGCACCGGCTGTCGACCATCCAGGCCGCCGACGAAATCCTCGTGATGAACAAGGGGCGCATCGTGGACCGCGGCACCCATGCCGAGCTTCTGGCGCGGGGCGGGCTTTATGCCGACCTCTACCGCCTGCAGTTCAAGGAATAGCCCTTCCCCCGCGCCGCACTTGGCCTATATCTACGGGTCAGGAGCGCGCAGATGACCGACACCACCCGCAGGATCGTAACCCTTGGCGGCAAGGATGCCTTGACCTTTCTGCAGGGGCTGGTCAGCAATGACGTCCTGCCGTTGGCCAAGGCGCCGGGCCTCGTCTGGACCGCCCTGCTGACGCCGCAGGGCAAGTATCTGGCCGACTTTTTCGTGGGATACGATGGCCATACCCGTTTTCTGGACCTGCCCGAGGCTCTGGCCGAGGCGACGCTGCGCCGCCTGACGCTTTACCGGTTGCGCGCCGATGTCAGCCTGACGCCCAGCGACTGGACCGTCACACGCGGCCTTGGCCCGGCGCCAGAGGGTGCCCTGCCCGATCCGCGCCACCCGGCCCTTGGCTGGCGGCTCTATGGGCCTGCGACCAATACGGCCGCCCCGGAGCCCGATTGGGACGCCATCCGCGTGACGCATCTGATCCCCGAGACCGGGATCGAGCTGATCCCCGACGACAGCTATCTGATGGAGACCGGCTTTGACCGGCTGCACGGCGTCGATTTCCGCAAGGGCTGCTATGTCGGCCAGGAGGTCACGGCGCGGATGAAGCACAAGACCGAACTGCGCAAGGGTCTGGCCCTGGTCGCCGTGGAGGGCGCGGCGCCGCCCGGCACCCCGATCCTGACCGAGGGGCGCGAGGTCGGCCGGCTTTTCACCCAGTCCGGCGGCCGCGCCATCGCCTATCTTCGGCTCGACAAGGCCGCCGGAGAGATGACCGCCGGCACGGCCCGCGTGACGCGGATCGACTGAGAAAGCCGGTCGCAGGCTTCGTTTCCGCGGCAGGATCGGCGCTGCATCCGGGGCCTGGTTAATAAAGGATGGAAAATCCGCCTATTTTCGCCGGAAACCGCTTCAATCTTTAGAAAAGCTTGATCGGTTTGAAATCACACCTATATGTGATGTCGCGCTGACAAAGCAGCAACTATATGCTGAACGGGTCGCGACGAGCCATGCACCAATATCATGACAGCCATGTCAGGAATGACATGACGAATCGTCGTCAAATCGTTACAAGCGCAGAGCCGCAGAAAAGACAAGAGCAAGAAGTAGGACGCGATATGGCCGATTTCATAGACAGCACTGCCTTCAACTTTGAACAGGGACAACGCGCGCGCAAGCTTTTTGCGGCCGTGGTTCTGGCGGCGCTGGACGATGCGATTGCCGACGACAAGAAGTATGGCAATGGCCCTGATCAGATCGCCCGCTGGGCTCGGTCGCGCGACGGACGCGAAGTGCTGTCCTGCGCCGGGATCGACCCGAACGAGCGTGTCGTGAAGGGTTTGATGGAGTTCGTGGGCAAAGGGGTGCGCACCTCGGTCGCACTGTCGCGCGAGGAAAGCGAACGGCGCCACGCGTTGGAACTGGATCAGGCCGAAGCCGCCTGATCCCGACCTCATCGGACCGCAAATCACCAGCGCGCCCCTTGGGGCGCGTTTTTGTTTGGCGATGTAGCCGGATGTCAGGCGGGGCGACGCAGCACGGAAGGCACGGGCGGGGCGCCCTATTCCAGCGCCTGAACCGCTACGGCGCGGGCAATCTCTGCCTTCACAAGCTTGCGGATGTTGCGTGTCATGCGCTCGCCCAGATCGCCCTGCAGCTGTTCGCGGATCAGGTCGCGCACCAGTTCGCGCAGCACCTGTTCGGAAAAGATGTTGTCCTCTTCCTGCACGGCGCCTGTCAGGTCTTCGGGCGCCGGCGATGCTGCCTCGACCTCAAGCTGCTGGAGGCTGGCAATCACCTCGGCCTCGGCCTCATCGGCCCAGTCGGCGTCCGCCTCGGGCAGGTCGTACTCGGGCAGGTCGTTCTCGGGCGTGGCGGCCTCTGCCCATGTGGCCTCCGGGATTTCGTCATGCCAGGTGGCCGCCTCCGGTTCAGCGGTACCCTGTGCAGACGTGTCCGGCGCGGTCTTGATCGGCGCGGGTTCCATCGGAGTGACGGCCGCGGTTCGCGCGATCCAGGTTTCCTGCATCGAACGGCGCGCGAAGGTGAAGCTGGACCAGTCGAGGCTGGTGATATCCGGCTCGGGATCGCCGGTTTCGGAATCCCAATCGAGCCCGGTTTGCCGGTCCACCGCCTGCGACAGCGTCGACACCACATCGGGCGTGGCCGGCGGAATTTCCAGCTCGGCCCCCAGATGAAGGCGTGGCAAGGGGGCAGAGGGCGGGCGCGCCGGTGCCGCGGCTTCGGTCGGGTCGGCGGGGGCCAGGCGGGCAGGACGGCTCGACACAACGCGCAGCGCGGGGGTCAGGATCAGCTTGTCCTCGACCACCATCTTCGAGACGATCTTCGGCCGCGGCGCCGGTCGCAGGTCTTCGGACACCAGACGGCGTATCGACGTCAGAATATCCTCAATCTCGCCCGAACCAGTCCGTCCTGACATCTTCACGCTCGCTTTGCTGCCATAGCCAAGCCCGTGCGTCCCGGGCCGAATGCGGCAAGTCTAGGACAGGAGTCGTCCCCACACAAGGAAGTGACAGCACAAGTGTTAACGAATGCCTGTACGCGTCGCCTATTTGCCGAGTTTCTTCATGATCTTGTCAAGCCGAGCCCCGCGCACCGTCACGGTCGGCGCGCCCTTGACGGCGTCGTAATAGACCTGGGGGTCAAAGACCGGAATGCCAAGATGCAAATTCGTGGCGGTCAGCAAACCCATGGCAGACAGAAGCGAATATTGGCCGGTGTAGAAATTCGCCTGGGCCTGCAGACGCGAGGCCTTGGCGGAAAGCAGGGTCTGCTCGGCGTTCAGCACGTCCAGCGTGGTGCGGCTGCCCAGTTCGGCCTCTTGCTTGACACCGTCGTAAGCAGCCTGCGCGGCGCGGATCTGTTCGTCGTTGGCCGTGATCGAAGCCTGGGCCACCAGAATGTTGGACCAGGCCTTGCCGACTGCCTCGGTCACATTGACGCCGGTCTGCAATTGGGCGGCATGGGCCTGTTCCTGCTGGGCAATCGCCTTGCGGTAGGCGGAAGAATACTGGCCGCCGGCATAGATCGTCTGGCTCCAGTCCAGCTCCAGCTGGGTGGTGGGCTGGATGAACTGGTTATAGCGGTAGGGGTCGAGCACGGTGGCCTTGCCGCTGACGGTCGGGCCGAACTGCGCCTTGGCATACTGCACGCCGATGTCGGCCGCCTTGGCCTGATGCTGGGCCTGCAGGATCACCGGATGGGTGCGCAGCGCGACGGCGCGCGCCTCGGCGAGGCTCTTGACCGAGATGGGCGTCTTGGGCAGCGGCGACAGGCTGGTTGGGTAATGGCCAATGGCAGCATTGTACCTTTCGCGCGCCAGCGTCAGGTTGCCCTGCGCCGAAACCAGCGAGGCATTGGCCGAGGCCAGCTGCGCTTCGGCCTGCGCCACGTCGGTCTTGGTGACCTCGCCCACGTCGAACCGGTCGCGCGTCGCCTGCAGATCCTGGGTGATCAGGTGAACGTTTGATTCCTGCGCCGCGACCAGTTCGGTTTGCAGCGACATGTTGACATAGGCCGATACGGCATCCAGCAGGACCTGCTGTTCGTAGTTGACCAGCGATTGCTGCGAGGCCAGCACCAATTCATTCTTGGCCGCGATGTTGAGCTTGTTGCGCCCGAAGTCGAGCAGCGTGAGCGAGGCGGTCAGGCTGACGCCGCCGGTCACATTTGTGCTTTGCCCCGCGCTCACGACCCCGCCGAAGGTCTGGGCGAATTGCTCCGAGCGGCTGTCGACGACCTGCGTGGCAAAGGTCACGACCGGCAGCAACTGGCCCACCGCGGTGGCCACATCCTCGTCCGCCGCGCGCAGGACGGCCTGGTTCTGCTCGAGCAGGTGCGAATTGCGGTAAGCCGAAATCAACGCATCGGTCAGTGTTTCCGCCCAAAGGGCCCCCGGGGCAAAGGACACCGCGCCAAGGAGCAGGGCCGACAGTACTTTCCGCATCATCCACCTCATCGGACCGCGCCGACCGGGGCTTCCGGTGCGGCACATTGGCGCCGGGCCTTTCTGGCCCGTGCGATTAAAGTACGAAACCGCGCCGGGCCTCAAACCCGGGCAATACCGGCGCGGTTGCGTTGAAGCAATAGCGCCAGCTGATCTTTCCATCCAACTTATGGCCGATCCGGGCGATGCCAAGGGCACCTTCCATGAAAATGGCGCCAACCCGGCCACCTTCTTTCAGCTGCGCCTCCAAAGCAGGCGGAAAGGTCTCGACAGCGCCCTGGATCAGGATCACGTCGAAAGGTCCCTCGGCCGCAGCGCCCGCCGTCAGGGGGCCCGTCACCAGCTTGGCCACGCCGTCGAGGTTGGCTGCAGCCAGCGCCGCCATGGCCGGATCTTCCTCCACCGCGGTGACCTTGGCGCCAAGTTCGGCCAGGATCGCCGCCGCATAGCCGAGGCCGGTGCCCAGATCCAGCGCCGCCTCGCCCGGCTCGACATCCAGCGCGTCCAGCAGCTTGGCCAGGCTGCGCGCCTCCAGCACGACACGGCGCGGAGCGATGGGCAGGTTGTGGCCGGCATAGGCCGCCTCACGCGCGGCCTGCGGCACGAACCTTTCGCGCGGCACGGACAGCATCGCGGCGATGATCGGGAATTTGGTCACATCCTGCGGACGCACCTGCGTATCGACCATCATCATGCGGCGGGTGGCAAAATCACTCATCTGACTTGTTCCGTCTAGGGCGGGTTATGCCGAGGCAGGCACTCGCGTCCCGATGCCTCGCACTTGCGCTTCGTCTTGCCACAGTTGCGGGACAGGGGCAACCGGGCTGAACGGATGCTTTGGCCGCAGTCCGGCAAAAATGGCACTGGCCGCGCAGGACCCGATCCGGCCGCGGGCCCGGGTCGCGGAAGGGCGGCGGCTGCACTGACGATTCCTTAACCACTCTGCGCGAGGATGGCCGCGGCGTCACCAGAATGGAGGACCTCATGACACGTCACCAGCTTGAAACCGAACTTTCCGATATCCGCCGCGAGATCACCCGTCTGCAGCGGCGCGAGGCGCAGTTGCTGACCAATCCGCAGGATGCCGATCAGCCCCTGCCCCGCGCCGGCTGGCCGATGCGCCGCGCCACGGCCGTCTTCGTGCCGCAGGCTCAGGCCTCGGGCGCCATGAGCTCCACTTCCGCGCCCTCGCGGATCGCAGTGTAGAAGCACACGCGCCGGTTGGTGTGGCAGGCGGGGCCGGTCTGGCGCACCACGGCCAAAAGACAATCGCGGTCGCAATCGATGCGCAACTCCACCAACTCTTGCACATGGCCAGAGCTTTCGCCCTTGACCCAGAAGCCGGCGCGCGAACGCGACCAATAGGTCACCTGGCCGGTTGCAAGCGTGCGTGTGACGGCCTCGGCATTCATCCAGGCGAACATCAGCACCTCGCCCGAGGTCGCATCCTGCGCGATGCAGGGGATCAGGCCGCGGTCGTCGAATTTCAGGGTTGCGGGGTCAAAGACCATCGGGATCTCCTTGGCGTGCGAGGCTGCGGCGCCTAAATAGGCGACAGGACGCCCCCGGACCAGCCCGAAAGCCGCAAGCATGAGCGATACCGACCTCGTCAAACTCTATTCCGGCCGCATTCTGGCCCTGGCCGCCGACATTCCGCATCTGGGCCATCTGGCGGCCCCGGAGGGCAGCGCGAAGAAACGCTCGCCGCTGTGCGGCTCGACGATTGCGGTCGAGGTGGCGCTGCGCGATGGCAAGGTGGCCGATTTCGCGCAAGAGGTGCGGGCCTGCGCCCTCGGCCAGGCCTCTGCCGCCGTGCTGGGCGAGGTTGTCATCGGCCGTACCCGGGCCGAGCTCGAGGCCGCCCGCACCGCCTTGACCGCCATGCTGAAAGAGGGCGGCCCCGCACCCACCGGCCCCTTCGCCGGCTATGAAGTGCTGATCCCGGCGCGCGACTACAAGAACCGCCACGCTTCGATCCTGCTGGCGCTGGACGCCACCTGCGAGGCGGTCGCCGCCGCCGAAGCCGCCACCACGGCAGAGACATGAAAAAACCGCCGCGCATCCCATCGGATGGCGGCGGAAGTGGCGTTTCAATAGGCCCTTGAGGGCAGGCGTCGGGACAACGCGGCAGGAAACGCAGGCAGATCAGGCAACGCCCGACAGGGTCAGGCCAAGAAACAAAAGCACGAAGAGCGTGGCGACGCCGAGGGCGTCCTCAAGATCGGCTGCCTGGGCGGCCAGCTGGCGGGTCAATCTCATGAACATCGGCACCTCCGTTTATGTTCTCTGATTGTTCTCATAATTTCGGTTAACAGTAAAGAACTTTTTAAGAACTTATGAGGAACAAACCGTTACCCTACGGTCAAAAGCCGAATCGCCCTGTCCTGATCCAGCAGCCAGAGCAGCACCCGCACCGCACGGCCGCGCGGGCTTGTCAGCGCAGGATCATCGGCCAGAAGCCGGCGCGCGTCGGTCTGGGCGATGGCCATCAGGCCGGCCTGCCGCTCCAGATCGGCCATGCGAAAGCGCGGCAGGCCGGATTGCGCCGTGCCGATCAGATCGCCCGCCCCCCGCATCGCCAGATCCTCCTCCGAGATGCGAAAACCGTCCTCGGTGTCGCGGATCACCTTCAGCCGGCGCTCTCCCGAAGCGCCCAGCGGCGCCTGATACATCAGAAGGCAGGTCGAGTCCGCCGTGCCCCGCCCGACCCGACCGCGCAGCTGGTGCAACTGCGCGAGGCCGAAAATCTCGGCCCGCTCGATCACCATGATCGAGGCATTGGGCACGTTCACCCCCACTTCGATGACCGTTGTGGCGACCAGAACCTTGGTCTCGCCCGAAACGAAACGGGCCATGGCGGCATCCTTCTCGGAGGGCGGCATCTGGCCATGCACCAGCCCCACCACATCGCCAAGCGCCGCGCGCAGGGCGGCGAAGCGCGCCTCGGCGCTGGCATAGTCCAGAACCTCGGACTCTTCGACCAGCGGGCAGACCCAATAGGCTTGCCGCCCCTCGGACACCGCCCGGGACAGGTGCCCCACGACCTCGTCGATCCGCGTGTCGGAAATAAGCGCCGTGCGGATCGGCTTGCGACCGGCCGGCTTTTCATCCAGCACCGAGATGTCCATGTCGCCGTAAGAGGCCAACGCCAGACTGCGCGGAATCGGCGTCGCCGTCATCACCAGCACATCCGACGCCTGCCCCTTGGCGCCCAGCTCCATCCGCTGCGCCACGCCGAACCGGTGCTGTTCGTCCACAACCGCCAGCCTTAAGTCATGAAATTGCACGTCTTTTTGAAAGACCGCATGGGTGCCCACCAGAATGTCGATGGCGCCAGAGGCGAGGTCAGCCAGCTTGGCCGCCCTTTCGCCGCCCTTGTCGCGCCCCGACAGCATGGCCAGCCTCACGCCGGCACTCGCGGCCAGGGGCGCCAGCCCCTCGTGGTGCTGCCGGGCGAGGATTTCGGTCGGCGCCATCATGACACCCTGCCCCCCCGCCTCGACCGCGATCAACAGCGCCATGAAGGCCACCAAAGTCTTGCCCGACCCCACGTCGCCCTGCAGCAGACGGTTCATCCGCAGCGGCGATTCCAGGTCGCCCGCGATCTCCGAAATGGCGCGGCGCTGCGCTCCGGTTGGCTCATAAGGCAGCGATTCCAGAACCTTGCGCTGTAATCTTCCAGTGCCGACTGAAGAGCGCCCCTTGCCCTTGCGCAGGGCTGCCCGGGCCAGGGACAAGGTCAACTGATGGGCGAACAACTCGTCATAGGCCAGCCGCGCCCGGGCCGGCGCCTCGGGGGCAAGATCGCCCGGACCGCCCGGCGCATGCACCGCGACCAGTGCGTCCCGCCAATCCGGCCAGGCTTCGCGCGCCTTCAACGGGCCGTCGATCCATTCGGCCAGATCGGGCGTGCGCGCCAGGGCACTGCCGACCCCCTTGGCAATTTGCTTTTGCGTGGCGCCGGCGGTCAGGGGATAGACCGGTTCAAAGGCCGGCAGGCTGCCCGCCTCTTCCGGCCGCACGATGTGATCGGGGTGAACCATCTGGCCAACCCCATCAAAAATCTCAATTTTTCCAGAAACGATACGGCGCTGTCCAAGAGGCAGCACCTCGCGCAGATAGTCGCCCCGGGCGTGGAAGAACACGATCTGGAATTCGACGGCCGCATCGCGCACCGTCACACGGTAGGGCCGCCCCTTCTGCGCCGGCGGGAAATGGCGCCCCACCTCGACCTCGACCGTCACGGTCGTCGGGGCCACCACATCGCGGATCGAGGCGCGGCGCGTACGGTCCACGCCGGAATGCGGCAACAGAAACAGAAAATCCTTGGGCCGCTCGACTCCCAAGGGAATCAGGGCCTTGGCGGTCTTCGGCCCGATCCCTTCCAGCGTGTCCAGCGCCGCGAACAGCGGGAAGAGAATCTCTGGACGGCTCATGAAAGCCCTGCGAGGGCGATCCAGGCGTCCTCGTCGATGATCTTGACGCCCAGACGTTGGGCGTCTTTCGCCTTGGAGCCCGCCCCCGGCCCGGCGATCACCAGGTCGGTCCGCGCGCTGACCGAACCCGCCACCTTGGCGCCCAGAGCCTCGGCCCGCGCCTTGGCCTCGGCACGGCTCATCTTTTCCAGAGTGCCGGTAAAGACCAGGGTTTTTCCAGCAATATCAGAGGCTGCCGTGGATCTGGCCTGGACGGGTTGCACATCCAGCTCGGCAATCAGAGCGTCGATCGCCGCACGTTCGGCGGGGTTGCGAAAAGCGTCGACGAGGCTTTGGGCCAGCACCTCGCCCACGCCGTCGATCGAAAGCAGATCCTCCCAGGCCGGATTTCCGGGTTCGGCCGCGGCCATGGCGGCCTCGAACGCGGGCCAGGTCGCGTAGTGGCGCGCGATCAGGCCCGCCGCAACCTCGCCCACATGGCGGATGCCAAGGGCAAAGATCAGCCGGTCGAGCGCGATCCTGCGCCGCGCTTCGATAGCGGCAAAGAGATTGGCCACGGACCTTTCGCCGAACCCATCACGATTCTTCAGCTTTTTCAGAGGGCTGGCCGCGTCTCTTGCAGCAAGGGTGAAGATGTCGGCCGGCTGCCTGACGGCCAGATCGGGGTCATTGAAAAACAGTTCCACCTGTTTGGCGCCCAACCCCTCGATGTCAAAGGCGCCACGGCTGACAAAATGCTTCAATCTTTCCACACCTTGCGCCGGACAGATCAGACCTCCGGTGCAGCGCCGCACCGAGTCGCCCGGCTCGCGGTGCGCGGGGCTGCCGCATTCCGGACAAATCTTCGGAAAAACATAGGGTTGCGCGTCACTCTTCCGCTTGGAAAGATCGACATCGGCCACTTTGGGGATCACGTCGCCTGCGCGGTAGACCTGCACCCAGTCCCCCACACGAATGTCCTTGCCTTCGCGGATCGGCTGGCCACTGGAATTGCGCCCGGCGATGTAATCTTCGTTGTGCAGCGTCGCGTTGGAGACGACCACCCCGCCGACCGTCACCGGTTGCAGACGCGCCACGGGCGACAGCGCGCCGGTGCGGCCGACCTGAATGTCGATCGCCAGAAGCCGTGTCCAGGCCAGTTCGGCGGGAAACTTGTGCGCGATGGCCCAACGCGGCGTGGCCGAGCGGAAGCCGAGACGCTCTTGCAGGGCGAGGTCGTCGACCTTGTAGACCACGCCGTCAATGTCATAGCCCAAGGTCGCCCGCTGCGCCTCGATCCGGCGGTAATGCTCCATCAGGGCCGCGGGGCTGTGGCACAGCACGGTCAAGGGATTTGTCGTGAAACCCAGGTCAGAAAGGCGTGCAATCGCAGCAAGTTGCGTGGTGGCCAGCGCTTCGGACAGCTCTCCCCAGGCATAGGCGAAGAAGCGCAAGGGACGTGCGGCGGTGATCGTGGCATCCAGCTGTCGCAAGGACCCGGCGGCGGCATTGCGCGGATTTGCGAAGGGCTTGTCGCCCCGCTGCGCCTGCCGCGCGTTCAGGGCGGCGAAATCGGCATGCGACATATAGACCTCGCCGCGCACCTCCATCACCTGCGGCGCATCGGCCAGCCTTTGCGGAATGTCGGCGATCGTCCGGGCATTGGCGGTCACATCCTCGCCGGTTTCGCCATCGCCCCGGGTTGCGGCCTGAACCAGGCGCCCGCCTTCGTAGCGCAGGTTCAGCGACAGGCCGTCAATCTTGGGTTCGGCCGTGTAAGTCACGGCAGTCAGGCCGAGGAACTTCTTCACCCTTTCGTCGAAATCGACCACATCCGTTTCTGCGAAGGCATTTTCAAGGCTCAGCATCCGCACCCTGTGGGCCACCTTGCCGAACCCGGGGGCAAGAGCGGCGCCCACCATGTCAGAGGGGCTGTCCGGCCGCTTCAAACCGGGAAACCGGGCCTCCAAGGCCGCATTCCGGCGCTTGAGCGCGTCATAATCTGCGTCCGATATCTCGGGCGCATCCAGCGTGTGATAAGCGGTGTTGGCCTCTGTCAAGGCCTTGGCCAATCGGGCGAGTTCGGCCCGCGCCTCGGCTTCGGTCAGATCTTCCACCGGTTTGTCCATCATCCGCCCCCCTGTTCGCCGGTCAGGTTACGGGGCGGCGCGGCGGATTTCCAGCCTCAGGCGCTGGCCGCCAGACGCGGCGTTTCGACCGCGTTGGGTTCGCGCAGCACATAGCCGCGGCCCCAGACCGTTTCGATGTAATTCTGGCCTCCGGTCGCTTCGGCCAGCTTCTTGCGCAGCTTGCAGATGAAGACGTCGATGATCTTCAGTTCGGGCTCGTCCATGCCGCCGTAAAGGTGGTTCAGGAACATCTCCTTGGTCAGCGTGGTGCCCTTGCGCAGCGACAAAAGCTCGAGCATCTGATATTCCTTGCCGGTCAGATGGACCGCCGTGCCCTCGACATCGACCGTCTTGGCATCGAGGTTCACCTCGACCTTGCCGGTGCGAATCACGGATTGCGAATGGCCCTTGGACCGGCGGATGATGGCATGGATGCGTGCCACCAGTTCCTCACGGTGGAAGGGCTTGGTCAGATAATCATCCGCGCCAAAGCCAAAACCCTTGATCTTGTTCTCGGTGTCATCAGACCCGGAGAGAATCAGGATGGGCGTCTCGATCCGGGCAAGCCGCAACTGACGCAAGACCTCATGTCCCGACATGTCGGGCAGGTTCAGATCCAGCAGGATCAGGTCGTAATCGTAAAGCTTCGCCAGATCGACGCCATCTTCACCAAGATCGGTGCAATAGACGTTCAGATTGGCATGGGTCAGCATCAATTCGATGCTGCGCGAAGTCGTCGGGTCATCTTCCACAAGCAGTATACGCATATTTCATAGCTCCGGCTCGGCTGTCTGTTAACGACTTTGGCGGGCAATGGTTAATCAAGCGTTACTCTGCCAGAACGAAAGAGGAAAACAACTTAAAGTTGACGATATTTTTGGATTGTGGTGACCCGCAAAGCCTTTTCGCCGTGCTTTTCGACGGCGTCGCGCCAGAGGCCGAACTCTTCTTCGGACAGGGCATAGCGTTCCAGCGCCTCGGCTTGCCCGATCAAGCCATAAAGCACCGCCTTGACCACAAGCGCCTTGCGGCTGGCGACCCAACGCCGGGTATCGGCAGGCGGCAGATCGGCCCGGCTCAGGATGCTGCCGTCGGGCAATGTGACCTGTCGCGGGCCATCGACTTTCTTCAGATACATGGGTTCATCCTCGTCCAACGCTGTCAAGTTGCCGCAGCGTCCTTAAGCAAGGGTGAAGTCCGGGGTTGAGAGTGTCCGGCATTTTCCTATATTGCAGGCCTAAATCCTCAACTTGGCCGCAATCATGCTGGACGCGAACCTCAATTCCGCGAAACTCAATTCGCTGGGCCTGCCCAAGGCGCCGGCCGACACCCGGGTCGTGGTGGCGATGTCGGGCGGCGTCGACAGCTCGGTCGTGGCCGCCATGCTCAAGGACGAAGGCTACGACGTGGTTGGCGTCACGCTGCAGCTTTACGACCACGGCGCGGCGCTGGCCAAGAAGGGCGCCTGCTGCGCCGGGCGCGACATTCACGACGCGCGCCGCGTGGCCGAAACCATGGGCTTTCCCCATTACGTGCTCGACTACGAAAACACCTTCCGCGAGGCGGTGATCGAGGAATTCGCCGATGCCTATCTGGCGGGCGCCACCCCGGTGCCCTGCATCCGCTGCAACGAAAGGGTCAAGTTCAAGGACCTTCTCGCCACGGCCCGCGACCTTGATGCCGATTGCATGGCGACGGGCCATTACATCCAGCGCAAGATGGGCGCCGGTCCCGAACTGCACCGTGCGGCCGATGCCAACCGCGATCAAAGCTATTTCCTCTTCTCGACCACGCCCGACCAGCTCGACTACCTGCGCTTTCCCCTCGGCCATCTTGGCTCCAAGGCGGAAACCCGGGCGCTGGCGGCCAAATACGGCCTGCCCGTGGCCGACAAGCCCGACAGCCAGGACATCTGCTTTGTCCCGAACGGCAATTACGCCGCCGTGATCGAGAAACTGCGCCCCGGCGCCGCCGACCCCGGCGAGATCGTCGATCTGGCCGGCAATGTCCTGGGCCAGCACAACGGTGTCATCCATTACACCGTGGGCCAGCGCAAGGGCCTCGGCATCGGCGGGCTGGAAGAGCCGCTCTACGTCGTCAAACTCGACCCGGCCACCCGCCGCGTCGTGGTGGGGCCCAAGACCGCGCTCTCCACCCGCATCATCCCGGTGCGCGAGATCAACTGGCTGGGCGACGCCCCCTTCGAGGCCACCGAGCACCACATCGAGGTCAAGGTCCGCTCGACCCGGCCGCCGCGCGCCGCCATCGTGCGCCCCCTCTCGCCCACCACGGCCGAGGTCGAACTCCTCGACCCCGAGGATGGCGTCTCGGCCGGTCAGGCCTGCGTCTTCTACGAACCCAACTCCACCCGCGTGCTGGGCGGAGGCTGGGTCTGGCGCGGCAAATAGGCCCCCTATTCATTTGTTCCCATATATCCCACAGGGGTCCGGGGGTGTGAAACCCCCGGCGCTCAGCCAGATGGACCCCGGCCGGAAATTAGGCTAAAGCCGCGCCATGCTTGACAACCGCCCCCAACTCCCCCCCGAAATCGCCCGCCGCCGGACCTTTGCGATCATCTCGCACCCCGACGCCGGCAAGACCACGCTCACCGAAAAGTTCCTGCTGTTCGGCGGCGCGATCCAGATGGCGGGCCAGGTCCGCGCCAAGGGCGAGGCGCGCCGCACCCGGTCCGACTTCATGAAGCTGGAACAAGAGCGCGGGATTTCGGTCTCGGCCTCGGCCATGTCCTATGACTACCGCCAATGGCGTTTCAACCTCGTCGACACCCCCGGCCACAGCGACTTTTCCGAAGACACCTACCGCACCCTGACCGCCGTCGATGCCGCGATCATGGTGATCGACGGCGCCAAGGGCGTGGAATCCCAGACCCGCAAGCTGTTTGAGGTCTGCCGTCTGCGCGACCTGCCGATCTTGACCTTCTGCAACAAGATGGACCGCGAAAGCCGCGATGTCTTCGAGATCATCGACGAGATCCAGGAAAACCTCGCCATCGACGTGACGCCCGCCTCCTGGCCCATCGGGGTCGGCCGCGACTTCATCGGCGCCTATGATCTTCTGCACGACCGGCTGGAGATCATGGACCGGGCCGACCGCAACAAGGTGGCGGAATCGGTGCAGATCAGCGGCATGGATGATCCGAAACTGGCCGATCACGTGCCCCCGGCGCTTCTGAAGAAGTTCCGCGAAGACATTGAAATGGCGTGTGAACTTCTGCCCGCCTTCGACCGCAAGTCCTTTCTTGAAGGCCATATGACGCCGATCTGGTTCGGCTCTGCGATCAATTCCTTCGGCGTCAAGGAACTGATGGACGGCATGGGCGAATACGGCCCCGAACCGCAGCCGCAGCGCGCGGCCGAGCGTCAGATCGACGCCGGAGAGCCCGCCGTCACCGGCTTTGTCTTCAAGGTCCAGGCCAATATGGACCCCAAGCACCGCGACCGGGTGGCCTTTGTCCGCCTCGCCTCGGGGCATTTCACCCGTGGCATGAAGCTGCTGCATGTGCGCAGCAAAAAGCCCATGACGGTGGCCAGCCCGGTCATGTTCCTCGCCGCGGACCGCGAATTGACCGAAGAGGCCTGGGCCGGCGACATCATCGGCATCCCGAACCATGGCCAGTTGCGCATCGGCGACGCCCTGACCGAGGGCGAGGCGCTGCGCTTCACCGGCATCCCCTCTTTCGCGCCGGAACTTCTGTCGGGCGTGCGCGCGCTCGACCCGATGAAGGCCAAGCATCTGGAAAAGGCGCTGACCCAATTCGCCGAAGAGGGGGCCGCCAAGGTCTTCAAGCCGATGATCGGTTCGGGCTATATCGTGGGCGTCGTGGGCCAGTTGCAGTTCGAGGTGCTGGCCTCCCGCATCGAAGAGGAATACTCCCTCCCCGTCCGGTTCGAGCCGAGCCAATTCACCTCGGCCCGCTGGGTCTCCGGCCCCAAGGCCGAGATGGAAAAGCTGATCAACGTCAACAAGGGTCATATCGCCATCGACAGCGACGGCGCCACCGTCTTTCTGACCCGGCTCAAATGGGACATCGACCGGGTGGAGCGTGACTACCCCGACCTCAAGCTGACCGCGACCAAGGAAATGATGGTCTGACCGCAAAGGGCCCGGTCGCAAAGCTGCGGCCGCGCGGAGCCATGGCGCTGAGGGGCGCGGTCGGATCGTTCTGTCTTGAGGCCAGCATCCCGGTGCCCCCCGACAGCGGCTGACGCGCCTGCGGCTGGCCGTGTCAGCTTTCTGCCCCGCCGCCCGACAGCCTGACCCGCCTGCGCCACTGCCAGCGGCGCAGGCGCGGCGTCAGGAACAGGTAAAGCCCGCTCGACCCGAACACCACCAGCGCCAGCGCGGTCAGGTCGGCCGGCCATGTGCCAAAACGGTCGCCGGCCCAGCCCGCCCGGTGCAAGAGCACGAAAAGCTTGCCCCAGTTGACCACCCGGACCAGCAGGCTTCCGTCATGGCGGTGATAGGTTGTCACAAAATCGCCCTGCAAGGCATAGGCGCCGGTTGCGGCATCTATGCGCAGGATGCGGCCTTGCGGCGACCGCGCCTGATAGGTGGCGCGCCCAAGGAACCCCACCGGCGCCACCGCCGCCGCAAGATCCGGCAAAAGACGTGCGGCCAGTTTCGCCGCCTCGGCCGGATCGACCTGCGCCACCGGCTGCGATTGGAACAGCGCCACGATCTCGTCGGTCGACGGCGCGGCGAAAGGCAGAACCGCTTCGACCAGATCACCGTGGTTCTGATAGAACCCGGTCAGACCGGCCATCACGATCCAGGGCAGGATCAGCACGCCAAGCCAGCCATGCACCGTCTTGAGAAACCGG
Organism: bacterium; assembly: GCA_016124195.1. Classification (GTDB taxonomy): domain Bacteria; phylum Pseudomonadota; class Alphaproteobacteria; order Rhodobacterales; family Rhodobacteraceae; genus Stagnihabitans. The sequence goes on along the minus strand of WGOE01000006.1, from coordinate 411,611 downwards.
TCCAGGCTCATATCCGCCCCGTGACATGCGACACGTCAGCCCCCTGCCCGGCGGTCCTCAGACCTTGGGACGCGACTGGCCCGCGGCTTCGCGCAGGAAATCCGGGCCGGTGCGGATGCGTTCGGCATAATCGGTCAAGAGCGCCTTGAGCCGCTCCGGATTGCCGGCGTTCCACTGCAAGCGGCGCGCCAGAGTGGCATCGTCGATCTCGGGCTCGGGCTTGGGCGCTGGCTTGGGCGCGGGCCGTTCGGGTGGCGGCGCAAAGTCCCGGGCCCAGGCCGCGAAGGCCGGGTGGCTGTGATCGTGATGCACAGGCTCGATCCGGCTGGCCAGCCCCTTGGTGAAATCGGTGTCGTAGCCGTAAACCTCGAAATCCTCGGCATAGTAGGCGCGCACCCGATCCAGGGTCCCCTGATCGGCAAAGTAAGGCGCAAAGCCTTCCGAAGCGCCGGTGGCATGCACCGAGCGGCGATAGGCGGCAAGGCCGCGCTCCGGAAAGACCTTGCGCAGGATCACCGGAAAATCCTGATCCATCCGCTCGATCTGCCCCACGTAGTTTGGCGTCAAATCCTCGTGCAACAGACCAAGCACCTGCGGGCACCAATGCGGATCGCTGAGCGCCGGCTTGTCGGTCGCCATCAATTCGATGAAGAGATCGAAGGAAATCGTCTGGTCCAAAGGCAGGCCATGGCGGCGCGCGAAGGGGTCCCACTGATGCACTTCGCGCTTGCGGATCTTGTCGAGATAGGCCGAAACGACGCGGGTAAAGGGGTTGCGGACCACCGAAAAGACATAGGCCTTCTCGGCCCAGGCGAGTTTTGCAGGATCATCCTCGAAAGGCGAACCTTCGATGACATGTTCATACTTGATGCTGAGCGGCGGCACGTTCTGAATTTGCGACCACAGCAAGGTCTTGATCGAAGAACAGGCAACTTTGGGATTGTTGAGGTAGACGAAGTTGAATTCCCGGTTCGCCCTCAGGGACCTGCGCAAGAAATTCCACCTGTTGCGTTGAAGATCAGTGCCTTGCATCACTACACCCGTCCCATTTCAAAACTCGTACCTCACCATTTCAAACGAGGTTAGCACCCCTATCATGTAACGCAAGCAGACCTCAAGCAACCTGTCCAAATGCTGCAAAAATGCGGCAATTGCTTGACCCTAAGGGCGATTTCCGTTATCCGCGGGACCGTGGGCGCTTGGCCCAAGACGCGGGGACGCCCGAAAGTTGCGTCCCATGACCCATGGCGGGCCGATCCCGCCCTTTCAGGACGCTGATGACAAAATTCTCTGACCTTGAACTGGACCCACGTGTGCTGCAAGCCGTGGTTGAATCCGGTTACGAAACCCCCACTCCCATTCAGGCCCAGGCCATCCCGCCGGCCTTGCGTGGCCAGGATGTGCTGGGCATCGCCCAGACCGGGACCGGCAAGACCGCGGGCTTCACCTTGCCGATGATCACGCTTCTGGGCCAGGGCCGCGCCCGGGCGCGCATGCCGCGCAGCCTTGTGCTGGCGCCGACGCGCGAACTGGCGGCTCAGGTGGCCGAAAGCTTCGACAAATACGCCAAATACACCAAGCTGACCAAGGCCCTGCTGATCGGTGGCGTCTCGTTCGGCGATCAGGACAAGCTGATCGACCGCGGCGTCGACGTGCTGATCGCAACGCCCGGCCGGCTGCTTGACCATTTCGAACGCGGCAAGCTGCTCTTGACCGGTGTGCAGATCATGGTGGTGGACGAAGCCGACCGCATGCTGGACATGGGCTTCATCCCGGACATCGAGCGCATCTTCCAGATGACGCCCAAGACGCGGCAGACGCTGTTCTTCTCGGCCACCATGGCGCCCGAGATCGAGCGCATCACAAATGCCTTCCTGAACAACCCCGCCAAGATCGAGGTCGCCCGTCAGGCCACCGCCAACACCTCGATCGAACAGAAGCTCTTCGCCTTCTCGCCCACACGCAAGGACCGCAGCTTCACCGAAAAGCGCGCCGTCCTGCGCGCGCTGATCAAGGCCGAGGGCGAGGCGCTGACCAATGCCATCGTCTTCTGCAACCGCAAGATGGATGTCGATGTCGTGGCCAAATCGCTGAAAGCGCATGGTTTTCACGCGGCGCCAATCCATGGCGACCTCGATCAATCGGTCCGCACCAAAACGCTCGATGAATTCCGTGACGGCGCGTTGCGGCTCCTGATCGCTTCGGATGTGGCGGCGCGCGGTCTCGACATTCCGGCCGTCAGCCATGTCTTCAACTTCGATGTGCCGTCCCATCCCGAAGATTACGTGCACCGCATCGGCCGCACCGGGCGCGCCGGGCGCCTGGGCAAGGCCTTCAGCATTTCCGTGCCAGCGGATGACAAATATCTCGCCGCCATCGAACATCTGGTAAAGGCGCAGATCCCGCGCGCTGCCCTGCCCGCAGGCGCGCTTGACGACGCCTCCGACAATTCCGACCGCAGCCGCGGTGGTTCCAGCCGGTCCGCTTCCTCGGGTCGCGGCGGCTCTGGTCGCGGCCCGCGTGGCAGCGTTCTTCCGTCGGCGCGTGGCGACGTGAAGCCGCGCGACGTGATGCCCGTGATCGAAACCACCGAGCCTGATGAGCCCACCCTCGTCCAGCCCGCCCCAAGCCGCGCCTCTCAGGACCGCCCGACCACCGAGCGGCCCCCGCGCCAGAGCGCCGACCGCTCCAGCCCGACCGAACGCCGCCCCGAGCTGCGCCCCGATCACCGCGCGGATCACCGCAGTGAGTCTCGTAGTGACAGTCGCAGCGACTCCCGCAGCGATCGGCCCTACCGCTCCTCCTACCCCGGCCAATACGAACGTGTGGTCGGCATGGGCGATCACGTGCCCGACTTCATCCTGCGCAGTTTCCGCGTGCCCGAGCCGACCCCGGACGAGGACGAAGGCGAAAACAACGCCGCCTGACCGCCGCCTCTTGTCATGAAAAACGCCCGGCTCCCCATCGAGCCGGGCGTTTTCTTTCCCCTTCATTTGTTCACATATATCCCACGGGGGGTCTGGGGGGTGTGAAACCCCCCAGCCGGGTCCGCCGAGCGCCCCGGCCCCGGGCCCTATTCCGACGAAAGCCGGCTGATCACCACGATGACCTCTGGCTTCTTGCCGATCTCTTCCATCGTGACCTGACGCACGACGCGTTTCAAAGCCTCTTCCAACTTGTCGTCATCGGCCATGACCTTGCGACCGGCGCCTTCGACGAAATCAGCCAGATCGCCCTCCAGCGTCTCCGCCAGATCACGCCCGCCGCGCCCGGTGGGAGGCAGGCCCATCGTGTCGACCCAGGGCTCGCCCAAGGCCTCGCCATCCTCGTCCACGATCACCGTTACCGTGACATGACCGTTCAGCGCCAGGCGGATCCTCTCGCGCACCACGCCGTCCAGCGCGCCGACGAGGGCCGTGCCGTCCAGATAGACCCGCCCCGCCTCGATCCGCTCTGCCACCGCGGGCATCTCGCCTGTCAGGTTCACCATCGTGCCATTGGTCGCGATGATCGAGGCGATCCCGGCGTCATTGGCCAGCTTCACATGTTCGCGCAGGTGCCGGTGTTCGCCATGCATCGGCACCACCATGTCGGGCAACAGCAGCCGGTGCACATGTTCCAGATCCGGCCGGTTGGCATGGCCCGAGACGTGATACCTGCCGCCCGTGTCATCGACGATGTTCACGCCCTTTTCCGAAAAGGCATTGACCACCTTCAAGACGTCGCGCTCGTTGCCCGGGATGGTCTTGGACGAGAACAGGAACGTATCGCCCTCGCGCATCTCGAGCCCCAGATATTTGCCGCGCGCCAGTTGGGCCGAGGCCGCGCGCCGTTCGCCCTGCGAGCCGGTGACGATCAGCATCAGGTTCTTGCGCGACACTTCCAGCGCGTCCTCAGGCGTCACGTGACGCGGAAAGCCCTGCAGAACGCCCGCCTCTTCGGCCGCCAGCACCATGCGCTTCATGGCCCGGCCCAGAAGACAGATCGTGCGGCCCGCCGCCCGCCCCGCCTCGGCCAGCGTTTTCAGACGCGCCACGTTCGAGGCGAAGGTCGTGGCCACCACCATGCCGCCCTGCGCTGCGATCAGTTCGGCCAAGGGCACGGCCAGCGTGGATTCCGACCTTCCGGGCAAAGGCGAGAAGACATTGGTCGAATCGCACATCAGCGCCTTGATCGGACGCTCCAGGGCGATCTCTTCAAACCGGGCATCGTCCCAGGCCTCGCCCACGATCGGGTTGCGATCCAGCTTGAAATCGCCCGAATGCACGATGCGGCCGGCCGGCGTGTCGATCACCAGCGCGGCACTTTCAGGGATCGAGTGGCTGACCGGCACGAATTGCACCTCGAAGGGGCCGGCGGTGACCGTCTCGGGCCGCGGCTTGACAGTGCGGATGGCATCGCGGGCAAGGCCCGCCTCTTCCAGCTTCATCCGGCCGATGGTGGCGGTGAAAGCCCGCGCGTAGACCGGCTTTTTCAGTTGCGCCCACAGATGCGGCAGGGCACCGATGTGGTCCTCATGGGCATGGGTGATGAAAATCGCCTCGAGCCGGTCCAGCCGGTCGGTCAGCCACTTGATGTCGGCCATGATCAGGTCCACCCCGGGCGAACCGTCCATGTCCGGGAAAGCCACGCCCAGATCGACCAGGATCAGCCGCTCTTTCCCCGGCATGCCATAGCCATAGACATAGGCGTTCATGCCGATCTCGCCGGCGCCGCCCAAGGGAAGGTATATCAGTCGCTCACCGGGTTTCATCGGGGGCATCGGCACTCTCTTTGTTAAAGCTTTGGATCAGGACCAGACCATGCATGGTCAGGTCATCCTCGACCGCGTCAAATAGCTCGGTTCCTTGCGCGAACAACGGGGCAAGCCCGCCAGTCGCAATGACTTTCATCGGGGCAGGACGTTCCTTGCGCACTTCGCGCACGATGCCCTCGACCAGACCGATATAGCCCCAATACACGCCGGATTGCATGCAGGCCACCGTATTCGTGCCGATGGCGCGCATCGGCCGTGCCACATCGACATGCGGCAGGGCCGCGGCGGCCATGTGCAACGCCTCGAGCGAGAGGTTGGCACCGGGGGCGATGACGCCGCCCACATAGGCGCCATCGTCATCGACCACGTCAAAGGTGGTGGCCGTGCCGAAATCCACCACGATCAGATTGCCACCATGCCGGTGAAAGCCCGCGACCGTGTTGACCAGCCGGTCCGGCCCGACCGTGGTGCCCTGATCGACCCGCGGCGGCACCGGCAGGCGGCATTCCGGCTTTCCCACCACCAGGGGCCTGCAATCGAAGTAGCGGTTGCACAGGACGCGCAGGTTGAAGACCACGCGCGGCACGGTCGAGGAGATGATCGCCTCGGTCACATGCGCCTCGACCTTGGTCAGCGCCATCAACGAGGACAGCCAGACGAAATATTCGTCCGCTGTACGTTTGTGATCGGTCGAAATCCGCCAGGTCGCGCGGAATTTCGCGCCGTCCCAGATGGAAAACACGGTGTTGGTGTTGCCGCAGTCAATGGCGAGAAGCATCGGGCGCCTCATGGCTGGCCGGGGCAGCGAGGGGTTTCACACCCCTCGCGCTCCCCGTGGGATATTTACGAACAGATGAAGAGGGCGGGCATCAGAAGAAGACCTCGGCGGCGGGGATCGACCTGCGGCCATCGGCCGTGGTCAGGATGAGGTTTCCGGACGGGTCGATGGTTTCAAACCGGCCGGTCTGGGTGATTGCCCCGGTGCGGGCCCGGATCACCTCGCCCAGGCGCGCGGCATGGGAAAGCCAGGCGGCGCGCAGGGGGGCGAAACCTTCTGTGGTGAAGGTGGCCTCCCAGCGGGCATAGGCGGCGGCGAGGTGGCTCAGCAGGGTCTCGGGTGCGATGCGCAGGCCGGTCTCCTGGAAAAGCGACACCGGAGCCAGCGCGCCGGGCTCGACCTGGCTCGCATCGGGGGCGGCCAGCAGGTTGACCCCGATGCCGATGGCCAGATGGGCCACGCCCTGACCGGAGGCCGTGCTTTCCAGCAGGATCCCTGCGAGCTTGCCGCCGTTCAACAAGACGTCGTTGGGCCATTTCAGCGTGAAGGCCTGTGGCAGGTCGGTCAGGGCCACCAGCGCCTCGCGCAGGGCGAGGGCAGCGGCAAAAGTGCGCAGCGCCACCTCGGCCGCGGGCTCGGTCGGGTGCAGCAGCAAGGAGGCGTGAAAGTTGCCGCGCGGGCTGACCCAGGGCCGCGCCCGGCGGCCCTTGCCCGAGGTCTGCTCATGGGCCAGAAACCAAGCTGGCCCCGGCGTCTGCGGGGCCAGCCTCAAGGCATGGGCATTGGTGCTGTCGAGGCTTTCGCAGATGTGGCGCGCCACACCGGCGGGCCAGAGGGGCGGCTCAGCCGACAAGCGAGGCAGCGGCAGCCACGGCCGCGGGTTCGATGCCGAAGAAGTTCACGATGGCGGCCAGCATGATCACCGCCACACCCATCAGCGCAACCCATTGCGCCGGCGCCATGCGGCTTTCGGCACCCTCCTGATCGGCCCCGAAGTACATGTAGAACACGATGCGCAGGTAGTAGAAGGCACCGATCACCGAGGCCACCACACCCGCCACGGCGAGCCAGGACATCCCCGCATCCACCGCCGCCTTCAGCACATAGAATTTTCCGAAAAAGCCCAGCATCGGCGGCACACCGGCCAGCGAGAACATCAGGACCAGCACGGCCAGCGCCTTCAACGGCTCGCGCTTGGAGAACTGGTTCAACAGGCCGATGTCGGTGACCGGCTTGCCGCCCATCTCCAGCGACATGACGAAGGCGAAGGTGCCGACGTTCATCGTGACATAGATCGCCATGTAGATCAGCATGGCCTGCACGCCAAAGGCGGTCCCGGCGGCGAGGCCCATCAGCGCAAAGCCCATGTGCGCGATTGAGGAATAGGCCATCAGGCGCTTGATGTCGCGCTGACCGATGGCGGCAATGGCGCCCACGAACATCGAGACGACCGAAAGTGCGGCCAGAACCTGGCTCCACTGCGGGGTGATGCCGCCGAAGGCCCCCTCCACAAGCCGGGCGATCAGCGCCATGGCGGCGACCTTGGGCGCCGTGGCGAAGAAGGCGGTGACCGGGGTCGGCGCGCCTTCGTAAACGTCGGGCGTCCACATGTGGAAGGGCGCGGCCGAGATCTTGAAAGCCAGACCCGACAGCATGAAGACCAGCCCGATCAGCAGGCCGACCGGCACACCATGCTGCACCGTGGTCAGGATGCCGGCAAAGCCCGTGGTGCCGGCATAGCCATAGACCAGCGAGGCACCGTAGAGCAAAAGGCCCGACGACAGGGCGCCGAGGACGAAATACTTCAACCCGGCCTCGGTCGATTTGGCGCTGTCGCGCTGGATCGAGGCCACGACGTAAAGCGCCAGGGATTGCAGTTCCAACCCCATGTAGAGCGACATGAGGTCGCCGGCCGAGACCATCGCCATCATGCCGATCGTCGCCAAGGCCAGAAGGATCGGATATTCAAAGCGCGCCAGACCGCGGCGAGCCATGAAATCCTGGCTGATCACCAGAACCGCGGCGGCCGACAGCAGGATCGTCACCTTGGCAAAACGGGCAAAGGCGTCGTCGACGAAGAGCCCGCCGAAGGCCGTATGGCTGCCGGCCTCGCCCGCGCCGATCCAGAGCGCCAGCGCCGCCATCAGCCCGGCCGTGGCCCAGGTCAGCGCCGAGGTCACGCTGTCCTTGCCGGTGTAGACGGCGAACATCAGCGCCGCCATCGTATAGATCGCAAGGACCAGTTCGGGCAGAACCGTATGGAGATCTTGGGTCAACATGGAAGCGCCCTCTCAGTTCGATGCTTGCGCGGTGGTGGACGGGGCCTGCGCCTCGACCGGCACATCGGCGCGGAATTGGGTGATCAGCGCGCCGACCGACGGGTCGATGATGTCGGTCACCACCTTGGGATAGACGCCGAGCAGAAGGCTCATCACGATCAGGGGCGCAAAGATCGCCCGCTCGCGCCGGGTCATGTCGGTGATGGTCTTGAGGCTTTCCTTGACCAGCGCGCCAAAGACCACGCGGCGGTAAAGCCACAGACCATAGGCCGCCGACAGGATCACGCCAGAGGTGGCGACGGCGGCCACCCAGGTATCGGCCTGGAAGGTGCCCATCAGGGTCAGGAATTCACCCACGAAACCGCTGGTGCCCGGCAGGCCCACGTTGGCCATGGTGAAGAACATGAAGACCAGCGCATAGGCCGGCATCCGGTTGATCAGCCCGCCATAGGCGTCGATCTCGCGGGTGTGCATGCGGTCATAAATCACGCCGACGCAAAGGAACATCGCACCCGAGACGAAGCCGTGGCTCAGCATCTGGAAGATCGCACCGTCGACACCCTGCGGGTTCATCGCGAAGATGCCCATGGTGACGTAACCCATATGCGCGACCGAGGAATAGGCCACCAGCTTCTTCATGTCCTGCTGCACCAGCGCCACGAGCGAGGTGTAGACGATGGCAATGGCACTCATCCAGAAGACCAAGGGCGTCCAGAGATGTGCTGCCACCGGGAACATCGGCATCGAAAAGCGCAGGAAGCCGTAGCCGCCCATCTTCAGCAGGATCGCGGCCAGCACGACCGAACCCGCCGTGGGCGCCTGCACGTGGGCATCGGGCAGCCAGGTATGAACCGGCCACATCGGCATCTTGACCGCAAAGCTCGCGAAGAAGGCGAGGAACAGCAGGGTCTGCAGGCCACCGGTGACATTCATGCCCAGAACCACGATCGGGTCATGGCTGAACTTGAAGGTCATCAGCGTGGGAATGTCGGTGGTGCCGGCGGCCTTGTACATCGCCACCATGGCCACCAGCATCAGAACCGAACCGAGGAACGTGTAGAGGAAGAACTTGAACGAGGCATAGATCCGGTTCACCCCGCCCCAGATGCCGATGATCAGGAACATGGGGATCAGGCCGGCCTCGAAGAACAGGTAGAACAGCACGAGGTCCAGCGCGGTGAAGACGCCCAGCATCAGCGTCTCCAACAGCAGAAACGCGATCATGTAGTCCTTCACCCGGTCCGTGACGTTCCAGCAGGAGGCAATCGTGATCGGCATCAGGAAGGTGGTCAGCATCACGAAGAGGATCGAGATGCCATCCACCCCCATCTTGTAATGCAGGCCCAGGACCCAGGGCCGATCCTCGACGAACTGAAAGCCCACGTTGGCCGGATCGAAGCCCTTGAGCACGAGAAGCGAGACCAGAAAGCTGAGGCTGGTGGCGAACAGCGCCAGCCACTTGGCGTTGCGCTGCGCGGCCGGATCATTGCCGCGCAGGAACAGCGCGAGGATCACCGCCGCGACCGCGGGGATGAAGGTGACGATAGACAGAAGGTTGTTCATCAGTGCGTCCCCCCGGCGATGGTCATCCAGGTGATCAGCACGGCGATCCCCAGAACCATGGCGAAGGCATAGGTGAAGATATAGCCGGACTGGGCGCGCCCTGCCAACCGGGTGAAGAAGGGAACGATCCCCATGGCCACGCCGTTCAGCGTGCCGTCGATGATGTCGCCATCGCCGCGCTTCCACAAAAGCCGCCCCAGGGCCTTGGCCGCGCGCACGAAGATCACCTCGTAAAGCTCGTCAAAGTACCATTTGTTCAGAAGGAAGCGGTAGAGCGGCGCCTGATTTTCCGCCCAGAGCGCGGGCAGATAGGGCTTGCGGATATAGAACTGGTACGCCACGCCAAAACCCAGAAGCATGGCCACGAAGGGCGACAGGCTGACCCAGGCCGGGCTTTGATGCGCGGTCTCGAGCACCTTGTTGGCCTCGCCGTAATAGATGGCACCGGCGCCCGGCGCGGCCCCTTCCTTCAGCGAGAAGAAGTGCGACATCGTCTCGACGTTGCCAAAGAAGTCGTTGTACCAGGCCATGCCGGCAAAGACAGCACCCACGGCCAGGACGACCAGCGGAATGGTCATGACCAGCGGGCTTTCCTTGGCATGATCATGCGCGTGATGGTCGCCCCGCGCCTCGCCATAGAAGGTCAGGAACATCAGCCGCCAGGAATAGAAGCTGGTGAAGGCCGCAGCCACGACCAGAAGCGTGAAGCCGTAGATAGACCCGCCAGCATAGGTGCTTTCGATGATCGCGTCCTTGGACAGGAAGCCGGCAAAGCCGATCGGCACGCCGAAGGCCTCGCCCGAGAAGGGGATGCCGACGCCGGTGATCGCCAGAGTGCCGATCATCATCGCCCAGAAGGTCAGCGGCACCTTCTTGCGCAGGCCGCCGTAGTTCCGCATGTCCTGTTCATGGTGCATCGCGGTGATGACCGAACCGGCGCCGAGGAACAGCATGGCCTTGAAGAAGGCATGGGTCAGCAGATGGAACATCGCCACGCCGTAGACGCCCGAACCGGCCGCCGCGAACATGTAGCCCAGCTGCGAACAGGTCGAATAGGCGATCACGCGCTTGATGTCGTTCTGCACGAGGCCGACGGTCGCGGCAAAGAAGGCGGTCGAGGCGCCGATCACCACGATGAACATCTTGGCGTCGGGCGCGAATTCGTAAAGCGGCGACATCCGGCAGACAAGGAAGACGCCCGCCGTCACCATGGTGGCCGCGTGGATCAGCGCGGAAACCGGGGTCGGACCCTCCATCGCGTCAGGCAGCCAGGTGTGCAGGAACAGCTGCGCCGACTTGCCGCAAGCGCCGATGAACAACAGGACCCCCAGCACATTGGCGGCATTCCAGTTGCCCCAGAGGAAATGCAGGGTCTCGCCCCCGATCGTCGGGGCGGCTGCAAAGACATCGTCGAACTTGATCGAGTCGGTCAGGTAGAACAGGCCGAAGATGCCAAGCGCAAAGCCGAAGTCGCCGACACGGTTGACGACGAAAGCCTTGATCGCCGCCGCAGCCGCGGAAGGCTTGCGGTAGTAAAAGCCGATCAGCAGGTAAGAGGCCACGCCGACACCCTCCCAGCCGAAGAACATCTGGATCAGATTGTCAGAGGTGACCAGCGCCAGCATGGCGAAGGTGAAGAACGACAGATAGGCGAAGAAGCGCGCCCGATAGGGCTCGTCATGGCCCCAGTTCTCATCATGCGCCATGTAGCCGAAACTGTAGAGATGGACGAGCGCGGAAACCGTGGTGACCACGATCAGCATGATCGCCGTCAACCGGTCGAGTCGGATCGCCCAATCGGTGCTGAGCGTGCCGCTTTCGACCCAGCGCATCAGTTCGATGTGCTGCGTGGTGCCGTTGAAGGTCAGGAAGACATACCAGGACAGCACGGCGGCCAGAAACAACAGGCCCGTGGAGATGATCTGCCCGGTTCTCTCGCCGATGAGGCGCCAGAAAAAGCCGCAGATTAATGCACCCACCAGAGGTGCGAGGAGGATCACCGACACCATATCCTCAGCCCTTCATCACGTTCGCGTCTTCGACTTCAATCGTGCCGCGGTTGCGGAAGAACACGACCAGGATGGCCAGGCCGATGGCGGCCTCGGCTGCGGCGACGGTCAGGATGAACAGGCTGAACACCTGCCCCACCAGATCGCCCGATTTCGAGGAAAAGGCCACGAAGTTGATGTTCACGGCCAGAAGCATCAGTTCGATCGACATCAGGATGACGATCACGTTCTTCCGGTTGAGGAAGATGCCAAAGATGCCAATGACGAACAAAGCCGCCGCCACTGCCAGGTAGTGTTCCAGTCCGATCATCCTAGTCCCTCCGGGTCGTTTGCCCGTTGTCCTTTGGTAGGATGGGCAATCTGCCCATCTTGGTCATGCGTCCGGCAAGATGGGCAGATTGCCCATCCTACCCAAATCAGAGGCCCTGCCCCGGTTTGACGTCGATCATCTCCAGCGCCTTGGCCGGGTCGCGCCACATCTGGTGCAGCACGTTCTGCCGCTTGATGTCGCGCCGGTGCCGCAGGGTCAAGACGATGGCCCCGATCATGGCGACCAGCAGGATCAGACCCGAAAGCTGGAAGAGATAAAGATACTTGTCATAGATCAGCATCCCCAGCGCCCGGGTGTTTTCCACCTGCGCCACATCCGGCGTCGGCGCCTGGTGCAGGCCCATCGCGCCATCGGCCGAGGTCCAGGCCCCGATCCCAAGCGCCAGCTGCATCAGGATCACCACGCCGACCAGCAGGCCCAGCGGCATGTATTTGACCATCTGTCCCTTCAGCTCTTCGAAGTCGACATCGAGCATCATCACGACAAACAGGAACAGCACCGCGACCGCGCCGACATAGACGATGATCAAGAGCATGGCCACGAACTCCGCGCCCAGCAGCACGAAAAGCCCCGCCGAGGACAGGAAGGTCAGGATCAGCCACAGCACCGAATGGACCGGGTTGCGCGACAGCGTGACCATCAGGGCCGCGGCGACCGTGACGATGGAAAAGGCGTAAAAGGCAAGGGCTGCCACAGTCATGCCGGGGTCTCCTCGGTGTCAGTGAAGACGGATTGCGCGATTTCCAGCGCCTTCTGGGTGGCGGGCAGGCCGCCGAACATGGTCATCTGCCAGATCACTTCGACGATCTCGCGTTTGCTGGCGCCGGCGGCCAGCGCGTTCCGGACGGTCGGGCGCAGCTGCGGCTCGCCCAGGGGGCCCAGCACGGTCTGCGCCGCGATGGTCACGAGGAACCGCGTGCGGGCGTCCAGACCCTCGGGGTTGAAGGTCTTGCCAAAGAACATCTCGAGCATTTCCTTGGGCATCGCCGGGAACATCGCCTCGAAAGCCTTGGGGTCGATCCCGCCGAAAGACGAGGGCGTGAAGGCCTTGGCCATCTGCTGGCCCTGGCTCATCATCGTCTGGAAGAATTTGGCGAAATCTTCGGTCATTGGCTCACCGATAGGGCGCGTCGAGTTCAAGGTTGCGGGCGATTTCGGCTTCCCAGCGGTCGCCGTTGTCCAGCAATTTGGCCTTGTCGTAGAACAGCTCCTCGCGCGTTTCGGCGGCGAATTCGAAGTTCGGACCCTCCACGATGGCATCGACAGGGCAAGCCTCCTGGCAGAAGCCGCAGTAGATGCATTTGGTCATGTCGATGTCATAGCGCGTGGTGCGGCGCGACCCGTCATCGCGCGGCTCGGCGTCGATGGTGATCGCTTGCGCGGGGCAGACCGCCTCGCAAAGCTTGCAGGCGATGCAGCGCTCTTCGCCGCTGGGATAGCGGCGCAACGCATGTTCACCGCGGAAGCGGGGCGACAGCGGCCCCTTTTCATGCGGGTAGTTCAGCGTCGCCTTGGGCGCGAAGAAGTATTTCAGGCCAAGGCCGAAGCCCTTGATGAAATCGGTCAGCAGGAAATACTTGACGGCCCGGCCGTAATCGGTGGTCTGAGTGGGTCCCATGGTCAGCCTCCCATCGCATATCTGGCCCAGAAGTGGCCAAGGATTTCGTATTTCGCCAGAAACGCCACGATCACGACCCAGGCCAGCGACAGCGGCAGGAACACTTTCCAGCCGATCCGCATCAGCTGGTCATAGCGGTAGCGTGGTACGATGGCCTTCACCATGGCGAACATGAAGAACCAGACCCACATCTTGGCGACCATCCACAGCACGCCATCGGGCAGGCCGGGAATGGGCGAGAGCCAGCCGCCGAAGAACAACAGGCTGATCAGCGCGCACATCAGGAAGATGGCGATATATTCGCCGGCCATGAACAACAGGTAGGGCGTCGAGGAATATTCCACCATGAAGCCCGCGACGAGTTCGGATTCCGCCTCCGGCAAGTCGAAGGGCGGCCGGTTGGTTTCCGCCAGGGCCGAGATGAAGAACATCACCACCATCGGCAGATGCGGCAGCCAGTACCAGCCCAGCAGGCCATATCCGGTCTTCTGCGCCTCGACGATGGCGCCAAAGCTCAGCGACCCGGTCGAGATGATGATGCCGATGATGATCAGGCCCATCGAGACTTCGTAGGAAATCATCTGGGCGGCGGACCGCAGCGACCCCAGGAAGGCGTATTTCGAGTTCGAGGCCCAGCCGCCCATGATGACGCCGTACACCTCGAGCGAGGAGGCGGCAAAGACGAAAAGGATGGCCACGTTGATGTCTGCCAGCACCCAGCCCGGGCTGAAGGGCACCACGGCCCAGGCGAGGATCGCCAGCACGAAGGACAGAAGCGGCGCGAGGAAAAAGACCGGACGGTCAACCCCGGCGGGAACCACGATCTCTTTCACCACATACTTCAGTGCATCGGCCACCGATTGCAGCAGACCGAAGGGCCCCACGACGTTCGGGCCGCGCCGCATCTGCACCGCCGCCCAGATCTTGCGGTCGCCATAGACAAGGAACAACAGGCTGATCATCACGAAAGCAACGATCAGCAGGCTTTGGGCAAGCAACAGCACCGCCGTGCCAAGCCCTGTCTGGAAGAAACCCATAATCCTCGTCCTCTTCAGTTCGGCCCAAGTTTGCCGACCCACATGCTGGTGAGCCTAGACCGTCGGTATTCCCTGCGCGCCGCAGTCGCGCACTGTCACTTCGGCGTCAATGGTGCGCAGCCCGAGGGGCAGCGCAGCCGAGATGGTGTAAACCGCATCTGCGCGCCAAGTTCCACCGCTTTCCGCGATATTCGTGCGCAGATGGCGCGCAAAACCGTAGCCGCGGATCAAGGCATATTGCGCCGCGGCACAGCGCGCATAGTTCGAGACGTCATCGCGGTTGCGCGCGCCCTTCATCGCCACCCGGAAATCGACCAGATCGCCATCCATAAGGATGGTTTCGATTCCCAGATATTGCGGCTTGAAGGCGGCTTGCGACGCATCGGCCCCCTGCCCCGCGCAAGCCTGCAGGGCCGCGAAAGCGGCAACCGTCAGACCGGCTTTGGCAGGGGAAAGGCCCATCACTCGGCTGCCATCGGGACCGAGGCGCGCTGCGCTTCCAGGGTCGCAAGCTCGCCCATCGTGGCCGAGGCCCGTGCGATGGGGTTGGTCATGTAGAAGGCCTTGAAGGCGTTGCGGAAGGTCGCGGCCCCCATGTCGCGCAGGGTGAGCGGCGTCCAGCCATTGTCGGGCACCGTGTCGATCGCCGCCAGATGCGGATGCTTGGCCACGATGGCATGGCGCAACTGCGCGAGGCTGTCCCAGGCCAGGGTCTTGCCCAGTTCGGCCGACAGGGCGCGCAGGATCGCCCAGTTTTCCTTGGCCTCGCCCGGCGCGAAGCTGGCCCGCATCGCAAGCTGCGGCCGGCCTTCAGTGTTCACGAAGAGGCCGTTTTCCTCTGTATAGGCGGCGCCCGGAAGGATCACGTCGGCACGGTTGGCCCCGCGGTCGCCATGGCTGCCCTGATAGATCACGAAGGGACCGGGAGCGATCTCGACCTCGTCGGCGCCCATGTTGTAGATCACCTCGGCGCCGTCGATGGCGGCGGCAAGGCCGCCTTCGGTCACAGCGCCCACGTCCATCGCGCCGACCCGCGCCGCGGCCGTGTGCAGGACCAGCAGCTTCACGCCCATGATCTGGGCATGTTTCATGGCATGGGCCAGAACGGCGGCGCCATCGGCCTCGCTGATCGCGCCCTGCCCCACGATGACGACGCCGGGCTTGCCATCCGGGCCCTGAGCCTCGGCCTGTTTGATCAGGTCGACCAGCGCCTGACGGTCAGTGCCGAAATGGTGGTAGTCATAGGTCAGATCCGCCGCTTGCCCGATCAGTCCGACCTGCGCGCCCTTGAGCCAGGCTTTGCGGATCCGGGCGTTCAGCACCGGCGCCTCAAGCCGTGGGTTGGTGCCGATCAGAAGGATGCCCTTGGCAGTGTCGATATCCTCGATCCGGGCGTTGCCCACATAGGCCGACCGGTTGCCGATCGGCAGCCGCGCGCCATCGGTGCGCGATTCGACATGGCCGCCCAGCGATTCGACCAGCGCCTTGAGGCTATAGGCCGCCTCGACCGGGGCCAGATCGCCGACGAGGCCAACGACCTTCTTGCCGGCCATGGCAGCCGCAGCCTTGGCCAAGGCCTCGCCCCAGCTGGCCTTGCGCAGCTTGCCGTTCTCGCGGACATAGGGCGTGTCCAGCCGCTGGCGGCGCAAACCGTCCCAGATGAAGCGGGTCTTGTCCGAAATCCACTCTTCGTTCACGCCGTCATGGTTGCGCGGCAGAATGCGCATCACTTCGCGGCCCTTGGTGTCGATGCGGATGTTAGACCCAAGCGCATCCATCACGTCGATGGATTCGGTCTTGGTCAGTTCCCAGGGCCGTGCGGTGAAGGCATAGGGCTTCGAGGTCAGCGCCCCCACAGGGCAAAGGTCAATGATATTGCCCTGCAGGTTGGAATCGAGCGTCATGTTCAGATAGCTGGTGATCTCGGCATCCTCGCCGCGCCCGGTCTGGCCCATCTGGGTGATGCCCGCGACCTCGGTTGTGAAGCGCACGCAGCGGGTGCAAGAGATGCAGCGCGTCATCGTGGTCGCGACCAGCGGCCCTAGGTTCAAATCCTCGGACGCGCGCTTGGGTTCGCGGTAGCGGCTGAAATCTATGCCATAAGCCATGGCCTGGTCCTGCAGGTCGCACTCGCCGCCCTGATCGCAGATCGGGCAATCGAGCGGATGGTTGATCAGCAGGAATTCCATGACGCCCTCGCGGGCCTTTTTCACCATGGGCGAGTTGGTCTTGACCACGGCCGGCTCGCCATTCGGGCCGCCGCGCAGGTCGCGCACCTGCATTGCACAAGAGGCCGCGGGCTTCGGCGGGCCGCCCACCACCTCGACCAGGCACATCCGGCAGTTGCCGGCGATGGTCAGCCGTTCGTGATAACAAAAGCGCGGAATTTCGACACCGGCCACTTCGGCGGCCTGAATGAGGGTCATCGCCGGATCAACCTCGACCTCGATACCGTCGATGATCAGCTTTTTCAGGTTAGACATGGGGATCGGTCCTTCCGCTCTGTCCGCGTCCGATGCTTGCGCAGGGGGCCGGGCCGCCCTGCTTCGCCTCGCGCGGTTCATCCGCTTTTAGACGCGCGAAGGCAACGGGTTTTCCGCCTGTCCGCACGCCGCCCTTGATAAATTTTGCGTCCTGCCCGCCCGAATGCATCGTCATTCCGCAGCGCTCGGGGCGCAGGCGCGCTGCCGCCAGAGTTTGGCCTCCCGCAGCCAGGCCCAGCCGAAGGCGGTTTCGCTGGCGCCATGGGCACGCAGATGATCCAGCCGGGCCAGGGCCTCGTCCAGCGTCGGGCGGTGGCCTTCGGGCACCCACCACATCACGAAATGCATCTGCCCCAGCACCTCGAACCATTCGGCCCGGCGTTCATAGAACTGGCGGTGAACGGTGTTCCAGACAAAGGCCTCGAGCGTTTCCACGCTTTCCCAGACCGTCAGGTTCGAGACATATTGCGGATCGCCGCCGATCTTGGCCTCGGTATTGCCGGTGCCGGGCTCGCCCGAACCCTCCATCATCCAGACAAAACCCGGCATCCGCTTGCCAAGCCCGTTGACCCGGTCCAGCGCTGCCATGAAGTCGGCAACGCGCGGATCGTCAGTCGGCACCAGCAGGCGGCCCACGTTCAACTCTGCCAGATGATGGCCCACAGGCGTCATTGCGACGACCTCAGCATCTGGCCCATTGGCGTCTTGCGGGCAATCTCGTCGCGGCCCACCTTGCAATAGCTTTCGACATCGCCCGGCTTGGCACCGGCCGCGGCCAGATAGGCCTCGGCCTCGGCCTTGATGCGGGCTTTCTGGGCATCGTCGTCCAGAAAGGCCTTCACCTCGGGCGGGGTGTAGCCCTTGCTGATCGCATAGGATTTCAGATCCTGCACACGGCCCAGAAACACGAAAAGCCGCGCCGAGATGGTCGGGCAGGTGTGGCGCAGGATGTCGCCGGCCGCGGCGGCGCGCAGTTCGTCGTTGATGTGCGGCTCTTGCGGCAAGGGCACCGGCGTCGCGGCCGCACCGAAGGGCAGCGCGAGACACAGCGCCAGAAGGGGGAAGCGAAGGAAAGGCATGACAAATCTCCGGCAGGACGGCGCCCCGGCCGTCTGCGGGGCAATGAACTTGGGCGGCAGCCCAAAGGCTGCCCGATCGGTCCCTGTCATGCCATAACAGCCCCCGGTCATGGCCTGCGCCTGCGGAGCCGCGACGGTCACTGGCAGTCTCCATCAAAGACCCAGGCATTGGGCGTCGAGAAACGACCGACCGCCCGGGGATCCAACTGGCGATTGAAGGTGGCGCAATAGGCCTCGACCGCTTTCTTGGCGCGCAGGCCGTCGGAATAATCCAGATCGCGGGCGTTGACGCGCGTCACCCGCAACATCACGCCGGGCCGGCTTTCGCCCCGCTCGCGCCGGTTGACGACATAGGTGAAGGGGCTGACGCGGACCGTCTGTTCGCGGCCATCAGCCAAAGGCATGGTCAGCGGCCCGGGTGGCGCCGAAGGGCCGCAGGCCTGCACCAGCAGCGCAAGCCCCAAAGCAGCACCAAGACGCCCCAACCGTGGCACAGAGATCAGGCACCTGTGGGCGAAGGGAGCCATGCCCCTCCCCCCTACTCGGCAGCGATGGCGCTGACCCGACCGGTCTTCTTGTACTTGATGCGGTCCTCGATCTCGTTGCGGAAGGCCTTGACCAGGCCCTGGATCGGCCAGGCCGCCGCATCGCCAAGCGCGCAGATCGTGTGACCCTCGACCTGCTTGGTGACCGAGAGGAGCATGTCGATTTCTTCCAGCTCGGCCTCGCCCTTCACCAGACGTTCCATCACCCGCATCATCCAGCCCGTGCCCTCGCGGCAGGGCGTGCACTGGCCGCAGGATTCGTGCTTGTAGAACTTGGACAGGCGCCAGATCGCCTTGATCACATCGGTGTTCTGATCCATCACGATGACAGCCGCAGTGCCAAGGCCCGACTTCTGATCGCGCAGCCAGTCGAAATCCATGATGGCGTTTTCGCATTGCGCCGCCGTCAGCATCGGCACCGACGAGCCGCCCGGGATCACCGCCTTGAGGTTCTTCCAGCCGCCCCGCACGCCGCCGCAATGTTCGTCGAGCAATTCGCGCAACGAGATCGACATGGTCTCTTCGACCACGCAGGGATTGTTCACATGGCCAGAGATGCCAAAAATCTTGGTGCCGGTGTTGTTCGGACGGCCGAAGCCTGCAAACCACTCGGCCCCGCGGCGCAGGATGGTGGGCACGACGGCGATGGATTCCACGTTGTTCACCGTGGTCGGGCAGCCATAAAGCCCCGCCCCCGCCGGGAACGGCGGCTTCATGCGCGGCATGCCCTTCTTGCCCTCAAGGCTTTCCAGCAGCGCGGTTTCCTCGCCGCAGATATAGGCGCCGGCGCCGTGGTGCAGGTAAAGGTCGAAGTCAAAGCCCGACCCGGCCGCGTTGCGCCCCAGAAGCCCCGCGTCATAGCATTCGTCGATCGCGGTCTGCAGCGCCTCGCGCTCGCGGATATATTCGCCGCGGATGTAGATGTAGCAATTGTTCGCCCCCATCGCGAAAGAGGCGATCAGCGCGCCCTCGATCAGCGTGTGGGGGTCGTGCCGCATGATCTCGCGGTCCTTGCAGGTGCCCGGCTCGGATTCGTCGGCGTTGATCACCAGATAGGCCGGACGCCCGTCCGACTGCTTGGGCATGAAGGACCATTTCAGCCCGGTCGGAAAGCCCGCGCCGCCGCGGCCGCGCAGACCGGAGGCCTTGACGATCTCGATGATCTTGTCGCGACCCAGCGCCAGGAGCCCCGCCGTGCCGTCCCAATGCCCGCGCTTTTTCGCGCCCGCCAGGCTGCGGTCATGCATGCCGTAGAGGTTGGTAAAGATGCGGTCCTGATCCTTGAGCATCTGCCCGTTCCTTCATTCCAAGGCCGTGACGGCCCGTTATGCCTGGCGCTTGCGCCACAGCCTGTAGGTTGCAACCATCGCCCAGAGAAAGGCGGCCCCGGCAGAAAGATCCGCCAGAAAGACGTATTTCGGCGGCCATTGCAGCTGCCAAGACAGCGTCTGGAACCCCATCCACAGGATCATGGCGCCGGCAATCACCACTGCGATCACCCGCGCCTCAGCCATGCCATGATCCTTGGGCTCCGCCATCCCGCCCTCAGTAATTGTTGGTCTTGGCGCGGATGCGGAAGGCCTCGATTCCCTCCGCCCCGATCAGACGGGCCTGCGCCACCCATTTGTCGCGGCTTACCCGGCTTTTGAAGCCCTTGAGATTGGCATCCATCCACGCCACCTCGGCCGCCTCCCAGGCAGCGATCTGGTCATAATGGAAGATGCCAAGATCATGGCAAAGCCGTTCCAGAACCGGGCCGATGCCTTCGATTTCCTGCAGGGCGTCGGGTGCGCCATTGCGCGCGCCACTCAGGCCCTGCGGCTGCACCGAGGCCGTAGCGGCGTGCCCGTGGACATCGTGCCCATGGTCTGCATGATCGTGCCCGTGGTCATCGTGACCATGGCCATGCGCGTCCGGACCCTCGGCCGGCGCCTCCCAGAACTGCGCCAGAAGCACGCCGTAGACCACGAAGACCATCAGACCCAGCAGGATCGCCGCCTGCACCGACACATCGGCCAGCCAGCGCGTCAGGATCGCCGCAACCACGGCGGCCGCGACCGCCCAGATCCAGCCGGCCGGCCACGGGCCTTCGGACTCCATCGCGTGATGATCGCTCATATCCGCCCCCTCACGCCGTCGCGCGCCCTTTGAGCCATGGCGTCAGGATCGGAACCTCGGTCCCGTCGATCCGCTTGACCGTATCGCCGATATCCACCGCGGCCTGAGCCGAGGCGTTGTACTGCGTCTTGCCGCTTTCGAAATCCTTGAGGCTGGTCAGCCCGGTCAGCGGCTCGGCCGCATAGCGCCCGTTCTGCGGCCCCGGCACCGGAACCTCGCCCTTGGAGAACCGCGCGATCAGGTCGCGCAGCTTGTCCGCCGACAGATCCTCATAATAATCCTTGCCGATCTGGGCCATCGGCGCATTGGCGCAGGCGCCCATGCATTCGACCTCTTCCCAGGAAAACTTGCCATCCGCCGAAAGGGCATGGGCATTGGGAGAGATCAGGTCCTTGCAGACCGCGATCAGCTCTTCCGCGCCGCAGATCATGCAGGAGGTCGTGCCGCAAACCTGGATATGTGCAACAGACCCAACGGGTTGCAGCTGGAACATGAAGTAGAAGGTCGCAACCTCCAGCGCGCGGATATAGGCCATGCCCAGCATGTCGGCGATATGTTCGATGGCGGGCTTGGTCAGCCAGCCTTCCTGTTCCTGCGCGCGCCACAGCAGGGGAATGATCGCCGAGGCCTGACGGCCCGCGGGATATTTGGAAATCTGCCCCTTGGCCCATTCGAGGTTCTTCTCGGTGAAAGCAAAGCTTGCAGGCTGGTCTTTGTGCAGGCGGCGCAGCATCAGCGGTCAACCTCTCCGAAAACGATGTCCATGGTGCCGATGATGGCCGAGACGTCGGCCAGTTGATGCCCCTTGCACATGAAGTCCAGCGCCTGAAGGTGCAGGAACCCGGGCGCGCGCAACTTGGCGCGGTAGGGCTTGTTGGTGCCGTCGGCCACCAGATAAACACCGAACTCGCCCTTGGGCGCCTCGACGGCGGCGTAAACCTCACCCGCCGGCACGTGGAAGCCTTCGGTGTAAAGCTTGAAATGGTGGATCAGGCTTTCCATCGAGGTCTTCATGTCCGACCGCTTGGGCGGCGTCAGCTTGCCACGCGCCAGGATATCGGTCTTGGCAGAAGGTTCGCGCAGCTTGGCCACGGCCTGCTTGATGATCTTGGTCGATTCCGCCATTTCCGCCATGCGCACCAGGTAGCGGTCATAGCAGTCGCCATTCTTGCCCACGGCGATCTTGAAGTCGAACTCGTCATAGCATTCGTAGGGCTGGCTGCGCCGCAGGTCCCAGGCGAGCCCCGACCCCCGCGCCATGACGCCCGAAAAGCCCCAATCCTGCACATCCTGTTCGGTGATGATGCCGATATTGGCGTTGCGCTGCTTGAAGATGCGGTTTTCGGTCAGAAGCCCATGCAGGTCGTCCAGCACGCGCGGGAATTCGTCGCACCAGACATCGATGTCATCCAGCATCTTGGGCGTGATGTCCTGATGCACGCCACCGGGGCGGAAATAGGCCGCGTGCAGCCGCGCGCCCGAGGCCCGCTCGTAAAAGCCCATCAGCTTTTCACGTTCCTCAAAGCCCCAGAGCGGCGGGGTCAGCGCGCCCACGTCCATGGCTTGCGTCGTGGTGTTCAGGATGTGGTTCAGGACCCGCCCGATTTCGGAAAACATCACCCGGATCAGGCTGGCGCGCCGAGGCACGACCGTGCCGGTCAGCCGCTCGATCGCGAGGCACCAGGCATGTTCCTGGTTCATCGGCGCCACATAATCCAGCCGGTCGAAATAGGGCAGGTTCTGCAGATAGGTGCGGCTTTCCATCAGCTTTTCGGTGCCGCGGTGCAGCAAGCCGATATGAGGGTCGCAGCGTTCGACGATCTCGCCGTCCAGCTCCAGCACCAGACGCAGAACGCCATGCGCTGCGGGGTGTTGCGGGCCGAAGTTGATGTTGAAGTTGCGGATGCGCTGCTCGCCGGTCAGCAGATCGACCGAGCCGTCATCGTAAGTGTTCTGCCGGATGTCGCCGTCCATGTTTCAAGCCTTCTTTTCGTCGCCGGGAAGGATGTAATGCGCCCCCTCCCACGGAGACATGAAATCGAACTGACGGTATTCCTGCACCAGCTTGACCGGCTCATAGACGACGCGCTTTTGCACCTCGTCATAGCGGACCTCGGTATAGCCGGTGGTAGGGAAATCCTTGCGCAGGGGATGGCCGCGGAACCCATAGTCGGTCAGGATGCGGCGCAGGTCGGGATGGCCCGAGAAGAGGATGCCGAAAAGGTCGAAGACCTCGCGCTCGAACCAGTTGGCCGCAGGATAGACCGAGATCAGCGAGGGCACCATGCCGGTTTCGGAGACTTGGGTCTTCACCCGGATGCGGCCGTTCGAATACATCGACAGAAGGTGATAGACCACGTCAAAGCGGTCGGGCCGGTCGGGGTGATCGACCGCGGTGATGTCGACCAGCGTGGTCATGCGGATGGCCGGATCGGTCTTGAGAAACCGCAACAGGTCCGGCAGGCCGTCCAGCGCCACATGCAGGGTCAACTCGCCAAAGGCGACTTCCGCGGTCACACCGGGACGGGCGGCAAGGGTCGCGCCAAGTTCAGTCAGGTTCAAGCCCATGTCGCCCCCTTAACGGACCAAGGTGCCGGTGCGGCGGATTTTGCGCTGCAATTGCAGGATGCCGTACAGCAAAGCCTCCGCCGTGGGCGGGCAGCCGGGAATATAGATGTCCACCGGCACGATCCGGTCGCAACCGCGCACCACGGAATAGCTGTAATGGTAGTACCCGCCGCCATTGGCGCAAGACCCCATCGAGATCACATAGCGCGGCTCGGGCATCTGGTCATAGACCTTGCGTAGCGCCGGAGCCATCTTGTTGGTCAGGGTGCCTGCCACGATCATCAGGTCGGACTGCCGCGGCGAGGCACGCGGCGCCGTGCCGAAACGCTCCAGATCATAGCGCGGCATCGAGACGTGGATCATCTCGACCGCACAGCAGGCCAGACCGAAGGTCATCCAGTGCAGGCTGCCGTTGCGCGCCCAGTTGATCACATCCTCGGTCGAGGTCAGAAGAAAGCCCTTGTCCTGCAACTCGGCATTCAGCGCCTGCGTCGCCACCTCGCGGTCGGGACCCGCGGTGTTTCCGGTCATCACGCCCATTCCAAGGCTCCCTTCTTCCATTCATAGGCAAAGCCCACGGTCAGCACGGCCAGAAAGACCATCATCGACCAGAAGGCCACCAGCGACAGACCGCCGAAGGCCACGGCCCAGGGGAAGAGGAAGGCCACTTCGAGGTCAAAGATGATGAACAGGATCGAGACGAGGTAGAAGCGCACGTCGAACTTCATCCGCGCATCGTCGAAGGCGTTGAAGCCGCATTCATAGGCCGACAGCTTTTCGGGGTCGGGGTTGCGCACCGCGATGACGGCGGCGGCGAGGATGAGAACCAGCCCGAGGCCGGCCGCCACCGCCAACAGAACGAGGATGGGCATATAGTCACGCAGAAGAGTGTCCACGAAGGGCTCCTTCATCCGATGTCCCGGGAACCGCGCACCGCGGTCCCCGTTGTCTGGCCCCGTTTAGCGCCAGCCCATGACGGGGTCAACCAAAGCCGGGGTGATTTCACGGGATGACAGGGGATTTGACCGATTAAGCGCCGCCGTCGCCGCGCGCTATGGCGCGGGCCTGCGGAACGCAAAAGGCACCACCTCGCCGTCGTAGTGCAGACCTTGCAGTTGCAGGTCGATGTTGCAGTCACAACCGGCGCTGTCGTGGCGCCAGAACAGCTGCTGGCGTTCGAACACCAACCGGCGCAGACAGGCCGCATGGTCAGGCTCCCTTGCACTGGTTTGCTGGACGAGTTTGTATCTGTAGTCACAGGTGGTCGAAAGCATCGCGACCCAGGCCACCTGCGCGCGGCGCAGGGTCTCTTCGACGCGGCTGACGCCGTCAGGTTCAAGCTGGCATAAACGATTCCACGCCTTCGTTGCACATTGGGCATCGACCAATTGCGCCTGCTGGACGTTGTAGGCCAGTGCACGATCCAGAAGCACGGCCCAGGTTCGCGCCTCCAAGAGCAAGCATCGCGACAGTTCCAGCGTGTTGGACCCGAACTCTTCCTCGCAGGCGCGTTCCACCTTGCCGAGGCAGCTTTCCGCACTCTGGCCGCCGCGCGCGTCGATCCCGTTCAGGCAGGTCTCGGCCATCTGGATGTCCTGCGACCTCGGCACTTCGGGAATATCCTCGAAATCCGCCCAGGCGCCAGTCGCGGCCAGACCGAGGACCACACACGCAAGCCCAAGGCCCCAGATCGAACGCAAGACCCGAAGCCGCCCCTCAAACCCCATCGCAGATCCGCCCCGCATCTACCCGCCCCCCTGCCCTTGTCATCCGCAGCGCCGCCTCCCATCTGACAGTAAACCCGCAAAGGAAGTGCCATGCGCCGGATCGCCGCCCTGCTTTTCGCCCTCGCCGCCCTGCCCGCCACCGGCGAAGAGGTCGGCCGGATCGGCGTCGACTGGACCGGCAACGACATCGTGGTGGAGGCGATTCCCGATCCCAAGGTAGCGGGTGTCACCTGCCATGTCGCCTATTTCGACCGCTCGGTTCTGGACCGGCTGTCGAACGGCAACTGGTTCGAGGACCCGTCCAATTCCTCCATCGCCTGCCGCCAGACCGGGCCGATCACCATGGGCAAGATCGACATGTCACCCAAGGGCGAAGAGGTGTTCAGCCGCTCGACCTCGCTCGTCTTCAAATCACTGAACGTCACGCGGATCTACGATCAGAAGAATCAGGTGCTGATCTACCTCACCCATGCCAATGACCTGAGCCAGGGCAGCGCCAAGATGGCGATCTCGACCGTGCCTCTTTACGGCGCGACCAGGAACTGACCCCGCCCGCACGGCGCCGGTGTCAGGAAGCAATCAGCCTGGTCCGGAAAAACGGCGCCCCCCATTCTTTTGTTCTCATATATCCCACGGGGGTCCGGGGGTGTGAAACCCCCGGCGGCCGGCCACGCGCCTAACGCATCATCCGCTTGGCGATATTGGCGGCCTGCTTGGCGCGCTGGCCGGCCTTGCGCGCGGCCTGGGCGGATTTGCGTTCCTCGGGGCTCATCTCTTCGGGCGCCTTGCCCTTGGCGGCCACATGGTCGATCCCGGCCTTGATGCCCCGGTTGATCAATTGCCCCATGAGGCGGTTCAGGATCATCTGTATCAATCTGTCCATCTAGTCCTCGAACAATTCGCTCTGGCCGGTGGTCGGGCTGTCGTCATCCTCGTCCTGCCCTTCAGATGGGGAGGAACCGGGCATTGGCAAGGGCCGGCTGTCCAGCAAACCAGCCGCGCGCAATTCCTTGATGCCGGGCAGGTCGCGGGCGGATTCAAGGCCGAAATGGTCCAGAAAGGCCTCGGTCACCACGAAAGTCACCGGCCGGCCCGGCGTCATCCGCCTTCGGCCAAGGCGGATCCAGTCAAGTTCCATCAGCTGATCCACCGTGCCCCGGCTGACCGCCACGCCGCGGATCTCTTCGATCTCGGCGCGGGTGACGGGCTGATGATAGGCCACGATCGCCAGCGTCTCGATCGCGGCGCGCGACAATTTTCGGCTTTCCACCGCCTCGCGCCGCATCAGATGGCCCAGATCGCCCGCCGTGCGAAAGGCATAGGCATCGCCCACCTTGACGAGGTTCACCCCCCTGCCCTCGTAGCGGCGCCGCAGATGCACCAGCGCCTCGGCCGGATCGCAGCCCTCGGGCAGGCGGCGCACCAGTTCGGCCAGCGTGACCGGCTCGGCCGAGGCGAAAAGCACGGCTTCCACCATGCGCTCCTGCTCGCCCATGGGCGGCGCCTCGAAGAGGCTGCGTTCGATCGGTTCGGGCGCGCCGGTCATGCCTCGCCCCTGCGCCGTACCAGAAGCGGGGCAAAGACCTCGCCCTGTTTCAGTTCGACCTGACCGCGCTTGGCCATTTCCAGCACCGCCGCGAAATTGGCCGCCGTGGCCGATTTGCGCCGCGCGGCCGACACACCCCAGCCCTCGGGCAGGAACGAGGTCAGATCGGCCCAGGCCCCCATGTAACCCAGAAGCCCGCGCATCCGCTCCAGCGCCTGTTCCATCGTATAGACGTTGTGGCGGTCAAAGGCATAGGGGCGGAACTCGTCGCGGGTGCGGATGCGGGCATAGGCGCGCATCAGGTCCAGAAGGCTCGCCTCATAGCTGACGATGCGGCGGTGATCGACGGCTTCGGGCAGGCCGCGCGGAAAGAAGTCGCGCCCCTTCTGATCGCGCGCCATCAGGCGGGCCGCCGCCTCGCGCATCGCCTGCAGGCGTTCCAGCTGATAGGCCAGATGTGCGGCCAGATCCTCGGCGCTCGGCCCCGCCTCGCCCGGTTCGGGCGGAAGCAGCAGACGGGATTTCAGATAGGCCAGCCAGGCCGCCATCACCAGATAATCCGCCGCAAGCTCGATGCGCAGCGCCGAGGCGCGGTCGACAAAGCCCAGATATTGTTCGGCCAGTTGCAGGACCGAAATCTTGCGCAGATCGACCTTTTGCGTGCGTGACAGGCTCAGCAACAGATCGAGCGGCCCCTCGAACCCCACGACATCGACGATCAACGCCTCTGACGCGAGCCGGTCAGAGGGGGCGAGACGGTCGGATTGGGCGTCCGGTGCCCAGTCGTCAGCTTGAGCCATGAACTGCATCCGGCATGAGACGGCCAAGTTCGGCCTCCAGCGCCGCGATGTCAACCTCGACCGGGGCCCGCCGCCAGGCGAGGGCGGCAGTGGCCCGGCGGAGCGTGGCCGCGGACATCTCGCCCGCAGCCCCGGCCACGGCCCGCATCTCGGCCAGATCGCCCTTGCAATGCAGCGCCAGATCGCAGCCCGCCGCCATGGCGGCCGAAGTCCGTGCCGCCAGATCGCCCTTCAAGGCCTGCATGTTCAGATCGTCGGTCATCAAAAGCCCGCCAAACCCGATCTCGTCCCGGATCACCCGGATCATCACGGGCGATTGCGTGGCGGGCCTGTCGTCATAGGCGGCAAAGACCAGATGCGCCGTCATCGCCATGGGCAGGTCGTTCAGCGCCTTGAAGGGGGCAAAGTCCTGTGCGGCAAGGTCCGCCCGCGTGGCCTCGACCCGTGGCAGGTCGAGATGCGTGTCCACATGCGAGCGGCCGTGCCCGGGCAGATGCTTGATCACCGGCAGGCAGCCGCTGGCCAGAAGCCCATCGGCCACGGCCCGGCAAAGCGCAGAAACCTCAGCCGGATCAGAGCTATAGCAGCGGTTCTTCAGAAAAGGATGCGTCGCTTCGGTGATCAGATCGCCCACCGGGGCGCAGTTGGCGTCGATACCGACGTCGCGCAGTTCGCGCGCGATGATCTGATAGCGCAGCGCCATGGCACGGGCGGCATGGGGGCCGGCGGCCGCGACAAAGTCGAGCGGCGGCGTCCATTCGCGCCAGTGCGGGCCGCGCAGACGCTGGACGCGGCCACCCTCCTGATCGACCAGCACGGGCGCATCGCGGCCGACGGCGGCGCGCAGATCGCCGGTCAGGCGGCAGAGCTGGTCCGGGCTTTCCACGTTGCGCGCGAAGAGGATGAAGCCGAAGGGGTCGAAATCGCGGAAGAAGGCGGCCTCATCCCGGCCCAGCACCGTTCCCTCGCAGCCGAAGATCGCCGCGCCGCGCCCGGCTGCGCTCATCTTTGCGCGACCGGGATGCAATCGGCGTTTTCGGCAGCAAAGGCGGCGCAGAAGCGGCGGGTGTCCTCGTCGGTGTCAAAACCAAAGGCGCGCAGACGGTAGAAGGTATGGCCGCCGCTTTGCGCGGACTGGATCACCATGGCCTTGCCCTTCATCAGATCGCCGAATTCGCCCTGCAGATCCGAGAATTTGGTGCGGGCGAGTTCGGGCGTCTCGAAGGCGCCAAGCTGGGCCAGCCGGGTGCCGCGTGCGACCGTGGCCGGGTCGATCTCGCGGGCGGGCTGGCTTGAGACGGTCTGCACCTTGGTCGGGATCACTGGGGCCAGGACATCCGACGGGCGCGGCTGCGGGCGGAGCGACTGGCGCATCGCCCCCGGCACGCTCAGCGCCACATCCTGCACCGCGGCCGCAACATCGGCAGGCACGCTTGGGTCGATCGCGGCATCGGGCTGAGGCGCTGCCGGCTGAGTGGTCGGCGAAGCGGCCGTCTGGATCGTGGCCGTCGGGATCGTGGCCGTCTGGGTCGCGACAATTTGCGCCGCCGCAGATTGCACTTCGGCGGATTGCGCTGCGGCTGCCGGCACCACGGGCGCATCCGAGGCGCGCAGCGTCACCGCCTCGGGAGCCAGGGTGATCTGATCGGGCAAGGCGGCCGAAGTGCCCATCGCCGCAATCGCGTTGACGGTCAGGCCCTGGTTCAGCGCCTGCTCGCCGCCCGGATCGGCGGGGGCGATCCGCATCGCCCCGGCCACCGCGCGCATCACCGGGATGCCTGTGACATCGCGCATCGCCAGCTTGTAGCCCCAGACCGCCAGGCCCAGCACAAGCCCGACCGAACAGACCGCGCCGCAGATGTGAACCCAGCGCCGGGCCTTGTCGACCAGCGCGTGGTTTGGCTCGTAAGCGTAATCATGCTCCGAGGTGTACTCGTCGTATTCCAGATCAGCCATGTCGCCTCACATGCGAGTGCGATACATCGCCGCCCCCGCTATTACCTGCTCGATCCGCCGAGTCCCTTGTATCGGGGCGCTTTCAGCGCATTTCCTCGACGGGTGTGACGCCAAGGATAGACAATCCCGCCGAAATCACAACGCCCGTCGCACGGACCAGGGCGATTTTCGCCGCAGATGTGGCCGCATTGCCCTCTTGCAGGAAGCGCAGGGCGGGATCGTCGTTGCCCTTGTTCCAGAGCCCATGAAATTCCGAAGCGATTTCATAAAGGAAGAAGGCAATCCGGTGCGGCTCGTTGCCTTTGGCGGCAATCTCGACCTCGCGCGGCCATTCGGCAATCTGCTGGGCCATGTCGATCTCGGCCGGGTGGGACAGCTGGCTCAGATCGGCCCGGGCCAGGGCCGTGTCCGACACATCCATGCCCGCCGCCTGCGCCTTTCGCAGGATCGAGTTGATCCGGGCATTGGCGTATTGCACGTAAAAGACCGGATTGTCCTTGGACTGTTCCAGCACCTTGGCGAAGTCGAAATCCAGCGCCACGTCGTTCTTGCGCGTCAGCATCATGAAGCGGGTGACATCGGCGCCGGCCTGTTCCACCACATCGCGCAGCGTGACGAAGGTGCCGGCGCGCTTGGACATCTTGAAGGGCTCGCCGTTCTTGAAAAGCTTGACCAGCTGGATCAGCTTGATGTCGAGTGGCACCCTGCCCCCCGACAGGGCCGAGACCGCCGCCTTCATCCGCTTGACATAGCCGCCATGGTCGGCGCCGAAAATGTCGATCAGCTCGTCAAAGCCGCGCTGCACCTTGTCGAAGTGATAGGCGATGTCGGGCGCGAAATAGGTCCAGGACCCGTCCGACTTCTTCACCGGGCGATCGACATCATCGCCATGCGCGGTGGACCGGAACAGGGTCTGCTGGCGCGGCTCCCAATCTTCCGGGGTCTTGCCCTTGGGCGGTTCCAGCACGCCTTCATAGATCAGCCCCTGATCGCGCAGGGTGGCGATGGCGGCCTCGATCTTGCCGGTGCCATAAAGCGCCTTTTCGGAGGAATAGACATCCATCCTGACACCCAGCGCCGCCAGATCGTCGCGGATCATCTGCATCATCATGGCCGAGGCAAAATCGCGCAGATCGGCCAGCCAGACGGATTCGGGCTGGTTGAGCAGGCTTTGGCCGTATTTGGCCTTCAAGGCCTCGCCCACCGGGATCAGATAGTCGCCGGGGTACAGGCCCTCGCGGATTTCCGGTTCCAGCCCGTTGGCCTCGCGGTAGCGCTCATAGGCCGAGCGTGCCAGCACATCGACCTGCGCACCACCGTCGTTGATGTAATATTCGCGCGTGACCTGCCAGCCGGCAAAGGCCAGGAGGTTGGAGAGCGCATCCCCCACCACCGCGCCGCGCACATGGCCCACATGCATGGGGCCCGTGGGATTGGCCGAGACGAATTCGACATTGACCCTGCGCCCGGCACCTGCGGTCGAACGGCCAAAGTTCGCGCCCTCGATCAGGGCGGCCTTCACGACCCCGTGCCAGACCATATTGGACAGGCGCAGGTTGAGGAAACCCGGCCCGGCCACCTCGGCAGCGGAAATCCGCGGATCACGTGCCAGCCGGGCGGCCAGAGCCTCGGCTATCGCACGCGGCGGCTTTCCCGCGGGCTTGGCCAGCACCATCGCGGCATTGGTCGCCATGTCGCCATGCGCCGGATCGCGCGGCGGCTCGACCGCGACATTGGTCAGCTCGAGCCCCGGCGGCAGGGCACCCTCGGCGGCCATGGCACCCAGTTCGGCCACGACCAGCGCACGGATATCGGCGAATAGGTTCATCTGATCAAATCCTGTCTCATCACCCTGCGGGATGCCAGAGAGGATGCGTCAGGTCAAGGCGGGCTCCGTGCCGGGTTGACAAAAGGGCCGCCCCCCGCTTTGGGAGGCGGCTCGTGCCGTCCGTGCGCGCCTCAGGCCTTGGGGGCCGCCGCGGGCGGAGTCGGGGTCTGGCGCATGTAATGCGCCTCGCGCGAGCCGAAGAACATCGTCATCACGGCACCCACGAGCCACCACAGCGGCTGCGGCATCGCGGCCAGGGCCTGCATCTGGGCCTCGAACCAGGTCGGGTTGACCCCGGCCACCACGAAGACCCCCAGCGAGCCCATGGCCATCAAGGGCCGCGGCAGCCGGTTCATCGCGTCGATCAGGTGATTGTAGCCGGCCTTGCCGTTCGGCGTGGTCGGCTGAAATTCCGGCATCGGGCCAGCCGCGCCGGCGGTCAGATCCTCGGCAGCGCCTTCGACCTGGGTGACGATCTTGGTCATGTCCATCTGAGTTTCCTTTCTAATTCCAGGCCGCGACGCGCGCCTGATGCTGGGCATCTGTCAATCTGAGAGCGGGAGAGATGAAGGCCTCGGCCCGGGTGATCCAGCCGCCCTTGCCGCCATCCTTGCGGCGGGCGTATTTGCGGCTGGCCGGGCGGGCATCGGCGAGGCTGTAATAGAAATCGCGCCGCGCCACGCCGTAGCGATCGACCAGCGCCTCTGCGTCCTTGGCGGCCTCGGTGCGGGCGGCGGCCAGCGTCTGGGGGCCGATGGCACCGTCATCGGCCAGCGCATAGCCCGCGGCCTTCAGCACCCTTTGCAGCAATTTCACTGCCATGATCCCGGCATTGACATACATGTCGAACACCGAAGGCTGTAGCGCATCGGGCAGACGCCCAAGGCCCGGGCGGTCGAAATACTGGGTGAGGAAGATATCGACCGCCTCGCGGTCGGTAATGGCGCGCACATCGGCCACATCGACATGGCCATCCCCGGTCAGATCGCGGCCCAAAGCGCGCAAGGTGCCAAGTGTCACGCCATGGTTGGTGGCGCCCCCCGGATCGGAGGGGTCATTCACATAGCCGCCCTCGCGGGCGACGATCTCTTCGGCAATCTGGCGGACGTCTGGCATGCAAGCCCCCGGTGCTGATGACCGGGGCTAGACTCTGCCCAAAGCGTTAAGATCGGTTAACCACAGCGTACCCTGCCCCGATCAGGAGCCGGGCGCCTTGTAGACACCCTGTGCCTTCAGCGCGTCGATCACCTCTTTGGGCATGTACTTCTCGTCATGCTTGGCCAGGATCTCGGTCGCAACGAAGGTCTTGTCCTGCATCTGCCCCATGGCGACCACGCCGGCCCCTTCGGCAAAAAGGTCAGGCAGCACGCCCTTGTAGGCGACGGGCACCGTGGTCTTGGTGTCGGTCACGTTGAAGGTGATGACATTGCCCTGCCCGCGCACCAGCGAGCCCACCTCGACCAGACCGCCCAGCCGGAACACCTCGCCGGGGCGGGGCGGCATGGTGGTGACCTGGGTTGGGGAGCGAAAGAAGTTGATGCCATCCTTCATCGCATAGCCGATCATGGCGGTGGACAGGGCCAAGGCCACGAAAGCCACCAGAATGATCTGGATGCGCCGCTTCTTCTTGAGCCCTTTCAAGCCGGCCATCGCGTCCTCGCCTTCGTCATCTTACGGGAAAATCGGGGCCATCATCAGCCCGGTGGTCTCTTCGATCCCGAGCATCAGGTTGGCATTCTGCAGCGCCTGACCCGAAGAGCCCTTGTTGAGGTTGTCCAGGACCGCGACCACCACGGCGCGCCCGGGCACGCGGTCGCCGGTCACGCCGATGTGACAGTAGTTCGACCCTGCGATGTCGCGGGTCGAGGGCAACTGGCCGAAGGGCAGCACCCGCAGGAAAGGCTCGGTCCGATAGGCCTCGCGCAGGGTCTCGTGGACCTGGCCGGGGTTGCCCTTGACATAGACGGTGGCGAGGATGCCGCGGTTCATCGGCAAGAGATGCGGGGTGAATTGCACCAGCACCGGCCGCCCGGCGACCTTGGAAAACTCCTGGTCGAACTCGCCCAGATGACGGTGCTTGCCGCCGGCGGAATAGGTGTGGGTGCCGCCCGACAGCTCGGCATGCAGCAGGTTTTCCTTCAGGCTGCGCCCCGCGCCCGAAACCCCGGCCTTGAGGTCGATCACGATGTCATCAAGGTCGATCACCCCGGCCGCGATCAGCGGCCTGAGCGCGAATTGCCCGGTGGCCGCGTTGCAGCCGGTGCCCGCCACCAGCCGGGCCTTGGCGATCTCGTCGCGGTAGAACTCGGTCAGGCCATAGACGGCCTCCGCCTGCAATTCGGGGTGGACATGGGGCGCGCCATACCACTTTTCATAAACCGCCGCATCGCGCAGCCGAAAGCCCGCCGACAGATCGACGATCTTGAGGCTGCGCGGCAGCTTGTCGATCACCTCCTGGCTCGTGCCATGCGGCAGGGCGCAAAAGCAAAGGTCGATCGTGGAGAAATCGATATCCTCGATCTTGGCAAGCCGGGGCAGGTCCAGATGGCGCAGGAAGGGGAAAACCTCGGCCATCGCCATCCCGGCCTTGCGGTCGGCCGACAGGGCGGCAATCTGCATGTAGGGATGGGTGGCGATCAGGCGGATCAGTTCGGCCCCGGTATAGCCCGAGGCTCCGAGAATGGCGATCTGATAGGTCATGGCATCCCTTTCCGCTGCGCAACCCTTCCGGGCCACGCCCTTCTAATTGGCAATGGAGGCGCCAGATGCAAGGGAAAATCGCGTGAACGGGTTTTGCCCGGCCCGCCCCGGTCAGATCAGGACCAGATCGGGCGTCAGGTCGGCCAGTGTCACGCCATGCACCACCAGACTATCCGCGGTGCCGAAATCGAAGACCACGTCGCCGGCCACTTCATGGGCATGGGTCAGAAGGTCTGCGATGGTCTGAAGATCGGCGCTGGCATGGAACTGGATGACATCCTCGGCGGTCGAGAAATCGAAGATCGTGTCATGGCCCGTGTCGAAGACAAAGACATCCGCCCCGGCGCCGCCATAAAGCTGGTCCGCCCCCGCCCCGCCGATCAGCGTGTCATTGCCCAGACCGCCGATCAGCTTGTCGCTGCCGATCTGGCCCAGCAGCAGGTCATCGCCGGCCCCGCCCGACAGGGTATCGCTGCCAAAGCAACCCTCCAGCGTGTCGTTGCCCAACCCGCCCAACAGCGTGTCGCTGCCCGAGGCGCCCCAGATGTGGTTGTCCAGCGCATTGCCCGTGCCGCGAAAGTTGCCGGTGCCAAAATAGTTGAGGTTCTCGATATTGGCATATTGCGTGGCATTGCCGGTCATCAGCGACAAGACCTTCATCGTGGTGTTGACCCGGTCGACACCTTCGCCCGCCAGCTCGCGGATCATGTCATGGGTCGAACGCACGATATAGACGTCGTTCCCGGTCCCGCCGACCATAAGGTCGATGCCCATGCCCGCGTCCATCGTGTCGTCGCCCGCACCGCCGAACAGATGATCAAATCCCGAACCGCCCAGAAGGTGGTCATTGCCGCTCTGGCCGAACAGGAAGTCATCGCCACCCGCCGCGATCAGCAGGTCATTGCCGCTGCCTCCATAAAGGAAGTCATTCGATTGCAGCGTGCCCTGCAAGGTGTCGTCGCCGCCGAAACCAAAGGCCGTGCCCATCTTGTGCAGCGCATCGTAAAGCGGCTCGCCCGCCGCGACCTCGTAATTTTCGTTGCGCAGGGCCGCATCGACCAGCACGGTCTTGACCACTTCGTTGCCGTCGTGCTGCGGCTGCACCTCGCCCAGCGAAAAGGCATCCATCGCATGGGCGAAGGAATGCTGGTGGCGCAAGGTGATCGAGCCGTCATTCTCGATATAGATCAGATGTGACGAACCGGTCTGCACGCCCGGATAGATGCCCAGACCGACGCCATTCCTGGCGAACCAGTCGAAACTGGCCGCGAAAAGATCGATCGGGTCGATCGGCTGACCCGGATCATCGACCGAGCCGTCGATGTTGGTCTCTGTCACCAGAACGTTGTCGCCATGCAGCGGCGCGTAGATCGCATCGAACCGCGCAGTCAGCGAGGCGACATCGGTCGCCGCGTTGGTTCCCATCCAGCCCGGATAAAGATGCGCCGACCAGACCAGATCGGGGCCCACCGCCGCGCGCAGATAGTCCAGCGCCGAGACCGACCCCATCTGCGTATTGGCCAAAGTCAGGAAATCGCCATCAAAGCCCCAGCCGCCGACCAGAATGTGCCCCGAGGCCCGCGTCTCGATCAGATGGGCCAGGTCGGCGCAATGCTGCGCGTAAAGATCGACGAAACTGGTGGTGGAATAGGTCGCATCCGCCCCGTTCGCCTTGATCGTATGGCGGTAGGCCGCGGCCTCGTTCATCAGCTCCCAGCCGTAGACAGCGCCCTTGACGTCCGAATGGCCATCCATCCAGTCCATCATCTGGCTCCAGGCGCCCGCGACCTTGGTGAAGTTCTGCTGCAGGGCATCATAGCCTTCGGCATTGGTCAGGCTTGGGTGAGTGGCATCGCCGATGCCAAGGTTCTGCGTGTCACCCGACCCATAGGCCAGCGTGATCTGATAGCCGGCCGCGGCCGCCGCCGCGAGAAACCGTTCGAACTGCGGATTGAGGCTGCCATCGGCGTTGAAGGAATATTCGTTGAACAGAACGCGCAGGTTGTTGACCAGCGGCAGCCCGCTTTGAATGGCCGCGACGAAGCCCTCGGGATTGCCGTTCATGCCAAGCGGAATCATCTGCGTCGGGTCCTGCCAGACCTGACCCGAGCCATCTGCCGCCGTCAGCGCGATGTTGATCATGTGAACGTCGGCGGTGGCCGATCCAAGCAGCTCAGAGGTGGTCAACGCTTAGGCCTTTCGTCCTGCCGGCCCTTTCGAGGCGCGGCCCGTGCTTGCAAGACGAGGCCGTTCCCACCACGGCGGCCTCGACACCGCAGGGCATGGCCCGCGACGCCCTGCCATATCGCCCGATCAAAAAGGCGGAAATCGGGCGAAAGCCCGGCAGCAATGCGTCCCAAAGCGCGATTGCGTGGCCCGTAATACAACTTTCGGTTGTAAATGTGGCCGTACCCGGCTCGGTTCCGTCATATTTGCGAAAGAGGCGGAGGGTGGTTCAGGCGCCTTGTCGGCAGGAACCGACCACCAGGCGATGCACTGCCGCGAGCGTCCGCCATGCCCGTTTTCGGACTCTTCGGCCGGGCCTTGCGCTCTCGGGCTTAGCGGTCGAGCTTGCGCTCTCGGGCTTAGCGGTCGAGCTTGCGCTCTCGGGCTTAGCGGTCGAGCTTGCGCTCTCGGGCTTAACGGTCGAGCTTGCGCTCTCGGGCTTAACGGTCGAGCTTGCGCTCCCGGGCTCAGCGGTCGAGCTTGCGCTCTCCGGCACGGATGGCGAAAGGCAGCCGGTTCTGCGGCGGGGGCAAGGGGCAGATGGCAAAATCGGTGAAGGCGCAGGGCGGGTTGTAGGCGCGGTTGAAATCCAGCGTGATCCGGTCGCCCGCAGGCTCGCCGATCAGGTACCGCGAGGCGGCATAGGTCTCGGCGCCCGCGGTCGCATCGCGGAACACCAGCATCGGCCGATCGCCCTTCCAGTGGGTGGCCAGCAGGGTCACCTCCTGCCCCGCGTGCTGAAAATGCGCGCGGTGGGTCAGGGGCAGTTCGGTCGGCGCGGCACCCTTCTGTTCGATCTTTTGCGATTGCGGTGCGGCCAGTGCCTCCCAGCGGGCCAAGATCACCCAGGCCGGATCATAGGGGTAATAACTCAGGGTGACCCTGCGCGGCAGGGCAAGGTCGCGCACCCGGATGGCGGGCTGGTCCGCCACGGTGTGCAGTTCCAACAGAAGACCGGCCACCCGCAGCATCGGGTTGGTGCCGTCCACCACGAAGTCCTGTGTCACCCCGTCGCGCGTCAGCGCGGCGGTCCTTGGCGTGGCGGTCAGGATGCCCAGATGCGCCGGCCCCGCCGACAGGATCACGTCATTGTCTGGCGCCGTCCCGATCCGCTGCGGGCCCGGTGCGATCTCGACCCGGTCGGTCAGGTTCAGCCAGCCATCCTCGGCCGTCAGGGCAGCCAGACGGTCGCGCTGCCACTGGTCATGCGCGGCCGGTTGCACAGCCATTGGCGCCTGATCTTGGGTCATGATTCGATACGCTCCCGCAGGTCGGCCAGATCCACCTCGCGCAGGTAGCGCGGGATATTGGCCCAGATCGGATGAAAACCGTAGCCGCCCTCGATCAGTTCGTCGATCGCGGCCTGACGCGACCAGCCTTCATAAAGGATGCGCCACAGGGCGGCGATCAGGCCGGTGCGGTCCGCGCCATGATGGCAATGCACCAGAACCGGCCCCTGGCTCAGGCCATAGCGCAGATCCCGCATCGCCTGCACGACCTTGGCGCCATTCTTCTCGCCGACATGGCGCGATTTCATCGGCACGCGGTAGACAGCAAGTTCGGTTCCCGTCGCCATCGGGGCATCGCTGACCGTCTGGCGCAGCGAAACGACCGAGCGGACGCCCAACTGCGCCATGGCCTCAAAGCCAGCCGCATCGGGCTGGGCTGAACGGTAGATCTGCGCCGTCACCTGATAAAGATTGGGCACGCCCTTGACCTCGGGCAGGACCTGGCGCGCCCAAGTGGCGGGGCGCACCTCGAAAGACAGGCCGGGCGTTGGCAGGAAAGACACAGGCACCGCCGCCAGAAGCGTACGCCGCGTCAGGGAGGCCGGGAAGAAAGCACGAACAACGGGCATCGGGGCCTCCTTTCACGGCGCAGGATATGAGAGAACGGCCCGCAAATGCAAGCGCCGCCCCGAGACGTCCTAAGGGACATGGCACCAGAGCCCCACGCAAATCCTTGTTTTGGCTTGGCTTCAGCCGGGTTTTGACAGGCACGCCCCGGCTGGGGCGGCCCCCGTTCTGCAGAACGGCACGGCCCGGAGCAGCCCGCGATGTCAGGACCCTGCGGCCCGGTCCCGATGCCGCCTCGGGCCTCAGGCCGCCTCGAACACGATCTTGCGGCGCAAGAATTGGGTGGCCTTGCTCGAGACACTTTTGGGATCGCCGGTCGTCAGGAATTTCGATTGCGTGCCGGGGCCCAGAAATTCCGGCCGGCGCTGCAGATAATCCGTCAGGCTTTCGGCCACGAGGTTGGCCTGGGAATAGACCTTCACGTCCGGCCCCAGAGCCTCCTGAAAGGCCTGCGCCATCAAGGGGTAATGCGTGCAGCCCAGAACAGCGGCCTCGGGATGCGGCATGCGCCGCTTCAGCGCCTCGACATGGCTGCGCACCAGAGCCTCGGCCAGGATTTCGTCGCCCTGTTCGATGGCATCGACGACACCGCCGCAGGGCTGCGCCTCGACATCGACCCCGATGGCACGGAAGGCCAGTTCGCGCTGAAAGGCGCGGGAGGCCACCGTGGCGGGGG
Source organism: bacterium (assembly GCA_016124195.1). Classification (GTDB taxonomy): domain Bacteria; phylum Pseudomonadota; class Alphaproteobacteria; order Rhodobacterales; family Rhodobacteraceae; genus Stagnihabitans. The sequence continues at coordinate 373,132 of WGOE01000006.1, read as the reverse complement.
TGGCAAAGAGGGCGACATGCTTGACCGCAACCTCGCGCGGGGGGGAGTTGTCGCCCCATTGCCGTTCGGTCAGGGCCTCGATCAGCGGCACGAAGACGCCCAGGACGCGCTTGTCGGCCGGGACCCAGGTTTCCTGCATGCGCTTGAGTGCGGCGGCAGAGGCCGTGTTACAGGCCAGGATCACCAGATCGCAACCCTCGTCCCAAAGCCTTTCGGTCGCGGCACAGGTCAGGTTGAAGATGTCGTCATGGGTGCGCACCCCGTAAGGCGCATGGGCATTGTCGCCGAAATAGACGAAGGGCACCTCCGGCAGACGCCGGCTGACGGCATCCAGCACGGTCAGCCCGCCCAGACCGGAATCGAATACGCCAACGGCCATGTCCTGCCCCTTTTGCCGGTTCTTCTTGCCTTGCCCGTCAGGATAGCCGCTGGCGCCGTCCGAGGGAAGTGCGCCGCATCCGCACAAGGAAAGCACAGACCCGTCGGCCAAAGCGGTTTACAGATCGAATTTCTTGGGCCAGACAGACCGCCAATGCTAGGCTGCGATCGCAAGAGGGGGGCGTGCCGTGATGGACTGGGACAAACTGCGCATATTTCACGCCGTGGCCGACAAGGGCTCTCTGACCCATGCCGGGGACGTTCTGCATCTGAGCCAGTCCGCCGTCAGCCGCCAGATCCGCGCGCTGGAGGAATCGCTGTCGGTCACCCTGTTTCACCGCCACGCCCGCGGCCTGATCCTGACCGAACAGGGCGAGTTGCTGTTCGATGCCACCAGCCAGATGGTGCGCAGGCTCGAAGCCGCCGCCGCCCGCATCCGCGACAGCGAAGACGAGGTCTTTGGCGAATTGCGCGTGACGACCACGACCGGCTTTGGCACCATGTGGCTTGCGCCGCGGCTGGCCAAGCTTTACGCGAAATATCCCGCGCTCAAGATCGACCTGATGCTGGAAGAGCGCGTCCTTGACCTGCCCATGCGCGAGGCCGACGTGGCCATCCGCATGAAAGAGCCGACCCAGGCCGACCTGATCCGCAAGCGCCTGATGCAGATCCGCATGCGGCTTTACGCCTCGCCCCAGTATCTGGAAGAGCACGGCACACCCACCACGATCGACGAGATGACCTCGCACCGGCTGATCAGCCAGCACGCAGGCACGGCGCAGGTCGCGGCCGGAGCACTTCTGGTGGCCGAACTGATGAGCCATGACATCCCCTCGACCCTGACCGTGAACAACTATTTCGGCGTGCTGCAGGGGGTTCTGAACCATCTGGGCGTTGGCGTGCTGCCCGATTACATCACCGAGGACTTCCCCCATCTGGTGCGCGTCCTGCCCGAGATCGAAAGCGGCGAGGTGCCGGTGTTTCTGGCCTATCCCGAAGAGTTGCGCCATTCCAAGCGGGTCGGCGCCTTTCGCGACTTCGTGGTGGACGAAATCATGGCCTATCGGCAGCGCAAGCAGGATTGAGGCGGCGCTGGTCACGGGCCGGACGGCAGCAAGTCGTGCTGGATGACGACGCGGCTGAGCGGGCTGTGACACGCGCGAGGCGAGCCGTGCAACAGGCGTAACAAAGCCATGCGATAATCGCATAGCCGCAATGCCGCAATTGCAGCCTTATTTCCGTTGCCGCTAACAAGCCCAACCCCTATCTAGGCGTTGAGGCAGCGGTTGAGTTCGCTCTTGCTGCTTCATACCTCCCTGTTGGACTTGGCCGAGCGGAAGCTCGGCCTTTTTTTTGGTTTTTCGTGATTTTTCGGGGGTTTGCCTGTCGATTGGGCAGGCCGGAAGGGCGTTTGACCGAATAGGCGGCAGCGGCAGAACAGGCGGCGGGGGCGCAAGACGCAAGTGCGGCGCCCCGGGGAATCGGTGCAGGCGCCCCGCGGCCGAACTTCATGCCGGCTTGGTGCGGGCCAATCGGCCCTGACAGATGCCGCACTGCCGCATCGGTCTTTGCCAGATTCACAAGCGCAGGGCCGACCTGAGACCGTGGCCCGGTTTTCCGCATCGAGCGGCAAAACCCCGGGGCCGCGCGCGAAAAAAAGCCGCCGCGCCAGCCCGGGCCCCCTGCCGCCTCTTTCCCTGCGCGGGCGCTTGGCCTAAGAGGCCCCAACCCACCCTTCACGCCGCGCCGCCAGGAGGCCCCCATGACCGAACCCGCGATCACTCCGGACCTCGTGGCCAGCCACGGCCTGAAACCGGACGAATACGAGCGGCTTCTGGGCATCATCGGGCGCGAACCGACCTTCACCGAACTGGGCATCTTCTCGGCGATGTGGAACGAGCATTGTTCCTACAAATCCTCGAAGAAATGGCTGCGCACCCTGCCCACGACCGGGCCCCAGGTGATTTGCGGACCGGGCGAGAATGCCGGCGTGGTCGATATCGGCGATGGCCAGGCGGTGATCTTCAAGATGGAGAGTCACAACCACCCCTCTTATATCGAACCCTATCAGGGCGCCGCGACCGGCGTGGGCGGCATCCTGCGCGATGTCTTCACCATGGGCGCGCGGCCGATTGCGGCGATGAACGCGCTGAGCTTCGGCGAACCCGGCCATCCCCGGACCGCGCATCTGGTCAAGGGCGTGGTCGAAGGCGTCGGCGGCTATGGCAATGCTTTTGGCGTGCCGACCGTGGGCGGCGAGGTGCGCTTTCACCGCAGCTACAACGGCAACTGCCTCGTCAACGCCTTTGCCGCCGGGCTGGCCGATGCGGACAAGATCTTTTACTCGGTCGCCTCGGGCGTCGGCATGCCGGTGGTCTATCTGGGTGCCAAGACCGGGCGCGACGGGGTGGGCGGCGCCACCATGGCCTCGGCCGAATTCGACGACACGATCGAAGAGAAACGCCCCACGGTGCAGGTGGGCGACCCCTTCACCGAAAAGCGCCTTTTGGAGGCATGTCTGGAACTGATGGCCTCGGGCGCCGTGATTTCCATTCAGGACATGGGCGCCGCAGGCCTGACCTGTTCGGCGGTCGAGATGGGCGACAAGGGCGGGCTTGGCATCAAGCTGCAGCTCGACGCCGTGCCGCAGCGCGAAACCAACATGACCGCCTATGAGATGATGTTGTCCGAAAGCCAGGAGCGCATGCTCATGGTGCTCAAGCCCGAACTCGAAGAGGTGGCCCGGGCGATCTTCGTCAAATGGGACCTCGATTTCGCCATCGTGGGCGAGACGATTGCCGAAGACCGCTTCCTCATCCTGCACGGCAATGAGGTGAAGGCCGATCTGCCCCTGTCGAAACTGTCCTCCAGCGCGCCGGAATACGACCGGCCCTGGGTTGAAACCCCTGCCCCGGCCCCGCTGCCCGCCCTGCCCGCCATTGGCGCGGTAGAGGGTTTGCGGGCCCTGATCGGCTCGCCCTCTTACGCCCACAAGGCCTGGGTCTATGAACAATACGACAGCCAGGTGCTGGCCGACACCATCCGCAGGCCCGGGATGGGCGCCGGTGTGGTACGGGTGCATGGCACGAAGAAGGCGCTGGCCTTCACCTCGGACGTGACGCCGCGCTATGTGGCGGCCAACCCGCGCGAAGGCGGCAAGCAGGCGGTGGCGGAAGCCTATCGCAACCTGTCTGCCGTGGGCGCCCTGCCCCTGGCCACGACCGACAACCTCAACTTCGGCAACCCGGAAAAGCCAGAGATCATGGGCCAGCTGGTCGGCGCGCTGAAGGGCATCGGCGAGGCCTGCATCGCCCTCGACATGCCGATCGTCTCGGGCAACGTCTCGCTTTACAATGAGACCGACGGCAAGGGCATCCTGCCCACGCCGACCATCGGCGCGGTGGGGATTCTGGCCGATGCCGCGGACCTGATCGGCGGGCGGGCGCGGGCGGGCGATGTCGCGGTGCTGATCGGCACGACGCGGGGTCACCTTGGCCAGTCGGCGCTTCTGGCCGAAGCCTTCGGGATCGAAGCGGGCGATGCGCCGCCGGTGGATCTGGCCGCCGAAAAGGCCAACGGCAGCTTCATCCGCGCCCATGGCCGCGCCTTCCACGCCTGCACCGACCTGTCGGACGGCGGGCTTGCGCTGGCTGCCTTTGAGATGGCCGAGGCGGCGAAGCTGGGCCTGACGCTGGCAGCGGGCGATATCGCCACGCTCTTTGGCGAGGATCAGGCGCGCTATCTGGTGGCCCTGCCGACCAAGGCGGCCGAGGCGCTGGTGGCCGAGGCCAAGGCGGCGGGCGTTCCGGCCGCGGTGGTGGGCAGCTTTGGCGGCGACACGGTGCGCCTTGGCACCGAGGAGGCGCCCCTTGCCGAGCTTTCCGCACTCTACCGCGGGGCCTTTGCCAAAGCCGTGGCCTGACCGCCTTGCACAGCGGGGCGGGCAGGCTTAAATCTGCTGGAAAGTGAAGGAGACCCAGGATGGCGATGGAAGCCCGTGATATCGAAGCCCTGATCCGCGCCAGCTTTCCTCAGGCGCAGATCACGATCACCGACCTTGCGGGCGATGGCAACCATTGGGCCGCCGAAGTCATCGACGCCAGCTTCAAGGGCATGAACCGCGTCCAGCAACAGCGCGCGGTCTATGCCAGCCTCAAGGGCAAGATGGACGGCGCGGCGGGCGAGCTGCATGCGCTGGCCTTGACCACCAAGGCGCCGGACTGAGCGGCGCCTGTGACACAATTCTTGGCGGCCAGACCTTGACCGCCCGTATATCGCACAAGTGAACATCCCGCGACCCAAGGAAAGCGGCGAAAGGAAGCCAGAGATGAGCGCGCTAGACCAAATCAAGGACACCGTGGAAAAGAACGACGTCGTTCTGTTCATGAAGGGCACCAAGATGATGCCGCAATGCGGGTTCTCGTCCCGCGTGGCGGGGGTGCTGAACTTCATGGGCGTGAACTACGCCGATGTGAACGTGCTGGCGGATGCCGAAATCCGTCAGGGGATCAAGGACTTCTCGGACTGGCCGACGATCCCGCAGCTTTACGTCAAGGGCGAATTCGTCGGCGGCTGCGATATCGTGACCGAGATGACGCTGTCGGGCGAACTGGACCAGCTTCTGGAAGCCAAGGGCGTGGCCTTCAACAAGGAAGCCGCCGACAAGATCCGCGAAGCCAACAAGGAGGCCTGATCCGGCCTTGATGAAGCGAGGGCGCCTCACGGGGCGCCCTTTTTGTTTTGCGATGGCAGAGCAACACGCGCCCCGGGTCGGACCATAGGCCAGCCGGGGCAGCCGTTCGGTTATTTCGGCAGGGCATCCGGCTTGCAGGCGGACTGCACGACGCTTTCGGTGCCCTTGGTGCCATCGCGCAGCGACAGGGTGCCTATGCCATCCTTGAGTGCCCAGACATGATGCGTGCCATCCGCGGGCCAGCTGTAATGCGTGCCTTCTGCATCGTCCTGCAACAGGGTTTCCGGCCCCGGCAGGGTTGCGGTCGAATTGCCGTAGGACACGGTCACGTGGCTGTTGCCCTTGCAGGTGTAATGCACGACCCGCGCAGCGATCGTGGCGGCGGGCGTGGGGGGCGGCGGCGGCGTTGCACAGGCGCCCAGCAGGCACAGGCTCGCAAGCGCCCCCCAGGGGGCCATCATTCGGGTCATGCCAGTCTCTCCTCGATGGAGGCCGCGAGGCTTTCGGCCCGCGCGGCGATTTCGGCCAGAGTTTCGGTCACTTCGCGCGGCATCACGGCCACCGGACGTTCCTGCACGGGGCGGCTTTCCAGTTCGGCAATCCTTTCGCGCGCCAGTCGCAACTCATCCTCGACCGAGGCGGTACGGTCGGCCAGCATCAAGCCTGCCATCAACAGCATCCGCGCCTCGGGCAGGCGGCCCATCTGCGCCTGAAGCGGCATGGCCTCGCCGTCCAGCATCTTGGCGGCGGCATTCAGGAAATGCTCTTCCCCCTCGCGGCAATTCACAAAGAACTTGCGCTCGCCGATGGTGATTTCGATGTCAGGCATGCACATCCGCCTCCCGGTTGTCGACAATCAGACCAAGTGCGGCGAGAATCTCGGCCATTTCGGTGGTTTCTGACGCACGCACCGCGCGCAGCGCCTCGAGCTCGGCCTGCATGGCGCGGTTGACCAGGGGGCCATCCGGCCCGCCCGTCTGGACCGCCTCGCGCAAGCGGCGCAATTCCTCGCGCAACTGCGCCACGGCCGAACGCAGCCGCTGATTGTCGAGCCCCTGCGCGTCAAGCTGGCGGGTCAACCGTTCGACCTCGGCAGCGCTCTCGTCGCCCACGGGCGAGCGCAGGTCGTTCAGCGCGGCATCGGCCGCCACCCGCAGTGCGCGCTCGCGGTCAAGCTCTGCCTGAAGATGGGCGATCTGGTCGGCCTGCGCGGCACTGGGCGTATCGTGGCCAGCCCCTGCGGCAGCCCCGAGCCGGCCCACCCCCGCGCTGATGCGTGCAAGAGCAGCGGTGATCCGCTGTTCCAGTTCGGCGATCTCGACCATATTGCCCTCTGGCTGTTTCCACATGCACTCTACAACCAACTTGCGAAGCCTGACACCCCTTCGTCAAGGCCGATCTTGGCGCAATTTGGCCAAGGCGGCCGCGTGCAGCGCTTGAACTTGCGCGTGAGACTGTTATGCACGATGCCATTCCCCGGCCCGACCGTTTTCCCAGATACAGGACACCCTCGTGGACATCGAAACCCTGCGCGCCCGCCACCCCGACCACTGGATGCGCGCCTGCGCCATCCGCACCCTGACGCTTGATGCCGTTGCCGCCGCCAATTCCGGCCATTCGGGCATGCCGATGGGCATGGCGGATGTGGCAACCGTGCTGTTTGACAAGCATCTGAAGTTTGACGCCAAGGCGCCGCATTGGCCGGACCGCGACCGCTTCATCCTGTCGGCGGGCCATGGCTCGATGCTGCTTTATGCGCTGATGTACCTGACGGGCTATGAGGACATCACGCTCGACCAGATCAAGGGCTTCCGGCAGTGGGGCATGCGCACGGCCGGCCACCCGGAATATGGCCATGCGGCGGGGATTGAAACCACGACCGGCCCTCTGGGTCAGGGCATCGCCAATTCCGTCGGCTTTGCCATTGCCGAGGCCAACCTGCGCGCCCGCCTTGGGGCCAAGGTGATGAACCACCACACCTATGTCATCGCGGGCGACGGCTGCCTGATGGAAGGCGTGAGCCAGGAGGCCGTGGCACTGGCCGGCAAGCAGCAATTGTCCAACCTGATCGTGATGTGGGACAACAACGGCATCACCATCGACGGCAAGGTCTCGATCGCCGATGTGACCGACCAGAAGGCGCGCTTTGCCGCCTCGGGCTGGGATGTCTTCGACTGCGACGGCCATGACCCGGTGGACATCGACCGCGCCCTGACCGCGGCCAAGGCCTCGCCCGGGCCGGCGCTGATCGCCTGCAAGACGCATATCGCACTTGGCTCTTCGGCGCAGGACACCTCCAAGGGCCATGGCGCCCTGACCGACGCCAAGCTGATCGCCGACACCAAGGCCGCCTATGGCTGGACCGCCCCCGCCTTCGAGATCCCCGCCGACATCAAGGCGCAGTGGGAGGCCATCGGAACCCGGGGCGCCGCTGCACGTGCGGCCTGGCAGGCCAACCACGACGCCCTGCCGCAGAACCGCCGCGACCTGATCGCGCGGATCTTCTCGCGCGAAGCGCCCAAGGCGCTGCGCCGCGCCATCAACGAGGTCAAGAAGGCCGCCTCGGAAACCGCGCCGAAACTCGCAACCCGGGCCGCGTCCGAAAAGGTGCTGGCAGCGGTCAATCCGGTTCTGTTCGAAACCATCGGCGGTTCGGCCGACCTGACCGGATCGAACAACACCAAGACCGCCGATCTGGGCGTCTTCACGCCCGAAGACCGCAAGGGCCGCTACATCTATTTCGGCATCCGCGAACATGGCATGGCCGCGGCGATGAACGGCATGGTGCTGCATGGCGGCGTGCGGCCCTATGGCGGCACCTTCATGTGCTTTACCGACTATGCCCGGCCCGCGATGCGGCTTTCGGCGCTGATGGCGGTGCCGGTGGTCTATGTGATGACCCACGATTCCATCGGTCTGGGCGAGGATGGCCCGACGCACCAGCCGGTCGAACATCTGGCGATTTCGCGCGCAACACCCAACACCCATGTCTTCCGCCCCGCCGACCTCGTGGAAACCGCCGAGGCCTGGGAACTGGCGCTGACCTCCAAGACCACGCCTTCTGTCCTGGCGCTGAGCCGGCAGAACCTGCCCACGGTGCGCAAGGTCCACAGCAATGCCAACCTGACCGCCCGCGGCGCCTATGTGCTGGCCGAGGCCGAGGGCCAGCGCAAGGTGATCCTGATGGCCACCGGCTCCGAGGTGGAAATCGCCCTGAAGGCGCGTGACCTGCTGCAGGCCGAGGGCATCGGCACCCGCGTCGTCTCGATGCCCTGCATGGAGCTTTTCGCCGCCCAGGACGAGGCCTGGCGCAAGCGCGTGCTGCCGTCGGGCCCGGTGCGCATCGCCATCGAGGCGGGCGTGCGGCAGGGCTGGGACCGCTGGCTTCTGGGCGAGCGGGGCCGCGAGGCGCGGGCGGGCTTTGTCGGCATGTCAAGTTTTGGCGCCTCGGCCCCGATCGACCGGCTTTACAAGGAATTCGGCATCACCGCCGAGGCCACAGTGACGCTGGCCAAGAGCCTGCTGTGACCGGGCGAGGCGGGGGCTCGCCCCCGCACCCCGAAGATATATGTTAACAAATGAAAGGCGCCGGGCTTCAGTGTCCGGCGCCTTTCTGTCCGGTCAGGCGGGCGATGGCCGGGCCGAGCACGCGGGTCGCGAGCGGGATCAGGGCAAGGCCCAGGATCAGGCCCAGGATACCATCGCAGGCCGCCTTGACGAGCCAGGCGATCAGGTCCTGCGCCAGGGGGGCCGCGTGGCCTGCCGCCTCGGCCCAGGCCTCGAAGGCATGGGCGGGTGCGGAAAGGCCAAAGACCTCGGCCCCGTGCACGACCATCGCGCCGCCGACCCAGAGCATCGCCGCGGTGCCGACCGTGGACAGAAAGCTCAGGAGCGTCGGCATGCCGGCGACCAGACCCCGGCCCAGGGCGCGCGTGGCGCCAAGGCGGGCGTTGCGCGCCATGTAAAGGCCGATGTCGTCCATCTTCACGATCAACGCCACGCTGCCATAGACCAGCACGGTGATGAGGATGCCCACGATCGCCAGGGTCGCCGCCTCGATCCAGAAGGCGCTTTCGGGGATGGCGCCCAGGGCGATGGTCATGATTTCGGCCGACAGGATGAAATCGGTCTTGATGGCGCCAGCGACCTTTTCACGCTCCAGATGCGCCGGATCGGCGGGCGCGTAATCCGCCTCCACCCCGGGGTCGGCATGGGGGCTGAGGGCATGAAACACCTTCTCTGCGCCCTCAAAGCACAGATAGGCCCCGCCGAGGGTCAACAGCGGGACGATGGCGCCGGGCAGAAAGGCCGAAAGCAGCAGCGCCACCGGCAGCAGGATCACCAGCTTGTTGCGCAGGGATCCGAGCGAGATGCGCCAGATGATCGGCAATTCGCGCTCGGCGGCAAAGCCCGTCGCATAGGTGGGCGTCACAGCCGTGTCGTCGATCACGACGCCCGCTGCCTTGGCGCCCGCCTTCGCCGCGGCCCCCGCGATATCGTCGACCGAAGCGGCCGCGACCTTGGCAATCGCCGCCACATCGTCCAACAACGCCAGAAGTCCGCTCATGCCCTACCTCACCATGCCTGACCCCTATCTAGGCGGCGGAGTGCGACCTTGCCAAGCGCCGCGCTTGACTTGACGGCGCATTCGCGTAGGCCTTTGCCGCAACCCAAGGAGGCGCAGGTGAAGATTCAGGGCTTTGTGATCGTCTGGGGTCTGATCGTTCTGGCCATCGTCGGCGATGTGGCGCTCAATCGCAGCCGTGCGACGCTTTTTCTGATCGATGAGATCATGAGGTTGCAGGAATACCTGCAATTCTGGCACTAGCCGCAAATCAGCGGTTGAACACGGGGCGTTTCTGACGAATTTAGCGCCAGGCCCACATGGAATCGCAACCCTTGAGCAGGAGTTCAACATGACCGTCAAAGTCGCCATCAACGGTTTCGGCCGCATCGGGCGCAACGTGCTGCGCGCCATTCTGGAGTCGGGACGCACCGACATCGAAGTCGTGGCTATCAACGACCTTGGGCCGGTGGAAACCAACGCCCATCTCTTGCGGTTCGATTCGGTCCATGGCCGGTTCCCGCATACCGTGACCACGACTGCCGACACGATCGACGTGGGCCGCGGCCCGATGAAGGTCACCGCAATCAAGAACCCGGCCGAACTGCCCTGGGGCGATGTCGACATCATCATGGAATGCACCGGCATCTTCACCTCGAAGGAAAAGGTGCAGGCGCATCTTTCGACCGGGGCCAAGCGGGTGCTGATCTCGGCTCCCGGCGATGGCGCCGACAAGACCATCGTGTTCGGGGTGAACCACAACACGCTGACTGCCGCCGATCTGGTCGTCTCGAACGCCTCCTGCACCACGAACTGCCTGTCGCCGGTGGCCAAGGTGCTCAACGACAGCGTTGGCATCGTCAAGGGCTTCATGACCACGATCCACAGCTATACCGGCGACCAGCCGACGCTGGACACGATGCACAAGGACCTTTACCGCGCGCGGGCCGCGGCCCTGAGCATGATCCCGACCTCGACCGGCGCCGCCAAGGCTGTCGGTCTGGTGCTGCCCGAACTGAAGGGCAAGCTCGACGGCGTGGCGATCCGGGTGCCGACACCCAATGTCTCGGTCGTCGATCTGGTGTTCGAGGCCAAGCGCACGACCAGCGTGGCCGAGATCAACGATGCGATCCGCGCCGCTGCGACCAGCGGTCCGCTGAAAGGGATCCTCGGCTTCACCGAACAGCCCAATGTCTCGTCCGACTTCAACCATGATCCGCATTCCTCGGTCTTCCACATGGACCAGACCAAGGTGATGGATGGGACGATGGTGCGCATCCTCAGCTGGTACGACAACGAATGGGGCTTCTCCAACCGCATGGCCGATACCGCCGTTGCGATGGGCAAGCTGATCTGAGGCCTGCCACAGGCACGACAAAGGGCGCCTTCGGGCGCCCTTTTCTTTCGCGGGCGCCACGATGTTTCTGCGAAACATCAGAGGTGCCCAGGACCGGCCATGGGTGCAACCCGATTTTTCGCAGAAAAATCGACACGCGCGAGACACGTTAATTTTGAATTACCTATGCGCCTAGTGCATAGCCGCGCCGCAGCAATGTGCGTTGTTTGCGCAAACATAAGGTCCATATTCCAGTCATGCGGAAGGGAAAGGCCATCCGGGCCACCGCCGCAGAACGAAAGGAAGGACGACGATGAAATCCCTCTACGCTCAATACCGGGCCGAAGCCGCCAAGTTTGCGGCCTATCGCCGGACGCGTGACGAGATCGCGACCCTGCCTCGTTCCGTCGCACTCGATCTGGGCATCTTCCCCGAAGATGCCGATCGGATTGCCCGCGAGGCCGTCTGGGGCTGATGGCCCCGCTGGCCGGGCCCGCAGGATGCGGGAAAGCCCAGGCCCTACAGGAGAATGACCATGAAGAATTTTATTGCAAACTACCGTGCCTATGCCGCCAAGAAAGCGCTCTACCGGCGCACCCGCGATGAGATCGCGCAACTGTCGCTGTCGGAATCGCTCGACCTCGGGATCTATCCCGGTGATGCCGAACGAATTGCCCGGCAGGCTGTCTGGGGCTGAAACGCCCCGTAGCGCCGAATTTGCAACGACCCGGGGGCCCATCGGCCCCCTTTTCATTTCCGGCTCTGCTTGAGCCCCTTGGCAAAGCGCCTCGAATTGGCGCGGTAACCTTCGGCCGAGCGCAACAGCCCCGCCTGCGCCTCGGCATCCAGCATCCGGACCACCTTGCCGGGCGACCCCATCACAAGCGCGCCGTCCGGAATTTCCTTGCCCTCGGTGATCAGGGCGCAGGCGCCGATCAGGCAGCCCTTGCCAATCCGCGCGCCGTTCAGAACGGTGGCGCCCATGCCGATCAGCGTGCCCTCGCCGATCGAACAGCCGTGGAGCATGGCGCGGTGACCGATCGTGCAATTAGCCCCGATCAGCAGGGGATGCCCCATGTCGGTGTGCAAGACCGCATTGTCCTGCACGTTGGAGCCCTGGCCGATCCAGATCACCTCGTTGTCGCCGCGCAGGACGGCGCCGAACCAGACGCTCGCCTCATCCTCCAGCACCACCTTGCCGATGACCGAGGCCGAGGGCGCAATCCAGGCCCCGATGCCGACTTCGGGGGCATGACCGTCGAGTGAATACTTCATCGCGCCGAAAACTCCCGATTGAGGCCGCGCACGAAATCGGCCAGTTGCGGCTGCCGATCCCGTCTCAGCCGTTCTGCCTGAAGAATGGTCACCAAATCGTTGAAAGCCTTCTCCAGATCGTTGTTCACGATCACATAATCGTATTCCGCCCAGTGGCTGATCTCGGACTGGCTTTTCGCCATCCGCGCCGCGATCACCTCTTCGCTGTCCTGCGCCCGCCCGCGCAGGCGGCTTTCCAGTTCCGCGATCGAGGGTGGCAGCACGAAGACCGAGACCACGTCATCGCGCATCGCCTGCTTGATCTGCTGGCCGCCCTGCCAATCTATGTCGAACAGCGTATCGCGGCCCTCGGCCATGGCCTGTTCCACCGGGGCGCGCGGCGAGCCGTAGAGGTTGCCGAACACCTCGGCATGTTCCAGCATCTGGCCCCCGGCCACCATGGCCTCGAAGGCAGCCCGGGTTTCGAAATAATAGTCGCGGCCCTGCACCTCACCGGGGCGCGGCGCGCGGGTGGTGGCCGAGACGGAAAAGCGCAAGCTCGGATCCCAGGCCATCAGACGCCGCGACAGGGTCGATTTCCCGGCGCCCGACGGCGAGGACAAGATCAGCAAAAGCCCGCGTCGCGCCATCATCATTCCACGTTTTGCACCTGTTCGCGCATCTGATCGATGACGGTCTTGAGGTCAAGTCCCACCCGCGTCAGGGCGATGGACTGCGCCTTGGAGCACAGGGTATTGGCCTCGCGCAGGAATTCCTGCACCAGAAAATCGAACTTGCGGCCGATCTGGCCGGGGTCGGCCATCAGGGCGCGGGCGGCGGCGACATGGGCGGTCAGGCGGTCGATCTCTTCGGTGACGTCGTTCTTGACGGCCAGCAGGGCCAGTTCCTGCGCCAGGCGCACTTCGTCCGCAGCCTCTGTATGGGCGAGGATCTTGGCGATGGCCTCGCGCAGCGCGTGGGCGGCCTCGGTCTGGCGGGCATTGGCCGCGGCCTGCGCCTCGGCCACAAGGGCCGCGATCCGGTCGATCTGGGCCGAGATCACCGCGTTCAGCGCCGCGCCCTCGCTCGCGCGCATTGCGTTGAAATCGGCCAGAAGTGCCGGCAGATCGGCCAGGATCGCCCCGCGCAGTCCGGCGGTATCGACCTCGACCGCCGAGGAGTCCAGGACGCCGCGCAGCGCCAGCACATCCGCGGCGGTGGCCTGTCCCAGCGTCACGCCGATCTGCATCGCCTGGTCCTCGACCTCGCGGAGGGCGGCCAGGGCGGCCTGCAGTGCTGCGGGGTTGAGCCGCAGCCCCTCGACCCCCTCACCCATCCCGTCGCGCGTCACCTTCAGCGACAGGGCCACATTGCCGCGCCCCAGAGCCTTGGACAATTCCCCCCGAAGCGCCAGTTCCAGCCCGTCGATCCAGTCGGGCAGCCGCATCCGCAGATCAAGACCCTTGCCGTTCACCGACCTGATGTCCCAGGCCCAGGAATGCCCGGCCCCCTGCCCCTTGCGCGCCGCAAAGCCTGTCATCGAGATGGTCATGCCGGTCTCCGTTCCTTGGGTCGGGGCGGTTCAACCCTGACGTGCGATATTTACCATTTGTCGAGATTGTCTGCCAAATCTCAATCGAACCGTGTATCTTAAGACAACAGTAACCGAAGTTGCTGCAAGATTAACCCACCCCAGGTCGAAAGCAGAAGCCGGGACATCGGGGCAATTGACGGGGCGTCTGTCGGGAAACCGCGGCGAAATCGCATGGCATTGTCGTTTCTTGGGAAGGGCGGAAGGTCTGGCGCGTCGAACGGCGGTTCGGGTGGCACACGCTTTCCTGCGCTGGCCGAGGTTCGTGCCTATTGGGAGGGGCTGCGCGAAGGCGGCGCCCTGCCAGAGCGCGACAGGATCGATCCGCGCGGCATCGCCGGCGCCCTGGAGAACACATTCCTTCTGGAGCGCGTGGCCAGCGGCATCGGCCGCTTTCGCATCGCGGGCATGCATTTGCACGACCTGATGGGCATGGATGTGCGCGGCATGCCGCTTTCGGCGATGTTCGAACCGGCGGGCCGCATCCGGCTGGCCGATGCGCTGGAGGGGGTCTTTGCCACGCCGGCCGTCCTCGAGCTTTGGCTTGAGGCCGAACGCGGCATCGGCCGCCCCGCTCTGGAAGGCCGCCTGATCGTCCTGCCGCTGACCGGGGTTCGAGGCGAAACCAGCCTCGCGCTTGGGTGCCTTGCGATGGAGGGGAGCATGGGTCGCGCGCCGCGCCGCTTTGCCATTTCCGGCCTGATGAGCGAAGTGATCGAGCGGCGGCGCACCAACTGGCGTGAAACTCCGCCTGAGGTGGTGGACCGCCGCCTGCAGGACCTGCCGCCGATCGCCGCCGTCCCGCCCCTGCCCGCCACGGCGCGCCAGCCCGCCGGACTGGCCGAACCGCCGGCGGATTTCACACCGCGCCCGCCACGCGGCAAGCCGCACCTGCGCCTGGTCCATTCGCGCGACTGACCTGCGTCGGCCGCAATGAGAAACGGCCCGAGGTTTCCCCCGGGGCCGTTTGCATTGGTCCTGAAGGCTCAGAGTGCGACGCAGCGCTGCACATCGCGGCGCGACGACAATTCCTCGGAGACAAGGAAGGCCAGTTCCAGCGACTGCGAGGCGTTCAGGCGCGGGTCGCAGGCCGTGTGATAGCGGTCCGACAGATCCTCGTCCTTCACGGCACGCAGGCCGCCGGTGCATTCGGTCACGTCCTTGCCGGTCATCTCGAAATGCACGCCGCCCGGGATCGTGCCCTCGGCCTTGTGGATGTCGAAGAACTCGCGCACCTCGCGCAGCACCGATTCGAAGGGCCGGGTCTTGTAGCCCGAGGCCGCCTTGATCGTGTTGCCATGCATCGGATCGCAGGACCACACCACCCGGGCCCCTTCTTCCTGCACGGTCTTGATCAGGCGCGGCAGGTGATCACCGACCTTGCCCGCGCCAAAGCGCGCGATCAGCGTCAGGCGGCCCGGCTCGTTCTGCGGGTTCAGCTTGGCTATCAGCACCTTCAGATCCTCGGCCGTGGTCGAGGGCCCGCATTTCAGCCCGATCGGGTTCAGCACGCCACGCGCGAATTCGACATGCGCGCCGTCGGGCTGACGGGTACGGTCGCCGATCCAGATCATGTGACCCGACCCCGCCACCGGCTGACCGGTGATCGAATCGATCCGGCAGAGCGCCTCTTCATATTCCAGCAGCAGCGCCTCGTGGCTGGTGTAGAAATCCACCGTCGCCAGCGAGGGCGCCGTCTCGGACGTGATCCCGGCCGCGTTCATGAAGTCCAGCGCATCCGAGATGCGGTTGGACAAAGCGCGGTAGCGTTCGGCCTTGTCATGCTCGGCAAAGCCCAGCGTCCAGGCGTGAACGCGGTGGATATCGGCAAAACCGCCGGTCGAAAAGGCGCGCAAGAGGTTCAGCGAGGCGGCCGATTGCGTATAGGCCTGCAGCATGCGCTGCGGGTCAGGAACCCGCGAGGCCTTGTCGAAATCGAAGCCATTGATGATGTCGCCGCGGTAGGACGGCAATTCCACGCCGCCCACCACCTCGGTCCCGGCCGAGCGCGGCTTGGCGAATTGACCGGCCATCCGGCCGACCTTGATCACCGGCACCTTGGCGCCATAGGTCAGCACCACCGCCATCTGCAGCATGACGCGGAATGTGTCGCGGATGTTGTCGGCGCTGAACTCCGAAAAACTCTCGGCGCAGTCACCGCCCTGCAGCAGGAAGGCTCGGCCCTCGGCCGCCTCGGCGAGCTGCTTTTTCAGCTTGCGCGCCTCGCCGGCAAAGACCAGCGGCGGATATTTGGCCAGTTGCGCCTCAACCGCCTTCAGGTCCGCCTGATCGGGATAGTCGGGCATCTGCACCCGCGGCTTGGCGCGCCAGTCCGATTTTGTCCAGCCTTTGGTCATGGCAAGTTCCTCACGTCAGAATCTGACAGCGCTATAGGCAAATCGAGGCAGAAAGCAAAGGGCGAAAGCCGCCATATTTCCCACCTGACCCCTTGCGAAGCGTCCGGTTTCCTGTATCGATGCCTCAATAACGACACATCAGGTCGCAACATGTCCACCCTGCCGCGCAAAGCCACGCAAACCTCGAAACCCGAGGCGCCGCGCCGCTTTGTCTTTCTGTTGCTTGACAAATTCACCATGCTGGCTTTCGCCTCCGCGATCGAACCCCTGCGCATCGCCAACCGTGTCTTGGGCGAGACCGGCTATACCTGGGCCCTCGCGGGCGAGGGCGGCCAGTTCGCGACCTGTTCGAACGGGGCGGCGTTCCGGCTCGACATGGGGCTGGAAGAGATCGAACGTGACGACATCCTTCTGGTCTGCGGCGGCATCGACGTGCAGAAGGCCGCGACCAAATCCGTGCTGAACTGGCTGCGGCGCGAGGCGCGGCGCGGCGTGACGATTGGCGGACTTTGCACCGGGGCCTATGCCCTGGCCAAGGCGGGGCTGCTCGATGGGCGCAAGGCCACGATCCATTGGGAAAACCAGGACGGCTTTCTTGAGGAATTCGAGGATGTGACCCTGACCAAATCGGTCTTCGTGATGGACACCAACCGGTGGAGCACCGCCGGCGGCACCTCGTCCCTCGACCTGATGCTCAAGGTGATCGCGGGCGATCATGGCGAAGATGTCGCCAATACCGTGGCGGATCAGTTGATCTATTCGACGCCGCGCACCGATCAGGACACCCAGCGCCTGTCAATCCCGACGCGGATCGGCGTGCGCCACCCCAAGCTTTCGCAGGTCATCCAGATGATGGAGGGCAATATCGAAGACCCGATGTCGCCCGCTGACCTCGCCGAAGAGGTCGGCATGTCGACCCGCCAGCTTGAACGCCTGTTCCGCCGCTACCTCAACCGCAGCCCCAAGCGCTATTACATGGAACTGCGGCTGCAAAAGGCACGCAACCTCCTGATGCAGACGGATATGTCGGTGATCAACGTGGCGCTGGCCTGCGGCTTCGCCAGCCCCTCGCATTTTTCGAAATGCTACCGCAGCCACTACAACACCACGCCCTACCGCGAGCGTGGCACTCAGGGCACGCCGACGCCGCCGACCCTCGGGCGCCTCTCGATCTGATTAGCGCCCGGCGGGCGCGGGGCCAAAGCGGTTGCTGCCCGGCGTGCCTTGCGTGCAATACCACACGATCAGCACGATGATCCCGACCACCGGCACCAGTGCAATCAAGGTCCACCAGCCCGACTTGTCCACGTCATGCAGGCGGCGGATGCCCACCGACAGCCCCGGCAGAAAATTGGCCAGCGCCCAGAGGTTGGCCACCAGCCCGCCCTCGTAGTGCATGCGCATGGCGCCTTCGCCCATGGCCATGTGGCCCCCGCCGAAAATGGCGGCGATGACGATGTTCATGACGATCTGGAACAGGACCCACCACCACAGTTCCGAGCGTGACGCCCGTCCGCTGAAGGTGACGTAATTGCGGTATCCCGCCTGCACGGCCTCGACAAAATTCATGGCACGCTCCTCGCGCGGCCTTCGCGCCCGGACAGACTAAGCCCTTTCAGGCAAAAGGGGAATCCGGTTTCTTGAAAACCCGAAGTAATTCAGCCAACGCGCTTTTGCCTTCTGCGCAGGCCAAGGCGCGACGGCCGATTTGGGTAGGATGGGCAATCTGCCCATGCTGCGGGCGCCTCAGGTCCGGTGCGGCGACGCCTCACGATCCGCTGTTGCAGAAAGAGGTCGTGATCAGGCAGTTGGTCGTATATTGATTGCAGTTGGCCAGCGCCGTCTCTTCGGACTTGGCCACCGATTTGTCGGCCGAAAATCCCATGCCGAAACCGTCGCCCACCGCCACAGCCCCACAGGCCGGGAACACCACGACCGCCTCGCAATCGCCCACGCCGCACTGGTTGACCGCCTCGGTCGTGGCATCTTCCTTGGCCGGGAAATTCACGCCCTGCCCCCATTTGCCGGTCGAGGGCGAAAAGGCGATCGCGCCGTAAAGCTTTTCCGCAAATGCGGGCGCTGCCATGCCGGACAAGGCCAAAGCGGCACTCAGCGCCATTGCGAAACGGTGGTTCATCCTTGCCCTCACACAGAGATCACGCTTTGATCGATAGGTGGCCCCGGCCCGGGCCAGCGTCAAGGGCCGCGCCCGCCGCCAAGTCCGATGTGACGCGCCTTTGCAACGCATTTGGCCCCGCGCCGCGGCAGAAGACGTCGAACAGCGCCCCCGAGGAGACGCTTTTCTTTTCATCCGCATCCCATTAGGGTTCCCGCAGGATTACGATCCAACAAGGGAGACAAGAATGAAAAAACTGCTGCTCGCCACGGCTGCCACTGCTCTTGTGGCCGGTGCTGCTTCGGCCGAAGACGTCAAGATTGGTATTCTGATCGGCTTTACCGGACCTATCGAATCGCTGACGGGCCATATGGCCAATGCGGCGGAAGCCGCGATGAAGGAAGTGAACGACTCCGGCAAGGCCATCAACGGAATGCATTTCGTTCCGGTTCGTGGCGACGACACCTGCACGGACTCGGCCGCGGCCACCACGGCTGCCGAGAAGATGATCACCTCTGACGGCGTCAAGGGCATCATCGGCGGCGATTGTTCCGGTGTGACCGGCGCCGTCCTGCAAAACGTGGCACGGCCCAACGGCATGGTCATGGTGTCGCCCTCGGCGACCTCGCCCGCGCTGTCGACGGCCGAGGACGATGGCCTGTTCTTCCGCACCGCACCTTCGGATGCGCGCGAAGGCGAAGTCATGGCCGATATCCTCAAGGAACATGGCGTGAAGTCGATCGCCCTGACCTATTCCAACAGCGATTATGGCAAGGGTCTGGCCGACGCGATCTCGACCTCGTTCCAGAAAGTCGGCGGCAAGGTCACCATCGACATCCCGCATGAAGACGGCAAGTCGGACTATTCGGCCGAAGTCGCCTCGCTGGCGGCGGCGGGCGGCGACCTGCTGGTCGTGGCGGGCTACCTCGACCAGGGCGGCAAGGGCATCATCCAGGCCTCGCTCGACACCGGCGCCTTCACCAAGTTCGGCCTGCCCGGCGGCATGGTGGGCGACAGCCTGCCCAAGGCGATCGGCCCGGCACTTGACGGATCCTACGGCCAGGTCGCCCAATCGGACTCGGCCGGTGCCAAGATCCTGGCAGACATGGGCAAGGTCAACAACCCGCCCTATGACGCCACCTCGCCCTACACGATGGAAAGCTACGACGCGGCAGCCCTGATCATGCTGGCCATGCAGGAAGCCAAGTCGACCGATCCCAAGGTCTACAAGGACTTCATCATGCAGGTCGCCAATGGTCCGGCCGACGGGTCGGGCGAAAAGATCCTGCCCGGCCAGCTTGGCCATGCGATGGAGCTGATCGCGGCCGGCAAGGCCATCGACTATGACGGGGCTTCGGGCGTCACGCTGATCGGACCGGGCGAGAGCGCTGGCCGCTACCGCGAGTTCGTCGTCAAGGACGGCAAGTACGAAACCGTCAAGTTCCGTTGATCGTTCAATGACATAGTGCCGCACGGCCCGGGGCTGGTCCCCGGGCCGTTGCCATGATCCAACGACCCAAAGAGCCCACAAGGGCCACAGGGAAGACAGGGGAACACATGATCGTCGTCGAAGACCTGCACCGGCACTTCGGGGCCTTTCGCGCCGTTGACGGTGCGTCGCTTGAAATTGCCACCGGCTCCATCACCGGACTGATCGGCCCGAACGGCGCGGGCAAGACCACGCTGTTCAACGTCATCGCCGGCCGTCTCAAACCGACCTCGGGCCGTGTCCTGATGGATGGCGAGGATATCTCTGGCCTCGCCCCGCACGAACTGTTTGCCAAGGGCCTGCTGCGCACCTTTCAGATCGCCCACGAATTCTCCTCGATGACCGTGCGCGAGAACCTGATGATGGTGCCGGGTCATCAATCGGGCGAGACATTGTGGAACACCTGGTTTCGCCGCGGCGTGATTGCGCGGGAAGAGGCGGCGCTGCGACGCAAGGCGGATGAGGTCCTCGATTTCCTGACGATCCGTCATATCGCCGATGAGAAGGCCGGCAATATCTCGGGCGGACAGAAGAAGCTGGTGGAACTGGGCCGCACGATGATGGTCGATGCAAAGGTCGTGTTCCTCGACGAAGTCGGCGCGGGCGTGAACCGCACGCTTCTCAACACGATCGGCGATGCCATCGTGCGGCTCAACAAGGAACGCGGCTATACGTTCTGCGTCATCGAACACGACATGGATTTCATCGCCCGCCTGTGCGACCCGGTCATCGTGATGGCCGAAGGCAAGGTGCTGGCAAAGGGCACAGTGGACGAGGTCAAGAACGACGAGCGCGTCATCGAGGCCTATCTGGGCACCGGATTGAAGAACAAGGTGGTGGCGCATGGCTGACCCTGATCCTCAGATTTTCGGCGGAAATCTGGCAATGGACCAATTTTCTGCGAAAATTGTGATGTTGAAATTTCGCCTGAAATCTCGTCCTGCGAATTTTCGCAGAAAATTCGTGACGGAGATCACCCATGGCTGAGCCCTTCCTGATCGGCGAGGCGATGACCGGCGGCTATGGCGCGACCGACATCCTGCACGACTGCACCATCGGCGTCGAGAAAGGCCAGATCGCCGTGATCGTCGGCCCGAACGGCGCCGGCAAATCCACGGCCATGAAGGCCGTCTTTGGCATGCTCAAGCTGCGCGGCGGCCAGGTGCGGCTGAATGGCGAAGACATCACCGCGCTTTCCCCGCAGGACCGCGTGGCCAAGGGCATGGCCTTCGTGCCGCAGACCCATAACATCTTCACTTCGATGACGGTGGAAGAAAACCTCGAGATGGGGGCCTTCCTGCGCCGCGACGACATCAGCGGCACGCTGGAACAGGTCTATCACCTCTTCCCGATCCTCAAGTCCAAGCGCCTGCAACCGGCCGGAGAATTGTCGGGCGGCCAGCGTCAGCAGGTTGCCGTAGGCCGCGCCCTGATGACCCAGCCGCAGGTCCTGATGCTGGACGAGCCGACCGCCGGCGTCTCGCCTATCGTGATGGACGAACTCTTCGACCGCATCATCGAAGTGGCCCGCACCGGGATCTCTATCCTGATGGTGGAACAGAACGCCCGTCAGGCGCTCAACATCGCCGACAAGGGCTATGTCCTTGTGCAGGGCGCCAACCGTTACACCGACACCGGGGCAGCACTTCTGGCCGACCCGGATGTCCGCCGCAGCTTCCTGGGGGGCTGAGCCATGGATATTCTGAACGCGCTCGTCGCCTTTCTGAACTTTGTCTTCATTCCTGCCGCCTCTTATGGCGCACAACTGGCCGTGGGGGCGCTGGGGGTTACGCTGATCTTTGGCATCCTGCGCTTTTCCAACTTCGCCTGGGGCGACACCATGGCCTTCGGGACCATGGTGGTGATCCTGTTCACCTGGGGGTTTCAAAGCCTCGGCATCTCGATCGGGCCGCTGCCGACCGCGCTTCTGGCGATTCCCTTTGCCATCGCCATCACGGCGGCGCTGATGCTGTTGACCGACCGCTGGGTCTATCGGTTCTACCGCAAGCAGAAGGCCAAGCCGATCATCCTGGTCATCGTTTCGGCCGGGGTCATGTTCGTGATGAACGGGCTTGTGCGCATGATCATCGGCACGCAGGAGATCAACTTTGCCGACGGCGGCCGTTTCCTGATCTCGGCGCAGCAGTTCAAGGACTGGACCGGCCTCTCCGAGGGACTGGCCATCAAGGGCACCACGGCCTTCACGCTGATCACGGCGCTTTTGACCATGGGTGCGCTGTTCTGGTTCCTGCAAAAGACCCGCACCGGCAAATCCATGCGCGCCTTTTCCGACAACGAGGATCTGGCCCTGCTGTCCGGCATCAATCCCGACCGCGTCGTGCAGGTCACCTGGGTGATTGCCGCCGCACTGGCGGTGATTGCCGGCACGCTTTACGGTCTGGACAAGAGCTTTCGACCGCTCATCTACTTTCAGCTTCTGTTGCCGATCTTTGCGGCGGCGGTGGTCGGAGGCCTCGGCTCGCCTCTGGGGGCCGTGGCGGGCGGCTTTGTCGTTGCCTTCTCTGAAATCGTGGTGACCTATGCCTGGAAGAAGGTTCTGACCTATCTTCTGCCGGCAAGCCTTGCCCCCGACAGCCTGATGCAGCTCGTGTCCACCGACTACAAATTCGCCATCAGCTTCTCGATCCTGATCATCGTGCTGCTGTTCATGCCCAACGGCCTGTTCAACAAGGGGAAATGACATGAAGAATCGTGCGGTCGTTCTCTTTGCCGGGGTTGCGGTCCTTTATCTGCTGACGGGGCTCTTGCTGTCGTGGAACGTCAGCCTGAACATTCTGGTCATCGGCCTCTTGTCGGCGATCATGGCGCTTGGCGTGAACATGCAGTGGGGCTATGCGGGGCTCTTCTCGACCGGCATCATGGGGTCGATCGCCTTGGGCGGGCTGGCGGTGGTCTTCGTATCCGCCGCGCCGGTGCCCGAGGCTTTCGCGGCCGGCGGCTGGCAGTTGATCCTGGGTCTGGCGGTGGCGGTGGCCGTGATCGCGCTGGCCGTTGCTGTCTGGAAATATATGCCCCATGGCCGAACCCGCGCCCTTCTGGTCGCGGTGATCCTGATTGGCGGCTTTTTCCTTTACCGCGCCATCTTTGACCCCGCCGTCACCGCGATCGAAAGCTATGATCCGGCGACCTATGGCAACATCGGCGGCTTTGGCCTCAACTCGATCTGGGCCTGGCCGATCGGCGGGCTTTTCGCAGCCATCGCGGCCTGGGCCATCGGCAAGATCGCCCTTGGTCTGCGCGAGGATTATCTGGCCATCGCCACGCTGGGCATCGCAGAGATCGTGATCACCGCGATCAAGTCCGAGGACTGGATGGCGCGGGGCGTCAAGAACTTCATCAACCTGCCGCGCCCCTGGCCCGTGCCCTATGAGGTGGACTTGCAGGCCAATGCGCGTTTCCTGGCCTTCTGCGCCGATTGGGGGCTGAGCCCGGTGACCGCCTCGACCCTGGCGGTCAAGGGCATGTACATCATCCTTTTCACCCTGGTTCTGGCCATATTGATGTGGCTGCTGCAGCGCGCGCTCAATTCGCCCTGGGGCCGGATGATGCGGGCGATCCGCGACAACGAGGTCGCGGCCGCCGCCATGGGCAAGGACGTCAAGCGCCAACATCTGATCATCTTCATCCTCGGTTCGGCCGTGGTGGGCATGTCGGGGGCGATGTATGTCTCGATGCTGGGCCAGCTGGTGCCGGGCGAGTATTCGCCGCTGCGCTTTACCTTTCTCATCTGGATCATGGTGATCGTGGGCGGGTCTGGGAACAACTGGGGCTCGGTGCTGGGCGGGTTGCTGGTGGGCTGGCTCTGGCTGATCGTGGACAATGCCGGCCCGCTGGTTGCGGCGGCGCTGACGGCGGGGATGCCGGATGGGGCTTTGAAGAACCACCTGATCGACGTGGCGCCCCAGATGCGGCTGCTGACGTTGGGCGTGGCGCTTCTGGTCGTGTTGCGCTTCAGCCCGCGTGGTCTTTTGCCCGAGAAATAATCCGCCTCAGAACCCGAAATCCGCGGCATGCAGATCGGCCGCCGCGACATTGGCCAAGGTGACCGAACTGGTGCCGAAGGTGGCCAGAACCGCCGGCCCGTCGTCGGTGGTGATGTCGTAGAGGTGGATCTGGCTGAAGCTTGTCGCCGCACTGATGCGGATCTTGTCGCCCTCGGCCACGTGGAAATCATCCACCGTGTCGTCGCTGAAGGTGCCGTCGAAGATGAACGTGTCGGCCCCGCTGCCGCCATGGCCGGTGTCGTTGCCAAAGCCGAAGTGCATCGTGTCGTTGCCCGCCCCGCCGTCAAAGAAATTGTCGGCGCCGTTGTCAAAGAAGATGTCGCGGCGTGCGGTGCCGATGATGACCTCGACGTTGAAGACCTGATCGACATAGCCGAACCCGTCGCGAACGCTGTGCGCGGCCAGATTGACCTTGATGCCATCGGTGCCGCCCCAGCCGGCGTCCATCGCATAGGACACCGTGTCGATCCCGCCGCGCCCGTCGATGTAATCGGCCCCAGCGCCTCCTTCGAACTGGTTGGCCCGCGCATTGCCCTTGAACGAATCGTTGAGGAAAGTCCCCACGATGCTTTCGAAGCCTGCGGCCTTGTCGGTCAGCCCGTCCGGCCCCTTGATCGTGCCCAGAAGCTCGTCCACCTGGATGCCGCCGGCCATCGCCCAGGGTGTGTAGTTCCAGCTGTCATAAGACAGGGTGTCAAAGCCGAGGCCACCGTTGTAGCTGTCGGTGCCGCCGTGATCCTGCACGAAATCGTCGCCGCCAAGCGCGTTGACGATGTCGTTGCCTGCCGTCGAGTCGATCACATCGCCGCTGCCGGAATGGCCCGGCCCTGCGGCATTCGTTGACCCGGTGATCGTGGTCGCCCCGACATGGCTGAGCATCTGCCAGGCCCCGAAGGAATCGCCCCGCGCCAGCGTGTTCAGAAAGATCGGCAGCCGCAGCGCGATGCCGCTGATGTCCAGAAGATCACCGCCCGAGGCATCGGAATAATGCACGCCGGTCAATGTGCCGGCCGTGACCCGCGTCTGGCCGGCGTCGGGGCCATCCTCGACCACATAGCTTTGCAGCCCGGCACAGGTCAGCGTCACCTCTGCCGCATCGCGGGTGGGGTCCAGAACGCCGTTCGCCGTGTTCCAGTCAAGGGTCAGATGCGTGGCATCGCTTGCCGTGATCGCATAGCTGGCAAGGTCGCCGTAGCCATAGAAACCCAGATTGCCCTCAAAAAACTTGAACGCGGCCATGATCATCCTTCGCCGTGGTTAAGAACAGATTGACGCAACCTTTGATTGATAATGGTGAATCCGGGGTTAACGGCGCCTCGGAATCGTGGCGCCCACTTGCGCCATCCGCGACGCCCGATGTCGCCATTTGACGTGACTTCACCCCTTGGCAGGTGTTTTCTGGCGCAAAGCCCGGGCAGTCCCGGTTCAGCCAAAGGAAGAGACATGAAATCCCATACCCGCGTGGTGGTGATCGGCGGCGGTGTCGTCGGCTGTTCGGTGCTTTATCACCTGACCAAGCTGGGCTGGTCGGATGTCACGCTGATCGAGCGGTCAGACCTCACCTCGGGGTCGACCTGGCATGCGGCGGGCGGCTTTCACACGATCAACGGCGACACCAACATGGCGGCGCTGCAGGGCTATACGATCCGGCTTTACAAGGAGCTGGAGGCGATCACCGGCATGTCCTGCGGGCTT
Organism: bacterium; assembly: GCA_016124195.1. Classification (GTDB taxonomy): domain Bacteria; phylum Pseudomonadota; class Alphaproteobacteria; order Rhodobacterales; family Rhodobacteraceae; genus Stagnihabitans. Next base: position 347,634 of record WGOE01000006.1, on the reverse strand, counting down.
CACCATGTGGGCGGCGTGACCCTGGCCGACAATGAGGCGCGCTTCGAACAGCTGAAGGCCGAACGCGCCAAGCACCGCTACATGGGCCTAGACACCGAAATCCTGACGCCGGCCGAGATCGACAAGCTGACCGATGGCCTGGTGAACACCAAGGGCATCATCGGCGGGCTTTACGATCCCTTGGATGGCCACCTCGACCCTTCGGGCACCACCCATGCCTATGCCAAGGCGGCGCGGATGGGCGGGGCCGAGATCGTCCTGCACAACCGCGTGCTGGAGACCAACCCGACGAAAGACGGTTGGGAGGTCGTCACCGAAAAGGGCACGATCACCTGCGAACACCTCGTCAACGCCGGCGGCCTCTGGGCGCGCGAGGTCGGCGCCATGGCCGGCGTCTATCTGCCGCTTCTGCCGATGGCGCATCAATACATCGTCACCGATGATATCCCCGAGATCATGGACATCCTTGGCCGGGGCCGCGAGTTTCCCCATGTCATGGACCCGGGTGGCGAATTTTACCTGCGCCAGGAAGGCCGCGGCATGTGCATCGGCTTTTACGAAAAGCCCTGCGAGCCTTGGGCCGTCGATGGCACGCCGTGGAACTTCGGCCACGAGCTTCTGAACGAGCAATTCGACAAGATCGAGGATTCGGTCAACTTCGCCTATCGCCGGGTGCCGGTGCTGGAACGCTCGGGCGTCAAGCGGGTGATCCACGGGCCTTTCACCTTTGCCCCCGATGGCAACCCGTTGATCGGCCCGGTGCCGGGGCTCAGGAATTACTGGTCCGCCTGCGCCGTGATGGCCGGCTTCAGCCAAGGCGGCGGCATGGGCCTCGCGTTGGCGCAATGGATGATCCATGGCGAGGTCGAACGCGACCCGCGCGGCTTTGACGTGGCGCGCTTCGGCAACTGGACCTCGCCCGGCTATACGGTGCCGAAAGTGATCGAAAACTACCAGATGCGGTTTTCGGTCGGCTACCCGAACGAGGAACGCCCTGCCGCCCGCCCCTTCCGTACCACGCCGATGTATCAGGTCTTCGACGAGATGAACGCGGTCTGGGGCCAGCAATACGGGCTGGAAGTGCCCAATTACTTCGCCCTGCCCGGCGAGCCGCGCTATGAAGAGCCCTCGTTCAAACGTTCCAACGCCTGGGAGGCCACCCGGCAAGAGGTGATGGCCGTGCGCGAAGGCGTCGGCATCAACGAGGTGCAGAACTTCGGTAAATACCTCGTCAAGGGGCCCAAGGCCCGCGCCTGGCTCGACCGCGTCATGGCGGGCCGCATCCCGAAACCCGGGCGCCTGTCCCTCACCCCGATGCTGGCTCATTCCGGCAAAATCATCGGCGATTTTACCGTCTCCTGCCTGTCCGAGACCGAATTCCAGCTGACCGCCAGCTATGGTGCGCAGGGCTGGCACGGCCGCTGGTTCGACGACAATGCGATGGACGGGGTCAGCGTCGAAAACATCTCCGACAGCCGCTCGGGCTTCCAGATCGCGGGGCCGAAAGCCCGAGAGCTTCTGGCCCGCGTCACTCGCGCCGATGTCTCGGCCGAGGCGTTCAGGTTCATGGACCTGCGCAAGATGACGGTGGGCATGGCCAACTGCCTCGTCCAGCGCGTCAGCTACACCGGCGATCTGGGCTATGAAATCTTCACCGACCACATGTCGGTCCGCCACCTCTGGGATGTGCTGACGGCGGCCGGCGCCGACCTCGGCCTGCGCCCCTTCGGGATGCGCGCGATGATGTCACTGCGGCTCGACAAATGGTTCGGCTCCTGGGGCCGCGAATTCTCGCCAGACTACACGCCGATGGAGACCGGCCTCGACCGGTTCATCGCCTGGAACAAGGAGGCCGACTGGATCGGCAAGGCCGCGGCCATGGCCGAAAAGGCCAAGGGACCCAGCCGCAAGCTCGTCCCCATCGTCGTCGATGTCACCGACGCCGACGTGGTCGCCTGGGAGCCGATCTGGCTCGACGGCGCGGTGGTCGGCTGGTGCACCTCGGGCGGCTTCAGCCATTGGACCGGCAAATCCGTGGCCCAGGGTTTCATCCCGGCCGACCGCGTGCAGGACGGCCTGGCGCTTGAGGTCGAAATCCTCGGGCAGCGCCGCCCCGCCCGCGTCCACCTCGCCCCCCTATGGGACGATGGCGGAAGGATGCGCGCCTGATCTTTCCGTCAGGCGGAAATACACCGCGGCGCGGCAAGGGGTGTGGCCCCATGCCGCGCCTTTGGTCTAAGGGCAGAGCCATGGCAGACCTGACCATCCTGATCCCCGCCGCCGGTGCTTCGACCCGGATGCGCGGCACCGACAAGCTTCTGATCCCGATCGACGGCGTGCCCCTCTTGCGCCGCACCGCCCTGACCGCGCTGGCAACCCACCCGGCGGTCCTCGTCACCCTGCGCCCCGGCGATGCGGCACGCGCCGCGGTGCTCCACGGCCTGCCGCTTGCCACGATCGAGATCCCTCAGGCGCACAGCGGACTCTCCGTCTCCCTGCGCGGTGCAGCAGCCGCGATTGATCGCGGCTGCCTGATGATCCTGCCTGCCGACATGCCGGACCTTGCGCCCGACGACCTCGCCCGCGTCATCGCGGCCGGCGAGGCTGCCCCCGACGCCATCATTCGGGCCACGGCCGAGGACGGCACGCCCGGCCACCCGGTCCTTTTTCCCGCCGACCTTCTGCCCGCATTCGCCCATCTGACCGGAGACGAGGGCGCGCGGTCGATCCTGCAGGCCCACAAGGACCGCATCCGCCTGATCCCCCTGCCCGAGGCCCATGCCCTGACCGATCTCGACACGCCCGAGGCCTGGGCCGCCTGGCGTCAGGCCGTCAGCAAGACCCGCACTTCGTGAGCCTTCAACGTCGGCCGTGCGGCGGCAAAACCCTCGACCTGCCGCGAGAGGTCGGGGAACAGCGCGTCGATCTCGGCGCGCTGGTCGGCGTCCATGTCAGCCAGCGTGCGGCTGGCTGGCTGGAAGCTTTCGCTCCACGCTCCTTCGGCCGCGACAATCTCGTGCGCGTCGAACAGCAGATGCAGATAGGTCACCCCGGCGGGAAAGACCTGCGCCACATCGGCCAGGCCGGTCAGATGGCGCGCGGCGACCAGAACCTGCGCCTCGCCGAACAGCATCTCGGCCCGGCCCGCTTCGATCAGCATGCGGTGCTGGGCCGAGACCATCAGGGCCCGGCAAGGCAACCCCTGTCCCAGCGCCCCAGCCCCGATCCGGATCGGGCGCAGGCTGGGCTGGACGATCAGATCGGCCAGTGACACCTCGCGCCGGCCGATCCAGCGCAGGGGCTGCGCCCCGTGATCCAGCGTCTCGACCAGATCGCCCGGCCGCAGATCCTCGACCGGGACCGGCCCGCGCGCGGTGGCGATCAGTGTGCCCAGCGTGAAACAGGGGATGACCTTCTCGATATTGGAGAAGGCCATGCTGCCCACGACATGGCCGCCGGCATCCAGAAACTGCACCGTGCCGTTCTGCGGATTGGCATCGTAAAGCACATTGGTATGCGCCCAGCCCCAGGCCGACAGGTCGAGCGTGTCGTGGAACCCCGCGCCGCCATCGACCGTATCGCCGATGCCGCCCTGAAACGTGTCATTGCCATCGCCGCCATAGAGGACATCGTTGCCGGCCTCGGCCGCGAAATATTCGTCATTGGCATTGCCATGGATCGTGTCGTCGCCGGCCCCGCCCGACAGGATGTTGGTGCCGTTGCCGCCGTACAGCACGTCATTGCCATCGCCGCCGTAAAGCGCGTCATTGCCGTCGCCACCGTAAAGCGTGTCATCGCCGCTGCCGCCGATCAGCGTGTCGGCCTCGCTGCCGCCATCCAGCAGGTCGTTGCCCGTCCCGCCGTCCAGGCTGTCGGCCCCCGCCCCGCCATAAAGCGCATCATTGCCGGCATCGCCGCCGAGCGTGTCGTCACCGGCATCGCCATACAGCGTGTCATTGCCGTCTCCGCCGCTCAGCACGTCATTGCCGTCGCCGCCATAGGCAAGGTCATTGCCGGCATCGCCGCTCAGCGTGTCGTCGCCAGAGCCGCCGCTCAGCGTGTCATCGCCGGTCCCGCCATAGATCTGGTCGTTGCCCGCATTGCCGCTGAGCGAGTCATTGCTCGCGTCGCCATAAAGCGTGTCGTTGCCATCGCCGCCCGAGACGGTGTCATTGCCATCCCCGCCGTACAGCAGGTCATTGCCGGCATCGCCGCTCAGCACATCATGGCCGCCCATGCCATAAAGCGTGTCATCGCCGTCGCCACCGTAGAGCGTGTCGGCCGACACATCGGCGCCGACGCTGGTCGAGGTGATCTGGATGTCATCGACAATCGCGCCAAGACTGTCATCGTTGCCGACCTCGGTCAGGCGCAGCGAATAGGTGCCGGCGGCCGGGAAGGTGAAGTTGACCGTGTAATTGGCCCAGGTCGTGTTGGAGGTGGGCAGGATCGTCGTCGAACTGATGACATTGCCCGAACTGTCGACGATTTCGGCCTTGAACCCGTCAACCCCGACCGTGGCCTGGGTGCGCACCACCGACCGCAGCGTCAGCTGGGCCGTCTGCGCGCCTTCGACCACGAAGCTTTGCTGCATGACGGTCGTGGCGCCGGAATTGCCGTCCATCTCGGCCACGTTGTTGGTCGAGCCGTTGCCGAGATAGGCGCCCTCGGTGTAGTTCGTCTCGAGGTCGGTGCCGCTCCAGCCTGCCCCCCCGGCCGAGAAAGTGCCGTTTGTGATATAGGTCGTGCCGATCGCCGCACCCTGACCGCCATAGATGACGTCGTTGCCGCCATTGCCCATCAGGGAATCCGCGCCCGAGCCGCCGTCGATCGTGTCGTTGGTGTTGGCGCCGCTGATCGTGTCGGCTCCGGCATCGCCGTAGAGCGCGCTGCCGTGGCTTGCCAAAGTGTCATTGCCGGCGCTGATGACATCGTTGCCAGCGCCGCCGTAGACCGTGTTTATCCCGCCGCCGGTCGAGATCCTGTCGTTGCCGTCGCCGCCATAGACCAGATCGTTGCCGGCGCCCGAAGCGATGCTGTCATCGCCCGTGCCGCCCATCAGCGTGTCGGCGGCCGTACTGCCGACCAGCGTATCATTGCCGGCCCCACCATCGACATTGACGGCCAGCGTGGCATTGGCCGCGTTGAAACTGTCGCTCTGCCCGGTCAGGACGAAATTCTCGATCTGGCTGAAGCTCGCGGTGCTGGTGCCGTCCGACAGGCTGCCCGCCTCTGATCCGGTCAGGTTGACCGTCACGGCCGCACTGAGAGAGCTGGCATCGACCGTGTCGCCGTGAACCTCGGAGGTCTCGCCGCCGACGATCGTGTCTCTGCCGAAACTGTCGGTCAGCTTGAACGTGTCATCGCCCGCTTCACCAAGCAGGCTGTCGTTGCCGATGCCGCCATCCAGCGTGTCGTTGCCATCGCCGCCGTAGATCGTGTCGTTGCCGCCCATGCCCGACAGCACATCGTTGCCGCCCGCGCCGGTGATCACATCGGACTTGTTGCCGCCGGTCAGAGTGTCATTGCCCGCGCCGCCGCCATAGTTGGCCATATCTTCAAGACTTTCATTGCCTGATGTCGCGCATACGACGCAACTTTTCTGAAAATATGACCGGTTTGCGCGGACTGCGGGTCAGGCGGGGCCTGAATACGGCACAATCAGGGCGGCCGCCACAATCGTGCCGCAGTGTCGGGGCAGCATGAAAAAAAGGGAGGCAAAAGCCCCCCTTTTTTCAAGGGCCGGGGCAATCCCCGACCAGCTGCATAACCTTGTCAGCGCACCAGTAACGCCGCCTCATGACGCTTGAGCGTCTTTCGCGCGGCCACATAGTTCTCAAGACCGGTTTCGGTCTTCAGTTCGGGGAAAAGCTCGAAGATTTCGCCACGTTGCGCGTTGCCCATGCCCTTGAGCGTGAAGTCACCGGGCTGGAAGGTCTCGGTCCAGGCGCCGTTCGACAGAACGACCTCATGGCGTTCGCACATGAAGTGGATATAGCTGACACCCGCCGCGTCGATCGCCTGCACACCCTTGGGCGAGACAAGATGCTTGGCCGCGACCAGAACCTCGTGCTCATCGAAATAAAGCGCGGTGCGGTCGTTTGCGACCAGCAGGCGGTGGTTGGGCGATACGATCATGTCCTGCTCGGGCAGACCATTGCCCAGGGAACCGGCGCGCACCAGGATCGGCTTCAGATGCGGCGCTGCGACCAGATCGGTCCAGCCCATGTCGCGGCGCCCGACCCAGGCAATCTCCTGCATGCCGTTGTCGCGCGTGATCACCCGGTCGCCGGCGCGCAGCGATTCCACCGGAACCTCGCCCCGCGGCGTGGCGATCAGCGTGCCCGGCGTGAAGCAGGGGATGACATTCTCGATATTCTGGAATGTCATCGTGCCGGTCACGTGATGATCGGTCGCATCAAGGAACTGGACGGTCCCATTCTCGGAGTTGGTCGGGTCGTAGATGACATGAACAGGACCCGAACCGGTCAGATCCAGCGTGTCGTGGTCCGGACCGCCTTCGCCACCGTCGACAAAGTCTCCGGCACTTCCGCCATGGAAATAGTCAGCTCCATTGGAACCATAAAGGCTGTCCGCGCCAGCACCGCCGGTGATCTGATCGTTGCCTTCAGAACCGAAAACCGTGTCATTGCCCGCGCCGCCATCAAGCGAGTCATTGCCGGTGCCGCCATAGATCAGATCGTTGCCGGCATCGCCGAACAATGTGTCATTGCCCGCCCCACCGAAGAGCGTGTCGTCGCCTTCGTCGCCATGAACGAGGTCGTTGTTCGCCCCGCCGCCGCCGATGTCGAGCACGTCGTTGCCAGCGCCACCAAAGATCGTGTCGTTGCCCGAATTGTCGCTGATCGTGTCGTTGCCGTCGCCGCCATATTCAAGGTCGCTGCCCTGGCCGCCAATCACATGGTCGTTGCCGGCATCACCATAAAGCGTGTCATTGCCCTGGCCGCCATCTACGGTGTCATCGCCAGAGCCGCCATAAATCAGGTCATGGTCATTGCCGCCATAAAGCTGGTCATTGCCGCCCATGCCATAGATCGAGTCGTTGCCGCCGTTTCCGTAGAACTGGTTGGTGTAGGTGTCGGAGGCCGTGGTGCCCTGATCGTCAAAACCGGTCAGGCTGTCGCCATAGTTCGAGCCATAGACCCCGTCGATCCCGCCGCCGACATGGTCATTCGCCGCATCGCCGCCCGACAGCACGCCGGTCGACAGGTTGACCGTGACCCCGCTGGCCGAGGCCGTGTAATCCAGATTGTCCTGCCCGGTGCCGCCAAAGAAGCTGTCCGCCCCCACGCCGCCGACAAAGCGGTCGTCGCCCGACCCGCCGTAAGACGTATTGCTGCCGGCCGCTCCCACCAGCGTGTCGTTGCCCGCATCGCCATATTGCGTGTCGTTGCCGTAACCGCCGTTCAGGCTGTCGTGGCCGTCGCCGCCGTAGACGATGTCATTGCCCGCCCCGGCCAGAACCGTGTCGTTGCCGCCATAGGCATAGACGAGGTCGTCATTGGGCTGCGCCCCGGACAGGATCTGATCGTTGTGATCGATCATGTCGCCCTGCGGGTCGCCCGTGTAATTGTAGTCGATCAGGTCGTTGCCAGAGGTCCCCGACACGATCCCGTCCAGCTTCTCGTAGCACTGATGACCCTTGTCGTCGTACCAGCAGCCGTCACTGTGCTGCGTCACGCAACTCGAATCCACGAGGCACTGCTTGCCCCAGAAGTCAGTGTAGTAATAGCAGGTCGTGCTCATGACAGATCCCCTAAATTCCGCGGTGCGTGGAAGACGCGACGCACATCAGAATCTGCCCGTGGCCCAACACCCGGCCACGCCCGGCGCCCAGTTGCGCCCTGCCCTCCGGTCCTGATCCCACACGCATCATCATCCGCTCCGTCACCAACCTGAGAGATAAACCCCCGTTTCCGATGCACACGGACGGACCGTCATCGCGACGCGCCATCCGTGAACCCCTGGCATTTTCGGACTGCCTTGCGACAAGCCGAACCCTTCGGCTCAAACGAGCCGAGCCAGACGCCGGACTGTCGTGATGACCGTGGGACGAGGCGCAGTGTCCATGACTGAAGGCTCGCGAAAAAATCCGCGAACGCTCTGTGGGTAAAGAACCCAACTCATGTCAAAGAGTTACACCGTCTCGTCCAACATCGAACAACACCACCTACAGACCGCCCCCACGGCCTTTGTCTCATCAAACGAGACAGGTTCTAATTACCCCGCGTTAAGGCTGACGAAAAGTGAAAAAGCGTCAAAAACACGGCGAAGCTGTGGAGGACCGGCGCAGATGACTGCTCCAATTCTGCAGCAATTCTACCTCAGGTTGAACCCGGTTCACCATTCGGAAACACCAATCCGGAGCGGGTCCTGGGATTAGCGGAAAAGCCGCCGGTTTTCCCGGGGGTTGCCCGAGGTTTGATGCGGGATCAGAAACAAAACGGTTGATTAACCATGTGCCCCAAATTTTGCCGCAATCCTGCCCAGATTGACCCCGTCTCGTTTCGGCATAGGCACCAATTGAAGCGAAAGCCGCCCACTTTTTCCGCAAATGGCAGCGCCAAGGTCCGCTCAGCCCGAATCACCGGGGGCGTTTGTCCGACTGCGGCCCTGCTGCGGCCTTCCTGCGGCCTTGATTTGGCCGCAAAGTTCCGACCGCGGCGCGGGCCGGAGCGTGGTCTTATTTCCGATGTCTGGATACTGGTGCGGGCGGTCGGACTCGAACCGACACACCTTGCGATAGCAGATTTTGAGTCTGCCGCGTCTACCATTCCGCCACGCCCGCACTGCCACGCGGTGTAATTGCCCCGCGCTGCCGCGTCAACGCCCCGCTGCGGCCGCGCGAGCGTGAAACTCAGGGGTTTTTCGCCGAGAACGTGTCGCATGCGGCGATCTGTCCCGATTTCAGCCCGATCCGGAACCATTTCGACCGCTGCGTCGATGTGCCGTGGGTGAAACTGTCCGGCGCCGGCACCCGCCCCGCGTTTCTCTGCAATGTGTCGTCGCCGATCCGTTTGGCGGCATTGACCGCTTCCTCGAAGTCACCCGGTTCGATCGAGCCGAACTGCTGCTGCGCATCGCGGCCCCAGATCCCGGCCAGGCAATCGGCCTGCAGTTCAAGCCGCACCGAGATGGCGTTGGCCTGCGCGGCGCTGACTTCGGCACGACGTCGATTGGCCGGACCAAGGATGCCCAATTCATCCTGGACATGGTGGCCGACCTCATGAGCCACCACATAGGCCATGGCGAAATCGCCCTGCGCGCCAAGGTCTTGCGCCAGCGTGTCAAAAAAGGCCGTGTCGAGGTAGACCTTCCTGTCGCCCGGGCAATAGAACGGCCCCGTGGCCCCCGAGGCATCGCCGCAGGGCGACTGCGTGATCCCGGAATAGAGAACCAGCGTCACCGGATGATAGGGGCGGCCGACCTGTTCCTTGAAGACTCGGTCCCAGACCTCTTCGGTATCGGCCAGCGTGACGCCCACGAATTCGCTCGCCGCCGGATCGACCGGCGCGCCCGGGTCGCTGGCCGGCAGCCCGACGCCGTTCAGAAGCGGGGTCAGATCGACGCCGAAGAACCAGCCGACCACCACGATGGCCAGAAGCCCGACACCCCCGACACCAAACCCGCGCGCCCCGCCGCCCCGCCGATCCTCGATATTCCCGCTTTGCCGCCGCCCGCGCCATTCCATGCCGATGTCCCCTCGCCACTGCTCAGCCTAGCGCAAACCCGGGCCGCGCAGAAGCCGCCGCTGGCATGGCCTTGACCTTGCCGCGCAAAGCCGCCAAAGCCGGCGCGTACCCATAGGCATAGCAGCACAATCATGTTCGAACGCCTGACCCAGCGCCTTGTCGCCGAGGCTCGCTCGCCCCGCGCCGAGGCCTCCCTGGCCCTCGTGGCCTTCGTCGAAAGTTCGGTCTTTCCGCTGCCGGCCGAGGTGATCTTCCTGCCCATGTGCCTCGCCCGGCCAGAGCGCGCCCTGCGCTATGCGCTGATCGCGGCAGTGGCCTCGGTGCTGGGCGGGATCTTCGGCTGGATGATCGGCCATTTCCTGTTCGACATGGTGGCGGCGCCCATCCTGACCTTCTGGCATTCGATGGAGGCTTTCAACCGGCTCAAGGCCGCCACAGGCACCGGCATGATCCTGACGCTCCTGGTGACGTCAGGGGCGGCGCATCTGCCGCCGATGAAGGTGGTCACGATCCTCGCCGGTGCGATCGGCTTCAACCTGTGGCTTTTCATCCTGGCCGCGGTGGTGGCGCGCGGGTTCAAGTTCATGCTGCTCGGCTGGGCCATGGCGAAATATGGTGCGGCTATCGCAGACGTGATGGCCCGCCGGCTTGCCTTGGCCGCCATCGTCGTGATCGTGGCACTGGCAGCCCTGTGGCTGGCCAGGACCTACCTCTGAGGTGCGCATGACCCGAACCCTTCTGATCCTCCTTGCGGCCGGCGGCTCGGCTGCGGCCCTGGCCGGCGCCTTCGCCTTCCAGTACATCGGAGGCCTCGCACCCTGCCATCTCTGCCTCCTGCAGCGCTATCCGCATGGCGTGGCCATCGCGATCGGCGCGCTGGCGCTTCTGATCCGCAAGACCATCCTCGCCCGGCTGCTGCCGCTCGCGGGGGCCGCCGCCGCCCTGACCACCGCCGCCATCGGCGCCTATCACACCGGGGTCGAGCGGCACTGGTGGCAGGGCCCAACCACCTGCACCTCGGGCTCCATCGCCAATATCTCGGCCAAGGACCTCCTGGCGCAGATCCAGGCCTCACCCGTCGTCAAATGCGATCAGGTCGCCTGGCAGATGTTCTCGCTGTCGATGGCCTCGTGGAACATGCTCGCCTCGCTGGTTCTGGTGGCGCTCTGGCTCATGGCCTGGCGCAGGTCCTGACCTTCCCATTTCATTTGTTCCCAAATACCCCGGAGCGCGAGGCAGAGCCTCGCACATCTCGGCCAAAGCCCCGGCGTCAGGTCAGCGTCAGGTCGCACTGCGCGGCGCGGCCGTCCCCAGCAACCGCTCGCCTTCGGCCAGGGCAAAACGGTCGGTCATCCCCGCGACATAATCGCAGACGATGCGCGCCAGCGCGGTTTCATCCTCGGCCGCCCTGACATCCGCCTGCCATTCCACCGGCAACAGCGCGGGCTGGGCGAGGAACAGGGGGAACAGCCCATCCACCACCTGCGTCACCCGGGCGCGCTCCTGCATGACCGAGGGCGCGCGGTACATGCGATGAAACAGGAAGGACCGGATCGCCTTCAGTTCTTGATAGAGCGGCTTGGAAAAGCGGATCACGGTCGTGCCCATGTGCCGGATCTCCTCGGCCGATTTGGGTTGCGCCGCCGTGAGCCGGTTCTGCGCCACGGCGATGACATCCTCGACCATGCGGCCAAAGACCCGCCGCAAGGCCTCGTGCCGGCGCCGCATCTTTTCCAGCCCCGGATAGATCCGGTCGACTTCCTCGAAAGCCGGCCCGGTGACCGGCAATTCCATCAGATCCGCCTCGTCGAACAGGCCAGAGCGCAGGCCGTCGTGCAGATCGTGATGCGAATAGGCCACGTCATCGGCAATCGCCGCCACCTGGGCCTCGGCGCTGGCATGGGTGTCAAGCTCCAGGTCCCAGGCGGCATTCACCTCGGCCAGGGCATAGGGCAAGGGGCCGGCGTGCCTGGCATCCGCATTGGGCCCGGTGACCGGACCATTGTGCTTGGCGATGCCCTCCAGCGTCTCCCAGGTCAGGTTGAGCCCGTCGAAATCGGCATAGTGCCGCTCGAGCCGGGTGACGATGCGCAGCGCCTGGGCATTGTGGTCAAAGCCGCCATAGGGCGCCATCAGACGCTCCATCGCGTCCTCGCCGGTATGGCCAAAAGGCGTGTGACCCAGATCATGTGCCAGGGCCACCGCCTCGGCCAGATCCGAGTTCAAACCCAGAACCCCGGCAATGGTGCGCGCCACCTGCGCCACTTCGATCGTATGGGTCAGCCGTGTGCGGTAGTAATCGCCCTCATGCTCGACAAAGACCTGGGTCTTGTGCTTGAGCCGCCGGAAGGCACTGGAATGGATGATCCGGTCGCGGTCGCGCTGAAAGGGCGAGCGGAAGGACGACAGGCTTTCGCGATGCAGCCGCCCGCGCGACTGGTCCGGATGGCAGGCAAAGGGGGCAAGCATGGGTCCTCACAGGGCTTTGTCCCGTTATACCGCTCAGGACGTCCGACGCCAGCCCATAGCGCCCGGCCCGGGGCCGCGCCCGGACCATGACCTGCCGGACTGCTGCGTCCCGCCCGTGATGGCTTGCCGCGTCAACGCGGCCGACCAGGAGCGGGGGTTTCACACCCCCGCACCCCCGTGGAGTATTGGAACAAAGAGCAACTGCAGAAAGAGGCTCAGCGTCCTTCCATTCATCTGTTCGAAAATATCCCGGGGTGAGCGCGTCGCGCGAGGGGCAGCGCCCCTTCCCCGCTTGAACCCGGCGCACCCTGCGCCTATCTTGAAGCTTCAAGGAGATCAGCCCATGACCCTCGCATCAACCCTGACCCTGCCGCCCCATGTCACCGACCGGGCCTTTGCCCGTCTGGCCGAGATCGCCCGGTTGACCGGTCAGCAAAAGGCCCTGAGGGTGGCGGTGGAGGGCGGCGGCTGTTCGGGTTTTCAATATGACATCAAGCTCGACGATCCCGCAGCCGATGATCTGATTCTCGAAAAGGACGGTCAGAAGGTTCTGGTCGACAGTGTCTCCCTGCCGTACCTGTCCAACGCGACGATCGATTTCACCGCCGAACTGATCGGCGCGCGCTTTGTGATCGAAAATCCGAATGCCGTTTCGTCCTGCGGGTGCGGCACGTCTTTCGCGCTTTAGGGCACTTCGCTCGGGGGCGCTACCGGAGGATCAGGCCGGGTTGGGGGGTTCTGACGGGCCAGCGCTCTGGCAATCCCGTTGCGCAGCGCTAGGTCTGCAGCCAGACCGGAGGTACTTCTTTGCGCATCACTCTCATGCTGGGCTCTGCCCCCAACGCCCTTGACGCCCGCGACTGGCCGCGCGCCCCTTTTGACCGCATCGTGGTCATCAACAACGCCTGGCGCATCCGCGACGATTGGGATGACCTGTGCTGCCCCTGGGACTTCCCCGAAGACCGTCGGCCCCGGCCGCGCCCGGGACAGCGGCTGATCCTGCAGGAAGAGTTCGTCCCTGCCCAGAACCTTTACGGCGGCTTTGTCTATGCTGGCGGCACCATGGCCTTTACCACGGCCTACTGGATGCTGGCGGCGCTGAAGCCGCAGGTCATCGCAGTGCTTGGCTGCGACATGCAATATCCCACCCAGGGCCCAACCCATTTCTACGGCACAGGCACCCCGGACCCCCTGCGCGAGGACATCACCCTGCGCAGCCTCGAGGCGAAATCGGCCCGGCTCATGATCCTGGCCGCCCGGCAGGGCTGCGCCATGGTCAACCTTTCGACCCAGGGTTCGCGGCTCGTTTTCCCGCGCGCCCGGCGCGATGCGCTGGACGTCGCGCCCGCCCCCTATGACACAGACCTCGCTGAAGCCGCGCTGGCCCGCGAGGCGGAGCTTGGCTATTACGTCCCCTCCGGTCGCTACTGGCAGGCCGCCGAAAGGTTTGATCCGGCCGAGATCGACGCGCTCGATGCGATGTGGCTGGCCGCGGCACAGGTGACAGTCCCGGTCTGACCGGCTAACAAGGGCCGGCAGAGGAGCCCGCCCCCATGAAAATCGCCACCTACAACATCAACGGCATCAAGGCCCGAACGCAGGCCCTGCTCGACTGGCTGGCCGAGGCTTCGCCCGATGTCGTCTGCCTGCAAGAGATCAAGTCGGTGGACGAGGCCTTCCCGCGCGAGCCTTTCGAACGGCTGGGGTACCGGGTCGAAACCCATGGCATGAAGGCCTTCAACGGTGTGGCGATCCTGTCGCGCCTGCCGCTCGAGGATGTGACGCGCCGCCTGCCGCCGCGGTCGGATGCCGATGACCCCGACGAACAGGCGCGCTGGATCGAGGCCACCGTGCTGGGCAAGCGCGCGGTCCGGGTCTGCGGCCTCTACCTGCCCAACGGCAACCCCGCGCCCGGGCCGAAATATGACTACAAACTGGCCTGGATGGACCGGATGCTGGCCCGCACCCGCACTCTTCTTGGCCAGGAAGAGCCGCTCGTCCTGTGCGGCGACTACAACGTGATCCCCCAGGCCGAGGATGCCGCCAACCCCAAGGATTGGATCGAGGATGCGCTGTTCCTGCCGCAAAGCCGCGCGGCCCTGCAGCGGCTCATCAACCTCGGCCTGACCGACGCGATCCGCGCCCGCAACCAGAGCCCCGGCCACTATACGTTCTGGGATTTTCAGCGTGGCGCGTGGGAGCGCAACAACGGCATCCGCATCGACCATCTGCTGCTGTCGCCCCAGGCCGCCGACCTGCTGGTCGATGCCGGCATCGACAAGGCAGTGCGCGGCCGCGACAAGCCTTCGGACCATGTGCCGGTCTGGATCGAACTCGACGCGTGACCCGCGCCGCGTGAAAGCCGGTTGAAACGGGTATGGGATGGTCTGGAAGGGCAAACAGCCCTTCCGGCGCGGAGGCGCGGAGGGGGCGCCCCTCCCGGCCCGGACCGATGGCTCCAAACGGAGCCTGAGGCGCGGGCCACCCCCCGCCCGCAAGTCCCGCGCACCCGCCTCAGACCGGCGTCAGGCAGACGGCAATCCGCCGCCCCTCACCCAAAAGCACGTTATAGGTCCGCGCGGCGGCGGGAGAGTTCATCACCTCGACCCCGATCCCCGCCTCTTCCAGCGCCGTGCGGAACTCGGCCGGCACATGGGCGATCTCGGCCCCGGTCCCCACGATCAGCACGTCGATCCGGTCCTTCAGTGTCAAGGGCGCCGCCCAGTCGCCCATCCCGCCCCACGGCCCGGCATCCCAGGGCGTCACAAGGCAGGCGCCACGGATCACATGGGCGCCGACCCGGAAGAAGCCCGGCCCATAGCCTTCGATGGCCAGGGCCGTGCCATAGGTGATCTCGGTCATGCGGATGTCGGCCATGGCCGCGCCTCCCCTGCCTCAGGCGTCGATATTGGCGAATTCGTGATCCGCGCCCTTGCCGGTCTTCTTGGGCTTGTCCGAACGGTCGAGGCCCAGCAACAGCACCAGGTTCTTGGCCACGAAGACCGAGGAATAGGTGCCCAGCAGGATCCCCACGAAGATCGCAAAGCTGAACCCGCGGATCACGTCGCCGCCCAGGGCCAGCATGGATCCCACCGCCAGCAACGTGGTCAGCGAGGTCGCCAGCGTCCGGCTCAGCGTCTCGTTCACCGACAGGTTCATCACCTCGCGCAAGGGCATCGTCTTGTATTTGATCAGGTTCTCGCGCAGCCGGTCGAACACCACCACCGTGTCGTTGATCGAATAGCCCAGGATGGTCAGCAGCGCCGCCACGATGGTCAGGTCGAACTTGAGCTGAAAAAGCGCGAAGATCCCCACCGTGATGAAGACGTCATGCAACAGCGCCAGCACCCCGCCCAGGGCGAACTGCCATTCAAAGCGCAGCCAGATATAGGCCATGATCCCGAACGAGGTCGCAGCCAGCGCCATGACCGAGGACCAGACCAGTTCGGACGAGACCTTGGGCCCCACCGTCTCGGTCGAGACGATCTTCAGATTGGGGTCCATCTTGGTCAGCGCAGCCTCGACCGTCTTCATCTGGTCGTCGCTGATCTGCTCCTGCCCCTTCGGCGCTGAAAGCCGGATCGCCGCCACATGCTGATCGGCGCGGAAGGACGGATCGAAGACCTCGTTGATCGAGACATCGCCGAGCCCAAGCCCCGACAGGGTCGACCGGTACAGCCCGGCGTCGACCACCGTGGTCGAATCGGTGCGGATCGTGGTGCCGCCCTTGAAGTCGATGCCGAAGTTCAGCCCCATCACACCCCAAAGCACGAAGGACATCACCATCAGCGCCATCGACCCGCCAAAGGTCAGCCACTGATGCCGGAAGAAATCGAGATGGGTCTTCTCGGGTGCCAGACGCAAACGCCATGCCATGATGGGTCTCCTCACACGATCAGTGTCTTGGGCTTGCGCCAGTTGAACCAGGCCTCGATCACCAGCCGCGTCACGTAAAGCGCGGCAAAGACCGAGGTGACGATGCCGATTCCCAGCGCCACGGCAAAGCCGCGCACCGGGCCGGCACCGAAGAAGTAAAGCACGATGGCGGTGATCAGCGTGGTCACGTTGGCGTCCACGATGGCGCTCATCGCGCGTTCATAGCCCAGTTCGATGGCGCGCGCCGGGGTCTTGGCATGGCGCAATTCCTCGCGGATACGCTCATAGACCAGCACGTTGGCATCGACCGCCGTGCCGATGGTCAGCACCAGCCCCGCGATGCCGGGCAGCGTCAGCGTGCCGCCGATCATCGACAGGATGCCGAAGATGATGCCCATCGAGATGACCAGCGTCAGGTCGGCGAAAAGGCCGAAGATCCCATAGCTTGCCAGCATGAAGAGGCCCACCGCGCACATGCCGACAACCGCCGCCACCTTGCCCGCGTCGATCGAGTCCTGGCCAAGTTCGGGGCCGACGGTACGCTCTTCCAGAAAGCTCATCGTGGCCGGCAGGGCACCTGCGCGCAACAGCACGGCGAGGTTGGTCGAGGATTCGACCGTGAAGTTGCCGGTGATGATGCCCGACCCGCCGGTGATGGCGCTTTGAATGGTCGGCGCCGAGATGACCTGCTTGTCCAGCACGATGGCGAAGGGCTCGCCGATATGGGCGCCGGTATATTCGCCGAACTTGCGCGCCCCGGTGGTGTCGAAGCGGAAGCTGACCGCCGGCCGTCCGTTCTGGTCGAACGAGGGTTGCGCATCGACCAGATCGTCGCCGGTCACGACCGGGCTTTCCTCGACCGTGTAATAAAGGCCCGGCCGGTCGCTGGCCGGCAGCAACAGATTGCCCGGCCCGGGATTGGCCGCCTTGTCTGTACCCTGGCCCACGACCGTGTTGAAGGTCAGCTTGGCCGTGGTGCCGATGATCGCCTTGAGCTCTTCGGCCGAGCCGATGCCCGGCACTTCAATCAGGATGCGGTCGGCGCCCTGACGCTGGATCGAGGGTTCCCGCGTGCCCGCCGCATCGACGCGGCGCCGGATGATCTCGAGGCTCTGCTGCATCGTGCGGTTGTCGGTCGCGGCCTTTTCGGCATCGCTGAGCGTGACGACGATGTCCTGGCCATCGGCCACGACATTGAGGTCCTTCTGCCCCGCCCCGGTCAGGCTGACCACGTTGGAGGACAGGCTTTGCACCTTGGCCAGCGCGGCCGGCACGCCCGCGGCATTGGTGATGGTGATGCGCAGCGTGCCATCAGGCGCTGGCACACGCTTGATCGGGCCGGTCGCGTCGCGCACCTCTTTCAATGCATCGCGCGCCTCGGGCCAGAGCGCGTCCATGCGCTGCTTGTAGACATCGGCCAGCTTGACCTCGGCCAGAAGATGCGCGCCGCCGCGCAGATCGAGGCCCAGGTTGACCAGCGACGAGGGCGCCCAGGACGGCCAGAGGCTCAGCGCGGCCGTCTGCTCGGGCGTGACCGGATTGCCGGCCGCCGCTTCCTTGGCCATGGCCGTCACGGCGTCATTGCGGGTCTCGACCCGGGTGTAGAACAGGTTGGGCGCCGCCATGACCAGACCGGCCAGGACGATGGCCCAGATGATCAGGCGCTTCCAGAGAGGAGTGGTCAACTGCATGTCGGGCTCAGGACAACGCGGGTTCGGTCTTGGACATCACTTGCGTGATGGTCTGCTTGGCCACCTTGACCTTGACGCCATCGGCGATCTCGACCTCCAGGACGCCATCGTCGCCGACCTTGGTGACCTTGCCGAAGATGCCGCCGCCGGTCAGCACCTGATCGCCGCGCCGAACCGCGTCGATCATGGCCTTCATGTCCTTCATCTTCTTCTGTTGCGGTCGGATCAGCAGCAGATACATGATCCCGAAGATCAGGACCAACGGCAGGAAAGAGGCCACGGCAGAGCCGGCGCCAGCGCCCCCCACCGTCTGGGCATAAGCGGCAGTCACGAACATCGGTCGTCCTTTCAGTCAAGGGCAAGGGTCCGGGTCGCGGCACGACGGCCCCGGATCCCGGCCCGGAAATTTGGCGCACCCTATAGCCGGGGGGGGCAATGCGCAAGGCAAGGCGGAACGGGTCGGGCCGCACCCCCGCCCCTTAGGTCAGCACGCCTTGTCCAGCTTTCAAGCCCAGGCCACCGCGACCAGCGCCTTTATCCTGCCGCTGACCGGTCCGTCGCCATGCCGCCTGCGCAAGGCCGCCTCGGCAAGGTCGGTGATCCGGGCCAGGCCGTCGGGGTCGCGGGCCACGATCTCCATCCGCATCGGGCTGCCCATGCAGAGCGCCACCGCCGCTTCGCGGGCCGAGGGCGCCACGCTGTCATGGCTGACCGCGCCGATCTCGATCCGGGCAAAGCCGCCAGCCCGCAGATCGGCGCGGATCCGGTCGGCATCGGCATAGCCATGCGGCACGCGGGCCAGAAAGTCGGGCGGGTCCTGCGGGAACTGCGCCTGCACTTCGGCCAGAACCGTGGCCGTGATCTCGTTGTCGGCGAGCCGGTCCCAGACGTTGAAGATAAAGGGAGCGCCGGGCTTGAGAACCCGCCGCACCTCGGCATAGCCCCGGGCCTTGTCGGGCAGGAACATCGCGCCGAACTGGCAGCACACCACATCGAAGCGCGCCGAGGCAAAGGGCATGTCCATCGCATCGGCCACAGCCCATTCGATGCGCGGATCGGGCGGCTGCGCGGCGCGCGCCTGTTCCAGCATCGGCGCGTTGAGGTCGCTGACCACATAGCGCGCCCTGGCGTCGAGCAAGGGCGCAAGGGCCCGCGTCACTGCTCCGCTGCCGGCCGCGATCTCCAGCACCTCGGACGGCTGAAACGCCGCAACCTGCGCTGCCATATCCTCGGCATAGGGCCGGAACAGCAGGGGGACCATGTAACGGTCGTAGATCTGCGGCACCGGGCCGGTGAATTCCGTATCGCTGTGTTCCAGGGCGCTGCCTCCCGAACCTGCCGATCAGTGTTGTGCCCTCTGCCCGTACATGGCAAGCGATTCCAGAAAGGGCGATGGGCAGATTGCCCATCCTACCCCACGCGCGCCGCAGTGCCGTTTCATGGCGCCGCCACATTCGCGATATGCGGCATCCTGGCCCACGCACGCCGCGGCGCCCCCGGACCTGCGGCGCAAAGGTCGGGCGGGCCGCGGGCTGCCCAACCGGCCTGCGGCGATCGGGCAGCCTTTCCGGCTTTTCCAAACGCCGCGGATCGGGCATACGGGGCCAAGTCCAATCCCGAGGTCTGATCATGCACGACATCCGCGCCATCCGTGAAAACCCCGCCGCCTTCGATGCGGCCCTGTCACGCCGGGGCATGTCGGGCCTGTCAGCCGAGATCCTCGCGCTGGATGAGGCGCGCCGCGCGCAAATCCTCGCGGCCGAGACCGGCAAGGCCGAACTCAACAAGCTGTCCAGGCAGGCCGGGGCCGCGAAAGCCAGCGGAGACACCGCCCAGTTTCAGGCCCTCAGCGAAAGCGCGTCGCTCCGCAAAGCCATGATCGCAAACGGAGAGAAGCTGGCCGCCGACCTTGACACCAGGCTGCGCGACATGCTGATGGGCATCCCCAATCTGCCGCTGGCCGAAGTGCCCGATGGCCGGGACGAGGCTGACAACCTCGAAATCCGCCGCTGGGGCAACCCGCGCAACTTCGACTTCACCCCGAAAGAGCATTTCGAGATTGCCGGCGTCCTGCCCGGCATGGATTTCGAAACCGCGGCCAAGCTTTCGGGCAGCCGCTTCGTCGTGCTCAAAGGCGCAGTCGCCCGGGTGCACCGCGCGCTGGCCCAGATGATGGTGGATACCCATGTCGAAGATCACGGCCTGACCGAGACCTGGACGCCGGTCCTCGTCAAGGAAGAGGCGATGTATGGCACCAACCAACTGCCGAAATTCGCCGAGGACAGCTATCAGACGACCAACGGCTGGTGGCTGATCCCTACCTCGGAAGTGACCCTGACCAATTCGGTCGCAGGCGACATCCTCGAGGAGGCCCGCCTGCCGATCCGGATGACCGCCCATACCCAGTGCTTCCGCTCCGAGGCGGGTTCGGCAGGCAAGGACACCACCGGCATGCTGCGCCAGCACCAGTTCGAAAAGGTCGAGATGGTGACGATCTGCACACCCGAGACCGCGCTCGCCGAACACGAACGCATGACTGGCTGCGCCCAGGCGATCCTGGAGAAACTCGGCCTGCCCTACCGCACGATCGTATTGTGCACCGGCGACATGGGCTTTGGCGCGCAAAAGACCCACGATCTGGAGGTCTGGCTGCCCGGCCAGCAGAAATACCGCGAGATCTCGTCGGTCTCGACCTGCGGCAGCTTCCAGGCGCGCCGGATGAACGCCCGGTTCCGGCCCGCCTCGGGCGGCAAGCCGGACTTCGTGGCAACGCTGAACGGCTCGGGCCTCGCGGTGGGGCGCTGCCTGATCGCGGTGCTCGAAAACGGACAGCAGGCGGATGGCTCGGTGGACCTGCCGGCGGCGCTCCACCCCTACCTCGGCGGCAAGACCCGGATCACGGCTGACGGCGCCCTGGCCTGAGCCAGGAAAGGGGGGGCTGTCTGCCCCCCTCGCTGCGCTCACCCCCCGAGAGGATTTTTGCCTGGATGAATGGGAAAGCGGGCGCCCTGCCTTTGCGCTTTGCCGCATAACTCCCGCCGGAGGCAGGGCCCCCGCCGGTTGGCCGCAGGCCAGAGGCGCGGTGAAAGGCTTGCGCCGCAGGCGCTCCTCTGGATCAGGTCCAGTCGAGCACCACCTTGCCCGACAGGCCCGACCGCATCGTCTCGAACCCGCGGACATAGTCGGCGGCCTTGAAGCGATGCGTGATGACCCGGCGCACGTCCAGCCCGTTTTCCAGCATCGCGATCATCTTGTACCAGGTCTCGAAGATCTCGCGGCCATAGACGCCCTTGATCGTGATGGCCTTGAAGACGATCCGGCTCCAGTCCACCGGAGATTTGCCGGGCGGAATGCCCAGCATCGCGATGCGGCCGCCCATCACGAGGCTTTCGATCATCTGGTCCAGCGCCTGCTGGTTGCCCGACATCTCCATCCCCACGTCAAAGCCCTGCGCCATCTTCAGCTTGGCCTGAACCTCGCGCAGATCCTGCTGGGCCACGTTGACCGGCGTCACATCGGCGACCTGCGCCGCCAGGTCCAGCCGCGCCGGATTGACATCCGTGATCACGACATGCCGCGCGCCCACATGCCGCGCCACCGCCGCCGCCATGATGCCGATCGGCCCCGCCCCGGTGATCAGCACATCCTCGCCCACCAGATCGAAGCTCAGCGCCGTGTGGACCGCATTGCCCAAGGGGTCGAGGATGGCGCCGATGTCATCGTCGATCGCGTCCGGCAGCGGAACCACGTTGAAGGCCGGAAGCCGCAGGTATTCGGCGAAGGCGCCCGGTTCGTTCACGCCGATCCCGCGGGTTGCGGGATCGAGGTGAAACCGTCCCGCCCGGCTTTGCCGGCTGAGTTTGCCGATCAGATGCCCCTCGCCCGAGCAGCGCTGGCCGATCTCCAGCCCGGTGACCTGGGCGCCTTTGGCCACGATCTCGCCGGCGAATTCGTGGCCCGTGACCAGCCCCACCGGCACGGTCCTGGCTGCCCATTCGTCCCAGTTCCAGATGTGGATGTCGGTGCCGCAGATCCCGGTCTTCTTCACCTTGATCAGCACGTCTTCCGGGCCGATGTCGGGCACCGGGCGGTCCTCGACCCAAAGGCCGGTCTCGGGCCGCGCCTTGACCAGAGCTTTCATCACAACACCCCCGTTTCACGGCCCGCGTCAGCAAAGGCCTCCAGCGCAAAGTCCAGATCTTCCCGCGTCAGCGCGGCATTCATCTGGGTCCGGATCCGGGCGCCGCCTTTCGGCACGACCGGATAGAAGAAGGGCGAGACCATGATGCCCCGCTTGTCCAGCGCCCGGGCGAAGGCCTGCGCCTTGGGCGCCTCGCCCAGCATGACCGGCACGATCGGATGGCTGCCGGGCAGCAGATGAAACCCCAGGGTTTCCAGAATGTTGCGCCAATAGCCGGCATTCGTGGTCAATTGCTTGCGCAGATCGTCCGCCGCCTCGACGATATCAAGGGCCGCCAGCGCCGCTCCCACCACCGCAGGCGGCAGCGCGTTGGAAAACAGATAGGGCCGCGCCCTTTGCCGCAAGAGGTCGATCACCGGCTGCGGCCCGGCCACATAGCCGCCCAGGGCCCCGCCCAGAGCCTTGCCGAAGGTCCCGGTCAGGATATCGACCTTGACCCCGGCCCGCGCCGGCGTACCGCGCCCCTGGGGCCCGACAAATCCCGTCGCATGGCAATCGTCGACCAGGGTCAGCGCGTCATAGGCGCCGGCCAGCCGCGTGATCTCTTCCAGATTGGCGAAATAGCCATCCATCGAAAACACCCCGTCCGTCGCGATCAGCACAAAGCGCGCCCCGCCCTCGCGTGCGGCTTTCAACTGCCGCTCCAGGTCTTCCATGTCATTGTTCTGAAAGCGAAACCGCCTCGCCTTGCACAGGCGGATGCCGTCGATGATCGAGGCATGGTTCAGACTGTCCGAGACGATGGCATCCGCCTCGCCCAGCAGGGGTTCGAAGACCCCGCCATTGGCATCGAAACAGGCCGCGAACAGAATCGCATCCTGCATGCCCAGAAAGGCCGCGATCCGCGCCTCCAAAGCCCGGTGCAGATCCTGCGTGCCGCAAATGAAGCGAACCGAGGCCATGCCGTAGCCATGGCTTTCCATCGCCGCCCGCGCCGCCTCAACCAGACGAGGATCATTGGCCAGGCCCAGGTAATTGTTGGCGCAAAGGTTCAGCATGGGGCGGCCGCCGATCTGCACCCGCGCGCCCTGCGGCCCCTCGATATAGCGCTCTTGCTTCATCAACCCTTCGGCCTCGATCGCCGCAAGGGTCGCCTTCAGGTGGTCCAGAAACGCCTCTGCCATGACGGAACGTCCTCCAACTCAACGGAATAATCGCGGGCCCCGGCCAAAATGTCAATATAACGGATACAAATCCGCTACGCCGGAAACCTGCTTCATCCAGGAACAAATACCTCCACGGGGGTCCGGGGGTGTGAAACCCCCGGCCGTTTCAGCTGTCCTGCACAATGAGAATAGCACGCGCCGCAGCCGCCAGCGCATGAATCGCATGAGGCCGGTCAGCCGGATAGCGCGCGGTGTCCCCGGGGCCCAGCAGGCTCTCCTCCTCGCCCGACACAACGCGCAACTGCCCTTCGATCACCGTCAATTGTTCGCGGCATCCCGGCGAATGCGGGTCCGACACCAGTTCGCCTTCGGCTCCAAACCTCAGGTCATAGACCTCGTGCGCGCCGACCGCTTCGGCGGGCGACAGGATGCGGATCACAAGGTCGCGGCCGCGGCCGGCAATGATCGGGGCCGCCTCGGCACGCATCACCTCGATGCCGGGCGCCGGGCGCCCCTCCAGCAGGCCCGCGAAATCGACCTGCAAGGCCTGGGTCAGGTTCCACAGCGTGGCGACGGTGGGCGAGGATTCGGCGCGCTCGATCTGGCTGACCATCGACCGGCTGACCCCCGACAGCTTGGCCACCGCATCAAGGCTGAGGCCGCGCGCCTTGCGCGCTTGCCGCAGCGAGGCGGCCAGACGGTCATGGATGTCGGAACGCGGATTCATGGCGGCATTGAACGCCAGTCAGCCCGGTGGCGTCAACGCCCTGCATGGACGAGGAAGCCTCCGGCGGGGATATTTGCAAACAGATGAAAGGGTCAGGTTCCGCAAAAGGTGACATAGGGGCCAAAGTCCTTCGGCGCGGGCCGGGTGAAGGCCTCGCGCCCGGCTTCGGGGTCAAAGGGGGCGCGCACGGCGTCAAGCAACGCCTCGAAGGGGGCAAGGTCGCCTTCGGTGGCCGCACTCAGGGCCGCCTCGACCAGATGGTTGCGCGGGATCACGGCGGGGTTGGCGCGCCGCAGGGCGGCGGGCGCGTCCGGAGCCAGACGGCTCTGCCAGCGCGCCAGCCAGGCGGTCAACGGCCCGGGATCGGCCACAAGGCTCAGAAGATCCGCATCCCGGCCTTCGGCAGCCGCCGCGAGGGCGCGGAAGCTCAGGGTCCAGTCGGCGCCGGCAATCGCCGCCAGAAAGTCATCGGCCAGCGCGCCGTCCTGCGGATCGGCCCCGGCGAGGCCCAGTTTGGCGCGCATCACACTCAGCCAGGCGACACGGTAGGCCGGGGCAATCGACTCGAGCTGGGCATTGGCCAAATCAACGGCGCGGGTCTGGTCGGCGTCGATCAGCGGCAGCAGTGCCTCGGCCAGGCGCGCGAGGTTCCAGCCCAGGATCAGCGGCTGGTTGGCATAGGCATAACGCCCCTGCCGGTCGATCGAGGAAAACACCGTGCCCGGAGCATAGGCCTCCATGAAGGCGCAGGGGCCATAGTCGATCGTCTCGCCCGAAAGGGCCATGTTGTCGGTATTCATCACGCCATGCAGGAAGCCCAAGCCCATCCACTGCGCGATCAGGCGGATCTGACGGTCCGCCACCGCGTCGAAAAGGCCAAGCGCGTCGTCGGCGGCAAGGTCGGGATAATGGCGCGCGATCGTATAGGCGGTCAGGCGCCGCAACTGGTCCACCTCGCCGCGGGCGGCAAAGAACTGGAAGGTGCCGACCCGGATATGGCTCGCCGCCACCCGGGCCAGCACGGCGCCCGGCAGCTTGCCCGTATCGCGCCAGATCTCCTCTCCGGTTGCCACCACCGCCAGCGCACGCGTCGTCGGCACGCCCAGCGCCGCCATCGCCTCCGAGATCAGATATTCCCGCAGCATCGGCCCTACCGCCGCCTTGCCATCACCGCCGCGCGAAAAGGCGGTGCGGCCCGAGCCCTTGAGCTGCAGATCAAAGCGCCCCTTCGGCGTCAGCATCTCGCCCAACAGATGCGCGCGCCCATCGCCAAGCTGGGCCGAGAAGCCGCCGAACTGGTGGCCCGCATAGGCCAGTGCTATGGGTTCGGCGCCCGGCGGCAGGGCCGCGCCGGAAAACCACTCGGCCGCGTGGCGGCCCAGGTCTCCGGGGTCCAGACCCAGATCGCGGGCCAAGGCCTCGTTCAGCGCCAGAAGACGCGGCGCCGGGGCCGGATCGGGGCGCTCGCGCAGATAGGTGCCGGGCAGATCGCGGGCATAGGAGTGATCGAAGATCAGGGTCATGGCATCACCTCCTGCACGGATATGGGACGGCGCTCGTCTCGGGGCAAGTCTGGCCCGCGGCAGGCCCGGACTATCACGCTGCCTTCCCCGCGCGCGCCAGAGCCGCGATTGATCGCGGCTGCCGTTCCCTACCCTGTCGCAAATCTTGGTCGGAGTGAGAGGATTCGAACCTCCGACCCTCTGGTCCCAAACCAGATGCGCTACCAGACTGCGCTACACTCCGTTCCTGTCAGGGTGTCTATAGGGATTCGCGGCGATTGAAAAGCGCCCGCCGGCACGGAAGGGTCAGGATTTGCGCAGTGTTCCCGGCGGCCGGCATGGCCCGGGCCGGTCACTGACCACAGGGCCAGAGCGCCAGCGACTGGTCGATCCGGTCGCTGCGCAAATCGGCGCCCGGCACAATCCCCATCCGCGCCGCCAACCCGCCCTTGATTTCAAGCACATAGGCCACGCCTTCGCCCCCGTCGATCGGGGTCAGATCGCCCGGCACCGCGTTGGAATGCACCACCGTCACCCGGCCCGTCTGGTCGGCAAAGACCATGTCCAAGGGGATCAGCGTGTTCTTCATCCAGAAATGCGCATGTTCGGGCGCATCGAAGACAAAAAGCATGCCGGCCGAACTGGCCAGATGATCGCGAAACATCAGGCCCTGCTCGCGCTCGGCATCGGTATCGGCGATCTCGACCGTAAAGCGGGCCTGGCCGCCGCCGGGCCAGCGCAATTCCACCGCACCGGGCGCGCAGGCGGCAAAACCCGGACCCGCCGCCAGAGCCCAGATCCCGATCAGCGCCGCAACGCACTTTCCCATGACACCACCTGTACGGCCATCTGGCCCCGCTTGCCTTCGATGATGCGCAGGCAGACCGCCTCGCCCGCCTGCAGATCGGCAAAGCCCGACACCCGCAGCACCTCGATATGGATGAACACATCCTCGGGCCGGCCAAAGGCATTGGCAAACCCGAACCCCTTGTCCTTGTCGAACCACTTGACGCGCGCGGGTTGCAAAGGCAAGTCGGCATAGGCCTCGAGATCGGTGCCGTCCTCTTCGCTCAGGGCCAGTTGCACGCCGGACGGCGGAGAAATGCCGATCACCTCGACCGCCTGCTGACCCCGCGGCGTCTTTTGCACCCGCACCGTGATCGAGGCCCCGTCGGCCACCGAACTTTGGCCGAAATTGCGCAGCACGTTCGCATGAAGAAGAATGTCGCTGCCACCCTCGTCCGCGAGGATGAACCCGAAGCCCTTGCCCGGATCGAACCACTTGACCCGACCTTGCAGGGTCAGGATGGCTTTGTCTTCGTCTTCCATGTCGAACGGTATTTTCCGGTGTAAGTCTCGCCGACAAATGCATGCAACGAACAAAAACGAACATGCAAGAGGCAAATCAAACTAATCCGGCCCATCCTGTCCAAATGGATAGTTTACCTCGCAGCAGAGGATGGACGCTCACGGATTGAGCCGTTCGACCGTCCACGAAGACTGCGCGTCCGGCCGGGTCCAACGAAACCGGTCATGCAGCCGGAAGGCCCCATCGGCCCAGAATTCGATCTCGACCGGGGTGATGCGAAAACCACCCCAGAAGGGTGGGCGCTTGGGGTTGGGGCCCTGTTCGAGCGTGATGCGCGCCACATCCGCCATCAGCGCCGCACGCGAGGACAGGGGCTGCGACTGATGGCTGGCCCAGGCACCAAGCCGCGATTTCAGGCTGCGCGAGGCGTAATAGGCATCGGCCTGCGGGCCTTCCTCGCGGCTGACCAGCCCGCGCACCCGGATCTGCCGGCGCAGCGACTTCCAGTGCATCACGAAGGCGGCCTTGCCCGCGCCCTCGGCCTCCTGCGCCTTTTTCGAGCCGTAGTTGGTATAGAAGACGAAGGCCGCGGCCTCGATTTCCTTCAGCAGCACCATGCGCACATTGGGCATGCCCTGCGCATCGACCGTGGCGAGGGCGATGGCATTGGCGTCGTTGATCTCATGGGCTTCAGCCTCGGCGGTCCAGGCCCGGGCGATGGCAAAGGGGTCGTCGCCGGCGAAAAGCCCGCCGCGGTCCCGGGTCTTGTCGATCACGTTGTCCATCTGTCGTCCTTCCCTTGGGCAAGCCCCGCCCTTGATGCAGCCGCCTCAATCGCCTACACGGGGCCATGCGGATAGGTGGCTGGGGAAGACCGAATGTCAACTGGACTAATGGCAGGCAAGCGCGGCCTCATCATGGGGCTGGCCAACGACAAGTCGATCGCCTGGGGCATCGCCAGGGCGCTGGCCGATCAGGGGGCCGAAATTGCCTTCTCCTATCAGGGCGAGGCGCTGAAGAAGCGTGTCCTGCCGCTGATCTCGTCGATCGGCATGGACGAGATGGTCGAATGCGATGTGGCCGACGAAGCCTCGATCGACGCGCTTTTCGCGCGGCTGGCCAAGAAATGGGGCAAGATCGACTTTCTGGTCCATGCCATCGGGTTCTCTGACAAGAACGAACTGCGCGGCCGCTATGTCGATACGTCGAAGGCGAATTTCGCCATGACGATGGACATCTCGGTCTATTCCTTCACCTCGGTCTGCCGGCGCGCCGCCACGATGATGCCGGACGGCGGCAGCCTTCTGACCCTGACCTATTACGGCGCCGAAAAGGTCATGCCGCATTACAACGTGATGGGCATCGCCAAGGCCGCGCTCGAGGCTTCGGTCATGTATCTGGCCGAGGATCTGGGCAAGGACGGCATCCGCGTCAACGCGATCTCGGCCGGCACGATCAAGACGCTGGCGGCCAGCGGCATCGGCGATTTCCGCTATATCATGAAGTGGAACGAGCTGAACGCCCCCCTGCGCCGCAATGTCGATCAGGACGAGGTGGGCAAGGCGGCGCTCTATCTGTTGTCCGACCTCGGCTCGGGCACCACCGGCGAAAAGCTGCATGTCGATGCGGGCTACCATGTCGTAGGCATGAAGGCGGTCGATGCGCCTGACATCGACGTGGTGACGGGCAAGAAAGACGCGCAATGACCTTGGCCGCCTTCCTGGCCCTGGCGCTGATGCATCTGATGGCGGCGATCAGCCCGGGTCCGGCGGTGCTGATGTCGGCAAGGATCGGCTTGACCGAAGGCCTGCGCGCCGGCGCCCTTGCCGCCGCCGGCATCGGGCTTGGCGGCGTGGTCTGGGCCTCGGCGGCACTTTTCGGGCTGGGGCTGGTGTTTCAAGCGGCGCCGGCGCTGCTTTGGGTGCTGCGGCTCTGTGGAGCGGCCTATCTGATCTGGATGGCCGCGGGCCTGTGGCGCAATGCCGACCGCCCGATCGCCGGGGCCACCGCTGCCACGCCGCGCGGCGCTGCCGCGGCCTTCCGGCTGGGGCTTTGGACGCAACTGTCCAACCCCAAGCCCGCGGTCCTCTTCTCGGCCATCTTTCTGGGCACGGTCCCGCAAGGAACCGCATTTTGGGTTTACGGCGCCCTGCTTTTGGTGGTCTTTGTGAATGAAACCCTGTGGAACATCGCCGTCGTGCGGATTTTCTCTTTCAACCCGGCCCGAGATACTTATATGAGCCTGAAATCCGTGATCGACCGGGCCTTGGGCGGGCTTCTGGCCCTGCTCGGGATCAAGATCGCGGCTTTCTGAGGACCCCAGTTCTGAGGACAAAGATGATCGACCGTCTGCCGCACGAAAAAGGCTTTCATGTCAGCTGGGACCAGATCCACCGCGACGCAAGGGCGCTGGCCTGGCGGCTGGACGGCAAGGGGCCCGACAATGGCGCCTGGCGCGCCGTGGTCGGCATCACGCGCGGCGGCCTCGTGCCTGCGATGATCGTCTCGCGCGAGCTGGATATCCGCGTCGTCGACACGATCAGCGTGAAAAGCTACAGCCACCAAAGCCAGGCTTCCGAGGCCGTCGTCACCAAATCGCCTCAGGCCGACCTGATGGGCGACGGGACCGGCATCCTGATCGTGGACGACCTGGTCGACACCGGCAAGACGCTGGAACTGGTGCGCCGGCTTTACCCCAAGGCGCATTTCGCCACGGTCTATGCCAAGCCCTCGGGCAAGCCCATGGTCGACAGCTATATCACCGAAGTGTCACAGGACACGTGGATATTCTTCCCATGGGATATGGCCTTGCAATACGTTCAGCCCTTCCGCGGCCAGGACTGAGGGTGAAATGTTCATAAATCCCGCCAGTTGGCTGGGACGATGGCTGCATTGGCTGTTCGAGGCCAGCCTGGTCCTCAAGGGCATGTTCGCCGCAGGAGAGACGCTGGCGGGGCTTGGCCTTCTGCTGACCCCCAATATCTCGATCATCAATCTGGTCGGCTGGCTGATCCGCCACAACCTGACCCAGGAACCCGACGCCGACATGGCCAAGTGGGTCCATCATGTGACCGAGGTCTTCCCGATCCAGGTGCAGCATTTCTACGCCTATTACCTTCTGGCGCATGGCGTACTGAAATTCCTGATGGTGGTGATGCTGGCGCGCCGCATTCTCTGGGCCTATCCGGTCGCCATGCTGATCCTTGCGGGCTTCGTCAGTTATCAGATGACCGAGTTCTTCCGCCACGGCTCGATCGCCCTGATGGCGCTGTCGGGCTTTGACGCCTTCATGATCGGGCTGGTCTACCGCGAATGGGGCGTGCTGAAACTGCTGCGCTCGCAGGCGAAACCCGCCTGAGGTCTTGATTTGTGCCCGGCAAGCGGGTCAAGTCGGCGGCATGAAAACACCTGTCCTGACCGAACTGGCTGAAAGCCTGCCCGCAACCGTGCCCTTCGTCGGCCCCGAGACGCAGGAACGGGCGCGCGGGCGCCCTTTTGCGGCGCGGCTGGGCGCCAACGAGTGTCTGTTCGGCCCCTCGCCCCGCGCTTTGGCCGCCATGCGCGACGCGGCGGTCGACATCTGGATGTATGGCGATCCCGAAGCCCATGACCTCAAGGCAGCGATTGCGGCGCATCATGGGCTGAGCCCCGCACATGTCGTGGTGGGCGAAGGCATCGATGGGCTTCTGGGTCTGCTGGTGCGGCTGATGGTCGGGCCGGCAACGCCGGTGGTCACCTCGGCCGGGGCCTATCCGACCTTCAACTTCCACGTCGCGGGCTTTGGCGGCACCCTGCACCGCGCGCCCTACCGCGGCGACCACGAGGACGCCGAGGCGCTTCTGAATCTGGCCCGCGCCACCGGTGCGCGGCTGATCTATCTGTCGAATCCCGACAATCCGATGGGCAGCCATCATCCCGCAGAAACACTCGCCGCCATGGTGGAAAACCTGCCCGAGGGCTGCCTTCTGGCGCTGGACGAGGCCTATGTCGAACTGGCGCCTGAAGGCACCGCCCTGCAGGTGGCGGCGGATGACCCGCGCGTGATCCGGTTTCGCACCTTTTCCAAGGCGCATGGCATGGCCGGGTTGCGGCTGGGTTATGCGCTGGCCGCCCCCGAACTGGCGCAGGCCTTCGACAAGGTCCGGAACCATTTCGGCGTGGGGCGTCTGGCGCAGGCGGCGGGCATCGCCGCGCTGGCGGATCAGCCTCACATGGCAGCCGTGCGCGCCTGGGCCGAGGCCGGGCGCGCGCGCCTTGGCGCCATCGCGCGCGACAACGGGTTGATCCCCCTGCCCTCGGCCACCAACTTCGTCACCATGGATTGCGGAAGGGACGGCGACCATGCCCGCGCCCTGCTGAAGGCGCTGATCAACCGCGACATCTTTGTACGCATGCCCGGCGTGGCACCTTTGGACCGCTGCATCCGCGTGAGCCTTGGCACGGCGCCCGCGATGGACGCCTTTGCCGCGGCCCTGCCGCTGGCTTTGGCCGATCTGCGCTGACCTATTCGGCGGCGAGGTCGGGATTGGCCGGCCCCAGGGCCGGTGCGGCCCCGCTTGGCGCCCGGGCGGCCCCGAGCATCGGCTTGGGCATCAGGCTCGCGGTCAGCGACTGCGCAGGGCTGCGCGCAACCAGAGGCTCTTCGGCCGGCTCCTCGACCCGCTCTTCCGGAGGCTTGGCCAGCAGGCGCTGGGGGTCGGGCGTCGTCTCGACAAATTCGCAGGGCGTCTCTGCCAGGGGGCGGCGAAACACCAGAAGGCTCTGATAGGTCGTCTTGCTGCCGGTGAGGCCGACCCTTTCGTCATGCGGCAGCGCGTCGGCGCGCTGGTATTCCCAGCCCTCGACGCCCATCTTGTTCATCAGGTTGGTCATGGCGAAGGCAAACCGCTCTTCCGCCGATTTGAGGCCACGTCCCTTTTCGCCTTTGCGCGGCGCCGGCATGACACGGTATTCGTAACGCTGCATCTGATCCCCGAAGATCCAGGCCCGGCGGGCGGGCTGACAGGGTGGTTATAAAACCATTTGCCGCGCGAATCCAACCAGAACCGAAACAGGCCGGTCGTGGCGCATGCCCCCGCCTAGCCTCCGGCGCGCGGGGCGGGTCGCGGCGGTGGCGCGGGTGAAGCCACGACCGGGGGAAATTCAACCAGATCGACCGAATGACTGCCCTTCTGTCCGCCGTCCATCCGCAAGGCCCCGGTGACCGGCGCCACATCGCTGTAATCGCGGCCATGGCCCACGGCGATGTGGTCGGTATCGACAAAACAGGCGTTGGTCGGGTCATGGTCGATCCAGCCCGCCTCGGCCCCGGCCCAGGCGCGCACCCAGGCATGCATGGCATCGGCCCCCTCGAGCCGGGACTTGCCGGGCGGCGGCAGGGTGCGCAGGAAACCGCCGACATAGGCCGCCGGTATCCCCAGACTGCGCAGGCCCGCGATCATGATCTGGGCAAAATCCTGACAGACCCCGCGCTTGAGCGCGAAGGCCACGGCGGGCGGCGTGTCGACCTCGGTCGCCTTGGCGTCGAAGGTCATGAAATCGTGCAAGGCGTTGCCCAGGGCGCCGATCGCGGCCCTTGTCGTCTCGGCCCCCTCGACCGCCTTGCGGGCGAAAGCCGCAATCGCGGCATCGGCCGGAATGCGGGGCGAGGGCCAAAGGAAGTGGTGCGGCGAGGCGGCGCCGATCTCGGTCACCTCTTCCAGTTCGGCCCTCAGCCGTGCCAGCGGCGGCGAGATATCCAGTTCCTGCACCAGCGACAGGCGCACAACCCGCGCCTTCATCGCGATCTCGATTCTTTTCAGGCCGGGCGGCATGACCACCTCCAGCACGCGGGTGCCGAAGAAATCGGTGAAGTCGCGCCGCTCGGCCGGTTCGGGCGTGAGGGTGATTTCGCAGGACAGAAGGCTTTGCTGCGGCGGCATCTGGGCCGGCTGGATGCGCAACTGCTGCCGCCCTGCCCCAGTTGGCCGGTCGAATTCGTAGCGGATCATCAGGCGCAGGTCGTATTGCATCAGCGCAGATAGGCCTCTTGGATCAGGGGCGAAAGGGCCGCGACCTGGGCGCGGAACTCCCACAGGGCGGCGGTCGTCAGGGTTTCGGGCGTCTGGGTGGCCAGTTCGGTCTGGCAATGCAGCATCACGCCGGCCAAGGGCGACAGGACGCCGTTCTCCATGGCACCGGGCAACTGGCGGATCTGTTCGCCCAAAGCCTCGATCTGATGGCGGATCGAGCGCGGGTTGGACGGGTCCAGCGCCAGAAGGTCGACCACGGTGTCGCGGTTGGTCGAAACCGTGAAGCGGCGCCGGTGGGTCAGGACCGAATCGCCCAGTTCGATCGCCAGATCCAGCGCACCGGGTGCCGCCTTTTCATCGGCCAGCACGGCGAGGATCTCGCTCATCCCCATGGCGCGTTCGTGCAGGCGCCCCATGGTCAGAAAGCGCCAGCCCATGAAGCGGTACATGTTTTCATGCACCAGACCCGTGATCCCGGCCAGTTTGCGCAGCAAGGCCGACAGCGCGCGCGCCGCATCGTCGCCGGGCGTGACCGATTGCGCCATGCGGCGGGCGGTCTTGGCCAGATCGGCCAGCGCCGACCAGGCATCGGGCGAAAAACGGTCGCGCACCTGCCCGGCGCTGCCGATGGCGGCCGACAGCGTATCCAAAAGGCCCGCCGGGATGCCCGGTTCGGGGTCGATCCCGCGCGCCTCGAACAGGGGCGTCATCGCCGCAAGGATCGGCGCCGCAGCCTTGCCCGCCTCGGCCAGCCTGACATTGCGGGCGCGCAAGAGACGCACGCTGCCCTCGGACCTTTCGATATAGCGGCCCAGCCAGAACAGGTTGTCCGCCGCGCGCGAGGGCAAGGCGCCCGGCCCCATCCGCCTGTAGGGTCCGCTGGGCGCCGGCACCAGCGAGACGCTGGGCACTTCGCCCGGCGAGACGATCCAGACATCCGCCGCCGACCCGCCGCGCTGCATGGCGATGGCGGCGGGGTCCGGCGTGGCCCCGATGCGGGCGAAGCCGCCCGGCATGACCTGCCAGCCGCCGGCGGTGCGGGCCAGGAACACCCGCAGCGTCATCGGGCGCGGCGCCAGCCTGCCATCGACCAGCGCGGGCGTGGTCGACAGGGTGACCGCCTCTTGCGCCACAAGGCCGCGCCCTTCGGTCGTCAGCCGGTACTCCAGTTCCTTGGCGGTCAGGCTCGAAGCGCGCAGGATCGTCTCGGCCTGATCGAAGGGCAGGCCGGTGGCCAGCGCAGGGCTCAAGAGCAGGCGCCCCGGTGCTCCGAGCACGGCCCGCCGTTCCGCCGCCCCGCCGCACCACCAGGTGGCGATGTTGGGCAGTTCCAGCGCTTCGCCCATCAGACGCGGCGCCAGCTTGGGCAGGAAGGCCATCAGCGCCCGCGTCTCCAAAATGCCCGATCCCAGCGCGTTGACCATGGTCAGCCCGCCCGCCCTGAGCGCCGAGACCAAGCCCGGCGTGCCCAGTCGCGAGGCGCCGTTCAGTTCCACCGGGTCGGCGTAGCTGCCATCCAGCCTGCGCCACAGCACATCGACCGGGCTGAGACCCGAGACGGTGCGCACCATCAGACGGCCGTTTTCCACTGCCAGGTCCTCGCCCTGCACCAGGTTGATGCCCAGATAGCGCGCGATATAGGCGTGTTCGTAATAGGTCTCGTTCAAGGGGCCCGGCGTCAGGATCGCGGCCCTTGCGTCGCGGTCCTGCCGCATGCCCAGAAGCGCATCGCGAAAATCGCGGAAGAAGCCGGCCAGGCGGTGGACATGGCCCTGGGCATAAAGCTCGTTGAAGGCACGCGAGGTGGCGACCCGGTTTTCCAGCGCATAGCCCGCCCCCGACGGAGCCTGGGTACGGTCGGCCAGCACCCACCACTGGCCATCCGGGCCGCGCCCGATCTCGAAGGCCAGGAAATGCAGGTAATGGCCCGATTGCGGCGGAATGCCCACCATCGGGCGCAGCCATTCGGGATTGGCGGTGATCAGGGCGGGCGGCAGGTGCCCACCCTGTACCATGCGGTTTTCGCCGTACAGGTCGGCCATCAGCGCCTCGAGCACTTCGGCGCGCTGGATCAGGCCGGGGATCAGGCTTTCCCAATCGGCCTCGTCGATCAGGACCGGGATGGGCGACAAGGGCCAGGCGCGTTCGACCGACTGGCCGCCGCCGTACTGGCGGTAAAAGACGCCTGAATCGCGCAGGTACTGATCGGCGCGGGCACGGCGGCGTTCGACATCCTCGGGCGTCAGTCGGGCGAGTGCGGCGGCGAAGTCTCCCCAAAGCGGGCGCAGCTTGGCATCGGGACCGACCATCTCGTCCGGCGTGTCGGGCAGCGGCGCATAGTCCTTGAGCAGACGCGCCAGCCGCGCGGAGGCCGCAACCGCATCGGCCGGATCTGAGGCCGTGGCATCCCGCACCCCGACCTCTGGCCCAGATTCTGGCCGAGACTCTGGCCCAGACGCTGAGCCTGACTCTGGCCCTGCCTTTACCTTGGCGGGATCGGTTGTTGCCGTTTCGGAACTGGCCTTCTCCACGCCCGCACTCTCCTTAGGTCCCGACCCAACGCCCCCGGCTGCCGGTCCGCAGGGTGGCACGGCAGAGGTTTCGGGCGCGTTACGATCTTCGGGGCACATCAGGGGTTAGAGCCCGACGGGCCGGCGCAGGTCAAGTGTCATCGGGAACTCTTTCAAGACGCGCTCGGCCGGCGGCACAAAGGAGCCGGCCGTATGGCCAAAGGGCTGGAACCGCGCGAGGCGGCGCGCCTCGGCCTCGTTGCCGTTGACGGGAAACGTGTCATAGCTGCGCCCGCCCGGATGGGCCACGTGATAGGTGCAGCCGCCCAGCGCGCGTTGGGACCAGGTGTCATAGATGTCGAAGGTCAGCGGCGCATCGACGCGAAGCACAGGATGGATCGCGCTGGCCGGTTGCCAGGCCTTGTAGCGCACCCCCGCTACCGCCTCGCCGCCGCCCACATCTGCAAGCGGCATGGCGCGGCCGTTGCAGGTGACGCGGTAGCGCCCCGGATCGCCGCCCGACAGCTTGACCTGAAGCCGTTCGGTCGAACTGTCGGTATAGCGCACCGTGCCACCCAGGGCGCCGGTCTCGCCCAGCACATGCCAGGGCTCCAGCGCCTGTTTCAGTTCCAGATGCACGCCTTCGCAGGTGACCTCGCCGCAGAAGGGAAAGCGGAATTCGGCCTGCGCCTTGAACCAGTCCTCCTGCATGGCAAAACCATGAGCGCGCAGATCGGCCAGAACGTCCTGGAAATCGGCCCAGACGTAATGCGGCAGCATGAAGCGGTCATGCAGCGCCGTGCCCCAGCGCACCATGTCGCCGGTCAGGGGCGCCGTCCAGAACCGTGCGATCAGCGCGCGGAGGAGAAGCTGCTGCGCGAGGCTCATCCGCGCATCGGGCGGCATCTCGAAGCCGCGGAATTCGACCAAGCCCAGCCGGCCGGTCGGCCCGTCAGGGGAATAGAGCTTGTCGATGCAGATCTCTGCCCGGTGGGTGTTGCCGGTGCTGTCGGTCAGCATGTTGCGCAAGAGCCGGTCCACGAGCCAGGGGGGCGGCGCCATGCCACGCCCCGGCGCGGGGATCTGGGCGAGGGCAATCTCCATCTCGTAAAGCGCATCGTGGCGCGCCTCGTCCATGCGCGGCGCCTGCGAAGTCGGCCCGATGAAGAGGCCGGAGAAAAGGTAAGACAGCGACGGATGCCGGTTCCAGTGCAGGATCAGGCTGGCCAGAAGGTCGGGCCGGCGCAGGAAGGGACTGTCGTTGGTGCTGGCCCCGCCCACCACGACATGATTGCCGCCGCCGGTGCCGGCATGCTTTCCGTCGATCATGAACTTGTCGGCGCCAAGCCGGGTCTGGCGGGCATCCTCATAGACGCCGGTGGTGATGGCGACACAGTCCTCCCAGCTGCGGGCGGGGTGGATGTTGACCTCGATCACGCCGGGATCGGGCGCCACGCGGATCACGTTCAGGCGGGGGTCCTGCGGCGGGGCATAGCCTTCGATGTGGACGGGCAGGCCCAGCCGGTGGGCCGCGGCCTCGGCGGCATGCAGAAGGTCGAGGTAATCCTCAAGGCTCACCACCGGCGGCATGAAGACGCAAAGCCGCCCGTCGCGCGGTTCGACCGACAGGGCCGTGCGGATATAGCCGTCGACCTCTGCCACCGGGCTGCCCTGCTGCACCTGCGCGCCCTGCGGCGCATTAGCCACGAAGCTCGCCACCAGATTCTGCGCGGGTTGGCTTTTGCGTTCGGGGTCAAGCGGGGCCACCGGCGGCAGGGGCGCGCGCTCGATCGTGGGGTCCATCGGGTTGATATAGGGATAGGCCGAGGCCGGGATCCACGGCAGGCTGTCGAGCGGCAGGCGGTAGCCCACCGGGCTGTCGCCGGGCACAAGGAACATGTAACCGCGCCGCAGACGCCAGCGCTCGGTCCGCCAGCGCCGGCCAGTGGCGCGGCCCTGCCAGCTTTGCACCGGCAGGACAAAGCCCGAAGGATTGCCAAGGCCGCGGTTGAAGACGGTCGCCAGCCTGTGACGCGCCTCGGCGTCCTTCAGATGCGAATTGGCAGGGGTGACGTTTTCGGGCAGGTTCGCCTCCTTGACGAGCCAGGTGGCGGTGTCCTCGTAGGCGGGCAGGATGCAGTCTTCCTCAACCTCCAGTTCGGCTGCGATCTCGCGTAAAAGCTCCTGCGCATCCAGCGGCGTCACACCCGTCTGCGCGCCCTCTTCGGCGATCAGGCCGGGGTTCTGCCAGACCGGCTGGCCATCGGTGCGCCAGTAAAGCGAGAAGGTCCAGCGCGGCAGCGTCTCGCCCGGATACCACTTGCCCTGCCCGTAATGCAGAAAGCCGCCCGGCGCGAAACGGGCCCGCAGGCGGCGGATCAGCTGGTCGGCCAGGATGCGCTTGGTCGGGCCCACGGCGCCGGTGTTCCATTCCTCGCCCTGATAATCGTCGATCGACACGAAGGTCGGCTCGCCCCCCATGGTCAGGCGCACATCGGCGGCCTGCAAGACCGCGTCGACCTTGCGGCCCAGCGCATCCAGTTCGGCCCAGCTTTCATCCGAAAACGGCTTGGTGATGCGCGGATGTTCGGCGACCCGCGTCACTTTCATGTCAAAGGCGAAATCGACCTCGGCAAAGCTCGCCACGCCCGATATCGGCGCGGCCGAACGGTAATGCGGCGTGGCGGCGAGCGGGATATGGCTTTCCCCCGCCAGAAGGCCCGAGGTCGGGTCAAGCCCGATCCAGCCCGCCCCGGGGATATAGACCTCGACCCAGGCATGCAGGTCGGTGAAATCGACCTCGGTCCCCGAAGGCCCGTCCAGCGCCTTGAGGTCGGGTTTCAACTGGATCAGATAGCCCGACACGAACCTTGCGGCAAAACCGAAATGGCGCAGCGCCTGCACCAGAAGCCACGAGGAATCGCGGCAGGAGCCGCTGCCAACCGTCAGGGTTTCCTCGGGCGTCTGCACGCCGGGCTCCATCCGGATCGTGTAGCGGACCTTGCCCGCCACCATGGCATTCAGCATCACCACGAAATCGGTGGTGCGGGTCCTGGTGCGCGGCACGGCCTTGAGGAAGGCCTCCAGCGCGGGGCCGACAGGCGCGGCGCGGCGGTAGATCTCCAGATCCTCGGTCAGGTCCGCGGCATAGGTGAAGGGCCAGTATTCCGCATAATCCTCGACGAAGAAATCGAAGGGGTTGTAGACCGTCATGTCGGCGACAAGATCGACCTCGATCTTGAACTCGGTCACAGGCTCGGGAAAGACGAAGCGCGCCAGCCAGTTGCCGAACGGGTCCTGCTGGTGGTTGACGAAATGCTTGTCGGGCGAGACCTTGAGGCTGTGCGATATCACCTTGGTGCGGCTGTGCGGCGCGGGCCTCAGCCGGATGACCTGCGGGCCAAGGATGACCGGGCGGTCGTATTTGTAATGGGTCAGGTGATAGATGGACGCCTTGATCGACATGGAACCTCCGTCAGAGCGGAACGGCCCGGGGATCCCGGTCGCCCGATGCTGTGCGATGTGCATAGCATGACACTGCCAAGGGGTACGGGGAAGCCACAAGCGGACGGCTTCAGCCGCCCCTGGTGCGCAGAACCTAGGCGGCTTCGACCAAATTGCCCGCTTTTGCGGCAAACCTGACGGACAGCCGCTGGGCCAGCACCGGCCAGAGGGCGGCAAAAACCCCGCCTGTCGCGATCAGCCCCATGCCCAGAAGCGCCAGGCCATCCGGCAGATGGGCAAAGACCAGCCAGCCCAAGAGGCTTTCCCAGACCAGTTGCAGGTAGTTGACCGGCGCCGTGATGGCAGCCGGCGCCGCGCGGTTCGCC
Organism: bacterium; assembly: GCA_016124195.1. Classification (GTDB taxonomy): domain Bacteria; phylum Pseudomonadota; class Alphaproteobacteria; order Rhodobacterales; family Rhodobacteraceae; genus Stagnihabitans. The sequence goes on along the minus strand of WGOE01000006.1, from coordinate 308,689 downwards.
TGCGTGAAGAGGTAATGTCCCAGCGTCGCAAATCCCCCCATCGCCCCGAACAGGCCAAGGTCGGTCAGGCTGGGTGTGACGCTCGGCCAGCACCAGGGCAGTGCCGCGCCGAAGGCCAGTGTGCCCACAAGGGCGGTCCAGAACAGCATGGCCTGCGTCGTCTCGGACCGCGCCAGCGAACGCGACAGCATGTTGTAGACGATGCTCGCCGCGGCGCTGGTCAGGGCGCAGACCACCCCGACCGGGTCCAGCCCGCTGCCCGGCCGCACGATCAGCAAGACCCCGACCAGCCCCGCCAGCGCCGCGATCCACTGCGGCAGGCCGACCCTTTCGCGCAGGATCGGCCCGCTCAGCAACATCACGCCGAAGGGGGCCAGAAAGATGATCGCCACCGTCTCGGCCATCGGCATCAGGTGCAAGGCCAGGGCCGCGCAAAGCGACGAGGTCGCAAGGCAGGCGCCGCGCACCAGAACCAGCCCGGGCCGCTGCACCGCAACCAGCCTGCGCCCCTGCCCCGGCCCGAACAGCGCCACGATCAGCACCAGATTGGCCGCATAGCGCATGAAGACGACCAGAGGCACCGCGTAGATCAGCGTCATGTGCTTGGTCGTCACATCCATCATCGCGAAAACCAGGACTGCCAGCGCCATCAGCACAGCCCCCCGGGTCGGCTGGCTGCGGGGGTCGGAAAATATCACGTGTGCCATGGTCTGTCCTGTTGATAGCGCAAGCATAAGGGCGGGCGCCGGGCAGGTAACCCGACAAGGATGGAAACCCGCCATGCACGGGCGGCATGGACGGCGCTTGCGGGCGCCGCCGCGCGGCCCGACTTCCGGGCGAGCGCGCGCCCTTCTACGCGCCTCTGCGCGGACCCCGGCAGAAACGCATTCTCCCGGGCCCGGTCCTGACCCGGCCTGCCCGCCGGATCGAAAGGCTCGGACTGGTTCAAACGAGGCTTGGCCTGGATGCCGGCGGCACCTTCACCGATGGCTGCTGCAGGCCGGCCCGCGCCGCCATTCGGCCAAGGTTCTGCCCTCCCGTGCCACGCCCGACGTGACCATCGTCGAGGGCAGGCACCGCGTCTGCGTCTGTGCCGGCGTGGCACCCGGCGCCATCACCCAGATCTTCCACGGCCCCACCCTTGCCAGCGATGGCCTGATCGAACGGCGCGGCGCCAAGCCCGCGCTCATCACCGCGCAGGGCCTTGGCGACGTGACCGGAACGCGCCGAAAGCCGGTTCGAACCCTATGACCTGAACCAGACGCCGCCCGAACCCCGTTGCCGCGCTACCGCCGGCATACCGTGGCCGAACGGATGGATGCGCGCGGGCAGGTGCGGATCGCGCCTGGCCGGGCCGAGGTAGAAACCCTGGCCGACACGCTCTGCGAGGGCGGGTCTCAGAGCGTGGCCCTTGGCGCTGACATCGCGGCGCGGCCTGGGCTGGAGACAGTCCTGTGCTTCGACATGGGCGGCGCCACCGCGAGGATCCGTCTGATCCGCAACCCGATGCCCAAGGCCGGGCGGGTCCTTGACGTGGCGCGCACCTGCCGGTTCACGAGGGGTTCGGGCCTGCCGCTCTCGATCCCGGGGATCGAGACGGTGGAAAGCGGGGCCGACGGCGGCTCGCCGACGTGGGTCGCCGACGTGGGTCGCCGCGATGCGCCAGATCCGCATCGGCCCGGAAAGCGCGGGGTCGGACCCCGGCCCCGCCTGCCATGGCCGGGGCGGCCAGCGCCGCGCCGTGGCCGGGATGGCGGCTGAAATCAACGTCTGGTCAGTCAACGCTTACGCGAATGCAGCGCCGGTCGACAGTGCACCGTCCGTGGCGCCCGGACGTGATGACCATGCCGGTCGAGGCGACCGAACAGACCGGCCCGATCCGGATCTGGCGCAAGGAACTGCGCCTCGATTCGGGCAGCGCCGGCCCGTATCGCGGCAGTCGGGGCCAATACATCGCGGTGGGCGGCGCGAGGGCCATGATAAATCGGTTGCCTGCTGCACCGTCAGCCCCGTGTTCATGGAGTTGGGTGCGCGCGAGGGCCATGAATTGACATCTCCGCCATGTTCGACCGGGTCCACCACCCCGCGGGCGGGCTGGCCCCGATCCACGAGCAAAGGGCGGTTTGGGCGACGGGTTCTCCGCCCCTCGGGCGGGCTGGACGGCGCGCGGACCTGCATCGCCCGCAACGATGGCGCCCCGATGCGCGGCAAGGGCAGGCAATTCGCGCGGCGCGGGGCCAAGGTGATGATGGCATTCCTCGGTGAGGCTGGCTAGGGTGCGCCGTCCGACCGCGACCGGCAAGCCATCCGGCGCGATCTGGCTTTGGGATATATCAGCGCGGCCGCCGCCCGCGCCACCTGTGGCCTGACCGAGGCCGAGGTCATGGCGGCCGCAGGCCTTGGGGAGACTGACGGAATGAAGGCTACGGAAGCACCGAAGCAAGCCGCCTATGACGTGTTGATCATAGGCGGGGCGGCGACAGGGTCATCGACTGCGTGGTTTCTGAGCCAGAACAAGGACTTCACCGGCTCGGTCCTCGTGGTGGAACGCGACCAGAGCTATGAATTCGCCGCCACCGCCCTGTCGCACTCCAGCATCCGGCAGCAGTTCTCGACCGAGCTTAACGTGCGCATCTCGCAGTTCGGCGCCGAATTCAGCCAGAACCTGCCCAAATACATGGGGGGCGAGGCGCCCAAGCTGAAGATCCGCAATTTCGGCTACATGTATCTGGCCGCCGACGAGGGTTTCGCCGCCGTGCTGCGCGCCCAGCAGAAGATCCAGCTCGCAGCCGGGGCCGAAACGCAACTGATGACCCCGGCCGAGATCAAGGCGGCCTATCCCTTCTACGCCGTGGACGATCTGATCCTCGGCAGCATCAACTGCAAGGACGAGGGCTATTTCGACGGCTACACGATGTTCGACTGGCTGCGCCGTCAGGCCCGCGCCAATGGCATCGAATACGTGACCAACGAGGTCGTGGCGATCACCCGCCGCGCCAACCGCGTCGAAAGCGTCACGCTGGCCTCGGGAGAGGTCATCGCCTGCGGTCAGGTCGTGAACGCCTCGGGCACGCGCGGCGCAAGGACCGCCGCCATGGCCGGGATCGAGATCCCCATCGAGCCGCGCAAGCGCTATTCCTGGATCTTTTCGGCCGAAACGCCGCTGGACCGCGACCTTCCCCTGACCATCGACCCGACCGGCGTTCATGTCCGCCAGGATGGGCGGACCACCTATCTGGCCGGCGCCCATTCGGACGCAGACCCCGCCGTGGCCTTCGACGACTTCACCATGGATCACGCGATCTGGCAGGATCATGTCTGGCCGATCCTCGCCACCCGCATCCCCCAGTTCGAGGCGATCCGGGTCGAACGCGAATGGGCCGGCCAATACGACTACAACACGCTGGATCAGAACGCGATCGTGGGACCGCATCCGGAGGTGACCAACTTCCTGTTCCTCAACGGCTTTTCCGGTCACGGGCTGCAACAGTCGCCCGCCATGGGGCGCGGCACGGCGGAATGGCTGACCTATGGCGCCTATCGCACGCTGGACCTGTCGCCCCTGGGATTTGAACGGGTCGCCGCCAACCGCCCCTTTGTCGAAGGAGCCATCATATGACGCCGAACCCCTTTCTGGCCGCCCTGCGCGCCGGCAGGCCGCAACTGGGCATCTGGGTCACCCTCGCCTCGCCCTACGCGGCCGAGGTCGTGGCGAGCGCGGGCTTTGACTGGGCGCTGGTCGATCTGGAACATTCGCCCAATGACCTGACCTCGATCCTGGGGCAGTTGCAGGTCTTTGCCGGCCACGGCACCACGGCGCTGGTCCGGCCCGAATGGAACGACACCGTGCTGGTCAAGCGTCTTCTGGACATCGGCGCGCCGGGGCTCTTGTTTCCCATGGTGCAATCGGTGGCCGAGGCGGAAAGGGCCGTGGCCGCCACCCGCTATCCGCCGCGTGGGGTGCGCGGCGTGTCCAACAGCACGCGCGCCAACCAGTTCGGCCGCATCCCCGACTATTTCGCGCGGGTCGAAGAGGAAACCGCGGTCCTCCTTCAGGTCGAAACCCGCGCCGCCGTGGCGCTGGCTTCCGAGATCGGCGCCGTCGATGGCTGTTCCGGCGTCTTCTTCGGGCCGGCGGACATTTCGGCCGACATGGGGCTTCTGGGCCAGACGATGCACAAGGATGTCTGGGACCTGATCCTGCCTGCCGCCCGCAAGCTGATGGCCAAGGGCGTGCCGGTCGGCACCCTCGTCACCGATGTGGCCTTTGCCCGCAAGCTTCTGGCCGAGGGCTTCACCTTCGTCGCCTGCGGTGTCGATACCGCCCTGCTGGCCCGCGGCGCCGATGCACTGCTGGCCGCGATGAAGGCCTGATCCGCCGCAATGCCAAAGGACCCCGCTTGAGGCCTGGACGACCGTGGCCGAGGGGCGGCTGGGCTCTTGTCTGCGCGCGCCCCTGTCGCGGCTGACCGAGGATCTGGCTTCCTCCGATCTGGCCCAAGGGATCGGCACGCCATACCCCCGCGAGATACCCCCGCGGGCGCCATGTGCGCGCCGATCTGGCCCGGATGTGTCATGGCGGCCCCTTTGCCGTCGTCGATGCGGGCCAGAGCCGCATGGCGCGCATGACCATCATCAAAGACGCCAAGAAGACCTGAATAAACCTCTGCCGCGCCCTGCCCTGACGGAAGGGCGTGTGCCAGATTGACGCCCGACCATTTCTTGCGCCATGCTGCCGCGACCCCGCACGAGACGGGAACAGCCAGGGGAGACAGGACAGGATGGGCAGTTTTCTGGTCCTTGCCAGGACCATAGACCGGGCGAGCGAGGCGATCGGCAAGACCGTCGGCTGGCTCATCCTCGTGGCGATACTGGTCAGCGCGGTCAATGCGGTCGTGCGCAAGATCTTCAACGTCTCGTCGAATTCCTTCCTAGAATTGCAGTGGTATCTTTACGGCGCGGCCTTCCTGCTCGCCTCGGCCCAGACGCTCAAGCAGAACGAACATATCCGCATCGACATCGTCTATGGCGCCCTGTCGCGGCGCAGGCAGCACTGGATCGATCTGCTGGGCCATCTGGTGTTCCTGATGCCCTTCGTCGTGCTGATGGACATCTACCTCGTACCCTATGTCCTGTCGTCCTACCGGTCCGGAGAGATGTCGAACAATGCCGGCGGGCTGATCCTGTGGCCGGCCAAGCTGCTGCTGTTGCTGGGCTTTGCCTTGCTGACGCTGCAGGGCCTGGCCGAGATCATCAAGAAGATCGCCATCATGCGCGGCGCAATGGAGGACCCGACGCCCTTCATCTCGACCCACAAGGCGGCCGAGCTTGAAGGCGAAAAACTGGCCGAGGTGATCGAAAAGTGATCGAATTCATCGCGCAGAACATGGCGCCGATCATGTTCGCCTCGCTCGTCGTGTTCCTGCTGATCGGCTATCCGGTGGCCTTTTCGCTGGCGGCCAATGGCTTGATCTTCTTTGTCGTGGGCGTGTTTCTGGCGCCCGCGTCGCAGGGGGCGATCAACCTCGGCTGGCCACTTCTCTATGCCCTGCCGGAACGGTTCTGGGGGGTCCTTCAGAACGAGACATTGCTGGCCATCCCCTTCTTTACCTTCATGGGCATCGTGCTTGAACGGTCCGGCATGGCCGAGGATCTGTTGGAGACCATCGGCCAGCTTTTCGGCCCGGTGCGCGGCGGGCTGGCCTATGCGGTGATCATCGTCGGCGCCCTTCTGGCCGCCACGACCGGCGTGGTCGCGGCCTCGGTCATCGCGATGGGGCTGATCTCGTTGCCGATCATGCTGCGCTATGGCTATGATCGCAGGCTTGCCTCGGGGGTGATCGCGGCCTCTGGAACCCTGGCGCAGATCATTCCGCCGTCGCTGGTGCTGATCATCCTGGCCGACCAGCTGGGCCGGTCGGTGGGCGACATGTACAAGGGCGCGCTGTTGCCGGGCCTGATCCTGACCGGGTTCTACCTTGGTTATGTGCTGGTGGTCACGCTGATCCGGCCGGGCTGGGCCCCGGCCCTGCCGAAAGAGGCGCGTACGCTGGGCCATGGCGTCGCCTCGCTTCTGGTGGCGCTGGCCGCGACCCTGGCGGTGGGGTATGGCGCCACGCATTACCTCTTTGCCAGCTATGGCGTGGATGCCGATGTGCTGGGCGCCACTTTGGCCGTGGTTGCGATCTATGCCGCGGCACTCTTGGACCGCGGGCTCAAGCTGAACCTGATGAGCCGGCTGGCACGGCAAGTGGTGATCGTGCTGATCCCGCCGCTCGCGCTGATCTTTCTGGTCTTGGGCACGATTTTTCTGGGCATCGCCACGCCGACCGAGGGCGGAGCGATGGGCGCTGTCGGCTCGCTTCTGCTGGCGGCGCTGAAGGGGCGGCTCAACATGACCGTGATCCGGCAGGCCCTGGCCTCGACCACGCGGCTGTCGTCCTTCGTCATGTTCATCCTGATCGGCGCCCGGGTCTTTTCGCTGACCTTTTACGGGGTCAACGGGCATCTCTGGGTCGAACATCTCTTGACCTCGCTGCCCGGCGGCCAGATCGGCTTTCTGATCGCGGTTTCGGCGCTGGTCTTCGTGCTGGCCTTTTTTCTGGACTTCTTCGAGCTGGCCTTCATCCTGGTGCCCTTGCTGGCGCCGGCGGCGGAAAAGCTGGGCATCGACCTCATCTGGTTCGGCGTGATCCTGGGCGTGAACATGCAGACCTCGTTCATGCACCCGCCCTTCGGCTTTTCGCTGTTCTACCTGCGGTCGGTCGCCCCGAAGCTGCCCTATCAGGACCGCGTGACCGGCCAGATGATGCAGCCCGTCACGACCGGCCAGATCTATTGGGGGGCGGTGCCCTTCGTGCTGATCCAGATCACGATGATCGGAATCGTCATGGGCTTCCCCAGCCTCGTGATGCGCTACAAGGGACCGGCGATCGACGTGAGCCATGTCACCATCACCCTGCCGCAGAACGGCGGCTTGGGCGGTGGTCTGGGAGGCGGATTGGGCGCGGGCGGCCTTGGCACCGGCGGGGCATTGGGCGGCGGCGGTCTGGGCGGCGGGCTTGGGGGCGGTCTGGGCACCGGCGGGGCCTTGGGCAGCGGGGCCACGGCTCCGAAACCCTGAGCCGGCCCCCTCCGGCCATCCATCGGCCAAGAAAAACCCCCGGCGTCAGAACGACGCCGGGGGTTTCGCTGCCATGGACCGGGCTTAGAGCTTGCCCGCGTTCTGCTGGATCATCATGAAGGTGTCGTAGTTGTATTCGGCCACCTGCGCCCAGGTGTAATACTCGCCCCGGAACGACTTGATCGATTCCCAGATCGTCTTGAAGGCCGGGTTGGAGGCCTCCATGTCGGCATAGACACCATTGGCAGCCTCGAAACAGGCCTCCATGATTTCCTTGGAGAAGGGCCGCAGCAAGGCACCCTGCGCCACCAGCCGCTTGACGGCCGAGGTGTTGTACCAGTCATAGGCATGCAGCATGTTGGCATCCGCCGCCATCGAGGCGGTGCGCAGCAAGGACTGATAATTCGGCGGCAGGGCGTTGAACTTGTCGAGCCCGAAGAAGAAGTGGACCGTCGGGCCGCCTTCCCACCAGCCGGGATAGTAGTAGTAGGGCGCCACCTTCACGAAGCCCAGCTTTTCGTCATCGGCCGGACCGACCCATTCGGCAGCGTCGATCGTGCCCTTTTCCAGCGCCGGATAGATGTCGCCGCCGGCGATCTGCTGGGGGACGACGCCCAGACGCTCCAGCACCTTGCCGGCAAAGCCGCCGACGCGGAATTTCAGGCCCTTCAGGTCGTCGACCGTGTTGATTTCCTTGCGGAACCAGCCGCCCATCTGCACGCCGGTATTGCCGCCCGGCAGGGCGTAGATGTTATGCTGCTTGAGGAAATCGTTATAAAGGTCGATGCCGCCGCCGTAATAGTGCCAGGCGTTGATGCCCCGCGCCGACAGCGAGAAGGGAACCGCCGCGGCCAGCGCAAAGGTCGGGTCCTTGCCGAAGGAATAATAGCCCACGGTATGCGCCGCCTCGACCACGCCATTGGTCACGGCATCGGTGGCCGCAGCCCCGCCCGGCACAAGTTCGCCCGCGGCAAAGACCTGGATCTCGAAATTGCCGTCGGTCGCCTCGCTGAGGTATTTCGACAGCGACAGGGCCCCGCCAAAGATCGTGTCGGAGAGGGACTTGGGGAAGGACGAGGTCATCCGCCACGTCACCTTCGGTGTCGTTTGTGCAACGACGGGTGCCGCGAGCAGACTGGCCCCGGCCGCGCCAATGCCGCCGACGGTGGCCTTCCCCAGAAACGAACGTCTATCCATCAAGTCCTCCCTTTCATGATCCGATTTGGCTGAGCGCGGCCCCCTGACGAACACGCGCGCGTGAGCGGAGACTACACGCTTGAGGTATCCTGTCCAGTTTTCCAAGCCCGAAGCCGCGCGATTTTCTGGGCGACGTCGGGTAAAGCGCAGAGAATTTCCTGTGGGCGGGCGGGGTTGCCCCCCGCGCCGCAGGGAGCGCGGATTCAGCCCTTGGCGCCCTCGCCCCGCGCATAGATATCCTCGTAGCGCACGATGTCATCCTCGCCCAGGTAGCTGCCGGTCTGCACCTCGATCAGGACCATGTTGACCTTGCCGGGGTTTTCCATCCGGTGCACCGCGCCCAGAGGAATATAGACCGACTGGTTTTCGGTCACGAGCCGCACCTCGTCATTCACCGTGACGCGGGCGGTGCCTTCGACCACGATCCAGTGTTCGGCGCGGTGGTGGTGGCTTTGCAGGCTCAGCGCCGCGCCCGGATGCACCACGATGCGCTTGACCTGGAACCGGTTGCCCACCACGAGGCTTTCAAACCAGCCCCAGGGCCGGTGATCGCGAGGAAACGTCTCGGCCTGCGCCACCTTGTCGGCCTTGAGCCGGTTGACCGCAAGCTTCACATCCTGCGCGCGGTCCTTGGTGGTGACCAGAACCGCATCCGGCATGGCCACCGCCACGATGTTCTCAAGCCCGATGCCCACGAGCCGAAGACTGCTCGCCTCCGACCGCAACAGCGTGTCGTGACAGTCGATCGCGATGGCGCCGCCATGGGTGACGACGCCGCTGGCATCGGGGCCCGAGTCGCGCCAGACCGCCTCCCAGCCGCCCAGATCGGACCAGACGCCGCTGTAGGGCACCACGGTCAGGTTGTGGGCCTTTTCCATCACCGCATAGTCGATCGAGATGTCGGGCACCGTCTTCCAGGCCGCCGGTCCCAGCCGGGTGAAGCCCAGGTCATGCGTGGCCGCAGCCAGCGCCGCCTCGACGCCGGCCAGCACCTCGGGCGCATGGGCGCGGAAGGCCGCGATCAGGTCGGTCGTGGTGAACAGGAAGATCCCCGCATTCCAGGCGTGCCGTCCATCGGCCAGAAGCCGTTCGGCCGTCGCGGCATCGGGCTTTTCGACAAAGCGGCGCAGGGGCTGCGGCACGGCGGCGAAATCCGCCGTGGGTTCCGAGAGTTCCAGCCAGCCATAGCCGGTCTCGGGCCGGTCGGGCCGGATGCCGAAGGTGACAAGCTGTCCCGCCAGCGCCGAGGGCACCGCCGCCTGAACCGCCGCGCGAAAGGCTGCGTCCTGCGGGATGACATGGTCCGAGGGCGCCACGATCATCAGGGCACCCGGCTCCAGCGCCTCCAGCGTCAGGGCGGCGGCCAGCACGGCGGGGGCGGTGTTGCGCCCCTCGGGCTCGATCACGATGGCCTGAGGCGCGATGTCCACCGCCGCCAGCTGATCCTTGACGATGAAGCGGAAATCCGATCCCGAAATCACCAGCGGGGCCGCAAAACCGGGCGCGGCAAAGCGGCGGGCCGAGGCTTGAAACAGGCTCTGATCGCCGGACAGGGCCGAAAACTGCTTGGGAAAACTCTTGCGGGACAGAGGCCAAAGCCGGGTTCCCGAACCGCCGCACAACAAAACAGGATGGATGGTCTTGGTCATGGAAAGCGTCCTTCAATCATTCTTGTCGCGGTCAGATGGCCCGAGGAACGGGCCGCGACCTCGCCTCTGGCGCCGATGAACGGTGCTGTCGCGCCAAGTTACGCGGAGGCCGCACCTGCGGGCAAGACGGGATGCCGGGTTTCGGGCATTCAACGGCATTTGCACCATGGCCACGCGAGGTTCTGCCCAGCGAAATGGCCCGAAGTGGGGCTCATGTCAACCCAAGTGGGCGCGGAGCCGCCTGCCCCGATCGGGGCGCTTTGCCGACAATCCCTTGATTTGGCTGGCTCCCACCCTTCCTTGGGCGGGCATGGCGCAGGGGTCGCATGGCGCCTGCGCGGTTCACTTCGCGCGGCATGGCACAGAGGCCGCGGATCTGCCGCGCCGCAGAATCGCCTGCGCATATTTGAGGCGCTCAGGGCCGGCCCTGCGGCGGTCCTGTCGAAAAATGAGTGTTCCGGCAAAGCCAATTGGGGGGGGGCTTTGCCGGAACTCCGTCCTGCCGGTCGCAGCGAAGGGCGGCCGCCCTCCGATCGGACCGTCAGGTCAGCCGTCGCCCATCGTGGCACCCGGATAGAAGGGCAGGTTGCGCACCCGCGTGCCGGTCAGCTTGGCCCAGGCATTGGCAAGGGCCGGCGCCACGCAGGGCACCCCGGTTTCCCCCACGCCGCCCGGCGCAAAACTGCTTGGCACGACAGTCACGGCAACCTGGGGCATCTCGTTCAGCTTGAGCATGCGGTAGTGGTTGAAGTTCTGCACCTGCGGCTTGCCCTTCACGAAGTTCATGCCGCCCCACAGCGTCGCCGAAATGCCATGGGCAATGCCGCCCTGTATCTGGGTCTCGATCGCGCCTGGATTGACCGCCACGCCGCAATCGATGGCGCAATACACCTTCTTGACCACCATCTGCCCCGCCGTCGATTGCGCCACATCGGCCGCCATCGCGATGAAGCTGCCAAAGCCCGACAGGAAGGCCATGCCGCGCGCCTGCCCGGCCGGCGGTGGCACGCTCCAGTTCGTCAGCGTTTCTAGCGCCTTGAGAACGCGCAGCGACCGCGGGCTGCCGCCGGTCCCGCCGACCAGCCCCTTGCGGAACTCCATCGGATCGCGCCCGGCGACCAGCGCCAGTTCGTCGATGGCACTTTCGACGGCGAAAGTGTTGTAGCTTTCCCCGACCGACCGCCAGTAGCCCAGCCGCACGTCACAGGGCAACAGCGGCACATATTCGATCCGCCGCGCGCCCATCCGGTAGGGCAGACCCACCGCACCCGCGACGGCGCCCGTATCCTCGGGGTTGTTGCCCGAGAGCGTGCCACGCTGGATGTTGATCGAGGGCGAGACGTTGCGGTAGATCATGTTGGTGATCCCGAGCCCCGCGGACCCGACCGCCGCCTGCACCCGGATCAGGGCCGAGGGCCGGTAGTAGTCGTTCTTGAAATCCTCTTCGCGCGACCAGATCAGCTTGACCGGCACCCCCGCCTGTTTGGACAGGTTCACCGCCTCGGCGACATAGTCGGTTTCGAATTTCCGCCCGAGGCCGCCGCCCAGAAGCGTGGTATGCACCGTGACCGCGTCGGCCGGCAGGCCGGTGATCGAGGCCGCAAGGCCCGGAATGAACTGCTGACCCTGGGTCGGCGCCCAGATCTCGCAGGACGTGGGCGTGACATTGGCGGTGCAGTTCATCACTTCCATCGTGGCATGGGCCATGAAGGGCAGCGAATAGGTCACGTCGATCGACCGCGCCGCTGGCGGGATCCGCGGCGAGCCTACCACCTCGGCGACAAAGACCGAGGCCGTGGGCGAGGTCATGAGCTGTTGGGCATGGGCGGCCAGCGCGGCGCTGTCGGCGGCATTCGGATCGGTGGGCACGTCCCAGGTGATCTGGCTGGCCGCACCGCGTGCCAGCTGAATGGCCGTCCAGGTGTCATCGGCCAGAACCCCCACGGCCGTTCCCAGGTTGTAAAGCCTGGCGCCGCCCGAGGTCGCGGGCATGGTCTTGACCTTGCCGCCCTGCACCGGGGCATGGATGGTCGAGCCGAACTTCATGCCGGGCACTTTGACATCCATGCCGAAGACGGCCGATCCGTCGGTCTTTGAGGGCACGTCCAGCCGCGGCATCGACTTGCCGATGAAGCGCGTGGTGGTCGCAAGCGCCGCCGTGGTGGGCGGTGTCAGCCCCGAGGCGGTCACCACGACGCTGGAGAACAAGACGCGCGAGGTGCCCTTTCGCAAGGCCCCGCCCTGCCCCAGGGTCCAGACGCCGCCGAACTGCTTGCCCGCCGCCGCAATCAGCGTGTCGCGGGCGATGGCGGCAGCCTGGCGCAGCGGCGCATACCAGCCGCGGGTCGAGGTGCTGCCCCCGGTCAGCTGGGCGCCGAACAGCGGGTTGCCATAGGGGTTGGGCCACAGAGTCGAGGCCGGCGCATGTTCGGCGCGCACCTGCGGCCAGTTGAGGTTCAACTCCTCGGCCACCAGCTGCGACAGGCCGGTCAGGATGCCCTGCCCCATTTCGGTGGCGCCGATCACCACAGTGACCGTGTTGGTGGTGTCGATCTTGATATAGGCGCCCACCGCCCCCGATCCGGGGACGATGGCGGCCTTGGCCCCCTCGCCGCCCGGCGTGAATACAAACGGCACGACCAGTGCCGCGCCCCCGGCCGTCAAAAGGTCGCGCCGGGAAATCCCCTCGCCCTTTTCGTCGCCGCTGGAAGTCTCCGTCTCGCGAATGTCTTTCATGATTTATGTCCCTGTCCCGAGGATCAAGCTGTTGGCGAAGGGCCGCTCAAAGCGTCTGCGTGGCTTCCTTGATCCGGGCATAGGTGCCGCAGACGCAAAGATTGTTCGGCCGAATGCTGGATCCGTGATTTCCGGCTTTCATCTCGCCCACCGTCGACATCAGCATGCCTGACTGGCAAAAACCGCATTGCGGCACCTGATGGGCGACCCAGGCGGCCTGGGCCTTGGCACCATCGACATCCTGGGCCAGGCCTTCGACCGTGAGGATCTTGCGGCCGACCGCCTCCTTGACGCTCATGTCGCAGGATTTCTCGGGCTGGCCGTTCACCAGCACCGTGCAGGCGCCACAGACCTCGATGCCGCAGCCGTATTTGGTGCCGGTCAGGCCAAGGTGGTCGCGCAGGACCCACAGCAACGGCATGTCGCCGTTTGCCACCGTCACGGTTTGCGACTGACCATTCACATTCAATGTATAGGTTGCCATGAAGTTCTCCTCGTTTTGTACACAGGACGCGGACCCTCGGGGCGGCGCCGTTTCACTTGCCTGATGGGATATTCAGCGGAGTCCGGCCTCGCCGCAGGGCCTCCAACCTCTTCCGATTGCAATAAAACTAGCATGGCAAAATCGTGGCGGTCCCGAAATTTTGACCGTCAAAGTCTAATCCCGGTGTTTAGCATGCAACGCCAGATGGGGCTTATTCCTAAAGTTTATTGGCCATCGTGCAGGGATTATGGCCCCTATCCCGGCGGTTTTACGCAACGACGCACGCAAGACAGCAAGACGGCCGCCCAATGCCGCATCCCCGAACCCGGGATTAAGAATTGGTAAAAATCGGCCATGGCCGCGACGGAATTGCACCCGGCATATTTCCGCGGACATAGGCCTCAAATAGAATGGCAACCGGGGCAGAGCGCGAAGACCACGAGCCAGGGCGCAAGATGAACCCCGAAGGCGATCGCTCCGGTGCGATTCGCACCGCGAACCAGAGCCTCGATCAGCGCCGTGACAGAGGCCGCCAGAATGTAGAAGGGCAAGGCTTCGAAGGGCAGCCAGGCCGCGGCGGCGGTCATCAGCTTGACATCTCCACCACCGAGGCCAGAGGTGCCGCGCAACCAAAGAAAGCCGCGCTGCAGCCCGGTCAGCACCAGCCAGACCACGGCCATCGCGGCCAGCCGCGGCCAGGGCGGCGCCGTCAATGCCGCCTCGATCAGGCCCAGCGGTATCAGGGGCAGGCTCAGCCAGTCGGGGATCCTGTGATGGCGCAGGTCGATCAGCGTTATGGCCGCTGCCACCCCGCTCAACAGCGCAAGGCCGGGTGCCGCAGCCCAGCCCTGCCCCGCGACGCCGACCACCAGACCCAGTCCACCGCAAAGGGCCACCGCCCCCCGGTCGCGCGGGCCAAGCCAGCCCGCGATCTGGTGAAACGAGATCCGCGGGCTCATGGGTTGGCGGGCATAGACTGCGGCCCTGGCTGAGGCATGGACTGGGGCGCAGTCTGCGGCGAATTCTGTGGCGGGCTTTGCGGCGGATTCTGCAGCGGGCTCTGCGGCAGATCGGCATGCGGCGCCGCGTTGTCGCCCGGTGCGCCCGACTTGCGCAGGGTCAGCGTCACCTCACCTACCGGCCCCATGAAGGTCGCGCTGTCGGCCTGCACTACCTCCAGATGCAGGCCTTGCGCAGCCTGCCCGGGTCGCAGGAAGACCACCGGGCCGCCGGCATCGTCACCCAGATAGGCGCCACCCGGCCAGGGGCTGGTCACCGTGCCCATCAGCACGGGCTGCGCCGGCCCCGACGGCGCCGCCGGGGTCGGCTCCGCGGCGACCTCGGGCGCGGGGGCAGTCTGGGGCGGCGCCTCGGGCATGGGCCTGTTGCGGGTCGGATCGAAGAGTGGATGATCGAACAGCGCCGCGAAATCGGCCTCGGTTTTGCCCGCTTGCGGGTTCAGCGTGGGGATCGCCGCGGGTTTGACGGCGGGACCAGGGGCCAGCGGCGCCTGCGGGCCAGAGGGCCAATAGTCAAGCGCCACCAACCCGGCCAGAGCCAGCGCCACGGCCCCCAGAAGATAGAGGCGCAGGCTCATGGCGCCACCTTTCCGGCAAAGGCCGACAGGTCGATCTCTGCCGCAAGCCGGCCGGTATCGCCCGGGCCGCTGGCCCGCAGGGCATCGACAAAGATCAGGGGCTCGGCCGCTTCAAGCGCGATGAGGGTCTGCATGATGCCGGCCTCGTCCCCCGACAGGCGCAGGTTGACCCGCAGGCGCGTCAACGCGCCCTCGGCCTCGGCCCCGCGCGATTCGATCTGCTGGACCTCGGCCCCCTGCACCAGGGCCAGGACCCGCGCCTGCAGGGCCGAGGCGGCAAGGCCGGCCGTGGCGCCGGGCACCAGCAGGGCCGCCGCCTGCACGACGGGTTCAGCCGGCCGGTGATCCAGCGCGGCCTGCAACCTGGCCTGCGCCGCATCGGCGTCAAAGGTGAGGACCGCCGCCGCCCACAGAGCCCCCAGAGCCAACAGAACTGCCAGACCCGGCGGCACCAGCAACAGAATCAAGGCACGGCGCAGGGTCATGGCGCCACCAGTTTGCCGCGGATGGTGAAGGTATAGCTGCCGCTGTCGGGGTCGCGCGCCGCGGGGCCGGCGAAATCGACCTGGGCAAACAGCGGGTCCGCCGACAGGGCCGGGATGATGCCGTCCGGCCGCTGCGTCCGGCCGGAAATCTCGAAACCCTCGGGCGTGACGGACAGGGTGGTCAGGAAACTGTCTTGCGGCAGGGCGGCGGCAAGATGCGACAGGGCGCCGGTGAGGCTCGCGGTCTTGCGCGGCAAAAGGCCCAGGGCGGCCTGAGCCGGCCCGGCACCCTCTTTCAACCGGGCGATGCTGCGCTGCAGGGCCGCCTCGGCGGTGGCGGCGCGGTCCTGCGCCTGCAAGGACATCTCGCCCCCCAGCCCGGCAAGGCCCAAGGCCACCAGCAGAACCAACCCGAAGATCAGCGCCACCCGATCGCGCCAGCGCCGCAGTTGGACCGTATCGGCGCGAAAGCGGTACGGCCCGGCCACGACTTCGGCCAGCCGGGCGCCCTGCGCGGTCAGCGCCGCCTCGGCCTCCTGCACCGGGCGCAGCGGGATCACGGCCAGATCCAGCACGCGCCCCCCGGCCCTGGCATCCCACAGGCAAGCCTGCGTCTCCCACGGCGACAGCGCTTCGATCCGGGCGGCAAGCCAGGTGGGGCTGGGCCTCGCCTCGGCCGCGGGCAGATCGAGGCGCTGCTGAAGCAGACCGGACTCGGGCAGGACCAGCCGGACCGCGCGGCCCGGCTGAACGCGCGCCAGCGTGTCGGGCGTCAGCACGTCCAGACCACGCAGGCCCGGCGGGACGATCCGTTGCAGGGCCAGGGCCAGGGTCTCGGCGGCGGAAAGAAGCCAGGCGAACATTCAACCGCCCTCCATCATCGGCTCGGGCCAGCCCTGAAACAGAATGTGCAGGCGGTGATCGGCGCCGGCAAGAGCCGAGACATGGGTCCAGAGCCGCCCCGCCGGGTCCGCG
The DNA here is from genome assembly GCA_016124195.1 of bacterium. Classification (GTDB taxonomy): domain Bacteria; phylum Pseudomonadota; class Alphaproteobacteria; order Rhodobacterales; family Rhodobacteraceae; genus Stagnihabitans. The sequence goes on along the minus strand of WGOE01000006.1, from coordinate 292,443 downwards.
GCGTCGAGGCTCGCATCCGCGACATGCAGCCAGATCTCATAAAACCCGCGCCCCAACACCGCCCCCGCGCCCGAGAAATCGACCTGCGCGGCCGTGGTCGGGGCCGCGACGTTGCGCAGGGCTGCGGGGGCGCGGGTGATGTCGATCGTCTCGGCCTTGCCCAGCAAGGTGACATAGGGCGCCACCCTGGGCCAGAGGTCGGGGTCATGGGCGAAGAGGCGCGCGACCTGGCCCGGATCGTGAAAGGCCATCCGGTTGGCGGCACCGCGCGCCCCGGTCATGGCCAGGGTCAGCCTTTGCGCCTGTTCCGGCGCGGCCCCCAGGGCTGCAAACGCGGCCATCAGGACGGTGGGACGGGTGAAATTGGGGTTGATCATGCCGGGCGCCGCCGCAATGCGCGCCATCACGGCACCTCCGGGCAGGGGCAGCGAGACCGGCGTGCCATCCTCTGGCAGGTCGCTTGAAGGCAGGCGCGCGCCAAGGCTCGCCAAGGCCGAGGCGATCAGCCCTTCGCGCCGGAAGGCGGCCCGCTCGGCCGCAAGGGTGGCAAGGTCGCTTTCGCTGACCCGGATGACCAGCCCGGCCATGGCCGCCAGCAAGGCCAGCGCCACCAGAACCACCAGAAGAACGGCGCCCGCTTCCCGATTCACGGCCATGGGTTCGGGCTCATGGAAAGACCTCGGGCGGCAGGCTGCACTTCGGCCCGGGACCGAGCGCGCAATCAGGTTCGGCCAGAAGGGGAAAGGCCGCGACCAGTTCCACGGTCTGCGGTGCGTTCAGCGCCACCAGCCCGAAGGCGCGTGGCAGGTCCGCCCCGCTCCAGTCGCGGCGCCAGGCGGTCTTGTCGTCCAGATAGCGCAGTTCCCAGGCGCCCGCGCCGTGCCAGATGACTTGGCCCGCGCCAAAGGGACCCGGAGAGCCTTCGGCCAGCAAGGGCGCCTCAAGGCGCATCAGATCGGTGCCATCGGCGGTGGCGCGCAATTCAAACCGCAGCAGGACCGGTGCCGCCGCGTCAAGGCGCGGCGTCGCGGGGAAGCTGACATCGGTGGGCTGGCCGCGAAAGATCACATCGCCTTGCGCGTTGCGCAGCTTGAGCCCATGGCCGGCATCGCCCGCCAGCACCGCGCCGGCCCGGGCAAAGGCCTCGGCCTCGGCCGCGACCGAGACGGACCGGGCCGCCCCGCTCGAGGCGATGTGCAGCGTGGAAAGCACCACCGCCACCACCGACACGCCCAGCGTCAGCGCGACAAGCGCCTCGATCAGGGTGAACCCGGCCTCGTCCGTCATTGCGCGGCCTCCGGTTCCAGACGGGCCTGCGCGATCTGCGGGCCGCCGGCCCAGGTGACCGCGACCTGATGCAGCACGAGGCCCTGATCGGGCGGGGTCAGGCTCGCCACCCAGGAGAGTGCGCCGGCCTGCCCGCGCCCGACCTGCCCGGTGGCCAGCAGCGTGCGGGCCAGATCGCGCGCGGCGGTTTCGCGGATCATCCGGTCGTTGACGCGGGCGGATTGGGTGAAAAGCGTCAGCGCCGCCACCACGGTCATCGCGGCGATTGTCATGGCGGCGAGCACTTCGACAAGGGAAAAGCCCGCCTCAGGGTTGCAGGGCGCCGGTGACGGGGGCGATGACGATCCGGTCCTCGCCGCCCGGCCCCAGCGCCCGCACCAACCCGCCGTCGCTGGACCCGTCGGGGTCAAAGCGGATGGCGCTGCCGCCGCCGCTGGCCGAGGTAAAGACCTGATGGTCGGGGGCCAGGGCCAGCGTCTTGGTGCCGGCGGCAAGGCTGTGACCATCGCGACCGGCCGCAAGCGCGATGCGGCGGTCGGTGCGCATGGCCTCGGCCCGCACGCTGCGCACGAAGGATTGCAGGGCCGCCCGGTCGATCCGGCTCTGGCCGGGCAGGCCGCGCCCGACGACCAGCCCCGCCGCCAGGGCCGTGATCGCCACGACCAGAAGCATCTCGGCCAGGGTGACGCCGGCCTCGCCGTTGGCGGGCGTTCGGGCGAAGGCGCGGTCATGGCGAGATGTCGGCATTGTCGCCCTCGCCGCCTTCCCGCCCGTCGGCCCCGAAGCTGCGCAGTTGGTAGCTGCTGCCGTCGGCGCTGGCCGAATAGTCGTAGGGATGGCCCCAGGGGTCATTGGCCACCGCCTTGTCCAGATAGGGGCCGGCCCAGCCGGTGGCCCCGGCCGGCGCCTTGGCCAGCGCGCCAAGCCCGTCAGAGGTTTGCGGATAGCGGCCCAGGTCAAGGTGATAAAGCTCCAGCGCCGTCTGGTACGAGGCGATCTGGACATGCGCCGTCTTGACCCGGGACGAGGACATGTAGCCAATCACCTTGGGCCCGACCAAGGCCGCCAGCAGTGCGAGGATGACCAGCACCACCAGCAGTTCCACCAGCGTAAACCCGGCCTCTTTTTCGTCTTGGTCCATGGCTTCCTCTCAGACAAACAGGTCGTTGACCGACATCAACGCCCCGATCACGGTATAGATCAGCCCGCCCACCCCGACCGAGATCGTCAGGATGATCAGCGGCTCCAAAAGCACCAGCGCCCGGTCAAGCGCGAGACGGGTCTTTTCCTCGAAGACCTGGGCGGCCTGGGTCAGGCTGCGGGCCATGTTGCCGGTCTCCTGGCCGACCCGGATCAGGCTGGACAAAAGGGGCGGCACACCCCGAGCGGTGCGCAGCGGCTGGGTCACGTCCTGACCGGCGCGCAGGGCGTTCTCCATCCCTTCCAGCAGGCGGGCGAGGTCGCCCGATGCGGTGCTGCGCCGGGTCAGGCGCAGGGCCTCGGCGAGGGGCAGGCCCGCCTCGGTCAGCATGGCGAGCGAGCGTGTCATCTCGGCCAGCCGCGCCGTCAGGATCAGGTTGCCGACTACGGGCAGATAGGTGGCCCCCGCGATCAAGGCGGCCTGGACCCGCGGCAGGCGCAAGGCCAGCGCCAGCCCGGCAAGCAGCAGTGCAAGCACGACGCCGGCCAGCACGGCATGGCCGGTCAGCCAGTCCGACAGGCCGATCAGCCGCCGGATCGCGGCATCGGCCCCATCGGCGCGCGGCTCGGCCGGCAGGACCGACCGCATCTGCGGCACGACGGCCAGCGCGATCATCGCCATGGCCGCAAGCGCCACCAACAGAAGGAAGGCCGGATAGACCAGGGCCGAACCGATCTTGCGCCGCAAGGCCTGCGCCTGAGAGCGCCCGGCATGCAGGCGTTGCAGAACCAGTGGCAGCGTGCCGGTGCCCTCGGCCAGCGCCACGAGGCGCAGATAGGCCTCGGGAAAGACTGCGCCCTGCCGGGTCAGCGCATCGGCCAAGCTGGCGCCCGCGCGCAATTCGCCGCGCACGGCCAGCAGAACCGGCTGCAGGCGGCCCTGCCCCGCCTCTTGCCCCAGAAGGTCGATGGCGCGGCCCAAGGGCACGCCCGCGCCGATCATCCACGACAGTTCCTGGGTGAAGAGCGTGATGTCGTCCGGCGTGGGGGTTTGGGCGAAAAGACTAGCCATCCTGCACCACCCGCAGAACCTCTTCGACCGAGGTCACCCCTTCGAGCACGCGGCGCAGGCCATCGGCCATCAAGGGCTGCATGCCCTCCTCAAGGGCGGTCCGGTGCAGGGAGGCGGTGCCCGCCCCGGCCAGCACTGCGGCGCGCAGGGCCTCGGTCAGGGGCATTACCTCAAAGATCGCAAGGCGGCCGTAATAGCCGGTCCGCCCGCAATGATCGCAGCCCTGCGCTGTCCAATGCGCGGCGGGCCGGGCCGGGTCATGGCCGCAAAGGCGCTGGATGTCTTCGGCAAAGGGCAGGCGGCCCTGCGTCTCGGTCCGGCAATGCCGGCACAAAAGCCGCACGAGGCGCTGCCCGACCGACAGGCGCAGCGTGGCCGCCAGAAGATAGGGCTCCACCCCCATCTCGGCCAGCCGCACCACCGCCCCGGCGGCAGAGTTGGTGTGCAGGGTCGTCAGCACCAGATGCCCGGTCAGCGAGGCCTGCACCGTGACCGCGGCGGTTTCGGCGTCGCGCACCTCGCCCACCAGCAGGATGTCGGGATCGGCCCGCATGAAGGCGCGCAGGCCGGCCGAAAAGCTCAGGCCGATGGCCGGGTTGACCTGGACCTGCGAGATGCCGGGGATGTGGTATTCCACCGGGTCCTCGATCGAGATGATCTTGCGGCGCGGGTCGTTCACATGGCCGGTCGCGGCGGCCAGGGTGGTGGTCTTGCCACTGCCGGTCGGCCCGGTGATCAGGATCAGCCCGTGCGACTGCGCCAAGGCCGCGGTCAGCGCGGCCTCGGCCGGCGGCTGCAGGCCAAGGCTCGCGATGGTTGGCAGGCTTTGCCGCCCGGCCAGAATGCGCAAGGCCGCCCCCTCGCCATCGACCATCGGCAAGGTGGCCAGCCGCAGATCGAAGGTGCGCCCCGCGATCACCGCGCGGATCGGGCCGTCCTGCGCCAGGCGCCGCTCGGCGATGTTCAGCCCGGCGAGGATCTTCAGCCGCGCCACCACCGCCCGCCCGGTGGCGGCGGGCAGCGCGCCCACCGGCCGCAGCATGCCGTCCACCCTTTGGCGCACCGCCATCTCGGCGGGACCGGGTTCGAAATGCAGATCCGTCGCCCGCGCCTCGACCGCCTGGGCCAGCACGCGGTCCAGAAGGGCGATCACCGGCGCATCCAGCGCGCTGTCCTGTGCGTCCCCTTCAGCCGGTTCGGCACCTGGCACGGGTGCGGCCGAAGGCATGTCGTCCAGCCGCGACAGAAGCGCCGGCTGCGAGGCGACCAGCAGCGCCAGATCCGCGCCAAGCGCCACGCGCAGGGCGGCCAGGGCGGTCGTGTCGGCCGGATCGGCCAGTGCCACGCGCCAATGGCCTGACGCGTCGCGCCCCAGGGGCAGCATCAGGCTGCGCCGCAGGAAGGCGCGCGACAGACCCTCGGGCAGGTCGGGGCTGGGCGGCCAGTCGGCCTCGGTCATCAGGGGCAGGCCATGCGCCGCAGCCCGGGCGCGGGCGAGCGCCAGCGGATCCTCCGGCGCGCTGCCCGTGGCGGCCGGGGCGCGCATCAATTCCCGCTCATCGGCGGCATCCGCGCCCGCAATCCGGCGGCGACCGCGGCAGCATCCTGCTGGTTGCGCACCACGCGCGGCGTGATGAAGACCAAAAGCTCGGTCCGGTTCTTTTCGGTGTTCTTGTGGTTGGTCAGGAAGCCGAAAAGCTTGTTGCGCCCATTGGTGTCCTGCGCCGAGATCAGCCCACCCAGCGCCACGGTCTGCCCGTCATAGACCGCGACCCGGGTCGAGATTGACCGCTGCCGCAGTGTCGGGGTCAGCGTCGTCGTGCCCGAATTGTTGCCCACCACCGCAGACAGTTCCTGATCGACCTGCAGGTTCACGAGGTTGGTCTGGCTGACCCGCGGCGTGACCTTCAGGATCACCCCCGCGTCGTGATATTCGACCGAGTTCACCACCGGCGCATTGCCCGCCGTGGTCGAGATGACCTGCTGGGTGACGATCGGTACCTGTTCGACGACCTTGATCTGCGCCTCTTCGTTCTCGAAGGCCGAAACCGAGGGCGCCGAGACGACCTTGACCTTGGTGACCTGGCTCAGGTCGTCGATGATCAGCTTGGGGTTCACCCCGGCGCCGAGGACCAGGTTGAACCCCGGGGCAGAGGTGGCAATCGCCGTCGACGTGCCGTTCGAGGCGATCAGGCTCGCATCCTGGTTCTGCAGATAGGCCTGCACGCCCATGGCCGTGGCATCGTTCAGAGTCACCTCGATCAACAGCACGTCGATCAGAACCTGAACCGGCGCACGGTCGATGGCGGACAGCAATTGCAGCGCCTGCTGGCGCACCGGGGTCGAGCCGCGGATGATGATGGTGTTGTTGCCGTCGTCGGGCGTGAAGCGGGTGTCACCGCTCGCGGGCGCGGCCACGGCCGAGACGGCGCTTGCCCCGCCCGTCGGCACCGCGATGGCGTCTGCACCGGCCGGGGCGGCGGGCGCAGGGGCCGGCGTGCTGGGCGTAGCCGGCGCCGGGCCGCCCTCGCCCAAGGTCGCCTGCAAGATCCCCGACAGGTCCGAGGCCTTGGCATATTGCACCTGATAGACCGTGATGTCGCCGCCCGCCGCACCGCCGGTGCGGTCCAGCTGCCGGATCCACTGCATGGCGCGCTGCAACTCGCCCCGGTCATGCGTCTGCACCAGGATGGCGTTGGAGCGTTGCAGCACCATGGTCGACCAGCCCGAGGCGCGCGGATCGTTGGCGGCCACAGTCGCAAGGTCGGCCACGACCTGCGTCGCCGGGGCGTTCTGCAGGAAGGCGATGCCCGAATTGGGCTTGGCCAGAAGATCCACGTCCAGCGACTGCACGATGCCGGCGATGTTCTGCCGGTCGGCGGCACTGCCCCGGATCAGAATCATGTCGTCATTCTCCGAGGCGCGGATGGCGCCCTCGGGGGCGGCAAATCCGTCCAGCAGGGCCAGCATCCGCTTGGCGCCCAGATGGCGCAGCGGCAAGGCGGTGAAGCCGTAACCCTCGCGCGCCATGCTGGCGGTGACGGCATTGCCGTCGGTGGCCTTGATCCGGAAGCCCGCGCCCTCGCTGACGAGGATCAACCCGTTGGCCTGCAGGGCCTGTTCGAAGATCATCAGAAGCTCGGACCGCGGCACCGGCCCGCCGGTCGCCATGGTGATGGCGCCCGAGGCGGAAGGGTCCAGCGTATAGGGCACGCCCAGAATGTCGCCCAGCAGGGATTTGGCCGCGACATCGACCGTGACACCCTGCAGGTTGACGGTATAGCCCTGCCCCACCGGCTGCACGCCCGGTTGCACGGGTGTGGCATCGCCCGTGTCGTTGAAATAGACCACCTGCGTCGGCTGGCTTGTGGTCATGGCGCCGGCGGTGCCCGGGCGCCCGTTGTGCGGCGCAAGGTTCACCCGCGACAGGGCGTCGGTGTCCCCGGAGAGCCCCGTGCCGTTCGTCGTGCCCTCGACGCAAGCCGACAAGGCACCAATCGCCACACAAAGCGTCAGCATCGCCAGCGGAGTTCTGAAATACATGATCGGCAATTCGGCCCCTTGCGCCCCGGTTTCGACACGCCCCTCTGATGAGCAATCAGAGCAAGGGGCTGCGGGTCAATTACATTCCAAGAGGCTCCGCATGCTTTATACAGGCGGCTAAACGCTCATAAACCAAAGGTATAGACGCTCTCCTCAATGGCTTTCGAAGACCCCGGCCCGGCGCATCCGGCAGCACCATACGCCGTCAGAATGAAATGGCAGAAGGCCAGACCGACCCCGCTGCCCCCGACGCGCTAAGTTGCGAAACTGGATTTGATCCCGTGCATCCCGCCATGCAGCGTGGCGGACAGAACGCTGATCCGGTCAAGCGCCTTGGAAATCTCGACATTCAGTTCATGCAGCAACAGCATCGTGTCGCGAACCCGGTCGCCTTCGGGGCCAAGCCGGGCGCTTTCGACCTTGCCCATCACGGTGACCGTTTCGAGGCTGAGCATCGCGCGGCGCAGATCTACCCCGGCCGCAAGCATCCGTTCGGCCAAGGCACAAGCCTCGTCGATCGCGGTCTGGGCGGACTGGCGGTAGTGGGCGCCCAAACGGTCGAGCTGGCCAACCTCGACCTCCTGGACAAGGCCGGCGCGCGACCAATCCTCATCCACGACGCTGTGGCCAATCTCTTGCTGCAAGTTCGAGCAGATGGTCAGAAAGGCGGCGCGTTCGAACAGATCGGACATCCGCCCGCACAGGCTCGCCTTGCCGGCGGTGAAGGCGTTGATCTGCTTGAGGATCGCCAGCGAGGCCTCAAGATAGATCTTGGCGACCGCGACCAGCGGCCCGCCCGACGGCTCCAGCCGCGAGGCCAGGATGCTGAGGTTGCGCGGCAGAATCTTCAGCCGTTCGAAATTGTTCTGCAGCGCGTCCTGCCCGGCCAGCGTGTCGAAAAGGCCCTGACGGATCAGGCGGACGGCCTCGTGGGGAAACCGCTCTGCCCGGTGCAGCGCTACCTCGCGTGCCGCATATTCCTGTGACAGGGCCGCGCGCATGAAACCGGGATAATCGGCAAAGCCAAGATCCCTCAGGCTAGCCTCAAGATCCCGCACCGATGCCTCGATCGAAAAGCCCTCGTTGGCCTCGGCCGCGGCAAGGCGCTTGTACAGGTCCCTCGCGGCAACGAACAGCGGCGAGGTCGGCTTGATGCGCACCGAAAGATAGCCCTGCGCATAGGGCAGCACCGTGGCCAGAACCCAATAGGGGCGCCCGTCCGCGGCACGGTTGCAGACATAGGCCACGGCCGGTTCGCCGGCCTGAATGGTCGTCCACAAGATGCGGAACACCGCCCGGGGCGTGGCGCGGTGGCGGACGAGGCGGTGGGGCGCCCCGATCAGCTTGTTCCAGTCATGGCCACTGACCCGGCGAAACACCTCGTTGCCGGCAAGGATGACCCCGCGCGCGTCGGTGCGCGAATAGAACATTTCGTCCAGCCCGAACCGGACTTCTTCTTGAGTGTCCGCTCCGACCGGAGCGATGATCTGGGACATCGAAGCCGTCCTTGTTCTGCCGCCCTGTCCGATAGCATGCAAGGCGCTAAGATTTGGTATCGAGACCCCGGGGTATTTCCCGGCCCGACAGCGCGGCTGAACCCATGGCGGCCCCACAGGAACGTGATCGACGCCGGTTCGGCCGCATCTTCTCGCAACAGGCCGCTTGCGCGATAGTGCCCGGGGCGATGCGATTTCAGCTGACCCGCCCCCGATACATTCGCACTGTTTCCGTTGATTTCAGGGATGACAAAATGACATTTTACCTATGGTCCGCCGAAACCACGACCCCGGTCGGGCGCTATTTCAAACCCAGTCTGGTCAGCGACGGTGCGGGTGGCCTTTACATGGCCTATGCCACCACCACGAGCACCAGCGCCTCGGCGCCCTACAGGGTGACGCTTTTCCACAAGGAATTCGATTTTTTCGGAAATCTGGTCCAAGGCGCCACGACGGTTGCCAGTTACGACGTGCCGGCCACCGACCCCAGCACCGGCGCGACCTTTGCCTTCCGCTACAAGGACCTGCCGATTTCGGCGAGCGAACATGCGGTGTTCTGGACCACGGGCGGCGCCTATACCAATGCCGCGACCGACTCGACGACAGGCCATGAACAGATCTATGACGCCAGCGGCGCAAAGGTCGGCGCGCCCTTCACCTGGGTCTTTGGCGGCACCATTGCGGTGCACAATGTCTATGACATCACCGTCTCGGCCGCGGCAGACTTCGGCAACAGCTTCATGGTCGCCTATTCGACCTATGATCCGTCAAGCCACGCGACCCAGATCGGCTTCGAGACGATCTCGGACGCCGGCACGCCGCTGACGGCAGGCGTCTTCGCCTCGATCAACGACGGCTCGCATCACGGCATCACCTTCGGCACCTATTTCACGGCCCAAAGCGGCTCTGCCCCCGCCTATCTGCTGATGTACCGCCTGCCGCAGGGGGTCACGAGCGCGGTCCACATACAGACCGTCGCGGTGGATGGCACGACCGGGCCCGACAATTTCGCCCATGACCTGACCATCCATGGCCCGAACGGCGAAAACACCAACGGGATCGACGATTTCAACTTCTCCCGCCCCAGCGACCTTGACCCGAAAGGCGACTACGGCGTTCTGACCGAGACCTTCCACTACCACGACAGCACCGGCCTCCGGCACGAGGAAATCGCGCTGCAGACCCTGGGGCCAACCGGCACCGTGATCAACACCACCGAGTTCGAGGTCGCCTCGGGTTCTTCCACCTCGGTTCATCTGACCCACATCGGCTTTGGCAACATCGTGGTCGGCTATGACGATGGCCTGCGCTCGCTCATCAAGATCTTCGATGCCTCGCTACATCAGGTCGGCGCCACCCTGTCGCTGCCGCACTCGACCGGTGATCTGACCGACCTCGTCTCGCTTGGCGACGGGCGGTTCGAGGCGGTCTGGCGCGAGGATCTGACGGCCACCACCAATGTCCTGCACAGCGCGATCTATGACACCCGCTCTGCCGGTGTCACCATCAACGACAGTGCCACCAGCACCGGGCAATCGATCGCCGGCACGCTTTTCAACGACACCCTGACCGGCGGGACGGCCGCCGACCGGATCTACGCCGCGGGCGGGGCCGACAGGATCAACGGCGGCGCCGGCAACGATTACCTGAATGGCGGCAACGGCAATGACGTGCTGTCCGGCGGGCTCGGGATCGACACGCTGGCGGGCGGTCTGGGCAATGACATCTACATCACCAACGGCGGCGACAAGATCGTCGAGGCGCTGAATGCCGGGATCGACCTGGTGCGCAGTTCGGCCAGCTACAGCCTGGCCGCCAACCTTGAGAACCTGACCCTGCTGGGTAGCGCCGCGATCAATGGAAATGGCAATGCGCTGGACAACCACATCATCGGCAACGCCGGCAACAATGTGCTGAACGGCGGGCTGGGCTCTGACACGCTGACCGGCGGGGCCGGGGCCGATGCCTTCGTCTTCACCGCAGCACTTGGGGCCGGCAATCTGGACACGATCACCGATTTCGACGGGACGGTGGACAGGATCCGGGTCGGCCACCAGGCCTTCGCCGGGCTTTCGGCGGGAAACCTGCCCCAGCAGGCCTTCGAGTCCAACACGACGGGGCTGGCCGCCCATGCCACCGACCGCATCGTCTATGACACCGCGACCGGACAGCTGTTCTTCGATGCCGATGGCAGCGGCACGGGGGCCAGCGTCCAGTTCGCGGTTCTGGACGGACACCCGGCGCTGACCTATGCCGATTTCCTGGTGATCTGACGCGGCCTCGTGCCCGGTGCAGGGCGCGACGCGAATTTTCGCAGAAAATTCGTGCCCCGCGTGTCGAGGCCCGGCTCAGACCCCGGGCACGGCGATCAACTTTGCGACATTGGCCTGCTGCAAGGGCAGACGGCCGGCCTCGATCTCCAGCGCCAGATCGACGACATGCTGATTGACCGCCGCGGATTTGCCGTGCCTTCGAAGCGTTTCGACCACCCAGCCATTGATCTCCTGCACCTCGGCCCGCCGCCCCTTGCGCCAGTCCTGCAGCGAGGTGGTCAGCGTGTCGCCCTGCGAAAAGGTCTTGAGCACCTCTTCAAAGATCATGTCGACATAGCGTTCAGGATCGTTTGTGGTGACCGGCGGCATGCCGATGATCGGCACGATCTCGGCGCCGTCCTTCATGGCCGCGTCGATCGCCTCATAGCCGGCCCTGCGCATCAGGTTCAGCATGCCCGGCACATCGGCCGCCGCGCGCAGCGCCGTGTCGATGATGGCCGAAGGGATCAGTTCGGCCGCATTCACCACCAGTTTCATCCATTTGGCCGAATGGATGTCGTCGCGCACCTCGACCGTGCCGGTGCAGCGCAAGAGGTCGGCCACCGCCTCGACCCGGTGCTGCATGGCAGGCTCCAGCGCCCCAAGCGCGAACCACGACGTGTCGTGATCGTTCTGACGGTTGGTCACGCCCGGCACGAACATGTTCGAGGCGATCTCGATCACGGCCCCGATGGTGCGCTGCGGCCCGACTGCGGCGGCGATGTCGCCATGGGTCATGCCGTTTTGCAGGCCCACGACAAAGCCGTCCTCGGCCAGCACCGGTTTGATCAGTTCGCAGGCCCAGCGCGTGTCATAGGCCTTGACCACCAGGAAAACGAGGTCGAAGGGCACCTTGACCTCGGCAACCTGACACAGATGCAGCGCCGGTGGCCGTGCGTTGATGGTCCGCTTGGGCAGGTTCACCGTGATGCCGTCACGCCGGATCGCCTCGACATGGGCCGGCCACTGGTCGATGATCGTCACGTCCAGCCCGGCCAGCGCAAAGTCCGCCGCAATCGATGCACCCTGCGCCCCGGCACCCAAGAAGGCTATTCTGGGACCACTCCTGCCCTGTGACGTCATTTCAACTCCTCCAATCCTGATCCTGATCGCGGCCTGCGGGCGCATTCGCCGAAAAGTCGGAAGCCAGGCCCGGCGCGCATCCTGCGGTGGCGAGACTACGCCGGGCCCGTCTGCGCGGGGGCGACCGGTTTATCCGAACCGGACATTTTCCGCGGCAGATCGGCGCGGGTTCGCCTTGCACCCGCCGCGTCGCGGTTTCCGGCGCCATGATCGCATCGGTCGCGACCGAAAGGGCCGCGACGAGGGCGGACTGGCTTCGCTCGTGGTGCCGGCGACATGCTTTTCGGCCAGGCCCCGGGGCGCCCATGCCCGTGGGATGGCGCCCAGCGCATCGCCCCAGGTTGCTTGCGCGGTCGAAAGGAAGAGGAGCTCGCCCCGGGACCGGGAGCGGCTGACACGGAGACCCTCGGCAGTTGACACGGATGGGGCGCGCTGCGGCATCGCAACACCATATGGCGGATGCCCGGGGCGATCACCGCATCGGGATGGGTCGCGCGGCGGGCCCGTTCGGGCGCTTGGGTGTTGAGATCGATGCCTGGGTTACGCCATTCCAAGGGACCCCGGCGCGGTCGGCCGGCTCGATCCCATGATCGGCCGCATTGCGCAGGCGATGCGCAGGCGATGCGCAGGCGATGCGCCCAGGTATCCGTGTAAACAGCCCTCCATTTGCGGCGGCGCCCCGGGAACCAGCGCGCCTGCCGGATTGTGCCCGCCCGACAGGCAGACCGAGGGCAGCGGGGTTGTGGCACCGTGACAGTATCGCAGCCTTGGGACAAGGCCGCGACACCGTCACGACCGGCTATTGCAGTTCGGCCGCGCGCTCTGCGTCCACGATTTTCTGCGCCTCAGCCACGGCGCCGTCAAAGCTGGCCAGCACTTCGGGGCCGCCTTTGACATTGGCCTTGAACCAATCCATCACCGGGGCCACGGCAGCCTTGAAGGCGGCCTTCTCTTCAGCCGAAGGCACATAGACCTCGCCCCCGGCAGCCTTGAAATCGGCATAGGCCTGGATCTCCTTGCGCTTGGGGCTGGCGAACGTGGCCTGCTGCAGCGCCGCAAACCCATCCACGATGACCTGCTTTTGCGCATCTGTCAGCGAGGCGAAGCGGTCCTGCCCCATCCACCAGAAGGCGCCCATGTAGGAATGGCCGTCCAGCGTTAGATATTTCAGGCCGGCATCGGGGAACTTCATCGACATGATGTCGGTGATGCCGTTGGCGGTGCCATCGACCACGCCGGTCTGCAGCGAGGTGAACAGTTCCGGCCACGGGATAGGCGTCGGCGCGGCGCCAAGCGTGGTGGCCAGGAACTGCGGCAGATCGGCGGGCACGGTCCGCATCTTCAGCCCCTTCAGATCGGCCGGGGTCGAGATGCGGTGCTTGGTATTGGCGAAGTTGCGCCAGCCGCCGGTATTGCCGATCGTCATCAGGCGGATCTTGTTGTCGCTGTCCTTCAGCGCCATCTCGCGCAGGGTCTTGGTGAAATCGGTCTGGGTCAGCACGGTCTCGGCCACCCGGTCATCCGACATCAGGTAAGGCAGGTCCAGCACCTGGATATAGGGAAACAGCCCCGCCGCCCCGCCCGAAGTCGAGATATAGATGTCGATCGACCCATCGGCCACGCCGGCCAGACATTCGTCGCCCTTGGCGCAAAGCTGGGTGCCGATGAACAATTCAACCTTGATCGCACCGTTCGAAGCATTCTCGACATAGTTCTTGAAGACGACCAGACCGTCGTAATCCTCGTCATTCTCGTTGGAATTGGCCGTCGCGCGCAGGGTGATGTCCTGCGCCAGCGCCAGATTGGCCGACCCGGCCAGCAGCGCGGCCAAAACCGCCGATTTCAGAGCTTTCATCATCATCTTCTTCTCCCTTTTGGTTTGATCGCGCATTTAGTGGACGAAGCCGAACAGACGCGGCACCGTCAGGCTGAGGGCGGGGATATAGGTGATCAGGAAGATCACCACGACTTCGACCGCGAGGAACGGCAAGGTGGCCCGGGCAATCGTCTCGACCCGCAGGCCCGAGACGGAAGAGGTGACGAACAGCACAAGTCCCATGGGCGGGGTCAGCAGCCCCACCGTGAGGTTCACCGCCATGATGATGGCGAAATGCACCGAATTCACCCCCATCGAGACGAAGATCGGCCCGAGGATCGGCCCGAGGATGATGATCGCGGGGCCGGCATCAAGGAACATGCCGACGATGAACAACAGGATGTTGATCAGGAACAACAGGATCAGCGGATTTTTCGACAGGCCCAGGATGATGCCGGCCAGAAGCTCGGGCGTGTGGCTCAGGCTGGCGACGGTCTTGAAGGCCATGGCCGCGCCCACCAGCAGCAGCACCACCGCCGAGGTCAGGCCGGCCCGGGTCAGCACGTCGGGAATGTCCGACAGCTTGAGCGAGCGCAGCACGAAAAAGCCGATGAAGGTCGAATAGGCCACCGCCACCGCCGCGGCTTCGGTCGGGGTGAAGACGCCGCCGAGGATGCCGCCAAGGATGATCACCGGGGTCAGAAGCGGCCAGATCGCCTTGAGGCTCGCCTGCCCGCGCTGGCCCCACGAGGCGCGCTGGGTACGTGCCGGCAGGTTGTAGCGGTCGGCCAGAAAGTGGATCATCAGCATCAATCCGGCGCCGATCATGATGCCCGGCACGATCCCGGCCAGAAACAGCGCCGCGACGCTTTCGCCCATCACATAGGCATAGATGATCATGATGCCGGACGGCGGGATGATCGGCCCGATGATCGAACTTGATGCCGTGATGGCGGCGGCGAAGGTCCGGGTGTAGCCCTGTTTCTCCATCGCCGGGATCAGCATCGACCCCAGCGCCGAGACATCGGCCACGGCCGAGCCTGACAGCCCGGCGAACAGCATCGAGGACAGCACGTTGACATGCGCCAGCCCGCCGCGCAGATGGCCCATCATCGCCTGGCTGAACTCGACCAGCCGCAGCGTGATGTTGGAGCGGTTCATCACCTCGCCGGCCAGCATGAAGAAGGGGATCGCCATCAGCGGGAAACTGTCCATCCCGTTGTAGATGTTGCGATAAAGCAGGACGATGTCACGCTCTTGCCCGTTCAGCCACAGCAAGAGCGCCGGTGCCGCGATCAGGCCGAAGAATACGGGCAGACCAAGGAGCAGCAGAACAAGGAAGAGCGGCAGGAAGAAGGACAGCATCACTCGCTTCCTCCCACGGCCGCTTCGGGAATCTCCATCAGCCGCGCCGCACCGCCAGCCAGCGTGGTCAGGGCGCGCAGGATCAGTTCGACACAGACCGAGATCAGCAGCACCAGCCCCACGAAGAGCGACGCCATCATCCAGGACTTGGGCACCTTGCTCCAGGTCTTGAAATCGAGGCTCGGGACCGAAAGGCTGTCGGTGGTGAAATGGCCGCCGAGGCCGGTCACCTCGGACCAGCCGATCCGCGCGCCCACCACCAGGACCAGAAGCGACAGCCCCAAAAGCAGGATCGTCAACAGCGCCGCCGGGCGCTGGGGCAGAAAGCGCACCAGCATCTCGATCGACACGAAGCCGCCGCGCCGGAACGCCGTCGGCGCCATCAGGCCGGTCATCCAGAGCATCAGGAACCGCGAGGCCTCTTCGGGCCAGGCCAGCGCGTCGTTCAGCACATAGCGAAAGAAGACCTGCACGATGATGATGACCACCATGACCGCAATGCAGGTCGCCCCCAGCCAGCGGCCAAGTGCCAGGACGGCGGCATTGATTGCCCCCAAGCCGTTGGAAAGGCTCAAGACTAGCTGCACCTTTTTCCTCCCTTCACGCCCTGCCGGATTGGCCGGGCGCCCTCCTTCCGCGGTCAGAGCGCCGCCGAGAACCGTCCCATCCGGCCCTTGGAAAAGACCAGCGGCATCCCGTCATTGGCCACGACACGCTGCACACGGCCCACGACGATCAGATGATCGCCTCCCTCGTAGGTCGCGTGCTGCTGACAATCGAACCGGGCCAGGGCGCCCGGGATCACCGGCACGTCCTGCGGTGTCAGATCATGCTCCAGCCCGTCAAAGCCCGCGCCGCTGCGGTGAAACCTTTCAATCAGGCGGGCCTGTTCGGCGCGCAGCACGTGGATGGAAAAGTGCTGCGCCGCCGCGAAATGCGGATAGCGCCCGGCGGATTTTGCCAGCGACCACAGGACCAGCGGCGGGTCCATCGACAGGCTGGAAAAGCTGTTGGCGGTAAATCCCATCGGACCGGCCGGCCCGCGGATGGTGATCACCGTGACGCCGGTGGTGAAATGGCCCAGAGCGTCGCGAAAGGCGCGGGCATTCTCGACGCTCGGGGTGAAATCGCTGCCGTTCATGGACCCGCCATCCGCCATCACGCCACCTCGTGTCCCAGGGCCAGAGTGTAAAGTTCGAACCAGGTCTGCCGGTCGATTTCGACCTTGTGCGCATCGCCGATCGCGGCAATGCGCGACAGGGTGTTGGTGCCCAGCACCGGCAGGATCCGCGCCGGATGGCGCAAGAGCCAGGCCACCGCCACCGCCGTCCAGTCAGTACCATGCGCGGCGCCGATCGCGGTCAGGCGCTGGCGCAGGGCGGCATCCGCCTCGGACAAGAGCCGCCCGCCCGCCAGGGGCGACCAGGCCATCAGGGGCATCGCCTGTTCCTGATGGAAGGCCACGTCGCCGTTGGTGAAAGCCTCGTGCGCGATCAGGCTCAATTCGATCTGGTTGGTCGCAAGCCGCGTGGTCATGGCCGATTGCAGAAGCTTCACATCCCAGGGCCGGAAGTTCGACACGCCGACGCTGCGGACCTTACCCGAGGCCACCAGCCCATCCAGCGCGGCCCCGGTCTCGACATGGTCCATCAGGGGATCGGGGCGGTGGATCAGCAGAAGGTCGATGGTCTCGATGCCCATCTCGCGCAGCGAAGCCTCGACCGAGGCGTTGATGTGGGCCGCCGAGGTGTCGTAATATTTCACCCGCGCCGCCGCGTGGCGCCCGACCGGGGCCACGATGTCGCATTTCGTCACGATCTGCATCTGGTCGCGCAGGCCCGGCGCGGCCTTGAGGGCGGCACCCAGGATAGCCTCGGCAGTATAGCCGCCGTAGATGTCGGCCTGATCGAACGAGGTGATGCCCTGCGCAAGGCAGGCCTCGATCTTGGCCTGGACATGGGCGGGGCTCGTGTCGGGATCATCGCCGATCCGCCACATGCCATAGACCAGCCGAGACAGGCTGACAGCGCCCAGGGAAATCCGTTCCATCAACGTCGCACTCCATTGCCCAGGGGGGTGGCGGGGGTTTCGGCCGGCACGCGCCCATAGGCATGCGGCAAAGAGCAGGTCTTCAGATGCGGCAGCACCTTGGTGCCGAAATGATCCGCCTCGTCCAGATGCGGATAGCCCGAGAATATGAAGGCGCGGATGCCCATCTTCTGATAGGCCTCGATCTTGGTCATCACCTGATCGACCGAGCCGACCAGCGCCGCGCCACAGCCCGACCGCGCCCGGCCGATGCCCGTCCACATGCCAGGCTCGACATAGCCGAACTGGTCGGCCAGTTCGCGCGCCCGGGCCTGATGCGCCACGCCAAGGCTGGTGCTGTCATGGGCCCGGTCGCGGATCAGCTTGCCGTATTCGTCATCAAGCTTGCTGACCAGGTGTTCGGCATAGTCCTTGGCCTCGGCTTCGGTGTCGCGCACGATCATGTGGACGCGCAGGCCATAGTCGAGCGTCCGGCCATGCGCCTCGGCCCGGGCATGCACATCGCGCATCCGCTGGGCCAGTTGCGCCATCGGTTCGGGCCACATCAGATAGACATCGCATTGCGCGCCGCACAGTTCCAGCGCATCGGGCGAATAGCCGCCAAAGTACAAGAGCGGCCCGCCGTTCTGCTGATAGGGCCGGGCCGGATCGGTCGGCACGCCCTTGAACTGATAGACCTCGCCCTGAAAGTCGATCTTCTCACGCGTCCAGGCTTGCCGCAGGATCTCCACGACCTCATGGCTGCGGATGTAGCGATGGGCCGATGAGGCCACCTCGCCCGGGAAATCGGAGCTGATCACATTGAGCGTCAGCCGCCCCTTGAGCATGTGATCCAGCGTGGCCACCGTGCGCGCCAGCATGATCGGCTGCATCTCGCCACAGCGGATTGCGGCCAGAAAGTTGATGTCGCGCGTGATCGGCGCACAGCCGGCCACAAAGCTCAGCGTGTCCTGGCCGACCTGATAGGAGGACGGACACAGGATGTTGCGAAAACCCAAAGCCTCGGCCCGCTTCACGATGTCGGAACAATGGTCCCAGCTGGACCGCAGCGCCCCGTCCGGCACGCCAAGATAGGCATAGTCGTCCGAGCAGAGCGCCGCAAACCAGCTGATTTCGGCAGCCGCCAGATCAGGCGAGGTGATCGGCACGATGGTCATTGATTCGCTTCCCCCCGGTCGCAACTTTTCTCTTGCGTAGCATCCGCTTTGATGTAGATCAATACTGTATCAATTTTTGGATTTGCTGCCGATGGCCGCTCCGGGATCCCTGCCGCTCTACCTGCAGATCAGCGAATTGCTGATCCGTGACATCGCCGCGGGCCGGCTGATCCCGGGCGAGCGTTTGCCGCCCGAACGGGACATGGCGGCAACTCTGGGCATTGCGGTCGGCACGCTGCGCCAGGCGCTGAAAGAGCTGACGGCCAAGGGCCTGCTGGACCGCGTGCAGGGGTCGGGCAATTACGTCCGCGCCCAGACCAATCCGGACTCGGTCTATGCGCTGTTCCGGCTTGAACTGGCCAGTGGCGGCGGGCTGCCCACGGCGCGCGTCCTGTCGGTGGACCGCCTGAAGAAGGACCCGCGCCTGCCCGCCTTTGGCACCAGCGCCGAAGGCCACCGCATCCGCCGCCTGCGCATGCTGTCGGGCCAGGCCGCCGCGGTCGAAGAGATCTGGCTCGATGGCAGCTATATCCCGCGGATCGAGATCGGCGATCTGTCGGAATCGCTTTATCTTTACTATCGCCAGCAGCTTGGGCTCTGGATCGCCCGGGTCGAGGACAGCATCGGCCAGGGCCCCCTGCCCACCTGGGCGCCGGCCGAATTTCCGCATGATGCGGGCACCGCGCTGCCGCAGATCACCCGGCTAAGCCGGGATCAGGAGGGCCGCACCGCCGAAGCCTCCTGGACCTGGTACGACCCCGAAACCGTGCGCTACGTGGCACGCTTGAAATAGGACATCCCATGAAATCCATTCGGTACGGCATCATTGGCTGCGGCATGATGGGGCAAGAGCATCTGCGCAACATCCACCTGCTGCCCGATGCCGAGGTTGTGGCGATCTTTGAACCGGACGCGCTGATGCGGGCGCGGGCGGCAGAGCTTGCCCCGGGGGCGCGGATGGTGGGCTCGCTGGCCGAGGTGCTGGCCGAGGAGGCGGTCAACTGCCTGCTGATCGTCTCGCCCAATCACCGCCATCTGGGCCAGCTGGAAGAGATCGCGCGCCTGCGCCCCCTGCCGGTTCTGGTGGAAAAGCCGCTTTTCACCGATGCGGGCGATGTCGACCGGCTGGCCCGCCTGCGCGCCAGCTATCCCGCGCCGATCTGGGTTGCGATGGAATATCGCTACATGCCGCCGGTCGCCCATCTTTTGCGCGAGGTGCAGGCGGCCACCGGCGGCGCAAAGATGCTGACGATCCGCGAGCATCGCTTCCCCTTTCTGGAAAAGGTCGGCGACTGGAACCGCTTCAACGCCAATACCGGCGGCACGCTGGTGGAGAAATGCTGCCACTTCTTCGACCTGATGCGTCTGGTCGCGGGCTGCGATCCGATGCGGGTCATGGCCTCGGGCGGGCAGTCGGTCAATCATCTGGACGAGGTCTATGACGGAAAGACCCCGGACATCTGGGACAATGCCTATGTGATCGTCGATTTCGAAAGCGGGCTGCGCGCCATGCTGGAGCTTTGCATGTTCGCCGAAGGCGCGCGCTATCAGGAAGAGATCTCGGCCGTGGGGCCGAAAGGCAAGATCGAATGTCTGGTCCCCGGTCCGGGGCGGTTCTGGCCGGCACATCTGGGTCCGGCGCCGACGCCTCAGGTCATCGTCAGCCCGCGCCAGCCGGCAGGGCCCCGCGTGCTTGAGGTGCCGGTCGATCCGGCCCTGCTGGCGGCAGGCGATCACAACGGATCGACCTTCTATCAGCACCGTGGCTTTGCCGAGGTCGTCCTTCGCGGGACCAAGCCCGATGTGACGCTGCAAGACGGCTGGTGGGCGGTGGCGATGGGCAAGGCCGCACAGCTTTCGGCCGCGACGGGCCGGGTCATCGCGGGTGCGGATCTTGCCGCGCTGGCGCCCCGGCTGGCCTGACCCCGGCCGTGGCGCCGGCCACGACCGCTCAGCCGCAGGGGCTGTGGTGACCCGCGACATTCCGCACCAGCGGGCCGATCCTGCCGCTGGCCAGAAGCACGCCGAGGATGGCCAAAGCGACACCCGCGACCTGCCCCGGATCCGGGTGCCGGCCCAGCGCCGCGGCAATCCCCAGCGCCGCGACGGGCACCAGGTTCAGCAGGACCGACGTCGCAGCCGGCCCGCGGACCGATATGCCGACCTGCCAGAACAGATAGGTCAGCACCGACCCCGCCAGCGCCATCCACAGCACCGCAGCACCGGCCCGAGCCGAGGCCGCGGCGACCGCCGCGATCGGCGTTTCGACCGCGAAGGCCACGCCCAGCAGCGCCAGCGCGCCAAACACCATGGTCCAGGTCGAGGTGGCAAGCGGGCTTGCCCCATGCACCCAGCGCCGGCACCCGATGGTGTAAAGCGACCAGGCCACGCTGCCGGCAAGGATCATCGCATCGCCCGGCGCCAGATGGGCCCCGGAAAATGCGCCGACCGTCAGGGCTATGCCGAAAAGGCTGATCACCATGCCGGCCAGAACGGCCCGGCCGGGCCAGCGGCGGCTGATCAGCGCCTCCAGCAGGGTGGTTGTCAGGGGCACCGTGCCCATGATCAGCCCCGCCGTCACCGGGCTGGAGGTGCGCATGCCCAAGAACAGCGCGGCGTTGAACCCGGCCACCCCCAGGATGCCAAGACCGGCAAAGGCCGCGAAGTTGCGGCGCAGCGCGCGCAGCCCGCCCCGCTCGACCATCAGCATCCAGATCAGGATGGCCAGGGCCGCGATCGCGAAACGCCCGGCGGCCGCCGTCCAGGGCGGCAGGTCGTGCAGGGCGATCCGCGTCGCCTCGAAATTCGAACCCCAGAGGATGGCCGCCCCCGCGCTCAGCGCAAAGGCCAGGCCTTCGCGGCGCGTCGGGGCCCGGGACAGGCTGCTCATGTCGGCTACGGTCATGGTTACAGTCCTTCGATGAAAGTTGCGCCGGGATCGCATTCCACCGCGCCTGGGTATATGGCAAAGTTAGCGAGGCTATTTTCCAGAAGTGGAAGACCATGGACCGGCTCGACTGGGATGACATCCGCCTTTTCCTTGCTCTGGCGCGCGAGGGCACGCTGTCGGGCGCGGCGCAGGTGTTGGGCATCGGCGTCGCCACCGTCTCGCGCCGGATCGACCGGGTCGAACGGGCGATGGGCCTGCCCCTATTCCTGCGCAGCCAGCAGGGCTATGCGCTGACCGATCAGGGCGCAGCCCTTGTGCCGCGAGCCGAGCAGATGGAGCTTGCCGCGCAGGAGATGCGGGCCGCGGCCGCGTTGCAGGTCGACATCCGCGGCAAGGTGCGCGTGGCGAGCGTCGAGACCCTGATCACGCCGGTCATCGTTCCGGCGCTGGCTGCGCTTTTGCGGGCCAACCCCGGCCTTGATGTCGAGATCCTCTATTCCCCCGCCACGGTGAACCTGCACCGCCACGATGCCGATCTTGCGCTGCGCATGGTGGCGCCCGAAGGCGGAAATCTTCTGGTTCGGCGGCTGGCGACCATGGGCTTCGGGCTTTACGGCCCGGCCGATGGCACCCGGCCTGCGCGCCATGTGACCTGGCCCGACCTCGCTGGGGCCGAGACGCTGATCGGCTGGTCGCGGGCCTTCAGCGCGCATGACATATCGCGCCTGGCCGTCAATTCGCTGGAAGCGCTGGTCGCTGCGGTGCGCGAAGGCATCGGGGTCGGAGTGCTGCCGCATTTCCTCGCCCAGGCGGCGGGGCTGCGGCTGATCGCGCGCGAGCTGCCTCAGGGCGGCGGCATGATGCGACCCCTATTCCTGGTGACCCATGCCGAACTGGCCGCCTCGCAGCGGGTGCGCGCCGTGGCCGATTGCATCGCGGATCAGGTGATACAGATCCGCCAGCGGCTGGAACTGGGCTGACCACAGGACTGACCACAGGACTGGCACCAGGACTGACACGAGGACCGACACGAGGACAGACACGAGGACTGACTGTGGCGCCTGCCGCAGGGCTGGCCACGCGGCTTTGCGCCGCCGGTCACGCTGCGCCACGGGTCAAGAATGCGCCGCATCCGGCCTGCCGCCGGGCGCGGGCAAGACTCAACTTTACTAATATTATTACTCGTATTACGAATTTACCTGCGCAGGGAAGAGGACAGAGCGAAGGCCCGTGCCGGGCCGCTCTTGGAAAAGGCGCACCGGAACTTGGTTCGGCCGACCCTCGGCCACATGGGAGAAGACGAGATGCAGCACGCACTGAAACTTGCCACCGCAACAGCCCTTGGCCTTGCGATGGGGGCCGCGACGCTTGCGCCGGCGATGGCCGACGACAAACCCGTTCTGGCATTCGTCGCCAACGGGGCTTCGGACTTCTGGAAAGCGGCGGAAGCCGGCATGAAAAAGGCCCAGGCCGAACTTCCCGACTTCACGCTGGAGTTCAAATATCCCGAACAATCCTCGGTCGCGATCCAGCAGACCCTGATGGACAATCTGGTCACCGCGGGGGTCAAGGGCATCATGGTTTCGGCCGTCGATCCCAAGGCCACCGACGTTCTTGACAAGATCGCCGGCGAGACGGCGTTGTTCACGACGGATTCCGACGCGCCCAACAGCAAGCGGATCGCCTATATCGGATCTTCGAACGTTCTGGCCGGGGGTCAGGCGGCCGAGATCGCCAAGAAGGCGATGCCAGACGGCGGCAAGTGCATGGGCTTTGTGGGCCTTCTGGACGCCGCCAACTACAAGGAGCGCGCGCAGGGCTTCGTGGACGGGCTGAAGGGCACCAAGATCACGCTGGTCGACACCCGCGGCGACGACATCGACCAGACCCGCGCCAAGGCCAATGTCGAGGCCGTGCTGGCCGCCAATCCCGACATCACCTGCATGGTGGGCTTTTATTCCTACAACACGCCGCGCATCTATGAGGCCTTGAAGGATGCTGGCAAGCTTGGCACCATCACCGTCGTGGGCTTTGATGATGATCCGATCACCCTGGGCGGGGTCAAGGAAGGCAACATCGCCGGCACGGTCGTGCAGCAGCCCTTCGAATGGGCCTATCAGGGCTTCAAGCTGATGGCCGCCTATGTCAAGGACAACAAGACGCCATTGCCCAAGGACGGCCAGCTGATCATCCCGACCCGGGTGCTTTATGCCGCCGACATCGACGCCTATGCCGCGCAACTCAAGGCGATGTCCGGCAAGTGACGGGCTCTGGGCCGACCCCCGTCGATCCGGCGCGGGGTCGGCCGCCTTCCCACGCCGGACGCCCCACGGTCCGGCGCCAGACGCATGAGATGTCATGACCCAATCCGCGGCGGCTCCCCCCGCAGGCCCGTTCCTGAGCCTGGCCCATATCCGCAAGGCCTATCCCGGCGTGGTCGCTCTCGCGGATTTTTCGATGGAGGTCCGGACCGGAGAGGTCATCGGACTGGTGGGTGAAAACGGCGCCGGCAAATCGACGCTGATGAAGATTCTGGGCGGCGTCATCGCCCCCGACCAAGGGGCGATCATGCTGGACGGCACATCGCGCCCCGCGCTCGGCGTGGCCGAAAGCATGGCCGCCGGCATCGCCTTCGTGCACCAGGAGCTCAACCTGTTCGACAATCTGGACGTGGCGGCCAATGTCTATATCGGGCGCGAGCCGCGCCGGGCCGGCATCCTGCGCTTTGTGGACGAACCCCTGCTGCACCGGAAGGTCGATCCCCTGTTGCGCCGGGTCGGCGCCAATTTCGATTCCTTTGCGCGGGTGCAGGATCTGTCACTGGCCCAACGCCAGATGGTCGAGATCGCCAAGGCCCTGTCGCTGAACGCGCGGCTGGTCATCCTCGACGAGCCGACCTCGAGCCTGCCCCTGTCCGAGACCGACAAGCTTCTGGATGTGATCGCAGGCCTGCGGGCGGATGGCATCGGCGTGATCTTCGTCTCGCACCGGCTGCACGAGGTCGAGAGGGTGGCCGACCGGGTCGTCGTCCTGCGCGACGGGGCGCTTGCCGGCACGCTGGACAGGGCCGAGATCGACCATGACCGCATGGTCAGGCTGATGATCGGGCGCGACCTCAAGGTGCTGCGCCCGACTGCGCCTGCCGCGCCGGGCGACGTGGTCCTGTCGGCGGTGGGCGTGCAGACGGCCGCGCATCCCGCGCAGCCCGTCACGCTTGATCTGCGGCGGGGCGAGATCCTGGGGCTGGCCGGTCTGGTCGGGTCCGGGCGCACCGAACTCGCGCGGGCGATGTTCGGGATCGACCCGATCCATGGCGGGCATTTCGAACTGGACGGTGCGGCCTTCCGGCCCCGCCACGCGGCAGAGGCCGTGGCGAAGGGCATCTTCCTGGTCCCCGAGGATCGCAAGGAGGCCGGGCTGATTCTGGACTTGCCGATCCTCGAAAACATCTCGCTGCCAGACCTCGGCCGGCATGCCCGGGGCTTTCTGGTCAGCCGCGCCTCCGAGACGCGGACGGCGGCCCTGCAAAGCACCCATCTTGGCATCAAGGCGCCGCGGCTGTCCACGCGCGCCGGGTCGCTGTCGGGGGGCAACCAGCAAAAGGTCGTGCTGGCCAAATGGCTGGCCATGACGCCCAGGGTGCTGATCTTCGATGAACCGACGCGGGGCATCGACATCGGCGCCAAGTCCGAGATCTACCGGCTGATGCATGACCTGGCCGCCAGCGGCGTGGCCGTCCTGATGATCTCGAGCGACATGGAAGAGGTCATCGGCGTGTCCGACCGGATCGCGGTCATGCACGAGGGGCGGATTTCCGGCATTCTTGACCGCGGCGACTTCAACGAAGAAAATGTCTTGATGCTGGCAGTCGGAAAACCGATCGGCAGGGAGAATGGGCGATGATCGATGTACCAGCGGCGGGGCGGGATCGATGAACCGCAAGGACCTGGGTCTTTTCATCCTCATTCTGGTGGTGGGCGCGGTCGTTGCGCTGATCAATCCGCGCTTCCTGTTGCCGGTCAATATCGCCAACACCTCGAACCTGGTCGGCATGTTCGGGCTGTCGGCGCTGGGTCAGGCCATCGTCATCCTGACCGGAGGGATCGAACTTTCGGTCGGCTCGATGATCGCGCTTGTGGGGGTCCTGTTCGTCGATTTCGTGGCGAACCAGAACATCCCCTGGCCCGCGGCTCTGGGCCTGATGCTGGCGCTGGCGGTCGCGGTGGGGTTGGCGCATGGGCTGCTGATCACCAAGTTGAAGCTGCAGCCCTTCATCGTGACGCTGTGCGGCTTGCTGATCTATCGCGGCATTGCGCGGTTCTACACGCAGGACGCCACCGCGGGATTTGCGTTCGGCCAGACCTTCCCCGAGCTGGAATTCATCACGGCCGGGCGCAGCTACGGGGTGCCCAATTCCTTCATTGCCCTCCTGATCGTGGCGACGCTCATGTGGTTTGTCGTCCACCGGTCGGTCTTCGGGCGCTATCTTTACGCGGTGGGCAAGAACGAAGAGGCCGCGCGGTTCTCCGGCATCAAGACGGATCGGGTGATCGTCGGCGCCTTTGTCATCTGCCAGGTCCTGACCATTCTTGCCGCAGTCTATTTTGCCATGTACACGCGGTCGATCTCGCCGGCCTCGCATGGCAATTTCTATGAACTCTATGCCATTGCCGCGGCGGTTCTGGGCGGGTTTTCGCTGCGCGGCGGCGAAGGGTCCATCGTCGGCGTGCTTCTGGGGGTCGTGTTGTTGCAGGAATTGCAGAATCTGGTGAACCTGCTTGGCATTCCCTCGTCGCTCAATTTCTCGGTGATGGGCGGCGTCATCCTGCTTGGCGTGCTGGCTGACCAGCAATGGACCCGGCTGCGCGCGCGCCGCCGTCTGGCCGAGGCCGCCCGGATCGCCCAGCCCAAGCCGACCCCGGCCGAATAAAACCATGCCGCCCAGCAAACCTGCGTCCGAAGCGGCCAAGGACACCGCCCCCCCGGCCCGGCGCCGGACCACGATGAACGAGGTTGCGCTCGAGGCGGGCGTGTCGCAGACCACCGTGTCGCTGGTGCTGAACGAGGTCAGCAGTGCGCATTTTTCCGCGGCAACCCGGCGCCGGGTGCTCGAAGCCGCCGACCGGCTTGGCTATCAGACCAACCGTCGCGGCGGCCCGCAGGTGGCCTCGCGCGGGACCATCGCCTTCGTGGTGGACGAGATGTCGACGGACCCCTGGACGGCCGTGGCGATGGACGGCATCTGCGAGGCGGCCTCGGCCCAGGGCTTCGCGGTCTGGTGCGCGGTGACCCGCAGCAAGAGCGACGTCGAGCTTTCCCTGTTGCGCCAGACCAGCCCGAGCGCTGTCGTCGGGCTGATCTATGGCACGATCAACACGCGCAGGGTCGATCCGCCGGTGCTGGCGCGGCCGCTGCCGACGGTCCTGTGGAACTGCTACACCGCCGATCATGCCCTGCCCTCGGTCGTGCCGGCCGAAGTCATCGGCGGCCAGATCGCCACGCGCCGCCTGATCGAGGCCGGACACCGCCGGATCGGCTATATCAACGGCGAGCCCTGGATGGATGCCTCGCGCGACCGGCTGCGCGGTTACAAGCGCGAACTCAGCGCGGCCAACATTCCCTTCGATGCGGCGCTGGTGCGCAATGGCAACTGGGAGCCCTCGACCGGCTATGAATACACGCTGGAACTGATGCGGCTGGCGGACCCGCCCACTGCGATCTTTTGCGGCAACGACCTGATGGCTCTGGGCTGTTACGACGCGCTGCGCGAACTTGGCCTGTCGATCCCGGGCGATGTGGCGGTCATAGGCTATGACAGCCGCGAGATCGCCCAATATGTCCACCCGCCCCTGACGACGGTGCTGTTGCCGCATTTCGAAATGGGGGTCGAGGCGGCCGAGTGCCTGATCGACCTGATCAACGGCACGCCCGCGCCGATGCGGATCAAGGTTCAGGGTCAGCTGGTCGAACGCAACTCGGTCTGACCCGCGCCTGCCATGACGCGATCGTGAATGCCGGGGACGGCAAGGGTGTCATGCTTGACGCGCTATCCCGGACCGCACGACTCACCCACTTGACAGGAGGTTCAGATGGACCAGAAGCCCTATCGCCCGACCCTCGCCCTTGGTGCAGCCGGCGCGCTGACGCTCTTGGCGGCAGGCGCTCAGGCCGACACCGCGACGCCCATTCAGCACTTGGTGGTGATCTTTCAGGAAAACGTCTCGTTCGACCACTATTTCGCGACCTATCCCAAGGCCACCAACCCCGAGGGCGAGCCGGCCTTCACCGCCAAGCCCGGCACGCCCACCGACATCGACACGCTGACGCGCGCCGGGCTGATGGCGCAGAACCCCAATGCCGGCGCCGCGATGGGCGCGGATGCTTCCGGACCTTTCCGGCTTGACCGCAGCCAGGCCGGCACCGCCGACCAGAACCACGGCTACACGGCCGAACAGGCGGCCTATGACAATTTCAAGATGGATCAATTCCCCAAGATGACCGGCAAGGGCACCAAGGGCGGCGCGGGCCCTCTTGGCACCAAGGGCCTGGTCATGGGCTATTTCGACGGCAATACTGTCACGGCGCTGTGGAACTATGCCCAGGCCTACGCGATGAACGACGCGAGTTTCTCGACCGTCTTCGGGCCTTCTACGCCCGGAGCGATCAACCTGATCTCGGGCCAGACCAACGGAATGGCACTGCCGCCCGGCTACAAGCTGGAAAAGGACGGCACCTATGACGGCGGGCGCGTGGTGCCCGATGGCCATGGCAACTGGACGATGATCTCGGACCTCGACCCGACGGGCGATGTCTGTTCCAATCCGAAATATCCCACCGCCCTGATGGTCGGCCGCAACATCGGCGACCTTTTGAACGACAAGGGGGTGACCTGGGGCTTCTTCGAGGGCGGCTTCGATCTGACCCAGACCAATGCCGATGGCTCGACCGGGTGCGGGCGCTCGACGACCTCGGCGCTGATCAAGGTCAAGTCGGCCGATTACATCGCGCATCACCAGCCGTTCCAGTACTATCCCTCAACCGCCAACCCGAGCCACACGCGCCCCTCCTCGGTCGCGGCGATTGGCACCTCGGACGACGGCGGCGCCAACCACCAATATGACATGACCGACTTTTACGCGGCCTTGCAGGCGGGCAATCTGCCTGCGGTCAGCTTTCTGAAAGCCCCGGCCTATCAGGACGGCCACGCCGGCTATTCGGACCCGCTGGACGAACAGGCGTTCGTGGTCAAGGCGGTCAACAGCCTGCAAGCCTCGCCGTTCTGGAAGGACACGGCGATCCTGATCGCCTATGACGATTCGGACGGCTGGTATGATCACGGCCATGCCATCGTGAACGGGTCCGACATTCCCGTGAAAGGCTATGACGTGCTGAACGGCGAGACCTGCGGCTCTGGCATTCCGCTGGCTGGGGTCTTCGGGCAGCCGGTGCAGGGTCGCTGCGGCTACGGCACGCGGTTGCCGCTTCTGGCCATCTCGCCCTATGCGCGGGTCAATTACGTCGACCACACCGTGACCGACCAGTCGAGCATCACCCGCTTCATCGAGGACAACTGGCTGGACCGTCAGCGCATCGGCCAGGGCTCGTTCGATGCCATCGCCGGGCCGATCGACGGGATGTTCGACTGGTCTGCACCGCAAGCCGCCGCCCTGACGCTGGACGAGACGACGGGCCTGCCGAAGTAAGGCCGGGCGGCGGGCGCCCCATACGGCAGGGCGCCCGCCGCACCGCAAGCCAAAGTCATTCTTCCCTTTCGGTGGTGAAGGTCAGCGGATAGCCCCGGCTGCGGCCGAACTCGGTGGCCTGGTTGGCCTTGGTCTCGGCCACTTCCTTGGTATAGACCGCGACGACGCAGGCACCCTTGCGATGCGCGGTCAGCATGACGCCCAGCGCCTCGCCTTCGGTCATGCGGAATACGGCCTTCAGCACGGTCACGACAAAATCGCGCGGAGTAAAATCGTCGTTGAGCAGGATGACCTTGTAAAGCCGGGGCCGCTCGGCCTGGGCTTTCGCACGGGGCTTCGCCTTGAGGTCGGTGTCGCTCATCCCTCTGTCCACCCGCTTGTCATGGGCCCCGCGGCTTACCCGGCCCCCAGCGCCAAAGCCAGCCCGACCCGGGTGATATAGACGTCACAGCCTGCGGGTCCAGCGGGCGGCCTAGTCGGGCAGCTTTTCGCCAAAGAACAGCACCATCATGGTCTTGTTGATGATGTTCAACAGGATCGCGAAGAGGATCAAGCCGCACAGCATGGTGAAACAGGCCACCAGACGCCCCGCGACCGTCACCGGATACATGTCACCATAGCCCGTCGTGGTCATCGTGACCATGCACCACCACATCGCCGAAGGGATCGAGGTGAAGAACCGCTTGTCCTCGGTGATCGGCGTGCCCGAGATCGGGTCGGTCGGCATGAAGGCCACCGGCGCATCGCCGGGCTTGAGCGTGGCATCCAGCGCCGCCTGGCCCTGTTCCATCGCGCTTTCCGAATAAAGCGCCCCTTCGACGTAATACATCGAGGTCGAGGAAATCATGAACACCGAAAAGAAGATGATCATGTAGATCCGCAGGTTGGCCAGGATCGGGTTCTTGTGTTCCTCTTCGTTGCCCTCGGCCTCGTCCGCGGCGGCGCGCGCCAGCTTCAAGACCCTGAGCGCGCGTGCCACCCGCAGCAGGCGGATCATCTTGGTCGTGCGCACCGCAGTCATGTTCAAGAGCATCAGATAGGAGGGCGCCACCGAGATGATGTCGATCATGCCCCAGAACGAGAACAGGTATCGCCAGGGTTTGGGGGCGAAATAGAAATTGGCGGCGGCGTCGACGGTGAAGAAGGCCACCGTGATCCATTCCGACCAGTCAAAGGCGGCGGCATAATGGTCGGACAGATCCTGAACGCTTTCCAGCGCAAGGCTGACGCAGGACACGAAGATGAACAACATGACGATGCTGTGCCAATAGCGGTAGCCGATGAAATGCGGGTCAGTGAATATGCGACGGAAAATCGAATGGTCTGAGTGTGAAACGGTCTTGTCCATGGGTCTGCACCTTTGTCCTGGCGCCTCGATTTCGCGTCATCGGACACAGCATCGCAACTTTCGCCAATCCCTGCGCCCTTTCTCACGCAAAAGAGACTCGTACAAGCTTTTGCGCAAGCAGAACACCGTCAAATCACTCAAACTCGCGAAGACTTGAGCAGAAGGACGCGCGCCCCTGCCTGCCGGTCAGGCAAGTGCCCGCCTGCCCGGGCGGACGGGGGCCCGGCGATGCCATCCGGGGCCCCCGTTTCGCATGGTCGCGGCCGTTTTCGGGCTAAAGCACGCGGTCGAGCGCGGCGATCAGCCGGGTTACATCCGCCGCACTTGTGTAGTGCACGCCGCTCATCCGCAGCACACCCCTGGCCCGGTCGATCCCCATCGCCTCGATCGGGCGCACCGCGTAGAAATCGCCGGCCCAGCAGGCGATGCCTTCGGCCGAAAGCGCCTGGGCCACGGGTTCGGCTGCCCGGTCCAGTGCCACGGCGACGGTGGGCGCGCGGTCGCCCGCCGCGCGCGGGCCGATCAGGCGCAGGTCGTTGCGCCCCGCCAGATAGTCGAGCAGGGGCTGAATGACGCGGATTTCCTGAGCCCGCATCAGGTCGTGCACGACGCGGTTGCGCTCGACCGGGGTGGCGGGGGCACCGCCGTGATGGGCGTAAAGCGCGTCGATGTAATCGGCCATGCCGGCGCAGGCCGCGATCTGGGCATGGTCCGGCCCCGCCGGGGTAAAGCGCTTGTAAAGGCTGCCCGCGTTGAACCAATGGCCCTGCGCCGGCAGTTCGGCCCCGAAATCGGCGCGGATCAGCATGATGCCCTGATGCGGCCCGTAGGTCTTGTAGGCCGAGTAAAGATAGACATCGGCGCCGAGCCCCGGAAAATCGGGCAGGCCGTGCGGGGCATAGCTGACCCCATCCACCACGGTGCGCACGCCTTGGGCCCGTGCCAGGGCGCAGATCTCGGCCACCGGGTTGATTTCGGCCACGACGTTGGAGCAATGCGGAAAGGCCAGAAGCTTCACGCGGCCGTCGGCCAGCAGGGGCGTCAGCCCGGCCAGATCCAGATGACCCGTGGCCGGGTCGATCTGCCATTCGCGCACCTCGATCCCCTCGTCGGCCAGACGGCGCCAGACTCCGGAGTTCGCCTCGTGGTCCTGATTGGTCACGACGATGGCCGCGTCCTTGCCGCGCAGCCAAAGCCGCACCGCCTGGGCCAGCACATAGGTATTGGCCGAGGTCGAGGGGCCGAAGGACAGCTCTTCCGGCGCGCAGCCCATCAGGGCCGAAAGGCGCCCGCGCGCTTCGTCCATTTCAGCCCCGCCCTCTTCGGCACCGGGATAGGGCGCGTAGGGCTGCACCTTGCGGTCGGTGTAAAAGCGGTGCAGCCGGTCCACCACCGGCTTGCACGGGAAAGAGCCGCCGGCGTTTTCAAAGAAGGCATGGCCCGACAGGATCGGGCTTTGAAAGGCCGGAAACTGCGAACGCACGAAGGTCAGGTCAAGGTCGGACATGAGGCCGCTCCATCAGAATGCACAGTATAATGGAGCCGCAGCCCCGGGATGAGGTGTGGCAGGTCTTCCAGCCGCGCCGCAGCGGGCTGCGGCAGGCGCGGGCGCCGTCAGGCCCGCTCCGTCCGAAGTCGTAGCAATCCGCCCCGCCCGCCGCAAGCGGACCGAGGCGCCTGCCGGAAAATCCGTCTTGGCCGGGTCCGGGCGCAACTTTTTTGGTCCATGACCCCGCGGAAAGCGAAAAGTTGACTTGCGCGCCACTTTCTTTGGCGCAAATGTTCGCGCATGCTGAATGACGCAGCTGTCTTTTTGACCTCCCCAGACATTTGATCAGCTTCCGGCACAGAACCGGTTGGATCCAACAAGGAGAACTCATGACTGGCCTACTCAAACTCATAACCGGCACAGCCTTCGCGCTGTCCCTCGGTCTTGGCGCGAATCTGGCGCGTGCGGCGGACCAGGACCTTACGGCCTTCGACTGGTCGGGCTTTCAGCTGCCGGACCTTTTGGCGACATATGTCAAGAAGAACGGCGACATGCCGAACTTCTCGATCTTCGCCGACGATGACGAGGCTTTCCAGAAACTGACATCGGGCTTCAAGGCCGACGTGGCGCACCCTTGCAGCCAGATGATCCAGAAATACCGCGATGCCGATCTGATCGTGCCATGGGACACCTCGAAGATCCCGAACTTCAAGGAGATCGACCCGCGCTTCCTGAATTCCAAGTTCTTCAAGGATGACAAGGGCGTCTGGTACATCCCGACCGATTACGCCTATACCGCCATCGCCTACAACACCAAGGACGTGCCGGCTGCGGATGTGGCCTCGCTCGATGTCTTCACCAACCCCAAATATGCCGGGCGCATCTCGCTGCCCGACAATGCCGACGACGTCTGGGCCCTGGCGCTGCTGGCGACCGGCGTGACCGACTGGACCAAGGTGGACGATGCGCAGTTCAAGGCCGCCGCCGACTGGCTGCGCAAGGTGCATCCCAATGTGGTGGCCTACTGGGCCGACCCGTCGCAGCTGAGCCAGCTGATGGTCTCGGGCGAGGTGCAGGTGGCCTGGTCGTGGAACGACACGATCGCGCTTTTGAAGTCGCAGAACTTCCCGGTCGGCTTCCAGCGTCAGGCCAAGGAAGGCGCATCCAACTGGTTCTGCGGCTGGGTCAAGCTGAAGAACGCGCCGGGCAAGGAAGAAAAGGCCTATGACTTCATCAACGCCTGGCTCGATCACGATGCGGCCAAGGCCTTGCTGGCCAATGTGGGCTATGCTTCGACCAACACTGTCTCGATGGCCGCGATCAACCCCGACGACCTGAAGGCCGCCGACGTGGACCCGATCAAGACCACGCTTCTGTCGCAGACCCCGATCGATCCGGCACTCCGCGATCGCATGGTCAACGAGTTTGAAAAGATCAAATCGGGCTTCTGATCCTCTGACCTGACGTGAAATGCCCGGGCCGGTCCCGGGCATTTCATATTTTGCGCCGGGCTAGAAGGCGCGCCCCAGATCGGCGGCCCTGGCCAGGATGGCGCTGCGCCCCTCGGCCTCGAAACTGTCATAGAGCATGTGCAGAGCCATGTCAGTCACGCCGCAGTAACCGAGGATGCCGGTTTCAAGCTGCACCCGGATCGCGGTGTCATAGCCGCGCTTGGCGTAGGTGCCGGCGTCGCCCCCCGCCACCGCCAACATGGCGGCCTTGGCATGCGGATATTTTCCCTCACCGTAAGCCCAGCCATTGTTCCAGACCCGGTCGATCCAGCCTTTCATGAGGGCGGGCATTGACCACCACCAGACCGGAAAGACCATGACCGTGGCCTCGTTGCGTTCGATCCGCGCCATTTCGGCCCGGACCTGCGGCGAATAGACCTTGGCCGGATTGTCCCAATCGGGGTCGTCTTCTGCCGTCATCACCGGATTGAACCCTTCTGCCGCCAGATCGGCCCATTCGATCTGATGGCCGGCCTGGGTGGCGGCATCGGCAAAGGCCCGCGCCACGCCATGGGTCAGCGAGGCGGGGCGGTGGTGGGCGACGACAGTCAGAATCTTCATGCTGGGCCTTCCTGCAAACCGGGATTTCCCGCATCCTGACAGGCGGCAGCGCAACCGTCCACTTGTGCAGACCACTTGCGCCGGGCCCGCACCGCCCCTATGTTGGCAGTGTCCGGAGCAATCCGGACTATGGCGATAAACGCACCCATAATAGACGGATCGGACCCGGGGGCGGTACCCGGCGGCTCCACCAAACCTCCTGTTCATTGCAGGATCTGGGGCCGAAACAGGATCGACGGACGTTCAAAGGGGCCAGCTTTCGCTCGGTGAGGTACCACCGTTATCGGTCCAAGATCACAGTTGCCAATGACAACCGTGCTCCGGCTTATGCTCTGGCTGCGTGAGCAGTTCGAGAAAGCCAAACTAAGTCCTTGCGGGTAGCACCGTAAGGCGGGGTTTGCAGGTACCTGGCAACAGAAACCTGCGCCTTCCCCACCCCTCAGTCGCGATCAGGCGCTTCGGGTCGCATGGCCTGCCTGCACGCCAGCCGTCGGAACGCCCCGGCAGGCGCTTGACCCGACCCGCCCGCCCTCCTAGCACTTGGACCGGGGCCGTGGCCCTTCGGAGGAGCGGGATGACCGACTGGCGCATGCTGTTCACGGCTTTCGGGCGGGTCGGGCTCTTGTCCTTCGGCGGGCCTGCCGCGCAGATCGCCCTCATGCACCGCGAAATGGTCGAGGACCGCAAGTGGGTCAGCGAGGCCGAGTACCTGTCCGCCCTGTCGTTCTGCATGCTTCTGCCCGGGCCCGAGGCGATGCAACTGGCCACCTGGATCGGCTGGCGGCTGAAGGGCGTGCCGGGCGGCGTGCTGGCCGGCCTGCTGTTCGTGCTGCCGGGGGCCTTCGTGGTGCTGGCCCTGTCGGCGATCTATGCGGCCTTTGGGCAGGTGCCTCTGGTGGCAGCACTTTTCACCGGCGTACAGGCCGCCGTGGTGGCCGTGGTGATCGAGGCGCTGTTGCGCGTCTCGCGCCGGGCGCTGAAGTCGCGGGCGCATTGGGTGACCGCGCTGCTGGCCTTTCTGGCGCTGTTCCTCTTCGGGCTGCCCTTTCCCGTCGTGATCCTCGTCGCCGGCCTCTATGGCTATATTTCGACGGCCCGCGGCGCCTCCGTGATGCCCGCCGCCGCGCCCTGGGCCGAAAGCGGGCGGGCGGTTCTGGTCTGGGGCGCCGTCTGGCTCGTTCCGCTGGTCGGGGTGATCTGGCTGGCGCCCGGGATCTTCGCGCAGATCGCCATCTTCTTTTCCAAGCTGGCCGTCGTGACCTTTGGCGGCGCCTATGCGGTGCTGGCCTGGATGAGTCAGGCCGTGGTCGAGGACAAGCATTGGTTGACCCTGTCCCAGATGATGGACGGGCTGGGCCTGGCCGAGACGACGCCGGGGCCGCTGATCCTGGTGACGGAGTTCGTGGGCTTTCTGGCAGGGTTTCGGCATTCGGGCTGGGCGGGCGGGTTTTTCGGGGCGGCGCTTACTCTCTGGATGACCTTTGCACCGTGCTTTCTGTGGATCTTTGCCGGAGCGCCCTGGATGGCGCGGCTGATCGCGGCGCCACAGCTTTCCGCCGCGCTGCGGTCGATCACGGCGGCGGTGGTGGGGGTGATCGCCAACCTGTCCCTGTGGTTCGCGGCACATGTCTTCTTTGCACAGATCGGCCGAATCGATTCAGGCGGGCTGCACGTGATTCTGCCTGACCTTGCCTCGGTCCGGCCGGTGCCGGCCGGGCTGGCGCTGGGGGCCGGCCTTTTGTTGCTGCGCTGGCACTGGCCTTTGCCCGTGGTTCTCGCAGTTGCAGCAATTGCGTCGGCGAGCTTCGCCTTCGTCTGACACCCGCTCTTCCCTTCCGACCCAAATTGCCTATGGTGGGGGCAAGAAAGCGCAGGAGTAGGCATGGTAAGGTCAATCGACTACGGCAACCTGATGCACAAAGCCATGCGTGGTCTGATCCAGACCGTTCTGAACGACGTGGCCGCACATGGCCTGCCCGGCGCGCATCATTTCTTCATCACTTTCGACACGACGGTCGACGGGGTCGAGATGGCCGACTGGCTGCGCGCCCGCTATCCGGGCGAGATGACCGTGGTGCTGCAGCACTGGTTCGATGACCTCAAGGTCACCGACGATGGCTTTGCGATCACGCTGAATTTCGGCAACAATCCCGAACGTTTGACCATTCCCTTCGACGCCCTGCGCACCTTCGTGGACCCTTCGGTCGAATTCGGCCTGCGCTTCGAGACGCACGAAGAGGACGAAGACGAGGAAGACGAAGACGATGACGGGCCGGATGACGATCCGACACCGCCGCATCAGGATGCGCAGATCGTCCGGCTCGACAAATTCCGCAAGTCATAGGGCATCATGGCTGAAACGCTGCTTTTCCTGCGCCAGCTGATCAGCCGGCCCCTGCAGGTGTCGGCCATAGCACCTTCGTCGCGGTTTCTGGCCCGGGCGATGGCCAGGGACCTTGGCCCGCAGACCGGGCGCGTGGTGGAATTCGGCCCCGGCACCGGCCGTCTCACCCAAGGCATCCTGCAAGCCGGGGTTGCACCCGAAAACCTGACCCTGTTCGAGATGAACGCCGAGTTCGTCACCCATCTGCGCGCCCGCTTTGCCGGCGTGACCGTGCATCTGGCCGGGGCGCAGACCGCGCCGCAGCTTGTGCCCAAGGGCGTCGGAGCCGTGGTTTCCGGTCTGCCGCTCCTGTCGATGCCGATGGCGCTGCGCCAATCCATCGTGGCCGCCGCCTTCGAGATTCTGGCCCCGGACGGCATCTATGTGCAATTCACCTACGGCCCGCGTCCCGCGCTGGATGACGACCAGATCCGCGATCTGGGCCTGTCCTGTACCCAGACCGCCTATGTCGCGCTGAACCTGCCGCCGGCGCGGGTCCATACCTTCCGGCGCGGGTGAGCGGGTCGCCAGGTTTGTATGCGACGGTATGCCGATTGAATTTTCCGCGCTGCGGCGCTAAAAGGCGCGCGCAACAATGGGAGCTTGCGCCATGACCGCCATCCGCGTTGAAACCGACAGCTTTGGCCCGCTGGAGGTGCCCGCCGACAAGTACTGGGGCGCTCAGACCCAGCGTTCGATCATCAACTTCCCGATCGGATGGGAACGCCAGCCCAAGGCCATCATCCGCGCGCTCGGCGTGATCAAGAAGGCCTGCGCCCTGGTCAACATCGCGCAGGGCGACATTGACCCGGCCCTTGGACAAACCATCGCCGCCGCAGCGCAAGAGGTGATAGAGGGCAAGTTCGACGACAATTTTCCGCTGGTGGTCTGGCAGACCGGGTCGGGCACCCAGTCGAACATGAACGCCAACGAGGTGATTTCCAACCGCGCCATCGAGATGCTGGGCGGCGTGATGGGCTCGAAAAAGCCGGTGCATCCCAATGACCACGTGAACATGGGGCAATCCTCGAACGACACCTTTCCGACGGCGATGCATGTGGCCATCGGCATGATGGCGCGCGATGTGCTGTTGCCCGGGCTAGAGAAACTGCACGCCGCCTTGCACGCCAAGGCTTTGGAATTCAAGGATATCATCAAGATCGGCCGCACCCATACCCAGGATGCGACACCGCTCACGCTGGGCCAGGAATTCTCGGGCTATGCCGCGCAGGTCGCCAAGGGCATCGCGCGCGTGAAGGCCTGCCTGCCCGACATCTACGAACTGGCGCAGGGCGGCACCGCGGTCGGCACCGGTCTGAACACACGCGTGGGCTGGGATGTGCGGGTGGCTGCGGCGATTGCCGAGATCACCGGCCTGCCCTTCGTCACCGCGCCGAACAAGTTCGAGGCGCTGGCCGCGCATGATGCGATGGTGATGTTCTCGGGAGCCTTGAAGACGGTGGCGGCGAGCCTGTTCAAGATTGCCAACGACCTGCGCCTTCTGGGCTCGGGTCCGCGGTCGGGTCTGGGCGAGTTGATCCTGCCAGAAAACGAGCCGGGCTCGTCGATCATGCCGGGCAAGGTCAACCCGACCCAGGCCGAGGCGCTGACCATGGTCTGCGCCCATGTGATGGGCAATGATGCCGCGGTGGGGTTCGCGGGGTCTCAGGGCCATTTCGAGTTGAACGTCTATAACCCGATGATGGCCTATAACGTATTGCAATCCATGCAGCTTCTGGGCGACGCGGCGGGCTCCTTCACCGACAACATGGTGGTGGGAACCCAAGCCAATATCGCGCGGATCGACAAGCTGATGAAGGAAAGCCTGATGCTGGTGACCGCCCTGGCCCCAACCATCGGCTATGACAATGCCACCAAGGTCGCCAAGACCGCGCACAAGAACGGCACGACGCTGCGGCAAGAGGCGATTGCGCTTGGCTTTGTGGATGGCGAAACCTTCGACCGCATCGTGCGGCCCGAGGACATGGTCGGACCAAAAGGTTAAAAATGGCCGAAATCATCAACCTGCGCACCCGGCGCAAGGACGGCGCCCGCAAGGCGGCTCGTGCGCAGGCCGATGAAAACGCTGTGAAAT
Organism: bacterium; assembly: GCA_016124195.1. Classification (GTDB taxonomy): domain Bacteria; phylum Pseudomonadota; class Alphaproteobacteria; order Rhodobacterales; family Rhodobacteraceae; genus Stagnihabitans. The sequence goes on along the minus strand of WGOE01000006.1, from coordinate 254,143 downwards.
TCGGCCGCACCAAGGCGCAGAAGGCCTTGGAGGCGGCCGAGCTTGCCCGCGCGAAGGCCGAGCTTGACGGCAAGAAAGTTGACGGGACTTAACCCGCCCTTAACCGCACGGCGCGAGTGTGGGTCCATCATGCAAACACAAATCACACAAGCCCCGATCCCCCAAGCCGCGGTCCCCGCCTTCTCGCCCGATCGCTGGCTTTATCAGTTGTTCTCGCCGCTCGCCGTGGCGTCCGGCTGTCCCCTGCGCCGCGACGTGGCGGATGTCGAAGCCAACATCGGTCGAGAGCGCCTTTTGCAAGAGGCCAGATTGCGCGGCTACCGCGTGGTCGAGGAACAGGGCCAGTTCACCCTTCTGCTCAATCGCGAACAGATGCAGGTGATGATCTGAGCCTTGATGGAACGATCTGACCACCTTGACGGCCCGGCCTGGCAGGATTGGCGTCACCCCGCTCTGCCGGTCGATTTGCGGCGCATGACGGATCCTGTGGCACAGGGCCGACAGATCGGATAGCGCTGATCCGTCCCTCCAGATCAGGTCCGACCCGCCATGCCCACTTTCTCTGCCCGACCGGTCAAGCACAGCCTGACATTGCGCGGGCATCGCACTTCGGTCTCGTTGGAGACGGCATTTTGGGACGAATTTCGCAGGATCGCCAGCGAAGCCGGTCGGTCAGTCAATGATCTTGCGGCCGAGATCGACGCCGCACGGGACGATGCGGGGCTAGCCTCGGCGATCCGCGTTCATGTGCTGACCGCTCTGCGCCGTGAGCGCGGCTGACGCCGAAGGTCCGCCCGACAAGGCTTCTCACGGCAAGATTTCGGCCCGCCTTTTCGGACGAGGGGGCTTGCGTGCCAAATCACCCATTGTCATTGCCCGTCCTTTGCCCTTAGGGTCGAACCACGCGATGCAGTCGCGCAAGAATTCTCTGCCCGCCCGCTCTGGCGCCTCTCATCGGCGTCGAAACGGTTGTCAGTCGGATCGGTCGCAAGACCGGAAAGTTGCCCGGCAAGTCCCTGATTTTCCGGGTTTTAATTGGGGTCCGATGCGACCCGAAAGTGAACCGCGATGAAGCGCGCGTCAACATCGGTGAAGGTCGAGGGCTGCCCAAAGGGCACAGCCCCGCCTTTGCATGCGTTTTCCATCGCCCGAACAAGTCGCCGTCTCCGCCATGACCTTCCAACCGGCGCACCGCCGCCAAGGTCAAGGCGAGAACGGCGCTATGGAACAACATGTCCAAGAAAATGCTCATCGACGCCACCCACGCCGAGGAAACTCGCGTTGTCGTGGTGGACGGAAACAAGGTCGAAGAATTCGACTTCGAAACGATAAACAAGCGTCAGATCGCCGGAAACATCTACCTCGCGAAGGTCACGCGGGTCGAACCCTCGCTGCAGGCCGCTTTCGTCGATTACGGCGGAAACCGGCATGGGTTCCTGGCCTTTGCCGAAATCCACCCGGATTACTACCAGATCCCGGTCGCCGACCGCAAAGCCCTGCTCGAAGAAGAGCGCGCCTTTGCCAGGGCCGAGGATGACGAGGACAACCGCCGCCCGAGCCGCTCGACGTCGCGCCCCCGCCCCCAGCCCGCCAAGGTCGAGGTGCAGGACGCGGTTCAAGAGGCTCCTGCTGAGGTCGGCAGCATGGATGTCGTTGATCTTGGGGAAGAAACCGGCGCCGACGCGCTGGTGCAGACCCAGAGCCATGACCACGGCGACGAACCGCACGACCACCACCACGACAACGCCCATGTCCATGATGCCGAGGACACCGACGCGCCGTTCCGCGCCATCGACCACGCCTCTGATTCGGATGACGAGATCGAATCCATCGCGGAAGAGGACGTGCAGGAAGAGATCAGCGCTCCGCGCAAGCCGCGCGCCCGGCGCTACAAGATCCAGGAAGTCGTCAAGGTCCGGCAGATCATGCTGGTCCAGGTCGTCAAGGAAGAACGCGGTAACAAGGGTGCTGCGCTGACCACCTATCTGTCGCTGGCCGGCCGCTACTGCGTGCTGATGCCCAACACAGCGCGCGGCGGCGGGATCAGCCGCAAGATCACCATGGCCTCCGACCGCACCAAGCTCAAGGAGATCGCGGCCGAACTCGAAGTGCCGGAAGGAGCCGGCCTGATCATCCGCACCGCGGGCGCCAAGCGCACCAAGCCGGAAATCAAGCGCGATTACGAATACCTGATGCGGCTTTGGGAACAGATCCGCGAACTGACGCTGAAATCCATCGCACCGGCCGCGATCTATGAAGAGGGCGACCTGATCAAACGCTCGATCCGCGACCTTTACAGCCGCGAGATCGACGAGATCCTGGTGGAGGGCGACGCCGGTTACCGCACCGCCAAGGACTTCATGAAGATGATCATGCCGTCCCAAGCCAAGGTCGTGCAGCCCTATACCGAACAGATGCCGCTTTTTGCCCGCTTTCAGGTCGAAAGCTATCTGGCCGGCATGTTCAACCCGGTGGTTCAGCTGAAGTCGGGCGGCTACATCGTCATCGGCGTGACCGAGGCGCTGGTCGCCATCGACGTAAACTCGGGCCGGGCGACCAAGGAAGGCTCGATCGAGGAGACCGCCCTCAAGACCAATATCGAGGCCGCCGAAGAGGTGGCGCGCCAGTTGCGCCTGCGCGACCTTGCCGGTCTGATCGTGATCGACTTCATCGACATGGAAGAGCGGCGCAACAACCTCACGGTTGAGAAGCGCTTGAAAGACAAGCTGAAAACCGATCGCGCCCGCATTCAGGTCGGCCGCATCTCGGGCTTTGGCCTGTTGGAGATGAGCCGTCAGCGCCTGCGCCCCGGCATGCTGGAATCGACCACCCAACCCTGCGCGCATTGTCATGGTACCGGCTTGATCCGGTCGGATGACAGCCTGGGCCTGCAGGTTCTGCGCGCGCTCGACGAAGAGGGCACGCGCAAGAGGTCGAAAGAGGTTCTTCTGAAGGCGCCGATCGGCATCGTGAACTTCCTCTTCAACCAGAAGCGCGAGCATCTGGCCCTCATCGAGGCGCGCTATGGCATGTCGGTGCGCATCGAGGCCGACCCGATGATGATCAGCCCGGACTACTCGATCGAGAAGTTCAAGACCGCCACGCGCGTGGTGCCGGAAAGCGCTCCGGTGATTTCGGGCAATGCCAGCCTGATGGGCGCCCCGGTCGTCGAGGAGGAGGAAGACGAGATCCTCGACGAGGAACTCGACGATGTGGAGGACGGCGATGACACCGAGGCCGAGGACGGCGATGCGCCGACCGCAGCCAATGACGCCGCTGGCACCGCAGCACCGGGCAAGAAAAAGCGGCGCCGTCGGCGCAAGAAGAAGCCGGGCTCTGCCGTGACCGGGACCGCAACGGGCGCGGAATCCGATGAGGCTGAGCCTGCGGAGGCTGCGGTCGAGGCCGTGGACGAGGTCGTGGTTGAGACTGTGGTCGAGACTGTGGTCGAAGCCGAGGTTGAGGTGCCGCCGGTCCCTGCCGCATCGGAGCCGGTCGCATCGCCGGAGCCTGTGACCGAAGCCGGCATCGCACCAGAACCGGCTGTGGCCGAGGTCAGTGCCGAGACCTCGACCGAAGCCGCGCCCGTTCGGAAACCGGCGACCCGGTCGCGCAGCACGACCTCCAAGGCGGCGGCACCAAAGGCTGCAACGCCCAAGGCAACTGCCGCCAAGCCCAGAACCACGGCATCGCGCAGCAAGGCCGCCACGGCGACCGTCGAGGCTGGTTCCGAAGCCGAAGCCCCCGCGGCGACGCCCAAGACCACGCGGACGCGCAGCAACGCTTCGCGCACCCGCAGCAAGGCGGCGGCAGAGGCAGCGCCCGAATCGACAGAGCCTGCCGCTGCCGATCCCGTTACGACTGCGGCACCGGAGCCGGCGCTGCAGCCCGACCCGCGCGAGGCAGAGACGCCAATTTCCGCCGCCGCCGAAGTGCAGGCGCAGCCGACGCTGATACCCGATCCGGCAGACGCCGCCCCCGAACCGGCGGCGGAAGCCGAGGATCCGGACAAACCCAAGCGCAAGGGCTGGTGGTCGCTCGGTCGCTGAAAATCCGCCCGGAGCCTCAGGCTCCGGGCGTTTTCATGGGTGGGGATGGGCCTCGATCAGATGCAGCGTGACCGGACCCTGCTCACGCGCCTCGATATAGCGATGGCCGCTTTGCGCACAGAAATGCGGCAGGTCGATCCGCGCCATCGCATCGGTGGCCCGCACACACAGCACCTGCCCCGGCAGCATCCTTGCCAGCCGCTTCCGCGCCTTGAGCACTGGCAGCGGGCACAAAAGCCCTTCGCAATCCAGCTCGACGTCCCACATCGCAATTCTCCCTCGCGGCAGGGTTAGCCAAAAGAGACGCCAAAGACCACACGCCAAGTTGTCGCCGCGCCACGTGACCTCGGCCCGCAAAGCCGCTATGGCAAGGAAAAAGGAGTTTCCATGTTCGGCATCAACATTCTTGACGCAGGCCTTCTTCCGGCCCTGTTCGTGGCGCTGGCTGCTGGAATCCTGTCGTTCCTGTCGCCCTGTGTCCTGCCGATCGTGCCACCCTATCTGGCCTATATGTCCGGCATCAGCATGGGAGAGCTGAAATCGGGCAGCAAGGCCCTGATGGCTGCGTGCTTTTTCGTGCTGGGCCTGTCCACGGTGTTCTTGCTGATGGGGGCGGCCTCCTCGGCGTTTGGCGCGTTCTTTCTGGCCCGCTCGCAGACTTTCGCGACGCTGGCTGCCATCGTGGTGATGATCTTCGGGGCGCATTTCATCGGGATTTACCGGATCCGGTTTCTGGATCAGGACATCCGGATCGATGCGGGCGACCGCGGCGGCTCGGCCCTCGGCGCCTATGTGCTGGGCCTGGCCTTCGCCTTCGGCTGGACCCCCTGCATCGGGCCACAACTGGGCGCCATCCTGACCATTGCGGCGCAGGAAGGCTCGATCGGGCGCGGCACGCTGTTGCTGGCGGTCTATGCCTTGGGCCTTGGCGTGCCGTTCCTCCTGGTTGCCGCTTTCTTTCCCCGGCTCGCCCCGGTCCTGTCGCTGATGAAGGCCCATATGGAGAAGATCGAGCGGATCATGGGCCTGATGCTTTGGACCATCGGCCTCCTGATGCTCACCGGCGGGTTTTCGCAATTTTCCTACTGGCTTTTGGAACACGTGCCCGTGCTCAGCACCCTGGGCTGACCGGTGCCACGATTATTCTGCGAATAATCCCAGGCGGATCCCTGATTTTTCGCAGAAAAATCGCGGCCCAAGGATAGTCTTTCCCTTGCCGCATTTCCTGCGCAGAATGCGCGGGAGGCACAGATGGAACAGGCTCCCGATCCCCAGATGACCCTGACGGCGAACAGCGCGTTTCGCCGCAAGGTTTTTTATATTCCCGGCTATGACCCGATTCATCCACGCCGTTACCGCGAGCTTTACCGCAAGGAGGGCGCGGATCAGGCCCGCATCACCGGCTATGACCTGCGCCTTATGCCGCGCAGGGGCGGCGGCCCCTATGGTTGGCGTGTCGAGACCGATATGTGCCGCAAGACCGTCGCCGAGGTCGAGGTTCTGGTCTGGTCCGACATCGTGCGCGCCTCGATGGCTACGGGGATTCCGGCCACCTATCTGCAACTGATCCGCACGGCCTGGGCCTATATCGGCTCGGGCGCCCTGTTCCGGCTGATGCGGTTGCGCAAGGGGCCCATGATTGCGGCGCTTTATCCGATCGGCCTGTTGCTGGTGCAGCTCGCCCTGGCGCTGCTCGTCGGCTTCGGCCTCTACCGGCTGGGCAGCCTGTTTCACCCGGCCCTCGGGATCCTGGCGGGCCTTGCGGTCATCCGTTTGATCTTGCGGGGGTTCCGGCGTCACGACAACCGGCTTTTCGCCTATTATCTGATGCACGATTATGCCTATTCCGCCCAAAGCAAAGGCGCCAATCCGCCCGAGCTTGAAGCGCGGATGGCCGCCTTCGCCGCCCGTATCCGCGCGGCGCTGGCCGAATGTGACGAGGTTCTGATCGTGGGCCATTCCTCTGGCGCACATCTGGCGGTCTCGATTCTGGCAGACCTGATCCGCGCGGGCCTGCCCGGGGGCGGCCCTGCCCTGTCGCTGCTGACGCTCGGTCAGGTCGTGCCGATGGTCTCTTTCCTGCCCGGGGCGCGGCGTCTGAGGGCTGATCTGGCCTATCTCAGCGCGCGGCCCGAACTGACCTGGGTCGATGTCACGGCACCCGGCGACGGCTGCGCCTTTGCGCTCTGCGACCCGGTCGCCGTGACGGGCGTGGCCCCGCCGGACAAGCGCTGGCCGCTGGTCGTCTCGGCGGCCTTCACCCAGACCCTGTCGCCAGAGCGTTGGAAAGAGCTGCGCTGGCGGTTTTTCCGCCTGCATTTCCAGTACCTCTGCGCCTTTGACCGCCCGGGAGACTACGATTACTTTCAGATCACCGCCGGGCCCCTGACGCTCGCCGAGCGCTACCAGAACCGCGCGCCTTCGAAATCGCGGATCGAGACGCCGCTTTCGCCTTGGCGTTCAACGTGACATTGCCGCCGAAACCGCCGAGCCGGGCCGAACGCGTCTCGCTCTGGCGCTATCTGCGGCTGTTCCGGGCCGATATCCTGTCCGCCCAGCCTGCCCGACTTTACCACGCCTGGATGGCCGAATTCCGCACGCCGTTCTTTCGCAGTTATCTGGTCAACGACCCCGCCCTGATCGCCCGCGTGCTGTCCGAGCGCCCGGCCGACTTTCCCAAATCGATGCGGGTGGCCGAGGGCCTGCGCCCCTTGCTGGGCCAGTCGGTCTTCGTAACCAATGGCGAGGTCTGGAAGCGCCAGCGCCGCATCATCGACCCCGCTTTCGAAGGCGGCCGGCTGCGCGACACGCTGCCTTCGATCTGGGCGGCCGGCGCGGCGGCTGTGGCGCGTCTGGGTGACGGCGTGACAGAGATCGAAGAGCAGACCAGTCACGCCGCGGCCGATGTGATCTTTCGCACGCTGTTCTCGATCCCGATCGAACACCAGATCGCCGCGGCCACCTTCACCGAATTCAAGGCCTATCAACGCAGCCAGCCGATCCTGAACCTCGCGGCCTTCCTGCCGCTGCCGCGCTGGTTTCCCCGCTTTCACCGCGCCGCCACCAAGCGCTCGGCCCGGGCGATCCGCCGGCTCATCACCCAGCTGACCGAGGCGCGCGCGGCCGAGATTGCCACGGGCCGCGCGCCCGACGACCTTGCCACCAAGATCATGACCACCGCCGACCCGCTGACCGGCGCGCGCTTTGCCACGGCAGAGATGGTCGATCAGGTGGCGATCTTCTTTCTGGCCGGGCATGAAACCTCGGCCTCGGCGCTGGCCTGGGCGCTTTATCTGCTGGCCACCCATCCCGAGGCGCAGGCCCGTGTCGCGGCAGAGGCCGCAACCCTGCCCGAGGCGGCCGATTTTGCCGCACTTGCCCGCCTGAAATTCACCCGCGACGTCTTTCGCGAAACGCTGCGGCTTTACCCCGCCGTGCCGATGATGGTGCGCGAAAACCTGTGCCCCGAGGAGTTTCGCGGCCGTAAGGTAGCGCCCGGCGCGCAGGTCGTGCTGTCGCCCTGGCACCTGCACCGTCATGACCGGATCTGGCCCGATCCCGACGCCTTCGACCCCGACCGCTGGTCGCGCGAGGAAAACCGCGCCTGCGCCCGCGAGGCCTATCTGCCGTTTTCCGCGGGTCCCCGGGTCTGTCCCGGCGCGGGCTTTGCCATGGTCGAAGGTCCGCTGCTTCTGGCCATGCTGCTGCGCGCTTTCCGCTTCGAGCCGGTCGAAGGCCGCATCCCGCTGCCGGTCGCCCATCTGACAGTGCGGTCAGAGGCCGGGATCTGGCTCAGGCTGAACCGCCGATAGGCCGGCCTTGGCCTGTTGCATCACGGCAGGGGGTTTCACACCCCCTGCCCCCCGTGGAGGTATTTGGACCTGGATGAACGAAAAGCTGCAGCCCACGAAGGCGCCAAGCCGCATTCCGCAGCGGGGTGGGTGGGTGGGAGCGACGGAATGCGGCGGCGTCTCAGACGTAATCCTGCCGCTGCAACCCGTACTTCGCCATCTTCTCGTTCAGCGTGCGGCGCGGCAGGCACAACTCTTCCATCACCGCCACGATAGACCCCTTGTGGCGCCGCATCGTATTGTCGATCAGCATGCGTTCGAAGGCTTCGACATAGTCCTTCAAGGGCTTGCCCTCGGTGGTCAGCGCCGGCCCGGCCGCCTCGTTGTCGGCCATCAGCAGCGAGGCGATCGACCCCGACCCGCGCCGGTTCTGCAAGACGGCGCGTTCGGCGATGTTGACGAGCTGCCGCACATTGCCCGGCCAGGGCGCCTGCAGCAGTTGCGCGGCCTCTTGCGCCGTCACCTGCGGCGCCTCGCAGCCATATTCCTCAGAGAATTGCTCGGTGAGGCGGTTGAACAGCGTCAGGATATCCTCACCCCGGGCGCGCAGGGGCGGCAGAACGATCGTCATGGCCCCAAGCCGATAGTAAAGATCGGGGCGCAGCGTGTCCTCCAGCGTCTTGTCCGGCGCATGGCGATTGCAGATCGCGATGATCCGGGTTTCGGGCGGTATGCCCTGTTCGTTGATCGTGGCCAGAAGGCGGGCCTGCAGGGCCCCGCTCAGCGCCTCGATATCCTCAAGGCAGATCGTGCCGCCCCGCGCCTCTTCGATGAGGGGGATCGTGCCATCCTCGGCCGGCCCGAAAAGCCGCGCGGCCAGCTGATCCTCGGACCAGGCGGCGCAAGAGATCGTGACGAACTTGCGCCCGGCCCGCGGCCCGACCGCATGCAGCGCATGGGCAACCAGCGTCTTGCCGGTACCGGTTTCTCCGTCAATCAGCACATGCGCGTCGGCCTGGCCCAGATCGAGGATATCCTCGCGCAGCCGTTCCATCACGGGCGAGGTGCCGATCAGCTTCTTCATCAGGACCGAGCCGTCCGACAATTCCTTGCGCAGCGCCCGGTTGTCGAGCGTCATGCGGCGGGCCTGCGTCGCCCGCTTGGCCAGTTCGGTCATCCGGTCGGGGTTGAAGGGCTTTTCAAGGAAGTCATAGGCTCCGACCCGCATCGCCTCCACCGCCATCGGCACATCGCCGTGCCCGGTGATCAGGATCACCGGCAAGCCGCTGTCCATCCCCATCAGCCGTTTCAGGAAGGCCATGCCATCCATGCCCGGCATCTTGATGTCTGAAACGATCACGCCGGGGAACTCCGGTCCGATCGACTTCAGCGCCTCTTCCGCCGAGGGGAAGGTTTCGGTGTCGAACCCCGACAAGGCCAGCCATTGGCTGATGGATTGCCGCATATCGGCTTCGTCATCGACGATCGCCACTTTCATTGCCCGCGCCATCAAGTCCTCATTCCGCTGCTTTTACGTCTGTCCCCCGACCCTCGCCCGCTTCGGGGCCGAGGATCGGAAGCTGCATTTCAAATACCGCGCCGCCCTGATCGGCGTTGCGCGCGGTCAACCGACCGCCGAAATCGGTCACGATGCCAGAGCTGATCGCCAGCCCGAGCCCCACGCCCTCTCCGGCTTTCTTGGTGGTGTAGAAAGGTTCAAACAGGCTCACCAGATCGGAAATGCCATGCCCATTGTCGCGGACCGACAGCCGCGCCGCACTGTCCGCCGTCAACACGAGGTCGATCTGCGGTTCCTTCGTGTCTTTGGTCGCGTCGAGCGCATTGCGCAAGAGGTTGATGATCACCTGTTCGAGACGAAGCCGGTCGGCCATCACATTGACCGCCTGACGCGGGATCGACCGGGTGATCTTGACCACCCGCTGCTTCAGCTGCGGCTCCATCATCGCCAGCGCCGAGGACAGGCAGACCCGCAGGTCGACCGGCTCGAAGGCATCGCCGCCCTTGCGGGCATAGGATTTCAACTGCCGCGTGATGGCCCCCATCCGGTCGATCAGATCGTCGATGCGCTGGAACGAGGACAGGGCCTCTTCGGTGCGCTTCCTTTGCAACAAGAGCCGCGCACCGGCCAGATAGGTCTTCATCGCGGCCAAGGGCTGGTTCAGCTCGTGGCTGACCGCGGCCGACATCTCGCCCAGCGCCGCAAGCTTGGAGCTTTGCGCCAGCGTCTGTTCGGCCACGGCAAGGTTCTTCTGCACCTTTTCTCGCTCGGCGATCTCGCGTTGCAGGCGGGCGTTCAACTGGCGCAGTTCCAGGGATTCGCGGCGGAAGCTGAGTGTCTGAGACCAGGCCTTGCGCGACAGCAGGTAGAAGATCAGGGCCGCGAGAATGGCAAAGCCCATGATCTCGAGTGCGAGAATGCCGTTGACCCGTTCTCGCACCGAATCATAGGCGGTGAAGCTGGCCATGTGCCAGCCGCGAAACGTCATCCGGGCATCGGTGCGCAGCACGGCGACGCCGCGCACATAGGCGTCGGGGTGGTTCTGCGTCAGGTCATAGGTGACCGAAAAGGCCCGGTTCAGCGCGACATCCAGCGCCGAAGGCAGGTCGGGCGCGGCAATCGCCTTGTCGAGCGGCAGGCCGCGCCAGCGCGGTTCGGTCGACAGGATCACCTTGCCTTCCGAATCGGTGACCAGGACCACGTCCTGCAGGGCAGCCCAGGCCCGTTCGAACTTCATCAGATCCACGGCCACGACGATCACGCCCATAGGCTTGCCTTCGGCAAAGACCTCCTGGCTGTAGGTGAATTCAAACCCGCCCGAATCGCGCGAGGCGACCGAAAAGACCGTGTCCTTCGAGCGCACCGCCGCCACGTAGAAGTCGGCATTGCGGTAGTTGGTGCCCAGAAGATTGCGGTTGGTCGATCCGACCGTACGGCCGGAAGTGTCCAAGAGCAGGATCGAGGCCACGCCGATATCGGCCTGCACCTGAACCAGGCGCTGCGTGGTCTGCGAATAGTCCCCCTTGATCAGCGCCTCGGAAATCGCCGGGTCGCGCGACAGCAGGAGGGGCACGACCGAGGTGCGCTGCAATTCTGAAACCACGTTGCCGGAGTAAAGCGCCAGTCGCAGTTCGGCCTTGTTGCGCGTGGTTTCGGTGAAGCGTTCGGTCAGCCAGCGGTTGGTGATCAGCACCATGCCCACCGCCAGCACGATCAGCACCGCCACGACCAGTTTGACCCAGATCGAGGTGCGCAGGAAGCGCTCTGAACGGTGCGAGGTGGCGGGCTTGTCCGACATGCGCCAAATCTAGGCCCCGGTCCGGGCCACCTCAAGCCAAGCCGGGCGGGCCCTTGTCAGGCCAGCGCCATCCCGCCCATCAGGCTGGCAAAGAGGCCACGGCCATCGGTGCCACCCTGATCGGCCTCGATCGCGCGTTCGGGATGGGGCATCATGCCCAGAACGCGCCGGTTGGCCGACAGGACGCCCGCGATATCCGCCGTGGCGCCGTTGGGATTGTCGAGATAGGTAAAGGCGATACGATCCTGATCCTGCAAGGCCTTCAGGCCTTCATTGTCGATCGTGTAGTTGCCGTCGTGATGGGCGATCGGGACCGAAAGCTCCTGACCGCGGCCATAGCTGGCGGTGAAGGCCGACTGGGTGGTCGCAACCCGCAGCGCCACGCTGCGGCAGATGAACTTGAGCCCGGCATTGCGCATCAGCGCCCCGGGCAAGAGGCGCATTTCGGTCAGGACCTGAAAGCCGTTGCAGATGCCCAGCACAAAACCGCCGCGCGCGGCATGGGCCATGACGGCCGCGGCGATCGGCGATTGCGCGGCAATCGCGCCGCAGCGCAGGTAGTCGCCGAACGAGAACCCGCCCGGCAGCCCGACCACATCGGTGCCCGCCGGCAATTCGGTATCCTTGTGCCAGACCCGCGCCACCTGAAAGCCTGCCGCCTCGAAGGCCACGGCCAGATCGCGGTCGCAGTTGGACCCGGGAAAGGTGACGACGGCGGCTTTCATCTCTCGCTCCAGTTTGGGATAGCGCCCCTCTAGCGCAAAGCGGGCTGGCGTGCCAGTAGGAAGGGGTGCCTGGATTGCGCGCCTTCGCACCCGCACCAGTAAGCGGTGGGTTCACACCCCCGCACCCCCGTGGGATATTTCCGAACAGATGAAAGGGTCAGAGGCCGAGGCGCGGGATTTCTATGGCGGGGCAGCGGTTCATCACCACGTCGAGACCTGCGGCGCGGGCGGCCTCGGCGGCGGCCTCGTTCACGACGCCAAGCTGCATCCAGATCGTGCGCGGGCCGCTCAGATGGCTGATCGCCTCGGCCACCACGGGGCCGACGGCCTCGGAGGCGCGGAAGATGTCCACCATGTCGACCGGCTCGGCGATGTCCGACAGGCGGGCGCGCACCGTCTCGCCCCAGGGGCTGATCTGGCCGGCCTGCCCGGGATTGACCGGGATGACCCGGTAGCCGCGCCGCGCCAGATAAGACGCGACACCGTGGCTGGGCCGGGCCGGGTTGGGCGACCAGCCGACCAGGGCTATGATTTTGGTGCGGGTCAGGATGGTTGCGATCAGATCATCTTCGGCCATGCGCGACTTCCAAGAAAAAGGCGCCCGAGCCTGTGGCCGGGCGCCAGTGCGGAACGAGGGACAGTGAACTGAAGGTGGCGTTCCGGGCCAAACCCTCTTCTTCGATATAAAAACCAATACCGCACATTAAAGGGGATGTGTTGTGAAAAAGCTTCACAAGACTGTGCAGCCGCGGGTTTTTCGCCGGTTCCGCGCCATCGGCGCCGGTTCAGCCCGCAATCTCAGCGCACCGAGGCCGCATAGAGTGCAATCGCCGCCGCATTCGAGACGTTGAGCGAGCCGAATGAATCGGCATAGGGGATGCGGGCGATCACGTCGCAGGTTTCGCGCGTCTTTTCGCGCAGGCCCGGGCCCTCGGCGCCCATCACGATGGCGATGGCGCGCCCGCCGGCGGTGGACAGCGCCTCGGCCAGGGTCACGCTGCCGGTTCCGTCAAGGCCGATCAGCACATAGCCCATCTCGCGCAGCGACTGCATCGAATCGGCCAGGTTGGTCACGCGCAGATAGGGCTGGCGCTCCAAGGCGCCCGAGGCGGTCTTGGCGAGGGCACCGGTTTCGGGGGCCGAATGGTGGCGGGGGGCGATCACCGCGCGCGCACCGAAGACCTCGGCCGAGCGCAGCACGGCCCCGGCATTGTGCGGATCGGTCACGCGGTCAAGGCAGACGACCAAGGGATTGCCCTTGCCCGAGATGCAAACCTCTTCGAGCTTTCCCCAGTTGAGCGGCTTGACCTCCATCGCCGCGCCCTGGTGCACCGAATCCTCGGCAATCGGCACCGAGAATTTGCGCGGATCGACAATTTCGGGTTCGATGCCGGCGTGAGGCAGGGCATCGGCCAGCCGGTCGGCGGCGTTCTTGGTCAGGACCAGGCGCAATTTCTCGCGGTTGGGGTTGAGAAGCGCATCGCGCACCGCATGGATGCCGAAGAGCCAGAGCGTCTCGCGCGCCTCGGCCCGCTTGGCGCGTTCCTTGTCGACCACCCAGGTGGGTTTGGTATTGCCGTTCGTGCCGCTCATGGGTCCCTCACATCTGCGCTTCATTTGGCCCTGCCGCGCCGGTCGTGCAAGGCCAAACCATTCGAATTGGCCCCCTTGACGCCCCTGCGGCCCTTGTTTATTCCCCCCGATCAGTGGGCGACATGCTACAAGGTGTGGCAGCGGACTGTAACTCCGCCGAGGCGACTCATGCCTGGTTCGATTCCAGGGTCGCCCACCATTCTACCGGTTTATTGCCGAGGCAAGATGCGGCAGGGCAATGGCCCGACCCATGCTTGCACAAGGTGACCAGATGTCAGACCGGTCCTTCCGCTTCACCCATGCGATCACCCGCCGCCCGGCGGCCTCCATCGTCAACGGCCTGCGGGCGGTGGACACGGGCACGCCCTCGCTTGACCTGATGCGGCGCCATCATGCCGATTACGTGGCGGCCCTGCGCGCGACCGGGGCGGTCGTGGTGGAGCTTGATCCGCTCGAGGCCTTTCCGGACTCGGTCTTCGTCGAGGACACGGCGCTGTGCCTGCCCGAAGGTGCCATCGTGATGCGGCCGGGGGCGCCCTCGCGTCTGGGCGAGGCGGCCGAAATGGCGCCGCATCTTGCGGCACTTTACGGCGAGGTGCGGCGCATCGACGGCGCTGACAGCTTCATCGAGGGCGGCGACATCCTGACCACCGAGACCGAGGTCCTGGTGGGCCGCTCGGCGCGGACCAATGCTGCCGGGATCGCCGAACTGACCCGGAAGGTGGCCGATTGGGGGCATAAGGTGCGCGAGGTCATAACGCCGCCGGGAGTGTTGCATTTCAAGACCGATTGCTCGCTTCTGGACGGCGAGACGATCCTGGCCACGGCGCGGCTCGACGCTTCGGGCTGTTTTGCCGGCTACCGGGTCATCCACACCGCCGAGGGTGAAGAGGCCGCGGCCAATGCGATCCGCTTCAACGATGTGGTCCTTGTGCCGGCGGGCTTTCCGCGGACCCGCGATGCCCTGGTCAAGGCTGGCTATGCCGTGCAAGAGATCGGCAATTCGGAATGTGCCAAACTGGACGGCGGCATGTCCTGCCTGTCCTTGCGCTTCAGGCCAAGGGCTTGACTTTCCGGCCAGCCTTCCGGGGATATGGCGCGGGGCGGCGGAAGGGTTGGCACGATGGCGCGGCAGGTCTTCAACATTCTGGCGATCGGCCAAGGCGGGCGGCTGGCCTATGAGGCGGCTCTGCTGGTGGCCTCGCTGCGTGCCCGCGACCCCGATTTCCCCGGGCAGATCTTCATCGCCGAACCGCAGCCCGGCCCGCTCTGGCAAACCGATCCGCGCATCCACGAACCCGCGGTGCGCGGCCTTCTGGCCGATCTGGGTGCCACCTTCCTGCCCTTTGAAAACCGGTTCTTCGGGCAGGCCTATCCTTACGGCAACAAGATCGAGGCCCTGGCCGCCCTGCCCGAGGCACCCTTTCTGTTTCTGGACACCGACACGCTGATCCTTGCGCCCTTCGACCGGCTGCGTTTTGACTTCGCACGGCCCGCCGCCTCGATGCGGCGCGAAGGCACCTGGCCGCAGATCGAGCTGTACGGGCCGGGCTACGGCGCCATCTGGAAATCGCTTTACGACCGTTTCGGACTGGATTTCGCGGGTTCGCTCGACCTGGACCAGCCGGACGAATACTGGCGGCGCTATCTCTATTTCAACGCGGGCTGGTTCTTTCACCAAAGCCCGGCCGAATTCGGCCGCCGCTTTGCCGATTATGCCCGCACGATCCGCGACGATCCCCCCGCCACGCTGGTCTGCCAGGAGATGAACCCCTGGCTCGATCAGGTGGCCCTGCCGCTGGTCATCCACGCGCTTGGCGGTGGGCGGCCGGGGCCCGAGCTTGCCGGGCTCGACGGCGACGTGACCTGCCATTACCGCACGCTGCCCCTGCTTTACGCCCGCGAAAGCGATCAGGCCGTGGCGGTGCTGGAAGAGGTGGCGGCGCCCAACGCCATCAAGAAGGTGCTGAAGGAGTACGAGCCCTTCCGCCGCATGATCTATCAGCGCAAGGGCCATGCGGCGCGGGCGCTGTTTGACCGGGCCAACCTGCCCCCGCGCGAACAGTCGATCCGCAATACACTCAAGCGCGAGGGGCTCTGGCTGCGCTAGCCCCCTTCCCTGCCGTGTCATGATACCCGGGCGCTGCAGGCCCGAAGCACAGGAGACGCCATGCAAGCCCTGATCATCGAAGGCGCCGAAGTCATCCTTCCCGACCGATTGGCACGGGTTTCGGTACGCATCGAGGGCGGGGCGATCACCGGGCTGGACGCGCCGCGCGACGGCGCCCGGGTGATCGACGCGGCGGGGATGATCCTCGCCCCCGCCATGGTCGATATCCACGGCGACGCTTTCGAACGCCAGCTGATGCCGCGCCCCAACGTGTTCTTTCCGACCGAGGCCGCGCTGTTCGAGACCGACCGCCAGCTGGCCGCCAATGGCATCGCCACCGCCTATCACGCCCTGACGCTGAGCTGGGAGCCCGGCCTGCGGTCGCTGACGCGCGCGACCGAGGTGATGGAGGGGCTGGACCGCCTCGCCCACCGCCTGACGGTCGAAAACCGCGTGCAACTGCGGTGGGAGACCTTTTGCTTCGAGGCCCTGCCCCTGATCGAGCGCGCGCTGGCCGGGCGGCTGGCGCCATCGCTGGCCTTCAACGACCATACGTCGATGGCCGTGCTGCATCCGGGCACCGCCTTGCAGGACCGCCCCTTCGACCATGACCCGGCCTTTCCGGTGGCCGATCTGTCCAGCCCCGAATTCTTTGCCAAGGTGGCCGACCGCGCCAAACGCTCGGGCCTGAGCCAGCCCGATTATGTCGAATTGATCGCCGCCATCTGGCAGCGCCGGCCTGATGTCCCGGGCGTGACCGCCAATGTGGCGGCGCTTGCCCGGGCTGCGGGGGCCCCGATGCTCAGCCATGACGACACCAGGGCCGAGACGCGGGAATATTATCACGGCCTCGGGTCCCGGCTTTGCGAATTCCCGATGAACCTGACCGCGGCCCTTGCGGCGCGCGAGAAAGGCGACTGGATCATCTTTGGCGCGCCCAATGCGGCGCGCGGTGGCAGTCACCTCGGCTCGCCCGGCGCGGCCGAGATGATCGGGCGCGGGCTGTGCGACATCCTCGCCTCGGATTACTTCTACCCTGCGATGCTGACGGCGGTGGCGCGGCTGCGGGCCGACAGCGGCGCCAGCCTGCCCGACCTGTGGAAGCTGGTCTCGACCCATCCGGCCCGCGCCTCGGGCCTGGCAGATCGAGGCGAGATTGCCGCGGGCCGGCGCGCCGATCTGGTGCTGATCGACTGGCCCGAAGGCGGCACCCCCGCCCCGCGCCTGACGCTGGTTGCGGGACGCACCGCCTATTCGGCGCTGTCGGCCTGACAAGGGCCGCAAGCCTCGAGAGGAAGGCGCATTAGCGATTGCTCTGCTGGCGCGGCTGCCCTAGCGTCGGGGCGATCTTCCAGGAGGATACCATGACCCTTGGCTTCAACACCCTTGCCGTCCATGCCGGAACCCAGCCCGACCCCGCCACCGGGGCGCGCCAAGTGCCGATCTATCAGACCACGGCCTATGTGTTTCGCGATGCCGATCACGCGGCCAAACTCTTCAACCTGCAGGAAGTGGGCTATATCTACTCGCGCCTGACCAATCCCACGGTTTCGGCCCTGGCCAACCGGGTCGCGGCGCTTGAAGGCGGGGCGGGGGCAGTCTGCTGTTCCTCGGGCCATGCCGCGCAGCTGATGGCGCTGTTTCCCCTGATGCAACCGGGCTGCAACATCGTGGCCTCCACCCGGCTCTACGGCGGGACGATCCAGCAATTCACCAATACGATCCGCAAGTTCGGCTGGTCGGCCAAGCTGGTGGATTTCGACGACCTCAACGCCATCGAGGCGGCGATCGACGAAAACACGCGCGCGCTGTTCTGCGAGACGATCTGCAACCCGGGCGGCGCGATTTCCGACATCGACGCCGTGGCGCGGGTGGCGGGCCATGCCGGCCTGCCGCTGATCGTCGATAACACCACCGCCACGCCCTACCTCTGCCGGCCGATCGAACATGGCGCGACGCTGGTCGTGCATTCGGCCACCAAATACCTGACCGGCAATGGCACGGTGACGGGCGGGGTCGTTGTCGATTCGGGCAAGTTCGACTGGTCGGCCTCGGGCAAGTTCCCCTCGCTCGCCGCGCCCGAGCCCGCCTATCACGGGCTGAACTTCCATGCCGCCTTGGGGCCGATGGCCTTCACCTTCCATTCCATCGCCGTGGGCCTGCGCGACCTAGGCATGACGATGAACCCGCAGGGCGCGCATTACACGCTGATGGGGATCGAGACGCTGCCCCTCAGGATGGAGCGCCACGTGGCCAATGCCCAAGCGGTGGCCGAATGGCTGGAACAGGACCCGCGGGTCGAGAAGGTCACTTATCCGGGCCTGAAATCGTCACCCTATCACAACCTCGCCAAGATGATCACGCCGGGCGGGGCGGGCGCGCTCTTCACCTTTGCCATCAAGGGCGGCTATGACGCCTGCGTCAAGCTGGTGGACAGTCTGAAACTCTTCAGCCACGTGGCGAACCTCGGCGACACGCGCAGCCTTGTCATCCATCCCGCCTCGACCACGCATCGCCAGCTGTCGCCCGAACAGCAAGTGGCGGCGGGGGCGGCGCCCAATCTGGTGCGTCTGTCGATCGGGATCGAGGATTTGCGCGACATCATCGCAGATCTGGATCAGGCGCTGACCGCGGCCACCGCCTGAGCGTAACCGTCCTGACGGGCATCGCGGCCCGGCAGGACGGCACCCTACTGCGCCAGTTGCCAAACGATGGTGACCGAGGCCGAAACCCCCACCTCGCCCGCCGCAACCGGCACGGCATCGGCCCGGGTCATCTTGTACATGGGCATGGGCGTCATGTCCCCCGCACCGCCTTCGCTGATCGACAGGATCGCGCCCAGCTTGGCCCCGGCCGCATCGGCCAGAAGCCGGGCGCGCGCCAGCGCATCGGCGACAGCGGCCTTGCGCGCCTCGTCCTCGGTCGGGCGCTGATCCTGCAGGCCAAAGCTCAATCCGTTCAGCGTGTTGGCCCCGTCTGCGATGGCCGCGTCCAGCACCGCGCCGGTCTGGTCAAGCGCCTTGATCCTGACCGTCAGCATGTTGGAGGCAGTATATCCCTTGGTCACCTGCCCGGTCCCATCGGCATTGGCCACCCAGTTCGGACTGACCTGCAGGCTCGAGGTCTGAATGTCGCGGTCCGCGATCCGCGTGGCGATCAGGCGCGAGATGACGGCCGAAACCGCCTCGTTGTTGGCCGACATGGCCGCCGCCGCCGTGGCACCCGTGGTCGTCACCCCCAGCGAGATCGTGGCCAGATCGGGCACCACGTTGATCGTGGCGCTGCCGGTGACGGTCAGCGTGCCGGCCGTCTCGGCCATGGCCTGGCCGGGCAGCAGAGCGGCCGGCGTCAGGACCAGGGTCGTCATGGCCAAGGCGGCCAGGGTGTGAACGGACAGAATGCGCATGGAAACCTCCTTGAATGACACCTCATTGCCCGATGAGACGGCGCTGTCCAAGCGATCCTTGGCGCGGCTTGGGCTTTTTCTTTCATTCGGCAAAATCCTGCTGTAGGAAGGCCTCGAAATCGGGGTAATTCTCCCGGCGATCTGATGGCTGTGCTAGACGCTCCTCATGAAACCTTCCTTCGCACTCGATTTTCGTGACGGGCTCGTCACATTGCTGCACAGAACCTCGCGTGGCTGGAGCCAGGTGGGGGCCACATCCTTCGATGCGCCCGATCTTGTGGAGGCGCTGAGCTATCTGCGCTCGACCGCACTGGGCCTGTCGCCGCGCGGCATCACCACCAAGCTGATCATTCCCAACGATCAGATCCTGTACCGCCAGGTCACGGCGCCCGGGCCGGAGGCTGCCAAGCGCAAGCGCCAGATTCGCGCCGCGCTGGAGGGGCTTACGCCCTATGCTCTGGACGATCTGGTCTATGACTGGTGGGGTACGGGGCCGGATCTTCAGGTCGCCGTCGTGGCCAAGGAGACCCTGGCAGAGGCCGAGGCCTTTGCCGCAGAACACCGCTTCAATCCGGTCAGCTTTGTCGGCGTGCCCGACAATGGCGCTTTCCTGGGCGAGCCGTTCTTCGGCCCGACCGCGATTTCCTCCACGCTTCTGATCGAGGGGGAAAAGGTCGAACGCGATCCAGACCCTGTGACGGTGATCGCGCGCGATTTCCCGCGCGGCGAACAGGCGGCTCCGGCCGCAAGGCCCGAACCCGAACCCGCACCACGTCACGACCCCGCACCGGTCGAACCCGCCCCGGTTGCCTCCGCGCCCGCCATGCCGGCCCCCGCCATGCCTGCCCCGGCAGTGAATGTGCCCGCGGTGGATGTGCCATCGGTGGCCGTCGAACGGGCCCCCGAACCGCCGGCCGTCAAGGCCAGCTTCGAACCCGTCGTCGAGGCTCCGACGCCCAGGCCAGCGCCGATGCCGGACCGTCTGGCCGATGCGCCTGCCGCACCGGCCAAGACCGTTGTGCCGCCGCCCGAGCCACCTGCACCGGCCAGGCCACCCTCGGCGACGGACGTCCTGTCGCCCCGGATCGCCGAACCTTCGGCAAGGGGAGCAGGCGCCGGCGCCCGGCCGTTCGACGCGCCCGCCGAGGTCAAGCCTTCCGAGGTCAAGCCCGCCGAGGTCAAGCCTGCCGAACCGAAACCCGCCGCCGCCAAGGCGATCGAACCCGTGCCTGAAGCGCCGATGGCGATGGATGTGGCCCCCGAAGCACTTGCGCCGGATGAAAAGGATGACATCCCGGCCGCTCCCGCCGCCGAGATCGTCGCGGCTTTTGCCAGCCGCCGCACCGCAGCCATCGCGGCCGCCGCATCCAAGGCCGCTGCCGCCCCGGCAGGCAAAGCCCCCGCCGTCGGGGCCGCCCCTGTCCAACGCCCCTCGGTCCCGCGCCCCAGCATGGCGCGTCCGGCAGCAGGTCCGGGCACCCGCGAGACCCTGCCCTTCCCGGTCAAAGCCGCGACCCAGCCAAAGTCTGCCATCTCCAAGACTGGCAAGACTCTCGGCGCATTGGTGACGGCGCCTGGGATCCTGGGCGCCAAGCGCGAACGCAATGTGGTGGCCCTGCCCACCGCGGCCAGCCCGGAGGCGCAAGAGGCCACCCAGCGCGCGGCCGTCAAACCCGGCCTCGGTCTCGGCGGCAAGGCCGTGCCGGTCCGGGGCAAGCCGAAATACCTTGGCCTGATCCTGACGCTCATCCTGATCCTTTTGCTTGTCGTCGTTGCGGCCTGGGCCAGCTATTTCATGGCGGGCAGCAATTCGACCGGCGCGGGGACGCCTCCGGCCTCCGAATCGGCGGCCCTGACCGACAAGGCGCCCACCCCAACCGCGACCGAGGCCGTATCGCCCAAGCCGCAGGACAGCCCGACCGCGACCGATCAGGCAACGACGACCGCAGGCAGCGCCCCGACCGCGCCGGTTGCCGCAGCGCCGGCGGCGGAAACGACCAGCCTCGCGATGGCGGCCCCGGATGGCTCGGGTCAGCCCGCATCGCCGCCGGTCGCATCCACCGCAGCAGTTCAGCCCGCGACGCCAACGGATGCGCCCGCCGCCGCCGGGGTCTCCTCAACCGGCGAGGCACCCTCCTCCACCGAGGCCCCTTCCTCCACCGAGGCCATGGGCAACACCGCCTCCGCTGAGCCCCAGATGGCGGCCAATGCACCCGAGGTGGCGGCACCGGCGGCGACCGCCGCGGCGACCGGCGTCACCCCGGACGGGGCAGCCGCCCTGCCCGCCAGCAATGCCACACCAGCTCCGACAGCCGCGCCGGCAGCCGAGCCCGTCAGCACGCCGCAGGCGGCAGCCGCCAAGCCCGCCGTCGAACCTGCACCGCAGACCGAGGTCGCCAGTGCCGGGATAACGGCCGCCCCCGCCCCGGCCTCCCCGCAAGACAAGATCGTGGTGGCCGTGGCCGACACGCCACCCAAGATACCAACGCCTCTGATGCTGCCAAAGCTCGCGCCAAGTACCGATGCGAGCCCTGCCGCAGAACCTCCGCCTCCACCCTATGGCACGGTCTACAAGTTCGACGCAGAAGGCCACATCGTCCCAACGCCCGAAGGTATCCTGACGCCTGAGGGCGTTATGCTTATTGCGGGCAAGCCCAAGGTGCTGCCGCCCGACCGCCCGGCCGATCTGGCGCCTGTCGCGCCGCCCGCCACCCCATCCGCCGATGTCAGCGCCGTGGCCGATTCCGCCGCCGCTTCCGCCGCGGCTTCCGCCACGCCAGCCGCGGCCGATCCGGCAGCGGGTGGGTCAGCCGCAGGCGTCGCGGGCGATGCGACAGCGCCGGCCGCCACGCAGCCGGCCACGACAGAGGTCGCACCGGTCAGCCTGCCGCAGGACCCGACCCTGCGTGGCAAGCATCCCAAGGACCGGCCCGCCGACCTCGCGCCGCCCCCCGGCCCGCAAGGCGCCCTGACCGAGGCGAACGCCGACACCGGCCTTGCCAGCCTGCGTCCGCAGGCCCGGCCAGAGGGCCTGCCCTCGCCCATCGCGGCCGATACCGGCGCCGATGTCACGACGGCTTCGGCCTCGCTGGCCGCCAATGGCTTTGCACTGTCCTCGTCGCCGATCCCGCCGGCCCGTCCGAGCGGTCTGAACCGGGCCGTCGATCAGGCCGTCGAAGCAGCCCTCGCCCAGCCACCGGTCAAGGACGAGGTTCAGGTTGCCAGCAATGTCACGCCAGAGGCCGAACCTGAGCCCGAAGTGACAACCAGCGCGCCGGAACTGCCCACGAATGCCTCGGTCGCCAAACAGGCCACCACCCGGAACGCGCTCAACCGGTCGCGGGTGGCGCTGCTGGCGGTGTTCGGCACGACCTCCACCCGCTTTGCCATGGTGCGTCAGGCCAATGGCGCGGTGAAGAAGGTGCAGGTCGGCGACAGCGTGGACGGCGGCCGCATCGGTGCCATCACCGACAACAGCGTGCAGTATTCCAAAGGCGGACAGATTGTAACGCTGTCCCTGCCGACCGGCTGAGAAAGCACCACGAGCCACCGCATTCTGCACACCGACGCCTATTTCTTGGCGCGAGGCTCTTCCTATCCGGCCAGTCTGATGGAATATCCAATCTGGCGCAGTCATGCCGTGCTACGGCGTCGCGGCGGTGGCGTTTTGTCCATGCATTGAAAGGTCGGAATGGAAAGTTTTCTGCTGCAGGCATCGATCTATCTGGGGGCGGCAGTGCTTGTGGTGCCCCTGTCGGTGCGGTTGGGCCTCGGCTCGGTTCTGGGCTATCTTGCCGCCGGAATCTTGATGGGGCCGGTTCTCGGCCTGGCTGGCGCCGGCACGCAGGATCTGCAGCACTTTGCCGAATTCGGCGTGGTCCTGATGCTGTTCCTGATCGGCCTTGAACTGGAGCCCAAGGCGCTGTGGGACATGCGGACCAAGCTTCTGGGCATGGGTGGCCTGCAAGTCGTGCTGACCATGGCCGCGATCACGGGCCTGCTCTATTACACCGGGTCGCAGCCGCAGGTGGCGCTGATCTTCGGGATGATCGGGGCCATGTCCTCGACCGCCATCGTGCTGCAGACCCTGGCGGAAAAGAACCTGATGCGCACTGCCGGCGGGCGGGCCAGCTTTGCCGTCCTCTTGACCCAGGACCTTGCCGTGGTGCCGATCCTGTCGGTGATGCCGCTGCTGGCCCTGCCCGCGGCCGGGGGCCCGACAAGCGAGGTTTTCGGGATCAGCAACAAGGCCCCGGTCGTGGCCGCCCCGACCGACCCCGGCGTCGCAGAACCCTTGCTGACCATGATCCACAACCTTGCCGCCTGGCAAGTGACCGCCCTGACCCTGGCGATCGTGGTGGCCATCATCTTTTCGGGCCATTATCTCAGCCGGCCGATCTTTCGTTTTGTGCATGCCGCCCGGTTGCCCGAAATGTCGACCTTCATCTCGCTGCTTCTGGTGCTGGGCATCGCGTTCCTGATGATGCTGGTTGGCCTGTCGCCGGCGCTCGGCACTTTCGTGGCCGGCGTTGTTCTGGCCAACTCGGAGTTCCGCCACCAGCTGGAGGCCGACCTGCAACCCTTCAAGGGGCTGCTCATGGGGCTGTTCTTCATGACGGTCGGGGTCGGCATCAACTTCTCCCTGCTGTTGCGCCAGCCCCTGACGGTCGTGGAACTGGTCGTCGGGCTCATCGCGATCAAAGCCGTGGTGCTGTTCGTGATCGGTGCAATCTTCCGCATGCGGCTGCGCGATTCGACGCTGCTGGCACTTGGCATGGCGCAGGGCGGCGAGTTCGGCTTTCTGATCATCTCGATCGCGCGGAGCGAGGGGGCGCTACCGGTGATAGCGGGCCAGACCGCGCAGCTGGTGATTTCGCTGTCGATGCTGCTGACCCCGGTGCTGTTCCTGATCTACCAGACCCTGTCGCGCCGGCTGAGCGCCCGCCAGGCCGAGAGGCCCGCCGATACGATCGACGAAAAGGGCGCCGTGATCATCTGCGGCATCGGCCGGTTTGGTCAGGTGGTCAACCGGCTGGTGCGGCATTCGGGCCTGCCGACCGTAGTGCTCGATTCCGATGTGTCGATGATCGAGACAATGCGCAAGTTCGGCGTGAAGGGCTATTACGGCGACCCGTCGCGCCCGGAACTGCTGGAAGCCGCCGGGCTTTCCGAGGCGCAGGTGCTGGTGGTGGCGGTCGATGACCCGGCCAAGGCGACCCAGATCGTGCGGTTCGTCCGCACCAAGCGGCCCGATATCCATATCGTCGCCCGGGCGCATGATCGGGTGCATGTCTATGAACTCTACCAGGCCGGCGCCTCGGACATCGTGCGCGAAACCTTTGACTCGTCACTGCGGGCCGGGCGCTATGTTCTTGAGAATATGGGATTTTCCGAGTACGAGGCCTCCAACCTTTCGAAAGCCTATTTCCACATGGACCGCGCCGCGATGCGCGATCTGGCCGAGTTGTGGGTCCCAGGCCAACCGGTTGACCGCAATCCCGCCTATGTGGAGCGTGCCAAGAAGCTGGACCGCGATCTGGAGACTGCCTTGATTCAGGAAATCTATGACCTGCGGCCGATCAGCGAATCCGCGGAATGAAGCGCCGCCGCAACGCCAAGCGGCCGGGGTGAAGCGGGGAGTGTCACGCCCCCCGCCCCCCTTTGATGGTATTTGCAGCTGGATGACGGCGATCAGCCCGCGGCCACCCCGGCCTCGGCAAAGGTGGACATGCCGGAATGGCATTCGGCGGCAGCCTTGACGATGCCGATGGCCAGCGCGGCGCCCGACCCCTCGCCCAGCCGCAGACCGAGCGACAGGAGCGGGGTCTTGTTCAGCGCAGCCAGAAGGCGGCTGTGGGCGGCCTCGGCGCTGGCATGGCCGGCCACGCAATGGTCAAGCGCGCCCGGGGCGGCTAGATGCAGGACGGCTGCAGCAGAACAGGCGATGAATCCATCGAGAATCACCGGAATGCGCAGGGTGCGGGCGCGCAACATGGCGCCGGCCATGGCGGCAATCTCGCGCCCGCCGAGGGCTGCAAGAACATCAAGCGGATCCTGCGAGGTCAACCTTGCCACCCCGGCTTGGACGGCGGCGGCCTTGCGCGAAAGGCCGGCGTCATCGACACCGGTGCCGCGCCCGACCCAATCCTCCGGCGCGCCCCCGAACAGCGCGCAGGCGATGGCCGCGGCAGAGGTCGTGTTGCCGATGCCCATCTCTCCCGGGACCAGAAGATCGGCCTCGGGATTGACCGCATTCCAGCCGGTCAAAAGTGCTGCCAAAAGGTCATCGGGGCTCATCGCATCGGTTTCGGTGAAATCCGCGGTGGGCCGGTCGAGTTCCAGCGCATCAACCGTCATCGTGGCGCCAAAGCAGCGCGCGAGCTGGTTGATCGCCGCACCGCCATGGGTGAAGTTCGCCACCATCTGAACGGTAACTTCGGGGGGGAAGGCCGAGACGCCCTTTGCCACAACTCCATGATTTCCGGCGAAAATCGCAACCTGTGGCTTGGTTACGCGCGGGGTGGCGCTGCCCTGCCAGCCCGCCAGCCAGATCGCCAGATCCTCCAGCCGGCCAAGCGCACCCGGCGGCTTGGTCAGCTGCGCGTTGCGGGCCTGCGCGGCCGAGATGGCGGCCGCGTCGGGAGCGGGCAGATCGGCCAGGACCTTGCGGAAATCGGCGATTGTGGCGGGCGTCGGGATCATTCTTGCCTCCGGTGGTTTGCCCAGAGGCCTAAACCCTCGGTGGAAAAATGGCCAGCCGTGGCGGACCTTTTGCGGCATGTTCCCGACATGCAAAAGGCGGCCCCGAAGGACCGCCCGGCTTACACTTCTGACGCAGGGTCTCAGGCGGCGCGGCCAACCAGCACTTCGCCGACCTTTTTCTGCGCGCCGGCCTCATCGACACCAGCCACGGCGGCGACTTCACGGGTCAACCGTTCCAGCGCCGCTTCATAAAGCTGACGTTCGGAATAGCTTTGCTCGCGCTGGTCGTCCGAGCGGTGCAGGTCGCGCACGACCTCGGCAATCGCCATCAGATCGCCCGAGTTGATCTTCTGTTCATATTCCTGCGCCCGGCGCGACCACATGGCGCGCTTGACGCGCGCCTTGCCCTTGAGCGTGTCCAGCGCCTTGGTCACCACATCCGGGGTCGACAGCGAGCGCATGCCAATCTCGGTCGCCTTGTGGGTCGGAACCCGCAGGGTCATCTTGTCCTTTTCGAAGGAGATGACGAAAAGCTCGAGCCGGATCCCGGCAATGTCCTGTTCCTCGATGGACATGATCTTGCCCACACCATGGGCGGGGTACACCACGAAGTCGTTGGGATGAAAGTCAGGCTTCTTCATCTTGCTCATTCAGTCGCTTCCTATGGGCACTGCCCTATCAGACGATGCTTTGACAGACGGGACGCAAGCCCCGCTGTTTTCCTGTCTCACAGTCGTCGGAAAAACCTCTTCAGGCACACTGCACTGAGAGTTAATCAGGCATCCTACATTGATTGTGACGCCTGTATAACACAAAAAATCGCAAATTCCAAGGACAGCGTGACAAGGCAATCTTGTCCTGCCGCCTGATCTTCAAGGCTTTTTTCAAACATTGTGCTGCCGTCAACACGGATTTGCCCGAATCAAGGCGACTCGGGTCCGCGGATCAGCCGCCCGGGCCGGCCAGTTCCGAGAAATAGGTCTTGAGCTTGTTCTTTTCGCCGTCGCGCGCCTCGGCATCGGGCAGCGGGTCCTTCTTGGTCACGATGACCGGCCAAAGTTCGGCATATTTGCGGTTGAAGGTCACCCACTGGTCCAGATCGGGTTCGGTGTCTGGCCGGATCGCATCGGCCGGGCATTCCGGCTCGCACACGCCGCAGTCGATGCATTCATCCGGATGGATCACCAGCATGTTCTCGCCCTCGTAGAAGCAATCCACCGGGCAGACTTCGACGCAATCGGTGTATTTGCACGCGATGCAGTTGTCGATCACCACATAGGTCATGGCTCTTTGGTCCTTCAAAATCAGCGCTGAAGGGTTAGACGACCCGGCCGGATCATTCAAGGCCAGATCAGCCGTTCCGGGGTCAATCGCCGATCGGGGCCTCGTCCTTGGGCGCTTCCGGCGCAAGATCGAGGTAGAGACCCTGCGCCTCGCTGGCCGGCCCGCGCCGCTCTGCCAGTTGCAGGATGCGGATCACGCGGATTCGGTTGCCCTGCGCGAAGGTCAGCACATCGCCAGGCGCAACCGCGTGACCGGCCTTGGCGCAGCGCTGCCCGTTGATCCGCAGATGGCCCTGGCCGATCATGTCAGCGGCAAGCTCCCGCCCCTTGAAGAAGCGGGCCTGGAACAGCCATTTGTCCAGCCGCACCTTGGGGCGGTCAGCGAGGGTGGTCTTTGCCCCCGGCCCGGCCAATCACGGCTTCAGTTTGAGAGCCGCAAGAACGGCGAAGGGATTGTCCGGGTCGATCGGCTTTTCAGGCCGGGGCGGACGCGCTTCGAAGCTGCGGTTCGGCTTGGCCTCGGGCTTGCCATCCTTGGGACGCGGCTTGCGACCATCCGAGCGGCCCTCGCCGTCGCGCTTGCCCTTGTAGCCGCCACGTTCGCCGCCTTCGCGGCGCGGCTGTGCCTCGGCGGGCGCGGGTGCGCCTTCGGCAACAGGTGCGGCAACCGGGGCCGCCTCCTTGCGCGGGCCGCGATCAGAACTCCGATCCTGTCGCTGTCCGCCGCCATGCTTCTGGCGGTCGCCGCGCGGCTCTGCCGGGCGTTCTGCCCGTTCGGGGCGTGCCGGCCGTTCCGGATGCGGGCGCGGCTTTGGCGCCCAGGTGAAGGTGTAGAACTGCTCCATCTCGGGCGCGGGGGCTTCGGCCGGTTCGGCCGCGGGTTCTTCAACGGGCGCGGGATGGATCAGCGAGACCTCTTCCGGCACCGGGTTCAGCGAGGCCGGCTCTTCGACCTTGACCTCGACCACCGGAGCAGCCTTGACCTTGACCCTTTCGCCCTTTTCGCCCTTGTAGCCCAGCCCGGCCATCAGATCGACGAACTGTTCCAGCGTCATGCCGGTGATCGACAGCATGTCGGGCGTCGCCTCGAACCCGGCACGGCTGTCCTTGGTGCGCAGGATGTCGGCGAGCCTTTCCAGCATGTCGATGCGGATCGCCCGGGTCCCCGAGGGGTGATAGCCCGACAGCGTGTAATGGCTGCGCGGCACGTCGGGCAGGTTGGGGATCGTCACCAGACCCGGCGGCGGACTTTCCGGGAAATCGGACAGGCCGGTCCAAAGGCTCCACAGCACCAGACGCAGACGGGTGGCTGCAGGCTTGAGAAGGATCGGCAGGAAAACCGTGAACTGGCCAAAGCGCACGCCATGCTTGCGCAGCGCGGCGCGGGCGTCCTGATCCAGAGCCTTGACGTCATTGGCCACCTCATCACGCGGGATGACGCCCATCGCCTCGACCAGGCGGAAGGCAAAACCACGGGCGAGCCCGGTCAGCGCCTCGTCGCGCGACATGGCGGCCAGCGGTTCGAAGAGCGCGGCGATCTTGCGGTCGATGAAATGCTGGGCACGGCGACGCACCTTGTCGGCCACATCGGGACCGGCCTCTTCATCGACAAAAACCTCGACCTGCGGGCGGAGCGCCTCGGCGCCCTTGACCAGCTTGCCAACGGCCGAAGACCCCCACATCAGGCCGCCCTGCGTGGTGTAATCCATTTCGGTGTCGGGCGCGTTGTAGAAGCGATCCGCCCGCAGGTGGAACTCGGGCTTCAAAGCCGCCAGCGCCGCCGTGCGCAGGGTCTGCGCCTCTTCAGGCGATTTGGTCGCGTCCTGGCGGAACCGGAACCCGTCCAGCTTGCCCACGAATTCGCCACTCACCGTGACTTCGCCCTTGTCATTCACCTCGGCCACGAGGGTCTCCTTCTGCTTCAACCGCCGCAGCAGCACCGAAGTGCGGCGGTCAACAAATCTTTGTGTCAACGCCAGATGCAAGGCGTCTGACAGGCGGTCTTCTACCGCACGCGTCTCGTCGCGCCAATGGCTTTCATCTTCCACCCAGCCTTTGCGCTGCGCAATGTAGGTCCAGGTGCGGATATAAGCCAAACGCTTGGAGATTGTATCAATCTCGCCGCCCGGTTTGTCGATTCGTTCGATCGCTTTTTTAAGCCAATCGGCGGGGATGCGCGTCTGGCTGAGACCGCGTCCGGTCAGAAACTCGAAGATTCGCGCCAGAAGCGTCAGATGTTCGTTGTCCGAAGCGCCGCGGAAATCGGGCACGCGGCAGACATCCCACAACAGGCTGACGCGCTGCGGGCCGGTCAGCTTGGCCTGAACCTCTGGCAGGCCGGACAGGTATTTCAGCGCCAGAACGTCATCGGCATCGCGCGCCCGCGTAAGCCACGGGTTGAAGGTCGGATGCTCCAGCGACCGGATCAGCCGTTCAGCCGAGCCGAAATCCAGATCGGCATTGCGCCACATCAGTTTGCGGACCGGATCGAACTTGTGGTTCTCGATCGCCTCGATTTCCTCTTCATCGAAGGGCCGCGCCTCGCCGGTCACGCCAAAGGTGCCGTTTTCGGTGTGGCGCCCGGCGCGGCCGGCGATCTGGCCGATCTCTTGCGTGTTGAGCATCCGCATCCGCCGCCCGTCGAATTTCGAGGTTGAGGCGAAGGCCACATGCTTGATGTCAAGGTTCAGCCCCATGCCGATGGCATCGGTCGCGACGAGGTAATCCACATCGCCGTTCTGGTACATCGCGACCTGCGCGTTCCGCGTACGGGGGGAAAGCGCCCCCATCACCACCGCGCAACCGCCCTTGGTGCGGCGGATCAGCTCTGCGATGGCATAGACATTTTCAACACTGAACCCGACAATGGCCGACCTTTCCGGCATCCGGCTTATCTTTTTCGAACCTGCGAAGGTCAGGGTGGAAAACCGCTGCTTCCGTTCGAACTGCACGCCCGGAATCAGCCCTGCGATGGCCGGGCGCATGGTGTCGGACCCCAGAAACAAGGTCTCGATCAGCCCGCGCGCGTGCAACAGGCGGTTGGTGAAGACATGGCCGCGCTCGGGGTCGGCGCAAAGCTGGATCTCGTCGACCACCACGACATCGGCGCCAATCTCCAGCGGCATGGCTTCGGTGGTGGCAACCCAATACATCGGCCGGTCGGGCACGATGCGCTCTTCGCCGGTGATCAGAGCCACGACCGAGGGCCCGCGCAGCTTGACGATCCGGTCATAGACCTCGCGCGCAAGCAGGCGCAGCGGCAGGCCCATCACGCCGGTGCGGTGCGACAGCATCCTTTCGATGGCATAATGAGTCTTGCCGGTGTTGGTCGGTCCAAGGACCGCCGTCACCCGAGGGGGTTCGCCCATTTTGACTTAAAGCTCCTGCCCGCCGAGTTTGGCATCCAGCCGTTTTACCGAATCCCGTACATCTTTCATATGCGGGTTGAGTTTCAAGGCCTCCTGGTAGACTTCCAGCGCCTTGTCGGGTTCGTTCAGCTGTTCAAAGATCATGCCAAGCCCGGCCAGAGCACCGAAATGCCGCGGGTTCAGGGACAGGGTCTTGGCGATGTCGGCGATCGACAGGCCATATTGGCCGATCTGGAAATAGGCGGTGGCGCGTTCGTTGTAGCCTTCGGGAAAGTCCGGGGCATGGTCGATCAGCGTGGTCAGATGTTCGATGGCCCCCTTGGGATCGCCCGCGGCCATGGCGGCCTCACCGCGCCGCAGCAAGAGGTCCATGGCCGGAGAACCCGATTTCGACCATTCCAGCCAGATGCCTTGCGTGATCGGGCCCGCCTCTTCGTCGGTGGCGGTCTGAAGCTGCTGAAACAGGTCGTCTAGCTTCTTGTCATCCGCCCAAGCCGGGACAAGCCCCGCCAAAAACAGCAGGACTGCCGCAACGAGACCATTGGCAAGAGGGCGCAAGGCTTTCATAACCTTGAAAGTAACGCATGCGGCGCAAAATGCCAGTGGCTGACCATCACGAAGGAGACAGAGTTGAGCAAAGTGATCGACAAGGCCGTGGCAGAGCTTGCAGCCCGCGCCGGCAGCGGCTTTGACGCGGTGGCGAAATTCGTCTTTCCGGGCGAGGGCAGCATCATGTTCGACGCCAATGGCGCGCGCGAAGGCGATGAACCCGCCGATGTCACGCTGACCGCCCCGACCGAGGTGTTCGAGGCGCTGCTTTCAGGCGAGATCTCCGCCGCATCGGCCTTCATGTCCGGCAAGCTGACGGTCGAGGGCAGCATGGGGCTTGCGATGAAACTGGGCCAGGTGTTGAGTTGAGCGCGGCGCCACTGCATGACGATCTGGCCGATGGGCCGGCGGATGGGCGCGCCTTCTGGCTGAAGACGGCGGATGGCACGCGGATCAGGGCCGCGATCTGGCACGCCTGCGGTCAGAAGGGCACCGTGGTCCTGCTGCCCGGCCGGTCTGAATATGTCGAGAAATATGGCCGCACCGCCCGGGCTCTGGCAGAGGCGGGCTATGCTGTCCTCACGGTGGACTGGCGGGGTCAGGGGTTGGCCGACCGCGCCTTGCCCGACAGGATGGTCGGCCATGTCGTTGATTTTGCAGAGTTTCAAGACGATCTTGACACGCTTTTGACCTTTGCCGCGGCGCAAGGCCTGCCGCAGCCCTTTCACATGCTGGCTCATTCGATGGGCGGCGCGATCGGCCTGCGCGCGCTGATGCGCGGGCTGGCCTTCCGCACCGTGGCCTTCTCCGCGCCGATGTGGGGGATTGCCCTGCCCTGGTGGCAAAAGCCCTTCGCCCTGCCCCTTTCGACGCTGGCCTGCGCCCTGGGCCAGGGCCACCGCTATGCGCCGGGCACGGGGCCTGCGAATTACGTGCTCGACGAACCCTTCGCCGGCAATGTCCTGACCAACGATCCCGGGATGTGGGATTACATGCGCCGGCAAGCCCTGGCCCAGCCGGATCTGTCGCTCGGCGGGCCCAGCCTCAACTGGCTGCACGCCGCCCTCACCGAATGCAATAGCCTCGCCGGGATGCCCAGCCCCGCGCTGCCCTGCCTTTGCGCGCTTGGCACGCTGGAACAGGTCGTCGATCCCGAAGTGATCCGCAGCCGGATGAAGGCCTGGCCGAACGGCCGCCTGCATCTGGTTGAGGGTGGCCAGCACGAAGTTCTGATGGAGACTCCGGCCCTGTGCCACGCCTTTCTGGACGCGGCGCTGGGGCTTTTCTCTGGTTAAGCGCAGGCGCCGCCGGTCAAATGTTGATCTGGGTGAAGCCATCGCGCAGGGCGCGGCTCCAGGCCTCGCTCATCTGGCGAAAGGCTTCGTCGCCCGCCTCGATCCGGCGTTTGAGGCCCACGGCGCAGGCGTCTTTTTCGATCACGCACAGATCAAGCGGCATCCCCACCGACAGGTTGGACCGCAGCGTGGAGTCCATCGACAGGAGAACCGCCTTTTGCGCATCCTCAAGGCTGGTCGCCGGGGTGACCACGCGGTCGAGCAGGGGCTTGCCGTATTTGTGCTCGCCGATTTGCAGGAAGGGCGTGTCTTCGGTCGCCTGGATGAAGTTGCCCTCGGGATAGATCAGGAACAGCCGCATCGGCGCGCCCCTGCGCTGGCCGGCCACGATCATGCTGGCCGTGGCCCCCTGCCGCATGGCGCTCAGCTTGTCGTCGATCTGGCCGCGCACCTCGGCCAGCTTGTTGCCGATGATGCCGGCCGCCATCAGGATGGTCGGCGCCTTCATGATCGAGGTCTCGGGCGTCGACTCCGGGTCATCGACCGCCTCGCGCAGTTCGGAAATCGCGGTTTGCGTCACCGAAAGGCTGCCGGCGGTCAGGATCACGATGACCCTTTCGCCCGGTTCCTCGAAGAAGAACATCTTGCGATAGACGGAAATGTTGTCGAGCCCGGCATTGGTGCGGGTATCGGACAGCAAGACCATGCCCTCGTTCAACAAAAGCCCGACACAATAGGTCATTTCCGCTTCCCCGCCCTGATCGGGCGACCCTATTGCTGCGTGGCCAGAACCGCAACCGTCACATCGAGGGTTTCTGGCCCCGAACTGCGGGCAGAGCCGCGGATCGGGGCCGCCTCGCGCGCATCGAGGCCGGATCCCAGCCGCACATAGCGGTCATCGGGGCAACATTCGTTGGCCGGATCAAAGCCGACCCAGCCCAGACCCGGAACGAAAAGCTCGGCCCAGGCATGGGCCGCCTCGTGCGGGGCGCCCTCGGCATCGGCCAGAAGATAGCCCGAGACATAGCGCGCCGGAATTCCGTTGGCGCGCGCGACGGCGCACAGGACATGGGCGTGGTCCTGGCAGACGCCTTCGCCCTGATCGAGCGCCTCGGCGGCGGTGGTATGGGCATTGGTGGCGCCGGGGCGGTAGGCCACGGCCTCGCTGACGGCCCGGCAGAGCGCATGCGCCGCGGCAAGCCGGTCTTCCGCCCCCTCCGCCGCCTTGGCCAGCATCGGCAGGCCGCCGGTCAGTTCGGTGGCAAAGGTCTCGCCCAGATAGCATTCGGGCGCCACGATCTCGCGGTGGCCGCGCAAAACGCCGGCGGTGTCAGCGGTTTGCACCCTGCCCCGGACGTGGACTGCGATCTCACTGACCGGGCCCTTCACGCTCCACCCCTGCACCCAGTCGCCGGCGCCATCGCGAAAGCCGCCGCCTTTCAGGCCGCCGGTCACGGTGACCTCCCAATCCAGCACCTGCTGGCCCTCGCAGATCGAAGGGGTCAGCCGGTGGCTTTGCACCACGCCGCGCACCGGAGAGGCGTAGCGATAAAGCGTCACATGGTCGATCAGCAGAAGCATCAGCGCATATCCCCGGACAGGTAGGTTTCATGGACCATTCCAGCGATCCCCGCCGTCTGGCGAATGAAACGGCCCAGAAATTCGTGAAGTCCCTCTTCAAAGATCAGTTCGGGGCTCAGGCGATCGAGTTCGGCCTGCAGCGCCTCGGCCTGGGCCTGGGCCGCGCCGGACTTGCCGTAAAGCTTGGCCAGTCGCCCCAGATGGTTGTTGGCCGCACTGACGCAGGTGATCAGCGCACGCGGGCAATGCGGGTTAAGGATCAGGAAATGCGCGATCTTGGCCGCCGTCACCTCGCCGCCATAGGCCCAGTGAAAGGCCCGGTGCAGCGACAGGGCGCGCAGCATCATCGACCACTGGTCGTTGTCGATGCCCGACCCCACGCCCATCCGGGGCAGAAGCACGTAATATTTCACATCCATGAGCCGCGCCGTCGCATCGCCGCGCTCCAGCGCATAGCCGAGGTTGAGGAAGTTGTAACCATCGCCCCTGAGCAGCGTCGCATCAATGGCGCCGCGCACCATGGCGGCCTGTTTCATCGTCCAGTCGGTCAGCCGGGACAGTTCCAGCTTGCTGCGCGGTGTACGCTCGATCTCGCGCAGGTCCTGAAAGGCGGTGTTGAGCGCGTCCCAGACCTGGCTTGTCAGCGCCGTGCGCACGATCCGGCCGTTCTCGCGCGCCTGCGTGATGCAGGAGGCCACCGAAGACGGATTGTCGCGGTCAAAGAACATGTAGCTTTCGATGTTGCGCTGCACCGCCTCGCCATACTTGCGGGTGAAGGGGTCCTGCGTGTCGGTCGATCTCAGGATCGCATCCCATTCGTTGCGATAGCCCTGCGCCGAGGGCAAGAGCGAGATGCGCGAGCCCACCTCCAGAAGCCGGGCCGAAGTTTCGGCGCGCTCCATGTAGCGGGCGATCCAGAATAGATTGTCGGCAGTTCTAGACAGCATGACTTACTCCGCCAACACCCAGGTATCCTTGACGCCGCCGCCTTGCGAGGAATTGACCACAAGGCTGCCCTCGGTCAGGGCAACCCGCGTCAGGCCCCCGGGCACAAGCTCGATCCGTTCCCCGACCAGACAATAGGGCCGCAGGTCGACATGGCGCGGTGCCACACCCTCGGCCACGAAGGTCGGGGTGGCCGACAGGGCCAAGGTGGGCTGGGCGATGTAATTGCCCGGGTCCTTGACGATCTTGGCGCGGAACATCTCGATCTGGTCCTTGGTCGATTTCGGCCCGACCAGCATGCCGTAGCCGCCCGAGCCATGCACCTCTTTGACCACCAGTTCGGGCAGCTGATCCAGCACATATTTCAGATCGTCGGACTTGCCGCATTGCCAGGTGGGCACATTGTTCAGGATGGGCTCCTCGCCCAGATAGAACCGCACCATTTCCGGCACGAAGGTATAGACCGCCTTGTCATCGGCCACCCCCGCCCCCGGCGCCGAACAGATCGAGACGCCACCCGAGCGGTAGACATCCATCAGACCCGGCACGCCCAGCATGGAATCGGGGCGAAAGCACAAGGGGGCGATGAAGGCGTCGTCGATCCGCCGATAGATCACATCGACGCGCTTCGGCCCCTGGGTCGTGCGCATGTAGACAAACTCGCCCTCGACGAACAGATCCTGCCCCTCGACCAGTTCGACCCCCATCAGGTCGGCGAGGAAACTGTGTTCGTAGTAGGCCGAATTGAAATGGCCCGGCGTCAGGATCACCACTGTGGGTTCATGATCGCACTTGGCGGGTGCCACCGAGGCCAGCGTGCGGCGCAACAGCTCGTGATAGCGGTCAACCGGCTCGATCCGGTTTTCGCGGAAGAGGTCGGGGAACATCCGCATCATCATCTCGCGGCTTTCCAGCATGTAGCTGACACCCGAAGGCGTGCGGCAATTGTCCTCCAGCACGAAGAATTCGGTCGGGCCGGTGCGCACGATGTCGATGCCCACGATATGGGAATAGACCCCCTTCGACGGCACGAAGCCCGCGACCGCCTTTTCGTAAGCCGCGTTCTGATAGACCAGATTGGCCGGGATGCGGCCGGCGCGGATGATCTCTCCCCGGCCATAGACATCGACCAGAAAGGCGTTGAGCGCCCGCGCCCTTTGCTTGATGCCGCGTTCCAGCCGCGCCCATTCGTTGTGGGTGAAGACGCGCGGGAACATGTCGAAGGGGATCAGACGGTCCGGATCGCCACCCTCGCCATAGACCGCGAAAGTGATGCCGATGCGGCGGAACAAAGCCTCTGCCTCGGCCTGTTTCTGGATGCGCAGGTCGGCCGGCATCGCGCGCATCCAGGCTTCAAGCCGGGCATAGGGCGCACGCACCGTGTCATCGAGGTACATTTCGTTGAAGCTTTGGGTCATGAATGCGACCTTTCTTGTCTGGCTCCAGTAAATCCACCCTCTACCGCAGCGGAAAGGGGAAGGCGCGCGAAAACGGCGCTGGCTTGCAAGATCGCTTAATTTTTGGGCATCCACGCGCCGGTTTTCGCGGCGAGGCCGGGATCGGGCGGCGCAAGGCAGGAACAAAACGCGATTCAATTCCCGGCGATTTGCCCCTATGCTGCCGGCATGAGCCGCGATCCGATCCTGATATCCACCAAGGCGGGGCTTTACTGCCCGGACGGCGATTTTCACATCGACCCGATGGGACGGGTGCCGCGCGCGCTGATCACGCATGGCCATTCCGATCACGCGGCGCGGGGCATGGGGGCCTACCTCTGCACCGCGGCTGCGCTGCCAGTGATTCGCCACCGTCTGGGCAAGATCAATGCCGAAGGCATTGCTTATGGCGAGCCGCGCCGGATCGGTGGCGTCACCGTCAGCTTTCATCCCGCTGGCCACGTTCCGGGCTCGGCCCAGATCCGGATCGAGAGGGACGGCGAGGTCTGGGTCGCCTCGGGCGATTACAAGACCGCCGCCGATGGCCTCTGCGAGGCGTTCGAGCCGGTGCAATGTCACACGTTCCTGTCCGAATGCACCTTCGGCCTGCCCGTCTTTCGCTGGCAGCCCGAGGCCACGGTGCTGGACGAGATCGCACGCTGGTGGCGGGCCAATGCGGCCGAGGGGCGGGCCTCGGTTCTGCTGGCCTATTCCTTCGGCAAGGCGCAGCGGCTGATGGCGGGGTTGCAGGGGCTGGGGCCGATCTGCACCCATCCCGTGGTCGAAGAGGTCACGGCAATCCTGCGCGCGCAGGGCTATGGCCTGCCGCCGACCTTGGCCCTGAACGACACGCCCGCACCCAAGGGGGCGCTGGTCATCGCCAGCCCCAACGCCATGGCCAGCGGCTGGGCGCTGGGGCTCGGCCCGCATGTCACGGCCGCTGCCTCGGGCTGGATGGCGCTGGCCGCGCGCCGCAAAGGCACGGCGGCAGCCTTCACCCTGTCCGATCACGCCGATTGGCCCGGCCTGAACGCCGCCGTGGCTGCGACCGGCGCCGCCCGGGTCCTGACCATGCATGGCTACACAAGGCCCTTCAGCCAATGGCTCGCCAGCCGCGGCCTGCAAAGCGAGGTGATCCGGTGATCCGCTTTGCAATGCTCGTGGCACAGGGCGCGCCCGATGCCGCGGCCCTTGCTGCCTATGAGGCGGCGGTGCCTGCGGCCGAGGCAAAGGCGGCGCGCGCCCTGCTCTCGGGCCAGCGCCCGCGGCGCATCGCCTCGGCCGATGCGCTTCTGGCCTGGGTCGCCGCCGCCAGCGATATCCCGGCCTTTCTGGTCGAAGCCTGCCGCGCCGCCACGACCGACAAGGCCGAACTTGCGGCGCTGCTGTTGCCCCAGGCGCCCGGCACGCCGCCCGATCTGATCGCCTGCCTGGCCGCCCTGCAATCGGCCGAGCCTGCCCGCTATCTTGATACCGCAAGCCGCCTGCCGCCCGAGGCGAGGCTGATCTTCAACCGGCTGGCCGCGGGCAGTTTTCGCACCCGGCTTGCCGTGCCGATCGAAACGGACCCGCGCCCGGGCACCTGCCTTGCCCTTCTGACCATGATCGACCCCGCGGGCCCCGAGGCGACCTTTGCCCTGCCCCATGGCAACGCGCTGGTGGCGCTGACCCGGCTGCGCCTGACCCTGCCAGAGACGCCCGAGATCATCGGGTGGAGCCGCACCCACACCACCGACCGCTTCGGCCCGCAGCGCCAGGTCACCCCCCACCTCGTCTTTGAACTGGCCTATACCGGTACCCGGCCCAACAAGCGGCGCAAATCCGGGTTCGATCTGGTCGGCGCCGAACTTGTCCGCTGGCACCGCGATCTGACCCCCGACCGTGCGACCGCGCTGGCCGAGATCACGCCCGAGACCGACACGCAAAGGTGAAACCCGGTTTCCAATCCGGCCCCGCGCCCTTACATAGGGGCAAAGCCAGATGAGGTCGCCATGCTTTCCCACTTCCGCCCCCTCCTTGATGCCAATGCCGCCGGTGCCGCACCCGGCAACCTTGGCCCGCTGCCCGACTGGGACCTGACCGACCTGTACCCCGCCCCCGACAGCGCCGAATTCGCCCGCGACATGTCCTGGCTCAAGCAATCCTGCGCGGGCTTTGCCGCGACCTATCAGGGCAAGCTGGCGACGCTGTCTGCCGATGCGCTGCTCGACTGCGTGCAAAGCTATGAACGGATCGAGACGACGGGCGGGCGCATCATGTCCTATGCGGGCCTGCGCTATTACCAGAACACGCTCGACTCCGACCGCGCCAAGTTCATGGCCGATGCCGAGGGCCAGATCACCGATTTCACATCGGCGCTGGTCTTCTTCAGCCTGGAATTCAACCGGCTGGAGGATGATCACCTGGCCGGCCTTCTGGCCGAAAACCCCGCCCTTGCCCGCTACAAACCCGTCTTCGACCGCATGCGCGCCATGCGCCCGCACCAGCTGTCGGACGAGATGGAACAGTTCCTGCACGACACTTCGGTCGTGGGCGCCTCGGCCTGGAACAAGCTTTTTGACGAAACGATGGCCGGCCTGA
Organism: bacterium; assembly: GCA_016124195.1. GTDB lineage: Bacteria > Pseudomonadota > Alphaproteobacteria > Rhodobacterales > Rhodobacteraceae > Stagnihabitans. The sequence continues at coordinate 215,413 of WGOE01000006.1, read as the reverse complement.
TGTTCTCGGTCGCGGGCGAACCCGAAGAGCTGAGCCTTGAAGCCACGCTGAACTTCCTGACCGACACCGACCGTACCAAGCGCGAGGCGGCCGCCCGCGCCCTGGCCGAAGTATTTGAAAAGAATGTCAAGCTTTTCGCCCGCATCCACAACACGCTCGCCAAGGAAAAGGAAATCCACGACCGCTGGCGCAAGATGCCAAGCCCGCAGTTCGGCCGCCATCTGGCCAACCACGTTGAACCCGAGGTGGTCGAGGCCCTGCGCAATGCCGTCGTGGCCGCCTATCCCAAACTGTCGCACCGCTATTACAAGCTGAAGGCCAGGTGGATGGGGCTCGACACGCTGCAGGTCTGGGACCGCAACGCCCCCCTGCCCATCGAAACCCCGCGCCTTGTGGGCTGGGATGAGGCGGTCGAGACGGTCCGCGCCGCCTATGCCGCCTTCGATCCGCGCATGGCCGAGATTGCCGCCCCCTTCTTCTCCAAAGGCTGGATCGACGCCGGCGTCAAACCCGGCAAGGCCCCCGGCGCCTTTGCCCATCCGACGGTCACCACGGTTCACCCCTATGTCATGCTGAACTACCTGGGCAAGCCGCGCGACGTGATGACGCTGGCGCATGAACTGGGCCACGGCGTCCATCAGGTGCTGGCGGCGGGTCAGGGCGAACTTTTGTCCTCGACCCCGCTGACGCTGGCCGAAACGGCATCGGTCTTTGGCGAGATGCTGACCTTCCGCCGCCTTCTGGACAACGCAAGGACCCCTGCCGAACGCAAGACCCTGCTCGCCGGCAAGGTCGAGGACATGATCAACACGGTCGTGCGCCAGATCGCCTTCTACGACTTTGAATGCAAGCTGCACGCCACCCGCGCCGATGGCGAATTGACGCCGGACGACATCAATGCGCTCTGGATGTCGGTGCAGGCCCAATCGTTGGGCCCGGTGTTCGACTTCATGCCGGGCTATGAGACTTTCTGGTCCTATATCCCGCACTTCATCCATTCGCCCTTCTATGTCTATGCCTATGCCTTCGGCGACGGCCTGGTGAACGCGCTTTACGCCACCTATGCCGAAGGCCTGCCCGGCTTCGAGGACAAGTATTTCGACATGCTGAAGGCCGGCGGCTCCAAGCACCACAAGGAACTGCTGGCGCCCTTCGGCCTCGATGCCAGCGATCCCAAGTTCTGGGACCGCGGCCTTTCGATGATCGCGGGCTTCATCGACGAGTTGGAGGCGATGGAGGACTGAGGCCTCAGACGTCGCTGACCTCGACCAGATGGCGCGGCAGGTCGTGCAGGGGGATCTTCATCAGATCCTTGTGCAGTTCTGCCGCGACAAGGGGGTGCAGCGCCTTCGGCAGGGCAGCGCGCAACTCTCCCAGCATCTTGGGGCCGGCGGCAATCACGATCCGGTCGTAGGTGCCCCTGCCCCATTCGGCCTCCAGAGCCGCGACGATGTGGCGGGCAAAGCGCAGGCGTTCCTGTTCCACCCGATTGGCCGTGGCGCCGGTGTCGAACGAGGCCGCCCCCGGGCCGCCATGGCTGTGGCTGGTCTGGCTTGGGTAGTTGTAGGCCACATCGGGGAAACTGGACGAGGCCTGATGCGAGATTTCAATCAGATCAGGCTCATGGGTCCGCACCAGGCGAAAGCCCGCGTCGGACGCGACAAGGTAAAGGGTCTGCAGCTTTTTCATGGCAACCTCCGTTGGGTTGCCTGAAGCATCGCACTGTCGCCCTGCCCGCGCGTTGATCTGCCGCAATGGCGACCGGGTCGATGCGCCGCGCGAATGGCCCCGTGCCGCCCTGCGAATGGCTGCGCCCCGCGGCAGGTTTGCCTGAGTGCCGCCGCCTTCTCCCCGGCCTAAAGCGAGACGGCGCTTTCCATCTGGAAGACCCGGTCGATCATCGCCTGGGTGCCGCGCACGAATTCCAGCGGGCAGAGATAAGGCGCGCCGGTGCGGACGGAACGGCTGAAAGCCTCGACCTGCAGGGCATATTGGTTCACGCCGGGGAAGCGTTCGATCGTGACCTTGTGGCCGGGCTGGTGCAGTTCAAGTTGCGCCTGATCGTGCACGGCCGCGTTGAAGGGCGCATTGGCCACCCGGATCATGCCCTTGTCGCCCTGGAACACCACCTCCTGCCGGTTGAAGAGCCGCATCGAGGTCATGGCGGAATAGGTGAAGCGCCCCAGGGGGCCGCCCATGATGCTGGTCACCTGCGCCCAGACATCCACGCCATTTTCGCGCCGGATCCGGCTTTGCAACTCGACCGGCTCGGCCCCGGTGACAAAGCGGACCGAACCATAGGTGTAGACGCCGATATCGCGGATGCCACCGCCGCCGGCATCGGCGCGGTTGCGGATATTGGTCAGGTCCGCGCGGTTGTCATAGGAAAAGGCCGCGTCGACATGGGTCACCTTGCCGATGGCACCCTCTTCGACAAGCTGTTTGGCGCGCTGCCACTGCGGGTGAAAGACGATCATATAGGCCTCGGCCGCGAGCTTCTTGGCGGCATCGCGGGCATGGATGATCTGGTCGATCTCGCGCGCGTGCAGGGCGATGGGCTTTTCAGTCAGCACATGCTTGCCCGCCGCCAGCGCCTTGAGCGTCCAGACCACATGAAGGTGGTTGGGCAGCGGGATATAGACGGCCTCGACCTCGGGATCGGCTAGAAGCGCGTCATAGGTGCCATGCACCTTCAGGCCGGGGCAGAAGTCTACGAAGGGCGCTGCTTTTTCGGTCGAATGGGTGGCCAGCGCATAAAGTTCCGCCCCCTTGGCCGCATGGATCGCCGGAGCCATGTGCTCTCGTGCAAACTTTGCGGCGCCAAGAACGCCCCACTTCACCGCTGCCATTGCCGTCTCCTCCCCAAGGGTTGGAGAAGGCTAGAAAGATCGCGGCAGGGCGGCAAGCGCCAACTTGTCAAAGACCGCGCAGACCCTTGCGGTTCTTGCGGAATAGCCACACCGATTTGATGACGATGGCAAGATAGCCCAGATCGATGACCACCATCGTCTCCCAGGGGAAGGTCAGAAGTGCGGCCACCAGCCCCACGAAGCCCACGATGACGAAGCGGACATTCTCGGCATAGACCGTGACCGACTTGAACGACGGCGTCGGCAGCCGGCTGATCATCAGCCCGCCCACCAGCACCATGTACAGCGCCAGAAGCTGCGGCGCTATCTTGGGCAGCGTGGGCTCCATGAAGGCGAAATACATCGGCAGCATCGCCATCATGGCCCCGGCGGGCGAGGGCACGCCAGTGAAATTCGTCGCGGGCTTGGCTGCGGAAGCGTCCGGAGCCTTTTCGCCCTGCAGTCGGTTGCCGATGTTGAACCGCGCCAGCCGCAAGAGGCAGCAGGTCGCATAGATCAGCGTGGCGATCCAGCCGCCGCTTTGCAATTCATGCAGGCCCCACAGGTAGATCACCAGCCCCGGCGCCACGCCGAAGTTGACGAAGTCGACCAGCGAATCCAGTTCGGCCCCGATTTCGGATTCAGACCGCAGCAGGCGGGCCACCCGACCATCCAGCCCGTCCAGCACGGCCGCCAGCAGGATCATCGCGACGGCCCAGCTGAACAGATCCATCATGGCAAAGCGGATCCCGGTCAGGCCCGCGCACATCGCCGAAATCGTCAGCAGATTGGGCAAAAGCTGCACCAGGTTGAATTCGGAGGGTCCGCGCAGGCCGGGGTCGGACATCATTCGCTCCGCGACAGGCGGGCGGGGTCCAGGGAGGCGAGGTCGGCGATGATGCTTTCACCCGCGATCATCGTCTGACCCAGACTGACCATCGGCGCCACCCCCGGCGGCAGATAGACATCCAGCCGTGAGCCGAACCGGATCAGGCCGAAGCGGTCGCCGGCGCGCAAGGGCTGGCCCTTCCTGGCCCAGCACATGATGCGCCGTGCCACCAGACCGGCGATCTGCACCACCACGACCTTGCGGCCATCCTCCATCCCGATCAGCAGCGCGTTGCGCTCATTGTCGGTCGAGGCCTTGTCGAGCGAGGCATTGACGAAAGTGCCGGGGTGATAGGCAATCGCCTCGATTGTGCCACCCACCGGCATGCGGTTCACATGACAGTTGAAGACCGACATGAAGACCGACACCCGGGTCAGCGGCTGCGGGCCAAGACCCAGTTCGGACGGCGGCACCGCCGGCTCGATCAGCGAGACCACGCCATCGGCCGGGCTCAGCACCAGCGTCTCGCCCAGGGGGACAGATCGCTTGGGGTCTCGGAAAAAGTAATAGCACCAGACCGTCAGCCCAAGACCCAGCCAGCCCAGAGGCGCCCAGAGCCAGAACAGCACCAGCGTGATGACGGCAAAGATGCCGACGAACTTGTAGCCCTCGGGGTGCATGGGCTTGATAAACGTGTCCCGCATGCGCATCGGGCGGCACTCCTGCTTCCGGAAGATCAAGGTCATACGCGCGGGGGCGGTCCCGTGCAAGCGGCCTGGCGGCGCGGGTGCTGCGTGGCAGATGCGGCAGGATCGGCGCCGCGCCGCTGCACCGAAGAAAAGGCCCGGCGTGGGCCGCCGGGCCTCTATCGGGGGGTGGTGCTCAGGCCGGCACGACCATGCCCTTGCCGCGCGCCAGTTCGCGCATGCGGTCCTGCAGCTTTTCAAAGGCGCGCACCTCGATCTGGCGGATGCGTTCGCGGCTGACGCCATAGCTTTCGGAAAGTTCTTCCAGCGTGATCGGCGTCTCGGACAGGCGGCGCTTGGTCAAGACATCGCGTTCCCGCTCGTTCAGGGCCGCCATAGCCTCGGTCAGCAGGGCATAGCGGGTGTCGAATTCGTTCCGTTCGGCATAGTCGCCGGCCTGATCGCTGTCTTCGTCCTCAAGCCAGTCCTGCCACTGGCCGCTGCCTTCGCCATCCGACCCGATCGTGGCATTGAGCGAGGCATCCCCGCCCGACAGGCGCCGGTTCATCGCGATAACCTCGGCCTCGGGCACCGACAGGTCCTTGGCGATCTGGGCGAGGTTTTCGGGATGCAGATCGCCCTCCTCAAGGGCGCCGACCTTGGCCTTGGCCTTGCGCAGGTTGAAGAACAGCTTCTTTTGCGCCGACGTGGTGCCCAGTTTCACAAGGCTCCAGGACCGCAGGATATATTCCTGGATAGAGGCGCGGATCCACCACATCGCATAGGTGGCCAGCCGGAAACCCTTCTCCGGGTCAAAGCGTTTGACGGCCTGCATCAGGCCCACATTGGCTTCCGAGATCACCTCGGCCTGGGGCAGGCCATAGCCGCGATAGCCCATGGCGATCTTGGCGGCCAGCCGCAGGTGCGAGGTGACCATCTTGTGGGCCGCCTGCGTGTCCTGATGGTCCACCCAGCGCTTGGCAAGCATGTATTCTTCTTCCGGCTCCAGCAGAGGAAACTTGCGGATTTCCTGCATGTAGCGGTTCAGCCCCTGTTCCGGGCTGGGTGCCGGCAGATTTGCATAGGTGCTCATGATCGACGCCCCCTGTTACGCTCCGGTGCGGTCGCGCCCCCGGAACACGGAATGTTCACTTAGGAACCCAACCTGCGTGGTTCAAGTCCCTGGCTGACCTGCAGGTGCCCGGTCATTGCCATGGGCTACCACTGCATGGTTAACGAAGCGTGAACCGATTTCCGTCGCAAGGCCAGCGCAGGTTCTGCGCGCCCCCGCGCGGACCGGGTGCGGCGGTGCAGATCAGGGCACCGCGCGCAAGGCTGCGACCAGCGCCGCGAAATCCGCCGGCAGGGGCGAGGAGAAGTCGAGCCTCTGCCCCGTGACCGGATGGTCAAAGCCCAGCGTGGCGGCATGCAGGGCCTGGCGCGGGAAGGCATTGGCCAGCTCTGCCGCCGGCCCGAAGACCTTGGGCGCCAGCCGCCGCGTGCCGCCATAGGTCTGATCGCCGATCAGCCCGTGCCCGGCATAGGCCATGTGCACGCGGATCTGATGGGTTCGCCCGGTTTCGAGCCAGCATTCGACCAGCGCCGCAGCGCCCTTGTAATCCTCGATGACGCGGACGCGGGTCACGGCATGGCGGCCGCCGCCGTCCCAGACCACGGCCTGGCGCTGGCGGTCGGTCTTGTGGCGCGCGAGTTCGGTCGCGATGCGCAGGATGCCGCCCGCCTCGGTCGAGATGCCGCGCAACCCGCGCAGGCGCGGATCGCCAGCCTGGGGCATGCCATGGACCACGGCGAGATAGCGACGCGCGACGCTGTGATCCTCGAACTGGCGCGCAAGGCCGTGATGGGCGCGGTCGGATTTGGCCACGACCAGCAGGCCGGAGGTATCCTTGTCGATGCGGTGCACGATGCCCGGACGGCGTTCGCCGCCGATACCGGACAGGCTGTCACCACAGTGAAACAACAGCGCGTTGACGAGGGTGCCGTGCGGGCTGCCGGGGGCGGGATGCACGACCATGCCGGCGGGCTTGTCGATCACGATCAGATCCTCATCCTCCCAGATCACCGTCAGGGGGATGTCTTCGGCCAGGGTTTCCACCGTCACCGCCGGGTCAAGCTGGATGCGGTAGGTCTCGCCCTCCGCGACCCGGGACTTGCCATCGCGCAGGGTCAGGCCGTCGCGGCTGACGGCGCCCTCCTCGATCATGCGGGCCAGACGGCTGCGCGACAGGGCGGCTTCCACTGGCACAAGTACGGCAAGCGCCTTATCAAGGCGGGACGGAGCCGCTTGCGGGATGGTGATGTAGAGCGCATCTTCCTCGGCCAGGTCTTCAGAAGGTGCAGAGGTGGCCATGACCGGAACTCCCGAAGATGATACGGCGGAACTGCCGCCGTCGCTGGTCTGGCTGAAATGGTTGGTGATCGCCCTCACGCTCAGCCTGATCGGTGGCGTCTTAACGGTGGTTTGGCTGCTTGTCACCCGCCTGCCTTTGCCGGGCGCGCATCCCGGGCTGCCCCCCTCCCTGCAGCTGCCCGCCGGCGCCACCGCGGCCGCCGTCACGCTGGGGACCGGCTGGGTCGGCGTGGTCACCACCGACAATCGCATCCTGATTTTTGGCGCAGATGGCCGCTTCTGGCAGGAAATCGCCATCAAAGCGCCTCGCCCATGAACATTTTCAGGTTCAGGTAAAAGAATCTTAAAAGGATAGCCCTCAAATAGGGAGATGATCCTGTCCACGCTGCGCCGCCTGCTTTCCATCCTGACCCGGTTTGCCGAACGGCAATCGGCTGAAGAAGTCGCGCGGCAATATGCTGTCATCCTGCGCGAAGAACTGCATCGCAGGGTTCTGGTCGTGCTGGCCTTTGCGACAGCGGCGATCTACCTGCCATGGGGCCTGTGCCTCGGCCTCCTTGCGGTGGAGTTCGGCGGAGAACTGGCCGGCCTGCGCCTGATGAGCGTGGCAGACCCGCAGCGCCGTCCGGGCCGCTATCTGGCGATGCTGGCCTGCTATGTCGTCTCGCAGATCGCCTATTGCCTGGTGCCAGCCCTGATCTGGCAGACGCCGGATCCCCTGGCCAAGGCCTTTGCCGTGGGATCGATACTGGTCACGCTGATCCATGTCTCGACGATCCGCACCGTGCATCTGCCCCTGGCCCTGACGGGCGGGCTGGTCGTCATCGCGGTGACGATTCTGGCCAATGTCTGGTACTGGCTGAGCCTCGGCCATTCTGTCGGACTGGCGATCTCAAGCCTCTGTGTGCTTGCCTCGGCGCATCTGACGGTGCGGACCATGCTGTCGCTTCACAGGCTTTATGACGAGATGAGGCGCGAAAGGGCAGCGGCGCAGGCGGCCGATCAGACCAAGCTGCGCTTTCTGGCGCAGATGAGCCATGAACTGCGCACCCCGCTCAATGCGATCCTCGGGATGGGCACGGCCGAACTGGCCGGCGCGAGAACGGACGAGCAGCGCGACAGGTTGTCGATCCTCGTGCAATCGGCGCGCAGCCTTTCGGTGATGCTGGATGACATCCTGGACCTGTCGGCCATGCAGGCCGGCCAGCTGCCGATCCGCCCGCAGCCTCTGGATCTGCCGGCAGAGGTTGCCGCGATCGTGGCCATGTTCCGCCAGCAGATCGCAGACGCCGGGCTGATGCTGCGCTTCTCGATGCACGAATCCGTGCCGCATCATGCCCGTCTGGATGGCCAAAGGCTGCGCCAGTGCCTGTGCAACATCCTGTCCAACGCGGTCAAACACACAAGACAAGGCCTGATTTCGGTCTTCGTCTATGAAAGCCGGCCGGGCATGCTGGCCATCAAGGTCACCGACAGCGGCCCCGGCGTCCCCGAAGAGCTGCATGAAAAGATCTTCGAACCCTTCTACCGGGGTCAGCTCAACATTCCGGGCACCGGCCTTGGCATGTCCATCGCCCGGACGCTGGCGCGGCGGATGGGCGGGGACCTCGTGTTGTTGCCCTCGGTATCGGGCGCGCATTTCCTGCTGACGCTGCAAATCGGCCCGGCCAGCCAGGACGAGGTGCCGGTGGCAGAGCCGCCGACGCGCTCCGCGCTTGCCGGAGTGCGTGTTCTGGTCGTGGATGACATCGCGACCAACCGGCTCGTGGCATCGACTTATCTGCGGCTTCTGGGCGCCAGTCCGGTCGAGGCGGCCGGAGGGGCCGCGGCACTTGACGAGCTGAGCGGAGCCGACCCGCCGCAGATCGTGCTGCTGGATCTGCTGATGCCGGACATGGACGGGGCGGAAACCCTGCGCCGCATCCGCAGCCTGCCCGGGATCGGCACGCGGATCGCCGTGGTGGCGATGTCGGCCGATGTGCAAGACCGCAATACGGCCCAAGGGACCGCAGGCTTTGATGGCCATGTCACCAAGCCCTTGTCAGAGGCGGGCCTTCTCGCGGTGCTTGTGCCGCTGACCCTTCGGCGAGTGGCAGGACTTCCCAACCGATTGCCGGTTTGATAGCGTGATTGTGACAGGTGGGCCGGACCTGCTGGCGCGAGCCATTCAGGCCCTGGTCATGCGACCCCGGACCCTCCGGCACACAGCGCAATCGGGGACTGAACAGTGATCGACTTTCTGGCAGAAGACGCAACGGCCCTGGCCGCCCGGGTGGCTTGTGGCGAGGTGACCCCTCTGGACCTGCTGGAGGCGGCTCTGGCAAAGGTCGCGGCCGTCAACCCGGCGCTGAATGCCGTTGTTCTGGTGCAAGAGGACACCGCGCGCCGCAATATCGCGGCGGGGCTCCCGCGTGGACCCTTCCGGGGCGTGCCCTTCCTTCTGAAGGACCTTGGCTGCGAGGCTGTGGATTTCCCTTCCCACAACGGGTCGCGCCTCTTGGCCAACACGCGCTACAAGGGTGACAGCGCCATCTACGACCGCATCCGCGCCACCGGCGTCGTGACCTTCGGACGCACGACCAGCCCCGAGGGCGGCATCGGTGCCGCGACCGAAGCCGCGGTTTACGGCGGGCCGACGCGGAACCCGTGGAACCTCGACCGCACCTCGGGCGGGTCTTCGGGCGGTGCGGGGGCTGCGGTGGCGGCCGGGATCGTGCCCTTTGCCCATGGCTCGGACGGCGGCGGGTCGGTGCGCATTCCCGCCGCGTCCTGCGGGCTTTTCGGCTTCAAGCCGACCCGCGCGCGTCTGCCCGACGGTCCCTTTGCCGGCGAGGGCTGGGCCGGCATGTCGATCGACGGGTTTCTGACCCGGTCGGTGCGCGATACGGCGCATATGCTGGACGCCTGCTCTGGCCCCGACCTTGGCGCGCCCTATGTCGCGCCGCCCCTCATCAAAAGCCATGCCGACGCGATAAGCCGCCCGCCGCGCCGCTTGCGCGTGGGCCTGTGCGACACGACCTTCACCGGCGAGCCGATCCACCCCGAGGTGGCAGAGGCGGTCCGCGCCGCCGGTCGCCTTCTGGAAAGCCTGGGCCACGAGGTTTCCCCCGCCCGGCCCAAGGCCGATGTGCCGATGATGATGCGGGCCTGGACCGACATCGTCGCCGTGGGCACGGCCCTGTCGATCCGGGCCAGCCTGAAGGGCCGGCCGCTGACCGAGGATCTGGTTGAAGGCGTCAGCCGCGGCGCTCTCGCCCATGCCGAAACCCTGTCGCCGCTGCGTTATCTTGAGGCGGTCGGCGAAATCCACGCCTTCGGCCGCCAGATGGCCACCGCCTTCGCGGACTGTGACATCCTTCTGTCGGCCACCTTGGCGGAGCCCGCGGCCAAGGTAGGCCGCTTTTCGCCCCAGACCACCGACTATGTGAACTACCGCATTGGGCCGCAAGGGATTTTCGCCTATTCGCCCTTCTGCGCGGTCTTCAACGCCTCGGGTCAGCCTGCGGCTTCGGTGCCGCTTGGCCAGTCGAGCGACGGCCTGCCCATCGGCATCCACCTCGCCGCCCCTTACGGAAACGATGAAGAACTCATCGCTCTTTGCGCCGAAGTAGAACTGGCACAACCCTGGGCAGCACGCCGGCCGGCAATCGTTGCCCCATAGGAAAGAATCATTTGCAAGCGGAAAAAAACCCCGCGCAATATGATCAAAACAAAAGGGAGTGAGCGGTGACACAAACCATCGCCGTCGAGGCCAACCATGTCGTCAAGGCCTTCGGTCACGGCGAAACAGCTGTGCGCGCCTTGAATGATGTGTCGGTGCAGATCCGGACCGGAGAGTTCTTTACCCTGCTCGGGCCGTCGGGCTGCGGCAAGACCACGCTGTTGCGCCTGATCGCCGGGTTCGAGATGCCCTCTGCCGGGACGATCCTGCTGGACGGCGCCGACATCACGACCCTGCCGCCCAACAAGCGCCCGGTGAACACGGTGTTTCAAAGCTACGCGCTGTTTCCGCATCTGACGGTGGCGCAGAACATCGGCTTTGGCCTTGAAATGCTGGGTCGCCCCAAGGCCGAGGTGAAGGCGCGCGTCGATCAGATGCTGGCGCTCGTCAAGCTCGAACCCATGGCCGACCGCAAGACCAGCCAGCTTTCGGGCGGCCAGCAGCAGCGCGTCGCACTGGCCCGCGCGCTGGCGCCGACGCCCAAGGTGCTTTTGCTCGACGAACCGCTTTCGGCGCTCGACCTCAAGCTGCGCAAGGAAATGCAGCTGGAACTCAAGCGGTTGCAACTTGAAACCGGGATCACCTTCGTCTTCGTGACCCATGATCAGGAAGAGGCCCTGACCATGTCGGACCGCATCGGCGTGATGAGTGCCGGCAAGCTGCAACAGGTGGGCAGCCCGAAAGAGATCTACACCAAGCCGGTCAACCGCTTTGTCGCGAGCTTCATCGGCGAAACGAACTTCCTGCCCGCCACCCGCGACGGCGACGCCTACCGGCTCGACTGCGGCATCAAGGTGGCGGCGCCATCCTCGGCGACCGGGCGCGTGACGCTGACCGTGCGCCCCGAACAGATCCGCATCGGGGCCGAAACCGACGCCGATGCCCTGCCCGCCAAGGTGACCAATCTGGTCTATTTCGGCACCGACACCCATTGTCACGTCAACCTGCCCGACGGCACCGAGGTCGTGGTGCGCCTGCAAAGCCCGGCCACGGGCGATGCGGGTCTGGCCTTGGGCCAGGCGGTCGGTCTCAGCTTCGTGCCGGATGCCCTGCAAGTTCTGGAGGACTGAATGAGCCCCGCAGAACAAGAGCTTGTCACCCGGTCCGCCCGCAACGGCTGGCTTCTGTCGGCCCCGGCGCTGGTGGTGCTGACCCTTGCAGCGGTGGGTCCCTTGCTGATCGTGGTGGTCTATTCCTTCCTGCTGCCTGGCAAATACGGCAACGTGGTCTGGGGCTTTTCACTCGATGCCTGGAGCGGCATCCTTTACACACGCGACATATTTGACGGCACGCTGGCCCTGGCCGATGCGCATCTGTCGATCTTCTGGCGATCGGTCAAACTGTCGATCCTGACCACGATCTTCACCTTTGTCGTGGGCTTTCCCACCGCTTGGTTCATCGCGACCCGGCCGCAGAAAGCGCGGGCCATGTGGCTGTTCCTCATCACGATTCCGTTCTGGACCAACCTTCTGATCCGCACCTTTGCCATCAACGAGATCATCCGCAACGAGGGGCTGTTGAATTCTACCCTGATCAAGCTGGGCCTGATCACCCAGCCGATCGAGATGATCTACACCGATGGCGCGGTCTTTGTCGGCATGACCTATGTCTATCTGCCTCTGATGGTGCTGCCCTTGTTTGCCGCCATCGACCGGTTCGACATGCGCCTGATGGAGGCCGCCTATGACCTTTACGCCAGCCCCATGCAGGTCTTGCGCAGGGTGATCATGCCGGTGGTGAAGCCGGGGATCGTGGCGGGGTCGATCCTGGTCTTCGTGCCCTCGCTCGGGGCTTACGTGACGCCGCGGCTTCTGGGTGGCGGCAAGAACATGATGATCGGCAATTTCATCGAGCTGCAATTCGGTCAGGGCCGCAACTGGCCGCTGGGCGCCTCGCTTTCGGTCACACTGCTGATCGTCGTGACCGGGGCGCTGCTGATCTACGTGCGCTATGCCAACCGCGAGGCCGGCAATGGCCAGTAGGGGCTTCGTTCTGACCCGGCTGCCGGGCTTCAACGGCATCGCGCTCGGCGTCTTCGTGGCGCTGTACCTGCCGATCTTCATGCTGGTGATCTATTCCTTCAACGCCGGCAAATCGGTCGCGCTGTGGGAGGGGTTTTCGCTGCAATGGTACGGCATCGCCTGGGCCAATGATCAGGTCAAGGATGCCACGGTGCGCTCGCTCTATCTGGCATTGTCGGCGGCGGTCATCTCGACCGTGCTGGCGACGATGGCGGCCCTGGGCACCACGCGGCGGCGCAAGTTCAGGGGCATGACCTTTATCTATGTGATGATCAACCAGCCCCTGATGGTGCCAGAGATCGTCTCGGCGGTGGCCTTGCTGATCTTCTTTGCGGCCATCAAGCAGGCGACGGACTATCAGGGCATGGGCTATCTGATCGCCGCACATTCGGCCTTTTGCATCCCCTTTGCCTATCTGCCGATCCGTGCGCGGCTGGAAGGGATGGACCTGACGCTGGAGACCGCGGCCGCGGATCTTTACGCCTCGACCTGGCAGACCTTCCGGTTTGTCACGCTGCCCCTGTTGCTGCCGGGGATCTTCGCGGGGATGATGCTGGCCTTTGTGACCTCGCTTGATGACGTGGTCATCACGGTCTTCGTGAAATCTGCGGGACAGGATACCTTGCCCACCTATATGCTGGGCCAGATCCGGCGGCAGGTGACCGCCGAAATCAACGCCATCTCGACCGTGCTTCTGGCACTGACCGTGGCGTTGCTGACGTTGTTCTTCTTGCTGACCCGCAAGAAGGGCTAAGAAAAACAACCAACTGGGAGACTGACATGAAGAAACTTCTGTCCACGATGGCCCTGCTTCTGGCCACTGCCGGCATGGCCCATGCCGATGGCGGCGAGTTGCAGCTGTACAACTGGGGCGACTATACCAACCCGGAACTTCTCAAGAAGTTCGAGGCCGAGACCGGCATCAAGGTCACCGTCACCGATTACGACAGCAACGACACGGCCCTGGCCAAGGTCGAGGCCGGCGGGTCGGGCTTCGACCTTGTGGTGCCTTCGGCCAACTATGTGCAGATCTATGTGCAAAAGGGGCTGATCCAGCCGCTCGACCTGTCGAAGATCCCCAACCACAAGAACATCGCCCCCGAGTGGATGGATGTGACCTATGACCCGGGCCGGAAATACACGATCCCGTGGCAGTGGGGCACGACCGGGATGGCAGTGAACCAGAAGGCCTATTCGGGCGATATCAACACCAGCGCGATCTTCCTTGATCCGCCGCCGGAACTGGTGGGCAAGGTCAACGTGACGCCGGAGATGAACGATGTCCTCGGTCTTGCCACGATGTATGAGGGCGGGCAGCCCTGCTCGGACGATCCGGCGCTGATGAAGAAGGTGCGCGACAAGCTTCTGGAGGCCAAGCCGAAATGGCTGTCGATGGACTATGGCATGACCGAGAAGATGTCGAACAACGACGTCATGGCCTCGGTCTACTGGAACGGCGCGATCTTCCGCGCCCGTCTGGCCAATCCGGATGTGAAATACGGCTATCCGAAAGAGGGCTTCATCCTGTGGATGGACCAGGTGGCCCTGCTGAAGGACGCCAAGAACGTCGACAACGCCTACAAGTTCCTGAACTTCATCGCCGAGCCGGAAAATGCAGCGCTGATCTCGGCCTTTGCGCGCTATGCGAACGGGATTTCGGGGTCCGAGCAGTATATGCCGGCTGACATGAAGGACGCGCCGGAAATCGTGATTCCGGCGGCGTTGAAGGACAAGGGCCATTTCCTGACCGGCTGCACCGGCAAGGCGCAGGACTATATCACGGCGATCTGGACCGAGCTGAACAAGTGAGCCGGGCCGGCGGGGGGAGGGCCTTGCCCTCCCCCCGCGCCCCCCACCGCGTGAGGCGGGCTGTCTGCCCGCCCCACACCCCTCCCGAGAGTTTTTGGACAAAGCGCAAGTGGAACTGTGGCAGTATTCCGCGTCGGACCTGGCGCGACAGATTGCAGCGCGCAAGCTCGCGCCGTCAGAGGTGATGGCGGCCTGTCTGGCGCGGATCGCCGATCTGAACCCTGCATTGAACGCGATCGTGTCGCTGCGCGATGGCGATGTCCTGATGGCAGAGGCGCGAGCGGCCGATGACGCCCTGGCCAAGGGCTGGATGCATGGGCTGCCCCATGCGGTGAAGGATCTTTGCGCCACCAGGGGCCTGCGCACGACCTGGGGCTCGCCCCTCTTTGCCGATCACGTTCCGGCGCAGGATGACCTGCTGGCGGCCCGGATGCGGGCGGCGGGGGCGATCTTTGTCGGCAAGACCAATGTGCCCGAATGGGGCCAGGGCAGCCATTCCTTCAACCCCGTGTTTGGGGTGACCCGCAATCCCTATGATCTGGCGCGGACGGCGGGCGGTTCGTCGGGTGGGGCCGCAGCGGCGCTGGCGGCCCGGATGGTGCCGGTGGCCGACGGGTCGGACATGATGGGATCCCTGCGCAATCCGGCCGCCTTTTGCAACGTCTATGGCTTTCGGCCGACCTGGGGGCTGGTGCCGGGCGATGCCGACGGCGATACGCATCTGGCCACGCTGGCGACCGAGGGGCCGATGGCGCGCTGCATCGAGGATCTGGCGCGCCTGTTGCAGGTGCAGGCCGGGCCCAATCCGGAAGTGCCCTTTGCGCAGCCAGTGCAGAATTACGTCGCGGGGCTGGAGGGTGCCAGCCTCAAGGGCAAGCGCATCGCCTGGGCCGCCGATTGGGGCGGCGCCTATGCGATGGAGCCGGGGATTCTGGACCTCTGCGCGGCGGCGCTCCGCCAGATGGAGGACATGGGCGCGATTGTGGAGCCGATCGCCCCGCCCTTCCCCGCCGAACAGTTGTGGCAGGCCTGGATCACCCTGCGCGCCATGCTGAACGCCAATGCCTTTCGCGACCGCTACGATGCGCCGGCCAAACGTGCCCGGCTGAAGCCAGAGACGATCTGGGAGATCGAGCAGGGCCTCGACCTTTCGGCGCGGGCCGTTTACGAGGCGAGCCTGATCCGGTCGCGCTGGTATGCCCACGCGGCCCGGCTGTTTCAGACCTATGACGCGCTGGCCCTGCCTTCGGCGCAGGTCTGGCCCTTTCCAGCCGAATGGCGCTGGCCGCAAAGCATCGGCGACCGCCGCATGGACACCTATCACCGCTGGATGGAGGTGGTGATCCCGGTCAGTCTGGCAGGGCTGCCGGCCCTTTCGGTTCCGGTGGGCTTTGGGGCTGCGGGCCTGCCGATGGGCCTGCAACTGGCCGGGCGGATCGGCAATGACGGCGGCATCCTTGCCATGGGTCAGGCCTGGCATGAGGCCACCGACTGGCCGAACCGGCAGCCGCCGCCGCTTGCCCCGGGGCGCCGGCCTGCCTAAGGATCGCCGCATCCTGAGAGGTTCCATGCGCGCTTTGTCCCGGCTTTTGCTGCCCCTTGTTCCCTTCGTGATGCTGGCTGTCGCCCTGTGGCGCCGGGTGACGGGCCGGGAGCCGGGTTGTGCCCTGGGCGAGCGCCTGGGGCATCTGACGGCGCCCGACGGGCCTGCGGTCTGGCTGCATGGTGCTTCGAATGGCGAGTTGGCCTCGGCGCGCTGGGTGATCGAGGCGCTGTTGCGCGAAAGGCCGGATCTGCGGGTTCTGGTGACGGCCAATACGGCGACCGCGCGGTCCATGGTCGAGGGCTGGGGTCTGGCCGGGGTGACGCCGGCTTTTGCGCCGCTGGATCTGCGTGGACCCTTGGCGCGGGTGCTGCGCCTCTGGCAGCCCCGCGCGCTGATCACGGTCGAGGGCGAGATCTATCCGCGCCGCTTTGCCGCCTGTGCCGCGGCCGGAATTCCCGTGTTGCTGATCGGCGCGCGGATGTCGGAACGCAGCTTTCGCGGGTGGAGAGAATTGCAGCCGGTGATGGCGCAGGCCTTGCAGGCGGTTCGGCTGGCCTCGGCGCAGGATGAGACCTCGGCCGAGCGGCTGGTGGGTCTGGGGCTGCCTCCGCAGGTGCTGCGCGCGGTCTGCGATCTGAAGGCCGTGGCGATTGCGCACCTTGCCCCGGTGGCCGCCGCCCCGCGTGCGGCGCGGGCGGGCTGGCTGATGGCGGCTTCGACCCATGCCGGCGAGGAAGCGGTCGTGCTGGACGCCTGGCTTGGCGCCCGGGCCCGCTTTGATCATCTGATCCTCGCGCCGCGCCACGCCCGGCGCGGCGATGAGGTGGCCGCCCTGATCACGGCGCGCGGGCTGGCCTTCGGCCGGCGGTCCAGCGGCGCCATGCCGGGAGCCGAGCCGGTCTTTCTGGCCGACACGATGGGGGAGATGGACCTGTGGTATGCACGCGCCGGGGCCTGCGTGGTTGGTGGCAGTTTTGTGCCGCGCGGCGGGCATTCGCCCTGGGAGCCGGCCCGGCAGGGCTGCGCCATCCTGCATGGGCCATCGGTGGAGAATTTTGCGCGCCCCTATGCAGCGCTCGATGCCCGGGGCGGCGCGCTGGCCGTGGCGGATGCGGCCGCGCTGACCTTGGCGCTCCAGGGCCTCGATGGCGCGCGGCAGGACCAGATGAGCCGCGCCGCTGCCAAAAGTCTGGACGTTTCCGGCGACGGCGGCGCACTGATTCACGATATTCTGACGCAAGTGAGGCCATGATGCCGCAATCCAGCTTGCGCCGCAGCGACAATCTGTCACCCTAGGGACAGCAGCGCCCCCGGCATTGGTGATAACATCAGGCGAGGACGGGCAATTTACTCAGTGCAGGCCAGATAAAGTGTCATACTCCTCTCATTCCCCCCTGATCGAGGGGGCGTCAGAAATAGCATCAGCGCAGCCCTTGCAGCAGGGTCCGGCCCAGTCGACCCGGATCTTGGCAGATAAGGAATTGCAGGTGGCGACGCAGATCGCGGCGCTGTGCTGGCGGTTTCACAAGGGACGCGTGCAGGTCCTGCTGGTCACCTCGCGCGAGACGCGGCGCTGGGTCCTGCCAAAGGGCTGGCCGATGACCGGATTGACCCCGGCCGCTGCCGCCGCGCGCGAGGCCTGGGAAGAGGCCGGCGTCGAGGGCAAGGTCAGCACCGCGGCGATCGGCAGCTACGCCTATGACAAGGTGCTGCGCAACAAGGACATGCTGGCCTGTTCCGTCAGCGTCTTTCCGCTGCGGGTGGAAGGGTTGAAAAGCGATTTTCCCGAACGCAAGGAACGGCGGCGCAAATGGTTTTCGGCAGAGGATGCCGCGCATCAGGTGGCCGAGGCCGGCCTGACCGACCTGCTGGAGCGCATTTCTCTGGCACCCGGACAGATACTGCAAGTGCCTATGGCCGCAGAAGGCAAGGCCCGCGGTGCCGGTTCGAAAACAATCAAGGCCGCCAAGTCTTGACAAGTTCCGGAAACTCTCCAGTTACAGTTTGATGTCATGCTTTTGTGACATCCACAGCAGCTGAACCAAGATGATCCGTTACAGCCTGAAATGCTCTGCCGACCATAGCTTTGACAGCTGGTTTCAATCGGCCTCGGCCTATGAGACGCTGGCCGGCGCCGGCCATGTCGCCTGCCCGGTCTGCGGGGTGACAAAGGTGGAGAAGGCTCTGATGGCGCCGCGCGTGGCGCAGAGCGAAGTCGCCCTGTCCGTGCCGCAGACCGAGATGGAAAAGGCCATGGCCGAATTGCGCCGAAAGGTCGAAGAGAACTCGGAATATGTCGGGGTGAATTTCGTGGCCGAGGCGCGCAAGATGCACGAGGGCGCGGTGCCGGAACGGTCGATCTATGGCGAGGCGCGGCCGGAAGAGGCGATGCGGCTGCTGCAGGACGGGGTGCCGGTCGCCCCCCTGCCCTTCATGCCCGCGCGCAAGACGAATTAGGCCGCGCACCGGGCCCGCCGCTGGAGGGTTTCACACCCTCCAGACCTCCCGTGGAGTATTTTTGCCTGAATGAAGCGGTCAGATCTGCTTTTGCGGCATCTGAACGCGCAGACCTTCGAGCGCGGGCGAAACCTTGAGCTGGCAGGTCAGGCGCGAGCGGACGGGATCGGGCTGCCATGCGAAGTCGAGCATGTCGGCCTCCATCGCGTCTTTCTTCGGCAGCCTGTCGACCCAGGCGGGATCGACATAGACATGGCACGTCGAACAGGCACAGGCGCCGCCGCAATCCGCCTCGATGCCCGGAATACCGTTGTCGCGCGCACCTTCCATCACGGTGAGGCCGTTGGCCACCTCGATCGTGTGTTCCTTGCCGCCGTATTCGACATAAGTGATCTTTGCCATCTTGCCCTCATGCTTTGCTGGCTTTTACCTAGCGCAAGGCGGCGCGGGGTTCCATCCCTTGCAACGCGCGGGACGGCTTGTCACGGGAGCGATTTCGTTCCATATTTGTTCCATGTCCGACTGGTTGACCCCCACGCCCCAGCCCAACACCTGGCCCCGCCCGCCGGCGGCCCTGCCCGCCGCGCGTCTTAATGAACCGAGCCAGGGCGCGCGGGTCTGCGTTGCGGGTCTGGTGCTGGTGCGCCAGCGGCCCGGCACCGCCAAGGGCGTGATCTTCCTCACCCTGGAGGATGAAACCGGGACCGCCAATGTCGTGGTCTGGGCCAATATGTACGAACGCTATCGCCGCGCGGTGATAGCCGGGCGCCTGCTGCGGGTGACCGGGCGGCTGCAGCGCGATGCCGGGGTTGTGCATGTGGTGGCCGAAGAGATCGAGGACATGTCCCATCTGCTTGACCACCTTCTGTCGCCGGAGTTTCGTGCCGACATCGCCCGCGCCGGCGATCAGCCATAATCCCCGCCACGGCGCGGGCTTTTCTGGGCCCCGCATTGCCCCTATGATGATGCGATAAAAAGGCGGGGCAGGCAGGATGCGGTGGCAGATTTGGTCGGGACTGGCGGTTGCCCTGTGCCTCAGCGCTTGCGCAGAGGCCATTCCGGTCGCATCCCCCACAACCGAAGATCTGTCGGGCGAAGCGATTGCGCGGGGTCCGAACGGGCCTCCATCCCTGCCGGTGGGGGCCTGCTGGGGTCATGACACCATCCCCGCCGTGATCGAGACGGTGACCCAGACGGTGCAGGATCAGCCCGAACTGCGCGATGCCGCGGGGAAACTGGTCCGCCCGGCCAGCTACAACAGCTTTGCCCGCCAGCGCATCCTGCAGGACCGTCGGGAGGTCTATGTCCGCACGCCCTGCTACAACCAGTTGACTCCTGACACGATCGTCACCCTGCAACGGGCCTTGAAGGCGCGCGGCTACTATCAGCAGCCCCTGACCGGAGAGCTGGATCTCGCGACCATGGCGGCGATCCGGCACTATCAGGCGGATCATGGCCTTGACACCTCGGTCCTGTCGCTGAAGGCGGCGCTGGCCCTGGGGCTGGTGATCGCCGACCGCGGTTCGCTGTGAGCGCGAGCTACGAGGCGGCGGTACTGGGCCATTGGGGCGGGCAGAGCGATGGCGCGCATGATCTCGGCCATCTGCGCCGGGTCTGGACCAACTGCCGCCGCATCGCAGCCGATGAGCCCGCCGATCTTGAGGTGCTGGAGGCTGCGGCCTTTTTTCACGATCTGGTCAACTTGCCCAGAACCTCGCCCGACCGGGCCCGGGCTTCGGTCCTGTCGGCCGAGGCCGCCATCCGCTGGCTGAGGGCACAGGACTTTGCCGAAGGCAAGCTGGAGGCGGTCTATCATGCCATCGCCGCGCACAGCTTTTCCGCCGGGATTGCGCCCGTAACGGCCGAGGCGCGGATATTGCAGGATGCCGACCGGTTGGACGCTCTGGGGGCGATCGGCATCGCGCGGATGTTTCATGTGGCGGGCGCCATGGGGGCGCTGCTTTTTGATGCCGATGACCCGCTTGCCACGGGCCGCGCGCTGGATGACCGGCGCTTTTCGCTCGACCATCTGCAGACCAAGCTGCTGACCCTGGCCGCCACCATGCAGACCGCAGCCGGGCGCCGGATGGCGGTGGAACGCAGCCAGTGGATGCTGGGCTTTCGCGACCGGCTTCTGGCCGAGATCCAATAGAAAAGGCGGCGGGTATGACCCCGCCGCCCTGTCATTTTGTCAGAAGGCTCAGTTAATCGTCAGCGCCACGAAGCGCGGATCGCCCTGGGTGCGGACCAGAAGCAGCAGCGACTTGCGCCCGGCATCCTTGGCCTCGGACACGCGGTCCTTGAGGTCCTGGATCGTGGCGATCTTCTGCTGGCCAGCTTCCGAGATCACGTCGCCTTCGCGCAGACCCTTGGTATAGGCTTCGGAAGCGACGTCGACTTTCATCACCACCAGACCCTTGTCGCCCGGCTGCATGCCCAGATCAGAGGCCATGTCGTCGGTGAAGGGTTGCAGGGTCAGGCCCATGATCACGCTGGTCTTGGGCTGATCCGGTACGGTGCTCTTCTGCGCAGCGGGCTGGGATTGCGCCTCGGCATCCTCGCGGCGACCCAGCTTGACGTTCAGGTCATGCGGCTTGCCGGCGCGCAGGACCACGACCGGAACCGTATCGCCAATCGGGGCATCGGCCACGATCCGCACCAGTTCCTTGCTGTCCTTCACGTCCTTGCCGTTGAAGGTGATGATCACATCGCCGGACAGGATGCCGGCGTCCTTGCCCGGGCCATCCGGCACGTCGGTGACCAGTGCGCCCTTCGCCTCGGCCAGGCCCATGGCATCGGCCACATCCTGGCTGACGTCCTGGATGCGCACGCCCAGCCAGCCGCGGCGGGTTTCGCCATATTGCTTGAGCTGGTCGACGACCTTGCTGACCACGTTCGACGCCATCGAGAAGCCGATGCCGATCGACCCGCCCGAGGGCGACAGGATCGCGGTGTTCATCCCGATCACCTCGCCGTTCACGTTGAACAGCGGGCCACCGGAGTTGCCCTTGTTGATCGCCGCATCGGTCTGGAAGAAGTTGTCATAGGTCCCGTTGAGCTCGCGCCCCGTGGCCGAGATGATCCCGGCCGAAACCGAGAAGCCCTGCCCCAGCGGGTTGCCCATCGCCACGACCCAGTCGCCGACCCGCATCTTGCTGCTGTCGCCGAACGAGACGAAGGGCAAGGGGTCCTTGCTGTCGACCTTCAACAGCGCCACGTCGGTCTTCAGATCGCGGCCGACCAGCTTGGCCTTGAAGGTCTTGTGGCCGAAGGTTTCGACCTGGATGTCGTCGGCCCCGTCGATGACGTGGTTGTTGGTGACGATGTAGCCATCCGCCGAAATGATGTAGCCCGAGCCCAAAGCCTCGGAGCGCTGCATCGGCTGGTCCTGGCTCTGCCCATTCTGATTGTTGAAGTCCTTGAAGAACTTCTCGAACGGCGAGCCGGGCGGCACCTGCATCTGGCCGTCCGACTGTGCCGCCACGATCGAGGACGTCGTGATGTCCACCACCGCGGGCGAGAATTTCTGCACCAGGTCGGCAAAGCTTGCAGGAACGCCCTGGGCCTGCGCGGCCCCGAACGTTCCGACATATGCCATCGGGTTTACCGTCAATGCCAAGCCCAGGCCCAGTGCCATAAGCATGCGCTTTGGCGAACGGGGGCGGATCGCTGGCAGTCTCGTGAATGGATCAGTCGCTTGCACGTTCGAACTCCTCTCGATGTGCCAAGTCCCGCCGCATTGCGGGACCGATGTTAGGATGCTCCGTATCATCCGCCGTGGGGCGTAATTTGCAATGCAAACCGCCTCGCTTCCTCTCAAAGCCGCGTGAGAAAGCCGCAAGCGGTTTTCCCGTTACGGTGAGGTGGGGGCGCGGCCGCCCGCCACCGTGCTGCCATTGCCGGTGGCCCCCGTCGTGCCTGCGATGTCGGCGGCAGAGGGTCCGGCAGCCAGGTTCGGGCTTTCCGCGCCAAGATATTGGAAGAACTCGCCCTTGGGCGCCAGCACGAAGGCCGTGTTGCCCGGCTTGAAGGCCGTGGCATAGGCCGAAAGCGAGCGGGTGAAGGCGAAGAACTCCGGGTCCTTGCCATAGGCCTCGGCATAGATGGCCGAGCGTTTGGCATCGGCCTGACCGCGGATGATGGCGGCCTGCTTGTTGGCCTCGGAGGTGGTTTCGACGGCCTGCCGGTCAGCCTCGGCGCGGATGGTCTGCGCCGCCTCGTTGCCGCGGGCGATTTCGTCCGTGGCGTCGCGCTGGCGTTCGGCCTGCATGCGCGAATAGGTCGCCTCGAGGTTCTGCTTGGGCAGGTCGGTCCGGGTCAGGCGCACGTCGATGACCTCGATCCCCAGCGTCGCCGCCTTGATCTTGGCATTGTCGCGGATCTTGTTCATCAGGGCCACGCGGTCTTCGGACAGCACGGCCTGCAACGAGACCCCGCCCAGAACGTCGCGGATTTCCGGATTGACGATCTTGGCCAGGTTGTCGCGCGCCGCATCGATGCCGCCCACACCCACGGCGCGGCGGAATTTCTGCAGATCGACGATGCGCCAGCGCGCGAAGGCATCCACCACCAGCCGGCGGGAGTCGCCCAGGGTGAATTCCTGCGGATCGGTCACGAGGCCCAAGATGCGGTCATCATAGCGGAAGACCTCCTGGATGAAGGGCACCTTGAAGTACAGGCCGGGCTCGTCCACCACCTGCTTGACCTCGCCGAACTGCAGGACCAGCACCTTTTCGCGCACATCCACGATGAAGACCGAGGACAGCGCCGTCGCAAGCAGGATGGCCAGGACCGGGAGCGTATAGACCATCTTCATCAGTTGTTCCCTCCGGTCGGGGCCGTGGCAGTGGCGGGCGCGGCCGGCTTCGAAGCTGCGGGTTTGGCCGTGCTGAACAGGGTGTTCAGCGGAAGATAGGGCACGGCACCCGTGCTGGCCTGACCGTCCATGATGACCTTGTTGGCCCCGCCGAGGACCTGTTCCATGGTCTCAAGATACATCCGCTTGCGGGTGACCTCGGGCGCCTTGGCATATTCGGCATAGACCGAAAGGAAGCGGCTGGCGTCGCCCTCGGCCTGATTGACGACCTGCGCGGCATAGGCCTGCGCCTCTTGCGCGGTCTGCGAGGCCTGACCGCGCGCCGCGGCCGTCACCTGGTTGGCATAGGCATTCGCAACCTTTTGCAGGCGGTCACGTTCCTGCTGAGCGGCCTGAACGGCGCGGAAAGAATCCGCGACCTCGGCCGGGACGTCCGACTTCAACAGGTTCACCCGCACGACCGTGATGCCGCTGTTGTAGCTGTCCATCGTCGATTGCACTTCCTGCATCAGGGCATCCTCAACCTCGCCGCGGTTCTTGTTGAGGATAGGCGCCAGTTGACTGCGCGCCACGATGTCGCGCACGGCGGATTCAGCCACCGCGCGGATCGTGTCCTCGGGCTCCTTGAGGTTGAAGAGAAATTTGGCCGGGTCATTCACGTTCCAGACCACCTGAAACTCGATGTCCACGATGTTCTGGTCGCCGGTCAGCATCAGGCCGTTGTCCAACTCACCCCCGGTGCCGGTGCCGATATCGGTGGTGCGCTGCTGGCTGGTGTTGACGATTTCCGCCGAAACGAAGGGCCAGGGTGCCAGGTTCAGACCGTCATTCTTGACCTGATAGAACTTGCCCAGCAGCAGTTCGACCGATTTCTCCTCGGGCTTGACCTGATAGAAGGACAG
Source organism: bacterium (assembly GCA_016124195.1). Taxonomy (GTDB): domain Bacteria; phylum Pseudomonadota; class Alphaproteobacteria; order Rhodobacterales; family Rhodobacteraceae; genus Stagnihabitans. Next base: position 191,406 of record WGOE01000006.1, on the reverse strand, counting down.
ATAGGACCAGATGAGGCCAAGAGCGATCACCGCCGAAATCAGGCCCTGCCGGGTGAAAAACCAGTTGCCGTCGCCACCCGGGCCCGAGCCATTGCCCCGCCCGCCACTGCCGCCGCCCCCCATGATCACGCGCAGACGCTCTTGCCCCTTGCGGATCACCTGGTCGAGTTCGGGAATTTGCGGGCCGCCTCCACGCCGGTCATTGCCACGCGGATCAGCCTTGCGCCCCTTGTCGTCCTCGGGGCCGTTTCCGCCGCCCCAGGGGCCATTCCCACCTGCCATCGGTTATCCTCTCTGATGTTCCAGGGGTTAAACTGGTGATTTCCGGTCGGAAATCAAGTGAACCCGGTCAAACTGCGCCATGCCGACGCACAGGTTTGCGCATCGTGACCAGTTCTTCCGCCATCGTGGGATGGACCGCGACGGTGCGGTCGAAATCCTCCTTGGTCGCCCCCATTTTCACGGCGATCGCCGCAAGCTGGATCATTTCGTCCGCCTCGGGGCCAACGATATGGCAACCCAGAACCTGCCGCGTTGCCTCATCGACGACCAGTTTCATCAGCACCCGGTCCGGCCGGCCGGCAAAAAGCGTCTTCATCGGGCGGAAGGTCGTGGCGTAGATCTCGACCCCGCCGCGCGCCTTGCCCTCTTCCTCCGTCATGCCGACCGCGCCCAGTTCCGGCTGGGTGAAGACGGCCGAGGCCACCATGGCGTGATCGGCCTTGGACGGCACCGCGCGAAACACCGTATCGGCAAAGGCATGGCCTTCGCGGATCGCGACCGGGGTCAGGTTGACCCGGTTGGTCACATCGCCCACCGCGTAGATCGAGGGCACCGAGGTCTGGCTCCACTCATCCACGATGATCTCGCCCAGCTTGCCCAGGTGAACGCCCAGCGCTTCGAGCCCCAGACCGGCCGTATTTGGCCTGCGCCCGGTGGCGCACAGCACGAGGTCGAAGTCCTGCACGTGGCCGTCGGTCGCGGTCACGCGGATGGCGTCCGGCGTGCGCTCCATCCGGGCGGCCTCGGTGTGAAGGCGGATGGTGATGCCATTGGCCTGCATTGCTGCCGCCACATGGGTGCGCGCCTCGTCGTCAAAGCCGCGCAGGATCTGGGCGCCGCGGTAATACATCGTCACATCGACGCCGAAGCCCCTGAGGATGCAGGCGAATTCGCTGGCGATATAGCCGCCGCCCACCACCAATACGCGCTTGGGCAGCGCGTCGAGATGGAACATCTCGTTCGAGGTGACGGCCAGATCGGACCCCGGACCCTCGGGCACATGGGGCCAACCGCCGGTGGCAATCAGGATATGCTTGGCGGTCAGGCTTTCGCCGGTGGCGAGCCGCACTGTATGGGGGTCCAGCACCACGGCGCGGGTGTCATGGATGATGACGCCGGCGTTCTTGAGCGTGTTGCGATAAGCGGCCTCCAGCCGGTCAAGCTCCGCCTCGAGCTTGGTGCGGAACATCGGCCAATCGAACGCTTCCGCCTTGACCTGCCAGCCAAAGGCTGCCGCATCTTCCAGCGTCTTGCCGAAGCCCGATGCGTTGACCATCAGCTTTTTCGGGACGCAGCCGCGGATGACGCAGGTGCCGCCCATCCGGCTTTCCTCGGCCAGACCGACCCTCGCCCCGCCCTCCGCGGCCGCGATCCGCGCCGCGCGCACCCCGCCAGAGCCGCCGCCGATCACGAAAAGGTCATAGTCAAAAGACAAGGTCAGTCCCCCAGATCGGCGAAGATATTGTCGGTCGGCGCAAATTCGATCCGGTCATCGGTCAGCGTGCCCTCGTTGATGTCGCGCACCGTCACCCGACCGTCGGCATGACCGATCACCACAATGTCACAGATATCAATGAACAGCCCGTTTTCAACCACGCCGGGGATCTGGTTCAGAACCAGGGCCAGCTGGCGCGGGTTGCCGATCCGCTTCAGATGCAGGTCGACGATGTAATTGTTCTCGTCCGTCAGCAGCGGCCGGTCGCCGTTCATCCGCAACGAGACATCGCGGTTGAGCACATCAAGCGCCACGAGCGTCTCTTCGATCAGGGCCTTGGTGGTCTGCCAGCCAAAAGGAATGACCTCGACCGGCAGCGGAAAGGCGCCCAGCTGGGCGACCTCCTTTGCGGCGTCGGCGATGACGATCATCTGGTCCGAGGCGGTCGCCACGATCTTTTCCTGCAACAGCGCCGCCCCGCCGCCCTTGATCAGCGCGAGGTTCTGGTCGAACTCGTCCGCGCCGTCGATGGTCAGGTCCAGCCATTTTGCATCGTCAAGCGATGTCACGGTGATGCCGACCTGGCGCGCCAGCTCTGCCGTCCGGGTCGAGGTTGGCACGCCCACGATGCGCAGCCCCTCCTCCCTGACCCGCTCGCCCAGGCAGCGCACCATCCAGGCCGCGGTCGATCCGGTGCCAAGCCCGACCTTCATGCCGGGCTGCACATAATCCACGGCGCGCTTGGCCGCGACGAACTTGGCCTTGTCGATGGGGGAAAGATCGGCGGGCATGGCGGTCTCCTTCAGGACAGATCCGCTTATAGCAAAGCCTCGGCCGGGAGCCATGGGGAAACCGCCGCTTGACTTGGGCACCGGCATACCTAAATTGAGAATAAGTCGCATTTACACGCATCGCCGCACTGTGAGCCTCATCGAACCCGAACCCAAATCCGTCTGGCGCGCCGCACGTGGCGAGGCCGCCCTCTCAGAGGTGCACCGCTCTGTCCGGCTGGGCGCGAGCAAGTGGCAGCGATTCCTGGCCTTTCTTGGGCCGGGCTACATGGTTGCAGTGGGGTACATGGACCCGGGCAACTGGGCGACCTCGCTGGCCGGAGGGTCGAAGTTCGGCTATGCGCTCCTGTTCGTGGCGCTTTTGTCGAACCTGATGGCCATCGTGCTGCAATCGCTTTCGGCACGGCTGGCGATCGGGTCTGGGCGCGATCTGGCGCAGGCCTGCCGCGACGCCTTTCCGCCGATCGTGACGATCCCGCTGTGGCTGGCCGCCGAGATCGCCATCATCGCGACCGACGTGGCAGAGGTGATCGGCACGGCCATCGGTCTCAACCTTCTGTTCGGCATCCCGCTGGAGTTGGGCGTGCTGATCACGGCGCTGGATGTCTTCCTGATCCTCTGGCTGCAGCGCCGCGGCTTTCGCAAGCTGGAAGGCTTTGTCGTGGCCCTTCTGGGGCTGATCGCCCTGTGCTTTGCCATCCAGGTCGCCCTGGCGCATCCCGATTGGGCGGCGGTCTTGCACGGCTTTGCGCCCACGACCGATGTCCTGCATGACCCGGGCATGCTTTACATCGCCCTTGGCATTCTGGGTGCGACAGTGATGCCGCATAACCTGTATCTGCATTCGGCCATCGTGCAGACCCGCGACTGGGGCGACCGGCCGGAGGACCGTCGCGAGGCGCTGCGCTTTGCCACCATCGATTCGACGATGGCGCTGACTTTCGCCCTGTCGATCAATGCTGCAATCCTGATCCTGGCCGCGGCCTCGTTTCACCTGAGCGGGCAGACCGACGTGTCAGACCTCAGCGATGCGCACCGACTGCTGGGCCCCCTGTTGGGTGCGGGCGTGGCGCCGATGCTCTTTGCAGTGGCACTGCTGGCCTGCGGGCTGAATTCCACCGTCACCGCCACCCTTGCAGGCCAGGCCGTGATGGAGGGCTTCCTCCAGATCCGCCTGCAACCCTGGCTGCGCCGGCTGATCACGCGCGGCATTGCCATCCTGCCCGCGGCCGGCGTGACGATCCTGTACGGCGCCGAGGGCACCGGGCGGCTTTTGATCCTGACCCAGGTTGTCCTGAGCCTGCAGCTGTCCTTCGCGGTGATCCCGCTGGTGGTCTTTACCACCTCGCGCGGCAGGCTGGGCGATCTGGCCGCCCCGCGCTGGCTCGGGGCGCTGTCCTGGCTGGTCGCCACCGTCATCGTGGCGCTCAACCTCAAGCTGCTCGCAGATTTTGTCCTGACCTGAGGGCCGAAAGTCGGGGCGGCGGCAGCCTTGGCGCAAGAGCGGACGCCTTCATTCGGCATCCGGCCCCCCGATAGCAAGCCTTCTGGCTGGTGCCCGGCGGTCGCCGCCGCCCCATCCGGCAAAGCATCAGGACATCAGGCTGGCCAGTCCGGCGCGCACTTCGCTGAGGGTGACCTTTCCATCGCCGTTCGCATCGAAGCCCATCAGAACCTTGGCCTGCGCCATCTGGGCAGGGCTGACCGCCGACATCGCCGCCATTGCACCGAAATCGCTGAGCTCTTCGGCCGAGACGACCTGGTCGCCATCCGCATCGGCAGTCAGAAAGGCCTTTTCAAGCCGAGCGCGCAGCGAGGCGCTGGCGGCGGCTTCCGTCGTTGTCACCTCGTCGCGGGTGATGGCACCGTCGCCATCCAGATCGGCCCCCATCATCAGGATGATGGCCGAGGTGCGCGCCTTGGCACGAGCCAGCGCCACCGATCCGTCGACCTGTTCGGCCGTGATGCCATCGGCCCCGCCATAGGAGGCGATCAGCCCGGCCACGCTGTCCAGATAGCCGGTCGGATCGGCCTTGATCGTGCGCAAGAGAGTCTCTGGCAGGACGGGCGAAGCCTGCGCGGTCAGCGGCAGGATACAGGCAAGAACGATCGGGATCAGGCGCATGGGAACCTCCATTCTGGTGGTGTTTCGGTTGTCCTCATCTTGACCAGCGAGGGTAAATGCCCGGTAAACAAAGCCGGAACAGATCAAGGAAAATCGCGCTGACTTCGACGATCAGGCCGCTTTCCGGCGGCGGCTGTCGGTTTTGCGTTCCGTCTTGACCGCGCCCCGGCCTATTCTGGCGCCAGAGAAGAGGCGCACCATGACCGAACCGCTTTACACGCTGCACTACACCCCTGATTCTGCCGCCATGATCGTGCGGCTGGCGCTGCGACTGACCGATGCGCCCTTTGCCGAGGTGCTGATCGACCGCGCCAATGGCGGGCTGGACAGCCCGGCCTACCGGGCCATGCAACCCCTGGGCAAGATCCCGGCCATGGAAACGCCGCACGGGCCCATGTTCGAAACCGGGGCGATTCTCTTGTATCTGGCCGACCGTCACCCCGGTCTTGCGCCGGCGCCCGACAGCCCGGACCGGGCGGCTTTCCTCAAATGGTATTTCTTTACGGTGTCTTACCTGCATACCACGCTGCTGCAGGCCTTCTATCCTGAACGCACCGCGGGCGCGGCCTGCGCCGAGGCCGTCCTGACCCATGCCGGGGCCGCGATCAGATCCCACTTCGCCCTGATCGACAGGATGGTTGCCACCGAAGCGCCGGACTGGCTGTCAGCACGGCCCTCGATCCTTGGCTATTACCTCGGCGTTCTGGTGCGCTGGCTTTCGGGCTTTCCCGAAGGGCATCCGGCCCGCCTGAGTGTCGCCGATCTGCCGGCACTGGGGCCGATCCTCGCGGCCTTGGAAACCTCGCCCGCCGCAAGGACCGTGGCCGAGGCCGAGGCCACGGCCCCCACGCTCTTCACCAAGCCCTATTGAGGCCCTGATGTTCCTTTCCGTCTTCGACATGTTCAAGGTGGGGGTCGGCCCTTCGTCCTCGCATACGATGGGGCCGATGGTGGCCGCCGCCCGGTTTCTGGAGACCTTGCGCCAATCGCCCTTCCATGCCGCGGGGCTGAAGGCCTCGCTCCATGGCTCGCTGGCCTTCACCGGCGTGGGACATGCGACGGACCGCGCCACGATCCTGGGCCTTGCCGGGTTCGAGCCCGCCACCTACGACGCCGAAAAGGCCGAAGCTGCGCTGACCGCCATCCAGTCCAGCCACAGGATCGCGCCCCCCGGCCTGCCGGAAATGAAGTTCGACCCCAAAAAGGACCTGACCTTCGACTATGGTCCCGCCCTGCCCGGCCATGCCAATGGCATGATCCTGAAGGCCACCGACGCCGAGGGCGACGTGATCCTTGAGGAGACCTATTACTCCATCGGCGGCGGCTTCGTGCTGACCGCGGCCGAGATGGCCGAGGCCGCAGGTGCCAAGACCCGCAGCCGCGCCGATGTGCCCTACCCGTTCGAGACCGCGGCCGAGATGCTGCAGATGGCTGCGAAGTCCGGCCTTTCGATCGCGCAGATGAAGCTGGCCAACGAGCTGAAATTCCGTACCCGAGCCGAGATCGACAAGGGAATTGCGCGGCTCTGGCAGGTGATGAACGATTGCATCAGCCGCGGCATGACCGGCACCGGCATCCTGCCCGGCGGTTTGAAGGTGCGCCGGCGCGCCAAGGGCATCCACGACGCGCTGATGGCCGAGCGCGGCCTGAACATGACGGCCCCCCATGTCATCAACGACTGGATGAGCCTTTATGCCATGGCTGTGAACGAGGAAAACGCCGCCGGCGGTCAGGTCGTGACGGCGCCCACCAACGGCGCGGCCGGTGTTCTGCCCGCCGTGCTGCGCTATTACCTGGACCATGTGCCGGGCGCCTCGCCGGCCAGGATCCCCGACTTCCTGCTGACGGCCGCCGCGGTGGGCGGGCTATGCAAGCACAACGCCAGCATTTCGGGCGCCGAATGCGGCTGTCAGGCCGAGGTGGGCTCTGCCGCCGCCATGGCCGCCGCGGGCTTTGCCGCCGTGATCGGCGGCACACCCGAGCAGATCGAGAACGCAGCCGAAATCGCGCTGGAACATCACCTCGGGATGACCTGCGATCCGGTCAAGGGGCTGGTTCAGGTGCCCTGCATCGAACGCAACGGGCTGGGTGCGATCAAGGCCATCTCGGCCGCCAGCCTTGCGCTCAGGGGCGATGGCAAGCATCTGGTCTCTCTCGATGTCTGTATCGAGACGATGCGCCAGACCGGCAAGGACATGCACGAGAAGTACAAGGAAACCTCGCTGGGCGGGCTTGCCGTGAACGTACCGAACTGCTGAGGCCGTCGCCGGCGCGGGACCGGACCGTTCCGCCCGTGACGCACTTGACGGCCAAGACCGATCCCCTTGACATGCGCCGCACCGCAGGGCCCATCTGCGCGAAAATCTGCGGGCGGTGCACGGGCACTGCCCGATCACCCCGGTTCAGGAAAGCGAGCCTACGAAATGTCAGGTCAGGTGTCCCGCGGGCTGTTCTTGATGGTGGCCTTCTGCATTTTCGCGCCGCTGCTTGACGCCTGTTCCAAGCTCGCCACGGCGCATATCCCGGTGGGGCAGATCACGACCGCGCGCTTTGTGTTTCAGGGCCTGTGCATGCTGCCCATCATCCTCGCGATGCGCCTGCGGTGGAGCGCCAGCGGCCGCGACCTGATGCTGCTTTTGGCGCGGGCCTGCTGCCTGATCCTGTCGACCTATTCCTTCGTGGCCGCGGTCCAGTTCATGCCCATCGCCGACGCCATCGCGATTGTCTTCGTGATGCCCTTCATCCTGATGTTTCTGGGCCGCGTGATCTTTGGCAACCCGATCGGGTTGAACCGCATCTGTGCCTCGATCGTGGGCTTTGCCGGGGCGCTGCTGGTGATCCGGCCCTCGCTGAGCCATTACGGCCTTGTCGCGCTCTTCCCGCTGGGATGCGCCCTGTCCTTTTCGTTCTACGAGATGGCGACGCAGGCCATGTCGAACCGGGTGCATCCCGTGACGATGCAACTGCACACCTCCATCGCCGGCAGCCTGATCTGCCTGCCCTTGATGTGGGCATTCAACGGGTCGGGGATCGCCGAACTGGACCCCGTGACACCGGATGCGCTGAACTGGGCCTATTTGTTCGGCGTGGGCTTCTGGGCCGCCTTCAGTCACCTGTGCATGACGGTCGCGATGAAATACGCCCCGGCCGCCACATTGGCGCCGCTGCATTATCTGGAACTGCCGATGGCGGTCTTCCTCGGTTACGCGATCTTCGGAGACTTTCCCAAACCGCTGACCTGGATGGGCATCGCCCTGATCGCCGGGTCCGGCCTTTACATCATCCGCCACGAACACCGGGCCGCAAGCCGTCCAATGCCGCCGCCAACCCTGCCCGAGGCAATATGACCAGCATCAAGGGCGCCGAGAACCGCAGCCGCACCTGAGGCGCGCTGACCTCGTTCGAAGTGCCGATGACACCGGCGGGCGCAAACTTGAGGCCGCCAAGCGGCCAGCGCAGTCCCTCGCTTTCGCCCTCGACCGCGCCCAGGGGAAACAGCGACAGCCGCGAACCGACCCGGAGCCGCAGGGTCAGATCGCAGGGTGCCAGAAACGTCACATCCGTGCCGCTGAGGATGAGACAGCGTTTGGCGGGATGGCTGGCCAACCCGTTCAGCACCGCCAGACCGTGGTCCAGCCTTTGCCCGGCAAAGCCCAGACCCAGCACGAAAGGCGCCGAAATACTGCGTAGGGCTTTATCGAAATCCGTGGTCGCCTGTTCGGGAATCGGAAACAAACGCCCGGCCAGTCGTCTTTGTGCCACCTTTGAGATCGAATCGAAATCGCCGATCACCGCCTCGGGTTCGGCCCCAAGGGCCAGCAGACGGTCCGCCCCGCCATCGGCTGCCACCAATCTGGGCGCAAAACCCTGCGCCAAAGCCAGCAAACTGGCCGAAAACCGCCCGCCGCCGGCCAAAGTCACGCCGGCAGTTGATTGGACAATCGCCTCTGTCATGCTGATATTGTCCCTCGAATTGCGGCAATCTTCCTGTTGCGGGGACACAATCAATCCTTCAAATCACCCTTGTTTGTCCATCGAATAGATCAGTGACCCCGGCAAGGTGAACGCATCGAGTTTGACAGAAGGCGAGCATCCGATGAACGGTGCGAGTAAAATTCTTACGGTATCCTATGGAACCTTCAGCTGTACGCTGGAGGGCTTCGATGATCCCTTCAACACGATGAAGGCGATTGCAGAGTATTTCCGTGATCTGGCCGCCGAGGATCGCTATTTCGGGGCCGAACCGCCCACTCCCGATGCGGCGATGCTGCACCGGATCGCCGAACGTGAAATCCAGCGCCGGGTCGAGGCCAAGATCGGCGAACATGGCGTGATCCTGCGCGCAGATGAGGCCGTGACGCCCAAGGTGTCTTTCCCGGCAACCCGCTCCGCCGAGCCTGCACCGCAAGCGGCGCCGTTGCCAGGCATGGCGCCTCAGGCGCCTGCGCCGGTCCTGTCCAGCCCGTCGCAGGCTGCACCAGCCATCGAATCGGCCGCCGCCCGTCTGTCTCGCCTGCGTGCCGCGCAGGCCCATGCCGCCGTGACGCCGCCGCCGGCGGCGATCAGCTTTGTCGACGCTTATGGCGAAGATCAGGACATGGCGCCGCCCGTGCCTGCCATGGCGCCTGCGCCCATGCCCTTCGTCACGCCGATGGACCCCGCACCTGCCACCGCGGCCGCCGAACCGCAGCCCGCTGAACAGCCCCCCGCCGCGCAAGATGCCGAGGCCGCCAAGGCCGCGGCCCGGGACCTGCGCAAAGCCCGCAAAGCCAAACTCGCCGCCGAGGAGGCGCCTGCCGGGTCGCCCCCCCCGGTCGGGACTGCGCCTTCCGCCCCGATGCCCGCCGAGGCGGCCGCCGAACCCGTCATGGCCACGGAACTGGCCGCGACCGCCGCCAAGTCCGATGACATGGCCGCCGATCTGGCATCTGACGAGCCGGAGGCACTGCTTGATGCAATCGCCCTGCGCCTGGCCCAGTCCGCGCCGGAAGCCGAGGCTGGGCCCGCCGTGCAGGGCTTGGCCCACGAGGCCGATCCCAAGGCCGCCCTGGATGATCTGGCGTTGTCGATCCGCGAGACGCTGGCCGGCATCGGGAGCGCGGACGATCAGCTGGTTGCCGATATCGCGGACGCGGCGCCGATGGCCGCAGCGGCCCCTGAAGCGCCCGATGCCTTTGTCGACGACCTGCCCGAACTCGCGGACCTCGCCGGGCAAGAGGACGAAGCTGCCGAGGAGGCCGCGGCTCTGAACCTTGCCGCAACCGCCCTGCCCGAACTGGAGCCGGAGCAGCCCGATCATATCGCAGCAATTGCCGAACTGGCCGTGGATCCGGCCGAGGTTGCGCCGGAATTCGCTCAACCCGATGCCGCGCTGCCGGAGAAAGGCGAAGCCGGGGCCGAGCTTTCGGCCGCCAGCGTCGCCGAAGTCGTTACCGACTTCGTGCCCGAAAAGATCCAGCGTGCCCGGGCCCGCGTCATCAAGATCCGCCGCATTGACGCCCAGCCCGGGGTCGAGGCGGCAGAGGGTCCGGCGGATTCGAGCACCGACAAAGACGCCAGCCCGGTCCTGAGCCCCGAAGCCGAGGCCGACCTGCAACATGAACTCGCGGCTCTGGAGGCCGAGCTTGGCGCCAAGCCGACGCAAACCCCGGCCGAACCCGCGGCGGGCGCCGTGGTCCATGCCGAACCGCACCGCCTGACGGGCGCCGAAACGGATGAAGCCTCGGTCAGCCGCCTGATGGAAAAGGCCCAGACCGAGGCCGATGTGCCCGAATCCAAGCGCCGCCGCTCTGCCATCGCGCATCTGAAGGCGGCGGTTCTGGCCACGGTGGCTGAACGCCGCATCAACCCGAACGGCCGCAAGCCCGACGAGCGCATCGACCCCTACCGCAAAGACCTCGATCAGGTCGTGCGCCCGCCCGTTTCGGATCGGCCGGCGCCGCTGGTCCTGGTGTCCTCGCAACGCATCGACCGCAAGCCCGAGGCCACCCCGAATGCCGCCGCCCCGCGCGCCGCGCAGCTGGCCACGTCGCAGCCGAGCCCGCAGCCGGCGGCCGAGCCGCTGCCCTCCGTTTCGGTGGCCAACATTCGCCCGCGCCGGGTGACGGCCGGCAATCAGGCCCTGTCATCCTCGGTCGAGGACGAAGAGGACCTGATGCCCGACGACATGGCCAATGTCTTCGCAAACTCCGGCAAGCAGAGCTTCCAAGACTTCGCCGACAGCCTTGGCGTCACTTCGATGGCCGAACTGATCGAGGCGGCGGGTGCCTATTACACGCTGGTTCTGGGCCAGGACAATTTCACGCGGCCCCAGTTGTTCGAGCAGATCAGCTCGATCCCCGGCCAGGATGACGTTTCTCGCGAAGACAGCCTGCGCGGCTTTGGCCGCCTGTTGCGCGATGGTCGCCTGACCAAGACGGTGCGGGGCAAATATGCTCTGGCTGATAATTCTCCGATCCTGACCGAGGCACGCCGCCACGTCAGCTGAGGCAGAATACCAACGACCGCATCAGGCGGAGGGGCCCTGCCCTTCCGCCTGTTCCGCATCCGGGTCGGGCTGGCCGATGCCCAGGAAGATCGGGCGGAGCGGCAGGATCCACAGGAAGCCCAAGCCCACATAGATCGCAAGTTCCAGCAGCATCGAGGGCCGCTCGATCAGGTCGACCAGCGTGACCGCGGCCACGATATAGGCCGGCAGCCCGACGCAAAGCACCAAAAGCGCCAGCCTGCGTCGGGTCTTGTATTTCAACGCCATATCGTTCCCCTGATCAGCCCGGACGGGCGGTGTTCGGCCGGGGCGATCAGCCCCGACTGCCGGTCAATCGGCGAAGGGGTCGGTCACCAGGATCGTGTCGTCGCGCTCCGGACTGGTGGAAAGTAGCGCCACCGGGCACTGGATCAACTCTTCGATCCGCCGGACATATTTGATCGCAGCACCAGGCAGTTGCGCCCAGGACCGCGCACCCGCGGTGTTTTCCGACCAGCCCTCCATCTCTTCATAAATGGGGCGGCAGCGCGCCTGCGCGTCGGCGGCGATCGGCAGATAATCCATGCGCTTGCCGTCCAGTTCATAGCCGATGCAGATCTTGAGCGTCTTGAACCCGTCCAGCACGTCAAGCTTGGTCAGCGCGATGCCCGATACGCCCGAAGTCGCACAGGTCTGGCGCACCAGCACCGCATCGAACCAGCCGCAACGCCGCTTGCGGCCTGTCACCGTGCCGAATTCGTGGCCGCGCTGCCCGAGCCTTTCGCCATCGTCATCCTTCAGCTCGGCCGGGAAAGGGCCTTCTCCGACCCGGGTCGTATAAGCCTTGACGATGCCCAGCACAAAATCGATCGCGGTGGGCCCGAGGCCGACACCGGTCGCCGCCTGCCCGGCGATCACGTTGGACGAGGTGACAAAGGGATAGGTCCCGAAGTCGATGTCCAGCAAGGCCCCCTGCGCGCCTTCGAAGAGGATGCGCTTGCCGGCCCGGCGCGCGTCGTTCATCACCTTCCACACCGGCTGCGCATAGGGCAGAACCTGCGGGGCGATCTCGCGCAGGGCGGCCAGCAGGGCGTCCTTGTCCACCGGGTCAACACCGAGGCCGCGGCGCAGCGCGTCGTGATGACCGATCAGCCGGTCGACCCGCGCAACCAGCGTCGCCTCGTCACCCAGATCGGCGACACGGATGGCGCGGCGGCCGACCTTGTCCTCGTAGGCCGGCCCGATGCCGCGACCGGTGGTGCCGATCTTGGCGACCCCGGTCTGGCCTTCGCGCGCGCGGTCCAACTCGCCGTGAATGGGCAGGATCAGGCTGGCGTTCTCGGCGAGCATCAGATTGTCGGGCGTGATTTCGACGCCCTGGTCGCGCAGCTTGGCGATCTCGGTCACCAGATGCCAGGGATCCACAACCACGCCATTGCCGATGACGCTGAGCTTGCCGCCGCGCACGATGCCGCTGGGCAGGAGGCTGAGCTTGAACACCTTGCCGTCGATGACGAGCGTGTGGCCGGCGTTATGCCCGCCCTGAAACCGCGCGATCACATCGGCGCGTTCGGACAGCCAGTCAACGATCTTGCCCTTGCCTTCGTCGCCCCATTGCGCGCCGACAACCACCACATTGGCCATGGATGCATCCTCACTCGGTCAAACCCGGGCCGACATACACGGCCCCGCCAGAAAGCGAAACCGGAAAGCGAGACCCCGGCCCGACAAGCGGGCTATTCCGCGCGGGCCCTGTCCGGCAACCGCGCGAGCCGTTCGGCCACCAGAGCCTCCATCCGGGCCAGATAGCTGTCGCGGATGCCGATCGCTTCGAGGTGTCGCGCGGTGTTCATGAGATATTCCGCCATCGAGCCCCACATGCCCACCGAAGAGGCGAGCCGGTCGGCGACCTCGGTTTCGCAGAGACCGCCGCAATAGCCGACGAAGCTCTTGTCGATCACAAAGGCAATGGCGCGCACTTGGCCCTGTGGCGTCTTGGCCGTCACCCAGGCCGGCGGAATTGGCGGCTCGTTTTCCAGAAGATGCACGAGTGCTGCCTCGCGCCCCGCGTCGGCCATGCGGAGGACCTTGCCAGCGCATTGGCCGCCGCGGTCCAGCGACAGCATCACCCCCGGAGCACCCGGATTGCCACGATAGCGCGTGTCAGGCCCGAGGCAAAACTTGCGATGCCAGCCGCGCACCCGGGCCGGGCGTTCCTCGGCCACATCGAAGCGGCGTTTCCACAGGATGGAGCCAAAGGCAAAGACCCAGAGCGGCTCGCCCTCGGACAGCCGCGACAGAACGCATTTGGCGGTGGTCGTGGCGCAGAACGTGACCTCCGGCCGGTTCATCGGGCCCGGATCGGGCACCGAACAGGGCAAGCGGCCCACAAGGTCGGGTGTCAATCGGGAAGGCGGGCTGGGACAGGGGACGTGTTTCATGCAGCAAATGTAACATCGCAGCCTTGCGCCGCAAATCAGTGTCGGCGCACAGTCAGCGTGTATTCCAGAGGAGGCCCCATGCTTTACTACGTGACCCTTGGCACCAACGACCTCGACCGCGCCCGACGCTTTTATGCACCGGTCCTGGCCACGCTGGGCATCAGCGTCCTGCACGACGGCAAGGCCGAGTCTTCCTATGGGGCGCCCGGCGCCGAGGATCCGTTCCTTTACGTGACGACCCCCTTCGATGGCCAGCCCGCCACGCGTGGCAACGGCACCATGATTGCATTGACCGCCCCGACGCGCGCCGCTGTCGCGGCCTTTCACGCGGCGGCGCTGGCCAGCGGAGGTTCCGACGAGGGCGCACCCGGCCTGCGCTACGCCGAGAATTTCTTCTCCTGTTACGTGCGCGACCCCGATGGCAACAAGCTTTCGGCCGTCTGCACGCGCCCCGAATAAAGCGACGGCCCGGGCGACAAGGCCTGCAAAATTGCCCCGTGGCGCAAACCCGGGTGCCGAAGGGCTTGCAGGCCTGCCCCTATCCGCCTAGATAGGCGCGTCACCTGAAAGGCCTGTCCGTCATGGAAAACGTCATCCTCGCCATCCACCTCATTCTGGCGCTGCTCCTGATCGGGGTGGTGCTGTTGCAGAGGTCGGAGGGCGGCGGGCTCGGGATGGGATCGACCGGCGGCGTGGTTTCCGGCCGCTCGGCCGCCACGGCATTGGCCAAGGTGACTTGGGTTTTTGCAGGGCTTTTCATTGCGACTTCGATCACGCTGACCGTGCTTTCGGCACGCGACAGCGCCTCGTCCTCGGTGATCGACCAGATCGGCGGCACGGTGCCCGCCCCTGCCGAAGTGCCTGCACCTGCTGCCAAAACGCCGCTGACGGCCCTGCCGCCGGTGACCACGGATGCACCGGCCACGCCGCCGAAGGCCGAAAACTGACCACTAGCCTTTGATTACCTGATTTAGGTTACGACAGCATCTAGCGGTCCGGTTGCGTATTGGGCCGAACTGCCCTATGGATCGAATCCCGTGGTGCTGCGCAATCGCCAAACCGAATCGCAGTGAACATCGCTTCAACACGGGGGCCCCAATGGCACGCTATATCTTCATCACGGGTGGCGTTGTGTCCTCGCTTGGCAAGGGCCTTGCCTCTGCCGCGCTTGGAGCCCTGCTGCAAGCACGCGGCTACACGGTGCGCCTGCGCAAGCTGGACCCCTACCTCAATGTCGATCCCGGCACGATGTCGCCCTTCGAACATGGCGAGGTTTTCGTCACCGACGATGGCGCGGAAACCGATCTGGACCTTGGCCATTACGAAAGGTTCACCGGCGTTCACGCGCGCCAGACCGATTCAATCTCATCCGGGCGGATCTATTCCAATGTGCTGGAAAAGGAACGCCGTGGCGATTACCTGGGTAAAACGATCCAGGTCATCCCGCATGTTACCAACGAAATCAAGGATTTCCTGAAGATCGGCGCCGACGAAGTCGATTTCATGCTGTGCGAGATCGGTGGCACGGTCGGCGACATCGAGGGCCTGCCGTTCTTCGAAAGCATCCGACAATTCATCCATGAACGCCCGCGCGGCCAATCAATCCTGATGCATCTGACCCTGCTGCCCTATCTGGCGGCGAGCGGCGAATTGAAAACCAAGCCGACCCAGCATTCGGTCAAGGAATTGCAATCCATTGGCCTGGCACCGGATATCCTTGTTTGCCGGTCGGAACACCCGATCCCGGAGCGGGAACGCGAAAAGATCGCACTGTTTTGCAATGTCCGAAAAGAACACGTCATTCCGGCCTATGATCTGAAGACAATTTACGAGGCGCCCCTCGCCTATCATCGCGCCGGCCTTGATCAGGCGGTTCTGGATGCGTTCGGTATTTCGCCTGCACCCAAGCCAAACCTTGGAAGGTGGGAGGATGTGATGGACCGCCTTCACCATGCCGAGGGCGAGGTCCGGGTTGCGGTCGTCGGCAAATACACCCAATTGGAAGACGCCTACAAATCCATCGCCGAGGCGCTGACCCATGGCGGGATGGCCAATCGTACACGCGTCAAGGCTGAATGGGTTGACAGCGAAATCTTTGAGCGTGAGGACCCCACCGCCTATCTGGAAGATTTCCACGCCATCCTTGTCCCGGGCGGCTTTGGCGAACGCGGCACCGAAGGCATGATAAAAGCCGCCCAATTCGCGCGCGAAAAGAAGGTTCCCTACTTGGGCATCTGTCTTGGCATGCAAATGGCAGTCATAGAAACTTCGCGCAATCTTGTGGGCGTCAATGATGCCGGCTCTGAAGAATTCAACCACGAAACCGGCGCCAAGCGTTTCACGCCGGTTGTATACCATCTCAAGGAATGGGTTCAGGGAAATCACACCGTGACCCGCAAATCCACCGACGACAAGGGCGGAACCATGCGACTTGGGGCCTATACCGCGCTTTTGAAAGAGGGCTCGCGGGTGGCCTCGGTCTATCACGCCACCACGATAGAAGAACGTCACCGCCACCGCTATGAAGTTGACACCCGATATCGCGACAAGCTGGAATCCTATGGTCTGATCTTTTCCGGCATGAGCCCGGACGGGAAATTGCCTGAAATTGTCGAGGTCAAGGATCACCCTTGGTTCATCGGCGTCCAATTCCACCCGGAATTGAAATCCAAACCCTTTGCCCCCCATCCGCTGTTTGCCGATTTCGTTCGTGCCGCCATGGAACAGGAACGCCTGGTTTGAATGCAATTGTATTGCGAGGCGTCTCGAAAGCGTTATGGGTCACCGCCGCTTCGGTTGCCATGGACATCAAAACTGACTCGACCGGGTGCCATCTGGGCAGCCGGATCATATTTCGCTCCCTCTCCACTGCTGACGCGGTGGTGCTGCATAAATGATGCGGCTATTTGATCGCAATATCGCTGACGGGCAGCAAATAAAAATCACACATATCGTCCGTTCCCAAGAGCGAGCCTCATGGACCGACTTTGTTGCGCCAGACCCGTGATGGCTGGAGTTCCCCCCTCCGCGGACAGGGTCATCCTGCGCGCTGCGTAAGTGGAACTCCGGGGGCGCTGAGACGGGTCAGGATGTCGACGCTTATCCGAAGTTCGGCGAACTGCCTGTGGATGTCGCGGGACAGTCCGCTCTCACCCAAGACCTCGAAGCAGCGCATCCTGGTTTCGACCGAGCTTCGTCCGTGGCCGTGGTTCGGTGCTTCCAGAAGGCCCGGGCGACGGCAACTGCGCAGGGCGTCGTTGCATGCGACCAACCCTGCCCCGCGCGCCGCACTGGCAGCCTGGCAAGCCTGCGTGTGACGGGCAACTTCGGCGGTGACCATGCCCAAGGGTCGATCACCAGGAACCCGGTCCAGCAAATCGGGCATAGCAGGCGCTCGCCGATCCGGCTGTCGGTGATCTCGATGGCCCGGATTTCCAGCGTCCCGGCATCACTCCCGAGGTGGACCTTGCGCCAGTCCCGTGGCTCCGAAGGGCCGTGTTTCTTGGCCAAACACGCGCCCTCGCCCCTTGCAATCACGCCAGTGCCGTCGATCAGTGGGGGCAGAGCGCCTGAGTTGGGACGGTCGGGATGTGGACGATCAAGGTCTCTTGGCGACGGCATCGGGAGCTGAAGTCCCGCACCGACCAATGCAGGCCTGCAAGCTCAAGCAGGCTTGCCGCCATCCCCGTGGTTTGCCTCAGCGGCAAGCCAGACAACACCTTCAACGTCAGGCAGACTTGGGTCGTGGCGTCGCGGAAGACCGGCCGACGACCTTTCCGGCCGGTCAGCGGGGCGAGCCCCTGCTTACCTGGATCAAGCCAGATCGACAGCGAACCTCGCCGGGCAAACGCTGCATTGTGATCATGCCAATTCGCGGAACGGTAGGTCGGGACTTCTGTCAGCTCATACCGCCAGACTAACAGACTGGATTCGTGAGGCGAATCCCCCGCCGCCGTTGCGCAGCAAGACCTCGAATTGCCCAACGTCACGGAATAGATCATTCAGACAGCACCGCACAGGCGGAAGCCCAACAACTCATCACTGAACGGCGCAATGCGGCCTACAACCCTAGGTGGATCCGTTTGGACCTTGCCAAAAAGCTCCTCACCGTTTACGCAACCTGCGGAGGCATACGGCAGCCGTCAGCTTTGTATCGCAACCGTAACGATCGTATCGAGTGCGCATTTTTTGGTTAATGAAAAGAGCGGCATCCGGCCAACCTTTACCTCACGGAATAACCAGAGTGACAAGACACATGACGGAATTAGCTTCCGGATTAAGGCACGAAAGCCACTCGCACGATAGAATCGAGACGAGCCTATTCTCAATTTACTTGGGCCTCACACGAAAAGACAACCCTGTGGAACAGGGTATCGCCGTGAAGAGCATCGTTGAGCTTTGGGGTGAACTAAAATCAACGAGCGGTACAGCCAAGTCGACTGTCATTGACCGTTATATGTCGTTGATCTGCCTGCATCTTGACGAAAAAAACTTGACAAACCTGTGGACCGGGCTGGGATGGTCCCATATCCCCGGAATGGCCAGTCAAAGGTTGTCGCTCCCTCCGGCGTTTTCCAATCACGTCGAGACCCTTGGACCGATTGCTGAATCCGGTCATCCGGGTATCAGCATCGTCACCTGCTGCATGAACCGGAACGACAACCTGAAAAAAGCCATTCCTTCGTGGCTTGCAAACCCCGAAATATCTGAAATTATCATCGTCGATTGGTCGTCTGATCACCCCGTGGCAGACGACTTCGTCTCCAGCGGAATAGCCGATCCTTGAATTCGTATTGTGCGAGTTGAGGGTGAGCCAAGGTGGATCCTGACCTATGCGTTCAATGTGGGTTTCCGGGCAGCGGCCTGCGATACGATCCTGAAACTTGACGCCGATATTGTCCTGTCCGAAGATTTTTTCAAACGCAACTCGGTCTCGGCGGGGAACTTTGTCGCAGGAAATTGGCGCACGGCCGCGGATGATCAATCACACGTCAATGGATTTTTCTTCATACCGCGGAAGAATTTGCACGAAGTAAACGGCTTTAACGAACACATACTTTATTACGGATGGGATGATGAAGACATTTATGACCGTCTGACTCTCAAAGGCGCAAGACGGCATGATGTTGCCGAAGGAACGATATTTCATCTGCCGCATTCCGATGAAGAGCGAACCGGCGCAGCCGAGGACACTCGGCAAGACGCGATGCAGTCGGTGCGCAAGCAATTGATGTCGGGAACGAGCTTCCTCATCCGAATGAATCGCTATGTTTCTTTCGTGATGCCACCCTGGAACGCTGCCCGCACCTTGTTGCCTTTCCGAATACTCAATCGCAGCGAGTCAGTTCTGACTATACGACGCGACGGCTGGGTTCCGTGCAGTGTTCCGGACCACGTGTTGCAATCCGCTCGCAGCCATGCGCTTTGGGAATTGGCTAGCTGGAGGTTCGGAAAACGAGCGGCTGAATTGACCGGGGAGTCGTTTGAGCTTCTGATTGACAGGCCGCATTCAGAGGCCTGTCGGATTGATGTTGAGGTGGCGCTCGCCTCTCCCAAGCATGTGTTGCGCGGGCCCGGCAATTATGTCGTCGTGGAGCTGCCGGGTAAAATTCTCGATTCAGACATTCCAGTCGCGGGGTTTGAAGCTGGCCTGCGTCGGCTGATTGATGCAGCGGTACGGCAGGGATTTACTCTCGTGATAAGGGCCCCGCATATCGCATACCCAAAGCAGACTCCCGAGCCCATTCTTGACGTGCCGCTTATTCCATCATGGGAGCAAATCGGGACCGTTCCGATCGCGCGCGCTGACGTCTTTCTTGCCGGGCTCGCACCGCGCAAGAAAAACCTGTTGATCAAATTGCGCAAGGACGAGATCGCCGGGCTCGCATTGGCTGCCCCGCCAGGGTCGGTACGGCGGAGCAAGTTTTATATCGACGCTCAGC
This sequence comes from bacterium, assembly GCA_016124195.1. Classification (GTDB taxonomy): domain Bacteria; phylum Pseudomonadota; class Alphaproteobacteria; order Rhodobacterales; family Rhodobacteraceae; genus Stagnihabitans. The sequence goes on along the minus strand of WGOE01000006.1, from coordinate 171,924 downwards.
ACGGATTGGGCAACCGCCTGCGCGCCATTGCGTCAGCGGCTGCGATTTCGGAAAACAGCGGACATGAACTCGTCATAGTCTGGGAGCCAGATGCCCATTGCGATTGCCAATTCGGTGATCTCTTCACCTACGATGGTGCTGTTGAATCCAGACGGTTCATCGAAACGGCCGCAGGCGATGGTGCCAAGATCTACAACTATATGCCACTTGAGTCGGGCGGGCAAACCGATCAACCTGTATATGCCGAAACCGACGGCGACATTTACGCCAGATCCGCCTATGTTCTCAAAAGCGCTCTGTCGTCCTGGGAATCCGAAAACCTGTTCCTGCGGTCTCTGACCCCCGTCGACCGGATTCAGGAGCTTGTCAGATCGGTTCGTCATCCCAATGAAGTGTCCGCCCATGTTCGGATGGAGGCAGGCGCTGGCCGGGACCACAACACTTGGGACCGACCAGAAAATTGGCGCCCTGAGGATCACAGTTTGATCCACGAATGGCGCGCCAAAAGTCATTTTTCCCATTTCCTGCGGCGACTCGACACTTTGTTTGCAAAGAAGTCTCATGCTACGCTGTTTCTGGCAGCAGACCTGCCCGAAACCTATGAGATTTTTGCGGATCACTTCGGTGAGAAACTGGTCCGGCTTCAGAGAACTGTCTATGATCGCTCTTTGGAACAATTGCATTACGCAATGGCCGATGCGATCCTTCTTGGGCGCTCTCCGCTCTTGCTCGGAAGCACATGGAGCTCCTTCTCTGAATTGGCGATGCGGCTGGCACCAGAACCAATCAAGATCGAGATGAGCGGACAGGATTTCTAGAGGCTGATCGCAGGTCCAAGCTGTTGCATTTCGTACAGGGGTTCGGCCCATATCCAGTGAAGCCGCCAAATCAAAGCTTTGCCTCTTGAGCGGCGAAATTGCACAGGATTCGGCGCGCCAAGGCTTTGGTATCTTTGCTGACCCTGATCCGCGCCTGGATTGACCGGTCGGTGCGGGCTGTCTTCACGGGCGGCTGCGCGTTCCATGCGGACATCAAGGCGCCGATAGATTGGCCTTCGGATCATTTTCTGCGAGGGTTTAGCGGGCTCTTGACCTGCCGCCACTTGGCGAGTGATGGTTCGGTGCCGCGCTCGATGTTGGAGCAAACGGGTCAGCCCCGAAAGGATCTCTGCTTATGGATTTGGTCATCTATCTTGCCGGTCATCGGGGCATGGTCGGAGGCGCCATCTTGCGCCAACTTGAGGCGAAAGGCGGCAACAGGATTGTGACGCGGAGCCATGCCGAACTTGATCTGACCAATCAGTCCGCTGTGCGCGATTTCATGCGAAGCGAAAGACCTGATGTCGTGATCCTGGCGGCGGCCAAGGTCGGCGGCATTCATGCCAACAACACCTATCCAGCCGATTTCATTTATCAGAACCTGATGATGGAATGTAATGTCATCCATCAGGCCTTTGATGCCGGGGTCAAGCGCCTTCTGCAACTCGGCTCGTCTTGCATTTACCCGCGTGAGGCGCCGCAGCCGATGCAGGAGGATGCGCTTTTGACCGGAGTGCTGGAGCCTACAAATGAACCCTATGCGGTGGCCAAGATTGCAGGGATCAAGCTGTGCGAAAGTTATAACCGGCAATTCGGCGTAGATTACCGTTCGGTTATGCCGACAAATCTTTACGGTCCGGGCGACAATTTCCACCCTGAGAACTCGCATGTCCTGCCTGCCCTGATCCGCCGCTTTGACGCCGCCGTCCGCGAGGGCGCAGAGGTTGTGACGATCTGGGGCTCTGGCAAGCCGCGGCGCGAATTCCTGCATGTGGATGACATGGCGGCGGCCTCGCTTTTTGTGCTGGATCTGCCGCATGAGGTCTATGCCGCGGAGACTCGGCCGATGCTCAGCCACATCAATGTTGGAACCGGCAGCGATGTGTCGATTGCCGAATTGGCGCAGATCGTGGCTGAGGTGACCGGCTTCAAGGGCAGGCTTGCCTTTGACGCCTCCAAGCCGGATGGCACGATGCGAAAGCTGATGGATGTCTCGAGGCTTGCGCGTCTGGGCTGGACAGCGCGGGTTGGCTTGCGCGACGGCATTGCCGCGACCTATGACTGGTACAGGGCACAGATGACGGGCTCGGCCCTGCGTGGTTGAGGTCGCTTTTGGCCCCCGGCGATGCTGCGCCATTCGCGTTTTCGCAATCGGAATCCTGCTCCCCTTGTTTGCGGCAACAAACTTGCGCATGCCTTGGCGCGCGCTGCGTCGTGGGTTATGAATAGGCCATGCACAAAGTGCAGGCGCAAAGGGGTGAGCGCAATTTGATCGGGGGCACGGCGCGCATGGGCATATGTGCGCCGGTGGGTGTAATTTGGATCGACAGGAACAACAATTGAACTCTCAAGCCAGCGAGGAGTGGATCATCAGAGTGTCCGATGCTGTGTTTCGCTTCAACAACGCGACAATCGGTGCGAGTCCTGTCAATTTCGAAGCCGACCTGCTGACCAGCGACAACCAGCGCAATCAAACCCGCAAGGAGATCGTCGCTCTGCTGGACAAACGAGCCGACGAAGCATTGGACCTGACCCAACCTGACGAAAGTGCTGCGGGTTTGCGTGTTGCGCCGCCACCGATTGCAAAGGGCGAGCTTGCGGCATTGCGGCCGGAAGGGCTCGGCGGCGTCAGCCTGATTTCCGTTTTCAATTCGGATCTTCAGGACCCGGTCGAATGGCTCGACACATGGCAGGGGCTGGCGGCGGACGAAGTCATACTCGTCGATCTTGGCACTTCGGACGCAGCCCCCCTGACTGGGGAGACGGCGCTCTGGATCGTGCGAAGCGAGGGGCCAGATCCGCTCACGCCGGCGGAGGCCTATAATCTGGGCTTGCGCCTGTCGAGTTTTGACCGCTTGGTCCTTGCCTCGCCTGGGCTGCAGATACCTGCGGATCTGGCCGAGCGGAATGGCGATGCCTGGCAGGTCTGGACTGGCGCTGCGGATCTTTCGGCGTTCTTCCTTTCCATTGAACGGCGGCGGATCGCGGCGGTGGGCGGGTTCAACGAATATCTTGCCCGGCCAGAGGGTGCCTTGGAGGATCTGGCCTCGCGTCTTTTGTTGGCAGGCCATATCGGCATCGGGGCCGATGCCCCGTCAGACCGGGAAAGTGCGCCGCCCGCCCGCCTGGCCGTCCAGGACGGTGTCAGCCTGCGCGAAACTCTCGCGGCCGACCCGGAATATCCGGCGATAACGAACCGCTATCTTGCGGCCCTGATGCCCAAATGGCGTGGCACAGGTTCGAAATCAGTTCAGATCCGGCATGTCGAAGGCAACCGGGTTCATCTGATGCCGCGCGCCGCACAGACCGCCACGGTGCCGCCGCATCTGCAGTCGGCGGCGCAGACCTATGCCCTGACCGAGCTTCTGGCAAAGCGGACCAGCGAACAGGCCTTTCATCTGCCGCCAGATCGCCTTGGCGTCCTGCTCGACAAACCCGCCGCAGAGATTGGCGCCATCGACATAGCCCTTGCGACCAAGGCCCAACTGATCGGCAAGGCCGCGGGCAAGGGTTGGCTTGTGCTGGATTTTTCCCGCTTCGACGGCGAAATCCCGACCGAGGTCATATCCTGGATCGAATCGGCGGCGCTGGACCGCGGTCTGCAAACCGTGCTGCGCCTGACCAGATCGCAAGGTGCCGCCTTCGGTCCTGCCTTGAGCCAGGACGATCCGATCGGCACGCTGGCGACCCTTGATCTGCGGGGGCTTTACTTCGGCAAGACCATGCTGAGCGGACAGGACCGGCTGTTGGTGATGGACGCCGAAGCGGTGGACGATGCCCGCACGATAGCCACGCGCGGCCCGGCGGTTCTGTTGCGGGTGCCCAAGCTTTTCATTGACGTGCAGCACGGTCTGGGCAACCGGATCCGGGCGATCGGATCGGCAGCGGCCATCGCAGAAGCGACCGGCCGCGAGCTTGTCGTGGTCTGGCAGAGGGATCCGCATTGCGAGTGCAATTTCGAGGATCTCTTCGTACCGGGCGTTGCGACCATGGACCAGAGCTTCGCGCAGGATGCCACGGCGATGGGGATGGAGTTCGTCAATTACATGGAGGTGGAGCCCGGCAGCACGAAGGACTCCCCGATCAGTCCGGGCTTGCTGCGCGATCTTTATGTGCGCTCGGCCTATCCCCTCGCCAATCCTCACAGCACCTGGCAGAGCGAAAACCTCCATATTCAACGGCTGTTGCGGCCGCGGCCGGAGATCCTCGATCTGGCCGGTGGGACGGGTGCGCCGGCCAGCCTCGCCGTCCACATCCGCATGCAAGGCGGACCCGGGTTTGAGAACCTGCCCTATGAGGCCGCCGCGAACTGGACGCCCGCCGCCCATGCCGAAATCGCCCACTGGCGGGAGCTTTGCCATTATTCGCGTTTCATCCCCCGGATCGACGCCCTGATCGACGAAGGTCTCGCGGAATCGATCTATGTGGCGAGCGACACGACAGAGGCGATCTATAAGCTGGCCGAACGCTACGGCACGCGGGTGCGCTGGATGGACCGCCCGGCCAACGACCGGTCCAAGGTCACCCTCGCCTATGCCCTGGCCGAAGCGATCGTCCTCAGCCGAAGCCCGATGCTTCTGGGCAGTTATTTCAGTTCTTTCAGCGAATTGGCGATGCGGCTGGCAAGATCTCCGATCCGGTTGGAACTGGCCGGCCGCGATTTCTAGCCCGGACGCACTGCGCATGGCACGGCGGGGCCGAAACGCTCTGAACCGGCTTGCGATGGCACGCTGCGGCGCAGTAGAAATGGCCTCGAAGACTCGGATTCAGACAGACGCCTCTCCGTGAGAGATGGTAAACACGGAGGAAGACTTCTGATGAACAACCTTGACGTTTCGGCCGATGCCCAGGCGAACTTTTCCCTCGGTACCTTGAGGGCGCATACAACCTCCGGCAAAGTGATCAGCGGCAAGCATATTGTGCCGGGCGTCTTTTTCTCGATCGACTCCAAGTCGTCGGACAGTGTCGACATAGACTCCAAGCCGGGTGACATGATGTCGATCCGGGTGACTTCCTCGGGAACCGGCAGATGGCTCACCCTGCATCTGAGTTTGGGCGCGGTGGATTTCAGTGAAACCAGCGTCGTGGGTTTCATGCTGCGTTCGCAGTCTGACTCGACATCCACCCTGCGGGCCTGCGTGCGCAGCGGCATCGAGGGCGGGCATGTCGACGCGCTTTTCGCAAAGACGATCGTCAGCTTTCCCAAGAGCGCTGTGCATCTCGACATGCTGGAATTGGAACTGAACCCGGACGTCCCGACCAAGGCGCGGTGGCGTGAACTGGTCTTCTTTCTGCGCCGCGAAAATGCCGAGATCCTCATCAAGGACCTGCGCGTTTTCGTCATCTGAACGACGTCGAGAAACCACCCCGGACACGTGTGGTGGTGGCAGATCGCAGTCCTGCGGCGGCCTCCATGTCTGAATGCGGGGCGTCGGGCGATGGCGTTGAACCGGCCGCTCCGAGCCGGTTTTTCCCCCTTCAGCGCACTTTCAGCGTGGCCAGGCCCAGCATCGCGAGGATCAACGAGATGATCCAGAAGCGGATCACGATCTGAGGCTCGGCCCAGCCGCGCTTTTCAAAGTGGTGATGGATCGGCGCCATCAGGAATATCCGCCGCTTGGTGCGCTTGTAGTAAAGTACCTGGATGATGACCGAGAGCGCCTCGACCACGAAAAGGCCGCCCACGACGGCCAGGACGATCTCGTGCTTGATGCAGACGGCGATGGCGCCCAGCGCGCCGCCCAGCGCCAACGACCCGGTATCGCCCATGAAAACCGCAGCCGGCGGCGCGTTGTACCACAAAAAGCCCAGACCGGCGCCAAAAAGGGCGGCGGAAAAGATCAGGATCTCGCCGGTGCCCGGAACGAAATGCACGCCCAGATATTCGGCGAAGTTGAAGTTGCCCACGACATAGGAAATCACGCCCAGCGTCGCCCCGGCGATCATGACCGGCATGATGGCCAGACCGTCGAGCCCATCGGTCAGGTTCACCGCATTGGCCGACCCCACGATGACCAGCATCCCGAAAGGAATGAAGAAATAGCCGAGGTTGAACAGAGCGTTCTTGAACACCGGCAGGGCCAGTTCGTTGGTCAGCCCCTCGGGGTGAAAGCGCGCCGCCGCATAGGTCGCCAGCGCCGCAATCAAAAGACCCAGCGCCATGCGGATCCGGCTCGACACACCCTTGGTGTTCTGCTTGGTGACCTTGGCAAAGTCATCGGCAAAACCGATCATCCCGAAACCCAGCGTCACCAGAAGCACGATCCAGACATAGGCATTGTCCAGCCGCGCCCAGATCAGTGTCGAAAAGATCAGCGAGGACAGGATCAAAAGCCCCCCCATCGTCGGCGTGCCCGCCTTGGACAGATGGCTTTGCGGGCCATCGTCGCGGATCGGCTGGCCCTTGCCCTGCTTGCGGCGCAACAGGTCGATCAGGGGCCTGCCGAACAGGAACCCATAGATCAGCGCGGTCAGAAAGGCGCAGCCGGCACGGAAAGTGATATATTTGAAAAGGTTGAAAACTCCGCCGCCGTCAGAAAACTGCGTCATCCAGTAGAGCATCTATTCCCCTCCAAGAACCCGGGCGCCAATACTTTGGGAGTCGGTGGATTGACCTAATTTCTTGAGGGCGTCAACGACCAGCGAGACCTTTATGCCTTTCGAGCCCTTGACCAGCACGACATCGCCGGCATCGATCAGACCACGCACGCGCGGCAGCAGGTCCTTTGCATCGGCCACCCATTCGCCGCGCTGCTTGCGCGGCAGACTGGACCACAGCGCCTTCATGCGCGGGCCGACGCAATGGATCAGTGTGATCTTGTCCAGCCCCGGGTGCCGGGCGATGGCGCGGTGCAATGCCTCTTCGGTCGGCCCCAGCTCCAGCATGTCGCCCAGGATGGCGATGCGGCGGCCCTGAAGGATGCGGCCCGGCCCGTCCTGCGGGGTCGAGGCGATCAGCACATCGAGCGCCGCGGCCATCGAGGCCGGATTGGCGTTGAAGGCGTCATCCAAAAGGTCAAAGCCCTGCCCCTCGACCGCGTCCAGCACAACACGCTCGCGCGCGCCGCGCCCCTGCGGCGGCGCCCAGCTTCCCAGATCGGCGGCAGAGATCGCCGGGTCGAGGCCAAGCGCCTCGGCCAAGGCAAGGGCGGCCAGACCATTCATCGCAAAATGCGCACCCGGTGACAGAACCTTGAAAACAAAGCCCTTGCCGCCATGCCGCGCCCGCACGATGGTCGCCGCGTCGCACAAGGTGGCCGATGTTAGCTGGTAATCGGCATCGGCCGATTTGCCAAAGGTGACGATCTGATGGCCCAGGTCCCGCGCCGTGGCCAGCAGGATCGGCGTCGTCTCCAGATCGGCCGGCAGGACTGCGATGCCGCCCGGCGCCAGCCCCTCGCAGATCGCGGCCTTTTCGTGGGCGATGCCTTCGATGCTGTCAAAAGCCTCGAGATGGGCGGCCGCGACGGTGGTGATCAGGGCCACATCCAGCCGCGCCAGCCGCGCCAGAGGTGCGATTTCGCCCGGGTGGTTCATGCCGATCTCGATCACGGCGAAATCGGCTTCGGCGGGCAGGCGCGCAAGCGTCAGCGGCACGCCCCAGTGGTTGTTGTAGCTCGCCTCGGCGGCATGGACGCGGCCCTGCCCCGCCAGGATGGCCCGCAACATCTCCTTGGTCGAGGTTTTGCCGACCGACCCCGTGACCCCCACGACCTTGGCCCGCGCCCGCGCGCGGCCTGCTGCGCCCAGCTTGGCCAGCGCCTCCAGCACATCCGGAACGATCAGCAGCGGCGACTGCGGGCACAGCCCCTCGGGAATGCGCGACACCATGGCCGCGGCAGCCCCCTTGGCCAGGGCCGCGGCCACGAAATCGTGCCCGTCGCGCAGGTCGGTCAAAGCCACGAACAGATCGCCAGGCTGAAGCGTGCGCGTGTCGATCGACACGCCGGTGGCGGCCCAGTCGGCGGTGACCGTGCCGCCCGCCGCGGCAGCGGCCTCGGCAGAGGTCCATAGCACTTGGCTCATATCACACCATCTAGGGCGGCCACCGCGATGCTGGCCTGTTCCACGTCGTCAAAGGGATAGATGTCGCCCTTGATCACCTGCCCCGTCTCATGCCCCTTGCCGGCCACCAGCAGGACATCGCCCGGGCCCAGCGCATCGACGCCGCGCAGGATGGCCTCGGCCCTGTCGCCAACCTCGGTGGCCTCAGGGCAGGCTTGCAGAATTGCTGCACGGATAAGGGCGGGATCTTCGGATCTTGGGTTATCGTCTGTCACAAACAGAACATCGGCGTGTTCGGCCGCCGCAAGCCCCATCAGCGGGCGCTTGCCCCGGTCGCGGTCGCCGCCCGCGCCAAAGACAATGACGATGCGCCCCATCACATGCGGTCTGAGCGCGGTCAGCGCCGTGGCGATGGCATCCGGCGTATGAGCGTAATCGACAAAGACCGAGGCCCCGTTGCGGCGCGTGGCGGCCAGCTGCATGCGGCCGCGCACGCCGGTCAGATGCGCCAGGGCGGCAAAGACATCGCCCGGCGGCTCTCCGGCGGCAATGACCAGCCCGGCGGCAAGGGTTACGTTCTCGGCCTGAAACCCGCCGATCAGGTTGAGCCGGCTTTGATAGGTCACGCCCCTGAACGACAGACGCAGATCCTGACCCGTCGCATCGAAACGCTGGCCCAGGATGCGCAGATCCGCCTCGGGCGCATGTCCCACGGTCAGCAGCCCCTGGCCGCGCTGTCGCGCCATCTCGGCCAGCTCGGCGCCCCTGGCGTCGTTGAGGTTGACCACCGCCACGCCTTCAGGCGGCAGAACGCGGGTGAACAGACCGGCCTTGGCCGCGAAATAGGCCTCGAAGGTCTTGTGATAATCGAGGTGGTCTTGCGTGAAATTGCTGAAGCCCGCCGCCTTAAGCCGCACGCCGTCCAGACGGCGCTGGTCCAGACCGTGGGACGAAGCCTCCATCGCCGCGTGGGTGACGCCCGCCTCCGCCGCCGCGGCCAGCATGGCATGCAGCGTCACGGGGTCGGGCGTGGTATGGGCCGAGGGCGCGGCCCAGGCCCCTTCGACCCCCGTCGTGCCGATGTTGATGGCGGCATGACCGAGCTGCACCCAGATCTGCCGGCAGAAGGTCGCGGTCGAGGTCTTGCCGTTGGTGCCAGTCACGGCGACCATCGTATCGGGCTGCGCGCCATACCACAGGGCCGCCGCCCGCGCCAACGCCTCGCGCGGATCCTCTGCCACCACCAGAGCGACCGGCGCCCCTTCGAGCGCCCCTTGCGCGAGGCCGGCGCCGAGGCTGTCCGTCAGGATGGCCGAGGCGCCGGCAGCCACCGCCGCCGCGACATAACTCGCTCCATGGGCAGCGCTGCCCGGCAGGGCCGCGAACAGAAACCCCGGCCGCACGGCACGGCTGTCCGAGGTCAGCCCCGTCACATCCGGATCGCGCCCGCCCCGCGCCGCGAGGCCAAGCGAGGAAAGCGTCTTGGGGCCGATCCGGCGTTCATCTTCGGGCATGTCGGGCAATTACTCCTGTGCCACGGGGTCTTTCACCGCGACCATCCCGCCAAGCGCCGCGCCATCCATCTTGGGACGCAGGCCCAGCAGAGGGCCGACCCGGCGGATGATCTCTCCGGCGACGGGCACGGCCGTATAGCCCGCGGTGCGGCGCGGTTTCAAGCCCGCGGTTTCGACCGGTTCGTCCATGGTCACCACCAGCACATATTTCGGATCAGAGGCTGGAAAGACCGATGCGAAGGTGTTGATCACCTTGTCATGGTCATATCCCACCCCGTGCTTCTTGGGCTTTTCCGCAGTGCCGGTCTTGCCGGCCACTTCATAGCCCGGCACATCGGCGAAGGTCGCGGTGCCGTCGGTCACCACGCGGCGCATCATCTGGATGCAGGCGTAAGAGGTCGCCTGGCTCACGATGCGCGGCCCCTGGGGATGGCTGGCCGCATGCAGCAAGGTGGGCGTCACCTTCAGCCCGCCATTGGCGAGCGTGGCATAGCCTGCGGCGAGGTTCAGCATGCTCGTCGAAATGCCGTGCCCATAAGAGGCCGTAATCGTGACGATGTTCGACCAGTTCTTGGGCACCAGCGCCCGGGCCGAGGCCGCCTCGAACAACTCGATCTGCGGCGGGTCCAAAAGGCCCATGGTCTTCAGGAAAGCCTGCTGCCGTTCCGGCCCGATCATCAGGCCGATATGCGCCGCCCCGATGTTCGACGACACGGCGATGATGTCGGCGACCGACTTGGTCGGGCCATAGTTGTGGCCGTCGAATTCGTTGATGCGAAAGCCGTCGTAATAGAAGGGCTGCTTGGTATCGACCTGGGTCTCGGGGGTGACCAGCCCGAGATCCATGGCCTGGGCCACGGCAAAGATCTTGAAGGTCGAGCCGAGTTCGTAGACCCCCTGCACCGCCCGGTTGAACAACGGATTGTCGCTGGGATCGACCTGCGGGTCCAGCGCGCCGCGGTCGTTGGGGTCGAAGGTGGGCAGGCTGGCCATGGCCAGAACCTCGCCGCTGTGGGCATCCATCAGGATGGCCGCCGCACCGCGGGCCTGCAGCGTCTTCACCCCGGTGGCCAGAACCTCTTCGACATTGGCCTGCAAGGTCAGGTCGATCGACAGTGTCAACGGGTTCGACGATTGCGCCGGATCGCGCAGCCGCGCGTCCAGCTGCTTTTCGATCCCCGCCGTGCCGATCACTTCGGCGCTGTCCACGCCTTCGGCGCCAAAGGCCGCTCCGCCCAGAACATGGGCCGCCAGATCGCCGTTGGGGTAAAGCCGCATCTCGCGCGGGCCGAAATACAGGCCCGGGTCGCCGATCTCATGCACTTTCTGCATCTGTTCGGGCGAAAGAACCTTGCGCACCCACAGGAACGATCGGCCATCGGTGAAGCGGCGCTCCAGCGACTTGGCGTCAAGCTCGGGGAAGATCGCGGCCAGTTCGGTGGCGGCATGGACCGGATCGACCATGTCGCGCGGCTGGGCATATAGGGAATGCGTCAGCATGTTGGTGGCCAGGATGCGGCCATTGCGGTCCAGGATGTCGGCGCGCTGCGCGGTGATGTCCGATCCGCCCGCCGCCGTGCGCGGCTCGGTCGGGGTCGAGGCCGCCAGCGTGCCCATCCGCGCCCCGATCACACTGAAGGCGATGAAGAAGCCAAAGGCCAGGATCATCAACCGCCGCTCGGCCCGGGCGCGGGATTTGTCGCGCATCGCGTCATTGCGGATCGCGACGTTTTCGCGCTCGATCGCGTCGGGGTTCTCGCCCTTGGCACGGGCGTCCAGAATGCGGGCCAGAGGGCGCAGCGGGGTCCGGATCATGGGATCTGCTCTCCTTTGGACGTGGGCGCCGCCTTCGCCGCATTGGGTGCCGCGTCGATCACGGCAGACGTGTCGACGGTGCCTGTGATGACCAAGGGCGGCGGCGCCGGCATCGCGATGTTCTCCGGCGTGCCCAACTGCTGCGGCTGAATCGGCATCAGGCCTAGCCGGTCAAAGTTGATCGCGGCCAGATCGCGCAGCCGATCCGGGCGGTTCAGATAGGCCCATTCCGCTTTCTGCATCGCGATCTCGTCGCGCAGCGAGGCGATTTCGTCCTGCACTGCGGCCATCTGCTTCAACTGGTGCTGGGTGGCGTAGTTCTCGCGGTATGCCCAGAAGGCCAGGCCAAGCACGGCAAGGAACGACAGGATATACAGGACGGGACGCATTCAGCGATTACCTTTGTAAGCGGGATTGGCCTTGTGGCCGGAATGGGATCGCGGGGCCAGCGGCACGTCAATGTCGGCCGGGTTGACCGCCAAGGCGGGTGCCGCGGTGCGGCGCGCCACGCGCAGCCTGGCCGACCTTGCCCGCGGATTTTCGGCCAGTTCTGCCTCATCCGCCTCGATCGCGCGCTTGTTGACCAGGGTGAAGCGGGCGGTGGTCTCGGCCTTGGCCGGCGCATAGCGGTTGGCGTTGGCCTCCGCCCCAGAGGCCAGCTGGAAAAAGCGTTTGACGATGCGGTCTTCCAGCGAATGAAAGGTCACCACGGCCAAGAGCCCGCCCGGCTTCAGCGCCCGCTCGGCGGCGGCAAGTCCCTGGGCAAGCTCGGTGAATTCGGCATTGACCGCGATGCGCAGCGCCTGAAAGCTGCGGGTGGCAGGGTGGCTCTGTCCGGGCTTGGGGCGCGGCAGGCAGCGCGCGATCACCTCGGCCAGTTGCAGCGTCGTCTCGAAAGGCGCCTTGGCGCGCGTCTCGACGATGGCATGAGCGATCCGGCGCGAGGCGCGCTCTTCGCCATAATGATAGAGGATGTCGGCAATCTCGCCCTCGCCCGCCCCGTTGACGATATCGGCTGCAGAGCGGCCGGCCTGGCTCATCCGCATGTCCAGCGGGCCGTCCTTCTGAAAGGAAAAGCCACGCTCGGGCTGGTCGATCTGCATCGAGGATATGCCAAGGTCAAGCACCACGCCGTCCAAGGGTTCACCGGCCAGGTGGTCCAGATCGGAAAAGGTGCCCTCGACCAGCCGCAGCCTGTCGCCATAGGCGCCGGCCCAGGGTGCGGCCATCTGATGCGCCAGTGGGTCGCGGTCGATGCCGATCACCCGGTCCGCCCCGGCCTCCAACAGGCCGCGCGCATAGCCGCCCGCGCCGAAGGTGCCGTCCAGCCAGACGCCCGACACCGGCGCGACCGCTGCAAGCAAGGGCCGCAGCAAGACCGGAACATGGGCACCTTCTGGTGGGGAACCGGGCAGCGGGTCGCTTGTCGGCACGGTGTCCCCCTAGGTGGTCGCTGTGAACAAGGACAGGGGATCGGCGCCCTGCAGCACGCTGGCCTCCAGCGCCTCGATCTCGCCGCGGCGTTTGGCACGATGCACGTCGCCGCGCCAGATCTGAAATGAATTGCCCGAGCCGATGAAGGCCAGCTCGATCTCTTCCTTGGGCAGGCCCAGCTTTTCGCGCACCTGGGGCGGCGGGCTGAAGCGGCCGTCCTTGTCGGTATCGACAGAGATCGACTGCTCCACGAAAATCGCATTGGCCAGAATATGTTGCGGGCTGCCCATCGGCATCTGCGCCAGACGGCGGTCCAGATCGGCGGCACCTTCCTGGGTGAAGCCCTGGACATAGGACCTGCCCGACCCGCCATAGACCAGAAGCATCTGAAAACCCGAACCCGGTGGCGGTCGGTCGATCAGGTCAAAGACAGTCCTGAAGGGCGAGGGCAGCATGACGCGGCCCTTGGCATCTACCTTGAGGTAGTGTTCGCCCCTGAAGGTCTTGTCTGTCGCCACGGCCTTGCGGCCTCCTTGATTTGCCTTTCGAAGGGCGTAAAGAAAATACGGCGGACCAAGCTGCTGCCACTGCCGGGTCCGCCGTCTGTCCCATCACTGGGCGTCCAGCTTCGCGCGCCGTCTTGGGGGAGACGTCTGCTCGCGCCACGCGCCGGATTCGGTTATCGTTTTTGTAAGAGGGGGTAGCCCGTATGAACCTGCCTCTGGCTCTTTTGTTGTGGCTTGTCGTCCGCCTGAAAGTACTGCCCGTCTCTTGCAACTATGTATGCCCGGGCGGGTCGCCCTTTTCAAGGTCAATCTTGGGAAAGCCCTCCACTTTCCGGGAAAGCCTTGACAGCAAAGCCACAGGCGACGGCAGGGCATCCATGGGTAGTGGATTGGACAAACTCTCTCGCTAGATTTAGCAAAGCAGGGCGTTGCGATTTTGCAACGCCCTGCGATGAAAGACTGAACTTTGCCCGATGCGGACCGGGTTCGGCGCACAGATCGACCGATTTCCCGGAAATTCCGCCCGAATCACCCCCGCGTGAGCCGCTGCGAGCCCTGCGTGACCCCGGGGTCCGCGGCGCCTTGCCCGAATCCGGCGCGGGATCCCGCCTTGGTGGGACGCTTTCCCGGGTCTCGGGTCCAGTTCATGGGGGAATGGCGCCGCGGAGGGTCCGGGAGGCCGCAAAGGCCTCTCGGCTCAGGGGGTCCGGGGGGCGGAGCCGCCCCCCCCCGGCACGCCCGCCGCAGGCGCGACGACTGCGATCAGCCCATGCCGCCGTCGATCAGCCGACGTGCCAGCCGAAGATAGGGTTCGGCCAGCGCACTGTCGGTCGCCGCAATCGGCGTGCCCGCATCGCCCGCCATCCGCACTTCAAGGTTCAGCGGCAACTCGCCAAGGAACGGCAGGTTCAGCTTCAACGCCTCGGCCGCCACCCCGCCGTGGCCGAAGATATGCGCTTCATGGCCACAGTTCGGGCAGATATAGGTCGACATGTTCTCGATCAGACCCAGAACCGGCACCTTGAGCTTGACGAACATGTCGAGCGCTTTCCGCGCATCCAAAAGCGCCACGTCCTGCGGGGTCGAGACCACAAGCGCCCCGGTCAGATGCGTCCGCTGCGCCAGGGTCAGCTGCACATCGCCCGTGCCCGGCGGCAGGTCGATCACCAGAACATCCAGCCGGCCCCAGGCCACCTGGTTGATCAATTGTTGCAGCGCCCCCATCAGCATCGGGCCGCGCCAGATCACCGCCTCGTCCTCTTTCAGCATCAGGCCGATCGACATCATCGTCACGCCATGCGCCACCAGAGGCTCTATGGTCTTGCCATCGGGCGAGGCTGGACGTTTGCTGACCCCCATCATCCGCGGCTGCGAGGGGCCATAGATATCGGCATCCAAAAGACCGACCCGGCGCCCCTGCCGCGCCAGCGCCACGGCGAGGTTGGAGGCCACGGTCGATTTGCCCACCCCCCCCTTGCCAGAGGCTACGGCGATGATCCGGTCGATGCCCGACACGCGCGCCGGCCCGCCCTGATGCGGCGTCGGATGGCCGCCGATCTTCAACGAGGGCGGCTCGCCTCCAGATTCGGGCCGTGGCGTCTGGGGCCGCGACACCGCGGGCCCATGCGCCGTCATCACGGCCTGAACGCTTGTGACGCCCGGCATCGCCTTCAAGGCCGCCTCGGCCGCCTGATGCGCCGACGCCAGCGCCCGCGCGGCGTCCGGATTTGGCGCTTCGATCACGAAACGCACAATTCCGCTCTCGATCGCCAGGGCACGAATCAAATCATCGCTCACCAGAGTACCACCGCCCGGCGTGGCAATCCGGGCCAACACGGCTACAACGTCATCGCGCGAGGGGGACATGTCTTTCTCCTTTGCCCAAGGCTTCAGCAGGGTGTTCCGCTTTCGCGCAAAGGGCAAGGCCGCGTTGACCAAACGCTCAAAATTTCATCGAATATCTTGATTAATCTAAAGATTTCGTGAACGTCAGCCATGCGCATGCTGCATGGCAGCAATGATCGCTGGGCGGATTGTGCAGTCGCAGCAATTGCCCCATGTTTGCCCTAACAGCGACGGACCCAGGGCAGACGGGCCAAGGGCAACGCCGCCAAGGAAAGAATGTGAGGCTGAAAATGGCATATGTGAACTCTTCCCGCTCCGCCCAGGTGAGCTTTTCTGATCGTTTCGCCGCCGTGGTGAAAGTGGTCTTCGGTCTGGTGGAGCGTCGCCGCGTCTACAACCAGACGCTTTACGAGCTTCAGTCGCTCTCGGACCGCGATCTGGCGGACCTTGGCCTGAACCGCACCAATATCGCCGAAGTGGCCCGCGAGGCGGCCTACAAGGCCTGAGATCAATCTTGCCCTCCCCTGCAACCTCCTCCCTGCAGGTTCTGGTCAAGTGCGGCGACGCTGTCCTCCTCCCTGGCGTCGTCGCTTTTCTACACCGCCGATCGGGGCGCTGATCCCGGTCGGGCTGACCAAGACGACTTTCGGTGGCCCTGAACTCCTCCCTCGGGGCTGACGGACCGGCGGCAACCTCAACCTCCTCCCTGAGGTTGCCGCCACTCGACACGGGGCCTTGCCCCGAAGACCTGCGCCGGACCCCGACCTCCTCCCCGGGTGAAGGCACAAGCGGCGGCACCTCCTCCTCCCGGTGTCGTCGCGGAATTCCGGGCCAAGCGGCCCAAACGGTGTACGACGGGCCCCCTCCTCCTCCCTGGGGCTCGCGGACCAGCGGCGACCTCAACCTCCTCCCTGAGGTCGCCGCACTTCCATTCGGGCCAAGCGGCCCAGAGATAGCCGGCGCCCTCCTCCCGGGCCAAGGCGATTGCGGCGGCACCTCCTCCTCCCGGTGTCGTCGCGGAATTCGGGGCCATGCGGCCCCTGCGGTGTACGACGGGCCCCTCCTCCTCCCTGGGCCTGCGGACCAGCGGCAACCTCAACCTCCTCCCTGAGGTTGCCGCACCTCCCTTCACCATGACGAAAAGGCCCGCTTCCACAGCGGGCCTTTGTCGTTTGGTTCGTGTCATTCGGGGTGCGTAAACAGATTGATGGCCTTGACCCCTCCATCCGGGCTGCAAGCCCGGATGGAGCGATGTCAGGTCAGGTCTTGACTGGCACGCGGCCGGATCAGCGGCACAGGCCCTGATCGCCCGCTATGGCGCCCAGCACGCCGCCGGCGATGGCGCTGGTGGCCAGATCGTTATGCGTGGCCGCACCGACCGCCGTGCCGCCCACGACGCCAAGTCCGGCGCAGTTGGCACTGACCCCGCGGCCAGAGCAGCCGGCCAAGGCCGTCGCAGACAGGAAAGCCAGAATTACCAGAGATTTGTACATGTCGAACTGCCTCGTTCAAAGGTTATTATGACCACAGAGTCTGCGGTTTTCGCAGCTTTGGCAAAGGGTGTTTTGCGGCACTGGCAAGGTTCCGCACACGCGGGTCCCTCCCGAAAAAAGGCCCGACCCGCACCGGGTCGAGCCATAGGGGAAGGGAAGGGGTAACAGTCTTGACGAATGCGGGCGCCGGTTCAGCAAACCGCCGCCCGCATTCCAAAGTGGGACATCCGGCCCCGGGTTTCAAACCCCAAAGCCGCCTCCTGGCGCGGCTGCGCTGTTTTCAGCCGAAATGCCAAGGGCTTGCGCGGGACTGTGCCGAAGCGGCTCCCTTGATCCGACGCCCTAATCCTCCCAGTCGTCATCCTCGCCCAGGGCATCGGGCGCGTCTTCGGCAAAGACCTCGGGAAAAGCCTGACGGGCGCGCGCCACGTCAATGCGCAAGAGCGCCTCATAGCTTGCCGGGTCGAAAGGATCCTCGGCCGGCACCACTTCGCGCCCGAAAAGCCAGGACAGGCGGCCGGCATCCAGATTGCCGCGCTCGAACGGCTCCTCACCGAAATACTGCCAGAGCGCGGCCATGAATCCGGCGTCGGCCGCGCGGTCGGCGGTCTTGCGGTCGCGGAACCTTTCACGCTTGACCAGCTTGGTCGGCCCTTCCTTCACGTTGGCACGCCGGATCGTGAACTGAAAATCGGTGCCGGGCAGGCGACCGGGAAAACCGCGGTGCTTCAGCATGGGCGCATCGTTTCGGGCAAGGTGGGTTGCATGGCAGCCTTTCGGTTCGCAGCAAGATCGGACGGCACGTCAATACATCTCCCACTCGCAGGCGCCATCGGTGATGGCGTAAGAATTGAAGAATTGTGTGGCCTCCGGGTGATCTTCGCCAAAGGGCACATCCTTGTCGGACATCGAGATGATGATCTCGTTCGGTTGCGGGCCGTTGGTGGGCAGGCGCGGCAGGACATAGGTGTTGCACAACCAGTCCATATCGTGGCCCGCCGTCTCACCGTCGATCGTGCCGCCGTCCCGGGCGATCTGAGGCGCCAGAAAGCGGTAGCGGATCGCGAGCCCGTCGCTGCCGGGCACATTGTTCAGCACCTCGATCAGTGTGACGTGCTGCCCCGAGGGCAAGTCGATGCCATCGGCGCACAAAGCGGGCGAAGGCAGGATCAGTCCAAGCAGGGCAAGACGGTGCAAAAGCATCGCATCCTCAAAGTTGCGGCGAAAAATCAGGGTGGCTCTCGACCGATTGGGCAGACCGATGGCGCACAGGCACCCACTGGCCACGGACGATCGGCTCCCCGCGTCGACCTTTCATCCGCTGCAGATTGTCCATGGCCGCCTCTTGCCTGGCCCCTATGACGGACCCTGCCCACAACATAGATGCGCCGCAGGGCCGCGCAAAGCCAAATGTGGCGCATCCGTCCCTTCGATCCACCGCATGCGGTTGCCGGCCATGGCTTGCTTGTGCAAAGCGGGTTGGCTAACAAAGACCATCTGGATCAAGGAGCGCTTCATGCAGCTGGACGGGACCATGCCAACGAACTGCCCGCCGGAAAAGGTGGTGGAGTTGCTGTCAGACCCCGCCGCCTTGCGCCTCATGGTTCCGGAAGGTTGCCTTGTCGGGGCCAAGACCGGCGATACCATTGCCTTCAACATCCAGCGCAAGGTCGGTCCGATCAACCTCAAGATGGCGGGCGACCTGACCGTGACGAAAAAGCCCGATGCAGAGGGCTACACGATGGAGCTCAACGCCGGGCATCTGATTGCCGGGCGGGCCAGCGTGCTGTTGGACCTGATCCCGCAGCCGGCCTCCTCGGGGCAGGCCGCGCTCAACTGGACCGGAAGGCTCGAGGCGCACGGCCTGACCTCGCGCCTGATCGAAGAGCGCGGCGCCCAGGTCGGCACGATCCTGCGCAACCTGTTCGACCGTCTGCGCCTGCAGGCCGAGGCGCAGGCCTAGCGCTGCGAGACGCGCCAGTTCGGGTTGATCCAGGGCATCTGGTTTGACCGTGCCAGCATGCCCCTGCCCAGGATGTGATCGGCCGCCTTCTCTCCGGTCATGATCGAGGGCCCGTTCAGGTTGCCATTGGTCACCTGCGGAAAGACCGAACTGTCCACCACCCGCAGCGCATCGACCCCGATCACCCGCAGTTCCGGATCCACCACGGCCATGGGATCATGGCGCGCCCCCATCCGGCAGGTGCCGCAGGGGTGATAGGCGCTTTCCACATGGGCGCGGATGAAGTCGTCAAGCTCGGCATCCGATTGCACGGCGGCCCCGGGCTGGATTTCTCCCTTCACGAACGGCGTCATCGCCGTCTGGGCAAAGATCTCGCGGGTCAGGCGGATGGTGGTGCGGAAATCCTCCCAATCGGTGGGGTCGGACATGTAGTTGAACAGGATCTTCGGCGCATCGCGCGGATCGGGCGAGCGCAGCGTGACGGACCCGCGCGATTTCGACCGCATCGGCCCGGTATGGACCTGAAAGCCATGGCCATGCGCCGAGGCCTTGCCGTCATAGCGCACGGCGATCGGCAGGAAGTGGTACTGGATGTCGGGATATTCAACCCCGGCTTTCGACCGGATGAAGCCGCAGCTTTCGAACTGGTTCGACGCACCCAGCCCCTTGCCAGTGAAAAGCCACTGCGCGCCGATCAGCGCCTTGCCCCACAGGTTCCAGTATTTGTACAGGGTGATCGGCTGCGAGGCGGCGAATTGCAGGTAAAGCTCAAGATGGTCCTGCAGATTGGCGCCGACGCCGGGGCGGTCGGCCAGAACCGGAATCCCCATCCCGGCCAGATGGGCCGCGGGACCGATGCCCGAATGCATCAGGATCTTGGGCGTGTTGATGGTGGAAGCCGCCAGAATCACCTCCTTGGCCGCGCGGACCACCTGGACCTTGTCGCCCCGGGTGATCTCGACCCCAACGGCGCGGCCGTTCTCGATCAGGACCTTGCGGGCCAGACCATGGACCAGATGCACCTTGCCCGCCTTCAGCGCCGGTTTGAGGTAGGCATTGGCGGTAGACCAGCGCCGGCCCTGCCAGATCGTGGCCTCCATCGCGCCGAAGCCTTCCTGCGCCTCGCCGTTGTAATCCTGGGTCACGTTGTAGCCGGCCTGACGCCCGGCCTCGATGAAGGCATTGAACAGCGGGTTGTCGCGCGGGCCGCGGGTGATGTGCAACGGCCCGTCTGTGCCGCGAAAATCCGATGGCGTTTCAGAGCCGTGCCAATTCTCCATCCGTTTGAAATAGGGCAGCACATCGGCATAGGACCAGCCCTGCGCGCCCATCTCTTCCCAGGTGTCGAAATCGCGGGCATGGCCGCGGACATAGACCATGCCGTTGATCGAGGACGATCCGCCGATCACCCTGCCCCGCGGCGTGGCCAGGACGCGGCCGCCCAGATGCGGTTCGGGTTCGGAATGAAAGCCCCAGTCATAGCGGGCCATGTTCATCGGATAGGACAGCGCCGCGGGCATCTGGATAAAGGGGCCGACATCGGTGCCGCCCGCCTCGATCACGATCACGCGCTGACCGGCCTCGCCCAGCCGATAGGCCAGGGCAGACCCTGCCGAACCCGAACCCACGATCACATAATCCGCCTGCATCCTGTACCGCACCCGCAGATGCGCCTCTTTCCTTTGGTTCCGGGCCCGATCGCCCCCTTGTCCCGCGCCGCCGGGACGCTGAAGCCGCACTCAGGCGGGCATGTTCAGACTTTTTCGCGCAATTGAGCCGCCAGATAGGCCCTGGCCACCGAGACAGCGGCCCCGGAATCGGGCGGCCCGGATTTCAACACTTCGCGCAGATAGAGGCCGTCGATCAGTGCGCCCAAACCCGTGGCGATCGCCTCTGCCTCCTCCCCCGCCAGGGGACGCAGCCCAACCAGAAGGTTGGACCGCAGCCGGCGCTGATAGACCGCCAGCAGCCGCTTGGCCTCTGGCACGCTTTGCGCCAGAACCCAGAAGTTCAGCCAGGCCCCCACCGCCTCGCGGCGAAAGTTGGCCGCACTGAACGAGGCGGCAAGGATCGCCTCGATTCGCTCCAGCGGGCTTTGCGCCAGGCACAGCGCCCCGCGCACCTCGGCGCCGTAGATCGTCATCACGTGGCGCATGGCCGCGAGGAACATTTCCTCCTTGGAGCCGAAGTAATGATGCGCCAGCGCGCTCGACATGCCCGCCCGCTTGGCGATCTGGCTAACCGTAACGTCAAGCGACCCGGTCTGCCCGATCTCGAAGATCGTGGCTTTTACCAGGGCTTCCCTTCGTATCGGTTCCATTCCAAGCTTGGGCATGTCATCCTGCTGCGAAAAAGACTTGCTTTCTTCAGCTAGTCTGAAGTTTATTGACGCGTCAATCAACAAAAAACAGGGAGCTTCCCATGACGTTCAAAACCACCTTGCTGGCGACGGCAATGGCCTTGTCCCTTGGCAGTGCCGCCTTCGCGGCGGGCTGCGACAAAGTGACCTTTTCGGATGTGGGCTGGACCGACATCACCTCGACCACGGCAGTGTCGAGCTTGATCCTGCAGGCGCTTGGCTATCAGACCGAGACGCAGGTCCTGTCGGTGCCGGTGACCTATGAAGGTCTGGCCAAGGGCGATGTCGATGTCTTCCTCGGCAACTGGATGCCGACGATGGAGTCGAACATCAAGC
This sequence comes from bacterium, assembly GCA_016124195.1. Classification (GTDB taxonomy): domain Bacteria; phylum Pseudomonadota; class Alphaproteobacteria; order Rhodobacterales; family Rhodobacteraceae; genus Stagnihabitans. The sequence goes on along the minus strand of WGOE01000006.1, from coordinate 150,617 downwards.
CCTACCTTGATGCCAAGACCGTCGATTCCGTCCGTGCCAACCTTGAAGGCGCCAAGTACACCCTGGCCACCAACGCCGCGGGCGCTGCCCTTGGCATCAAGGATTTCAAGGACATCGCCGCCCATGCCAAGGATCTGGACGGCAAGATCTACGGGATCGAGGCCGGCAATGACGGCAACAAGCTGATCCTCGACATGATCGACAAGAACGCTTTCGGCCTCAAGGATGCCAAGGTCGAACTGGTTGAAAGTTCGGAACAGGGCATGCTGGCGCAGGTCGCCAAGGAAGATCAGGCCGGCAAGCCGATCATCTTCCTCGGCTGGGAGCCGCATCCGATGAACGCCAACTTCAAGATGACCTATCTGACCGGCGGCGACGATTACTTCGGCCCGAACCTCGGCGGGGCCACGGTCTACACCAACACGCGGGCGGGCTACGTCAAGGAATGCCCGAACGTCGGCAAGTTCCTGACCAATCTGTCCTTCTCGCTGGATATGGAAAACGAGATCATGGGCGCGATCCTGAACGACGGCGCAGATCCGGCCGCTGCGGCCAAGGCCTGGCTGGCCAAGCATCCCGATGTGATCAAGCCTTGGCTGGCGGGTGTCACCACCAAGGACGGCAAGGACGCCGACGCCGCCGTGATGGCTGCGCTGAAGTAAGACGGCAAGGCCCCGGACACGAAATCCGGGGCCTTTTTTCTATTCCAAGGGCGGGGGAAAGATGGATTGGCTGACGGCATACAAGATCCCGGTGGGCTTCTGGGCGAATACGGTCTTTGTCTGGATGAAGACCCATCTGGCCGCGCTGTTCGATGCGGTCTCGGCCGGTCTGGAGGCGTTGATCAACGGGTTCCTCTGGCTGCTGCAAGCGCCCAACCCCCTGATCCTGATCGCGGTTTTTGTGGCGCTGGCCTGGGTGCTGCAACGCAATTGGAAGATCTGCGTCGGCGTCGGCCTGGGGTTTCTGTTCGTCGTCAATCAGGGCTACTGGAAGGAAACCACCGAAAGCCTGACGCTGATCCTGTCGGCTTGCGCGGTCTGCATGGCGATCGGCGTGCCAGTGGGCATTGCCTGCGCCCATAACACCCGGCTGAACGCCGCCATCTCGCCGGTGCTGGACCTGATGCAGACCCTGCCGACCTTCGTCTACTTGATCCCGGCGATCATCTTCTTTGGCATCGGCATGGTGCCGGGCCTGATCGCCACCGTGATCTTCGTGCTGCCCGCACCGATTCGTCTGACCGAACTGGGCGTGGCCTCGACGCCGACCGCCCTTCTGGAGGCCGCGACCGCCTTTGGCGCCACGCCCACCCAACGCCTGTGGAAGGTCGAACTGCCCTGGGCCCTGCCGCAGATCATGGTGGGGCTGAACCAGACCATCATGCTGTCGCTGTCGATGGTGGTCATCGCCTCGATGGTGGGCGCCAACGGATTGGGCGTGCCGGTCATGCGGGCGCTGGCTTCGGTCAACGCGGCCAAGGGGTTCGAATCCGGCTTTGTCATCGTCGTCGTCGCCATCGCGCTGCGGTCGATCTTTCAGCGCGAGGTAAAGTGATGACGGCAGTTGAATTCGACCGCGTCTCGATTGTCTTTGGCGACGAGCCGGCCGGCGCCCTGCCCCTGATGGACGAAGGCCTGAGCCGCACCGAGATCCAGACCCGCACCGGCCAGATCCTGGGCGTGCACGATTGCACCCTGACCGTGGCCGAGGGCGAGATCCTTGTGCTGATGGGCCTGTCGGGTTCGGGCAAATCGACGCTCCTGCGCGGGGTGAATGCGCTGAACCCGGTGGTGCGGGGCGAAGTGCGGGTCTCGGATGGCAACAAGATGGTCTCGGTCACCAAGGCGGACAAGGACACACTGCGCCATCTGCGCCTGACCCGGATTGCCATGGTGTTTCAACAGTTTGGCCTGCTGCCCTGGCGGTCGGTGCGCGAGAACGTGGGCCTTGGGCTGGAACTGGCGGGGATGGATGCGGCGGCCCGCAAACCGCGGGTCGATGAACAACTTGCGCTGGTCAACCTCACGCAATGGGCCGATCGCCGCGTCGGGGAATTGTCCGGCGGCATGCAGCAAAGGGTTGGGCTGGCCCGCGCCTTTGCCACGCAGGCCCCGATCCTTCTGATGGACGAGCCCTTTTCGGCGCTGGACCCCCTGATCCGCGCCCGGCTGCAGGATGAATTGCTGGACCTGCAGGCCAAGCTGAAACGCACGATCATCTTCGTGAGCCACGATCTGGACGAGGCCTTCAAGCTGGGCAACCGCATCGCCCTGATGGAGGGCGGGCGGATCGTGCAGATCGGCACCGCGCGCGAGATCATCGCCAATCCAGTCTCGGATTATGTCGCTGATTTCGTGGCCCATATGAACCCGCTGGCGGTTCTGACCGCGCGGGACGTGATGGAGGCGGGCCCGGCATCCGCCGCGTCGGCCGTTGATGCCGAACTGCCAGTCAAGGCGGTTATGGAGCTGTTCTCCAAGGGCGCCACCGAACTGGCCGTGACTGAGGGAGATGCGCGCATCGGCGTGGTGCGGGCCGCCTCGCTGATGGGACGGCTGATCAATCCGCGCCACGGCTAGCGCCCCTTGACCCGGGTTGCCGCGGGGGTTTCACACCCCCGGACCCCCGTGGGATATTTTTGAACAGATGAATGGGGAAGAGGCCCCCTATCCTTCGGCCTTCTTCGCAGTCTTTTTCGCGGCCGGTTTCGCAGCCTTTGCGGCGGGCTTGGCGGTCTTTCTGGCTGCCGGCTTGGCGGCGGGTTTGGAGGCAGGTTTAGCGGCGGCGGTCTTGCCGGACCTGGCCTTTTTCGCAGGGGTCTTGCCGGCCTTTTCCGCCAGAAGCGCCTGGGCCTCGTCCATGGTCAGGGCCGCGGGATCGATCTCCTTGGGAATGGTGGCATTGATCTTGCCCCATTTCACATAGGGTCCATAGCGCCCCGGCATGACCGAGACTGCACCGCCTTCGGGATGGTCGCCCAACTCCTTGAGCGGGCCGGCAGGGGCGGCGCCGCGACCGGGTCGACCGGCGCGTTTCTGAGCCAAAACCTCGACCGCCCGATTCATGCCGATGGTGAAGACATCCTCCACATCGGGCAGGTTGGCGTAGGTCGAATTATGCTTCACGTAGGGGCCGAAGCGGCCGATTGCAGCCTCGATCGGGGCGGAATCTTCCGGATGGTTGCCGATCATACGCGGCAGATGCAGAAGTTGCAGCGCGCGCTCCAGCGTCAGATCCTCGGGCGGCCAGGTTTTTGGCAGGCTTGCGCGCGGCGGTTTGGGTTGGTCGGTGGTGGCCTCGCCCTTTTGCACATAGGGCCCGAAGCGGCCGGTGCGGAGCGAGATGTCAAGGCCATCCTCCTGGCCCAGAACGCGGCCGTCGACGGTTGCGGCGTCTTCGCCGCCGGCGATGGGCCTTGTGTAGCGGCAGTCCGGATAATTGCCGCAGCCGATGAAGGCCCCACCCGAACGCGCCGTCTTGAGGTGCAGCCGACCCGTGCCACAGGTTGGGCAGATGCGCGGGTCCGACCCGTCGGCGCGCGGCGGATAAAGGTGGGGCGCCAGAAACTCATCAATCTTTTCCAGCACTTCACCGATCCGCAGGTCGGCGGTTTCGGCCACAGCGGCGCTGAAGTCGCGCCAGAATCGGCTCAGCACCTCGGTATAGGTGCGGCTGCCGTCGCTGACATCGTCAAGTTCGGTTTCGAGATCGGCGGTGAAGTCATACTCGACATAGCGGCGGAAATAGTTGGTCAGGAAGGCCGTCACCAGCCGGCCCTTGTCTTCGGGGATCAGGCGGTTCTTGTCCTTGCGGACATATTCGCGGTCCTGGATCGTCGTGATCACAGAGGCATAGGTCGAGGGGCGGCCGATGCCCAGCTCTTCCATCCGTTTGACGAGGGTGGCCTCGGTATAACGGGGCGGCGGCTGGGTGAAGTGCTGTTCGGGCGTGACAGAGCGCTTTTCGACGCCCTCGCCCTGCATGATCTGCGGCAGGCGGCCCTCATCGTCGCCATCGTCGTCGCGGCCCTCGTCATAGACCTTGAGGAAGCCGTCGAACAGCACGACCTGACCATTGGCGCGCAGGCCGACCTGACCGTCGGGGCTGAGAATATCCACGACTGTCCGCTCCATCCGGGCGGCGGACATCTGGCTCGCGATGGTGCGTTTCCAGATCAGATCGTAGAGACGCTTTTGGTCCGTCTCGGTCAGGCGCAGCTTTTCTGGGGCTGCGGACATGTCGGTGGGCCGAATGCATTCATGCGCCTCTTGCGCGTTCTTGGCCTTGTTCTTGTACATGCGCGGGCTGTCGGGGACGTAAGTCGGCCCGAAGGTCGATTTGATCACGTCACGCGCGGCCATCACCGCCTCGGGCGCCATGTCGATGCCGTCGGTACGCATGTAGGTGATGTAGCCCGCCTCATAAAGGCGCTGCGCCGCCGACATGCAGGCCTTGGCACCCATGCCGTATTTGCGGCTGGCCTCTTGCTGCAGGGTCGAGGTCATGAAGGGCGGATAGGGGTTGCGCGTCGCCGGCTTTTTCTCGACGCCATTCACGCTGAAAGTTCGATTATTGACAGCAGCGACCGCCAGTTCAGCAGCCTCGGCGGTGGGAATGTCGAATTTGTCCAGCTTCTTGCCGCCCAAGAGGACCAGCCGCGCCTCGAATTCCTGGCCGCGCGGGGTGGCAAGAATGGCGGTGATGCCCCAGAATTCCTGGGCACGGAACGCCTCGATCTCCATCTCGCGCTCGACGATCAGGCGCAGGCAGACCGATTGCACCCGGCCGGCCGACTTGGCGCCCGGCAGCTTGCGCCACAGCACGGGCGAGAGGGTGAAACCCACCAGATAGTCCAGCGCGCGGCGGGCGAGATAGGCCTCGACCAGGGGTTGGTCGACCTGGCGCGGATGGGCCATGGCCTCGGTCACGGCGGCCTTGGTGATGGCGTTGAAGGTGACGCGGCTGACCTTCTTCTTGCCCTTGGCGATGACGGAGGCCAGCGCCTCGGCCAGGTGCCAGGAAATCGCCTCGCCTTCACGATCGGGGTCGGTGGCGAGGATCAGTTCGTCGTCGCCCTTGAGGGCATCGGTGATGGCCTTGATATGCTTGCGGCTGTCGGCCGCAACCTCCCAGGTCATGGCGAAATTATGCTCCGGATCGACCGAGCCATCCTTGGGCGGCAGGTCGCGGACATGGCCGTAAGAGGCAAGAACCGTGTAGTTGCTGCCCAGATATTTGTTGATTGTCTTGGCTTTGGCCGGGGACTCGACAACGACGACGGGCATGGAATTCCTTTCACCAAGGCCGATGCGAAACGAGGTCAGCACGGCGCGGCTAGATGTGAGCCATTGGCGCGGAATGTCAACCTACCCTCAGCGACGCGAAATCAGCCCCCCGGATTGTCGCTCGATCTTGCCGTCAAGCTCCAGCGTCAGCAGTTCGGGGGTCAACGCGGCAGCGGGCATGGCCAGATCGCGGATCAACTGGTCCTCGGCCATGGGCGAGGGGCCAAGCCGGGCGAGGATCAGGCTGTGGACTGACGCCATGTCGGCCAGCGGGCGGCGCGGCGGGACAGGGCCGGGCAAAGGATCGGGCAAGGGCGCGGGCTGGACCTCTTCGATCACGGAGTCCGGCAGCACGGGCGCGCGGCCCGAGATAGCCAGGACATCAAAGACATCCTGCGGGCCGCGCACCAGTGTCGCGCCATCACGGATCAGCCGGTTGCAGCCGGCGGCCCTTGCATCGAAGGGGTGGCCGGGCACGGCAAAGACCTCGCGCCCCTGTTCCAGGGCACAATCGGCGGTGATCAGCGAGCCGGACTTGGCCGCCGCCTCGACCACCACGACGCCGCGCGACAGGCCCGAGACGATTCGGTTGCGCTGCGGGAAATGGCGGGTCTGCGGCTCCATCCCCATCGGCTGTTCCGAGACGCGGCAGCCCTTCCGCAGAATCTCCGCGGCCAGATCGCTGTTTTCGATCGGATAGATCACATCGACCCCACCGGCCTGCACGGCGACGGTCCCGGTCTCAAGCGTGGCCTGATGCGCCTCGGCATCTATGCCGCGCGCCAGGCCCGAAACGACAACCTGTCCCGCGGCCCCAAGCGAGGCGGCCAGCTTGCGCGCCATCCTCAGCCCCAACGACGAAGCGTTGCGCGCCCCCACCAGCGCCACCATGGGCCGCGAAAGCAGCGCAACGTCGCCCTGCGCCCACAGGACCGGCGGCGCATCGGCCAGATCCATCAGCCGCTGCGGGTAATCCGGCCCGCCGAAGACCAGAAGCCGCGCCCTGGCCGCCCTGCCCTGCGCCAGTTCGTGTTTGACCACGCCGTAGGGGCACACCTCGTAATCCGCGACACCCGAAGCCTTGGCGATTTCGGGCAAGGCGGCCAGCGCCGCCTCGACCCCGCCACGCTCGGCCACGAGGCGGTGAAAGGTGGTCGGGCCGATCCGGCGCGACCGGATCAGTTGCAAACAGAGTGCCGGGTCTTCGAAGCTCTTGGCCATGGGAGATGTCCTTTCGCCGCCAGACTGCCCGTCAGAAGGTTAACGAAGGATGAAAGGATATCGGAAAGGGGTGCGGCATCGTCGCAGGGCACGTTAAAAAGGCCGCGGATGGGATTGAAGCGCCCGCCGAAGTTTGATCAAATACCCGCAAAGCCGCGTGGCCCCGCGGCGCTGAGGAGAATCTGATGAACAACGCAGACGTAGCCCTTCGCCGGACAGAATCAATTGCCCGCGGCGTTGGCATGCAAACCCAGATCTATGTCGACCGCGCCTTGAACTCGGAAGTCTGGGACATCGAGGGCAACCGCTACATCGACTTTGCCGCCGGTATCGCCGTGGTCAACACCGGACACCGCCACCCCAAGGTCATGGCGGCCGTGCAGGCTCAACTGGAAAAATTCACGCACACCTGCCATCAGGTCCTGCCTTACGAGAATTACATTCATCTGGGCGAGCGTCTGAACGCGCTGGTGCCGGGCGATTTCGCCAAGAAGACCGTCTTCGTCACCACCGGCGCCGAAGCGGTGGAGAACGCGATCAAGGTGGCGCGCTATGCGACGGGGCGGTCTGCCGTCATCGCCTTTGGCGGCGCTTTCCACGGCCGCACCTTCATGGGCATGACCCTGACCGGCAAGGTCGAGCCCTACAAGAAGGGCTTTGGCGCAATGATGCCGGATGTCTATCACGTGCCCTTCCCGCAGGAGGTGCACCATATCTCGACCGCCGATGCGATGGCGGGGATCACCAAGCTCTTCAAGGCCGACCTCGATCCGGGCCGGGTGGCCGCGATCATCTTTGAACCGGTGCAGGGCGAGGGCGGCTTCTACCCTGCCCCGACCGATCTGGTCAAAGCGATCCGCAAGCTTTGCGACGAACATGGCATCGTGATGATCGCCGACGAGGTGCAGACCGGCTTTGCCCGTACCGGCACCATGTTCGCGATGGAGGGTTATGGCGTGGCCGCCGACATCACCACCATGGCCAAGGGCCTTGGCGGCGGTTTCCCGATCGCGGCGCTGACCGGCAAGGCCAGCCTGATGGATGCGGCCAACCCCGGCGGCCTCGGCGGCACCTATGGCGGCAACCCGATCGGGATCGCGGCGGCCCATGCGGTGCTGGACGTGATCGAAGAGGAAAAGCTCTGCGCGAGGGCCAACGAACTTGGCAGCCGGCTGAAGCAGAAACTGGAATCGATCCGCTCGACCACGCCCGAGATTTCCGACATCCGCGGTCCGGGCTTCATGGTTGCGGTCGAATTCGCCAACCCGTCCAACCACGAACCCGATGCGGGATTCACCAACCGCGTGAAGAACGAGGCGCAAAAGCGCGGCCTGATCCTGCTGACCTGCGGGGTTTACGGCAATGTGGTGCGCTTCCTCGCTCCGATCACCATTCCTGATGCGCATTTCGCCGAGGCGATGTCGATCCTGGAAGCTTCGGTCGCGGCGGCGCAGCAGGGCTGAGGGTTCCCGCTGCGGGCGCAGGTGGGTGCCACACCCTCCGGGCCTCCGGTGGGGCAGTCCTGAAGGAATGGAAAGGCGGGCCCTCGGGTTCCGCCTTTTTGCTTTGCGATTGGCGGAGGGCGGGGCTAAAGGCGCGGAGAACAACGTGGGGGGAGGCGGATGGCAGAGCCGGGGATCGTGCTGCGGGGGGCGGGCTTTGCCTTGGCCGGCAAGGTCATTCTGGCCGATCTGGATCTGCATCTGACCGAGGCGCGCATTGGCATCGTGGGGCGCAACGGCTCGGGCAAGACCAGCCTCTTGCGGCTGATGGCCGGGCTGGAGGCGCCAACGCAGGGCCGGGTCCGGGTCGATGGACTGGACCCCGGGGCTGACCGCAAGGCGATGCTGCGGGCCCTCGGCATCCTGTTTCAGAACCCCGATCACCAGATCCTGTTTCCGACGGTGGCAGAGGAACTGGCTTTCGGCCTGACGCAACTGGGCCGGACTTCGGCGCAGGCCCGGGCCGAGGTGCGCGCCCTCTTGGAGGCAGAGGGCCGGGCGCACTGGCTGGACGCCGCGACCCACAGCCTGTCGCAGGGCCAGCGGCAATACCTGTGCCTTCTGGCCATTCTCGCCATGGCGCCAGGCACGCTTTTGCTGGACGAGCCCTTTGCCGCCTTGGACCTGCCCGCGCAGATGCGGCTGCGGCGCAGGCTGGCTCAGGTTTCGCAGCGCGTGATCACCATCAGCCACGACCCCCGCGCCATGGCCGCATGCGACCGGGTGATCTGGCTCGAGGCGGGGCGCGTGCGCGAGGACGGGGCCGCGGGGCCGGTTCTGGCGCGGTTCGAGGCGGAAATGGCGCGGATCGGAGGGACGGATGCTGACGCTGATCTCGTCCCATAGGACCTGGGCACATGAGGTCGCGGCCGGTTGGAAGCTGGCGGGCCTATGCGTGGCAACCCTCCTGATCGTGCAGGCGACGGGGCTCTGGCTCGGCCTCGGCCTGCTGGCCGTGCTGGCGCTGGTGGCCAGCGGCGGGGTGGGCTTTGCGGGTGCGTGGGTCAGGCTGCTGCGCCCGCTCTGGCCCTTTGCGCTGATCGTTGTCCTCTGGCATCTGTGGCTGCGGGCACCGGCCACGGGCGTGACCATCCTTGTGCGGCTGGTCGCTGCGGTGGGTCTGGCCAATGCGGTCACCATGACCACCCGGCTGAGCGATATCCTCGACGTGCTGACCCGGCTGGCGCGGCCACTCAGCCGGCTTGGTCTGTCGCCGCGGATGCTGGCGCTGTCGGTGGCGCTGGTGATCCGCTTCATTCCCGTGATGCTGGCGCGTCACGATCAGATCCGCGATGCCTGGCGGATGCGCAGCGCGCGCCGGCCGGGCTGGCGCATCCTCGTGCCGGTGCTGCTTGCGACGCTGGACGATGCGGACCGGGTGGCAGAGGCCTTGCGCGCCCGGGGCGGAGCGGGCTAAGTGCGGCGATCCCCCCCGCAGGAGAGTGCAATGGAACGCAACCTGACCCATATCGCCCTCTTTGCCGCGCTGATCGCGGTTCTGGGGCTGATCCCGAAGATCGACCTGGCGGCCGGCGTGCCGATCACGGCGCAATCGCTGGGCATAATGCTCTGCGGCACGGTTCTGGGGGCCAGGCGCGGCGCGCTGGCGGTGCTGCTGTTTCTGGTGCTGGTGGCAGCGGGACTGCCCCTGCTGGCCGGAGGGCGCGGCGGCCTGGGCCTCTTCGTCAGCCCGACGGCGGGCTTTCTGGTGGGCTTTCCCGTGGCGGCCTTTGTCGCGGGCCTCGTCGTGGAAAAGTGGCGCGTGCAGATCGGCGTTTCGGCCTGTGCCGGGGCGGTGGTCGGTGGCATCGTGGTGCTGTATCTCTTCGGCATCGCGGGCATGGCGCTGACGCTGGGCAAGACCCTGCCCGAAGCGAGTTTGCTCGCCACTCCCTTTCTGCCCGGCGACCTGATCAAGGCGGTGCTGGCCGGGTTGATCACCCAGACCATCGCCCGCATGCGCCCGAACGCCGTGCTGTCGCGCGCCTGACAGCGCGCCCTTCCAGCGCGGTGCGGCCGGTCTCAGGTAGGATGGGCAATCTGCCCATCCTGGCGGCTGACCAGCAGCGCCGTGCCGATCCCGCCCGCCGCCGCGATGGCTGCAAGGCCAATCCCGCCCTGCAAGTCATGAAACAACCGCACCGCCAGAATGGCCCCCGAGGCGCCGATCGGATGGCCGCGCGCCAGCGCCCCGCCCTGACGGTTGACGCAGGCCGGATCCAGACCCACCGCCTCGATCGTGGCGATCACCTGTGCGGCATAGGCCTCCATCACCTCTGCCATCCTGACCTGACCGGGCGGCGCATCGGCCAGAACCTCGCGCAGCGCCGCGACCGGCGCCAGACCCGGCGCATCGGGCGCCGCCCCGCGCGTCGCACCGGCCACAATCCGCAACGGCCGCGCCCCCAAAGCTTCGCGCGAGACGATGACGAAGGCCGCCGCGTCGGCCGAGACAGCAGCATTGGCCGCCGTGATCGCGCCCTGAAGGACCCGCGCCCGCGTGGCCAGGGCCAGGCTCAAATGCCGGGCAAAGGCGTCATCGGTCAGACCCTCCAGCGGCACGATCTCGGCGCGCAGGTCGGCGCGGGCGGCCAGCGCCTTGGCGTGGCTCTGCACCGCCCAGGCGTCAAGCCTGCCGCGGTCAAGCCCGCGTTCGGTCGCAAGGCGGTCGGCGGCGGCATGCATGTCCGGGTCGCGGTCGGGAAAGGGCGTGAAGGGCGGGCGGTCATAGGCCACCGGCGGGCCACCGTCGGGGTCAGTGGCGAACCGCAGCGGACGGCGCGAGTGGCTTTCTGCCCCGCCCGCCACCACGATCCGCGCAGCCCCACTTTCGACCAGCGCCTTGGCCAAAAGCACGGCATCAAGCCCCCCCGCGCATTGCCGGTCGATCGTCAGGCCCGCGACCCGGTCGGGCAATCCTGCGGCCAGCGCCGCAAGCCGGGCCGGATTGCCCCCTGCACCCAGCGCATTGGCCAGGATCACCTCGTCCACATCGCCGGGCCCAAGCCCGGCATCCGCGAGGCAGGCGCGGATCACCGGCGCGGCCAGTTCATGCACCGCAAGGCGCCGAAAGGCACCTCCGGCAGGGGCCACGGCCGTGCGGCGGGCGGCGATGATCCAGCTCATCCGATCTCTCCGGCCAGGCGCACTAGATCGGTCTTGCCCGAGGCCAGCATCGGCCAATCCTCGCGCCAGATCAGGGACCGGGGCGCGGCCAGGGCGCCAAAGCGCCCACGCAGCGCGGCCCCAATCGCCGGGGCGCAGTCGGGATCGCCCGCGAGAACCGCCACCAGCTGCACCCCCCGCAGCGCATCGGGGCGCGGCAGGACGGCCGCCCGCGCCACGCCGGGCTGCGCCATGAGGAAGGCTTCGATCGCCTCGGGGTAGACGGCCTGATCGGCCACCTTGACCATCCGCCCGGCCCGGCCCAGCAGGTAAAGATTGCCATCCCGCATCTCGCCCATCTCGCCGAAGGACAGCCAGCCGTCAGACCAGCGCGCAGCACCCGGATCGCCGGCATAAGCTTCGAAAAGATAGGGGCTTTTCACCCAGACCTCGCCTGCCTCGATGCGCAGCTCCACCCCCGGATAGGGCGAGCCGACCGAGTCCGGCGGCGTTTCGGGCCCGGCCAGCGTGATGAAACTCGCCTCGGCGGCGCCATAGAATTCGCGCAGCTCTGCCACAGGCGCCAGCACCCGCATCATCGCCCGCAAGCCCATGTCCAGCTTCGATCCGCCAACCAGCACGTGGTTCAGGTCAGGCAGCGCCGGCCCCCGCGCCTCGACCAGCAGGCGCAGCTGCGCGGGCGTCGCATAAAGCAGGCCGATCCGCCGCGCCGCCAGCGCCGCCCGCTGCGCCTTGGGCCGCAACGTGTCCAGCAGATGGAGTTCAGCCCCGAGGCACAGCGCCTCGACCGCGCCATAAAGCGCCAGCGAGTGCACCAGCCGCCCCAGAACCGCGACCCGCACCCCCGGCCCGATGCCGAAAAGCTGCGCATTCACCGCAAAGCTGGCAAGCCAGCTCGCCTGGCTGCGCCGGATGCGCCGGGGCGCCCCGCTGGATCCGCCGGTCAGAGTCTCGAACACCGGCGCGGGCCCCGGCTCTGGCGCGGGGCCTGCGCCACCAATCCGAAACGGTCCGGCGCCCAGCGCCGCGAGCGCCTGCCCGGCCGGCCGGTCGGGCAGAACGCCGCGCGCCTCAGCCCCCCGCACGACCGCAAGCCCGGCCGCGTCAAACACCCTTGCCGCCGGATGCCAGCCGAAGCCCCCCATTTGCCCTTGGCCAAATACTCCCGCCGGAGGCTCAGGCCGCACCCCGCTCACCGTTTGGCAAGCAGGGACGCCACCCGCCGCAACGCCAGCAGATAGCCCTCGATCCCGCAGCCCGCGATCACGCCATCGGCCCGCAGCGAGACATAGGAATGATGCCGGAACGCCTCGCGCTTGTGGATGTTGGAGATATGGACCTCGATCACCGGGCCTTCAAAGGCGTTCAGCGCATCCAGGATGGCCACCGACGTGTGGCTGTAGGCGCCCGGGTTGAGGATGATCGCGGCGCCCTGCAGGCGGGCCTCCTGGATCCAGTCGACCAGCTGACCCTCGTGGTTGGATTGCATGGCCTTGATCGGCAGGCGCAATTCCTCGGCGAGGTCCGCGCAGGCCTGCACCACATCGGCCAGCGTCTCGCGGCCATAGATCTCGGGTTGGCGCTGGCCCAGCAGGTTCAGGTTCGGCCCGTTCAGGATATAGATCGGCTTGGTCACTTTGGTCCCCCATCGGCTGACCGCAACCTAGCGGAACCGCGCCCTTGGTCACAACAGACAAAAAACCGACCCGGACATGATCCGGGCCGGCAAGGTCATTGAGCGCTTCAAGCGCCCAACAGGGAGACACAGGGGAACCCGAAGCGGTCCCCGCGCCGGGCCGCTGCCGGCCCGGCCATCGCCGGCGGCTACCGCTCAGGCCACCTTTTCCAGCGCCAGTTCCGGCACCAGGCCCAGCGCGCGCACGACCTCGCGCGTCAGATGCGGGCGGTTGAGCGTGTAGAAATGCAGATCCTCGACCCCCTCGCTCAACAGCCGCTCACAGAGCGTCGTGCATTGGGTCAGCGCCAGCAGCTCCTCGCGGCCATCGCGGGCGGCAAAGGCAAAGGCCTCGTCCAGACGGGCCGGCACCTTGGCGCCGCAACGCGCGGCAAAGCGCTTGGCGCCCTGCCAAGACTGGATGGGCAGGATGCCCGGGATGATCGGGGCAGTGATGCCCTCGGCCGCGCAGGCATCGCGAAAGCGCAGGAAGGTTTCCGCCTCGAAGAAGAACTGGGTGATGGCGCTGCTGGCCCCGGCATCGAGCTTGCGCTTGAGCCAGACAATGTCGGCCCGGTCGTCGGCGGCATCGGGGTGGCGCTCAGGATAGGCGCCGACACGGATCTTGAACTTTCCGGTCTGGGCCAAGGCCGCGATCAGGTCGACCGACGAGGCGAAACCCTCGGGATGCGGGGTGAAACGGTCGGCCCCATTGGGCGCGTCGCCGCGCAGGGCCACGATCTCGGTCACACCAAGGGCGGCATAGCTGGCGGCCACCTCCAGCGTTTCGGCCTTGGTGGCGTTGACGCAGGTCAGGTGGGCAGCCACGTTCAGCCCGTAGTTGCGGTGGATCGCCCCCACCGCGTCATGGGTCAGCGCCCGGGTCGCCCCGCCCGCGCCATAGGTGACCGACACGAAGTTCGGCGCCATCGGGGCCAGCGCCTGCACGGTCTCCCACAGCCGGAACGACGCATCCAGCGTCTGCGGCGGGAAGAATTCGAACGAAACACGGGCCCGAACGGGTTGGATGGACATGGCGACACTCCTTGGCTCTTGATGCTTTGTGGCAGATGCGCGAAGGTGAATCCAATTCATAATTTTCACGATGATCATGAGGTTCATCGCATGTATCTGGAGCTGCGCCACTTCCGCGCCCTCAGGGCCATCCAGCAAGCCGGCGGGCTGGCCAGGGCGGCCGAGATCCTGAACACCACGCAATCCGCCCTGTCGCATCAGGTCGCGGGGCTGGAAGATCAGGTGGGGATGGAGCTTTTCGTGCGCCGTTCGAAGCCCATGCGCCTTTCGGCCGCCGGCACAAGGATGTTGCGGGTGGCCGAGCGCATCCTGCCCGAGATCGCAGCACTGGAAGAGGAATTCCGCGCGCTGCAATCGGGCAAGACCGGGCGACTGCACATCGCCATCCAGTGCCACGCCTGTTTCGACTGGCTGTTTCCGGTGCTCGAGATGTTCCGCCACGCCTGGCCCGAGGTCGATGTCGATATCCGCGCCGGGCTCGCCTTCGACAGCTTCCCCGCCCTTCTGCGCGAAGAGGTCGATCTGGTGATCTCATCCAACCCCGAGCCATTGCCGGGGATCACCTTCAATCCCCTGTTCGACTATGCGCCGACCTTCGTCGCCTCGTCCAAGAACCCGCTGGCGGCCAAGGCTGTGATCGAGGCCGAGGATTTCCGCGACCAGGTGCTGATCACCTATCCGGTCGGGCGCGACAAGCTGGACGTCTTCACCGAACTCTTGACCGAGGCGCGGGTCGAGCCGCGCGCGCAGCGGGCGGTGGAGCTGACGGCGGTGATCCTGATGCTGGTGGGCTCGGACCGCGGCGTGGCGGTGCTGCCCGACTGGGTGATCCGCGACGTGAAATCCAACGCCGATTATGTAACACGGCCCCTTGGGCCAGGCGTGATCAGCAAGCGGCTTTATGCCGCGACGCGCGAAGAGGATGCCGCCCGCCCCTTCATGGCGCATTTCCTGCGGCTGGGGCGCAGCGAACCGGTCAAGCTGCAGAGGGATTGACCGCCCTCGGGGCGGGCTGGACGAGGCGCCGGGGCTCTGCCCCGGACCCCGGGATATTTTTGAACAGATGAAGGAGCAAGAGGCTTGACCTGAGCCCGGCGCGGCGCGATTTTCGACCCATGAAAACCCGATTTGCAAAGCCCCTTCGCCCCGGCCCTGTTTCAGCCCTGCTTTCCTAGCAGGGCGGCGTTCGGTTCGATCCTTGGTTCGATGACCCGCCCCGATGCGCGTTTGCGCGATTTTTCATGCGGAGCCTGTCATGAGCCTGATTGCCGTCAAATCCCTGAGCCTTACCCTCGGCGCCCCCTTGTTCGCCGACCTGAGTTTTACGCTCGAGCCGGGCGACCGGCTTGGCCTGATCGCGGCCAATGGGCGGGGCAAATCCTCGCTCTTGCGCTGCCTTGCCGGGGAGTTGGAACCCACCTTCGGCGATGTCACCCGGGCCAGGGGTGTGACCCTGCGGTTGGTGCAGCAGGACGTGCCCGCGGCATGGCTGGGCCTGACGCTGCGCGCGGCGGTGGCCGGGGCCCTGTCCGACCCCGAGGGCGAGGCCTGGCGCGTCGATGTGATGCTGGACGATCTGGCCATCCCAGAGGCGCTGCGGGACGCGCGCCTTGCGGACCTGAGCGGGGGGTGGCAGCGCACGGCCCTGTTGGCCAGGGCCGCACTGACAGCGCCGGAGGTTTTGCTGCTGGACGAGCCGACCAACCACCTTGACCTCGCGCGGATCGGCATCCTGCAAGGCTGGCTCAAGGCCCTGCCGCGCGACACAGCCGTGATCGTGGCCAGTCACGACCGCGCCTTTCTGGATGCCGTCACCGGGCGCAGCCTGTTCCTCCGAGACACGGGATCGCGGCTCTTCGCCCTGCCCTACTCGCGCGCCCGTGCTGCGCTGAGCGAGGCCGATGCCGCCCAGAACCGTCGGTTCGAAAACGACCTGGCCAAGGCAGAACAGCTGCGCCGACAGGCGGCCAAGCTCAAGAACATCGGCATCAACAGCGGCTCGGACCTTCTGGTCAGCAAAACCCGGCAGTTGAAAGAGCGCGCCGGCAAGATCGAGGCGCAGGCCCGTGCCGCCTTCAAGGAGGTGTCGGCGGGCGAGATCCGGCTGACGAATTCCGGCACGCATGCCAAGGCGCTGATCACCCTTGATGACGCCGTCATTGCCACGCCGGATGGCCAGCCGCTGTTCCGGACCGGGCAGAAGTGGATCGAGCGGGGCGACCGGGTGGTCGTGCTGGGCCGCAACGGTGCGGGCAAGACTCAACTGGTCCGGGCGCTGGTCCAAGCGATCGCGAAGGGAGATCCGGCGATCCGGGCGACGCCCTCGCTGGTGCTTGGCCATTCGGATCAGGGCCTCGCTCAACTGCCGCCCAAGGCCACCCCCTTCGATCTGGTGACGGGCTTCAAGACCGGCGATGGCCCGGCGCGCGGCCTTCTGGCCGAAGCGGGGATCGGCAGCGACCGGCAGACGAGGCCGCTTGGCACCCTGTCGGGCGGGCAGAGGGCCCGGCTGGCGATGCTGCTCTTGCGGCTGGCCAAGCCGAACTTCTACCTGCTTGACGAGCCGACGAACCATCTGGACATCGAAGGTCAGGAGGCGCTGGAAGCCGAACTTCTGTTGCAGGGCGCCACCTGTCTTCTGGTCAGTCACGATCGCAGTTTCGTGCGCAACGTCGGCAACCGGTTCTGGCTGATCGACAGGAAAAGACTGGTCGAAGTGGCCGATCCCGAGGCCTTCCTTGCCGGGGAACTCGGCTTGGCCATGGAAGCCGGCCGGCTTTAGGTAGGATGGGCAATCTGCTCATCTTCGCCCGATGACCCCGTCAGTCGCCAGCGAACTCCGCCGTCAACGCATCAAGGTAGGCCCCGGCCAGCCGCCTGAACAGGGCCGCGTCAAGCCGGATCCGGTCGCCGGCGCGATACCCGGTCACCGAAACCTCCGGCCGCCACCGGATCGTGTGGTCCGAGGGGAAGTAACCGCCATTGCACGTGACCCCCCGCGCCAGAAGCCGCACCTCGTTCACCGGGTCGGGCTCGTTGCCGGCCGCCTGGCGCAGGAAGCGCCCCTCCAGCGCCACGACCATCTCGTTGAAGACCTGAACCTCGGCCTCTGCGCGCGCCCGCGCTTCCGAGGCCCGCGCCACGTCGCACCAGACCGCGGCCATCGTGGCCATCTCTGTCCGGCAGGCGGCAATCTGGACCACGGCACTCGCGTCTTGCCCGGGCATCGCATTCTCCCCTTGGGTAGGAAAAGCCTAGTCGGCCGGGCCCGCCTTGCCAAGATTGCCCTCAAGTTGACACAGTTTTTCCACAATTGCACCAATCCACCCGGCCCGGGCGCGCCTCTCCTGCCCGCGCCGGACCTTTGGGCCTTTCCTTCAAGGGCGGGGCCGTGTATGCGCCTGCCGTTCCAGACCCATCCTTCGGAGTGCCCGATGCAAGGCAGCGCCAACCTCAACCTGATGATCAAAGCCGCCCGCAAGGCGGGCCGCGCCCTGGTCAAGGACTTTCGCGAGGTCGAAAACCTTCAGGTCTCTGCCAAGGGGCCGGGCGACTTCGTGACCAAGGCCGACCGCGAAGCGGAACGCCTGATCAAGGAAGACCTGATGGAAGGCCGCCCGACCTATGGCTGGGTGGGCGAAGAGACCGGCTCGACCCCGGGCGCCGATCCGACCCGACGCTGGATCGTCGACCCTCTGGATGGGACCACGAACTTTCTGCATGGCCTGCCGCATTGGGCGGTCTCGATCGCGTTGGAGCACAAGGGCGAAATCGTGGCCGGCGTGATCTTTGACGCGGCCAAGGACGAGATGTTCGTGGCCGAAAAGGGTGCCGGCGCCTGGATGAACGACCGCCGCCTGCGCGTGTCGGGGCGGCGCCACATGCATGAGGCGATCTTTGCCACCGGCATCCCGTTCAGCGCGCGCCGCACCCTGCCTGCGACGGTGGCCGATCTGGCCCGCCTGATGCCGGCCTGCGCCGGGTCGCGGCAATGGGGGGCGGCATCGCTCGACTTTGCCTATGTCGCGGCCGGCCGGTTCGACGGCTACTGGGAGCGCGAGTTGCAGGTCTGGGACATGGCCGCCGGCCTGATCCTTGTGCGCGAGGCGGGCGGCTTTGCCGAGGCGGTGCGCGAGGGCGCCGACATCCTCGACAGCGGCACGGTGATCTGTTCGAACGACGCGCTGTTCGATCCCTTCAGCAAGATCATCCGCAACGTCTGACCGAGGGACCGGTACCCGGCGCCCGAACGCAACCACATGCGGGCCAAGGCCGGGGGCCCGCCCCCGGACCCCCAGAGTATTTTGGCCTGGATGAAGGGTTCAGGGGCGCCGCGGCACTTTCGGGATAGCGCTGGACGCCCAGGTGCCGGGGGTGGCCGGGGGCGGCGCGGGGCGGATCAGCAGCGCAATCAGAAAGCCTGCCGCGAAGCCTCCGATATGTTCCCAATAGGCCACGCCATCAAGCTGCGCATCCAGCGATAGCCCGGCAAAGAGCTGCATGCCGATCCAGACCCCCAGAACGGCCCAGGCCGGGATGGGCAGGATGCGCCAGAAGATCAGGAAGAAGAAGAACACATCGACCCGGGCGCGGGGATAGAACCTCAGATAGGCGCCCAGCACGCCCGCGATGGCGCCCGAGGCGCCCAGGATCTGAACCCGGGCGAAAGGGTCCTGCAGATACTCGGCCAGCGCCGCGATCAGGCCGCAGAGCAGGTAGAAGCCAAGGTAGGGCCAGCGGCCCAGCCGCGCCTCGACATTGTCGCCGAAGATCCAAAGGAACAGCATGTTGCCGCCCAGATGCAGCCAGCCTCCATGCAGGAACATGGCACTGAGCGGGGTCAGCCAGGCGAGGCCCAGGTGCAGGCGAAGGGGGATGAGGCTCCAGTCGAACAGGAATTGCGCCTGGGCCTGACCTTGCAGGATCAGCTGGGTGTACAGGAACATCGCGACATTCAGCACGATCAGCCCCTGCGTGACGCGGGGCTGGATGCCAGATGGGTTATGGTCGCGGATCGGGATCATTGCGCCAAGGTGGCACCTGCGCCTGCCGCGTCAAGGGGGCGGTCACGCGCCCTTGAGGGGCGCGCGGACAGCATCGGCCGGGTGATTGACGCCGTCGGCCGAGGGCACCTCGCCCAGATCGCGCGGGTTGACGCCCGCCAGGATCGCCAGATTGATCCCGTATTCATTGGGGTTCGACCGGCGCTGGTGGTGGGTGTAGATGCCGCAGGTCTTGCAGAACCAGTGCCGCGCCGTCCGGGTGCCCCATTGATAAAGCGTGAGATTGTCCGCCCCGCGCAGGATCTGCACGCCAGAGAGCGGGGCCGAGACGACGATCGCCCCGCGCCGCCGGCAGAACGAACAATCGCAGCGCCGCGCCGTGGCAAAACCGTCGCTCAGCGCGACCTCAAGCTCTACGGCGCCGCAATGACAGGTTCCGCGCATCTGTAACCCTTCCGGCTTGCCCCGGCGCAAGCTGCGCCCAGGCGCCACGGCTCGTCAAGGGCGGGGTGTTGGTCATGCGGCCTCCTCGACCTCGGCGGCTTCGGCCAGAAGCTGGGCATTGCCGCCCGAGGCCGTGGTGTCGATGCAGACGTGGCGTTCCAGCATGGCATGGCCGATGTCAGGCGCATCCACGACCAGCGGCAGAATGGGGCCGGGACGCGCCGCCAGCACCTGCGCGCGGGCGCGCGCGCCGCCCGCATCGCCCCACCAGAGCGCCGCCGAAAAGCCCTCAAGCCGCGCAAGGGCCGCAGCGTCCAGCCCCGGCGCCTCGACCGCGCGGCCGCCGAGCGCGCGGATCGCATCGGCCTGCGCCATCGCCGTCGCCGCCGAAGGACCAAGGCACAGGACGGGCGGCCGGGCATGGGCGGTCAGCCGGTTGGATTCGCCCGTGGGCCCAGGCAGGACCAGCGCCGAGGCCGGATCGGTCGCGGGCACCAGCGACAGGGCACCGGCCACTTCGGCCTCGGGCGTGGCGCGGTCCTCTGCCCCGGCCAAGGGCGCGCGGGTTTGCGTGAAGCGGGCCAGGTAATGCGGCCCGCCCGCCTTGGGACCGGTGCCCGACAGACCCTCGCCCCCGAAGGGCTGGCTGCCCACCACCGCGCCGATCTGGTTGCGGTTGACATAGATGTTGCCGGCATGGACTCCGGCCACCACGCTTTGCACCCGGTCGTCGATGCGCGAGTGCAGGCCGAAGGTCAGGCCATAGCCCGTGGCATTGACCGCCGCGACCACGCGACCCACCCCGCCCGCGGGAAAGGTCGCGACATGCAGCACCGGGCCAAAGATTTCCCGCGGCATATCCTCGATGCCCCTGACGCGGATCACGGTCGGGGCGATGAAGGTGCCTTGCGCCGGGGCTGCCAGTGCCTTGATGACCCGGCCCTCGGCCCGGGCCTTGGCGACATAGGCCGCGATGCCGGCCTGGGCCTCGGCGTCGATCACCGGGCCAAGGTCGGTGGACAACTGCCAGGGATCGCCCAGCGTCAGGCTTTCCATCGCGCCTTCCAGCATGTGAAGGACCGCCGGGGCCACATCGTCCTGCACGTAAAGGCAACGCAGGGCCGAGCAGCGCTGGCCGGCCGACTGGAAGCTTGAGGCGATGATGTCGCGCACCGCCTGTTCGGGCAGGGCCGTGCTGTCGACGATCATCGCGTTCAGCCCGCCGGTTTCCGCGATCAGGGGGGCCGAGGGGTCCAGATGATCGGCCATGGCGCGGCGGATCAACAGGGCCGTCTCGGTCGAGC
Organism: bacterium; assembly: GCA_016124195.1. Classification (GTDB taxonomy): domain Bacteria; phylum Pseudomonadota; class Alphaproteobacteria; order Rhodobacterales; family Rhodobacteraceae; genus Stagnihabitans. Next base: position 130,019 of record WGOE01000006.1, on the reverse strand, counting down.
CGGTGAAGGCCACGCCCTTCACCCGCGCGTCGGCGGTCAGGGCCGCCCCGACGCTGCCATCGCCCGGCAAAAGTTGCAGCGCGGTATCCGGCACGCCGGCCTTGCGCATCAGGTCCACCGCGAGGGTGGCGATCAGCGGGGTCTGTTCGGCAGGCTTGGCCAGCACCGCATTGCCCGCGGCCAGCGCGGCCGCAATCTGGCCGGTGAAGATCGCCAGAGGGAAATTCCAGGGCGAGATGCAGGCAAAGACCCCGCGCGCCGGTGCGGTCAGCGTCGCCGCCCCCTCGGCATAATAGCGCAGGAAATCCACCGCCTCGCGCAGTTCCGACACGGCGTCAGGCAGGGTCTTGCCCGCCTCCCGCGCGAGGATCGCGAAGATCTGGCCGAATTCAGCCTCGTAAAGGTCGGCCGCGCGGCGCAGGATCTGCGCGCGGATGTCGGGTGCGGCGGCCCAGGGCTCGGCCAGGCGCAGGGCGGTTTCCACATCGGGCGCCCCGGCAGTCAGCACCTGTCCGGTCAGGCTGCCATCGGCGGGGTTGGCGATGCCAAGCCGCAGGGCCCCTGCGACCCGGCCGGCCAGGCGCGGCGCGGCCTCGAAGATTGTGGTGCGCCAGGGCGCGCGCGCCGCCTCGATCCGGGCCAGGTCGCCCGCGTCGGTCAGATCGAAGCCGCCCGAGTTCCGGCGCGGCAGGAACAGATCGGTGCCGGGGCGGATGGCGTGGCTGACCGGGTCCATCGCCTCGAGCTGGGTCAGGGGACAGGCCGCCACCCGTTCGGGCGTCAGTTCGGCATTGACGATCTGATGCACGAAGCTGGAATTGGCGCCGTTCTCCAGCAGGCGGCGCACCAAATAGGCCAGAAGGTCGCGGTGCGCCCCTACCGGCGCATAGATCCGGCAGCGCGCGGCACTTTCGCTCAGCACGATGTCATGCAGCCTTTCGCCCATGCCATGCAGGCGCTGGAATTCGAAGGCTTCGGTCGTGGTGCCGATCTCGGCGGCAAGATGCAGGACGGCGGCCACGGTATGGGCGTTGTGGGTGGCGAATTGCGGATAGATCCGGTCGGTCATGCCCAGAAGCTTGCGGGCATTGGCCAGATAGCTGGCATCGGTGCCCTGCTTGCGGGTGAAGACCGGGAAGGACGGCATGCCGAGGGTCTGGGCGCGCTTGATCTCGCTGTCCCAATAGGCACCCTTGACCAGCCGCAGCATGATCTTGCGGTCAAGCCACGTGGCGAGGTCGTAGATCCAGTCGATCACGGCGCCGGACCGGCGGCCATAGGCCTGCACCACCACGCCGAAGCCGTCCCAGCCCCTGAGGCTGGGGTCCGACAGGACCGCCTCGATCACCTGAAGCGACAGTTCCAGCCGGTCGGCCTCTTCGGCGTCGATGTTCAGGCCCAGCCCCGCCGCGCGGGCAAGCCCTGCGAGGGCGCGGACGCGCGGCACCAGTTCGTCCATCACCTGCGCCCGCCTGGCCACTTCGTAGCGCGGATGCAGGGCCGAGAGCTTGACCGAGATGCCGGGATTGGCGCGTACATTGCCCTTGGTCGCGGCGCGGGCGATGGCGGTGATGGCGCGGCTATAGGACAGATGGTAGCGGTGCGCGTCGGCCTCGGTGCGGGCCGCCTCGCCCAGCATGTCATAGCTGTAGGTATAGCCCTTGGCCTCGGCCTCGCGGGCGCGCTCCATCGCGGCGTCGATGGTTTCGCCCAGAACGAAGGCGCGGCCCATTTCCTTCATGGCGCGGGTGACGGCGGTGCGGATCACCGGCTCGCCCAGGCGGCGCACGGCGGCGCGCAGATGGCCCACCACGCCGGGCTCGCGGTCGTCCAGCACGCGCCCGGTCAGCATCAGCGCCCAGGTCGAGGCGTTCACCAGGCTGGAGGAAGACCGCCCCAGATGGCGGCCCCAGTCCGACGGGGCGATCTTGTCCTCGATCAGGGCGTCCATCGTGGGGGCATCGGGCACGCGCAACAACGCCTCGGCCAGACACATGAGGGCGATGCCCTCGTCGGTCGACAGGCCGTATTCGGCGAGGAAGACCTCCATCAGGCCGGGCTTGGCCGATCCGCGGATGGCGGCCACCAGACGGGCGGCATGGGCGCTGATGGCCGCGCGCGCACCGGCATCGAGCCGCACGGCGGCGAGGTTTTGCGCGACGAGGGTGGCCTCGTCGGCGAGGGAGCCATGTTGAATGCGGTCCCAGGCGTCCTGCGACCGGGTGGAAATTCGGGCTGTGGCTGACGACATCTTGCATCCCCTGCGATTTGCACCATCATATCAGGGCTGTCATGGGCCATTGGCCCAAAGATGAGGCCTGATGCAGGCCTTTGGCCTGAAGAAGGGGTGAGTTTTGTGCCAAACGACCCGCTGGATCGCTATGATCAGGCCATCCTCGCCGCTCTGGAGCAGGAGGGGCGGATCAGCGCCACCGAATTGTCGCGCCGCATCGGCCTGTCAAAGACGCCGACCCAGGCGCGGATGAAGCGACTGGAAGAGTCGGGGATCATCCGCAGCTACGGCGCGCGGCTCGACCGGGTCCGGATGGGGCTGGCCCATGTGGCCTTTGTCGAGGTGCGCCTCGCCGACACGCGGGAAGCGGCGCTGCAGGCCTTCAACCGGGCGGTTCAGACGGTGCCCGAGATCGAGGAATGCCACATGATCGCCAGCCGCTTCGATTATCTGCTGAAGGTACGGACGGCAGATATCCAGGCCTATCGCAGGGTTTTGGCCGAACGAATCTCGGCCCTGCCGCATGTGGCGGGCACTTCGACCTACGTCGCGATGGAGGCGGTCAAGGAGGGGGGCTGATGCGCCCCCTCCTGCCCCGTCTTACTCTTTGGTCTTGTTGACGTTGAGCCCGCCCTTTGAGCTGGCCACGGCGATGGTGGTCGGCGCCTTGGCGGCCTCTTTCTTGGGCTTTTTGACTTCTTTGCGCTTGTTCATACCCTTGGCCATGACAATCCCCTTCTGCGCGCGGATTGCGCGACTCATGGGTCAGTCTAAGCCCGGATTGCGCGCGGGGGAATCCACGATTTTTCTGCGAAAAATCGGGCGTGAGGCGGCGAACTCGGCACGAGGACGACAGCCGCGGCGCCGATCTGGCATGAGGCGGCGTCCAGATGGGCCGGCCACAGGGCCAGGCTGTCAAAGCCGGGCCTGACAGGGCGGGCAAGGCTCGCAGTTAAGCCGGCGGAAAGCGGCGGACATGCCGCCGCCTGTAAGGATTGCCTGCGATCAGCCCGGGATTGGCCGGCCATATACGGTCGTGCCACGCGTGCCTTCGGCATTCGCCCCCTTGCGGGGGCGCGCGGGTTACAGCTTGGCCGCCACCATCGCTTCGAGCTTCAGCGTGTCGGCATGGAAATTGCGGATGCCCTCGGCCAGCTTTTCGGTGGCCATGGCGTCCTCGTTATGCTCCCAGCGGAAATCGGCCTCCGACAGGGGGGCGGCTGCAGCGCCCGCGGCCCCGGGGCTTAGCTTGCGCGGCAGATCGCCCATGTCATCGGCCAGCTTGCCGATCAGCTCGGGCGAGATGGTCAGGCGGTCGCAGCCCGCAAGCGCCTCGATCTGGCCAGGATTGCGGAAGCTTGCGCCCATGACCACGGTCTGGATCCCGTGGGATTTGTAATGGTCATAGATGCGGCGCACCGACTGCACACCGGGGTCTTCTTCGGCGGCATAGGTCTTGCCGGTGGATTTGGTGAACCAGTCGGTGATGCGGCCGACGAAGGGCGAGATCAGGAACACGCCCGCATCGGCACAGGCCTTGGCCTGCGCCATGGAAAACAGCAGCGTCAGGTTGCACTGGATGCCCTCGCGCTCCAGTTCGCGCGCGGCCGAGATGCCCTCCCAGGTCGAGGCGAGCTTGATCAGGATGCGGTCCTTGGGCACGCCAAGCCTGTCATAGGCCGCGATGATGGCGCGGGCCTTGGCAATGGAGCCGGCCTTGTCGAAGGAGAGGCGGGCGTCGACCTCGGTCGAGACTCGGCCCGGCACGATGGCGGCCAGTTCGGCACCAAGGCCCACGGTCAGGTCCTGCACGATGGCGGCCACCGCGTCGGGCTGGCCTTTGAGGCGGGCGATGGTGGCGGCAAATCGGTCCTGCGTGGCCGGGCTTTGCATGGCCTTCAGAACAAGGCTGGGGTTGGTCGTGCAATCTTGCGGGGCCAGGCGGCGCACCGCCTCAAGATCGCCGGTGTCGGCCACGACGACCGTCATCTTGCGAAGCTGGTCAAGTTTGCTGGTCATGATGCAGTCCTTTTCGGGGTTCGCGGGAATGAGCTGACTTCTTATTGGCACGGCTGGGACGAATGGGAAAGGCGGGTCGCGGAAATGTGGCGCATTGGCTTGACCCTGCGTCAGGTGCATGTCCTTGGCAGCCCTTTGCCGCGGGGGCAAGGCGACGGGCTGGCCCGGCGAGCTTTCAGGCCAGATGCAGCCCGTCGCCGGTGCGAAATATGGCCAAGCGGGTCATGAGGCGGCGCAAAGGGCACGCAAGACCCCGGCCGCGCGGAGGGCATCGGCCGGCGCGAAGCCGTGGCCGATCAGCGGGCCGTCAAACCCCGCCGCGCCAAGCCCCGCCGCAAAGCCCGGCAGATCGACCACGCCATCGCCCGGCGCCACGACCCGGCCGCTGGCGTCATGGTCCTTGGCATGGGCCAGGAGCAGGGCATCGCCCAAGAGACCCAGCGCCTCGGCCATGACGGCGGGCTGCCGGGCGGCCTGGTGGGCCGGGATCAGATTGGCGGCGTCCAGCACTATGCCCAGATGCGGCGCCTGCATCTCGTCCAGCAGGCGGCGGGCGGCCCGGGCGTCGCAGATCACATTGGCGGGCTCCGGCTCGATCGCCAGCCGCAGGCCGGCATCGGCGGCACGTTCCAACGCCCAGGCCAGTTCGGCGCGCAGATCGGCCCAGGCCTCGGGCGAGGCATTGTCGGCATGGGCCGCCCACATGTTGCCCGCATCGCGCGAGCCGGTGCATAGCGTCACGATGGGCACGCCCAGCCGAAGGGCCGCGCGCAGGACGTTCAGAAAGCGCGGTCGCATTGCCCTGCGGTGGGCGGGGTCGGGATGCGCCATGTTCCAGGTGCCGGACAGGGCGCAGAGGGTGACGCCCCTGGCATCCGCCTCGGCCCGGACAGTCTCCAGCTCCTCGGGCAACGCATCGGGCAAGGTGGGCAGGCCGAGGTTCGACAGATTGAACTGCACCGCGCCAAAGCCGTCGGACCGGACGGCGGCGAAGGTCTGGGCGGCCGTGGTCGTGGCATAGGTGCGCGAGAAGATCGCCGGAACCATCGCCATGTCAGACCGCCCCCGTCGCATCGGCGAGCCGCACCGGAAGGCCCGTCTCAGTCGAGCGCATGACGGCCACCATGGCGCGCACCGATTCCAGACCATCCTCGACCGAGGCGCCCGTCATCGGCAGGCCGTGCAGGATGACATCGGCAAAACCCTCCAGCTGGCGGCGGTAGAAATGCCCATCGGCGCCCAGTACGCGGTGGGTCGTGGCATCGGCCTCACGGAAGATATCGACCTCGGCGGAACGGAAATACCACGGGTTCAGGATATTGGCCGTGATCGAGCCGTTCTGGCCATAGATCTGGAAGCCCTCGTGCCAGTCCATCCGCACGGCCAGTGTCAGGTCCAGATGGCCCAAGGCGCGGTTCTGGAACTCGACATCGACGAACCAGGACATGGCGCCGTATTTCTCGCGATAGCGGGCCTGGACCGACAGGAGCGGGCCGCACAGATAGCGGGCGAGGTCCAGCAGATGGCAACCATGCGCCAGCATGTTATAGCGCTGGAGATTGGCCTTGGGGTCGCCCTGCGGCTTGACGGCGCGGGTCCCGATCCGCGGCATAGGCTGGATGGCATCGGTGTTGGTGTAGCGCGCGGTACTGTCGCAGTACCAGGCCTTCAGCGCCAGGATCTCGCCCATTTCGGTTTGCAGAAAGTCATGGGCCGACTGGATGCCCGGGTCAAAGCGCAGCATGTGGCCGACCTGAAGCACCTTGCCCGAGGTCTGCACCGCGCGCCGCAGGTCCAGCACCTCTTCGACCGACAGGCCGAGCGGCTTTTCGCAGAGGACATGCTTGCCCGCCTCAAGCGCGCGGATCGCTGCAGGGACGTGGAAAGCGTCCGATGTTGCGATGATCACCGCCTCGACCGTCGGGTCGGCCAGCATCGCGTCGTAATCCAGATAGATCCGCCCGGCGTCGTAAAAGGCGCCAAAACGGTTGGCCAGCCCCTCGTCCGCGTCACAGACCGCGGCGAGCACGGCATTGCGCGCCTTCTGCACCGATTCCAGATGGGCGAACTGGGATATCGGGCCGCAGCCCAGAATGCCCATGCGCAACAGACGTTCTTCTTTCCTGACGGCCATCGGGTCCCTCGCAGCACAGTCTGTTTAGGACCCCTGCGAAGACGGATCAAGCCGCGACGGCGGCCCGGCAGCCCCGAGGACCGGACCGCCAAGGTCAGGCGATGGCAGGCCGCCCGGCTGCAATTTGCGATCCAAGGTTTCCGTCCCGGTCATTTTCAGGTATCTGGACCGGGTGACATGGGGGCCTCTTGATGAATCTGACCTGTTTCAAAGCCTACGATATCCGCGGCCGTCTGGGCGTCGATCTGGACGAAGACGTGGCCTACCGGGTGGGCCGCGCCTTTGCCCGGGCGCTGCAGGCCGGGCGGGTTGTCGTCGGGCGCGACTGCCGGGCCTCGTCCCTGACGCTGGGCGAGGCCGTCATAGCGGCGCTTCTGGCTGAAGGGGTCGAGGTGCTGGACCTGGGCCTTGCCGGTACCGAAGAGATGTATCACGCCACCACGCAGTTCGGCGCAGATGGCGGGATCACGGTCACCGCCTCGCACAACCCGATCGACTACAACGGCATGAAGATGGTGCGCAAAGGCTCGGCGCCCTTGGATGCGGCCTCGGGCCTGGCGGCGATCAAGGCCTTGGCCGAAGCGGGCCAATTCGGCCCCGACAAGCCCGGCGGCCAGCGGCGCGACATCGCGGCAGAGGCGCGGGCAGGCTATGTGAAAACCGTGCTGGGCTTTGTCGATGTGGCGGCGCTGCGTCCGCTGAAAGTGCTGGTCAATGCCGGCAATGGCACGGCGGGGCCGACCTTCGATGCCATAGCGGCGGGGCTGGCGCGTCTGGGCGCGCCGCTGGAGTTCATCCGGCTGCACCATACCCCCGATGGCAGCTTTCCCAACGGCATCCCCAACCCCCTGCTGGTGGAAAACCGCCCCCAGACCGCCGAGGCCGTTCTGGCCGCGGGCGCCGATCTGGGCGTGGCCTGGGATGGCGACTTTGACCGCTGCTTTTTCTTTGACCACAAGGGCGCTTTCATCGACGGCGAATATATCGTGGGGCTTCTGGCCGAGGTCTTCCTTGCCAAGGAGGCCGGCGCCCGCATCGTCCACGACCCGCGCGTGGTCTGGAACACCAAGGACATCGTGGCCCGTGCCGGCGGCGTTGCGGTGCAGGCGCGCACCGGGCATGCCTTCCTCAAACAGGCGATGCGCGACACCGGCGCCGTCTATGGCGGCGAGATGTCGGCGCATCACTATTTCCGCGATTTCGTCTGGTGCGACAGCGGGATGATCCCGTTTCTGCTGATCGTCGAACTGGTCAGCCGCAAGGGGGCGCTGGCCGATCTGGTGGCCGGGCGCAAGGCGGCCTTCCCTTCTTCGGGCGAGATCAACTTCAAGCTGGCCGACCCGCCGGCGGCCATCGCACGGGTGCGCGCGGCCTTCGAACCGCAGGCCCTGAGCGTGGACGAAACCGACGGGGTAAGCCTGGAATTCGCCGACTGGCGCTTCAATCTGCGGTCTTCGAACACCGAACCCGTGGTGCGGCTGAACGTGGAATCCCGCGGACAGGCCGATCTGCTGGCCGGCAGGGTGGCACAGGTGCAGGACCTCTTGACGCGAGCGTGATCAGGCGGTCTGGCCGCTATAGATCTCGAATCCGGTGTCGATGGTGGTCTTGGTCTCGGGGCGTTCCAGCCCTGAGAGGATCGCCTCGATCGCACGCTGGCCGATCAGGAACCGGTTGGACCGCACGGTGGACAGTGGCTGAGGCAACTCGCGGCCAATCTCCAGCCCGTTGAAGCCGAAGACCGCCAGTTGATCAGGCATGCGGATCCCCGCACCCTGACAGTAAAAGACGCCGCCCACCGCCATGTCGTCGTTGGAATAGACCGCGACATCAACCTTGGCCATGGCGCAAAGCTGGGCGGTCTGTTCGCGCCCGGTCGATACGGAACTGGGCCCATCGGCAATCGCATGCGCGACGATGGACAGGCCCGCCTCTGACAGCGCCTCGGACAGGCCGTCATAGCGCAGGCGGGCGCGGCGGTCGGCGGTCCAGTCGTGACCGACATAGCCAAAGCGGCGGTAGCCCTTTCCGATCAGATACTGCCCGGCCGCATAGCCCGCCCTGCGATGCGACATGCCCACCGCCACGTCGATCGGCGCCGAATCGATATCCATCATCTCGACCACGCGTACGCCGCTTTGATCCAGCATGCGCCGGGTCGCCACCGTGTGGTCAAATCCGGTGATCAGGATTGCCGCCGGCTGCCAGGCCAGAATGCCGCGCACCAAGGTTTCCTCGCGGTCGATGTCATAGTCGCTGATGCTGATGACCGATTGGTAATTGCTGGCCTTCAGCCCGGCGTTGATGCCCTGCAAAACCTCGGGAAAGACGATGTTCGACAGGGACGGCACCACGACACCGACCAGTTGGGAATCGAGCGAGGCGAGCGAGCCGGCAATCCGGTTGGGCACGTAACCAAGGGCGCGCACCGCCTCCATCACCTTGGCGCGGGTCGCCTCTGCCACCAGGCCCTGATTGCGCATGATGCGCGACACCGTCGATTCGCTGACATCTGCCTGCAAGGCAACCTCTCGCACGGTCACCTTGCTTTTACGGTCGGGCAGACGCTGTTTGGGCTTGATCACCGTGCTTCCCCAGTTGGACCGCCTCAGATGGCCGCCTCATATGGCCGCCGCGCCCTTTTATATGCAGCAGAAGGCCGCCGGGGCAAATTCTGCTTTGCGCCGGCGGCTTTCCCTTAACGTTTTACATACTGGCGCCAGTTGTGCGCCTCTTTGAAGCCCAAGACTTCGCGGATCTTGCGGTTGGACAGGGGCGCCTCGAATTCGCCCATCTTGCGGGTGACGGGTGTGTTCGGCGCATATTTCGCGAGGAACTCTGCCGTGGGCATGTCGGCTGTGATCGTGTCATTGACCGCGTTGAAGACCTGATAGCCAAGGCCATCCTTTTGCAGGCAAAGATGCACGATCTCGCCCAGGTCGCGCGCGTCGATATAGCTCCAGGCGTTGCGCTTGCGGCAGGGCGGATCGGCGAGGTAGCCGGGGAAGTTCACATATTCATGCGGCTCGATCACGTTGCCGATGCGCAGCGCATAGACATCGGCGCCATAGCGCATGGCAAAGGCGCGGCCGGTCTTTTCGTTCACCACCTTGGACAGGCCATAGCTGTCCATCGGGTCGGAGTCGTAATCCTCTTCCAGCGGGAAGGAATGGTAGTCCTTGTCACCCTCGGCAAAACAGACGCCATAGGTGGTTTCCGAACTGGCGATGATGACCTTCCTGACGCCCAGCTTCATCGCGGCTTCCAGCACGTTGTAGGTGCCCACGGTGTTCTGCGCGAAGGTGGTATTGTCGGGGGCGATCATCACGCGGGGGATGGCCGCGAAATGGACGATGGCATCGGGCGCCTTGGGCGGCATTCCCGCGTCATAGCCGTCAAAACCGAAATGCGTGGTGAAGGCGTTGAAGACCTGGCCAGAGTCGGTGATGTCGGTGATCAGCGTATTGACGCCGGGATGGTCGAAGGGCTTGAGGTCGACATTGAGGATCTTGTAGCCCTTGGCCAGAAGATGCGGCACGGCGTGCCGCCCGGCCTTGCCGGTGCCGCCGGTGAAAATGATGCGTTTTGTCATGGTACTCTCCGTCTTCATTAAAGGAATCAGCCGGTCGCGGCCAGCATGATACGTTCCTGGGTGGCCTCTGCACGCGGCAGTACGCCGGTGATGCGCCCCTCTTTCAAGACAACGACCCGGTCACTGATCGCCATGACTTCGGGCAGGTCGGACGAGACGACGATGATCGACATGCCTTCTGAGGCCAGCCGGTTCAGCAAGGTGTGAACCTCGGCCTTGGCGCCCACGTCAATCCCCCGCGTCGGCTCGTCCACGATCAGGATGCGCGGGCGGCGGGCCACCCATTTGGCGATGACGATCTTTTGCTGGTTGCCGCCCGACAGGTTCAGCACCTTCTGTTCGGGCGACGGAGTCTTGATGCCAAGCGACCTGATGTATTGCAGGCAGGCGTTGTTTTCGCGTTTGCGGTTCACGACATCCAGCCGGCAATAATCCGAAAGATGGGTCAGACTGAAATTCTCGCGCACCGACATGCCCAGCACCAGGCCAAGCTCCTTGCGGTCTTCGGTCACAAAGCCGATGCCCTGGTCGATGGCCTGGGAAGGTTCGCGGATCGTCACGGTCTTGCCATCGATGCTGATGGTGCCAACGCTTGCACGGCTGCCGAAGATCATCTCCATGATCTCGGTCCGGCCAGAGCCTACGAGGCCGAAGAACCCCAGCACCTCGCCCCTGTGCAGATCAAAGCTGACATCGGCGACCTTGGCCCCCTGCGCGCCCGGACGCTTGAGGCCAAGCCCCTTGACCGACATCAGCACTTCGCTGGTGGCATGGGAGTGATGTTCGCCGAACAGTTGCGACATCTCGCGGTCGACCATCTTGCGGATCAGGATCTCGCGCGTCATCTCGGCAATCGGGCGGCTGTCCACCGTCATTCCGTCGCGCAGCACGGTCACGCGGTCGCCGATTTCGAAGATCTCGTCCAGCCGGTGCGAGATATAGACAATGCCGATGTTTTGCGCGGCAAGTTTCCTGACCATCCGCATCAGGGTCGACGCCTCATGGTGGCTGAGCGAGGCGGTCGGCTCGTCCATGATGATGAGTTTGGAGCGATAGGAGATCGCGCGGGCAATCTCGACCATCTGCTTTTGCCCGATGCTGAGGCCGCCGACCAGGCGGTCCGGTTCAAGGTTCATGTCCAGCTCGGCCAGCACGGCCGCGGCATCGGCATTCATCTTGCGGGTGTCGATCAGGCCCAGCGCGTTCAGCGGCTCACGCGCCAGATAGATATTCTCGGCCACGGTCAGATTGTTCACCACGGCCAGCTCCTGATAGATGATGCTGATGCCAAGCGCCCTGGCATGAACCGGATCGCGGATCACGACCTCCTGGCCATCCACCTTGATCACGCCGCTGGTGTCGGCCCGGTAGACGCCTGTCATCACCTTCATCAGCGTGCTTTTGCCGGCGCCGTTTTCGCCGGCCAGCACATGGACCTCGCCAAGCGCCAGCGACAGGTTGACCTGGTTGAGCGCCTTGACGCCCGGAAAGGTCTTGGAGATGCCCTGCATTTCCAGAAACCGTGGCATGTGTGCGGATTGGGTCATCGGGGCCTCGGCTGGCAGGGAGGAAGAAAAAGGGGCGGGACACGGATCGGGTCCCGCCCCTTCAAGGCTGACTTACTTGGTGTAGCTGCCGAGGTTGTCGGCGTTGACAACGGTCACGCCGGTGTCAATGTCGGTGCTGGTCTTCTCGGTGCCCTTGATCTGGGCGACCAGGTGTTCCACGGCCAGTTTGCCCATGGTCACCGGACGCTGCACCATGATGCCGTTGATGTAGCCGTCCTTGACGCCCTTGATGGTGTCGGGCAGGTCGTCAAACGCAAAGACGGCAACCTTGCCCTTGCGGTCGGCGAACTCTTGTTCGGCCAGAACCTTGGCGACAGCCGGGCCGCCGACCTGGCTCATCCCGAAGATGCCCGACAGGTCGGGGTTGCCGCGCAGGATGGCTTCGGTCACGGAAACCGCCTTGGCGAGGTCATCCTCGGTGCCTTCGGTCGCAACGATCTTGATGTCGGGATAGGCCTTGAGCGCCTCTTTGACACCTTCGATGCGCTCGTTCAGGTTGGAGGCACCAAGTTGGCCGGTGATGATGGCGACCTTGCCCTTGCCGCCCAGCTTTTCAGCCATCGACTTGCCCATGGTGACGCCGGCCTGCTTGTTGATCGTGCCGATGTACATCGAGCGGCCCGACTTGGCGCTGTCGGAGTCGAAGGTCACAACCTTGATACCAGCGGCCATCGCGTCCTTGATCACGCCTTCGACGGATTTCGGCTCGTTGACCGAGATCGCGATGCCGTTCACGTGACGGGCGATCAGGTCCTCGATGATCTTGACCTGGGTGGCGCCCTGGGTGTTGGCCGGCACGACCCACTGGTAGTTCACGCCGGCGGCCTTGGCAGCAGCGGCGGCGCCGGTGTTGCAATCGTCAAAGAACGGGACGGCGACCTTGGGCACCACGGCGATGGTGATGTCTTCGGCAACAGCCGCGGTGCCGGCCAGCAGGGCAACGCCGACCAGGGTCGCGCGCGCGGTCTTGATGAAAGTACGCATCAGTCTCTCCTCCTCACCCGGGTTTGGTTCAAGCCGGGCCTCATGTTTCGTTGTGTCTTCTCGTGGGCCTTCAGAAGCTTCGTCGCTGTCAGGTGTTTCCTCCGGTCAGTTTGTTGCGCAGCACATCGAGGCTGACAGCGATGATGATGACGCCGCCGGTGATGGCCTGTTGTGCGTAGGTATTGATGTTCAAGAGCACGACGCCGTTGGCGATCACGCCGACCAACGCCGCGCCGATCACGGCGCCCGTCACACTGCCGACACCGCCCGCAAGACTGGCGCCGCCGATCGCAGCCGCCGCAATCACGTCCAGTTCCGAACCGAAGCCCGAGGCGGGCTCTGCCGACAGATAGCGCGAAAACCCGATGATGCCGGCCAGCGCCGCGATGGTGGACGACAGAACATAAACCGCCAGCTTCACACGTTCCGTCTTCACACCGCTCAGCCGCGCCGCATGTTCGTTGCCGCCCGTGGCATAGACATGCCGGCCAAACCGGGTGCGCCGCATGACGAGCGCGAAGATCAGCATCAGGATGACCATGATCACCACCGGCACCGGAACCCGGCCGACATAGCCCTGACCCAGGAAGGCAAAGCTGTCGGGCGTGTCGGGCGTGACCGGCACGCCACGGGTGATCATGTACATCAGGCCGCGCCCGATGCTCAGCGTGCCCAGCGTTGCGATGAACGGCGGCAAGCCGATCGCCGTGATCAACAACCCGTTGACCAGGCCAAAGCTGACCCCCACCGCGATCCCGGCAAGGATGCTGACCGTCTCGGAATAGCCCGCATCAAAGCCCAGGGCGGTGATCAGCGAGGCGAGCCCCATGGCAGAGCCGACCGACAGATCGATGCCGCCGGTGATGATCACCATGACCATGCCGATGCTCATGATGGCGGTCAACGAGAAGGCCCGAAAGACCCCCATCAGATTGTTCGTCGTCAGGAAATATGGGGTGTAGAGGCTGATCAGGGCGCCGACGATCAGCATCGCGACCAGCACATTGACCTCGCGCACATTGCGCAACTGCCTGACGCCGGACCAGAACGCCGACGGCGTTGCTTCGGCCTGCGTGGCCTTGTTGTCATATGCGGACATTCGGGTTCCCTCCCAGATCTTCCCTTGGCCAGCCAGAGGCCCGTTTCGGCCCGCCAAGGCACGGCAGGCCATCCTGACTGTCTGATTTCCTGGCCCGCTGCACAGCGTCCGGGACGCTCTTCCCTGGTTGCCTGACGATTTATGGCAACGCTGTCATTTCTTGAGCGAACAGCAGGCGAAGTCAACTGGGTAATTCGAATAGGATATGTCGCTTTCAGCGCATTTGTATGTCGCTTTTTGTAATTTCGCCAGTTTTTCGGCCGACAGACCTGAATGCCTGGTTGCCAGGAAGCCCGTGGCCGTGCAATTTTGACAGCGCTGCCACATCCGGCAGCGGCGGCCGTGCTCGCGAGTCGGCGCCGAAAACTGACCCAAAGGACCCAGAATGGCCGTTTCAGCCAAAGTCCCGAACAGCCCCCTGCCCGCCTTGGCATTCATCCACACCGTGCCGGGGCTGATCCCGGTCTTCGACACGCTGGCCCGCCAGCACCTGCCCGCCTGGGCGACCCATGCGATGCTGGACGAAAGCCTGCTGCAAGCCACGATCCGTCAGGGCAAGCTCTCGCAAATGACGGTCAGGCGTCTGACCGGCATGGTCTGGTCAGCCGTCGATGCCGGTGCCGCCGCGATTGTGGTCACCTGCTCGACGCTGGGGCCCGCGGTCGATCTGGCACGGCCCCTGTGCCCGGTGCCGCTGTTCCGCATTGACGAAGGCATGGCGCTGGCGGCCGTGGGCCACGGTGCCAGAATCGGCGTTCTGGCCACCCTCAGCACCACGCTGGAGCCGACCTCGGATCTGATTCGCCGCGTGGCGGCCAACGCCGGGCGTCCCTGCAGCTTGACGGCGCGGCTGGCCGAGGGCGCGTTTGACCTGTTGCGCCAGGGCGACACCGCCGGTCACGATCGGGCCGTGGCAGAAAGCCTGCGCGATCTGGCGGGGCAGGTGGACGTGATCGTGCTGGCGCAAGCCTCGATGGCGCGGGCCCTGGCCGCGGCCAAGGACAGCCTGGGCGCCCTGCCCGTCCTGACCAGCCCTGAACTTGGCATGCAGCATATCGCTGCGATACTTTCTGCCTGATCACACAATATCCTGGAGGAAACCATGGAATACAGAACGTTGGGCCGCTCCGGCCTCAAGGTCTCGGTCCTGACGATGGGCACTTTCACCTTTGGCGGCGCGGGTCCCTTCGCCATGGTGGGCGCGCAAGGCGTGGCCGAGGCGCGCCGGCTCGTGGACCTGTGCATCGACGCCGGCATCAACCTGTTCGACACCGCCGACATGTATTCCAGCGGCATGTCCGAAGAGATCCTGGGCGAGGTGCTGCAGGGCCGCCGCGACGATGTGCTGATCTCGTCCAAGGCGCGGATGCCGGTCGGGTCCGGCCCGAACGACGAAGGCACCTCGCGCCATCACCTGATCAAGGCCTGCGAACGCAGCCTGAAGCGGCTGCGCACCGACCATATCGACATCTACTACATGCACGAATGGGATGGCACGACCCCGGTCGAGGAAAAGCTCGCGGCTCTTGATACCTTGGTCCAGCAGGGCAAGGTGCGCTACATCGGCTGTTCGAACTATTCGGGCTGGCACATCATGAAATCGCTGGCCGCCAGCGACCGCGACCGGCGCCCGCGCTTTGTCACCCAGCAGATCCACTACACGCTGGAGGCGCGCGAGGCCGAATATGAACTGCTGCCGATCTCGGTCGATCAGGGCCTTGGGGTGCTGGTGTGGAGCCCGCTGGCCGCTGGCCTTCTGTCGGGCAAGCATCGGCGCGGACTGGCCACGCCGGAAGGCTCGCGCCAGTTCGCCGGCTGGACCGAGCCGCCGATTCGCGACAGCGAAAAGCTGTGGAACATCGTCGATGTTCTGGTCGAGATCGGCGCGGCGCGCGGGGTTTCCGCCGCGCAGATCGCGCTGGCCTGGTTGCTGCGGCGGCCCGGCGTCAGCTCTCTGGTGATCGGCGGGCGCAACGAGGCGCAGTTCCGGGACAATTTCGCCGCCGTCGAATTGCAGCTGACCGATGCGGAGATGGCGCGCCTGAACGGAGTCAGCGCCATCCCCCTGATCTATCCCTACTGGCACCAGCACAATTTCGCGCAGCGACGCTTCAGCGAGGCCGATCTGGCGCTGCACAAGGATTTTGCCGTGGAATGAAGATGTTGCGCCCGGGTCCGCCCCGGGCGCCTGCCTATTTGGTGAAGTGGCGCAACCAGCCGAGGCCCGAAACCGTCTCGCCCGCCGGGCGATATTCGCAGCCGACAAAGCCCGTGTATCCCAGGTCGTCCAGCGCCTTCAGGACCCGCACATCGTCCAGCTCGCCACTGCAGGGCTCATGGCGCAGGGGAACGGCGGCGATCTGGACATGGCCGATGATCGGCATCATCTGACGCAGGCCGGTCAGCACGTCGCCATGCAGGATCTGGCGGTGGTAGATATCGAACTGCAGTTTCAGGTTGGGCAGGCCAAGATCGGCGATCAGATCGGCCGCGTAGTTGAAATCATTGAGGAAATAGCCCGGCATGTCGCGCCGGTTGATCGGTTCGATCACCACGTCGAGCCCGCTTTGCCCGGCCTTGTCGCACAGATAGGTCAGCGCCGCACGGTAGGTCGCCTGCGCCACGCGGTCGGCGCGGTCGGCAATCCCGCTCATCACATGAACCCGGCCGACGCCGGTTGCCGCGGCATAATGGAGGGCCGTGGTCACCGAGGCGCGAAATTCGTCTTGCCGATCCGGCAACGCTGTCAGTCCTCGATCGCCCGCCGCCCAGTCGCCCGGCGGCAGGTTGAACAGGGCCTGCGTCAGTCCGTTGTCGCGCAGCCTTTGCGCGATGTCGGCGCTGTCCATGGCATAGGGGAACAGGTATTCCACCGCATCGAAGCCCGCCGCCGCTGCCGCCGCAAAGCGGTCGGGAAAGTCGACTTCGTTGAACATCATCGTCAGGTTGGCGGCAAAATGCGGCATGTCTCAGCTCTCCATTCCGGGCAGGTCCAGACCGGCCAGACCCGCGATCATCCGCGCGACAGAGGCATCGTCGTCGCGCCCCATGCCGGCCGCAGCGGTCATCACGAACATCTGCAAGGCCATCGCGGCAATCGGAGTCGGAAACTTCAACCCGCGTCCGATGTCCGAAACGATGCCAAGGTCCTTGGTGAAGATATCCACCGCGCTGCGCGGGGCATAGTCGCCCTCAAGGATATGCGGCACCCGGTTTTCGAACATCCAGGAATTGCCGGCAGAGGCGGTAATCACCTCGTAAACCTTTGCAATATCTAGATTCATCGCCTTGGCGAAGGTGATCGCCTCGCAGGCGGCGGCGATATGGACGCCGGCCAGCAACTGGTTAACGATCTTGAAGGCCGCGCCGGTGCCGGCCTCTTCGCCCAATTCGTAGACCTTGGCCGCGATGCAATCCAGCACCGGACGGGCCTTGGCAAAGGCGGCGGGGGCGCCCGAAGCCATGATCGTCAACTCGCCCGAAGCCGCGCGCTGCGCCCCGCCGCTGATCGGCGCGTCGATATAGGCCAGACCAAGGTCGGCGGACCGCCCCGCAAAGCCGCGCGCCGCATCGGGCGCCATCGTGGCGCAAGACAGGATCACACCGCCCGGCGCCATCGCCGCGGCCACGCCGTCGGGCCCGAAAAGCACGGTCTCGGTCTGCGCCGCATTGACCACCACACACAGGACGACATCCGCGCCCCGTGCCGCCTGCGCCGGGCTTGCCCCCGCAGCCCCACCCAACGCGACCAGCCGCGCCGTTGCCTCGGCATTCACGTCAAATCCGGTCACCGCAAAGCCGCCGCGCACCAACGAGCCGGCCATTCCGAACCCCATCGAGCCCAATCCGATGACGCAAACCTTCAATTCAGGCGGGAAACTCATTTCAGGACCTCGATATTCTTGATCTGGAGACTGGGCTGACGGGTTGCAGGCGCGCACTTGCCTTGACGAAAGACGAATGATAGCGTTGCCATTGCATCGTTAGCGCATGACAGAAACGAAAAGCAAGGCTTTAGTGGCGTCAGCGGCTGCCGCGCTCAAATCGGACACCGGAGTTTCAGCCTGAAGCCCCGGCGCCAAAGCCAAAAGGGCCGCTGCGCCCTTGCAGAAAGGGATTGCCATGCTGATTGGCGCCGTCGCCGATGACATCACCGGGGCAACCGACCTGTGCCTCATGCTGTCCCGAGAGGGGCTGCGCACGGTCCAGGTGATCGGCCTGCCCAATGCCGGACAGGTCCTGCCCGAGGCGGATGCCGTTGTGATCGCCTTGAAATCGCGCTCGATTCCGGCGGACGAGGCGGTTGCCATATCGCGGACTGCGGCGCGAGCCCTGCGCGATGCCGGGGCGGGGCAGATCCTTTTCAAATACTGCTCGACCTTTGATTCCACCGATGCGGGCAACATCGGCCCGGTGGCAGAGGCCTTGATGACCGAGACGGGCTGCGATCTGACCATTGCCTGCCCCTCGTTTCCGGCGACGGGGCGCACCACCTACAAGGGCCATCTTTTCGTCAATGATCAGCTTCTGTCGGACAGCCCGCTGAAGGACCATCCGCTCAACCCGATGCACGATGCCAACCTGGTGCGCGTTCTGGGCCGGCAGACGAAACTGCCGGTCGGCATGGTGCCGATCAGCACGATCTGGCAGGGCGAGGCGGCGGTGCGCGCGGCCTTTGCCGCGCAGCGCGCCGCCGGAACCCGCATCCTGATCGTCGACACCCTTGAGGACGAGGATCTGCGCACCATCGGAGCCGCCTGTTCGGACATGGCGCTGGTGACGGGCGGCTCGGGGATCGGGCTTGGGCTTGCAGCCAATTTCGTGCGGTCGGGCCAGGTCGCGGCGCGCGCGCCGTCCAAGTCGATGGCCGCGCCCGAGGGCCGTTCGGTCGTCCTGGCCGGGTCCTGTTCGGTGGCCACGCGCGGCCAGATCGCCGCGGCGCGCGCGGCCGGCCTGCCGACGCTGGTCTTGGACGTGGACGCGCTGGCCGAAGGGCGGCAGACCCCGCAGACGCTGGCCGATTGGGCCATGTCGCAGCCCGCCACCGCCATCCCGGTGCTCTATTCCAGCGCCGAGCCTGCTGTCCTGCAGGCCATTCAGGCCCGGATGGGACAACACGCCTCTGGCGCGCTGGTCGAGGCGACCCTCGCGCAGGTCGCACAAATCCTTGCCACGTCAGGCTTCGCCCGCTTTCTGGTGGCCGGGGGTGAAACCTCGGGGGCCGTGGTGGCAGCCCTTGGCGTCTCCATGCTGGAGATCGGGCCAGAGATCGCCCCCGGCGTGCCCTGGACACGCAGCATCGGCACGCCGGATCTGGCGCTCGCGCTCAAATCCGGCAACTTCGGCGCCGAGGATTTCTTCCTGAAAGCCTGGTCGCTGCTGGAGCCCGCCCATGTCTGACCTGACCCGCGCCCGGGACGAGATCTGCCGCGTCGGGGCCTCGTTGTTCGACCGGGGGCTGACGGCGGGATCAAGCGGCAATATCTCGGTCCGGCTGCCCGAGGGCGGCTGGCTGATGACGCCCACCAATGTCTCGATGGGGGCGCTGGATCCGGCGCGGCTGGCGCTTTTCGACGCCGAGGGCCGTCTGGTCTCGGGCGATCCGCCTACGAAAGAGGCCTTCCTGCATTTCTCCATGTATGGCGAGCGGCCCGATGCCGGGGCGGTCGTGCATTTGCATTCCAGCCATGCGACCGCCGTCAGCATCCTGCGCGATGTCGATCCGGCGGATGTGCTTCCCGCCCTGACCGCCTATTACGTGATGCGCGTCGGCCGCCTTCCGCTGGTGCCTTATTTCGCGCCGGGCGACCCCGAGCTTGCCCATGCGGTGCGCGCACTGGCCAGCCGCCACCACGCCGTTCTGCTGGCCAATCACGGGCCGGTCGTGGCCGGAACCTCGCTGGCCAATGCGCAATACGCCACCGAGGAACTGGAAGAGACCGCCAAGCTTTTCCTGATGCTGCAAAACCAGGCCTTGCGCCTCTTGACCCCCGAACAGATCGCCGATCTGCGCAAACGCTTCAACCTGACCGTCCCGGAGAGACCCCATGACCACCAATGAGAAAATCGGCTTTGTCGGCCTTGGCCTGATGGGTCACGGCATGGCCAAGAACATCGTCGAAAAGGGCTATCCCCTGACGGTGATCGCCCACCGCAAGCGCACCGCCATCGAGGATCTGGTCGCCCGCGGCGCCGTCGAGGTCACCTCGCTGGACGCCATGGCGCGCCAATGTTCCATCATCGTGATGTGCCTGACCGCCTCGCCCGAGGTGGCGGCCACGGTTGCAGCGCTCAAGCCCGGGCTGGCGCGCGGATCGGTGATCATTGACTGTTCGACCTCGGACCCGACGGTCAGCCTGGCCCTGGCCGCCGAACTGGCAGAGATCGGTGTCGATTTCGTGGACGCACCGCTGAGCCGCACCCCGAAAGAGGCCTGGGCCGGAACGCTCGATTGCATGGTCGGCGCCACCGACGCGGTGTTCGCGCGGGTTCAGCCGCTGGTGGCCACCTGGTCGGGCAAGATCGTGCACATCGGAACGGTGGGCGACGGGCACAAGATGAAGCTGCTCAACAACTTCCTGTCGCTGGGCTATGCCGCACTTTATTCCGAGGCGCTGGCCCTGTCGCGCAAGGTCGGCATCCCGGTGTCCGAGTTCGACAAGGTGATCCGCGGCGGCCGGATGGATTGCGGCTTTTACCAGACCTTCATGGGCTATGCGCTGGAAGGCAACCGCGAGGCGCACAAGTTCACGCTGGGCAATGCCTACAAGGACATGCGCTATGTGGAATCGATGGCCAATGCCGCGACGGTGGCCACACCCCTGGCAAGCGCGGTGAAAAACTCCTTCGCGCTGGCCATGGCGACCGGCGGCAACGGGCCCGAGGATTACGTGCCCCACCTTTCGGATTTCATTGCCAAGGCCAATGGCCTGGCGTGAGCCCTGCCGGGGCGCGGCGACGCCCCGGCCCTACTGCGCGAAGCTGGGCCGCTGGTCCGCCACGGCAAAGGCGCGCTCCAGTGCCTGGCCAAGGTTCAGGATCTTGCCCTCGTCAAAAAGCCGCCCCCAGAGCGAAATGCCCTGCGGCACCCGGAAGGTCGGCCCGTCTTTGTCGGTGCCGCCCTCCCTCAGCTTGCCGGCGCCCAGCGATCCCCTGCCCCGGCTGCCCAGATCCTGATACCCGGCGCGCAGGTGCAGGCAGGGGTGGCCGGTGAAATTCGACGCGATCAGCATCGGCCCGGTCGAGAAAGGCCCGATCAGCGCATCGACCCCGGCGAAAAGCCCGTCCAGCGCCTGCATCACCAGATAGCGCAGCCGGTCCAGTTGAACATGATCCACCGCCGACAGAAAGCGCGCCTTGCGCATCGCATTGGGCCAGGCGTTGGCGTCCTGCCAGGTCAGCGTGTCGTCAAGGCCGGACAGGGTCAGATCCTCGAAATTCGCTGCCGCCTCGGCATGCAGGATGTTGAGAAGCGCGTCATAGGGCAGGTCGGGCAAGGCGACCTCGACCACCTCGATCCCAAGGGCGCGCGCGGCGGCCAGGGCCGCGTGATCCACCGCCGTGGCGCCCTCGCCAAAGGCCGCGCGCAGATAGCCGAGCCTCAGGCCCGCAATCGGCCGCGCCGCGTCGAAGACAAAGGGCGCGTCGATGGAACTGCGGTCCGCCGGATCGCCCCCGTTCAGCGCGGCCAGAACCACCGCGGTATCCTCGACCGACCGGCAGATCGGCCCGACCTTGTCGAGGCTGTTGCAGAGCGCCATCGCCCCGGCGCGCGACACCCGGCCAAAGGTGGGGCGCAACCCGGTCGTCCCACAGCGCTGGCTGGGCGAGGTGATCGAGCCCAGAGTCTCGGTCCCGATGGCAAAGGCGCAAAGCCCCGCCGCCGTGGCCGAGGCCGACCCCGCGCTCGACCCGCTGGAGCCTTCGTTGAGGTTCCAAGGATTGCGCGTGACCCCGCCATACCAGATGTCGCCATAGGCCAGCGCGCCGACCGTGGTCTTGCCCAGCAATACCGCCCCCGCCGCGCGCAGCCGCCGCACGATCGTGGCATCCTGATCGGGCACGCGGTCGCGGTAGGGTTCGGCCCCCCAGCCCGTCACGATGCCCCTGGTGTCGAACAGGTCCTTGAGCCCGTAGGGAATGCCATGCAGCGGCCCCAGGTTCACACCCGCCGCCAGCAGGGCATCGGCCGCCGCGGCCTCGGCCAGGGCCAGATCGGGCGTCACCGTGGCGAAACATTCCAGCCGGGGCCCAAGCGCCGCGATGCGGTCCAGATAGATCCGGATCAGCCGCTGGCTGGTCAGGGCGCCGCTGGCGATCCAGGCCGACAGATGCGTCACGCTGGCAAAGGCAATGTCCTCATCCCTTGCCGGCAGCGGTGCTGTGACCGGCGACAGCCGCAGGGCGCTCGCCCCATGCGGCATGACAAAGCCGGGCAGACGCGGATCAAAGCGCAGCGCCATCGGCACGTCATTGGCCAGAGCGACGGCGCGGCGCGACCGGGCCAGCAGGATCTGGCCTTCCAGATTGTCCAGCATCTGCTGGCGTTCGCTGTCGGTATAGCCGAGTCCCATCAGGCGCTCGGCCGCGGCGATGGTTTCGGTGGTGATCTGGGGTTCGGTCACGGCAGTCTCCGCTGTCAGGCTTCAGGGATGCGCGCCCTTGGCCAGGGCAGCGCGGATCGTCTCGGCCGAGGGCATCTCCGCCCCGGCCTGCAGCGCCTCGCGCCAGGGGTCGAGAACCTGCGGAAGGGGGAAAACCTCGGTCAGGGCAAAGCCCATTTCCAATAGATGGCGCGAGAAGGTGTCGCGGGCCAGAGCGGCCTCGTGGCGCGCCAGCACAAGGCCCACCAGATCGCGGGGCAGAAACAGGATGCCATCGCGGTCGGCCAGCACCCAATCGCCCGGCATTACCGTCACACCGGCAAAGCGCACCGGCCGGTCGCATGCGCAGGGCACCAGCGTCGCATGAGCCGCCATCGGGGCGACCGCCTTGGCATGGACCGGCAGGCCCGCCGCGGCAATGCCGTCCAGATCGCGCACCGCGCCGTCCACGACAGCACCCTGCCCGCCCCGCATCCGCGCCCTTGTGGCCAGCATGTCGCCCAGGACCGCGCCCTCCATCCCGCCATGGGCGCACAGGACCAGAACCTCAGCAGGCTGCACTGCATCGACGAGCGCGAAGTTGGCGGGCGGGCCGGGCTTGCGCAGTTCCGGCCTGCCGGGCAGGAATTCGATCATCCGGGCCGGACCGGCAAAACTGGTCAGGGGAGTCATTGGCCGCAGCCCCCGCGCCGCCCGTTCGGCCAGCCCATGGTCCTTGAGGATATCGCAGGCGATGGTGGTGGGCACCCGCGCCAGACGTGCGGCGAGGGCGGAGGTATCAGCGGAATGGTCAGTCATGCCGGGAAAGCTCGCAGGGAAGATGACGGTTGGCCAGTCATCGCATGGGCCGACGCCGTTCGCCAGACGTGATGCGGGCCCGAAGGCGCCGTCAGAGCATCACTCCTCCAGGCCCAGGTCCCAGCCATCCGGGTAGAAATCGAAGCTCAGCGCCACTTCGGTCGCAACTCGTTCATGCGTCCAGATCGCCTCGGGCGTGATCGGGATCGGGCCGACCGTCGCCACGACCAGATCGTCATCCCTACCGCAGCGAAAGCCCTTGGCGCTCAGCGCCTTCATCAGGGCCGGATAATTGGCGTCATGCTCTTCGGGATAGAAGAGGAAATCGACCTCGGCCCGTTCGGGCAGCTTTTTCATGCCTTTGGGCATGTCCCGAAAGGTGTTGTAGGTTTCGCGGCGTTGGGCTTCGAAATTATGGCTCATGTCGGCGCAGTATCATGGCCGCAGCCGGCGGGCCAGATGGTTTTGCCGCGCCACCACGCCCGGCAGATCCACTGTCAGCATCTGCCCGTCGCCCACGATCTGCCGCCCCTCGACAAAGAGGTCGCGCACCCGGGTCGGGCCGGCCAAAAGCAGCGCCGCCGGGTCCCAGGACCCCGCGCTTTCCACGCCAGAGACATCCCAGATCGCCACGTCGGCGCGTTTGCCAACCTCAAGCGCGCCACAATCGCTGCGGCCCAGAACCCGGGCGCCGCCGAGGGTCGCGATCTCCAACGCCTCACGCGCGCTCATCGCATCGGCCCCGCGCGCGACGCGCTGCAACAACAGGGCCTGACGCGCCTCGGCAACCAGATTGCCCGCGTCATTGCTGGCCGAGCCATCGACACCCAGCCCGACCTTGACCCCGGCATCCCGCATGGCCCGAACCGGCGCTATGCCCGACCCGAGCCGGCAGTTCGAACAGGGGCAATGCGCCACCCCGGTGCGGCTGCGCGCGAAAAGGTCGATCTCGGCGGCGTCGAGCTTGACGCAATGGGCGTGCCAGACGTCATCGCCGGTCCAGCCCAGATCCTCGGCATATTGGCCGGGCCTGCAGCCGAACCGGGCCAGCGAATAGGCGATGTCCTCGTCATTCTCGGCCAGATGGGTGTGCAGCATGACCCCCTTGTCGCGCGCCAGCAGGGCCGCATCGCGCATCAGTTCGCGGCTGACGGAAAAGGGCGAACAGGGCGCCAGACCCACCCGCACCATCGCGCCCTCGGCCGGGTTGTGATGGGCATCGACGACGCGGATCATGTCGTTCAGGATGGCGGCTTCCCCTTCGACGAGGCTGTCGGGCGGCAGACCGCCGAGGCTTTCGCCGATGCTCATGGCGCCCCGGGTCGGATGGAACCGCAAGCCGACCTCGCCCGCCGCGGCAATCGTATCATCCAGCCGGGCGCCGTTCGGGAAAAGATAAAGGTGATCCGAGGTCAGCGTGCAGCCCGACAACGCCAGTTCCGCCAGACCGATCTGGGCCGAGACGAACATCTCTTCCGGGCCGAACCGGGCCCAGATCGGGTAGAGCGTCTTGAGCCAGCCGAAGAGCAGCGCGTCCTGGCCACCCGGCACGGCCCGGGTCAGGGTCTGATAAAGGTGATGATGCGTGTTCACGAGGCCTGGCGTCACGACGCAGCCCCGCGCCTCGACCACGCGGCCCGTGGTGGTCAGCCCGGGACCCACCGCCGCGATCACCCCGCCGCGCAACAGCACATCGGCCCCGGTCAATTCGCGGCGCGCGCCATCCATGGTCAGCACACAATCGGCCTGGCGGATCAGGGTTTCGGGCAAGATTTCGGGCAAGATTTCGCACATGGGGACCCTCTGCCCCTTCGGTTCCGGGTCCGCCGCGCGACAGAAGGGGAAAGGGCTCGCGCAGAGCCCGAAGGTGCCCAACCGCGCCGCATGGATCAAGCGGCGATTTGCGAAAACAGTTTCAGGCGTTCAGCAGCGCCAGGGCCTCGGCATGAATCTCGCGGTTGGCGGCGGCGAGGACCCGGCCCCCGTTCGGGCAGGGATTGCCCTGCCAGTCGGTGACGATGCCGCCTGCCGCCTCGATCACGGCGATCGGGCCCTGCACGTCATAGGCCAGAAGACCCGCCTCGATCACCAGATCGATCTGGCCGGCGGCGATCAGGGCATAGGCGTAGCAATCGGTGCCATAGCGTGTCAGCCGCGCCTTGGCCTTGACCCGGTTGAAGGCCGCGCCTTCTTCGGGCGTGCCGACTTCGGGAAAGGTGGTGAACAGGATCGCCTCGGACAAGGGGCGCGGCGGCCGGGTCACCAAGATGCGACGCCCCAAGGGGCCGATCAACTCGGCCCGGCCCAGACCACCGCAAAACCGTTCCGAAATATAAGGTTGGTCGATGAGGCCATAGATCGGCCCCTGCGCATCTGATACCGCGATCAGGACGCCCCATGTCGGCGTGCCCGACAGATAGCTGCGCGTCCCGTCGATCGGATCAAGCACCCAGGTCAAGCCGGACGTGCCCGCCGAAGTGCCGAACTCTTCGCCCAGAATGCCATCCTGCGGGCGGCGACGAGCCAGAATGGCGCGCATCGCCTGCTCGCTCGACCGATCGGCCACAGTCACAGGATCGAAGCGGTCGGCTTCCTTGTTGTCCGCCGAAAGCCCGTCGGCGCGGAAATGAAGCAGTGTGGCCGCCCGCGCCGCATCGGCCAGCGCATCGGCCACATCGATCAATTCTGCCGCCAGTTCCGCAGAAATCCGCGTCTTGCTCCAGACCATTCGCATCTCCCGCGCTTCGACTTGCGCGCTACAGATGGAACGGTCCGTGGTCAAGCGTCAAGCGGCCTCGGACAGAACCCGGGCCAGATCAAACAGGCGCCGACGTTGCGCCTCGGGGATGGCGTAGTAGGACCGCACCAGTTCGGCAGCCTCCTTGTCGCCCATAATGTCCGACGACTGCGCGGTTTCTCCACCCGCCAGACCCTCAAAGAAGAAGGCAATCGAAACCCCAAGGGTTTCAGCGATATCCCAGAGCCTGGAAGCGGAAACCCGGTTCATCCCAGTCTCGTACTTCTGGACTTGCTGAAACTTGATGCCAACCCTTTCGGCCAATTGCTGCTGGGTCATGCCCACCATCCAGCGCCGATGACGAATTCTTTTGCCAACATGCGCGTCAACAGGATGCTTCATTACTCTCTCCATACACGTCTACTCACATGTACTCTTACAAGCAAGAAGTGTGCCAAGTTAGGCCAAGCCCTGAAAATAGTTTCAGAATGCATTCCGGCGGGCAAAGAACCTGTCCTTTTATACAGGACGAATTATACAGCCGAACAAGAATTCAACGCCAGACTGTCTAAATCGCCGGGAAGGGTTTTTGGGTCACTTGAACTCTCCCTAAGCGGGTTTCGCATTTCGAAACGCAAAATGCAACGATTTTGACATCTTTTATTGCAAAATGCGAAAATTTGGCCAATTCGATCGGAACGGCAGCGGCGGGTTGCAAGTTTCACGGATATTTTACGGCCCACGCAGCGATTTTGGCGTCCGCCGCCCATCCGGCTCGCGCTTAGCGCGAACAACTCAGGCGTGCGCGGCACTATGCAGAGGCGCTGGCTCGGCCGGATCGAAACCGACGTGCCGGGCCGATTTTCCGCCATAGGCCACCCGGATCAATTGGGTGAATGCGGTCATTGCGGGATTGCGAACCGCGGGCGCGGCGTAAAGGTTGACCTTCATCCGCGCCAGTTCCGGCAAGGCGCCGCCATGGTTGATGCGCTCGACATGACGCGGTTCTGAGCCCTCAAGAATGGTGTGGACCGCGAGATCGGCGCTGACCGTGGCCTCGACCGTGCGGGTGTTGTCGCTGTCCACCGCCAGGATCCACGGGATGCCAGCCGCGTCCAGCCGTTCCTGCACGCCCTGGCGGAAGATGCAGCGCTGTTCATAGGCCAGCGGCAGGGGCCTTTGCCGCCAGGCGACACCGCCCGGCGCGCCAACCCAGACCAAAGGCAGTTCGGTCAGGGTCTCACCGCCCGGATCGACAGAGTCTTCGGTCGTCACGATCACATCGCATTCGCCACGGGCAAACTGGTCCTTGAGCATGCGGGTGAACGAGGACAACAACCGGATCTTGACCTTGGGGAACTCTGCCGCAAAGCGCTGCAGCACCTGGGGGATGGCCGGATAGACAATGTCATGCGGCACGCCGAGGGTGAGGTCTCCTTCATAGCGCGCCCGCGTCAGCAGGCCATAGACCTCGTCATTCAGCGCCAGCATGCGCCGGGCATAGCTGAGCAGATGTTCGCCCGCCGCCGTAGGCACCACCTTGCGCGCGGACCGGTCGAGCAAGGCGACACCCAGGCCGTCCTCCAGCCGGCGGATCTGCATCGAGACGGCGGATTGCGTCAGGTTGAGATAGCCGGCCGCGCGCGTCACGCCACCCGCATCGGCGATGGCCACGAAAGAGCGCAGGGCGGTCAGGTCCAGGTTTCTTGGCATATCACGGATCCTGATGCTTGGCAGGGAATAGATGACGTTGCGTTGTGCCAGACCGCATCGGAAGGATCAAGCCTGATGATATGCCCGCCTCGCGCATCACATTTCATTCTGACAGGTCTTGCCCGGGCCCGGCGCAAGTGGGCATTGACGGCGGATCGGAACTGCGGCCCCTGCCGGCCATTCTGGCAAACGCCGCGGCAGGGCACAGAACAACCGCCCGGGCCAGACGCACCACAGGATCGTGACAAGGCTCAATATCTCGGATGAAATCCTTGAACTGCGCCGTCACAATGCCGATATTGGAAGGCAAGAGGCCGATCCAAACCCGGCCCGCCAGACAACGGAGGCTTATATGGCTGACTTTCAAACTCGGACTTACGGCGCGACTGCCGGCCTTGCCATCGATGCAGGACTTCGCGCCTACATGAACAAGATCTATGCGCTGATGTCGGTCGCCATGGTGGTGACAGGCGGCGTGGCGTGGAGCGTGGGGACCAGCCCGGCGCTGATCAACATCATGATCGGCTCGCCTCTGCGCTGGGTCGTGCTGATCGGCTTGCTGGTGATGTCCTTCGCCTTGCCCACCATGATCAACCGCATGTCGGTGGGGGCGGCGCAGCTGGCCTTCTACGTCTATGCCGCGCTGTTCGGCGTGCTGATGTCGACGATCTTCGTGGTCTATACCCAGGCCTCGATCGCGGAGACCTTCCTTGTGACGGCCATCGCCTTCGCCGGCCTGTCGATCTATGGCTACACAACCAAGCGTGACCTCAGCGCCATGGGCACCTTCCTGGTGATGAGCATCTGGGGCCTGATCGTCGCCTCGATCGTCAACATCTTCATCCACTCGACCGCGCTGAACTTTGCCATCTCGGCCTTCGGTGTGGTGGTCTTTTCGGGCCTGACCGCCTGGGACACGCAGAAGATCAAATCCGACTATGTCGCCCATGCCCGCGCCGGCGACGAGGAATGGCTGGGCAAATCGGCGGTGCTGGGGGCTTTGAACCTGTACCTCGATTTCATCAACATGTTCATGTATCTGCTGCGCTTTCTGGGCAACAACCGGAACTGAACCGCGCGTGACATGATCTTTGGGGCCGGAGGAAACTCCGGCCCTTTTGCTATGCGCCACGCTGCATGCGCACGGCCGGAAAGGCCAGACCGGGGGCCAGGGGCACGTGAATGGGCCCCTGCACCACGAACCCGACCGAGGCATAGAAGGGCACCGCCGTCAGCGTCGAAAGACAGTGGTAGCGGGCGACGCCCTCGGCCTCTGCCGCGCCGAAGATCGCATGCATCAGCCGGCGCCCGATGCCCTGCCGCGTGGCGTCGGGATCGGTGGCCACATGGCGGATCTCGGCGATGGGGCGGTCCGCCGCGCCGTCGCGCCCGCCCCAGCCGGACAGGCTGAAGCCCCCGGCCCCGAGAATCCTCCCCTCGGCGTCCTCGGCCAGGAAATAGCGCCCCGAGGCCAGAAGCTCTGGCCGCGCCCGTGCGAGAAGAGGCACCAGCGTGACCATGATCGAGGGCGGATAGTCCGGCCGCAACAGACGCGGATAGCTGCGCGCCAGCAGGGCATCGACAGCCGCAAGGTCATCTGGCCGCGCCAGGCGCAAGAGAAATTTCCCGCTCATCCGTCAAAGTTGGCAGGCAGGATGCAAAAGACAAGGGCAGCCTCCGCAACGGCCTCGCCCCAAAAGCAAAACCGCGCCGAAGCGGCGCGGTCTGATCAAAATGCGGGCGGCAGATCTTACTTGATCTTGCCTTCCTTGTATTCGACATGCTCCCGCTTGACGGGGTCATACTTGTTGACCGTCATCTTTTCGGTCATGGTACGGGCATTCTTCTTCGTCACGTAGAAGTGCCCGGTGCCAGCCGTCGAGTTCAGACGGATCTTGATCGTCGCCGGTTTGGCCATAGTCGTTTCTCCTGCATCGGGACAGCATGACTGCCCCGCCAAATCCTTGAGGCTCGCCTTGTACTCAGCCGCGCGGCAGAGTCAACTGTGTTTGGCGCGAAAAATGCCGGAGCGCGGGGGCGAAGCGCCGGCCCCGCCGCGATCATTGGGGCCAAAGCGCCGACGCGGCCGTGGCGCGGCATCTGATGCCGCGATGGCCGCCAGCACAGATCAACGCGAGGGTATGCCCAAATGCGTCATGGCCAGATGACCGGCTTGCCCGCGGTTTCATGGCCAGCGGCATGACCGTGATCGCGACAGGATGGCCCTTGCCGCCCCGACCCGTACCGGCGGATCGCATCCGCAAACCGCTTCGGTCTCGTCCAACCCGTCATTGCGCGGATGGCCTGTAAGCCGGATTCTGTCCAAGCCCGCACCTTGCGGCACGCGCTCTGGATGACCATTCCTCTGCCGACCGTGTCGCCACGGCGGTCAAGCTGCCAACCCGGACCCCTGGGCTGAAGTTTCCCCGCGGAGGTCTCCGGCAGCCCTTTCGGGCTGTGGATCCGGACCTTTCCGCGCGAGGCCCCTATTCGGCATTGCTCCGGGTGGGGCTTGCCATACCGTCCCGGTTGCCCGGTCCGTGGTGGGCTCTTACCCCACCGTTTCACCATCACCCCGGAAGCGCCCCCGGTAAACCGGTGACACCAGGGCAGACTCTTCTCTGTGGCGCTTTCCCTGAGGTTGCCCCCGCCGGGCGTTACCCGGCACCCTTACTTCATGGAGTCCGGACTTTCCTCGAAGGTCACCCCCCGCGGTCATCCAGCCATCCGCGCGACCCCGTGCTTAGGGCCAAGCGCCCCAGGCGTCAAGCGCCCCCGCCTCCTTCCCCGAGAGTACAATGGCCAGACAGGGGTAGGATGGGCAATCTGCCCATACCCCAGCCGCTAGGCCACGCACGCCGTCCTGACCGGTTGCCTTTGCGCCGATGCCACGCCAGTCTGCGGCCGAACTCCAGAAAGCAGGACCCATGCACTTCATCCTTCACAGCCTGATCACAGGCATCTGCGCAACCGCATTGTTCGATCTTTGGGGCCTGGCGCTGCACCTGGTCTTTGGCGAGCCAGCGCCGGCCTGGGCGCGCGGCGGCAGGTGGTTTGCCTACCTGGCACAGGGCACAGTCTGGCACGAGGACATCGGCCTTGCAGCCCCTGTGGCGCATGAAGAGGCCATCGGCTGGGCCGGGCATTACGTTACGGGCGTGGTCTTTGCCGCCACCCTTCTGGCGATCTGGGGGCTGGACTGGGCCCATGCGCCGACCCTGGCGCCGGCCCTGATCGTGGGCGTGGTCACGATCGGCCTTGGCTGGTTCGTGATGAGCCCCGGCATGGGCGGCGGAATCGCAGCCTCGCGCGCGGCGTCGCCCTGGAAGGTGCGGGGCTTGGGCCTTCTGGCCCATGTCGTCTTCGGCTTCGGGCTCTACTTCAGCGCGCTGGCCACATCGGGCCTCTGACGCAAGGATCAAGCCGCTGGAAACCGCGCCGCCAGATCGGCCGCGAGCGCGGCATCCACATCGTCAAGCGGGCCGCGGGCCCAGGGCCTGAACCGCAGCCGGAAGGCATGCAGCACGACCTGAGGCTCCGCCTCGGGATAGCCGAAGATCCGGGCACTGGTGGCAAAGGGCACCCTGCCCGCGCCCGCCAGTGGCTGCGTCGGTGGCTGCATCTGTGGCTGCGTCTGTGACCGCGTCTCTGGCCAGACCGACAGGCCGGCCCGCGCCAGCCTGCGCCAGTCGAAATGCGGCCCCGGATCGGCCTTGCGCGTTGGCGCCATGTCGGAATGCGCGATCACCCCCTGCGGCAGGATCGACCAGCGCGCCATGATCCCGCGCAGCAGGCCTTCCAGCGCGGCCATCTGCGGCTCGGGAAAGGGCACGTGGCCGACGTTCTGGATCTCGATCCCGATCGAGGCAGAGTTCACATCGCTCACGCTGCCCCAGCTGCCCGCCCCGGCATGCCAGGCCCGCCGCCCCTCGTCGACCAGCTGTTCGGCCCTACCGTCGAGGTCCAGAAGCCAATGGGCCGAAACCTCGTGCACCGGATCACACAGCCGCTCGCGCGCCTCGGCACAGCTCGGCATGCCGGTGTAATGCAGCACGATCAGCTTCGGCACCGCCCCGCCCCGCCGCGCGCCATGGTTGGGCGAGGCGAAGGCGGTCATTGCTTGGCTTTGCGGAAGGGGCGCGGATCCCAGGCGCAGGCGAAGCCGTCACCGTCTGGGTCCAGCGCCTTGGGGTCGCGCTGCGGCCCACCCGAGGCCAGGAAGGCCTGCTGCGCCAGATCGGGCGAGGCGTATTTGGCGCAGGCCTTTTCGGGGTTGGTCAAGTAGAAGGGCGGCCGCCGGTACAACTTGACCCCAGGCGGGTTGTTGGTGGCAAGCGCGAAGGCCGCAATGTTCGGGCCCTCGTCGCCCGGGCGCACCGGCAGGGCACCGGGCTGCACCACGACATATTGTTCGCGGTTGCATTCGATGCGCTGCTTGTCCGAGGCGATGGTCTCGCGCCCGGTGACGGCCTTGAAATCCTGTTCGTCCGAGACGCCGCCGCTGGCGTAATTCATCTCGGAGGTGGTTTCCTTGATGCCGGCAAAGGCATTGCCGCGCCCGGCGCAGGCGCTGCTGTCGATCGGCGGCAGGGCGGCGGGGCTAGTCGCGGTCGCGGCCTGGGCGCCGGTCTGGACGCCTGTCTGGACGCCTGTCTGCATGCCGGCCTGTGGCGCCCCGGTCTGGCCATCCGCCGTATGATCGGGGATCAGATGACCGGTCCCGGATTGGCTCGCTCCGGATTGGCCGGCAGCGGGGGCTTGCGGGTTCGCATAGGGCTGGGCCGCGGTGGCGCCGGCTTGCGGGATCAACCCGGCCGGGTCGAGCGGCGCAGCCCCTGCGGGCGCCCCCGCACTTCCCTGCTGCGCCGAGTCGATGGCCGCGGCCACCGAATCGGTCGAAAACCCGGTCGAGGCCGCAGGCGCACCTTGCGGCGCAGGGTTCGGCTGCGCCGTGCTGTTGCGGATATAGGAATTATAGTCCTGAAACCCAGCCCCGGACTCCGGTACCGTGGGACCACAGGCCGCCACGCCCAAAGCCAGCATCATCACCACAAACGGCGCACGCATTCTATTGCCCCAACTTCCCTGATCCGGCGGCACTTACCACCATTTTGCGGGCTTGGAAACAAAGCCCGCGGCGCGTTCCAGAACGTAAGCGTGATTGAGCAGACCCGCCTCGTCCCACGGTCGCCCGATCAGTTGCAGGCCCAGGGGCAGGCCCTTGGCGTCCAGCCCGACCGGCACCGAAATGCCCGGCAGGCCGGCGAGGTTCACCGTGACCGTGAAGACGTCGTTGAGGTACATCTCGACCGGATCGGCATTGGCCATCTCGCCCAGACCAAAGGCGCTCGACGGCGTGGCCGGCGTCAGGATCGCGTCGATCCCGGCGTCGAAGACCTGTTCGAAATCGCGCTTGATGAGGGCGCGCACCTTGCGGGCGCGGTTGTAATAGGCATCATAAAAGCCTGCCGACAAAACATAAGTGCCCACCATGATGCGGCGCTGCACTTCCGGGCCAAAGCCCTCGGCGCGGGTCTTTTCATACATCTCGGTGATGCCGTCGCCCGAGGCCAGTTTGGCGCGGTGGCCATAGCGCACCCCGTCATAGCGGGCCAGGTTCGACGAGGCTTCGGCCGGCGCGATCACATAATAGGCGGGCAGCGCATATTTCGTGTGCGGCAGCGAAATGTCGACGATCTCGGCCCCGGCGTCCTTCAGCATGGCGATGCCCTGCTGCCAGAGCGCCTCAATCTCGGCGGGCATGCCGTCCATGCGGTATTCACGCGGAATGCCGATCTTTTTACCACGGATATCGCCAGTCAGGGCGGCTTCGAAATCGGGCACCATCAGGTCGGCCGAGGTCGAATCCTTCGGATCGTGCCCGGCCATGGCCGACAGGAAAATCGCCGCGTCGCGCACCGATTTCGCCATCGGCCCGGCCTGATCGAGGCTCGAGGCAAAGGCCACGATGCCCCAGCGGCTGACCCGCCCATAGGTCGGCTTGATCCCCACGATGCCGGTGAAGGCCGCAGGCTGGCGGATCGAACCGCCGGTGTCGGTGCCGGTGGCGCCCAGACACAGATCCGCCGCCACCGCCGCAGCCGACCCGCCCGAGGACCCGCCCGGCGTCAGCGCCGCAGTGTCATTGCCACGGCGCCAGGGGCTGACCGCATTGCCATAGGCCGAGGTCTCGTTGGACGAGCCCATGGCGAATTCGTCCATGTTGAGCTTGCCCAGCATCACCGCGCCCGCGTCAAACAGCTTGGTCGTGACGGTGGATTCGTATTCGGGCTTGAAGCCCTTGAGGATGTTCGAGGCCGCCTGGCTCGGCACGCTCTTGGTGCAGAACAGATCCTTGATGCCAAGGGGAATACCGCAAAGGTCGGGCGCCTCGCCCGCTTTCAGCCGTGCATCGGCGGCCCGCGCCTGGTCAAGCGCGATGTCGGGTGTCTTGTGCACAAAGGCGTTCAGCGCGTCGCCGGCGTCGATCGCGGTCAGGCAGGCCATGGTCAGATCGACCGCCGACAACTCCCCCTTGCGCAGGGCGTCACGGGCCGCGGCGATCGTCAATTCGTTCGGGTTCGTCATTCCACCACCTTCGGCACCGCAAAGAAGCCTTCCCGCGCGTCAGGCGCATTGGCCAGGACCTGCGCCTGGATATTGCCGTCGGTCACCACGTCGATCCGCCGCTTCAGCCGCATCGGCGTGACCGAGACCATCGGCTCGACACCTTCGACATTCACCTCATTCAACTGCTCCATGAAGCCGAGGATCCCGGACAGCTGGTCGGCCAGTTTTGGAAGATCGGCCTCCTCCACCCGGATCCGGGCGAGTTTGGCCACCTTGCGCGCGGTAGCGATGTCGATCGACATGGGGTGTCGTCCTTTGGAAAAGGGCCCGCGCGCCATGGCACGGCCCCGGATTGCGGCTTTCCCTTTAGCCGCGCGCGCCCCGCCCTGCAAGCTGCATGCCGGAAAATCAGGCCGCCGGACGGGTGCGCCGACCTGGACGGCCTGCCCGCGTGGCCTTTCCGCCTCGCGCCGAATCCCTTTGGTACAGCGGAGGTCCCATGTTAGCTTGGACGGCAATCCATTGCGTCAACCGCTTTTGACAATCGAGGTTGCCATGACCCTGCGTGTGATCGGTGCCGGTTTCGGAAGGACCGGGACGAGTTCCATGAAACTGGCGTTGCAGACCCTCGGGCTCGGCCCGTGCCATCACATGAAGGTGCTGCTGGATGACCCCGCGCAACAGGCCCTGTGGAACGGCTTTGTTGCTGGCCAGACGCCGGATTGGGATCAGGCCTTCGCCGGTTTCAACTCGGCGGTCGATTGGCCCTCGGCCTATTACTGGCAGAGCCTCGCCCGCCATTACCCCGATGCCAAGGTGCTTTTGACCCTGCGCAGCCCCGAAAGCTGGTGGGAGAGTTATTCGAAGACCATCCTGACCCATGTGAACCGCACGCGCGGCACCGGATCCTGGATTGACGAGGTGATCTGCAAGACCGTCATGCGCGGCCAACCCGAAGACCGCGCCACGGCACTTGCGGCGTTCAATGCCAATACCGCCGCCGTGCGGGCCGCCATTCCGGCAGATCGCCTGATCGTGCATGAGGCCGGTGATGGCTGGGGCCCGCTTTGCAAGGGGCTTGACCTGCCAGAGCCGGCAGAGCCCTATCCGCATGTCTTCACCACCGCGGAATTTCTGGCCCAGCACGCGGCCCGGATGGCCGCGGCAGCGCAGGGCAACTGACCGCGATCAGCACTCCCACGGCGTCATCGCACCCGGCACGCGGCAAGGAAGGCACCCCCGGGATTGGCGTGACCGCTTCCCGGGGGGCTTCTTTCACATATCCCATCCCTCGCGCCCGCGCTTGCGGAGATAAGAGCGGGGCTGCAGGCCGATGTCGCGCAAGAGGTGGTCGCTCAGCACATCGGCCCTTGCGTCCGGCGGATGTTTTCGCCGGGCCAGTGCGGCGCGCAGATAGGCAGCACCGACGGACAGGGCGCCGTGGCGGTCGATCAGCGCCCGCAGGCTGGGCAGGGGCAGGTCGTTCGTTTCGTTCAATGTCATGACAGATTTCGGACTGCTCGGGGCAGCACGCTCCTTGGATTGGGGGTTGAGCCAAAGACGGAAAGGTGCCGTCAGCAGGCCAGTGGTTTTCGGGGGTGGGTCGCCGAGGCTTCGGCGCTCAGGCTCGGATCAGGTACGACGATGCGACCGGGCCATGCCAAGCACGCCAAGGCTTTGGGCAGTTTCGCATGCAGTCATGTTCGCCCCTCCCGCCTTGCTGTTGGACACGGATCCGTTACCACGGATCGACGCTTGCGCAAAATGGAATTTGACGCGAGGGGGCAGGATTTTGCGGGCAGGTGCCGCGCTCAGCGCCGTTCGGCGAAGAAATCCCGCAGCAGCGCTTCGGCGGGGCCTGCTGCGATGCCGTCGTAGACCTCGGGCACGTGGTGACATTGCGGATGGCTGAAAATACGCGGTCCCTGCGCGATGCCGCCGGATTTCGGATCGGCGGCCCCGTAATACAGCCGGGCGACGCGCGCCGCCGACAGGGCCGCCGCGCACATCGGACAGGGTTCCAGCGTCACATAAAGGTCATGGCCCTGCAGCCGCTCGGACCCAAGCGCCGCGCAGGCTGCCCGGATCGCAAGCACTTCGGCATGGGCGGTCGGATCGCAAAGCTCGCGCGTGCGGTTGCCGGCCCGCGCCACGATCCGCCCGTCGCGCACCACGACCGCGCCCACCGGAACCTCGCCGCGTGCACCCGCCGCCCGTGCCTCATTCAGCGCATCTTCCATGAAAGACCGGAACCCGCGTTGCTCTTTCATGGCTGGTCAAATATCCTTTGCACCTTGGCGGCGCAGAGCCCCCAATGCTTTTCATTCCATATGCCCCGCTGATAGGTCCCCCCGAATGCCCCCGAAATCAACCCCCGACGCCGATCCGGCCGCCAAAAAGGCCACGCCGGAGGGCGAGCGCATCGCCAAGGTCCTCAGCCGCGCCGGCATCGCCTCGCGCCGCGAGGCCGAACGGCTGATCGAGATCGGCGAGGTGGCGGTCAACGGCAAGGTCATCACCTCGCCCGCCCTGAATGTGACGGCGGCCGACGCGATCACCGTGGGCGGCAAGCCGGTGAAGGCAGCCGAACCGGCCCGGCTTTGGCTATATTACAAGCCCGAGGGTCTGGTGACCTCGGAATCCGACGAAAAAGGCCGTCAGACTGTGTTCGAGACCCTGCCGCCGGAATTGCCGCGCGTGATGTCAGTCGGCCGGCTCGACCTCAATTCCGAGGGCCTGCTTCTCTTGACCAATGATGGCGAGCTGAAGCGGCGGCTGGAATTGCCCTCGACCGGGTGGCTGCGCAAATACCGGGTGCGGATCAACGGCAATCCGACCGATGCGGATCTGGACCCCCTGCGCAAGGGCATCGTGATCGATGGCGAGCGGTTTCAGCCGATGACTGTGGTGCTCGACCGCATCCAGGGGGCCAATGCCTGGCTGACGATCGGCCTGCGCGAGGGCAAGAACCGCGAAATCCGCCGCGCGCTCAATGCGCTGGATCTGTACGTCAACCGCCTGATCCGCATCAGCTATGGCCCGTTCCGGCTGGGTGATCTGGAGCCCGGCGGCGTCGAAGAGATCAAGCCGCGCGTGCTGCGCGACCAGTTGGGCCTTGATCCGATGGCCGAAGAGGTGACGCAGCAGAAGCCTGCGCCGAAGGGGGCCGGCCGCACCGTGTCGCATGGGCCGGCGCGCGCCGCGGCCAAACCCCGTGCCGAGGCCGAGCCGTCAAAGCGCGGCCCCGCGGGCGCCAAGCCCCGCCCCGCCCCGCAAGGCGCCCCGACCCGGCCGCGCCGTCCGACTTGAAACTGGGGCAAGGGGGAAAGTCTCGCGGCCTTTCCCGAACCCTTTCACACGGGTTTCAGTAGCCAGCCCTGCCCCCCTGCCCTATAGTTTGCGTGATTTAACAGTCTGAAAGAGCCTGACCATGTCCTCCAAAGCGCTTCAGACCCTGTCCTTCACCGTGCTTTGCGCGCTGACGCTTTATGTGGCCTTTGGCGGGGGGCATTGATGGCGCAGCGCATCGTCGGCAAATACAGCCCGAACTCTGGCGCCACACCCGGGCAGCCGCAGACCGAACACACCGTGGTCGAGGCCGCCCCGCCACCAAGTGGGGCCATGCTGCGGGCCAATCTTGCCTTCCTTCTGCCCTTTCCCTTTCTGATCAAGGCCTTCGCCGGCACACCCGCGGCGCTGTTTTCCGGGCTTGGCGCGGCGGGGCTTCTGGTGCTGGCAGCGTGGCTCACACGTGAAGGCGTCAAGGCCCAGGCCGC
Source organism: bacterium (assembly GCA_016124195.1). GTDB lineage: Bacteria > Pseudomonadota > Alphaproteobacteria > Rhodobacterales > Rhodobacteraceae > Stagnihabitans. Next base: position 92,193 of record WGOE01000006.1, on the reverse strand, counting down.
CTATGATGCCCGCAAGATCGCGCGCCGCCCGGCCATTCCGCGCAAGATCTTTGGCGCGGCGCTGACCGGGGCCGCGCTGATGACCAGCGCGGTAGGCTGGCAGGCCAACCCGCTGATCCTTTTCGCTTTCGGCATGCTGGGTGCGGCCCTGCACCTGGGCGCCTTTGGCCCCGACCCCTTGCGCGGCAAGGGGATGGAGGGGATCGACAGCTTCCAGACCGACCGCGTCGCCCGCGCCGTGACCGAGGCCGAGGGCTTTCTGGCCGGCATGAAGGACGCGATCCTGCGCGCCAATGACGGTGCGCTCGAGGCCCGGGTCGATCACTTCGCCACCACCGCCCGCAACCTGTTCCGCCGGGTCGAAAACGACCCCGGCGACCTGACCGCCGCGCGAAAATACATGTCGGTCTATCTGATGAGCGCGCGCGATGCGACGGCCAAGTTCGCCGATCTTTACAAGGCCAACCGCGACCCCAGGGCCCGCGCCGATTACGAGGCCCTGCTGACCGATCTTGAAACCAACTTCGCCAGCCGGACCGAAGCACTTTTGTCCAACGATCACACCGATCTGGATGTGGAAATCCAGGTCCTGCGCGACCGGCTGAAACTTGAAGGCCCGCCCAAACCCTAGGGCTGGCCAAAATGCCTTGGCATTCCTATTTCCATGACACCTGCCCGGCACGGGCCTTTGACAAGTGAGATGACCATGACCGACACCGTACGCGACCAGGCCTCCTCCGCTCTTGCCGAAGTTGAAAAGGTCACGCAGGCCATCATGCCGGAGCCGACCACCGCGATTGTCCCGCTTGAGGCAGCCCCCGCCCCGCAGGCCGCCGAAATCACCAGGCGCATGGCCGAGATCGACATGACCAACACCCAGTCGATCATCTCGTTCGGGGCAGGCGCGCAAGGCGAACTGCAGGTGATCAGCCAGGAGATGCTGGCCGGGGTCAAGAACAAGGACGTCGGGCCCGCCGGGGATTCGCTGGCCCAGATCGTCACCACGATCCGCGGCTTTTCGGGCAATGAACTGGATGTGAACCGCGAACGGTCGTGGTGGGAGAAGCTGACCGGATCGGCCACGCCGCTGGCCCATTTCATGGCGCGCTATGAAGAGGTGCAGGGTCAGATCGACAAGATCACCGAGAACCTTCTGATGCATGAGACGACCCTGCTCAAGGATATCAAGGCCTTGGACATGCTTTATGCCAAGACCCTGACCTTTTATGACGAACTGGGCATCTACATCGCGGCGGGCCAGGCCAAGCTGAAAGAGCTTGATGCCACAACAATCCCGGCGCTGGATGCCGCCGTTCAGGCCGCGCCCGCCGACGATCAGGTGAAAAAGGCGCAGGAATTGCGCGATCTGCGCGCCGCCCGCGACGATCTGGAACGCCGGATCTACGACTTGCAACTGACCCGGCAGGTCACGATGCAGTCGCTGCCCTCGATCCGCCTCGTGCAGGAAAACGACAAGAGCCTCGTGGGCAAGATCAACTCGACCTTGATGAACACCGTGCCGCTCTGGGAAACCCAGCTGGCGCAGGCCGTCACCATCCAGCGTTCGCGCGAGGCGGCCGAGGCGATCAAGGGCGCCAATGACCTGACCAACGAACTCTTGACCCAGAACGCCAAGAACCTGCAGGACAGCAACAAGATCGTGCGCACCGAGATGGAGCGTGGCGTCTTTGACATCGAGGCGGTGAAGTCGGCCAACGAAACCCTGATCGCCACGATCCAGGAAAGCCTCGCCATCGCCGACGAGGGCAAGGCCAAGCGTGCGGCGGCCGAGGTGGAACTCGCCAAGATGGAGAGCGCCCTGCGCGACACGCTGTCCGCGGCCCATGCCAAGGCCACCGGCAGCGGCGACAATATCGGGGGCGCGTTGCAAGGCTGATGCAGCACCGTTTGGCTCTGGGCTTGGGTCGGGTCGCCATGGCGGCGCTGCTGGCGCTTGCCGGTTGCGCGGCGCTGCCACCGTCAAAGCCCGCCACTGCCTCCTTGCCGCATCCCAGCCCGGCAAGGCCCGAAACCGCGGCCAGCGCCGCCATCCGTGAACACTATGCCAAGGTGCAGGCCGGCCTGCTGGCCACGGGCCTTCTGCGCACTGAAATGGCGCCGCCCGACGAACCCTTCAACGACCGCAACCTGACGGAAAACTTCCTCAGGATCGCATTGTACGAAGAATATGCCGGCGGGCAGATCACCCGCCACGGCCGTGCCGCCGCGATCCGGCTGCAACGCTGGGATCAGCCGATCCGCGTGGCGCTGATCATCGGTGCTGCCGTGCCGCCGGGTCAGGTCGCCACCGACAGGGCATGGGTCACCTCGTATTTCGCGCGTCTGGCGCGCGTCACGGGGCATCCCATCGTGATGGATGACGATGCGCCCAACTTCTGGGTCCATATCGCCACCGTGGATGAACGCGCCGCCATGGCCCCCACGCTGAACGCCGAAATGCCCGGGCTGACCGCGGGGCAGATCGACTCGGTCGTCAACATGGACGATCAGACCTATTGCCAGGTCCTGACCGAGACGCGGGACGCGACCTCGACCTATACCCGCGCCGTGGCCGTCATCCCCTCGGAACACCCCGACCTGATGCGCCTGGCCTGCATCCACGAGGAACTGGCCCAGGCCATGGGCCTGCCCAACGACAGCAACGCCGCCCATCCCTCGATCTTCAACGACGATCAGGAATTCGCCCTGCTGACCAAACAGGACGAAATGATGCTGCGCATCCTCTACAACCCCGCCCTGCACCCCGGCATGACCGAGGCCGAGGCGCGGCCCATCGTTCAAACTCTTGCAAGCCGCCTTCTGGGCGGCGAAGGTTAGGCCGCGAGACGCGGAGGGAGGTAAGTCATGGTTTTCGGATTCCTCAAGGGCGAGTTCATCGACGTCATTTCCTGGACGGATGACACCCGCGATACGATGGTCTGGCGCTTTGAACGCCGCGACAACGCCATCAAATACGGCGCCAAGCTGACCGTGCGCGAAGGCCAGGCCGCGGTCTTCATCAACGAAGGTCAGCTGGCCGATGTCTTCTCGCCGGGCCTGTACGAGTTGCAGACCAACAACATGCCGATCATGACGACCCTGCAGCACTGGGACCACGCCTTCCAGTCGCCCTTCAAATGCGAGATCTATTTCGTCAACACGACCCGGTTCAACAACCTCAAATGGGGTACGCAGAACCCGATCATGTGCCGCGACCCGGAGTTCGGCCCCGTGCGCATCCGCGCCTTCGGCAATTATTCGATGCGGGTGACCGATCCGGGCGTCTTCATGAAAGAGGTGGTGGGCACCGATGGCGAATTCACCTCGGATGAGATCTCGGCCCAGATCCGCAACGTGATCGTGCAGCAGATGAGCCAGGCCCTGGCCAAATCCGGGATTCCGGTGCTGGACATGGCGGCCAACACGGTCGATCTGGCCAAACTGGTCAATACGGCCATCGCCCCCACCATCGCGCAATACGGACTGACGCTGCCCGAATTCTACATCGAGAACATCTCGCTGCCCGACGAGGTGGAAAAGGTGCTCGACAAGCGCACCTCGATGGGGATTGCCGGGGATCTCAACAAATACATGCAGTTCAATGCGGCCGAGGGTCTGGCCCAGCCGAATTCGGCCATGGGGGCCACCATGGGCGCCGCGATGGGCGCGGGCATGGGGTTCAACATGGGCGCCCAGGCCGGTCAGGCCGGACCCTGGGGCGCGGCCCCTGCCGCAGCCCCTGCCGCACCGCCGCCGCCGCCCGTGGCGCGCCAATGGCATCTGGCCGAAAACGGCGCGACCAAGGGCCCCTTTGCCGAGGCCGATCTGGCCGCCATGGCGGCCTCCGGCGCCTTGACGCGGGCCACGATGGTCTGGACCGCCGGGCAGGATGGCTGGAAATCCGCCGCCGAGACCGATCTCGCCCGGCTTTTCGCCGCCATGCCCCCGCCGCCGCCTCCGCCGCCGCCGGCACCGGGGCAATAGAACATGGTCGCCGACAAGACCGCTGTCAGCGAAGAACACCGCTGGCCCTGTCAGCAATGCGGCGCCGAACTGCGCTATGCACCCGGGCAGACCGTGCTGAAATGCGACCATTGCGGGTTTGAACAGACCATCACCCCCGAGGGCGAGGCCAGCGCCGGCCCCTGGGCCAAGCCTGCCAAGGCCAAGGCCTTTCAGGAACACCCCCTTGCCAAGGGACTGTCTGACGATCTGCCCGCCACCGCCACGGCCGAGGTCCGCTCGACCAAGTGCCCGAACTGCGGCGCGGTGGTCGAGTTTCAGGGCGCATCCCACGCCACCGAATGCCCGTTCTGCGCCTCGCCCGTGGTCATCGACACTGGATCGGAACGCAAGATCAAGCCGCAGGCGGTCATCCCCTTCGTGCTGGACGAGCCTGCGGCGCGCAAGGCGCTTATCGCCTGGCTCGGCAGCCTGTGGTTCGCCCCCAACCGCCTGCTGGAGTTCACCCGCGCCGGCCGGGCGATGAACGGGATCTATGTGCCCTACTGGACCTTCGATGCCGCGACGACCAGCCGCTACCGCGGCGCCAAGGGCGTGCATTACTACGAAACCCGTACCGTGACCGTCAACGTGAACGGCCGCAACGAACAGCGTCAGGAACAGGTGCAAAAGACGGCATGGTATCCGGCCTCGGGGGTGGTCAGCCGCGATTTCGACGACGTTCTGGCCATCGCCTCGACCTCGCTGCCGTCGGGCCTCGGCGACGGGCTGGAACCCTGGACCCTGTCGGCCCTGCAAGCCTACACGCCCGACTACCTCGCAGGCTTTCAGGCCGAGGGCTATACCGTCCCCCTGGTCGAGGGCAACAAGGTGGCCAAGGTCAAGATGAGCCGCGTGATCTATGACGACGTGCGCCGCGACATCGGCGGGGACGAACAGCGCATCGACAGCGTGGACACGACCTATGCGGACGAAACCTTCAAGCATATCCTGCTGCCGGTCTGGATGGCTGCCTACAAGTACAGTGGCAAGAGCTATCGGTTCCTCGTGAATGGCCAGACCGGCGAGGTGCAGGGCGAACGGCCATGGAGCGCCTGGAAGATCGCCTTCGCGGTGGTCGGCGCCGCCATCGTGGCGGGAGTGGGCTTCTATCTCTACCAGAAATACCAGAACGGCGGCTGACCGCGGCGCACCGCCCTGCCTCTTGCTCTTTGTGCATCAACTCACGGGAGGGTCTGGGAGGGCAGTCAGCCCTCCCAGCCGGGTCCGCAGAGCGCCCTGCCAACAGGAAGGCAGGCGCGGGCAGTCTGGGCGAGTGCCGCGGCCGGCCTCGGGGTCCGGCTTCGGCGTTCCGTCTTCGTCAACTGCCCCCGCGATGTGCGACCATTTTTCGCCTCCCTGACCTGCCGTTGACTCTCGGCGCCCTGCCGGGCATTGGGGGGCAACTGACCGGAGGCCCCGATGCGCGTCTTGCCCCATGCCCGCATTCCCGAACTGCCGAACCCCTATTTTGGCAAGGTCCGCGATTGCTACGACTTGCCCGCCGATGCGACCTGGCCCGACGGGCGGCGCATCCTGATCGCCTCGGACCGGATTTCGGCCTTCGACCGCATCCTTGCGGCCATTCCGTTCAAGGGTCAGGTGCTGACCCAGGTCGCGCGCTTCTGGTTCGATGCGACCGCCGACATCATGCCGAGCCATGTCATCGACTACCCCGACCCCAATGTGGTGATCGGCCGGCGGCTGACGATCCTGCCGGTCGAGGTCGTGGTGCGCGGCTATCTGGCCGGCACCACCTCGACCTCGATTCTGACCCAGTACAAGAAGGGCACCCGCGCGCTTTATGGCCATGTGCTGCCCGACGGCTTGCGCGACAATCAGGCGCTGGAACGGGCCATCATCACACCGACTTCCAAGGCCTTCGACGGCGCGCATGACGAACCGCTGACCGAGGCCGAGATTCTTGCGCAGGGACTTCTGACGCCCGCCCAGTGGGAGGAAGTCTCGGCCGCGGCGCTGGCGCTTTATGCGCGCGGACAGAAGATGGCCGCGGCGCGCGGGTTGATCCTTGTTGATACCAAATATGAATTCGGGCTCGACGGCGCCGGCCGGATCCTGATCGCGGACGAGATCCACACGCCGGATTCCAGCCGCTACTGGCTGGCCGACGGCTATCAGGCCGCGTTCGAGTCGGGCAGCCGGCCGCCAAGCTTTGACAAGGACGTGATCCGCTCCTGGGTTGCGGCGCGCTGCGATCCTTACGTGGACCCGATCCCCGAAATTCCGCAAGCCATGATCGAGGCGACATCGCAGGTCTATATCCAGGCCTATGAGGCGATCACCGGCACGCGCTTTGTGCCGGATCTGGCGGGCGAGACGCCGCTGGACCGGATCCGCACCGCACTTCGGCCTTACTTCCGCTAAGATGGGCAGCATTGCCCATCCTACCAATTCCGACCGTTTGCGCTAACGCAGCGGTTTCCGCTATCGTCGGCAAAATCCTCGGGAGGGTGAAATGATTCTCAGCTGTGGCGAAGCCCTGATCGACATGCTGCCGCGCACCAGCACGCTGGGCGAGGCCTGTTTTGCGCCCTATGCGGGCGGGGCGGTATTCAACACGGCCATCGCCCTCGGCCGGCTTGGCGCGCCCTCGGCGTTTTTCTCGGGGATATCGACCGACATGCTGGGCGAAATCCTGGCCGATACGCTGGCAGCCTCCAAGGTCGACACGCAATTTTGCGCGCGCTCTGGCCGGCCCACCACGGTGGCCTTCGTCAAATTGGTGAACGGTCAGGCGACCTATGCCTTTTATGACGAGGGCACGGCGGGCGTCATGCTGGCGCAGGACCAATTGCCAAGCCTGCCCGCTGCCGTCGATACGCTGTTCTTTGGCGGCATCTCGCTGGTCAACGACCCGGCCGCCAGCACTTACGAGGCGCTTCAGGCGCGCGAGGCTGCGGCCCGCGTGACCATGATCGACCCCAACATCCGGCCCGGCTTCATCGCCGGCAAGGAGGCGCCCTACCGCGCCCGCATCGAACGGATGATCGCAAGGGCCGACATCGTCAAACTGTCGGACGAAGATCTGCACTGGCTCAGCGGCGCGGGCGACCTCACCACGCTGGCCCGCGACATCATCGCCCGGGGGCCCAAGGTCGTCTTCATCACCGAAGGCTCTGCCGGCGCCCGCGCCGTCACGGCCAGGCAAGACCGCTTCGTTGCGGCGCAAAAGGTGACCGTGGCCGATACGGTCGGCGCGGGCGACACGTTCAATGCCGGCGCGCTCTGCGCCCTGCACGAGGCTGGCGCCCTGACCAAGCCGCGCCTGGCCACCCTGAGCGATACCGAACTGGACGCTGCCCTGGCGCTTGGCACGCGGGCCGCCGCCGTCACCGTGTCGCGCCCCGGCGCCAATCCACCCTGGCGCGCCGAACTGTGAGGGCGCTTCTGCAGCGCGTTTCGCGCGCGAGTGTCACGGTCAATGGCACCGTCACCGGCGACATCGGCGCGGGCCTTCTGATCCTGATCTGCGCCATGCAGGGCGACACCGAGGCCGAGGCCGACCGCCTGTCCGCCAAGATCGTCAAGCTGCGGATTTTCAAGGACGAGGCCGGCAAGATGAACCGCTCGCTGCGCGATATCGGCGGCGCGGCTCTGGTGGTCAGCCAGTTCACGCTGGCCGCCGACCTGCGCGGCAACCGGCCCGGCTTTTCCTATGCCGCGGTGCCCGATCTGGGCAACCGGCTTTACGAATACTTCGCCTCCCGTATCGCGGCCGAAGGCATCGCGGTGAAAAAGGGCATCTTCGGCGCCGACATGGATGTCTCGCTCAACAACGACGGGCCGGTCACGATCTGGATGGACACGGCGGACCTGTGACGCCGCCGTGGCACGGGATTTTTCGCAGAAAAATCGGGGTTCAGTTGAACGGGTTCTTCGACCCTGAAATCGCGGTGCCGCAGTCGATCAGATAATTGATCGAGGCCGAGGACCCCGCCAGCGAGTAATCCTTGACCGGCGTGCCATCGGACGACCGCAGATGCAGGGTAGAGCCGCGCGCCACTTCCACGATGAAATTCACGCTTTCCTTCTGGTCGGGCAGGTCGAACAGCACCGAATTCTGCGTCAGGCTGGCATTGGTCATCGACCAGGGCGAGCGGTGGTCGATCTCGACCTCTAGGTCGGCATTGCCGCTTTCGCCAAAGTCCCAATCCTGAGAATAGAACTGCAGACGGATCGACTTGTCGGGAAAGGTCCAGATCGAAAAGCTCTCGCCCGGGTCCGAAACCTCGGCAAGGCAGGCAAAGGTGCCGTCATCGAAGGTCACGCCCTCGACCTGCCAGCTTTTGTATTGATAAAGCACGTCGGTCCGGTCCGCCAGAGCCGGCGCCGCGGCGGCCCCCAATCCCAGCACCATCAACGTGATCACGCCAATCTTCATGACAAACTCCCCTTCCCATGCTTTCACGAAGATTTGAGCGACCGCCCCGATTCATGCAACTGAAAAATCGCGACGCCTTGCCCTTGGGCCGTCCCGGCCAAGCGATCACGCCAGCGCCGCCAGTCTGGTCTTACTCGGCCCATTCCCAGGGCGTGGCGAAGGCGCCCAGCACTTCGGACACGGCGATCTCTTGCGCAGGCAGCCTGTGGCCCAGCCGCGCCATCAGCCCGCGCTTGCGGTCATCGACCACCTCGGCCACGCGCGCCGCAAGGCCCGCCTCGGCCAGCACCGCGTCAAAGACCCGGGCAATGGCCTTCTTGCGCAGCTCGGGCTTGAGGATCTTGCCCACCGCCGTCTTGGGCAGGGCGGGCAGGATCTCGATATGCTTGGGGATGGCGGCGCGTTCGGTGATGTGGTCGCGGCAATATGCGGCCAGTTCGTCGACCGTCGCTTCGGCGCCGGCGACAAGCTCGACATAGACGCAAGGCACCTCGCCCGCATGGGCATCGGGCTGTCCGATGGCCCCTGCCATGGCCACCGCGGGGTGGCCGGCCAGAGCCTCTTCGATCAGGGCAGGGTCAAGGTTGTGGCCGCCGCGAATGATCAGATCCTTGGCCCGCCCGGTGATGAACAGATAGCCATCCCCGTCCAGCCGCCCCAGATCGCCGGTGCGCAGATAGATCCCTTCGGCGAACAGGGTCTTGTTGCGGTCGGCCTCGACATAGGTGCCGCCCGGAATGACGCCGGGGTTGAAGACGCAGATCTCGCCGATCTCGTCGGTGGCGCAGTCGCGCAGGCCCTGCCCGTCCGACGTCAGGATGCGCACCTTGGTATGCGGAAAGGGCAGCCCGACCGAGCCGATCTTCTTGATGCCATCGGGCGGGTTCACGGCCACCAGACAGGTGCATTCGGTCAGGCCATAGCCTTCGATGATCTGCACGCCGGTCGCGCGTTCATAGCGGTTGAACAGTTCGGCCGGCAGAGGCGACGACCCTGAAAACGTGCCCCGGAGCGAGGTGATCCTGGCATCGACCGGCCGCTGCATCAGTGCCGAAAGCGCTGTCGGCACGGCAATCAGGTAGGTGACGCCATAGCGTTCGACCAGCTTCCACAGATTGTCGAACACACCCTCGCCCCGGTAGCCCTGCGGTGTGGGAAAGACGACATGACCGCCCGAGGCGATCATCGACATCAGGGTCGGATAGGCGGCGAAGACATGAAACAGGGGCAACGGGCACAGGACCACATCGGTCTCGCGGAACAAAAGCCTGTGGCCGGCCCATCCGTTGTAGATCATCCCGGATATCCGGTGCTGGGCCACCTTGGGCAGGCCCGTCGTGCCGCCGGTGTGAAAATAGGCGGCAACGCGGTCCTCGGGCGGGTCGGCAAAGGCCAGCGCCTTGGACTGGCTGCCAACCGCGGCGGTGAAATCCAGCACCCGGGCCTTGTGCGCGACGTGATGCCTCGGCCGCAGCAGGCGGACCACCAGCGATTTGGGAAAGGGCAGATAGGGGGCAAGGTCGACCTGCAGCACCGTCTCGACCCCGGGCGCCTCGGCCACGGCCTCGGCCACCCTCTGGGCCAGGTCGCTGCGCGGAAATGGTTTCAGCGTCACCACCACCTTGGCTCGCGTCTCGCGCAGGATCGCGGCCATCTGCAAGGGTTCGAGCAGCGGGTTGATCGGCGCCACGATTCCCGCCACTGCCCCGCCCAGCAGCGTCACCACGGTTTCCAGCGCGTTGGGCAGCACATAGGCCACCGTATCGCCCGGCCCGACGCCAAGGCTGCGAAAGAGGTTCGCCGCCTGGCTGACCCGGTCCAAGAGTGCGGCCCAGGTCAAGGTCAGCGCCTTGTCCTTGGCGCCAGAGGTCAGCTGAAACGTCACCGCCGGCCGGCCACCATGCGCCCGGGCGGTCCGCGACAGGAAATCATGCATCGTGTGCCCGACATCCAGCGCCTCCCAGGGCGCCTCGGCCTCTATCGCGGCCAAATCCGCGCGCGTCCGGAATCCGACCAAGGTCCTCTCCTTTACACCGCCCCTTTTTGCACCGGGCTTGCGCAGAGGATGAGCGCAAAGCGCGGATTTGCCAAGCGCCGGGTTGCAGAGGTCAAATCTTCCACGCTAGGTCTGGCGCGCATGGCAGTGGAGGCGGGACAGATTGGCTGAGGACGGAGCGCGACGAGAGGTCGATCTGACCCCGGATTGCCAGGCCTGCGCGGCGCTCTGCTGCGTTCTCTTGCCCTTCGACGCCGGAGACGCTTTTGCCTTCGACAAGCCGGCTGCCGTGGCCTGCCGCCATCTGGACGGCCATGCCTGCCGGATACACGCCGATCTGGCCACGCGCGGCTTTGCCGGCTGCCAGCGTTACAACTGCCACGGTGCCGGCCAGCGTGTCACCCAAGAGGTCTTTGCCGGCCGGTCCTGGCGCACGGAACCCGGCCTTCTTGCCGCGATGGACCGCGCCTTTCGCGCCATGCGCCGTCTGCACGAGGATCACGGGCTTTTGACCGCCGCCCGCACCCTGCCCCTGACCGATGCCGAAGAGGCTGAACGTCTGGCCCTGCTGGCCCGCCTCGATGCCGCGACCTCGCAGACCGAGGCCAGCCTGATCGCCTATGACACCGGGCCGCTGCCCCGCGCGGTCAAGGCCTTTCTCGAGGCGCTCAGGCTGCGGCTGAGGTCCCGTCAGTGAACTGCAACCGGGCGAGCCGGGCATAAAGCCCATTCTGTGCGACCAATTCGTCATGGGTGCCCATCGCCACGATGCGGCCCTTGTCCAGCACCACGATCCGGTCGGCCCGCTTGACCGTGGCCAGCCGGTGCGCCACGACCACCGTCGTGCGCCCGACCGACAGCCGGTCCACCGCCTGCTGCACCAGCCGCTCGCTTTCCGCATCAAGCGCCGAGGTCGCCTCGTCCAGCAACAGCACCGGCGCATCGCGCAGGATCGCCCGCGCGATGGCGACACGCTGGCGCTGCCCACCCGACAGCATCACGCCGCGTTCGCCAAGGAATGTGTCATAGCCCTGCGGCAAATCCGCGATGAAGTCATGCGCCGCGGCGGCGCGGGCGGCGGCCTCGACCTCGGAATCGCTGGCTTCGGGCCGGCCGAAGCGGATGTTCTCACGCGCCGAGGCGGCAAAGATCACCGAATCCTGCGGCACAAGCGCAAAGGCCTTGCGGAACGTCTCGCGCTCCATCGCGCGCAGGTCGACGCCGTCCAGCGTGACCGCGCCCTGATCGGGGTCGAAAAACCGCAGCAAAAGCTGGAATACCGTGGTCTTGCCCGCCCCCGAAGGCCCAACCAGCGCCACCGTCTCGCCCGGAGCGATGGTCAGGCTGATGCCGTCCAGCGCCGAAGTTTCACGGCGGGTCGGGTAAAAGAAACGCACGTCCTTCAGGGCCAGCGCGCCGCGCACCGGCTGCGGCAGGGTCACGGGGTCGGCCGGATCCTGCACCGGGTCGGTGGCCTCGAGTATCTCGACCAGCCGTTCGGTGGCCCCGGCCGCGCGCTGCAATTCGCCCCAGATTTCCGACAGGGCCCCGACCGAGCCCGAAACCAGCACGGCATAGATGACGAACTGCACCAATTCGCCGGGCGTCATGACCCCGCTGCGCACATCATGCGCCCCGATCCACAACACGCCCACCACCCCGGCAAAGGCCAGAAACATCACGACAAAGGTCATCACGCCGCGCAGGCCGATCCGGCGCAGGGCGGAGGCAAAGCTCGCCTCGGTAACGGCGCCGAATTCGTCGCGCGTCGCCTCGACATGGGTGAAGGCCTGCACGATCTGCACCGCCCCCAAGGCTTCAGAGGCCTTGCCCGAGGATTGCGCGATAAGATCCTGATTTTCCTTGCCCGACAGGCGCACCTTGCGGCCCAGGACCACGATCGGCACCACCACCGCCGGCACGATCAGCATGACCAGAAGCGACAGCTTGGCCGAGGTCAGCATCAACAGCGCCAGCCCGCCCACCAGCGTCAGCGCATTGCGCAACGCGACCGAGACCGAAGAGCCCAGCACCGACAGGATCAAGGTGGTGTCCGTGGTGATCCGGCTCAGCACCTCGCCCGACATGATGCGTTCGAAATAGGCCGGGCTCATCCCGATCACCTTGTCGAACAAGGCGCGGCGGATGTCGGCCACCACCCTTTCGCCAAGGCGCGTCACGAAGTAGTAGCGCACGCCCGATCCGACGGCCAGAACCAGCGCCACCAGAAGGGCCGCGCCGAAATACTGGTCCAGCATGGCGGCGCGTTCCACGCCGAAGCCGTCGATCACCCGGCGCACCGCCATCGGCAGGATCAGGCTGACCGAGGCCGTGAGGACCAAAGCCACCCCGGCCGCGATGGCCATCGACCGGTAGGGGGCTATGAAGGGCCGCAGCGCCGCCAATGCGCTGATCCTGCGCGATGTCGCCCGCTCTTGCGTTGCGACCTGCGTGTCAACCTGTGCCATGCCATGCTCCTGATCGTGCGCTACGCATCTAGGCCCATGGGGCGGGACAGGCAAGGACCCCTTCCTATGGCGGCCTAATCCTGCTTAAGTCAGGCCATGTCACACTATCTTACTCTTCCCGACGGAACCCGCCTTGCCTATGCCGATCAGGGCACCGGCCTGCCTTTGCTGTGCCTGCCGGGTCTGACGCGCACCATGGCCGACTTCACCTATGCCAAGCCGCATCTGACGGGCCGGCTGATCCGGATGGATTATCGCGGGCGCGGCGGCAGTTCCTGGACCGGGGCGGCGAGCTATACCCTGGGTCAAGAGGCGCAGGACGCGCTGGCGCTGATGGATCATCTGGGCATCAGGCGCTTTGCGGTCCTGGGCACCTCGCGCGGGGGGCTGATCGGGATGGTGCTGGCGCATCTGGCGCGCGACCGCTTGCTGGGGCTGTGCCTGAACGACATAGGACCGGTGATCGAACTGGCCGGACTGGACCGGATCGGCAGCTATCTGGGGCGCAATCCCAGCGCGACCAATTTTGCGGATTTCGCCACGGCGCTGGCCCGCACCTCGCCCGGCTTTGCCAATGTGCCGGCCTCGCGCTGGCTGGAAGAGGCGCAAAAGCACGCCAAACCCGTGGAGGGCGGCCTGCAGATCACCTATGACCCGGCGCTGCGCGACAGTTTCCTTGCCGCGATGCAGGCGCCCGCGGGCGATGCCTGGCCCCTGTACGAGGCCTGCGCGGGCCTGCCCATGGCGGTGATCCGCGGCGCCAATTCCGACCTTTTGAGTGCCGCCACGGTCGAAGAGATGGCCCGCCGGCACCCGGGCCTGATCATGGCCACCGTGCCCGACCGCGGCCATGTGCCCTTTCTTGACGAGGCCGAAAGCCTTGCCGCCCTCGCCGCCTTTCAAAACCTTGTGGCCCAGCAGAAAGCCAGAGAATGACTGATATCGCGATGATCGAGGCGGCAGCCCAGCGCCTGAACGGCCATGCCCGCCTGACCCCCTTGCTGAACGCGCCGCTGCTGGACCGCATCGCGGGCCGCCGGATCTTTGTGAAGGCCGAATGCCTGCAATGGACCGGCAGCTTCAAATTCCGCGGTGCCTGGTCGGCCCTGACCGCCTTGACGCCCGAGGCGCGCCGGCGCGGCGTTCTGGCCTATTCCTCGGGCAATCACGCGCAGGGCGTGGCCTATGCGGCGGCGCTTCTGGGCGCGCCGGCCGTCATCGTCATGCCAACAGACGCGCCGGCGGTGAAGATCGCCAACACGCGGGCCTACGGCGCCGAGGTCGTGCTTTACGACCGGGTGGCCGAGAACCGCGAGGCCCTGGGACAGCGCCTCGCCATGGAGCGCGGCCTGACCCTGATCCGGCCCTATGACGAGCCTCTGGTCATCGCGGGTCAGGGCACGGTCGGGTTGGAGATTGCCGATCAGGCTGCAGCGGCCGGCATCGGTGCGGCCGATGTGGTGACCTGCTGCGGCGGCGGCGGCCTGACCTCGGGCATAGCGCTGGCGCTGGAGGCGCGCGCCCCGGCGCTGCGTGTGCGCCCGGCCGAACCGGAAGGGTTCGACGACACCGCGCGCTCGCTGGCCAGCGGGACGGTGGAGCGCAATGCAGCGGCGGCGGGGTCGATCTGCGATGCCATCGTGACCCCGCAGCCGGGGCAGATCACCTTTCCCATATTGCGGCGGCTTTGCGGTCCCGGACTTGTGGTCAGCGACGCAGAGGTGCTGCGCGCGATGGGGCTGGCCTTTTCCCATCTGCGCATCGTGATCGAGCCGGGCGGGGCTGTGGCGCTGGCCGCGGCCCTGTTCCGCAGCGACCTGCCGCAGACGGTGATCTGCACGGCCTCTGGCGGGAATGTGGACCCTGACATCTTCCGCAAGGCGCTGGACCTCGCCTGATCTGCCTAGACTTTTTCAACCTGAATGATGGGCAGATTGCCCATCCTACCAAAGCCACATGATGTAATCGAACAATGCTGGTCTATCTGCCCGATCTTCGCCTGAACGCCCGGCTTGAGGGGCCGGACACGGCGCCGCCCCTCGTCTTTTCGCATGCCTTGGGCACCAACCTGTCGATCTGGGACGGGGTGCTGCGCCATCTGCCCGGCTATCGCACGTTGACCTATGACCAGCGCGGCCACGGACTGTCGGACGTGCCACCCGCCCCCTATGCCATGGGCGCGCTGATCCGCGATGCCGAACGGCTGATGGATCATTTCGAGATCCGCGAAGCCGTCTTCATTGGCGTCTCGCTGGGCGGGATGGTGGCGCAGGGGCTGGCGGTCAAGCGACTGGACCTGGTGCGCGGGCTGGTGCTGTCCAACACCGCAGCCCGGATCGGCACGGCGGAGATCTGGGCGGCACGCGCGAGGCAGATCCGCGACGAGGGCTTTGAAACCTATGCCGATGGCGCCCTGCAGCGACAGCTCGGGCCGCGCTGGCGCGACAGCCCCCACGCCCCCTATCTGCGCGACATCCTGACCCGGACCGACCCGGAAGGCTGGGCGGGCTGTGCCGCGGCGATCGGCGGCAGCGATTTCTACACCACGACCGCGGGCCTGCGCCTGCCCGTCCTGGCCGTGGCGGGCGGCCACGACGGCACGACGCCGCCCGATCTGGTCCGCGAAACCGCCGAACTGATCCCCGGCCACCGCTTTTACCTGATGCCGCGCGCCGGGCATTTCCCGATGGTCGAGCATCCGGCCGAATACGCCGCCTTGTTGCAGGAGTTCCTGACGGGGATCGGACATGTCTGACGCCGGGCGCGCGAGGCGGGCGCCGGGAGGGCTTGCCACCCTCCCGGACCCTCCCGGGCGAGTATTGCCACAAAGTGCAAGACGGGGCATTTTCGGATTTGCGCCTTGCCGAACCGCTCCGGGGTGAGCCGCAGGCGAGGCGCAGCGCCCCTTAGCGACATATGACGTCGCCGATGGCCAGATAATTGCTGCCCGGGCTTCTAGGCTGGGCAAAAAGGGAGGACCCGCCATGAAGCTCAAGGATCTGGAGATTTTCGTTGTGGCGCCGCCTGCCCCGGGCTGGGGCGGGCGTTACTGGATCTTTCCGAAAGTCACCACCGATGACGGGATCGTGGGCTATGGCGAATGCTATGCCTCGACGGTGGGCCCCAAGGCGATGATCGCCGTGATCGAGGATGTCTTCGAACGCCACATGCAGGGCGAAAGCCCCGAGAACGTTGAGTTGATGTACCGCCGCGTCTATTCGAGCGGCTTCACGCAGCGGCCCGATCCGACCGTGATGGGCGCCTTTTCGGGGCTGGAAATCGCCTGCTGGGACATTCTGGGCAAGGCGCGCAACCGGCCGGTCTGGGCGCTTCTGGGCGGCAAGATGAACCAGCAGGTGCGCAGCTATACCTATCTTTCCCCCGAGCCGGGCGAGGATGCGGCCGAGTTCTGGGTCAATCCCGACATGACGGCCGAGGCCGCGGCGCGGGCGGTCAAGGACGGCTTCACCGCGGTGAAATTCGACCCCGCCGGCCCCTATACCATTCGCGGCGGACATGAACCGGCGATGAGCGACATCACGCGCTCGGTCGCCTTCTGCAAGAAAATCCGCGAGGCGGTGGGCGACCGTGCCGATCTGCTGTTCGGCACCCATGGCCAGTTCACCACGCCCGGCGCCATTCGTCTGGGCCGCGAATTGGAGCCCTACAACCCGCTTTGGTACGAAGAGCCTATCCCGCCCGACAACCTGCTGGAATTTGCCGAGGTGGCGCGTCAGGTCCGCATTCCACTGGCCACCGGCGAAAGGCTGACCACCAAGACCGAATTCGGCGCCCTTTTGCGCGCCGGGGGGGTCAAGATCCTGCAACCGGCGCTTGGCCGTCTGGGCGGCATCATGGAGGCCAAGAAGCTTTCGGCCATCGCAGAGATCTTCAACGCCGAAATGGCGCCGCATCTTTATGCCGGGCCGGTCGAATGGGCGGCCAATATCCATCTGTCGGTGTCGATCCCCAACCTTCTCTTGGCCGAAACCATCCAGAAGGGCGGCGATTTTCATCTGGCGCTGATCAAGCACAGCCTGAAATGGCAGGACGGCTATATCATCCCGCCCGAAGCGCCCGGGCTTGGCATCGACTTTGACGAGGATCTGGCGCGCGCCCATCCCTTTACCGGATCGGGCCTGCATCTGCAGATGCAGGAGGCGCCCTGCGACTACCGGCACGGCAACCGGTTCGAAGGCGGGGCGCCCTCCAAGTAGCTTGCCGATGCCGCGGACGGGCGACAGGAACGCAAAAAGGAGTTGGACATGCAGAAAGTGGCGATCATCACGGCGGGCGGTTCGGGCATGGGGGCCGCTGCTGCGCGCAAGCTCGCGGCCGAGGGGTATGGCGTGGCGATCCTGTCCTCCTCCGGCAAGGGCGAGGCCCTGGCCCAAGAGCTGGACGGCGTCGGCGTCACCGGATCGAACCAGTCGAACGAAGATGTGAAGCGGCTGGTCGATGCCACCATGGCGCGCTTCGGCCGGATCGACGTTCTGGTCAACTCGGCCGGCCACGGCCCGCGCGCCCCCCTGCTGGAAATCAGCGACGAGGATTGGCACAAGGGGATGGAGGTTTACCTCATGTGCGTGCTGCGCCCGACCCGGCTGGTCACGCCCATCATGGTGGCGCAAGGCGGCGGCAGCATCATCAACATCTCGACCGCCTGGGCCTTCGAACCCTCGGCGATGTTCCCGACCTCGGCCGTGTTCCGCGCCGGATTGGCCAGCTACGCCAAGATCTTTGCCGACACCTACGGGCCACAGAACGTGCGGATGAACAACATCCTGCCCGGCTGGATCGACAGCCTGCCCGCCACGGAAGAGCGGGCGAAGTCGGTCCCGATGGGCCGCTATGGCCGGTCGGACGAGATTGCCGCGACCGTGGCCTTCCTCGCCTCGGAGGGGGCCGGCTATATCACCGGGCAGAACCTGCGCGTGGATGGCGGTGTTACGAAATCGGTCTGATGTACCGCCGCCCGATATTCCCGCAGATTTCACGCCGCCGGGCCGGGCATGGGCGCGGTGGCCCTGTACCGGGCGCGATCTGCGGCATCGGGCCCGGTAATTCGCGATCTTGTGGCGCACTTTTTCCCCGTATGGCCGTGACCAGCCCTGGCCCTGAGGCCGGCGCGAAGGCCCGCCCATTGCCTTCGCCCCGTCAAATGCTAGCCTTCTCACAGCAGCAGCAAACGAGGCACCCATGACCACCCCCTATGTTCCCCCGAAAGTCTGGACCTGGGATCAGGAGAACGGCGGCCAGTTCGCCAGCATCAACCGCCCGATCGCCGGGGCGACGCACGAGAAGGTCCTGCCGCGCGGGGCGCATCCGTTCCAGTTGTATTCGCTGGCAACGCCGAATGGCGTCAAGGTCACGATCATGTTCGAAGAACTGCTCGAGGCGGGCTTTGCCGCCGAATACGACGCCTGGCTGATCCAGATCAGCAAGGGCGACCAGTTCGGCTCGGGCTTTGTCGAGATCAACCCGAACTCGAAGATCCCGGCCTTGCTGGACCTGTCCGGCCCAGAACCCGTGCGCATCTTTGAATCCGGCGCCATCCTGATGCACCTGGCCGAGAAATTCGGCGCCTTCCTGCCCGCCTCGGGTCCGGCACGGGCAGAGACGCTCAGCTGGCTGTTCTGGCAGATGGGATCGGCGCCCTTCCTTGGCGGCGGCTTTGGCCATTTCTTTGCCTATGCGCCGGAAAAGCTGGAATACCCGATCAACCGCTATGCGATGGAGACCAAGCGTCAGCTGGACGTGCTCAACCGGCGTCTGGCCGAAGTGCCCTTCATCGCGGGCGACGCCTATTCCATCGCCGACATGGCGATCTGGCCGTGGTACGGCAACATGGTGCTGGGGCGCAGCTATGCCAATTCGGCCGAGTTTCTGGATGTGGGCATCTACACCAATGTCAAACGCTGGGCCGATGCGATCGAGGCGCGCCCGGCCACCCGGCGCGGCCGCATGGTGAACAAGAACTGGGGCGAGCCGGCCGAGCAATTGCCCGAACGTCATTCGGCGGCCGATTTCGCGGCCAAGGCCTGAGCTACTGCCCCGGGTCGGTGCCATCGCTGGCCCGGGGACCCGCTAAAGGATGAAATTGTTGGCGTTCAGCGTGACCACGGTGTTGAGCACGATGTCCATGTCATCGACCACCGACCCCGGCAGCCGCACCTCGATCGTGGTGAGACCATGGGCGACGTCGGTTTCAAACCGCACCTCGGCCCGGGTTCCGGTGAAGGCCTGCGTGCCGATGAACGTGAAGGCATTGTCAGCCCCGCCCGGCACCGCGTCGATCGCGGACAGGTCGATCACGTCGAGCCCGGGCTGAAAGGCGTCGATCGTGTCGAGCCCGCTGACAGATGCGCTGTCGGAAACGGCGGTATAGACAAAGACATCCGCGCCATAGCCGCCGCTCAGCCAATCGCCCTGGGCCCCGCCCGCCAGCGTATCGTTGCCCGCCATGCCATAAAGACTGTCGCTGCCGCCGCCGCCGAGAATCACGTTGTCGCCGATGGTGCCGGTCAGATTGTCGGCGAAGATCGAGCCCTGCACGTCTTCGATGCCGGCAAAGCTGATGCCGCCCGCCTCGATGAAGCTGGTCAGGTTGGTGCCAAGATTGACCGTGACGCCGCCTGCATCGGTCAGGCGGTCAAAGCTCAGCATATCCTCGCCGGTGCCGCCAAAGATCGTGTCCTTGCCGTAGCCCGCGTAGATCAGGTCGTTGCCGCTGCCGCCCGACAGCATGTCGTCCCCGGTGCCGGCCAGCAGCGTGTCGGCGCCAAAGCCGCCGAAAAGCCGGTTGTTGCCCTCGTCCCCGTCCACGCTGTCGTTGCCGGCCAGGGCATGGATGATGTCATTGCCGCCTGCCCCCACGATCACCTTGGCCAGCATGTTCCCCGAGGCCATGAGGCCACGCGCCCCGCCGACCAGAAAAAGATCCTCGATCCCGGGGCTCAACTGGTAATCGACCGAGCTGTAGACCCGGTCGTGCCCGCCGGTCGTATCCGCGATGCTGATGTCGGACCGGTCGATGTGATAGGTGTCGGCCCCGGCGCCGCCCTGCACCTTGCCCATCACGCGCCCGCCGGTCAGCCAGAAGGCATTGACCCCGTTGCCCAACAGCACATCGCCCATCACGGTGCCACTGACGCGCACGAAGTCATTGTAGGAATTCAGCGCCAGATTGCCGTCGATGACGCCGGAGTTGAAGATATTGGCCGATTGGGTGGCGGTGACATTGCCCTCGATCAAGCCGGAATTGCGCAGGGTCAGCCCGCCCGCCACCGAAATCGCCGCCTGTGCGGGCGTGGCATTCAACAGATTGCCGGTGTTGGTCAGCGTGACCGTGCCACCGCCCAGCGCATAGACCGTGGCCCCGGCGCCGGCGGTGCTGAGCATGCCGGTGTTGGTGACAACCGCCCGCGATGTGGTGTTCAGCACCAGCGAAAGCGCCGATCCGGCCGTGATGCCCAGTCCCTGCAAGGCGCCGTCATTGGCGATATTGATCTGCGATCCGGTCTGCGCGGTCAGGCTGATGCCCTGCCCGCCGCTGATCGCCCCGGCATTGTGCAGGGCGAAATTGCCGGTAAAGCTGCCCGAGATGGCCGGCAGATCAATGCCGCCGGTGACGACCGACCCTGTGGCGGCAATGGTGACACTGGTGTTGGTCACGGCGTTCAGGGCCAGCCCGCTGGCCGTCGACGACGCCATGGCGCCATAGGATATCAAGGTCGCCGTCCCCGCCAGCGTCACCGCGGAACCGACCGGCGCCAGAATGGACCCGCCCGGCCCGACAAAGCCGAACTCTCCGCCAGCCAGGATCTGACCCGAGGTCGTGTCGGTCGTGATGACGAAAGAGGACATCCAATTCTCCAGACCGTCCAATTCAAGGGTCGGGCGCCCGCGATCCGGAAAGGGAGCGTCTGCAGGGATCGGGTGGCACCACCCGGACAACCTCCACACCCGGTCCTAAATTGAGGTAAAGCCCGGGCCGGGCCCACAGGCGCACATCGGACAAAATGTCTCGATTTTGCGCCGATTTTATCTCAATCCTGTCGCAAGGCGCCTGCCGAGCCCGAACCCGGGCCAAGGGTTGGTCCGATGCGCGCACACGGCCAAATCGCGACGCCCGATGCCGCTTTCCGGCGTGCAGATTGGAGCCCATGCGCCAGAATGGAGACGAGCCGGGACGATGGCGTCGTCCCAGGGTTTGCCCAAGGCTTGCGAGGCAACTCGCCTTCGTCCTGTACGCCGGGACCTTTCGGGGTCCGGATGTCCAGACCCCTGCCATGAGGTCTGAAATGTCTGCCACCACCCGCCCGCAACAGTACCGCTTTCATCAGGGCGACCGCGTCCTGCCCTTTGCCGCCGAAGAATACGATGCCCGCCTCGCCGGTCTGCGCGAGTTGATGGAGGTGCAGGGAATCGAGGCCTGCGTCTTCACCTCGATGCATGCCATCGCCTATTATTCGGGCTTCCTCTATTGCTCGTTCGGCCGGCCCTATGGCCTGGTCGTCACCCCGACCCAGTCTGTCACGATCAGCGCGGGCATTGACGCGGGCCAGCCCTGGCGGCGTTGCCATGGCGACAACATCACCTACACCGATTGGGCGCGCGACAATTACTGGCGCGCGGTGGCCTCGGTGACCGGAGAAGGCCGGGTCATCGGCTGCGAGGCGGATCACCTGACGCTGGTGCAATCGGAGAAGCTGAATGCTTTCCTCAAGCCCAAGCGCGGGGTCGATATCTCGCGCGGGTCGATGGAACAGCGCATGATGAAATCCCCGGCCGAGATCGCACTGATCCGCCAGGGCGCCGCGGTGGCCGACGTGGGCGGCTTTGCCATCCGCGAGGCGGTGCGCGAGGGTCTGCGCGAGATCGACGTGGCAATGGCCGGCCGCGATGCAATGGAACTTGAGATCGCCAAGCGCTTTCCCGAGGCCGAGTACCGCGACACCTGGGTCTGGTTTCAGTCCGGCATCAACACCGACGGCGCGCACAACCCGGTGACCGCGCGCAAACTCAAGCGCGGCGATATCCTGTCGCTCAACACCTTCCCGATGATCTCGGGCTATTACACCGCACTGGAACGGACGCTGTTTGTGGGCGAGGTCGATGCCGCCTCGCGCCGGATCTGGGAGATCAACGTGGCGGCCCATGAATACGGCATGAGCCTCTTGAAGCCCGGTGCAAGCTGCGCCGAGGTGACCCACAAGCTCAACACATTTTTCGAAGAGCATCAGGTCCTGCAATACCGCACCTTCGGCTATGGCCACTCCTTTGGCGTGCTGTCGCATTACTATGGCCGGGAAGCCGGGCTGGAACTGCGCGAGGATATCGACACGGTGCTGGAGCCCGGCATGGTGATCTCGATGGAGCCGATGCTGACGATTCCCGAGGGCCAGCCCGGTGCGGGCGGCTACCGCGAGCATGACATCCTGGTCATCACCGAAGAGGGCAACGAGGATATCACCAAATACCCCTACGGCCCGGCCTTCAACGTGGTGGGGTAAGGCGCCGTCCCGGGGTGCCGGGATCGCAGGGCGCCCGTCCAGGCCAGCCTGGACGGGCGCGCGCCGCGGCCCCGGCTGGGGGGCTTTCCGCCCCCCAGACCCCCCGAGGATATTTCTGAACAGATGAAGAGAAAGAGTATCGCGGCGTGCTGGTCGTCGTTCAGCCTGCCAGCCATTGCGCCGGGATCAGGCCACGCAGGGCATTGCCGAGCCAGAGCCGCACATGGGGAAGATCTCGCGCCAGCAGGACCTGTTCGGGGGCGGCCAGTTCGGCGCGCAGCACTCCGGGAAGCAGGCCGCAGGACAGGGGCGGTGTGCGCAGTCCCTGGCCGCGGTCGAAGAACAGGGAAGTGATCGTGCCTTCGCAAACCTCGCCCCGACGGTTGAGGAAGAGCACCTCGTCCAACCCGTCCGGCAGGGCCGCCCGGGCCGCATCGTAGGTGGCGCGCCGGGTGGACTTGATCCGCAGCCAGGGATCGACAGGATCAAGCCGCGACGGCGCCAGCCCGACGCGCCAGAGCGGTTTGGCCGGCGGCAGGTCTGCCGTTTCGACTTGAAAGCGGCCCATGACGTCCATCGTCAGGCGGACCCGCAGCGCGCGGGGCGGCAGACCGGCAAGGGCCCTCTCCACGCCCTGCGGCGTGGGCCAGCCCAGCGCCTCGGCGGAGCGCTCCAGCCGCGCCAGATGCAGGCCCAGACGGGGAAAGCCCGTGCCGTCCCACAAAAGCGTCTCGATCAGCCTCAGCCCGGGGTCTGAAGCCCCGTCAGATAGCGCGCTTTCCAATGCGCCTCCTCCCATTCACCCTGCGCGGTGCTGTCCTGCACCACGCCGCCGCCCACGTTGAGCGTGATGGCCCGGCCGTTCAGGGTCAGCGTGCGGATCGCCACCGAAAAGCAGCTTGCCCCGTCCGGCGCCATCCAGCCGATCGCGCCGCAATAGGCACCGCGCGGTTCGGGTTCGACTTCGCGGATGATCTGCATCGCGCGGATCTTGGGCGCACCGGTGATCGAGCCGCAGGGAAAGAGCGCGGGCATCAGCCCTGCCATCGATGGCGGTGCCACCATCTCGCCCACCACGCGGCTGATCATCTGATGCAGCGTCGCATAGCTTTCCACCGCGAACAGCGCCGGCACCTTGACCGATCCCACCCGGGCGATCCGGCTGATGTCATTGCGCAAGAGATCGACGATCATCAGATTCTCGGCCCGCCCCTTGTCCGAGGCGCGCAACTCCTCGGCCAGTTCGGCGTCACGCACCGGATCGGCGTCGCGCGGGGCGGTGCCCTTCATCGGGCGGCTTTCGATCCGACCCGCGGCATCGGTGCGCAGGAACAATTCGGGCGAGCGCGAGATCAGGACCGGGCCACCCAGATCGACGAAGGCCCCGTAGCCCACGGCCTGCTTGGCCCGCAGCGCGCCGTACAAGCCCAGCGCCGTGCCCTCTACCAGGGTCGAGCGCATCGGAAAGGTCAGGTTGATCTGATAGCAATCGCCCGCCGCGATATAGGCCTTGACCCGGTCGAAGGCGTCGAAATAGGCGGCTTGCGAGACGAGGGGTTCCACCGGGGCGATGCGCACCGCGGCCTCGGCGCGAGCCTGCGCCAAAAGCGGATCGGCCGCTTGCGGGCCGGCAAAGACCCCGAAGCTGATGAGCGGACCGGGCCGGTGCGGCGGCATCAGCCCTTCCAGCCGGGGTTCCAGCGCATAGCCCGCCTCATAGGCGATCCAGCCCGCGACCCAGTGGCCCTGCGCGCGTGCGCGGTCCAGCGCCGCCAGAGCCGGACCGACCTCGTGAGCCTGCCAGGCCACGACCCTGTCCAGGGCCCCGTCAAACACGGTTGCCTGTCCCTTCGGACCTTGTTCCACAAGGATCATGCCGCCTGCCTCCATCCCCTTGGCTTAAAGCCGAACCCGCGCTTGCGCCATCCGCGTTCTGCCCGGAATCCCGCGGAAAACGACATGGGCAGAGGCAAAATCCGGGCAAATGTCGCGCAACTCTGTAAAATTCTATTCAGTACTGGACAGACTGAAAAATCAGCGCTTTTCTGGCGCAGGGCACGACATCTTGTCGCAGCCCCGCCAAAAACAACAACATGATCCGAAAGCTCGGAGGGGTAACCAAATGGCAGCGGACGACTACACCGAAAAGGACCGCCATGAGGACGTCAAAGTCCTGCATGGCATGGGCTATGCCCAGGAGCTTTCACGCTCCATGTCGAAATTCTCGAACTTTGCGATTTCCTTCTCGATCATCTGCATCCTGTCCGGAGGCATCAACTCTTTCGCCCAGGCCCTGGGGTCGGTCGGCGGCGCGGGCGCGGGACTTGGCTGGATCGTGGGTTGCGCCGTTTCGGGCATGTTCGCCCTGTCGATGGCGCAGATCGCCTCGGCCTTTCCGACCGCGGGCGGGCTTTATCACTGGGGCTCGATCCTGGGCAACCGGTTCTGGGGCTGGCTGACGGCCTGGCTGAACCTTCTGGGCCTGATCACGGTGCTGGGCGCCATCAACATCGGCACGGCCTATTACTTTGCCGGCACTTTCGGAGCCTCGTTCGGCTTTACCGGCACGGACATGCAGATCGTGGTCTTCGTGGCCGCCATCACGGCGGTACAGGCGCTGTTCAACCATCTGGGCATCAAGATCACCACCTTCCTGACCGATATCTCGGGCTATATCATCTTCCTGACCACGGCTGTGCTGATCGTGGCCTGCCTGGTCTTCGCGCCGCATATCGATGTCAGCCGGCTGTGGACCTTCACCAACTATTCGGGCGATGCGGGCGGCGGCACTTTCCCGCAATCGGACAACATGCTGTATCTGTTCCTGCTGTGCCTGCTGCTGCCGGTCTACACGATCACCGGCTATGACGCTTCGGCGCATACCTCGGAAGAGACCAAGAACGCCTCGACCTCGGTGCCGCGCGGCATCGTGACTTCGGTCCTGTGGTCTTCGCTGATCGGCTGGGTGATGATCTGCGCGATCATGCTGGCCATTCCGGACATGGATGCGGGCGCCAAGCAGGGCTTCAACGTCTTCTTCGCCACGATGGATGCGATCCTGCCCTCGGGGCTGAAGCTGGCGATCTATGTCGGCATCCTGATCGCGCAGTTCCTGTGCGGTCTGGCCACCGTCACCTCGGCCTCGCGCATGCTTTTCGCCTTCTCGCGCGATGACGGGATGCCGGTAGGGTCCAAGGCCCTGTCGACCGTCTCGCCCACCTACCGCACGCCGGTGGCGGCGATCTGGACGGCCACGGTGCTGTGCATCCTCTATGTGATCCTCGCAATGTCGATCAAGATCGCCGGAACCTCGATCTATGTCATCGTGGTGAACTCGACCCTGGTCTTCCTGTTCCTGTCCTTCACGGTTCCGCTGGTTGCCGGTCTCTTTGCCTTCGGCACCGCAAAATGGCCGAAGCCCGGCCCCTGGGCCATGTCGGCCGGCACCTACAAGCTGGTGACGCTGCTGTCTGTCGTCGGCATGGCGGTGATCCTGTTCATCGCCGTCGCACCGCCGAATGACCGCGTGCTCTGGGTCGTCGTGGGCTTCATCGCGCTGGCGCTGGTGATGTGGGTCCTGGTGGAAAACCGCCGCTTCAAGGGCCCGCCGATCGGTGACGAGGTCAAGCGTCGCGCGGCCGCCATCGCCGCCGCCGAAGCCGCCGTGGGCGAAAAGGCCTGAGACTTTCGCAAAGGCTGCAGCGGGCCGGGGGGAAACCTCCGGCCCGTTTCCTTGCGCGGACCAAATCGCGAATAGCCTGGCGTCGCAGGGTATCGGCAAGGGCCGGGGATCACACGCGCGTCAGAAACCCCGGTCTATCGCCGATCCAGAAGCCGTCCGGGTCCTGAACATGCCAGAATTTGATGCCATCGGCGCGCCGGGCCATCTATCATGCCCCGCCGCACTTACATCCCTGTCGCGGACCAAAAGCATGACATCGTTCAACCGAAGGTCCGGGCCCTCTGGTATTTCCCTCTGCCTCGACCGCGCCACGCCAGTCGCCTTCCCCCCATCTGCAAGGCAAGCCTCGCACCCTGCGGGCCGGCATCACCACATGCCGGGAATCCCCTTGCGCCGCCGCCCCGCATGGCTATAACCCGCGAAGTTTTGCGCTGCCGGACGCCGAAAAGAGGAGGCTACGATGCCGAAAAGAACCGATATCAAATCCATCATGATCATCGGAGCCGGCCCCATCGTCATTGGCCAGGCCTGCGAGTTCGACTATTCCGGCGCACAGGCCTGCAAGGCGCTGCGCGAGGAAGGCTACCGGGTCATCCTCGTGAACTCCAACCCCGCCACGATCATGACCGATCCGGGGTTGGCCGACGCCACCTATATCGAGCCGATCACGCCGGAAGTCGTGGCCAAGATCATTGAAAAAGAGCGTCCCGACGCGCTTCTGCCCACGATGGGCGGCCAGACCGGGCTCAACACCGCGCTGGCGCTGGCCGATCTGGGCGTGCTGGAAAAGTTCAACGTCGAACTGATCGGCGCCAAGCGCGCGGCCATCGAAATGGCCGAAGACC
The DNA here is from genome assembly GCA_016124195.1 of bacterium. GTDB lineage: Bacteria > Pseudomonadota > Alphaproteobacteria > Rhodobacterales > Rhodobacteraceae > Stagnihabitans. Next base: position 65,283 of record WGOE01000006.1, on the reverse strand, counting down.
GCAAGCTCTTCCGCGAGGCGATGGACCGGATCGGTCTGGAGAACCCCAAGGCCACCATCATCGCGGCCCCCAAGCTCGCCTCGGGCAAATATGACATCTCCGCAGGTGTGCGCGAGGCCATCGAGGCGCTGGATTACGTGGGCCTGCCCGCCATCATCCGCCCCGCCTTTACCCTGGGCGGCACTGGCGGCGGCGTGGCCTACAACCGCGACGACTATGAGGCCATCGTGCGGTCGGGCCTTGAAGCCTCGCCCATGGCGCAGGTGCTGGTGGACGAGTCGCTGCTGGGCTGGAAGGAATACGAGATGGAGGTGGTGCGCGACACCGCCGACAACGCCATCATCGTCTGTTCCATCGAAAACATCGACCCGATGGGCGTGCATACCGGCGACTCGATCACCGTGGCCCCCGCGCTGACACTGACCGACAAGGAATACCAGATCATGCGCAACGGCTCTATCGCCGTGCTGCGTGAGATCGGGGTGGAAACCGGCGGATCGAACGTGCAATGGGCGATCAACCCGGCCGATGGCCGCATGGTCGTGATCGAGATGAACCCCCGCGTCAGCCGCTCCTCCGCGCTGGCTTCCAAGGCCACCGGCTTTCCCATCGCCAAGATCGCCGCCAAACTCGCCGTGGGTTATACACTGGACGAGTTGGACAACGACATCACCAAGGTGACGCCCGCCTCGTTCGAGCCCTCGATCGACTATGTCGTGACCAAGATCCCGCGCTTTGCGTTTGAGAAATTCCCCGGCTCGGTCCCCAACCTGACCACCGCGATGAAATCGGTGGGCGAGGCCATGGCCATCGGCCGCACCATCCACGAATCGATGCAAAAGGCGCTGGCCTCGCTGGAAACCGGCCTCTCCGGCTTTGACGAGATCGCCATCCCCGGCGCGCCGGACCGTGTGGCCATCACCAAGGCCCTGTCCGAGGCCACCCCCGACCGCCTGCGCAACATCGCCCAAGCCATGCGCCACGGCCTGTCGGACGATGACATCAACGCCATCACCGCCTTCGACCCGTGGTTCCTCGCCCGCATCCGCGAGATCATCGACACCGAGGCCGAGGTCGCAAAAAATGGCCTGCCCGTCACGGCCGAGGGCATCCGCAAGCTCAAGATGATGGGCTTCACCGACGCCCGCCTGGCCACCCTCACCGGCCGGGACGAGGCGCAGGTGAGACGCGCGCGCCGCAACCTTGGCGTCAAGGCCGTCTTCAAGCGCATCGACACCTGCGCCGCCGAGTTCGAGGCGCAGACGCCCTACATGTATTCGACCTACGAAGCGCCGGCCATGGGCGACGTGGAATGCGAGGCCCGGCCTTCGGGTGCGAAAAAGGTCGTCATCCTCGGCGGCGGCCCGAACCGCATCGGGCAAGGCATCGAGTTCGACTATTGCTGCTGCCATGCCTGCTATGCCCTGACCGCGGCTGGCTATGAAACCATCATGGTCAACTGCAACCCCGAGACGGTTTCCACCGACTACGACACCTCGGACCGGCTGTATTTCGAGCCGCTCACCCTCGAACACGTCCTCGAAATCCTGCGGGTTGAACAGGAAAACGGCACGCTGCACGGCGTCATCGTGCAGTTCGGCGGTCAGACGCCGCTGAAGCTGGCCCAAGCGCTGGCCAACGAAGGCATTCCGATCCTCGGCACCACGCCCGATGCCATCGACCTCGCCGAAGACCGCGAACGTTTTCAACAGCTTCTGCACAAGCTGGGCCTGAAGCAGCCGCACAACGGCACCGCCCGCTCGCGCGACGAGGCGTTCAAAGTTGCCGCCGACGTGGGCTATCCCCTCGTCATCCGCCCCTCTTTTGTGCTGGGCGGTCGCGCGATGGAGATCATCCGCGACGACGCGCAACTGGAACGCTACATCACCACCGCCGTGCAGGTTTCCGGCGACAGCCCGGTCCTCTTGGACAGCTACCTCTCCGGCGCCATCGAAGTGGATGTCGATGCCCTGTCCGACGGAACCTCGGTCCATGTCGCGGGCATCATGGAACATATCGAAGAGGCCGGCGTCCATTCCGGCGACAGTGCCTGCTGCCTGCCGCCCCATTCGCTCAGCCCCGCCACGGTCGAGGAGTTGAAGGCGCAGACCGTGCGGATGGCGCTGGCGCTCAACGTCGTGGGCCTGATGAACGTGCAATTCGCCATCAAGGACGGCGTGATCTTCGTGCTGGAGGTCAACCCCCGTGCCAGCCGCACCGTGCCCTTCGTGGCCAAGGCGACCGACAGCGCCATCGCCTCGATCGCGGCCCGGCTGATGGCGGGGGAAAAGCTGGGCGCCTTCCCGATGCGTCCGGCCTATCCGGCGGGCGTCGGCCCCGACACGCCCCTGCCCCTGATGGACCCGCTGACCCTCGCCGACCCGCAAACGCCGTGGTTCTCGGTCAAGGAGGCGGTGCTGCCCTTCGCCCGCTTCCCGGGCGTCGACCCGGTGCTTGGGCCGGAAATGCGCTCGACCGGCGAGGTCATGGGCTGGGACCGCACTTTCGCGCTGGCGTTCCTCAAGGCGCAGATGGGCGCCGGCGTGGCGCTGCCCGAGGCGGGCCGCGCCTTCGTGTCGATCAAGGACATGGACAAGACCCCGGCCTTCGCCGCTGCCATGACCGACCTGATCGCACTGGGATTCGAGATTGTCGCGACCAAGGGCACCACGGCCTGGCTCGCCGCGCAGGGCGTGGCCTCGACCCCGGTCGCCAAGGTCTACGAAGGCCGGCCCAACATCGTCGACCGCCTGAAGAACGACGAGATCGACCTTGTGATGAACACGACCGAGGGCACCCAGGCCATCAACGATTCGCGCGACATCCGCCGCGTGGCGCTGATGGACAAGATCCCCTACTTCACCACCGCCGCGGCCTCGATCGCTGCTGTCGCCGCGATGAAGGCCCGGGGCGAGGGCTATGGCGTGCGCACCTTGCAGGGCTGACCGCTGGCCGTGGCCTTCGGGCCCCGGCCGTTTGAAGGCGGCCTTTCGACGGCGGCTTACGTCCGGCCCGGATTTGGCGTAATTTGCCCTAACCTAACAGAGGCATGGCTCATGCACCCCGAAGTTTTCGTGGCAATCGCGGGAGTTGCCCTTCAACTGTTCCTTCTGATCACGGCCGCAGATCTTCTTGGCGGCCTGTTCCATTGGGCCGAGGACACACTTGGCAGCGAGGACACGCCGATCTGGGGGCCGGTCTTCGTGCGGCCAAGTTCGCGCCACCACGATCAGCCGACCTATATCCTGAACGTGCCGTGGCAGCGCGGTGCGGGGCTTATCGCGGTGACCGTGGCCGTGGTGCTGGCGGGGGCGTGGCTGATCGGGCTTTTCTCGTGGCAACTGGTGGTCTTTGCCCTGTTCTCGGGGATGAACGATCTGGCCCACCGGCTGGAACACACACCGACCCGCGATTTGCCAAATGTGGTCCGCATCCTGCGCCGCCTGCGCCTGTTGCAGGATTCGCGCCACCACTGGCAGCATCACAAGGCGCCGCACACCAGCCATTACTGCGTCCTGACGCCATGGGTGAACCCGGTACTGGACAGCCTGGGCTTCTGGCGCGGGCTGGAAAGGCTGGTCGTGCCGATCCTTGGCGCGCCGCGCCGGCCCGACCTCAGATAAGGCCGCGGCAGACCTGCTGGGACGTGTTCTGCCGGGCTCTGCCGCGAGGGGCCATGTTCAGACGCGCCGTGTCCTGCGCGGGCCATGTTACAGCCGCTCACACCCGCGCCAGCGCCCCTACCAAGCCCCCTCGCCCCGCCCTATATTGGCCCCACAACCGCAAAGGAGGCCGCGATGTTTCTGTTCGACCGCCGCAAGACCGACATGGTCACCCCCGACAAGGCCCTGCCGGGCCGGGCCGAGCCGCTCCCTACCGCCGAAACCCATTTCCTGTCGGGCATCCCGCTGAAGTCCCCTGTCCCGCATGGCTTTGAAGAGGCCCTGTTCGGCATGGGCTGCTTCTGGGGGGTCGAGCGGAAATTCTACAACATTCCGGGCGTCTGGCTGACCATGGTGGGCTATGCCGGCGGCTTCACTCCCAATCCCACCTACAAGGAAACCTGCACCCAGCTGACCGGCCACAACGAGGTGGTCCGGGTGATCTACGACCCTTCGGTCATCACCTACGAAGGCCTGCTGAAAGCCTTCTGGGAAGGCCACGATCCAACGCAGGGCATGCGGCAGGGCAATGACGTGGGTTCGACCTATCGCTCTGGCATCTATACCTATTCCGAGGCGCAGATGGCCGCGGCCAAGGCCAGCAAGGCGGCCTATCAGGCGGCGCTGACGGCCAAGGGCTACGGCGCCATCACGACCGAGATCCTGCCGGCGCCGACCTTTTACTATGCCGAGGATTACCATCAGCAATACCTTGCCAAGAACCCCGATGGCTATTGCGGCGTGGGCGGCACCGGGGTGACCTGCCCGATCGGCCTGAAAGTGCAGGCCTGATCAGAGGTTCAGTTCCGCTTCGATGCCACGGATCAGCACGGCGATCCCGGCATCGAAGCGCGCGCGCCGTCCCTCCGCGCCGGCAAAGGCCGCGGCGGCCATCATGTCGGGATAATCGCGCCGCGCCTCGGCAAAGGGCACCGGGGTGGCAGAACCCGTGCCCCTCGCAGTCTCGGCCAGACAGGCGCCGGTCAGGTAGCTGCGCAGGATATGCACCTGCCGCGCTTGCGCCTCGGGCCCCAGACCAGCCGCACCCAGAATGTTGAAATAGCGTTCCAGAAGCGCCATGCCAGAGGCGTTGTTCAGCCGGAACAAACTGAAATAACAGAATAATCCTGCATGGCTCAGGGCTGATTGCCGAAAGGCGTCACATGCCCCTCGCAGGCGGTCTTGCCAGGGGCCACTGTCAGGAAAGTCAGATGCCTCGGCGATCATCAGCTCGACCAGGGCCTCCAGCAGATGCGCCCTCGAGGGGAAATAGTGGTAAAGGCTCATCGCCTGACAGCCGAGCCCGGCGGCAAGACCGCGAAAACTGAAGGCCTCCAGCCCGTCGCGGTCGATCATCGTCAAGGCCGCCTCGATGATGCGCTGCGCCGACAAGGGCACGCGGGCCAGCCTGTTCTGCGGTTTCGTTGCGCCTTCGGCCATGCTTGCCTCAACGTTACTGCGCTGTGCCCGGCAGGCGCGGGCTTGCTGCCCCCATGACCAAAGCCGGGCACACAGACTTGACCGCAGTCGAGGCGAAGTCAACAGGTGTTGACGGGCGCGGCCCGGCGGCTTAATCGCGCCGGGTCCCCTGCCGCGAAAGGCCAGCCCATGCCCACCTTCACCGCCTTGACCACCCTGACGGGCGAAGACGCCGCAAACGCGCTGGCCGAGGCGCTGGAGAAGATGACACCCGAACCCACCGGGGTCGGCGTCTTCGAAATCGAGGACGACTCCGGGCTGTGGGAGGTCGGGGCCTATTTTCTGGAACCGCCGGATCTGGTGATGCTGGAAGTCTTTGCCCTGGCCTTCTCGGCCAAGCCCTTTGCCATATCGGAACTGCCAGAGGTCGATTGGGTCGCCAAGGTGCGGCGCGAATTGTCGCCGGTCGAGGCCGGGCGTTTCTACGTCTATGGCAGCCATGATGCCGACAAGGTTCCGCACATTCTGGCACAGGGCGACCGCATCCCCCTGCAGATCGAGGCGACGGTGGCCTTTGGCACCGGCCACCACGGCACCACCCTGGGCTGCCTGCGCGCCTGGGACCGGCTGTATTCCGAAGGAGTGCGTCCGACGAATGTGGCTGACATTGGCTGCGGCACGGCGGTTCTGGCCATGGCCGCCGCGGCGCTTCTGCCCGAGGCGCGGATCCTGGCCTCTGACATCGATCAGGTCGCGGTCGATGTGGCCGAGGCCAACGTCGCGATCAACGGGCTCGATGGCCGCATCCAGTGTCTGGAGGCCGCCGGTTTTGCCCATCCGGCCCTGAAGGCCGCGGCACCCTTCGATCTGGTCTTTGCCAATATCCTCAAAGGGCCGCTGATCGAACTGGCCCCCGCCATGGCCGAGAACACCGCTCCGGGCGGTCTGGTCATTCTGTCGGGCCTTCTGGTCGTGCAGGCCGAGGCGGTGACCGCGGCCTATGTCGCCGCCGGGTTCACCCCCGCCTCGCGCGAGGATCTGGGCGAATGGTCGGCTTTAGTCCTGCGGCGCAACTGAGGCGCGCCGCCTGATCTTGGCCACATTTGGAAGAATTGCCCCACTCTTGCCACAATCAGGCCTTATGTAGGTCTGTGGTGGGGGTCGGAATCAGGGGCACTGGTATGACCGACCCAAATATGAGTGATTTTTACCGGCGCGTGGCCAAAATTGAAAAGGCGCGCAAAAAGGGCTATGGCTTTGAAGCAGCGGGAACGCTGGGCAGATCCTATTACGCACAACCTGCGCCGCGCCGCAAATCGGTGCTGGGACCATTGGTCTTCCTGCTGGTCTGCGGATTCCTTCTCAAGGGTGTGATGTTCAGCCAAGTCGGCGCCGATCTTTACAACCAGCGCGTCACCAACCTGATGCAGGGCGAGGGGCTTGATCGGGTCGGCGGTTGGCTGATGCAAGCCGATCCCGTGACGCTTTACGTCGCGGAAAAGGTCAACGGCCTGTTGCTGTCACTGAAATAGATCATCCTTTAGGACGACCAAAGCAAAAGGCCGCTGCGGGGTGCAGCGGCCTTTGTCATCACGGGTCGTTGGATCAGCGTCCGATCAATTCGATGTCGCCGCGGCACAGACCGATATCGTCCAGTTCGCGGTTCGACAGGCGGTTCAGAGCCTTGCGGGTGATGCGGGCCGAGTTCCAGGCCTTCATCGTTTCGGCGGTATGAATCACGATCTGAACCATACGGTAAACGGTGATGGCGCCGAACGGCGCCGCGCGGGACGTCTCATAGGCGGCCATGGCGGTAGTCCTTTCAAGTTCTGCATAAGGATGAGGCGTGTCTTCGTCTCTTGTGACGGGGATTTAGTCGCGAAACGAATGAACGACAAGGCGGGCCGCAGCAAGGCCGCCTTGCGTTGCGCGCATGGCAAGAACGCCGCACTTGTTATTGATTTGTTTACATATTTATGGGCATCCGAGCAAGGCCGTCGCTTTCGTCAGACGGCATGCCGCTTTCCGCATCCGGCCCGCAGCGGCGTCCCGGCCGCAAAACCGCTTGGCGGATGTTCTCTTTTCGTGCTAGGGCTCAGGCCAGAATGACAAAGGGGCAGGAATGCGGGTTCTTGGCATCGATCCGGGCTTGCGCAACCTTGGCTGGGGGGTGATCGACGTCCTTGGCACCAGGATCAGCCACGTGGCGAACGGCATCTGCCATTCCGATGCAGGCGATGGCGATCTGGCGCAACGGCTGGTCTCGTTGCACAGCCAGTTGACCGAAGTCCTGCGCCGTTATGCCCCGGATGCCGCCGCGGTCGAACATACTTTCGTCAACAAGGACGCCGTGGCCACGCTGAAGCTGGGCCAGGCGCGCGGAATCGCCCTGCTGGTGCCGGCGCAGGCCGGGCTGACCATCGGGGAATATGCGCCGAACGCGGTGAAAAAGGCTGTGGTCGGCGTGGGTCACGCGGCCAAGGCACAGGTCGATCACATGGTGCGGCTGCAATTGCCGGGGGTAGAGATCGCCGGGCCGGACGCGGCGGACGCGCTGGCGATTGCCATCTGCCACGCGCATCACCTGCAAAGCGCGGGCCGGCTGGACGCCGCGTTGAGGCGGGCTGCGGGATGATCGGCAAACTGTCCGGCATCATCGACTGGAAGGGGCTGGACCAGGTCCTGCTGGATGTGCGCGGCGTGGGCTATATCGTCCATGTTAACGATCGCACTCTGGCCGCCCTGCCCGGCGTGGGCGGCGCTGCGGCGCTTTATACCGACCTTCTGGTGCGCGAGGATCTGTTGCAGCTCTTCGGTTTCCTGACGCTGTTCGACCGCGAGTGGCACAAGCTTCTGATGACGGTTCAGGGGGTTGGCGCCAAGGCCTCGATGTCGATCCTGGGTGCGCTCGGAGCCGAGGGCGTGGCGCGGGCGATCGCCCTGGGCGATGCGCGCTCGATCCAGGCGGCGCAGGGCGTCGGGCCGAAACTGGCGCAGCGCGTGATCCTGGAACTGAAGGCCAAGGCGCCGGGCATGATGGCTCTGGGCGGCAGCATGCCTGCCGCCGCGCCCGAGGTGATCGAGGCCGAGCCCGCCCCCAAGCGCCGCGCCCCTGCCGCGCCCGCGCCGGGGCCCAACCGGGCCGCCTTTACCGCCGACGCCCTGTCGGCGCTGGTCAACCTCGGCTACGGTCAGGGCGAGGCGGCGCAGGCGGTGATGACCATTTCGGCTGAGACGCCAGAGGCCGATACGGCCACGCTGATCCGGGCCGCGTTGAAACTTCTGATGCCAAAGCAGTAAGCGATGCAATCCGACCCCGCCCTGCGCCCGCAGAAACTGCCCGAGGATCTGGACCGCGCGCTGCGCCCGCAGTCGCTGGACGATTTCGTGGGCCAGGCCGATGCACGCGCCAACCTGCGCGTCTTCATCCAGAGCGCCAAGACCCGGGGCGAAGCGATGGATCACACGCTGTTTCACGGGCCGCCGGGGCTTGGCAAGACCACGCTAGCGCAGATCATGGCGCGCGAACTCGGCGTGGGCTTCCGAATGACATCGGGGCCGGTGCTGGCCAAGCCAGGCGATCTGGCGGCGATCCTGACCAATCTGGAGCCGCGCGACGTGCTTTTCATCGACGAGATCCACCGTCTTTCGCCCGTGGTCGAAGAGGTGCTTTACCCCGCGCTCGAGGATTTCGCGCTGGATCTGGTGATCGGGGAAGGGCCTGCCGCCCGAACGGTGCGGATCGAGTTGCAGCCCTTCACGCTGGTGGGGGCGACGACGCGGCTTGGGCTTCTGACCACGCCCCTGCGGGACCGCTTCGGCATTCCGACCCGGCTGGAGTTCTACACAGAGGACGAGCTGGACCTGATCGTGACCCGCGCCGCCCGGATGCTGGGGGTGGCGACCGACCCCGAGGGCACGCGCGAGATCGCCCGGCGCGCACGCGGCACGCCGCGCATCGCGGGGCGGCTGTTGCGCCGGGTGGTGGATTTCGTGACCGTCGAAGGCGATGGCCGCCTGTCGCAGGCGATCGCCGATCATGCCCTGACCCGGCTGGGTGTTGATCATCTGGGGCTGGATGGCAACGACCGGCGCTATCTTGGCCTGCTGGCCGAACATTACGGTGGTGGCCCGGTCGGGGTGGAAACCATCGCCGCCGCCCTGTCCGAGGCGCGCGACGCCATCGAAGAGGTGATCGAGCCCTTCCTGTTGCAGCAGGGCCTGATCCTGCGCACACCGCGCGGGCGGATGCTGGGGCAAAGGGCCTGGCGGCATCTGGGGCTTGATGCGCCGCGCCCGCCTGGACAGCAGGACCTGTTCGAGGGCTGAAGGCGCCGCTGCTAGACGCCGCCATCCAGCGGCAGCGCCACGGCAGGCCGCGCCGTGCCATCCGCCGCCTGTGCCCTGCCAGCCAGCGCCGCCACCACCACCAGAAGGACGGCCAGCGCGGCATAGGTGAAGCGAAAGCCCGCCACCTGCGCGATGAAGCCGATGGCCGAGGGTGCGACCAGAATGCCGCAATAGCCCAGCATCGTCACGGTGGCGATGCCCGCCCCGGCCGAGATGCCGGGATGGTTGCCGGCGGCCGAAAACAGGATCGGCACCATGTTGGCCACACCCAGCCCGGAAAAGGCAAAGCCCGCGATGGCCATCGTATCGGTTGGCGCCAGCGCCGCCTCGATCAGGCCGACCGCGCCGATCAGACCCGAGATGCGCAGCGTGGCCACGGCGCCGAACCGGTTGCGCACGCCGTCGCCCGCAAAGCGCATCACCGCCATCGCACCGGAAAAGAAGCCGAAGGCCAGGCCGGCATGGGCCAGCCCCGCGCCCAGTTCCTGCTTGAGGAAAAGCGCGCCCCAGTCGAGGACCGCGCCTTCAGCGACCATCGAGAACAGCGCCATGGCGCCCAGAAGATACAGGACCGGAACCCGCGGGAAGAGCGTGGCGCGTGCAGGCTCGGCCGCGGGCGCGGCATGGGGCACATCGGGTACAAGGAAGCGCCGGGCCAAAAGCACGGCCACGAGCGACAGGACCGAAACGCCAATTGCCTGGGCGCCGGGCGAAAAGGCCTCGATCGCGCGCCCGCCCAAGGCGCCGCCCAGAAATCCGCCGAGGCTCCAGAACCCGTGCGACGAGGACATGATCGCCTGACCCAGACGCCGCTCGACCATGACGGAATTGGCGTTCATCGACACGTCCATGCAGCCGCCGAAGGCGCCGAACAGCAGCATGACCGGGGCCGCGACCCAGATCGAGGGCGCCAGCACGATCAGCGGCAGGGTCGGCACGAAGAGGAGCGCGAAGAACGTGGCCATGCGCCGCGAGCCATGGGCGGCGATCAGCTTGCCGGCAAACAGCATCGCCCCCACGGCACCGATCCCGATCATCAGGATCAACAGGCCCATCACCCCCGACCCGATGCCGTGACGCGGCAGCATCAGCGGGATCTGCGGCGCCCAGGCCCCCATGATGAAGCCATTGACCAGAAAGAACGCCGCAATCGCCCAGCGTCCGCGCACTGCTGCCTGCCTGTCCATGCGACCTCCTTGCACTGCTGCCCCTGATAACGGGCGCGTGAGGCGGGCGGAAGGGGCGCAGGGGCCCCGTCCCCGTCACCTTTTGTGACGCCGTGTAACCGGCACTCAGATCAGAAGGCCCGCCGCCCCTTCGTGGCGCAAAAGCCAGACCTTGGTCTCGACACCGCCCTTGGCCGAAAAGCCGCCAAGCGTGCGGGCGCCCAACACCCGGTGGCAGGGAATGAGGATGGGAAGGGGATTGGCGCCGCAGGCCTGACCCACCGCCTGCGCGGGTGATCCGATCTCGCGAGCGATGGCGCCATAGGTCAGCGTCTGGCCGAAGGGGATGGCGGCCATGGCGCGGCGGACCTTCTCATGCAGGCCGGAGCCGAAATCGAGCGGCAGATCAAATCGGGTCAGCCGGCGGTCGAAATAGGCCTGAAGCTGGCGCAGGGCTTCAATGACAAGGGGGGTCGGCTCGCCCTCGACCACCCGCCAGTCCAGCCTTGCGATCCGCCCGGCCTCTTCCGTCACCGAAAGCGGGCCGAGCGGTGTGATCAGACTGCCGCAAGGATGGGCAGCATTGCCCATCCTACCCAAGGGCCGCGTTGCACCGCTGGCAGGTGCCGGGGTGCTTGTGGGTGCCGACATCGGGCAGGACCTTCCAGCAGCGCTGGCATTTCTGGCCCTCGGCCTTTTCGAAGACCACGCCGATGCCGGGCACTTCGGGCAGGCGGAAGGCCTCTTGCGGTTCGGGGTCGGCGGTCACCTGGATGGCCGAGGTGATGCAGAGATCGGCGAAATCGACCGATTTCAGCGCGGCGAGGATGGCAGTGTCGGCCACATGGACCACGGGCGCCGCCTCGAGGCTGGCGCCGATCACCTTGGCGGTGCGCTGCACCTCCAAGGCGCCGGTGACGACGCGGCGGGCGGCGCGGATGCCCTCCCACTTGGCGGCAAGCGCGGGGTTCAGCCATGTGGCCGGCGTCTCGGGCATGTCCTGCAGGTGGACCGAGGACTCTTCGCCCGGGAAGCGGCAGAGCCAGACCTCCTCCATGGTAAAGACCAGGATCGGGGCAAGCCAGGTCGTCAGCCGGTGGAACAGGATGTCCAGAACCGTGCGCGCCGAGCGCCGGGTCAGGCTGCCCGCGGCATCGCAGTAAAGCGAATCCTTGCGGATGTCGAAATAGATGGCCGACAGATCGGTGGTGGCAAAGGCGAAAAGCTTGGTGAAGACGCCCTGGAAGTCATAGCGGGCATAGCCTTCGCGCACCTCGGCATCCAGTTCGGCCAGCCGGTTCAGCACCCAGCGTTCCAGTTCGGGCATCTGGGCGGGTTCAACCCTTTCGGCCTCGGTGAAGCCTTTGAGGTTGCCCAGAAGGAAGCGCATGGTGTTGCGCAGGCGCCGGTAGCTGTCGGCCACGCCTTTCAGGATCTCTTTGCCGATGCGCAGATCGACGGTGTAATCGGACTGCGCCACCCAAAGCCGCAGGATATCGGCGCCGTATTCGTCGATCACTGCCTGCGGGGCCACGGTGTTGCCCAGCGACTTGGACATCTTCATGCCCTTTTCGTCGAGCGTGAAGCCATGGGTCAGCACGCCGCGATAGGGGGCGCGGCCCTTGGTGCCGCAGGCCTGCAGCATCGAGGAATGGAACCAGCCGCGATGCTGGTCGGTGCCTTCAAGGTAGAGGTCAGCGATGCCGTCTTCGGACCCATCGGCCCGGTCGCGCAGCACGAAGGCGTGGGTCGAGCCGGAATCGAACCACACGTCCAGCACGTCAAAGACCTGATTGTACTGGTCCGGATCGGCGATGCCCTCCAGCATCTTTTCCTTGAAGCCCTTGGTGTACCAGACATCGGCGCCCTCGGCCTCGAAAGCGGCACGGATGCGGGCGTTGAGATCGGCATTGCGCAGCAGGAAATCGGGGTCGGTCGGCTGGGCACCCTTCCTGGTGAAGCAGGTCAGCGGCACACCCCAGGCGCGCTGGCGCGACAGAACCCAGTCGGGCCGCGCCTCGATCATCGAGTGCAGGCGGTTGCGCCCGGTCTGCGGCGTCCAGGTCACCAGCTGGTTGATCGAGTTGAGCGCGCGCTTGCGGATCGTGTCGCCATAGGTTCCCATGCCGTCATCCAGGCTCTTGTCGATGGCGACAAACCACTGCGGCGTGTTGCGGTAGATCAGAGGCGCCTTCGACCGCCAGGAATGCGGGTAGGAGTGTTTCAGCTTGCCCTTGGCAAACAGCGCCCCTTGCGCGGCAAGAGCCTTGATATTGCTGACATTGGCCGGGCCTTCCTTGCCCTCGGGCGTGAGGATCGCCTGCCCGCCGAAGATGGGCAGGTTGGCGCGGTAGGTGCCGTCGGCCTCGACGTTGTAGGTCATGGGCAGCTGGAACTTGAGCCCCATCTGGTAGTCGTCGTCGCCGTGGCTGGGGGCGGTGTGGACAAAGCCCGTACCGGCGTCGTCGGTCACATGGTCGCCGGGAAGGAGGGGCACGTCAAAGTCCCACTCGCCATGGCCACCCTCGATGCCGCGGTAGGGGTGCGATAGGATTAGTCCGGTCAATTCACCAGCCGTCACATCGCGCAGACGGCTAAACCCTTCGACCTTGCCCGCTTTCATCACCGCTTCGGCAAGCGCATCGCCCAGAACCAGAACCTCCCCGACCTTCGCAGAGGAGTTCTCGGCCAGGGCGTCCACTCGGTACGCGCCATAAGCCAGAGCAGGGCCAAAGGCCACTGCACGGTTCTGAGGGATGGTCCAAGGGGTAGTGGTCCAGATCACCACGGAAGCGTTATTAGTCTGAAGTTCTCGCCCGCGCGAGTAATCGTCTGAGATTCTGATCAGATCAGTATGATCATCGACCAAACCACCCCGAAGCCCATATCGGCCTCGCTGAACATCCGTGACTCTGAACCGCACCCAGATCGTATGGCTGGTCAGATCGTGGTATTCCACCTCGGCCTCGGCGAGGGCGGTTTTCTCGACCGGGCTCCACATGACCGGCTTCGAGCCCTGGTAAAGGCTGCCGTTCATCAGGAACTTCATGAACTCGTCGGCGATCACCGCCTCGGCGTGGTAGTTCATCGTCAGGTACGGGTCGGCCCAGTTGCCGGTGATGCCGATGCGCTTGAACTCGGCGCGCTGCACGTCGATCCAGCCCTCGGCGAAGCGGCGGCACTCCTGGCGAAAGGCCACGACGTCCACGGCGTCCTTGTTGAGACCCTTGGCGCGGTACTGCTCTTCGATCTTCCATTCGATGGGCAGGCCGTGGCAATCCCAGCCCGGCACATAGCGGGCGTCCTTGCCCATCATCTGCTGAGAGCGCACCACCATATCCTTGAGCACCTTGTTCAGCGCATGGCCGATGTGCAGGTGGCCATTGGCATAGGGCGGGCCGTCGTGCAGGGTGAAATCGGCGCGCCCCTTCTTCTGGCGCAGCCGGTCATAGACGCCGATCCTCTCCCACCGGGCCAGCCACTCGGGCTCGCGCTGCGGAAGGCCCGCGCGCATCGGGAATTCGGTCTCGGGCAGAAAAACGGTGTCGCGGTAGTCGGGAGCCTCATTCGGGGCGGTCGCAGTCGTATCAGCGCACATCGGGGCGGTCCTTGCGGGGTATCTGGGCCAAATATCAAAGCGGGGCGCCATGCGCCAATATCCCGGCGTCTGGGGTCAGGACGCCGGGCCGATAATTCGGGCGATGATCAGGTCTGTGAAAGCCATGGCGGCCTTATAGAAAAGGCCGGTGCGGCGGTAAAGGGGATAGGGGCGAAATCAGCCGGGCGGCTGAAGACCCAACTTCTCCACCACCCAGAGGCCCAGAGCCTGCACCATGTCATCGCGCCCCGACAGGGGGCCGGGCCGGTAGAGCGCCGAGCCCAGCGCCTTTTGCTGCTTTTCCAGGATGCCGACATCCTCGCGCCCGACCCTTTCCCAGCGGTCGTAATAGGGGGCGGCGCGGGTGGAGAAATCGGGCTGATCCAGACGCTGGCGCGGAAAACAGCCGCCGATCTCCAACCGCGAGCGGTTCGCGGCAACCGGCGTCACGTTCAGCCACCAGAGACAATCCTGCGCCACGGCGAACTGGACGGTGGGCAGGGCCACGGTGAAATAGGTGCCAAGCCGCGCATCCGCATCCAGACCCTCGATGGGGTCGAAGGGCGGCACCGTGTCGGACAGCGTGGCGATCGAGCGGCCCGAGATGACCTGAATGCAGATCCAGTTGCCCTTCGTGGCCAAGGTGCGCGAGGTCTGCGCCCCAACCGTGTCGCGGTGGACGATACCGGTGTGATAGGTCTCCATCGCGTTTTCAAGGATCAGTTTCCAGTTGCACTCCGGCTCCAGCGTCACGGTCCAGGTGCAACGCATCTCTTCGGGCCGGTGCGAGGCCAGTCGGTCGGGCAGATCGCCCAGATGCTCGGCCAGACTGGGACCATCGGGCGCAAAGCGGGCAAAGACAAAGCCGGCCCAGGTCTCCACCGCCAGCGCCACCATGCCGTTCTCGCGCCGGTCAAAGCCTTCGGCGTCCTTCATGTCGGGGCAGCCATACAGGCGGCCGTCGTTCAGATAGCTCCAGCCGTGATAGGGGCAGGTGACCTTGCCGCCGCAATTGCCCTGCCCTTCCAGCAGGATCGAGCCGCGATGCCGGCAGAAATTGGCGAAGACCCGCAAGGTGCCGTCGTCGCCGCGCAGGGCGACGATCGGGCCGCCGGGTGTGTCGAAGCTGCGAAAATCGCCGGGGCGGGGCAGCATCTCGTCCCGGCAGAGAAAGAACCAGTGGCGCAGGAACAGCGTCTCGCGTTCGCGGGCAAAGAGCGCGGGGTCGGTGTAAAAGCCGGCCGGCATGGCGCGGGCCTTGGCGATCGGGGCGGCGGCGGCGGTCAGGTCGCGGGGATCAAGCGGCATGATGTCCTCTGGCATGGCAGGACCACGATAGCCAAGGCCGCGGGCTTTGCACGGGATTCGTGGGCTGACATGGCTGTTCAAACGCGGGATTCGCACTAGACTGTTCGGAACGGGTGGCCGTTTTGGATCGGCCCCTGCCAAAGGATCTGTGCCATGAAGGAAGCCTCGATCAACGTGTTGGGCGAAGTCCTGCAACCCTGCTCGACCAAGCCTCTCACCGGGTTTTACCGCAACGGATGCTGTGACACCGGGCCCGAGGATCGCGGCCAGCACACGGTCTGCGCGGTGATGACGGCCGAGTTCCTCGCCATGTCGAAATACCTTGGCAATGACCTGTCCACCCCGCGCCCCGAGTTCGGCTTTGCCGGGCTGAAGCCGGGCGACCGCTGGTGCCTGTGTGCGGGGCGCTTCCTGCAAGCCCATGCCGAGGGCGCCGCACCTCAGGTCAACCTTCATGCCACGCATCGGCGCACGCTGGATGTCGTGCCGCTCGACGTGCTGCAAGCCTACGCGGTCAAGGCGCTTTAGCCGTTCGAGACAATCTTGAGCGGCGGGCGCAGGTCAGTATCCTCGCGCATCATGTCGTCGATGAACAGGCTGAGCAGTTGCGACCGCCCTGTCACGCCGGCCTTGCGATAGATCGCGTTGGTCTGGGCCTTGACCGTGCCTTCCGAGGTTGAACGCAGCACCGCGATTTCCGCGGTGGACATGCCCTTGATGGCGAAAAGCGCCACGTCCCGTTCGGCCGGGGTCAGGCGCCATTCGCTGAACCGCTCGTTCAGAAGGTCAAGAAAGGCGCCCGAGGCGCGGCGCAGACGTTCCTGCGCATGATTGCGGTCGTGGACCGCGCGCCGCATCGCAAGCCCGCCCAGCACGGCGCCCACGATGAGGCCAACGGCCGCGCTGATTTCCAGAAGCTCGCGCATTTCCCACGGCATCGGCATGTCGCGGATGCCGATCAGCGAGGAAAAGATGTCTGTCACGAAAAGAATGGCGCAGAAGGACTGGGCCAGAAACAGCAACGCAACAATGGCAAGTCGCCCCACTAAAGCCGCTCCCGGCTGGCCTCGCGCCGGGACTTGCCCGAACGCCGGTCACAGACTCTGATCAATTGTCGCTTCCCTTGCTGTCAGACCCGCCATCCGACCCCGAACCGCCATCCGACCCGGAATGACCGCCGGACTCCCCACCACCAGACCCGCTGCCAGACCCGCCGCTTGACCCGCCGCCGTCAGACCCTGCGCCAGACCCCGAGTCGCCGCCTGACCCAGACTCGCCGCTATGCCCGTTGTCTGTCGAGGACGATTTGCCCGAGGCCGCGTTGACCGAAGCCACATCGTCCACGATCGGCTTGGAGATCAGACCTGCCTTGGCCGGCGTCCATTCATCGCGCAGGATTTCCCCGGTGCGCGGGTTCAGCACGATCTCGCGCCGGCCATCGACGCGCTGCGCATCGATCTGTACCCGACCAAGCCAGGTCGATTGCCGCGTGATCGAGCGGAACCCCTGCTTAGACAGCTGGCTCACCACGTCATCGGAATATTGGTCCGCCCAGGCCATGCCCGCTGAAAACAGCAGCACGGCCGGCAGGACGATCATAAGGACGCTTTGCTTCATGATTCACCCCCGGTCACACCGGTCAAGTCCCTATCCTCGGTCGGCGTCCCCCGGGCAAGCGCTTTGGCCGAGGGGCGGCACCTTTTCATCTGCGGCATGTTGTCCGGCCCGGCCACCCTGCCGGGGCCTGGCCGATCAACGTGCCAAATTCCTGCGCACCGGGCATGCCGCGCCGGAGGCTCTGAGGGCCAATCTGGGGGAATCCCCGCAGCAGGGAAATTGCCCTTTGGTTCGATGCAGCCGGAAATCCGGGGCAATTGTGCTCCTAAACTCCAGTTTAGGCCAGCTTCTCACGGCTTCGTGAAAGTCGCCGCAACGCGTGCGCGAAAAGGCTGCGAAGAGACTGGCCGGCCGCCTGTGCCGCTTACCACGGCACCGCTTCGCCTTGCCAATCGAAGAACTGGCCGGTCTGCGCCGGGGTCAGGGCAGACAGCACGTCCAGAAGATACTCCGCCGCGACCGAGGCCGGCACCGCCGCATGGCCGCCGCGATAATTGGCGGTCAGGCCGGTGTCGACCGTGCCGGGATGAAGGGTGACGACCACGCTTTGCGGATGGCTTCGGGCGATCTCGATGGCGGCGGTATGGATCAGCTGGTTCAGCGCCGCCTTGGCCGCGCGGTAGGAATACCAGCCGCCCAGGGCATTGTCGCCGATCGAGCCGACCCGCGCCGACAGCGCCGCAAACCGCGTGGGCTTGTCGCGCGGCATCAGGCGCAGCGCATGTTTGAGCACCAGAAGCGGCCCGGTCGCATTCAGCGAGAACTGGGCTGCCAGTGCCTCGGCATTGGCGGCGCGCAGGGATTTTTCCGGCTTGTGCGGCCCAAGCTCCAGCGCACCGGTCGCCACGATCACCGTGTCGAATGGCCCCTCGATCCCGCCCAGAACCTGCGCGATGCTCGCCTCATCGGTCAGGTCAATCCCGTTCTGACGCCGCGAAATGCCGGTCACGGCCACGCCGCGAGAGCCAAGCGCCGCGACAAGCGCCGCACCGATGCCTCCCGACGCGCCAACCACCAATGCCCGTTCCATGCCGCCTCCCTTGTTTCCGCGTGATCTAGCCCGGTCGCGCCGCCGGCCAAGCCCCGAAAAATCCTCGCCCCCCCTTTTCTTTCCCGTTGTCCTGCCTATAGTGCGCCCATGATCACGGAATTCATCATGGCTGACGCGGCTTGGGGGCACTGCCCCTCCATGTTGCGTGACCTGCCCTTGGACCTGCTTCTTCTTAGCCGCCTCTGAGCGTGCCCCTTGGGTGCGACCGCTCGGAGGTGACCAGCGCCCGACGCCACAGAAGCAAAGCCACCAAGGACCCCTGACATGACCGACACGACCGCTCAACCCCGCGTCTTGATCTTCGACACGACCCTGCGCGATGGCGAACAATCGCCCGGCGCCACGATGACGCATGACGAAAAGCTGGAGATTGCCGGCCTCCTGGATGAAATGGGCGTCGATGTGATCGAGGCCGGTTTCCCCATCGCCAGCGAGGGCGATTTCGAAGCCGTCTCGGCGATCGCCAAGCAAGCCCGCAATTCCACGATCTGCGGTCTGGCCCGCGCCAACTTCAAGGACATCGACCGCTGCTGGGAGGCGGTCAAACACGCGAAATCGCCGCGCATCCACACTTTCATCGGCACTTCGCCCCTGCACCGCGCCATTCCCAATCTGGACATGGACCAGATGGCCGCGCGGATCCACGACACCGTGACCCATGCCCGCAACCTGTGCGACAACGTGCAGTGGTCGCCGATGGATGCGACGCGGACCGAGCATGACTACCTCTGCCGCGTGGTCGAGATTGCCATCAAGGCCGGCGCCACCACGATCAACATCCCCGATACGGTGGGCTATACCTATCCCTTCGAATCCGCCAAGCTGATCGCCATGCTGCTGGAACGGGTGCCGGGCGCCGACGAGATCGTCTTTGCGACCCATTGCCACAATGACCTCGGGATGGCGACGGCCAATGCGCTGGCCGCGGTGGAGGCCGGGGCGCGCCAGATCGAATGCACGATCAACGGCTTGGGCGAACGTGCCGGCAACACCGCGCTGGAAGAGGTCGTGATGGCGATGCGGGTGCGCAACGACATCCTGCCTTACCGCACCGGCATCGACACGACGAAGATCATGAACCTGTCGCGCCGCGTCTCGGCGGTCTCGGGCTTTCCGGTCCAGTTCAACAAGGCCATCGTCGGCAAGAACGCCTTCCTGCACGAAAGCGGCATCCATCAGGATGGGGTGCTGAAGAATGTGCAGACTTTCGAGATCATGCGCCCCGAGGATATCGGCCTGTCGGCCGACAACATCCAGATGGGCAAGCACTCTGGCCGCGCCGCCCTGCGCGCCAAGCTGAAGAATCTGGGCTTCGATCTGGCCGAGAACCAGTTGAACGATGTCTTTGTCCGCTTCAAAACCTTGGCCGACCAGAAGAAAGAGGTCTACGACGAGGATCTGATCGCTCTGGTCAAGGAAGAGGCCACCAACGACGAGAACGACTTCCTGCAGGTCAAGCGCCTGCGCGTCGTTTGCGGCACCGAGGGCCCGCGCGAAGCGGAACTGACCCTGATCATCGACGGGGTTGAGAAATCGACCGACACAACCGGCGACGGCCCGGTCGATGCCGCCTTCAACGCGGTGGACGAATTGTTCCCGCACAAGGCCACGCTGGAACTGTATCAGGTCTCTGCCGTGACCGAGGGGACGGATGCGCAGGCCACCGTCTCGGTCCGCCTGTCCGAGGATGGCCGCATCGCCACCGGCCAGTCGGCTGACACCGATACCGTGGTGGCCAGCGTCAAGGCCTATGTCAACGCACTTAACCGCCTGATCGTGCGCCGTCAGAAATCGGCGCCCGACAGCGATGTCAAATCGGTCAACTACAAGGACATGCACTGACCGGTCCCAGAAGGGCAGTCGGACTGACGGCTGCCCACGCCATTGGCGCAGATCATCCTTGGCCGTCCCGGTGCAACTGACATGCCGGCCCGCGCAAGCCTTCTCAGGCTGGCAGCGGGCCTTTGACCCATCAAGGGCCCGATCTTCCCGTGATCGCTGACTTGCCATGGCGAGATCGAAGGCCATGCGGGCTGGTCTCTGGTCTGGCCGGATGCCGTTCGGGGCGGGTTGGTTCTTTTGCCCATGGGCCGGCCCCATGCCGATCAGGCCCCTGCCGATTCCCGCCGCAAAGCTGCTTCTATCGGCACTTGCAGGGTTTCTCACGTAATCGTTGGCGCTTTGCAGGGCCGATCCTGACCGGGTAAGCGGGAATACAGGTGGCGGAAAGACAAGGTTTCACGACACTCCGGTCCAAATGCCGCCCTCAATGTAGTTAAATGACAAGCCCGCCGCTTCTGAGCACCCATTCGCGCTTCTGCCCTGTCAGGACTTTCGCATATGTGCCGTTGCTTCTATATGACGACGCTAGCCCGCGCCTCGCCCGAGTCGCGGGGTTTCTGTTTCGGGCCATAGCGGGGCACCTATATGTCGATACTTTCCAGCCTCTTCTCGTCAGACATGGCGATCGACCTTGGGACGGCGAATACGCTCGTCTATGTCAAGGGGCGGGGCATCATCCTGAACGAGCCTTCGGTGGTGGCCTATCACGTCAAGGACGGCAAGAAGCAGGTTCTGGCGGTGGGCGAGGATGCCAAGCTGATGCTGGGCCGCACGCCGGGCAGCATCGAGGCGATCCGGCCGATGCGCGACGGTGTGATCGCCGACTTCGACACGGCGGAAGAGATGATCAAGCACTTCATCCGCAAGGTGCACAAGCGCTCGACCTTCTCCAAACCCAAGATCATCGTCTGCGTGCCCTATGGCGCAACGCCGGTGGAAAAGCGCGCGATCCGCCAGTCGGTCCTCTCGGCCGGCGCCCGCCGTGCCGGGCTGATCGCCGAACCCATCGCGGCGGCGATCGGCGCGGGCATGCCGATCACCGACCCGACCGGCAACATGGTCGTCGACATCGGCGGCGGCACGACGGAAGTGGCGGTCCTGTCCTTGGGCGACATCGTCTATGCCCGCTCGGTCCGCGTCGGCGGCGACCGGATGGACGAAGCGATCATCAACTACCTGCGCCGGCATCAGAACCTGTTGATCGGGGAATCCACCGCCGAGCGGATCAAGACGACCATCGGCACCGCCCGGATGCCCGACGACGGCCGTGGCGCCTCGATCCAGATCCGCGGGCGCGACCTTCTGAATGGCGTGCCCAAGGAAACCGAAATCAACCAGGCGCAAGTGGCCGAGGCCCTTTCCGAACCCGTCCAGCAGATCTGCGACGCGGTCATGCAGGCCTTGGAGACGACGCCGCCCGACCTCGCCGCCGACATCGTCGACCGCGGCGTGATGCTGACCGGCGGTGGCGCTTTGCTGGGCGATCTGGACCTGAGCCTGCGCGAACAGACCGGGCTTTCCATCTCGGTCGCCAACGAACCTTTGAACTGTGTGGCACTGGGCACCGGCAAGGCGCTGGAGTACGAAAAGCAACTGCGTCACGTCATCGACTACGACAGCTGAACCAGAAGCCTGAGGCGGCCCCATGGCCAAGACACGCTCCTACGATCCGCAAGAATTCTCACGCCCGCTGCGCCGGGTGCTGGTGGGCTTGCTGATCCTATTGATGCTGGCGCTTTTCGTGCTGTGGCGGATCGACAGCCCGCGGGTGGAACGGTTTCGCACGGCCCTGATCGACCGCGTGGTGCCCGACCTTTCCTGGGCCATGCTGCCGGTGACCAAGGCCACCGTGATGATCGAGAATTTCCAGTCCTACGCCCGGCTTTACGAACAAAACCAGCAGTTGCGCGATGAATTGCAGCAGATGAAGGCCTGGAAAGAGGCCGCCCTGCAGCTGGAACAGAAGAACGCCCGGCTTCTGGACCTCAACAACGTGCGGCTTGATCCGATGCTGACCCATATCACGGGCGTGGTCCTGGCCGACAGCGGCAGCCCGTTCCGGCAGTCGGTCCTGCTGAACGTGGGCTCTCGCGATGGCATCCATGACGGATGGGCCACGATGGACGGGATCGGGCTTGTCGGGCGCATCGCAGGGGTGGGGGCGCGCACGTCGCGGGTGATCCTTCTGACCGACAGTTCCAGCCGGATTCCGGTGGTGGTGCAGCCCTCGGGGCAAAAGGCGATCCTGTCCGGCGACAACACCATGCTGCCGCCGCTGGATTTTCTGGAGCATCCTGATCAGGTGCAGCCCGGCGACCGGGTGGTGACGACGGGGGACGGCGCGGTGTTCCCCGCAGGCTTGTTGGTCGGTCAGGTGGCGCTGGGTGCGGACAAGCGGCTGCGCGTCGTGCTGGCGGCCGATTATCAGCGGCTGGAATTCCTGCGCGTGCTGCGCAGCTATGAGACGATGCCGATCACCGATCCCGGCGCCCTTCTGGTGCCAGAGCCGCCCAAGCCCCTGCCTCCGGGGTATCAGGGCCCCCTGATGCCGGCCGGAGGGCTGCCCGCGGCCCCGACCGACCTGCCAGCGGTTGGCGCCGACACCACGACCCAGGACCAGAGCGTGACCGTGACGGACGGCACGACCGGAGGCCGCAGTGATTAGAACCTGGATCGGCTCGCTCTGGCTGCACCGGCTCATTTTCCTTGCGGTCGTCGTTGTCATCACCTTCGTGCGGCTCTTGCCGCTGGACACTTCGGCGGGGCACCTGCCGGGGCCGGACATCCTGTTGTGCCTGATCCTGGCTTGGATGGTGCGGCGGCCCGAATATCTGTCGGCGCCGCTGATCGCGGCGGTCGTTCTGGCCGAGGACATCCTGCTGATGCGCCCGCCCGGGCTCTGGACCGCCGTTGTGCTGATGGGGGCGGAGTTCCTGCGCGCCCGTTCGGCCCTGACGCGTGAATTGAGCTTTGGCGTCGAATGGCTGCTTGTCTCGGGCGTCATGGTTGCGATGTTTCTCGTCAACCGCCTGGTCATGGCGCTGGCCTTTCTGCCGCAGCCGATTCTGGGCTATGCTCTGGTGCAGATGGTGTGGTCGGTGCTGGCCTATCCGGCCGTCGTGGCCTTTTCGCGCTATGGTCTTGACCTGCACAAGCCCGCAACCGGCGAAATCGACGCCTATGGGAGAAAGATGTGAGACGCCCGGTCCGCGATGCCGAGGATTCGGCCCGCAAGATCAACCGAAGGGCCTTGTTCATGGGCGGCTGCATGGCCGCGACCATGGCGGTTCTGGCCGGGCGGATGCGCTATCTGGGGGTGGACCAGTCTGATGAATACAGCCTTCTGGCCGAACAGAACCGCGTCAACATCCAGCTGATCCCGCCGGCGCGCGGTCTGATCCTTGACCGCAACGGCAAGCTGATCGCGGGCAACGAACAGAACTACCGGGTCGTGATCACGCGCGAGGGGGCGGGCGATGTGCAACTGGTGCTGGACCGGCTCAGCCATCTGGTGCCGCTGAACGAAAGCGACATGGCGCGGGTCCTGAAGGATATCGACCGCAACCCCTCGTTCGTGCCGATCCCGGTGGCCGACCGGCTCAGCTGGGCGCAATTCAGCGGCATCTCGGTCAATGCCCCCGCCCTGCCCGGAGTGACGCCGGATGTGGGCCTGAGCCGGGTCTATCCGCGCGACACCGATTTCGCCCATGTGGTGGGCTATGTGGGCCCGGTGTCAGAGCGCGATCTGGCCGGGCTCGACAACCCCGACCCCCTGCTGCGCATCCCGAAATTCCAGATCGGCAAGATCGGGGTGGAACGCTGGGAAGAGGATGTGCTGCGCGGATCGGCCGGCAACCGCAAGATCGAGGTCAACCACGTCGGCCGCGTGATGCGCGAGCTGGACCGGACCGAGGGCAAGGCGGGCGCCGATCTGACGTTGACCATGGATGCCGACATTCAGAACTTCGTGCAGGTCCGTCTGGGCGATCAGTCCGCCGCCTGCGTCGTGATGGACATCCAGAACGGCGACATCATCGCGGCGGCCTCGGCGCCCAGCTTTGACCCCAATCTTTTCGTGCGCGGCATCTCGAACGACAATTACACGATCCTGACCGAAAACGACCATCGTCCCTTGGCCAACAAGGTGGCACAGGGCGCCTATCCACCCGGGTCGACCTTCAAGATCGTGACGGCGCTGGCCGCGCTCGCCGATGGCAAGATCGACATCAACACGACCGTCAACTGCCCCGGCTATCTGGATTACGGCGGGCGCAAGTTTCACTGCTGGCGGTCGGGCGGCCATGGCAAGGTCGATCTGGCCCATGCGCTGGAACAAAGCTGCGACGTGTATTTTTACGAGGTCGCCCAGCGGGTCGGCATCGACAAGATGGCCGAGATGGGCAAGACCATGGGGCTGGGGCAACGCCACGACCTGCCCATGTCGGCCATAGCCGAGGGCAACCTGCCGACCAAGGCCTGGAAGCAGGCCCGTTTCAAGCAGGACTGGCGCATCGGCGACACGATCAATGCGGCCATCGGGCAGGGCTATGTCCTGGCCACGCCGCTGCAACTGGCGGTTATGACGGCGCGGCTGGCCTCGGGTCGGATGGTGGCGCCGCGCCTGATCAAGGCGATCGGCGGGGTCGAGGTTCCCGTGGTCGAGGCCGCCCCCCTCGGGCTGGAAACCTCGCAGCTGGAAGCAGTACGCGCCGGCATGGCCGATGTGGTCAACAGCCAGCACGGCACCGGCTATTCCGCGCGCATCGTCAATGCCAATTACCAGATGGCCGGCAAGTCCGGCACGAGCCAGGTCCGCAACATCTCGGCCGCCGAGCGTGAGACGGGTGTGGTCGGCAACAACGACCTGCCATGGAAACAGCGCGACCATGCGCTGTTCGTGGCCTTCGCCCCGGTCGATGCGCCGCGCTATGCGGTGTCCTGCGTTGTCGAACATGGCGGCGGCGGCTCTGGCGTTGCGGCCCCCATCGCGCGCGATGTCCTGTTGCGCGTGCTGACCGGCGCCCTGCCCGACCCCAAGGATTACCCGGCCAATCAGCGCAGCCGCATCGAATCGATGCTCAAGGACCTCGTGCTGCGCAATCCCGACGGCACCCAGCCCAACCAGATCAAGGCCTAGGACCATGAGCTTTCTGGAATACCGCGTCAAATTCGCCCCCACCGGCTTTGCCAAGGTCTTGTACGTCAACTGGGGCCTCTACCTGCTGATCACGGCGGCGGCGGCGATCGGCTGGCTGATGCTCTATTCGATCTCGGGCGGCGACATGAGCATGTGGGCCGGCCCGCAGATGAAGCGTTACGCCGTGGGCCTCGTGCTGTCGCTGGCCATGTGCTTCACGCCGATCTGGTTCTGGCGCAGCATGTCGGGGGCGGCCTATGCCGTCACCTTCTTCCTGCTGATCGTCGTGCATTTCTTTGGCGCCGTGGGCATGGGCGCGCAGCGCTGGATCGACCTTGGCTTCGTGCGCATCCAGCCGTCCGAGTTCATGAAGGTCAGCCTGATCATGGCCCTGGCCACCTATTACGACTGGCTGGACGACCGGCGCGTCTCGCGCCCGCTCTGGGTGCTGATCCCGGTGCTTCTGATCATCACGCCGACGATCCTCGTCATCCTGGAGCCGAACCTCGGCACCTCGCTGATGCTGATCGTCGCCGGCGCCTCGGTGATGTTCGCGGCCGGCGTGTCCTTGTGGTACTTTGCCGGCGTGCTTGGCCTGATCGGCGCGGCCGTGGCGGGCATCTTCTTGTTGCGCGGCACGCCCTGGCAATTGATCCATGACTACCAGTACAAACGCATCGACACCTTCCTTGACCCTTCGGCCGACCCCTTGGGCGCGGGCTACAACATCCTGCAGGCCAAGATCGCGCTCGGTTCAGGCGGGCTGACCGGCAAGGGCTTCATGCAGGGCACGCAAAGCCGGCTGAACTTTTTGCCCGAAAAGCACACCGACTTCATCTTCACCACGCTGGGCGAAGAGTTCGGCTTTGTCGGCGCGGTCTCGCTTCTGGCGCTATACGCGATGATCCTGATCTTTCTTCTGTGGGCCGCGATGCAGAACAAGGACCGCTTCTCGGCGCTGTTGCTGATCGGGATCGCCGCGAACTTCTTTCTGTATCTGGCGGTCAACCTTGCCATGGTGATGGGCATGGCGCCGGTGGTGGGGGTGCCCTTGCCCTTCCTCAGCTATGGCGGGTCGGCGACGCTGGTGCTGCTTCTGGCCTTTGGCCTAGCGCAAAGCGCCATCGTCCACAGGCTGCGCTGATGCGAGTCTCTGCGCTGCGCCGGCATGCAAGGTTCCTTCTGTCCTTCGCCCTTGGCATCGCCCTGTGGTCGGGCAGTCTGGCCTCGCCGCTCGACGGTGCGATGCGCGCCCTTTTGGGGGTGAACAGCTTTTTCGCCTGCTACCTGGCGCTGTCGCTCGCCATGATCCTGCGCACTTCGCCCGATGATCTGCGCCGCCACGCCGAGGCGGATGACGAGGGCGCGGCCTTCATCCTGATCCTGGCGGCCGCCTCGGTCGCCTTCAGCCTCTACTCGATCTTCCATGTGCTCAACCGGCCGAGCCTTGCCCTCGGCGAGGGGCTTTTCGCGCTCCTGGCCGCCCCGCTGGGCTGGGCCACGATGCATATGCTGGCGGCCTTCCGCTACGCGCATCTTTACTATTCGCCCGATCCCGATGCCGGGCTCGAATTTCCTGGCGGCACGAAAAAGCCCTCGATCGGCGACTTTCTCTACTTTGCCTTCACCATCGGCATGACGGCGCAGGTCTCCGATGTTGTGGTGACCGACCGTGGCATGCGGCGGGTGGTGCTGATCCATTCCATCGGCTCGTTCTTCTTCAACACCGTCATTCTGGCGCTGGCGGTCAACGCAGGCATTGCCCTGCCCAAATAAGGCCCGCTCCCATGCTGATCCTGTTTGCCGCCCCCGCGCTCTGGCCGGACTACGAAACGATCCTGCCGCAGGCTCTGGCTGAAGCGGGCCTGTCCGCACGCATCGTGACCGAGGCCGCCGATCCTGCCGCGGTCGACTATATCATCTACGCGCCTTCGGCCCCTTTGCAGGACTTCACCCCCTATACCTCCTGCAAGGCGGTTCTGAGCCTCTGGGCCGGGGTCGAGCGCATCGTGGGCAACACCACCCTGACCCAACCCCTGGCCCGCATGGTCGATCCTGGCCTGACCGAGGGCATGGTGGAATGGGTCGTGGGCCATGCCCTGCGACATCATCTCGGCATGGACCGCCATATCGTGAACCCGGGCCATGTCTGGAACCCGACCTGCCCGCCGCTGGCGCGCCAGCGCCCGGTGGCGATGCTGGGCCTCGGCGCGCTTGGCCTTGCGGCGGCCCGCGCCCTGCAGGCGCTGAACTTCCCCGTCACCGGCTGGAGCCGCACCGCCAAGGAGGTTCCTGGCCTGACCTGCCTGTCCGGCGAGGCGGGCCTGCGCGAGGCGCTGGCGCGTGCCGCCATCGTCGTTACCCTCCTGCCCCGCACGCCCGAGACCGAGAACCTGCTGAACGCGCGCACCCTGGGCTATCTGCCCCGCGGCGCCTTCCTTCTGAACCCCGGGCGCGGCCCCCTGATCGATGACGCGGCCCTGCTTGCGGAGCTCGACAGCGGCCAGATCGCCCATGCCACGCTCGACGTCTTCCGGGTCGAGCCTCTGCCCCCCGACCACCCGTTCTGGTCGCATCCCGGCGTGACCGTCACCCCCCATATCGCCGCCGACACAAGGCCCCATAGCGCCGCCCGCGTGCTGGTCGAAAACATCCGGCGTGCCGAGGCGGGCGAGCCGCTCTTGCACCTCGTGGACCGCAACCGCGGCTATTGAGGCCCCCGCGCATGCCCCGGAGCTTGCCCCGGAGCCGAGCAATGCGCCCGCCCCCTCGCTGTCCGGCAGGACGCACCTTTCTGCCCATCCCACGCGCCCGGCAAACCCCTTCATCCAGGTGCAAATACCTCCACGGGGGTCCGGGGGTGTGAAACCCCCGGCCTTGGGGCCAAGCTCACCGGTGCCGGCGAAAGAACCGCGTTCGGACATATAATTCTTCCAGCCGGCGCAACCGCGGTTCGGTTCCGGCCCAGGTCGCGTTCTGCACGGCCGCCAGCAGCGTTTCCACCAGCACCATCAGCACGGCATTGCTGTCCCAGGCCGAGGGCGCCTCGACATGGCAGCAGAAGGTATGGCGCGCGTGGCTGGCGGCGGGCGAGATCCAGCGGTCGGTGACCAGCAGGATCTCTGCCCCCTGCTCTTTCGCCATCTCGGTGATCTGCAACACCGTGTTCTCATAACGGCGGATATCGAAGACGACCAGAACGTCTCCGGCGGCAAGGTCCAGCAAGACCGGCGGCCAGGTTGCCGAATTGTCCGACAACAGCGTCACCCCCGGCCGGATCATCGTCATGAGCGAGGCGAAATAATCCGCCATCGCATGGGTGATCCGCCCGCCGAGGGTAAAGACCCGCCGCCCCGGATCGGCCAGCAGCCGCACCGCGGCATCGAATTCGGCAGGGTCGATCTGGTTCAGCGTCGCCTGCAGATTGGCCACCACGGCCTCGGCGAACCGGGTCAGCATATGGCCTGCGGGCATCGACCCGCCGCGGGTGGCATGTTTGGTCAGGGGCGTGACCAGCATCGCCTCGACCTCGCCACGCAGTGCGGCCTGAAAATCGGGATAGCCCTTGTAGCCCAGCTTCTGCGCCAGACGCACCACCGTGGGCGTGGAAACCAGCGCAGCCTTGGCCAGAATGGTGATCGAACCCAGCGCCGCCACCGGATAATGCGACAGGATATGGGTGGCCAATTGCCGTTCGGCCCGGGTCAGATCGGGCAGGGCATTGCGCAACTGATCATCCAGGGTCATCGTCTTCGCCTCCCGAAACAGAAAACATCGTAACAGGAAAACCGATCAGGAAACAATCTTGACAGTTTTCCGGCGAAGCGCCAGCGTAAGTCAAACCGGGGAGATGACTCGCCGATGCGGGCGCAGACAATGGAAACCGAACTTGCAGCGACGCCGGCCTTTGCGCCGGTGATCGAGAATGCCGCGGCCCGGGGGCGGCTGGTTCTGGTCTGCGAACATGCCTCCAACCACATTCCAGAGCGCTGGAACCGGCTTGGCCTGACCGATGAGCAGATTGCCGCGCATATCGCCTGGGACCCGGGGGCGCTGGCTGTGGCGCAGGGTCTGTCCCGCAGGCTCGATGCCGTCCTGATCCATGCGCCGGTCAGCCGGCTGGTCTATGACCTCAACCGCGCGCCCGACATGAAAGGCGCCATGCCGGCACGTTCGGAAATTCACGACATTCCGGGCAATGCCGCGCTGCCCCCCGAAGAGCGGCTGGCCCGGACCGAGGCCGTCTATCTGCCCTGGACCGCCGCCCTGCATGGCCTGATCGCCGGGCGCATCGCCCTGGGTCTGCAGCCGGTGGTCGTGACGATCCATTCCTTCACCCCGGTCTATTTTGGCCAGCGCCGGCAGGTCGAATTCGGCGTGATCCATGATTCCGATCCGCGCCTTGCCCTCGCCCTGCACGAGGCGGCCCGCCAGTTGACCGGGCTGCGCGCCGAACTCAACGCGCCCTATTCCGCCGCCGACGACGTCACCCACACGTTGCGCCTGCAGGCCACGCCCTACGGCCTGCCCAATGCCATGCTCGAGATCCGCAACGACCTCATCGCCTCGGACGCCGCCTGCGAGGCGATGGCCGAGACGCTGGCCCCGGTGCTGAACATGGGTCTGGTCGAGATCCAGAAGCAGGCCAAGGCCAGCTAGATCCCGGCCCAAAGCCGCGGGGGCCCGCCCCCGAACGCATTGCCCCGAAGGGCGCCAAACAGATGAGGGAGACCGGACATGCCCGGCAACATGACATTCGACCAACTCAAAGAGGCCGTGGAGAACGGCAGCATCGACACCGTTCTGGTGGCCGGCGTGGATATGTGGGGCCGCCTGATGGGCAAGCGCTTTCACGCCGCCTTCTTCGTGAAAAGCGGCTGGCAGGAAACCCATTGCTGCGACTATCTGCTGACCGTCGATCAGGAAATGAACACGGTGCAGGGCTACAAAAGCTCGTCCTGGGCGACGGGCTATGGCGATTATGTGCTCAAGCCCGACATGACCACTCTGCGCCCGATCCCCTGGCTGGCAGGCACCGCGCTGGTGCTGGCCGATCTTCTGGATCATCACACCCATCAGGAAGTGTTGCTGTCGCCGCGTGCCATCCTGAAGAAACAGGTCGCCCGCGCCCGCGCCATGGGGTTCGAGCCGATGATGGCGACCGAACTCGAATTCTACCTCTTCGAGAATTCCTATGAAAACCTGCGCGACGGCGGGCTGAAGGCGCTGCATCCGGTCTCGGCCTATAACGAGGATTACCACATCTTCCAGACCACCAAGGAAGAAGAGGTGATGCGCGCCGTGCGAAACGGGCTTTATGGCGCGGGCATCCCGGTCGAAAACTCCAAGGGCGAGGCCGATGCCGGTCAGGAAGAGATCAACTACAAATACTCCGACGCGCTCGACACCGCCGACAACCATGTGATCATCAAGAACGGCGTGAAGGAAATCGCCTGGACCAAGGGGCGCTCTGTCACCTTCATGGCCAAGTATGACCACCGGAAGGCCGGCTCGTCGTCGCATATCCACCAGAGCCTGTGGAGCCTCGACGGCAAGCCCAGTTTCGCGGATCACGCCGATACGCATGGCATGTCGGCGGTGATGAAGCATTACATGGCCGGCCAGCTCGCCCATGCCCGCGACATCACGGCCTTTCTGGCGCCTTACGTGAACAGCTACAAGCGCTTCACCATCGGCATGTTCGCGCCCACCAAGGCAGTGTGGAGTGCCGACAACCGTACGGCGGGCTTCCGGGTCTGTGGCGAACATACCAAGGCGGTGCGGGTCGAATGCCGCATTCCGGGCAGCGACGTGAACCCCTATATGGCCTGTGCGGCGCTGCTGGCCGCCGGTCTGGACGGAATCGAAAAGAAGATGGAACTGGAACCCGAGATGAAGGGCGACATGTACATGGCCGCGGGCATCCGCGAGATTCCCAAGAACCTGCGCGACGCGGCGAGCCTGATGCACGGCTCGGCCATGCTGCGCGCGGCCTTTGGTGACGATGTGGTGGACCATTACCATCACGCCTGCCAGTGGGAGATCGCCGAGACCGACCGCGTCGTCACCGATTTCGAACTCCAGCGCCTGCTGGAACGCGCCTGAACCCGACGCCTCTGGCAAGATGGGCGCATCGCCCATCCTACCCATGGCCAGAGGCGCGCCCTTTGACACAGGTAGGATGGGCGATGCGCCCATCTTGCCGAATCGATGCCGGCCCGCCGGCCCGTTCCCTTGAGGTACCACCATGACGCCCATCCAACTGATTTCCCCGGTGGACGGTTCGGTCTATGCCGAACGCCTGCCGATGACCCTTGACGCCGCGCGCAGCATGGCCGCCGCGGCCCGTGCGGCGCAAAAGCCCTGGGCCGCCCGGCCTCTGGCCGAACGCATCGCGCTCGTCCGCAAGGGGATTGCCAACCTCAACGCCATGAAGGACCGCGTGGTCGAAGAACTCGCGTGGCAGATGGGCCGCCCCACCCGGTTCGGCGGCGAATTCGGCGGAGTGAACGCCCGCACCGACTACATGGCCGACATCGCCGAGCAGGCCCTGGCGCTCGTGATGATCGAAGACAGCGCCGCCTTCCGCCGCTACATCGCGCGCGAGGCGCTTGGCGTGGTCTTCATCGTGGCGCCCTGGAACTATCCTTACCTGACCACGATCAACACCCTGATCCCGGCCCTGATCGCCGGCAATACGGTGGTCCTGAAACATGCCTCGCAGACCATGCTGGTGGGCGAACGCCTGGCCGAGGCCTTCCATGCCGCGGGCATCCCGGCCGACGTGTTCCAGAATGTCGTGCTGGATCACCCCACGACCGAGGCCCTGATCGCCGGCCGCGCCTTCAACTTCGTGAACTTCACCGGCTCGGTCCGCGGCGGCCAGGCGATCGAGCGCGCCGCAGCCGGCACCTTTACGCCCCTGGGCCTTGAACTCGGCGGCAAGGACCCCGGCTATGTCCGCGCCGATGCCAACCTCGACGCCGCCGTCGACACGCTGATGGACGGCGCCATGTTCAACGCCGGCCAATGCTGCTGCGGGATCGAGCGGATCTATGTCCATGAAAGCCTGTATGATGCCTTCGTCGAGAAATCGGTGGCCTGGGTCAACGCGCTGACGCTGGGCAATCCGTTCGATGCCGCCTCGACCCTCGGGCCGATGGCCAACAAGCGCTTTGCCGATGTGGTGCGCGCCCAGACCGCCGAGGCCATCGCCATGGGCGCGCGGCCGCTGATCGACCCCAAGGCCTTCCCGGCCGATGACGGCGGTGCCTATCTGGCCCCGCAGATCCTCGTGAATGTCAGCCATGCGATGCGGGTGATGACCGAGGAATCCTTCGGCCCCGTCGTGGGCATCATGAAGGTGCGCGACGATGCCGAGGCCCTGCGCCTGATGAACGACAGCCCCTATGGCCTCACCGCCTCGATCTGGACGCAGGACTACGACACCGCCGCAGCCCTGGGCGCGCAGGTCGAGACCGGGACCGTCTACATGAACCGCGCCGATTATCTGGACCCGGCGCTCTGCTGGACCGGCTGCAAGGACACCGGCCGGGGCGGCTCGTTGTCTTTCCTGGGCTACCATTCGGTAACCCGCCCGAAATCCTACCACCTCAAGAAGGTATGACCCCATGACCCACCATGTCCCCAACCGGAACTGGAACTACCCGACCCCGATCAAATTCGGCGTGGGCCGCATTGCCGAACTGGCCGAACATGCCAAGGCCGCCGGCCTGAAAAAGCCGCTGCTCGTGACCGACAAGGCGCTGGCGAGCCTGCCCATCACCGCGCAGGCGCTGGATGTGCTGGAGGCCGCGGGCCTTGGCCGCGCCGTCTTTTCCGAGGTGGACCCCAACCCGAACGAAAAGAACATGGCCGAGGGGATCGCCGTCTATCTGGCCGGCGGACATGACGGCGTGGTGGCCTTTGGTGGCGGCTCTGGCCTCGATCTGGGCAAGATGATCGCGCTGATGGCGCATCAGCGTGCCGACCTCAGCGTCTGGGATCTGGAGGATGTCGACGACTGGTACACCCGCGCCGATGCCAGCAAGATCGCCCCCATCGTGGCCGTGCCCACCACCGCCGGCACCGGGTCCGAAGTGGGCCGGGCCGGGGTTCTGACCAATTCGGTCACCCACAAGAAGAAGATCATCTTCCACCCCAAGCTGATGCCCGTCGTCACGATCTGCGACCCGGCGCTGACCGTCGGCATGCCGCGCTTCATCACCGCCGGCACCGGCATGGACGCGCTGGCGCATTGCCTCGAGGCCTATTCCTCGCCCTTCTACCACCCGATGAGCCAGGGCATCGCCCTCGAAGGCATGCGCCTTGTGTTCGAGAATCTGCCCAAGGTCTACGACAACCCCAACGACCTTGATGCCCGCGCCCATATGATGAGCGCGGCCGCCATGGGCGCCGTGGCGTTCCAGAAGGGGCTGGGCGCCATCCATTCGCTGAGCCATCCGGTCGGCGCGGTCTATGGCACCCACCACGGCACCACCAATGCGGTCGTCATGCCCATGGTGCTGGATTTCAACCGCGCCGCCATCGAAGAGCGGATCAACGCCGCCGCCGCCTACCTTGGCTTCAAGGGGTTCGACGGCTTCAGGGCGGCGGTCATGGCGCTGCGGGCGAAGCTGGGCATCCCGGCCAACCTTTCGGCCATGGGTGTCAAGCGCGAGGATCTCGACATGCTGACCGACATGGCGCTGGAGGATCCGTCCTGCGGTGGCAACCCGGTGGTGATGACGCGCGAAAACACCCGTGCGCTCTTTGACGCCTGCATGTAACCTGCCGGCACAGCGCTGTCTTGCGGAGAGGCCGCCTTCGGGCCACGGTCCTCCGCAGGGCGCGACGTGCAGGGGACTAGGGGTACATGGTTCAACACATTTCCAGTGACATCGCCGTGATCGGCGCCGGCGTGGTCGGACTTGCCATCGCGGAATCCCTGGTTGCCGAGGGGCTGGAAGTCCTGCTGATCGACCCCAATCCGCCCGGGTCTGGCGCAAGCTATGGCAATGCCGGCACCATCGCGGATTATGCGGTGCTGCCGGTCGGAACCCCGGCCGTGCTGCGGAACCTGCCGGCGCTTCTCTTCAACCGCAACTCGCCCCTCGCCATCCGGCCCGGGGCCTTTCTGTCGCTTGCCCCCTGGCTCGCACGGTTTGCCCGCCAGTCGCTGCCCGGCGCTGCCGCGCGCAACGGCCAGGCCATCACGGCGCTGCTGAGCGATGCGCGCGATCTCTGGCACGAACTGGCGGCGCGGATCGGCGGGCTCGACCTGATCGAACAGCAGGGCTGCCTTTACCTCTACGAAACCGAAAAGGCCCTGCGCGGCGCCGAGGCCGACATGGCCCATCGCCGCAGCCTTGGCGTCGAGGTGGAACTGATCTCCAGCCGTGACCTGGCCCATCTGGAGCCGGGCCTGCCCGACCTGCCCGGCGCGGCCTTCTTTCCCGGCGCCTCGTTCCTGTCGGACCCCGGCGCGATGCTGCACCGTCTTGCCCAATCGGCGCTGCAATATGCCGGCCTTCTGACCGCCGAGGTTCAGACCCTGACCCGGCAGTTCGACGGCATCATCCTCGACGGTGTCAGCGCGGATGAAACCAGCTTTCGCGTTCATGCCAAGCGGGTGATCATCGCGGCCGGCGCCCATTCCCGCCCCTTTGCGAAAATGGCCGGCGATGACGTGCCGCTTGATACAGAGCGCGGCTATCACCTCGAATGGGACATGGACCAGCCGCGTCTCAATCGCCCGGCTTGCCCGACGGCACGGGGATTCTATCTCTGCCCGATGACCGGCCGCCTGCGCGCGGCGGGAACCGTCGAACTGGGCGGCCTCACGGCGCCGCCCTCGCAGCACCGCCTCGACCGGCTGTTGCAGGGTGCGCGCGCGATATTTCCCGACCTGCCCGAACCTTCGGCCGCGTGGATGGGCTTTCGCCCCTCGATGCCCGACAGCCTGCCGGTGATCGGCCCCTCGACCCAGGGGCCCGAGGTGATCCATGCCTTCGGTCACGGCCATATCGGCCTGACCCTGGCGCCGATCACCGCGCGCATCGTCACCGACCTCGTGCAGGGCCGCCCGCCAGAGCGCGACATCGCGGCCTTCCGGCCCGGCCGGTTCTGACCGCGTCCTTGCCAAGACCGCACCGACAGGGCAGCCCACGATTTTTCGCAGAAAAATCGGGCCCTACAGCATCCCCGGCACGACCAGGTTTGGCGGACGGTGGCCATCGGCAAAGGTCTTGATGTTGATGATCACGCGCTCGCCCATCTCGATCCGCCCTTCGATCGTGGCCGATCCCATGTGCGGCAGAAGGACCACATTGGGCAATTCCTTCAGCCGCGGATTGGCCCGGCCGTTTTCATGGACATCCAGCGCCGCCCCTGCCAGTTCCCCGGCCCTGAGGCCCCGCGTCAAGGCGTTCTCGTCGATCACCTCCCCGCGCGAAGTGTTCACGATCACCGCCGAGGGCTTCATCAGCTTCAGCCGCCGCGCGTTCATCAGATGAAAGGTGGAAGGCGTGTGCGGGCAGTTGACCGACACGATGTCCATTCGGGCGACCATCTGGTCGAGGCTCTCCCACCAGGTCGCGTCAAGCTCTGCCTCGACCTCGGGGCGCAGCCGGCGGCGGTTGTGGTAGTGCACCTGGCAGCCAAAGACCCGCGCCCGGCGCGCCACCGCCTGACCGATCCGCCCCATGCCCAGAATGCCCAGACGCCGCCCGGCCAGCCGCCCGCCCAGAAACGCCATCGGCGACCAGCCTTGCCACTCGCCCGCCTGCATCATGGCCAGACCCTCCGGGATACGGCGGGTCAAGGCCAGGATCAGGGCGATGGCCATGTCGGCGGTGTCCTCGGTAGATACCCCCGGCGTGTTCGACACCAGAATGCCCCGGCTGCGCGCGGTGGCCACGTCGATGTGATCGACCCCTGCGCCATAATTGGCGATCAGCTTCAGCCGGGTCCCGGCCTGCCCGATCAGCCCCGCGTCGATCCGGTCGCTGATCGAGGGCACCAGCACGTCGCAGTCGCGCATTGCCGCCGCCAGCTCCTCCCGGCTCATCAGGGTGTCTGGATCGCGCAGGGTCACGTCGAACAGCTCTTTCAGCCGGGTCTCGACCTCGGGCGGCAGACGCCGGGTGACCACGACGGACAGACGACCTTGTGCCATGTTTCTTGCCTCACTTCCCATCGTGCCGCTTTAGTGGCAAAGTGACGCCAAGCGCGGCCGGGCACAAGTCCGCAAGCCGAGACAACAAGACGCAGCCGCTTCGAGCAGGTCGATCATGAAGATATTCCCTCTGGCCGCCGGCCTTCTGGTATGGCTTGTGGCCTGCGTTCTGGCCCTGTCCTTGCCCGTGACCGCGCAAGACACCAGCACGGCGCTTGAACAACAGGTCGAAGGCGCCACCGATCCCGGCATGAACGGCGCCGCCAGTTCCACCGATCCCGCCCTGCCGCGCGACCCGGGCAAGGGGCCGGTCACCAACTTGCCCCTGCCGCGCTTCGTCACCCTCAAAGGGTCCGAGGGCAATGCCCGGCGCGGTCCGGGCCTTACGCACCGCATCGACTGGGTCTTCACCCGCGAGGGCATGCCGCTGAAGCTGACGGCCGAATACGAACATTGGCGCCGGGTCGAGGATGTCGATGGCGCGGGCGGCTGGATCCATTACACGCTGCTGTCGGGCGTCCGGTCGGTTCTGGTCACGCAAGACATGGCGCAGGCCTTCGCCGACCCGGACCCAAGATCCGAGGTGGTCTATCAATCCGAACTGGGCGTCATCGGCAAGCTGTTGCAATGCCTGCCAGATTGGTGCCGCATCGCGGTCGAGGGCAAGAAGGGCTGGGTCAAGAAGACCGCGATCTGGGGCGTCGATCCGACCGAGGTTTACCCCTGATCCGGCTGCTTTCCGCCTCTCCGGACCGGGGTCTCAACAATCGCGCCTTTCCCCCGCTTGCGGCCTTTGCCGCGACGCCCTATGAATTGTTCAATTGAAGAACAAGACAGGGGCGGCCATGGCGCAAGACCGCAAACTCTATCGCCGCGAGGCCGAAGACAAGCGCCGCCTTGCGCTGATCGAGGCGACCCTGGCGCTTGTCTCGGAAGGTGGGGCGAGGAATGCCACGGTCCGCGCCATCGCCCAGCGGGCCGGCGTGACGGCCGGCCTGATCCGTCACTATTTCGAGGGCAAGGACCAGCTGATCGCTGCCGCCTACCGCCATCTGATGGACCGCATGACCGACGATTCGGCGGCGGTGCTGAACGCGGCGCCCAATGACCCCGAGGCCCGGCTGGCGTCTTTCGTCGCGGCCTCGCTGAAGCCGCCGGTGGTCGACCCCGAGGCGATGGTGCTCTGGGCCACCTTCATGACCGACACCCAGCGCGATGCGGCGATGCGCGGCATTCATGCCTTGGGCTATCTCGGCTTTCGCAACCGGCTGCAATCGCTGATCGCGGCACTGCCGGGTACGCGCACTGAGGCCGATTTGCGCCGGCTGGCGATTGCCGCCAATGCGGTGATCGACGGCCTGTGGATGGAGGGCAGCGCCCTGCCCGAAGAATTTGCCAATGGCGAACTGGTCGACATCGGCATCCGCGCGGTTGGCGCCATCATCGGTGTCGACCTGCAGCGCTACCTTTTTCTGTCGGACATCACTCTGGCAGAGCCTGCAATGGACAAGCATTCATGAAATACGCGGATATCACCGGACGCCTGTCCGGCCTTGGCGGCGCCAAATGGGAAATCCATGCGATGGCCAAGGCGATGACCTCGGCCGGACAAGAGGTGCTGTCGCTGACCATCGGCGAGCCCGATGTGCCCACGCCGCCCAACCTGATCGAGAAGGCCCAGACCGCGATGGCGGCCGGGCGCTATGCCTATTCCAACGGGCGGGGGGAACCGGGCCTGCTGGCGGCCCTTGCGGCGCGCTACAGCCGCCGGACCGGCCGCACCATCGGATCGAACCAGATCATGGCCTTTCCGGGCACCCAGACCGCGCTTTACGCCGTGATGATGGCGCTTGTGCAGACCGGCGACGAGGTTCTGGTCGGCGACCCGATGTATGCCACCTATGAAGGGGTGATCGCCGCGACCGGGGCCACCACGGTTGCGGTGCCGCTGCGGGCCGAACACGGCTTTCGCCTGCAGGTCGAGGATGTCGCGGCCCGCATCACGCCGGCCTCGCGCGTCCTGTTCCTCAACACGCCGCACAATCCGACTGGCGCCGTCCTCAGCCGCGGCGATATTGCGGCGCTTGGAAAACTTGCGCGCCAGCATGACCTGTGGATCCTTTCCGACGAGGTCTATGAAGAGCTGATCTTCGGCGATGCCGCCTTTGCCTCGCCGCTGGATCAGGCCGATCTGGCGGACCGCACCATCGTGGTCTCGTCGATCTCGAAGTCGCATGCGGCACCGGGGTTCCGTTCGGGCTGGGCCGTGGGGCCGGGCGAATTCACCGCCCGCCTCTTGCCGGTGGCCGAAACGATGCTGTTCGGCAACCAGCCCTTCATCGCCGACATGACGGCGCTGGCCGTGTCGCATCCCTCGAGCGTGGCACCCGGCATGGCCGAACGCTTTGCGCGACGGGCCGGAATCATCCGCGACATGCTGCACGGGCAGAATGCGATCAATGTCCACCAGCCCGGCGCCGGCATGTTCACCGTCATCGACATCCGCGCCACCGGCCTTTCGGGCCACGCTTTCGCGCGTGGTCTGCTGGCCGAGGAGAAGGTTGCCGTCATGCCCGGCGAAAGCTTTGGTCCCGCGCTGAACGGCTGGCTGCGCCTCAGCCTGACCCGCCCCGATGACGAGACCGCCGAGGCCTGTCGCCGGATCGCCGCCTTCGCCGCCCGCCAGATGCCCGGTGCCGCATGAGAACCGTCGGCGAACGTCTGGTCGAAGGGCTGGCGGCGCGTGGCGTGCGCGTGGTCTTTGGCATTCCCGGCGTGCATACGGTGGAATTGTACCGCGGCCTTGCGGGCTCGCCGATCCGCCATGTCACGGCGCGCCACGAACAGGGCTGCGCCTTCATGGCCGATGGCTATGCCCGCGTTTCGGGCCAGCCCGGGGTGGCCTTTGTGATAACGGGCCCGGGCCTGACCAATGCCCTGACCGCCATGGCCCAGTCGCGCGCGGATTCGATCCCGGTGCTGATCATTTCGGGCGTCAACCGGGTGGCCAGCCTCGGCCGCGGCCTTGGCCGCCTGCACGAACTGCCCGATCAGGCCGCAATGGTGGCGGCCCTGTGCCCGACCCGCCAGATCACGGCTCCGGCCGAGGTCGGCCCGACGCTAGACTGGGCGTTCCACCTGATGACCAGCGGCCGACCGGGACCGGTCCATATCGAGGTTCCCACCGATGTGATGCCGCTGCCCTGCCCTGCCCTGCCCGACCCCGCGCCAAGTCCTGCGAAGGTCTTGCCCGCCAAGGCGGTACTCTCCCAGGCGGCAGCCCTGCTGAACATGGCGCAGCGCCCGCTGATCCTCGCCGGCGGCGGCGCGCGCGGGACAGAGGCCGCCCTGCAAGCCTTGGCCGAACACCTGGATGCCCCGGTGGTCCAGACCGTCAACGCGCGCGGGATGCTGCACGGCCACCCGCTTTGCGTGCCGGCCTCGCCCAGCCTCGCCGCGGTGCGCGACCTGATCCGCGCCGCCGACCGCATCCTGGCGATCGGAACCGAGATCGGTCAGACCGATTACGACATGTATGCCGATGACGATGTTCCGGATCTGTCCGGCATGATCCGCATCGACAGCGACGCCGGCCAACTGGCTCGCCACCCGTCAAGGCTGGCACTGGAGGGCGACGCTGGTGCCACGATGGCGGCCCTTCTGCCGCTTTTGACCCGGCACGCGGCCAACGGCGCTGCGCGGGCGGCGCAGACCCGTATCCACGCCCGCGCCCTGTTGGGCGAGCTTTCCGCCACGATGCCGGCGCAGCTTGAGATGGTCGAGGCGATCCGCGCCGCCCTACCCGGCTGCGTGATCGTGGGCGACAGCACCCAGCCGGTCTATGCCGGCAACCTCTACTACGACCACGACCGCCCCGGCGGCTGGTTCAATGCCGCCACCGGCTATGGCGCGCTTGGTTTCGGTCCGGGTGCCGCGGTCGGCGCTGCCCTTGCAGCGCCCGGGACACCCGTCGTCTGCCTGATCGGCGACGGTGGCCTGCAATTCTCGCCAGGCGAATTGCGCACGGCCGTGGACGAGGCCCTGCCGATCACCTTCCTGATCTGGAACAACGCCGCCTTCCGCGAAATTGCCGAAGCCATGCGCGGCGCCAATGCCGAAATCATCGGCTGCCATCCTTCGCCCTTGAAGATGGAGCCCTTTGCCGCCGCCTGCGACCTGCCCTTCACAAGCATCGACCAAGACCCCGAAGCGCTTGCGGCTGCTCTCAAAGCACCCTGCGCTGGCCCAAGGATGATAGAGGTGCGCGTCACGCTCTGACGCCACCGATTTTTCTGCGAAAAATCAGCATTCAGACCTCCCGCGAAGACGCCCATGAATTTTCGCAGAAAATTCGTCCCCGGGGCAAGTCGCGGAAAGTGCGATCAGGCGTTCTTCGCCAAGCGGTCCTCGAGAACCTCGAAGGGCAGACCCGGCTCGTCCTTGGCGCAGCGGATCACCAGCGAAGTCTTCACATTCGCCACATTGTCCGCCTTCAACAATTGCTCGGTCAGGAAATTCTGAAAAGTCGAAAGATCCGGCGCCACGCATTTCAGGATGAAGTCGATCTCGCCGTTCAGCATGTGACACTCGCGCACGAGGGGCCAGGCCCGGCAGCGGCCCTCGAACGTCGAAAGATCCGCCTCGGCCTGGCTGTTCAGCCGCACCATGGCAAAGACCTGCACCTCGAAGCCCATCTCGCGCGCGTCGATGTCGGCGTGATAGCCCTTGATATAGCCGGCCTCCTCCAGTGTGCGGACCCGGCGCAGACAGGGCGGCGCCGAAATTCCCACCCGCGAGGCCAGTTCCACATTGGTCATCCGCCCGTCGCCCTGCAATTCGGCCAGAATTTTCCGGTCGATCGGGTCGAGTTTCGCAACGGACATGGAATCCTCCTGAATAGGTGGCTTTCTGTACGCGCTCACCCCTGCCTGCGCAATAATATTTCGCTGGCACGCAAGAAAAAGCCGCAAGACCGCCTTGCATCGCAAGGCCTTTCCCAGGCCTGCGGCTTTGCCTATATCTGGGCGGCTGATTTTGATGCGAGGACATGATGGGCGAGACGCGGCATACCAAGGT
Source organism: bacterium (assembly GCA_016124195.1). Classification (GTDB taxonomy): domain Bacteria; phylum Pseudomonadota; class Alphaproteobacteria; order Rhodobacterales; family Rhodobacteraceae; genus Stagnihabitans. Next base: position 23,881 of record WGOE01000006.1, on the reverse strand, counting down.
ACTGATCATCGGCTCCGGCCCTGCGGGCTACACGGCCGCCGTCTATGCGGCGCGGGCCATGCTCAACCCCATCCTCGTGCAGGGCCTGACCCCCGGGGGGCAGCTGACCATCACGACCGAGGTCGAGAACTGGCCCGGCGACACCCATGTCCAGGGTCCCGACCTGATGATCCGCATGCAGGATCATGCCGCCGCGATGGGGGCAGAGGTGATCTCGGACTATATCACCAGCCTCGATCTGCAGCAGCGTCCCTTCACAGCGCTGTCTGACTCGGGCGTGACCTACACCGCCGACGCCGTGATCCTGGCCACCGGCGCGCAAGCCAAATGGCTGGGCCTGCCCTCCGAACAGAAGTTCAAGGGTTTTGGCGTTTCGGCCTGCGCCACCTGCGACGGGTTCTTCTATCGCGGCAAAGAGGTCGTGGTGATCGGCGGCGGCAATACGGCCGTGGAAGAGGCGCTGTTCCTCACCAACTTTGCCACCAAGGTCACGCTGATCCACCGCCGCGACAGCCTGCGCGCCGAAAAGATCATGCAGGACCGCTTGTTCAAGCATCCGAAAATCCAGATGGTCTGGAACTCGGAAGTGATCGAGGTTCTGGGGACCGAGGCCCCCCTGGGCGTGACCGCCGTGCGCGCCCGCAACCTGCAAACGGGCGAGACGACGGACATTCCCTGCGACGGGTTCTTTGTTGCCATTGGTCATGCGCCGGCCTCGGAACTGGTCAAGGACCAGCTGCCGCTGCACAACGGCGGTTATGTCCAGGTCGAGCCGGGTTCGACCCGCACCGCCATACCGGGCGTTTTTGCTGCGGGCGATCTGACCGACCATGTCTATCGCCAGGCGGTGACCAGCGCCGGCATGGGCTGCATGGCCGCCCTGGATGCCGAACGCTGGCTGGCCGGGCACTGATGGGCTGGACGGGGGGAGGCAGCGCGTTGACAGGCCGGGTTTTGATAGGCCGGGCCTTGACAAATCAGGCATAAAACAGTCCGGGCCCGGACCAGTTTGCCCGGTCTGAACCACTTTTCCCCCCTCCGCCGATCTGCCGGAAAAACCGCCGCAAGTGCGGAGGGGTTGCATCAGCATCAGCCCTTTTCCGCAGAATTGGGCCCTCCTGGCTTGATTGTTCGACGCTTCCCCGGCACAAGCCGCGACACGGGCGACCCGTGACCGCCCGATGGATTGTCAGCACAAGCGAGCCTCTTATGAAGATTTCAAGTCATGCTCCCATTCCAGAATTGTTCGTCCCGGAAGCAGAGGCCGAGCGTCTGAAAAATGCCGCCGGCGACATGCCATCCTGGGATCTGACGGCGCGTCAGGCCTGCGATCTTGAACTTCTGATGAATGGCGGTTTTTTCCCGCTGCAAGGTTTCCTCACCGAGGCTGATTACAACGGCGTCGTGGAAAACATGCGTCTGGCGGATGGCACGCTGTGGCCGATGCCCGTCACGCTGGACGTGTCCGAGAAATTCGCCGGCTCCGTGACGCACGGCAGCCAGATCGCGCTGCGCGATGCCGAAGGCGTCATCCTGGCCGTCATGACCGTGTCGGACAAATGGACGCCCGACAAGGCGAAGGAGGCCATCAAGGTCTTTGGCGCCGACGATCAGGCCCATCCGGCCGTCAACTACCTGCACAACATCGCAGGCCCGGTCTATCTGGGCGGCAAGATCGAAGGTCTTCAGGCGCCCGTCCACTACGATTTCAAGGCGCGCCGCGACACGCCCAACGAATTGCGTGCCTATTTCAAGAAGCTTGGCTGGGAAAAGGTCGTGGCCTTCCAGACCCGCAACCCCTTGCACCGCGCCCATCAGGAACTGACCTTCCGCGCCGCGCGCGAGGCGCAGGCAAACCTCTTGATCCACCCGACGGTCGGCATGACCAAGCCGGGCGATGTGGACCATTTCACCCGCGTGCGCTGCTACGAGGCGGTGATCGACAAATATCCGGCCTCGACCACCACGATGTCGCTCCTGGGTCTTGCCATGCGCATGGGCGGCCCGCGCGAGGCGGTGTGGCACGGGCTGATCCGCAAGAATCACGGCGTCACCCATTTCATCGTCGGCCGCGATCACGCCGGCCCGGGCAAGAACAGCCAGGGCCAGGATTTCTACGGCCCCTATGACGCGCAGGCCCTGTTCAAGTCGCTCGAAGATGAAATCGGCGTGAAGATGGTCGACTTCAAACACATGGTCTATGTACAGGAAAAGGCGCAGTATTATCCGGCCAACGAAGTACCGGAAGGCTGCACGGTCCTCGACATCTCTGGCACCGAACTGCGCCGTCGCCTGCGCGAGGGTCTGGACATTCCGGAATGGTTTTCCTTCCCCGAGGTGGTGGCACAGTTGCGCAAGACCTCTCCGGCGCGCGACAAACAGGGGTTCACGGTGTTTTTCACCGGGCTTTCGGGGTCGGGCAAATCGACCATCGCGAACGCGCTGATGGTCAAGCTGATGGAGATGGGCGGCCGGCCGACCACCTTGCTGGACGGCGACGTGGTGCGCAAGCATCTGTCCTCGGAACTGGGCTTCTCGAAAGAGCACCGCGACATCAACATCCGCCGCATCGGCTATGTCGCCTCCGAGATCACCAAGAACGGCGGCATTGCCATCTGCGCGCCGATTGCCCCCTATACGGCCACCCGCCGTGCCGTGCGCGAGATGGTCGAGGCTTACGGTGCCTTCATCGAAGTGCATGTGGCGACCAGCGTGGAGGATTGCGAAAAGCGCGACCGCAAGGGGCTTTATAAACTGGCGCGCGAGGGCAAGATCAAGGAATTCACCGGGATTTCCGATCCCTATGAAGTTCCGGTCAATGCCGAACTGGTGTTGCAGACCACCGGGATCGAGGTGGACCACTGCGCCCACCAGGTGATCCTGAAGCTGGAATCGATGGGCCTGATCAAGGGCTGATGCCCCGATTTTTCTGCGAAAAATCAAGCGCCGCCCGGTGAAGCGGGGCGGCGCTTTTCATTGCGGCAGGGGTGGCGCTGCTCAGTTCAGCGGGATCATCCGGCGCAGCAGGCCGTCTTTCAGCACGAAATGGTGGAAGATCGCCATGGCGGCATGGCCAAGGATCACCAGCATCATCGCGTTCATCACGAGGACGTGCAGATCGCCAGTGCTGTCGGTCATGCCGAACCAGGTGATGGCGCCAAGCGCCGGGACCGCCAGCATCAGCCCATAAAGCACCCAGTGGCCGACATCGGCCGCCCGCTCGGCCAGGGTCTTTGGCCCTGTGGTTTCACGGTTGCCCGACATCAGACGCACGATCAGCCGGACCGCCACCACGGCCAGGAGCGCCGTACCCGCCCAGACATGCCAGACCGGCGTCAGGCCCAGCACCGGCTGCCCCGACAGGCGGGCGTCAAGCGCCTCGCCCATGCCGTCCGAGATCACGTAGTTGGCCGCAATCAGCACCGCCGCCGCCCAATGCAAACCTATCTGCAGGCCGCTGTAGCCCGATCTCAAAGTCATAGTGGTCTTCCTTCTGGTTCACGCATCCGGCGGACCGCTCCGCCTGCCGATGGACGCCCCAGACATAGCGTCACGCCGCGGCGCAGCAATTCCATAGAAGGTTGAATTTGTATAAAAACGCCGTCCTATACCGGCAGGCATAAGCCGAAATTTGCTGCAAAGCCGCGCCTGCCGGCAAGTTTACGCCGGAAGCGGCGGAGTGCGGGGACCGCAGGACGGGTCCCCGCAAAATGCAAGGCAATCTAGACAGTCGGCTGGCCGGGGGCGGCTGGCCGGGGGCGCCCGGCGCCGTGCCCAATCCACGTGCCCGATCTAGTGGACCGACACCGGGGCGAGATCGTTTTGCCGAGCCAGTGCGAAGGCCAGACCGCGGTCGGCCACCAGAGCCAGCCGGGCGCCATCCGGGCGGTGGACGGCGTAAAGCGTCTCGAACCCCTCGGCCTGGGCTTGCAGTTCGGCAGGCAGGTCGGCGACCTGAACCGGACGCACATAGACGATGGCCGGCCCGGAGCCCGGCAGGTTTTCATATTTGACGTTCATGGCTCTCTCCTCTGGGTCAAGCAAGATGGAATGCCCTCGGTCCGGGCATGAGCCCCGGCGCCGAGCGGTTTGGGTCTTGGCGGGAAAACCGGCCCGGTGCCGATCACTTCCGCCCGATGCGGATGGTTTGCACGACAGTCTCGGGCGCCTGGCGGCGCAGATCGACATGCAGGAGGCCGTGTTCCAGTTCGGCGCCGCCGACCTCGACCCCGTCAGCCAGCACGAAACTGCGCTGGAAGGCACGGGCCGCGATGCCGCGGTGCAGATAGACCCGGTCGCCGATGTCTTCGGCCTGACGGCCGCGGATCACCAGTTGACGGTCCTCGACCGTGATCTGCAGGTCTTCCTCGCGAAAACCCGCCACGGCGAGCGTGATGCGGTAGGTGTTGTCCGAGGTCGCCTCGATGTTGAAGGGGGGATAGCCTTCAGAGGCGGTCTTGGCGGTTCGTTCGACCAGCCGTTCCAGCTGTTCGAAGCCCAGAAGATAGGGATGGGCGCCGAAGGTCAGTTTCGTCATCGTCATGTCCTTGTCACAAGCGACATCTGCGGCACGGACCCCGAAGGCACCCGCCCGTGAGGCAAATATGGGGCCTCTGCCGGGCCGGCGCAAGGGCCGCGGGCGGGCAGAAATCTTCAGCTTGGCATTCTTTTCCTTGCAAAATTTTCGCCCGTCATGCGCGAATCGATATATGATCAAGTGCAGTAGCCCTGCCCTGCAGCCTTGCACAGTGATCCGACCATGAATGCGACCAACGAACTCAACTTCGAAGAAATGATGCGCATCAAGCTTGAGGTGCTGCGCCGAGAGCATCGCGATCTGGATCAGGCCATTCACGCGCTGGAATTGTCCGGTCGCCCTGATCAGCTGACCCTGCGCCGGCTGAAGAAGCAGAAGCTGGCCCTGAAGGAGAAGGTCGTCAAGCTCGAGGACGACATCATCCCGGACATCATCGCCTGAACCACGATGGGCAGATTGCCCATCCTACCCATGGACACCGGCGCGCCTTGGGTGGCTGCGCTATGGCTTGCCCTGTCGCGGGGACCGGTATAATCCGCGCGACAGAAGCGGGAGGTGCGCATGGGCGTTCAGGTCGGGATCATCATGGGCAGCCAGTCCGACTGGCCGACGATGCGGCTGGCGGCCGAAGTGCTCGACGAGCTTGGCGTGGCCTACGAGGCGCGCATCGTCTCGGCGCACCGCACGCCAGACCGGCTGTGGGACTATGGCAAGACGGCAGTATCGCGCGGCTTGCAGGTCATCATCGCCGGTGCCGGCGGGGCGGCGCATCTGCCGGGGATGATGGCGTCCAAGACCCGCGTCCCGGTGATCGGCGTGCCGATCCAGACCCGGGCGCTGGCCGGAGTCGACAGTCTTTATTCGATCGTGCAGATGCCCAAGGGCTTTCCGGTCGCCACCATGGCGATCGGCTCTGCCGGGGCGGCCAATGCGGGCCTGATGGCGGCCGCGATCCTGGCCCTGCAGGATGCCGGTCTTGCCGGGCGGCTGGAGGCCTGGCGCGCGGCCCTGTCCGCCTCGATCCCCGACGCGCCGCAGGATCAGGAGCCCAAGGATGAGTGAACTGCCTCCCGGATCGGTCATCGGCATTCTGGGCGGCGGGCAGCTTGGCCGAATGCTGTCGGTGGCCGCCGCACGCCTTGGCTTTCGCTGTCATATCTACGAACCCGGCGCCAATCCGCCCGCCGGCGATGTGGCCCATGCCGTCACCGTGGCGCCATATGAGGACGAGGCCGCCCTGCGCGCCTTTGCCGCCAGCGTCGATGTGATCACCTATGAATTCGAGAATGTGCCGACCTCGGCGCTGGACCTGCTGGAAAGCCTCAAGCCGATCCGGCCCAACCGGCGCGCGCTGGCCACCTCGCAGGACCGTCTGCTGGAGAAGGATTTCCTGACCGGCCTTGGCATCGCCTGCGCGCCCTATGCCGCCGTGCCGACCTCGGCCGATCTGGAGACGGCCATCGCCCGGATCGGAACGCCCGCCATCCTCAAGACGACGCGGTTGGGTTATGACGGCAAGGGTCAGGTCCGCATCATGTCGCCCGATGGGGCCGCGGCCGCCAAGGCCACGCTGCGCCAGGCCTGCGTGCTGGAGGGGATGGTGGACTTCAGCCACGAGGTTTCGGTGATTGCCGCGCGCGGGCTGGACGGGTCGGTCGCCTGTTTCGATCCGGGCGAGAATGTGCATCAGGATGGCATCCTGCGCACCACCACGGTGCCGGCACGGCTGACCGCCAGCCAGCGCACCGACGCCATTCTGCTGGCCGCGCGCATCCTGAACGCGCTGGATTATGTGGGCGTGCTCGGGGTCGAACTTTTCGTTACACCGCAAGGCCTGATCGCCAATGAAATCGCGCCGCGCGTCCACAATTCGGGGCATTGGACGCAGAACGGCTGCGCGGTCGATCAGTTCGAACAGCATATCCGCGCCATCACCGGCTGGCCTCTGGGCGACGGGTCGCGCCATTCCGACGTCGTGATGGAAAACCTGATCGGAGATGACATCCTCAAGGTGCCGGCGCTGGCACGCGAGCCGCACGTGGCCCTGCATCTGTACGGCAAGGGCGCGCCGCGACCGGGGCGCAAGATGGGGCATGTCAACCGCATCAAGCGCCCGGGCGCCTCGGGCCCGGGAACCGGCCGGTAGCGCCGGCCGGGTGGCCTTTTGCGGTGCGGCGCAACAAGCTTTTGCAAGCGTTATTTCGTTTTTGCAGGTGTTTCATGCGTTTGGTGCATGGCCATTTTGATGTCGATCAAAGATATTGAAGCGCCGTCTTGCGACATAGCCGAAGCACGAAGCGCTCTATCGGCAAGCCAAGGCGGTTTAAGGGGCCGGACATGACCTATAACGATTGCGTCTCTTATATCACATGGCGCGCGGCTCTGCTGATGGCGGGACGGCTGGACGACCTTGCCCGCCATTGCGAGGTCCCGCTGGAGATCGATCTGGCCGGCCGAAACCTTGTGCTGACCAGCCGCGAGGATGTGCTGCTGCATCTGCACCGCACAAGGCTGGCCTTTCTGGCGCGCAGCTTCGCCAAGCTTGACCCGCATGTCTGCGCGGTGGAACTGCCGGGCGCCACGCAAAGGGTCTGGGTCCGCTGGAATGCCCTGGACGGGTGCGGCGCCGTCCTGGCCCAGGCGGAGTCGGTCTATCTCCTGGTTCGTTCCGGCGGCGGGCCGCGCGTAAAATCGGTGCGGAACCCGACGCTTCTGGTGCCTGAAATCGCTTCGCCACAGTTCCGCAACCGGCTGATCCGGTCGCGCGCCTGACCGCCGCCGTCAACGGCGCCACAGGCTTTCAACGGCGGCGCGCCAGGTCAGGTCCGGGGCGAAGCGACCGGTGCCCAGGAAGATCAGGGTCTGCGCAATCACCTCTGGCGAATTCATCATGAAGGTATGGCTGACCCGCAGCGTCAGATGCGCCGCCATCCCCGCGAGCCGTGTCGAGGCAACCGAGACCGTGCCATCGTCCGGCCCCGGCAGCAGGCGGGAAAACAGCGGGTTGAGCGAACGGGTGCCGGCAATCACCCCGACCTCGAAATCCGCCGGCGGCAGCTGGCGTGGCACTGCCTCGGGCCCGGTGCCCAGTTCGGCCCCCGCCGGACCGTTCAGCCAGTGAAACGCCGCCAGCCCCCCCATGGCATCCACCACCTCCGAGCCCTGGTTGGGCGGCGCCAGCATCACCACTCGGCCGAGGTTTTCCGGCCGGTGGTGCTGCAGCCACAGCCGCAACAGGATGCCGCCCATCGAATGGGTGACGAAATGCACCCGACCGCCCGGCGTGCAGCGCGCCACCCTTTGCCCGATGCCTTCGGCCAGTTGTGCAAGGCTGGCACTGGTCGAAGGATAGCTGTCGTTGATCACCTCATAGCCGCGCGCCCGCAAGGCCGCGTCCATCAGCAGAAGCGAGGCCTCGGTCCGTGCCAGCCCGTGCAAGAGCACCACGCTGTCAGACGGCCCCGCCCCCGACGGCTTGGCGCGCAGGTCGGTCAGGGCCGACAGGAACAGGGCGGAAGTCCGACGCATGATCTAGATATGTTGCGCACAAGGGCCGGCGCAAGGCCGCACCATGGCCCCCTTGCAGCACCTGACCCGCTTGGCTATGAAACCCGCGCCGGGGCTTTTCCCGGTAGTCTCAGGGCGGGGTGCAATTCCCCACCGGCGGTACAGCCCGCGAGCGCCTTTTGCCCCGACATACGGGGCTGAAAGGGTCAGCAGATCCGGTGCAACTCCGGGGCCGACGGTATAGTCCGGATGAAAGAGAGTGTCAGTGAACTGGCCCCTTTGGGCCGGGTCCTTCGGCATATCCCCCTGATTTGTGTTGTCTGAAAGGAGACCGACATGAATCAGACCCTCCCCACCCGAACCGCCCCGCTGCGCGGCGCAGGCTTCATGGTTCTGGCCGGCATCTGCTTTGCTCTGGCCAATGCGGTGACCTGGACCGTGACCTACAAGCTGGGTTTCAAGCCGCAATCGGATGCCTTCTGGCAATATGCGATCGCCACCCTGTTCTCGCTGCCTTTCCTGTGGCGGCAGGGCCTTGGCGCGATGCGGACCCGTCGTCCCGTGTTGCACATCCTGCGCATCCTTCTGTCGGTGCTGGGCGTGCAGGCTTTCACCCAGGCCTTTGCCTCGGGCATGGCGCCCTGGCATGTGGTGGCGCTGGTGATGACCTCGCCCTTCTTTGTGCTGGTGGGGGCGGCCATCTTCCTGCGCGAAAGGGTGTCGGCGCATCGCTGGATCGCGGCCATGCTGGGCTTTGCTGGCGCGATGATCCTGTTGCGCCCGTGGGAGGGGCCTCTGACGCTGTCGGCCCTGTATCCCCTGGCGGCGGCGATCCTGTGGGGCGGCGCCTCGCTGATCACCAAGCGCCTGACGCGCGAGGAACCGCAGACCGCCATCACCATGTGGCTTCTGGTGTTGCTGACGCCGGTAAATTTGCTCTTTTCGGTGCAGGCCGGGTTTGAACTGCCGCAGGGCGAGGTGCTGATCCTGCTGCTGGCCGGCGGGGTCATCATGTATGGCGCGCAGCATTTCCTGACGCTGGCCTATGCGGCGGCGGATGCGGGCTTCGTGCAGCCCTTCGATGACCTGAAGCTGTTCTCGAATATCGCGGTCAGCTGGCTGGTCCTGAACTTTGCGCCCTCGGGGTCCTATTGGCTGGGCATCGCGCTGATCCTGGCCGGTTCGACCTATCTGCTTTACGCCGAGCGTCAGGCGAGCCCTGCCGCCGTTCCGGCCTGAAGGCCTCCGGCAGTGGGCGGCAAAATCGAAGGCGCACCCACTAAAGGCTGGACATTCGCGACTGACCGCCTAAGCCTTGGATCATGGCTGCCAAGTCTCCTCGCCTTGCCGCGCGTGCGCTGATCCTGCACGAGAACCGGCTCTTGCTGGTCAACGCCTTTCCGGGCGGGCGGTCGGATTTGTGGTGCGCCCCGGGCGGCGGGGTGGAATCAGGCACCTCGCTGCACGCCAACCTGATGCGCGAGGTGCATGAGGAAACCGGCCTCCGGATCCGCGTGGGCGACCCCGCGCTGATCAACGAATTCCACGATCCGGCGACGGGCTTTCATCAGGTCGACATCTTCTTTCGCTGCACGGTCACTGGCGGGTCGATCGACGCCACCTGGCGCGACCCGGCGCGTGTCGTGACCGACCGGCGCTATTTCAGCCAAGGCGATCTGACGCTGGGGCGCATCCGCTTCAAGCCCGACAGTCTGGCGCAGGTCGCTTGGGAAGCGGGCCTGACCTATGACCCGCTGGAGCGTCTGATCCGATGAGCCGCGCCTTTGTCAAAGAGGGCGACGGCGCGCTGGACCCCCTGCCCGACCTGCCGCAATCGCCGCATCCGAACTACGTGACGCCGCGCGGGCTTCTGGCGCTGCAGGCGCGGCTGCGCCAGCGGCAGGCCGATCTTGCCGCGCTGAAGGCAAGGGCCGAGCGGCTGGACAAGTTGCCAGAGGCCGCGGCGGAACGCGACATCCGCTATCTGGAGGCGCGGCTGCGCGCGGCCATTCCGGTTGACCCCGCGGCACATGATCTGAAGACGGTGGCCTTCGGCCTCCGCGTCACCCTGCGCGACGAGGCAGGAACAGAGACGCGCTACGAAATCACCGGCGAGGACGAGGCCGACCCCGCCGCAGGCCGCATCGCGCCCCATGCGCCGCTGGCCCGCGCGCTGATCGGGGCAGAGGTCGGCGATGTGGTGACCTGGCGCAAACCTTCGGGCGCGGTTCAGGTCGAAGTGGTTGCGATCTCGCATGCAGATCCGGACGCTTGAGCCAAAGGCCGACCGCGCGGCGGTGGCGGCGCTTCTGGCTGAAGCGGAGGATTACTATCGCCTCTGTCTTGGCCACGCGCCCGGCCCGGCAGAGGTCGACGAGGTCTATCTGGCCGGCCCGCCCGGCTGCGACTCGGCGCAGTCCTGCCGTCTTGGCCTGTGGCTGGAGGATCGGCTTTCCGGGGTGGCGGAACTGTCCTTCGGCTTTCCCGCGCCCGGGGATGCCTATCTGGGCCTGATGATCCTCGCGCCGCGCGTCCGGGGCCGGGGCCATGGGGCGGCGTTCTACGCCCAGGCCGAACACCTTGCCCGGCAGCGGCACTGCCCGCAGATCTTTCTGGCGGTGCTCGAGGCCAACCCGCGCGGCCTTGCCTTCTGGCAGGCGCAGGGCTTTGCCGCCACCGGCGTGATGCGACTGGACGCGGCCACGGGCCATCGCATCCATCGCCTGAGAAAGGGGCTGGATTAGTCCGACCGGGCGCGGGTCAGACACCGGCCGCCGGCAAGGGCACAAAGCCGGTCGTCTGGCATCGGGCGCTGGAGGGTTTCACACCCTCCAGACCTCCTGTGGAGTAGTGCCGCAAAGAGCAATGGATCAGGGCGCGCGGCGCGGCGCGACCGAGGCGAGGGCCACGCCGCCCAGCACCAGGACCGCGGCGCGCCAGAAGCCGGGGCCAGGCAGTTCGGCCAGAAGCGCAAAGCCGCCCAAAGCTGCGATCAGCGGCACGGTCAGTTGGGCCGTGGCCGCGCGGCCGGCGCCAAGACGGGGAACCACGGCGTACCAGAGGGCATAGCCCATGCCCGATGTGACGGCGCCCGAAAGGGCGGCCAGAGCAAGGCCCTCCGCCGACCAATGGCCGGGTGCGCGCGCCAGAACAACCAGCCCGACCGGCAGCGCCAGCCCGAAATTCCACGCCGAGGCCGCAAGCGCATCGCGTTGGCCGCGCCCGGCCAGGGAATAGATTCCCCATCCCATCCCGGCCAGCGCCATCCAGACCTCGGGCCAGAACGCGCCGCCCCGGGGCGAGACCAGAAGCGCCAGACCGACCAGTGCCAGCGCGGCGCCGCCGATCCGACGCGGCGGCAGAGCCTCACGCGACCAAAGCGCGCCCGCGAACATCGTGACCTGCACGACGCCGAACAGGATCAGCGCGCCCGTGCCGGCATCGAGGTTCAGATAGGCGGCCGAAAAGCCGAAGAGATAGACCAGCAACCCAAGGACGCCCGGCAGACGGCCCCGCCAGCCGGGCCAGCGCCGCCCCCCCCCGCGCCGCATGAGCAGAAGGCCGCCCAGGGCGAGGGCTCCCGCCGCAAGCCGCACGACGGCGAAGGGCACCGGGGCGATCAGCCCGGTACCCACGGCCATCCGGTTCAGCACCGAATTGGCCGCGAAGGCCAGCATCACAAGGCAGGTCAATCCGAATAGCCGCATGATCCTCTCTGGCCTGGCGCGTCTGCCGGACAGTCTTGCGCCAAATTCGCGGCGCGCCCAAGGCTCCTCTTGCACGAGGGGACAAAAGAAAAGGGGCGGCCCGAAGACCGCCCCCCAATCCTGCTGCAAAGGCGCAGGGATGATTACATCATCCCGTCCATGCCGCCCATGCCGCCCATGCCGCCGCCAGCCGGGGCCGACGACTTCGGCTCCGGACGGTCGGCGATCATGGCTTCGGTGGTGATCAGCAGCGAGGCGATCGAGGCCGCATCTTCCAGAGCGGTCCGGGTCACCTTGGCCGGGTCGATCACGCCGAAGGCGAACATGTCGCCATATTCTTCGGTCTGAGCGTTGAAGCCAAAGGTCGGGTCGTTGCTTTCGCGCACTTTGCCGGCCACGACAGCGCCATCGACGCCAGCGTTTTCAGCGATCTGACGCAGCGGGGCTTCCAGAGCGCGACGAACGATCGAGATGCCGTTCTGCTGGTCGGAATTCGCGCCAACCAGGTCATGCAGAACCTTGGCCGCCTGGACCAGAGCCACACCGCCGCCGACCACGATGCCTTCCTGCACGGCCGCACGGGTCGCGTTCAGGGCGTCATCCACGCGGTCCTTGCGCTCTTTCACTTCGATTTCGGTCATGCCGCCGACGCGGATCACCGCAACGCCGCCGGCCAGTTTGGCCACGCGCTCTTGCAGCTTTTCCTTGTCGTAGTCCGAGGTGGTTTCCTCGATCTGGGTGCGGATCTGGCTGACGCGGGCTTCGATCTCGGCCTTGGCACCGGCGCCATCAACGATGGTGGTGTTGTCCTTGTTGATCGAAACCTTCTTGGCCTTGCCCAGCATGTCGATGGTGACCGACTCGAGCTTCATGCCGAGGTCTTCCGAGATGACCTGGCCGCCGGTCAGGATCGCGATGTCCTGCAGCATGGCCTTGCGACGGTCGCCGAAGCCCGGAGCCTTGACAGCGGCGATCTTCAGGCCACCGCGCAGCTTGTTGACGACCAGCGTCGCCAGAGCTTCGCCTTCAACGTCTTCCGAGATGATCAAGAGCGGGCGCTGCGACTGGATCACGGCTTCCAGCAACGGAACCATCGGCTGCAGCGACGAGAGCTTCTTCTCGTGCAGCAGGATGAACACGTCTTCCAGTTCTGCGGTCATTTTGTCGGCGTTGGTCACGAAGTAGGGCGACAGGTAGCCGCGGTCGAACTGCATGCCTTCGACGACTTCGACTTCGGTCTCAAGACCCTTGTTCTCTTCGACGGTGATCACACCCTCGTTGCCGACGCGCTGCATGGCGTCCGCAATGAAGCGGCCGATCTGCGCTTCGCCGTTGGCCGAGATGGTGCCGACCTGCGCCACTTCGTCCGAGTCCTTGACCGGACGCGAGGCGGCCTTGATCGCAGCCACGACCTTCGAGGTCGCCATGTCGATGCCGCGCTTGAGGTCCATCGGGTTCATCCCGGCGGCCACGGCCTTCATGCCTTCGCGAACGATGGCCTGGGCCAGAACGGTGGCGGTGGTGGTGCCGTCGCCCGCTTCGTCATTGGTGCGGGAAGCGACTTCCTTCACCATCTGGGCGCCCATGTTCTCGAACTTGTCGGCCAGTTCGATTTCCTTGGCAACCGTCACACCGTCCTTGGTGATGCGCGGTGCGCCGAAGGACTTGTCGATGACCACGTTGCGGCCTTTCGGGCCCAGCGTCACCTTCACGGCGTCGGCAAGAATGTTCACGCCGCGCAGCATGCGGTCGCGGGCATCGGTGTCAAAACGTACGTCTTTAGCAGCCATTGTGCTAACTCCCGTTTGAATGGATGGATGTAGGGCGGGGCCTGCCCCGCCGACCGGACAAGCGACTTAGGCGATGATCCCCATGATGTCGCTTTCCTTCATGATCAGCAGCTCTTCGCCGTCCAGCGTCACTTCCGTGCCCGACCATTTGCCGAACAGGATGCGGTCGCCAGCCTTGACCGAGGGCGCAATCAGCTCGCCCGAGTCCTTGCGCGCGCCTTCGCCGACCGAGATGATCTCGCCTTCCGCGGGCTTTTCCTTGGCGGTTTCCGGGATGATCAGCCCGCCCTTGGTCTTTTCGGTCGAGGCGATACGCTTGACCAGCACGCGGTCATGCAGCGGTTTGAAAGCCATCTGGTAACACTCCCTAGGTTCCAGGTTAATCTCGATTAGCACTCATGCTTATCGAGTGCTAACGAGGCTTGAGTTAGGCATTTGCCCCGAGTCTGTCAACACCCGAGACGCGAAAATTCGATCTGGCAGAGGCCGTTCGGCCCGTCTCAGCCGAGGTCAAGCCACAGGCTGCCCTGACGATAGCCGCCCCGGATCAGGCGGCCCGCCTCAAGAACCTCGGGATGGGTCGCGGCCCAGTCGCGAAAGCGGTCGTTGGTGACGACGCGCGCGCCCAGGTCGCGGGCCGCGGCCAGCAGCACCGGATCCGCCGGCGTGCCCTTGGCCACCACCATCACCCGGCTTTCGGGCAGGTCCAGAAGCTGACCGAAGGCAAAATCATGCCGGTAGCGCCCCGAGATCTTGTAACCCGCATTGGCATCGAACACGACACCGGGGCTGAAGCCGAGGGACTTCAGCCGATCGACCACTTCACGCACCGTGGCGATCTGCGGCGTGCCGTCCTTCCAATGCATGACATTCGACCCGTCGACGACGACCCAGTTCGGCCCCTCTCCCTCCCCCAGGCGCCGGGGCTCGGCCGCCTTCCGTGGCCGCAGCAAGGCCCGCAGGAACAGAAACAGCGCGGCGATGGCACAGGGCGCGGCCAGCAAGACAAGGTCCGTGAGGCCCGGCCGCAGCAGCGCCGCCCCAAGGGCACCCAGCGACGCTGTCAAAAGAAGAAATGGAACAAACATGAACGACCCAACTCCGCAGACTGCGGCCTGTAACACGGACAAGTCTCAAATGCAGCGGTCAGGATGCCCAAGATCCCGCCGGTTCGCAAGCAAGGCAGCGGCCCGGCCCCTTGCGCCGCGGCGCGTCAGATCCGCCGGTCAGGGCGCGGACCGCGTGACAAATACCCCCCGCGCGCCTATAAGCCGCGCAAAATCAGCACGGAAAGGTTTCCCCATGACCATCAAGGTTTTCGGCCACAAATCCCCCGACACCGATTCGACCGGCTCGCCGATCATCTGGGCCTGGTACCTGAGCGAAGTGAAGGGCACCCCGGCCAAGCCCTGCCTTCTGGGCGAGCCGAACACCGAGGCGGCCTTCGTGCTGCGCCACTGGGACCTGCCCAAGCCCGAGATCATTTCCGATGTCGCGGCCTCTGACAGCGTGGTGATCGTCGATACCAACAATCCGGCCGAACTGCCCGCCTCGATCAACGAGGCCAATGTGATGGGCATCATCGACCACCACATGCTGGTGGGCGGCCTCAAGACCAGGACGCCGATCGACATCACGATCCGCCCGCTGGCCTGCACCGCGACGATCCTGCGTGACCTGATGGGCGCCGATCTGGCCAAGGCGCCGCGCGCGATCAAGGGGGCGATGCTGTCCTGCATCCTGTCGGACACGCTGGAATTCCGCTCACCCACCACGACGCCGCATGACCGTGCCGTGGCCGAACAACTGGCCGCCGACCTGCGCGTGTCGATCCCCGAACTGGCCGCCGCGCTGTTCGAGGCGAAATCCGACGTCTCGGCCTTCTCGGACGCGGCGCTGTTGCGGATGGATTCCAAGGAATACAACGTGGCCGGCAAGGAACTGCGCGTCTCGGTTCTGGAGACTACGGCGCCCAAGGTGCTGTTGGACCGCAAGGCCTCGCTGATGGCGTCGATGCCGGGGGTGGCCAAGGAAGACGGCGCGGATCAGGTCCTGCTGTTCGTCATCGACATCCTGAAGGAAGAGGCGACACTTCTGGTGCCGAACGATCTGGTCAAGCAGATGGCCGAGGCGTCGTTCGGCGTGAAGGTCACCGGCGACACCGTGGTCCTGCCCGGCATCATGAGCCGCAAGAAGCAGATCATCCCGGCGCTGAAGCTCTGACGCCCCCCAGTATGGGCCCATGGCCCATCCTACCCTTTCCCGCGGGCTGGAAGTTTGTCTGGCCCGCGGGTGTTCCGTGTCGCACCATCCATGCCAGCAAGGGCCGTCCATGACCGAGTTGATCTCCTCCCTCGCCAAGATTGCCCGCCGCTATGATGCGGTGCTCTGCGACCTCTGGGGCTGCCTGCACGACGGCAAGCAGCCTTTCCCCGAGGCGGTGGCGGCCCTGCAGGCGCTGCGGCGCGGCGGTGGCAAGGTCATCCTTCTGACCAACGCCCCGCGCCCGCGCGGCAGCGTGGTGGCGCAACTGGACCGCATGGGCGTGCCGCGCGACGCCTGGGACGAGGTGGTGACCTCGGGCGATGCCACGCAATATGCCTTGTTCTCTGGCACCTTCGGCACCCGGGCCTTCTTTGTGGGTGCCACCAAGGACGAGCCCTTCTTCACCGACCTGCCCGCCGACCTGACCCCTGCCGCCATTACGCGGGTCGAGGCCGAGGCGGCCGATGTGATGATCTGCACCGGCCTTGCCCATGACCTGACCGAGACGCCCGCCGACTACAGGCTGCCCCTGATGCGGGCCAAGACTGCCGGGCTGACCATGCTTTGCGCCAATCCCGATATCGTCGTGGATTATGGCGCCCAGCGGCTTTACTGCGCGGGGGCGCTCGCGGCGGATTACGAAAAGATGGGCGGCAAGACCATGTATTTCGGCAAGCCGCATCCGCCGATCTACGATCTGGCCCGGCGCCGTCTGGGCGAGCTGGGCGGCGGGCGCAACCCGCAGATCCTGTGCATCGGCGACGGCATCGGCACCGACATCCAAGGCGGCATGGCCGAGGGGCTGGACACGCTGTTCGTCACCGGCGGCATCTCGGCGACCGAATTCGGGCCGGACCCGAATGCGCCGGACAAGGGCCTGCTGGAAAAGTGGCTGATCGCGCGGCAGATGTCGGCCACCTTCTCGATCGCAAAACTGCGGTAACAAAGTTACATGGCGGGCGTAAATTCAGCATAATTATTGCGTGACGGATTGCGCTGCGCTGCGGCATGGCGTAGATTTGCTGCAACCCGGAGGGAATCATGCTCGACAATCACGCGCCCGGCACGATCTGCATCGAAGATATCGAAGTCGGCATGGTCCGTTCGCGGCAAAAGCGGGTCAGCGATCGTGACATCGCCCTTTTCGCCGAGGTTTCCACCGACCATAACCCGGTGCATCTGGACGACGACTACGCCCGCGAGACAATTTTCGAAGGTCGCATCGCGCATGGCATGCTGACCGCCAGCCTGATTTCGGCGGTGATCGGCGAACAGCTTCCGGGCCATGGCACGGTCTATCTGTCGCAGTCGCTGCGCTTCATGGCGCCGGTCCGGCCCGGCGATCTTCTGGATGCGCAGGTCAAAGTCCTGGCCATCGACCATGCCAAACGCCGGGTGACCCTTGAAACCCTCTGCGCCGTGGGCAATACCGTTGTCCTGAAGGGCGAGGCGCTGGTTCTGGCGCCCAGCCGCAAGTTCGACTGACGGGGGCTGCCCCCGAACCCGGGGTAAGATGCGGATTCACAAGCATTGGCAAGGGCTTGCACCTGACGCGCGCGGAGCCTCCGTTGCCATGGGCAATTTCGACGGCGTCCATCTTGGCCATCAGGCGGTGATCGATCTGGCGCGCGGCACGGCGCCCCTGGGAATCGTGACCTTCGAGCCGCATCCGCGTGAAGTCTTCAATCCCGATGCGCCACCGTTTCGCTTGATGAATGCAGAGGCACGCGCCAACCGGCTGGCCAAGCTGGGCGTCGCCGAGCTTTACCAACTGCCCTTTGACAAGGCGCTGGCCGGCCTGTCGCCGCAGGCTTTCGCCCAGGACATTCTGGCCGCGGGCCTTGGGGTCAGCCATGTCGTGGTCGGGTCGGATTTCTGCTTTGGCAAGGCCCGCGCCGGCAAGGCGCAGGACCTTGTGGCGCTTGGGCAGACCTTCGGCTTTGCGGTCACCGTGGCCGAACTGGTGCAGCAGGGCGGGGTCGAGATCTCTTCGACCGCGATCCGCACCGCCCTGGCCGAGGGTCGTCCACGGGACGCCGCCGCCATGCTGGGCCATTGGCACCGCATCGACGGCGAGGTGATCCATGGCGAAAAGCGCGGCCGCACCCTGGGCTATCCGACCGCCAACATGTCGGTTGCGGGCCTGCATCTGCCGCGGCTCGGCGTCTATGCCGTGCGGGTCGAGGTGCTGACCGGCCCGCAGAAGGGCCATTACATCGGCGCGGCCAGCCTTGGCGTGCGCCCGATGTTCGGCCTGAACCAGCCCAATCTTGAAACCTTCCTGTTCGATTTCAACGCGGACCTGTACGGCCAGCATCTCTCGGTCGCACTCGTGGACTACCTGCGCCCCGAGATGAAGTTCGACGGTCTGCCCGCCCTGATGGACCAGATGGCCGCCGATTGCGCCCGGGCCCGCGCGCTGCTTTCCTGACTTCCCTTCCCGCGCAATTCCCGGCACTGTGCGGGCATGAGTGACCTTCGCCCCCGCTTCTGGACCCTGCCGCTGAGCAAGCTGACCCCGACCGAGTGGGAGGCGCTCTGCGACGGCTGCGGCAAATGCTGCTTGAACAAGCTGGAATACGAAGACACCGGCGAGGTCGAATTCACCCGCGTGGCCTGCAAGCTTCTGGACGGCGACACCTGCCGCTGCCGCAACTACGAAACGCGGCACCAATATGTACCGGAATGCGTGCGCCTGTCGCCCAAGACCCTGCCCAAGATCGCCTATTGGATGCCGCGCACCTGCGCCTACCGGCTGCTTTACGAGGGCAAATCCCTGCCTGACTGGCATCCCCTGCTGACCGGCGATCCCGAAAGCACGCACCGCGCCGGCATGTCCGTGCGCGGCTGGACCGTGTCCGAAATCGAAGTGCCAGAGGAAATCTGGGACGAATATGTGATAGACGAGACCCCCTGATGTTCTTTGCCTCCGACAACGGCTCTGGCGCCGCCCCCGAAATCATCGCCGCCCTGACCCGTGCCAATGACGGCTATGCGCGCAGCTATGGCGCCGACCCGATCATGACCCGGGTCAAGTGGCTGATCCGCACCCTTTTCGAGGCGCCTGAGGCCGAGGTCTATCTGGTTGCCACCGGCACCGCCGCCAATGCCCTGTCAATCGCCATGCTGACCCCGCCCTGGGCCGCCGTATTCGGCCATGGCGAGGCCCATGTCGCCACCGACGAATGCGGCGCGCCAGAGTTCTTCTCGGCCGGCGCCAAGCTGATCCCGGTGGCGGGCGACCATGGCAAGATCACGCCCGCGACCCTGACTGCCGCCCTGTCCCGGGTGGGCGTCTCGGGCGTGCATGGCGTGCAGCGCGGCATGCTGACCCTGACCAATGTGACCGAGGCCGGAACGGTCTATACTCCGGCCGAAATCGCGGCCCTGACCGCACTTGCGCGAAGCCTCGGCCTGCCCTGCCACCTTGACGGCGCGCGCTTTGCCAATGCGCTGGTCGCCACCGGCGCCACACCCGCCGAGATGACCTGGAAGGCCGGGATCGATGTTCTGTCGCTGGGCGGTACGAAGAACGGCTGCCTTGGCGTCGAGGCCGTCGTCCTCTTCGATCCGGCCAAGGCCTGGGAGTTCGAACTGCGCCGCAAACGCGCCGGCCACCTCTTCTCCAAGCACCGCTACCTTTCAGCCCAGATGGAGGCTTACCTGACCGATGGCCTCTGGCTCGACCTCGCCCGCCGGGCCAATGCGATGGGCGCGCGTCTTGTCCAGGGTCTGGCGCAGGTGCCCGACGCCCGGCTTCTGCATCCCGCCCCCGCCAACATGCTGTTCCCAGCCTGGCCCAAGGGGACCAATGCCAGGGCCGAGGCGCGCGGCGCCATCTACTACGCGATGCCCGCGCCCGAAGGGATGGAGGGCGCCCGCCTCGTCGCAAGCTGGTCCACCACGGGCGAGGATGTCGATGCGCTCCTCGCCGCGCTGAAACCCTGACCTCGTTCATCTGTTCATAAATATCCCACGGGGGTGCGGGGGTGTGAAACCCCCGCTTGAGGTCCGGCTGCCGGGGTGCGAAACGCCCGGCGGCTGCGGCGCCCCAGCCGCCCCTAGCATGCGTCCAGATGGGCCTGCACGGCTGGCGCAATCTCGGCCGCATGGGTGATCGACACCATGTGACCCGCGCCGGGCACCGAAACCCGGCGCACCCGTGGCAGCCGCGCCGCAAGCGCGGACTGCACGGCCTCGATCACGGGCGGGCTCTTGGCCCCGTCGATCAGCAGAACCGGCGCCTCAACCGCCTCCAGCCCGCCCGGTCGCAACATCTGCGCCGCATCGTCCAGAAGAACCGGGTTCTGCGCCTCAATCAGGTGGATGCGGTCCAGCATGTAGCTGCGGGTCCGCGCTGGCAGGGCGTCAAGCGCCTCTCCGGTGCCCCAGTCTCCGTGAAACACGCGGAGCGCGGCCTCGCGCTGGCCGGCACCGATCAGCCGCGCAAATTCAAGATGCCGGGCGCGGAAGGCCGCATGGACCGCCGGATCCCAGGCCTTGGCGGCAGCGAAGATCACCGGCTCGACCAGCGTCAGGCTGCGCACCAGATCCGGCCGCGCCAGCGCCATCCGCAGCGCAACGGTGGCTCCGAAGGAATGGCCGAAAAGGTCGATGCCCGCCCCCTGCCCCAGCCGTTCGGCCATCAGGATCGCGGCCTCGGTCGCCGCACCGTGCAGGTCGCTGACCCCGTCCCAATCCTCGGCCGCACCATGGCCCATCTGGTCGATGGCGGTCACGGTCACGCCCTGCAGCCGCGCGGCCAGCCCGCTCCACGCGCCGGAATGGGCGAGCGAGCAGTGCAGCGCCAGCACGGGGCGCGGTCCGCCCCGCATCCAGCTGCGATGAGGCGGCAACGCCGCAAGAGCCATGTCTTCAGGCATGTCAGAGCTTTCCGGCCAGATGCAGGTCTAGGTCCTCAAGCCGGTCCTGACCCCAGAACCGCTCTTCACCCACGATGTAGAACGGCACGCCGAATACACCACGCCGCACCGCCTCTTCAAGGTTCCGGACATAGCTGTCGGCGGCGGTCATCATGTGGCGGTCGGCAATCGCGGGGTCAAAGCCGTGCTCGGCCAGGATTGCCTTGACCACCTCGTCCTCGGCGATGTTGCGACCCTCGGCCCAGACGGCACGCGGAAAGGCCTGGACGAGGCCGGCGAGGTCGCCGCCGCCGCCAACCTCGGCCGCCTGGATCGCGGCGAGGATGGCGTAAGACGACGGCGCAGGGTTGACCGGGAAATAGAAGGGCTGCAGATCCAGCTTCATCCCCAGCCGTCTTGACCAGCGCCGCAGTTCCTGCAGCCGGTATTCCTTGCGGCTGTCGTGACGTTCGGCCAAGGGCTTTCCCCCGGTCCGGGCGAAGAGCGCGCCTGCGTCAACCGGGATATAGCGCACGGTTGCACCGTGCCGTCGGGCGGTCTGTTCCAGCCGGTCGCCGGCCAGATAGCACCAGGGCGACACTGTCGCGAAAAAATAGTCGACCTGCACCATGTGACGCACCCCCCCGAGGCCAAGGATGCCCCTCCTTGGCTTTGCAAGACCCTAGAAGGTTGATAAGCGGTGTCAACGTCACGAATCCGTCACGCAGGCCCCCGGCCCTCCCCGAGCGCAAGGATACCTCATGCCCGTCATCACCGAGCCGAAGCTGATCTCCGGCAACGCCAATCTCACCCTTGCCAAATCGATCGCGCGGCGCATGTCGATGCATCGCGGCATGTCGGTCAATCTGGTGGACGCCAGGATCGAACGCTTCAACGATCAGGAAATCTTCGTCGAAGTCTACGAGAATGTGCGGGGCGAGGATATGTACATCATCCAGCCCACTTCGAACCCGGCGAATGACAACCTGATGGAGCTTTTGATCATGTGCGACGCGCTGCGCCGGTCGAGTGCCGACCGCATCACCGCCGTGATCCCCTATTTCGGTTATGCCCGGCAAGACCGCCGGTCCAAGGCGCGCACGCCGATCTCGGCCAAGCTGGTGGCCAACATGATCGCCGAGGCCGGGATCGACCGGGTGCTGACGCTGGACCTGCATGCCGCGCAGATCCAGGGCTTTTTCGACATTCCGGTGGACAACCTTTACGCCTCGCCGATCTTTGCGCTGGACATCGAGCATCATTTCCGCGGCAAGATGGCGGATGTGATGATCGTCTCGCCCGATGTGGGCGGCGTGGCGCGGGCGCGCGAACTGGCCAAGCGGATCGAGGCGCCGCTGGCCATCGTGGACAAGCGGCGCGAGAAGGCGGGCGAGGTCGCCGAGATGACGGTGATCGGCAATGTCGAGGGCAAGACCTGCATCATCGTGGATGACATCGCCGATACGGCGGGCACGCTGTGCAAGGCGGCCGAACTGCTGATGAACAGCGGCGCCAGGGAGGTTCATTCCTACATCACCCATGGCGTCCTGTCGAAGGGCGCCGTGGCGCGGGTGGCGGGCTCGGTGATGAAATCTCTGGTGATCACCGATTCCATCGAGCCAACCGAAGAGGTCAGAAACGCCACCAACATCCGCATCGTGCCGACAGCGCCGATGTTCGCCCAGGCCATCCTGAACATCTGGAACGGCACTTCGGTGTCGTCGCTGTTCGAGACCGAAACGCTGGTGCCGATCTACGAGGGCATGTACCTGCGCAGCTAGGCTTTGCGGCCCGTTCCGGGGATGGGCAGATTGCCCATCCTACCCAAGTCACGCGGCAATCCCGGGGCGGGCCAATTGCCCATGCGACCCGGATCAGTCGATATCCCAGTCCTCATCATCGCGCAGGGCGCCGATCGCCGTCCAATCGGCGCGGACCCGGGCGACGCGGGTGTCGCCCCAGGTGCGGAACACCAGATCGAAGCCCTTGCGCGTGACCTTTTCGGCCGTGATGTCGGCGCGCTGCGTGTGCTTGTGGTCGATGTCCCACATCGAGATGCCGACCATCACCGCCGGACCGTCCAGAAACGGCTCGGCGAAGGTGATCGCATGCCGGCTTTCCCGATTGCCCTGCCCTGTCCACATGACACCGCCGTCGGCGAAGTCTGAAAACAAGACCTTGCTGCCCTGGTCGATGCCGATTTTGCCTGAAGATAGTCGCTTCATGTCCAATTCGCCTTTCCGCTCCCATTAGCGGAAAAAATGGTCAAGAAAATGTCAACAAACAAAAATGCCCCACGGCTGCGGGGCATTTTTCCACTCAAGTCACGTCAGGGTCAATGGGCCTTGAGGATCGCATCATGCAGCGCCAGGGCATCGGCCACGTTCTTTTCGGCCATGTCCTTGTCTTCGGGCAGGGCCGCGGCGGCGAGCGAACGCGCCTCGGCCAGGATCGTGTCGATCACGGTGCCGGTGGCCTCTTCGAAGGGGATCACCCGTTCGGCCAGGACCGACACGCTCGACCCGGTGACTTCGGCAAAGCCGCCGGTCACAACGAAGGACTTGACGCCCTCGGCATTGACGACACGCAGCGTGCCGGTGCGCAGGCCCACGATGACGGGCGTGTGGCCCTCCATCGCGGTCAGATCGCCCTCGGCGCCGGGGATCATCACCTCGGTCACCGTCATCGAGGCCAAGCGCTTTTCAGGGCTGACCAGGTCGAATTGCATCGTGCCTGCCATGCTGCCCTCTTACGCTGCGGCCGCAGCCAGACGCTGGGCCTTTTCGATGACTTCCTGAATGCCGCCAACCATGTAGAAGGCCGCCTCGGGCAGATGGTCGTATTCGCCGGCAACCACCGCCTTGAAGGACTTGATCGTCTCTTCCAGCGGAACCTGCTTGCCGTCCGACCCGGTGAAGACCTTGGCCACGTCGAAGGGCTGGCTGAGGAAGCGCTGGATCTTGCGGGCGCGCGCCACGGTCAGTTTGTCTTCTTCGCTGAGTTCGTCCATGCCGAGGATGGCGATGATGTCCTGCAGCGACTTGTAGCGCTGCAGCATGCCCTGCACCGAACGGGCCACGTTGTAATGCTCTTCCCCGATCACCGCCGGGTCCAGGAGGCGCGAGGACGAGTCGAGCGGGTCCACGGCCGGATAGATGCCCAATTCCGAAATGGCGCGCGACAGAACCGTCGTGGCGTCGAGGTGGGCGAACG
>WGOE01000013.1 GCA_016124195.1 bacterium | reverse complement strand
GCAACGGGCGGGCGAATGTGTGTATCGCCACCGATGTGGCCGCGCGCGGCATCGACTTGCCGGGGCTGGAACTGGTGATCCACGCCGATCTGCCGTCGAATTCGGAAACCCTGCTGAACCGCTCTGGCCGGACCGGGCGTGCCGGCTCGAAAGGCGTTTCGGCGCTGATCGTGGTGCCGTCGGAATTCAAGAAGGCGCAGCGCCTGTTGCAGGGCGCCAAGGTCGTGGCCGAATGGATCAAGCCGCCCTCGGCCGACGATGTGCAGGCGCGCGATGATGCCCGCCTGCTGGATCATCCTTCGCTGAGCCAGCCTGCTGGAGAAGAGGGCGATCTGGCCCAGACCCTGATCAAGGCCTACGGGGCCGACCGTGTCGCCGCCGCCTTCATCCGCCAGTGGCGCGAGGGACGCACCGCGCCCGAGGTCCTGTCCTCCGACCTGCCGCCGCCGGCCCCCTATGTGCCGCGCGACCGGGCGGAATTCGGCCCCTCGATCTGGTTCGAACTGCCGGTCGGCCATCAGGACCGGGCCGAGGCGCGCTGGCTTCTGCCCAAGATCTGCGATGCCGGCGGCATCACCAAGGACGGAATCGGCGCCATCCGCGTGCAGACCGACCGCACCTATGTGCAGATCCTGTCCGCGCTGGCTGACCGCTTCACCGCGGTGACCCAGATCGACCGCGATCTGGCGATGACCAAGCTGGATCAGGCCCCCGCCGATCTGGACAAGCCGCGTCAGTCCGCGCGTCCCGAACGCGCGCCGCGTCCGGCACCGCGCCCGGAAAGCAGCGAATATGCCACCCGCGCCCCGCGCGTGGCCCGCGAAAAGCCCGCCTACCCCGAAAAGCCCGCCTATTCCGAAAAACCGGCTTACGTCTCGGCCAAGCCGGCCCGTGTTGTCGAAGACGGCGCGCCGGACGCGCCGGTCGCCGATCTGACCGAGGCCAAGCCGCGCTGGTCTGCCGAAGACAAGGCCCGCAAGGCCGAGGAAAAGGCCCGCACCGGCTATCCCAAGGACTCCGCCAAGCCCTATGACAAGGCGCCGCGCAAGTCCTATGACAAGCCCGCCGGCGACCGCGCCTACTCTGACCGCCCCGCCTATGCCAAGCCGGCCTATGCGAAATCGGACAAGCCGGCCTATGCCCGGCCCGCGGCCGTCTCGGACGAGGCGCCGCGCAAGACCTGGACGCCGCTGCCTTCGGACAGCGCCCCGAAAGAGGCGCGTACGCCCTATGCCGGCAAGGCCGATGGCGCCCGCAAACCCTATTCGGCCAAGTCTCATGGCGATGCCCCGCGCAAGCCCTATGGCGAGGCGAAAGAGGGCTACAAGCCCCGCTCTGCCGGTTACAAGTCGCAGGGTGGCGCCGAGGGCGGTGCCGGGCGTGCCACGGGCTACAAGAGCCATGCCGCCGGCAGCGACGCCGCCAAACCGGCCCGTGCGCCCTATGGTGACAAGCCGCGCAGCTATGAGGCGCGCCCCAAGACCGAAGGCGACAGCCGCCCGGCCAAACCCTATGGCGCCAAAAGCTACGGCGACAAGCCGCTGAAATCCGGCCCGGCGCGCTCTGGCGGGTTCAAGTCGCATGGTGCCGGCGATGCGCCGAAATCCTATGCCAAGCCCGCGAGCGCCCGGTCTGATGCGGGCGATACCTCGCGCCGCTTCGTGCCGCCGCGCAAGCCCAAGGCGTGAGGCCACAACCGCCCCAAAGTCTTTCGCGCCCGAAGCACTCCCGGGCGTTAAAGATCTCGGGGGTTGAAAGATTACGGGGCCTGAAGGTCACAGATGAAAAAAAGGGCGCGGGTCACACCGCGCCCTTTGTCATGCGGGGCCGCCGGTCACGGCCGGGGCGCGGTCAGCCGGTGGATCAGATCGCCATGCAGGCCGGGCGGCGCCACCACGACCCCGGCGCTGCGCGGGTCCCTGGCATTGAAGCGCAGCGCCTGTCCGCTGCGGTCGCTGACGCAGGCCCCGGCCCGCGCCGCGATCAGACAGCCGGCCGCGATATCCCATTCCCAGGCCGGGCGCAGGGTCAGCATCGCGTCAAAGGCGCCCTCGGCCACCAGACAGATCCGCCACGCCATCGAGGCGCGGAAGTGCCGGTCCAGGGCCGGCACGCCGCCCGGCCAAAGCTCTGGCGCGAGCGTGACCTTGCCGGTCAGAACCTGCGCGCCCTCGGATCTGTTGCAGGGCCGCGCCTCAATCTGACGTCCGTTCAGCGTCGCGGGCCCGGTCAGGCTTGCCGCGTAAAGCTTGTCCTGCGCCGGCAGAAAGACCACGCCCGCCACCACAGCCCCGCCCCGCACCACGGCCAGGGCATGGCAGAAACTGTCCTCGCCCTGCAAGAAGCTGCGGGTGCCGTCGATCGGGTCCAGGATGAACTGGCTTTCGGTGTCCAGCCGGGCCGCGCCATCGGTACTTTCCTCGGACAGCCAGCCGTAATCGGGGCGCTGGGTGCGCAGATGCGCCTCAAGGGCGCGGTTCACTTCCAGATCGGCCTCCGACACCGGGCCCTGGCCATCGGGCTTTTCCCAGACGCGCGGAGATTTGCGCCAATGGCTGAGCGCGATCCGCCCCGCCAGATGTGCCGCATCGATCAGAAGGGCAAGGTCACGCTCCGGCAAGCATCAGCCCTTCGATCAGCAGGCTGGGCACCCGGGTCGAATAATGGGCGCGCGCGTCGTTGGCGGCAGTCATCCGCATCAGCATCTCGAGCAGGTTGCCGGCGATGGTGCATTCGTTGACCGGATAGCGGATCTCGCCGCCCTCGACCCAGAAGCCCGAGGCGCCGCGCGAATAATCGCCCGTGGTCGGATTGATCGTCGAACCGATCAGCGAGGTCACCAGAAGCCCGGTCCCCATCTGCCGCATGAGGTCGTCGCGCGTGGCGGTGCCCGGCGTCAGGTCGATGTTGGTGGTGGAGGGCGAGGGCGGCGCGCTGGTCCCGCGTGCGGCATTGCCGGTCGAGGGCAGGCCCAGCTTGCGCGCATTGGCCAGATCCAGCGTCCAGCCCATCAGCACGCCATCCTCGATCAGCGCGCGGCGCCGGGTCGGCAGGCCCTCGGCATCGAAGGGGCGCGAGCCCGAGATGCGCGGCCGGTGCGGGTCCTCGATCAGCGACATGCCCTTGGGCAGGATCTGGCTGCTTAGCTTGTCGCGCGCCCAGGAGGTGCCGCGCACGATCATCGCGCCGTTCACCGCCATCAGCACATGGCCCACGATCGACGCGGCGATGCGTTCGTCAAACAGCACCGGATAGGCCCCGGTTGGCGGCTTGACCGAACCTGCGCGTTCCAGCGCGCGTTCGCCGGCCAGACGGCCGATCTCTTCGGGCGCGGGCATGTCGGCGGCAAAGATGCGGCCCTCGGCGGCCCAGTCCCGCTCCATCGCGGTGCCCGATCCGGTGAAGGCCACGGCCGAAACCGAATGGGACGAGCGTTCGTAACCTCCGGAAAATCCATTGCTGGCAGCCACATGCAGACCCCGGCGCGACCAGGACGACGAGGCTTCGACCTGAGAGATGGCGCCCACGGCCAGGGCCGCGGCCTCTGCCCGGCGCGCGGCTTCTTCCAAGGCGCTGGCCGAGGGGTTCGAGGTCTCGTCGCACATCTCAAGCGCTGCCACGTCCCAGGACCGCGCCAGCTGGTCGGGGTCGGCCAGCCCCACTGTCGGATCCTCGGGCGCCTCGCGTGCCATGGCGACGGCGCGTTCGGCCAGCCGGGCCAGCGTGCCCGCCGAAACGTCCGAGGCCGAGACGCAGGCCTGACGATGCCCGATCATCACGCGCAAACCAACCTCGACCGCCTCGGAGCGTTCGGCCTGTTCCAGCTTGCCCTGCCGGATGTCGATCGACAGGGACTGGCCCGCAACGGCCATGGCATCGGCGCTGTCGGCGCCGGCCTTGGCGGCCTCGTGCAGCAGGGCTTCGGTCAGGTGGTTCAGATCATGCGGCATCTTGGGGTCCCCTTTGATGCCAGATATGGGCGAAACTGCCGGCGCAGACAAGCGACCGGCCTGCGCCACGGTGCCACGCGGGCTGCGGTTCCGGTAAACTTATTGAAGTTGCTGACCGTTGGCGAAAAAGTGCTTGTCCTTGAACTCCAGCTTCGAGGTCATCTCATCGGCATTGGGCGAGGTATTGGCGAACATGGCCAGCATCATGCGGCCCTGCATCGCCTGCTCTTGCGGCACCACACCCATCTTGACCAGCGTGTCGATCAGGGCATTGACCCCGGTGGCCTTGATGTCGATCTTGCCGGTCGGGGCGGGCACGCCCTGATAGGTCGTCATGTCGGAATTGTCGAAGGTGAAGCTGCCCTTGGCCGTGACATCGGCGCCGACCGCCTTGGCCTGAAACTGGTCGAGGTCCAGCGCATCCAGCGTGCCGGGCGCGTCGGTCTGTCCGGCCTGAAGCGAGGCCGCATCGGCCAGAAGGCTGCGGGTCAGCGTGACCTTGCCTTTTGTGTCGATCACCACCGTGGCCGGATCATGGGCAAGGGCCTTGCCCGGGTCGATCAGCGCCCAGATCGCCTCGGACGGCGCCACATCCGTCAGGTTCATCCGGAACTGGAAATCCGAGGGTTGGCCTGTCACCGCCACCGGCATCACCACCCGGAACCCCGCCGCGCCATAGCTGAACGAGGCATCCTCCAGCGGGATGTCGGGCGAGACGATCTTGAACGAGACGGATTTGGTGTCGGTCGCATAGTCGATGCGGTCGGCGTTCATCGCGAGGTTCAGCATCGCGCTGCCGGTCGATCCTGTGATCTGCGTCGCCTTGCCGGCATCGGTCGCGTTGATGTCGAAGGTCGTGGCGCCAAAGCCGGCCGAGGCATCCAGGCTGAAACCCTTCTCCAGCGCCGCCGCCATGTCGTTCGTATCCACGCCGGCGG
The DNA here is from genome assembly GCA_016124195.1 of bacterium. Taxonomy (GTDB): domain Bacteria; phylum Pseudomonadota; class Alphaproteobacteria; order Rhodobacterales; family Rhodobacteraceae; genus Stagnihabitans. The sequence goes on along the minus strand of WGOE01000013.1, from coordinate 133,579 downwards.
GCAGCTTCACCGCGATCTTGCCCAAGAGATCGGCGAGGCTGGTCGAGATGTCATAATCCGATCCGCCCTTGGGGTCGGTCCCCTTCATGGCGAAATTGACGCTCTTCACGGTGAAGTCTTCGGAAAGCGTCTGATCCGCGCCGGTTCCGACCCCGTAATTGGCGGAAATGCCGGTCAGGTGGGCTTCGGCGCTGATCGGTATGGCCTTGGCCAGCACGCCGTTGACGCTGGCCAGCGTGACATTCAGCTCGGGTGCCTCGGTGGCGTAGCGCACGGCCTCGGGGGTGCCGCTAGCGGTGATCTGCGCGCCGGGCATGCCGACGTCAAAGCTGATCTCGGTGGCTTTGGCCGCCGGGTCGCCCGCGGTTGCGGGCACGTTCAGTGTGACGGGATAGCTGTCGGGCAGCTCCACCGCGACCGTGCCATCGCCCTTGTCGGTCAGGCGGATCGTGCCGAAATTCACCTCGCCATTGGTGGCGTCGCCGATCCGCAGGTTCTTGACGACCAGCGTGTCGCCGTCGCGCGTGGCGCTGTCGGCCGAAACCTTGGCGCCCATGCCGGCCGTGGCCTCTTGCCAGCCCTGCCAGACCTGTTCGGGCGTCACATCGGCCAGCAAGGGAGAGGCCGTCAGCATCAGGAAAAGGGCCGAACCACGGGCGAGGCTGCGCAGGGTCATAACAAACCGTCCTGTGAAAATTTGTGTCCCCCAAGCATCCGATGGCCGCCCCTGCGGGTCAAGGGATTTGACGCGGGCCGCCGGCGGGTTAGGAAAGGAGGCAGGACAGGAGGCCGACATGCAGGACAAGGTTGTGGTCATCACCGGGGCGAGCAAGGGCATCGGCGCCGCCGCCGCCCGGGTCTTTGCCAATGCGGGGGCGAGGGTGGCGCTGCTGGCGCGCGGCGATACCAGCGCGCTTGCCGCCGAGACGGGCGGGCTGGCGCTGCGCTGTGATGTGGGGTCCTGGACCTCGGTGCAGGGGGCGGTGCAGGCGGTGCTGGCGCGGTTCGGCCGGCTGGATGTCCTGATCAACAATGCCGGAACGATCGACCCGATCAGCCCCCTGGCCGAGGCCGATCCCGAGGCCTGGGGCAGGGCCGTCGACGTCAATCTGAAGGGCGTCTTCCACGGCATGCGCGCGGTGCTGCCGCTGATGCGGGGGCAGGGCGGCACAATCCTGACCGTGTCCTCCGGGGCGGCGCATCGCCCGCTGGAAGGGTGGAGCGCCTATTGCGCGGCCAAGGCCGGCGCGGCCATGCTGACCCGCGCGGCGCACCTGGAAGAGGCCGGCCACGGCCTGCGCATCATGGGCCTGTCGCCCGGCACGGTGGCGACCGAGATGCAGGTCAAGATCCGCGCCTCGGGCATCAATCCGGTCAGCCAGATCGACCCCGCTGCCCATATCCCGCCCGAATGGCCGGCTCGTGCGCTGCTGTGGATGTGCGGGCCTGCGGCCGATGCGCATCTGGGCGAGGAGTTGAGCCTGCGCGAGGAGTGGCTGCGCCGCGCGGTCGGTCTGGCCTGAGCGCCCTGTGCCTGCCACCGGGAGGGTTTCACACCCTCCCGGACCCACCCGTGGGATATATGTGAACAAATGAAAGAGGGGGCCTATTCGCCGTAGGGCACCCAGACCGTCTTGACTGCCGTGGCGTGGCGCAGGAATTCGCGGCCCTCGCCCTCGGGGCCCATCCAGTCGCGGGCGCGGGCGTGGTTGACCCAGGTGCGCTTGAGGTTAGCGGCTGATTCCTTTTCGATCTGCAGGGAGAGCGGGGTGGAGGAAAAGCTCCAGACCGCATCGACATCCATGTGACCGGCCAAGGGCTTGGCCAGTTCGGCATGGGCGCCGGTGACGATGTTCACCACGCCGGCGGGCAGATCCGAGGTTTCCAGAACCTGATAGAAGTCTGTCGCTGCCAGCGGCGCCGGTTCGGATGGCACCAGAACCATGGTGTTGCCCATGGCGATGGCCGGCGCCATGACCGAGATGAGGCCCAGAAGCGGCGCCTCGTCGGGGCAAAGCGCACCGATCACACCGGTCGGTTCGTTCATCGCCAGCGCAATCCCGCGCAGGGGCACGGATTTGGCCGCACCGTCGAACTTGTCGGCCCAGGCGGCATAGGTGAAGAGGCGCTGGATCGCGGCCTCGACCTCGGCCTCGCCGGATTTGCCGGTCAGATCGCGCAGGCGCAGGGCGAATTCGCTGGCGCGCGCCGAGAGGTTTTCCGCGATGTAATAGAGGATCTGCGCCCGGGCGTGGCCGGCGGTCCGGGCCCAGCCCTTGGCGGCATGGGCGGCCTCGACCGCGTTGCGGATGTCCTTGCGGTTGCCAAGGCCGACCTGACCCAGCAGCTTGCCGCGGGCCGAGACGATACTCCGCGAATAGCCGCCATCGGGCCGGGCCTGCTTGCCGCCGATGAAGAGCTTGGCGGTGCGGTCGATCCCCTCGACCGTCAGTTCGGCCGGTTCGGCCAGAGGCCTCATCGGGGCCAGCACGCGGGCTTTCGTCGCGGGCTTGAGGTAGGCCAAGAGCCCCTCCCATCCGCCTTCGCGGCCGAAACCCGATTCGCGCAGACCGCCAAAGCCCGCCGCCGCATCGAAGAGGTTGGTGGCATTGATCCAGATCACCCCCGCCTTGACCTTGGGCGCCATGTCGAGCGCGAGGTTGATATTCTCGGTCCAGATCGAGGCGGCGAGGCCATAACGGGTGTTGTTGGCCAGTTCCACCGCTTCGGCCGGGGTGCGGAAGGTGGTCGAGACGAGGACCGGGCCGAAGATTTCCTCCTGCATCAGGGGCGAGGCGGTGGAAAGGCCGGTGATCAGCGTGGGCGGGTAATAGCAGCCCGCCGGCACCGGCGTTGCGGCGCGGTAGATCTGGCCTTCGCTGCAACCCTCGACCAAGGCGGTGATGGCTGCGAGTTGCACTGGATCGACGATGGCCCCGACGTCGATGCATTTGTCCAACGGGTCACCCAGGCGCAGGCCGTCCATCCGGTGCCGCAGCCTGGCGTGGAAGCGGTCGGCCACGCCCTCTTGCACCAGGAGCCGCGAGCCGGCGCAGCAGACCTGGCCCTGATTGAACCAGATCGCATCGACCAGCCCTTCGACTGCCGAATCCAGATCGGCGTCGTCAAAGACGATGTAGGGCGATTTGCCGCCCAGCTCCAGCGTCAGGGCCTTGCCGGTGCCCGCCGTCGCCTCGCGGATCTTGCGGCCGACGGCGGTCGACCCGGTGAAGGCGATCTTGTCCACGCCCGGATGGGCGACCAGTGCCGCCCCCGTCTCGCCATCGCCCGTGACGATGTTGAGGACGCCCCTGGGCAGACCGGCCTCGCGCGACAGTTCGGCGAACAGAAGGGCGGTCAGCGGGGTGTATTCGGCGGGCTTCAGGACGATGGTGTTGCCGGCGGCGAGGGCGGGTGCGACCTTCCAGGCCAGCATCAGCAGGGGGAAGTTCCACGGGATGACCGCGCCGCAGACCCCCAGGGCCTGCATCCCCGGCTGTTCGCTGGCCAAAAGCTGCGCCAGACCGGCGTGATAATAGAAGTGCCGGGCGACCAGCGGCACGTCGATGTCGCGCGCCTCGCGGATCGGCTTGCCGTTGTCCATCGTCTCCAGCACCGCCAGCAGGCGGGCGTTCTTCTGGACCAGCCGGGCCAGCGCATAAAGGTATTTCGCGCGCTGATGGCCAGAGAGCCGCGCCCAGCCGGGCTGCGCCTTGCGGGCGGCGGCCACCGCCGCGGCGACATCGGCCGAAGTGCCCTGGGTCACCTCGGCCAGCATCTCCGCCGTGGCGGGGTTCTTCGTGGCAAAGGTCGCGCCGGCCGCCTTGAAGCCGCCGTCGATCCAATGCCCGAACCGGCCGCCGTGCCCGGCCAGCCAGGCCTGCGCCTCGGCATTGGATTCGGGGGCGGGACCGTAAGACATGCTCTCAAAGATATCGCGGACGGTCATGGGCGGGCTCCTGGGCGGATCGGGGGGAGTGGGCAAGGCGTCTTTGGCGCGCCGGGGCGCGGGGCAGTCCTGCGGCCAACGTCTTCATCCAGGTGCAAATGCTCCGGGGTGAGGGCAAAGCCCGAGGGGCAGCGCCCCTGCGACCTCTGGCACGGGCGCATCGTCAGGCCATCGCATGGCGGTTGGCGGCCGAATAGCGGCCGGTCACGTGGTGTTCCAGCTGCCGCTCGATATCGCCCAGAAGCGACGAGGCGCCAAAGCGGAAGAGGTCGGGTTGCAGCCAGGGCAGGCCCAGTTCGTCCTTCATCAGCGACAGGTACAAGAGAGCGTCCTTGGCCTTCGATATGCCGCCGGCCGGTTTGTAGCCGACCTTGAAGCCGGTGCGTTCGTCATAATCGCGGATGGCGCGCAGCATGGTCAGGGTCACGGGCAGGGTGGCGTTCACGCTTTCCTTGCCGGTCGAAGTCTTGATGAAATCGGCGCCCGCCATCATGCAGACCAGCGAGGCCCGGGCGACGTTGCGCAGGGTGCCCAGCTCGCCCGTGGCGAGGATCGTCTTCATATGCGCCGGGCCGCAGGCAGCGCGCATCTCGCGCGTCTCGTCATAAAGCGCCTGCCAGTTGCCGGTCAGCACATGCCGGCGCGAGATGACGATGTCGATCTCGGCCGCGCCGGCTGCAACGCTTTCGCCGATCTCGGCCAGACGCAGCGGGAAGGGCGACAGGCCGGCCGGAAAGCCGGTCGAGACGGCGGCGACCGGGATGCCCGAGCCTTCCAGCGCCTTGACCGCCACTTCGACCATCTCGTGATAGACGCAGACGGCGCCCACGGTCAGTTCGGGCAGGCCAAGCGCCTCCAGGAGGTCGGCGCGCACCGGATGGCGCGCCTTGGCGCAGAGACGCTGCACCCGTCCCGCCGTGTCGTCGCCCGACAGCGTGGTCAGGTCGATCAGCGAGATCGCCTTCAAGAGCCAGGCCGCCTGATAATCCTTCTTGACGCTGCGCCGGCCGCCCAGCGTGTCACAGCGCCGTTCGATGGCCGAGGTATTGGCCTGGACCCGCGCCACCCAATCCATATCAAGCGCCATGCCCGGATTGCGGGCATGCGAGACTTGCGGAAGCTGGTGGTCCGATGCCTCGCGCGACGGGGTGGCGGTCGGCCTGGGATCGGGGAGGTGGGTCTGCATCGGAATCTCCGCCACTGGAGGGCATCTGGACGGCATGGATCCGGCGCGCCGCGCCGGTCGGACGGCCTGAGGTTTGCATGGACCGGGCGGACTCGCAAGGCTTTGGGCGGGGCCGCGGCGCAAATCTTGTCCGGATGGTCAAGAATGGCGAGCCGGGTTGACGCCTTGCCGGTCCCGTGGTCAAGAAGCGGGTCAAAACAGGAGAGCCGCTGATGGAACATGTCGATCTGACCGGGCATTGGGCAGGCTATGCGGCGCTGGCCATCTTTTTTGTGGCTTACCTGCTGGTGATCCTCGAAGAGATGACGGGGATGCGCAAGTCCAAGCCCGTGCTGATCGCGGCCGGCCTTATCTGGGGGATGATCGGGGTGGCCTTCACCGCGATCGGCCAGGCACCTGCGGCACATGAACATGCGGCCGCGGTGATCGAGGAATATGGCGAGTTGTTCCTGTTCCTGCTGGTCGCCATCACTTACGTCAACACGCTGGAAGAACGGCGCGGCTTCGAGGTGCTGCGCGGCTGGCTGGTGCGGCAGGGCCTGAGCTATCGGCAGCTGTTCCTGCTGACCGGTTTTCTGTCCTTTCTCTTGTCGGGCATCCTCGACAATCTGACGACGGCGCTGGTCATGGGCGCGGTGGTCATGGCTTTGGGGCGCGACAATCCGCGGTTTGCCATGCTGTCGTGCATTTCGGTCGTGGTGGCCGCCAATGCCGGCGGCGCCTTCAGCCCCTTCGGCGACATCACGACGTTGATGGTCTGGCAGAAGGGAAAGCTGGAATTCTTTGAATTCTTTGACCTTTTCCTGCCCTCGGTCGTGAACTGGCTGGTTCCGGCCCTGCTGATGTTCCTGGCCGTGCCAAAGGGCCGCCCGGCGAGGCTGGAGGAACATGTGACGGCCAAGCCCGGCATGTGGGGCGTGGTGATCCTGTTTGCGGCGACGATCGCGACCTCGGTCTGCTTCAAGAACTACCTGTCGCTGCCGCCGGCGATGGGGATGATGCTGGGGCTGGGCTATCTGCAGCTTCTGGCCTACGCGCTGAGCCTCAAGGGCGGGCGGCGCGGCGACGAAGACATGGTGCTCGACAGCTTTGCGCAGGTGCAGAGAGTCGAATGGGATACGCTCCTGTTCTTTTTCGGCATCATCTTCGCGGTGGGCGGACTGGGTGTGCTGGGCTACCTCGCGCTGGCATCAAAGGTGCTTTACACCGGACTCGGGCCGCTGCCGGCCAATGTGATCGTGGGCGCGCTGTCCTCGATCGTCGACAACATTCCGCTGATGTTTGCCGTGCTGACCATGGACCCCGCGATGAGCGACGGGCACTGGCTGCTTATCACGCTGACCTGTGGCGTGGGCGGGTCGATCCTTTCGGTCGGATCGGCGGCGGGTGTGGCGCTGATGGGGCAGGCACGCGGGATCTATACGTTTTCCTCGCATCTGAAATGGTCATGGGCCGTGATCCTCGGCTATGCGGCCTCGATCCTCGTGCATCTGGTGTGGAACGCGGCCCTGTTCTGAAACGGGACGCCCGTCCGGCAAGATGGGCAGATTGCCCATCCTACCCATGGCGGATAGGCTCGCCCTGAACAGGCCTCGTCGCGCGGCGGCGGAGGACCTGCGTTCGGACATGGAGGAGACGGTCTTGTCCTTTTATGAAACCCGTGATCCGCGCTTTGAGCGCTATGTGATGTTCAACGCGCCGTTGAAGCGGCTTGCCACCGGCTTTGACTGGACCGAGGGGCCGGTCTGGATGGGCGATGCGGGATGTCTCTTGTTTTCCGACATCCCGAACAACCGCATCCTGCGCTGGACGCCCGAGACCGGGATCTCGACCTACCGGGCGCCCTCGAACTATGCCAACGGCCACACGCGCGACAGGGTCGGTCGGCTGGTGTCCTGCGAACATGGCACGCGGCGGGTGACGCGGACGGAGTGGGACGGAAGCATCACCGTCATCGCCGACAGCTATCAGGGCAAGCGATTCAATTCGCCCAACGATGTGGTCGTGAAGTCGGACGGCTCGATCTGGTTCACCGATCCGCATTACGGGATCGGCACCGATTACGAAGGCTTCAAGGCCGACCAGGAACTGCCCTGCCACGTCTACCGCGTCGACCCCGATGGCACGATCGAGGCGGTGCTGACCGATTTCAACTGCCCGAACGGGCTGTGCTTCAGCCCGGACGAGCGCCTTTTGTACGTCGCCGACACCGGGCGGATGTATCACGGCGATCCGACCCATATCCGCGTCTTTGACATGACCGGCGGGCGGCCAAGGGGCGGTTCGGTCTTTCACGTGGTCAGCCCCGGGGTGGCCGACGGGTTCCGCGCCGACAGCGAGGGCAATATCTGGACCTCGGCCGGGGACGGGGTGCATTGTCTGGCACCGGACGGCACGCTCCTGGGCAAGATCCTCGTGCCGGAAATTGTATCGAATGTCTGCTTTGGCGGTCGGGCAAAGCAGGAACTTTATATAACTGCCACCACGAGTCTTTATAGGGTGGTCTTGAACCGCAAGGGAGTGCAGCAACCATGACAACCGCGCATATCGGCCTGATCGGCCTTGGAACCATGGGCGCAAGCCTTGCGCTGAACATCGCCGAAAAGGGCTTTGACATCGCGGTGTGGAACCGCACGACATCAGTCACGCAGGGGTTCAAGGCGCAGGCCGGCGATCTGTTCCCGCGAATCGTGGCGACCGAGACTCTGGCCGACCTGGTGGCCGCGATCGAAAAGCCGCGGGCGATCATCCTGATGGTGCCGGCGGGCCCCGCGGTCGATCAGCAGATCGAGGCGCTGCGGCCCTTGCTGGACCCCGACGATCTGATCATCGACGCGGGCAACGCCAATTTCCACGACACCAACCGGCGCGCCGAAGAGGCCAAGGTCAAGGGGCCGCGCTTCCTTGGCATGGGGGTTTCGGGTGGCGAAGAGGGCGCGCGGCATGGCCCCTCGATCATGGGCGGCGGCGAGAAGGCGGATTGGGACCGCGTGGCCCCGGTGCTGGAGGCGATCTCGGCCAAATATCAGGGCATACCCTGCGCCACCTGGATGGGGCAGGGCGGGGCCGGGCATTTCGTCAAGGCCGTGCACAACGGCATCGAATATGCCGACATGCAGATGATCGCGGAAATCTACGGCGTGATGCGCGACGGCATGGCGATGAAGGCGGCCGAGATCGGCGCGGTCTTCGACCAATGGAACGCGGGGCCGCTGCAAAGCTATCTGATCGAGATTTCGGCGGCGGTCTCCAAGGCCACCGACGGGGCACGGCCCATGCTGGACGTGATCCTTGACAAGGCGGGGCAGAAGGGCACCGGGCGCTGGACGGTGATCGAGGCGCAGAACCTGGCCGCTCCCATCCCGGTGATCGAGGCGGCGGTGATGGCGCGCAACGTCTCGGCCCGGCTGGACGAGCGGCGCGAGGGCGAGGCGATGTTCGGCGCAGCACCGCAGCCCCTGGCCAAGGACGCGCTGTCGATCGCGGCGCTGGAACAGGCGATGATTGCGGGCAAGATCCTGTGCTATGCCCAAGGCTTTGCCCTGATCGTGGCGGCGAGCCATGAATTCGGCTGGGACCTGCCCCTGCCCGCCATCGCCCGCGTCTGGCGTGAAGGCTGCATCATCCGCTCGACCATGCTCAACGACATGGCGACGGCGCTGGAACAACATCCCGAACGCGGCCTGATGCTGGCGCCGTTCTTTGCCGACCATCTGCGCGCGGCCGTGCCGGGCCTGCGGGCGACCGTGGCCACGGGGGTCGCCAACGGATTGGCGCTGCCGGCCCTGTCAGCGGGGCTTGCCTGGTTCGACATGATGCGGACGGGGCGGTCTACGGCCAACATGATCCAGGCGCAGCGCGACTTTTTCGGCGCGCATGGCTTCGAACGGCTGGACTTGCCGGGCACCGGGCTGCACGGGCCCTGGGGCGGGCATATGTGAGAGGCCTCCGCCTCCGGCACACGCCCAAGAGCGGGGGTTTCACACCCCCGCACCCCCGTGGAGGTATTTGAACCTGGATGAAGGGGAAAGGCTCAGACCATCCGCCGCGCCACATCGAGCATGCGGTTGGAAAAACCCCATTCGTTGTCGTACCAGCCAAAGACCCGGAGCATGCCCCCCCGCGTCACGCGGGTTTCCGGGGTGGCCATCACGATGCTTTCGGGGCGGGCGCGCAGGTCCGAGGAGACGAGCGGCGCATCGGTGGCGCCGATGACACCCCCGGCCGCGCGCAGGGTCTGGTTGACCTCGGCCGCCGTGGGCACGCGGTCAAGCATCACGGCCAGATCGACGGCCGAGACGGAAGCCGTGGGCACGCGGACCGCGGAGCCTTCGATGCGGCCGGCGATCTCGGGCAGGACGATATCCAGAAGGCGCTGGGCCGAGGTGGTGGTGGGCACCATCGACAGCGCCGCCGCGCGCGAGCGGGCATAGTCGGCGGCGGGCGCGTCGGTGGTGGGCTGGCTGCCGGTGTAGCAATGGATCGTCGTCATAGACCCGGTCACGAGGCCCCAATGGCCGTGCAGCAGTTTCACCAGCGGGGCCAGCGCGTTCGTCGTGCAGGAGGCGTTGGAGACGATGCGCTGATCCTTGAGCGCCGCCTCGTTGGCGCCCAGAACCACGGTCAGGTCGGCGGCGCGCGAGGGGCCCGAGACCAGGATGCGCCTTGCCCCGGCGCGCAGGCCGCGGGCGGCGATATCGGGCGCATCGGCGCGGCCGGTGCATTCGAGCACCACGTCCACGCCGCTCAGATCAAGAGTGGCGAGGTCGGGCGTGCTGGTCAGCGGGATGGCGCGGCCATCCACGACCAGCGCATTGGCGGCAAGGCCCACGCTGCCGCGCCAGGGGCCGAAGACCGAGTCATATTCGAAAAGGTAGGCGCACATCTGGGGTGCCGCGATGTCGTTGATGCCGACAACCTCCAGCCCCGGCCAGCGTGACGGGTCTTGCGCCCAGGCCCGCAAGACCGAACGGCCGATCCGGCCAAAGCCGTTGATGAAGACTCGCATCGGCTGCCCCTTCTGTTTCGCCGAATTTGATCATATCGCGAAAGGGGCTGCAATATCAGGCTTGTGCGGGTACATTCGCCTCGAGGTGACGCACAAGGGCGGCATCCAGACCCAGAAGGCGGGCCAGATTTGCCAGATAGGCCTGTTCGGCGGCGCCCTTGCGGTTGATCACCAGAAGCGAGGCGGCGTAAAGGCCGGCCGCCTCTTGCGGGCTGCGGGCGAGGCCCGCGATGCCCTGAGCATCGAGGGGGCCTTCGAGGGCGGCGCGAATGACCGCCTCGGCTTCGGGGCCAAGGCCGAGCTTGCCGACCTGAAGATCCAGCGCCGCGCGTTCCTCGGCGGTGATCACGTCATCGGCCTTGGCGGCGGCGACCATGGCCTGCAAGAGCCGCAACGAAAGGTCTTCGGTCTCTGCTGCGGCAGCCGGGGTGGTGGCGGCGCTTTCGGCCTGCCAGTCGCGATAGGCCTTCATGGCAAGACTGCCGATCAGGGCGGCGCCGCCAATCTCGGCTCCGGCCACCGCAAGGCGGCGGGCGTTGCCCGACAGAAGCACGGCCAGCAGCCCGCCCGCCACGGCGCCCTGTGTCAGGGGCGACTGCGCGTTCCAGGTGGACTTGGCCTTGTCGGCCAGCCCGCCGACCCCTTGGCCCGCGGTCAGATCATTCAGGCCATTCGCAAGCGAAGTCATAAGGGAATCGAAGCCGGACATGGGACGCTCCTGTACTGTTTTAGCCGTCGTGCCGGGCCTTGGCCCTGTCTGACATATTGGCATGAAGTAGCCGTGCTGCAACCTTGACGTGGCAGGTCGCCGCAGCGGCAGGCCTTGACCCTTGGCGCGAGGTCCTGCACATCGGCCCGATCAGAGGAGGACATCATGAGCTTTTCCCGCCCGCCGGACTTTGCCAAAGTCAAGATCGCCCCTTCCATCCTTGCGGCCGACTTCGCCAATTTCGGCGCCGAATGCCGGGCGATCGAGGCGCAGGGCGCCGATTGGGTGCATGTCGATGTGATGGACGGCCATTTCGTGCCGAACCTGACCTTCGGGCCGGCGATGTGCGCGGCCCTGCGGCCCCATATCAAGGGGGTGATGGATGTGCACCTCATGATCTCGCCGGTCGATGCCTATGTCGAGGCCTTTGCCAAGGCCGGGGCCAACTTCATCTCGGCGCATCTGGAGGCCGGCCCGCATGTGCACCGCACCTTGCAGGCGATCCGGGGTCTGAGGTGCAAGGCGGGGCTTGCGATCAATCCGGGCACCGGGATCGAGGCGGTGCCCTATCTTCTGGACGATGTGGACATGATCTGCGTGATGACGGTCAATCCCGGTTTCGGCGGGCAAAAGCTGATCGCGTCGCAGATGGACAAGATCCGCGCCCTGCGCGCGATGATCGGCGACCGTCCCATCCATATCGAGATCGACGGCGGCGTGACGGTGGACAACGCCGCGGCGCTGGTTGCGGCCGGGGCTGATGTGCTGGTGGCCGGTTCTTCGGTCTTCAAGGGCGGGTCGGCGGACAATCCCGCACCCTATGGCCAGAACATTCGCGCGCTGCGGCAGGCGGCCGAGGGCTGAGGCGGCCCCTCAGGCGGGATGCGCCAGAACCTGATCCAGCCGATCGAGGAACAGATCGGCCTCGGCTCTTTGCAGGATCAGCGGCGGGCGGATCTTCAGGACATGTCCCGCCGGGCCGGTGGCCGAGATCAGAACCCCGGCCTCGCGCAGCGCGTTGACGACGCGGGCAGCTTCGACCGGCGCGGGCTGGCCGTCGCGCACGATATCCTGCCCGAAGAACAATCCCGCCGCGCGCAGCGGGCCAAGGGCCGAGTGCCTTTTGGCAAGGTCGCGCAGGCCCTGCGCCAGATGGGCGCCGATCATGGCCGCGTTCTGCAACAGCCCTTCCTGTTCGATCACCTCCATCACGGCGATGGCGGTGGCCGCGGCCACGGCATTGCCGCCGAAGGTGTTGAAATAGCGCCCCTTCGCGCCGAACCGGGCCAGCACCTCGGGGCGCAGCACAAGGCCTGCGACGGGATAGCCGTTGCCCATCGGTTTGCCCAGTGACACCATGTCGGGCAGGATGCCGTGGCGCTGAAACCCCCACCAATGCGCGCCGGTGCGGCCAAAGCCGGGCTGCACCTCGTCGGCGATGAAAAGGCCGCCGGCCGCACGGATCGCCGCCACCGCCGGCGCCAGAAAGCCCGGCGGATCGGCAAAAACGCCATCCGAGGAGAAGACCGTGTCCACGATCAGCACCGCCGGCTGGATGCCGTGCCGGGTCAGATCGTCGATGGCGGCCTGAACCCCGGCGGCGAAGGCCTGGCCCAGATCGCCCTGCAGCCGTGCGGGATCGGGGGCGGCGACAGTGCGCACATGCTGGCCCAGGGCCACCCCGGCCCCAAGCGAGGGCGACAGGCCCGACACGGCCAAAGTGACCCCGTGATAGGCGTTTTCCGTGACGATGACCCCGGTACCGCCAGTCTGGGCAAAGGCGATGCGCAGGGCAAGATCGTTCGCCTCGGACCCGGTGCAGGTGAACATGACCTGGCTCAGCTCGGGCGGGAAATGCGACAGCAGTTTTTCGGCGCAGTCCAGCACGACCTCGTTGAGATAGCGGGTGTGGCTGGCATAGATCGCCGATTGCCGGGCGGTGGCTTGCACGACATGGGGGTGGCAATGCCCAAGGCTCGCCACGTTGTTGTAGCAATCGAGATAGGCCTTGCCCTCGGCATCGTGAAGCCAGACGCCCGACCCCCGCGCCAGATGCACAGGCGTTTCGTAAAACAGTCGGTAGGCCGGCCCAAGCAGGCGCGCGCGGCGCGCGATCAGGTCCTGATCGGCCTGCGACAGGTGGCCCTGGCCGGGCACATAGGCGTTCACCATCGTCTCGTCGCGTTTCATCAGGTGGTCCACAAGGTTGAAAGGGTAAGGCCCTGCATGGCCAGCAGACCGGCGCGGGCCGTGGCGAGATTGCGCAGGATATAGGCGGCGTTTTCAGGAAAGCGGGCGGCGCGGGCCGAGGCGATCGCCAGCGAGGTCAGCATCCGCGCCTCGGTCAGCACGGGGAAAAGCCGGCGTTCCAGCGCGGTCAGGGGCAGCGTCGCGTCATAGGCCCGGGCAAAGGCGGCAAGGCTTTCGAAGGGCGCCGCGGGGTCCACCAGATAGCAGGCGGCCACCGCGGCATCGCAGACCAGGGGCGTCTCGACCATGTCGCCGAAATCGAGCACGCCGGCGATGCGGTCAGGCTCGGCGGGATCGGTCAGGACATTGTGCGGGTTGAGGTCATTGTGGACGACCTGCCAGCGGCAGGCACCCAGATGCGGGGCGACCTCGGCATCAAAGCGGCTGAGCACATCGGCGCAGAGCGGGCGGATGTCAGGTGCGACGTGAGGCAACAGGGGCGCCAGCCGGCTGGTGTGGCGGATGTCCCATTGCAGGTCCTGCCGGGCGGCGGGGTCGGAAAAGCCCTGCAGGCCGAGGCTCAGCCGCGCGGCGATCCGGCCGATCGCGGCCCGCTGCGCCATGGTGCGGGGTGAAAGATAAAGCGGCTGGCCGTCGAGCCAGGTCAGAACGCGCAAGATGCCATTCGGGGTTGCGACTTCTGTCGCGCCGTCGCGGGTGCGGATGACCCGGGGCACGGGCAGGTCGCTGGTTTCCAGATGCAGCAGGGCGCGGGTCTGAAATCGGGTGACGCCGGCGGGCTCTGCCGGGTTGGCCAGCTTGACCACATAGCGGCCCTGCGCCGTGGTCAGGCGGAAGTTGAGGTCACGTTCGGACGTCAGCGCCGACAGGCTGCCGGTCAGGCCCCAATGGGCGCGCACCAGACTCAGCGCCTCTGCCTCGGGCAGGACGGGCGGCGGCGTGGTCAGATTGGCGCCGAGCGATTGCGTCATCGAGCATCCCGAACTTCTTCGGGCCATGAAGGGCAAGGTGCCTCCGCCTGTCAATGGCAGGTGGCTATTCGGACAACTCGCGCCGGCTGGGCAGAAAGACCGTCGTCAGGCCCAGAACCGGCAGCAGGGCGCAGACTTCGAAAACGGTCTGGATGCCCACCCGGTCGGCCAGAATGCCAAGCGCCGCCGCGGCGATGCCGCCCACGCCAAAGGCCGCGCCAAAGAACAGGCCCGCCACCATGCCGACCCGGCCCGGCAAGAGCTCTTGCCCAAAGACCACGATGGCCGGAAAGGCCGAGGCCAGCGCCACGCCGATCACCGCGCTCAGCGCGCCGGTCCAGAACAGATTGGCGAAGGGCAACATCAGCGTGAAGGGCAAGACGCCCAGGATCGAGACCCAGATCACCGACCGCCGCCCGATCCGGTCGCCCACCGGGCCGCCGATGACCGTGCCAAGGGCCACGGCGGCGAGGAACAGGAACAGCATCTGTTGCGCCTCCTGCACGCTCAGCCCGAAGCGGTCGATCAGGAAGAAGGTATAATAGCTCGACATCGAGGCCATGTAGACGAATTTAGAGAAGATCAGCAGCACCAGAACCGCGACCGCAAACGCCACGCGGCGTGGTGGCAGGCGTGTGGTGGCGGCGGCGGGCCTGCGACGCGCGGCGGCGCGGTCGCGCCGGTGCCAGCGGCTGACCTGGATCAGGATCAGCATGGCCGCCAGCGCCACCAAAGCAAACCACGCCACCGAGCCGCGCCCGAACGGCACCACGACAAAGGCAGCCAGCAGCGGGCCCGTCGCACTCCCCATGTTGCCGCCGACCTGAAACACCGATTGCGCCAGTCCGAACCGCCCGCCCGAGGCGGCGCGCGCCACCCGCGAGGCTTCGGGGTGGAAGATCGACGAGCCGACGCCGATCAGCCCCGCGCCCGCGATCAGCAGCCCATAGCGCGGCGCCGCGGCCAGAAGACCCAGGCCGCACATCGTGGCCGCCATGCCGATGGGCAAGGACCAGGCAAAGGGCCGCTTGTCGGTCACGATCCCCACCACCGGCTGAAGGATCGAGGCCGTCAGCTGGAAGAAAAAGGTCAAGAGCCCGATCTGCCAGAACTGCAGCGCGAATTCGGCCTTGAGCATCGGATAGAGCGCCGCCAGCAGCGATTGCATCAGGTCGTTGAGCAAGTGGCAGCAGCTGATCGCCAGAAGGATCCGGTAGGTCGGTCCGGCGATGTCCTGCGACGAGGAGTTCGCGGCGGCGTCGGTCATGGGAATCTTCCTTTGGGCAGCAGGATGGCCGGGCCTCACCAGACAGTCTTTGGCCGGCCCGTCAACTGGATTTCGAAGCCGGCAGGCGGCCCTCGGCGTGGCGCCCGGCGGCGCGCAGACCCCGACTGCAACAAGCGCGCCCGGCCCCGGCAGAAAGCCGCCGGGGCGCCTCGCAAGAAAATCACGAAAATCGCCGTTAAAATGATGCTTTCGATAAATGCTGCGCATGCAGCATCGGCCTCTGCGTAATCCTTGGGCATTTGTCGAAATTCCTGTGAAGCGGCATTGCACCAGGCATCACTTTTCGTTGAAACCAGCTTGCGAGTTGCCAAGGAGTCATTCTATATCCCGCGCTGAGAATCGGCTGCTCGATCCATAAAACCGTTAAACATCAGAACAATATGAACACCCTCGGCATTCTGCGCGTCGCTACCTCCCGTCGTGCGCTGTTGGCGGCCGCGGCCCTTGTCGGGCCGGCTGCTGTTTTGTGCCCGAATGTGCTCTTTGCACAGAATTCAGGCACGGCGACCGATGCGGCGCCGCGGCAATTTTCCTTCGATCTGCTGACCGAAGACATGAAGAATCTTGCGGCAAAGCCGCATGAGACGGCTCCGGCGCCCGAGGGGTTTCTGGGAAAGCTCAGCTACGATGATTATCGGCTGATCCGCTTCCGCGACGATCGCGCCCGCTGGAACGAAGAGGGCAGCAACTTCCGGCTGGCCGCCTTTCACATGGGCTGGCTCTTCACCGAACCGGTGGTGATGTACGAAGTGGCCGATGGCCGCGCGGCCGAGATGCAATTCTCGACCGACGACTTCGAGTATCTGAACGACCTGGCCAGCCGTGTGCCCGAACATGCCTCTTTGCCGGGCGTGGCGGGCTTCCGTCTGAACTATGCGCTGAACCGGCCGGACAAGCTGGATGAACTGGCCTCTTTCGTGGGCGCCAGCTACTTCCGCGCGCTCGGGCGCAATTCGGCCTATGGGCTTTCGGCGCGCGGGCTTGCGGTCAACACGGCCACCTCGCAGGGCGAGGAGTTCCCCCGCTTTTCCAACTTCTACCTGGAACGCGGCCCGGCCGGCAGCAAGAGCCTGACGGTTTATGCCACGCTGGACGGCCCAAGCGTGACCGGCGCCTATCGGCTGGTGATCAAGCCCGGCGTGACGACCGTTATGGACGTGACCGCGCGCCTGTTCTTCCGCAAGGATGTCGAAGAGCTGGGCATCGCTCCCCTGACGTCGATGTTCCTTTACTCGGACAAGGACCGTTCGCGCTTTGACGATTACCGGCCGAATGTGCATGACAGCGATGGCCTGCGCATCGAAAGGTCCGACGGCGATGTGATCTGGCGTCCGCTGAACAATCCGCCGCAGCTGGCCGGCAGCTATTTCCCCGAGGTCGCCCCGAAAAGCTTCGGCCTGTTCCAGCGCGACCGCCGCTTTGAAAGCTATGAGGACACGGGCGCGCATTACGAACGCCGCCCCTCGCTGAAGGTCGAGCCTTTGGGCGACTGGGGCAAGGGCGTCGTTCGTCTGGTCGAGATCCCGTCCGACCTTGAGGCCAACGACAATATCGTGGCCTATTGGGTTCCAGACGCCAAGGCCAAGGCCGGCGATGCGCTGGAAATCTCCTACCGGTTGTATTGGGGCGATCTGCCGCATGACGATTCCGAGTCTCTGGCCTATGTTGATGCGACGCGGGCCGGGCGCGGTGGCGTCTCTGGCGTGGAAGCCAAGCAGGGCACACGCAAGTTCGTGGTCGATTTCAAAGGCGGCCTGATGGCCCCTCTGGATGCCGAAGCCGCCGTGAAGCCGGAGGTGACGATCGCCAATGGCACGCTGACGGGCACGACGCTCGAAAAAATTCAGGGCACCGATATCTGGCGCCTTGTGATGGACGTATCCGCCGATCCGGGCGCCGTGGTCGAGATGTCGGCCCATATTGCGGGTTACGGGCGCCGGCTGACTGAGATGTGGCTTTATCAATGGGTCATCGCAAAATGAGCATGATAGAAACCTCCATGGTTCCCGGATCCGCCCTCGAGGTTCACCTGCGCGGCGCGCTGCCGGTTGCGCCGATGGCGATGCCGACCCAGGTGCTGGAATGGCCGCGCAGTGAATCGGGCCGCGAGCCGGGCCGTTTTTCGCTGATGTCCCTGCTGGTTTGGAGACGGCCGTCGCGTGCCGGGCGGTGATCCGTGCCCGCGGATGGTCCTGAGGGACCCGCATTCCTGACCCGCAGCCTGGCACTTGCCTTCAGCCTTTGCGCCGGATTTGGCGCCTTCGCCCTGTTCCTGAACTATGGCGCCGGCGACGGGCTGGACGCGACAGACTGGATCCGGTCGCTGCTGATTTGCATTTCGACGTTCTGGTTGGCCTGGGGGGCGGCGCAGGCGCTGGCCGGGCTGACGACGCGGCCGCCGCTGCCGCCGCGCGACACGGGGCCAATCACCGCGCGCACTGTCGTGCTGGTGCCGGTTTACAACGAGGATCCGCTGGCCACCTTTGCCCGGGTCGCCGTGATGGATGCAGCGTTGCAAAGCCAAGGTCTGGCCAATCCGTTCCACTTCGCGATTCTGTCCGACACGCGCGACGACCAGATCGCGCAGCGCGAGGATCACTGGTTCCTGCGCCTGCTCGACAAAACCCGCGGCGACGGTCGGATCTTTTACCGCAGGCGTGCCGCCAACCGCGGTCGCAAGGCGGGCAACATCTCTGACTTCATCACCGCCTCGGGGGCGGCCTACGATTTCGCCATCATCCTGGATGCCGACAGCCTGATGGAGGCTGACACCATGGTCGAGATGGTGCGCCGCATGCAGGCCGTGCCCGATCTGGGCCTGTTGCAGACCTTGCCCAAAGTGATCAACGCCCAGTCGCGCTTTGGCCGCATGATGCAGTTTTCAGCGGCCTTCTATTCGCCGATCTTCTGCCGCGGCCTTGCGATGATGCAGGGGCGCACGGGCCCCTTCTGGGGGCACAACGCCATCGTGCGGGTGCGCGCCTTTGCCGCCAGCTGCGGTCTGCCGGAGCTGAGCGGCGATCCGCCCTTCGGCGGCCATATCCTCAGCCATGATTATGTCGAGGCCGCTCTGCTGGCGCGGGCCGGCTGGATCGTGCGGGTCGATGACGATCTGGAAGGGTCCTATGAAGAGGGCCCGGGCAACATGGTCGATCACGCCAAGCGGGACCGGCGCTGGTGCCAGGGCAATCTGCAGCACGCGCGGCTCTTGCTGGCGCCCGGTCTGAAGATGTGGAGCCGGTTCGTCTTTCTGCAGGGCATACTGGCCTATCTGTCGTCGCTGGTGTGGCTGGCCTTTCTGGGCGCCTCGATCGCGGCGCCGCTGTTCAGCCCGCCGGTCGATTACTTTCCGATCGAAGGCTGGCCCTTCCCCGTTCTGCCGCCCAGCGAGGCGTTGAAGGCCATCGCCCTTGGGCTGGGGATCGTAGGCTTGTTGTTCATCCCGAAGTTCCTGATCCTGGCCGATGCGGCGGGGCGCGGCCGGGCGCCCGGTTTCGGCGGCGTGGCGCGGGCGACCGCTTCGGTGGTGGGGGAGTTGCTCTTCACCTCGATCGCCTCGCCGGTGTTCCTCATGTACCAGACCCGATCGATCCTGCAGGTGATGCTGGGGTCGGACGGCGGCTGGCCCGCGCAAAGCCGCGGCGATGGCCGGATGGAGTTTGCGACGGCCTGGGCCGCCAGTTCCTGGATCGTGATCACCGGGGCTCTGGGGTTGATCCTGACGCATCTTCTGGCGCCGAACCTGCTGTTATGGATCCTGCCCGTCGCCGGGCCGATGATGCTGGCGCCGGCGATCATCGCCTGGTCCTCGGGCCCCGCGCGACCGTCGAGTTTTGCCACGCCGCTGACGCTTGCGCCCTCGGGCCTGATGCTGGAACACCGCCGCCTGCTGAGCGCCTGGCTGGGCGAGGGCCCCGATGCGCCGCACAAGGCGGTCGTGCGCGTGGTGTCCTCGCGTGCGGGATGAGATCGGCGCCCTGACCGCGCAGGACCTTCATCCCATGTCCGCGCCGCCCGTCCGCCCGCCTGCCGCAAGGGCAAGGCCGCCGCGTGACATGCGGCTTGATGTGTTTCGCGGCCTGTGCCTGGTGATGATCTTCATCAACCACGTGCCGGGCAACACGTTCGAGGCCTTCACGTCGCGCAATTTCGGCTTTTCCGATGCGGCCGAAGGCTTTGTGATGATGTCGGGCATTGCCTCCGGTCTGGCCTATTCCGCCGATTTTCAGGCGCCGATGCGGCTGTGGCGCGGGCTTGGCCGGGTTTGGGGCCGGTGCTGGACACTGTATCTCGTGCAGATGCTGGTGACGCTGGCTGCCCTCGCGGTCGCGGCAGGGGCGGCCAAGCTGACGGGTGACGCGCGCATCCTGCAACAGAACAACATGGACTGGCTCTGGCATCACCCGGTCGAGACTTTGATCGGCCTGCCGCTTCTGGTGCACCAGTTCCACTATCTGGACATCCTGCCGCTTTACATCCTGTTGCTGACGGCCGCGCCCCTGTTCCTGATCGTGGCGCAGCGCGCGCCCCTGGGATTGCTGGTCGGGTCGCTGACGGTCTGGGCGGTCTGCGGCGTGGCGCGGGTGACGCCGCACACCTGGCCCGTCGGGCAGGACTGGCAGTTCAACCCTCTGGCCTGGCAGGCGATCTTCGTCATCGGCCTTTTGATCGGGGTGGCGGCCAAGCGGGGCGACCGGCTGGTGCCTCTGCGGCGCGGGTTGATGGCGCTGGCCGCGGCCTATCTGGTCTTTTCGCTGCTGGTCAGCCGCTGGCCCGATTTCGCCGATGGGTTCGGCCATGCCATGTGGGTCCTGAAGGACAGCCTCGGCGTGCCATGGATCTTCACCGACTTCGACAAGCCCTTCGCCACGGCGCCGCGCCTGTTGCACATCCTCGCCCTGACCTATGTGGTGGCGAGCCTGCCGGTCCTGCACCGCCTTTGCGCCAGCCGGCCCGCAGCGCCGCTGGCCGTTCTGGGCCGCCAGTCGCTGGCGGTCTTTGCCCTGGGCAGCGTGCTGGCCATCGGCACGCAGGGCCTGTTCAACGCCATGGACCACGGCCCGCTGATCGAGGCCTGCCTTCTGGGCGCCGGCCTTGCTCTGCAATACGCCCTGGCCCTGGCGCGGGAAAGCTGGCCGCGGCACACGGGCTAGGTCATTTCTGCCAGGTCACCTCGACCATCTGGACCGAGGCCGCGTCGGAACCGATCATCACCTGAAAGACGCCGGGCTCCCAGACATGGCGGGCGTCCGAAATCGTGCTGCCCTTCCAGAACCGCAGGTCCTCGGTCGTCAGGCGGAAGGCCACTTCGCCCGTCTCTCCCGGAGCGAGGGTGATCCAGTCGAAGCCCTTCAACTCGCGCACCGGGCGCGAGATCGAGGCGACCGGATCGCGCAGATAGACCTGCACCAGTTCGCGCCCCGACCGCGTGCCGGTGTTGGTGACGCCGATCCGCAGGGTCAGCACATCGTCCTCGCCCTTCAGCAGCGTCTTGTCGGCCCGCGGCGGGCCATGGCGAAAGCTGGTATAGGTCAGGCCGAACCCGGCCGGAAACAGCGGGGTGGCGGGCTCTTCCAGGATCGTGGCCGTGGTGAACTTGCGAAAGACATGGCGGCCCTGCGGGTCCAGTTCGTCATCGCCGGCGATATCGACCCCGGCGGCGGTCTGCGGCCGTCCGGTCGGAAGGTCCTCGGTACGCAGCGGCAGTTGCCCGACGCTGCGCGGCAGGGCAAGGCTGAGCCGGCCCGAAGGCGCCACCTTGCCGAAGAGCGCATCGGCCAGCCCATGGCCCGCCTCGTTGCCGGGCTGGCCAGTCCAGATCAGCGCATCAACCAACGGCAGTTCCTCCGTCAGGGCCAGGGGCCGCCCGGCCATGGCGATCAGGATCACCGGCACGCCCGCTGCCCGCGCCGCCTGCGACACGGCCCGCACCAGTACACCCTGCGCTCCGGGCAGGGTGATATCGGCCCGGGTCGAGGATTCGCCGGCATGTTCCTTGGCCTCGCCCAGGCACAGCACCACGGCATCCGCCCCCGGCACCAGGGCCAGAGCCGCCTCCAGCATGACCTGCGGGCTGTCCGGCCCGATCACCACGGAGGGCATGAAGGTGTTGTGGACGTTCAGCCGGCTGGCCAGGCGAGGGTCATCGACGATGTTGCAGCCCTTGGCATGCAGAACGCGGGTCCGCGCGGAAGCCGCCGCCACGATGCCTTCAAGCAGGGTGACAGAGTGGTCGGGCTCGACATCCATCGCCCAGGTACCCTGCAGGTCGATCCGGTCATCGGCGAGGGGGCCAATCACCGCGATGCGCCGCAGGTCGGGCGCAAGGGGCAGGGCGCCGTCGTTCTTCAGCAGAACGCAGCATTTCGCCACGGCCTCGCGCACCAGCGCGACATTGGCCCTTGTATAGGTCACATGGTCGCGCGCCTGCCGGTCCATCCCGATGAAAGGGTCATGAAACAGGCCCAGCCGGTATTTGGCCAAAAGCACGGTGCGGCAGCGGGCGGTGATCTCGGCCTCGGTCACGGGGCCCAGCGTGTAGGGGCCGTCCTCGGCATGAAACCGTTCGGGATGCGCCGCGCCCTCTGCCACCAACCCGCCCAGATATTTCAGGAAGGATTGGCTGATCAGGTCGATATGCACCCCCGCCTTGAAGGCCAGATAGGCCGCCGCCCGCCCGTCCTCCGCGATGCCGTGGTTGACCAGTTCGGGGTCGATCGCGGTGAAGTCGGTCACGATCAGGCCGTCAAAACCAAAGCGGCCGCGCAGCACGTCCTGCAACAGGGCCCGGTTGGCGGTGGCCGGAATGTCGTTGACCGTGTTGAAGGCCACCATGACCGCCCCGGCGCCGGCCGCGATCCCGGCGCGGAAGGGCTCCATGATGCGGCACAGGGTGGCGGGGCTGACCTCGGCCCCGGCATAATCGCGCCCAGCCTGCGCCAGACCATAGCCCGCAAAGTGCTTGAGCGTGGCCATGAAGCGGTCGGGCCGCGCCATGTCGCCCTCTGCCCCCTGATAGGCGCGCACGATGGTTTCGGCGATGCGCGCGCCCAGATGGGGAAACTCGCCATTGCCCTCGGCGATGCGGCCCCAGCGCGCGTCGTAACAGATGTCGAGCATCGGCGCCCAGTTGAGGTTGACGCCATCGGCCCGCGCCTCGCGCGCGGTCATTTCATTGATGCGGGCGATGAGGTCGAGGTCCCAGCTGCAGGACAGGGCGAGCGGGATCGGCCCGCCGGTCCGGTAGCGCTGGATGCAGTCATGCCCGATCAGCAGGGGAATGCCGTTCGGCCCTTCGCGCACCGCAATCTCCTGCAGGGCGCGGCGTCCCGTGACATCGCCGCCGGCGGGCGCGCCGCCGACCTGACCGCGCCGCACCAGGGTCGCCACATCGACCCCGGCCGAAACCCCCGTGGTGTCGATGCCAGAGCCGCCCGGATAGTTGAACTGCCCGATCTTTTCCTCGAGCGTCAGGCGCATCAGGAGGTGATCCACGAAGGCAGAGGCCTGGGCAGTGTCCGACATGGGCCGTTCCTGTATCTGGCGAAGGGGCGGTGCTGCGGGTGCCGTGGGTCGCTGCAAGCGCCTGTTTTCAGGACCATAGCCGTTTGAAGGCGGCCTCGTAAGGTGTATTTGAACCCCCGCCGCGGGTCACGCCGGGGCAGGTTCGCCCGGCAGGGTGAACTGGGTCTGCGTCACCAGGGCCGCGAGCTTGCCATCGCCCCGGTAGATCGAGGTCTGCCAGACCGTCGTCTTGCGCCCGATGTGCAGGGGGATCGTAACGGCCCGCACCAGATCGCCGGCGGGAATGGCGCGAAAGAAGTTGGTCTTGCTTTCCACCGTGGTGGTGCCCTGATCCTCGGCCAGCCGGGTGAAGGCGCCGGTGCCGCCGTTGTTGTCGGCCAGCGCCATGATCGCCCCGCCATGCAGCACGCCGTTGCGGTTGATCAGTTCGGGAAAGGCAACCATTTCGGATTCGATCCGGTCCGGCGTGGCGGAGACGACCTTGATCCGCAGGAACTTCGAGAAGGGCGGCTGAAGCAGGGCCGCGGGGTGGATCTCTGCGGCCGGGGTCTGGGGGCTTTCGGTATGCGGGGTTTCCGTCATGGGGTGTCCTTGCGAATGGTCCGTCGCACTGGACTTGGCGGCTTGGCCCGTGTCAACCCGGGGTGGCCAGCGATCGGCTTCGCGGGGGCGGAGCCGGGGCCGCCGTCACTCGGATGAAATTTTCGTGATACCGGCACGTCTTTGACACAGAGCAAGGCGGCCAGCCCGCGCTGCCGTTAGGGAATTCTGATGCAACAGGAGTGACGATGTCCGCGACACCCGCCTTGCAAGCCAGATCACCGGGCGTGATCACGGCCATTCGTGGCAGCGTCGTCGATGTGCGTTTTGACGGCGATCTGCCGCCGATCTACACAGTCCTGCACACAGGCCACGCGCGCGAGGTCGTGATCGAGGTCCTCGCACAGCGCGATGCGCATCATGTGCGCGGCATCGCCCTGACCCCGACCCAGGGCCTGACACGCGGCATGGCGGTCGAAGACAGCGGCGGGCCGTTGCAGGTGCCGGTCGGGCCGGCGATCCTGTCGCGCATGTTCGATGTCTTTGGCAATGTGATCGACCGGGGGCCGGCGTTGACCGGGGTCGACTGGCGCTCGGTCCACCGCGCCCCGCCGCCGCTCGACCAGCGTTCGACCACCTCTGAGGTGTTCGAGACGGGGATCAAGGCGATCGACGTGCTGATGCCCCTGGAACGAGGCGGCAAGGCGGGGCTCTTTGGCGGCGCCGGGGTCGGCAAGACCGTGCTTCTGACCGAGATGATTCACAACATGGTGGGCCAGCACGCCGGGGTCAGCCTGTTCTGCGGCATCGGCGAGCGCTGCCGCGA
Source organism: bacterium (assembly GCA_016124195.1). Lineage (GTDB taxonomy): Bacteria > Pseudomonadota > Alphaproteobacteria > Rhodobacterales > Rhodobacteraceae > Stagnihabitans. Next base: position 109,367 of record WGOE01000013.1, on the reverse strand, counting down.
GGGGCAGGAACTGTACCATGACATGAAGGAAGCCGGCGTTCTGGACAACATGGTGATGATGTTCGGCCAGATGAACGAGCCTCCGGGCGCGCGGTTCCGGGTCGGCCACGCTGCCCTGACGATGGCCGAATATTTCCGCGACGACCAGCACCGCGATGTCCTGCTGCTGATGGACAATGTGTTCCGCTTCATCCAGGCCGGGATGGAGGTGTCGGGGCTTCTGGGCCAGATGCCCTCGCGCCTTGGCTATCAGCCGACGATGGGCACCGAACTGTCGGGCCTGCAAGAGCGCATCGCCAATACCCAGGCCGGGGCCATTACCTCGATCCAGGCGGTCTATGTGCCGGCCGACGATTTCACCGACCCGGCGGCGGTGCATACATTCTCTCACCTCTCTGCCTCGATCGTGCTGTCGCGCAAACGGGCGAGCGAGGGGCTTTATCCGGCGATCGACCCTTTGCAATCCAGTTCCCGGATGGCCACGCCCGGCATCGTCGGGCCGCGCCATTACGCGCTGGCGCAGGAAATCCGCCGCACGCTGGCGCAATATGCCGACCTCAAGGACATCATCGCGATGCTGGGGCTGGAACAGCTTTCGCCCGAGGATCGCAAGGTCGTGGGCCGCGCCCGCCGGCTTGAGCGATTCCTGACCCAGCCCTTCTTCACGACCGAGGCCTTTACCGACCTCAAGGGCCGGCTGGTCAGCCTCAAGGACGCGCTGGACGGGTGCGAGGCAATCCTGCGCGACGAATTCCAGAACGTGCCCGAACGCGCGCTTTACATGATCGGCCCGATCTCGGAGGCGAAGGTGCCGCAGAGGGAGGGCGCCGATGCATCTTAAAATACTGCTGCCCTCGGAAATCTTTGCCGAAGTCCGGGATGTCACGCGCATCGTGGTCGACACGCTGGGCGGGTCCTTCGGGATCTTGCCGGCGCGGCTTGACTGTGTGGCGGCGCTGGAGCCCGGTATCCTGACCTATGAAACGGCGGCTGAGGGCGAGGTCGTAGTGGCGGTGGATCAGGGTATCCTGACCAAGACCGGCGCCGGGGTTGTGGTCTCGGTGCGCCGGGCGCTGCGCGGTCAGGATCTTGCGGCCCTGCGCGCGACGGTCGATCAGGAATTCCGCGCCCTGAACGAAACCGAACAGGATCTGCGCGCGGTCATGGCCAAGCTGGAAACCGGATTCCTGCGCCGCTTTGCGGAGATGCGCCATGACTGAGGACGCGCCCAACCCCGCGGACCCCAACCCCGCGGACCCCAAGCTGGACAGTCCCAAGCCCGACAGGGCCGATGCTGCGTTTTCCGGCGCGGTCAGCCGCAAGGCGGCGCGCAAGATCAAGGCACGGCGGGGCGGTGCGCCGGGGGTCTGGTTCGGGCTTGGCGTCATGGGGCTGGTCGGCTGGTCGGTCGCGGTGCCGGCCCTGCTGGGCGCGGCGCTGGGCGGCTGGATCGACCGCAACCACCCCGGCGCGCATCCCTGGACGCTGGCCCTGCTGATGGCCGGGCTGACCATTGGCTGCTTCATTGCCTGGCATTGGGTCGCCCGGCAGGATCGTGACATGCACGACCGGACGGAGGAGGACGATGCCTGACCTTCTGACACTGACTTTGGTCATGGGCGCGGGCGCCGTGCTGGGCATGGGCTTTTACGGCGGGCTCTGGTGGACGGTGCGGCGCGGCTTTGTCTCGCCCCGGCCGGCGCTGTGGTTCGCGGGCAGCCTGATCCTGCGCATGTCCTTAACCCTTTACGGCCTCTACCTGATCGGCGGGACCGCATGGCCGCGCTGGCTGGCGGCGGTTGTGGGCTTTGCCCTGGCCCGCCTTGTCGTGCAGCGCGCCACGGCGGGGGAGGCGCGCCATGCGGCTTAGCCCGGACCAGATGATATTCTGGCAAAGCGGTTTTGCCCGGCTGAACGGCACGATCGTCTTCACCTGGGTGCTGATGGCGGTGCTGGTCGTCGTCTCGACCCTGATCACGCGGCGCCTGTCCACCGGGATGATGCGGTCGCGTTGGCAGAACCTGCTGGAAATCCTCGTCACCGGCATCGAGGCGCAGATCGCCGAGGTCGGCCTGAAACATCCGCAAACCTACGTGGGCTTCATCGGGACGCTGTTTCTCTTCGTCGCGACCTCTGCGCTGAGTTCGGTCGTCCCGGGATTCGAGCCGCCGACCGCTTCGCTGTCGACCACCGTGGCGCTGGCGCTGAGCGTCTTTGTCGCGGTGCCCTTCTACGGCATCGCCGAAAGGGGGGTGGGCGGTTACCTCAAATCCTATCTGGAGCCGACGGTGATCATGCTGCCCTTCAATATCATATCCGATCTGTCGCGCACGCTGGCGCTGGCCGTGCGCCTGTTCGGCAACATGATGAGCGGGTCGATGATCCTGGGCATCCTGCTGACCATCACGCCCTTTGTCTTTCCCATCGCGCTCAGCGTGTTGGGCCTGCTCACCGGCATGGTGCAGGCCTATATCTTCAGCATCCTCGCCACGGTCTACATCGCCTCGGCCACGCGCGTGCAGGACCCTCCGACAACCCCCTGACAGCCAAGAAGGACATCCGCCATGGACAGTGCGACCCTCATCGCCATCGCCTCGATCATCACGGCAGGTCTGACGATTGCCATCGGCAGCATCGGCCCGGCCTTTGGCGAGGGGCGGGCCGTGGCCACGGCGCTGACCGCCATCGCGCAACAGCCCGATGCGGCCTCGACCATCACGCGCACGCTGTTCGTGGGCCTGGCCATGGTGGAATCGGTGGCGATCTATTGCTTCGTCGTCTCGATGATCCTGATCTTTGCCAATCCGTTCTGGAATTCGGCCATCGCGGCGGCGGCGGGGCATTAGGCCATGCCGATCGATTGGTTCACGGTCGCGGCGCAGGTCGTCAATTTCCTGATCCTGGTATGGCTGCTCAAACGCTTTCTCTACAAGCCGATCCTGAAGGCCGTTGACGCCCGCGAGGCACGCATCGCCAAGGAACGCGCCGATGCCGATGCGATCAGGACCGCGGCCGAAGCCGCGCGCGCGGATTTGCGCAAGAAGACCGAGGCCTTCGATCAGGACCGCGCCGAGCGGCTGCAAAAGGTGGCGGCAGAGGCGGCCGGCGAACGCCAGCGCCTCTTGGCCGAGGCTCAGGCCGCGGCCGATACGCTGACCGCCCGCCGTGCCAGGGCCCTGCAAACCGAGGCCGAGGGGTTGAGCCAGGCGCTGACCCGCCGCGCCCAGGACGAGGTCTTCGCCATTGCCGGCAAGGCGCTGACCGATCTGGCGGATGTCAGCCTGCAGGACCGGGTCTGCGCGGTCTTTCTCCAGCGCCTGACCGAACTGGAGGCAGGCGCCAAGACCGCCCTGACCGAAGCCGCGCGGGCCGGCGACGCGGCGATCCTGGTGCGCAGCGCCTTCGATCTGACCGGGCCGCAACAGGCCGCGCTGCAATCCGCCCTGCAAGAGGCGCTGTCCACCAAGGCCGCACTGACCTTTGAGGTCGCCCCCGATCTGGTCAGCGGGATCGAGCTTGGCGTCGGCGGCCAGAAACTGGCCTGGAATATCGCGGCCTATCTGTCCGGGCTGGCGGCGCAGGTCGAAGAGGTGATCAAAGCCCGGGATCGGCCCGATGCCGAGGCCGTGCCCCAGATCCGCAAGGCGGCAGGGGCGTGACCATGGCTCGGACCGCCCCCCTGCAGGCCCTGTTCGACAGGCTGTTTGCCGATATCGGCTCTGCCCGCGAAGCCTTCGATGCGCGGTTGCAGCCGCAGGAGGTTGGCACGATCACCAGCGTATCGACCGGGATAGCCAAGGTGTCCGGCTTGCCGGGTGTCGGCTCGCAAGAGGTGCTGCGTTTTCCGGGCGGGGCGCTGGGGCTGGCCTTCAACGTCGATGAAACCGAAATCGGCGTGGTGCTTCTGGGCGATTATGCCCATCTGCACGCCGGCGACGAGGTCACGCGCACCGGCCGGGTCATGGATGTGGCGGTGGGCGAGGCGCTTCTGGGCCGGGTCATCGACCCATTGGGCCAACCGCTGGACGGGGGCGGCCCGCTGAACACCGACCAGCGCCTGCCGGTCGAACGCCCGGCCGCCGCGATCATGGACCGCGCCCCGGTCACCCTGCCGCTGCAAACCGGCATCAAGGTGATCGACGCGCTGATCCCGATCGGGCGCGGCCAGCGCGAGTTGATCCTGGGCGACCGGCAGACCGGCAAGACCGCCCTCGCGGTCGATGCGATCCTGAACCAGCGCGGGCAGGACGTGATCTGCATCTATTGCGCCATCGGCCAGCGCGCCTCGGCCGTAGCCAAGACCGTGGCCGTGCTGCGCGAAAGGGGGGCGATGGAGCATTCCGTCATCGTCGTGACCGAAGGCAACAACGCGCCCGGCCTGACCTATATCGCCCCCTATGCCGCCACCTCGATTGCCGAGGCTTTCATGGCCAAGGGGCGCGACGTGCTGATCGTCTATGACGACCTGACGCAGCACGCGCGGGCCTATCGCGAATTGTCCCTGCTGTTGCGACGGCCTCCGGGGCGCGAGGCTTTTCCGGGCGACATCTTCTATATCCACTCGCGTCTTCTGGAACGCTCGACCCACCTGCGCCCCGATCTGGGCGGCGGCTCGCTGACCGCCCTGCCGATCATTGAAACCGAGGCGCAGGACATCTCGGCCTATATCCCGACCAACCTGATCTCGATCACCGACGGGCAGATCTATCTGTCGCCGGCGCTTTTCGAACTGGGCACGCTGCCGGCGGTCGATGTGGGCAAATCCGTCTCGCGCGTGGGGGGCAAGGCGCAGCGCGCGGCCTATCGCGCGGTGGCGGGCGACCTCAAGCTCGCCTATGCGCAGTTCGAAGAGCTTGAGAGTTTTTCCCGCTTTGGTGCCCGGCTGGACGATGACAGCAAGGCCACGATTGCCCATGGTGAAAGGATCCGGGCCTGCCTGAAGCAGCCCGAATTCGCCCCGGTTTCGGTCGAAGGGCAGATCGCGCTGCTTCTGGCGCTGTCGGCGCGGTTGTTCGAAGCCGTGCCGCTGGACCGGATGCCCGAGGCGGAGAAGGCCGTGCTTGACGCCGCCGAAACGCTGCCCGAGGATCTGCGGAACAGGTTTCAGAGCGCGACACTTGGCCCCGAGGATCGCGCCACGGTCATCGCCCTCTGCAAGGCCGCGCTGGCCGGATTTCAGTCGGGAGGCCCGGGATGAGCAACACCCTCGCCTCGATGCGGCGCCAGATCGGCGGCGCGGCAGAACTGCAATCGGTCGTGCGCACCATGAAGGCCATGGCTGCCGCCAATATCGGCCAGTATGAAAAGGCCGAAAGGGCCTTGGGCGACTACTACCGCAATGTCGAACTCGCCTTGGGCAAATGTCTGCGCGAGCTTGGGCCCGGCCTCGCGCTGGACGGGGCGGGTGCGGCCCGCGACGTGCCGGTCGAGGCGGTGATCTTCGGGTCGGATCAGGGGCTGGTCGGCCGCTTCAACGACGAGGTCGCGGACTTCGCCATCGCGGCCCTTGGGCAGCGGGCGGCGCCAGCGCGCCTCTGGGCGGTGGGAGAGCGTGTGACGGGGCGCCTTTCCGATGCCGGTATGACCGCGGCAGGGGTCTTTGCCGTGCCCAATTCGGTGCACGCCATTGCACCCCTCATCGGCAAGATCCTGACCGAGTCCGAAAACCGCCTGCCGGGCGGCGCCGTGGCCGAACTGCTTCTTTTCTACAACCGTCCCACTTCTGGTGCGGGTTATGCGCCGGTGTCGCAGCGCCTCTTGCCGCTGGATGCCAGATGGCGGGCCGGGGCGCTGGCGGTGACATGGCCCGGCAGGGCCCTGCCGGAAGTTCTGGGCGACACCTTCCTGACTTTGAAGGCCCTGATCCGGGAATATCTGTTCGTCTCGCTGTTCCGGGCCTGCGCGGAATCGCTGGCCAGCGAAAACGCCAGCCGGCTTGCCGCCATGCAGCGCGCCGACAAGAATATCGACGACCTTCTGGCCACGCTGAACGGCGGGTTTCACCGCCTGCGTCAGGCCGGCATCGACGAAGAGCTTTTCGACGTCTCGGCCGGGTTCGAGGCCTTGTCGCAGGACGGGGGCTGAACCATGGCGTGGCCCCCGCTGCGGTGCACCATCTTTCCGACCGTACCGGGGGTAAACCCAGATCCATTACCACAGGAGCGAGAGTGATCGTGCATCTTGTCAACAAGACCTTTGAAGAGCTTGGCCTTGGCCTCGAAGCCTCGGTCACCCGGACCTTGCGGGCCGGCGACGTGCGGGCCTGGGATGCCGTCTTCGGCAATGCCGAAGGTGCCTCGGCCGCGGGACAGAACCGCGACGCGGTGGGCATCGTTTCGGCCCTGCTGGCGGCGGCGGTCGGATCGGTGCTGCCGGGGCCGGGCAGTTCGATCCTGTCCTCGACCGTGCGGGTCAAGGCGGCGTTGCCCCTGGGTGCCGAGGTGACGCTGCGGCTGGTCCTGAGCGAAAAGCGGCAGGGCGGTGTTGTGGTGCTGCAGGCCACCTGCGTCGATGCGGCGGGCCAGACCCTTGCCACCGCGACGCTTGAGGTGCTGGCCCCGACCGCGCGCCAGACCATCGACTTTGCCGACCACCGGCTGGACGGGCTGGTCCACCGCTGCAAGAGCCTCGAGCCGATGCTGACCGGCGTGGTCTATCCCTGCAGCGTCGATGCGCTGGGCGGCGCGGTCGCGGCGGCGGCCGAAGGCCTGATCCTGCCCGCGCTTTACGGGCCGGCCGACACGATAAGGCGTCTGGCCGATCAGGCCGGGCTCGACCTGTCGGGCTGCCGGATCGTGGCCTGCGACGGGCCGGAGGATGCGGCGATGAAGGCCGCTGTGGCGGCGGGCGCGGGCGATCTGGGCGCCCTGATGAAGGGCAGCCTGCACACCGGCCAGTTCCTGCATGCCATCCTGCAAAAGGAATCCCGGCTGCGGGTGGCCCGGACGCTCAGCCATTGCGCGCTGATGTCGGTCCCAACCTATGCGCGCCAGTTCATCGTGACGGATGTCGCGCTCAACATAGCACCCGACACCAACCAGAAGCGCGACATCTGCCAGAACGCCATCGGCTTTGCCCGCGCGCTGGGCATCGGCCTGCCGCGGGTTGCCGTGCTGGCGGCGGTCGAGACGGTCGAGACCAGCATGCAGGCCACGCTGGATGGCGCCGCCTTGGCCAAGATGGCCGACCGGGGCCAGATCGTGGGCGGCATCGTCGACGGCCCGCTGGATCTGGACGCTGCCGTCGATGCGGGTGCGGCGCGGATCAAGGGCATCCGGTCGCCCGTGGTGGGATTGGCCGATGTGCTGCTGGTGCCCACGATCGAGGCCGGCAACATGGTCTACAAGAACCTCAGCTTCATGTCGGATGCCGCGATGGCCGGCGTCGTGGTGGGGGCGCGGGTGCCGGTGATCCTGTCGAGCCGGGCCGATACCGTCGCGGCCCGTCTGTTCTCGGCGGCGGCGGCGGCGCTTTATGCCGATGCGGCGCGGCGCGATCCCTCGATCCTGACGCCGGAGGTGGCGGGCTAGGCCATGAAAAGCCGGTTTGCGGGCCACCCTGACCCTGCCGCCGTGGCCGCCGATGCGTTTTTCTGTTAGTCTGAAACAAGAGGCGGGGACGAATTGCGCGCCCGATAGGCTGCAGGGCTGCGCCCCCGGCCAGTGAAAGGGACGATCGCAGGCCCCACCCCGGATCCAACCCTGAAGGAGACGCACCATGTTTCGCCAAATCGAGGGTCTGCCAGCCGATGTCCTGGCCGTCGAAGCCACGGGAGAGGTCAGTCACGCCGATTACCGCGACTGGCTGATCCCACGAGCCGAGGCGATGATGGGCAAGGGGCCGGTTCGCATGCTTTACGTGCTAGGGGCGGGCTTTGCCGGTTTCGATCTGCGGGCCATGGCGGATGACGCGCGCTTCGGCCAGCGCCATCTGCATGATTTCAGCCGGATCGCCTTCGTCTCGGACCATGGCGCGCTGAATGCGATTGTCACGGTCTTTCGGCCCTTCTTTCATGGCGAGGTGAAGGTCTTTGCGCTCCACGATCTCGAAAAGGCGCGGGCCTGGATCGCCGAGGGCGCCCATGTTGGATAGCGCCGCCTTCATCGCGACGCCGGGCAAGCCCTTCGATCTGGCCCGGCACCCGACGCGGATCGACCCGATCTGCGCCTCCAAGCATGACGAAGACAAGCTGCTGGAGCACCACGTCAAGCGTCTGGATGAATGCCAGCGCCTGCAATATGCCGCCAACCGGCATGCGATCCTGTTGATCTTTCAGGCGATGGATGCCGCGGGCAAGGATGGCGCGATCCGGCATGTGCTGTCGGGCGTCAATCCGCAGGGCTGCCAGGTCTTCAGCTATCAGCACCCCTCGGCCAATGAACTGCAGCACGATTTCCTGTGGCGCACCACGCGCGATCTGCCTGAACGCGGGCGCATCGGCATCTTCAACCGGTCATACTATGAAGAGGTGCTGATCGTGCGCGTCCACCCGGACCTGTTGCAGGCCGAGGCGCTGGCCGAGCCTGTCGGGCAGGCCGAAGCCTTCTGGCAGGGCCGCTACCGGTCGATCATCGGGCTGGAGCGCCACCTGCACGACAACGGCACCCGGGTGGTCAAGATCTTCCTCCACCTGTCCAAGGACGAACAGCGCAAGCGCTTTCTGGACCGGATCGACGATCCGACCAAGAACTGGAAATTCACCGAGTCCGACATGGTCGAACGCGGCTTCTGGGACGCCTATCAGGCCGCCTACCAGGCCTGCATCGCGGCAACCAGCACGGTCGAGGCGCCGTGGTATGTGGTGCCCGCCGATGACAAGGTTACCGCGCGGCTGATCGTCTCGCAGATCCTGCTGGATACATTCGACAGCCTGGACATGCGCTACCCCATGGTCAGCCCCGAGCGCCGGGCCGAGTTGATGAAGATCCGCAAATCGCTGGAGGCCTGACCCCTGACGCCGCGGTGCGGGTGGTACCGGGCCGGATTTCGCCTATATGATGGCGGATGACAGCAACTTTCGGCCCCGCCTGTCCGGGCCTGCAGGAAGGATCGCGGTGCCGATGACGTCCCCTCGCGAGCTTGCCGTTGCCTCGTGGAACATTCACAAGGGCGTGGGCACCGACCGCCGGCGCGATCTGGCGCGCACCTCTGCCGTCATCGCCGAGATCGGTGCCGATATCCTGGCCCTGCAAGAGGTGGACACCCGCTATGGCACCCGCAGCGGGTTGCTGGACCTTGAACGGCTGCGCCATGATCTGGGGCTGATCCCGGTCGGGCTGCAGACGGCGGGGCCGGCGCATGGCTGGCACGGCAATCTGTTGATGGTGCGCAACGCGCTGGTGCAAGAGGTCCACCGGCTGGTGCTGCCGGGTTTCGAGCCGCGCGGCGCCATGGTCACGGATATCGAGATCGAGGGGCAGCCCCTGCGGATCGTGAACGCGCATCTGGGCCTTCTGGGGTCGTCGCGTCTGGCGCAGGCGCGGGCGCTGATCGAAAAGGTCGCAGGGCTGGAGGCGCGGCCGACGCTATTGATGGGCGATCTGAACGAATGGCGCCGGGGCGGCGCGTCCCTGAAGCTGTTGGGGCGGCATTTCACGCTGGCCCCGCCGCGGCCAAGCTTTCCATCGCGCCGTCCCATCTTGGCGCTGGACCGGATGATGACCATCGAGGCGGCGCTGTCGGATGTCGCAATCCATGACAGCGCGCTGGCGCGGCGCGCCTCGGACCATCTGCCGCTGACGGCGCGGCTGCGGCTGGCGGGAACCGGGCCGGCATGATCGACCTCAGCTTCGATCTTCTGACCTGGGTCGCCGGAGCCCTGGTGGCGCTGGCCCTGGCCTCGTGGTGGGCGCATCGGTCCTATCGCCGCTTTCTGCAAAAGGCGCGTGGGCCGGCGTCGCAGGCGCTGTCCATCGGCCTGACCACGCCGCTGGACGCAATAATCGAGCCGCTGAGCCGCCATCATCCCGGGCAAAGCGGGCTGATGAGCCTTCTGGACAATGCCGACGCCTTCGCCGTTCGCGCCGAAGCCGCGGCACAGGCCGGGCGCAGTCTGGATCTGATGTATTACATCTGGCGTCTGGATCTGGCCGGACAGCTCTTGCTCGACGCGCTGTTGGCGGCAGCGGACCGGGGGGTGCGGGTTCGGCTGTTGCTGGACGACGTGAATGTGCAAAGCTTTGATCGCAGCTTTCTGGCGCTGAGCCAGCATCCGATGATCGAGGTGCGGCTGTTCAACCCCACGCGCAACCGCGGCGCGGCCCTGCGCCGGGCGGTCGAGATGCTTCTGGGCCTGTCGCGCTTCAACCGGCGCATGCATGGCAAGCTGTGGATCGCGGACGGCCGGCTGGCGGTGGTTGGCGGGCGCAACATCGGCGATACCTATTTTGGCGTGCCGGACGGCGGCCGGACCTCGATCGACGCGGATGTGATGCTGGTCGGGCCCAAGGTGGCCGAGGTCGAGGCCGTGTTCGACGCCTATTGGAACCTGGGCCTGTCGCTGCCGATCGCCGCGCTCTGGCCGGGCTTCAAGGTCAGCGGCGCGCGGTTCCGCAGGCGTCTGAGGCGGCGTATCACCTCTGCCGCCTCGCGCCGGTTTATGACGGCGAGCCTGGCGGGCCGGTCTGCCGAGACGATCCTGACCGGGCGGCTGCACTGGACCGCCAGCGTCACGGTCCTGGCCGACCCGCCCGAGAAGGCCTACGGCGCGCATTCGGCCCCCTGGATTTCAACCACCATCGCCACCATCCTGAACTCGGCAGAGCACGAGGTCCGGCTGATCACGCCCTATTTCGTCCCGGGACGCGTCGGGGCCGAGGGCCTGGCCCGGCTTGCGGGGCGGGGTGCCAAACTTTTGCTGATGACGAATGCGCTGTCGGCGACCGACAAGGTGCTGGTCTACGGCGCCTACCGGCACTACCGCGGGCCGTTGCTGAAGGCGGGGGCACGGATCTTCGAGTTTTCCAAACCGGCAAGGCCCGGTGGCAAGCGCGAGGTCCTGCATTCCAAGATCTTCGTGATCGATGGCCGCCGGGCGCTGGTGGGTTCGCCCAATTTCGACATGCGCTCGGCCTTCACCAACACCGAACTGGGGCTTTTGTTCGAAGAGCCGGCGATCGTGGCCGAACTTTCCACGTTTTTCGCGAAGCTGTCTGAACCCGACAATGCCTATGAGGTGACGCTGGGCAACGCGGGGCTGCGCTGGTCGGTGACCCGGCCCGGGCTGCCCGCGACGATGACGGTCGAGCCCGAAGCCTCAGGCACGCGTCGGGCGGTGTCCTGGCTGGTCGGACGGCTGCCGATTCAGTCCTACCTGTAGGCCGTTTCGTCTGCCCCAGACCTGCAAGAACCCCCGGCCGGGACCGGGGGCTCTTGTCGTGCATGGGGCGGGGATCTTCTGTCCGGCACCTAGGCCTGCGGCGGGTCTTCCGTGGCACCCGGAGTCAGACCCATGGCCGCCAAGGCTTCCAGCCCGGCCATGCCGACAATCACCGTCACCCGGTCGGGTTGCGCCAGTGTAACATCCGAGGCCTCGTATCCCGCGATCAGGCCAGAGGCGATGCGGTAAGGCACACCGTTCGCGTCGTACCAGACCGGTGCCGTCGCGGTATCGACCGCAGGATCGGAAAGGTTCTCGGGACAGGCGATCGTCACGATGTCCATCAGTAAGCTCCTGTCTTGGCGTTCATGTAGGCGCGCGTGGCATCCAACTTGGCCCCGGATGAAATCTTGCAGCGCGCAATCAGCCCGTAGATGCGCCCGGCGAAAGCCCCGGTTCCCGCCCCGCTGCGCCCGACATAGAAATAATCGCTGCCCAGCGTCCCGCCCCCGACCGCGGCGCCGGATGTGCCCGCCGACCCGTTGTTGAGGTCGGCGTAGATATTCGGCGCCTGCAAATCCGACTGGGCCATCAGCACATTCAGATTGGGCGCCGCTCCCACGTTGCGCGCGACCGAGGCCGCCGCCGTCGCCCCGTGATGCTGGGCGATGAACCGGGTGGGCCCGGTCAGCGAGTAAAGCGCCCACCCCGGCAGCGTGACGATGTTTGCCCCGAACGAGAAAACATAGGCAAAACTGTCGGTGGCCCGGTAGCAACCCACCGTCATGGTGGTCTGGAACACCGCCGAAAGATCGATCGCCGCCGCGGTCACCAGATTGTCATCGACCCCGTCGAACGCCAGATAGGGCCGGCCCGTCGCGTCGATCTGATAGGTCGGACGTTGAGCCGCGGTAATCTGGACCAGATGGTTGCCGCGGCCGGACTTGTCCAGCACCCGGCCGACCGACTGGCCCGCCGCCGTGACGGGCGTCGTGCCCGCGTTGTCCTGAAACAGGGTCGCGCGGTCGGACGGATCGTACCAGGCGCCCTGCTCCCCCGCCGCGAACAGGGCGGCCGGTGTAAAGACCTGCGCCGACATGACCGGGGAAAGTCCCAATGCCAGCCGCATGTCAGGAAAGCCCGATCAGGTTGGTGGCCGTTGTTCCCGTGACATAGACGCGGTTGATGCGCACCGGCAGTATCACCCCGGCCGAAACGCCCGAGAAGGTGACGGTTCCGCCGCCGACCGTCTTGACCCTCACGTCGCCAGAGCCGCCGACATAGATCGCACGCGTGGTCAAGGCGAGATCGGCGCTGTCATTCGCGGTGATGGCAAATGCATGCGCAGCCGGAGAATCAAGGCCGCTCGTGTAATTTGCAAAATCATCAGCCATTTTGGCCTCCTATCTAAGTTGCCACTGGCAAGGCGCCAGCCAAGCCCGAACCCGTGCGCCCGGACCATTGCTTCGGAGATTTGAAACCTATGGATCAATTTTTAACTTTCGGTTTGACCAGCGTACGCTGGGGCATGGGGTCCCTGCGCAACACCGGCTGCCGCCGACCTTGCCTTACCCTGACCGGGCCATTCGAACGCGATTTCCGTCCGCGCAACGGCCGTCACACAAACCAATTGCATATAGTATTACTTTTGTTAATCTGCCCAAATCGTCGGCACACCAGATGTCCGCGATTTCACTCGGAGGGAGGAATAATGTTCATTTTCAAGAGGCTCGCGCTCGCCGCGGGCACCGTTGCCCTGTTGTCCTCGACAGCCCTGGCGGGCGGTTTGACGGTTGGATTTTCGCAGATCGGTTCGGAATCGGGCTGGCGCGCGGCGGAAACCTCGGTGACCAAGCAGCAGGCTGAAAAGCACGGCATCGACCTGAAATTCGCCGATGCGCAGCAAAAGCAGGAAAACCAGATCAAGGCGATCCGCGGCTTCATCGCGCAGGGGGTCGATGCGATCCTCGTCGCGCCGGTCGTGGCCACCGGCTGGGACGCGGTGCTGGGAGAGGCCAAGGATGCCGGCATTCCGGTCATCCTGCTGGACCGCGGCGTGGATGCGAGCCAGGACCTCTACCTGACCTCCGTCGCCTCGGACCAGGTGCACGAGGGCGCGGTGGCCGGCCAATTCCTGGTCGATACCGTCAAGGACAAGCCCTGCAAGGTGGTGGAAATCGAAGGCACGGTGGGATCGACCCCGGCCATCAACCGCAAGAAGGGCTTTGACGACACCGTCACCGCGCATTCCAACATCACCATCGTCCGCAGCCAGACCGGCGAATTCACCCGGTCCAAGGGCAAGGAAGTGATGGAAGGCTTCATCAAGGCCGAAAACGGTGGCAAGGACATCTGCGCCGTCTATGCCCACAATGACGACATGATGGTCGGCGCCATCCAGGCGATGAAGGATGCCGGGCTGAACCCCGGCAAGGACATCATCACCATCTCGATCGACGGCGTGCCGGACATCTTTCAGGCCATGGTCAACGGCGAGGCCAACGCCACGGTCGAACTGACTCCGAACATGGCGGGCCCCGCCTTCGACGCGCTGGAAGCCTTCAAGAAGGACGGCACGATGCCGCCCAAATTCATCATCACCGAAAGCAAGCTTTATACGCCGAAGGATGATCCCCAGGGCGAATACGACCGCCGCAAGGGCCTGGGATACTGATCCCCGAAGATCGCGCGAAAACCGCTGGCCAGTCTGTCTGGTCGGCGGATTTATCTTGCCCAAAGTCGGGGCAGGATGGCTAATCCATCAGAAAATCGGGGGAGGGCGGTCGATGGCGGTAGCAATCGCGCCAGTGCTGCAGGGGCGGGGGCTGGGCAAGATCTTTGGCCAGCACCACGCTTTGGATCAGGTTGACATCGACCTCTGGCCCGGCGAGGTCCACGCGCTTCTGGGCGAGAACGGTGCCGGAAAATCGACGCTGATCAAGATCCTGACCGGCGCGCACAGCGCCGACGCGGGCGAGGTTCTGCTGGAGGGCAGGCCCGTCACCTTCCGCGATCCGCTTCAGGCGCAGGAACATGGCATTGGCACGGTTTATCAAGAGGTCAATCTTGTGCCCAACCTCAGCGTGGCCGAAAACCTGTTCCTCGGCCACCAGCCGACCCGTTGGGGCTTTGTGCAAAAGCGCGCCATCGCCGAAAGGGCGCGCCGGGTTCTTGCGACCTATGGTCTTGATATCGATGTGAAAGCGGAACTCGGCAGCTATTCGGTGGCGGTGCAGCAGATCGTGGCCATCGCCCGCGCAGTAGAGCTTTCGGGCAAGGTTCTGGTGCTGGACGAACCCACCGCCAGCCTCGACCGGGCCGAGGTGGACCGCCTCTTCGACGTGATCCGCAGCCTCAAGGCGCGCGGTCTGGCCATCCTTTTCATCACGCATTTTCTGGATCAGGTCTTTGCCATCTCGGACCGGGTGACGATCCTGCGCAACGGCCGGCTGGTGAAATCGCAACCGCTTACAACGCTGAGCCGCACCGATGTGGTGCGCATGATGCTGGGCAAGGACATCGTCTTTGCCCAACCCGCAACCCTGCTGGACCAGACCGAAACCGGCCCGGTGCTGGTGTCCTTCAAGGGCATCGGCAAGGCCGGGCGGGTGGCGCCCTTCACGCTGGACCTGTGCCGGGGCGAGGTGGTGGGCGTCGCGGGCCTCCTCGGCTCGGGCCGGACCGAGATGGCCCGCCTGATGTTCGGTGTCGATGTGGCCGATGAAGGCTCGGTCCATCTGGAAAGCAAGGCGCTAAGCTTGCGCAACCCGGCGCATGCCGTGGCGGCCGGCTTCGGCTTTTGCCCCGAGGATCGCAAGGCCGACGGCATCTTTGGCGATCTGTCGGTGCGCGAGAACATCATCATCGCGCTGCAGGCCAAACTCGGCTGGCTGCGCGCGCTGAGCCGGGACGAGCAGGACGAGATCTCCGGCCGCTTTGCCGAGGCGCTGG
Source organism: bacterium (assembly GCA_016124195.1). Classification (GTDB taxonomy): domain Bacteria; phylum Pseudomonadota; class Alphaproteobacteria; order Rhodobacterales; family Rhodobacteraceae; genus Stagnihabitans. Next base: position 94,099 of record WGOE01000013.1, on the reverse strand, counting down.
ATATCCGCGCCGCCAGCCATGACATGCCGGTCCGGCTCTTGTCGGGGGGCAACCAGCAGAAGGTCATCCTTGCCCGCTGGCTGGCCATCGACCCCAGCCTTCTGATCCTCGACGAGCCCACGCGCGGCATCGACGTCGGCGCCCATGCCGAGATCGTCCGCACGATCAACCGGCTGCGCGAGGATGGCCTGGCGCTTCTGGTGATTTCGTCAGAGTTGGACGAGGTGGTGGCCTATTCCAGCCGCGTCGTCGTGATGCGCGACCGCGAGATGGTGGCCGAACTGACCGGGCAGGACATCTCTCCGGCGGTGATTGTTCAGGCCATCGCGGCACAAGAGGGTGCTGCATGAAACACTTGGCCCTGTCGCGTCTGATGACCCCGCAAACCCTGGCGCTGGCGGCGGTGCTGGCCTTCAACTGGCTGTTGTTCCCCGGCTTTTTCACCATCATCTGGCAGGACGGCCGCTTTTTCGGCAGCCTGATCGACGTTTTGAACCGTGGCGCGCCGGTGGCGATCCTGGCCATCGGCATGACCGCCGTGATCGCGACCAAGGGTGTTGACCTGTCGGTCGGCGCCGTGATGGCCATTGCCGGAGCTGTCGCAGCCAGCATGGTCGTGGCGGGTCATTCCGTCTGGCTCGCCGTTCCCGCCGCTCTCGCCGCCGGTCTGGCCTGCGGCCTCTGGAACGGCATCCTCGTCACCCTGCTGGAGATCCAGCCGATCATCGCCACGCTTGTCATCATGGTGGCCGGACGCGGCGTGGCGCAACTGATCACCAAGGGGTCGATCGTCACCTTTCTGGACGAAAAGCTGATCTTTCTGGGCAGCGGAGCTCTGTTCGGCTTTCCCATGCCGGTGATCATCGCCTTTGCGTTGATGCTGCTGGCCACGGTTGTCGTGCGGCGCACGGCACTTGGCCTCTTGATCGAGGCGGTCGGCGTCAACCGCTCTGCCGCGCGCTTTGCCGGGATCTCCAGCACGATCCTGCTGCTGATTGTCTATACATTCTCGGGCTTTTGCGCCGCGATTGCCGGGATATTGGTGGCGGCCGACATAAGGGGCGCGGATGCCAACAACGCCGGCCTCTGGCTGGAGCTTGACGCCATCCTCGCCGTCGTGATCGGTGGCACCTCGCTGCTGGGCGGGCGGTTTTCCATCGTCATGTCAGTGGTGGGCGCGCTGATCATTCAGGCGATGAACACCGGCATCCTTGTTTCGGGCTTCCGGCCCGAATTCAACCTGATCGTCAAGGCGGGCGTCATCATCATCATCCTGATCCTGCAATCCCCGCTGGCCGCGGGCCTCTTCCGCCGGCGTGGGGGTGCGAAATGAACCGCTCTCTGCGCCCGCTGGCCGCCACGGCCCTGATCTTTCTGCTCGCCTACATCGCGGCCACACTGCAGTTCCATTCGATGCTGTCGACCCGGGTTCTGGGCAACTTCCTGACCGACAATGCCTTTCTGGGCATCACGGCGGTCGGCATGACCTTCGTCATCCTGTCGGGTGGCATCGACCTTTCGGTCGGCGCGGTCATCGGTTTTACCGGAGTGTTCATCGCCGTGCTGATCACCTGGTTTGGGGTCCACCCTCTGGTGGCCTTCGGGCTGGCGCTGATCGTGGCGGCCGCCTTCGGGGCAGCCATGGGCGCCGCGATCCATTACCTTGCGGTGCCCAGCTTCATCGTCACGCTGGCCGGCATGTTTCTGGCGCGCGGCGCCGCCTCGGTCCTGTCGCCCGATTCCATCGCCATCACTGACGGTTTTTACGACTTCGTGGCGCAGGCCTATGTCAAACTGCCGGGCGGAGGCCGCTTCAGCCTGATCGGCGCGGTGATGGTGGCGGTCTTCGCCCTGGGCGCCATCCTTGCCCACCGCACGCGGTTCGGGTCCTATGTCTATGCCATGGGCGGCAACGCCACTTCGGCCGCGCTGATGGGGGTGCCGGTCGCTCGGACCACGATCCTGATCTATACCCTCTCCTCGACGCTGGCGGGCCTCGCGGGGATCGTCTTTTCGCTATACACCTCGGCGGGCTATTCGCTGGCGGCAGTGGGGGTGGAACTGGATGCCATCGGCGCGGTCGTCATCGGCGGTACGCTCTTGACCGGCGGCTATGGCTTCGTCGCCGGCACCTTCATTGGCGTCATGCTGATGGGGCTCGTGCAGACCTACATCATCTTCGACGGAACCCTGTCCAGCTGGTGGACAAAGATTGTCATCGGTGTGCTTCTGTTTATGTTCATCCTGCTGCAACGTCTGGTCTTCCGGGCATCAGCTTCGCGCAAATAGGCACTTTGGAAGCAGAAAATGAGTGAGCCCGGGCTCTTGATCCGATCGCTGTCCGGGCGACAATCGGCGAGGAATTTCCATTCCTTCGTGATCAACGAGATCGGGCTTGGCGTCGCCTCGGGCAGCTTTGCGCTGGGGTCGATCCTGCCCAACGATGCCGAACTGATGGACCGCTACGGCGTCTCGCGCACGGTCCTGCGCGAGGCCTTGAAAACGCTTGAGGCCAAGGGTCTGGTCGAGGCGCGCGCCAAGGTCGGCACCCGGGTGCAGCCGCGCAGCCGCTGGAACCTGTTCGACCGGCAGGTGCTGTTCTGGATCTTTCATGCCAGGCCCGAGGCGGGGTTTCTGGACAGCGTGGCAGAGCTTCGCCGGACGCTGGAAATCCAGGCGGCCGATCTTGCCGCGCGGCGGCGCAATTCCGAGCAAGTCCGCATGATGCGCTATTGGCTGCAGCAGCATGACATTTCGGCCGCGATGCCAGAGCCCTGCGGTCTTGCCGCCTACGAGATCCACCGCCTGATCTTTGAAGCCTCGCACAACCCCTTGCTGCGTAGTGCCACCGGTCTGGTCGAGTTCGCGCTGGCCAGCGCGCTGCGCCGCAAGATGGCGCGCGGCGACCTCGACTTCGCGGCCGAGAAGGTCGAGCCCTATGAAGCACTTGTCCGTGCCGTCGAAGCTGGCGACAGCCCCCAGGCCGTTGGCTGCATCGAACGGATCCTGAGCATCGACGAAGCAATCCTGCGCGCGTCCTGAAGCGCGGGCCGAAGGCGCGACCTGTTTTCGGCGCATGGCGCCAGGATCGCGCAAGCCCGTCGCGTGCGAAATATCGGTGCCGCCTGTTCGGCGCTGCGGAGCCAAACAGGAAGGATCGAGGATTGCCAGTCGGTTGACCCCGAATTCGGTCTGGAACAGCCTGCCCGAACCTTCGACTGTGGCTCGCAAACCGCCACACGCCCCGGTTGCAAAAAAGGGCTTCGCGTTCAATAAAGATTATGTCAAAATCACGGTAAATTGTTGATGGAATCGTTAACGTGATCTAACCTTCCCGAGGGTGGGGACCGACTTTTTAGGCCTCCGATTAATTATATAAAGGATTTGAAGGACATGGCACATGATGGATCGTCCAGACTAACCGAGTTTGCATCCCTGGCGGATGCGCCGGAAAATGACCTCTCCGTGACCGGAAAGTTATCTTTGTCATCGGCCGACAGCGTAAAGCCGCTGGCGTCGGGTGGTTTGATGGCCGCTTCGGACATTCTGGCACCTGGTGACGCAGGCGGATTGAACCTGACGGCGCTTGGCTCGCTGGATGATGTTGCAGCCGCAGGTCACCTGGACGCGGTTTCGCTCAACCTCGATTTCGGGCTGACCAATGCTCCGGTCAACCTCGTCGCCCCCAGCACGCTCGACGTTCCAAGCGCGCCCACGATCCTGGCATCGCTGCAGACCATGGCCGATTACCTCAGGGTCGGTTTCTGGACGGATCGCGGCCAGACCTCGCACCAGTACAACATGGGGTCCTCGGGCAACTGGGCCAATTCCGGCACGCTTTATTACAACGTAGCCGGCTTCAGCAGCGCTCTTTCGACCGATTATGGCACGGAGAGCGCCGACAGCAACGGTCTGACCGCCGCCCGGCAGACGATGGTGCGCGAGGCCTTCAAGCTTTACCACGAGGTTCTTGGCATCAACTTTGTCGAAACCACATCGACCGACACCAATTCCGTGGACTTCTTCTTCAAGGACACCAACTCCGGTGTGGCCTACGAGGCGGAAAGAACGGATTCGGGCACGGGTGGCAACGTCCACTACGCCGTGATCAACGTCGACGTGAACTGGTACGGCGGTTACTCCAACATTGGCGGCATTAACGCCTATACCTTCCAGACCTTCATCCACGAGATCGGCCATGCGCTGGGTCTTGGCCACCAGGGTCTTTACAACGCCGGGTCCGGGTCGCCGACCTATGCCAACTCTGCCACCTATATCAACGACAGCTGGCAGCAGACCATGATGTCGTACTGGAGCCAGACCGAGAACACCGAGTACAACTTCGACTCCTACGCCCAGTTGGTGTCGCCGATGGCGGTGGACTGGATCGCTCTGAATGCGATCTATTCGGGCCAGGGCTACGGCATCAGCCATGCCTTCACGGGCAACACGATCTATGGCGTCGGCACCAACATCTCGACCACGGCCAGCACGGCCTATGCCAACCTCGCGACCTATGCCGCCACGAACGCCTTCACCATCGTTGACGGCGGCGGCAACGATACGGTCGATTTCTCGAACTACAATGCCAACCAGTTGATCAACCTCTATGCCTCGTCGGCCAGCAGTGCCCATGCGACGCTGTCGAGCGTGGGCGGCCTGACCTACAACATGACGATCGCGGTCGGCACGGTGATCGAGAACGCCACAACCGGCGGCGGCAACGACACGCTTTATGGCAACACCGCCAGCAACATCCTGACCGGCAACGGCGGCAACGACTTCATCTACGACTACTATGGTGGCAATGACACCATGTATGGCGGCACCGGCGACGACAGCCTATATGCCGGCACCGGGGCGGATTATCTGTCGGGCGGCGACGGCAATGACGCGATGTACGGCTACGGCTCGGCCGACGCGATGTATGGCGGCAATGGCACCGACACCATGTATGGCGGTGACGGCAACGACTATATCGACATCACCGGCACCAGCCAGGTATCGGAGGGCGATCTGGCCTATGGCGGCGCCGGCAACGATTTCATGGTCGCGGGCCTTGGCAACGAGACGATGGACGGCGGGGCCGACACCGACACCATCTATCTGGCCTATTACAACGGCAGCTATTCGTTCGACATGGGGACCGGCCTGACGAATTTCGGGGGCGAGTCCTATACGAACTTCGAAGTCGTCTACATGGGCAACGGCAATGACACGGTGACCGGTGCAGGCGTGGATGACACGATCTATGGCGGCGGCGGCGACGACCTCTTGTCGGGCCTCGGCGCCTCCGGATCGGTCGATTATATCTACGGCGGGTCGGGCAACGACACGATCGACGGCGGCGGCTATGTCGACAACGTTTACGGCGGCGCGGGTGACGATACTTTCAAGACTGCCGGAACCTGGTACGTCGACAACGTCTATGGCGGTGACGGAATCGACACGCTGGACCTGAGCACCAACACTTCGGACTCGTTCAACGTCGATTTGTCGGCCGGAAGCTATGGCTATCGCAACCTCGGCGGCAGCTACGTGGTCAACACGGTCGAGAATGTCATCGGTTCCGCGCTGAACGACAGCATCACCGGCGACGATTTGGCCAACATGCTCTATGGCGGCACCGGCGATGACACGATCAACGGCCGTGGCGGTGTTGACCAGATGTACGGCGGGGCGGGCAACGACCTCTTCGTGCTGCAGGACGGCTGGACCGGCGGCCCGGGCGAGGTGATCGACGGCGGCGCGGACAGCGACACCTTCGACATCTCTGCCACATCGGTTGCGACCTCGACGATCGACCTTACCGCCGGCACCTTCACCTATACGCCGGGCGGGGCGGGGACGATCAGCTTGGTCTCCATCGAGAATGTCGTGGGCAGCAACGGAGCCGACAGCATCACCGGCAACAGCGATGCCAACATGCTGGACGGCGGGGCCGGAAACGACTCGCTCTTGGGCCTTGACGGGGTCGATACGCTCTACGGTGGTCTTGGTGACGACACGATGGATGGCGGCCTTTATCGGGACACGTCTTACGGTGGTGACGGCAACGACACCTTCGTCATGAGCGGATACGACTACGCCGACGATGTCTACGGCGGGGCTGGCAGCGACACGCTGGATCTGAGCGCTGATCTGTCGGACGGGTTCAACGTCGATCTTTCGACCAACAGCTACAATTACGTCGTCTACAGCAGCTTTGGTCCCTTTGTGGCCAACAGCATCGAGAATGTGATCGGCTCGGCGCAGAATGACAGCATCACGGGCAACAGTGACGCCAACCTCATCCTCGGCGGGCTTGGCAATGACACGATCAATGACGGCTACGGCGCCGACACGGTCTATGGCGGAGACGGCAACGACCTGATCAACGCGGGCGACTCGACCTTTGCGGGCGATAGCTGGTACGGCGGGGCGGGCACCGACACGCTCAGCTATGCCGCCTATGCCTGGGGCACGCCCTCGCCGGCGGTCGTTTTCGACTTCGTCGCCGGAACGGCAAGCTATGGCAGCTTCACTGAAACCTTCTCGGGGTTCGAGATCTTCCAGGGCAGCCAGGGCGACGAAACCATCATCTCGGATGGCAACGGCCACAGCTTCTATGGAAACGCCGGCAATGACAGCATGGTGTCCAGCACGGGCCTGTCTTTCATGTATGGCGGCAGCGGCATCGACACGATCGACCACCGGGCCCACACCGGAGACTACGTCTACAACATGTGGAACGGGAACACGAACGTTTCCGGCGAACGTTATCTGGGCTTCGAAGTCGCCTATATGGGCGACGGCAACGATTCCGTCTTCGGCGACAATGGTGACAACACCATCTATGGCGGTCTGGGCAATGACACGATCAAGGGCTACGGCTCCGTCGTCGGCGACATGCTGTACGGCGGCGACGGCAATGACCTGATCTATGCCAATGCCGCGCCCGGAACGCTGGATGGCGGCAACGGCATCGACACGATCGACAACACCGTTATCAACTCGAACGTCGTCTTCGACATGGGCACGGGCGTCACCAATATCGCGGGCCACACCTACCTGAACTTCGAAGTGGCCAAGATGGGCGGAGGGGCGGATTCGGTCACCGGCGGTTCGGCAAACGACACGATCTATGGCGGTGGCGGCAACGACTCGCTGTCGGGCGGTGCGGGCGTCGACAATCTGTACGGTGCTGCCGGCAACGACTATTTCCACTATGTCTCGGGACAGGGATACGACAACATCTACGGTGGCTACGACTACGATACGATGGTGTTCGATTCCTTCTTCGGAGACAACCTGACGATCAACTTCTTCACCGGAACCTATTCCGCGGGCGGGCCGACCTTTGCCTTCACTGCGATGGAGAAGGTGGTCACGGCCGACGGCAACGACAGCGTGCTGGGCAACAACGTCAACAACGGCCTGGACGTGGGCGACGGCAATGACTCGGTCAACGGCTCAGGCGGCAACGACAACATTTTCGGCGGCAACGGAAATGACCTGTTGCATGGCGGAACCGAGAACGACCAGGTCTATGGCGGCAATGGCGACGACCTGGCCTATGGTGACGACGGCAACGACACCGTCTACGGTACCGCCGGCAATGACTCGGTGATTGGCGGCAACGGAAACGACCTACTCTACGGCGGCATCGACAACGATACCTTGGTCGGCGGTCAGGGCAACGACACGATGGACGGCGGGGCCGGCAACGACCACTTCGTTTTTGCCGGCAACTTTGGGGTGGACCAGATCAACAACTTCATCACGGCCGGGGTGACCGACGTGATCGACCTTTCGGGCCTGTCCACCATCACCAGTTATGCAGACCTGGTGGCAAGCCATCTGTCCGAAGTGGCGGGCAACGCGGTCATCACATCGGGGGCGAACACGATCACTCTGATCGGCGTGGCCGCCGCAAGCCTGCACATCGACGACTTCCTGTTCTGACGGGGCCCGAGGCCACGTCCGGGCGAGAACCAAAGTCCATGTCCCCAGCCATCGCAAATCGCGGTGGCTGGGTTCTTCTATGTCTCGAACCGCTTGCGATACGCTGCGGGCGAGAATTGCAGGTTCCGCTGGAACACCCGGCCGAAATAGGACGGATCGTCAAAGCCCAGATGATAGGCCACCTGCTGTGCGCTCATCCGCGTATAGACCAGCAGCCGGCACGCTTCGCGCATCTTCAGCGCCTCGACATAGGCCTTGGCGGAAAGTCCGGTTTCGGCCTTGCACAGCCGGCTCAGATGGCGTGGGGACATGGACAGGGCGCTGGCGAAATCCTCAAGGCTTCTCGCCTCATGCAGGCTGCGCCGGGCGAGGTCTTCGAAGGCCTTGATGCGCGGATCAATGCGGCGATGCGGCTGAACCTCTGGCGCTTGGGCCAGCAGGGCGGCGACAAGGGCCGTCGCCTCGGCACGCAGCAGGGTGCGGCGGAACGGCTGGCTTTCGGCATGATGGGCGAAGAGGGTCTGAAAGCGGTCCTCCATGCCATCGCCACCTGCGATGAAGGGCCGGCCCAGGCTGGCTGAGGCCTCGGCCATGGCGCCGAACAGATCAGGGAAGTCATCGGCGGGCAGGGTCAGGACAAAGCCCTCGGTTCCGGCCGAAAAGGTGAAGCCATGCACCGTGCCGCGTGGAACGTTGATCACCGCTGGCGGCGCGATCTTCCGTGCGGTGCCGTCCAGTTGCAGGTTGATCTCGCCCGAGCACAACAGGAACACCTGATGCAGATGCAGGTGCCGGTGCGGCGCTATGGTCCAGTCCAGCCCGGCCGCACGGTCCACGATGCGCTCGACATGCAGGACATCGGGCAGGGCACGCGCATCGCCATATAGTTGCCACGTTGGAATCTGATCTGCTGCCATGGCCGAAATGTGCCAGAATGAGGACTGTGCGTCCATTCGGAAACCGCGAGCCCTGCGCTAGGTTGGTCCATGAAGCCGAGGGAACCCATGCGCACTCAGGTCGCCATCATCGGAGGCGGGCCGTCCGGCCTGCTCTTGTCGCAATTGCTGAACCGGGCCGGCATTGCCACGGTCGTGCTGGAACGCCGCGACCGCGCGCATGTCTTGTCGCGGATCCGGGCCGGTGTGCTGGAGTGGGGCACGGTCGAGATGTTGCGCAAGGCTGGCGTCGGCGCGCGGATGGACCGCGAGGGTCATGTCCATCAAGGCTGCCTTCTGTCCAGCGAAGGCCGGATGTTCCGCATCGACTTTCATGAGGCCTGCGCGCGGCAGGTCATGGTCTATGGCCAGACCGAGGTGACGCATGACCTTTATGACGCACAGGATGCGCTGGGGGCCACCATCCTGCATGGGGTCGGGGACGTGGCCCTGCACGACCTGACCTCTGACGCGCCCTTTGTGACCTATACAAGGGATGGTGCGGCCGCGCGGCTTGATTGCGACTATATTGTGGGCTGCGACGGGTTTCACGGCATCAGCCGCCGGTCCATTCCGGCCGAGGTGCGGCAAGAGTTCGAGAAGGTCTATCCCTTTGGCTGGCTTGGCATCCTGTCACAGACGCCCCCAGCGGCCGAGGAGCTGATCTACGCCGCCCATTCGCGCGGTTTCGCCTTGGCCTCGATGCGCAGCCCGACCCTGTCGCGCTACTATATCCAGGTGCCGCTCAGCGACCGCATCGAGGATTGGTCGGACGCGGCCTTCTGGGCAGAACTGAAATCGCGCCTGCCCGAAGCGGTGGCGCAAGGGATCGTCACCGGCCCTTCGATCGAGAAATCCATCGCGCCGCTGCGATCCTTCGTATCCGAGCCGATGCGCTGGGGGCGGCTGTTCCTGTGCGGCGATGCGGCGCATATCGTGCCGCCGACCGGGGCCAAGGGGCTGAACCTCGCCGTGTCGGATGTGCATTACCTTTACGAGGGGCTGGCGGCCTTCTATGCCAAGGGCGATGCGGAAGGTCTTGAAACCTATTCGCAAAAGGCGCTGGCCCGGGTGTGGAAAGCCATGCGGTTTTCCTGGTCGATGACCACGATGCTGCATCACTTTCCCGACTTCAGCGCCTTTGACCGGCGCATGCAGGCGACCGAGCTGGACTTGCTGGAAAGTTCGCCCTCGGCCCGCCGGGTCCTGGCCGAGAATTACACGGGCCTGCCCTTCTAGGCCCGCCCTTTGGCTGAAATGTGCCAGGCCAGGTCAGACACCGGCCCGCACCGCTTGCGCGAAGGCGCGCGCCTCGTCCGGGGCGGTGCCAAGGTCGGCGGTCAGGCTCAGGTCGGGCCAGCGTGTCCGGGCCAGCGCCAGAAGGTCGCCCCCGGTCTTGCGGACCTCTGCGGCGAGGGCCTTGACCTCGGCCGCAGCCTCGGGGCGCGGCATTCGGGTGGCCAGCGCAAAGGTCAGTGCCTCGGCATGGATCAGATTGCCATCGGCGGCCAGAAGCCGCGCCATCGCCGCGGGATCGGGATGAATGCGCCCGGCCAGATCGATGGCAAGGCCAAGCGCGCGGCCGGTCAGGATGCACAGCTGCGGCAGGGTCAGCCATTCGGTGAACCAGGCCGCCCCGTCGCGCTGCTGGCGGTGCAGCGCCGCCCCCTGCAGTGTCGCTGACAGCCCGGCGGTCAGCCGGGCCAGCGCGACCAGAACCGAAGGCCCGACCGGATTCTGTTTCTGCGGCATGGTCGAGGACCCACCCGCACCCGAGATCGAAACTTCGCCAAACCCGGTCTGGGTCAGCAGCACCAGATCCTCGCCCATCTTGCCAAGGCTGGCGGTCAGACCTGCGGCCCAGGCGGCAAAGGCGGCCATGGTGTCGCGTTCTGCATGCCAGGAATGGCCGGGGTCGCTGAGGCCAAGCGCCCTGGCCAGACCCGCGCGAACCTCGGGGCCACGTGGACCCATGGCCGACAGGGTGCCCGCCGCGCCCGAAAGCGACACGGCGCAAAGGCCGGGCCTCAGTGCTGCAAGCCTCGTGCGGTGGCGCAGGACCGGATGGCCCCAACTGGCCACCACCGCGCCAAAGCTGGTGGGCGTTGCGGCCTGGCCATAGGTGCGGGCCGCCATTGGCAGATCGGCATGCGCCTCGGCCAGGGCGGCGAGGCTTTGGGCCAGCCGGGCCAACCGGTCGTCCCACAAGGCCAGGAGCCGCTTGAGCCGCAGCGAGAGGCCGGTGTCCATGATGTCCTGGCTGGTGGCGCCCCAGTGCAGCCATTGGGTCATCTCGGGCGCCTCGGCGGCCTTGCGAAAGGCGTTGAGCAAAGCCGGCACCGGCACGCCGTTCACCGCCGTTTCCGCGCCAAGGCCCGCGGGGTCGATCTGCAGCTCGAAACTGGCGCGCATCAGGTAGGCGGAGGCCTCTTCCGGTATAAGCCCGAGACTGCCCTGAACCTTGGCCAGATTGCCCTCGACCAGCAGCATGGCGCGCACCTCGGCGCTGTCGGTGAAAAGCTGCGCCGTTTCAGGGTCGTTGAACAGGGGGCCGTAAAGCAGGCTGTCGGCGGGGCTGGCGGGCATGGCGGGCCTTCGGGGTCAGATGTCGATGAAGACGGTTTCTGCGGCGCCCTGCAGGTGAATGTCAAAGCGGTATTGCCCCGGCGCGGTCTGGCTGGCGATCAGCGTCGCCACCCGCGCGCGCTGTTCGATCGACTGAAGGACCGGGTCGCTGGCGTGCAGATCGGCGTCCTCGGGGAAATACATCCGGGTGTTCAGCCCGATGTTGATCCCGCGCGAGACGAGCCACAGCGACAGATGCGGTGCCTGCATGCGACCGGCCCGGCCCGGAACCGGGCCGGGCTTGATCGTGTCGATGGCGAAAAGACCACTGTCGAAATCGCTGATCACACGGCCCCAGCCGCGAAACCCCGGCGCGCAATCGGCGACGCGAGGGTCTTCGGGATGCGGGTAGATGCCGTTCGCATCGGCCTGCCAGACCTCGATCAGCACATCCTTGACCGGGGCGCCCAGACCGTCAAAGACCATGCCCTCGATGTGGACCCGTTGGCCGGGGATGCCTTCGGGCGCAAGGTTCTGGCCCAGTTCGGTCTCGAATGTGTGAAAGCCTGCGGCGCCTGGGGCGAGGCCGATGTGGACATAGGGCCCGGCGGTCTGCGAGGCGGTCTCTTGCAGGTAGGTCAGGGATTGGACCATGTCAGTTGCCCTCCAGCTTGTTCTCGAACAGGGTCGAACGGCGACCGCGCAGCACGATGTCGAACTTGTAGGCCAGACAGTCCATCGGCACGGCGGTGTTGAGGTCAAGGCAGGCGATCAGGCGCTGGACGGCCTGCGGATCGGGGATGGTCTGCACGATCGGGCATTTCGGGATCAGAGGGTCGCCCTCGAAATACATCTGCGTGATCAGACGCTGGCTGAACGAGGTGCCAAAGACCGACAGGTGGATATGGGCGGGCCGCCAGGAGTTCACGTAGTTGAGCCAGGGGTAGGGCCCGGGCTTCACGGTGCGAAAGAAGTAATAGCCCTCCGCATCGGTCAGGCAGCGCCCGCAGCCGCCAAAATTGGGGTCGAGAGCGCCCAGATACACGTCTTTCTTGTGGCGGTAGCGGCCCGAGGCATTTGCCTGCCAGACCTCGACCAATGTGTTCGGCACCGGCCTTGCGTTTTCATCCAGCACGTGGCCGTGGACGATGATGCGCTCGCCCACCGGCAAGCCGCCATGGGCGAAGTTCAGCGTCAGGTCATTGTCAAGCGCGCCCAGATCGCCGTGGCCGAAGGTCGGTCCGGTGATCTCGGAGAGGGTCTGTTGCAGGGTCAACAGCGCCTGCCGGGGAGAGCGCGGCACCGAGGTCTTGTAGCCCGGATGATGGGCCGGCGGCTGCAACGCACGGTCGCGCATGTAGAATTCTGCGGGTTTCATGGCTTGTCCTCTCGCATCTGGGCGAAGGTGTCCTTGGCGATCTTGATGGCGTGGTTGGCACGCGGCACGCCGGCGTAGATGGCGACATGCAAAAGCGCCTCCATCACATCGGCTTCGGACGCGCCGGTATTGGCCGTGGCGCGCAGGTGCAGCGCCAGTTCCTGGTCGTTGCCAAGCCCGGCCAGCAGCGCGATGGTCAGCATCGACCTTTCGCGCAGCGAGATCGTGTCGCGCGCCCAGACATGGCCCCAGGCGGCGTCGGTGATCAGCGCCTGGAAGGGCGCGTCGAAGGGCTGCTTTGCGGCCTCGGCCCGGGCGACATGCGCCTCGCCCAGCACGCGGCGGCGGATCGTCATGCCTTTGTCGGTCAGATCGGTCATGGCAGGTCCCTCAGAAATTGCGCGATCAGGGCGGCTGTGCGGGCGGGCGCGTCGATGGCGGGGATGTGGCCCGACCCCTCCAGCAGTTCGACCCGGGCGCCGGGGATGAGGGCAGCGGTCTCGCGCACCTGCGCGGGCGGCGTGCCCAGATCCGCATCACCGGTCAGCATCAGAACGGGGCAGGCGATCCGCGGCACTTCGGCGCGCAGGTCGGCCAGGGCCAGCGCCTGGCAGGTGCCGATATAGCCGGCCTGATCGGAATGGACGAGCAGCGTGCGCCAGGCCAGACAGTCCGGCATGGCGCGGAAGGCCGGGGGAAACCAGCGTTCCAGGATCATGTCGGTGATCCCGCCGATGCCATGCGCCTCGATCGCCGCGATGCGGGCGGCCCAGGCTTCGGGCGTGCCCATCCGCGCGGTGCAGTTCGACAGGACCAGACCGCGCACCCGGGCCGGCGCGGCCAGCGCCGCCGCCTGCGCCACCATGCCGCCGACCGAACAGCCCACCATGACGGTCGAGGCCAGTTCCAGATGATCCATCAGCGCCAGCACATCAGCGGCCAGATCCTGCACGGTCCACGGCGCCTCGGGCGTGGCGGAAAGGCCATGGCCGCGCTTGTCAAAGGTGATGCGGCGCCCCGGCAAAAGTGGCGTCACGTCCTGCCACATCCGCAGATCGGTGCCCAGCGAGTTGGCGAAGATGACTGGCGGACCGCTGCCCTTGTCTTGGTAATGCAGATGGCCCCAGGGGCGCATCAATACGGGCATGGCTCGTCCTCCCCGGACAGGCTTTGACGATGCACAATCCCCCGGACCAATTCAAGCTTGGATCCTCGTGCGGATCGGGGGCGGCCTTGGCGTTCCGCGCGATCTGCGGGTGCGGCCAGCATTGACATAACTTTCCGATTGGCAAAAATAGAAAACATGGCCATCTACATAACCAAATGAGCATACATCCGGCCGCCAAGCTGCGGCAGATCCGGCTGTTCCTGCGGATGGTCGAGACTGGCAGCGTGACCGCAGCCGCGCGGGCTGCCGGGCTCAGCCAGCCGGCCGCGTCAAAATCGCTGGCCGAACTGGAAAGTCTGGTCGGCGGCGCGCTGTTCCTGCGGCAAGGGCGGCGGCTGGTCCTGACCGCCGAGGGCCTGCGCTTTGCCCGCCATGCGCGCGATGCCATGGCCAGTCTGGACGCCGCCGCGCGCGTGATGGCGCCGGTCGAGGCTGAAACGCTCGCGATCGGGCTCTTGCCCACGGTATCGGCCCGCTTCTTTCCCCGCGTCGTCAGCCGTTATCTGGCCGATCATGGCCCCGGCCCCGCGGTGACTTTGGCAATCGAGACCGGCGCGCATCCGGTCCTGTTGCGCAAGCTGCGCGACCGCCATGTCGATCTGATGATCGGCCGGATGCCCGAGGCGCCGGAGATGGAGGGGCTCGACTTCGAGTTTCTCTATGAAGAGCCGATCATCGCTGTGGTCAGGGCGGGCAACCCCTTTGCGCGGCTGCCCCTGCCCGAACTGCTGCGCCGGGTGCCGGTGGCTCTGCCCACGCGCGATGCGATCATCCGGCGCAAGGTCGATGACTTTCTGGCGGCGCTGGGTATGGGTGATCTTCGCCCCGCGGTCGAGACCAGCACGCTGGCCCTGGGTCGCGGCTTGCTTTTGGCCTCGGATGCGGTGTGGTTCATCTCGGCCGGGGTGGTGGAAGAGGATGTCGAGGCCGGGCAGTTGCAGACCGTGGCCCTGGGTGCCAGCTATCTGTCGGGCGCCATCGGCATGACCACCGTCAAGGGAGCGACGCCGCCGGCGGCTCTTTTGGACCTCTGCCGGATCGTGCGCGAGATGGCGGCGGCACGGCGCGGCGCGGGCGCGCATCAGGGCCAGTCCGCGAAGCTCGCCTGATCAAAGCCGGGCCTTGAGGCCGCGGCGCGGCGGAACTCGCGCGGCGAGGTGCCGGCATGGCGGCGGAAGAAGTGGCTGAACCGGGTCGGATCGGCAAAGCCGAGCGACAGGGCGATCTGCTCGATCGTCTCGCCCGAACGTTCCAGCCGCAGCGCCGCCTCGCGCAGCATGCGCTGGTGGATCAGTTGCAGCGGTGTGCGTTTCAGGTTGCGCCGGCAGATGTCGTGCAGGCGGTCATAGGTCAGACCCAGGTCTTCGGCATAGGCGCTGACCGGCCGCTGCTGCCGGAAGCCCAATTCCACGCGGCGGCGGAACTCTTCGACAAAGCGGCTTTCCGGGGTTTGGCCGCGCAAGGCGGGCATGTCCTCGGCCGAATGGCGCCAGACGCCGATCAGGATGAGGCGCAGATGGGCCAGGGCTGCCATGGCGGCTCCGCGGGCCGCAAGGTCCAGCTCGCGGTGAAAGGCGGCGGCATGACCGATCAGGTCCGACAGGTCGGGGTTGCCCGTGATCAGACCGATGCGGGCGGTCAGGGCGCGCAGGGCCTGGGCGTCGGCGCGGGCGCCCAAGGCCTCGGCCACAACGTCTGGCGCGGCACCGATCAGCCAGCCACGGCTGCCGGCCTGGATGGTCAGCACGCGGGTCGGGTCGGGGGGCAGGATCAGGACCATGTTGTCGGTCAGCCGCAGGTCGATCTGCCCGCCGGACACGAGGCCGCTGCCCTTTTCGATCAGGACCAGATGCAGATAGCCCATATGCCCGGCGCGGTTTGGCCGCAGCGCCAGCGGGCGCAGGCCGGGGTGAATGGCTTCGGCGCGGGCCTCGAACCCGGTGGATTGCATGGGATATTGCCAGATTTCTTCAAGTAAATCCCAGAAAATCACATTCTAATGGCGCAGGCAATCTCTATGCTGATTTTGCGGGCAGGTCGGGGGAGCGATCGGCCCGTTGGCGGTTTCGCCTCGCGCGGCCCTTGGGAGGGGGTCAGTCATGCAGCCCTTGCAGACCGCCATGTGGATTGCGGGTCAGTCGGTCGGCGCCGTGTCGGGCGAGATGTTCGACCGCATCGACCCCTCGACCGGAGGTGTCGCCAGCCGTGCCCCCGCCGGGCGGGCGGCCGATGCGGTCGCCGCGGCCGATGCGGCGGCGGCGGCTTTCGGCGGCTGGGCCGCCACGTCCCCGCTTGAGCGCCGCAGGGTCCTGATGCGGGCGGCGGGCCTTTTGGAACAGCACCTGCCCGCCTTTCAGGCCGCGATGCGGGTCGAGATCGGCGCGACCGATCCCTGGGTGCGCTTCAACGTCGATCTGGCGCGCGCCCATCTGGAAGAGGCGGCAGCGCTTGTCACCCAGATCGGCGGGGCGTTGGGCGCGGGTCCGGGCCTGTCGATGGCGGTGCGCCAGCCGGCCGGGGTCTGCCTGGGCATCGCACCCTGGAACGCGCCGCTGGCCTTGGCGATGCGGGCGGTCGCGGTGGCGCTGGCCTGTGGCAATTCGGTGGTTCTGAAGGCCTCCGAACTTAGCCCGGCCACGCAGCGGCTGGTGGGCGATGTCTTCACCGCGGCCGGCCTGCCCGAGGGCGTGTTGAACATCGTGACCAACGGGCCGGAACATTCGGCAGAAGTGGTGGGGGCGCTGATATCGCATCCGGCGGTGCGACGGGTGAATTTCACCGGTTCGACCCGGGTCGGGCGGCTGGTCGCCGCCTTTGCCGCGCGCCATCTCAAGCGCTGCCTGCTGGAACTGTCGGGCAAATGCCCGCTGATCGTGCTGCCCGATGCCGATATCGGCGCGGCGGTGGCGGCGACGGTCTATGGCGCCTTTCTCAATCAGGGGCAGATCTGCATGGCCACCGATACGGTGATCGTGCATCAGGACGTGGCCGATGATTTCGTGGCCCGGCTGGTCGCGGCGGCCTCGGCCCGGCATCTCAAGGCCACCGACCCGCGGCTGGGCCTGACCGACCTTGGACCGGTGGCCAGCCTCGCCGTGGCGCGGCGCCTGACCGAGCTGATCGAGGACGCCCGCGCCAAGGGCGGCGTGGTGCGCTGCGGCGGCAAGGCGGCGGGGACTTTCCTCGATGCGACGGTGATCGACCATGTCTCGACCACGATGCGCCTGCATGCCGAGGAATGTTTTGGCCCCATCGTGGGCATCTGCCGGGTCGAGACGGTGGAAGAGGCGATTACCCTGGCCAACAGCCACGAACACGGCTTTGCGGCCTCGGTCTTTTCAGCCGACTGGAACCTTGCGCTGCGCGTGGCACAAGAGCTGGAGACGGGGATCTGCCATATCAACGAACCAACCGTGGCCGACCGGCCCGACATGCCCTTTGGCGGCGTCAAGGCCAGCGGTTATGGCCGGTTCGGCGGACCCTCGGGCCTGGACGAGTTTACCGAACTGCGCTGGATCACGGCCTCCAGCGGGACGAGCCGCCATCCGGTCTGAAGCCGGAAGCGCCATGGAAACCAAAGGGAGAGAGAGATGACCAAGACAAGCAAAGGGGCCAATCGCATGACCTTGAACCGCAGGCAGATCATGGCGTCGGGGCTGGCGCTGGGCACGGCGAGCCTCGGCGCGGGGCGGGTGCTCGCCGCCGATGGCGATCCGATCAGGATCGGCTTCATGAGCCCGCGCACCGGCCCCCTGGCCGGGTTCGGTGTGACGGACGGCTATGTGCTGGATCAGGTGCGCGCGGCGCTGAAGGGCGGGCTGACCATCGGCGGCAAGACCTATGCGGTGGAAATCCTTGACCGTGACACGCAGTCCGACCCCGGATTGGCAAGCCAGCTCGCCAAGGACCTGATCAACAACGGCGGCATCGACATGATGCTGGCCACCTCGACGCCCGAAGTCGTCAATCCGGCCTCCGATGCCTGCGAGGCGGCGGGCGTGCCCTGCCTGTCGACCGTCGTCCCGTGGGAGGCCTGGTATTTCGGCCGCGGCGCCAAGCCCGGCGCGCCCTCGCCCTTCAAGTGGACCTATCACTTCAGCTTTGGCGTCGACACGTTCAAGAAGACCTACCTGTCGCAATGGGCCCAGCTTGAGACCAACAAGAAGGTCGCGGTGATGTATCCCAACGATGCCGACGGCAATGCGATCCGGGCCGGGCTGGCGCCCTTGCTGGCGGCGGGCGGCTACACCATCGTCGATCCGGGCCCCTACGAGACGGGGACTTCGGATTATTCGACCCAGATCGCGATGTTCCGCGATGCGGGCTGCGAGATCTTCAACACCTTCCCGATCCCGCCGGACTTTGCCGCCTTCTGGCAGCAGGCCGCCCAGCAGGGCCTGCACAAGCAATTAAAGATCGTTCAGGTCGCCAAGACCGGCCTGTTTCCCGGTGACATCGAGGCGCTGGGGTCGCTTGGCGCCAATATCGCCTCGGCCGATTATTGGCACCGCGATTTCCCCTATCCCTCGACCGCGACGGGGATCAAGGCCGCCGATCTGGCCGATGGCTACGAGGCGGCGACGGGGATGCAATGGACCCAGCAACTGGGCGCCACGATGGCGCTGTTCGATGCGGGGATCGAGGCTTTGAAGGCGGCCTCGGACCCCAAGGGCAAGGCGGCGCTGGCGGCGGCCTATGCCAAGCTGAACGTGGTGACGATGGTCGGCAAGGTCGATTTCACCTCGGGTCCGGTGGCAAATGTCTCGGTCGCGCCGATCATCGGCAGCCAGTGGGTCAAATCGGAAAGCGGCAAGTTCACCTATGACACGGTGATCACCGAAAACGCCACGGACCCCAACGTGCCGGTGACGCACAAGCTGTTGCCCTACAACGCCTGAGGGCGCACCGCGCCGGGTGCCCGCCTGCGGCACCCGGACGTTTCAGAATGGGAATAGACATGACCGCAACCCTGAAAGCCATCGGCATCGGCAAGCGCTTTGGCGCGCTGGCGGTGCTGGAGGGGATTGATTTCGACCTCTCCTCCTCGGCGGCGATCGGCATTGTCGGGCCCAATGGCGCGGGGAAATCGACGCTGATGGCGGTTCTGTCCGGTGCGCTTGTGCCCTCTGCCGGCCGGATCGAGATGGACGGCCGCGACATCACTGAATTGGGGGCTGCCGAACGGTCCGGGCTGGGTGTCATGCGGACCCATCAGATCCCCAAGCCGTTTCTGGGGCTGACGGTGCTGGAAAACGTGCTGGTGGGCGCCACTCATGCCGGGGCCGCGCAGGGCGAGGCGGCCTATGCGCTGGCGCTTGGGGCGCTGGATACGGCGGGGATGCGCCGCCTTGCCAACCGGCCGGCCGAGAGCCTGGGCCTGCTGGACCGCAAGCGGCTGGAACTGGCGCGGGCGCTGGCCACACGGCCCAAGATCCTTCTCTTGGACGAGATCGGCGGCGGTCTGACCGATGCCGAGGCCGAGGAACTGGTCCAGATGATCAAGGGCCTGCGCGCCGAAGGCATCGGCATCGTCTGGATCGAGCATATCGTACATCTGCTGATGCAGGTGGTCGAACGGCTGATCTGCGTCGATGCCGGTCGGATCATTGCCGACGGTTCTCCTGCGGCGGTGATGGCGCATCCCGACGTGGTGCGCGCCTATATGGGGGGCGTGTGATGGGGCTTCTGTCGGTGGCGGCGCTGGATGTGCGCTACGGCCAGTTTCGTGCGGTGCGCGGCGTGTCGCTGGACATCGCGCGGGGCGAGGTCGTGGCGCTGATCGGGGCGAATGGCGCGGGCAAGACCACCTTCCTGCGCGCGGTGGCCGGCGCCGTGCCGGTGGCGGGCGGCACGGTGCGGCTGGACGGGCGGGACGTGACGGACCTGCCCGCGCAGGCGCGCGTCGCGGCCGGGCTGGCGCTGGTGCCCGAGGGGCGCAAGCTTTTCGCCGACATGACGGTCGAGGAGAACCTCGCCCTTGGTGCCACGGTGGGGCGGGCGGGCGACTGGACGATGGAGCGGGTCTTTGCGACATTCCCCAACCTTGTCAAACGGCGCCATGCGCGCTGCGGCCATCTGTCGGGCGGCGAACAGCAGGCCACCGCCATCGGCCGCGCGCTGATGTCGAATCCCGATGTGCTGATCCTTGACGAGGTCAGCCTCGGCCTGTCGCCTCTGGTCGTCGATCAGGTCTATGCCTCGCTCGAAGGGCTGATGGCGTCGGGGGCGACCATCGTGCTGGTGGAACAGGCGCTGGCCCGGGCCATGGCGGTGGCCTCGCGCGCCGTCTGCATGCTGGAAGGAGAGATCGTGCTGGACAAGCCCATGGCAGACACCTCGCGCGAGGAAATCACGGCGGCCCATTTCGGCCTGGGTCGCAGCAAGGGGGCGCGGGCATGATCGGGCAGATCATTCAGGCGGTGCTTCTGGGCGGCTATTACGCGCTGACGGCGGCGGGGCTGACCTTCATGCTGCAGGTGATGCGGGTGATCAACCTTGCCCACGGCAGCCTGTCGATTGCCTTTGCCTATGCCGTCTATACCCTGGCTTTCCGCTACCACATCAACCCGTTCCTCGGGTTGCTGATGGTCTTGCCGGTCGCGGCGGCGGTGGGCTGGGCCTTGCAGCGCCTGCTTCTGGAACGCGCGGCGCGGGGGGGAGAATTGCTGCCGATCCTGTCGACCTTTGGCCTGGCCATCGTGCTCGACAACGTGATGTTCCAGATCTTCGGCGCCAATGCCAAGGGTCTGGCGCAGTTTCTGGGCGATCTGTCCTTTGCGGCCTACGAGCTGCCGGGCAAGCTTTACGTCGGCAAGCTGCCGGTCTGGATCCTTGCGGCGGCGGTCTGCGTGCTGGGCGGCCTGCATCTGATGCTGACGCGCACCGGCCTTGGCCGGCGCATCCGCGCCACGGCGATGGACCCGGTGACGGCGGGCCTCGTGGGCGTGGACGCGCGGCAATCGGCCGCCATCGCGGCGGCGATTGCCATGATGATGGTGGCGATGTCGGGCGTGGCACTTGGCTTTCGCACGGTTTTCGACGCCTATGCCGGGGGGCCGCAACTTCTCTTCGCCTTCGAGGCCACGATCATCGGCGGGGCGCGGTCGCTCTGGGGCGTCTTCGTCGGTGCCATGGTGCTGGCCTTTGCCCAGACCGGGGCGGCGATGCTGCATCCGCAGGCCTTTCTGCTGGGCGGGCATGTGATGTTTCTGGTCGTGCTGTTCGCCCGGCTGGCCCTCGGGCAGGGCAGCCTTGGCACGCGGTTGCGCCAGGTGGTGAGGGGGGCATGACCATGGCCGTGGAAAGATGGACGGCACAATCGCGGGCCGGGGTCGGCGGGGCGGCGCTGGTTCTCGGGGCGCTGGCGCTGGCGCCAATGCTGATCGGGCCGGGCATCGTGGACCGGCTGACGGCGCTTTTCATCTATGTCATCCTCGCCGCGATGTGGAACGCGCTGGCGGGCTATTGCGGGCTGGTTTCCATCGGCCAGCAGCTGTTCTTCGGCCTTGGCGCCTATGCCACGATCCGCATCGCCTTTGCCGGGGTGGACCCGTTCCTGGCCATGATCCTCGGCGCGGTGGCGGTGGGGGTGCTGGCCTGGCCGGTCTCGCTGTTCATGCTGCGGCTGAAAGGGGGGGAGTTCAGCATCGGCATGTGGGTTCTGGCCTCGATCGGGCAGTTGTGCGTCAAGCTCGACCCGATGATCCAGGGCGAGACGGGGTCCTCGCTCATCTCGCTCAACGCCTATGGCGCGGACCTGCGGCGCAACCTGATCTATTGGGGCGCGCTGGCCGCGATGACCTGCCTTCTGGCCGCGCTTTTCGCGCTGCTGCGCTCTCGCGAGGGGCTGGCCATCCAGGCGATCCGCGACAATGAAGAGGCGGCCACCTCGCTTGGCGTGCGGCCCGAGCGCACCAAGCGGCGGCTCTTCGTGCTGGCGGCCTTCGGCATCGCGCTGGCGGGCGCGCTGTGGCTGGCGCAGGCGGTCAGCTTTCAGCCCAAAAGCTATTTCAGCGTGCAATGGACCGCCTACATGATCTTCATGGTGCTGGTCGGCGGCATCGGCCGGTTCGAGGGCGCCATCCTCGGCGCGGTGCTGTTCTTTGCGGTCGAAACCTTCTTTGCCGCCACCGGGGTCTGGTATCTGATCGGGCTTGGCGCCACGGCCATCGTCTTTTCCCTTTATTTTCCGCGCGGGCTCTGGGGGGCGGTCGCCGCCCGGACGGGGGTGCAACTGCTGCCCCTGGGCTACCGCGCCACCAACACCGAAACCTGAGGAGAGATCATGCTTTACGGCAAGACCGTCGTTGTGACCGGAGTATCAAGCGGCATCGGCCGTCGCACGGCCGAGCTTGCGGGCCAGCTGGGCGCCGAAGTGATCGGCATCGACCGGATCAAGCCTGCGCAGGGCTTCGGCGCCTTTCTGGAGGGTGACCTGTCGACACCGCAGGGGGTGGAGGCGATTGCAGCCGCGCTGCCGGGCCGGCTCGATGCGCTCTGCAATGTGGCGGGCGTGTCGGGGCAGACCGGGGCAGCGCATACGCTGGCGGTGAATTTCTTCGGTCTGCGCGCCCTGTCCGAGGCTATGGCGCCCAAGCTGCGCGAGGGCGGCAGCATCGTCAACGTGGCCTCGATCGCGGGCTATGGCTGGCGCGCCAACCTCGACCGCGCCAAGGGCGTGGCGGGCACGCAGGGCTTTCCCGATCCGGCCGCGGTGGTGGCCGAGTTCGCCATCCCGGACGCGGCGGGCTATCCGATTTCCAAGGAGATCCTGCTGGTCTGGACGATGATGGCCGCCCATCAGGCGCGGTTCAAGGCGCGCGGCATCCGCGTCAACGCCGTCTCGCCCGGGCCGGTCGAGACGCCGATCCTGACCCAGTTCCGCGCGGTTCTGGGCGACGCGCGGGTCGACAGCGATATCGCCCGCGTCGGCCGGACCGGCACGGCGGCGGATGTGGCGCCGGTGGTTCTGTTCTTGTGTTCGGACGCGGCACGCTGGATCAACGGGGCGAATATCGCGGCGGATGGCGGGCTTGAAGCCTCGATCAACGCCGAAGTTCTGGGCTTTTGAAGGAGATACGCGATGACTTTGCAATTCCTGATCGGCGGCGAGGCGGTATCGGCCGCCGAGGGCCGCAGCTTCACCCGGCACGACCCGGTGACGGGGGCGGTGGCAACGGTGGCCGCGGCCGCCAGCGTGGCCGATGCCATGAAGGCGGTCGATGCGGCGGCGCGGGCCTTTCCGGCCTGGGCCGCGATGGGGCCGACCGAACGGCGCAAGCTGCTCAACAAGGCGGCCGACATCATGGACGCCAAGACGCCTGATTTCATCGCCGCGGCGGTGGCCGAGACCGGCGCCACCGGGCCCTGGATCGGCTTCAACGTGATGCTGGCCGCCAACATGATCCGCGAGGCGGCGGCGATGGTCACCCAGGTCGGGGGCGAGATCATCCCCTCCAACAAGCCCGGCACGCTGGCCATGGGCGTGCTGAAGCCGCGCGGGGTCTGCCTTGGCATCGCGCCGTGGAATGCGCCGGTCATCCTTGGCACGCGGGCTGTGGCCATGCCCTTGGCCTGCGGCAACACCGTGGTGCTGAAATCGTCCGAGATGTGCCCGGCCACGCACCGCCTGATCGGCCAGTGCTTTGCCGAGGCGGGTCTGCCGGCGGGCGTGGTCAACGTCATCTCCAACGCGCCCGAGGATGCGGCGGCGGTGGTTGAGGCGCTGATCCAGGCGCCGGCGGTGCGGCATGTGAACTTCACCGGCAGCACGAAGGTCGGCCGCGTGATCGGCCGGCTCGCGGGCGAGGCCCTGAAGCCGGCGCTGCTGGAACTCGGCGGCAAGGCGCCGCTCCTGGTGCTGGACGATGCCGATGTCGATGCGGCGGTCAATGCGGCGATCTTTGGCTGCTTCATGAACCAGGGCCAGATCTGCATGTCGACCGAAAGGATCATCGTCGATGACAGCATCGCCGACGATTTCGCGGCCAGGTTCGCGGCACGGGCGGCGGGGCTGCCGGCGGGCGATCCGCGCGGGCATGTGGTGCTGGGCGGGCTTTGCATGCCGGGCGCGGGCGAAAAGATGGATGCGCTGATCGCCGACGCGCTTGCCAAGGGGGGCAAGGTGCTGGCGGGCGGCACCCGGCAGGGTGCGGTGGTGACGGCCACGGTGATCGACCACGTCACCCCGGCGATGCGCATCTACGCCGAGGAAAGCTTCGGCCCGGTCAAGCCGATCATCCGTGTCTCGGGCGTGGACGAGGCGGTAAGGGTCGCCAACGACACCGAATACGGCCTGTCGGCGTCGGTCTTCGGTCGCGACATCCAGCGCGCCATGGCGGTGGCCAACCGGATCGAAAGCGGCATCTGCCACATCAACGGCCCGACCGTGGCGGACGAGGCGCAGATGCCCTTCGGCGGGGTCAAGGCCTCGGGCCACGGCCGCTTTGGCGGCAAGGCCGCGATTGCCGAGTTTTCCGACCTGCGCTGGATCACCATCGAGGACCCGCACCAGCATTACCCGTTCTGAGACAAGGCGGGGCCGGGGTCAGACCTCGGCCCCCTCCGCCAGACGGGTCAGCAGCGCGCCGGCCTCGGTCAGCACGGCGGTGCGGTGGGCCTCATCCATCCGGTCCCAGGTGCGGTACATCTGCGCCATCCGCGGGTTGGAGGCGAACCGGTCGCGGTGGCGGTTCAGGAAATGCCAGTAAAGCAGGTTGAACGGGCAAGCCCTTGGCCCCGTGCGGTCCTTGACCCGGTAGTGGCAGGAGCCGCAGTAATCCGACATCCGGTCGATATAGGCGCCCGACGAGACATAGGGTTTCGACCCCAGAAGCCCGCCATCTGCGAACTGGCTCATGCCAAGGGTATTGGGCGCCTCGACCCATTCGAAGGCGTCGATATAGACGGCGTGATACCAGTCATGCACCTCGGACGGGTTCACCCCGGCCAGAAGGGCGAAGTTGCCGGTCACCATCAGGCGCTGGATGTGGTGGGCATAGGCCAGATCGCGGGTTTGCGCCACGGCATGCGACAGGCAGTTCATTCGCGTGGGCGCGCCCCAATAGGCGGCGGGCAGCGCCGCCTGATGGTCCAGCGCGTTCCGCGTGGTATAGTCCGGCCCCTCCAGCGCCCAGATGCCGCGGACATATTCGCGCCAGCCGAGGATCTGGCGGATGAAGCCTTCGACCGCGGCAATCGGCGCATGGCCAGCACGCCAGGCGGCCTCGGCGCGCTGGCAAACCTCCATCGGCGACAGGAGGCCAAGGTTGAGGCAGGGCGACAGCAGCGAATGGCTGAGCACCGGGTCGCCCTCGAGCATCGCGTCCTGTTCCTCGCCAAAGCGCGGCAGGCTCTGGGTGATGAAATGATCCAACGCCTGCAGCGCTTCGGCCCGGTCGGTGGGCCAGTGAAACGGCCGCAGGCTGCCGAAATGCGAAGGAAAGCGCGCCGCCACCAGGTCGAGCACGGCTTCGGTCCCGGCATCGGGGGCAAAGCGCAGTGGCTTGGGGCGCAACAGATCCGGCCGCGCCGGCTTGCGGTTGTCGTGGTCAAAGTTCCACTGGCCGCCGGCGGGCTTGTCGCCCTCCATCAAAAGCCCGGTGCGGCGGCGCATCTCGCGGTAAAAGAACTCCATCCGCAGGGATTTGCGGCTCTCGGCCCAGGCGGAAAAGACCTCCGGCGGGCAGAGGAAGCGGTTGTCGGGCAGAAGACGCAGGGGGATCGGCATTTCCATCAGCGCCCGGGCAAGGCGGTGGTCGCCGGGCTGCGTGGCGATGACGCCCTCGGCCCCGGTCTCGGCCATCCGTCGCAAGATCTCGCCCGGCAGCGAGGCGCCGGTTTCGGGATCGTCGAGCCGGGAATAGGCGACAGCAAAGCCGCGCGCCCGCAGGTGGGCCGCGAACTTGCGCATGGCGGCGAGGACGAGCGCGATCTTTTGCGGATGATGGGTGACGTAGGTCGCCTCGGCCATGACCTCGGCCATCACGACCAGGTCCTGTGCCGGATCGGCCGCGGAAAGGGCGGAAAGATCATCGGAAAGCTGGTCGCCCAGCACGAGTATGAGCTTCATCTGCAAGACCTTGCGCCATCAATGGGCTGACCTAGTGCGGCAGAGCGCCTTGCCCAGCCGCCTTGTCAAGCGCGAGCGGCCCGCTACCCTTTGGGCTGGGGCATAAGGGGCGGCCGTGCTGAACATCGTCTGGTTCAAACGCGATCTGCGGGTCCAGGATCACGCCGCGCTGGCCGAGGCCGCGGCGCGGGGGCCGGTGCTGCCGATCTACATCGCCGAGCTGGGGTTCTGGGCTGAACCCGATGCCTCGGCCCGGCAATGGGAATTTGTGGCTGAAAGCCTCGCCGAAGTGCAGCGCGACCTTGCGGCGATAGGTCAGCCCTTGCGGATCTTCGTGGGCGAGGCGGTTCCGGTGCTGCAGGCGATTGCCCGGCGTCACCTCATCGCGGCCCTGTGGAGCCATGAAGAGACCGGCAACGCCTGGACCTATGCCCGCGACCTTCGGGTGGCCGAATGGGCGCGCGGCATGGGCATCCCATGGCACGAGCGGCGCCAGACCGGCGTGATCCGCCGCCTCACATCGCGCGACGGCTGGGCCAAGGCCTGGGATGCCGAGATGGCGCGGCCAGTGACGCCCTCTCCCGGCACCCTCACCGGCCCCGCAGGCGATTGGCCGACCGCCATCCCCACGGCGTGCGACCTTGGCCTTGCACCCGACCCTTGCCCAGAGCGCCAAAGGGGCGGGCGCAGGCAGGGCGTGGCTTTGCTTGACAGCTTTCTGACGCGGCGCGGGCGTGACTACCGCTGGCAGATGTCGAGCCCGGTGACCGCCTTTGACGCCAGCTCGCGCCTGTCGCCGCATCTGGCCTGGGGCACGCTGGCGCTGCGCGAAGTGGCGCAGGCGACAGCGACCCGGTTGCGCGCGCTGCCGGCCGGCGAGAAGGCCTGGCGCGGCTCGCTGATTTCGTTCGCCGGGCGCCAGCACTGGCACTGCCATTTCATGCAAAAGCTGGAAGACGCGCCCCGGCTGGAGTTTCAGAACCTGCACCGTGCCTATGACGGGCTGCGGCCCGAAGTGCCCGACCCGGCGCGCCTTGCGGCGTTCTGCGCGGGCGAGACAGGCTATCCCTTCGTCGATGCCTGCATGAGGGCGCTGCGCGACCATGGCTGGCTCAACTTTCGGATGCGGGCCATGCTGGTGTCCTTTGCCAGCTATCATCTCTGGCTGCCGTGGCGGGCCACAGGTCTGCATCTTGCCCGGCAGTTCGTGGACTACGAACCGGGCATCCACTGGCCGCAGGTGCAGATGCAGTCGGGCACCACGGGCATCAATACGATGCGGGTCTATAATCCGGTCAAGCAGGGTTACGATCAGGACCCCGCGGGCAGCTTCGTCCGCCGCTTCCTGCCCGAACTTGGCGCGGTCCCCGATGCCTTCCTGCACGAGCCCTGGCGTTGGGCGGGGGCGTCGGGCCTATCCTATCCGCCGCCCATCGTCGATCATCTGACCGCGGCCCGCGCCGCGCGCGAGGCGCTTTCGGGCTTGCGCAAGACCGCGGCCCATGGTGTCGAAGCCGATGCCATCGCGCAAAAGCACGGCAGCCGCAGGGCGGGCCTGCCGATGACCGGGCGCAAGCGGCGCGGCGGCCCGGTTGCCGCCCCCGAACAACTGTCCCTCAAACTCTGACGCGCGGAGACTCGCCTTGGCCAAGATGATCAAGAAAACCGATCTGCCGCAAAAGACCTGCGCCACCTGCGGGCGGCCTTTCGTGTGGCGCAAGAAGTGGGCCAAGGTCTGGGCCGAGGTCAAGTATTGCTCGGACCGGTGCCGCGGCAAATGACAGCCGGTCTCAGGCCGCGCCGGTCACCTTGCCGCGGGCAAAGGCCTCGATCTCGGCGGCGGGGCGGGCGCCGGGCAGGCGGGCCACTTCGCGGCCCTTGTGCCAGAGGATCAAGAGCGGAATGCCCCGGATGCCCAGCCGCTGCGAAATGGCAGGGTGGTCCTCGGTGTTGATCTTGGCGAAGCGGACCTTGCCGGTCAGGGCCTGCGCCGCCTTGGCATATTCGGGCGCCATCATCCGGCAGGGCCCGCACCACGGCGCCCAGTAGTCCACGATGGTCGGCAGATCGTCGGCCCGCGTTGCCTTGTCATGGGTGGCAAGGTCGAACTCGGCCACCTTGCCGTTCAGCAAGGGGTCGCCGCAACTGCCGCATTTGGGCTGGTCGGCAAGCTTGGCCAATGGCACGCGGTTGGCCTGGCCACAGGTCGCGCAAGTCAGTCTGACGGAAGGGTCCATTACCCGGCCTCCAATATATTCGCCTTTCCGTATATATGAGGGTGCCCACCCTCCGTTCAAGGCCCGCTTGTGCAAAATGGCCTCTGCCGATGCTGCAACCGCAGCATTTTCTGCTGTCACATTAATGCTTTGCGCTTGTTACAGACCTGTTACAACTTGCTGACACGTTGACGCAACAGATCTGCATTGGGGGATACCATGAAGCTGACCTTCACCGCCGCCGTGGCCGCGATCTTCGCTGCCGGCGCTGCATCGGCTGCGACCGAAATCACCTGGTGGCACGCCATGGGCGGCGAATTGGGCACGAAGCTCGAACAAATCGTCGCGGCCTACAACGCCAGCCAGACCGAATATCACGTCACCCCGGTCTACAAGGGCTCTTACGCCGAGACGATGACCGCCGCCATCGCCGCCTTCCGCGCCGGCCAGCAGCCCGACATCGTTCAGGTTTTCGAGGTCGGTACCGGAACGATGATGGCCGCCAAGGGCGCGGTCTACCCGGTCTATCAGCTGATGAAGGACGCAGGCGAGCCCTTCGACCCCAAGGCCTTCCTGCCAGCCGTCGTGGGCTATTACACCGATACCGACGGCAACATGCTGTCGATGCCCTTCAACTCGTCCACGCCGATCTTGTACTACAACAAGGACGTGTTCAAGAAGGCCGGGCTTGACCCTGAGGCTCCGCCGAAGACCTGGGCCGAACTCGCCGCCGACAGCAAGAAGATCATCGACTCGGGTGCTGCGAAATGCGGCTTCACCTCGGGATGGATCTCGTGGGTGCAGACCGAGAATTTCTCGGCCTGGCACAACCAGCCGATCGGCACCCTGCAGAACGGCTTCGGCGGGCTGGCGACCGAGCTGGAATTCGGCAAGGACGCGCCCTTGGTCAAGCATTGGGCCGATCTGGCCGAATGGCAGAAGTCGGGCATCTTCCAGTATGGCGGGCCGGGCGGTGGCAACGATGCGCCGCCCAAGTTCTACAGCCAGGAATGTGCGATCTACATGAACTCTTCCGCGTCGCTTGCGGGGGTCGTGGCCAATGCCAAGGACTTCACCGTGGGCTACGGCATGATGCCCTATGACGACAGCGTGAAGGGTGCGCCGCAGAACTCGATCATCGGCGGGGCGACGCTCTGGGTGCTGCAGGGCAAGTCTGCCGCCGAATACAAGGGTGTGGCCAATTTCTTCACCTACCTGTCCTCGCCCGCCGTTCAGGCCGACTGGCACCAGTTCTCGGGCTATCTGCCGATCACGCAGGCCGCCTATGACCTGGGCAAGAGCCAGGGCTACTACGACAAGCACCCGGGCACCGATGTCGGCATCAAGGAGATCACGCTGAACCCGCCCACCGAAAACTCCAAGGGTCTGCGCTTTGGCAATTATGTCCAGATCCGCGACGTGATCGACCAGGAGTTCCAGGCCCTGCTGGCCGGCAGCGAGACCGCGCAAGAGGCGCTCGACAAGGTCGATACCCGCGGCAACCAACTGCTGCGCGACTTCGAGTCGGCCAACAAGTAAGCCGACCCAAAGGGTGTGAGGGGCTCGCGGCGCTGCCGCGGGTCCCTTGCGCCATGGATCCCCTTTGTTGAAAAGCTGACCGCGCATGAGTGGCATGACCCGAAGCACCTTCAACCACCGCCTGCTGCCCTGGGTGTTGCTGGCGCCGCAACTGGCGGTGACGGCGGTGTTCTTCCTCTGGCCCGCGGGGCAGGCCTTCTGGCAAAGTTTTCTGCGCCAGGACCCGTTTGGCCTGAAGACCACCTTTGTTGGGCTGGGCAATTACGCGGCCCTGCTGGCCGACCCCTATTACCGTTCGGCGCTTTGGGTGACGGCCGAATTCTCGGTCGCCACCGCTGCGCTGTCGCTGGGCACGGGGCTGATCCTTGCGCTGGCGCTCGAACGCACCTTGCGGATGCAACGTTGGTACACCACGCTGCTGGTCTGGCCCTATGCAGTGGCGCCGGCGATTTCGGGCGTGCTCTGGTGGTTTCTCTTCAACCCCTCGATCGGCATTCTGCCGTGGCTTCTGAAGGGCCTGGGCTATCACTGGGACCACGGGCTGAAATCGGGCGATGCCATGGTTCTGGTGGTGATCGCCGCGTCGTGGAAGCAGGTCAGCTACAACTTCCTGTTCTTCGTGGCTGGGCTTTCGGCGATCCCCGCCAGCCTATACGAGGCCGCTGCGATTGACAGTGCCGGGCCGGTGCGGCGGTTCTTCACCATCACGCTGCCCTTGCTGGCGCCGACCGGGTTCTTCCTCGTGGTCGTCAACCTCGTCTATACGATGTTTGACACCTTTGCCGTGATCGACGCCACCACCAAGGGCGGGCCGGGGCAATCGACCACGATCCTGGTCTACAAGGTCTACCAGGACGGCTTTGTCGGGCTGAACCTCGGCTCATCGGCCGCGCAATCGGTGATCCTGATGGGGATCGTGGTCCTGTTGACCGTGATCCAGTTCCGCGTGGTCGAGCGGAAGGTGGAGTACTGAGATGGTCGAACGCCGCCCCTTCCTGACCTTCCTGTCGCATGCCGTGCTGATCATGGGCATCCTGATCGTGAGCCTGCCGGTCTGGCTTGCCCTTGTCGCCTCGACCCATGGCGAGACCGCCTTCACCGGCGGCACCATCCCGATGCTGCCGGGGGGCGAGGGCTGGCGGAACTATTCCACCATGCTCGGCAAGGGCATTTCGACCTCGGGCGCGCCGCCCCTGGCCGCCATGATGCTCAACAGCCTGATCATGGCCCTGGGCATCGCCTTCGGCAAGATCGCCATATCCATCCTGTCGGCCTTTGCCATCGTCTATTTCCGCTTTCCGCTGCGGCAGCTGGCGTTCTGGACCATCTTCATCACCCTGATGCTGCCGGTCGAGGTGCGGATCCTGCCGACCTTCAAGGTGGTGGCCGACCTTGGGTTGTTGAATTCCTACGCCGGGCTGACCATCCCGCTGATCGCGTCGGCCACGGCGACCTTCCTGTTCCGGCAGGTCTTCATGACCATCCCGAACGAGCTGATGGAGGCGGCGCGGATGGACGGTGCCGGGCCCTGGCGCTTTTTCAAGGACATTCTGGTGCCCCTGTCGCGCACAAATATGGCGGCGCTGTTCGTCATCCTCTTCATCTATGGCTGGAACCAGTACATCTGGCCGCTGCTCATCACCACCGATGCGCGGTTCTACACCATCGTCGCGGCGATCAAGCGGATGGCCGATGTGGCCGACGCGCTGCCGCAGTGGAATTTCGTGATGGCGGCGGTGATCCTCGCCATGGTGCCGCCGGTGGTGGTGGTGATCGGCATGCAACGGCTCTTCGTGAAGGGCCTGATCGAGACGGAGAAGTAAATGGCCGCGATCACCCTCAAGGGCTTGGGCAAAAGCTATGGCAGCGGCTATGCGGTCGAAGGCGTCGACCTGACCATCGCCGATGGCGAATTCGTCGTGCTGGTCGGGCCCTCGGGCT
This sequence comes from bacterium, assembly GCA_016124195.1. Classification (GTDB taxonomy): domain Bacteria; phylum Pseudomonadota; class Alphaproteobacteria; order Rhodobacterales; family Rhodobacteraceae; genus Stagnihabitans. The sequence continues at coordinate 62,343 of WGOE01000013.1, read as the reverse complement.
GCGGGAAATCGACGCTTCTGCGGATGATCGCCGGGCTCGAGACGGTCACCAAGGGCGACATCCTGATCGGCGAACGCCGGGTCAACGATGTCGAACCGGCCGAGCGTGACATCGCCATGGTGTTTCAGAACTATGCGCTTTATCCGCATATGTCGGTGCGTCAGAACCTGTCTTACGGGCTGAAGAACCGCGGGATGAGCAAGGCCGAGATCGACACGAGGATCACCAAGGCTGCCGAGACGCTGGAACTCGGCGCCTATCTCGACCGCAAGCCGCGCGCCCTGTCGGGCGGGCAGCGCCAGCGCGTGGCGATGGGCCGCGCCATCGTGCGCGAGCCGCAGGCCTTTCTGTTCGACGAGCCCTTGTCCAACCTCGATGCCAAACTGCGCGTGACGATGCGCAGCGAGATCCGCCAGTTGCAGCGCAGGCTGGGCACCACCTCGGTCTATGTCACGCATGACCAGGTCGAGGCGATGACCCTGGCCGACCGGCTTGTCGTGCTGAACGCCGGCCGGATCGAACAGATCGGCTCGCCGCTCGAAGTCTATACTCACCCCGCCTCGGCCTTCGTGGCCAGTTTCATCGGGGCGCCGGCGATGAACCTTCTGCCGGTGCGGCTGATGTCGGGCGCGCTGGCGATGGGCGACCAGAGGATCGACCTGCCGCCGGGCCTGTTGCCGCCGGGCTTGCCCGAGGGTGCGGGCCTTTTGCTGGGCATCCGGCCCGAGGCTGCGGTATTGGCCGACACGGGCCTCGGCTTTGACATCGCGGTCAGCCATGTCGAGGAATTGGGCGCCGCGCGCATTGTCTATGGCCAGGTAGGCGGCCAGTCCCTGGTGGTACAGGTGCAGGCCGGGCAGGACATCGCGCCGCAGATGCGCGTCAGCTTTCCCGCGGCGGCCCTGCGTCTGTTCCGTGCCGACACCGGCAAGGCGCTGACCTGACGCCCGGTTGACGGCGTCAGGTCAGCCCGGATCAGATCGCCACGCAATCGGCGAAGTAGCGCACCACGCCGTCGGGCCCCACCTCTTGCACCAGACCGTGGATATCGGTCTCGAACCCCGGGCATTCCAGCGCGAAGGCCCGGTTGAACTGCAGGTATTCCACGATCTTGCGGTTGAAGACCTCGCCCGGGATCAACAGGGGAATGCCCGGAGGATAGGGCGTGACGAGGCTCGTTGTGATCCGGCCCTCCAACGCGTCGATCGGCACGCGCTGGGTGGTGCGCCGCGCGATATGGGCAAAGGCGTCCGAGGGCGTCATGGCTGGTGTATGATCCGACAGGTAGATGTCGGTCGACAGGATCGCCACGTCATATTTCGCGTACAGCCGGTGCACATGCAGGCACAGATCGCGCAGGCCCATCTGTTCATAACGCGGCTGCTTGGCCGAAAATTCGGGCATCGACTTCCACATCGGCTGGTTCTTGTCGAAATCGTCCTTGAACTGCTGCAAGGCGGTCAGAAGGCTGTTCCAGCGCCCCTTGGTGATGCCGATGGTGAACAGGATGAAAAAGCTGTAAAGCCCGGTCTTTTCCACCACGACGCCGTGTTCGGCCAGGTATTTGGTGACGATCGAGGCGGGAATCCCGGTCTCTTCGAACCGGCCGTCCATGTTCAGCCCGGGGGTGACGATGGTCGCCTTGATCGGGTCCAGCATGTTGAAGCCCGGCGCCATGTCGCCAAAGCCGTGCCACGAATCCTCGCCATCCGACTTTTGCACCCCGTCGGCGTCGGTGCGCTTGAGAACCCAGTCCTTGTTGCGCCCGATGCCTTCGTCTTCCAGCGCGTCGGGGCCCCAGACGGTGAACCACCAGTCATCGGCGCCAAACTCTGCATCGACCTTGCGCATGGCGCGGCGGAAATCCAGCGCCTCGGCGATGCTTTCCTCGACCAGCGCCTGACCGCCCGGCGGCTCCATCATCGCGGCCGCCACATCGCAACTGGCGATGATGCTGTATTGCGGGCTGGTCGAGATGTGCATGAGGTAGGCTTCGTTGAAGAGATGCCGGTCAAGCTTGGTGTCCTGGCTGTCCTGCACCAGAACCTGGCTGGCCTGGCTGATCCCGGCCAGAAGCTTGTGGATCGACTGGGTGACATAGGTCACCGAATGCTTGGGCCGCGTCCGTTTGCGGCCCATGGCGTGATAGGTGCCGTAAAACGGGTGAAAGGCCGCGTGCGGCAACCAGGCCTCGTCGAAATGCAGGTTCTCGACATAGCCGTCGAGCGCCTCCTTGATCGTCTCGGTGTTGTAAAGGACGCCGTCATAGGTGGACTGGGTCAGGGTCAGCATGCGCGGGCGGACCGTATCGGCATCGACCCCGGCGAGCAGGGGATTGGCGCGGATCTTGTCCTTGATCGACTCGATCTCGAATTCGGCGCGCGGAATCGGGCCGATGATGCCGTAATGGTTGCGCGTGGGTTTGAGGAACACCGGGATCGCCCCGGTCATGATGATCGAATGCAGCACCGACTTGTGGCAGTTGCGGTCCACCACCACGACATCGCCCGGCGCCACGGCATGGTGCCAGACCATCTTGTTCGAGGTCGAGGTGCCGTTGGTCACGAAAAAGCAGTGGTCCGCGTTGAAGATGCGCGCCGCGTTGCGTTCTGACGCGCCAATCGCGCCGTTGTGGTCCAGCAGCTGGCCCAGTTCCTCGACCGCGTTGCAGACATCGGCCCGCAGCATGTTTTCGCCGTAGAACTGGTGATACATCTGACCGATCGGGCTTTTCAGGAACGCCACTCCGCCCGAATGGCCCGGGCAGTGCCACGAGAAAGACCCGTCCTCGGCATAGTCCAGCAGCGCCTTGAAGAAGGGCGGCTGGATGCCTTCCAGATAGCTTTTCGCCTCGCGGATGATGTGGCGCGCCACGAATTCCGGCGTGTCTTCGAAGGCATGGATGAAACCGTGCAATTCGCGCAGGATATCGTTGGGCAGATGTCGCGAGGTCTTGGTCTCGCCATAGACAAAGATCGGCACGTCGGAATTCTTCCAGCGCACCTCTTCGATGAAGTTGCGCAGGTTCAGAACGGCAGGGTCAAGATCCGGGCCGGGGGTGAATTCCTCGTCGTCGATCGACAGCACGAAAGCACTGGCGCGCGACTGCTGCTGGGCGAATTTCGACAGATCGCCATAGCTGGTGGCGCCCAGAACCTCGAATCCCTCGTCCTCGATGGCCTTGGCCATGGCGCGGATGCCAAGGCCGGACGAGTTTTCAGAGCGGAAGTCTTCGTCGATGATGACGACGGGAAAGCGGAATTTCATGCGGTTATCCTACCTCGGTGACCGTCCATGACACAGTATGCCATCGCGAAACAGACTTTGGCCGGACAAGACCGGCGCGGTGCGGCGGGTTGGCGGCTCTGGCCACGGTCATAGCGGCACCGCAGGGCAATTGACAGATTGCAATGCAGGAAACGGCGCGGTCCGGGCACAGGTTTTCCGCCCGCTGTGGCAGGTTTCCGCCTTTGGCGCGACCCCGACCCGTGATCTAGCGGCGCAGGCCCGCCAGCCCGCGCGGGAGTGTGATCACAAACAGGGCGAGGATCAGCCCAAGTCCGATGTCGCGCCAGTCGCCCATCTCGCGCATGCCCTCGTCGGCCAGCATCAAAAGTGCTGCCCCCAGAAGCGGCCCCCATATCGTGCCCATCCCGCCCACCACGATCATCGCCAGCAGGAACAACAGCATCGTGAGCGAAAAGACGATCGGCCCGACCACGCCGAACTGAACGGCATAGAAGGCGCCGGCAAGGCCCGTGAAGAAGGCCGAAAGGCCAAAGACCCAAAGCTGGTATTTCAACTGCCCCACGCCGCGTGACATGGCATAGCCCGGATTGTCGCGCAGCGCCTTGAAGGCCAGGCCCAGGGGCCCCCGGATCAGCAGGATCGAAAACAGCACCGCCAGGACCAGCAGCGCCAGCCCGACATAATACTGCCCGATGAACCACTTTGATCCCAGGATGGCGCGGAACCCCAGATCGCCGAAGCGCGAAAAGCCCCGCACGCCGCCGAACAGCGGCATGCAGCCCGAGGGTGGGTTCGTGAAACAGCCGGTGTCGTTGACCACCATCAGATAGATCACCTGCGCGATGGCCAGCGTCAGAAGCGCCACATAGGGCCCACGCAGCCTCAGGCAGGCCAGGCCGATCAGCATCGAGACCGCCACCGTCACAAGCGCCGCCACCAGCATCGCCAAGGGCATGGGCCAGCCGAAGTAATAGCCCAGCATGGCCGTCCCGTAAGCTCCCACCGCGAAGAGCGCCATCTGAGCGAGCGAAAAGATCCCCGCCACCCCCAGCACCAGGTTCCACTGCGTGACCACCACGCCCCAGATGAAGAACAGGGTAATCTGCGTGATCACATAGCGCGTGCCCACCATGGCAGGCAGCAGCGCCATCGCCGCAGCCAGCGCGAGGCAGATCAGGACATCGCGCCGGACCCCGGTCATAGCCGCACCACCTGCTTGCGGCCGAAAAGGCCATAGGGTCGCCAGATCAGCGCCGCGATGACGATGACCAGCAGGATGGCAAAGCTGTACTGCACGCCCACCGCATACTGGATCGCGGATTCCAGAAGGCCCAGCGCCAGCGCCGCCACAACCGCGCCGCGCACCTGTCCCAGACCCGCCACCACGCAGATCACAAAGGCCTTCAGCATCGGGTCTGCGCCCACATTGGGCAAAAGCCCCGCCAGAGACGAGATCATGATGCCCGACACCGCCGCCAAGGCTCCGGACAGGGCCAGGACCTGCGCATAGACCCGCCCGATGCGCACGCCCATCAGCTGGGCCGCCTCGCGGTTCTGGGCGGTGGCGCGGATGGCGCGGCCGGCGCGGGTGCGGCCCAAAAGCCAGGCCACGCTGGCCATCATCGCCACGGCCACGGCCAGGATCAGCACATTCTGCAACGGGATCGCGACATGGCCGATGTGCAGCGCGCCGGGCAGGTTCAGGGGCTGGGCCTTGGGTTGCGGGCCGAAGAGCCGCAGGATCACATTCTCGATCACCGTGCCGATGCCGATGGTGGCGATGAAGATCTGCGTCTCGAAATTGGCCGAGTTCAGCATGGGGCGCGCGGCCAGGTGGTAGATGGCCAGCCCGACCCCGCCGCAGATCACCGCCGCCGCGGCCACGCCCACGATGGCGGGCAGGCCCAGCACGGCCATGGCGTAAAAGCAGACATAGCCCCCCAGCGCCAGCACCGCGCCATGCGCCATGTTGAGCATGTTGAGCGCCCCGTAAACCAAGGCCAGCCCGATGGTGGACACGGCATACATAGCCCCCAGCGTCAGGCCCGAGGCCACGATCTGCACCAGAACATCCACGGCTCAGCCCCCCAGATAGGTTGCAAGGATTTCGGGCCGCGACATGAGATCCGCCCCCGAGCCGACCCAGGCGAAGGCGCCATTGTCCAGCAGATGCAGCCGGTCGGCGTGTTCGGCGATCCGGCTGGCGTTCTCCTCGACGATCAGGACGGTGTGGCCGGCATCGCGCAGGCCCGCGATCACCTGATAAATCTGGTCGATGACGATGGGGGCAAGGCCGAGGCTCGGCTCATCCAGCATCAAAAGCCGCGCCCCGGCCATGAGGCCGCGCCCGATGCCGACCATGCGCCGCTCGCCACCCGACAGGGTGCTGGCGATCTGGCCGCTGCGTTCGCGCAGCTTGGGCAGAAGGGCATAGACCTGTTCCAGCCGTTCGGCCTGCCGGCGGGCGGCTTCGGGCAGGTAGGCGCCCATCATCAGGTTCTCCAGCACGGTCATCTCGGCAAAGAGCATGTCGCCCTGCGGCACATGCACGATGCCCGCCGCCACGACCTGATCGGGCCGGCGCCCGTCGATGCGCTGGCCGTCAAACCGGATCGTGCCGGCACGCAGCCGCACGAGGCCCGAAATCGCGCGCAAGAGCGTGGTCTTGCCGTGGCCGTTCGGGCCGATCAGGGCGGCCATCTCGCCCTGGGCCAGCGTCAGCGACACGCCGCGCAGCACCAGTTGCGCGCCATATCCGGCCTCGACCCCGTCGATCTGCAAGAGGCTCATGCGCCGCCCCCTTCGATCAGGGCGGCCAGCCGCTGCGAGGCGCCCTCGCCCAGATAGACATCCACCACCGTCCGGTCGCGGGTCAGGCCCGCGGGCGGGCCAAGGTAGATCGCCTCGCCGTGGTGCAAGATCAGCACCCGGTCGGACAGCCGCACCAGAAAGCGCATGACGTGCTCGATCAGGATGATGGTGACGCCGCTGTCGGCGATGCGGCGCACGGTGGCCATCATCCGATCGATCTCGGCCGCATTGAGGCCGCCCACCGGTTCGTCCATCAGCAAGAGCCGCGGGCGGGTCGCGATGGCGCCGGCCAGCATCAGAAGCTTGCGGTCCAGAACCGGCAGGGTCGCGGCCATCTCGGCGTCGCGCCCGGTCAGGCCCACGGCGGCCAGCGCCGCATCGGTGATGGCTTCGGTCTCGCGGCCCAGACGCAGGCCGGGCAGGCGGCGGTTGTCGCGCCCGAAATAGGCCGCCACCCGCACATTGTCGCGGATCGAAAGCCCGTCGAAGCCGGCGTTGAGCTGAAAGGTGCGGGCAATGCCGGCGTGGCAGATCGCCTCGGGGGCGAGACGGGTGATGTCGCGCCCCTCCAGCAGGACCCGGCCCGAGGTGGCGGGGTTGAGGCCCGACAACACCTCGAACAGGGTGGTCTTGCCCGCGCCGTTCGGGCCGCCGATGCCAAGGATTTCGCCGGGCATGACCTCGAACGACAGATTGCTGACCGCCGCCAGCGCGCCGAACTGCTTGGTGACCTTCTGGCAGGACAATAAAGGCGCGGCGGCGGTCGGGGTCATTGACGGCGCCTCAGGCCTTGATCCACGGCGGCATCATGAATTTGGCCGTGTTGTAGGGAGGCGGTGCGATCAGCCCGCCGCCCTTGGTCTTGTCGGTGATCTGCAGGAACTGGTGCGGCATGGCCAGCGAGGGGTCCTGCACCTCGGCCGGATAGCTGTAGGCCGCGTTGACGGCGGGGTTGAAGCGCGTGGTGCCGCAGACGCCGCGCCAGATCAGCGCGCGCATCCGGTCGGCCACCTTGCGGTTCTGATCGGCATTGTCAGGCTCGCCCGTGCCGCCGGCAAGGGCCGCTGCGGTGGCCCAGACATAACAGCCGTCATAGGGCTGCGCCCCGGCATTGTGGCCGGCATCCGCGCCGAAGCGGGCCTTGTAGCGCGTCTCGAAGGCGGTGCCGATCTCGTCCTGCAGGCAGCCCACGACGGTGGCATAGATCACCCCGACAGAGGCATCGCCGGCGATGTCGCGGAAGGCCGGGATCGAGGGGCCATATTGCATGTAGATCAGGCTGTCGGTCGGATTGGTGGCGAATTGCACCATGAATTGCGCAAGGTCGGCCGGCAGGAAATGAGTGACACAGATCACGGCGGGCGGGTCCTGGCGGATCTTGGCCAGCGTCGGACCCCATTCCGAGGTGGGGACCGAGACCGTCTCGAACAGGCTGATCTCCCAGCCATAGGCGCCGGCCTGTTCCTTGACCGCATTGGCGATGTTGGTGGAATAGACCCCGGCGGACAGGATCACCGCCATCTTGTTGTTCGGGCGCTTGTATTCGGCGCGCGCCTCCAGCCCCTTGAGGAAGGCCAGAAAGCCCGGCCCGTACCAGTATTCCGCCGGATCGCCCTGAAAGCTGCCGAAATAGCGCTTGGGGTCCGAGGCGATCAGGTTGTTGTGCCCGATCGTGGTGTCGTAATGCACATAGATGATGCCGCTGTCAGCGATGGTGTCCTGAATGGCAGCGCCCGAGCCGATGTTGTAGCCATTGATCACCGCATGCACGCCCGACCGGTCGATCAGGCGCTGCACGGCCTGTACGTTGGTCGCATCGCCCATCTGCTTGGTGTCTTCGAACGTGGGCTCCAGCGGGCTGCCCAGAATGCCGCCAAGCGCGTTGATCTCGTCACAGGCCAGTGTCAGGCCATTCTTGAACTCGACCCCGTCGGCGGCGGCAAAGTCGGTCAGGGGTGCTGCCTGACCCACCGGGATGGCGGTGCCCGCGGCCCGCACCCCGTCGTTCATTGCGGCGAGCAGGGCCGCCGAGCCGCCCAGCGTCGCCGCCCCCTTCAGAAAGACCCGCCGTCCGGGGATCACGCTGGGGGCCGCAAGGAACTTTTTCATGTCCGTCTCCCTGTTGTCTTGTGTTTTAATGGTTCAGCGAATGTCGTCCAGCAGCGCCTCGGCGGCGGCGATGGCGGCGGATTGGTGCGGTTGCAGATCTTGCTGGCCGTAATCGGCCATGACCGGCTGAAACGGATCCTCGATGCCGCTGCGCAGGCCCGACAGCTGTTCCAGCACAGCCAGCCCGCAATAGGGCACGTAAGAGGCCGAATAGCCGCCCTCATGCGTCATCATCAGCCGCCCGGCGCAGAGGCGGTCGGCGGCCTCCATCAAAAGACCCGTCATGGCGCGGTAACCTTCCGAGGTGACCATCATCCGGCCCAAGGGATCGGCGCCGCTGGCGTCAAAGCCGCAGGCCACCACGATCGCCTCGGGCCGGAAACGGTCGAGCGCGGGCAGCACCACCCGGCGCATCGCCTCAAGATAAGCACCGTTGCCGCAGCCGGGCGGCAGGGGGATGTTGAGGTTGTAACCCGTGCCGGCCCCCGTGCCGCGCTCGGCCAGCCCGCCCGAGGCCGCAGGGAACAGATTGTCCTGATGGATCGAAAGGGTCAGCGTATCGGGGTCGTCATAGAAGGCCGCCTGCGTGCCGTTGCCGTGATGCACGTCCCAATCGACCACCGCCACCCGGCCGACCCCATGGGTCTTGCGCGCCGATTTGATCGCCAGCACCGCATTGGCAAACAGGCAGAACCCCATGCCAAGGTCGGCCAGCGCGTGATGTCCGGGCGGGCGGATCAGCGCATAGGCGTTTTGCACCTGACCCGACAGGACCGCCTCCATCGCCACGATGGCGCCACCGGCGGCAAGGCAGGCGATCTCATAGCTGCCGGGACCGAAGGGGGTCAGATGGCTGGCATCGCCGCCGCCAGAGCCGCTCATCCTGCGGATGCGGTCGATGTGGTCCTGCGTGTGATGCAGCGCCAGATCCGCCTCGGTCGCATAGCGCGGTTTGAAAAGGGTCAGATGGTCGGTCAGGCCCGAAACCTCCAGCAGGTTCTTCATCCGGCGCTTGGTTTCAGGGTTTTCGGCATGTTCGCCGGGCTGCACCGTCAGGCCGGGGGCAAAGAACAGCGCGGCGTGGCCAGTGTCGTGCCAGAGATAAAGTTCGTGAAAGACAAATCCGGTGGCCATCTGGTTACCTCTGACGTGCTGACAAATAGCCGGGTTCGTCCTGCGAGACGATGGGCTGATAAAGATCGCGCCGCCGGGTGCGGAAGATGCCCCAATAGGCGCGGAAGGCCGCGATCCGGTCCAGATCGAAGGTCGAGACCGCCACGCCCGGCGTGACCTCGTCCAGTTCGATCACCCGGGTTCCGGTCGCATCGGCCAGGAAGGACCCGCCGTAGAACTGGGTTTCGTGGCTTTGTCCGGTCTCGATCCCGATCCGGTTTGCGGCAGCCAGAATGACCATGTTGGCCGCGGCATGGCCCTGCATGGTCTGCTGCCAGTGCGGCCGGGAGTTTGGCGGCTCGTCCGCCATGGGGCGGGTGGGGCGGCCGATGGCGGTGGGGTAAAGCAGGATCTCGGCGCCCTTGAGCGCCATGATCCGGGCGGCCTCGGGGAACCACTGGTCCCAGCAGATGCCGCAGCCGATCGTGCCGTGCCGGGTCTGCCAGACCTGAAAGCCGGTATCGCCCGGGGCGAAGTAGAAGGCCTCTTCATAGGCCGGAAAGTCGGGGATATGCGATTTGCGGTAGATGCCCAGCACCGCGCCATCGGCATCGACCATCGCGACCGAGTTGAAGCGCCGCCCGTCCTCTGCCAGCTCGTAAAAGCTGACCGGCACCACCACACCCAGCCGGGCCGCCAGCGGGCGCAGCGCCGCGAGTGCCGGGTTGGTGGCAAAGGGCGTCGCCTCGGCGCGCAGGTCTGGGTCGGTGTCGATGCAGAAATAGGGCGTTTCGAACAGTTCCTGCAGCACAACGACCTGCGCGCCCTGAAGGGCCGCACGTTCGACCAGATCGCAGGCCTGCCGGATGTTGTCGGCACGGTTCCAGCTGCAGGCCATCTGGGTCACGGCAACAGAGACGGGGCGCACGTTCGGGTCCTCGGTCCGGGGTCATGCGGCCAGAATGCACCCAAGCCGAAGGCCGGTCCCGCCCCATCCGGGTAAGATGGGCGGATTTAATACCCACCCTTTCGGGTGGGGGCATCGAGCCCGATCTCTTGCAGGCGCAAGACAGCCTGTGTGCGATTGTCGGCGCCGAGCTTGCCGAAGATGTTCTTCAGATGCCATTTCACCGTATCGGGCGCGATGGACAGGTTTTCGCTGATCTCGCGGTTGGCCAGACCATCGCCCAGCAGGCGGGCAATATCGGCCTCGCGCGGGCTGAGATGGGCGGAGCGGGGAGTTGCAACGGCGCAGGGCACGGCGCACGGCTCGGGCTGCATGAGGCGCGCGACGAATTGGCCTGTCTCAGTCGCGGCATCGCGCCAGGGGGCAAGGCGTGCCCGCGCATGGGCCAGGACCTCTTGCAGGGGGGCCGCCTCTTCGATCAGCGTGCGCACCGCGCCGCCCTTCATCGAGATGCTGATGGTGTCCGAAATGGCGGCGAGCGCCGCCGGCCCATGCCCGGCCCGCAACGCGGCGATCGCGGCAACCGCGCGCACCTGCGCATAGCGCCGCAGCCGGCCATCGGCCTTCTGCCGCAGGCCAAGCGCGCCCAGCAACGGCAAGGCGGCCTCGGGCCGGTCTTCGGCCACCAGAACGCGCGCCAGGGCCAGGTGTTCCAGTTCGCGTGCCGGCGGCGGCGGACAGTCAAGCCGCAGGGCGGCTTCGGTGATGCCGCGCGAGGTCAGGATCATCCGGGCGTAGCGCACCTCGCCATGCGCCAGCAGCAGCTTGACCCGTTCGTGCAGCGCCCCCGCAAAAAGCCGCCTGTAGTGGGTGCGCAGGCCCTGCCGTTCGGCCGCCTCCAAGGCGGCAAGCGCGGGGTCGGTCTCGCCTCTGGCTGCGGCCAGACGCGCGGCCAGAAGCTTGCAGGTCATTTCGTGCACCACGAGCCCGCATTCCTCGATGACCGGGCGGTGCTGGATCAGCAGCCGGTCCGCCGCCGCCAGATCGTTGCGTTCATAAAGGATCTCGGCCTCGAAGATGCCGACCATGGCCGCGCTGTAGGACCCCGGCCCATTGGTCACATGCGCCAGATGCGAAGCGCGGGCGAGGTGGGCCAAGGCATCCTGCAGATCGCCGGCCGCCTTGTCGATCAGGCCCAGGATCAGGTCGGAATAGACCACGCCAAAGGTCGATTGCCCGGCCAGATGGTCTTCGCGCGCCCTGAGGCAGGCGAGCCGCCCGGGTTCCAGATGACCCAGCGAATAGCGGCAAAAGCCCAGCACGTTGCCCGCCACGCCGCGCAGAAAGCCCAGATGCGCCGGCACTTCGCGCAAGGCCCGTTCGGCGAGCCGCGCCCCGATGCGCGAATGGTCCGCGGCACTGGCGATGCCGGCCGTAAGGACCATGAGTTCGGCGCTCAATTCCGTGGTTTCCGCCGGGGTCAACTGGCCCGCGGCCGATCTGCGGCCCAGTTCGTCCCGCACCCGGCGCAGGATGCGGGCGCCGGCATGCGGCTGGCTTGAATGGAAATCGATCCAGACCTGCGCCAGCTGCAGACGGGGGCGGCCGGCGACAATGGGTTCGGGCAGACGGCGCAGCCAGTCGCGCACCTGGGTGATGTTGCTGTCGCGGATCAACGGCATGCAGCAGGCCTCGACCAGACCGGCCGCCATGTCGCCATCGCCGGCCGAGAGCGCGTGCTGCACCGCTTCGGCGGCCAGGCCCGCCCCTGACAGCCATTGCGCCGCGCGCAGATGCAGCCGCGCCAGCCGGACCGGCGCGTCGCGCGCCAGTATCCCGCGCAACAGGTCGGCGAAAAGCGCGTGATAGCGAAACCATACCCGGTCCTGATCCAGCGGGATCAGGAACAGATTGGCCGCCTCGATCTGCCGGATCCGGTCGGCCGCATTGCGCCCGCCCGAAACCGCATCGGCCAGCGGAGCCGAGAACCGTTCGAGGATCGCGGTGCACAACAGAAAGTCCAGCACTTCGGCCGGCTGCCGGCTCAGCACCTCTTGCACCAGGAAATCCGCGATATCCCCGGCCGCCCCGGAAAACCGGCTGAGAAAGCCCGCACGGTCGGCGCCATCGCGCAAGGACAATGCGGCCAGATGCAGGCCCGCGATCCAGCCTTCGGTGCGGTGGTGCAGCGTCAGGATCTCGGCCGGGGAGAGGGCCGGGCATTGCCGGCTGTTCATGTAGCTTTCGGTCTGTTCCAGGGAAAAGCGCAGCTGGGTCTCATCAAGCCTGACCAGTTGACCCCGCGCGCGCAGGCCGGCGAGCTGAAATCCCACATGGTGACGCGTGCCGAGCACGAGGTGAAAGCTTTCCGGCGCATAGGCCAGAAGCCCCTCCATGAAGCGGGTGATCTCGGGGGCGGTCAGGTGGTGAAAGTCGTCGATCACCAGAAACAGCGTCGCGTCCCGCTGGCTCAACGCGTTGACCAGCGTCAGAAGGATGGTGTCGATCGGCAGGGTCGGGCTGGACCCGATCAGCCCAGGCAGATCGGCGCCGCAGGTCGGGTCGGCGCGCTGCAGGGCTGCCACAAGATACAGAAGGAAGCGCCCGATCTCGTTGTCCTGCGCCTCGGCCGAGAACCAGCCGACCGCGGCCCCTTCGGCCTGCCGGGCCAGCGCCCACTGGGTGAGGAGGGTCGATTTGCCAAAGCCGGTCGGCGCCGAGACGATCGCGAGCTTGCGATCCGCCACCCGGTCGATCTCTGCCAGCAGGTCGGGCCGCGGCAGGGCAGCGCTGGCGGATGCGGGGATGCGCAGCTTGGTGTGGATCAACATTTGGGCGCCTCGACAGACCGGCCGATGGCGGCAGTGTTCCAGAACCTCCGGCCCCGCGCAACGCCGAAGCGGGCGCGCGACGCCAGCGCCGCCGCCTCTGGCCAATCGGGCCATTCCGGTTGACACTGCGCCGGTGTGGCGGTGAAGCGGGCCATGGCAATGGCGGAGGTGCCGATGTTTGAGGATCTGAAGGGGAAGACCGCGCTTGTCACCGGGGCATCCGGCGGCCTGGGCCGGCATTTCGCGCAGGTTCTGGCCCGCGCCGGCGCCGAAGTGGCCGTGGCCGGCCGGCGCGCCCGGGCGATTGAGGAGACCTGCGTGCAGGTCCGCGCCGCGGGAGGGCAGGCGCGGCCTGTCATCCTCGATGTGACAGATGCGGCGCAGGTGGCCGCGGCTTTCTCCGGGGGCGGCTTTGACATCGTGATCAACAACGCAGGCATCGCGCTGGACGGGCCGGCCCTGACCACCACGGCCGAGGATTGGAGCCGGGTGATCGACACCGACCTCTCTGGCGTCTTTCGGGTGGCGCAGGCCGCGGCGCAGGCGATGGTCGGCGCGGGCAAGGGCGGCAGCATCGTGAACATCGCCTCGATCGCGGGGCTGCGGGTGGCGGGCAACCTTGCGGCCTATGCCGCGGCCAAGGCGGGGGTCGTCCATCTGACCAAGGCCTGCGCGCTGGAATGGGCGCGCCATGGCATCCGGGTCAACGCACTGTGCCCGGGCTACATCGAAACCGACCTCAACCGTGCCTTCTTTGCCTCGGAAGCCGGGCGCGCCCTGATCCGCCGCGTGCCGCAACGTCGCCTGGGCCAGCCCTCGGATCTGGACGGTGCGCTCTTGCTGCTGGCTTCGGATGCGAGCAGTTTCATGACCGGGACCGAGATTGTCGCCGATGGCGGCCATCTTGTGTCGTCGCTCTAGGGAAGCTGCCATGGATTTCACCCTCTCGCCTCGCATCGAGGATTTTCGCGCCCGGATCGCCCGCTTTGTCGAGGCAGAGATCCTTCCGGTCGAGGCCGACCCCGATGCCTATGACGCGCATGGCAACATCCGCCATGCCCGGCTGGAGCCCTTGCGCGCCAAGGCCCGTGCCGAGGGTCTGTGGTGCCTGCAGTTGAAGCCTGAAACGGGTGGGCAGGGGCTGGGCAAGGTCGGCATGGCGGTCTGCTATGAAGAGATGAACCGCTCTATCTTTGGACCCGTGGTGTTCAATGCGGCCGCGCCCGACGACGGCAACATGATGGTGCTGGAACAGGCCGCGACCCCGGCGCAACAGGCGCGCTGGCTGCGGCCTATCGTGGAAGGCCGGGTCAGGTCGGCCTTTGCCATGACCGAACCGCATCCGGGCAGCGGCTCCGATCCCGCGATGATGCTGACCCGCGCGACCCGGATGGGCGGGACCTACCGCATCACCGGGCGCAAATGGTTCATCACGGGGGCAGCCGAGGCGCAGCATTTCATCCTGATGGCGCGGACCTCGGACGATGAGCGCCACGGGCTGACCGCCTTTCTGTTCGACCGCGACCAGCCCGGCTGGGCCATCGAACGCCGCATCGGCATCATGGGCCCCGAAGAGCATGGCGGCCATTGCGAGCTCAGCTTCGACGGGCTGGAGATTCTGGCCGATAACGTGCTGATCGGCGAAGGTGCCGGCCTGAAACTGACGCAGATGCGGCTTGGTCCGGCGCGGCTGACCCATTGCATGCGGTGGCTTGGCCTGTCCAAACGTTGCGTCGAGATTGCACGCGCCTATGCCGCGCAGCGGAGCGGTTTTGGCGAAATTCTGGCCAACCGCGAAAGCATCCGCATGATGCTGGGCCACCTGGCCATGCAGATCGAGATCGGCCGGCTTCTGGTGATGAAGGCGGCCTGGGAGCTTGATCGCGGCGGCTATGCCCGCAAGGAGATCTCGATGGCCAAGGTCCATGTCGCCAACCTGTTGCACAAGGCCGCCGATACTGCGATCCAGATCAACGGCGCGCGCGGCTATTCCACCGACACGCCTTTGGAGTGGATCTATCGCTATGCGCGGCAGGCCAGGCTGGTGGATGGCGCGGACGAGGTGCACATGATGGTGCTTGACCGCAGCCTTGCCGCCGAAGACCGCGGGTTCTGGCAGTGGCCTTCGAACTGAGGGGCGCACATGCGGACCGCGTTGCAGCTCATCCTGTCGCCCAGCCTCCAGTCCCGCGCGCTGCAAGGGGGGTGTGGCGGCAGGCCTGCCCGCGCCGCGTCGTGCGATACACGGAGGCGCCATGACCGGCCCGGGCGCTGATTTCGACGCGGCGGCCCTGCCGGCCTTTCTGGCGCAGACCTTCGGTGCCGCGTCGCGCTTTGCCTTGGACCGCATCAGCGGCGGGCAATCCAACCCGACCTATTTTCTGACCTGGGGCGCGCACCGCATGGTCTTGCGCAAGAAGCCCGCCGGCCCGATCCTGCAAGGCGCCCATGCAATCGAGCGGGAATACCGCGTGCTGGCCGCCCTGCATCCGGCCGGCGTGCCGGTGCCAAGGCCGATCCTTCTGCACGAGGACCCAACCCTTCTGGGCACGCCCTTCTACCTGATGGAGCGCATCGGGGGCCGCATTTTCACCGATTGCGCCCTGCCTGAATTGCCCCGGCCCGAACGTGCCGCGATCTGGATGGGGCTCGCCGATGCGCTGGCAGGGCTGCATGCGGTGCGGCCCGATGCAGTGGGCCTTGGCGATTTCGGCAAGCCCGGCAACTACTTCGAACGCCAGATCGCGCGCTGGACGCGGCAATGGCGCGCCTCGGGCAGTGCGGCTATTCCGGCGCTGGACCGGCTGGCCGACTGGCTGCCGGCGCATTTGCCGCCCGACGATGGTGCCGTGGCGCTGGCGCATGGCGATTTTCGCTTGGGCAACATGCTGTTTCATCCGACAGAGCCGCGCGTCGTGGCCATTCTGGACTGGGAGCTTGCCACCCTGGGCCATCCGCTGGCCGATCTGGGCTTTTGCGTCCTGCCGTGGCACACCGCGCCCGATGAATATGGCGGTATCCTGGGGCTGGACCACACAGCGCTTGGCCTGCCCTCCGAGGCAGAGTTTGTCGCGCGTTATCGTCGGGGCCCGGCGCAGGCCGCGCCGCTCTTGCCCTTTCACAAGGCCTTCGCGCTGTTCCGCTTTGCCGTGATCTTCGTCGGCATCGCCGACCGGGCCCGCGCCGGCACCGCCGCCGCCGAAAATGCCGCGGGCCTCGGCCATCTGGCCGAACGCTTTGCCGCGCGTGCCCTTGCCATCCTGCCCAACCCATGAGCCAAAGGAGCCTTCCATGACCCGCACCGTCATCATCGCATCAGGTGTGCGCACCGCCATCGGCGATTTTCAGGGGGCGCTGGCCGGCATCTCGCCCGGGGACCTGGGCGCGGCCGTGGCGCGCGAGGCGATCGCGCGAGCCGGCTGCACCGGAGCCGACATCGGCCAGACCGTGGTCGGCAATGTCCTGCACACCGCCCCCGAGGACATGTATGTCTCGCGCATCGTGGCGATGCGGGCAGGCGTGCCAGAGACCGCGCCGGCGCTGACGCTCAACCGGCTGTGCGGGTCGGGCCTGCAGGCGGTTGTGACGGCGGCCGAACAGATCCTCCTCGGCAATGCCGATATCACGCTGGCCGGCGGCACCGAAAGCATGAGCCGGGCGGGCCATCTGATCACCCAGGGCCGTGGCGGCCAGAAGATGGGCGACCTCAAGGCCGTCGACATGATGCTGGGCGCGCTGACCGATCCCTTCGGCCACGGGCATATGGGCATCACGGCCGAGAATGTCGCCGCGCGCTGCGGCATCGACCGGGCTACGCAGGACGAATTTGCCCTGGAAAGCCACCGCCGCGCGGCGCGGGCCATCGCCGAGGGGCGCTTTACCAGCCAGATCCTGCCGATGACGGTGAAGAAGGGCCGGTCCGAGGTGGTCTTTGACACCGACGAACACGTGCGCGCCGATGTCACGCCCGATGATTTGGCCAAGTTGCGCGCGGCCTTCCGCAAGGATGGCTCGGTCACCGCCGGCAATGCCTCGGGCATCAATGACGGGGCCGGCGCGCTGGTCTTGATGGAGGCCGCGGTGGCCGAGGCGCGGGCCGTGCAGCCCCTGGCGCGGATCGTGGCCTATGGCCTTGGCGGTGTTGCCCCCGAGGTGATGGGCCTCGGCCCGGTGCCCGCCGTCAAGCAGGCCCTCGCGCGGGCCGGCCTAAGCGTCGGCGATCTTGACCTGATCGAATCCAACGAGGCCTTTGCCGCGCAGGCCTGTGCCGTGGCGCGGGAGCTGAACTTTCCCGCCGACAAGACCAACCCCAATGGCGGCGCGGTGGCGCTGGGCCATCCGGTCGGCGCATCGGGCGCGATCATCCTGATCAAGCTGATCCATGAACTGCAGCGCACCGGCGGCCGCCTTGGCCTGGCCACCATGTGCATCGGCGGCGGGCAGGGCATCGCGCTGATCGTTGAAAACATGGGCAGCTAGGCCGGCCAGCCCGGCGCGCCTTGCGGTTTACAATGTCCGCCGCCGCGCGCCATACTTCGCCCCGACCCAAAGGAGAGCGTCATGAGCTGGAACCCCGCCCTCATCCCCGGCAGCCCTGACGAAATCGGGATGGATGCCATCGAGACCGTGATCATCCCGCGCGCCCGCGATCTGGGCGGGTTCGAGGTCAAGCGCGCCCTGCCGGCGCCCAAGCGGCAGATGGTCGGACCCTTCATCTTTTTCGATCAGGCTGGCCCGGCAGAGTTTCTGACCGGGCAGGGCATCGACGTGCGCCCGCATCCGCATATCGGCCTTGGCACGGTGACCTACCTCTACCGGGGTGATTTTCACCACCGCGACAGCCTTGGCACCGACCAGATCATCCACCCCGGCGCCTTGAACTGGATGGTGGCTGGACGCGGTGTCACCCATTCCGAACGCACCTCGGCCGAGGCGCGGCGCGGGCCCAACGCCCTCTTCGGCATCCAGACCTGGATCGCCCTGCCCGAAGACAAGGAGGACATGGCCCCCAGCTTCGAACATCACGGCAAGGAAACGCTGCCGCTGATCGAGGCCGAGGGCATCTCGGCCCGGCTGATCCTTGGCACCGCTTATGGCGAGAAGGCGCCGGCCCTGATGCTGTCAGAGACCTTCTATCTCGACGTGATCCTGCAGCCGGGCGCCCGGTTTCCCCTGCCGGATGACCACGAGGATCGCGGGCTTTACATCACGCAGGGATCGGTCAGCATCGCAGGCCAGGACTTTGCGGCGGGGCAGATGATGGTCTTCCGGCCGGGCGACAAGATCACCGTGGCCGCCGGGGCAGAGGGCGCGCGGCTGATGGCGCTGGGCGGGGCGACGCTGAACGGGCCGCGCCATCTGTGGTGGAATTTCGTGGCCTCGAGCCGCGACAGGATCGAGGCCGCCAAGGCAGAGTGGCGCGCCCGTCGCTGGGGGCAGGGCCTGTTCGACCTGCCACGGGACGACCGCGAGGAATTCATCCCGCTGCCAGATTGAGGCCCGCACCACGGCGATCATCCTGACGCCGGACCGGCAGTGCGGGCAGGGTTCCCGGCCGTCCTCTGTTTGCGAAGGCGATCAGGCGACCCATCTGCCGGCAAGCCCGCAGCAAGGGTCATTTGCTGGCAAAGCGTTCCGAAAGGTAGAACGAGACCGGGGTGGCCGGGGTCTCTGCCCGGTGCGGGCGCCCGGTCAGCACGGGTTCGCAGGGCATGATCAGCGCCTCGTGGCTCGTGGCAATGCGCGGGACGGCGATCACGCCGATGTCATCCAGAAGGTGCGGCGGCATCTTGGAGAGCCGGTCGATCATCTCGGCCAGGTCCCGCGCGGCCTTGCGGTCGGCCGCGTTGCCGCGCCGCAGCCAATCCACCAGCCGCCGCAGCGGGTTCAGGTCCTCGGCACGCTTCTGGCCGTCATCCGGAACTAGATCCGCGCCAGAGTGCCCTGCATCGCCGGTCATCTTGAAGCCGGACAGCGAATCGACGGTCGTCATCATGATCTGATCCCTCAATTTGGCCCCAACGGGCGGTGACTGTGGGGACCAGCATCGCGGATTCGCCTGTTGCGCGCTGTTTCCTGCGGAACTTTCTTCCCCAACACCGGATTTTTCTGCAAGACTTCGGAACGCTGGTCCTGACATCGCGAAAGGTTCCCCCCGCCTCAATGTCCGAAGCCCACCGATCCTCTGGTCACGACACGGCCGAGTTGCTGTCAGGCTTTGCGATCTTCGCGAGGCTTGAGGCGGGGTCGCTGCGGGCTCTGGCCGCGACCGGTCATCGGCAAAGCTGGGCTGCGGGCACCCTGATCTTTCAGCGCGGCGACCTGGGTGATTACATGCTGGCCGTTCTGAGCGGGCGGATCCGGCTGTCCCTCGGCACGGCCTCCGGAAAGGAACTTGTGCTGCGCCATATCAAGGCGGGAGACGTTCTGGGCGAACTGGCCCTGCTTGACGGCGAGCCGCGTTCGGCCGACGCCGTGGCAGCAGCCCCCACGACGGCCATCGTGATCCGCCGCGACCGGTTTCAACAGGTGGCCCTGTCCGATCCGGCGCTTGGCCTGTCCCTGGCGCGCTATCTCTGCTCGCTTTTGCGCAACACCAATTTCCAGATGGAATCGATTGCTCTTTACGATCTGCAAATGCGCGTGGTGCGGTTCTTGTTATTCGTGCTGGGCCAGACTTATGGCACGGCGATTCCCCCGGAAGCCGAATTGCGGTTGACCTTCAATCAGGCCGAATTGTCGTCGCTGCTGGGAGCAAGCCGGCCAAAGATCAATCAGGTTCTGCAGACCCTGATCGCAAGCGGCGCCATCAGGCGCGATGGCGACAGGATAAATTGTCTGGTCGACCGGCTTCAAAAACTTGTCCAAAGCGCGGACATGTCCAATAGCGCCTGAAGCGCCGCCCCGATTTGGCCCTGGCTGTTCCCTGCGAAACTGCGCGGCTGGCCAGAATCGCGCAATCTGATCTTGCCAGACAGGGCCCGCCCCTCGACCGCTGGCAGATCGGAGAGAACCATCATGTACAGCATTTCAGCCGCGCAGTTTCTGGTTGACGCCTTGTCCCGCACCCCGGAGGAACGTGAGAATGCCACGGAACAGGACATGGCCCGGTGCGCCCTGTCTGCGCACGACCGCCTCCGGAAACGGGCCTGGCTTTCGGGTTGGGTCCAGCGGCTCCGCCCCGCCTGGCATCGGCACCCTGCAATTGTGACCGGGGAGCCCTGAAAATATCATGACCCTGCTGGCCTGAAAACCGCCATGGGGGAAGCCATTATGTGGCGCGATCGCCATGGGCGGGACGTGAGGAAAATAGGATGCCGATGAAAGCCCAACCGGCCGGCAAGGCGGATGAAATCGGCTCGTGTGCAAGAGCCTTGATTCGAATCCGAAGGGCGTTAAGCTGACCCGGCCAAAGCTTTTTGACCCGGCTATTTTACTGAACGCAAAGGGAGAAGGATTGCAATGCCTGACAACGCAACCCCATCGTTGGCAAAGCGGCTGGTCTGTGCGCTCAAGATCGAGGGCACGCTGAAGGAAAAGCGCCCCGTGCATGCTTTTGGATGGGGCGCGAAGGGGGAATTTCTGCCCTCTGCCGTTGCGAAGAATTACTGCCGCGCCTTTCATTTCAATCTTGCCCGGCGCGACGACGGCTCGCTTGTCACTTACCCGGTCACCCTGCGGTTCTCGAACGGTTCGGGCGAGGCAAAGCAGCGCGACAGTTGGTCGGATGTGCGTGGCATGGCGGCGCGCTTCCACGACCCGCAGGACGACACGCGGGCGACCGATCTCATCGCGATGACCTTGCCCGAATTCTTCAACGCCACGCCAGAGGGCTTCGCTGCCTTTGCACAGGCCGCCAAATCGGCGCCCTGCCGTGCCCAGACGCCCTGGGAGAAGCTGAGAGACATGCTGCATCTGATCCAGCCGATGCCGGACCCCTATCCGGGCCAGACCCGCCGCCCGGATGAGGGCGCGATCCGCTACGCAGACAAGGATGCGAGGGCGCAACTGGCCGTGTTGCAGGCGGCCACGATCGGCGTTCCGCAAAGCTATCTGCAGGCCAGTTATCACGCCGTGCACACTTTTCGCGTCACCGGTTTTGGCGGCACGAACAATGTCCGTTTCGAATGGCGGCCGGTCGACGGGGTCAGGCCGCATGATCCGGATCTGACGCCCGAACCGGGCAGCCCGCCCGTCGATCCGGACGACTTCCTTGTTCCTGATCTGAAGAACCGCCTGAAGAATTCCGCCGCCGGGCCGCATGTGCGCAGCCGACCCATGCGCTTTTCGCTGATGATGACGATCGGCGAGACCGGGGACGACTTCAACGACCCGTCACGGCCCTGGCCGCCCCGGCGCAAGAGGGTCTTCATGGGGATGCTGACCGTGAACGAAGCCTGCGACACCGAGAAGGTCAGTTTCAATCCCGGTTTGCTGACCGACGGCGTAGCGGCCTCGGACGATGCCATCCTGTGGACCCGGATCGAGGCCTACCGCTATTCCAGCGAGCAACGCGGCGGCACGCCCTGCCCCTTTGCGGAGGGGCAGTGACCATGTCCAAGCCCGCCCCGGACTGGCTGGCCGCGTTCGTCGATAGCCTGCCGACACGCAAGTGGTTCCAATTCCTGTCCAATTGGGTGGTCGTGCCCTATTGGCACTGGCGCGATCCCAAGCCAGTTCTGGAGGGCGGGCCGCGCCCTGCGCCGCAACCGTCCGAGAATCTGCAGCGGATGATGAATCTGGTGATGCCGCTGCGCGACCCCTCGCCGATCGGGCGGGCCAGGGCGGCCATCGTCATTGCGCAGAATACGGACGAGATCTTTGCCGGGCTCGACAATGTGGGCACCGTGCACAATGCGCGCTTCGTGCTGATCGGGGACTATCTGTGCATGCTGTCGGTCTATGACGGCGACTTCAGCAACTATATCCGAGATTTCATTGTCGCCATCGGCAGCGTGTTCGATGCCGTGATGGATCTGGTCGTGGGCGGCGATGCCTTGAAGCCGACCGCGAGGAATGTGGAAAAGTTCATCGACTGGGTGCACGATCACGACCTGTTCCAGGTGCCGGATTTCCCGACCGATCTTTTCGCGCTGCAGGACGCGGCCAAGGGACTTGGCCCCGATGCGCCGCCCCACCCCCTGCGCAGCCTGTCGCGCGAGATGATCCTGCAATTCGTGGCCAATCCGAACGTGTCGCTGGGCGGCGGGTACCGCGCCTATCCTGGCAAGTCGGCCGCACAGCTGCGGCAAAATCTGGGAGTTGGGTGGTGAGCACGGAACTTCTCAAAGACATCGCGCCCGGGGGATTGGACGACATCCAGGGCAACATCCTGCGGGGCTACAACCGCCAGCGGGTCCGCCACATGATCCTGCAAGTGGCGGATCTGCAAAAGGCGCGGCTTTTCCTGAAGGCGGCGGCGGGTCTTCCCCAGGGCGACCCGCAGGGCGCGCCGCCGGGTTCTTCGGCCGATCCGGCTGGCGTGCCGGCGATCTCCCGTGCCTCCGGCTGGCCCAAGGATGATCAGGGCAAGGCTGTAAAGCCCCCGTCGCTTTTCAACATCGGCATCACCTGCGAAGGCCTCAGGGCGCTGCGTATACCCCCGGCTGCGATTGACACCTTTCCCAGCGAATTCCGCGACGGCATGACGCGGCGCGCGGGCAAGTTGGGCGATTTCGGCGCCAGCGGGCCACAGAACTGGCCCCGGCCCTTCGACCGGCCGCAGGATGTGCATCTGATCGCCTCGGTCTATGCCGATGACGAGGCGAACCTCGATCAGGTGCAGGCCGCCATCGGCGCGTCCGGCCAGACTGGCTTCAGGGTTCTGGACGTGAGGGATGGCGCCGGGCTTCCAGAGGACAAGGTCTACTTCGGCTACCGCGACAGCATTTCGCAACCCAATTTCGGCCCGGAAATAAGCTCGATGCGGCGGGTGGAAAGCCAGGTCCGCGACCCCCTCGGCACCGTGCTGCTGGGCTATGAAACCTGGATGGAGGGATTGGGCTTTCGTGTGCCCGAACCACTCGCCCTTGGCATGAACGGCAGCTTCAGCGCATTTCGGGTCCTCTCCCAGGATGTGAAGGCCTTCGATGCCTTCCTCGTCACGGCGGCCCAGAGCCTGATCGACGCCCGCAACGCCACGGCGACGGCCGCGAAGGCCTTGGCGCCAACCGCCGCGCAGGGGGCGGCCGAGGTCGCCGACGGCGCCGACACGCAGGCCGACACGGCCAACCAGATGAGGCTGAACGCCGCCACCCTGCGTGTCTGGGACAAATGGCTGGGCAATCTTGACCCGGAAGGATTGCAGCAGGTCCTGTGCGAATTCGTCGCCGCCCAGATGTGCGGGCGCTGGCGCAATGGGGTGCCCTATGATCCCAAGCCCGACCAGAATCCCTATCTGCAGCCGGATCTGCCCGACGCAGGCCCGGACAGAGCCAGGCTTCTGAACAATTTCGACTATGGGCCCGATGCGCGCTGCCCTGCTGGCGCCCATATCCGCCGTGGCAATCCGCGCGGTGGACCGATCGTCCAGCGCGAAGCCAATTACACGCGGCGCATCGTGAGGCGCGGCATGCCCTATATGCTCCAACCCGATCCGCTTCATCCCGAGCTTTCGCCCGAATGCGGGCTTCTGGGCAATTTCATCTGTGCCAACCTCGCATCCCAGTTCGAGGCCGTGATGAGCGACTGGATCAACCTTGGCCTGCAAGACCCGCATATCACCGGCGACAACGATCCCCTGCTGGGGGCCAATTCGGTCGAGACCAGCCGCTTCGTCCTGTCGCTGCCCACGACCAACAAGCGCGGCGAGCCCGATGTCCAGTCCTTTCCCCTGCACGGCCTGCCGCGTTTCATCCAAAGCCGCGGCGGCGCCTATACATTTCTGCCCAGCCTGACCGCGATCCGCTATCTGGCCAACCTGACGACGTGAGTTCCGTTCCCGCTGAGGGGTGCGGCGCCGGATCGTCAGGCGGCAGGCAGATCGGCCAGCGCGGCCTGAATGCGGCTCAAGAGGCCCGAAGCGCCGGCGGGTTCCACGATGGCCAGCGCCCGTTGCAGTTGCGCCCGCGCCTCGGCCGGTCTCTTGCGGGCCTTGTTCAGCAGGCCGAGAATCATTTCGCTGCGGGCGATATAGTGGCCCTGGGCGTCAAACACCGGATTGGCCCTGACCAGCGCGATCTGCGCTTCGATCCGCGCCGCGCCGAACAGCTTGACGGCCAACAGCGTGCGCAGATTGCGCCACAGGACGCGTGGTGGCGGCATCTCCTTGCCGGACAGGATTTCCAAGAGGATCTCGCACAGGAACAGCCGGTTCCAGCCGGCGGCGGCGAGGTTGCCCCGGGCCTCGAGGTCGCGGATGATGGCCTCGAGCCGGTTCAGGCTTTCGCCAAGGCGCCCCTCCAGCGCGCAGGCAACCCCCAGGATCGTCTCGGGGCCGCTGCGAAACAGCGTCCAGCCGCGGGAGGCGCAGGCAGCGACATAGGCCTCGACCTCGGCCCGCGCGCCGGCCACGCCGAGAGGAATGATCGCGCCGCAGCGTGCCGACATGGCGATGGCTCGTTCGAATTCGGCCCGCGAGGCCGCCAGCGCCTGATCGGCGAATTCCAGCGCCTTGGCATAGTCGTACGAGATCATGGCGATCAGGGCCTTCATCGCCAGGCCATAGCCCAGCGACCGCGGGTCGCCGCGGGCCATGCCGGTCTTGAGGATGCGGTCGGCCGCTGCCACCGCCCGGGTGACGCGGCCGCGCATCAATTCGTTCCAGCCGACATAGGCGGTCAGGAAATTCGCGAGATAGGCATCGTCGAACTGTTCCAGCGCCGCCTCGGCCCGGCGCTGGCGCGTCTCGAACGCGTCCGATGACAGGGCGCGGTAATAGCACGACAGCGCCAGTTCGCTCGCCAGGGCATAGGCTTGCGATTTCGGGTCGCCCAGGCGGTCCGCCATCGCGGACAGGCTTTGCTGCACTTGCCAGGCATCGGCATATCGGCAGGCGCAGATCAGGCAGTTGACAAGGTGGTGCAGGAAAAGTGCATGGGGCAGGCTGTCGCCGATGCGGTCGAGGACCGGGCGCACCCGGGGCGCCATGTCCAGCATGATGGTCACATGCAAGGCGATGTTGTTGCAAAGGCCATAGTCGGCGACGAATTCCGCAAAGGCCTTCGGGGTCACGCAATCCGGGTCGCGCTGGCAATGCGCCATGGCCTTGGCGAAATAGCGGCTCGCCTCGGTCAGCGAGGCGGTGCCAAGGCTTTTCGCACCGGCCATGGCATTGTAGGTGAAGGCCAGATCGGTCCGCGGCGTCTGATCGTAATGATGGGCCAGCGCTTCGGCCACCTCTGACAGCTGACCGGCATTGCGCTGCACCAAAGCCTCGGCGATGGTGAAATGCAAATCGGCCCGGCGTTCGGCCAGAAGCCCCTTGTAGACGGCATCACGCAGCAGGATGTGCTTGAAGAGATAGTCCGACGACAGGCTGTCGCGAAACACGAAGTCCTGCGCCTCGAGCCGGCGCAGATCCTCGCCGATCCGTTCCGGCCTTTGCATGACCTGCGACAAGAGCGCAGGGTCAAAGCGGCGCCCGATCACGGCGGCGGCCTGCAAGAGGCCGCGCGGGCCAGGCGGCAGGCGGTCGATCCGGGCATCGAACAGGGCGCGGATGCTGCCGGGGATATCGTCCTCTGGCAGGGCGTCGTCGAAGCGGACCTGCCCATCCTCGACGCGCAGCGCGCCCCGGTCCAGAAGGAAGGTCAGGATCTCCTCGCCGAAGAGCGGATTGCCTCCGGCGCGCAGGGCAATGCGGTCTGTCAGCGGAGCGGGCAGATCGTCGACCCCCAGTCTTGCCCTGATCATCACCGCGATGTCGTCGGCGGCAAGCGGCTGCAGGGCGATCTTGTGCACCCGGGCATCGCCGATCCAGCCCGGCGCCTGGCCCGGCCTTCGGGTCTGCACCAGGAGAAGGTTGCTTTGCGCCGGATCGGCGATCACCTCTGCCAGCAATTGTTCGGAAGCGGCGTCGATCCAGTGCAGATCCTCGATCTGCAACAGGACAAGCGCGGTGCGGCATTGCACCCGCAGCAGCGCCGACAGCAGGTTGCGGGTGCGCAGACCGATCAGCAGGCCGTCCAGCCCGTCCAGCGCACCAGCCGGCGGTGCAAGGCCCAGAAGGTTCAAAAGCAGCCCCTGAGCCTCGTTCGACATCAGGCCAGAGGCGCTGAGCCCGTCGCGCAGGCGGTCGGCGACTTCGTCGGGCGGGGCGTCGTCAGGAATGCGGAAGGCACGCCGCACCACTTCCAGAAAGGGAAAGAACGGCGTCTGCCGGCCATCGCGCGCGCAATGGCCCAACAGCACGCGCAGGCCCTCTTGCGCGACCAGATGCTGGAATTCATGGGCGAGGCGGGATTTGCCCAGCCCCGCCTCGCCCAGGATGTCGATCACCCGCACGCGGCCCCGCGCCTGATCGATCATCGCGATCATCCCGGCCAGTTCCGCGGCACGCCCGACATGGGGGCCAAGCCCGCGGGCCAGGGCGGCGCCAAACCGCGTGGCTCCGGCGCGGATGGCGTTCAGGCGCCACAGCTTCTGCGGCCGCTCGACTCCGCGGATGTCGTGCACATCGTCAAAGCTCAGGTTCGCGGCCCATTCGACCAGCCCCCGGGTGCGGTCGCACAAAAGGCAGCCCCCGGCCGGTGCCAGCGACTGGATGCGCGAGGCCAGGTTCACCGTGGCTCCCACCACAGTCGGCGGGGCATCGCCGCCCTGCACCTGCGCGACCACCACCGTGCCCGACGATATGCCGACCCGCATCACCGGAACCGTGTCATACCGGGCGCGAAATCCGTCGGCACGCTCGGCGAAGGCCTGCTGCAGCGCCAAAGCCGCGCGGCAGGCCCGCAGCGCCCCATCCTCCAGCGCGTCTGGAATGCCGAACACCGCCATCACGCTGTCGCCGCCAAAGCCGCCCACAACGCCGCCTTCGGCCTGCACGATGCCGGCCAGAAGGTCATAGACCGCGCGGGTGAAGGACAGGGACCGGTCCTCGCCCAACCGTTCTATCGCGGCGGTATAGCCCACCATGTCGGTGAACAGGACCGAAACCTGCCGATGCGCCTCGGCGGGCGCCAGAGCCCGCGGAGCGATATCGTTTTCGCGGTTCATCCCCCGCCGTGACCCGACAGCAATGCGGAGTGCAGCGGCAGTCCCGGGCGGGGCCAGCGTGTCCGGTAGATCTTGCCAGTGGTCGAGGCCGTGACCCAAACCGTGCACATATCCGCGCCGCCGAAGCACAGATTGGTGACCATCATGTCGTTCATCGCGTCGCCGAGCTGTTCGATCGAGCCATCGGTACGCCAGACGGTGAGGCAGCCATGTAGCAGGGTGCCCACGCAGACGGAGCCGTCCGCCTCGACCTTGAGACTGTCAACCCATTGCAGGCCGGGCAGTGTCATGAGCACGGTGCCGGGAACGCCGATCATCATGCCTGGCGCCCGAATGTCGAGCTTCGGAACGCCCGGTGTCGGATCACCGGCGGCTGGCGGCAGCAGTTTCAGCATCCAGAGCCGGCCAAAAATCGTGTCGGACACATATAGGCGGTCTTCCTGCGGAGACAGGCCGATGCCGTTGGCCGAGAATATCTGCGCCAATCGCGAAATCTTCCGGTCGGGCGAGACATAAAACACTCCGCCCTTGCACCAGTTTTCTGCCGTTTGTTTGCCGGTGTCGGTGAAATAAAATCCGCCGCTCTTGTCGAAGACAATATCATCGGGGGCAATCAGCGGAACGCCGTCGCAACTGTCGAACAGACGGGTGACTGTGACCGGGCTGGTGCTGAAATCGACCCTTTCGATCCAGCCGCCTTTATGGGCAGGATTGGGCAGCGGCACTGTCTTGGGAATGCCATCGGGCTCTGTGGTCTGCGCGAACAGGTAAACCCCGCCATTGTTGCAGACATAGGCCGCACCGTCCGGGCCGACGGCCAATCCATTCGGACCTCCGGGCAAACCGACCAACAGTTCGACTTCACCGTTCGGATGCAAACGGTAAAGCCCCTCTTTGATGATATCGACAAAAACGACGCTGCCGTCCTTCATGGCAACCGGGCCTTCGGGAAAGCCAAGTCCGGACGCAACAAGGTCAAATACAAGCTCCAAAGATATCCCCCACCATGAAAATCGATCCGATGGGAACGAATCCCCCCATTCCTGCATATATTAACGATTGCATAGAACCGAGCGATCCGGCAATGCGGTTTTGTGATCGCCACGCCCGAAGGGAAACACTGGCCGCGGCCGGCCCGAATATCGCATTGACGTTACGTCATGCCCCGTGGCGTCTTTGACAGTCTGCGGTCGGACCCGGGCTCCTGTGGGACACCGCCATGGGGCCTTTGGCCGAACTGCGCCCGGCCCCCAGCGAAAATCTTTGACCGGTGAGCCAAAAACTGCCGATTTTTAAGATTACATACAGCGGAATCGCGCTAAGCTGATCTTCGAGTCAGTCATGACGGCGCCCTAACCGCCGCGAGAATAACGGAGAATTCCGGTGAACGCGCAGGCCGACAGGCATATCTACGCCTCTGCTGATCCGCCAGAACGGCGGGAACGCACCGCCGTGTGGGACATGCAAAATTTCTGGGGCCTGATCGCCGCCTACTGGCGTTCGAACCAGCGGCGCGGCGCCTGGGCTCTGGCTGTCGCGGTGGCGCTTCTGTCCTGGTTCATCAGCAAGGTCGGGGTCTGGATCGCGCAGGCCGCGGGCGCCTTTGAAAACGCCAAGGCCACCTATCAAAGCATTGGCAACCTTGACCCCTGGGGGCGCTTTGAACATGCGGCCCTTGTGCTGGTGGGGGTGGTCACGCTGTCGGTCTGTGCCGTCGCCATCAGGCATCTGGTCTCGGCGACCCTGCAGCGGCGCTGGCGGGGCTGGCTGGACGACCAGTTCACCGAAGCCACGCTGGGTGAAGAGGCCACGATCCTCAAGATCCAGTCCGATCCCAAGCTGGATTCGCTTGACCAACGCCAGCAGGAATGTCTCAAAACCATGACCGGCAATGCGCTTGGGCTGGCGATGGGGCTCTTGTCGGTCGCAACCTCGGCCTGGGAAGTGTCGCGCGAGCTTTGGGCGATTTCGCGCCCGGTGCGGGGTCTTGAAATCTTTGGCGGCGCGGCCAGTTTCGCGCTGACCCTGGGCGCGATCCTGCCCTTTGCCTTGCTTGTGACCTGGGGTTTTGCCCGGATCGGCGCCGTGATGCGCGGCGTGAACAAGAACTTCATGGAGGCCGAGGGCGCCTACCGGTCCGAACTCAACACCATGTTCCGCCGCGCGGGCCAGATCACCGCCCAATCCGGCGAGCGGGTGCAAAAGAAGGTCAACCGCACGCTTTATGCCGAGGTTGACCGGGTCTGGCACCGTTCCAACGTACTGCAGGCCGGGTTCATGGGGTTGCAGGGCTTTTATGCGACGCTGTCGTTTCAGGTCCTGGCCTCGGTGCTGGCACTGCCGGCCTATGCCCAAGGCGCGATCGATTTTCAGACCTATGTGACGACGGCCGCCCTGGTCGGCCAATTGACCACCGGATTTTCCTGGCTGATCGACGTGACGCCTGCGGTGGCCTCGCTCAAGGCCGATGCCGAACGCATCACCGAATATGCCCGCGCGGTCGAAAAGGTGCAGGACACCCGCGCCTTCTTTCGTGCGACCGGAGTGCATGACTTCACCTACCACCGCCATGACAGCCGGGACGGGATTCTGGTCCAAGGCCTGGAGCTGATGCACGAGGGTGCCGGCGCCGTGCCCTTCCTGCGCGCGACGTCTGAACTGCACTTTCCCAAAGGGTCGTGGACGGCGCTGGTGGGGTCCTCGGGCAGCGGCAAGACCTCTTTCCTCAACACCTTGATGCGCCAGCAGGATTACGGCCGGGCCGACATCTACCTGCCGTTTGGCCCGCGCCCGTTCTACGCCTGTCAGGCCCTGCGCACGCCCGATACCACGCTCAAGCAACTGGTTGCGGGGTCGGTCGATGCGGCCAGCTTCAAGGACGCCGACATCGCCGCCGTTCTGGTCGAGGCCGGGCTTGGCACGCCCTCGCTGCTGCGCTGCCTGAACGACCGCCATTTCAACGGCCGCCCGTGGGAGCGCGCGTTGTCCGGCGGCCAGAAGAAGCTGCTCGTTCTGGCCGGCCTGTTGCTGCACAGCCCCGAAACGGCTTTCCTGGATGAGGTGACGGCCGGGCTGGACCCGCATGCCCAGTCCGATTTCTATGACAAGCTCAAGCGCAACTGCCCGGAGATGACCGTGATTTCCTCGATCCACAATCGCGCCATGCCTTTCCTGCCCGACGGCAAGCCTGTCTATGACTTCGTGGCCGAGATTGACGAGGGTATCATCTCGGTGCGGCGGTTCCGCAGGGGCGGGCTGCTGCACCTGTCGCCCGCGGCGGAGGCCGCGCCCTCACTCGGACAGGCGCGCGCACAGGCGGAGGAACGTCATGGATGACCGGGACGCCTTCCTGGACCGCCTCTTGGCGCGGATGACGCTGAAGGAAAAGATCGGCCAGCTCAACTATCCCTCAGGCTCGGGCATTGACACGACGGGCGTGGCCGAAGCGGTCGATGTGCCGGTGATGATCCGCCGGGGCGAATTATGCGGCATCTCGGCCGGGGCCGGCGTGGCGGACCGGCGCGCCCTGCAGCGCATCGCGGTGGAGGAGGGGCCGAACGGCATCCCCCTGTTGTTCGGCAAGGACTGTATCCAGCGCTATAAAACCGGGGGGCCGATCCCGCTGGCGCTGTCCTGTTCCTGGGACATGGACCTGATCCGCCGCATCAATGAGATGACCGCGCGTGAGGCGCGGGCCGACGGCATCTCGATCAACTGGGGGCCGATGCTGGACATCTGCCACGACGCGCGCTGGGGTCGCATTGCGGAAGGCAATGGCGAACTGCCCTATCTGGGTGCCCGCATCGCCGAGGTGATCGTCCGGGCCTGTCAGGGCGATGATCTGGCCCGACGCGACCGTTTCATGGCCACGCTCAAGCATTTTCTGGGCTATGGCCTCGCCCGCGCCGGTCGGGATTATGCCAGCGTCGAGGCCTCGGTCGCGACCCTCGCCCGCGTGATGGAGCCGTTTCGCGCCGGGATCGCGGCCGGGGCAGGGGCCGTCATGGTGGCGTTCAACACGATCAACGATGTGCCGGTGACGGCGCACCGGGTCCTGCTGCAAGAGGTTTTGCGCAAGCGGTTGGGGTTCACTGGCCTGATCGTCACCGACTTCACGGCCATCGACCCTGAACTGGTGCATCATGGCATTGCCGAGGATTCGCGACAGGCGGCCTATCTGGCCTTCAAATCCGGGGTGAACATCGATCTGGTCAGCCAGGCCTTCCTGCGGCATCTGGGTGCGCTGGTGGCCGATGGCGCGGCGCATCCCGAAGCCTATGACGCACGCTACGGCGCCTATCGCTGGGGCCCCGTCACCGAAGCCGAAGTGACCCAGCGCGCCCGCGAAGTGCTGGAGGCCAAGTGGCGGCTCGGCCTCTTCCAGGACCCCTACATCGGCATGGACGAGGCTTTGCGCGACACCGTGACACGCACGCCGCGCCATGTGGCGCTGGTCCGCGAGGCTGCGGCCAAATCCCTGGTTTTGCTGAAGAATGCGCAGAACACCCTGCCGCTGCGCCGCGAGCCTGGGGTGCTGGCGGTCATCGGGCCTCTGGCGCAGGACCGGATCGACATGCAGGGCACCTGGGCGATCGATGTGGACCCCACGCAGTCCGTCACGCTGCTGGAGGGGATCATGGCGGTGGCGGGCAACCATCTGACGGTGCGCCACGCCAAGGGCTGCAACATCGTGGACGACCCCTCGCTCGCCGCGCGGCTGAACATCCACAACCGCGCGATGCCCTCGGTCGAACTCGGGCCGCAGAGCCCCGCGGCGATGCTGGACGAGGCCCTGGCCGTGGCGGCAGAGGCGGATGCCATCGTCCTCTGCCTCGGCGAGGCCAAGGAGCACAGCGGCGAAAGCTCCACCCGCCTTGACATCGCCCTGCCAGAGGCGCAGCGCCCGCTGTTCGATGCCGTGGCAGCGCTGGCCCGTGAGCGGGGCAAGCCCTTGATCCTGGTCGCCATGGCGGGGCGTCCGCTGGCGCTGGAATATGAAGCGGCGCGGGTCGATGCGCTGATCTGGACCGGCCATCTGGGGGCCGAGGCGGGGCATGGGCTGGCCGATGTTCTCTTTGGCGCGGCCAACCCCTCGGGTCGTCTGTCGCAGGCCCTGCCGCGTCATCTTGGCCAGTTGCCGCTGCGGACCGAGGACTTGACCACCGGCCGCCCGATCTGGAGCGCCGGGGTCGATGTGGCGGGCGACAACGCCACCGATGCCACGGGGCGGCACTGGTTTCGCAAGTTCACCACCGATTGCATATTGGAAGCCCCGGCCGGGCCGCTTTATCCGGCGGGCTACGGGTTGTCCTATACGCGGTTCGACTACGGCATGCCTACCGCCTCGGCCGGCGATCTGCGCAACGATGCCGAACTGACAGTGACAGTCGATGTCACCAACGCGGGTGACCGGGCCGGGGCAGAGGTGGTGCAGGCCTGGCTGCGCGACCTTGCCGGTTCCACCGCGCGCCCGCGCCGCCAACTGGTGCGCTTTGAACGGATCGAACTGGCACCGGGGGAAACGCGCCGCGTGGTGTTTCGCCTGACCCCGGCCGACCTGTGCTATCCGGTGGGCGACAGCCTGACCGATTTCACCATGGATTGGGAGCCCGGCACCTTCGAGCTGACCCTCGGACGCCACGCCGAGGATGGCATGCCGCTGCGTTTTCATTGGGGACGCGACTGACGTGCGGCTGTCGGACGACGCCCTTCTGGATCTGGTGCAACGCCGCACGCTCGAATATTTCTGGGGCTTCGGGCATCCGGTCTCCGGCATGGCGCGGGAACGATTTGCCGGCGGTCGTGACCCGCAGATCCACGAAACCGTCACGACTGGCGGCACCGGCTTTGGCATCCTGGCGATGATCGCGGGGGTGGAGCGTGGCTTTCTGCCCCGCGACGACCTGCGCCGCAGGCTGGCGCTGATCGTTGAGTTTCTGTCCGCGGCGCCGCGCCATCAGGGGGCCTTCGCGCATTGGCTGAACGGGACGACGGGCGCCACGATTGCCTTTTCGCCCAAGGACGACGGCGGCGACATTGTCGAGACGGCCTTTCTGATGCAGGGCCTGCTCACCGCGCGGCAATGGCTGGGCGACGACCCGATCTCGGCCCGGATCGATGCCCTGTGGCGCGGGGTGAACTGGGCCGCCTTCTGCCCCGACCCGGCGCGGATGATGTGGCACTGGACCCCGCGCGCCGACTGGGCCGAGGGTCTGCCGATCACCGGCTATCATGAGGCGCTGATCGCCTTCATCCTGGGCAGCGCCTCGCCGACCCATCCCATACCGATTGCAGCCTATCAGACGGGCTGGAAGACCTCGGCCACCTATCGCAACGGCAAGCGGTTTTACGACATCGAACTGCCGCTTGGCCCCGATCTGGGCGGGCCGCTGTTCTTTTCGCACTACAGCTTTCTGGGGCTTGATCCGCGGGGCCTTGTCGAGGCCGGGGTCGATTATTTCGCGCAAAACCGGGCCCATGGCCTGATCCACCACGCCTATGCCCAAAGCAATCCCAAGGGGTTCAAGGGCTATGGTCCGGCCTGGGGGCTGACCGCCTGCGATGGCGACACGGGCTACAACGCCTTTTCGCCCCAAAATGACCAGGGCGTGATCGCCCCCACGGCCGCGCTGTCCTCGATGCCCTACACGCCGCGGGAATCCATGGCCGCGCTGCGCCATTACCACGAGGTGCTGGGCCCCCGGCTCTGGGGCGATTTCGGCTTTCGCGACGCTTTCAATGAAAGCACGGATTGGGTGGCTGAAAGCCACCTAGCGATTGATCAGGGCCCCATCGTCGCGATGATCGAGAATGCCCGCAGCGGGCTCTTGTGGCGGCTGTTCATGTCCGCGCCCGAAATCGGCCCCGGGCTGGCCCGGCTGGGCTTTGCCCGCGTCGGGGCCGGCGGCTGAGCGGCGTTTGCGCAAGCCTCCGCGGCGCAGGTCGGGTCGCGTGCCGGTCTAGCGCGCCGAGGCCGACCGGGCCTGGTCTTCGTCGCCCGGCGCCTGCCCCTCTTGCAGCAGGGGCGGGAAGTCGGCCGGGGTGATCGTCTCGCGTTCCAGCAAAAGCGCTGTGCCGGCGTCCAGATCGGCACGGCGGCTGGCCAACAGCGCCTTGGCCCTGTCGTAGGACGCGCCGATGATCGCGCGGATCGCGAGGTCGATCTCGCGCGCCGTGGCTTCGGAATGGTCGCGCGGGCTGAAGCCGCCGGGCGCCTCGCCCAAAAAGCCGCCGCGGGCAGGCTCCAGCACGGCCTGACCCAGATCGGCACACATCCCGAAGCGCGTGACGATCTGGCGGGCGATGTCGGTGGCGTGGACAAGATCGTCGGCGGCCCCGGTCGAGATGTCTCCCACCACCAGTTCTTCGGCGGCGCGCCCGGCCATCAGCACGATCAGCCGCTGGTCAAGGTCGCGGCGGTTGATCAGAAAGCGGTCCTCGGTCGGGCGGGTCATCGTATAGCCAAGCGCGCCCACCGTGCGCGGAATGATCGAGACCTTGTGGACGCGGTCCGTACCCGGCAGCGCGGCCGCGGCGAGGGCATGGCCCATCTCGTGACAGGCAACCGCACGCCGTTCGGCCGGGTTCAGAAGCCGGCCCTTGCGCTCCATCCCGGCGACGATGCGTTCGATGGCGGCGGTGACATCGGCCATGGTGACGGACTCGGCACCGCGGCGCGTGGCCTGAATCGCCGCCTCGTTCAGCAGGTTGGCCAGGTCCGCCCCGGTGAAACCGGGCGTCAGGGCGGCGATCTGGCCGATATCCAGACCATCGGCCACGGTGATCTTCTTGAGATGCACCTTCAGGATCGCGACCCGTCCGACCTTGTCGGGCCGGTCCACCACGACCTGCCGGTCAAAGCGGCCTGCGCGCAAGAGCGCCGGGTCCAGGATCTCCGGCCGGTTGGTGGCCGCGACCAGCACGATCCCCTCGCGCGGGTCGAACCCGTCAAGCTCGGCCAGAAGCTGGTTCAGCGTCTGCTCTTTCTCGTCATTGCCGCCCAGAGCCCCGATGCCGCGCCGCGTGCCAAGCGAATCGAGCTCGTCGATGAAGATGATGCAGGGCGCGGCCTTGCGCGCCTGATCGAACAGGTCGCGCACGCGGGCGGCGCCCACGCCCACGAACATCTCGACAAATTCCGACCCCGAGATCGAAAAGAACGGCACCTTCGCCTCGCCGGCTATGGCGCGGGCGAAGAGGGTCTTGCCGGTGCCGGGCGGGCCGGTCAGCAGGATCCCCTTGGGCAGATGCGCGCCCAGCCGGTTGAACCTTTTGGGTTCGCGCAGGAAATCGACGATCTCTTTCAGTTCGGCCTTGGCCTCGTCCACCCCGGCCACATCGTCGAAGGTCACGCCGGTATCGGTCTCGGCATAGACCTTGGCCCGGGATTTGCCGGCCGCCATCATGCCGCCCAGACCCTGCCGTTCGGCAATGCGCGGCAAGAGGAACATCCAGAACCCCACGATCAGGATCAGCGGGGCCAGCCATCCCAGCACGGCCGCGACCCATGTGTTGCGCACGGTTCCGTTGAACTTGACCCCCGAAGCCTGCAGGGCATCCGCGAGGTCCTTGGGCACGATGTTGGTGACGAAATGCGCCGGCCCTTCGCCGGGATTCTTCAGGCTGCCGCTGATCTGTTCGGGATCGACCTGAACTTCGGCGATCCCGCCGCGTTTCAGCAGGTCAAGAAACTGGCTGTAGGGGATGGCCTGCGTCGTGGCCATGTCCTGAAGCCAGGCCTGAAACAGCAACAGGCCAAACAGGGCGAGCGCAAAATACCAGAAGTGAAACTGATGCTCTTTCTTCATCACGGCCCCCGATCATGGCCCCCGATCATGGCCCCCGTCACGCCACCGCCCCATGTGTTCTTGTCGCGGATCGCGCGGGCAGGCGCCTTGATCTGGGTCACCCTCGGCCTTGGGGGCAGGCCGCATCAGCCTCTTCGACCGCCGCGACGATGCGTTTGACCGCAAGAAAGGCGTCCGGCGTGACCGAGATGGAATCGATGCCGGCCTGAACCAGCAGGCGCGCGAAGTCGGGGTCGTTGCTGGGGGCCTGACCGCAAAGGCCGACCTTGGCGCCGGCGGCATGGGCACGCGCGATCACCGTCTCGATCATCCAGATGACCGCCGGATCGCGTTCGCGGAACAGGCCGGCCAGCGTTCCGGAATCGCGGTCCACGCCCAGGGTCAGCTGGGTCAGGTCGTTCGACCCGATCGAGAACCCGTCGAAACGCTCGGCAAAGGCCTCGGCCAGGATCACGTTCGAGGGGATCTCGCACATCACGTAGACTTGCAGGCCCTTCTCGCCGCGGCGCAGGCCGCTCTGGGCCATCACCTCCAGCACGCGGTCGGCCTCTTCGGGCGAGCGGCAGAAGGGGATCATCACGATGACATTGTCGAACCCCATCTCTTCGCGCAGGCGGCGGATCGCGCGGCATTCCAGCGCGAAGCCGTCCTTGTAACCCTCGGCGTAGTAGCGCGAGGCGCCGCGCCAGCCGATCATCGGGTTTTCCTCCTGCGGTTCGAACTGGCGGCCGCCCAGAAGCCCGGCATATTCGTTGGTCTTGAAATCGCTCATCCGCACGATGACGGGCTTGGGATACCAGGTCGCGGCAATCCGGCTGAGGCCCATGGCCAGGGTCTCGACAAAGTAATCCTCGCGCCGGGCATAGCCCTTGGTCAGAAGGTCGATCTCGGCCCGCACGGCATCGTCCTTCAGTTCGGCGTAGCGGGTCAGGGCCAGCGGATGGACGCGCACCCCGTTGGTGATGACGAATTCCATGCGGGCGAGGCCCACGCCATCGACCGGCAGACGCCACCAGCGCGCGGCCGCCGCCGGGTTGGCGAGGTTGAGCATGATCCGGGTCCTGGTCGGCGGGATGTCATCGAGGCGCACCTCGTCCACCGCGAACCTGGCCAGACCCTGATAGACCACACCGTGATCGCCCCCGGCGCAGGAAACCGTCACCTCCTGATGGTCGTGCAGGACCTGCGTTGCAATCCCGGTGCCCACGATCGCCGGCAGGCCCAGTTCCCGGCTGACGATCGCCGCATGGCTGGTGCGCCCGCCGTGGTCTGTGATGATCGCCGAGGCCTTCTTCATGATCGGCACCCAGTCCGGATCTGTGGTCGAGGTGACAAGGATCGCCCCTTCGACAAAGCGGTCGATGTCGCGGGCGCTGTCCAACAGGCAGACCTCGCCCGCCGCGACCGCGGCACCGACCGAGAGCCCCTCGAACAGGGCGGGCCCCGTCTCGAGGATCCGGTAGGATTTGAGCGTCTGCACATCGACGCGCGCCTGGACCGTCTCGGGCCGGGCCTGCACGATGTATAACAGCCGGCTTTCGCCGTCGCGGGCCCATTCCATATCCATCGGCATGCCGTAATGCGCTTCGATCACGCGGGCTTGTCGGGCCAGTTCGACAATCTCGGCATCCGACAGCACGAACATCGCCCTTTCGGCCTTCGAGGTCGGCACGTTGCGGGTCGGGCCCTTGGCGCCGGTGGCGTAGATCATCTTGACGTCCTTGGCGCCCAGCGATTTGGCCACGATGGGCAGCACGTCGCCCCGGTCGAGAAAGGGCTTGTAGACCTGATATTCGTCCGGATCGACGGCGCCCTGCACGACATTCTCGCCCAGGCCCCAGGCCGCCGTGATCAGGACGATCTTGTCGAACCCGGATTCCGTGTCGATCGAGAACATCACGCCGGCCCCGCCGCTATCGGCCCGCACCATCAGCTGAACGCCGACCGACAGCGCGACCTTGGCGCTGTCAAAGCCCTTGAGCGACCGGTAGGTGATGGCGCGATCGGTGAAAAGCGAGGCATAGCAGCGCCGGCACGCTTCCAAGAGCGCCGTCTCGCCCACGATGTTGAGGAAGGTTTCCTGTTGGCCGGCGAAACTGGCATCGGGCAGATCCTCGGCGGTGGCGCTGGAGCGCACGGCGACCGAAGGATCGGCCCGGCCGGTGCGCAGGCCCAGCTCTCTATAGGCGGCGCGGATTTCCGCCTCGATATGGGCCGGCCAGGTGCCGCCGGCAATCGCCTCGCGCAGGGCGGCGCCGGTCTGGTGCAGCGTGGCACGGCCGGCGGCCAGGCTGGCCAGCCTGTCGCGGATCATGTCGTTCAGGCCATTCGCCGCCAGATAATGCCGGTAGGCGCCGGCAGAGGTGGCAAAGCCGGGCGGAATGCGTATGCTGTCGGGCCCAAGCGCCCGCGTCATCTCGCCCAGCGAGGCGTTCTTGCCGCCGACCAGCGCCACATCGCCGCGCGTGAGGTCTTCGTACCAGATCAGGTTGGGATGGGCTTGGGTCATGATGGGTCCTGCGGGTTGTGACCGGGCAAGGGTCGGTCCGCGACGGGGCAAGATCATTGATATCCATCAACGCTTGGCCGAAGTTTGCGGCGCTAGACTGCAGGCAGGCAGGCGTCGGCTTTTGGCGCCGCGCCCACAGGCGGGCCGTGCCGCAGGGAGGTTCCAATGGCGATGACGTCGCTTCAGTTCGAAGAACTGGGCAATAAAGTCGAGGCGCAGCACAGCCTTACGGGGCTTCTGGCGGTCGAGGTGGCCGAGGCCGTCAACAGGTTCATGGCGCGGCAATCGGGTCTGCCCGTCGCGATGGCTGGTCAGGCGGTCAAGCCGGAGGATCTGGGCACCACGCATCAGGTGCTGCATCTGGTGGATCGCGTGACGCCCGGCTGGACCATCATGCTGCGTGGTCACGCTTTCGAGCCGGACGGCCACTGGACCTGCAGCCTGCGCCCCTCGGATGTCGAGGATGATGCCGAGATGATCGGCTTTGCCCAGGGACCCGAGCTTTCCAAGACGCTGATCGTTGCCCTGCTGCGTGTTTTGGCTTTTCTGACCCGCAAGGCCAAATAGCGGCGGGGGGCGCCTTGCCCCACGCCGCATGAGAGGCGATCAGTGGCTGGTCTCGCCGCGCCGGCGTACCACCACATCGACCGTGATCGAGGCCAGGAGCACCAGGGCCGTCGCCATCAGCTGGACCGCGGCCGGCAACCCCAAGAGCGCCATGCCGTTGACGATGGCGGCGATGACGATGCCGCCCAGCACCGCGTGCAGGGGGTCGCCACGGCCGCCGAACAGGCTGGTCCCGCCGATCACCGCCGTCGCCACGACGTAAAGAACCACGGTGCCGCCGTCAAAACTGGTCGAGATCGAGCGCAGGCGCGATGCATAGATGATCCCGCCGATCCCCGCCGTCAGCCCGGCCAGCGCAAAGGCCGCGGTGCGGATCAGGGCGAGGTTGATGCCCGCGCGCCGTGCCGCCTCGGCGCTGCCGCCGATGGCAAAGACATAACGGCCAAAGCGGGTCCGCCGCAGCAGGAAGGACCAGGCCACCAGAACGACAAAGACGATCGGGATCACCCAGGGCATGCCGCGCAGGGGAAATTGCGGCACGCCCCTGTCGAAATTGCAAACGAACAGCAGAACCACACCGGCCAGCACCGCGCCCAGGATCTTGAGCGCCGTAAGGCCCGGCGGCGGGGCGACCAGGCCGCTGTTCCGCCTCTGCCTGTCGCGGGTCACGGTGATCAGCGCGAAGGCCGCCAGCACCGCGGCGGTCAGCGTCCAGCCCGACGTGGGGCTGAGACTGCCGTTCGCCAGGTTGTTGATCGTCTCGTCCGGAATGGGAATGGTGCCGCCGGCACCCAGAAGCTGGATCATCAGGCCCTGAAAGCCCAACAGACCGCTGAGCGTCACAACGAACGAAGGCAGCCGCAGTCGGGTGATCAAAAGGCCCTGCGCCATACCAAGCGCCGTCGTGGCACTGACGGCCGCCAGGATCGCCGCCCACCAGGGCCAGCCGATTTCGGGCTGGACCAGGGTCGTGGCGACGGTCGCCCCGATCCCCGCGACAAAGCCCAGCGACAGGTCGATCTCGCCCAGCAAAAGCACAAAGACCTCGCCCATCCCGATCAGCATGAAGACCGAGCCCTGCACCAGCAGGTTCACGACATTGCCGGCCGACAGGAACATGGCGTTCTGGCTTTGAAAGACGGCGGCGATCAGAACGACGCCAAAGACCACGGGCAGCACCCCGCTTTCCCCGGCCACGATCTGCACCCAAAGCGCATGGGCATAGCCGCGCATCGTCTGGGTATGCATGCCCGGGCGGGGGGCTTCGGCCTCTGCCTCGACCTCGGTTTCCGCGACCGGCGCGAAGGCCTGCGCCCGCGCCCTTGCGGCACTTTGACCCTTGTCCGCAATGGTGGCCTGGCGGTCGGATCGGCCCGTCGTCATGATCTCGACCGTCAGCTGCGGGTCGAAATCGGCAATCGGCCCGGTCGCGGCCACCCGCCCCAGGCGCAGGATCGCGATACGGTCGGCCACCGCAAAGACATCGTTCAGATTGTGCGAAATCACGATGACGGCAAGGCCCTGATCGGCCAGCCGGCGGATCAGGGCAAGCACCTGGCGTGTCTGTGCCACGCCCAGGGCGGCGGTGGGCTCGTCAAGGATGACCAGCCGGGAATTCCACATCACCGCCCGTGCGACCGCGATGGACTGGCGCTGGCCGCCCGACAGCGAGGCCACGACCTGCCGCACCGACCGCAGCGTGGTGACGTTCAGCCCGGTCAGGGTCTTGGTCGCGGCCTTTTCCATCGCGTCTTCGTCCAGGAGCCCGGCGCGGAGGTTTTCCCGGCCAAGGTACATGTTCCCGACCACGTCCAGATTGTCGCAAAGCGCCAGATCCTGATAGACGACCTCGATCCCCAGGGCCGCCGCATCGCGCGGGGTGCGGATGGTGACGGGCCTGCCCTGCCACAGAATGGTGCCGGAGGCGGGTTGATAGATCCCCGCGACACATTTGATCAGGACAGATTTTCCGGCGCCGTTGTCGCCGACCAGCGCCGTCACCTGGCCTTCGGGCACGTCAAGATCCACCCCGGCAATGGCCTGGACCGCCCCGAAATGCTTGCTGAGCCCCCTCACCCGGAGGAGGGGCTCTGCCGCACCGGGGCCGCCCGCAGCCATGGCCGGGGTGGCCTCTTTCATTGCGTCAGGCCCATGGCCTTGCAGGCGGTTGCCATGTCGGCCCCGGCGCACAGCTTGTCAGCCGGCACGAAGCCGTCCTTGACCACCGTGGCCGCCATGTTCTTCTGCGTCACCCAAAGCGGGGTCAGCAGGATCGAGGGCACCTCTTTCTTCTGGGTGGAATCCATCGTCTTGCCATTGACCAGACCGGCTGGCGGCTTCTCGCCGGCCCGCAGGTACAGGGCCAGCGCCGCGGCCGCCTGCGCCTCGAGATAGATTGCCTTGTAGACAGAGCCGCATTGATAGCCGGTCATCACGTTCTGCATGCCGGTCAGCGTCGCGTCCTGACCCGTGGTCGGGAAAGTGTTGGGCGGGATATTCAGGGTCTTGAGATAGGAGATGACGGCATTTGCGTTGTCGTCATTTGGCACGACGACCGCGTTGATGGCGGAATGCGCGGTATATTGCTGTTCGAAGGTGGTGCGGGCGGTCGCAGGGTCCCAGGTGCCGGCGGGCTCGCCCAGGTTCTTGTAGGCGCCAGAACTGAAATGCGGCTTGAGAACCTCCATATAGCCTTGCGCGAAGAGGGTGGCGTTGTTGTCGGTGGGCGCGCCGCGCATGATCAGAAGTTGCGGGTCCTTGACCTTCCAGTCGGTCAGGCATTGCACCATGCCCTCGCCGATCAGCCGCCCCACCGCGACATTGTCGAAGCTGACATAGTATTCGCGGCTGCCGCCCAGGGTCAGCCGGTCATAGTTGATCACCTTGACGCCATGCGATTTGGCATAGGCCTCGATCGCGGCGCCCACGCCGGACGAGATCGGGTCCATCAGAAGGACCGTGGCGCCCTGCGAGATGTCGGATTGCGCCTGTGTGAGTTCGGTCGCTTCGCTGCCCTGGGCGTTCGTGATGATGTATTGGTCGGCAGGCAGACCCGCCGCCTCGAACGCCTTTTGCAGATAGGGCGCGTCAAAGGACGTGTAGCGTGCCGAGGTCGAGGTTTCCGGAAGCAGGACGCCGATCTTGCCCTTGCCCTTGGCCGCCACCGACTTGACCTGCGCCATGGCGCTGAAGTCGGCCGTGAACGCGCCCGCCGTCAGGTCTTTGGCCTCGCTGTTGCCGCCGATCAGCCCGACGGCGAGGACCGCAACGCCCAGAATGGAGGTCGCCTTGCGCGCGGAACCTTTGCGGTGTGGGACCCCATGGTCGGTGCCCCCGGCCCGGGCGATCCGCAGAACCGGAGAGTCCGCTTGCAGGGTGGCCTTGTCTGCCTTCGCCATTTCGCATTCTCCTCTGAAAGCACTGCGCGTGAAAACGGCGCGCGGCTTCAGACTAGGACGCAGGCCCGGCAAAGCATTGACGGGCGTCAACTCTGGCGTGGCTGGCGTCGCGCGCTACTTGCGTGACACAAGCTCGGCCCAGCGGTTGAGCCAGGCGAGCCCGGCCAGCGACAGGCCAAGACCAAGGAAGCTGAACACCCGGGTCAGGCCGCTCAGCCCGGAGGCGTCCAGTAGGAAGACCTTGGCGATGGTCAGGGTGATGATCGCCATGCCGATCCGGCGCAGCAGCACCGAACGGCGCGCGATGGCCTGATAGAGAAGCCCCGCCCCCAGCAGGGTCAGCGCCACGGTATAGCTGTAAAGCTCGTTCTGCAGGACCCCTGGCTGGCCCAGGAAATCGCCCTGCCA
Organism: bacterium; assembly: GCA_016124195.1. Classification (GTDB taxonomy): domain Bacteria; phylum Pseudomonadota; class Alphaproteobacteria; order Rhodobacterales; family Rhodobacteraceae; genus Stagnihabitans. The sequence goes on along the minus strand of WGOE01000013.1, from coordinate 19,477 downwards.
GAAGCGCCGGATCTCCAGCCCGGCATAAAGCGCCATGAGCACGGCCCCGGCGCCAAGCAAACCATAGGCGAACCGCGCCGGAAGGCCCACCCGAAAGGCCGCGAGCATCAGGATCAGGCCCGGCATGGCATAGGCCAGCGCCAGGGTGTCCAGGAGGAGCGGGCCGATCACGGTCACAAGGGGGTCGTCATAGGGCGAGGCGAACAGCGGGTTCAGCGGACCGACCGCCGCGAAAAGCCCGGCGCAGGCGGCGACCCCGGCCAGGCTCGCGACGGCAAGGCGCAGGCGCCGCAGCGGCCCGCCCAGATTGGCGCGGTACAGCTGCACCAGCGACATGGCCAGCCAGGGCAAGGCGTGCAGCGTGGCCGAATGGCTGGTCTGCGTGGTGAAATCGCCATCCGGCCCGACCAGCGCACGCGCGACCAGCACGTTGAACAGCACCGCGACCAAGGCCGGGGCCGCGCTTTCCAGCACGCCCTTCGTCATCGGCCGGGGCAGGGCGCTCAGCAGGACCAGCGCCGCGACCTCGGCTGCCACCGCTCCGGCGAAGGCCAGCAGCATCGGCAGAAGGGGCGCGTGCAGCGCCCAGTCGATGCCGGGGTCCACCACCAGCCGATAGCCCAGAACCACCACGGCGATCTGGATGAAGACGCCCATCTCCCGCAGGGTGAAGCGTTGGTCGAGCGCCGCAGCCACAGCGACCAGAACGGCCAGAGACAGCGTCAGGGCCGTCGCCGTGGTCAGGACGAACAGCGACAGCGCGATCAGCGCCAGCGCCGACAGCGTGGCATAGGCGGCGCGGCGGTGATCGGCGCCGTCCTTGCGGGCATAGCGCTCGGCCAAAGCCACCATCGCGGCGGCGGCGCTCATGGCATGGACCGACCAGCCCCAGGGGCCCAGCACAAGCGCGGGCTGCCAGAAAAGCTCCAGCACGGCCAGGGCCACCGGCGCCACCAGCACCGCCGCCAGCGCATGAAACAGCGCCGATGGCCCGCCGCGCAGGGCCCTGAGGGCAAAGGCGGCCGACACGGCACCCGCCATCAGCGCCAGCCAGGTCACCGTCAGGGGCGGCGCGCTTTCCGGCGCGCGCAGGGCGATGGCCTGCGAAAGAAAGCTCTGCGACAGCGGCCAGGCCTGCGTCAGGTCGAGGGCCAGCCGCAACGGCAGCGCCGCCGCCGGCAGCAGCGCCAGATCGGCCAACCCTTCGGCCCGGTCGGCCCAGAGCAGCAGCAAAAGGGCCAGAACGGTCAGGGCCTGATAGGTGCTCAGCCCAAGCGATGCCGTCTCGCCGGGCAGCGTCATCAGGGCGAGGCTCGACACCAGGACCGAGCCTGCCGCAAGCCGGGCCGGAAACACCGGCCAGCCCTCCGCCCCCTTGGCGATCATTGCGGACAATACGGTCGGGCCGGGGTGTTCGGGGACAAGGCTCAGCACCGGCAAGGCGATGGCCAGCACGGCAAGCCCGACGACAAAGACCTGCCAGCCTAACTCTCCCGCGCCGAACTGCAGCATGAGAAAGCCGCCCGCGTAGCCCAGGACCAGCGCCAGCGCCGAAACCCAGGCCCAGCGGCGGATGGCATCCACGGCAAGGCCGGTGGCTGCGACCAGGGCGAAATAGGCGTAAAGCAGGGGCGTGGCCGCGCTGCCTGATCCGACCAGAAAGGGGGCCGCGGTCGCGCCGATCAGCCCCACCGCCACCAGAAGCGGCCCATAGAACCAGCCCAGCCCCACGGCCACTGCCGCCGTTGCAACATGCAGGACAAGCGCCGGCAGCGGCCCGATCAGGTCATACAACTGCCGGGCCGCGACCGTGGCGGCAAAGATCGCCACCAGCCCGGCTCCGGCAAAGACCGAGGGCAGATAGGCGGTCGAACTGCCCTCGTCATCGCCGCTGCGCCGGCGCAACCACTCGGCCGCGACGATCAGGGCCGCACCAAAGACCATGGCCACCAGCACGCGGGCAGCGGGCGGCAACAGCCCGTTCTGCACACCGTATTGCACGAGAAACACACCAGCCAGCGCCAGCGAGGCCGCCGAGACCGTATAGACCCAGTTGCGCCGCATCCAGGCGCCAAAGGCCGAGGCCCGATCGGCGCGCAGGACGATCGGCTGGTTCTGATCAAGAGGCGCGGGTTCGCCCTCGGCGCCAGCTTGGGGAGCCGTTTCGATCAGCAGGTCGGGCACGGGCGCCGTCTCGGCCTCCGGCGCGGGCGGGGCTTCGTCGGCCGGCGCCGCCGCCACCGCATCGGAGGGCATGACGGCGGCTCTGGACACCGTCATTTCGGCGATCCGCCGTTCCAGCAACAGGACACGGTTGCGCAGCGCCACATGGGCGATGATCAGAATGATGAGGCCAAGTGGAATGGCAAGCGCGACAAGCCCCAGAACAACCAGCACTCCGTCCATCGCCCATCCCCATGGCTTTGCGGCCTTGTCCCGACCGTCCTGCGCAGGATAAGCGCGCGTTCCCGCTTCTCATAGCCGAATTCTGCGATCTCCCGACGCGCTTTCCAGTGATGCCGGACAGGAATTGACCGGATGGATTGCATGAAATTCGCCCGAAGGATTCAAATCCGTGTCGAGATCAGAAAATGGCTGACAATTGGGTTGGTACGCAATAACGGGGGGATGAAGCGGCCAATTGGTGACCGGCAGGCCGGCTGACGAATCCGAATTCGGCGGGTAGGCGATGACAGCCTCCTTGGCGGCATCGGCCGGTCCAAGTCTGTCATCGACCCGGTCAAGCTGGTGGAGCGCGAAATCACCCTGCTGGGCTGCCACGCCTTTGGTGCTGAACTGGCCGAGGTCGCAGCCCTTCTGCCCGACCTCAGCCCATCGCTTGACGTCTTCATCGCCGAACAGATCCCGCTTGAGGCCGTGCCGGAGGCCTATGCCCGCCATCTCGCCGGCAGGGTCGATGTGCTCAAGACCCTGATCCTGTGCGGGCCGGGCTGACAGCCCCGGGGCTTGCCGCGGGGGTCAGAACCACTGGCCAGGCTCCATCAGGCCCAGATCCATCAGCTGCTGGCTGTGCCAGGCGAAGGGGGTGGAATTGTGCCAGCGGAAGGTCTGGATCGCGAATTTCGAACCGGCGTTGGTTTTCAACGCCTTGGCGGTTCGAAAGCTGGCCACCGCCGTGGTGATGTTGTGATGCCAGGGGCAGGAATAGGTGTTGTATTCCTCGTCCGTGAAGGTGAAATCGGGCCGAATCGCAAGCCCGGGCTTGGCGCGAAACAGCGCGATGCGGTCGATCTTGCGCCGGGCCAGCGGCACATGCTCTTCAAACCGCCAGCGCAGGCCGCCGAAGAAATCCAGCTGCCGCTCCTTTGGGTGGTTCTGGTTCGCGGGGTCGGGGCGGCCAAGCGCGTAATAGCCCGACCGGTCGAGATGCGCGCGCTCCAGCGAGACGGCGTTGGGAAAGGTGTTCAGGTCATCGGCGTAAAGGTCGACCACGTAAGACAGCACCGCATCGCGCCGCTCTTCGGTGTGAAAGGCCAGCATCTCCCGGATGTTGCGCGTCTCGCAAAACGGGTGGAACAAGTATTCGGCGTTGTAGCAGCAATAGAACCACAGGCCGGGCGCCGCCTCGATCAGCCGGTTGACGGCGGTCACCATCGCCTGATCGGCCAGCGCGTCATAGTCGATCCGGTGGACCTTGGGCTCGAGGTCGGGCTCCAGCGGCACCTCAGGATCGGTCAACAGCAGCACCTGCGCAAAGCCCGCCTTCAGATTGTGCCGCACGGTGGACGAGACCTCGACCGCGTCCTCGGCCAGCACCAGCGCGACCGGCCCCTTGGCCAGCGCGGCACCGCCCTTTGCCACGAAATCATCAAGCGAAGTATAGCGCATCGTTCACCGCTTTGGCCGCAGGGTCGATCCCTGTCCTTTCGTCTCGCAACCGCAAGGCTAAAGCAAGGGGCGCCGCACGTTGCCAAGGCCGGCCGCTTGGCGTAAGGGCATTTGGTCCCCAACATCCCGTGTGGCCATGTCAGATCCCAAGAAGCTTTTCATCAAGACCTATGGCTGTCAGATGAATGTCTATGACAGCGAGCGCATGGCCGAAGCCATGGCGCCCGAAGGCTATGTGACGACCGAGGTCGCCGAAGAGGCCGATCTGGTCCTGCTCAACACCTGTCATATCCGCGAAAAGGCGGGGGAGAAGCTCTATTCCGACCTTGGCCGCCTGCGCCCGCTGAAACTCGCCCGGCCCGAGGTCAAGATCGGCGTGACCGGCTGCATCGCGCAGGCCGAAGGCGCCGAGATCATGCAGCGCATGCCGTTGGTCGATCTGGTCGTGGGGCCGCAGGCCTATCACCGGCTGCCGGCGCTGGCGCGGGCCGGGGGGCGGCCGGTGGACACCGATTTCCCGGCCGAGGCCAAGTTCGATCTTCTCCCCGAACGCAGCGGCCGGCGCGGGCCAACCGCCTTTCTGACCGTGCAGGAGGGCTGCGACAAGTTCTGCGCCTTCTGCGTCGTGCCCTATACGCGCGGCGCCGAGGCCTCGCGTCCGGTGGACCGGGTTCTGGCCGAAGCGCGCGGTCTGGTCGAACGCGGGGTGCGAGAGATCACGCTTCTGGGCCAGAACGTCAACGCCTATCACGGCCAGCGCAACGGGGCGGATGTGGGGCTGGGGCATCTGATCGAGGCCCTGGCCGAGATCGAGGGCCTGGACCGGATCCGCTACACCACCAGCCATCCCAACGACATGGCCGACGATCTGATCGCCGCACACCGCGACCAGCCCAAGCTGATGCCCTATCTGCATCTGCCGGTGCAGTCGGGGTCGGACCGGAGTCTCAAGGCGATGAACCGCAAGCACCGGGCCGAAGATTACCTGCGCCTGATCGACCGTATTCGCGCGGCGCGGCCGGACATTCTGCTGACCTCCGATTTCATCGTGGGCTTCCCGGGCGAGACCGATGCCGATTTCGAGGCCACGCTGGATCTGATCCGCAAGGTTGGCTATGGCGCGGCGTTTTCCTTCAAATACTCGCCGCGACCGGGCACGCCTGCCGCAGAAAAGCCCGAACTGCCGGCCGAGGTGACCGATGCCCGGCTTTATGCCCTTCAGGCCCTGATCCTCGATCAGCAGCACGCCGCGCTCGGCGCCATGGTCGGGCGCGAAACCAGCGTGCTTTATGAAAAGCCGGGCCGCCTGCCGGGGCAGATGGTGGGCAAATCCGAACATCTGATGGCCGTGCATGTGGCGGATGAGAGTGGCAAGGTTGGCGATCTGGTGCGGGTCCGGATCACGGCAGCCTCGTCGAATTCGTTGGCGGCTGCGCCCGTCCTTTGAAGGCTGATTCTGTTTTTGCAACCTTGGCGTACTTTCGTGCGGTGATTTCAACCTTGCGTTGAATTGCAGCCTGCTTTGGCTTTGGCAATCGCGCCAGCATTGCGGCGCCATGTTTCCACTGGTTCCGCAATGTAATCAAAAGCCAAGGTCCGGTTTCCAAATCCGCAACCACTCTCTATTGCCTTCAAATGCTTAGTCGAGAATTTTCTTTACTTAATTCGGCCTGACGGGCAATTCTTCTGCAGCGTCGTGGCATGTGCCGCGCGTTTTTGGCATTACAGGAGGCCTTGGCTGTGGAACGCATTTCCAGCGCTTTGAGGATAGCGATAGGGGCTTTGGCCCTGTCGGCTGGGCTTTTCAGCGCAAATTTCGCGATGGCGCAGGGCGTGGCGGCGCAACCGGCTCCGCAGATCGCGGGCAAGATCGTCTGGGGCATCTGGGTCGATGACGACGGCTGCATGCATTGGTGGGCCGATGGCGGGCTTGAGGGGTACATGCTCGACCGGGTCGATCCCAAGACCGGTAAACCCGTCTGTCTGGCCAAGAACACCTGCTTTACCGAAAACACCGACACGCTGTTCGCCACCGATTCGGCGCAACTGACCGCGGATGGCCGCCGTCGCCTGACCGAGTTCTTCCGCAAGGCCGGCGCTTTTGGCTATGCCATCTATGGCCATACCGACAGCCGGGCTTCGGATGAATACAACATGGGCCTGTCGCAGCGCCGCGCGAAGGCTGTGGCCGATGTCGCCCGCTCGGTCGGTGCGGTGGTCGAACGCCAGATCGGCTATGGCGAACGCCAGCCGATCGCGTCGAATGCGACGGCAGAGGGCATGCGCCTCAATCGCCGTGTCGAGGTCGTGTGCTACACCTGGGGGCAAAACTGATGCGTATCGTTCACCTCGCCGCCATTGTGGCCGTCACCGCGCTTTCGGCCTGTGAAGGGGCCGGTCTGGTTCCCTATCACCAAAGCCCGGACACCATCATCGCCAGCAATCATGACACCGGCTATGACCAGACCGGGCTTGGCGTGAACGGCAAGGCGGCCATCGCCTATGACCCCGACGGCTGTCAGGGCTGGATCATCGACGACGGCGTCGAGGGCTATTCCGGCCGGCGCTACGATCCGAAATCCGGTCTGCCGGTCTGCAACAACCTCTATCCTCCGGGCACCGTCTTGGGCGATTACCGAGCGCACAGTCCAAAGGTTCCGGACTGGGTGCCGACCAACTGAGCCCATCCGCCAGCACCGCGCCAAGGCCGCAGGACCCTGCGGCCTTTCGCATTTGGTGCGCCGCCTGCCCGATTTGTCATCGCAATGTCGCATCCTTCGGCAAGTGTGATCTGCAAGGGCAATTCCGCGCTGGACAGATCGGCGCGCCGGCCCCACACTTTGCGTAGGACCAGACAGCTTCGACTGAATCTAGCACCAGAAGGAGAGCCCATTGGGCATCAGCGCGCTGACCCCCCCGACCCGCCCGGAAGACGTCATCGAGACCTTGATGGAGTTCCCGGATAACCGCCTTCTGATCGAGCTGTGCGGCGAGTTTGACCGCAACCTGGCCCAGGTCGAACATCAGACCGGCGTGCATGTGTTGAGGCGGGGCAACCGGCTGGCGGTGATCGGTGACAAATCCGCGCGCGAACAGGCTGCGGCCGTGTTGCGCGGGCTTTACGCCCGGCTCGAGGCGGGCAAGCACATCTCGGCCGGCGACATAGACGGCTCGATCCGGATGGGCCGCCCGGCCAGCGACACGATGCGTCCGCTGGGCGATCAGATCGAGATGTTTCAGGCCGGTGCTACCGAACTGCGCACCCGCAAGAAGGGCGTCGAGGCGCGGACCGAGGCGCAAAAGACCTATGTCGCCAACCTGTTCGCCAATGAACTGGGCTTCGGCATCGGGCCTGCGGGTACTGGCAAGACCTATCTGGCGGTGGCCGTGGGCGTCACCATGTTCATCTCGGGTGCGGTCGAAAAGATCATCCTCAGCCGCCCTGCGGTCGAGGCGGGCGAACGTCTGGGCTTCCTGCCCGGCGACATGAAGGAAAAGATCGACCCCTACATGCAGCCGCTTTACGACGCCTTGAACGACTTTTTGCCGGCCAAGCAGGTGCAAAAGCTGTTAGAGGAAAAGCGGATCGAAATCGCCCCCCTGGCCGTCATGCGCGGGCGCACCCTGTCCAACGCCTTCGTCGTGCTGGACGAGGCGCAGAACGCCACCTCGATGCAAATGAAGATGTTCCTGACCCGCCTGGGCGAGGGCAGCCGCATGGTCATCACCGGCGACCGTACCCAGGTTGACCTGCCGCGCGGCACCAACTCGGGCCTGGCCGAGGCCGAGCGCATCCTCAAGGGCGTCAAGGGCGTCAGCTTCAACTACTTCACCTCGAAGGACGTGGTGCGCCACCCGCTGGTCGGCCGGATCATCGAGGCCTATGAGGCGGACGAGGCGCACGGCGTTTGAGCTTGCCCTGACGGGTGGTTTTCCGGCACAGACGGGGCCGGGGCGCAAGCATAGGGGCCGTGGTGCAGGAAATCGCCGGGACCGAGGATCAGGCGCGGCTTTGCGATGCGTCGGGATGGCATGTCCTGCAAGAACTGGTCTGGCCGGACCCGGAGGTGCATCCCGACCCGGCGCTTTGCTTTCGGCTGGGCGGCGGCGTTTCGGTCGCGGGGCGCGAACTCTGCTTCGAACCGGGTGGCGTTGTGGGGCTGGACACGGCCTTCAACCTGTTCTCCTGGCTGAAATGGCACCGTGTCTGCGGTATCGACCATCTGGGCCTTGCGGTGCGCGGCACCGGCCGGTTCGTGTTGGAAGTGGCCGCCGAGGCACCGGGCGGGCGACAGGTCTTGTGCTGCGAGTTCGACTTGCCCAGTAACTGGCCCACCACGCTGGACCTGACCGACTGGCTCGCCGGCCGGGGCGACAGCGTACTGTCCCTAACCCTGCGTGCCGTCACGGCGGGGCGGATCGTGGCGATCGACTGGGTCACGCCGCAGGCGCCGCGGCGCAGGCCCAGGCTTCTTCTGTGCGTGACCACCTTTCGCCGGCCAGAGGCTGCGACGGCCACGGCCCGGCGCCTGAGTGCTGCGCTCTGCGACCACCCTCTGGCCGACCTGCTGCATCTGCTGATCGTCGACAATGACCGCAGCCTGAGCCTGCCGCCCTTGCCTCATGTCACCCTGATCGGCAACCGTAATCTGGGCGGGGCCGGCGGCTTTGCCCGCGGTCTGGCCGAGGCAATCGCGCGCGGCGACACGCATTGCCTTTTCATGGATGACGACGCCTGGGTCGACATGGGCTCGATCCTGCGGACCTGGACCTTTCTGGCCCATGCGACCGACCCTGCGGTGGCCATCGCGGGCGCGCTGACCCGGGCTGACGCACCCACCGTCGTCTGGGAAAACGGCGCCGTCTTCACCGGGCGTTGCCGCTTTCTTTTCACCGACCTGAACCTCTTGGATGCCGAGGCGCTGACTGCGGCCGAGTTCGCCTATCTGGCCCCGCCCCTGCCCAACCTCTACGGTGCCTTCTGGTATTTCGCCTTTCCGATCGCCGCCGTGCGCCACTGGCCCTTTCCCTTCTTCGTGCGCGGCGACGATGTGAATTTCTCGATCGTCAACCCATTCCGGATTCTGACCCTGCCCGGGGTGATCAGCTATCAGGCGCAGGATTTCGCCGACAAGGACAGCGCGCTGGTGCAATATCTGAGCCTGCGCTGCGACCTGCTGCAGATCCTTTTGCTGCCGCATATGCCGCGGCGGCGGATCTGGGCCCTGCGCGCGCCCGCCTCGTTTTTCCTGCGGCTTCTGGTGCTGGCGCGGAGCGAGTCGCTGCAGGCGCTCAACCTGGCGGTCGAGGATGTGCTGCGCGGGCCCGGCCATATCGCAGCCCATGCCGATGTGGCGGACCGGCGTGCCGAGATTGCGGCGCTGCGCCGGCGCGAGGTCTGGCGACCGCTTTCCGGCCCGCCGCCGCCCGAACGGCGCCGGATCGACCCGGCCAGCCGCTGGCAGCGCCTTGCGATGCAGGTCTCGCTGAACGGGCTCTTGTTGCCCTTCTTCGCGGGCTGGGGCAATCACGTCACCCTGCCGCGCACCCATCGCAGGCTGGTTTCGCAGTGCTGGGGGGCGGCGCAAATCACCCTTCTGTCGCCTGACGGGACCGAGGCGATGACCCTGCGCCAGGACAAGCCCGCCCTTCTGCGCGAAGGGCTGCGGATGGTCTGGAACCTGATCCGGCTGATGGCCGGCTACCGTGGCCTGCGTCGGCGCTGGCTTGCGGACTTTCCCCATCTGACCTCGCAGGCCTTCTGGCAGGACCAGTTCAAGGACCCGCCCGGCCCGCGCTGAGGGCGCTTCCGGTCAGGTCGCGCGGTTCAGGCGTGCCTCGACCAAGGCCAGCGCTGCGGCCACGGCGGCCTCCACGCTCATCTCTGACGTATCAAGCAGGATCGCATCCTCGGCCGGCCGCAACGGCGCCTCGGCCCGGGCCATGTCGCGCGCGTCGCGCTCGCGGACCTCGGCCAGCACCTGCGCAAGATCGCCGCCCACCTCGCGCCAGCGCCGTTCGGCCCGCACCTCTGGCGCGGCGGTGACGAAAAGTTTGACCTCGGCCTTGGGGCAGATCACCGTGCCGATGTCGCGGCCATCCAGCACCGCACCCCCCTCGCGTCGGGCAAAGTCGCGCTGAAACGCGGTCAGCGCCTCGCGCACGGCGCCTATGGCCGCAACCCGGCTGGCCGCCTGACCGGCCTCCAGCGTGCGGAGGTCGTGCCGCGCCAGATCCTCTGGCGTCAGGCTGCGCGCGGCCAGAACCGGATCGCCGCCCCTGGCCCCCACCGCGCGGTACAGAACGCCCGTATCCAGATGGGCAAAGCCAAAGCGTTCGGCCACGGCGCGACCGATCGTCCCCTTGCCCGCCGCCGCCGGCCCGTCAATCGCCACGGTGAAGATCATCGGCGCCGCTTCCTTTCGCCTCGGGCCCGTCCCGCTCATCTCTTGCGCCAGGCCTGCCACAGGCCGAACAGCGCCAGCACCACCGCTACGGCCAGGCAAAGATATTTCGCCTGCGTGCACCCCGAGGCAAGCGCCACGGCCTGCGCCTCGACATCGGTTCCCTGATGCAAAAGCCGCGCCACGGCAACGTTTTCAGCCAGATCGAACAGACCATAAGCCAGCGCCGGCAGGAACCAGATCTGGCCGCGCCCGCGCAGGGGCAGGCACAGCGTCGCGGTAACAAGGATTGGTACCAGCGAGTCCGCCCACCGGATCGGCCCCAGATAGAGCGCCACCCCCGCCGGCGACAAAAGTGCCAAATAAGCCCGCGCCTCGGCCAGGCTATAGCCCATCGGCCGCAGATCGAAGGGCAACGCGCCCCCGGCATCGGCCACCAGTTGCGGCCCCAGATACCCCACCAGCAAAACATAGGCGGCGACAGTGGCCAAAGGCAGGGCCCAGTTCACGGTCTTCATGCGGTCCCCCGATGTGACGCAGGTCTTGTGCGGTCCGACTTGATCCTAGCGCGCATCCCGGCTCAGGGCCGCGCCCAATCCCGACATCAGGCTTTCGAAGATCGGGAACGAGGTCAGGATCGGCGAGGCGTCATCGACCGAGATCGGCGCCCGCGCGGCCATGCCCGCCACCAGAAAGCTCATCGCGATGCGATGGTCGATGAAGGTCCTGGCCGTGGCTCCGCCCGGTACGCCACCGGCGCCCATGCCATGCACGATCAGCGTGTCCTCGTCTTCCTCGACCGTGACGCCGCAGGCCTCCAGCCCGCGCGCCATGGCGTCGATCCGGTCGCTTTCCTTGACGCGCAATTCCCTGATGCCGCGCATCACGGTCTTGCCGGTCGCAAAGGCCGCCACCACCGACAGGATAGGATATTCGTCGATCATCGAAGGCGCCCGCTCCGGCGGCACCTCGACCCCCTGCATCGCGCCCGAAAACCGCACGTGCAGATCGGCCACCGGCTCGCCGCCTTCAGTGCGCGGGTCCTGAAACTCGATCTCGGCCCCCATCTCGACCAGCGTCAGGTAAAGCCCGTTGCGCGTCAGGTTCTGGCTGACCCCCGGCACCACGATGTCCGACCCTTCGACGATCAGCGCCGCACAGACCGGAAAGGCGGCGGAGGACGGATCGCGCGGCACAGCCACGGTCTGCGGCCGCAGTTCGGGCTGGCCGGTCAGCGTGATGACATTGCCCTCGGCCGTCTTTTCGACCGTCAGCGTCGCACCAAACCCCATGAGCATCCGTTCGGAATGATCGCGCGTCGGCTCTTTCTCGATCACGACGGTCTGGCCGGGCGCATTCAACCCCGCCAGCAGAACCGCCGATTTGACCTGGGCCGAGGCGACCGGCAGCGCATAGCGCACCGGCACCGGATTGACCGCGCCCACCACGGTCATCGGCAGGCGCCCGCCCTTGCGGCCGAAGGCCTGCGTGCCAAACAGCGCCAGCGGATCGGTCACCCGCCCCATCGGCCGCTTGCGCAAGGATGCATCCCCGGTGAAGGTCGCCGTGATCGGCGTCGTGGCCATCGCCCCCATGATCAGCCGCACCCCGGTGCCCGAATTGCCGCAGTCGATCACATCCGAAGGCTCGCGAAACCCGCCCACGCCCACGCCCTGCACGCTCCACAAGCCCTGACCCTGCCGGATCACCGTGGCGCCAAAGGCCTGCATCGCCTTGGCCGTGTCCAGCACATCCTGCCCTTCCAGCAGCCCGCTGATCCGCGTCTCGCCCACCGCCATCGCCCCGAAGATCAAGGCCCGGTGGCTGATCGACTTGTCGCCGGGCACCGCAGCCGTGCCGACCAGCGGTCCGGATTTGCGGGCGGTCATCGGTTGGGCGCTGCCAGTGGCGGACATCGGTCTCTCCTGTTGTTTGGACCGCGTGATAGCGCAAGCAGCGTCAGGGGTCCACCCTCGCCCGGCGCTCCGGCCGAGGCCATGGTCTCCCCCGAACCGGCATGTCGCACCGCCGGTCTGCCCCTTTCACTTTGGTTCAAATATCCCCGCCCGAGCCGGTTGGCCGCAGGCCAGAGGCGAGGTGAAAGCCTCGCGCCGCAGGCGCTCTACCGCTTCACTGGCCCGGCGCGGCGAAACGTCAGGTAATGCGGGGCGCGGCCTTCGCGCAGGGCCTTCTGCTCGTAGCGGGTCGAATACCAGTCGGGCCAGGCCACAGACCCTTGCCCGGCCAGATCAAAACCGGCCTTGGGCACTTCTTCCAGCGTCTGGCGCACGTAATCGGGAATGTCGGTGGTCACGCGAAACTCGGCCCCCGGCTGCATCACCCGCGCCAGCGCCGCCAGATAGTCCGGTGTCACGAACCTGCGGCGGTGGTGGCGCGCCTTGGGCCAGGGGTCGGGATAGTTCAGAAAGGCCTTGGCTACGCTTACGGGTTCCAGCACCTCGAAAAGATCGCGCACATCGCCCGGATGCAGGCGCAGATTGCCGACCCCCGCCTTGCGGATCTTGCCCAGAAGCATCGCGATGCCGTTGACGAAGGGCTCCGCCCCCAACAGCGCCACATCCGGATAGGTCTGCGCCATGTGCACCATGTGCTCGCCGCCGCCAAAGCCGATTTCCAGCCACAGGGGCCGCCCGCCACGCCAGGGCTCCAGCGGCACCGGGCTGCGCGCCGGATTGACCTCGCGCGACACACCCTGCAGGGTCATCGCCTCCAGATCCTCGGCCAGATAGTCCTTCTGGCTGGCGCGCAGGGTCTTGCCCCGGATGCGGCCATAGAAATTGCGGCGCGGGGTCGGGCTTTCGGCCTCCATCAGCCGCGGCCCCGATAGGGCGCCACGCCCTGATCCGGGATCCAGACGCCGGCCGGCGCCTCTCCGGTCTGCCAGAACACGTCGATCGGGATGCCGCCGCGCGGATACCAGTACGCGCCGATCCGCAGCCATTCCGGGTCCAGCAGCGCCACCAGCCGCTTGGCGATGTCCAGCGTGCAATCCTCATGAAAGGCGCCATGATTGCGAAAGCTCGCGAGGTAAAGCTTCAGCGACTTCGATTCCACCAGCCACTGGCGTGGCACATAGTCGATGACGATATGCGCGAAATCCGGCTGCCCCGTCATCGGGCAAAGCGAGGTGAACTCGGGTGCCACAAAGCGCACCACGAAGAGCGTGCCGGAATGGCCCGAGGGCACGCGCTCCAGCACGGCCTGATCGGGGCCGGCGGGCAAGGCTGTGGACTGGCCCAACTGGGTCAGCCCGGAAACATCGGTGGGGGTCATGATGCGCCTCTTGGCAGTTGATGGCGCGGCCTAGCGCCCCGCCGTCACAGCGTCAAGCCGCCCTCATCCGCGCTGAATAAGCACGATCCCCGCCACCATCGCGGCGATGCCAGAGGCGCGGGTCAACGTGATGGCGCGCGCGGCGGCGCCGAACAGGCCGAAGTGGTCGATCAGGGTGGCCGCGATCATCTGGCCCAAAAGCACGCAAAAGATCGCATTGCCCACACCGAAGCGGGGTGCGACGAAGGTGACCGACAGAACGTAGAACGCCACGAACAGCCCGGCCAGAAACAGACCTTTCGGCTGGGCGGGCAGCCGCGCCAGCGCCGGCGCCTGCCCCGAGACCACCAGCACCAGAACGCAGGCCGTGAAAGCCACCGCGAACAGCACGACCGAGGCCGCAACCGGCGCCCCGATCCGCGCGCCCAACTGCGCATTCAGCGCCGCCAGCACCGGAATTCCGATGCCGGCCAGCAGCATGATGCCCGCATAACGCAGCGTATCGCCCATCATTTCCGCCTCCTCAGCGCAGGTCCAGACCCTCAGCCGCGATCCCGACGCATGATCCGGGGTAGGATGGGCAATCTGCCCATCTTTCGGACAAGGTCAGACCGCCTTCTTCAGCGCCTCGACCAGATTGGTCTGCTCCCACGAAAAACCGCCATCGTTCTCCGGCGTCCGGCCAAAGTGGCCATAGGCCGACGTGCGGGCATAGATCGGCCGGTTGAGGCCCAGATGGGTGCGAATGCCGCGCGGCGTCAGGTCCATGACCTCGGCCACGGCCTTTTCGATCTGCGCCTCGTCCACCTGGCCCGTGCCATGGGTGTCGACATAGATCGACAGCGGCTTTGCCACGCCGATGGCGTAGGAAACCTGCAGCGTGCAGCGGTCGGCCAGACCTGCCGCAACCACGTTCTTAGCCAGATAGCGCGCCGCATAGGCGGCCGAGCGGTCGACCTTGGTCGGATCCTTGCCCGAGAAGGCGCCGCCGCCATGCGGGGCAGCCCCGCCATAGGTATCCACGATGATCTTGCGCCCGGTCAGGCCCGCATCGCCATCCGGCCCGCCGATCACGAAGGTGCCGGTCGGGTTGACCCACCATTCGGTCTTTTCGGTGATCCAGCCCGAGGGCAGGATTTCGCGGATATAGGGCTCGACGATGGCGCGGATGTCGGCCGAGGTCTGGCTTTCCAGCGCATGCTGGTGGCTCAGCACGATCGACATCACCTCGACCGGCTTGCCGTCTTCATAGCGCAGCGTCAGTTGCGATTTGGCATCCGGGCGCAGCGTCGGCTCGGCGCCCGATTTGCGCGCCTCGGCCAGACGGCGCAGGATGGCATGAGAATACTGGATCGGCGCCGGCATCAGTTCCGGCGTCTCGCGGCAGGCATAGCCAAACATGATGCCCTGATCGCCCGCCCCATCGCGGTCGACGCCCTGGGCAATATGGGCCGATTGCTTGTGCAGGTAGTTCTGCACCTGCAGCGTGTTCCAGTGAAATTCGTCCTGTTCGTAGCCGATGTCCTTGACGCAGCCGCGCACGATTTCTTCGACACGCTCCATCATCAGCCCAAGCGCCTTGGGGTCGGACAGGCCGACCTCGCCGCCCACCACGACCCGGCCGGTGGTGGCAAAGGTTTCACACGCCACGCGCGCATTGGGCTCTTCGCTCAGAAAGGCGTCCAGGACCGCGTCCGACACGCGATCACACAATTTATCAGGATGCCCCTCCGACACGGACTCGGAGGTGAAGACGTAGGACTTGCGCGCCATGGATAATGCTCCGTTGAATGACACCTGCCACGCCAGGAAGCCGTTGTGGCAGTCTGAGCCGCAGGGCTAGACGGATTGGGTCGGGGCGTCAAGCGGAAGGGGAGGATTGTCGGCGTATCGCCCAGAGCCCGAGCGCCGCCAGCAACAGAAGGGCCGGCACTTCGCCAAAGCGGGCATAGGGCGGGGCGGGCAGGGCACCCGGCAGGGCGACGTCCAGAAATCCGTCGGTGTCAAACGGCAGGGCGGCCGTGATGCGGCCGCGTGCGTCGATCATCTCGGTGACGCCGGTGTTGGCGACACGGGCCAGCGGCAGGCCCTGTTCGATGGCGCGCAGCCGGGCCTGCGCCGCATGCTGGAACGGGCCGGACAGGGTGCCGAACCAGGCGTCATTGGTGACCTGCAGGATCCAGTCGGCCCGGCCCCTGACCCGCAGGTCCTGCGGAAAGACCGCCTCGTAGCAGATCAGCGGCAGCACCTTGCCCAATGCCGGGCCCAGGTCCAGCAGTACCGGGCCGGGACCCGGCGTATAGGCATTGCCCACCTGCGCGGCAAAGGCCCGGATCCCCAGCCAGTCATAGGCCAGATCGCCCAGCGGGACATATTCGCCAAAGGGCACCAGATGGTGCTTGTCATAGCTGGCCAGGAGCGCGCCGCCGCTGCCAAAGACATCCAGCGTGTTGAAGCCCAGCACATCGGCGCCGTGCCGGGCGATCCTTTGCAGGCCCAGCGCCACCGGCACGCCATGCGCCGCGCCCGAGATCATCGCCGGCAGGTCCGGGTTGTCCTCGATCAGATAGGGCAGGGCGGTTTCGGGCCAGATCACCAGATCGACCTTGCCGCCCGGCGCCGGCGGGGCCGCAGTCGCCGTCATCAGCCGGTCAAAGAAGAATTGCGCGTGGTCGGGGTCCCATTTGGCATCCTGCGGCGCGTTGGGCTGCACCAGCCGCAGGGTCAGGCCGCGCGGCGCCGGGTCGGGCTGCGCCAGAACCCAGGCGCCATAGGCCCAGCCCGCGGCCGGCAGGGCAAGGCCCAGCCCGATCCCGCGCCAGCGCAAGGGGGCGGCCAGCGCCGCGGCGGCCAGCGTCAGCAGGGTCAGCCCGAAAGGCCCCACCAGCGCATCGACCTGCGCCACCGGCGTGCCAATCCAGACATGCGAGGGCAGGGCCCAGGGAAAGCCGGTCAGGATATAGCCCCGCAGAAACTCGGTCGCGGTCAGCCCCGCGACCAGCCCCGCGCCGCGCCGCACAGCCAGCCGCGCGCCAAGGCCGAAGCCCAGGCACCAGAACAGCGCCAGCCCCGTCGCCATGAAAAACAGCGCGAAGGGCGCCATCCAGCCGTCGTGCGCGGCATCCACCATGAAGGGCTCGACGATCCAGTTCAGGCCGGCGCCGAAATAGCCCACGCCGGCCAGCCAGCCGATCCAGGCCGCCCGCCCGGCCGACCCGTCCAGCCCAAGCCGCATCACCAGCACCAGCGCCGGCATTGCCAGCCACCAGAACCCCAGCGGGGCAAGGCCCGCCGCCATCACCACACCCAGGCCAAGCGCCGCGAGGGCCAGCCGCCATTCCGGAAAAGAGGCCCGCACTAGGATGCCTTGGCAGAGGCTTCGGCAGAGGCTTCGGCAGAGGCTTTTGCGGCCTCGGCCGCATCGGCGGCAAGGATGGCGCCAGGCAGACGCACCCGCACCCGCTTGATCCGGCGCGCATCGGCGTCCACCACCTCGAATTCCACGCCGCTTTCATGCGCGACGATCTCGCCCCGCGCCGGCATCCGCCCGGTGCGCAGCATCACGAGGCCGCCCAGCGTGTCGATCTCCTGATCCTCTTCGGTGGTGCGCAGGGTCACGCCAAGTGCCGGCTCGAACTCCTCAAGCGGTGCCGTGGCCTGCGCGAGAAAGACGCCCGGCCTTTCCTCTTTCCACAGCGTATCTTCGGCCTCGTCATGTTCATCCTCGATCTCGCCGATCACGGTTTCGATCAGGTCCTCGATGGTGACAAGCCCGTCCACCCCGCCATATTCGTCGATGACCAGCGCCATATGGACCCTTTCGCGCTGCATCTTCTGCAACAGGACGCCAACCGGCATCGAGGGCGGGGCGTAAAGCACCGGGCGCAGCATCTTGCGCATCGAAAAGCGCCCGCCGGTGCCGAAGCCATGCTGCAGCGCCAGATCCTTCAACAGGACCAGCCCCTGCGGACTGTCGAGCGTGCCCTTGAACACCGGCAGGCGCGAAAAGCCGTGTTCGCGAAACACCTCGACCAGAGCCTCCTTGCCGATGTCCAGGGGCACGGCCACGATATCGACCTTGGGGATCGCCACGTCATCCACCCTCAGACGGCGCAGGTTGCTCATGCCATGGGTCGGCGCGGCCTGCACGACGGGCGAGGGCACCTGCTGCGGCACCGCTTCGGGCGTGCGCTTGAACAGCCGGCCCAGAAGCCCGCGTTGCGGAGGTTGGTCGGGTTCCGATTTGGCTGCGCTGTCGGGTTTGGTCGGTGTCTGCGGGGCCGATCCGTCGGTGCTGCTGCCCATTTGCCTCGTGTCCAGAGTGACCCGTCCCGGTGCCCCGGGCAGGGAGGTGCTCAATATGGGTCAGGAAGGCCCAGGGATGCAAGTATCTGCACCTCCAGCCCCTCCATCCGCGCGGCATCGCCGTCGCGGACATGATCATAACCCAGGCAATGTAACAAACCGTGGATGATGAGATGCGTCACATGGTCGGCCATGGGCTTGCCTGCCTCGGCCGCCTCGCGCTCGCAGGTCTCAAAGGCCAGCGCGATGTCGCCGAACGAGGTCGGGTCGTCCGCCGTGCCGGGGTCGGGCAGCGCAGGCGCGCCGCCCTCGGCCTCGGCTGACAGATCGTCATAGGGCCAGCTCAGCACATTGGTCGGCAGGTCCTTCTTGCGGAACATCGCGTTGAGTTCGGCAATCCGCGCATCGTTGCAGCCCATAAGCCCCAGCGTGAAGCCCGCCTCGCCCAGGCCAAGCGCCGCAAGGCTCGCCCGCACCGCCCGAAAGGCCAGCGGTTCCAGATCCAGCGTCTGCCACCGATCATCCTCGATCACGCAATCGACCAAGGGTTCCGCCATCTCGTCCATCGTTCCGCCCCAAGTTGCACCGCCCGCTCCTTACGGCCAATCGGCGCGCACCGCCAGCGCCGCAAAGACCGACGCTTGCCGAATCCCCCCATTCCGGCTAAGGCAGCCAGCGAAAGCAGGGTGAGGCCGGGGCCTCGGCCCTCTTTTTGTCATCCAAGACCGGCGGAGCCAACCGCCAGGCCCGTGAAAATACGTGAAAAGGATAACGACTGCATGTGCGCTAAAAACACTATGGAAGACTTCGAAGCCCTGTTGAAGGAAAGCTTTGAGATCGACACGCCCGAAGAGGGCACGGTTGTCAAAGGCAAGGTCATCGCCATCGAGGCGGGCCAGGCCATCATCGATGTCGGCTACAAGATGGAAGGCCGCATCGATCTGAAAGAATTCGCAAATCCCGGTGAAGACGTCTCGCTCAAGGTGGGCGATGAGGTCGAGGTCTATCTGGACCGCGTCGAGAATGCCCGTGGCGAAGCCCAGATCAGCCGCGAGAAAGCTCGCCGCGAAGAAGCCTGGGATCGTCTGGAAAAGGCCTATGCCTCCGAAACCCGCGTCGACGGCGCGATCTTCGGCCGCGTCAAGGGTGGCTTCACTGTCGATCTGGGCGGCGCCGTGGCCTTCCTGCCCGGTTCGCAGGTTGACGTGCGTCCCGTGCGCGATGCCGGCCCGCTGATGGGCATGAAGCAGCCGTTCCAGATTCTGAAGATGGACCGTCGCCGTGGCAACATCGTTGTCTCGCGCCGTGCGATCCTCGAAGAATCGCGCGCCGAACAGCGTGCGGAAGTCATCGGCAACCTGCACGAAGGTCAGACCGTTGACGGCGTGGTCAAGAACATCACCGAATACGGTGCCTTCGTGGACCTCGGCGGCGTGGACGGCCTCTTGCACGTGACCGACATGGCCTGGCGCCGCGTCAACCATCCGTCGGAAATCCTGTCGATCGGCGAGACCGTCAAGGTTCAGGTCATCAAGATCAACAAGGAAACCCACCGCATCTCGCTGGGCATGAAGCAACTGCAATCCGACCCGTGGGATGCCGTTGAAAAGGCCTATCCGCTGGGT
>WGOE01000012.1 GCA_016124195.1 bacterium | reverse complement strand
CGACGACAACCCCATGCACCCCGCCCAGCGCCTGCAAGACGCGCCGCGCTGCCATGCCAAGGCCAAATCTACCGGCCAGCGCTGCAAGGCTCCTGCGGTCAATGGCTGGGCGGTCTGCCGGATGCATGGCGCGGGCGGCGGGCACCCAGCCGGCAAGGCGCCCCCGACCTGGAAGCACGGGATGCGGTCGAAGTCATGGATCGAGATGCGCTTGCTCGTCAGCGAACTGATGCGCGAGGCGCGCGAGATCGAGAAGTGTTCCAAAGTCTAGCCAAGGTCGCGCGCGCGCATGAGGACCGAAAAACTGTGTTAGCGAAAGAACCAACGGGGCCAACCGGTCCCTGAGTATCGCGGCCCAGACATTTGAAGCCCCCCCGGGCCGGGCTGGGCCGACCAAGGATTAGTCGAGGGCTACCCGCCAACCGGATCGAAAACCCGATGCACGGCTAGGAAGTGACCGCTAGCGCGCAAGATAAGGTGGACAAAAAGGGGGATACGCCAAGCATTAGGTCAGCTAAGCCCTTGTTATTAATTTAACTTCTGAACAATAGTGGTGCCGCTGAAGAGACTCGAACTCCCGACCCCATCATTACGAATGATCGACTTACACGCCGTAACCGCTTGTTTTCGCCTGATATATTTGGGAGGCTGGCCGGCGTTGCAAGGCTGTTGCAATATCGCAACGACGATGACTTAGCGTGCCCCAATCCGGATTCGAACCGAAGACCCCTTCATTACGAATGAAGTGCTCTACCAGCTGAGCTATTGGGGCTACGCGAGGCGTCGTTTAAACGCCCGGTGGCGATTCCGCAAGTGCTCAAACGCCTATAGGGAAGCCTTTTCAGCAGCCTAGAACGGCACGTCGCCATCGAACGGGTTCACGTCAAGCGGATCGACTTCGGGTTCGATCAGTAGTTCGACCGTGGGGAACCAGTTGCTTCTTTCCCTGTTCAGATGCTTCGGGATCGCCCGCAGGTTCCTTGGGATGTGCAGCCCGCAGAGATAGTGCACCCCATTGTGAGACGCGGCGAGCGGCACCAAGTGATCGACCTCGTGCGGAATGCCCGTCGCCTCAGTCCACAGGATCGCCTGCTGATAGATGGCGACGATCTCGGCGTCATGCTCTGGCGTCAGCCAAGGTGGTGCTGCTGGGCCTGCGCGCACCTTTGCGGCATCTGCTGCCCGCTTCGCCCTGTTCTTCATATTGTAGCGGGTGCGCCGGTCAACCGTCGCCATGTGGCGGTCGGCTTCTTCCTGGCGCGCACGTTCAAACTCGGCCTGTTCCCGCTCGGCCTCGTCGGTCTCCGCTTGCTCGTCGGTGATGATTCTGCGCTGTTCCATGCGAGCGGTTGTCGCGCAAGAAGTTGGCGCAGTTGTGACGCGAGCGATTATTATCAGTTGCTGCCGAGTTCGCCCCTAATCTCCAGAATCTTCTTCTCGTCTTTGTCTAGAATTGCTTTCGCGCACGCCAAGCAATAGCGATCCCAACTTCGACCGTTTCTGACGCTTAGTCGCAAATCGCCCATTTCAATCCGGTGCTTGGCGCTTGCTTGACAATTATGAGCGCGCTTCGCCCGGTCAACTTCGACTCCGGTCAACAGCGATTTTGTCCTAGCCACCGAATACCTCCGTCACAGCCCGTGCGACACTATTGGCAAATCCAGCTTCAATCTGATCAAGTTCAGCACGGGTAAATTCGTCACGAGAACCGCTCTGTCGTCCGACGACCTGATTAACCTGTCGATCAATAGCAGACTTGATCACTACAAAGTTTGATCGACCGAGACGCTGCCGGTCAAGTTCATGGCCTTCATGGTTTAGCCCACGCTCACCAATTATCCGACCAACTTCCGTCCGAATCCGCGCGTCGAGTCCTGCGCGTGCTGCTTGTCGTTGACGAACTCTGGTGACCGGAACAGGCACTAACCGCTCAAACTGCTCGCGGACCTGGTCGGAAGTGTAACCAGAGTCGCGCAACAGTTGAAGGGCCGCGAGTGCTGCCGGATCCTCAGCGATCAACGGGATCTCATGCAGATCGACGTCAGTTTGGCCTTGGACCTCAAACCGACCGATGCCGTCAAAATCACGCGGTTGCGGATCAACTTCGAGTTCATTGCCATCGGCAAAGTCTAGGCCTTCGACGGGCAGAAGTTGGTCAAAGAAGTCTCTGTCCGCCTGGCTATACTGTTGAAAGTCTTCCCACCGGCTCGCAACATTGGCACCGGCGTGAAAAATCACGGTGCCTCGGTTCAGTGGGTGGCCAGGCGCATTCTGTTCAATCACTCGCATAATGCGGCCAACAAACTGAACAAAGGGCGAAAGATTGGCGAAGACGCTGAAAATGGCAGCTACCGCCAGAAAAGGATGATCAAAGCCTTCGCCAAGTTTTCGCACTTGGACAATGACGTCAAGCTGATGGGCCTCAAGTCGCTCCATAACCCTTGTGTTAGCGGCGCTATCCTGACGTGAATGCACATAGTCGGCGCGTAGGCCTCGAGCGCGGTAGGCCTCAACAATTTGATGGCAGTGCTCGAAATTCAACGCTGACGCAATGATTTTCAGGCGGTCGCTTCCAGCCTCGATGCGCTTTCTCTGAAGTTCCCGAATCGACGCATCGACTATGGTATTTAGTGACTCTGCGGAAGTTACGATACTTCTGCGAAAGTCTGCATCTGTTTCGCCAAGTCTGCGCACTTCTTCCAAACTGACTTCAACTTCTTGCCCATCTTCGCGCCGAACGTATCGCAGCGTTCTTGGATTGAGCACGACTGCTTTAAGTTGTTTGACAAATCCCTCTTGAATAGCCCTAAACACTGGGAACGAATATAGAACTCGGCCAGCCATTAGCTGTCCATCTGCTCGTAATGGTGTCGCGCTGAAGTTAACAATCCTTGCAGCTGGAAACTTTTCTTTCAACGCCGTCCAACTGGCCGCGACACTGTGGTGGCCTTCATCGAAGACAATTAGGTCAAAGAAATCGGCGGGCAGGTTCTGGAGCCAGCGGTTCTCCTCACCTTGCAACTGTTGAATGTTTGTCAAGACAACGTCAGACTCTTCCAAGTCCGCTAGGTTCGCATTGCGCCCACGAATTTCAACAGGTTCTGGATATGGTTGCCCTTCAAGCACCCTGCATTTCTGATAGAACATCTCGGGCCTGGCGGGATCAAAATCGTTGTGCAGTTGGCTTGCAATATTCAAGCCAGGGGCAACGACCAGCGTTCTCATTGCCCTGAAAGCAAAGGGCGCAAGGGTGATGCAGCCAGATTTCCCACATCCGACTGGAAGTATGATACCAACCTCACGCTCCGCTTGATCTTCTGTTTCCGCAAATTCGGCTAGGGCCGCGAACGCTTCGCGCTGCGGTGTTCGCAGTAGCGGATTTCCAACAATGGAAGGCGCACGTTGTTGGAAAGGATTACCTTGCATTCCATTTTCTCCGCTGACTACTTCTGGGCTTACAGGAACAAACTTAGAACGAACTTGCGCCCCCGGCAACTACTGAGTAGCCGTATCCGGTTGACGTTTAGACCCAAAAGACTCTCATGAATACGGCCTCAACAACGGAGGCACAGCCATGTTCTTCAATCAACGCCAATCCGCACTGCCACCGCGCGACTTTCCCCTGTTGCTGCGCCGCGAATGGCGGTGCGACTGCCCAGCCCGTAAAGGCCGTCTGCGCGCCCTCGCACTGATCGCAAATCGCCCAAAGGCCGAACGACCCGCGCCCTACAGGATCGCCGCCGAATGACATACCCAGACACAGAGCAAGGCGTGTGGGCGATGTTCTACGGCATCCTCGACCTGCCCGAAGTCGCCCGCGTCGTGCAGCTTCGCCCCGGCGAGTGGCGCGTCTACTTCGGTGACAAGTCCGAGGCGACAGCCTACCCGCTCGAAGGCAGGTTCGAGGAAGATCCTTCAACCGTCAGAAAGCGTCGATTCTAGGCGGTGTGACGGTTCGTGGGCGCGATGATGCCCGCGAACCGCAGACACCGCCTAGCGCGGGCGCTTTGCCGGGTCTCTGACGCGGTTCATGCGCCGCCACGACTGAACATGCCAGCGAACCCAGAGCAACGCCGGTCAACAAAGCCCTTCTTGTGCTCCTTTGGCGGCGTCTCGAAGAAATGGTCGATGCGGAAATATCCTGGGCGCGCGCGGCGGGCATCTTCTCGCGCCCAGGCCTTGTCTGCCTCTGACGCCTTCGCATCCCAGATGATCGTCAGGACGTTTCCGAAGGCGTCATATTCCTGGCGCAGAATTTCAGCCATGCCAGTTGCTGATCTTTGAGGTCGTGAACCGCTGGCCGCCAAGATGGGTTTCGACAAGCAGGGCAAGGCTCGTGGCGACGGCCTGGTCGGCATGGTGGCCTTTGCCCCCACCGGCAAGGACAAGGTTGCCAGCAGAGGTGGCTGCCAACTCGAACGAGGCAATTTCGTTCAGCAGTTCCTGCTTTCCGGGCAGATCGTTCGCGATGGTCAGAGAACCCGTTTCAAGGTGTGTCGCCATGTTCTCGATCAGCAAAGTCTTGGAGCAGGTGACGTCATAGCCTTTCCGGTTCAGCGCCGATCCTGCGGTCATGACGACGCCGAAGTGCGGGATGCCAGCCTGCCGCAAGGTTGAAGAAAACGGCTGTCCGAGGCCGGACGCGTCGATTGCCAGCGTCCAGTTTTTCAACTGGCCGAGACGCTTTGCCAGAAAGTCTGCAATTGCCGTGTACTCGTAGACCTGGATCGTTTCCGTGAAAACGACGGTGTAGGTAGGCGCGCGCAGGCGCTGCTCAAAGCCGCGCCCCGTGAACTCGGGCACACACTCGGATTGCAGGACGACAAGGGCCGTCGGGTCATTGCGCCCGAGATCGAGGCCGACGGCATAGCGACGCCAGCCAAGGACCTGGTGCATCAGGCAGGCCGGATCAGCATTTGACGGCAGGACTAAGGTGCCGTCGGACCTTTCGACTACGTCAGACATAGCGCCCTCACTTGGTTATTGGATGCAGCTTCGAGCGTCGCCCAGGACACAAGCGGGGTGCCTGATCCGACAAACTCGCAAAGGTGTTCGCGCCGGAATGTCGTCTCAGACATGGTTTGCCGGTCGAACTCGACCTGTGCCCTACGGCGCTCAACGTCGATGGATCGGGCCGTTATGCGCCGGACCTTTTTGTCCGATGCCCAGACGTCGTAGAAATAGCCCTGCCGCAGGTTTGGCGTAGACAGCAGGAAGATACGCCCGGTTTCCTTGCGCATCGGAAAGAAGGCAGTCAGCGCATCATCCGGGTTGATGAAGCAGGCCTCGTCCGCAAGGATCGTGTCAGCGGTCAGGCCGCGGGCTTGATCCGTAGCCGGGACAACCACGATGCGCCCACCGTGGGAGGGGTGCGCTTCAAGTTCTGTCTGGGTCTGACGCACGATTGGCGGGCAGAACGGGTCCGTATTTTTGAACTCGAGGATGCGCCGGAACAACTCGGTCGATTGCCGCATTGACGGCGCGGTCAGGATGACCGTTTTGCCTTGGGAGAAATCGTCATAGGCAAGGCACCCGCATGTAGTGCTCTTGCCGCTCTGCCGCCCGCAGAGGGCAAGCACAAGGCGGTCGATGGGGTCCCACTTCGGATTGGTGCGGAGCAGGATGCGCTGCCATTCATCAGGCTCCCCGATGGTCATGCGGAAGCGTTCGACGGGATCAAGGCTTGCCGTCAGCCCTTTCAGGAAGCCGCGCAGGTGCTTGTCGTGGATCATTGCGAGATCACCTGCAAGACCTTCATTTCGGCCAGAAAGTCCTGCTTCGCCGCCGGGTGGTTATCCAGGACTTTGAGGATGATCTGGCGCAAGGTGATGAACTGGGGCGACTCGTTCAGGTTCAGGTGAACGTCGATCTTTTTCGACAACTGCCCGCGCACTTCGGCAATCGACATGAGGGCCTGTCGGATTTCCTTGAGCGAGCCAAGTTGCATCACCCGGTCCTCGTCGCCCTTGGCCGATTGCAGAAGGTCTTTCAGTTCGCGCAAGACCCAGCCGAGGTCCGAGGCCACGTCGGCCCCGTCCTCGTTCAGGATCGTTGCAATGCCGGTGGCATCATCGAGTTTTCGCTTCTGGGCATCTTCCGCGATGATCTTGGTAATCTCCGCCTGCGTCACCTTTTTCATGAAGCGGTGAACGGAGGTATCCGTGCAGCCAATCTCCTTTGCGACCTGAACGGCGCTTTTCTGTTTCAGGACGAGTTGCCGGAGCAGATCGTCGCGCCGCCATTTCGGCAGCGCGTCCATGATGCCCGGTCGCCCCATGCGGCCATCGGGCTTAATCATGGGGCACGGCACCTTCCGGCAGATCGTTCCAATCCGAGATCGGCTGGATTTCCAGATGGTCATCCTGGGCCTGAGCCTTGAGGCGGGCATAGGTGCGCGCATCGCGGATCGCGTCCTTGTGGATGAACATGGTGGTTTCGGTTTTCAGGTGCGTCTGGCCGTCAAGGGCATGGGCAGAGCGTTCGGCCTTGCCGTCGGTAATCTCGAACGGCACACCGCGTTTCGCGGCCAGGGCCTGCGCATCCAGATATTTGCGACGATCCCGCGCCTCTTCACGCGTCAGCCGCACGGGGTCCTTGTCCGTGTTGCCGCGATCCGGCAGAGCCGATTTGAGCGCGTTGTCCTTGTCCCGCTTGTCCACGGCTTCGAGCAGGTTTTCCAGGGCGCTCTTTTCGCGGGTCTTCGACTTGAGTTCGTCGAGCACCGCTTCCGTGTTCTTTTTCAGGCCGCCAATCTGATCTTCGATCAGGCCGGGCAGGACGTCAGTTTTCAGCGATGCGATAAGGTGCGGCAAAAGGGCGGCTGCAAGCGCCTTCGCTTGGTCGTCGTTGGTGTCAGGCATGATAGGCTCCAAGATGAAAGGGGTGGACCTTTCGATCCACCCCCCAATGCAAGGAGCGATCCCATGGCCACCAAGGTTCGCATGTCAACGATACGGGCGCTCCCGGCGCTGGTTCAACGTCGCTTTAAGAACCAAGCGGCTGATCTGGAAGGAAATTAAGGTCTCATGCTGCGAGCCGTGTGGCTTGCGCGAGCCGGAAGGTGGCTGGTGCCACGCGTTCGGCATAGCCCTGCGCGACGAGGTCGAAGCAGTAGGCATAGACCTGATCCTTCTTGATCCTCGGGCGGGTGCGCCGCGCGATCTGATCCGTCGTCAGAGGGTCATCTTCCAGGAGGGACAGGATGACTTCTCGTTGCGACAGCATCCTCGGGTGATTGAGGCTAGTCAGCGCATAGTGACCGTTGCCGATTTGCTCGATGTAACCCGACTCCCGCAGGGCTTTCAGCCGGGTCTGCTTGACGACCTCGGACACCCCATGCGGCCATGCAAGGTCCATCGGGCGGAAGGCTGTTTCCACGGGGATCAGCGCGCGCAGGTGGTCTTGCGTGAATTGCAGGCGCGACTGGTCAGATGGTCGGGTGACCGTCTTGTCCGACCGTCGGATTTGCTCCTGCAAGACCTCGGGATCGACACCGACGGCACCACAGTAGAAATCGCGTTGCTCCTGCCAACCACCGCCGCCAAAGAAGAAGTGGTTGGCCTCCTTGCGGATCGTCGGGTCTGGGTCGGACAGGTCACGGATGGCCTGTTCGATCACGGCGACAACCAGCAGCTCCTCGGGTATGAGCTGCCGGTGCATCATTTTGCGGCGGCGCGCGGCAGCAAAGGGATGATCTGGCTCATGTCGCCACCCTCAGATTCGATCCTGTCTGCCTCCTCGGCAAAGGACCGATCCGCAGGGATGATCTCGCCGCGTTGCAGGTTTTCAACGAGTGTCTCGTGCGAGATTGCGCCCGCCTGCCACATCTTGAGCAGGCCGTTCATGGTGTTTGCATCCATCTGGCTCTGGATGAAATCCTTAGACAGCGTGACCGACACGTCAGACGCCTGCGAGCCGGTCCATTCAGCCGCCCAGGTCAGGAGCATTTGCAGGGCGGCTTCGACCATCTTGACCGAGGCGACAAGAAGGGACATTTCGGCGCGCCCGCGCATTTTGGCCGTGTCCGAGGACTCATTGCGGTTGATGCCTTCATGGATCATGCGCGCGCCGAGGCTCGCCATTTCGTTCTTCTTGTCTTCGATAGCCGTGCGGATTGCGGACACACCAGCGCCCGTGAATTCCAGCATTCCCGCCGTCGCGCCGTCGGGCAGGCACCAGATGTCTGACGAGCCAATGGTGGACGGCTTGTCTTTCTGGGAAATGTTGCCGGTGATGTAGGGGGTCGGCTGGGCCGTCAGATAGAGGGCGTGCTCGTAGTCGGCACAGTTGCGGTAGTGGGACAGGCTGACCGTCACAAGGTCCAGGAAAGGCGGCTTCTCGGGGTCAGCTTGCAGATTGTAGGGGCTGATGATCACGGCCGGGATAGTGAACAGGGACTTGCCGTTGATTGTCGGGATCAGTTCTTCGCCAAAGGGAATCTCGTTCTCGCCTTCCATCTCATAGCGACGCACCACGAGGTGCGGTTCCAGAGTGTAAAGCAGGTGCCGTTCGACTTCGCCGTCGTCATGATCCTCCCGCAGGCGCAGCATCGTCAGGCGGGAACGGCCTTCGACCAAGGACTCCTTGTAGTCCAAGATTGATTCCGCGTCGAAGACGGAAATGAAGGGCGGGTCCGTCGGCTTTGCACCTTCGGTCGGGTAGTCGAGGACGCAACAGATGCGCCCGACAGACAGAGTTTCACGCAGCAGGTCTTCGATCAGCACATCCAGGGAGTGGCCTTTGAAGGTGGCCGACTGGCGCATCCGTTCAAGGCGGGGCGGAAGTTTGATCTGGGGGTCGTTGCGCAGCGCAAGGCCGCACATGCCGCGCAAGGTCCGCTCTGCCACCGGATAGTAATGGGCACGGGTCAGATAGGCCGCATAGTCGTTCTGGGTCATGGCCGACGGCTTCGGCAGGTAGGCTTGCCCCTGCTCTTTCACACGTTCTTCGCCCTCGAGGGCATCCCGCACCATGTCGTATTGCTTCCGGCGCCGGTCATAGGTCCGGTGATGAACTTTTGTCATGCCAGGGTGCCCCTGTTTGCGCGCTGGCGGGCGTCCGGGTCCAGGCGGTGAAATTTCACCTTGGACACGTCGATGGCGCGCAGGCTTGCCAAGATTTCTTCGCGGCGGATTTGGGGGAATTGCTCACAGATGAGGTCGATGATCATGCCGGGATGCCCTGAATGGCGAACAGGTGCGCGTAGGGGATGCCGAACGCGCCGCCACGGGTCTGGATCGAAACGCCGTCTTTCGTGCGGGCAATCAGCACAGGGCCAGATTCGACTTGGGTGCTGTCGGGGTCGGCAAGGAGGCTGGACAGGAGCGCCGTGAAGTCACCGGCCATCATGGGCACAGGGAAATCGGAGGCGGTGTGGTGATCTTTGGCGGTGAAGGTGCAACCGCCTTCGGTTGATTTGATCGAATAACGCATTGGTGGCTCCTTTGTGGGGGTTGAGGCGCGCCGGTAAGGCGCGCCCCGGTTTCAGGCAGGACCCCTCGCGAAGGCCTCGCACTGCAACACTGGACGCCGCGCCGGGGCTGCTGCAACGAGATTTCGAGAACTAGAAGGCTTTGCGCCGGATTGATTTAGGTGGAAAAGCCGTCGTCGTAGGCGTTGAAGATTCCAGCCTCGAAGACCCGCCTTGCACGTTTCAGGTTGCCCTTCTTGAACGCGTCCGAGAACACGTCTGAGTTCTTCGGGCCGTGGTGCGTTGTCCACCAGATCAGGTGCGAAAAGCTGTGCAGGGCGTCCCGATTCCAGGTGCCCGCGTCGAGGTAGGCAGTCGCGAGGCGGTAGCAGATGGCGACGTCTTTCGCGTCATAGGCTGCCTTGAGGGCCGCGTCAGCTTGGAGGGTATCCAGAACGATCTGGCGCTCGGGCTTGACGATGGGCGCTTTCGGCAGGGGCCGCTGCTGGACCTTCCAGGCCGCTGCCATCTGGGCGCGGGCGTGGGGAATGATCGCCAGGAAGTCCTTGATGGCCGCGAGGTAGCGGTCCTCAACACGGTCATAGAGTTCCGAGTCGCGGGCCAGGAAGGCGCGCATGTCGGCGGGGGTCAGGGAAAAGAACGCCGGTGACTTGCGGTTGCGCATCTTGAACTGCGGGCAGAGGTGGTTGCAGTCGTTGCAGAGGGTCGCATCAGGGAACGTCGCGGGGTCAGGGATGGGTTCTTCAAATTCATGGGCGATCCCAATGGCGACGTCGCGGTAGTGGTCATGGTGGGTGACGACATGGGCTTTCCGCTCGCCGCAGCAGGCGCAGACGTCGAAGGGGTCAGGCGAAGGCGCTGTGCTGATGGGAGGGGTGCCGATCAGCGGCGCGCTGTGAGGCAGCAGGTCGAGTTGGCCGAAGTTGGGACGCATGATCAAAGGCACGGTGCGTCTCCCCGGCGGGCTGCAAACCAAGCATCCTTGAACGCTTCGACGTCGCGGATGATGCGGTAGATTGCCAGTTCAGCCTGGACAACGCGGTCATGTGCTGCCTCGAACGCAGGGCCACGCTGGGGTCCGGCAGCGAGGTTGTTCAAGGCTATGGCTAACTCTTGACGGACGGCGAGGTGGGCGGCACGATTGTAGGGAATGGGTCGGGACATGAGGTGGCTCCTGTCATGATGGGGGTGGTTGCCCGATCTGGTCAGGCGACATGCGCGGACCTGATCCGGCGCTGCATCATGTTCGGACAGCAGGCTGGCGGCGCGCAACACGAGATCAAGGATACGGGCGGGCAACACCTGCGATTGGCGCGGATCGCAGCAGCAAGTCGCTAAGGCGGGGGTCGGACTTTCGGGGGTCAGTTATCGGATTCGACCGAGACACCGCCTAGAATCGCAGCAGATCGAGCCGCTTGCGGTATTGCAGGGGATGCGCTGGGCGCAGTGCGCAGTTGGCCCGAGATTGGACGTCGATCCAGAAGCATATCGTTCTGGTTCTGTATGCAGTCGTATACAGTGCGAGCGTCGACTTGCTAGATTGCAATCGCATTGCAACGCCGGTGATCTTGCCGTGAATCTGTCAGCAATCGTTGGCAGATTTGGTCGTTGCCCCGATCATTGCTGATGATCCGCCGGTAGAAAGCAGGTCCAGAAGGTTCGGAGAGGACGGATATCTTCCCGGAGTCAGGCTCGGCCGATGCAGGGCGCACTTCCAGTGCTAAGTTACACACACACCGCGATGTGGGATTTGTTGTTGTTAGTGAATCCTGAAACGCTAAAAACAATAAAATCCACATCGCGGTGCGCACATGCTATAGCCGCCGTAGTTTTTCATGCTCTTTGCGGTTTTTCCAGAATTCTGCTTGAGCAGCCGCCAAGGCCTCTGACCCCATCGCCCGCCCTGCACCCCTAACCAGAGAGTCACCAGCAGACTCATCACCGCACGTCTTTCCGCGACATCCTGGCAACACGCCTCCCGCAGTACCGCGCGCTTGAACCTACTGAACGTCGCGAAGTCCGCCTGCTTCGCGACCACGTCCTGCGCCCCCAGAGGCAAATCCGTTATCCTCATCACGCCCCCCTGATCGGCGGTTCGGACAGATGCAGGTGTATATCCGCCTTACTGTGCCGCCGCCTGGACATCAGCAACTCGAGCGGTTCCCACACTTTCTCATAGCTGTCCATCGACTCAGGGCAGTCCTCCCACACCTCCCGATAATACACCTCCCGACCATCGACCGTGCGATGGTAGGCCCCGTCATCATCCTTGATCAGCGTCTTGAACTGAACGATGCGCGATTCCAGGTTGTCTTTCTTTCCATCTTTCGCGGTCCTGATCCGGCTCAGAAGCTTGACCTCACGCCGGTAACTGTAGCGCAGCGGGTTGTCGCCATCAGCTACCGGCCAGACGCGTGTGTCGTAGGATTCCTCCCAGCTTTCCGATACCCACTCAGGCTCCGGCTCAGCCCGATCAAGCTTGCGGTCGTTCTCGAAATATTTCGCCCACAGTTCATCCGCATGCTGCGGGTTTGCCGTGTGCTTGTTGGACGTGACGAGGCACATGTTCTGGAAATCGGGCAGGCACATCTTCATCATGGCGACGTCCCAGAGCCGCCGATGCTCAATCGCGATCTCCTGTTCCGTCGCCCCAGCAACGAACCGCTTGAGTTCTGTCTGGATGCCTTTGCAGACATGGCGGTCAAACTCGTCACCATAACGCAGGTGCCGAATCCGCTCATATGCAGCCTGATGAACGTCGCAGACGCAGTGCATGTAGTCGAACCAGAACCGCGCACGTTCGAGAACGAGCGAGAACGGCTTATCCGCCATCGCGTTTCCAGAAATCCACGATTTGAACGTCGAGTCAGCGACAGCTTTCTGTCCCTCCCCGGGCTTGTCGAGCATCAGCGCCTTATGCCACCAGCGGCCAGACGAGAAATCCTTGAGCCATTCGCGCAACCCGTCACGATCATCAGGCGGTTCCGTCTTGGGCATGATCGAGGCCGGGTCCTGCATGATCTCAGAGTAAAGCTGATCAACAACCTCAACGGCGAGGTGATAGCGCGGCTTGCCCACAAGAATCTCGCGAAAGGTCTCGTCCGAAAACTCGTCCGCGTATATCAGGCGCGACCGAGCCTGCGCCTGGTCAATAGTCCACTTGAGGTTCTTCGGGAAAAGCGGGTGCGGCCAAACTAGCTTCTTGCCGGCCTTTTTCGCAACGGCTTCCTCCCAATCCTCAAACGCCGGCAGCATCCGCAGTTCGCGCCACTGATCGAACGTCGCATCCGTCTCGTGGTAGCTTGTCATGCCCTGTTCCCCTCAAGCCAGGTGACGACATCTGAACGCAGGTAGCGCACCATGCGGTCAGTCGGCTTTGAGAAGCGCGGGCCACCGCCCTTTTTGCGCCAGGAAAAGAGAGTTTCCGTGGTCACGTTCAGGAATGCCGCACATTCCTCCGTCGTCATGACTTCGGGCGGGTTCGCGCGTTCGACAACGGCGCGCAGGTCAGCGATCTGCTGATCAATAGACATGGTGATGCTCCATTTGCATGTGGAGCCAAAGCCGCATCCCCTCCCGCTCCTGGCGCTGCACAAAGCAGCCCGCTCGAGATGCGGCCCACAGCGCGCCCGGGTCATGATCCGCGCGCCGTAGGCAAGTTCGCAATACTTAGACGCCCGTGCGCCGTATTTCAACGATGTTTGAAGGTGTTATCTCAAGCCGCTTCGTGATCACCGCAGAGATCAGGTTTGCTGCCCGCCGCTGGCGTTCCACAGGCACCGTGGAATAGTGGCCGAGCATCTGGGTTTCGCCGTCGGTCAGGCGCTGCCCTGAAAGCCACCGGAACACGACTTCGCGCTCAGCCACCTCGGTCGTCGCCTCATTCCAAAGATGGCGCAGGTCGCCAGGTGCGGTCTTGGTCAAACGGTCAAGGCGATCCATCCGGCCCGTTGCAGCCTTGGCCGAGAAGAACACGAACTTGTGGCGCTTGATCTCATGCAACCGCGCAAACAGGCCCTTGGTCACGTCGGACATGGCGATCAGGCGCGATGCCTTCACCTTCTTCATGCCCCGGCACATCATCGTGCCTTCGGTCAGGTCAATGTCATCCCAGGTCAGGTCGCGCAGCGTTTCTTCGCGCTGGCCTGTGTGCCAGCGGACCATCCCCAGCAGGCGGCGGAATTCATTCTCAACGGCCTCGATTTCTTTCCAGCGGTCAGCCCAAGGCACCGTCACGTCGAGTTTGACATTACCGTCTTTGTCGAGGCTTTCCTTCCGATTGCCCATCTGTGACCGCTCACCGTCGGCAATCCCTGGAACCACGAGCGGCCCGTTGACCCAGCGCATGGCGGTCTTGTAGGTCATGGACAGAACGGTCGAGACCTTGTGCGCCGAGAACGGCTTTTCGAGGTTCAAATCGTCAAGGAAGCGGTTGATGATGGCGACGTCGATCTCGGTCACAAGGGTATCGGCCCAGGTGATCAAATACTTGTCGAACATTTGGCGGTAGCCTTTGGCCGTCAGGTCGGAGATCGGGCCGCCCTGGTTCACCGGGCGCTTGAGGCGGCGATCAACCGTCCGGTCGAAGGCCATGCGCAACGTCGGAATACCGGCCAGTTCAACCTTGCGTTCCTCGCGCGTCTGCTGCTTGCCTTCGATCACGTCGAGGACTTTGCGTCCAACCTGCTCTTTCGCCCAAGCCGTGTTCGTGCCGTTGGTTGCGAAAGGTCCGATTGTGAAGTTACGGGTCTTCTGTTCGGCCTTGTCCCACTTCGTCACATACCAGGTTTTCACGCCGGTCTTGGTCACGCAGAGACGCAAGCCTTTGACGCTCGGGTCCGAGTACCAGGTTGTCGCCATGGGCGTGGCGAGCTTCTTGATCTCGCCGTCTGTGAACTTCATCTGAGGCATGTCCGGTTCCTTGCAATGGGGGTGCTGTTGCAAGGATCACGATACGATCTAACCCGGATCGAACCCAACCGGAATTTGGTCAAGTGCCTTATTTTGTTGGGTTTTTACGGCCTAACCACTATCAATCTTAGGTGGTTTTTGTCATTACGAATGACGTGCTCTACCAGCTGAGCTACAGCGGCACTTTTCTGGTGTGGCTCTAGTATGGCCCTGCGAATCCGAAGTCAAGCCCCGCAACCGATCGGGAATTCGACGTCATGTCACGGCCCTTGCACGGCCTCTGAAGCGGCCCGCGCCGTGGCCGGAATTCGCGCGGGACCGCGGGCTTCATTCGTCGTCTGACAGAAGCTGGACCGAGGCGGCGGGCGTGGCACCGTCAGACGTGTCGGGCTCGGGCGCCTCGACGCCTTCGGGATCGGCGTCCTCGTCGATGTCCGGCATGGCGGCATCGGGCGGCGGCACCTGTCGGGTCGGGCCGGGGCGCGCTATGGCGGTCAGGGCCAGCGGCAGATACTCGGCCGCATCACTGGTCAGGCTCGCCGTGGCGCGGTAGGGCAATCCGGTCAGGGCATCGCGTGCGAAATAGGCGATCTGATCGCCTGCAATCCGCGGCACCGCGATCTGCGCGAAATCGGGCAGGCCAAAGTCGCTGAGCCGGGCATCGCCATCGGCATAGCCCTGCGACAGATCCTCGCCCGCGATCCGGGCGCGGTAGGCGGCCTCGAAGGCGGCCGGGTCGAGGATCACCTCATAGTCGCTGCCGCGCAGCAGGTGATTGGCTGCTATGGCCAGATCGGCGGCAGAAGCCTCGGCGCCAAATTCCGGATGGCGGGCCAGCAGCGCCGCAAGGCTTTCAAAAACCTCGTCGCCGACCTTGAGCGTGTTGCGCTCTGCCGATGCGCGCAGCTTCAGTTTCAGGCTCATCGTGCTCTCCTCGTTGCAATCGCGCGCCGGATGCCCGCTCCCGTCATGTCACGCGTGACCATGACCCCTCGATCCAGTTCTTGTCGACCGGCTTGAGCGTGCCCGGCGGCTCGGTCCGCTTGAACAGCATCGGATCGCCGGTGATCGGATCGGGGGCCGCCACGATCAGGACCTTGCTGTCCGGGCCACCCCAGTTGGTGTCGCAGATGACCAGTTCGGGCACCGCCAGATCCTTGCAGAGCCGGTTGCGCGCGTCATTGGCCACGCGCTCTTCGCGGCTGGCGCGGCGCTTGGTCTTTTCCTTCTCAATCTCTTCCTCGGTCGGGTCGGGAGCGCTTTTCGCCTTCAGGCCCTTCTTCCAGCGTTCCACATCGGCCGCGACCTTGAGGTCGATATAGGCGGTCGTGGCCTGCTTGATGGCGGCATCCACTTCCGCGGGGGTCATCTCGGCCGTGGGCCGGCCCGTCCGGATCGCCTGCAACAGCGCCTCCTTGGCCGGGCCGGATTCACCCGCGGCCATCGCGTTCATCTCGCGTTCGAAGATGAAGACGGCCTGATCGACCGGCAGCTTGGTGGTCTTGAGCGAGGCGCCCTTCTGCGTCAGCACCTCATCGAGCTGGTCGCCCAGATCGCCCTGGCGCAGAACGTCAAGCGAATCGTGGTTGGGCAGGGCGTTGAAGGCATGGCCGCCGCCCGACTTGGCCGAATAGCCCACAGTGGCATGATCCTCGCTGCCCGAGCCGCTGGGAATGTCCTTGATCAGCGATTTGACGATGGCCAGCGTGCGCTCTTTCACATTGCTCGTCGTGTTGGAATCCTTGCTCACCAGCGACTTGGATGAGCCGGAGTTACCCAGCGTGGTCTTGGCCGCCTGAGCCTCGAAGCCGCCGCTGCTCAATTCCCATGGGTATTTGTCGTTGCGCTTCATCGCGTCCAGAATGCCGTCGGCCACCGCCGCATCCACCACCTGATCCACCGTCACGTTTTCGGCCAGATCATCCTCGTCGATCGCGGCACGGACGAAGTCGCGCATGGCGGCCACGAATTCGGGTTTGGAATTGATCTCGGTCCCGTTGTCCTTGCGCAACAAGACATAGCGGCCGAATTTCGAGGACCCGTCGACCGAGACCTTGTCGAGCTTGGCCTTGGGGTCGTAGGTGAAGCTGAAGGCATCGGCGAGCTTGGCCGCCAGGGTGTCGATGGCATCGGTGACGGAAGGGTCGAACTTGTCGGCCAGGCCGGTCAGCGCGGTCTTGGCCGAGGTCTTGATCCTTGTGCGCTGCGTGCTCTTGTCGGCCCGCGCGGTGACGGTGGCGGCGGAATATTCCAGACTACGCACAAGGGGGTTGTCGTGATCGGGCAGGTTGGTGATGGCCGGGATCTTGTCGCCAACCGTGGGGGTGTATTCGCCCTTTTCGGCCAGTTCGACAAAGTGGTCCAGCGTCTTGTCGGGATAGTCCTTGCGCATCCGGATGACGTTCGATGTCGCAAAGCACGAGCCGATCTTGCCCTGGTGGATCGGCGTCAGCATGGCGGTCAGCACCGTCTGGCGCGTGTCGGCGTCGGTCAGCGCACCCGGGTCCTTGCCGGTCGATTTCGCCACCAGCGAAACGCCAGAGGGCGATTTGGGCGCCTCTAGGTCGGTAATCTTGTCGCGCGCCTCTTCCGAGTCGTCGAAATACCTCAGCGTCTCGATCGCCTGCTTGACCAGTTCGGGCTGCGCATTGGCCAGAAGCTTGGGGTTGAACATGAGGTCTTCGAGCCTTTCGACGCCGGCGTCGATGTCAAAGTCGCCCGAGCCGTCGATCATGCCCGAGGCCACGTGCTTGGCGCTGGACTGGCCGCGCTTCTCGTCGTCCATTCGGCCGGTCAGATCGGGGAACTTGTCGAACTGGCGTCCCTCGGCCAGATAATCGTCCAGACCCGACATCATGCCGGCGTCGACATTGGCCGACATGTCGATCAGATTGGCGGCATAGGTCTCGCGGTAGGCAGGGTCGGTGTAATAGGTGCCCTTGTCGGACTTGAAGCCTGAATCGATACGCTGGTTGACCACCTTGACGCAGGTCGCCACCGCCTCGGGGTCTTCGGACCGAGCCAGCGCATCTACGCCCTTGGCGCCAAGGCTCGGGCTGGTCATGAACATCTTGCACATCTCGACCCGCGAGGCATCGGACAGTTTGGGGCTGCGGTCGGGCGCCAGGGCGCCGAAGTTGATCGCATCCAGCACGCCCTTCTGCCCCTCGGCCGCCTTGAGAACCTCGGCCGCCTTGCTGGCCTTTTCGGTTTCGCTGACCAGAAGGTCCTTTTTCTGTTTGGCGACCTTCTGCGCCTCGATGGCTTCGGTGTTGATCAGCTTGAAGGCTTCCGCGGCTTTCTTGACCTCTTCGGCCAGCCGCTGCTTTTCGGATTCCTCAGTCGCGGCGCTGGCCTGCTTGCGCAGTTCCTTCAATGCCGCAGCCTTTTCGTTGTTGAGTTTGGCCGCCTTGTCGAACAGCGCCTCGGCCTCCTTGGAGGCCTTGTCGGCCTCCGCGACCTTCTTGTTGGCCTCTGTCAACTCGTCGCGCTTGGTGTCGATGAAGGCCGGCGTCACCGTG
Organism: bacterium; assembly: GCA_016124195.1. Lineage (GTDB taxonomy): Bacteria > Pseudomonadota > Alphaproteobacteria > Rhodobacterales > Rhodobacteraceae > Stagnihabitans. The sequence goes on along the minus strand of WGOE01000012.1, from coordinate 207,271 downwards.
GCCTTGCCCAGCGTCTTGGCCGTCTTTTCGATGATGTCAAGCACCGCCTCATAGGTGTCGTAGGAGTCCTCGAAGAGGCCGTCCATGCCCTTGAGCCTCTCGGCCGGCACGCCGAGGCTGACCATCTGCTCTTTCTTGCGGCGCTGCAGATTGTCATTGTAAAAGTCGATGAGGTCGTCATCCAGATCGGTGTCGTTGAACTCCTCGATCAGATCCAGCAGGGCCTGCGGGTCGCTCCCGTTCATCGCGTCCTGCCCGCGCTTGAGCAGATCGAGCGCATCGTCCAGCAAGGGCTTGCGGGTCGATTTCTCGGTCTCGGTCATGTCTGTGTCATCAAGGTCGCGCGCATCGTCGATAGCGTCGTCAAAGTCCTTCATCAGCGGGCGCAGCGTGTCGCGGAATTCGTCCAGCGCCTGCTCTTGCAGGTTGGTCATCTGGTCGAACGTGAAGACGTTGTCGCGCAGTTCCTGGGCAACCGAGGTATAGGTGGCCACTGTGTCGTCGTTTTCGGCAAGCTGGGCCTGCGCGAGCAGATGCTCGGCCCAATCAAACAGGTTCTTCATCTGGTCATGCGCGCTGAAGCTGGTCCAGGCGCCGGTCACGTCAACATTGGCCAGGGCCTCCAGATCCGACTTGACCGGATCGAAGGCCGAGGTGAAATCGTTCTTGGCCGCGGCAAGTTCCCGGGCGGCGACGGCAAGGGTGATCTCCTGGCTGCGCTCGGCCAGGCGTTGCTCTGCCTTGCGGGCGGCCGTCAGCGCATCATGGGTCGGCATGCCGCCATGCCCGTTCAGGGTCGCCGTGGCGTGGAGCAACCCCAGTTCGTTGACCTCGGGGCCAAGGGCGCCGGCCACGACCGGCAGCACGATCAGGCGCAGGCGGTCGGCCTCGGTCGTCACCACGCTGACGACACGCTCGGCCTCGACCTTTCCCACACGCAGGATCTCGGCCCCGGCGTCGAAATCTCCCGCGTCGCGCTGGCTGGCCGCTTCCTTGGCCGAAAAGCCGAGGCTGGTCTTTTCCGGATAACCATCGGGAATGGCGTTCAGAGCGTTTTCAAAGGCGAGCCTGGCGATCTCGAAACTCTCAAACGAGCCGATCACCTCGCGCGTGCCCTGGGACGACCCCATTCCCATGATCCGGTCACGCAGGGAAGGGTCAAGGTATTGCTTCAGGAACCGCTGTTGTTCCGCCGTCAGATCTTCCCAGGCCACGTTCCATCTCCGTGCGCAACGTCCAAGCGCGCACAGAGAACCAGCAAGAAAGGCTCCGCGTCAAGCCACTAGCTGCAGCGCGGGTGAAGGTGCGCCGCAGGCCGGGCCCGGCCACGTGGCGGGCCGGGAATGGCCGCCTCAGTGCCCGCCGCCGGCGCCGCGGGCCGCCGGTTTGCGCATCGCCATCGCCAAGAGCGACAGCGTCACGAAAAGTGCTGTCAGCAGCTGGAACACGTCGATGAAGGACAGGACGGTGGCCTGCTTGTGCACGATTCCCGCCATCTGCTGCAGCGCCCCGGCCCGCGCATCGGCGATGCCGCGCAGGGTCAGCGCCTGCTGCATCGCCGAAAGCTGCGCCGTGGCCTGCGCGCTGGCCCAGTTGATCTGGTCGGCCAGCCTTTCGTAATGCAGCGTGCCGCGCTGGGTCAGGGTGGTGTTGATCAGGGCCAGCCCGACCGCTCCGCCAAAGTTGCGCATCAGGTTGTATAGCCCCGATGCCCCCTTGAGCCGGGCCGGCTCCAGCGTGCCAAGCGCCAGGTTGTTGATCGGCACCATGCAGAGCATCAGCGACATGCCGCGCAGGATCTGCGGCACCAGAAGCTCCCAGAAATCCCACTGGTCGGTCATCGAGGTCAGCATCCAGGTCGAGGTGCCAAAGCCGAGGAACCCGATCACCAGCATGATGCGCGGGTCGATCTTGGACGACAGCATCCCCGACACGGGCGCCGTGCAGAACATGGCCAGACCCGAGACGAACATCGTCTCGCCGATCATCAGGCTGTCATAGCCACGGATGCTGGCCAGATAGACCGGGTAAAGATAGGTCAGCCCGTAAAGCCCGATGCCCAGCACGAAAGAGAACACGCAACCCACCGCGAAGTTCACGTTGCGAAAGGCGCTGAAATCGACGACCGGCAGGCTGGCCCGAAAGGCGCGCCAGAAGAACAGCACGCAACCCGACACGCACAGGATCGCCATGTAGAAGACGGCGTCATCGGACAGCCAGTCATGGCCCGGCCCCTCTTCCAGCACATATTCCAGCGGGCCGAGGAAGGTTGCGAGGCCCAAAAGCCCCCACCAGTCGAATCGCTTCATCAGCTCGGGTTCGGGCTTGTCAAAGTCGATCAGGTTCCACGCCGCCAGCGCCACCAGAATACCCGGCGGCACATTGACCAGAAACAGCCAATGCCAGGAAAAGGCGTTGGACAGATAGCCGCCGATGGTTGGCCCGATGGTCGGCGCCAGCGTGGCCACCAGCCCGATCATCGGCGAGACGATGGGCTGCTTTGACCGCGGGAAGATCGTGAAGGCCGCGGCAAAGACCGAAGGGATCATGCCGCCCCCGATGAACCCCTGCAAGGCGCGGTAGATCATCATCTGGTCGATGCTGGTGGCGGTCGAACACAGGAAACTCGCCGCCGTGAAGCCCAGGGCGGAACCGGCAAACAGCACCCGGGTCGACAGGATGCGGCCCAGAATGCCCGACAGCGGGATCATGATGACTTCGGCGATGAGGTAGGCGGTCTGCACCCAGGCCACCTCGTCCGAGCTGGCGCTGAGCCCGGCCTGGATCTCGGCCAGCGAGGCCGAGACGATCTGGATGTCGAGGATGGCCATGAACATCCCGAACACCATCGCCAGAAAGGCGAAGATGCGGCGCGGGGTCAGCGAGCCTTCGGGCGCCATGATCAGTTGCCGCCGGGGCTGGTGCGGCTGTCCACATCGACCACGGCACTCAGACCGGACCGCAGCCGGCCGGAGGTGCGCACCGCTTCGGGCAGGCTGATGCGGACGGGCACGCGCTGGACGACCTTTGTGAAGTTGCCGGTGGCATTCTGCGCCGGCAGAAGCGAGAACTCCGCCCCCGTAGCGGGCGCCACCGAGGCCACGGTGCCGGTGAAGGTCTGGCCCGGGAGCGCGTCGATGGTCACGGCGACCGTGGCGCCCGGCGCGATGCCCGGCAGCTGGGTTTCCTTGAAATTCGCCTCGACATAGATCGCATCCAGGGGCACGACCGCGGCGATCTTTTGCCCGGCCGAGACGAGGTCACCCTCGCGCACGGCAAGGTTGGCCACGGTGCCATCGACGGGCGCGCGCAGCACGGTCCGGTCGAGGTTGCGCTGCGCCTGATCCACGTCCAGACGCAGGCTGTCGAGCTGGCTGGTCGCCTCGGCCTGTTCGGCCTGAAGGACGGCCACATTGGCCTCGGCCGCGGCGATGGCCGCCGAAGCGCCGGTCACGGCGGCCTGCGCCTGATCCAGGGCTGCGACCGCGTCATCCACCGCCGATTGCGTGGCGGCCGAAGTCTGGGCCAGCGCCTTCAGACGGTCCGCCTTGGTCTGCGCATTGCGCAGCGCCGCCTCGTCCGAGACTTTCTGCGCCTGCGCCTCGGCCACGCTGGACCGGGCGGCATCGACCTGAGCCTCGATCCGCTTGATCGTGACACCCTGGGTCGAGACCTTGCTTTGCGCGGCGCGCAGCGCGTTCTGATAATCGCCGTCATCCAGCTGCATCAACAGATCGCCGGCCTTGACCTTCTGGTTTTCCACCACGGCGATCTGGCGGACATAGCCCTGAACCTTGGGTGCGATCGCCGTGATGTCGGCCTTCAGATAAGCGTCATCGGTGCGCACCATGAAGCGGCCGACGGTCCAGTAATTGTACCCCGCATTGCCGGCAAAACCCAAAGCCACCAGCGCAACGGCGGCCAGAAGCAGCCTGCGCCGTCCGCCCGACTTGGCCGGTGCGGATTGCGCTGGCGCGGCTGCGGCCGGAGCAGCCTGCACCGGTGTCTTGGGCGTCGGGGCGGCCTCGGCCTCGGGCCGCGCCGGGAAGGGCTTGACCTCTGCCTGACGGGACAGTTCGGCGTGATCGGCGGATTTGGTGGCTTGTTCCATCGCAGGCTTTCCTCGGATTTTTACCGAACCGTTCGGTTCGGTGACTTGACATAGCGCGATGCAAAGGGCAGATCAAGAGCCACCGAACCGATCGGTTCGATAAATCTGCACAAGAGGTGCCGCAGCAATGAACACAGGCGAGCCGACCCTTTCAGCGCCGTCTCAAGAACCGTCTCAAGCGCTGTCCTGCCCGCAACGCCATGCGATGGGCGAGGACCCCGCCAAGCGGGCGCAGATCCTCGCCGGCGCGGGCCGGGTGATCAGCCGGATGGGCTATGATGCGGCCAGCGTGAACGACATCGCGCGTGAGGCCGGCGTGTCCAAGGGCACCATCTATGTCTATTTCGCCGGTAAGGAAGACCTGTTCGAGGCGCTGATGGAGGAAACCCGCGAGCGCCTGTTTCTTGCCCTTGGCGCCGAACTGGAAAAGCCGGGCCCGCTGCGCGAACGGCTGTTCAGCTATGCCAGCGTGCTGGCGCAGAAGCTGTGCTCGGACCCGGTGATCCGCGCGCATCGCGTGATGATCGGGGTCGCAGAGCGCATGCCCGAACTTGGCGCGCGCTTTTATGAACGTGGCTCGACCCGGGGCACACGGTTCCTTGGCAGCTTTCTGGAGACCCATGTCGCGGCCGGCACGCTGATCATCGCGGATGTGCCACTTGCGGCCTCGCAGTTCTTCGAACTTTGCATGGCGGGCCTGTTCCGACGCCGCCTCTTTGCGCATATGCCCGAGCCGCCCGCTCCGGCGGAAATCGACAAGACGATCCGCAGTGCGATCGACATGTTCCTGACCTATTACGGCGCGCCCGGCCGCACCTGAGCGCCGCCCGCACCGGCCCCTATGTCTAATTCTCGGGGCCGATGGTGGAAATCACCAAACTTTCAGCGCTGTCAGGTCGCGCGGGTCTGGAAAAATCGGTCAGCTCCGCTAGTTTCGACGAGAACCGGAAGAGAGGGATCATGGGCGAGTTCATCACGTTGACGACCGACGACCACGTCAAGCTGCGTGCCTACCGCGCGGTGCCAGAGGGCAAGCCGCGCGGGGGCGTCGTGGTGGTGCAAGAGATCTTTGGCATCAACCACAACATCCGCAGCGCCGCCGACCGTTTTGCGGCGCTTGGCTATCTGGCGATTGCCCCGGCCGTGCAGGACCGCGCCATGCCCGGCTTTGTGACCGACGACTATACGCCCGAGAATTTCGGTAAGGCGATGGAGTTCGTCAGCAAGTTCAAGGTCGAAGAGGCGCTGCTGGACGTCAAGGCCGCCGTGGCCGAGGCGTCGAAGGCCGGCAAGGTCGGCATCACCGGCTATTGCTTTGGCGGCATGATGACCTGGCGGGCGGCCCATGCCGGCCTCGGCCTGTCGGCAGCATCGGGCTATTATGGCGGCGGCTTGCCCTATTACATCGACCTCGCCCCGACGATCCCGCTGGAAATGCACTACGGCGACCGCGACGCCGCGATCCCGCTGGAGCAGGTCGAACAGCTGCGCGCACGCTACCCGCAGGTACCGGTCTACATCTATGACGCCGACCACGGCTTCTTCAACAACGAGCGCGCCCCCACTTTCGATGCGGTCGCGGCCACGCTGGCCTTTGCCCGGACGGCGGAGTTCTTCGCGCGTCATCTGGCCTGATGGGCGACTTGGCGCGCCTTGCGCCCGAAGGCGACATGGCAGAGGGCGGGCCGTCCGGTCCGTCAGCCTTGCTGGTTGCGCTGGATGAGGCGGTCGGCCTCAGCCAGCGCGCACCCTTGTCGGCGCGTCATGCCCTTCAGGCCGTGGCGATGATCGACCGGCTGTCGGATCAGGTCTATGCGCGGCGCTCGGGCCTGCCGGTTCCAGATCTGGCCCATGCGCAGGACATCCTGTCCTTCCGGGCTGCCTTGCGGGACGGCGATCCCGCGGTGGCGGCGCTGATGGACCTGATGACTTGCGGCGCGGCCTCGCCCCGCTTGCAGGTCGTGGCGGCTCAGTTGGGCCCGGACGATTTTGCCCGCCTGCCGGTCGGCGACCTGATGGTCAGCCTTTACAACTCTGGCACCGTGCCGCGGCTGATGCTGGTGCAGCCTGATGGCACGATGCTGGCGTTTCAAGACCTGCTGCGTGCCGCCGCCGCGTGGTGGGAGGCAACGCTGAAAGCCTGAGGTGGCGGTATGACCGGGCGGGGTCAGGCCATCCCGAACTGCCCGGTGCGCAGCAAGGCTTCGACATCGCGGATATCGGCCGCAACTTGGCGCGCGGCCGGGCCCACATGGTAGATACGCCCGCTCTCCGGGCCGCGCAGAGCCAGATCGGCGCGGCCGGTATAGGCAAGCCAGACCTCGGCGCCGACAGCCGGGATGGGCCGGACGACCGGAGCCGCGCGCAGGACCGCAGGCAGCCTCAGCGCATCGCGGCGATCGGAACAACAGGACATGGGCTTTTTCTCTTCATGATCCTTGGTCTGCCGCCCCTGCCGGTGACAGGGGGGGCGCGGGGGGCAGGTCGATGACATCGGCCCCGGTGGCTCGGGTCAGGCGGACGGACAGTTGTTCGACCAGACAGCTTCCGCCCGAAATCGCCAGCCAGAGCAGGATGCCATCCCGCCAGCCCCCGGCCAGAAGGGCCGCGACCGGGGCCGCGATCCACAGGCTCAGGCAATAGGGGCAGTCCATCAGGTGGCCCAACTCCCCTGCCCCGGCCGCCCGGCGCAACCTTGCGATGGCACCGAACGGCCCGTCTTCATGGGCGATCAGGTGGCAGAGCCGCCATGTGGCAAGCACCGCCACCAAAAGGGCGAACCCGCCGCTCACGGGGCCGCGTTGAACACGGAGAAGGCCACGCTGGGATAGATGTGGACCAGATCCGGATCATAGGCCCAGGGCGGCACCGCCGTATAGCCCGCACCGTCGTTCGGGCTGAAGGCGCGCCCGCTGACGATGGCACCGAAGGAATAGGTGCCTTCCAGCGTGCCGGCCGCAAGCTGATAGATCACCTGCAGCACCTGGTCGTTGTCGGTCACGCTGTCGTGCCAGTGCTGATAGAGCGTGCTGCCGGGCACGGCCTGATGCCCCCCCACTCCGCTGACGAAGGTAAAGGCGCCTCCGCCGCAGCCGCTGGCCCAAAGCTGGGTCGAGCGCAGATGCCGGGCCGCGGCATGCAGCGTCACCCGGAAGTAGCGGTCCTGCGGGATCACGCCGCGCCGCACCACGGGACAGATGTCGTCGATCGGCGTGAAGGGACCGGCCGCCGAAGGCCCGACCTCGACCGTCATCGGGCCGGTGGGGGCGGTGTTGTCGACCACAAAGGCCACCTCGGCCGAACTGGAGGTGACATTGGCCCCGCCCGTGCCAAGTTGCAGCGTGACCCCGTAAAGGCCGCTGGCCAGGCTCTGGCTTGGCCAGTCGATCAACAGGTCCTGCGGCAGCCAGGGATTGGGTCCGGGCGGCAGGGCGATCGGATACCAGCCCATCGAATCCGGCACCGCCGAATGCCACTCGCCCACCCCCACGCCGTTCAGCCGGAACAGCGAATGGGGCATGTTGAGGAAGGGGGTCGCCGTGGTGAAACTGGCGCCGGCGTTCGAGCTGAACCGATAGACCAGCCGGTAATGCGTTGCCTTGGGGTCGGTCTTGTTGCAGCCGAACAGCGACAGGACGCCGGCCAGCGGCGCCTGACCTTCCGGCAGGGGCAGCGCTTCGGAGAAGGCACCCGAAGGATGCGGCCGATTGGTGCGCCTTGCGTAGCCGGCGCTGGCATCGCCCAGCGTGCCGTCATAGACCAAGGGATCGCCCGTCACCGGCAGCCGCCCGGCCATCACGATCGCCGGCACATTGCCGCAGGGGATCAGCGGCTGGCCGCACAGGTTTGACGACAGGGCGTTCGGCCCGGCATGCAGCGTGACCGGGGCCGAGGATGTGTCATCCCAACGCACCACGAAATAGCTTTCACCGTAGATCTGCTCCTCGACCCCATCGCCATTGGTATCCTGCAAGACCCGGAAGGTGATGTCGGGCACATCGAGGATCGGCACCCATTCCGGCACGAAGACGTCATAGCAGCGCCAGAACGGGCCGGCATAGTGGCGCAGGTCAAGACCCTTGAGGCCCTCGACCTCGACGCCAAGGCGCGCGGCCAGCGTGGCCGCGACCGCGGGGCCGCGCCCCTTGGCGGCAGGTTTGGCCATCGGCTGCAATTCGGCCCCAAGCGGCGGTTGCAGAAAGCTCAGGTCCGCCGGGGCATCGAGCGCCGCCGTGGCCTCGCCGATCATGGCGCCGAATTTGGCCGTCGTCTGCAGACGGTCCAGCCTTGCCGCGACGCCGGGCCCAAAGCTGGTCGCGATCTGCGAGGCCAGCCGGGCACGGTTCAGGACGGCCAGCGGGCCCGGGTCGGGATCGGGCTTCTTCCACGGGAAGGGCAAGGTCGCTTGCGGATCGATGCCCTTGAGGATGTCGCCGAGCGTCGGACGCTGAAAGATGATCGGATAGCAATGCCGCTCGCGCCGGAAGCGCAGGATCCAGTCGATGTCGAAACGCGGGACCCAGACGCAGAAATTGCCGCATTCATCGGTGCGGGTCGTAGCGATCACCTCACGGTGACAGTGGAAGGGGAAGAGCCAGCTCCACGGCGAGTTGACCGGAAAGAAGCCCAGAAACGAACAGTCGGTATCCTCGACCTGCACCGTAGCAAAGGGCACCGGCTGGTCGACATGGGTGACCGGGTCGGTCTTGACGACCTTGCCGCAGATCTTGCGGAAGAACAGCAGCATCGGGTCGATATGAAAGCGAAACTCATCGGAAATCGCCTGCAGGCTGCGGTCGCGCAGCTTTTCGGCCGGCAGGCCGGTCATCGCCGCCAGCCGGTTCGCCGAGGCGGCACCAAGCATGAATTTCGCAGGGTCGGACGTGGAAAGTGCACGCACTTCTTTAACGGACATAATTGCCCTCCGGTTGAAAAGAAAAGTCTGAGGATCACTGTGGAACGCGGAATTGGTCGAAAGCGGTCAGGAAACGCATTGAAAGTCTAAACGATACACCCGGGAGGCGATTCGTCCTATAGAATTCACCCATAGGTCGAGAAGGCGGCAAGGTCCGGCGCCTCGTTCCGCGCGCGCCCCGGGTTCCGCCATCAGGGCCAGAGTCGCCCTGGCGAGGCGAAAGGCCGGGCTGGACCTGCCCCTCCGTTTCGTGATCATGATGGCGAGGCGCCTGCCAGTCCGGGCGGCTAGCCTGACCGCCCAAATCCCGCCAATCCGCCATGGAGCCCGCATGACCCCCGACGAGATCTGCTACCTGCCCGCGACCGAGGTTCTGACCCTGTTCCGCCGGAAGGACCTGTCGCCGGTCGAATATCTCGACACGCTTCTGGCGCGCACCGAGGCGGTCAATCCGGTGATCAACGCCTATGGCGACTGCTATTTCGACGAGGCGCGCGTGCAGGCCCGGGCGGCCGAGGCGGTCTATATGTCCTCTGCCGCGCCGCGCCCGCTGGAAGGCCTGCCCATCGCCGTCAAGGATGCCCAGCGCATCGCGGGCAAGCGCACGACACAGGGCTCGCTGGTGTTTCAGGACCAAGTCGACAGCCAGTCCGACCCCACGATCGAAAGGATGCAGGCGGCGGGCGCCATCCTGCATGCCCGCACCACCACGCCCGAGTTCTGCCTGTCGGGCGTGTGCAAGTCGCGGCTTTGGGGCATCACGCGCAACCCGTTCAACCCCGAGTTCGGGCCGGGCGGGTCCTCGGGCGGGTCGGCGGCGGCGCTGGCGGCGGGAATGACGCCGGTGGCCACGGGCACCGACATCGGCGGGTCGATCCGCATCCCGGCCAGTGCCTGCGGTCTTGTGGGCTACAAGCCGCCGCATGGCCGCAACCCCGATGGCGCGCCGGCCAATTTCGACCCCTACAACCACTGCGGCGTGCTGACCCGCACGGTGGGCGACACGGCGCTGATGCAGAACCTGATCTCTGGCCCGCATCCGCGCGACCATTCCTCGCTGCGCGACAGGATCACCCTGCCCCTGACCGCAGCGCCCCGCCCGCTGCGGGTGGGCTGGTCGATGGATCTGGGCTATATCCCGGTCAGCGCCGATGTCCGCGCCAACACCGCCCGCGCCATCGAGGCCTTTGCCGGCACCGGCGCCCATGTCGAAGAGGTCGCCATCGGCTGGACGGCCGAGGTCGACCGCGCCTCGATGGCCTGGTACTGCGCCATGCACTTCGGCCGTCAGCCCCTGTGGTCCGCGGCACAGCACCGCGACCTTCTGACCCCCTATGCCCTGGCCATGGCCGATCTGTCGGCCAAGGTCACGCCAGATGAAGTAGCGCGGTCCTGGGACGTGCAGCACGCGATGTATCAGACCATCGGCGCCCTGTTCGAGCGGTTCGACGTGCTGGTCTGTCCGACCCTGTCGATCGGCGCGGTTCCGGCCGATCACGACCCGGTGGGCAAGGGCTTCATGGTCGAGGGCCGCGAGGTCGATGCCGAATATGGCTGGGTGCTGACCCATCCGTTCAACATGCTGAGCAACTGCCCTGTCGTCTCGGTGCCCTCGGGGCGCGACCGGCACGGCGTGCCGACCGGCATCCAGATCATCGGGCCGACCTTCTGTGATGCGGCCGTGATCGGTGCGGCCCTGCAGTACGAGGCGGCGGCGCCGGGATGTTTTCTGCCCGGCAGCGGGTTGCCGGGGTTCGGCGCGTGACGCGCGTCGCCGACCGCCCCCGCCCCCGCGCCGCGCAGTCAGTCAAGCGGGTTTCGTGCCTCGGACCGCGGGGGCGGCGGCAAGGCCGCGTTCGGGCCCGTCCGAAGCGGGGCGGCCCTGTGCATGGCTGACCCGGCCCGTATCCGGACGGCCTCGGTCGTGATGTTTTTGGGCGCCTCGGTCTGGGGGCTCTACTGGCTGCCGCTGCGCGCGCTGGCCGAAAAGGGCGTGGACGGCGCCTGGGCCGCGGCTCTTTTCAACGCCTGCCCGCTGATCGTGATGGGGCCCGTTCTGATCCGGGGGCGCAAGCGGATGCTGGCGCGGCCCGGGCCGGCGCTGTTCGTCGGGGCGGCGACCGGCCTTGGCATGGGTCTGTTCTCGACGGCGGTCATGATGGCGCCGATCATCCGCATGACGATGGAGTTCTACCTGACCCCGGTCTGGTCCACCATCATCGGCGTGCTGTGGCTGTCCGAAAGGCTGGACGCGCGGCGCATCGTGACGGTGCTGTGCGGATTGGGCGGGCTGGGCCTGCTGCTTGCCGTGCCGGCCAGCGGCGCCTTTGCGGGCTTTGGCCTTGGCGATGTGCTGGCGCTGACCTCGGGCGTCTTCTGGGCGCTGGGGGCCGCCGGCATGAAGCACTGGCCCGAGATTTCCGTCGTGGCGAGTTCGACCTTTCAGTTCGTCTTCGCGGTCCTGATCGCGGCCGTTCTGGGGCTCGTCCTGCTGGCCGAACCCATTCCGTCGGGCGCGCATCTTCTGGCGGCGCTGCCCTTGTGCCTTGCCGCCGCGACCCTCATGGTCTTGCCCAGCATCTACGCGGTCTTCTGGGCGGGCCGGCTGCTCTACCCGGGCCGCGCCGCGATTCTGATGATGTCCGAAGTGCTGATGGCAGCTCTTTCGGCCTCCTGGCTTCTTCCGAAAGAGGTTCTGTCGCCTCAGCAATGGCTGGGCGCGGCCATCGTGCTGGCGGCCTGCGTCATCGGGCGCTGAGGGGGCCCGGCCCGCCTAGCCGACCTGAGCGGCGACGGTCGGCATCACCTCGTACATGCCTTCGTAGATCATGTGCAGCGCCACATAGACAATGATCGACAGGCCCGCGAAGGCGATCCAGCGGTACCGGTTCAACAGGCCCGCGATGAAACTTGCGGCCAGCCCCATCAGCGCCACCGACAGGGTCAGGCCAAAAACCAGGACGGCCGGATGTTCGCGTGCCGCGCCTGCCACCGCCAGCACATTGTCAAGGCTCATCGACACGTCGGCCACCACGATCTGCCAGGCGGCCTGGCCAAAGCTCTTGCGCGGGGCGCCCTTGGCGATCCCGCCATCGGCATTGAGATCGCAAGAGGCCAGAACCTCGGCGGCATCGTCCTCGGCACGGCTCTGGCGGATCTCGCGCAGCATCTTCCAGCAGACCCAAAGCAGCAGGATCCCCCCGGCGAGCGTCAGCCCGGTCACCGCCAGAAGCCGGGTCGCGGCCACGGCAAAGGCGATGCGCAACACGGTCGCGGCCAGAACGCCGATGATGATCGCCTTGGTGCGCTGGTCGCGCGGCAGGCCCGCGGCGGCCATCCCGATCACGATCGCATTGTCGCCGGCAAGGACCAGATCAATCCCGATCACCCCCAAAAGTGCAGTCAGGGCTTCGGGCGAGAAAAGGTCCATTGTCGTCTCCGGTCTTGGCAAGCGTTAGGTAAGGGCAGTCGCCCAGCCTTTCAACCGCAAAGGGTCCGCAAATCCGGGTGGACGCTGGCCGCGCCATGGGCTAGGCCACGCCATGCTGTCCTATCAACACGCCTATCACGCCGGTAACCTGGCCGATGTCCACAAACACGCCCTGCTCGCCTGGGCGCTGGACTATCTGACCGCCAAGGACAAGCCGCTGAGCTATATCGAAACCCATGCCGGACGCGGGCTTTACGACCTCGCCGGGCCCGAGGCCGACAAGACCGGCGAGGCCGCAGCCGGCATCGCGCGGGCCGAGGGCTGGCTGCCGGCCGACCACCCCTACCGGCGCCGTCTGGCCGAAGTGCGGGCGATGCAGGGCGCTTCGGCCTATCCCGGCTCGCCCCTGATCGCCGCGGCTTCGCTGCGCGAGGGCGACGTGATGCATCTGTGCGAACTCCACCCGCAGGAGTTTCGCGCGTTGCAGGCCACGATGGCGCCGTGGGGCGCGCATGTGCGGCAAGAGGACGGGCTGACCGCGGCGCTTGCGCTGACCCCGCCCACGCCGCGCCGCGGGCTGATGCTGATCGACCCCTCGTGGGAGGTGAAGTCCGATTACGACCGCCTGCCCCAGATCATCGCCAAGGTGGCCAAACGTTGGAACGTCGGGATCATTGCATTGTGGTATCCGATCCTCCTCGACGTCCCGCATGTGCCCATGCTGGCGGCGCTGGAGCGCGAGTTTCCCCAAGGCCTGCGCTCGGAAGTCCGCTTTCCGCCGATCCGCGCCGGCCACCGCATGGCGGGCTCGGGCATGTTCATCGTCAATCCGCCCTTCGGCATGGCCGAGGAGGCCGCCCGCCTTCTGGCCGTATTCGAGGCGCATCGGCGCTGAGGGCGCCCCGAAGAGCCTGCGCGACGCCCGGATGCTGCGCAAATTGGTGCAGCGGCCCGAATGCCGCGCCTCACCCGAACCTTCGCCGGAACAATGCCCGCTCGCCATGCAGATTGATGCCGCAGACCCCGCCTTGACCGGCCCTGCCCCATTGGCAGCGCGCGCCTTGCCCCCTATGGTGCCGCCATGAGCTTTCTGGATCTTCTCTTCGGCCCCGCCCCCGCCCGTCTTCCCGCCCCCGACGAACAACTGGCGCTGGCTTCCCTGCTGGTGCGCGTGGCGCGGGCCGACGGCCATGCCTCCTTCGACGAACTGGCGCGCATCGACCGTATCCTGGCCCAGCGCTACGGTCTGCCGCCCGAGGCGGCACTCGCCCTGCGGCGCGAGGCGGAAACCGCAGAAACGCTGGCGCCCGACACCGTGCGCTTCACCCGCGCCCTGAAAGAGGCGGTGGCGCTGGAAAACCGCGCGGCCCTGGTTGAAGCGCTCTGGGCGGTGGCCCTGGCCGATGGCCAGCGCGACGCAGAAGAGGACCGCGTCCTGCGGCTGGTCACCAGCCTTCTGGGCCTCACGGATGTCGAATCGGCGATGGCACGCAAAAGGGCTGCGGAACAATGATTGCTTCCTTGGGAATGTATGACCGGGCCGAGGCCCAGGGTGCCAATGACCGGCTTTGGGCCCTGATCCGCGACGGGCTGCGTGTCCGCGGCCTTGGGGCGCCCGCGGCTCTGACTCGCGGCGCAGCGGCCTATTGGCCGGCATGGACGTCCGATGACCTGACCCTGTCGCAGACCTGCGGCTTTCCCTACAGGGCCCGGCTGCACGACAAGGTCACCCTGATCGGTACGCCGGATTACGGCGTCGCAGGCTGCCCGCCCGGCTATTACCGATCGGTCTTTGTGGCGCGCGCCTCGGATCCGCGCGAGGACTGGAACGAATTCGACGGCGCGACACTCGCCTTCAACGAGGATCTGTCGCAATCGGGCTGGGCCGCGGCACAGAACCATGCCGCGCGGCACGGCATCGCGCTGCGCCCGCATCGGCGCACCGGCGGCCACCTTCTGTCCGCCCGCGCCGTGGCCGAGGGCAAGGCCGAAATCGCCGCGATCGATGCCGTGACCTGGCGGATGATCACCCGCTGGGAAGCCTTCGCCCACGATCTGAAAGTGGTGGGCCAGACCGAACCCACCCCCGGCCTGCCCTATATCGCGGCGAGGGGCAGCGATGCGGTCACCCTGTTCGACGTCGTGGCCCGCGCCATCGCGGCCCTGACCCCGCAAGACCGCGACACGCTCTGCCTGCGGGGCCTCGTCCGGATCCCCGCCGAGGCCTACCTCGCCGTGCCGACCCCGCCCACGCCGGCAGACCTCGGCCTGCGCGAAGACGCCTGATCGCACCGCGCCAAATCCCGGCCTCAACGCCCGCCTTTCGCGCAAAAGATCCGCGACACGCCCCCGATTCTTTGCAGAAGAATCGTGACACGCAGGCGACTGACGCCCCGCCGCGCCGATTTTCCTTGCCGGAATCGAGCTTCCCCCCTATCCTCACATTTGATCAAATTGCGTGCAGGTCATGCCGACCTCTGCCGGGATCGACAAAAAAGGATGGATCAAGGGCATGATCCGACCTGCCTGCTGGCCCCCGGGGCAAGTGTGGGCGGGGGCATGCCCTTCCGATGTGACATGATGAAGGACTGGCTCAGAAAACACCCGGACGTCCGGACCATTCGCGTGGCCGCGGCAGACCTCAACGGGCAGGCGCGCGGCAAGCGGGTTCCCGCACGTTTCGCCGACAAGATCGTCAAGGACGGGACGCGCTTCCCCTTCTCGGTCTTGAACCTCGACATCTGGGGCGAGGATATCGACGACAGCCCGCTGGTCTTTGAGCAGGGCGATCAGGACGGCGTGCTCAAACCAACCGAACGCGGCTTCATGCCGATGCCCTGGCTCGAGGCGCCCACGGCCCTGCTGCCGATCTGGATGTTCCGCGAAAACGGCGCGCCTTACGAAGGCGACCCGCGTCATGCGCTGGCCCATGTGGTGCACCGCTTCAAGCAACGCGGCCTGACGCCCGTTTGTGCGATGGAACTGGAATTCTTCCTGATCGACGACAGCGGCAAGACCCTGCAGGTGCCGCCCTCGCCGCGTTCAGGCAAGCGGCGCAAGGCGGCCGAGACGCTGTCGATCCGCGCGCTTGACGTGTTCGACACGTTCTTCACCGACCTCTACGACGCCTGCGAGGCGATGGACATTCCGGCCGACACCTCGACCTCGGAAACCGGCCTCGGCCAGTTCGAGGTGAACCTGATGCATTGCGACGATGCCTTGCGCGCCGCCGACGATGCCTGGCTTTTCAAGATGCTGGTCAAGGGCCTGGCCCGGCGCCACGGCTTTGCGGCAAGCTTCATGGCCAAGCCCTATCCGGAATATTCGGGCTCGGGCCTGCACACCCATTTCAGCCTGATCGACGACGCGGGCCGCAATGTCTTTGACAGTGGCGGCCCGAAGGGCACCGCCATGCTGAAACAGGCGGTGGCGGGCTGCCTGAATGCGATGCGCGATTCCACGCTGATCTTTGCCCCGCACCAGAACAGCTATGAACGTCTGGTGCCGGGCAAACACGCCCCCACCGCCGTCTGCTGGGGCTATGAAAACCGCACTGCCGCGATCCGCATTCCCGCAGGCAACCCCGGCGCGCGGCGCATCGAACACCGCGTGGCGGGGGGCGACGTGAACCCCTACCTGATGCTCGCCGCCATCCTCGGCGCCGCCCTCGACGGCATCGAGGGCGAGATGGAGCCGCCCAGCCCGATCGTCGGCAACGCCTACGCCGTCGAAGACCTGCCCCAGATCGCCGAAACCTGGGAAACCGCCATCGAAGAGATGGAGCAAAGCACGATCCTGCCGCGCTTCCTGCATCCCGAACTGATCAAGAACCTGATCTCGACCAAGCGTCAGGAACTGCATTATCTGGACGAGTTGTCGGATTCCGAAAAGGTCGAACTCTATCTCGACACGGTTTGATCAAACCCCGGCACGCGCCCCCTTGACCAGACCGGGGGGCGCTGCGCTAGGCTCACCCTACCAAAGACGCGGACATTCCATGAAGATCGGCATCCTGCAAACCGGCCTTGCGCCAGAGACCCTCTCGGCCGAGATGGGCGATTACCCGGACATGTTCGCCCGGCTTCTGGCCGGCCACGGCTTTCACTTCGTCACCTACCGGGTGGTGGAGGGCGAATTTCCGGCCTCGGTGCATGAATGCGACGGCTGGCTGATCACCGGGTCGAAACACGGCGTCTACGAGGATCACCCCTGGATCCCGCCCCTGGAAGACTTCATCCGTCAGGCCTATTGGGCGCATATTCCGATTGTGGGGATCTGCTTTGGCCATCAGATCGTGGCGCAAGCCATGGGCGGCAAGGTCGAACGCTTTGACCAGGGCTGGGCCGTCGGCGCCACCGACTACGACTTTCAAGGCCAGCCGATGCGGCTGAACGCCTGGCACCGCGATCAGGTGACCGAGGTGCCGCCGATGGCCGAGGTGGTCGCCTCCAACGACTTCTGCGCCAATGCGGCCCTGCTTTATGGCGACAGGGCCTTCACCGTGCAGGCCCATCCCGAATTCCGCCCCGAATTCATCGAAGGGTTGATCGAAACGCGGGGCAAGGGGCTGGTGCCAGAACCGGTGATGGCAGAGGCCACCGACCGTCTGGACCTGCCCCTCGACGACAAGACCATGGCCGACCGCATCGCGGCCTTTTTTGAAATGGCGCGGGCCTGAAACCCGCAAACCCAAGTGTGATTTCATGTCCAAATGGACCGACCAACTGCCAGAGGCAGCCAAGGAATACATAGGCTCCCGCCGTGTTGACGAAGTGGAATGCGTGATCGGCGACATTGCCGGCGTGGCCCGCGGCAAGGCGATGCCGGCCGCGAAATTCGGCAAGCAGACCAACTACTACCTGCCGAACTCGATCTTCCTGCAGACCATCACCGGCGAATGGGCCGACAATCCCTTCGATGCCTTCACCGAGCCTGACATGGTGATGGTGCCTGACTTCACCACCGCCACTGCGGCGCCCTGGACCGCGGATGTGACGCTGCAGGTGATCCATGACGCGATGGACCAGAACGGCGAGCCGATCGCCTATTCGCCGCGCAACGTGCTGCGCCGGATCGTGAAGCTTTACAACGATCAGGGCTGGACCCCGGTCGTGGCGCCCGAGATGGAATTCTTCCTGACCGCCCGCAACATCGACCCCAACATGCCGGTCGAACCGCCGATGGGCCGGTCGGGCCGCAAGGCCGCCGGCAAGCAGGCCTACTCGCTGTCGGCGGTGGACGAATACGGCAAGGTCATCGACGACATCTACGACTATGCCGAGGCGCAGGGGCTGGAGATTGACGGCATCCTGCAGGAAGGCGGCGCGGGCCAGATCGAGTTGAACCTGCAACACGGCGACCCGGTGCGGCTGGCCGACGATGTCTTCTACTTCAAGCGCCTGATCCGCGAGGCGGCGCTGCGTCACGACTGCTTTGCCACCTTCATGGCCAAACCGATCGCAGGCGAACCCGGCTCTGCCATGCATATCCACACCTCCGTCGTGGACACCCGCAGCGGCAAGAACATCTTTTCCGAAAAAAAGGGCGAAGAGACCGAAGCCTTCTTCCACTTCATCGCCGGCATGCAGCACCACCTGACCGGCGCCATCGCGGTCTTGGCGCCTTACGTCAACAGCTATCGCCGCTACATCCCGGACTTTGCCGCGCCGATCAACCTGGAATGGGGCCGCGACAACCGTACCACGGGCCTGCGTATCCCGATCAGCAGCGCCTCGGCGCGTCGGGTGGAAAATCGCCTGCCGGGGATGGACTGCAACCCCTATCTCGGCATCGCCGCCACCCTCGCCTGCGGCTATCTGGGCCTGATGGAGAAAAAGCAGCCGCGGCCGGAATTCAAATCCAGCGCCTATATCGACAGCGACGACATCCCGACCAACCTGGGCGACGCGCTGGACCTTCTGGACGAGGATACCGCCCTGAAAGAGGTTCTGGGCACCGATTTCTGCAAGGTCTATGCCTCGGTCAAGCGCAATGAATACAAGGAGTTCCTGCAGGTGATCTCGCCTTGGGAGCGTCAGCATCTGCTGTTGAACGTATGAACCTGCTGCATGTGAACGACCGGGCGGGGGAATACCCCCCGTCCTATTATGCCGCGACGGCCATGCCATTTGCCCCGCTGCCCGCCCTGCAGGGCGAGGTGCAGGCCGATGTCTGCGTGATCGGCGGCGGTTACACCGGCCTGTCCGCTGCCCTGCATCTGGCGCAAAAGGGCTACTCGGTCGTCCTTTTGGAGGCGCATCGCATGGGCTTTGGCGCCTCGGGGCGCAATGGCGGGCAGGTCGGGTCGGGCCAGCGTCAGGATCAGGACTGGCTGGAGGCCGAAGTGGGCGCCCTGCGTGCCCGCGCGCTGTGGGATCTGGCCGAGGCGGCCAAGGGCCTCGTCCGGTCGCTCATCACCGACCATGCGATGCCCGTGACCTGGCATCCCGGCGTAGCCACCGCCTGCTGGCACGAAGCACAGGTGCGTGAGGCGCTGGCCTATGCCGACAAGCTGGAACGCGACTACGGCTATGCCCATCTGGAGCGTCTGGATGCCCAAGGGATCGGCCGCCTGATCGGATCGCAGGCCTTCAAGGGGGGCGTGGTGGACCGCGATGCGGGCCATGTGCATCCGCTGAACTTCGCCCTTGGCCTGGCCCGGGCGGCGCAAGACGCAGGCGCGCGGCTTTTCGAAAGGTCCGAAGTCACCGCCATCGTCCCAGGTGCCAAACCTCTGGTGCGCACGGCGCAGGGCCAGGTGCGGGCCGGTCAGATCATTCTGGCTTGCAACGGCTATCTGGGCGGGCTGGACGCCAAGGTGGCAGGCCGGGTCATGCCGATCAACAATTTCATCATTGCCACCGAACCCTTGGGCGCGCGTGCCGCGCAGATCCTGTCCGAACCCGTCGCCGTGGCCGACACCCGCTTTGTGGTGAACTACTGGCGCCTGTCCGAGGACAACCGGCTGCTTTTCGGCGGCGGCGAATCCTATGGCTACCGCTTTCCCGACATCCTGCGCACAGTGCGCAAGCCGATGCTTGCGATCTATCCGCAACTGGCCGACGCCCGCATCGACTTTGCCTGGGGCGGCACGCTGGCCATCACGATGAACCGCATGCCCTGCTTTGCCCGGCCTGCCGAGAACGTGCTGTCGGCCTCGGGCTATTCCGGGCATGGGGTGGCGATGGCGACCATGGCGGGCAAGGTGCTGGCCGAGGCCGTGGCGGGCGAGGCAGCCGGCTTCGATCTGATGGCCGGCGTGCCGCAAGGCGCCTTTCCGGGCGGTGCGGCGCTGCGCTGGCCGATGCTGGTGCTGGCCATGACCTGGTATGCGCTGCGCGACCGGCTGGGGCTTTAGGCGAAAATCCCCACCCGGCTCGGCGGAATTCATCTGGGCTGCCAGATTGTCACTGGCGTGTCATCTGGGCGGGGTTTAAAGTTTTCCTGAAGATGAGTTTCAGGAAAGCTGCAAACATGGCCCCCGACGGACAGATCCTTGCCCCCAATGTCTATGATGCCGAACCGATCCCCCCTGCCGCGCGGGAGGCGATCGACCAGCTTTTGGCCTCGGGCGATCTGTTTCGCTACACGGCCGCCAAGGATGCGCCGGTGGCGCTGCTGGAAGCAGAGTTCGCAGAGCTGATGGGCGCGCGCTATGCGCTGGCGGTGTCGTCCTGTTCGGCGGCGCTGTTCTTGTCGCTCAAGGCGCTTGACCTGCCGCGCGGGGCCAAGGTGCTGATCCCGGCCTTCACCTTTGCCGCCGTGCCCTCGGCGGTGGTGCATGCCAATTGCGTGCCGGTGCTGGTCGAGGTCGGGGCGAACTACCGGGTCGACATGGCGGATTTCGCGGCCAAGCTGCCGGGTGCGGCGGCGGTGCTGATCAGCCACATGCGGGGCCATACCTCGGACATGGATGCGATCATGGCGCTTTGCGATGCGGCCGGCGTGCCGGTGGTCGAGGATGCGGCGCATTCGCTGGGCACTGAATGGCATGGCCGCAAGATCGGCACGATCGGCAAGATCGGCTGTTTCAGCTTTCAAAGCTACAAGCTGGTCAATGCGGGCGAAGGCGGGATTCTGGTGACCGACGATCCTGAACTCGCGGCGCGCGCGGTGATCATGTCGGGGGCCTATGAACACAACTGGAAGAAGCACCCCGGCCTGCAGAACAGCTATATGCGGTGGCAGAACGCCCTGCCGCTTTACAACATGCGGATGCAGAACCTGTCGGCGGCGGTGATCCGCCCGCAATTGCCCGAAGTGGCAGGCCGGGTGGCCAAGGGCCGGGCGGGGCACGACCGCGTGGCGGCGCGGCTGAACCAGAGCCCCTGGCTCTGCGTGCCCGAGGCCCTGCCCCCCGAAGAGCGCGCGCCGGATTCGATCCAGTTCAACCTCAAAGGCCGCTGGAGCGACGCCGAAGCCCTGCTGTTTCAGGCCGAGGCCAAGCAGCGCGGCGTGGCTGTTCAGGTCTTTGGCCTGTCGCAAGACAATGCCCGCGCCTTCTGGAATTGGCAATTCCTGGGCGATATCCCCGATCTGCCCAAGACCCGCGCCATGCTGATGCGCGCCTGCGACGTGCGGCTGCCCACGCGCCTGACCGAGGCTGAACTGGATTTCATCGCATCGGCGCTGGTCGATGCGGCGGTTGATGTCATGGGCTGAGCCTGCCTGCCGTTCGGCCAGTATGGGCAGATTGCCCATCCTACCTATAACAGGCGCAGGCTGCCCTGCATCCACGGCCAGGCCGCCAGCGCCGGTTGCAGCACCATCTCATCAACCAGCCCGCGCAGGCGGGTGGCGATCTGGCCGGGGATGTCGCGCAGAACCCCCTCGCGCACCGAAAGCGACATGCGGCGGTCGAGCGGGGCGAAGGGCAGCGGCGTCACGCTGACCGCCTCGCGAAAGCGGGCGGCATGGTGCAGCGCAAGCGGGGTCAGGATCGTCCACCCTTCGCCCTGGGCCACCATG
This sequence comes from bacterium, assembly GCA_016124195.1. Taxonomy (GTDB): domain Bacteria; phylum Pseudomonadota; class Alphaproteobacteria; order Rhodobacterales; family Rhodobacteraceae; genus Stagnihabitans. The sequence goes on along the minus strand of WGOE01000012.1, from coordinate 185,848 downwards.
GCCAGAATTGCGTGATAGCTGTCCAGCTCGAATCGATGCGCCGGCCGCAGGTTCTGTTGCGCGAGATGTGCTGCGATCTGGCGGCCCATCAGATGGCGTGCGGTGTACTGGATCAGCGGCAGTGCCGCGATCTGCCGCCCCCGCGGGGCTATGGCGACGAAGGGTTCGGACAGGATCGGAAAGACCTCGCGCCAGCCCTCGGTCGTGCCTGCGCTGCCCTGATCGGCGGCCACGATCACATCGAGCGCACGCGCCTCGAGCTGGTCAAGCAGGCGGTGGCTGGCCCCGGTTTCCAGCAGAAAGCGGCAGCCGGGCAGGTCCTGCGCCAAGGCCGTCAGCAGGGCGGGCGTCACCTCGGCGTCAAAATCCTCGATCATGCCAAGGCGCAGCGTGCTGAGCCCCGAAAGGCCCGCCACCGCAAGATCTGCGCGCGCCTCGGCCTCGGCGTTCAGGATGGTCTGGGCATGGATGCGAAACCGCGCCCCGGCCGGCGTAAGGCCCATCGGCCGCGCCGAGCGGTCCAGAAGGATGGCGCCCAGTGCCGCTTCAAGCCCGGTCAACTGCTGGCTGATCGCCGAAGGGCTGACGCCCAGCCGTCGCGCGGCCGCCGAAATGGCGCCCTCTTCGGCCACGGCGAGGAAGCTTTCGATGCCCCAAAGGGTCACACGTCCCTGTGGATCGGACAATCAACGCCTCCGGCAGGCAAAACGTTTAAAGTTTGGACAGCTTTTTCTGCAATTCGGCAAACTGACGCTTGATCTCGGCAATATCTTCCGGCCCGTCCGAAGTTTCGGCGCCGGGCGCAGTCGATCCGGTCCAGGGCAATCCGCCCATCATGGTTTTCATGAAGGCCTCTTGCTGCTTGCGCATCGCATCAAAGCCCGGCATCGAACTCAAGGGGTTCGGGATGACCGCCATGTTTTCCAGCACCTTGGACTGGCCATCGCGCAGCATCTCGAAGCTCGCGGCCAGAAACTGCGGCACGACGGACTGGATGTTGGTGGTATAGGCGCGCACCAGATCGGTCAGCACATTGGTTGGCAGCACCGTGTCGCCCTTGGATTCATGTTCGGCCACGATCTGCAGCAAATATTGCCGCGTCAGGTCGTCGCCGGACTTGAGATCGATGATCTGCACTTCGCGGCCAGCACGGATGAAGCCCGCGATATCCTCAAGCGTCACGTAATCCGAGGTCTCGGTATTATACAGCCTGCGGCTGGCATAGCGCTTGATCAGCAGCGTCTTAGCAGGTTCAGCCATAGGATCCTCCCCGAAGTTTTGCGCTGCAGAGAAGTCTAGGCGAGGTGCATAATAAAAGAAAGGGCGGGCTTTGCGGCCCGCCCCCGGAAATCATGCAAGTGCAGCGATCACTTCGCGGCAGCAGCGGCCTTCTTGGCGACGTTGGTGACTTCTTCGGTGGCCTTCTTGACCGCGGCGGTGGCTTCGGTCGAAGCGTCCTTGCCGGCAGCCAGCATCAGTTCGACGGTGTCCATCTGGACCTTCTTGGCCACTTCGGCGAAGGCGGCCATGTGTTCGGCAGCGATCTCGGCAGCGGCCGAAGCGAAGTCGGCGGCGGCTTTGGAATAGTCGGCCGGCTCGGCCTTGGCCTTCGAGGCGGTGGCCAGCTTGGCCAGCGATTCCTTGGCCCACTTGGACGAGATCTCGGTGGACTTTTCAGCGGCTTCCAGCGCGACCTTGGTCAGCTTTTCGCCGAAGGCAGCCTGGGTCTTGAAGGCATTCTGGAACGCCGTGGCGTCAACCGGGAAGGACGCCATCATGTCGGTCACAACTTTGGTGAAGTCGGGGGTCTTGGTCATGTCATACTCTCCTGAGCGAGCGGGTCCGTGTCCCGTATTCGATGAGAGATATATACATGCTGCATCGCAGCATTTCAAGTGAAATTTCTGCGACGCAGCAACGACAGTCGCGCATATCCGGTAGAACCGCGGGGGCGATCCGCCCCGCCGGTCAGGTCGCGGGGACGGCCGTGACATAGGTTCCGGGTGCCGGGCACAGCACGGGCAGAGGGCCACTGCCCGGCTCGCGCGCGGGGACCTGCGGGCCGGAGCGCTTGGCCAGCCAGGCGCCCCAGCGCGGCCACCAGCTGCCGGCGTTGAAGGTTGCACCCTCCAGCCATTCCTCTGGCGTGGCCATTGGAGCGTCGTTGGTATAGTGGCCGTATTTGCCCTTGGACGGCGGGTTGATGATGCCCGCGATATGGCCCGATTGCGAAAGGATGAAGGTTTTGTCCTTGCTTCCCATATGCTTGATGCCGTTGAAGCTGCCCTTCCAATGGGCGATGTGGTCAGTCTCGCAGGCGATGGCGCAGAGCGGCACCGACACATCCGACAGCCGCACCGGATTGCCAAAGACCTTGAAGGTGCCCTGGGCAAAACCATCGTCCTGACAAAGGCCGCGCAGATACTCCATCGCCATCTTGGCCGGCAGATTGGTGCCGTCGCCATTCCAGAACAGAAGATCGAAGGCCGGCGGCGGCTCGCCCATCATGTAGCTCTTGATCGCCGGCTGATAGATCAGGTCGTTCGAGCGCAGGAAGCTGAAGGTGCGGCTCATGAAGGCCTTGGACAGGATGCCATCGGATTTCGACTGCCGCTCGATCCCGTCGACGAAGTCATTGGCAAGGAAGACGCCCACCTCGCCCGAATCACTGAAATCGGTCAGCGTGGTGAAGAAGGTGGCGCAGTTGACGGTCGGATCGCCGGCCTTCTTCAGATGGGCAAGCGTCAGGCCCAGCGTGGTGCCCGCGATGCAGTATCCCACGCAGTTGATCTTGTCCTCGCCCGTCGCGCGCCGGGTTTCGGCCATGGCGGTCAGAAAGCCCTCGCGGATGTAATCGTCCATCGTCGTGTCGGCGTAAGAGCCATCCGGGTTGACCCAGGACACCACGAACAGCGTGAACCCCTGTTCGACGATCCAGCGGATCAGGCTGTTGGTGGGCTTCATGTCCATGACGTAGAACTTGTTGATCCAGGGCGGAAAGATCAGCAGCGGAGTCTTGTAGGTGGTCGCCGTCACCGGCGTGTACTGGATCAGTTCGAACAAATGGTTGCGAAAGACCACCGATCCGGGCGTGGTGGCGATGTTGACGCCGACCGTGAAGGCCTGGGGGTCGGCCAGCGTGACGCCAGGATTGCCGTTGTTCATCTCGATGTCGCGCACCAGGTTTTCCAGCCCCTGCACCAGGCTTTCGCCATCGGTCGCCACGGCCTTTTCCAGCGCATCGGGGTTGGTGCCCAGAAAATTGGTGGGCGAGAGCATGTCCACGATCTGGCGGGTGAAGAACTCCACCCGCTTGCGGTCGTCGGACTCCAGCGAGTCCATGTCCCCCAGCGCGTTCTGCACCAGTTCCGCGTTCAGCAGATATTGCTGCTTGAGGTAGTTGAATGCCGGGTTGGTGTCCCAGATCGGGTTGGCAAAGCGGCGGTCCTTGGGCGCGGGGGCCGCGGGCGGCGGCTCGCCCTTGAGCATGGCCTGCTGGGCCTCGACGTAATACTTGAGCGTCTTGCTCCAGTAACTGACCTGGCTTTCCACGATCTTGGCCGGGTTCTGCATCATGCCGGCCAGATAGGCGCTGGCGGCCTTCATGTAGACTTCCTGGCTTGGCCCATCCAGAGCGGCGTCATGGGGCTTGCGCGAGGCAATCGCCTGGACAAGGCGCGCCGAAAGCGCCTCGATCCGCGAAAGATTGTCGGTCAACCGGGTCAACTTGGCGGCTGCGTCATTGTCTTCGGTTGTCATGTTGAACTTTCGCCTCTATTCTCGCTGCTATGCAGCATTTCCGGCCCACCGCAGTTTGCGGCCAAAGGACCGGACGCAAACCATCGCAAGGACGTCAGATGAAGTATATGGCCACATACGACTGGATGGAAAGCTTTCGCAATACCACTGAGTGGACAGGCGCCACCGCGCGGGCCATGGCTTCCTATCCGATGTTCGCGATGTCGATGAACCCGATGATCACCCTGGCCGCGGCCTGGGGCGAGGTGGCCGAACGCAGCTTTGGCCGGATGGTGGCCAAGCCGGACTGGGGCATCCGCTCGATCGTGGGGCCGACGGGGCAGGATCATCTGGTCGATGTCGTCACGGTGGTCGAAAAGAGCTTCGGCAACCTGATCCGCTTTTCCGTGCGCCGCCGCGCGCCGATGAAGCGCAAGCTTCTGGTCGTGGCGCCGATGTCGGGCCATTACGCGACCCTGCTGCGCTCCACCGTCACGAGCCTTCTGCCCGATGCCGATGTCTATGTGACCGACTGGCACAATGCGCGTGACATTCCGGTCAGCGCGGGCAAGTTCGACATCGAGGATTACACGCTTTATCTCGTTGATTTCATGCGCCATCTTGGGCCCGACGCCCATGTGATCGCCGTCTGCCAGCCCGCTCCCCTGACGCTGGCCGCCACGGCCTATCTGGCCGGCGAGGACCCCGACGCCCAACCGCGCAGCCTGACGCTGATCGGCGGGCCGGTCGACCCGGACGCCGCCGCGACTGATGTCACCGACTTTGGCAGCCGCGTGACGATGGGCCAGCTGGAACAGATGGCCATTCAGCGCGTCGGCTTCAAATACAAGGGTGCGGGGCGGCTGGTCTATCCGGGCCTGTTGCAGCTGGCCGGCTTCATCTCGATGAATGGCGAGCGTCATACCAAGGCCTTCAGCGAACAGATCATGCGCGTGATGCGCGGCGAGGCGACCGATCACGACGCGCACAACCGCTTTTACGACGAATATCTGGCCGTGATGGACATGACGGCGGAATTCTACCTCTCCACCGTCCAGCGGATCTTCAAGAACCGCGAGATCGCCCGGAACGAATTCCTCGTGGCCGGCAAGAAGGTCGATCTGGGCGCGATCAAGCGGGTCGCGGTGATGACGGTCGAGGGCGAGAAGGACGACATCTCGGCCCCGGGACAATGTGTCGCGGCCCTCAACCTGCTGTCCAGCCTGCCCGAGCGCATGAAAAGCCAACACCTTGAACCGGACGCCGGCCATTACGGCATCTTCGCGGGAAAAAGCTGGCGCCTGAACATCCGCCCGCTGGTGCTGGGCTTCATCGACGCCCATTCGACCCCGGCTCAGGCGGCCCCGGCGCAGGCGGCCCCGGCAAAATCGGTTCCGGTGCAGGCAGCGCCTGCCAAAACCGAAGCCGTCAAAGCCGCGGCAGCCAAGCCTGAACCTGCCAAGGCGGCCCCGGCGAAAATTGAAGCCATCAAAACCGCGGTTGCCAAGTCTGAACCTGCCAAGGCCGCTCCGGCCAAGACCACGCCGCTCGCAGCACCTGTCAAGGCTGCGACCGTTGTCGAAACTCCCGTGGCGTCCGCGCCCGCAACTTCGGCCCAGCCGACCGCCCCCGCCAAACCGGCCGAGACCCTTGCCCCCGCCGTTCAGCCCCCTGCCCCTGCAGTCGCTCAGCCGGCAACAAAGTCGGAGGCCGCGCAACCCGTGCCCTCCGCCGCCCCAGTCGCCCGCCCGGCCGAAGCGCCCGCTTCGGCCCGCATTCCGGCCGCGGCTCCGCCGGCTCCGCTGGCCGAGGTCAAACCGGCTGCCGCGCAACCGGTCGACACCAAAGCCTCAGACGCCAAACCGGCCGAGGCCAAACCCGCCGACAACGTGGTAACGCCGCTCCGCCGCACGCAACCCTAGGCCGAAACCTCGGCCACGCTGGTTTCGATCAGCCGCAAACAGGCAGGGGTGGAAAAGCGATGATCCGCCCCTTGCACCAAAGTCAGCCGGATGTCCGGCCCCTCGGCATGATCCAGAAGACGCAGTGCGACCGATGGCAGGACATCCTCATCCGCCGTGCCTTGCAGGAACCGCGTCGGAAACGGCAGGCGCAAGGGGCTGCGCAGGATCAGATGCTGCCGGCCCTGCTCGATCAATTTCCGCGTAAAGACATAGGGTTCCGCCGCATAGGCCGAGGGCCGCTCGATCCGGCCCTGCAGGTCCATGACGGCGCGTTCGTCAGCCGTCAGGCTGGGCAGCAGGCTGTCCTCGGTGAAATCCGGTGCGGCTGCGATGCCTATGAGCCCCGCAATCCGCTCCGGCAGGGCGCGCGCCAGCGCCAGCGCGATCCAGCCGCCCATCGACGAGCCGACCAGCACCTGGCGCCCCTCGGTCAGGGACAGGGCGGCCCGGGCATCCTCGATCCAATCCGCAATGCCCAGATCCTCGAACCGGCCCGAGGATTGGCCATGCCCGGCATAGTCGAACCGCAGGAAGGCCCGCCCCTGCGCAAGGGCCCAGGCCTCCAGCGCCAAGGCCTTGGTGCCGCCCATGTCGGACCGGTAGCCGCCCAGAAACACGATCCCCGGCCCGGCCCCGGCGCTTTGGTGATAGGCCAGGCTGCGGCCCTGGGCTGTGGTCAAACGCTGGCACGGGGTCATCGGCGTCCCTTGGGTAGGATGGGCAATTTGCCCATCTAAGGCCGTCCATCCAGATTGACAACCGCCGGCCTTGCGGTCAGAACCCCGGGACAAACCCGCAACCGGGCGCTCGGTAGGCGCCAAACAGACGAGGAGAGGGCCATGTCCCACGCGTCACAGATCTCCCTGACATTCCCAGATGGCGCGCGCCGCGACTACACCGCCGGCGTCACGGCGGCCGAGGTTGCCGCCTCCATCGCCCCGGGCCTTGCCAAGCGGGCGATCAGCGCCACCGTCAACGGCGCGCATTACGATCTGCAATGGCCGATCACGGCCGACGCCTCCATCGCCATCCATACCATGGCCGACGACACCCAGGCGCTGGAACTGATCCGCCACGACCTCGCCCACATCATGGCGCGCGCCGTGCAAGAGATCTGGCCAGAGGTCAAGGTCACCATCGGCCCGGTGCGCGATCAGGGCTGGTTCTATGACTTCGACCGGGCCGAACCCTTCACGCCCGAAGACCTTGGCGCGATCGAGGCGCGCATGAAGCAGATCATCAACGCCCGCGACCCGGTCCGCACCGAGGTCTGGGACCGCGCCCGCGCGCTGGCCTATTATGAAGAGCGCGGCGAGCCCTTCAAGATCGAGCTGATCAACCGCATCCCCGAGGGCGAGGATCTGCGGATGTATTGGCATGGGGCCTGGCAGGACCTCTGCCGTGGCCCGCATCTGCAGCACACGGGCCAGGTGCCCGCCGATGCCTTCAAGCTGACCCATGTCGCCGGCGCCTATTGGCTCGGCGATGCGACCCGGCCCATGCTCCAGCGCATCTATGGTCTGGCCTTCAAGAACCGTGAGGATCTGAAGGCCCATCTGACCATGCTCGAAGAGGCCGCCAAGCGCGACCACCGCAAGCTTGGCCGCGAGATGGACCTGTTCCATTTGCAGGACGAAGCCCCCGGCATGGTCTTCTGGCACCCGAACGGCTGGCAGATCTGGCGCACGCTCGAAGATTACATGCGCGGCCGCCTGCGCACGGCCGGCTACAAGGAAATCCGCACCCCGCAAGTGGTTGACCGCATCCTCTGGGAGAAGTCCGGCCATTGGGAGGCCTACCGCGAGAACATGTTCATCGTCGAGGTCGACGAGGAAGGCGCCAAGGAAAAGCGCATCAACGCGCTCAAACCGATGAACTGTCCCTGTCATGTGCAGGTCTTCAACCAGGGCCTGAAGTCTTACCGCGACCTGCCCCTGCGGCTGGCGGAATTCGGCTCGTGCCACCGCTACGAAAGCTCGGGCTCCATGCATGGCCTGATGCGGGTGCGCGGCTTCACGCAGGACGACGCGCATATCTTCTGCACCGAAGACCAGATCGGTTCGGAATGCGAAAGCTTCATCCGGCTGCTGGCTTCGGTCTACAAGCACCTCGGCTTTGACGGATTCGAGATCAAGTTCTCGACCCGCCCCGATGTGCGCATCGGCTCGGACGAAACCTGGGACAAGGTCGAAGGCATGCTGGAAGCCGCAGTCAAGGCCGCGGGCGTGCCCTATGAGGTCGATCCCGGCGAAGGCGCCTTCTATGGCCCCAAGCTCGATTTCAAGCTGACCGACGCCATTGGCCGCAAATGGCAATGCGGCACCTTCCAGGTCGACCCCAACCTGCCGACCCGGCTCGGCGCGGAATATGTGGCCGAGGACGGCGCCAAGCACCGGCCCTATATGCTGCACCGCGCCATCCTGGGGTCTTTCGAGCGCTTTATCGGCATTCTGATCGAAAACTACGCCGGCAAGCTGCCCTTCTGGCTTGCGCCGCGTCAGGTCGTGGTGGCCTCGATCGTCTCGGACGCCGATCCTTTCGTGCACGAGATCGTGGGGGCCCTGCGCAAGGCCGGCGTGCGGGCCGAAGCCGATGTGCGCAACGAAAAGATCAATTACAAGGTGCGCGAACATTCGCTGGGCAAGGTCCCGGTCCTTCTGGCCATCGGCATGAAAGAGGTCGAAGACCGCAGCGTCTCGGTCCGCAGGCTTGGCGATGCGCGTACCGAAACGATGAGCTTTGATGCAGCCCTGGCCGAATTCGGCTTTGCCGCCCTGCCGCCGTCGGACTGAGGTCTTGGCCGCTGTCCTGATGCGCCCGACCTGACGGCCGGGCGCCTTGCCGCCGATTTGGGCAAATCTCCCCCCGTCGCACCGTATTGGGGGATCGTTCCAAAGCCTGTGATACCCGCAAAGCCCGACCCTTGCGGCGCGGATTGTTGCAATTCGCCTTGTTTTTAAGGATCAGGCTTGATTTTCGTTTCACCTTTGGCATCATCGCTGCTGTGTAAACCAGATCTTGGCGGACTTTGCTGCAAAGGCCGGAAAAATCGGGGCGCACGGCCCGGGGCAATATCGCCTCGGGAGGGTTAGGATGGGAGAAGCGGCATGCCGACGGGCACCGTGAAGTGGTTTAACGCGACCAAGGGCTATGGGTTTATTGCACCGGATGATGGCGGCAAGGATGTGTTCGTTCATATCTCGGCCGTGGAACGCGCCGGGATGAAGGGGCTGAACGAGAACCAGAAGATCGGCTTCGAACTGCAGTCCGGCCGTGACGGCAAACAGTCTGCGGGCGATCTCAGGCTTCTTTAAGCTGTTGTTTTAGCTTCTGTTTCGGCATCCCACCCAAGATACCAAGCCGCCCCGTCCTGAATGATGGGGCGCTTCATCACAGTGGGCTGAGCCTTGATTTGTGCCTCGGGTTCGCTTTCGCGCAAGAAATCCGAAAAGCTGCGGTAGGTCGTGGATTGCTTGTTGACCGCCCGGTCGCCGAACTGGGTGACGATGGCGTCGATCTCGGCCTCGCTCAAGGGTTCGGCGCGGACGTCGCGAAAGGTGACCTCCTTGCCGGCCCGCTGCAAGGCCTTGAGCGCTTTCTTGCTGGTGTCACAGGTGGACAGTCCGTAGAGGATCATTGCAACCGCCTTTCCGCCGACATCGACATCTTCTTTCCGTCTTCTTTCCGTCTACACGCGGACGTGCCCGAGGTCCAGACGAAGGCATGTTACAGAAGTGTGAGCCACGGGCGGGCGCATGTGGTTTTTTCGCAAGAATTGGCGCCAGAGCCGATTCTTTGCGGCCGTGAAGAGCCGCGGGAAAGGCCGTCAGGAAAGGCCGGGCCTTTGCCCTTGTCGCGGAACCGGCACGCCCCGGTCCAGCGAAGCCGTGCCTGAACATGGGTCAGGAATTCCCCGAACCTTGGCAACGAAACCGGATCTCGAAGGCGCGAGGTGCCGCACAACCTTGGCCATTGGCGCCCGCGGCGGCAGCCCGACCTCGGATGTCGCGTGCCGGGCCAAAGGAACGCCGCGAGCGGTAGCGATTTCTTAAGCATCGCAGTCCAGACTGGGTCGATGTCCCGCTATCTTCGCCCCAGGATGCCCGGCGCGACCGTGTTCTTCACGGTCAATCTGGCTGCGCGCGGTTCGGACTTTCTGATCCGCCACATCGATGTCCTGCGCGATGCCGCGCGCCGCACGAGGAGCGACAAGCCGTTCCGGATCGACGCCTGGGTGGTCTTGCCCGATCACATGCATTGCGTCTGGACCCTGCCAGAGGGCGATGCGGATTACTCCAACCGGATGGGGATGCTGAAGGCGCGGTTCTCGCGGGAATTGGGTAGGTCGGGGGTTACCCCGACTCCCGCCGCGAACGATTATGGCGCGATTGCCGGGCGCGTGCGTGCGGATGAGGGGAGGAGAGTCGGGGTATCCCCCGACCTACGCACCGAATCCGGCTATTGGCAGAAACGGTTCTGGGAGCATCACATCCGGGGCGAGGAAGACTATGCCGCGCATGTCCGGTATTGCTGGCTCAATCCGGTGAAACACGGGTTGGTGGAGGACCCCAAGGATTGGCCATATTCCTCATTTCACCGGGATAACCCGTAGGTCGGGGGCCACCCCGACCCCGCCGATATCGCAAATGCGCAATCGCGGGGATAAAACGTCGGGGTTGCCCCGGACCCACGATTTGATGGCAAAGACTTTTCGCCCACGCTGCCCCTGTTCAGGCCCGTGACACAGGGCTGTCACTGCCCCCAAACCGCCTCGAACTCGCGCCACTCTCCCTTGCTCATGCCGCTCGTCTCCTGGCTGACGGCCTCGCCCTTCAGCCGCCGTTTCAGAACCGCCACCGCCTTGCCGCTCAGCGTGACGCCGCCCATCCGGTAATCCTCGAAGGCGGCATAGGCCAGGGGCACCCAGTCTTTCACAAGACGGCAAATCTCTTCGGCATAGACGCGGATTTCGTATTGGGCATGGGCATCGGCCCGCAGGCGCAGGAAGTGGAAGAGGTTGTGCAGATCCACCTTCCAATACCATTGGGTATAGATGTTCATGGGCAGGTTCATCCGCGCCAATTCGCGGGCGAGGCCCTGCTGCGGTGTGCCGTCAGGCTGGGTCTCGCTCAGCATCGCCTCGTAATGGTCGTAGGCGGTGGCCGCATCGCGTTTGAGAAGGTCGAGAACGCGGGCCGCCTCGGCGCCTTCAAGCACGGCGCCGCGGCCCTGGTTGTTCACGGTGGATTGCGCGGCCAAATGGGCCGGTTCGGGGATATAGAACTCGCGGTCCAGGATCGAATAGCGGGCCGAGTATTCGTTCACATTGGCGGTCCGGTGGCGGATCCACTGGCGCGCGACGAAAACCGGCAGTTTGACGTGCAGTTTGATCTCGCACATCTCGAACGGGGTCGAGTGCCAGTGCCGCATCAGGTAGCGGATCAGCCCTTCGTCATTCGAGACATGCCTGGTGCCGGCGCCATAGCTGACGCGGGCGGCCTGAACGATGGCGCCGTCGTCGCCCATATAGTCGATGACGCGCACGAGGCCGTGGTCCAGCACCGGGTTGGCCTTGTAAAGATGCGCCTCCATGCCCTCCGAGACGGCGCGCAGGGTCAGGTGCGGGGTGGCCCGTGCGGCCTCGATTTCGGCCAGTTGTTCGGGAGAGAGCGGCATGGGCAAGGCCTTTCGCGATTGAGTCGGCCTCAGAATAGCGGGTCAGGCCGGGGAAAGGCCAGTGGTGCGGCTCTGCATCAGGGTACGGGGAAATTCGGCAAACTTCAGCCGAGTTTTGACCTTTGCCCCCGGTTGCGGCAAGGTTGGGGCAAAACGAAAAGAAACATGTGGGGCATTATGTCGGCAGTTCGTATCTCCGTTATGGCGCTTTTGCTTTTGGCGTCCTGTGACGGCAACCCTCTGGCGAAATCGGGCGGCAGCGGTAGTGGCACAGGCGGCGCGTCAGGCAACGCCTCGGTGAATGAGACCAGCGGCAACAACCTGCCGGGCACGGCGTCACCAACGGCGGTGGGTGACATCTCGCGGGCGGAAGCGTTTGACGCGACCACCGGCAATGGATTTGCCAAGGGTTACAGCTATGATCAAACCGCCGACACCTTCACGGTGGACAATCTGGCGTTCGACGGCGGCAATGTCTACCAGCGCGCCACAAGGCCGGGTGGGGCCAAGATGACGATCAGCGGCGCCAAGGTCTATGCCGGGTCGGGCACCTATCCGGACACGGTGACGCATACGCTGATCGACCAGTTCTCGTACCGTGCGCTTTACGGCGTCTCAACCTCGGGCAACACGAATTTCGCCATCGTGCGGACCGGCGCCTATCGCGACTATGGCTTTGGCGGTTTCATCTACAACCGGATCGGCGGGGTCACCCTGCCCACGACGGGACAGGCCAATTACGAGGGCACCTATGCGGGCCTGCGCGATTTCAGCGGCGCGAGTGGGTTGCAGATCACCTCTGGCACGGCGCATATGGCGATCGACTTCAATGACTTCAACCCGGACACCTCGGCCACCGGGAATGGCGCAGGGATCACCGGCTATGTTGACAACCGCAAGATCTTTGATCTGAACGGCAAGGATATCACCGCTGACGTCATTGCCGGCATCAATGCCGACAAGAAGCCCGACACGCCGCTTGTGGCGCTGCCGACCATGGTTTTCAAGGTGGGACCGGGCAATCTGGACAACAATGGCGAAATGCAGGGCCAGTTGGACAACACGATCACCATCAACGGCACGCCCACGGTGTTCGAAGCCGGCAAATACTATGCCGTCCTGTCGGGCGATGCCACCGCGGGCGGCAAGGACGAGGTGGCGGGCGTCATCGTGGTGACCTCACAGTTCACCGGCTACACGGCGCGGGAGACCGGCGGCTTCATCCTTTACCGGAAATGACCGGGCCCTTGCGGCGCGCCGTCCGGGCAGCGCTGCTGGCCGGGGCGGCAAGCCTGTTGAGCATCCCTGGCAGCGGCGTGGCATGGACCAAACCCGCGGTTCTGAACGTCGATCAGATGCGGGCCTTCGGCGCTCAGGCGCTGCTGAACGGCTATGCCGAACAGGCGCTGCAGATCGCCGAGACGCTTTTGACGCGCGATCCGCAGGACGCGCAGGCCCTGATCCTGAAGGCGCAGGCCTTGCGCATCCTCCAGCACCTGCCCGACAGCGAGGCGGCCGCACGGGCCGGTTGGGCCGCGGCCGATACGCCGGCGCTGCGCTTTGCGGCGGCCTCTGCCGTGGCGCAGGCATTGAGCCTGCAGGACCACCGGACCCGCGCGCAGTTCTGGCTGCGCCGCGCCGTGCAGAACGCACCCAATGCGGCGGCCCAGGGTCAGGCGCTGCAGGATTTCGCCTATGTGCGCTCGCAAAATCCGCTGAGCCTGCAGGTCGATGCCTCGCTCCGGCCGTCCGACAATGTGAACGGCGGGGCGCGTGATCCGCTGTTTGAATATCAGGGCATCCCGTTCATCCTGTCGGGCGATGCGCTGGCGCTGTCGGGCCTCGCCTGGGGTCTGGGCGTGCAGGGCCGCCTGAAACTGGGCGAGACGGCGACCAGCCAGACCGCCCTGACCTTTGCCGCCAGCCAGCAGGGCGTGATCCTGTCCGACAGCGCGCGGGCGCAGGCGCCCAATGCGCGCAACGGCGATTACGCGCTGGGTCATGTCGAGGCCGGGCTGGAGTACAAGACCGCATCGCCGCTGGGCCTTTTGACCACCGGGCTGACCGGCGGGCACAGCTGGTATGGCGGCAGCGATCTGTCCAACAGCGTGGAACTGTCCTTCGATCTGGCGCAACCTGTGGGTCCGGGGCTTGCGACCTGGTCGACCTCCGTCACGCGGCAGATCCGGCTCGACCGACCGGTCTCGTCCTCGACCGAGACCGATGTGGGGGCGACCTATGATCTGGCCGGACCGCGCGGCGATCAATGGCAGGCCGGGCTGACGCTGGCGCGCGTCGCCTCGCAGGACATCGGCATCGACCATGCCGAGGCGAGCCTGGGCCTGGGCTGGCAAGCGCGCCAGCCGGTGGCGGGCCTGGGCTTTGGCGCCAGCCTGTCGCTGCGCGGCGCGGATTACGCCGCCTCGCCCTTCACCGCCATCGGGCGGCACGATGTCCGCTGGGCGGCGAGCCTGACGGCAGAGATCGACAAGATGACCTATCTGGGCTTTGCCCCCGTTCTGTCGCTGGATTTCTCGCGCAATCGCAGCAATGTGGCACTTTATGACACGCAGACCGCCGGGATCAGCCTTTCGGTGAAGTCGCGGTTCTGATCTGGCCTTTGCGGACCGGCATGCTAGGTTGACCGCGGAATTCAGGAGAAAGCCCATGCAAGTTCGCTATCTGCACACCATGGTCCGGGTGCTGGACCTCGATAAATCCATCGCCTTCTACAAGCTTCTGGGGCTGGAAGAGACCCGGCGCTATGTCAATGAAAAGGGCCGTTTCACGCTGGTCTTCATGGCCCCGCCCGGGCAGCCCGAGGCGCCGGTGGAATTGACCTACAACTGGGATGGCGACAGCGGCCTGCCCTCGGACAGCCGGCATTTCGGCCATCTGGCCTATGCGTTCGACAATATCTACGAGATCTGCGCCAAGCTGCAGGCCGCCGGCGTGACGATCAACCGGCCGCCACGCGACGGGCACATGGCCTTCGTGCGCAGCCCTGACAATGTCTCGATCGAGATCCTGCAGATGGGCGACGCCCTGCCGCCGCAAGAGCCCTGGGCCAGCATGGGCAACACCGGTCACTGGTAAGCCTTGGCCCTTGGCAAGGTCAGGGGACCTGCGCGCCGGGCCGCGTTCAGTCGCGCGCCTGGCTCTGTGCCCCGGTCGCGCGGCCTTGGGTCATCAGCGGCAGGCGGACCGCCCTGTCCCGCAACCTGCGCAGCCGTTCTTCCGCCTGGACGCGGCGTGCCCTTTCGGCGGCAAGTTCCTTGAGCAGCAGCGCCATCACCGTCTCGACCTGCGCGAGGTTCTGCGCCGCGGGCGCGGTGCCTGCGGGCTGAACCGCGAAGGGCCCCTGCGGCCACCGCCCCTCGCCCCGGGTTGCCGCGGCGCGGTCGGCATGGGCCTGGCCCAGCAAGCTGCGCAGGGTCACGATTTCGGTCTCTTGCCGGGCGGTGCGCTGGCTGAGCGCATCGAGGCTGCCGGAGGTTTCGGCCTCCCGCGCGGCCAGATCGGCCAGCTGGTCGCGCAGCAACTGCACCTCAAGGCCTTGCACATCCGTCGCGGGGTGTTGCGGCACCGGCAAGATGTCGCGCAGCGTCTCGCGCAGCATGGCAATCTCGGACTTCAGGCTTTCGATGTCGCCATCCAGCACCCGGATCCCTGGATCCGGGGCCTCTTTTGGCTGAGCGGGCCTTGCCCTGCCGGTCGCTTTCGGCATCTTGCCACATCTCCTCTGAGCGTTGGTCCTGAACACCGGTCGCGCGATAATTCCTTGCCCTCTGGATACCACCATGGGCCCCCTGTCCACAATATGCAGCACGAAGCCGCGAGCATTGCAACGGTTTTGCAAAGCCCCCACGGGCCGGGGCTGCAGGTCACTGCACCGGAAGATGCCGGCGCAAGAGGCGCCATTCGTGCCAGACCAGGGCGATCACGACCAGATCGAACAGCGTCAGCAGGATCAGGCCGATGGAATGGGTATAGCTGTAGCGGTAGAGCTGATAGAGGATGAAGCCCCCCAGCGCGACCAGCGACAGCGGATAGGCGATCAGCCTTTCGCGCAAGAGCCCGGCCACCAGCACCAGCTTGATGACGCCATGGCTGACGAGATACCAGGCGTAAGAACTCTGGGTCGCGCCGGTCAGATGCTGGGCCGCGTCCAGAAGATGGGTGGCGATGAAATCGCGCGGGTCCTCGACCAGTTCGTCGCGCGTCATCAGGTTGACCCAGTCCAGCACCGTGCGCGCGCTGACGAGGTAAAAGATAAGCCCGCCCCCGATCTCGATCAGCGCGTGCAGCCCCTTGAGGATGACGCTGATCCGAAAGATCTGATGAATGCGCTTTTCGCCAGGGGAGACGGCCAAGATCGGACCTGCAGGCCAAGGGAACATGACACCTGTCTGGCAGGGCCGGGCCCCCTTGTCCATCGAGGCGCCATCACGGTTGCGCAAACCCGCAGGCCAGGGCCCCAGGGTCGGGGGCCCTACCCCGCGCGCCTTGCCGGCAGGGCCGGGCCTTGGCGCGGTCGGAACGGGCTGTCGCGACGGGCAGAGCGGATGCTGCGGCTTGGCGGAACCGGCAGCGGCCCGGCCATCGCATCAAGGCCTGCGTCGGTGCCCTATTCCGCCGCCTCTGGCGCATAGGCGTCATAGCGGCCGCGGAACTGTTCAAAGACGGCCAGCGTGCGCCGGGCGATGCCGGTCCAGCCAAAGACCCTGCGGGCAAAGCGGGCGCCCTCGACCGTCAGGGCCTCGCGCAGGCGGGGATATTGCAGCGGCATGTTGATCATGGCGGCAAATTCCTCGGGGCGCTTGGGATCGGCCACCAGCGCATGACGGCCGAATTCCACCAGTTCATGCAGGCCGCCATGGATCGTCATCACCGTGGGCGTGCCGCAGGCCATGGCCTC
Source organism: bacterium (assembly GCA_016124195.1). Taxonomy (GTDB): domain Bacteria; phylum Pseudomonadota; class Alphaproteobacteria; order Rhodobacterales; family Rhodobacteraceae; genus Stagnihabitans. Next base: position 169,552 of record WGOE01000012.1, on the reverse strand, counting down.
GACGGCCGTCATGCCGAAGGGTTCATAGCGCGAGGGCAAGGCAAAGACGCCGGGCGCGCGGTAATGGTCGGCCAGATCGGCATCGGCGACATAGCCGCGCCAATCGACCGCATCGGCGACACCCGTCTCGGCGGCGATGGCCTTCCACTGGGCCAGCAGCGCCAGGTCGCTGTCGGAATTGGCGCCGGCGGCGAGAACCAGCCGCGCCTCTGGTTGCAGGATACGCAGCGCGGGCAGTGCCTGGATGATCAGATCGTAGCCCTTGTTCTCGGCCGCGCGGCCCACGACATAGACATCCCGCGGCCCGATGCCCAACCGCGCACGCGCCTCCGCCACCCGCTCGGGTGTTGCGGGTGTGAAGCGGTTCTCGTCGATGCCGGGCGGGATCATGGTGATATGGTCGCGCGGCAGGACATATTCCCTGGCGATCAGATCGACCTGCTGTTCGGAGGTGGCGATCACATGGTCGCAGGTGCGATAAAGCACGAATTCCTTGCGGATGCGTTCTTCAAAGCGGTAGCCGGCCATCTCTTCGGGCGGGCTGCCCGCCATGTCGGCCCGTTTCCACCAGCCCAGCGAATGGGGCGTGTGGATATGGGGGATCTGCAGTTCCTCGGCGATCTTCTGGCCTGCCACACCGGCATCCCAGTAATGGCTGTTGACCACGTCATAGCCAAGCTTGCGGGCACGGATCATCGCCAGCGCATTGCTGATGAAATCGCCGTACCAGTCGTGCATGTCCTCCTTGCGGATGAAATCCCTGCCGCCGAAGGGAATACGCAAAATGCGCAGGTTGTCGTTGATCACATCCTCGGCGGGCTGGTCCTCGAACCTGCGGGTCATCACATCGACCTTGTAGCCCAGCCGCGCAAAACGCTTGGCCAGTTCGAGGACAAAGACCACCTGGCCGCCGGTGTCGGGCTTGCCCAGTTCGGGCGAGCCGGCCACATAGCCGTGCAATGAAATCATCAAGAGCGAGCCGATTGGCGCGGGCATGACGTTCCTCCTGTCTGTTCGCGGCACCCGCTAGCCGGGCAGGATGCCCAGCGCGATCAGTCCCTCAAGGACCCCAGCCGCATGGTGCGCCCGCGCGCGGTAAGTCTTGGCCGCGGGCATGGTATCGAGAAGCTCTGGCCTGGCATTGCCGACGGCGATGGCGCAGGCCGCAGCCTCGAACATGGCCCGATCATTGCCCGAGTCCCCCGCCGCCACCACCCGGCTCGGGTCGATGGCCAGCTTTTCGGCAAGAAACCGCAGGCTTTCATCCTTTCCGGCCCCCGGCGCCAGCAGATCGAGGTCGCTTGTGCCCGAAAAGATCGCCCGCACGGGCAGATCCTGCGCCGCAAGTGCCGCCAGAACTCCATCGCGGGCGGCCAGTGGCACGGCGAAACTGGCCTTGGCCGGGGTCTGGTAGGCCTGCGGATGCGGGGCAAAGCCCAGGCCCGCGACCAGGGCCACCACCCGGTTGCGCGGCCAATCCGCAAAGCGCGCGGCCCAATCCGCGTCCCACTGGCCGCCGATGCGGATCTGGGTGCCCATGCCGGTGATGACGGCATCCGGCGCGAAACCGGGCGGAAAGTCCCGCGCAAGCGTGGCATCGACGCTGGCCGCCGGCCGCGAGGAATTGAGCGCCAGCAAAAGCCCGCCGCGCCGCGCCTGCACCGCCTGCCAGAGGCGATTCAGGCCCGCGGGGTCGCCCGTCAGCGTGTCGTCGATATCGCTGACCAGAAGCCAGCGCCCCGCGGCCCCGCTCATGCGTCGATCCCGCCGCCGGTCACAAGGTCCGGCGCGTGGGTGGCGGTATAGACCATCTCGGGGGCCTGCTCGATGACCGGGCGGCTCAGCGTCTCGATCGCAAGGTTCTTGAGGCCGAGCGTGGCGGATTCGACATAGAACCCCACCGCGCCGGCCATGAAACTGTCATCGACGAGGCTGAGGACGACATAGCCGTCGATCGACACTTCCAGATAGGTGCCATGGGCCACCACCTCGATCCGCCAGGGCCCATGGGCTGCGCCGCGGAACTGCGCCTCCTGCAGGGGCGCGAAGCGGAAGGCATGTTCGAATTCGGGCGAGGGATTGGCGCCCCAGGCCCGGATCTGCGCAAACCCGTTCACAAGGTCGAGCGCGAGGTAATAGCCGTCGCCCGCATCCGTCGTACGCAGCAGAAGGCCGGTCTTGCCCGACCCTTCCAGCACGACCTCGGCGCGCAGGCGAAACTCCTCGTGCCGGCCGGGCAGAAGAAAGGCTTCAAAGCCGCTCTTGCAGGCCAGGTAGATCATGGCGTCGCGCAGCTCGGCCCGGGCCTCGGGATTGCCGGTCAGCGGGCGCAGGGCGGATGTGGCATCGAGTTCGGCCCGGTCGGTCACCAGATCGTCAAAGACATGGAAGGATTTCAGTCGCAGCCGGCCGCCGGGACCCAGGACAATCTCTTTCGGCGGCGGCAGCAGTTTCTTGGCATAGGGCCGGCCATCGACCACCTCGGTCGCGCTGAAGAAGCTGAACAGCAGGATGCGCCCCTCCGCCCGGCAGATCCGGCCGGCATAATTGCCCTGCGGCAACAGCACGTTGTCATGGAAATTCTCGAAAGGTCCCTCGATCTTGTCGGCATACCAGTAGTGGATCTTGGTATCCTCGCGGATCGAGCCCATCAGGTAATAGCGCCCGCCCAGCCTGAAGAGGTTGGGCACCTCGATATCATCGTAAAGCCGGGGCCAGTGCAGCGGCGGGCCAAAATCGAACCGGTCGGGCGCGGTCTCGCGCGCAAGGCCGACACAGCCGCGCCGGATCACCGGCCCGTCCTTTACGCGCAAAGAGGCCAGCAGCAGACGCGTGCCCGTCTCCGGCTCGTGGTAAAAGAAGGGGTCGCGGAAGCTGACCCAGTGCCGCCCCTCGTCCACGCCGGATTCATAGGGCGCGCCGGGCGATTGCAGCGGATAGGGGGCGCCGGATTTGCGCCAGGTGAACAGATCGGCCGACCGCGCCAGCCCGACCCTTTGCACCCGGCCATATTCCGCCCGCGTCAACCCGGTGTAGAACATCCGCCACTGGCCCCTGCGGTCGGGGTCGGGCGTGACATGCATGGTCCAGAGCATGTCGTCATCCCATTCGCCGGGCTCGCCCACGAAAAGGGCGTTCTTCACCCTGCGCCAGGCCAGACCGTCGGTCGAAACCGCATGCGCGATGAAGTCGTGGTTCGGCAGGACGAGATGGAAGAGGTGGTAGGTTCCCTCATGCCAGATCACGTCGACATCGCCGATGTCGGAGCGCAGGAAGCCATGTGATGCATACATGCGCCCAGTCTGCCGCCTGAGCCCGAAATGTAAACCCGCTTTCCGTCCCGAAGCGCCAGCCCGGTCCAAAGCCCGCCGACCGACCGGTCCCGCCAAAAGGCCGCAGCCATGGGCCGCAGTCGTGGGCCGCAGCCATGGGCCGCAAGCCATGGGTCGCAGGCCAGCCTGGGCGCCACGTTCTGCAATCCCACAATCCTTTGCGCGGCACGAACCTGACGGCGCCCCTGCGGCCGGAAGGCGGGGGCGGTGGAGGGCGCAAGTGGCCCGGGCCAGCCTGCGACGCGCGGACATGGTTGGTTGACGACGCAAGGCCCGCCAGTATAGCCCTAGGCGTGAGGAGTTTTGCCGCGAGGTTCCACCGGATGATGTCGCAGCCCGATCCTGCGCGCCTTTCTGCCTTGCGTTTCGATACCAGTGGCGCGCGCCTTGAGGCCCGGGGCGTGAAGACCGTCGGCAGGGCGCGACACATCGGCGCTGGCGGGCCGGCCTGACCCTGACGCCGCCCCCGCCCCGCCCGCAACCGGAGTGAGCCATGCCCATACCCGACCGTCTGAGCCCCTTGAAATTGCCTGCCATCGCCGCGCCGATGTTTTTGACCTCGGGGCCGGATCTGGTGGTCGAGACCTGCAATGCCGGTGTCGTAGGCAGTTTTCCGGCACTCAACCCGCGCTCTACCGCGGGTCTGGGCGACTGGCTGGACGAGATCACCGGACGGCTTGCCCCCGGGGCGGCCCCTTACGGCGTGAACCTGATCGTCCACAAATCGAACCCGCGGCTTGACGCCGATCTGGCGGAAGTGGTGCGCCACAAGGTGCCCTTGGTCATCACCTCGCTCGGTGCCGTGCCGGATGTGGTGGGGGCGGTGCAGTCCTATGGCGGGCTGGTCTTTCATGACGTGATCAACCGCCGGCACGCCGAAAAGGCGGCCGAGGCGGGGGTGGATGGCATCATCGGGGTGGCGGCGGGCGCGGGCGGTCATGCCGGCACGATGAGCCCCTTTGCCCTGATCGCCGAGATCCGTCAGGTCTTTGACGGCTGTGTCGTCCTGTCGGGTGCGATGAACACCGGCGCCCAGATCGCGGCGGCGCGGATGATGGGGGCGGACCTTGCCTATCTGGGCACCCGCTTCATCGCCACGCGCGAGGCGATGGTGCCAGAGGATTACAAGGAGATGATCCTGAAGGCGCGGATGGCCGACATCCTTTACACGAAGAACATCTCGGGCGTGAACGCGAACTTCCTGATCCCCTCGCTGCGTGCGGCAGGGCTCGACCCGGACCACCTGCCGCCCCATGCCCAGATGGACATGAAGAACGAGGCCAAGGCCTGGAAATCGCTCTGGTCGGCGGGCCACGGTGTCGGCGGCATCGACGACCGCCCCCCGGCGGCCGAACTTTGCGCGCGGCTGATCGCGGAATACAAGGCAGCCCTTCGCGCCGCCGCCGAGGACCCGTTCCTGCGCCCCTGAGGCGGCAAGGGCTGCATCAGGCCAGCCCGATTTTCTTTTATCCAAGCAAAACAAACATTTAAATCTCAAGCCTCGCAAGAAAATGTTTGAAAATCCGATCCGGATTTGCCATCGTTTTCCCCAGGCCGCGAAAATCCAACGAGAACGGCAGGAATTCCCAGCAACAGAGGAGACCCCTATGCGCATCTTCACGATCAAATCCAGTTGGGCCGCCGCCGCGGCGCTGGCCCTTGCCCTGGCGCCGACACTGGCCCCGACCCTGGCGCGGGCGGACGATTTCATCAACGTGCTGACCGGCGGAACCTCGGGGGTCTATTATCCGCTGGGGGTCGCCCTGTCCAAGATCTATGGCGATGCCATGCCCGGCACCAAGGTGCAGGTGCAATCGACCAAGGCCTCGGTCGAAAACCTCAACCTCCTGCAGCAGGGCAAGGGCGAGATCGCCTTCGCGCTGGGCGACAGCGTCAAGATGGCGGCCGAGGGCAATGCCGATGCGGGCTTCAAGGCGCCGCTCGACAAGCTGCGCGGGATTGCCGCGATCTATCCCAACTACATCCAGATCGTGGCCACCAAGGACAGCGGCATCCATTCGCTGGCGGACCTCAAGGGCAAGAGCGTCTCGGTCGGGGCGGCCAAATCCGGCACCGAACTGAACGCCCGCGCCATCCTCGCCGCGGCGGGGCTGAGCTATACTGACCTCGGCAAGGTCGAATACCTTCCCTTCGCGGAATCGGTGGAACTGATGAAGAACCGCCAGCTTGACGCCACGCTGCAATCGGCCGGGCTCGGGGTGGCCTCGCTGAAAGACCTGTCCTCGTCGATGGAGGTGACCATCGTCTCGGTGCCCGCCGACATCGCCACCAAACTTGGCGCGCCCTATATCGCGGGCACGATCCCGGCCGGCACCTATACCGGCCAGACCGAGGATGTGGCGACCGTGGCCGTGGGCAACTTCCTTGTGACGCGTGAAGGCGTTTCGGACGATGCGGCCTATCAGATGACCAAACTGCTTTACGACCACCTGCCCGACCTCGTGGCCGCGCACAAGGCGGCGGGGGCCATCTCGCTGGAACATGCGCTGGACGGCATGCCGATCCCGCTGCATCCGGGCGCCGAGAAGTTCTACAAGGAAAAAGGCCTGATCAAGTAAGGCCCCGGGTCGCCCGCGTCTTTGCCAACCGGGCGGCGCTTGGCCCTTCCCGTCCTTGTCAACCGGGTGGCGCGCTGCCTCCCGGCATTCTGTCCCAGGCGGGCGGCGCAGTGCCGCCTGACCCACTTTCCTGACCGAGGGGGCTTTCGTGCAGCACGCGACATCTGTGGACCAGGCGCCGGCTTCGGGCCTGCATGATCCCCTGGCCGAAAGCTTTCCGTCCGGTCGCGAGGGCCTGCTGCTTTACGGCGTGGCGATTGTGTTTTCGCTGTTCCAGATCGGCACGGCCGCGCATCTGATCGACCTGCCCAGCGTGGTGGTGCGGGCGGTGCATGTGGGGTTCCTCGGGCTTCTGGGCTTTCCGCTGCTGGCACTGGTGCGCGGGCAGACCGGCTGGCAAAAGGCGCTCGGCTGGGGCCTGGCCATTCTGGGCGTGATCGTGGCGGGCTATCAATGGCTGGAATACACGCCTCTGATCCTGCGCGCCGGCGACCCCCTGCCGCAGGATACCGCCATCGGCATCCTGGCCCTGATCGTGGTCTTTGCCGCGGCCTGGTGGATGATGGGCCCGGCCCTGCCGATCATCTCTGCGGTGTTCCTCGCCTATGATTTCTTCGGCCAGTACCTGCCCGCGCCCCTGGGCACGCGCGGTTATGACTTTGCCCAGGTCATCGACCAGATGTCCTTTGGCACCGAAGGCATCTACGGCATCCCGGCCTATGTTTCCTCCTCCTATATCTTTCTGTTCATCCTGTTCGGGTCGTTCCTTGAAAAGGCCGGGATGATCCGGCTCTTCACCGATGTCTCGCTGGGGCTGGTCGGCCACCGGCAAGGCGGAGCGGCCAAGGTCGCCGTGGTGTCCTCGGGGCTGATGGGCACGATCTCGGGCTCTGGCGTGGCCAATGTGGTCACCACCGGCCAGTTCACCATTCCGCTGATGAAAAGCTTCGGCTACCGGCCGGCCTTTGCCGGCGGGGTCGAGGCGACGGCCTCGATGGGCGGGCAGATCATGCCGCCGGTGATGGGCGCCGTGGCCTTCATCATGGCCGAAACGCTGGGCGTGCAATATCACGAGGTGGTCAAGGCCGCGCTGATCCCGGCCATCCTCTACTTTGCCTCGGCCTTCTGGATGGTGCATCTGGAGGCGGGCAAATGGGGCCTGCGCGGCATGGCAAAGGCCGACCTGCCCTCGCCCCGGGCGGCCTTGAAGGCGGGCTGGCATCTGCTGCTGCCGCTGATGGTTCTGGTCTATCTGCTGTTCACCGGCTACACGCCGCTTTATGCGGGCACCATCGGGCTGGCGCTGACGGTCCTCTTGATCCTGGGCGAGGCCGCGGCGCCGAGCCTGCCTGCGGGCGCGCTGCGCGTGGTGTTCTGGATCGCCCTTGGGCTCATCGCGGCGAGTTTCTTCAGGCTGGGCATCCGGGTGGTTCTGGTGGCGCTGGCGGCGCTGATCCTGTGGAACCTCGCCACCAAGGGCGGGCGCGCCACGCTGGCCCTGTGCCGCGACAGCCTGGCCGAGGGCGCCAAGACCGCGCTGCCGGTGGGGGTCGCCTGCGCGCTGGTCGGCGTCATCATCGGCACCATGACCCTGACCGGGGCCGCCACGACCTTCGGCCAGTTCATCGTCAGCGTGGGTCAGCACAGCCTGTTTCTGTCGCTGATCCTGACCATGATCACCTGCATCGTGCTGGGCATGGGAATTCCCACCATCCCCAATTACATCATCACCGCCTCGATCGCGGCCCCCGCCCTGTTGAAACTGGGCGTGCCGCTGATGGTGGGGCACATGTTCGTCTTTTACTTCGGCATCCTCGCCGACCTGACCCCGCCGGTCGCACTTGCCTGCTTTGCCGCGGCACCGATTGCGCGCGAATCCGGGCTCAAGATCTCGATCGAGGCGATCAAGGTGGCCGCGGCGGGCTTTGTCATCCCGTTTCTGGCCGTCTATACCCCTGCCCTTATGCTGCAGGACGGCGGGCCCTTGGCGAGCGAGATCGGCTATTGGCCGGCCGTGGCCTATATCTGCGTCAAGGCGGTGCTGGCGATCGGGCTCTGGGGCGTGGCGGTGATCGGCTGGATGGGGCAGAGGCTGGGCTGGCCCGAAAGGCTGCTGGCCATGGCCGCGGCCTTCACACTGGTGGCGGCCCTGCCCCTGACCGACGAGGCGGGCTTTGCCTTGGCCCTGGGCTTTGCCCTCATGATCTGGCGCCGCAGCCGCGCCGCCACGGCCTGAGCCCGCGATGGCGGCCTGCCTGATGATCGGGGCCAGGGCACTGATGCTGGCTGGCGCCAGTTTCACCCTGTCCTGGACCCATTCGGTCGAAAAGACCAGCTGGGCCGAGACATGGGAGTTGACGCCCCAAGGCCTGCACCTGACCGAGGCGCGCGTTCAGGGCTCGGGCGCCGGGATGGAGCCGGGCGATGGCGCGCGGCTGGTGGGCGACTGGTGGGTCTGGCAGCCCAGCCTTGCGCCACAGGGCCAGATCCTGCTCGGCGCCTCGGGGGCCACGGTCGGCGGCTGGACGCTTTGCGCCGATGGCACCTGCCAGGTGATCGGCGACAAGCCGGGGCCGCCGATCCGGCTGGCCCCCTGCGCGCCGGGCTGACGGCAGGTCGGGCTGAGGGCGGGTCGGGCTGACGGCGGGTCGGGCTGACGGCACGCACGGCGGCAGGCACGACGGCACGCACGGCGGCAGGCACGGCGTCCCGCGCGGAAAGCAGTTTCCCTGCCGGGAAAACCCCGTATATTCCGCTGCAAAGAACAAGAACCGGGCAGGACCTGACATGCGGATCGTTTACCACCTGGGCGCACATTGCACCGATGACGAGCGTCTGCTGCGCTGTCTGTTGAAGAACCGCGGAACGCTGGCCGCACAGGGCATCGTCGTGCCGGGCCCCACGCGCTACCGCAACCTGATGCGCGACACGGCCATCGCTCTCAATGGACAGGCGGCGTCGGTGGACACGCAGGCGCTGGTCCTGGAACAGATCATGGAAGAGGGCCGCGCCGAACGCCTGATCCTGAGTTGGGAGAACTTTCTGGCACTGGCGCCCTGGGTGGTCGACGGCGCGCTTTACCCGGCGGCGGGCGACCGCACCCGCGCCTTTACCCAGATCTTTCCCCAGATCGGCGCGGAATTTCACCTCGCGATCCGCAATCCCGCAGGCTTTCTCCCCGCCGTCTATGCCAAGCAGAAAAAGATGAAGGGCGGCAAGGCCAGCACGGAGGACTTCCTGAAGGGCGTGGACCTGTTCGGCATGCGCTGGTCGCAGGTGGTCGAAGACATCCGCGCCGCGAACCCCGACGTGCCCCTGACCGTCTGGTGCGACGAGGACACGCCGTTGATCTGGCCTGAAGTCCTGCAAGCGGTGGCCGGCCAGGCTCCGGGCACGGTGCTTGAGGACGAGGACGAGCTCTTGACCCAGTTGATGCCGGCCGAAGGCACAAAGCGCATGCAGGCCTATATCGACAGCCACCCCGTCACCTCGGTCGAGATGCGGCGGCGGATCGTTTCGGCCTTCCTCGACAAGTTCGCGCTGAAGGAAAAGATCAGTACCGAGATCGAGATGCCCGGCTGGACCGAGGCCACGGTCGAAACGCTGACCCTGCACTATGAACAGGATGTGGCGCGGATCGCGGCAACGCCGGGAGTGCGCTTCATAGCACCCTGACACCAGCCCGCGCCACGATTTTTCTGCGAAAAATCCCCACTGCGGGGTTTTTCATCCACCATGGCCGGTTTTTCATCCCCTCGCCGCCAGATTTTTCATCCCCCACGGCCGGATTTTTCATCCACCATGGCCGGATTTTTCATCTCCCGCGGCCAGATTTTTCGCAGAAAAATCGTCGGTGGGCGGGTGGAAGATTACAGTGCGGCGGGCAGGGCCGCCCAGGCTCAGGCCATGCCGAGCGCGGCCTTGTAGACCTCGAGCACGGCTTCCTCCTCGGCCAGTTCGTCGGGCTTGCGCTTGCGCAGGGCGATGACCTTGCGCAGGACCTTGGTGTCATAGCCGCGCCCCTTGGCTTCGGCCATCACCTCTTTCAGCTGTTCGGCCAGGTCCTTCTTTTCGGCTTCCAGCTGTTCGCAGCGTTCGATGAACTGGCGCAGTTCGTCGGCTGTGACGGCATAGGCATCGTTCGGGCTGGACATCTGAAGGCTCCGCAAAAGGACTGGGCCTCTTCCCTATACCGCCGGACAACAGGGGTGCAAGACTGGACATGGCGCCGCCAAGCCGCTAGGCGCGGGTCAGCAAAAGAGGAGGCCGCCATGGCAGCTTTGATCTGGGGCGGGGCGGTGGTGGCCCTGCTGGGTGTCGCGGGTCTTGCGCGCTGCGTCAGCCTGTCGATGGCGGCCAAACGCGCCGACCCCGACACCGCCCGCGCGCTGATGCAGCGGGTGGTGACGCTGAACCTCGCCTCGATGGGGGTGGCAATCCTGGGCCTGATCTGCGTGGTGGCAGGCCTCGTCCTGCGCTGACCGGCCCGCGCGGCGCAGATCGACGATCCCGCAGCCTGCCCGCAACCTGCCCACAGCCCGCGGCCCTACCGGTGCCCCCGCTTCAGCCCTCGTTCAGATCGGCAAAACGCCGGCTTTCGGCGATCATGTCATCCAGAAGCGGCGAGACGGCGAAGACCGGGTCGCCCTCGATCCGGCGCAGATCGGCGCGCAGCACCAGAAGCCCGCGCTGATCGGCCTGAAACATCGGCCCGCCCTGCCAGCGCGGCATGAGGCCCGAGACGAGCGCCACCGCGTCGATGTCGCAGGGGCGGCGTGCGCGGCCATCGGCCAGCATCCGCGCGCCCTCGGCGGCCAAAGCGGCCAGACAGGTCTGGACCAGCACCCGCCCGCCGCGCGGCATCGCCGTTTGCGGCCGCAAGCCGCCCTGCCCGCCGCCCTGCCCCATCCCAAAGGCCGCAAGCGCCGCCGCAATCGCCTCGGGCGGCACGGACTGCGCCAGATGGCGTTCGGCCGCGTCAAGCGCCAGCCGCAGGCCCAACTCGACCGGGCCGCCCGGCCCCACCGTCACCACCCGCCAGCCGAGGCGTCGGCCCAGCGCGGCCAGGAGGCCGATCTGATCCAGCGTCGCGCCCGGGCCGATCGCCAGTTCGGCCAGCCCGCCCGGCGCCTCGGGCACGGTGATGCCGGCGCCCTGCGCGGCAGCGCCCATCGTGGCCGCCACCACCCCGGCCGGCAGACCCAGGGACGACTGGCCCGGGCTCACCAAAACCAGATCCGCCACATGACCCGCCTCGTGCAGGGCAGCAAAGGACAGATCCGAGGCGAGCCGCGCCCAGGCGGCATCGCGGCTGTCCTCCGTCATCTGACCGGCCACCACGGCCTGTTCCTGCATGGCGGCAATCCGGCTCAACGCCGCGGTCAGGCGCGCGCGGTCCGGATCACACAGCGCCACCCGCAGCCCGGCCGTGAGGGCCTGCAGCGCCAGATCCGCGGCCGGGTCCTCGGCGCCCCAGATCGCCAGCGACGTCAGGGCGGGCAGGCTGCGCCCGGCGATCTCGACCGGAGGCATCAGGGCCAGACGCTCGGCCACGAAGGCGTGATGCAGGCCATGCGCCTGCGGCGTGGCGGCCAGATCGGCAAAGGCGGTCTCTTCCAGCACCAGCCCCATCTCGAAGGGCAACAGCGCCGCCGCCTCGACACATTCGATGATGCGGGCCGGGGCGGGCAAGGGATTGCCGCGGTCGGCCGCCCGCGCCGCCGCCACCGCGGCCTGATAGGCCACCGCATCGCGCAAGCCCACACCCAGCATCGCGGTCGGGCGGGTCGGCAGATGTTCCTGCGCCATGGCAAGCGCGGCCTCGCCCAGACCCTCGGTTACCACGCGGTCGACAAGCCCCAGCGCCAGCGCCTCGGGGGCGCGCAGCGGCAGCCCCCCCACCAGGAGCCGCAGCGCCGGTTCCGCCCCCACCAGCCGCGGCAGACGCTGCGTCGCCCCGGCCGCGGGCAAAAGGCCAAGCCCCACCTCGGGCAGGCCCAGAACCGCCGCCGCATTGGCAATCCGGTAATGCGCCGCCATCGCAAGCTCCAGCCCCGCGCCCAGGGCCGAGCCATGCAGGGCGGCAATCACCGGCTTGGACAGGTTTTCGACCTTGCGGCAAAGCGCGCCCAGTTCGGCCATCCGCGCCACCTGCCCGGCCTCGCGGATATCGGCGCCCGCCGAAAAGCAGCGCCCCTCGCCGCGCAGGATCACGGCATCGACCTCGGGGTCAGAGGCCACAGTGTCCAGCGCCTCGGAAAGGGCGCGCACCAAAGGGCCCACCAACGTGTTGACCGGCGGATGGGCCAGAACCAGCACGGCGACAGAGCCGATCCTGTCCAGCCTGACCGGACCCGCGCCCTGCATCCTGTCGCCTTCTGCCGCCTGCCCCGATGGTCCCTTGTTGTCTTGCACCTTATCCCCCGGCCTTTTGCGCCCATTCAAGGGGCAAACGGGCGGACTTGTCCACAGGCAAGCGCGGCAAACGCGCCTCAGACCGGCATGTTGTCAAAACCGGCTTCGGTCCGCGCCTCATCCGCCTTGATCTCTTCGGGGGTCCGGGCGGCACTTTCGCCGCCAAACAGCACCGACAGCCCCTCCATCTCGGCCTTGAGCACGGCCAGCGCCGCGTCTTCGGTGGCCACGACGGCCTTGGCCCATTGGCCGACCACATCGGCCGGCGTCGGCAGCGGTTTCTTGTCGGGTTCGGTCATTCTGCGCACTCCTTGCAAAAGGGGGTATAGGGCAGCACGTCAAGCCGCGCCGCGCCGATCTGGTCGCCGCATTTCACGCAAATCCCGTAGGTGCCGGCTTCGACGCGGGCCAGGGCGGCGCTGATGGCGCGCAGTTCGGTCTGCGCCTCGACACCCAGACCTTCGAGGACTTCGTCATCCTCGTGCTGGGTGGCAAGCTCTTCCCAGTCCCTTTCATTCTCGGTCTCAAGCTCGGTCTTGATGCCGCCAAGCCGGCCCAAAAGGGCATCGCGGCGGGCTTCAAGCTGGATTTTGCGGTCTGCAATCGACGTCATGACACTCTCCCTCGTTGAGGAAACCTACGCCCTGCGCGCACCCCCGGCCTTGATTCACATCAATTCGGGCGCCAGATCCGACACGAGGCTTACATATGCGCCCGCTGGAATTTATACTGCGGCCAGACACCCGGCTTGAGAGGTCATCATGCATCCCCGCGTCCATGCTTTCTTTGACGAAGCCACCAATACCGCGACCTATGTCGTGTCCGAGCCCGAAGGATCGGCCTGCGCGGTGATCGATTCGGTTCTGGATTTCGACTATGCCTCCGGGCGGACCGACACGCGCTCGGCCGATGCGGTGATTGCCTTCATCAGGGATCAGGGTCTGCGGCTGGAATGGATCCTCGAAACCCATGTCCACGCCGACCATCTGTCCGCCGCCCCCTATCTGCAAGAGGCGCTTGGCGGCAAGCTGGCGATCGGCGACCGCATCACCGTGGTGCAACAGACCTTCGGCAAGGTCTTCAACGAGGGCACGCGCTTTGCCCGCGACGGATCGCAGTTCGACCGGCTGCTGCGGGATGGCGACAGCCTGATGATCGGCCAGATGCGCTGCGATGCGCTCCACACGCCGGGCCACACGCCGGCCTGCATGACCTATGTGATCGGCGATGCGGCCTTCGTGGGCGATACGCTTTTCATGCCCGACTACGGCACGGCGCGCTGCGATTTTCCCGGCGGGTCGGCCGCGGTGATGTATGACAGCATCCAGCGCATCCTGGCCCTGCCCGACGAGACGCGGATCTTCGTCTGCCACGATTACAAGGCGCCTGGACGCGACGCCTATGCCTGGGAGACGACGGTGGGCGCCCAGAAGGCCTTCAACAAGCATGTCGGCGCCGGCAAGCCGAAAGATGACTTTGTCGCGATGCGCGAGGCGCGCGATGCCACGCTCGCCATGCCGCGCCTGATCATTCCGTCCTTGCAAGTCAACATGCGGGCGGGGCAAATGCCCGAACCCGAAGACAACGGCCTGACCTATCTGAAAGTGCCGATCAACGGGCTCTAACCCCCCCGGCCCCGGCCGGGCGAAAGACGAGGCTATGATGCAGACGGACTGGATCTGGGGCTTTGGCGGCGGTTTGCTCATCGGGCTGGCCGCCTCGGGCTACCTGCTGTTGAACGGCAGGATCATGGGGATTTCCGGCATTTACGGCGGGCTGGTGGATCGCAGCGGCTGGTCCGACTGGGTCGACCGGCTGGCCTTCATCGCGGGGCTGGTCGCGGTGCCCTGGCTCATGACACGGCTGGTGCCCTCGACCACGCATCTGACCGGCAACTGGGCGGTGATCGTGCTGGGCGGGCTGCTGGTGGGGTTGGGCACAAGGCTCGCCAACGGCTGCACCTCGGGTCACGGGGTCTGCGGCATTTCGCGCCTGTCGCTGCGCGGCATCGTCGCAACCGTGTTTTACGTTCTGGCCGGAGGCCTGACCATGGCCCTGATGCGCCATGTCCTGGGGGTGATCTGACATGGCTCGCCTTCTGGTCGGCCTGATCTGCGGCGGCGTCTTCGGCGCGGGGCTCTTGCTGTCGGGCATGACGAACACGCTGAAAGTGCAGGCCTGGCTGGATGTCTTCGGCCAGTGGGATGCGACGCTGGCCTTTGTGATGGCCGGTGCGATCCTGCCGATGGCGGTCGCGTGGCGGGTGGCGGCAAGGCGGCAGGCCTCGGTCCTGGGCTTTGCCCTGCCCGCGCCACCCAAGCGCGAGGTCGGCCCGAACCTCGTGATCGGCTCGGTGATCTTCGGCATGGGCTGGGCGCTGGCCGGGCTCTGCCCCGGCCCGTCGCTCGCCTCGCTGGGCTTTGGCGGCTGGGGCGGTCTGGTCTTTCTTCTGGCCATGTCGGCGGGTATGGTCGGCGCACCCTCTCTGCGCGCCCGCATCGATGCGGCGGGCGCACCAGCCAAAAGGAACGCCATGGACATCCGCGCCCTGACCCCGACCTTTGCCGTCTCGCCCCAGATCGAGCCCGCCGACCTTGCGGCGCTCAAGGCGGCCGGCTTCACCACGGTGATCGACAACCGTCCCGATGGCGAAATTCCCCCCGGCCTGCGCGCCGAGCCGATGAAGGCCGCGGCCGAGGCGCTTGGCCTGACCTTCTTCATCAACCCGATCACGCCGGGCAATTTTTCCGACACGGTGCTGGCGACCCAGATGAAGGCCGTGACGGACAGCGCGGGCCCGGTCTTTGCCTATTGCGCCTCGGGCAACCGGTCCTCCTGCGCCTGGGCGCTGATGCAGGCGGGCAGCCGCCCGACCGACGAGCTGATCGGCCTGCCTGCGAAATTCGGCTACAACCTCGAACCGCTGCGCGACCTGATAGAGGCGCGCGCTTCGGCGAAATAGGCACGGGCAACGGGCATTTGCAGGGGGGCGGCGTCTGCCGGACCCTCCTGCGGCCCGCGCGGTCTGCCCAGCCGTGCGGCGAGGACCGCTGGCCCGGGTCGCGCGATCCCGCGAACCGGCCTCTATCCCGCATCCGAACCGGCCGCCAGAATCCGCGGGCGCAACCCCGCGCGCCCGATTCTGCCCCGATTCTGCCCCGAGTCCTGCCCCCGTCCTGCGCCGGTCAGTCGGTTCCGGTCGCCAGAAAGCTCGACAGATCCTGCGGATCCATCGCGGGGAAATCCATGGCGGGGAAATCCATCGCAGGAAAGTCGCCCGCGGGATCGCCAGAAGCTGCGGCGACGGGCCGCGCATAGGGCGCCAGCCCGGCCACCGAAAAGCCGCTGCCCGCCACGGCCGGGCCCGCGCCACCGTCCTGACTGGATTTGTCGGTCAGACGCACCGCGCGCATGCCGCGGTTCTGGCCCAGCTTGCCTTCGCCAACCCGCCGCCCATCCAGACCTTCAAGGCTGATCCGGTCCAGCGCGGCCTGCGGCAGGGGCAGGATCATGCCCTCGCTCAGGCCCATGACCTGCGCCAAGGGCATGGTCAGACGTGCCAGAACCGCCTCAACCCGCGTCTGCGCGCCATGGATCCGGTCGGCCAGCGCCTCGGAGAACATGGGGCCATGGTCATGGGAAAGCGACGCATCCGGCACCGTCTCGGGCCTTTCGCCGCGCCCCTCGGCCGGCAGGGCCAGCAGGATCTGCCCCTCGCGCAGACCGCCGGCCAGCGAGACCTGAGCCCGCAACACGCGCAGCGGCGCATCCTCCAGCAGCAGGGTCAGGGGTCGCGGATCATCCAGAAACGAGGCATAGCGAAAGCCGCCGGCCCAGACCAGATCCGCCTCTTCGGCCAGCGCGCCCTCAAGCCCGGCCAAGGCCGCGTCGATCACCCCGATCACCATGGCGGCATCGGTGCGGGTGGGCTTGCGCGACGGCGTTTCCTGATTGCGGACCCGCCCGATCGTCTGCGCCTCGATGAAGCCCGACAGGATGGGTTGCGACAAGACGATGGCGCCCAAGCCTTCGGCGGGCCCTTCCAGCACCGCGATCAGCGCCCGGTCGGGCACCAGTTCGGCCAGTTCGGCCAGCGAGCGTCGTTCCACTGTCAGCGCATGCACATCCAGCGCCACCTTGAGCAGATCGCGCGCCGCCCGCGCCAGACCGATGCGCCAGCCCCGATCGGCCCCCGGCCCGCCCTCTGCGCTCACCGCGCGCCCGGCCGCGAGCTTGCGACGGATGATTCCAGCCTCTGCCATTGAAATACCTGCCTTGCCTCGGCCCAACTTGGCGCAAACCGGTTAGCAAAGCGTTGACCGCCGCACCTCAGGCGCAGGATTTTGCGCCCGGCGCCTGCCCGGTCAGGCCGAGATGCTGACGTGATAGCGCAGGAAAGCCTTGTCGCGGATCGGGATGATCCTGCGATATTCCGGGCTGTTGAACACCATGTCGACCGCCGCCCTGTTGGGATATTCCACGATCACCGCCGATTGGACCGGCGCGCGGCCCACGATCTGCTCCTGCATGGCAAAGCGCTTGATGATCCGCGCCCCGGCACGTTCCAGCAAGGGCGTGGTCACCTCCAGATAGGCGGCAAGCGCGCGCGGCGCATCTTCGGCAATCGTGACGAGGGCAATCACCGTCACGGGGGCCACATCAAGCGGCGCACTGGTCTCGGACAAGGTCGTTCCTGTTTCTGCATAAGGGGACGGGCCCGGCGCCATCACGGCAGCCGGACCCGGAAGTTTCGCGCAGATGAAGCCGGTGCGGACAGCCGCACCGGCCGCAGCTCATTTCAGCGCCAGATCGCTGATCTGATGGGTCCAGGCGCCCTGCGGCTCCTTGGTGATCACCGGATCGGACCCGCCGGCCAGCAAGGTCTTGACGGTGCGCGTGTAATCCGCCTCGTCCAGCGCCCCGTTCGAGCCCGCCGTCAGCTTGGCCACTTCGCCCATCATGAACTTCTGATGCGCTTCGTTCTGGGCGCCGGTCTGGTCGGCCTCCATCACGATGCCGGCCGCCTCGTCGGGATGGGCCTCGGCGTCCTTCCAGCCCTTCATCGAGGCGCGCACGAACTTCACCATCTTGGCATCGAAAGCCGCGTCCTTGAGGTTGGGCTCCAGCACGTAAAGCCCGTCCTCCAGCGTCGCCACACCCTCGTCCTCGTATTTGAAGGTGATCAGGTCCTCTGGCTTGACCCCGGCCTCCAGCACCTGACCATATTCGTTGTAAGTCATGGTCGAGATGCAGGCCGCCTGCTTTTGCAGCAGGGGATCGACATTGAAGCCCTGCTTCAGCACCGTCACCCCGCCCGGGCTGCCATCGGTCTTGAGGCCAAGCTTGCTCATCCAGGCGAGGAAGGGATATTCGTTGCCATAAAACCAGACGCCCAGCGTCTTGTCCTTGAAATCGGCCGGAGTTTTCACGCCGCTTTCCTTCAGGCAGGTCAGCATCAGGCCCGAATGCTTGAAGGGCTGCGCGATGTTGACAAGCGGCAGGCCCTTTTCGCGCGCGGCCAGGGCGGCCGGCATCCAGTCCACGATCACATCCGCGCCACCGCCGGCGATGACCTGCTCGGGCGCGATGTCGGGGCCGCCGGGCAGGATCGTGACGTCCAGCCCCTCGTCCTTGTAATAGCCCTTGGCCGCGGCCACGTAATAGCCGGCGAACTGGGCCTGCGTGACCCATTTCAGCTGCAGCTTGACCGTGTCATTCGCCTGCGCCGCCGTGGCCATGGCCAGCGCGGCCGCCGTCATCAGTAGTTTCTTCACAGGAACCTCCATGTTGATATTACCTCCCCCTTTGTGAGGGATGCCAGAACGTGACGGCGCGTTCTGCCGCCGCCACCAACCCATAAAAGACCGAGCCCGCCAGCGCCGCCACCGCAATCTCGGCCCAGACCAGCGGCAGCGCGAGCTTGCCCACCGCGGTCGAGATCCGAAACCCCATGCCGAGCGTGGGCGAGCCGAAATTCTCCGCCACGATAGCGCCAATCAGCGCCAGGGTCGCGGCGATCTTCAGCCCGTTGAACAAAAACGGCATGGCGGCGGGCAGGCGCAGGCGCCACAGGCTTTGCCAGTAACTTGCCCCCCAGGTCGCCATCAGGTCGCGCTGCATCCGGTCCGAGGCCGAAAGCCCGGCCACCATGTTGACCAGCACCGGAAAGAACACCATCACCACGACGACCGCGGCCTTGGATTGCCAGTCGAACCCGAACCACATCACCATGATGGGTGCGATCCCCACGATGGGCAGGGCCGCGACGAAATTGCCGATCGGCAAAAGACCCGCCCGCAGAAACGGCACCCGGTCGACCAGCACCGCTACCACGACCGCCGCGGCACAGCCCAGCACATAGCCCGTCAGCGCGCCCTTCAGGATCGTCTGGACGAAATCGACCCAAAGGAGCCCCGGATTCTCGCCAATCGCCGCGGCGATGCGGCTCGGCGCCGGCAAGATGACCTCGGGCACCGCAAGCTGCGTCACCAGCCCCTGCCACAGGACCAGAACCGCCACCCCGAACAGCGCCGGAATGACCATCCGCACCGCCCGGGAGCCGGCACGGCTCGACCGTGCGAGGCTGGCATTGACGCCCCAGCACAGCAGCCAGAAAACCAAGGCAAGCCCCAGGATCACGTCCGCACCCCCATGCGCCCGACCACGAGGCTTTCCACCCCGCGCACCAGAAGGATCAGCAGCCCCGCCAGAATCGCCGCCGCAAACAGCGCGGCCCAGACGATGATCGGCGATCCGAACTGGCTGCCGATCAGCATCCGCGCCCCCAGCCCCTCGATCGCCCCGGTCGGCAATTCGCCCACGATGGCGCCCACAAGGCTCGCCGCGATCCCCACCTTCAGCGAGGTAAAAAGATAGGGCACCGACGACGGCAGGCGCAGCTTGACAAAGCCCTGCAACTCCGAGGCGTTCCAGGTCTTCAACAGGTCCAGTTGCATCGGATCGGGGCTGCGCAGGCCCTTGACCATGCCCACCAGCACCGGAAAATAGCTCAGGTAAGCCGCGATCACCGTCTTGGACACCAGCGCATTGGACACGCCCAGATGATCGCCCAGACCCAGCGAGTTGGACAAGACCACGATCATCGGCGCAATCGCCACCACCGGCACCGTCTGGCTGATCACCGCCCAGGGCATCAGCCCAAGGTCCAGCGTGCGGCTGCGCACGATCCCCACCGCCATGACAATGCCCAGACCCGTGCCCAGCACAAAGCCCGAAAGGGTCGAGACCAGCGTCACATAGCCATGATAGACCAAGGATTTCTTCGAGGTGACCGCATAGGCCGTCAGCCCCTTCCACAACTCTGCCGCAACCTGGTGCGGCGCGGGCAGAACCGGGCGCTCCTGCCGCATCGTGTCGGTCAAAAGCTGGCCCAGGCTGACCGTGGCACCACTGCGCGCCGCCTGATCATAGGTCCAGGTCGCGTTGAGCCAGACCGCGCCCGCGTACCACAGCGCCAGAATCAGCGCCAGGACCGTCAGGACCGGACCCGCCCTCACGTGGCACCCCCCTGCGGCCAGACGATCATCGACACCGCCACCACGCCCAGCACCAGCCCGGCGATCTGCAAAGGCGTGGGCCTTTCGCCAAAGACCACCACAGCCATCAGCGTGATGGCGATCAGCTGAAAGATCAGCGACAGGGCGATGGCCAGACCCAGCCCGTTTTCGCGCATCACCCGCACCATCAGGAAATTGCCGACACAGAACAGCGCCAGCGCGCCCGCCAGAACCGCAAAGCCACCGCTCGCCGCATAGGTCTTGAGCGTGGCATTGGCCGCCATGAAGACCAGGGTCGAGCCCACCAGATAGACCAGCACCACCGGGTTCATTGAAGATCCCCTTCCAACTGCCCGCGCTGGCTGCAAAATCCGCGATCTGTCTTCACGCGCGTAAAGACGCAAGGAAGACAGAAGGAAGACGGAAAGAAGACGGGCCTATTCATCGGAATGCCCCGCCCGCAGACCCTCGCGCACCCGATGCGCGATCTCGATGAACTCCCGGCTGTCGCGTATGTCCAGAGGCCGCTCGCGCGGCAGAGGGCTGTCGATCACATCGGTGATCCGCCCCGGCCGCGGGCTCATCACCACGATCCTGGTCGAAAGATACACCGCCTCGGGGATGGAATGCGTGACGAAAGCGATGGTCTTTCCCGTGCGATTCCAAAGCTTTAGAACCTCTTCATTCAGCCGGTCACGCACGATCTCGTCCAGGGCGCCGAAGGGTTCGTCCATCAGAAGGATATCGGCGTCAAAGGCCAAGGCGCGGGCGATCGAGGCGCGCTGCTGCATGCCGCCCGACAACTGCCAGGGAAACTTGCGGCCAAAGCCCGAAAGCTCGACCAGATCCAGCACCCGTTCGACCCGCGCCGCCTGCTCGTCCTTGGAAAACCCCATGATTTCAAGCGGAAGCGAGACGTTTTTCGCAATCGTCCGCCAGGGATAAAGCCCCGCCGCCTGAAACACATAGCCATAGGCGCGCTGCCGCCGCGCCTCGTCCGGCGCCATGCCGTTGACGGTCAGCGTGCCGCCGGTCGGATGTTCCAGGGCCGCGATGGCACGCAGGAAAGTCGTTTTGCCGCAACCACTTGGCCCGATGAAGCTGACGAACTCGCCCTTGCCCACCCTCAGGTTCACGTCCTTCAACGCCTGCACCGGCCCGTCGCCGGTCTGGAACACCAGATTGACGCCCTTGGCTTCGATCACCGCTTGGGCCATCGTGTCTTTCATCAAATCTTATCCATTTCCGTGCAACCCTGCCTCAAAGGAGAGATCCCATGAAGGAATGCCGCAAACTCCGCCCCACCGGCCTTTATGCCGGCAAACAGGGCTTCACCTATAACGAAGGCATCGCCAAGGAAACCGTGGGCAGCGATGCCATCTGCATGCACCTTCTGACCATTCCTCCCGGCGGCCGCGCCAAGGCGCACAAGCACGCAACGCATGAGACGGCGATCTACATGCTGGAGGGCGTCACGGTGATGCACTGGGGACAAGCTCTTGAAAACACGATGGAAGTCGTGGCCGGAGACATCCTTTACATCCCCGCCGACATGCCCCACCTGCCCTTCAACCCCGGCCCCGGCAATGCCGTCGCCGTCATCGCCCGCACCGACCCGCACGAACAGGAAAGCGTGATCCTTCTGCCGGAGCTGGAGGATTCGATTCCGCACGACGCCCCCTAGACCCCGCTCGCCGGAACGCCGGTCCGCACCACCGGGCGCGGGTTGGTCAGGTCCTTCCACGCGCTCAGCGCCCGGTTGACCGCCGGCCGCGCCTCGCGCGCCACGAACTGGCCATGCCCCTCCCGCGTCTCGACCTTGCCATCATTGATCGCCACATGCCCCCGCGTCAGCGTATAGCGTGGCAGACCCTTGACAACTTTGCCCTCGAACACGTTGTAATCAATGGAAGATTGCTGCGCGCTCGCCGTGATCGTCTTGGATTTCGCCGGGTCCCAGACCACCAGATCGGCATCCGCCCCCACCAGAACCGCGCCCTTCCTGGGATAGCAGTTCAGGATCTTGGCAATATTGGTCGAGGTCACGGCCACGAATTCGTTCGGCGTCAGCCGCCCGGTCTCCACCCCATGAGTCCACAGCATCGGCATCCGATCCTCCAAGCCCCCGGTGCCATTGGGAATCTTGGAGAAATCGCCGATCCCGAACCGCTTTTGCGCGGTGGTAAAGGCGCAGTGGTCGGTCGCCACCACCGACAGGGACCCGCTCTGCAACCCCGCCCAAAGACTGTCCTGATGTTTCTTGTCGCGGAACGGCGGCGACATCACGCGGCGCGCGGCATGGTCCCAATCGGGGTGGAAATACTCACTCTCATCCAGCGTCAGGTGCTGGATCAAGGGCTCGCCCCACACGCGCTTGCCCTGCATCCGCGCCCGGCGGATCGCCTCATGCGCCTCCTCACACGAGGTGTGGACGACGTATAGCGGCACCCCCGCCATGTCGGCGATCATGATGGCGCGGTTGGTGGCCTCGCCCTCGACCTGCGGCGGGCGGGAATAGGCATGCGCCTCGGGGCCAACATTCCCCTCGGCGAGGAGCTTCGCCGTCAGTTCCGCCACCACGTCGCCGTTCTCGGCATGGACCATGGCCAGCCCGCCCAGATCGCCAACCCGTTTGAAAGATTGGTACATTTCATCGTCGTTGACCATCAGGGCGCCCTTGTAGGCCATGAAGTGCTTGAACGAGGTCATGCCGGCCTTCACGCTGGCCTCCATGTCCTCCCAGACCTTCTGCCCCCACCATGTCACCGCCATGTGGTAGGAATAATCGCAAGAGGCCCGCCCCGATTTGTTGTGCCACATGCTTGCCGCATCCATCAGCCCCTGTCCCTGCCCCGGCAGCACGAAGTCCACCACCATCGTCGTCCCGCCTGACAGCGCCGCCCGCGTGCCGCTTTCAAAGTCGTCGGTGGAATAGGTGCCCATGAAGGGCATCTCCAGATGGGTATGCGGGTCGATGCCGCCCGGCATGACATAGCAGCCTGTGGCGTCCAGTTCTGTCCCGCCCTTGAGATTCGGCCCGATCTCGGTGATCACGCCGCCCTCGATGCGCACATCGGCCTTGTAGGTCAGATCCGCGGTGACGATGGTGCCGTTCTTGATGAGGGTGGTCATGATCGCAGTCCTCGCATCTTCATTTGTTCATAAATACCCCGGGGTCCGGGGCAGAGCCCCGGGGGCCGGCGTCAGCCGACAACCTCTGCCACCTCAAGCACCGCATGCAGCAACACGTCGGTCGCAGCGGCGGCCCAGTCGGGCGTGATCTCCTCGGCCTCGTTGTGCGAAAGGCCGCCGACGCAGGGGCACATGATCATCGTCGTGGGCGCCACGCGGTTGATCCAGCAGGCATCATGGCCGGCGCCAGAGACGATGTCCATGTGGGAATAGCCAAGCTTTTCGGCACTTTGCCGGACGATCTTCACGAGACCCGGATCGAAGGTCACGGGGTCGAAATGGCCGACTTCCTCGATCGAACAGCCCAGGCCCAGTTCGGCGGCAACGGCATGGGCGGCGCGGATCACCTCGCCCTTCATCAGGTCGAGCTTGGCCTGTTCGGGGCTGCGGATGTCGACTGTGAAAATCACCTTGCCCGGGATCACGTTGCGCGAGTTCGGAAAGACCGTGACCTGCCCCACCGCCCCCACCGCATTCGGCTGATGGCTCATGGCGATCTGGTGCACGCGCTCGGTGATCCGCGCCATGCCAAGCCCTGCATTGACGCGCATGTTCATCGGCGTCGAGCCGGTATGGGCATCCTTGCCGGTCAGCGTGATTTCCAGCCACCACAGGCCCTGGCCGTGGGTGACGACCCCGATCGACTTGCCCTCCGCCTCGAGGATCGGGCCCTGCTCGATATGCAACTCGAACATCGCCTTCATCCTGCGCGCGCCGACCGGTTCGGAGCCGACCCAGCCGATCCGCGCCAGTTCCTCGCCAAAGACCTTGCCGTCCAAATCCTTGCGCGCCTTGGCATAATCCTCGGTATGGATGCCGGCAAAGACGCCCGAGGCCAGCATCGCCGGCGCAAAGCGGGCGCCCTCTTCGTTGGTCCAGTTGGTCACGACGATGGGGTGGCGCGTCCGGACGCCCAGATCGTTCATGCTGCGCACCGCCTCCAGCGCGCCCAGGACCCCAAGCACGCCGTCATACTTGCCGCCGGTTGGCTGGGTGTCGAGGTGGCTGCCCATATAGACCGGCAGAGCCTCAGGGTCTTCGCCCGCACGGGTCGCGAACATGTTGCCCATGGTGTCGACGCCCATCGTCATTCCGGCCGCCTCGCACCAGCCCTGGAACAGGTGGCGCCCCTGGCTGTCGGCATCGGTCAGGGTCTGGCGGTTGTTGCCACCCGCCACGCCGGGGCCGATCCGGGCCATCTCCATCAGGCTGTCCCACAGGCGTGCGGAATTGATGCGCAGGTTCTCACCGGGTGCGGCCATGATCGTCTCCCCAAAAACTGCCGGAGTCTTGATGCCCCTTGCAGCGACTCTTTTCCTGACCGTATGGTCAGGTCAAAGCGCATCACAGGCTGACCAACCGGTCAAGAAAATTCTGAAGCAAGGCCGCCAATCGCCCCATGACCGAAGCCCCCCGCCCCCTCAGACGCACCGAAATCCGGCAGCAGAATGAAACGCTGATCCTGCAGGCCGCCGAGAAGGTCTTTGCCGAGGCGGGGTTCGGCGGCGCCACCATGCAACTGATCGCCGACATGGCCGGGCTGCCCAAGGCAAACCTGCATTACTACTTCGCCACCAAGGAGGACCTTTATCGCCGCGTCGTGCAGGACATTTTTGAAATCTGGCTGCAGGCGGCGGAAAGCATGGATCAGGCGCCCGGCCCCGTCGAAGGCATCGGCGCCTATATCGAGGCCAAGATGGAGATCTCGCGCCGCCATCCCGACGGATCCAAGGTCTGGGCCTATGAGGTGATGCACGGCGCCCCGGTCATCCAGGATTATCTGGAAACCACCCTGCGCGAGTGGACGGCGGGCCGGGTCCGGCTGATCGAGGGCTGGATCGCCGCCGGCAAGATGGCGCCGGTCGATCCCGAGCATCTGCTTTACATGCTGTGGGCCGCAACCCAGCATTACGCCGACTTCGGCCACCAGATTGCCACGCTGAACGGCGGCCCGCTGACCGATGCCGATTGGCAAAGGGCGACCGACAGCGTCAAGACCATGATCCTGCGCGGCATCGGGGCCCTTTGACGCCACACGGCAGGCCGGCGCCCCCCGACGGTTTCGGCCGCAACTCCGCCCAAGCCCCCGTCAAGCGGCGGGGTGGGCGGGCGGGAGCCGCTTGACCGGGGCTTTTCGCCACAGCCGCATGCGAAAATCCTGCTCCGCCGAACCTGCACCTTGGAGCGCGCGCGCCCCTGCCCTAAGGTGCCCCTCGCATCCGAAGCCCCGCCGAAAGGAAGACTGCATGACCGCCCCCACCCTGTCCGAGCTCGAGGGGCAAGAGGCCCATCTGCTGCTGCCCGCCTTTGACGAAACCATCGCCTGCCGTCTGGGCTCGATCCTGCTCAACCTCGCACAGGTGCGCAATCTGCCGGTCGTCATCAACATCCGCAGCGCCAACCGCACCTTCTTTCACGCGGCCCTGCCCGGCTCGTCGGGCAACAATGACAACTGGGCGCGGCGCAAGTCGAACACGGCGCTGCTGACCGGCCATGCCTCGCTGATGGTCGGCATGAAGAACGCGGCCAGCGGGCGCAGCCTGGCCACCGAGGGCCTGTCCGAAACCGACTATGCCGATCATGGTGGCGCCGTGCCCCTGCGCGTCAAGGGGGCCGGCGTCGTCGCCGTGGCCACCGTCTCGGGCCTGCCGCAGATCGAGGATCACAAGCTCGTCGTGGCCGGGATCGAGGCGCTTCTGGGCTGAACCCGGGCCGTGGCGGCCGGGCTATTTCAGTTCGACCTCGACAAAGCTCATCGCCACAGCGCCGTCGTTTACGACATTGTGCTCGACACCGCGGTCGCGCCGATAGGCGGTGCCGGCGGCGACGAGGACCCGGCGCTGCCCGCCGCCCGGTTCTTCGATCAGCATCGGGCAATCGGTGATCGCAGTGATGACATAGTCGTGATCATGCCGGTGCCAGCCGGTTTCCGCCCCCGGTTTGAAATCGAAACGGGTCACGACGACACGGGCATCCTCCACCATCTGGGTGGCCACACAGGTCGGGCGCATCGGCATCCTCCGCAGGGTCGGAGCGGACCATCCAGCACCCGGCCACATTCACATTTGCATCCGCCCGAGTTTTGCGGAACTCTGCGCCGACGGCAAGACAGATCAGGACATCCGATGCTCAAGCCCAGGACACGCATCCAGGAACGCAACTCGCGCGCCATTCTTGAAGCGGGGCTGGATGTCTTTGCCCAGCACGGCTTTCGCGGCGCCACACTGGACCAGATCGCCGAGGTCGCCGGCCTGTCCAAGCCCAATCTGCTGTATTATTTCCCATCCAAGGACGCGGTCTATCTGAGCCTCCTGGAACAGCTTTTGCAGACCTGGCTCGACCCTCTGGCCCATATGAACCCGGACGGCGACCCGATCGAGGAGGTTCTGGCCTATGTCCACCGCAAGCTGGAACTGTCGCGCGACTTTCCCCGCGAAAGCCGGCTCTTCGCCAATGAGATCCTGCAAGGCGCGCCGCATCTGATGCCCGACATCGAGGGCCCGCTGAAGGCCCTTGTCGATGAAAAGGCCGCCCTCCTTCTGCGCTGGATGGACGAGGGCCGCATTGCCCGCCTGCATCCGGTCCACCTGATCTTTTCGGTCTGGTCGCTGACCCAGCACTATGCCGATTTCGACGTTCAGGTCCGCGCGGTCCTGGGCCCGGGCCACGACCCCTTCGCCGAGGCCGGCACGTTTTTGGACCACATGTTCCGCCGTCTCCTGACCCCCGCCTGAGCCGCGGCCGGCCCCGGAACAACCTCGTGTCAATCCCCCATCGCATCGTGCAAGACCCCGGCAGATCACTGCCGCTTCACGCGAGGGTGAAAGGCATCGCTGGACGTGGCCACGGGACGGGTGTAGCTAGCCGGCTCAAATGGGTCCACGGCCATAGGTCATGAGCGAACAAAGCACATCAGGCGTACCGGAATCTGCTGCGAGCGATTCCCTGCCGAAACCAACCGCCGCCCCCGTCCACGATGAAGGCCACGGCCAGCCGCAGAAGCTGTGGAAACTGGTGCTGGGCTGCATCGGCGTGGTCTATGGCGATATCGGCACCTCGCCGCTTTATGCCCTGCGCGAGTCGCTGCACAGCGCGGGTTGGGACGGCAAGGCGCCCGAAGAGGTCGTGGGAATCGTCTCGCTTCTCCTGTGGACCCTGGTCCTGATCGTGACGATCAAATACGTGCTCTTGGTCATGCGCGCCGACAACCGGGGCGAAGGCGGCACGCTGTCGCTGGTGGCGCTGGTGCAGCAGGCGCTGAAAAAGCGGCCCGGCTGGCTGATTGCGATCGGGGTCGTGGGGATCTCGCTTTTCTTCGGCGATGCGATGATCACGCCGGCCATGTCGGTGCTGTCGGCGGTCGAGGGCATGGCGCTGGTGGCCCCGAGCTTCAGCCCCTATGTCGTGCCCGCCACGCTGGGCATCATCATCGCGCTGTTCCTGTTTCAGGCCCAGGGGACCGAACGGGTCGCGATCCTGTTCGGGCCGATCATGGTCTTGTGGTTCCTGTCGATGGCCGCGATGGGCCTGATGCATCTGGGCGACAATTCCGAGATTCTGGTGGCGCTGAACCCCTGGCACGCGCTGTCCTTCCTCGCCCGGCACCGGCTGGGGTCGTTCTTCGTGCTGGGTTCGGTCTTTCTGGCCGTCACCGGGGGCGAGGCGCTTTATGCCGACATGGGCCATTTCGGCCGCCGCCCGATCCGCATCGCCTGGGCGGTGCTGGTGTTCCCGGCTTTGGCGATCAGCTACCTTGGCCAGGGGTCCTTCGTGCTGAACCATCCCGAGGCCGCCATCGACCCCTTCTTCCTGATGGCTCCCAAGGCGCTGTTGCTGCCGCTGGTTGTGCTGGCCACCGCCGCCACCGTGATCGCAAGCCAGGCCGTCATCTCGGGCGCCTTCTCGATGATGCAGCAGGCGGTGCAGATGGGCCTGCTGCCCAGGCTGGAGATTCGCCACACCTCGGAAACCCAGCACGGCCAGATCTACATGCCCAAGGTCAACATCATCCTGCTGATCGCGGTGATCTGTCTGGTGCTGGCCTTCGAATCCTCGACCCGGCTGGCCTCGGCCTATGGGATTGCGGTGACCGGCGACATGGTGATCACCTCGATCCTGTCCTTCGTGCTGTTCATCCGGGCGTGGAAATGGCCGCTGCCGGTGGTGATCGGCATCATCGCACCGATTCTGGCGGTGGAGCTGATGTTCCTCGCCGCCAATATGATGAAGCTGATCGAGGGCGGCTATGTGCCCGTGATGATTGCGACATCGATGTGCATGCTGATCTGGTCCTGGGTGCGCGGCACCGCCCATGTCAAGCGCAAGGTGTCGGATTCGGCGATCTCGCTGGTCAAGCTGATCGCCATGCTGGGCAAGTCGCAGCCGATCTGCGTGCCCGGGACGGCGGTCTTCCTGACCCAGGATCCCAACATCGCGCCCTCGGCCCTGCTGCACAACCTCAAGCACAACCGCGTGCTGCACAGCCAGAACTTCATCGTGACGGTGATGGTGGCCAACACGCCCACCGTGTCGGACGAAAAGCGCATCACGATGGAGCGGCTGTCCGAGAACTTCCTCCGCGTCATCATGACCTTCGGCTATATGGAGACGCCGAACGTGCCGCGCGCCCTGTCCCTGGCACGCAAGCGGGGCGAGAAGTTCGACATCATGACGACGAGCTTCTTTCTCAACCGGCGCACCTTCCGGTCAGCCCGCCATCAGGGGCTGCCGTTCTGGCAGGAGAAGCTCTTCATCGGCCTGTCGAAATCGGCGGCGGATGCGACGGCCTTCTATTGCCTGCCGTCGAACCGCGTGGTC
Organism: bacterium; assembly: GCA_016124195.1. Classification (GTDB taxonomy): domain Bacteria; phylum Pseudomonadota; class Alphaproteobacteria; order Rhodobacterales; family Rhodobacteraceae; genus Stagnihabitans. The sequence continues at coordinate 140,701 of WGOE01000012.1, read as the reverse complement.
GAGATGGGCCAGCAGATGGCGATCTGAAGCCGCTGGCGCATGGCGGACCCGGCTGGGGGCTTCACACCCCCAGCCCACCCCACACCCCTGTTAGTGTTTTTGCAGGAATTACGGCGCAGGCGGCCCGCCGCCTTGTTGCGCGGGGCCTTGTTGCGCGGGGTATCAGGCCGTCGGGTTGTCGCGCCGATAGATCCAGTCGTGATCCGGGTCATTGGCAAAGCGCCATTTGCGGATCGGGCCGGCCATGACGTTGAGGTAGTACATCTCGTAGCCATAGGGCGCGCCGCAGGGATGGTGGCCGCGGGGCACCAGCGTCACGTCATGGTTCTTGACGGTCATGGTCTCGTCCAGACTGCCATCCTCGGTATAGACGCGCTGGATGCCGAAGCCCTGGGCCGGGTTGAGCCGCATGTAATAGGTTTCCTCCAGATAGGTCATGCGGGGGAAATCATCCTCGTCGTGCCGGTGGCTGGGATAGGAGGACCAGTTGCCCTGCGGCGTGAAGACCTCTGTCACCAGAAGCGAGCCTGCCACGTCGCGCGCCTCCATCGCGATGTTGTTGACAAAGCGCGTGTTGGCGCCGGTGCCGCGCGGCAGCATCGAGATGCCCTCCGGCCCCAGCCGGCGCGCCGGATAGGCGCCGACCGCGGGCGCCGTGCAGACGGCCAGGGTGCAGGCGGTGGTGGCATGGGCCTCCCAGGTGACGCCACCGGGCAGGTAGAGGCAATGCGGCGGCGTCTTCTCAAAGACATTCATCCGATCGCCCATCTCGCCCCAGTCCTGCCCCGCGCCGGTGATGCGCGCCTTGCCTTCGACCAGAACCAGAATCACCTCGCGGTCGCCGGTCGCCTCGGCAGCGCGCGCGCCGGGCTCAAGCCGGTAAAGGCCGAAACCGACATAGCCCCAGCCGGCATCCTCGGCCGTGATGTCATGCACCTTGCCATGGCTGCCCTTGGGCTTGCGCAGCAGATCGGCCATGTCTTTCCCTTTCATCCAGGTTCAAATACGCCAGCACGGCCCGCCGCCCGGTCGGGGGGTGAAGCCGTGCCGCAGGACCCGCCCCGTCAGTTCACCAGAGGCTGCCGGACCTTGCCGGCCTCATAATTCTTGCGCGCCGCCTGCACCTCGCTGCGGGCCGAGACTTCAGGCACCGCCACCTCCCACCATGAGCCGCCCGCCCCGGTGCCTCGCATCGGGTCGCTGTCGATCACGATCACGGTGGGGATCTTCGCACCCTTGGCCGCCCGCATCGCGGCCTCCAGTTCGGCAATCGAGCCCGCCTTGACTACATGCGCCCCCATCGAGCCGGCATGGGCGACAAAGTCGATGTCGGGCTCGTTGACGTGGTAGGCATCCTTCAGGAGGTTGTTGAAAGGCGCGCCGCCGGTCGCCTTCTGCAGCCGGTTGATGCAGCCAAAGCCGCGGTTGTCGGTCAGGACCACCGTGAAGGGCAAGGCCATCATCACCGCCGTCGCAAGCTCGCTGTTGGCCATCATGTAGGACCCGTCGCCCACCATGCAGACCACATCCGCGTCAGGGCGCGCCATCTTGACCCCCATGGCGCCGGCAATCTCGTAGCCCATGCAGGAAAAGCCGTATTCCATGTGATAGCCGCCGGTGGCGTTGCGCAAGAGCGTGTGCAGCGCACCCGGCATGGAGCCGGCAGCACTCATGACGACCGAGCCCTTGCCGATGTTGCGCTGCACGGCGCCGATCACCTGGGCATCGCTTGGCAGGTCATTGCCCGCCGGCGGGGCGATCAGGCCGTCCACGGTGGCATACCAGGCGCTGCGGGACGCGAAATCTGGATCGGCGAAGCGATGGCCGCCCAGGGCCGCGCCGATCTTTTCCAGCGCCACCCGGGCGTCCGAGACCAGCCCCATCGCCCCGCGCTTGGCCGCATCATAGCCATGCACGTTGATCGACAGCATCTTGCGGCCCGGCGCGGCAAAAACGCTCCACGAGCCCGTGGTGAAATCGGAATAGCGGGTGCCGACGCCGATCACCAGATCCGCCTCGGCGGCTGCCTTGTTGCCGCAGTCCGTGCCGGTAACGCCCAGAGTGCCGAAATGCAGCGCCTCCTCCCAGTCCACCGCGCCCTTGCCGGCCTGCGTTTCGACCAGCGGAATGTTGTGGCTGCGGGCAAAGTTCAGCAAGGCCGCCTCGGCCCCGGAATAGATCACTCCGCCGCCGGCCACGATCAGCGGCCTTTGCGCGGCCCGGATCGCGGCCACGGCGGCGGCGAGTTCGCGGGCATCGGGTTCGGGGCGCGCGACGTACCAGGTGCGCGGCTCGAAAAAGGCTTCGGGGTAGTCATAGGCCTCGGCCTGAACGTCCTGGCAGAAGGCGAGCGTCACCGGGCCGCAGTTGGCGGGGTCGGTCATCACCCGCAGGGCGCGCGGCAGGGCGGTCAGGATATGTTCGGGCCGCGCGATCCGGTCGTAATAGCGGCTGACCGGGCGGAAGCAGTCATTGGCGCTGACCGTGCCGTCGTCGAAATCCTCGACCTGTTGCAGCACCGGGTCCGGGGCGCGGTTGGCAAAGACATCGCCGGGGATCAAGAGCACCGGGATGCGGTTGACATGGGCCAGTGCCGCCGCCGTGACCATGTTCAAGGCGCCCGGCCCGATCGACGAGGTCACGGCCATCGCACGGCGCCGCTTCATCGTCTTGGCATAGGCGATCGCGGTATGCGCCATGGTCTGTTCGTTCTGCCCGCGCCAGGTCGGCAGGGCCGCCCCGATGCCCTGCAGAGCCTCGCCCAGACCCGCCACATTGCCGTGGCCAAAGATGGCCCAGACGCCCTCGATGAACCGCTCTCCGTCTTCGGTCATCTGAACCGAAAGCCATTTGACCATCGCCTGCGCGGCCGTCAGTCTGATCGTGCTCATGCCAGTTCTCCCTTGCCCGGGTCTTGCACAGACGCGCGGGCCTCGTCCCAATAGCCGACCAAGCGGCGGAAATTCGCGGCCATCGTGGCGACCGCGGTTGCATCGTCCAGACGTCCGGCCATCCAGTCGCGCCCCACATCGGCGTGGATCGTGCGGCCGACGGCAAAGCCCTTCACCAGCGGGAAGGGCGCCGCCAGCCGGAACGAGGCCGCCAGTTCAGCCTCGGACTGGCCAAGGCCCAGGATGACGATGCCCTGCACATTCGGATCGTTCGCCTCGATGGCCGCACAGGTCGCCTCCCAGGCGGCGGCGGTCTGCATCGGCTCGAGCTTCCACCAGTCGGGAAAGACGCCAATGTCATACCAGCGCTGGATCAGCCTGGCGTTGGTCAGGTCATCGACAGGGCCGACCTTGGAGGGGATGATTTCCAGCAGGAATTCCAGCCGGTTGCGACGGCAGGCGGCAAAAAGCCGCGAGACGGTGTCCTCCTGGGCGGTGCGCATCGCCTCGGTGTCGTCGGGGTGGCAGAAGCAGAGCACCTTGACCACATGCTCCAGGGGCCATTCCGACAGGCCGCCGAAATCGGGGCCGATCTCGGGCTCGAGCGTCAGGGGACGCGAGGCGGGCCATTCGACCGGACGGCCGATCCACAGCCCCTGCCCGGCCGCGCGGTACAGCGCACTGCGCCCAAGCCGGCTGTCGCACAAAAGGCCAAAGCCCGGGCGACCTTCGGCCACGTCCAGCGTGGCATCAAGGCACAACTCCTTGAAAGCCGCAATCTTTTCCGGGGTGGCCCCTGGCATCTCCTCCAGCTGGATGCGGTGGTCATAGGCGAAGGCCTTGACCTCGGTCCAGCGCTTGCGGCGGTTGGTGGCCCAGTGAACCTGCTCCAAAGCCAGATCCTTGCGCAGCGCCTTGGTCACGATGCCGCGCTTGAGGAAAAACTGCATCTCCTGCCAGGAGGGATAGGCCGGGGTGCAGCCATGCCGGCTGACCGCGAAGGCCCCGCAGACATTGGCGTATTTCAGCGCCACCGGCCAGGGTTCGTCATCAAGCCAGCCCTTGAGCAGCCCCGACATGAAGCCATCCCCGGCGCCAAGCACGTTGAAAACCTCGATCGGAAAGCCGGGCCCGGTCTGGCCATCGTCCAGACTGTCGGGAATGGCGCCGGTGAAGGCGGCAGCCCCCATCGGCCCGCGTTTGCATACCAAAGTGGCGTTCGACACCGCCCGCACCGCGCGCAGGGCGGCGATCGTGTCAGTCGTGCCGCCCGCGATATGGAATTCCTCTTCCGTGCCGACGATCAGGTCAAAGAGATGGAGCGTCGCCTGCAGCTTGGCCGTGACTTTTGCGCTTTCGATGAAACGGCTTTCGCCATCGCCATGGCCGGCCAGACCCCAGAGGTTGGGCCGGTAGTCGATGTCGAGCGCCGTGCGCGCGCCATGCTTGCGTGCCAGCCGCAGCGCCTTCAGAACCGCGGCCTCGGTCTTGGGGTGCGACAGGTGCGTGCCGGTGGCCACGACCGCGCGGGCCTCGGCGATGAAAGCCTCGTCGATGTCGTCCTCGCACAGCGCCATGTCGGCGCAGTTTTCCCGGTAAAAGATCAGCGGGAATTGCTTGTCATCACGAATTCCCAGCAGAACCAATGCGGTAAGCCGTTCGGGGTCGGTTTTGACGCCACGGGTGTCCACACCTTCCTTGGCCAGTTCCTCGCGGATGAAGCGGCCCATGTGTTCGTCGCCGACACGCGTGATCAGCGCCGATTTCAGCCCCAGACGCGCCGTGCCCGCCGCCATGTTGGTGGGCGAGCCGCCGATGTATTTCTGGAACGAGGCCATGTCCTCCAGCCGCCCGCCGACCTGCGCGCCGTAAAGGTCCACCGAAGAGCGGCCGATCGTGATGACGTCAAGCGGCTTGGCAGAGGTTCTGTCGGGGGTCATCATGCGCAAAAATCTCCAAAATCCTGCCGGACGGGCTGTGGCGAGGGCCAGAAGGGGCAACAGACTCAGCCCGTTCTTTTGGAATATTTATTCCAAAAATCCGCGAAGGCAAAGCGAATTCTTCACTCGCCCCGCGCGGAGCCCACGGCGACCGCCAGGGCGATGGCCATGGCGATGGTGGCCGACAGCGACCGGAAGGCGCCGAAGTCCACCTCGGGCACGGTCAGCACCGCATCGGAAAACCGCGCGAGCGGCGAGGTCAGCTGGTCGGTCATCGCCACAACCGGCAGGCCCCGCGTCCTTGCGTCCTGGGCGAGCGCGATGGTTTCTTCGGAGTAAGGCGCGAAGGTGATGGCCAGGACCGCATCGCCCGGGCGCAGGGCAAAACGGTGATCGAGCTTGCCGACACTGTCGTGCAGCATTGCCGGAACTGACATCTTTTCAAAGACATAAGCCAGATAGCATGCCACTGGAAAGGCACGGCGCAGGCCTATGACATGGACGGTTTGCGCCGCAGCCAGCACCGCCACGCATTGCGCCAGCGCCGCCTCGTCGGCCGATTTCGCCAGGGCCTCCAGCGACAGGCGCCCGGCCTCGATGAATTCGCCCAAAAGGGCCGATGGGCTGCCGGCCCCGCCCTCCTTGAGGTTCTTGAGCCGTGTTGCATAGTCGGGCCAGCCGGGGGCATAGGCCTCGCGGAACAGGCGCTGCATTTCCGAAAAGCCTGAAAAGCCAAGGATCTGGCAAAACCGCATCAGGGCCGAGGGCGGCACGTCGGCCCCGGCGGCCAGTTCCGCCACGGTGGAAACCGCGATCCGGTCCGTGTTGGCCGCGATATAGTCGGCGCATTGGCGCAGACGGCGCGGCAGATCGTCCATCACCAGCGCCAGGCGCGCGCGAAATTCCTCGACCGACGCGGGGGCCGTGGCGGCCATCCGATCCGGCGCGGCTGGGTCTGTGGGGCTGGTCTGGTCCATGGCACTCCCGGTCCGGTTTGCGGAAAGCTAACAGTTTGGAACGAATATTCCAACGGTAAATCAAACGTAAACCGTCTTCCTTCTGTCTTCCTTCCGTCTTCCTTCCGTCTTCACCCAAGCCCTGTTTCGCCCCCGGATTCCTCTGCCAGAAGATCGAGATAAACACCGTTCGTCCAGCCAAAGCCATCCTGCAGGGCATATTCCCCCCCGCCCGAAGCGGCCAGCGGGTCCAGCACATTGTACTTCTCGACGAATTTGCCCGAGGCCGCGAAGACCGCATCGCAGGTGGCCAGCCAGCAGCGGCGCAACTCCGCGGCCAGATCGTCATAGCCGTAACGGCGCAGGCCCTGAATGGCGATCCATTGCAGGGGCGCCCAGCCGTTCGGCGCGTCCCATTGCTGCCCCGAGGTCACATCCGAGGTCAGGAGCCCGCCCGGCTTCAAGAGATGCGCCTCCATCCACTCCACCGACCGGCGCGCCTGTTCGGGCGAGGCGGCCCCGGCATAAAGCGCATAAAGCCCTGCGGCGGTGGTCACGGGCACCACCGCGCCATCGGCGATCTGCACATCGAAGAAATAGCCGCGCTCGCGGTCGAAGAACCGCTTGCCGATGGCAGCGCGGCGCGTGTTGGCGGCCGTTACATAGCGGGTCTTGCCGGTGGCCTGGGCCAGGATCTCTTCATGGCGCAGCAACAGGCAGTTGAGGTCGATGGCCCAAAGCTGCGTCGTGCGGATCGTCCCCAGATCGGCCGGATCGGTCAGCCAGCGTGCGGAGAAATCCCAGCCGCTTTCACAGGCGGCGCGCAGGTCGCGGAAATAGTCGGGATGGCGGCGCGTCTCGCCCTCGGCGGCAAGATCGGTGCCATACATCTCGACCCGGGGCGTGTTCTCGGTGTCCCAATAGCGGGCAAGACCGCCGACATTGTGCTGCGAGGTCATGAAATAGCGGTATTCGGCCTGCATCATCGGCAGATAGGTCGCATAGGCGCCGCGCAGATCGCCCACCGCGCGGCCGTAATCCTGCACCATGGCGGCAAAGAAGGGCGGCTGCGAGCGGGTCAGGAAATAGCTGCGAAAGCCGTTCGGGATATGGCCTATCGTCTTGATCGCATAGGCGAAATTGTCCAGCATGTTGCGGACGAGGTCGAACTGCCCCGACCGCAGCAGGCCCAGCTGGGTGAAGTAGCTGTCCCAGTAATAGGCCTCCTGAAAGCGGCCACCCACCACCACGTAGGGATGCGGCAGCGCGACGCGGCTGCTGCGTTCGGCCGGATCGTCGGCGGGCCGCGTCAGGTGCGGCCAGATCGCGGCGATATGGTCCGTCGGGCTGTGGGTCTGGTTGGTGCGGTAGCCCTCGGCCCCGCCCACCGGGCGAAACCAGCGGGCGAAAAAGGCCTTGAGGTCCACCGGCCCCTTGGCCAGATCCGCGCGATAGGCCGCGAGGATCTGGTCGGCCGGCGCCAGAAGGATGGCGTCCGAGATGACCTTCTGGTCGTGCCAATGGCCCGACCGGTGCAGATCGACGAAAAGCCCGTTCAAGGACTGGTCCAGATGTTCCATGCGCTGCCCCGTGCCGGTCAAATCGCTTTGGGTCTGATCCAGCCGGGCCCCTGCGTCAAGTCCTGATCGGGCGGAAGGGCATCGGCCTCAGGCCTTGGCGGCCTTTTGCGCCTGGGCCGCGGCTTTCATCCGGGCGAGGAGTTCAGCCTTGCGGGCCTTTTCGGCCTCGGGCACCGCCTTGGCGCCCTTGGTGTGATCGACATGGCGCGGCGCGGTCTTGTCCTGCGCAGGATATCCCGATTTGCTGTAGTCCACCGTGATCTCCTTTGGATTTGGGGGTCGTGGTCTGCTCTTGCCTGAAAGCCGGCGGGGCCGCAAGGCGCTTAGCGCTTGTCCGCACGGCGCGGGGGGACTGGCACGAGACCGCAGCGCCGGGGGGGGGTGCAGCACGCGATCGACAGTTTTTGCCACTGACCGATCAAGGGCTGGTTGCCGCTGGTGCTGGCCTTGGTGGCGCTGCGCGCGAGGTCACCCCCGAAACCGCCACCCGCGATGTGAAGGTGCCGCGCCTTTTGCATCGGTACGTCCGCCTTGCCGACCCGGGCGTCGCTGTCGAGGTTCTGCCCCCCGGCCCCCTCGCCCGCCAGCGATGCAGTGCGGTGCGGTGCGGTGCGGTGCGGTGCGGGGATAGGGTTCACAGGCTTTCGCCGCCGTCCAGCACCAGCGCGTGGCCTGTCATGAAGGCCGACTGGTCCGAGGCGAGGTAGAGGATCGCCGCCGCCACCTCTTCGACCGTGGCCCAGCGGCCCATCGGAATGGCGCTGGCGACATAGGCCTCCAACCCGGCGCGCCCGCCCATCTGGCGTTCGAAACCGGCATTGAAGGCAGTGTCGACAAACCCCGGGCAAAGCGCATTGCAGCGCACGTTGTAGCGGGCGTGATCGGCCGCGATCTGCCGGGTCATCGCGATCACGGCATGTTTGGTCGTGGCATAGGCGATCATGCCCCGGTCGATCTGCACGCCCGAGTTGGAGGCGGTGAGGATGATCGACCCCGCCCCCTGCCCGCGCATATGCGGCATTGCCGCCTTGGCCGCCACGAAATGCGCCCGCACGTTCAGCCGCCACGAGGCATCCATGTCGGCCACGCTCGCCTCTGCCAGCCCGCCCGAGGTTTGCAGGCCCGCATGCGAATGCAGGATGTCAAGCCGCCCGCGCATGGCCACCCCGTCGATGGCGGCGGCCACGGCGGCATCGTCGGTGGCATCGAGCGCCATCGCCTCGGCCCGGCCACCGCGGGCGGCGATCTCGGCGGCCACGCCCTCGGCGCGGGCGCCGTCAAGGTCGCTCACCACGACATGCGCGCCGGCCTGCGCCAGGGCCAGCGCCCCGGCCCGCCCGATGCCCGCCCCTGCCCCGGTCAGAAAGGCGACCCTGCCCTGCAGCATCACGCGGCCTCCTGCCTGGGTCCGCGCCGCAGGATGACCTGCGCTATGACCAGCAGCACCAGCGAGGTCATCAGGACCATGGTGCCGATGGCGTTGATTTCGGGCGTCACACCGCGCCGGATCGAAGAGAAGACATAGATCGGCAAGGTCGTCTCGGACCCGGCAACGAAGAATGCGATGATGAAATCGTCAAAGCTGAAGGTGAAGCTCAACAAGAACCCCGCGAGAATCCCCGGAAAGATCAGCGGCAGGGTGATCTGGCGGAAGGTTGCGAAGGGCGCGGCGTAAAGGTCGGCCGAAGCCTCCATCAGGCTGCGGTCCATCCCCGCGAGCCGGGCGCGCAGGATGATGATGACCAGCGCCATCGAAAACAGCGCATGCGCGCCGATCAGCGAGACAAGCCCCATCGCCAGTTGCGGCGCCTGCCCGGCCGGGAACAGCGCCGCCAGCACCGGGTTGATCCAGCCGAACAGCGTGACCAGCGCGATCAGCGTCGAAATGCCGATCACGATGCCAGGCACCATGACCGCGACATAGATCAGCGCGTCAAACAGCATCCGCACCCGCCCCTTCATGCCCTGCAGCGCCAGCGCCGCCATGGTGCCGAAGACGCTCGCGATGCTGGCCGAGGACAGCGCCACGATGAAAGAGGTGCGCAAAGCCTCGGTCACGAAGGGGTTGTGCAGGGCATGGCCATACCAGCCCACCGAAAACCCCATCATCTGGGTGGCGCTTTTCCCCGCGTTGAAGCTGAAGAACACGATCACCGCGATCGGGAAATAAAGGAACAGATAGACGAGGCTCGCGTAAAATCTCATGGGGGGCCTACATCAGGGAAACATCATCGCGCGCGCCACCGAGGCGCCGCATCAACCACATATAGGCCGAGACGGTGATCAGCATGATCACCACCAGACTGACCGAGACCGCAGCCCCAAAGGCCCAGTTGCGCGATTGCAGGAACAGATCAACCAGCGCGTTGCCGATGAAGAAGACTAGCCCGCCCCCCAGCACCGAGGGGATCAGATACTCGCCCATCAAGAGGATGAAGACCAGCATGCAGCCGGTGGCGACGCCGGGCAGCGACAGGGGCAGCGTGATCTGCAGGAAGGACCGGAACGGCGGCGCGCCAAGGTCGGCCGAGGCTTCGAGCAGCCTTTTGTCCAGCCGGTCCAGGCTGACATAGATCGGCAGAACCATCAGCGGCAGATAGCCATAGACGATACCGGTCAGCACCGCGAAGGGCGTGTTGACCAGCCGCGGCAGCGGGATGCCGGCCCAGGCGAACAGCGCCGGAATCCCCTGCCCGCCCAAGAGAAAGATCCAGGCATAGCTGCGGATCAGGATCGAGGTCCAGAACGGCACGATGACCAGGATCAACAGCAGCGTGCGCCAGCGCGGACTGGCCTGCAGCGCCAGGAAATAGGCCAGCGGATAGGCGATCACCAGGGCCATCAGCGTGCCCAGGGGCGCCAGCGTCAGCGTGTTGCGAAAGACCGCGAACCGCGAGGGCAGATTGGCATATTGCGCCAGCGTGAAGGCGGGCACATACCCGCCCGCAGGCCCGCGGTCTCCGAAGCTGAAGACCACGATGAAACACAGGGGCAGCACCAGCATGATGCCGAACCAAAGGGCCGCCGGGGCCAGTAGCAGCCATGTGGTGCGCCCCTGCATGGCTCAGGCCGACTTGAAGCGCGCCATCAACTCGGCCCGGTTCGGGTCGGTCAGGGTGGCGGCGGCCCCAAACTCCAGCGTCGAAAGCAATTCCGCCGCCGGATGCAGGATCGGGTCGTTCATGATCTCGGGCGGCAGAAGCTTGTTCACCCGCGCATCGGCGACCGGATAGCCGTGGAACAGCGCCTCCTTGGCATTGATCTCGGGCGTCAGGAGGAAGTTGACCAGCGCATGGGCGGCCTCGGGATGCGGGGCCGATTTCGGGATGGCGTAGAAATCGGACCAGATCTCGCCACCCTCCTTGCCCACGACATAGACGATTTCCGGCAGGTCGCGGTGCATCTGGCTGGCGTCGCCCGTCCAGCACACCGTCATCCAGGCATCGCCCGACCGCATCGAGGGCTGATAGTCCGAGTTGATGCCAAAGAGATGCGGCTTGGCGGCCATCAGCAGCTTTTCGGCGTCGGCCAGTTCCTTCGGGTCAAGCGAGTTGAAGGAATAGCCGTAGTATTTCAAGGCATTGCCGATGGTGGTGAGCTGGTAGTCATGCACCATGGTGCGGCCAGAGAAGGGGCCCATCGTCATGTCCCAGAATTCTTTCCAGCTCGTCGGCGTGGGCAATCCGTTCAGCATCTTGGTGTTGACGGCCATGCCCGTGGTGCCCCAGTCCTTGGACAGCGCGTAAAGCTTGCCATCCACCGTGCCCGCCCCGGCAAAGCGCGCATCGAAACTCGCCGCGTCATAGGCCGGGACCTTGGTCATGTCCAAGGGGTCGATGATGCCCTGGGCGACATAAGTCGAAATGGCGTAATTGGTCGGCACGAACACATCCCAGCCCGAACCGCCGGCCTGCAGCTTGGCCAGCATCTCTTCGTTCGAGCCAAAGACATTGACCTGCACCGCGGCCCCCGTCTTGGCGGTGAAGGCGTCGAAATCGGCCGGATCGTGGTAATTCGGCCAGGTCGCCAGCACGACCTTGTCGCCGATCGAGCCTTCGGCAAAGGCCGGGCGCGGGCGCAGGGCGGGCACCGCCGCGGCCAGAACCGCGCTGGCCGCGCCAAGCCCCGTGACGCCCAGAAAATGCCTGCGCGTGACAGAGCCCTTTTGATAGCGCCGCAGTTCTTCCATGAACTTCTGACGCGAGATGTGGTCGATCTTGTCGGTCATCGTTGTGGTCTCCCTGTTGGTGTCAGTCTTGGTCGAGGATCAGCGCGGCATCCGGCGCCCAACGCACAAAGGCTTCGCTGCCGGGGTCAAAGGGGCCCTCGGCCGCCTCGGCCTGGCGTGAGACGCGGACCAGAAGCTCGCCCATGTTGTCATGACGGACGAGGTATTCGGTATGTTCGCCCAGAAAGATGCGGTTGACGACTTGCACGGGCTCCAGCCCGTCGCGGGTCAGTTCGATCTGTTCGGGCCGGATCGACAGCGTCACCTTCGACCCGATGGCCGGCGTGCACAGGATGCGGCCGGTGAAGGTGGTGCCATGCGCCGTCACCTTGTTGTGGCCCGCGAAGATGCCATCGACGAAGTTCGACTTGCCCACGAAATCCGCGACATAACGGCTGATCGGCTCGTCATAAAGCACCGTCGGCGAGCCGGTCTGCACGATCTTGCCGCCGCGCATGATGCAGATGCGGTCCGACATCGACAGCGCCTCTTCCTGGTCATGGGTGACCAGAACGAAGGTGATGCCCAACTGGCGCTGCAGGGTCTGCAATTCGATCTGCATTTCGCGTCGCAGCTTGCGGTCCAGTGCGGCAAGCGGTTCGTCCAGCAACAGAAGCTTCGGTTCGTTCACGATGGCGCGGGCCAGGGCCACACGCTGCTGCTGGCCGCCCGACATCTCCCAGATCCGGCGCGGGCCGAAGCCGGGCAGGCGCACCATGTCAAGCGCGCGGGCCACCTTGGCCGCCACCTCGGCCTTGTCGGGGCGCGGACGGCGCTGCAACAGGCCGTAAGCGATGTTCTGCGCCACGGTCAGATGCGGAAACAGCGCGTAATGCTGAAACACCATGTTCACCGGGCGGCGATAGGCGGGCATGTCATTGACCCTTTCGCCGTCGAGATACACGGCACCCGAAGTCGGCGCCTCGAACCCGGCCAGCATGCGCAGGGCCGTGGTCTTGCCGCAGCCCGAGGGCCCGAGAAAGGTCAGAAACTCGCCGCGCCGGATGGTCAGGCTGACCTCGTCCGCCGCCAGAACCGGGCCGAACCGTTTGGAGGCGGCGCGAAACTCGGCAATCGCCGGGGCCTGGTTCATGGCGGAGGAGGTGGAACTTGGCATGGCACCTTGGTATATCATGGGAAAGAGGTTAAATCGTAGGAAACGGGCGATTGGCTGTATATATCACAAATAGGGTATCCCCAGGCGACGGAGGGCCCGCTTGACCGTGCCGGTCTGGACCGGGCTCGCGGCCGAGGTGGTGGCGGCGCTGCAGACGCCGGCCCTGCCGGCAGCGCTTGCCAGCCTGTTGCGGCAGGTGGCGCCCTTCACCTACACGGTGATGTTCGGCTATCACGGCACAGCGCGGCCCCTTGATTTGCATGACGATTTTCCCTCTCTCAAGCGGCAGGTCTTCGTGACCGACTATCAGGCCGGGCCCTATCTTCTGGACCCGTTCTATCAGGCGGCGCAGCGTCCGGTGGCGCCGGGCCTCTACCGGCTGCGCGATCTGGCGCCCGACCGGTTTTATCAGGGCGAATACTTTCGCAATTACTACGTGCAGACCGGGCTTGCCGAAGAATTGGGCTATTTCGTCGATCTGCCGCAGGGCGCCATGGCGGTCCTGTCGCTGATGCGGGCCGAGCGGCCCTTTTCGCAGCGCGAGTTCCGTGACCTCGCCGCGATGGTCCCGCTGGTTTCGGCCGTGGCGCGGCGCCACTGGGCGGATCTGAGCCAGCAGTTCCGCGCCAAGGCGCCGGGCGGGCCGGACGGTCTGCAAAGCCGGGTGGCGCAGGCCTTCGGCAGCTTTGGCAACGGCATCCTGACCCCGCGCGAACGCGAGGTCGCCGAACACACGCTCAAGGGCCATTCGGCCGAGGCGGTGGGCGCGCTCCTCGGCATCTCGCCGGGAACCGTGCGCATCCACCGGCGCAACATCTACACCAAGCTGCGCATCTCGTCGCAGGGCGAGCTGTTCTCGCGCTTCATCGGCGCGCTGGTGGCGGGCGGATAGCGCCGGCCGCAAAGCCCTCGGGCATTGATGCAGATCAGAGACCCCGGCCCCGCCCGCGCCCAGACTGTGCCGGTCGGGAGGGAAACCCCATGTTCGAGATTCGCTTGCACGGGCGCGGTGGCCAGGGTGTCGTGACGGCGGCCGAGCTTCTGTCGGTCGCGGCCTTTGACGAGGGGCGGCACGCGCAGGCCTTCCCCAGCTTTGGTTCCGAACGGATGGGCGCGCCGGTCGCCTCCTATTGCCGGATATCGGACCGCGAGATCCGCCTGCGCGAACCGATCCTCGCGCCCGACGCGCTGATCATCCAGGATGCGACGCTGCTTCATGCGCTGGATGTCTTTGCCGGGCTGAAGCCCGACGGATTTGTCCTGATCAATTCGGCGCGCAGTCTGGCCGATCTGGGCCTTGCCGATTTCGCGGCCGCCCGGCCCGTGCATCACGTGCACAGCCTCGCCGCCACAGAGATTGCTCTCAGGCACATCGGGCGCCCCCTGCCCAACGCGGCGCTGTTGGGCGCCTTTGCCGCGCTGACCGGCGCGGTGGGGCTGGGTCCGGTCCTGAAGGCGATCCGCGCGCGCTTTGCCGGGCCCGTGGGCGAGGCCAATGCCGCCGCATCCCTTGAAGCCCATGACACCTTGACCAGGGAGGCCACATGCTGAAACAGATCGAAGGGTCGCAAGGCATGGCCGAGGCGATCGCCCTCTGCCGCCCGCAGGTGGTCTGCGCCTATCCGATCACGCCGCAGACCCATATCGTCGAAGGCATCGGCGCCATGGTCAAATCGGGCGCGCTGAAGGGCTGCGAGTTCATCAACGTCGAAAGCGAATTCGCCGCGATGTCGGTGGCGATCGGCGCTTCGGCGGCCGGCGCGCGGGCCTATACGGCCACGGCGAGCCAGGGCCTCTTGTTCATGGCCGAGGCGGTCTATAACGCCGCAGGCCTCGGCCTGCCCATCGTGATGACCGTGGGCAACCGCGCCATCGGCGCCCCCATCAACATCTGGAACGACCATTCCGACGCGATGGCGCTGAAGGATGCCGGCTGGATCCAGCTTTACGCCGAAACCAACCAGGAGGCGGCCGACCTGCATATCCTCGCCTTCCGCATCGCCGAGGAATTGTCCTGCCCGGTGATGGTCTGCGTCGATGGCTTCATCCTGACCCATGCCTTCGAACGCATCGACGTGCCGAGCCAGGAGCAGGTCGACCGCTTCCTGCCGCCCTTCGCGCCGGTGCAGATGCTGGATGTGGCCAACCCCTATTCGATCGGCGCCATGGTCGGGCCCGAGGCCTTTACCGAAGTGCGCTATCTGGGCCATCAGAAGCAGATCGACGCGCTGGACGTGATCCCCGCGCTTGCGGCCGAATTCGAGGCGGTCTTTGGCCGGCCCGCCGGCGGCCTCGTGCGGCCCTACCGGATCGAGGGGGCCGAGACGGTGGTGGTGGCGCTCGGCTCGGTCAATGGCACGATCAAGGATGTGGTCGATGCCGAACGCGCCGCCGGGGCGCGGGTGGGCTCGGTCACGATCGCGGCCTTCCGACCCTTTCCGCTGCAGGCGCTCGGTGCCGCACTGGCCGGGGTCAGGCGGGTGATCTGCCTTGAAAAAAGCCTTGCCCCCGGTTTGGGCGGCATGCTCGCCTCCAACGTGCGGATGGCGCTGCAGGGCAGCGGCACCCCGGTCCATACGGTGATCGCGGGCCTGGGCGGGCGGCCCATCACGCGCGACGGGCTGACCCGGATGCTGCAGGCCGCGGCCACGGGCGGGCTGGAGGATGTCACCTTCCTCGACCTCAACCGGCCGGTGGTCGAGGCGCAACTGGCCGCCGCCCGGCGCCAGCGCCATTCCGGCCCCATCGCGGAGAACCTGCTGAAAGCGGTCAACCATGGCCCTGGCCCGCGCCGCGTTCCAGACCGCGCCGCACCCGGCCAGACAGCGCCACAGGAGGCCAAGCCATGACCGAGGAGACCACAGGATCCACACCAGGGCCGGCCAGTCCCGCCGCCGCCACCCAGCGCGTCCGCTTCTACCAGACCGGCACCCATACTTTGGGCAACCGGCTGATGGATGCGGAAAGCCGCACCGTCCAGGCCTCGACCGACCGCGCCAATGCCATCACCTCGGGCCACCGCGCCTGTCAGGGCTGCGGCGAGGCCCTGGGGGCGCGCTATGCGCTTGATGCCGCGATGCGGGCGGCGGGCGGCAAGGTGGTGGCGGTCAATGCCACCGGATGCCTTGAGGTCTTCACCACACCCTATCCCGAAACCTCCTGGCAGATCCCCTGGCTGCATTCCGTCTTTGGCAATGCGCCTGCGGTGGCGAGCGGCGTGGCCGCGGGCCTCAGGATGCGCGGGCAAAAGGATGTGCGGGTGGTGGCGCAGGGCGGCGACGGATCGACCACCGACATCGGCTTTGGCTGCCTGTCGGGCATGTTCGAACGCAACGACGACGTGCTCTACATCTGCTACGACAACGAGGCCTACATGAACACCGGGGTGCAGCGCTCCTCGGCCACGCCGCCGGCCGCGCGCACCGCCACGACCCCGGCCTTGGGGGCGGCGCCGGGCAATGTCTTTGGCACCGGCAAGAACCTGCCCCGCATCGCCATGGCGCATGAAATCCCTTACGTCGCCACCGCCTCGGTCGCCGATCTGCACGACCTCGAAGCCAAGGTGACCCGCGCCATGGCCATCTGCGGCGCGCGCTACATCCATGTCCATGTGCCCTGCCCGCTCGGCTGGGGCTCGGCTTCGCATGACACGATCCGGCTCGCCCGGCTGGCCGTGGAATCCGGGCTTTTCCCCCTGTTCGAGGCCGAACATGGCGAGGTGACGGCGGTGAAGAAGATCCGCCGCAAGGTTCCGGTCGAAGACTACCTGCGCCCGCAGCGCCGCTTTGCCCATCTCTTCCGCCCGGGCCACGAAGACACCCAGCGCCTCGCCGCCATCCAGGCCATGGCCGATGCCAATATCCGCCGCTACGGCCTGACCGAGGAGGCCCCGCTATGACCGGCACCCTGCCCTTCGCCATCACGCTCGACCCCGGCACCAGCCGGCTCAATCACACCGGCACCTGGCGGACCGAGCGGCCGGTCTATCTCAGCCGGATGCCGCCCTGCAACCACGCCTGCCCGGCGGGCGAGAACATCCAGAACTGGCTTTTCCACGCCGAAAGCGGCGATTACGCCGCGGCCTGGGCGGCCTTGATCGCCGAAAACCCGCTGCCCGCCGTGATGGGCCGGGTCTGCTATCATCCTTGCGAGGGCGCCTGCAACCGCGGCCAGCTGGACGAGGCGGTCTCGATCCACGCGGTCGAACGCTTTCTGGGCGACCATGCCTTGCGGGAAGGGCTGGTGCCGCGGGTCGAGGTGCCGCCCTCGGGCAGGCGCGTGCTGGTGGTGGGGGCCGGGCCCTCGGGCCTGTCGGCGGCCTCGCACCTGACCCGGATGGGCCATGCAGTGACGATCCGCGAGGCGGGCCCCCTGCCCGGCGGCATGATGCGCTTTGGCATCCCGAAATACCGCCTGCCGCGCGACATCCTGGATGCCGAGATCGCCCGCATCCTCCGCCTCGGCGTGACCTTGGAACTGAACACGAAGGTCACCGACATCGACGCCGCCTTTGCCGAAGGCTTCGATGCCATCTTCACCGCCGTGGGCGCCCATCTGGCCAAGCGCACCGCCATTCCGGCCCATGCCGCGGGGCGCATCCTCGATGCCGTGACACTTCTGGCCCAGGTCGAACTGGGCGAGGCGCCGCAGTTGGGCCGCCGCGTCATCGTCTACGGCGGCGGCAATACCGCGATGGATGCCGCCCGCACCGCCAAGCGCCTTGGCGCCGAAGAGGCGATGATCGTCTATCGCCGCAGCCGCGACCAGATGCCCGCCCATGCCTTCGAAGTGCAGGAGGCCGAGGACGAAGGCGTCCTGATCCACTGGCTGCGCACCATCACCGACATCGACGCCTCCACCTTCACGGTTGAGAAGATGGAGATCGACGCCGAGGGCCGGCCGCAGCCCACCGGCACGTTCGAAACGCTTGAGGCCGACAGCCTCGTGCTGGCGCTGGGTCAGGATGTCGACACCGGGTTTCTGGCCCGCGTGCCGGGCGTGCAGATCGCCAAGGACGGCGTTATCGCGGTCGATGCGCAGATGATGACCGGACGCGCCGGCCTCTTTGCCGGGGGCGACATGGTGCCGGCCGAACGCACCGTCACCGTCGCCGTGGGCCACGGCAAGAAGGCCGCCCGCCATATCGACGCCTGGTTGCGCGGAACGACCCATGTCAAACCGCCCCGCCCCGCGCTCGCGGGTTTCGAGACGCTCAACACCTGGTATTACGACGACGCGCCACAGACGCGGCAGGAACACCTCGCCCTGCTGCGGCGCCAGACCGGCTTTGAAGAGGTCACCCATGGCCTGACCGAAGACACCGCCCTTTACGAGGCGCGCCGGTGCCTGTCCTGCGGCAACTGCTTTGAATGCGACAACTGCTTTGGCGTCTGCCCCGACAATGCGGTGATCAAGCTCGGCCCGGGCGCCGGCTTTGCCATCGACTATGATTACTGCAAGGGTTGCGGCATCTGCGCCACCGAATGCCCCTGCGGCGCCATCCAGATGCTGCCCGAGACGACCTGACCCGCGCCACCCTTGCGCCCCTACCCTTTGGCGTAGTCTAATGGACCACAACAACATCAGGTCCCTCCAAAGGAACGCCGCCCCCATGTCCGACCTTCTCTCCGGCACGCCCGAGACCTATGACGCCTCCTCCATCGAAGTCCTGGAACCGCTCGAGGCCGTGCGCCTGCGCCCCGGCATGTATATCGGCGGCATCGACGAACGCGCCTACCACCACCTCGCCGCGGAAATCATCGACAACTCGATGGACGAGGCGGTGGCCGGCCACGCCACGCGGATCGAGGTCGAACTCCACGAGGACGGCGCCCTGACCGTGCGCGACAACGGCCGCGGCATCCCGGTCGATCCCCACCCGAAATTCCCCGACAAATCCGCGCTCGAGGTCATCCTCTGCACCCTCCACTCCGGCGGCAAGTTCGGCGGCAAGGCTTACGAGACGTCGGGCGGCCTGCACGGCGTGGGCTCTTCGGTCGTCAACGCGCTCTCGGACCGCATGGATGTCGAGGTCGCCCGCAACAAGGAGCTTTACGCCCAGAACTTCTCGCGCGGCAAACCGCAGGGCCCGATCCGCAAGGTCGGCCCCGTGCCCAACCGGCGCGGCACCACGATCACCTTTCACCCCGACCCGCAGATCTTCGGGTCGCAGGCCTTCCGCCCCGGCCGGCTGATGCGGCTGGTGCGTTCCAAGGCCTATCTCTTCTCGGGCGTCGAGATTCGCTGGAAAACCGCGATCCCCGATGGCGACACGCCGATGGAGGCGGTCTTCCACTTCCCCGGCGGCCTCGCCGACTATCTGTCCGATACGCTTGAAAAAACAACGACCTACGCCGACAGACCCTTTGCCGGCAAGGTCAGCTTCCAGGACAAGTTCGGCGTCCCCGGCTCGGTCGAATGGGCGATCAACTGGACGCCGGCACGCGACGGCTTCATCCAGTCCTATTGCAACACCGTCCCCACGCCCGAAGGCGGCACGCATGAAACCGGCTTCTGGAATGCCGTCCTCAAGGGCATCCGCGCCTACGGCGACCTGACCAAGACGCGCAAGACCGAACTCATCACCCGCGAGGATCTTACGACCGGCGGTTGCGCGCTGGTGTCCTGTTTCATCCGCGAGCCGCAATTCGTCGGCCAGACAAAGGACCGCCTCGCCACCGAAGAGGCCGTGAAATATGTCGAGGGCGCGGTGCGCGACCATTTCGACAACTGGCTCGCCGGCAATACCAAATCCGCCGGCGCCATTCTGGATTTCGTGATTTTAAGGGCGGAAGAGCGCCTGAAACGCCGGCAAGAGAAAGAGACCGCCCGCAAGACCGCCACCAAGAAGCTGCGCCTGCCCGGTAAACTCACCGATTGTTCCGCCAAAAACCGCGAAGGGACCGAGCTTTTCATCGTCGAGGGCGACAGCGCCGGCGGTTCGGCCAAGGCCGCCCGCAACCGCGAGACGCAAGCCCTTTTGCCGCTCAAGGGCAAGATCCTCAACGTGCTTGGCGCGGCCTCGTCCAAGCTCCACGACAATTCCGAGATCCGCGACATTTGCGAGGCTTTGGGTGTGGCGATGGGCGCCAAATTCAATGTTGATGACCTGCGCTATGACAAGATCATCATCATGACCGATGCCGACGTTGACGGCGCCCATATTGCCAGCCTTTTGATGACCTTCTTCTTCACCCAGATGCGCCCCCTGATCGACAAGGGCCACCTCTACCTCGCCTGCCCGCCGCTTTACCGCCTGACGCAAGGCGCGCGCCGCATCTACGTGGCCGACGACGCCGCCAAGGAAGAGATGCTGGCCAAGGGTCTGGGCGGCCGCGGAAAAATCGACGTGCAACGCTTCAAGGGCCTGGGCGAGATGGACGCCAAGGACCTGAAAGACACCACGATGAACCCCGAAACCCGCCAACTGATCCGCGTGACCATCGCCGAGGAAGACCCGGGAGAGACCGGCGACCTGGTGGAGCGTCTGATGGGCAAGAAACCGGAACTGCGCTTCCAGTATATTCAGGAAAACGCGCGGTTTGTGGAGGAGTTGGATGTGTGAATGACCTCTCCGGCCGAAAATTCTGAATTACTCCATGCAATCTGGCGAATGTTTCTTGAGCCAGCAGATTACGATTATGCTTGTGCCCGTGCATGTATTTTTCAAAGGCAGGCTTACAGCTTCTATTGGTCGGCGGCTCAAGCAATTGAAAAATATCTCAAGTGCACCCTTCTGCTAAACAGTATGTCGGTAAAGGACGAAGGGCACAGACTTTCTTCAATGACAACTAAGTTCAGGAACCGTTTCCCAAAGATACTGCCCCTAGTTCTCATTCCTCCCAAATTCATGGAGTTGAACGTAGCGGACGAGCGGTTTGATCGGTCAAACGCTGAACCATTCGACAAATTTGTTGACCGAATCGAAAAATCCGGAAGCCCTCACAATCGATATCGTCACTATAGCTTAGCGTTTTACGAAAGCGATCTGCACAAACTTGATGAGGTGGTCTTCCAAATTCGCAGGACTTGCTTTCCCCTTGGCGCGCGCAGGAGACAAACGGAAAAAATCTACTCGGAGCTACTTGCTGAAGATCCATCGCTTCAAGGTCACGATACCTTCGATTTACTTTTAAACATTAGGGGAGATGCCTCTCTTTCGAGGAATCTAAAAAAGATGAATTTTTCATTTTTCCGGGATTTCGCAATTGCCGAAGGAAAATTTGCAAAGGGTTCTGTTCGCTTCAACTCAGAGATATTTAACTTGCTAGAAGACGGAACTAGTGACGGTCGCGATGCACTGAATTGGATGCTTGACCACATGCGTTTTCCAAATGACGATAGGCATTATCTGAAGAAGAAGCTTGGCGAGCTGTAGTTTGACTTCTCTGGATAATTGAATTTCAAAGCGGACTGGTCTGCTAATCCAGCTTTGCCCCAGCCAAGTCAGGCGCCTCCCACAAGTCACCCTGAACCCCGCCGATCCAACGTGCCTTACATCGACCGCACGCCCTACGCGCCCGATTCGCCAAACATGGTTAACACATCCCTCACCCCCCGCACGTGGAGACGGAAGGAAGACGGAAAGAAGACGCGAGGAAGACCTGAAATCCCGCCCCACGGACAAGATTAACCCAGCGCACGCAAGGACTTGCGGCGCGTTCTTCACTTCCCTTGGATGCTCTCCACATAAGTCGCGATCTCGACCAGCCGCAGCGGGGTCGGCGTCTGGATGCCGTCGCCGGTATCGACCAGCACCGTCGGCCCCTCCATCAGGGGGGCGAACTTCGGCATCAGGGCGCCCGGCGCGCCGCCCTTCTCATAGCCCCAGATCTTCGACATCACGTAAGCCTTTGGAAACACACCGCCATGCCGGGCCGAAATGCGCGTCAAGTCGGCCGGCGGATGCGCGAGCCCCGGCGCCATCTCGCCATCGCCCTTGCCCGAGGTGCCATGACAGGGCGCGCAAAGCGTCATGAAATCCTGTGCCCCCGTCTGCGCGCCCGTGTGTGCCCCCGGCGGCACCTGCCCCGGCACACAGGCCGCCAAACCAAGGACCAAAGGGAAAAACCGGACGGCAAACATCAAAATCTCCCGCAATTCCCAATAGCTTACACCCGGCGGGGCGCCCTTGCAAACCTTCCCCCTTCATCTGTTCGGAAATATCCCGGAGGTCCGGAGGCAGCGCCTCCGGGGCCGATGCGGGGGCGCCTCAGACGACCCGCCCCGCCTCAAGCCGCACGACGCGGTCCATCCGGGCGGCCAGCTCCATGTTGTGGGTGGCGATCAGCGCCGAAAGCCCGGTTTCGCGCACCATTTCCATAAGCACATCGAAGACCTGCGCCGAATTGGCCGGGTCGAGGTTGCCAGTCGGCTCATCGGCAAGCAAGAGCTTCGGCCGATTGGCCAGGGCCCGGCAGAAGGCCACGCGCTGCTGCTCGCCCCCCGACAGGGCGGCCGGCCGGTGGTCAGCGCGCGGCAGAACGCCGACCCGCCCCAGGAGATCGCGGCTGCGCGCATCGGCCTCACGCCGCGGCACCCCATGGGCCAGTTGCGGCAAGGTGATGTTTTCCAAGGCAGAAAACTCAGGCAGCAGGTGGTGGAACTGATAAATGAAGCCCACTTCGGCGCGCCGCGCCTCAGTTCGGGCGCGGTCGGCCAGGCCCGACATCTGACGCAAGCCATAGTGGATGGTCCCGGCATCGGCCACATCCAGCAGCCCCGCAATCTGCAGCAAGGTCGATTTGCCCGCCCCCGAAGGCGCCACAAGTGCCACGACCTCGCCCTGCCCCACCGACAGCGAGGCGCCGCGCAGCACCACCACTTCGCCCGGCTTGCCGCGGTTATAGGCCTTCTCAACCCCTTGAAGCTGCAAGCTATTCATAGCGCAGGGCCTCAACCGGGTTCATCCGGGCGGCCTTGCGCGCCGGGATCAGGGTGATGAGGAAGGACAGCCCCAGGGACAGCGACATGGCGGACAGCACGTCATGAAACTGCAGCTTGGCCGGCAGGTTGTAGATGCCGCGGATCGAGGGGTCCCAGACGCCGCCGCCGCTCCAATAGTTCACGAAGGAAAAGATCGGGTCGATGTAGATGGCGAAAAGGCAGCCCAGCACCACCCCCATCGCCGTGCCCAGAATCCCGGTAAACGACCCGCACAGAAAGAAAATCCTGAGGATCGCCCCCTCTGTCAGGCCCATGGTGCGCAAGATGCCGATGTCGCGGCCCTTGTTCTTGACCAGCATGATCAGGCCCGAGACGATGTTCATCGTGGCGATAAGCACCAGGATCGACAGGATCACGAACATCACGTTGTCTTCGATCGTCAAGGCACGCAGGAAGTTGCCCGAGCTTTGCTTCCAGGTCCAGACCAGCGCCTCGGCGCCCGCAGCCTTCAACAGGGCGTCGGTGTAGGTGTCGACATGGTCGGGATCCTTGACCATGACCTCGAATTCATCGGCCAGGCCCTCGCGGTTGAAATAGCGCTGCGCCTCGGAAAAAGGCATGTAGATCCGCACCTTGTCGATGTCATAGCGGCCGGCGGTGAAGATATATTCGACCGTATAGGCATTGACCCGCGGGCTGGTGCCGAAGGCGGTCTTGACACCCGAGGGTGCGATCAGCCTGACGCGGTCGCCGATGTTGACGCCCAGTTCCCTGGCCAGTTCGGACCCGATCGCGATGCCGTTCGGATAGTCGGCCAGCGACCCTTCGGCCTTGGAGCCGACGCCGATGCGCGGCAGGGTGGCAAGGTCCTCGGGCGTCATGCCGTAGACATCGCCGCCCGTGGTCTGATCGAAGGCTGTGACCATGACCTGACCGCGGATCAAGGGCGCGGCCCGGGTGACGCCGGGTACAGCGCGCAGGCGGGCCGCCACGGCGGCATAATCCGTGAAGCCCTTGACCATATTGCCGTTTTCATCGGCATGTCCGGTCGAATAGACCGTGACATGGGCATTGGCGCCCAGGATCGTATCGACGAATTCCGCGCGAAACCCGGCCCGCACCGCCAGCGTGGCGATCAGCGCAAAGACCGCCAGCGTGATGCCCACGAGGCTGATCCAGGTCATCACCGACACGCCGCCCTCGGCCCGGCGCGCGCGCAGATAGCGCCAGGCGATCATGAATTCGTAAGGGGAAAAGGGTCTGGTGGCCAAGGTCTGCTCTTTCGATTTTGGCCGGACCATGCGGTGGAGGCCCGCGCCCGTCAAGCCACGATCCCGTCAGGCGGCCCAGCTTCGGCGGAAGGGCCACGCCAGCAGTTGCCAAAGCAGCGCCACCCCGGCCCACCCCCCGACATAGCCGATCCCCGAGGTCATGGCCCCGTCCAGCGTGGTGGGGATGGCGGGCTTGAAATCGGCCCAGGTCGCCTGCAGCGTCTCCGGATCGTCCAGGCGCTGCGGCATGGTCAGACGGGCCAGCGGCGAGGCTGCGCGCAACGCCGCCAGATTGGCGGTCAGGGTCTGTGCCTCGGCAAAGGTCGCGCGCAGATCGCGCTGATGATCCAGATTGAAGGCCGAGCCAGAGATCTGCGCCAGGGCCGCCTCACGCGTCAGCCCGGCCTTGGCGGCACTGGCATCGAAAGCGGCGGTCACCGTGGTCAGGGCATCGACCTTGCCCGCCAGCCGCTGCAGATATTGTTGAGAAAATTCAGGGAACTGCGACAGGACCACCGCCCCTGAGACACCGCCCGCTATTGCCAAAAGCCGCCACATGGTTCTGTCCTTCCCTTCGCGCAAGTCCAGACCGGCCCTCTGCCGCCATCGTGGCAAGGGGCTGCACCTGCCCTGCAGCCCCCTGCAAAGACCTGCCCGCTCAGAACCGTTGCGGTGCTGCGGGCTTGTTGCCAAGGATCGCCTCGATCTCGGCCAGGACATCATCGGTCAGCTTGGCCTTGTGGTCGAGTGCCGCAAGGTTGTCGGTCAGCTGGCTGATGCGCGAGGCGCCAAGGATCACGGTCGAAACGCGCGGATTGCGCAGACACCACAAGAGCGCCATCGCCGTCAGGCTCAGGCCCGTCGCCTCGGCCACCTTGGCCAAGGCGCGCGCCTTGTCGATCCGCCCCATCCCGGTTTCCGAGGTGAAACTGTCGCGCAGCCATTCGTAGCCCGGCAGATTGGCCCGGGCATCGTTCGGGATGCCGTTGTTGTACTTGCCCGTAAGCAGGCCCGAGGCGAGCGGCGACCAGATCGTGGTGCCCAGGCCGAAGGTGTCATAGATCGGCAGGTAGTCGCTTTCCACCTTGTCGCGCACGAAAAGGTTGTACTGCGGTTGCTCCATCGTGGGCGGCGTCAGGTGATTGGCGCGCGCCACGGCATGGGCTTCGGTGATCTGCTGGGCCGACCATTCCGAGGTCCCCCAATACAGCACCTTGCCCTGCGCAATCAGGTTGTGCATCGCGCGCACGGTTTCCTCGATCGGCGTGTCGATGTCGGGGCGGTGGCAGAAGTACAGGTCCAGATGCTCGACCCGCAGGCGTTTGAGGGCCGCATGACAGGCCTCGGTGACATGCTTGGCGGACAGCCCGCGCTGCGTGGGCTTGGCCCCGCCCCAGAACACCTTGGACGAGACGATGAAACTGTCGCGGCTCCACCCCAGTTCGGCGATGGCCTGCCCCATCACCAGTTCCGAGCGGCCCTGTTCATAGCCCTCGGCATTGTCGAAGAAGTTGATGCCGGCGTCATAGGCGGCGGTCAGCATCTCCTTGGCCGGGGCGACATCGACCTGTTTGGCAAAGGTCACCCAAGACCCATAGGAAAACTCTGATACCTTCAGGCCAGATTTCCCCAGACGACGATATTCCATGATGCAACCTCCTGTTTTCACGCCAAATCTAGGGCGCTTCGCCCATAAGAACCACCCCGGCCGGCCGATTTTCCGCCAAGACAGCGGCAGCCCGCGTGCCTTGCAGATACAGCTCACCTGACCGTGGACGGCAATCCAGCGGTGTTGGTTACCTGTCGCCAGCCGGGATTGCCGACAATCCCGGCGCCAGTGCTGCCTCAGACCCCGGCGTAAATCTCGGCCACGCGGGCCACGGCGGCCTCGGGCGTCATCTCTTCCGACACGCCGGTCCTGCGCGAGGTCAGTTCGACCACGCCATTGGCCAGCCCGCGCGGGCCGACCGTGATGCGCCACGGCAGACCGATCAGATCCATCGTGGCGAATTTCGCGCCGGCGCGTTCGTCGCGGTCATCGTACAAAGGCTCCAGCCCCTTGGCGAGCAAAGCCTTTTCCAGACCCGCGCAAGCCGCGTCCGCCGCCGCATCGCCCTGTTTGAGGTTGACGATCCCGACCGGGAAGGGCGTAACCCCCTCGGGCCAGATGATGCCCTTGTCGTCGTGGCTCGCCTCGATGATGGCACCCAGAAGCCGGCTGACACCGATGCCATGGCTGCCCATTTCGACCGGCACTTTCTCGCCCTTCTCATTGGTGACGAGCGCGCCCATCGAAGCGGAGTATTTCGTGCCGAAGTAGAAGATCTGACCGACCTCGATGCCACGGGCGACCTTGCGGCGCTCTTCGGGAATGGCGTCGAACAGGGCCTGATCGTGGGTTTCGTCGGTGCGGGCGTAAAGCGTGGTGAACTCGCGGCAGACGGCGGCAACCTCTTCGCGGTTGTCGTAATCGACCTCGCGGTTGCCCAGTTTCAGCTCGGTCACGGCGCTGTCGAAGAAGACCTCCGACTCGCCGGTCGAAGCCAGAACCAGGAATTCATGCGTGTCATCGCCGCCGATCGGGCCGCTGTCGGCGCGCATCGGAATGGCCGTCAGCCCCATGCGTTCGTAGGTGCGCAGATAGCTGACCATGTGGCGGTTATAGGCATGCAGCGCCGCGGCCTTGTCGATGTCGAAGTTGTAGCCGTCCTTCATCAGGAACTCGCGCCCCCGCATCACACCGAAACGCGGCCGCATCTCGTCGCGGAACTTCCACTGGATGTGGTAGAGCGTCAGCGGCAAGTCCTTGTAACTGTTGACATGGCCGCGGAAGATGTCGGTGATCATCTCTTCGTTGGTCGGGCCATAGAGCATCTCGCGGCCCTGACGGTCCTTGATGCGCAGCATTTCCTGGCCGTAATCGTCATAGCGCCCGCTTTCACGCCACAGGTCCGCCGGCTGCAGCGTGGGCATCAAGAGGGGGATGTGGCCGGCGCGGATCTGTTCCTCGTTCACGATGGCCTGGATTCGGTTCAGGACGCGCAGGCCCAGCGGCAGCCAGGAATAAATCCCCGCGGCCTGCTGCTTGATCATGCCGGCGCGCAGCATGTAGCGGTGCGAGACGATCTGCGCCTCGGCGGGATTTTCCTTCAGAACGGGCAGGAAGTAGCGCGACAGACGCATTTTTGGCCTCATGCAAGCGGTTTGCCCGTTCCTAGCGGGTTGGACGGGGTCAAGCAAGGTGGGCGCGAAAGACGGCGGCGCTTAAACGATTTTCAATTCTTGGCGCGCATGGTCGCAGCCATGAGATGCGCCCCAAAGGATTTTCCGCATGATGAAGCGCCGATTCGGTCTGATCAAGAATTTCTCGATACCCGCCCGACTGCGTCTGGCAGGGATCATCACGCTCCTGGGCGTGGTGGCCACCTTTCTGGCCGGCTACATCGGGCTGGAACAAAGCGATCACGGCCTGACGCAATCGGTTGATGCGACCCGCGCGGTTCTGGCTTCGATGGACGGCGACATGTCGCACGACGCCCTGCGCGCCGATGTCCTGAACGCGGTCATCAACGGGCCCGAGGCGCTCGATCAGGTCCGCCAGCAGATCCTGACCGACATCACCAATCATGCCAGCCGCTTTGCTGAAGACATGGCCACGCTGCATGGCCTGCCGCTGGATGACAAGGTCGCGGCCGTCCTTGCCAAGACCCAGCCGCTGGTCGATGCCTACCTCGCCGCCGCCAAATCGACCGGTGAGACGGCCCTGAAGGATCGCGAGGCAGGTCGGACCGCGCTGCCGAGGTTTCTCGACATCTTTTCACAGCTGGAAGCGCAATTGGGTCAGCAGGGAGAGTTGATCGAATCCGAAGGCAAGGCAGCGGGCGACGCGGCCAAGGCGCAGAATCAGCAGCTTATCCAGATCGTGATGCTGGCCTCGGCCGTGGCCGCCGCGGTTCTGGTCGGCTCGAATATTTTGCTGTCGCGCAGCATTACCAAACCGCTGACCCGGGTGCGCGATGCCATCAAGGAAGTGGCGGTGGGCAATCTGGGCGGGCGGCATTCCGCCTTCGACCGTGTGTCGGATCTGAAGGACGAGGTCAGCGAGATTGCCGTCTTTCTGGAAGAATTGCGGGTCCGGCTGCGCCATGCCATCGAGATGGAGGCCGAAATCAAGCGCACTCAGCAGGACCAGGAGGCGGTGGTCCAGGCGCTCAGCGTCGGCCTCGACAATCTGTCCTCGGGCAACCTCGCCCAATCGATTACCCAACCTTTCCCTGAAGCTTACGAGGGCCTGCGCCACAACTACAACACCAGCGTGGAACGTCTGAACCACACGATCACGCAGGTCGTCAAAGCTTCGGGCGGTATCCGGTCGAAATCGGACGAGATCGGCCATGCCGCCGAGGATCTGGCGCGGCGCACCGAAAATCAGGCCGCCACGCTCGAGGAAACCGCCGCGGCGCTGGACGAATTGACCGCTTCGGTCCGCTCGGCCGCCAATTCGGCGCGCGAGGTGGAAGCCATCGTGCAGAACGCCCGGCGCGAGGCCGAAGACAGCGGCAAGATCGTGCTGGGGGCGGTGGATGCGATGAACGGGATCGAAAAATCCTCTGACCAGATCAGCCAGATCATCGGGGTGATCGACGACATCGCCTTCCAGACCAACCTGCTGGCGCTGAACGCCGGGGTCGAGGCGGCGCGGGCCGGCGATGCCGGGCGCGGCTTTGCGGTCGTGGCTTCGGAAGTCCGGGCCCTGGCCCAGCGGTCCTCGGACGCCTCCAAAGAGATCAAGACCCTGATCAGCACCTCGTCCCAACTCGTCGGGCGCGGGGTCGCGGCCGTCGGCAGCGCGGGCACCGCCCTCACCACGATGGTCGAACGGGTGACCCATATCTCGACATTGGTCTCAGAAATCTCGTCGGGGGCGCAGGAACAATCCATAGGCCTTGGCGAGGTGAACGTTGGCGTCAACCAGCTGGATCAAGTCGCCCAGCAGAATGCGGCCATGGTCGAACAGTCCCTTCTGGCGACGCAGTCCCTGCGCGAGGCTGCCATCGGTCTGGACGGACTGGTGACCCATTTCAAGACCACGGAAGAGGCGCGACCCATGCAATCCGCTCCACGAAGGCTGCGCGCGGCCGGCTGAGCCGCGCCGGCGCGGCGGGTCCGGATGGCGCGCCGCTTTTGGCGCGCGGAGCCTCGGCCAGCCCCGTCATAACCTCGGCATCTTTGAACCGGCGCAGGGGAGTTAAGGGCGACCAACCTCGCGCTTGAGCAATACCGGCGGTGCGGGCCGAGCCGCGCTGGCGGCGGGGCAGCACGGGCGACGGGGCAGCGCGGGCGGCGAATAAACGCGCGCGGCGGGTAAGCGCGGGCGGCGGATAAGCGCGCGCGACGGGGCAGCGCGGGCGGCGGGTAAGCGCGCGCGGCGGATAAGCACGGGCGGCGGGTGAGCGCGCGCGGCGGGTAAGTGCGGGCCGCAAGGGCCGGTCAGCACAGAGCGGGCAGCGCCGGAATGGCAATCCGATCCCGGCGGCATCAGCCCCCGTCCGGACGACCATGCCGCGACCCGTGCCGTTCTTCCGGCGTCGGATCTGATCTCTTGGCGCAAATCCCCGGTGTCGCTCGGGGGATTGTCCTGCCGGCCTTGCATCCCCGGCCCTCAACGGCAATATCTGCCGGGTGTGACCGAGGAGGCGTGACGGTGCCGAGCCAACTGCAAGGACGCTATTGGACCATCGCCGCCGTCCTCTTCTTTGTGGCGCTGTGGTATCTTGGCTCTGTCATGCTGCCCTTTCTGGTCGGCGGGGCGCTGGCCTATTTTCTGGACCCTTTGGCCGACCGGCTGGAGCGGTTGGGCCTGAGCCGGGTCGCCGCCACTTCGCTGATCACGCTGGCCGCCTTCCTGCTGGTTGTCCTCTTGGTCCTGGCGGTCATCCCGGTTCTGGTGCAGCAATTGGCCGCCCTCATCAACGCAGCCCCCGAGATTTCCAGCAAGCTGCAGGCCTTTCTCGTCTCGCGCTTTCCCGAATTGACAGACAGCACCTCGGTGATGCGCACCACGCTGGCCGACATCGCCCAGGCGATCCAGGCGCGCGGCGGGGCGCTCGCACAGGGGCTCCTCGCCTCGGTCTTTTCCGTCGTAGGCTGGCTTTTGTTCATCGTCGTGGTGCCGGTCGTGGCTTTTTACCTTTTGATGGACTGGGACCAGATGGTGGCGCGGGTCGATGACCTCTTGCCGCGCGACCATGCCCCGGTGATCCGCATGCTGGCGCGCGAGATCGACACGGCGCTGGCCGGCTTTGTGCGGGGCCAGGTCACGGTCTGCATTCTGCTCGCGGTCTATTATGCCTCGGGCCTCATGCTGGCGGGGCTGCAATTCGGGCTGATCATCGGCGCCATCGCGGGCGCGATCACGGTTATCCCCTACTTCGGCGCCATGACCGGCGGCGCCCTGGCCATCGGCCTCGCCTTCTACCAGTTCTGGGGCGACTGGATCGCCATCGGCATCATCGCCGCCATCTTCGGGTTTGGCCAGTTCATGGAGGGCAACGTCCTGACCCCGCGTCTGGTCGGCAAATCCATCGGGGTGCACCCGGTCTGGCTGATCTTCGCCTTGTCGGTGTTCGGCGGCCTCTTTGGCATCGCGGGCATGCTGGTGGCGGTGCCTTTGTCGGCAACCCTTGGCGT
The DNA here is from genome assembly GCA_016124195.1 of bacterium. Taxonomy (GTDB): domain Bacteria; phylum Pseudomonadota; class Alphaproteobacteria; order Rhodobacterales; family Rhodobacteraceae; genus Stagnihabitans. The sequence goes on along the minus strand of WGOE01000012.1, from coordinate 110,143 downwards.
TCTCGCGCGGTTTGGGGTCTCCAAGTACAAGGAAAGCCTGCTTTATCTGGGCGAGACCCAGGGGCCCGACCAGGACGGAGGCGAGGATTGACGGCGCAGCTTGCCTTTGACCTTCCCGCGCGCGAGGCGTGGAGCCGGGCCGATTTCTTCACCAGTCCGGCCAATGCCGCAGCCTTGCAGGCTGTCGAACAGTGGCGCGGCTGGCCAGGCGGGCGGATGCTGCTTCTGGGGCCATCGGGGGCGGGCAAGACTCATCTCGCGCATGTCTGGGCCAGCGAAGCCGGCGCGATCTGGCTGTCGCCCGAAACCCTGGGCGAGCGGCTGGCCGAGATTGCCTCAGATGCCCGGGTCATCATCGACGGGGCGCAGCGCGTGGCCGGGCGGGCCGAGACAGAGCTTTTCTATCTGTACAATCGTCTGATTCCCAACGGGTTCCTCATGCTGACCGCGCCCGTGGCGCCGCGCGACTGGCGCCTAGGCCTGCCCGATCTTCTGTCACGTTTGCAGGCCATGCCCGTCTCGCGGCTCGAGGCGCCGGACGATGACCTGCTTGCCGCCGTGCTGGTCAAGCTGCTGGCCGACCGTCAGATCACCGCGCCTGCCAACCTGATCCCCTATCTCTTGCCGCGGATGGAACGATCTATCGCCGCCGCCCGCGCGCTTGTGGCAGCACTCGACGCGCGTTCGCTGGCCACGCGGCGTCCGATCACCCGCCAGCTGGCCGCAGAGGTGCTGGACTTGCGCGCGCCAGAGTGAAACACTGACCCGATGCAGACCATTTCAGCCCCAAGTGCGCGATGACCAAGGCAGATTTCCTGAAGGTTCCCTTTCCCGATCCGGTCGCCTATCCCGCCGCAGAAACGGCCGGCCCACGCCGCCTGTTCAACCGCGAACTGTCGTGGCTGGCCTTCAACTGGCGCGTGCTGGACGAGGCGACGAACCCCGGCGTGCCTCTGTTGGAACGGCTGCGCTTCCTGTCGATCTCGGCCACCAACCTTGACGAATTCTACACGGTCCGGGTCGCCGGCCTGCGCGCGCAGGTGCGCAACGGCAATGCGCCCCTGTCGGACGATGGCCGCTCGCCCGCCGAACAACTGGTGCTGATCCATGCCGACGCCCGCCGGTTGCTGCAGATGCAGCAGACCGTGTTCAACAAGCTCAAGAAAGAGATGGAGGCGCAGGGGATCATCATCCTGACGCGGTCAAAGCTGACGGCGCGCGATCTGAAGCTGCTGGAAGAGAACTTTCTGACCAAGGTCTTTCCGGTTTTGTCGCCTCTGGCCATCGACCCGGCGCATCCCTTTCCCTTCATCCCCAACACCGGCTTTTCGCTGGCGCTGGAGCTTGAACGGGTCAGCGACCGGCGCACCCTGAAGGCGCTGTTGCCGATCCCCCAGCAAATCGCGCGCTTCGTCCCCCTGCCCGGCAAACCCGGCGAGGCGCGCTTCCTGCCGTTGGAGGAGCTGCTGCTGTTGCACCTCGACATGCTGTTTCCCGGCTATACCGACCGCGGCCACTGCATGTTCCGCGTGCTGCGCGACAGCGATCTTGAAGTCGAGGAGGAATCCGAGGATCTGGTCCGCGAGTTCGAAACCGCCCTGAAGCGGCGGCGGCGCGGCGAGGTGATCCGGCTCAAGATCTCGGCCGGGGCGCCGCAGGACTTGCGCGCCCTGATCATGGAGGAACTGGGCGTCACCCCCGACGAGGTGGTCGAGGCGCGCGGCCTTCTGGGGATTGCCGACCTCAAGCAACTGGTCCTGTCCTCGCGGCCGGATCTCTTGTGGCCGCCCTTCACCCCGCGCGTGCCCGAACGGGTGCAGGACCACGGCGGCGACATGTTTGCCGCCATCCGGCAAAAGGACATGCTGCTGCATCACCCCTATGAAACCTTCGACATGGTGATCCGCTTTCTGGAACAGGCGGCGCGCGATCCCAATGTGCTGGCGATCAAGCAGACGCTTTACCGCACCAGCCATGACAGCCCGATCGTCTCGGCCCTGTGCGAGGCGGCGGAAAACGGCAAGTCGGTGACGGCGCTGGTCGAACTGAAGGCCCGCTTTGACGAGGCCGCCAACATCCTGCAAAGCCGGCGGCTGGAAAGAGCCGGCGCCCATGTCGTTTACGGCTTCATGCATCTGAAAACCCATGCGAAAATCTCGACCGTGGTGCGGCGCGAGGGCGACAATCTGGTCACCTACACCCATTACGGCACCGGCAACTACCACCCGATCACCGCGCGCATCTATACCGATCTGTCCTTCTTCACCTGCGACCCGCCGCTGGGCCGCGATGCAACCAAGGTGTTCAACTACCTGTCGGGCTATGTGCAGCCCGAGGGGCTGGAAAACCTGGCCATCGCGCCGATCACGCTCAAGCCCCGGCTTTTGTCGCTGATTGCGACCGAGGCGGAAAATGCCCGCGCGGGCAAGCCGGCCGAGATCTGGATCAAGCTGAATTCCCTGTTCGAACCCGACGTGATCGATGCGCTTTACGCGGCGAGCCAGGCGGGGGTGAAGATCAGCCTCATCATCCGCGGCATTTGCGGTTTGCGCCCCGGGATCAAGGGCTTGTCCGAGAATATTCGCGTGAAGTCGGTCGTCGGCCGCTTTCTGGAACATTCACGCATCGTCTGTTTCAGCAATGGCCATGGCCTGCCCTCCAAACAGGCCAAGGTGTTCCTGTCTTCGGCCGACTGGATGGACCGCAACCTGTCGCACCGCGTCGAAACCCTGGTCGAGATCCACAATCCCACCGTGCGCAGCCAGATCATGGGGCAGATCATGGCCGCCAACCTCGCGGACGAGGCGCAAAGCTGGATCCTCAACCCCGATGGCGGCTATGCGCGCGATCTGACACCCGGGGGCAAGAGCCTGTTCAACTGTCACCGCTTTTTCATGGAGAATCCGTCGCTTTCGGGGCGCGGCACGGCTGGCGCCAAGGATGCGCCGCGTCTGGCCGGGGACTGATCCGCGCCCCCTGCCCGGCATCGCGCAGTTGACCCGCCGCGTGCCTTGCGCCATGCAAGTGATCGCAAATCCGATCCGGGGGAACGACCATGTGCGCCACACCGACCACCACCCCAGCCGATCCGGACTGGGGCCCTTTTGGCCGTCCTTTGTTCAACGACCCTTCGGCCCGCGCGCTCAGCCGGGTCGGCGTGGTCGATGTGGGCTCGAACTCGGTGCGCATGGTGGTCTTTGACGGGGCTGCGCGCTCTCCGGCCTATTTCTACAACGAAAAGATCATGTGCGGTCTGGGCAAGGGGCTTGCCGAAACCAACCGGCTGAACCCCGAAGGACGGCGGCGCGCGCTCGAGGCGCTGAAGCGGTTTTCGCTTCTGGCCAAGGGGATGGGCATCGAAAAGCTGACCGTCGTCGCCACCGCGGCCGCGCGCGAAGCCGAGGATGGGCCCGAATTTCAGCGCGAGGTGCTGGAAACCACCGGGCTGAGGCTTTGGGTGGTGGACGGCGACGAAGAGGCGCGGCTTTCGGCGCAGGGGGTCCTGTTGGGCTGGCCGGGGGCCAAGGGCGTCGTCTGCGACATGGGCGGCAATTCGATGGAGCTGGCCCGCATCGAGGGTGGCAAGGTCGGGCGGCGCGCCACCTCGCCGCTGGGCCCCTTCCGTCTGCAGCAGGTCCCGGGCGGGGCCAAGGCGCGGGCTGACCATATCGACAAGATCCTCAAGGGTTTGCAGGCGCAGATCCGGTCCGAGGGGGAACGCATCTATCTGGTGGGCGGGTCCTGGCGGGTGATTGCCCGGCTGGATATGGAGCGGCGCAACTACCCGCTGACCGTGCTGCACGAATACCGCATGATGCCGAACAGCCTGCTGGACACGCTGCAATGGATCCAGTCGTCGGACCTCGCGCTGCTGCGGGCGCGGACCGGCACCTCGTCCGAACGCATGGTGCTTGTGCCTTTGGCCTGCGAGGTGCTGCGCGAACTGATCCTGATGCTGAAGCCGACCGAGATCGACGTTTCGGCCTATGGCATCCGCGAGGGTCTCTTGTACGAAGTGATGCCCGAAAAGCTGCGCCAGCGCGACCCGCTGATCGAAGCGGCGCGCATCAGCGAACAGACGGCGGCACGTATTCCCGGCACGGGGCGCAGGCTTTATGATTTCCTGCTGCCCCTGTTCCCGGGCGCCGATGCCGACCGCCTGCGCCTGATGAAGGCCGCCTGCCTTTTGCATGACACGACCTGGCGCGCCCATCCCGATTATCGGGCCGAGGCCTGTTTCGACAATGCGACGCGCGCCAACCTGGGCGGGCTTGACCATCCGGGCCGGGTGTTTCTGGGCATGGCGCTCTTGCACCGCTACAAGAACTCGCGCGCGGGGTCGCGGCTGGAGCCTTTGTTCCGCCTGCTGACCGACGAACAGATGCAGGACGCCGAGGTTCTGGGCAAGGCCATGCGCTTTGGCGCCATGTTCGCGGCCGGCGATCCCGCCCAGGCGGGCAAGCTGGTCTGGCACCCGAAAAAACGCATTCTTGAATTGCAACTGACACCGGACGGCCACTACCTCTTCGGCGAAGTGGCGCAGGCCCGGTTCGCCTCTCTGGCGCTGGCGCTGCGCGCGGAAACAAAAGTGGTGGAGCCCGCCTGATGCTGACCTTCGACCATATCGCCCTGTCGGCCGCCACGCTGGAGGAAGGGGTGGAAAGGGTAGAGACGGCGCTTGGCGTCAAGATGGCGGGCGGCGGCAAACATGCCCTGATGGGCACGCACAATCGGCTTCTGGGCATGGGCGACCTTTACCTTGAAGTGATCGCCATCGACCCCGAGGCGCCGCAGCCCGGGCAGGCGCGCTGGTTCGATCTGGACCGCTTTGCCGGGCCGCCGCGCCTGACCAACTGGGTGGCGCGGTCGGACGATCTGGCCGCCGACATCGCGGCCAGCCCGCGCGGCGTGGGCAGGCCGGTTGCGCTGTCGCGCGGCGACTTCTTCTGGCGGATGGCGGTTCCGGCCTCGGGTGTGCTGCCCTTTGCCGGCGCTTACCCTGCGCTGATCCAATGGCTGACGCCGCTGCATCCGACCCAGCTTTTGCCTGACGTCGGGGTGCGGCTGAAGAAGCTGGTCCTGCATCACCCCCGGCCCAAGATGCTGCGCGCCGCGATTGCCCTGCATGATCCGCGCCTGCACATCGTGTTCGGCCGCGAAAAGGCGCTGACGGCCACCTTTCACACGCCGCATGGCGACAGGAGCCTGTGATGATCCGTCCCGCCACCGTCCTGGATGCCCCCGCCATTGCCGAGATCTGGAACCCCTGGATCCGCGACACTGCCGTGACCTTCAACGCCATCATCAAGACGCCTGAAGAGGTGGCGGCCCTGATCGTGTCGCGCCAGACCGCCGGTCACGGCTTTCTGGTGGCGGCCGATGAAGAAGACGGCGCGATCCTCGGCTTTGCGACCTATGGCCAGTTTCGTCTTGGCGTGGGCTATGCGCGGACCATGGAACATTCGATCATCCTGGCCCCCGCCGCACGCGGCAAGGGCCTTGGCCGCGCGCTTCTGACCGCGATCGAACGGCATGCCGCCGAAGAGGGCGCGCATCAGATCCTGGCCGGTGTCAGCGCCGAAAACGCGGAAGGCCTGCGCTTTCATCAGGCCATGGGCTATGCCGAATGCGCCCGCATCCGCGAGGCGGGCCACAAGTTCGACCGCTACATGGATCTTGTGCTGATGCAGAAATTCCTATCCTGACAGCGCGGCGATCCGCGGGTAGAGTATGGCCATGTCGATCTGGACCCGCATATCCGAGGCTTTGTCGGCCCTTGCCAAAGGCGAGGGCCTGTCGTCCGTCTTCGAAAAGCTGCGCGTGGCACCGCAGCGCTCTGTCGGCTTCACCATCGCGGTGATCGCACTCGGGGCCAAGATGGCCAAGGCCGACGGCCAGGTCACCCGCGACGAGGTGACGGCCTTCCGCCGCGTCTTCAAGATCCCACCCGGCGAAGAGGCCAGCGCCGCCCGCGTCTTCAACCTCGCGCGGCAGGACGTGGCGGGCTTTGACGCCTATGCCCGCCAGATCCGCGCCATGTTCGGCCCCGACGACCGCGACGTGATGATCGACCTGATGGAGGGCCTGTTTCACATCGCCGCCGCCGATGGCGAATTCCACCCGGCCGAGGAAGAGTTCCTGCACGAGGTCGCCCGCATCTTCGGCCTGGACGAGCGCTGCTTTGCCGCCCTGCGCGCCCGCCATGTCAAGGACGACCCCTATGCCGTGCTGGGCGTCCCGCCCCATGCCTCGCTGGACGAGGCGCGCCGGGCCTGGCGCGAGGCCGTCAAGGCCTCGCATCCGGATGTCATGGTGGCGCGCGGCGTTCCGCCCGAGGCCATCCAGCTGGCCGAGGACCGGATGCGGGCCATCAACGCCGCCTGGGAAGAGATTTCGCGGCGCGCCGCATGACCCTGCGACTGGCCACCTACAACGTCGAATGGATGAACGCCCTTTTCGATGACAAGGGCCAGCCCGTGGCCACGGCGGAACTGTCGGCCCGCTACAACATCACCAAGGCCGATCAACTGGCCGCCCTTGGCATCGTCTTCACCGCGCTCAACGCCGATGGCATCATGATCATCGAGGCGCCGGATCAAAGCCGCAAACGTTCGACCACTGCGGCGCTCGAGGCTTTTGCCCGGATGTGCGGTTTGCGCACCCGAAAGGCGATCATCGGCTTTGCCTCCGATACCGAACAGGAGATTGCCTTCCTTTACGATCCCGACGTGATCCGCGTGGGTCACGACCCGCAGGGCACCCCTGCCCCGGCCAAGGGTGCGCCGCTTGGCCCAGGGGGCGCGCCGCGCTTTGACACGGGCCTGCGGCATGACATCAATGCCGACGGGGTGGACGAACTGGTGGTCTTCTCCAAACCGCCCCTCGAATTGTCGGTCACCGCCGGCGCCCGCAACCTGCATCTGATCGGCGTCCATGCCAAATCCAAGATCCCGCACGGCGTGACCAACAAGGACGACTTCCGCCGCATCTCGATCGAGAACCGCCGCAAGCAACTGGCCGAATGCCACTGGCTGCGCGCCCGCGCCGAAGAGCATCTGACACGCCATGACAGCCTGATCGTGCTGGGCGATTTCAACGACGGTCCGGGGCTCGACCGCTACCAAAGGCTGTTCGGCCAGTCTGGGGTCGAGGTGATGCTGGGCCTCGGCCTGCCGCGCCCGAACCGGCTTTACGATCCGCATGCCTTTCTGGCGCTGAACCAGCGTGCCGGCCTGCGCCCCACCTCTGCCCGGTTCTGGCTCGCCCCGCAGAACTGCTATTTCGAGGCGCTCCTCGATTACATCATGGTCTCGGCCGATCTGTTCGCCGAGGGGCCGGCCTGGCGCATCTGGCACCCTTTCAACGATCCGCGCATCGCGGCGGTGCCCGAACTGCAGGCCGCGATCCTGACCGGGTCGGATCATTTCCCCGTGACAATCGACTTGCCCTAGTCCAGACCCGCGCCGATAAAGGCGGAAAACCGGGGCATCCATGCGGCTTTCAATGATTTCGGCGGCTCTGGTGGCCGCATTGGTGGGCTACGGCAGCACGATCGCCCTGGTTCTGGCCGCGGCACAGGCCCTGGGGGCCACGCCGTCCCAGACGGCAAGCTGGGTGCTGGCGATCTGTCTGGCCAAGGCGACGGGCTCGGCCGCCCTGTCCTGGGGCGCAAGGGTGCCGGTGGTGCTGGCCTGGTCCACGCCCGGAGCGGCGCTGGTCGCCGCCTCCACGGGCATCACCATGGCGCAGGCGGTCGGCGCCTTCGTTCTGTGCGGTCTGCTGATCGCGCTGACCGGCATGATCCGCCCGCTGGGCCGGGCCGTGGCGCGCATCCCCGACCCGCTGGCCGCGGCCATGCTGGCGGGCGTGCTCTTGCCCTTCTGCCTCAAGGGCCTGGCCGCGGCGGGGCCACTGGGCTACGCCGGGCTGGCCATCGGCCTTGTCTTTGCGCTGGTCCGTCTGGCAAATCCGGCGCTGGCGGTTTTGGCGGCACTGGGCGTGGGGCTCGTCGCAGCCTTCGGCCCGGGCGGAGCGGCGATCCCCGCCCTCACCCTGCCCTGGCCGCACCTGACCTTCATTGCACCCGAGTTCCGCGCCGATGTGCTGATCGGCCTTGGCTTGCCCCTGTATCTGGTGACCATGGCCGGGCAGAACCTGCCCGGCTTTGCCACGCTGCGCGCGGCCGGGTACGAGCCGCCGGTCGGCCCCGCCCTGCGCACCACCGGCGCGCTTTCGGCTCTGGCTGGGCTCTTCGGCGCCCATCCGATCAGCATGGCGGCGATCACCGCCGCCATCTGCCTTGGCGATGACGTCCATCCCGACCGCGATCAGCGCTGGAAGGTCGGCCTGTTCTACGCCCTGGCCTGGGCCGGCCTGGGCCTTGCGGGCCCGGTCATCGTCACCCTGCTGCAAGCCATGCCGCCGCAGATCCTGACGCTTCTGGTCGGGCTGGCGCTGCTCGGGCCACTGACCGGCGCGCTGGCCGGCGCCTTCGCCGCACCGCACAGCCGCTTTGCGGCCAGCATCACGCTGACCGTCACGGCCTCGGGCCTGGCGCTGCTGGGCATCGGTTCGGCCTTCTGGGGCCTGCTCGCCGGTCTGGCCATGCTCATGCTCGAAAGCGCGGCCCACCGCCTGCGCGGCTGATGTCTTTCATCTGTTCGCAAATATCCCCGGGGTGCGGGGGTGGGCCCCCGCCGCCGCCATCCGCCTAGAACGGCACGTCCGAGACCTGATGCGCCGGCATCACCCAGCGCGCCACGATCTTCTTGGACCCGGCATGATCGAATTCGATGTCAAGCTTGTCGCCCTCGACCTCGATCACCTCACCATAGCCGAACTTCTGGTGGAACACCCGGTCGCCGATGCCATAGCCCGAAACGGCCTGCGCATCGATCACCATGTCGCGCGCCTCGCGCGGCTGGCTCATCGGGCGCGTGCCGGCGCGGTCGGCCATCCGCTTCCAGCCCGGCGAGTTGTAGACATCCGCCTTGAGCGCCCGGCTTTCGATGGCCGAGCCATGGGCCGGCGCCGCAGCCCCGAAGCCGCCGCCATAAAGCCCGGGCGGCGTAAGCACCGTCACATGATCGCCCGGCAATTCGTCGATGAAGCGCGACGGCAACTGGCTTTGCCACTGGCCATAGACCCGGCGGTTCGAGGCGAAAGAGATCGTGCAAAGCCGCTCGGCCCGCGTGATGCCCACGTAGGCCAGCCGCCGTTCTTCCTCGAGCCCCTTCTGCCCGCTTTCGTCCATGCTGCGCTGGCTCGGGAACAGGCCATCCTCCCAGCCGGGCAGAAAGACCGCGGGAAATTCCAGCCCCTTGGCCGCGTGCAGCGTCATGATCGAGACCTTCTCGCTGGCCTCTTCGGTCTCGTTGTCCATGATCAGCGAGACATGTTCAAGGAAGCCTTGCAAATTCTCGAACTGTTCCAGCGCTTTGACCAGTTCTTTCAGGTTTTCCAGCCGCCCCGGCGCCTCGGGCGTCTTGTCGTTCTGCCACATCGCCGTGTAGCCCGACCCGTCGAGGATCGCCTCGGCCAGTTCGATATGGTTGTGCGGCCGCTGGATCGCTTCATGCCAGAGGTCGATATTCTCGACAAAGGCGCGCAGCTGGCTGCCGCCCTTGCCGCCGATCATCCCGCGCGCCACCGCTTCGCGCGCGCCGTCCAACAGGGACACGCCCGCGCCGCGCGCCGCACGCTGGATATCGGCCTGCGCCTTGTCGCCCAGACCGCGCTTGGGCACATTGATCACTCGCTCGAAAGCGAGGTCATCCTCGGGGCTGACCGCAAGCCGGAAATAGGCCATGGCATCGCGGATTTCCTGGCGTTCATAGAACCGCGGGCCGCCGATCACCCGGTACGGCAGGCCGATGGTCAGGAAACGGTCTTCGAAGGCGCGCATCTGGTGACTGGCCCGCACGAGGATGGCGATGTCGTCCAGCCCCACCGGCCCGATGCCGCGCCCGCCACGCTGCAAGGCCTCGATCTCTTCGCCGATCCAGCGCGCCTCTTCCTCGCCGTCCCAATGGCCGATCAGGCGGACCTTCTCGCCCTCGGTCTCTTCGGTCCAGAGCGTCTTGCCCAGACGGCCCGCATTGGCCGCGATCACGCCCGAGGCGGCGGCGAGGATATGCGGGGTCGAGCGGTAGTTCTGCTCCAGCCGCACCACTTTGGCGCCGGGAAAATCGGCCTCGAAACGCAGGATGTTGCCGACCTCGGCCCCGCGCCAGCCATAGATCGACTGGTCGTCATCGCCCACGCAGCAGATGTTGCGATGGCCCTGCGCCAGAAGCCGCAGCCACAGATACTGCGCGACGTTGGTGTCCTGATATTCGTCCACCAGGATATAGCGGAACCAGCGCTGATATTGTTCCAGCACATCGGGGTGTTTCTGGAAGATCGTCACGCAATGCATCAAGAGGTCGCCGAAATCGGTGGCGTTCAGGGTTTTGAGCCGCTCCTGATAGGCTTCGTAAAGCTCGGTCCCGCGGTTGTTGTAGGCCGAGGCTTCCGCGGTCGGCACCCGTTCGGGCAAGAGCGCGCGGTTCTTCCATCCGTCGATCAGGCTGGCCAGAAGGCGCGCCGGCCAGCGCTTTTCGTCGATATTGGCGGCCGAGATCAGCTGTTTCAGCAGGCGGATCTGGTCGTCGGTGTCGAGGATGGTGAAGTTGGACTTCAGCCCGACCAGTTCGGCATGGCGGCGCAGGATCTTGACCGACAACGAATGGAACGTGCCCATCCAGGCCATGCCCTCGGCCGCCTCGCCCAGGATGCGGGCGATGCGCAGCTTCATCTCGCGCGCGGCCTTGTTGGTGAAGGTCACCGACAGAATCTCGTTCGGCCGCGCCTTGCCCATCGCAAGCAGATGCACGATGCGGGCAATCAGCGCCTTGGTCTTGCCGGTGCCAGCGCCGGCCAGCATCAGGACCGGGCCATCCAGCGCCTCGACCGCCGCGCGCTGCGCGGGGTTGAGGTCATCAAGATAGGGCGCCGGCCGCTGGGCCAGCGCGCGGCGCGACAGGGGAACGGCGTCGGAGGCGGAAAAAGAGTCGCTCATCGGGCGAATGTAGCGCCGTCCCGGGCAAAGGGGAAGCGCCGTTCTTGGAATGTTCGCGCAATCGCAGCGGTTTGCCGGTAGAACCGGCCGCCCTTGCACCCAGATGGCGCCGCGTCAGGCCGCGATCAGCCCGGCCGCGCCCCGGGATATTGTTCGCGCATGCCTTCGGTATAGCGGCCAAAAAGCCGGGCGAAGTTCAGGATGTCTTCCTCGGACCAACTGGCAAAGAGCTTCACCGTGCGCTGCCACTTGGCCCGAAGAAAGCCGTCCATCAGCGCCCAGGCCGCCTCGGTCGGCACCAGCACGGAACGGCGCCCGTCCTCCTGGCTGACCGCGCGCGCCAGAAGCCCGCGGTCCACCAGATCGGCGGCAATCCGGCTGGCGCGCGAGGGGTCGATCGCCATCTCTTCGGCCAGAAGGCCCACCGTCGCCTCTTGCGGCGCGCGGCCGTAGCCACCCTTGATCCGCAGGATCGAGGACAGGGCGTGGAACTGCGTGGCCTCCAGCCCCGCGCCCAATTCCTCCATCAGGCTTTGTGGCACATCGCCCTTCATCACCCGGCGCACATAGTGGAAATGGTCGGTGTCCAGCGACAGAAGCGCCATGGCCGCCGCGTCTGAAAAGCCTGCGGCCTGAAGGCTGGTTCTGACCCGCTCATGCGGGGAGGTGACGGGCGCGGGGCGCGGGCTTGTATCGCTCATGTCCCTGCCATCGCCGAGATGCGTGCTCATGTCAAGTATGTGACAATCACATTTACATGCTATTGACATATAATTCCATCTCGCGTAAGCAAGTACGCTCGCGAACAGGAGACCTGAATGCCCCCCGATGCCCAAGAAGCCCGCCCGACCGCGGGCCGGACGCCATTCGCCGCCCCCGAGGCCGGATCGACCCGGCTGGTCATCCTGTCGATCGGCCTTTTGCTGTTGCTGGCAGCACTGGACCAAAGCATCGTCTCGACCGCCCTGCCGACCATCGTGGCCGACCTGGGGGGCCTTGATCACCTGTCCTGGGTGGTGACGGCCTATATCCTGACCTCGACCATCGTGGCGCCGCTTTACGGCAAGCTGGGCGACCTTTACGGGCGACGCAACACGATCTTTGTCTGCGTCTCGATCTTCATGATCGGGTCGGCGCTGTGCGGGTTTGCGACCTCGATGACCTTCCTGATCGTGTCGCGCGCCTTGCAGGGCCTGGGCGGCGGCGGGTTATTCGTGCTGGCGCTGTCGGTGGTGGGCGATGTGGTCCCGCCGCGCGAGAGGGGCAAGATCCAGGGAGTTTTCGCGGCCGTCTTCTCGACCTCGTCCGTGCTGGGGCCGCTGGCGGGCGGCTGGCTGTCGCAGAACGCCAACTGGCACTGGATCTTCTTCATCAACATCCCGCTAGGGCTGGTCGCCTGGATCGGCTTTGCCGCGAGCTTCAAGCCGCGCGGGATCCGCACCAGCCACAGGATCGACTGGGCCGGCGCCATCGCCCTGACGATCGGCCTGGGCGCGCTGACCCTGCTGACCAGCCTTGGCGGGCGCAGCTTTGACTGGGTCTCGACCAGTGCGGCGGCGCTGGCGGCGCTGACCATCCTGGGCTTTGCCAGCTTCATCGCGATCGAGCGGCGCGCGGCCGAGCCGATCCTGCCGCTTTATCTGTTCGGGATGAACGTGTTCTGGGTGACCTCGGTCCTGGGCTTTGTCGTGGGGGCGGCGCTGTTCGGGGCGATCACCTTCCTGCCCCTGTATCTGCAAATCGCCAAGGGTGCCACGCCGACCGGATCGGGCCTGCAGCTCATCCCGCTGACGCTGGGCATCGTCTGCGCCTCGACGCTCGCGGGGCAGTACATGGGGCGGACCGGCCGGTACAAGATCCTGCCGATGATCGGGGCCAGCCTTCTGATCCTTGGCATGCTGGGCCTGACCCAACTGGCGCGCGACACCGGGACTGCGGTCTTCAGCGTGACGCTCGTGGTGGTGGGCTTGGGCATGGGCTGCATCTTCCCGGTCGTGACGACCGCCGTGCAGAACGCCGTCCCGCGTGAGACTTTGGGCACCGCCACGGCGGCAGGCATCCTCGTGCGGCAATGCGGCGGCGCCCTTGGCGTTGCGGCCTTTGGCGCGATGTTTTCCAGCTGGCTCGTCAGCGGACTGGGCGATGCCGCGGCGGCGGTGGGCGGCGGCGCCCAGCTTGGGCCGCAGACCATGGCCAAGCTTGCGCCCGACATGCAGGCCATCGTGGCCGCCGCCGTCATCGACGCGATCCATCCGATCTACTGGATCGCGGCCGGCATGGGGGTGATCGCCCTCGTCTTCGCCTTCCAGCTGGACGAGGTGCCACTGGCCAACCGCATGGTTCCGCGCGGCGAATAGCCCTCCGGCCCCTTTGACGCCCTGCCCGAATTCCGGGCAGGGGTTTGCGAATTGCGGAAATCTTGCGCGAAACGTCGCAAGTCCCTCTTGCGCCGCAATGCAGCATCCATAGGATGCAAGCCAGACCTGCGACAGTTCAGCGCGGGCACCAAAGGCTTCACCGAGGGGCGCCGATGACCGAGTTCAAGAAAATCCTGATCGCCAACCGCGGTGAGATCGCCATCCGCGTCATGCGGGCCGCCAACGAACTGGGCAAGAAGACGGTCGCCGTCTATGCCGAGGAGGACAAGCTCTCGCTGCACCGGTTCAAGGCGGACGAGGCCTATCTGATCGGCGAGGGCCTGTCGCCGGTCGGCGCCTATCTCTCGATCCCCGAAATCATCCGGGTCGCAAAGGATTCGGGCGCCGATGCGATCCATCCGGGCTATGGCCTTCTGTCGGAAAACCCCGATCTGGTCGATGCCTGCGACCAGAACGGCATCACCTTCATCGGTCCCAAGGCCGAGACGATGCGCGCCCTTGGCGACAAGGCCAGCGCGCGCCGCGTGGCGATGGAGGCTGGCGTGCCGGTCATCCCCGCGACCGAAGTCCTTGGCAACGACTTTGCCGCCATCAAGGCAGAGGCCGCGGCAGTGGGCTATCCTTTGATGCTCAAGGCCTCGTGGGGCGGCGGCGGGCGCGGCATGCGCCCGATCAACGGGCCGGAAGAGCTTGAGGCCAAGGTGCTGGAAGGCCGGCGCGAGGCCGAGGCCGCCTTTGGCAATGGCGAGGGATATCTGGAAAAGATGATCATCCGCGCCCGCCATGTCGAGGTGCAGATCCTGGGCGACAAGCACGGCCAGATCTATCACCTTTACGAACGCGACTGCACCGTGCAGCGCCGCAACCAGAAAGTGGTCGAACGCGCCCCCGCCCCCTACCTGACCGAAGCGCAGCGCGCCGAGGTCTGCGATCTGGGCCGCCGCATCTGCGCCCACGTGGGCTATGAATGCGCGGGCACGGTCGAATTCCTGATGGATATGGACAGCCAGAAGTTCTACTTCATCGAGGTGAACCCGCGCGTGCAGGTCGAACATCCCGTGACCGAACAAGTCACCGGCATCGACATCGTGCAGGCCCAGATCCTGATCGCCGAGGGCAAGACCCTCGCCGAAGCGACCGGTGTCGCAAGCCAGGCCGAGGTGCGGCTGAACGGCTATGCCCTGCAATGCCGCATCACGACCGAAGATCCGCAGAACAATTTCATCCCCGATTATGGCCGCCTGACCGCCTACCGCACCGCCACCGGCAACGGCATCCGCCTTGACGGCGGGACCGCCTATGCCGGTTCGGTCATCACGCGCTATTACGATTCGCTGCTCGTCAAGGTCACCGCCTGGGCGCAGACGCCCGAGGCCTCGATCGTGCGCATGGACCGGGCCCTGCGCGAGTTCCGCATCCGCGGGGTTTCGACCAACATCGAATTCGTCATCAACCTGCTGAAACACCCGACCTTCCTTGATTACTCCTACACGACCAAGTTCATCGACACGACGCCCGAACTGTTCACCTTCAAGAAGCGGCAGGACCGCGCGACCAAGATCCTGACCTATATCGCCGACATCACCGTCAACGGGCATCCCGAGACCGCCGGCCGCCCGCGTCCGCATGCCGAGGCGCGCAAGCCTCGCCCGCCCAAGCCGAAAGTCGGCGCCGAGGCCCTGATGGGCACGCGCAACCTTCTGGAACAAAAGGGCCCGCAGGCGATTGCCGACTGGATGCTGAAACAGAAGAAGGTCCTCATCACCGACACCACGATGCGCGACGGGCATCAGAGCCTGCTGGCCACCCGGATGCGCTCGATCGACATGATCCGGGTGGCGCCGGCCTATGCCGCCAACCTGCCGCAGTTGTTCTCGGTCGAATGCTGGGGCGGGGCGACCTTTGACGTGGCCTACCGCTTCCTGCAGGAATGCCCCTGGCAGCGCCTGCGCGATCTGCGCGCGGTGATGCCCAACCTGATGACGCAGATGCTGCTGCGGGCCTCGAACGGGGTGGGCTATACCAATTATCCCGACAATGTGGTGCAAAGCTTCGTCAAGCAGGCGGCGCTGTCGGGTGTCGATGTGTTCCGCGTGTTCGACAGCCTGAACTGGGTCCAGAACATGCGCGTGGCGATGGATGCCGTGATCGAGGCCGGCAAGGTCTGCGAAGGGGCGGTCTGCTACACGGGCGACATGCTGGACCCGAACCGGGCCAAGTACAACCTGAAGTACTATGTCGATACCGCCAAGGACCTGAAGGCCGCCGGCGCGCATATTCTGGGGCTCAAGGACATGGCGGGGCTTTTGAAGCCCGCGGCCGCCCGGCTTCTGGTCAAGACGCTGAAACAAGAGGTCGGCCTGCCCGTCCATCTGCACACGCATGACACTTCGGGTGCGGCGGCGGCCACCATCCTGGCCGCCTGCGATGCCGGGGTCGATGCGATCGATGCGGCGATGGATGCTTTCTCGGGCGGCACCTCGCAGCCCTGCCTTGGCTCCATCGTCGAGGCCCTGCGCCACACCGACCGCGACACCGGGCTCGACATCGCCGCGATCCGCGAGATTTCCAACTATTGGGAGGCGGTGCGCGGCCAGTATGCGGCCTTCGAAAGCGGATTGCCCGCCCCCGCTTCGGAAGTCTATCTGCATGAGATGCCCGGCGGCCAGTTCACCAACCTCAAGGCGCAGGCCCGCAGCCTCGGGCTCGAAGAACGCTGGCATGAGGTGGCGCAGGCCTATGCCGACGCCAACCAGATGTTCGGCGATATCGTCAAGGTAACGCCATCCTCCAAGGTGGTGGGCGACATGGCGCTGATGATGGTGGCGCAGGGCCTGACCCGCGCCCAGGTCGAGGATCCTGCGGTCGAGGTGTCCTTCCCCGACAGCGTGATCGACATGCTCAAGGGCAATCTGGGCCAACCGCATGGCGGCTGGCCCGAGGGCATCCTGAAAAAGGTGCTGAAGGGCGAGGCGCCGCTGACCGACCGCCCGGGCAAGAGCCTGCCCGCGGTGGACATCGAAGCGACCCGCGCGAAACTTCAGGCCGAGCTCGACGACGTCAGGATCGATGACGAGGATCTGAACGGCTATCTGATGTATCCCAAGGTCTTTCTCGACTACCTGTCCCGCCACCAGACCTATGGGCCGGTGCGGGTGCTGCCGACAAAAACCTTCTTCTACGGCATGGACCCCGGCGAAGAGATCTCGGCCGAGATTGACCCCGGCAAGACGCTGGAAATCCGCCTGCAGGCAGTGGGCGAGACGCATGAGGACGGCGATGTGCGGGTGTTCTTCGAACTGAACGGCCAGCCGCGCGTGATCCGCGTGCCCAACCGCGCCATCAAGAGCAAGACGGCGGCACGGCCCAAGGCGGCCGAGGGCAATCCCTTGCATGTGGGGGCGCCGATGCCGGGCTCGATCGCCTCGGTCGGCGTGTCGCTGGGCCAGAAGGTCAACGCGGGCGATCTGATGCTGACGATCGAGGCGATGAAGATGGAGACCGGGATCCACGCCGAACGCCCCGGCGTGGTCAAGGCGCTGCATGTCCAACCCGGCAGCCAGATCGAGGCCAAGGATCTGCTGATCGAATTCGAATGACCGTGTGCGACGCAAGCCGTTGGTAGGATGGGCAATCTGCCCATCCCTGCCGCGGCGCGGGCCGCACGGCATGGGCAGATTGCCCATCCTACCCCTGTCAGGCGCCACAGCCCTTGCCTGCGACAAATCGGGATGGGTCGTCACTTTCCCTCTTGCAGCCAAGCCTGCGCTTGACTAAATCACCGCCCATCGACGGAGTGCGGGCGTAGCTCAGGGGTAGAGCATAACCTTGCCAAGGTTAGGGTCGAGGGTTCGAATCCCTTCGCCCGCTCCAGTCGAAAGCAAAAGCGCGCCCACCGGATCAGGTGTGGCGCGCTTTGGTTTTGGCGCGGCTCGGTCCTTTCTGCTTCCCCGCCAACGCTCGCCTGCGACGGCTCGGACCCGGCCGCCGGACCCTCGACAAGTTTTGGACCGCGCCGCCACAAATCCCTGCACAAACCCGCTTGCCCCCATCCGCGACACGCGTTAGTACACCGCCACGGAGTGCGGGCGTAGCTCAGGGGTAGAGCATAACCTTGCCAAGGTTAGGGTCGAGGGTTCGAATCCCTTCGCCCGCTCCAATCGAAAAGGGTCGGCCGCAGGGCCGGCCCTTTTGATTTGCGGAGATGATGCCGCAGGCGCGTTCCCCGCTGCGGCCCTGCCGCGACGGCCGCGATGAACGTCGACAAAATCCGCCTTTGTGCTTTGTTTTCCTTGGGCCTTTGCCCGCCCGGCGCTATGGTTGCGCACATGCCGGGAGGGGCCCAATGCTGCAGAATGTTGCTGTCATCGACATCGGCAAGACCAATGCGAAAGTCCTGCTGATCGACTTGGGCACGGGCCGCGAATTGCGCGTCTTCAAGATGCCGAACCGGGTGCTTGCCGCCCCCCCCTATCCGCAGTTCGATGCCGAGGCGCTTTGGAGCTTTGTGACCCAAGGCCTGACCCGGCTTGCGGCCGAACATGCCGTCGATGCCATCTCGATCACCACCCATGGCGCTTGTGCCGCGCTGGTGGACGATGCGGGCGCGCTGGTCCTGCCGATCCTCGACTACGAATACGCCGGGCCCGGCAGCCTGCCCGCCTATGACAGACTGCGCCCGCCCTTTGCCGAGACAGGCTCGCCCCGCCTGCCGGGCGGGCTGAACCTTGGCGCACAGCTTTACTGGCAGGCCCAGACCTTTCCGGAGGCCTTTGCCCGCGCCGCGCATATCCTGACCTATCCGCAGTACTGGGCCTTTCGTCTGACCGGGGTCGCCTTGGCCGAGCCGACCTCGCTCGGCTGTCACACCGACCTGTGGAACCCGTGGCGGGCGGAGTTCTCGACCCTTGTCAGCGCCATGGGCTGGCGCGACCGCTTTCCGCTGATCCGGCCTGCCGCGACCCAACTGGCGCTGCGGCCCGCTCTGGCGGCCGAACTGGGCCTGAGGCCGGACACGCCGGTTCTGTCGGGCATCCATGATTCCAACGCCTCGCTCCTGCCCTATCTGGCGCGGGAGGGGGCGTTTTCGGTGATCTCGACCGGGACCTGGATGATCAGCATGGCACCGGGGGCCGCGGCCCTGCCGCTGGATCCAGCCCGTGATGTGCTGGTCAATGTCAACGCCAGGGGCACGCCGACGCCCACCGCACGCTACATGGGCGGACGTGAGTTCGACGACCTGACCCAGGGCCGCATCGAGACCGCCTCACCCTCGGACCGTCAGGCGGTGCTGGCCGGCATCATGGCGCTGCCCTCGCTGCATCCCGACACCGGCCCCTTTCCCGGCCTGCGGTTTGGCTGGACCTCCGAGCCCGCCACGCCCGGCCAGCGCTGCCTTGCGGCCAGCTATTACACCGCGCTGATGGGGGCGACCTGCCTGGCGCTGATCGGGGCCGAAGGGCCGATCCATGTCGAGGGGCCCTTCGCCGGCAACCCGGATTTTGCCGAGATGCTGGCCACGGCCACCGGGCGGCCGGTGCTTGCGGCGGGGCAAAGCGCGGGCACCGGCCTCGGGGCCGCGATGCTCGCCGGGCCGGTGGGCCTGCCCCGGGGAGAGGCCGTGGCGGTCACCCCCTCGACCGACCCGCGCCTGGACGCCTATGCCCGCATTTGGCAGGATCGCGTGGCCGTCCTCTGGGCCACGCGTCAACAGGACGGCGATCAGGCCAGATGAAAGGTCTCGACCAGATCCACCGCAACGGGCGAGCCGTCCGGATTGGTGCGCATGATATCGCCCATATGGGCCCACCATTTGCGCATCACCGGATGCTGCGGAAGATCGGCCATGGTATGGCCTGGCGCGCGTTCCAGATAACCGAACAGGGTGCCCGTCTCGCGGTCGAGGTGGATCGAGTAATTGGCCACCCCGACCTCTTTCAGAAGCGCGCAAAGCTCGGGCCAGATCGCATCGTGACGGCGGATATATTCCGCCTCCTGACCCGGTTTCAGATACATCTTGAAGGCATGGCGCATCTTGTCCTCCTGCTTTCGATGTCCGACTATCCGGCCGGAACCCTGCCCCGTCAAACCGCTTTCGCGCGGCGGGCGCGCAGGTCGCTGGCAAGGTTCGGGATCAACACCGAGGCGATCAGCAGGATGCCGATCACCCCGGTCTGGATGTGGCCGGTGATGTTGGTCAGCGCCATGCCGTTCCTCAGGTTCAGGATGATCAGGATCGACAGGAAGACGCCCGGCATCGTGCCCTTGCCGCCAAAGATGCTGACCCCGCCCATCAGGACCATCGTGATGATGTCCAGCTCAAACCCCGAAGCCGCATCGCCGCGCACCGAACCGAGGCGCGCGGCGTAAAGCAACCCCGCAAGGGCCGAGACAAAGCCGCTCATCACGAAAAGCGTGGTCTTGACCCGCGCGACGTTCAGGCCGGAAAACCGCGCCACCTCGGCATTGGTGCCGATCACCACGATCTGACGGCCAAAGCCGGTGCGATGCAGCAGGACGCCCAGCCCCACCAGCAGAACCACGAACAGGATCAGCGCCAGGGGCAAGGGTCCGACCAGCGGGTCCTGGCCGAGATGGGTGAACCAGTCAGGGAAATTGCCCATGCTCTGATCCTTGACCAGCACCCGCGCAAAGCCGCGAAACCCGATCAGCATGGCCAGCGTCACCACAAGCGAGGGGATCCCCGCCCTTGCGATCAGCACCGCGTTGATCAGCCCTGCCACAAGCCCGACACCAAGGCAGATCACCACCGCCCCACCCGCCGGCCAGCCTTGCGTGACCATATAGCCAAAGGCGCAGGCCGACAGCCCCATGACCGAGGCGACCGACAGGTCGATCTCGGCATTCAGGATGATCAGTGTCATCACCAGCGCCACGATGATCTTTTCGATCGACAGCTGGAACAGGTTGACCTGATTCTGCACGGTCAGGAACTCTGGCGCCAGCACCACGTTGCCGGCGAAGGTCATGAGGAACAGCGCCAGAAGGATGCCCTCCCAGCTTTTCAGCCGCTGCATCATTGCGCTCCTTTCTGCGCGCCCAGCCGGCGCAGGGACCGCGAGGCGAAGGTGTCCACCGTGACCGCCGCCATGATCAACATGCCCAAAAGCGCGTCGCGCCAGAACTCGGACACCAGATCCCAGCGGGTCAGCGAGTTGTCGATCGTATCCACCAGCACGCAGCCGATCACCACGCCGATCATGCTG
Source organism: bacterium (assembly GCA_016124195.1). Lineage (GTDB taxonomy): Bacteria > Pseudomonadota > Alphaproteobacteria > Rhodobacterales > Rhodobacteraceae > Stagnihabitans. The sequence continues at coordinate 89,480 of WGOE01000012.1, read as the reverse complement.
CCCGACCCGCCAAGGATGCTGACCCCGCCGACGACGACCGCCGCGACGGCCTTGAGTTCGAACCCAAGTCCCGCCACCACGGTGATGTTGCCGAACTTGGCCAGAAAGATCAGCCCCGACAGCCCGGCCAGGGCACCTGACAGAACGAAGGCCACAAAGACCACCCGCGCGGCATTGATCCCGGCCATCAGCGCCGCATCCGGGTTCGACCCCACGGCATAGATCCGGCGCGCCGCGCGCAGCCGCGTCAGTGCCAGCCCCATGACCACGGCGGCGCTCAGGCCCAGGACCACCGTCACCCGCACCTCAAGCCCCAGGACCGAAAAGGCATTGACCTGCGGCAGATCGACCAGCCATTGCGGCAGGCTGGCCGTGGTGATGGTCTTGGCGTCGGAATATTGCACCAGAAAGCTGCGATACAGCGCCAGCGTCCCCAGCGTCACGATGATCGAGGGCACCCGGCCGTAAGCCACCAGCACCCCGTTGACAGCCCCCATTGCGGCCCCGATCCCCAAGGCCAGAAGCGCCACCAGAAGCGGCGAAAGATCGCCGTGCGCCGCGAGGAATTCACCCGTCAGATAGGCCACGACGCCCACCGTCGATCCGATCGAAAGGTCGATGTTGCGCGTCATCACCACCAGCGCCTGCCCCACCGCGATGGGCAGGATCACCGCCGCCGAAGTGGTGATCCGGGTGAACATGCGCGGGCTGAGATAGCTGTCGATCTGGGTCGAAAAGAACAGGACCGTGGCGAGGAGTGCCACGAACAGGGCGATCAGGCGCAGGGTCTGGGGATGGATCTTGCCGAAGATCTGCATCATGCCACCCGCGCCTCTCGCCCGGCGGCAAGGCCTATGACCCGTTCCTGCGTGGCCTCGGCGATGTCCAGGATGCCGGCCTGCGCGCCTTCGCGCATCACCAGAACGCGGTCGGCCAAGGCCAGCACCTCGGGCAGGTCGGACGAGATGACCAGAACCGCCACGCCCTCGGATGCCAGCTGGCGGATGATGTTGTGCACCTCGGCCTTGGCGCCCACATCGACACCGCGCGTCGGCTCGTCAAAGATCAGGATGCGCGGCTTGGTTTCCAGCCACTTGGCCAGCATGACCTTTTGCTGATTGCCGCCCGACAGCTTGCCGACCTCGACCCGCACGTCGGGCGACTTGATCGCCAGTTGCGTGCGGTAGGTCTCGGCCATGGCGATCTCGGCGCCGCGGTCGATCAGGCCAAGGCCGCCCAGGAGCTTTTTCAGGCTGGCCAGCGAGATATTGGCATAGATCGGCAGGGTCATCGCGAGCCCCAGCTTGCGCCGGTCCTCGGACACATAGGCGATGCCGCGCGCCATCGCCTCTTGCGGGGTGCGGATCGTGGCCTCTGCCCCGTCGATCAGAATGCGGCCTTCGGTGGCCGGCGCGATGCCGAAAAGCGCCAGCGCCACATCGGTGCGCCGCGCGCCGACAAGGCCCGCAAAACACAGGACCTCGCCCGCCGACAGATCGAAACCGATGCCGGAAAAGACGCCGGCGCGGCCAAGGTTTTCCAGCCGCAGCACGGCGGGCCCATGCGGGTTGGCGGCGGTCTTGACGGCATGGGTGTCAACCGCGCGGCCGACCATGTCCTTGACCAGACCGTCTGGCGTGACCTCGGCAATCGGCTTGGTCGAGATGTGCTGGCCGTCGCGGATCACCGTCACCCGGTCGGCCACCTCGAAGATCTCGTCCAGCCGGTGCGAGATATAGATCACCGCGACCCCCTTGGCCTTGAGCGCGCGGGCGATCTTCAAAAGCCGCGCCACCTCATGCGCCGAAAGGCTGGCGGTTGGCTCGTCCATGATCAGGACCTTGACGTTCAGCGACAGGGCGCGGGCGATCTCGACCGTCTGCTGTTCGGCCAGCGTCAGGCCAGAGGCGGCCCTGCGCACGTCCAGCGTGACGCCCAGCTGTTCAATGAGGCGCGCGGCCGCGGCATAGATGCGCTTCCAGTTCATGAAGGCGCCCTCGGCCCGGTTCGAGATGAAGATGTTCTCGGCCACGTCCAGATCGGGAAAGACCATGGGTTCCTGATAGATCGCGGCAATCCCGAGGCTCTGCGCTTCTTGGGTCGAGCGCACGGCAACCGCGGCGCCCTCGACGCGGATCTGGCCGGCATCGGGCTGGTGAACCCCGGTCATGATCTTGATCAGCGTGGATTTGCCCGCGCCATTCTCGCCCACGATGGCATGGATCTCGCCGGGTTCGATCGCGAGGTTCATGTCCTTCAGCGCCGCAGTGGCGGCAAAACTTTTCGAGACGTTTTGCAGTTCAAGAACGGCCAAGGGCAGGCTCCAGCGTGCAGGAGAAGACAGGGCCGCCGCAGTGGCGACCCTGCAAGATGTTGAAATCGGCGCGGATTACTTCGCGGCGGCTTCGACATTGTCTTTGTTGTAGACGGTGAACGGCCCCATCAGCACGCGCTTGGCGCCGGGGCGGCCCGGGTCGGCGTCGATCTTCATCGTGCCCATGCGGCCGGCTTTGAACTCTTCGCCGATCTCGCCCTTGAGAGAGCCGGTCGCCAGCATGTAGCTGGTGTAGTAGGTCAGGTAGCCAAGGTCGACAAAGCTCCACAGCGCGAATTCCGGCGCGCAGCCGTTCATCGTGTAGCTGACCATTTCCGCCGGCAGACCCAGGCCCGAAACCTTGACCTTGTCACACAGCTTTTCGTCCTGCATGGCCTTGGCGGCCGCCACGATCCCCACGGTCGTCGGCGCCATGATCACCTTGAGGTTCGGATACTTGTCCACCAGCCCCAGGGCGCGGTTGTAGGATTCCTCGGACTGGTCATTGCCATAGACCACGTCATCCAGCTTGAGGTCCTTGTACTTGGCATCCGAGGCCAGAACCTTCTTCATGGCGTCGATCCAGGCATTCTGGTTGGCCGCATCGGGGCTGGCCGACAGCACGGCGAATTCGCCCTTGCCGCCCGCCTCGTCATAGACCATGTCCGCCATCACGGTGCCGATCGAACCGAAGTCCACCTGCGCCACGAACAGGCTTTCGCCCTTGCCCGACGGGATCGGGCTGTCCCAGGTCACGACCTTGGTGCCGGCCTTCTGCGCGGCCTCGGCGGTGGGCGCGATCTGGTCGCCGGCGTTGTTGGAGATCATCACCACACCCTGCTTTTGCGTGGTGGCGGTCGTCAGCATCTCGATCTGGCCAGCGGCCGAGTTTTCCGGCGTCGGGCCTTCGTATTGATAGGTCCCGGTGTTGCCCAGTTCCTTGGCGGCCTCTTGCGCGCCGCGGTCGGCCTGGTCGAACACGGCCACGCCCAGGAACTTGGGCAAGAGCACCATGTTCACCGCCTGGCCCGGCTTGGCCTCGATCACCTCGGCCATCGCAGTCGAGCCCAGAAGCCCGGCCGCCATCGTGATCGCGACGCCCAATTTCGTCAGTTTCATTGTCATCCTCCCTTTGATTTTCAGTTCGGCCTCAAGCCGCCGAAAGCTTCGTCTCCCGTTCAGCCTCGGCGATGAGGACCTCCACCCCCAACCCCCGAAGATGATCCACCATGTCGGCCGGCGCGCCCGCATCGGTCACCACCGTCGACACCCGGGCCAGAGGGCACACGACCATGTTGCCCCGCGCCTCGAATTTCGATGAATCCGCTATCACGATCAGCTTTTCAGCGCGCGACAGCAGCTTGGCCTCGGCCCGCGCGATCAGGGGATCGCTTTCGATCACCCCCATCGGCGTGATCGCATAGCAGGACATGAACATCTTGCCGGCCGCGAAATGCTGGATCGCATCCTCTTCGAACGGCGACAGGATGATGCCCGGCTCGCGGTAAAGCTCGCCCCCCGGCAGCACGACCCGATTGCCCGAGTTGGCGATCAGTTCCTGTGCGATGGGGAAGGAGTTGGTCAGGACCTGCATCCGGTGCTGGCGCAGGCACTGCGCCATGAACCAGGTGGTCGAACCCGCGTTCAGGATGATGGAATCGCCATCCGAACACAGGCTTGCCGCCTTGCGCGCCACGGCGAGCTTGGCTTCGGCATTGGTCGTCTGGCTGGCCCCGAAAGAGGCCGCCGTCAGATCGCCCTGACCCGAGACTTCGGCCGTCTCGGCCCCGCCATGGACCCGGCGCAATTGCCCCTGATCCTCCAGCCGCGCCAGATCGCGGCGCAGCGTGGCCAGCGAGGCTCCGGTCAATCCCGCCAGATCGTTCACCCGGACGATCCCGCGTTCCCGCAGCCGGTTCAGAATGAGTTGCCATCTTTCACGTTCATGCATTTGGTGAGGTTAGTCAGAATCGCTCATATCCGTCAACAAACAATCGTAATGCCGCATTGCAGTATGTTTTCTGCGATGCAGTATGCGCAATTTTGATTGACGATGATCGTTTGCAGTCCTAGCCTTTCACCCATGACCCAAAACATTCTCCTCCAGTCCCTGTGGGACGATGCCATCGCCGCCCCGCTCGACGAGCCGGGCAAACTCCTCTACCGGTCGAACCTTCTGGGGTCGGACCTTAGGATCACCAATTTTGGCGGGGGCAACACCTCTGCCAAGGTCGCGGCCAAGGACCCGTTGACCGGCGCGGACGTGAGCGTGCTTTGGGTCAAGGGATCGGGCGGCGACATCGGTTCGATGAAGCTCGACGGCTTTTCGACGCTGTACATGGACAAGCTCTTCCAGCTGCGCGCCCAGTATAAGAGCCTCGATCAGGAGGACGCGATGGTCGAGGCGCTCGGCCACTGCATCTTCAACCTCAATCCGCGGGCGCCCTCGATCGACACCTGGCTGCATGGCTTCGTGCCGCATGCCCATGTCGATCACGTCCATTCGGATGCGGTGATCGCGATTGCGGCCTCGAAGGATCAGGTCCGCCTGACGCAAGAGATTTTCGGCGACGAGATCGGCTACCTGCCCTGGCAGCGCCCCGGCATCGACCTCGGTATCAAGCTGGGCCGGATGGCAGAGGAAAACCCCGGCATGGTGGGTCTGGTGCTGGGCAGCCATGGTCTGTTCACCTGGGGGCCGACGGCGAAGGCCTGCTACGAACAGACGCTGCGGATCATCAACAAGGCGGCGGTCTGGCTGGACGCCAATGTGACGCGTCCGGTCTTCGGCGGGGAAAAGGTCCCTGCCCTGCCCGCGGCCGAACGTGCCGCCACCGCCCGCCGCCTGATGCCTCTGATCCGTGGCCGGATTTCGAAATCCGAAATGAAGGCCGGCCATTTCACCGACGCGCCCGAGGTGCTGGAGTTCGTGAACTCGAACGCGCTGGAGGCGCTGGCCCCCTTGGGCACCTCATGTCCCGACCACTTCCTGCGCACCAAGATCAAGCCGCTGATCGTGCCGGCAGATGCCGATGCCGCCACGCTTGACAGCCTGATCGCCGGCTACCGCGCCGATTACGCGGCCTATTACGACCGCTGCAAGCATGCGAACTCGCCCGCCATGCGCGACCCCAACGCCGTGATCTACCTGATCCCCGGCGTCGGCATGCTGTCCTTCGCCAAGGACAAGGCCACGGCCCGCATCTCGGCCGAATTCTACGTCAACGCCATCAACGTGATGCGCGGCGCGAGCGGCGTTTCAGAATATCAGGGCCTCGACGAACAGGAGGCATTCAACATCGAATACTGGCTTCTGGAGGAGGCCAAGCTTCAGCGCATGCCGAAACCGAAGGCGATGCAGGGCCGGGTGGCCTTCATCACGGGCGGTGCGGGCGGCATCGGCTCGGCCACGGCCGAGCGCCTGCTGCGCGAGGGCTGCAATGTGGTGCTGGCCGACATCGACCAGACGGCACTGGACGAAGTGACCGCCGGTCTGGCCAAGCGTTATGGCAAGGACATGGTGCGCGGCATCCTGATGGATGTGACGGCGGAAGATCAGGTGATCCACGCCCTCGACCATACCGTGGCCGAGTATGGCGGGCTGGATGTGCTGGTCAACAATGCCGGCATCACCTCGGCCGCGGCGGTCGAGGACACCACGCTGGCCATGTGGAACCGCACGATGGACATCCTGTCCACCGGCTATTTCCTTGTGGGCCGCGAAGGGTACCGGGTGATGAAGACCCAAGGCCTGGGCGGGTCGATGATCTTCATATCGTCCAAGAATGGCGTCGCGGCCTCGCCCGGCGCTTCGGCCTATTGCACGGCCAAGGCGGCCGAGATCCACCTCGCCCGCTGCATGGCGCTGGAAGGCGCGCCGCTGGGCATCCGGGTCAATGTCGTCAATCCCGATGCGGTGCTGCGCGGATCCAAGATCTGGAAGGGCGAATGGAGCCAGCAACGCGCCGCCTCCAACAAGATCGCCGTGGACGAGTTGGAGGAGCACTACCGCAAGCGCAGCCTGTTGCAGCGCTCGGTCTTCCCCGAAGACATCGCCGAGGGTGTGTTCTTCTTCGCCAGCGATCTGTCCAGCAAATCGACCGGCAATTTCCTGAACGTGGATGCGGGCAATGCCGTATCCTTCACGAGGTAAGCGATGAGCGGCATTTCCCTTGACCTGATCGGCAGCCTCAACCATGCCGGCGCCGCGGCGCAGGCCGAGGATTATGGCGCGCTCGCCCGGCAACTGGCGCGGCGCGGTCAGGACATAGAGGCGCTGACCGCCCGGGCCATGGCGTGGAGCGTCGCCGTCCCGACCTGGGGCGTCGGCACCGGCGGAACCCGTTTTGCCCGTTTTCCGGGCGAGGGCGAACCGCGCCACATCCATGACAAGCTGGCAGATTGCGGCGTCATCCAGCAACTGACCCGCGGCACCCGAACCGTCAGCCCGCATTTCCCCTGGGACAAGGTCAGCGATTACAACGCCCTGCGTCAGGAAGCCGCCCAATATGAGCTTGGCTTCGATTCCGTGAATTCCAACACCTTCCAGGATCAGCTGGACCAGCCGCTCAGCTACAAGTTCGGCTCATTGGCCCATGCCAACAAGATGACCCGCACCCAAGCCGTCGAGCACAATCTGGAATGCATCGAGATCGGTCGCGCCCTTGGATCACGGGCGTTGACGGTCTGGATCGGCGATGGCACCAACTTCCCGGGCCAGCAGAACATGGCCCGCATGTTCGAGAACTACCTCGAGGCCATGGGGCGGATCTATGCCGGCCTGCCCACCGACTGGACGATGTATATCGAACACAAGATGTACGAGCCGGCCTTCTATTCCACGGTGATCTCGGACTGGGGGTCGAGCCTGATTGCGGCGCAGACCCTGGGGCCGCAGGCAAAATGCCTCGTCGATCTGGGCCACCACGCGCCCAACACCAATATCGAACAGATCGTGGCGCGGCTGATCCATGTGGGCAAGCTTGCAGGCTTTCACTTCAACGATTCCAAATATGGCGATGATGATCTGGATGCGGGCTCGGTCGATCCGTTCCGCCTGTTTCTGGTGTTCAACGAACTGGTCGATGCCGAACCCAAGGGGCTGGACCTCGCCTATATGATCGACCAGAGCCACAATGTGACCGACCCGATCGAAAGCCTGATGGCATCGGCCATGGAAATCGCGCGCGCCTATGTGCAGGCGAGCCTCGTCGACCGCAAGGCGCTGGCCGAGGCGCAGGCGGCCAACGATGTGCTGGCCGCGCACCGCATGCTCAAACAGGCCTATCTGACCGATGTCTCGCCAATCCTGGCCGAGGCGCGCGTCCGGCAAGGGGGCGCGCTGGATCCGATTGCCGCCTACCGGGCGTCGGGCTACCGGGCGGCCAAGGCCAAGGAGCGTCCGGCGGTGAAAGGCGCCTCTTCCGGCATCGTCTGACGCCACGATTTTTCTGCGAAAAATCACGGAAACCCGGCGCAAAGGGGAAATTTCGCAGAAAATTCGTGGGTCTTGAACCGGAGGGGAGGCCGGGACCATGGCAAAGCCGCATACGATCATCGACGAAAGCCACGCGTTCTGGACCGAAGTCGTAGCACCGCTGCTGCGGGCGCGCTTTCCCTCTGAGACCGCCCGCATGGCCGCCGGATTTTACGGCTATGGCTCTGAAGTGCTTCGGCTGGACGATCAATACTCGACCGACCATCACTTTGGCCTGCGCGTCAATATCCTGTTGCCGCAGGCCGACATGGCGGGCAAGGGTGCCGCCATCGAGGACATGCTGGCCGCCGAACTTCCCGCTGTCTGGCGCGGGCGCAACCTGCGCGAGGGCTATACCCGCACCAAGGGTGTTGCGCTGGCATCGCTCGACCAGCATCTTGCCTCGACCATCGGGCTGACCCAAGCGCCGCGAACCCTGAGCGAATGGCTGCAGATCCCCGAAGAGGACATCACCCATGTGGTGGCGGGCGAGGTCTGGCACGATCCCTCGGGCCAATTATCGGCGATCCGCACCGCCCTGCAGGCCTATTACCCCGAACCCGTCCGCCTGCGCCGCCTTGCGCATTGGTCGCGCTATTTCTCGGGCATGGGGGTCTATGCGCTCAAGCGCGCCCTGCTGCGCGACAACGTGCTTTACGCCTCCACCACCTTTGCGCGCGCCCTGCGCTGGGGCGTGCAGATGGCATTCCTGCTGGACAAGACCTATTACCCTTACGACAAATGGCTGACCGAGATGTTCCACCGGCTGCCCCGCATGGGTCCGCGTCTGGCCCATATCGTCGAACGCGCGCCGCAGCTTTCGACCCCCTGGGAGGAGAAGCTGACCCTCCTCTACCAGATGTCGGACATCCTTGACGCCGCCATGGTCGAAGACGGCTTGATCGCCCCGCATCCGCGTTTCAAGGTGTCGGAAACCTCGGGCTACCGGCTTCTGGAATCCGCCTATGCCGAATTGATCCAGAAATGTCCGGCCGAGATCAAGACCCTGGTCCCGCAATGGGAACAGGTCCATTGGGAAAGCTTCCATTCCGGCTTTGTCGACGGTGTGGACCTCGCGGCCTGGCGCCGCATGTTGGTATTGGAGCAAGCATGAACTCGCTAGACCGCGTGATGGCCACGATCAACCGCCGCCCCACGGACCGGACGCCGATCGACTGTTGGCTCTATCAAAAGCAGTTCCTCGACCGGCTGGAAGCCGACTATGGCCCGCGCGAAAAGTTCATCGAGGAATTCGGCGTCGATGTCTTTGTGGGTCTGATGCCCTTTCCCAACCAATACGGCCGCAAGTTCGACATCATGGAGCTGGAGACCCTGCAGCTCGAGGACCCCAAAGATCCGAAGTGGCTGAACTACACCGCCTGGAATTACGACTTCGGCGGCACCAACATCACGACCGCCGTGACCAACCACAAGGGCAAGCGCTGTGTTCTGGCACATTGCTGGGGCATGGTCGAAGGCACGTCGTCCTTCCTTGGCATCGAGAACTGCTGGATGAACCTCGGCGGTCATCCCGACCGCATGGCGGCCTGGTTCGACAAATATGCCGACTGGATGTGCGTCCAGGTCGACAATCTGGTCGAGGCCGGGGTGGACATGATGACGCTGTCCGACGATTGGGGCTCGAACGGCACCATGCTGTTCAGCCCCAAATCCTGGCGCAAGCTGATCAAGCCCTATGCGATGCGCGTGGTCCAGCACGCCCGGTCGCGCGGCCTGCCCGTCAACCTGCATTCGGACGGCTATATCCTGCAGGTCGTCGATGACATCATCGAGATGGGCTACACCTCCTGGCACCCGGTGCAGGAATCGGCCGGCATGGACCCGAAGGAGGTCAAGGCCAGATGGGGCGACAAGCTGACGATCTACGGCAGCCTTGACGTGATCGACGGGCTCTTGAAATTCGAAGGCGAGGCGCTGGAGGAATATATCACCAACCGCTTTGCCATCTATGCGCCGGGCGGCGGCTTCATCTTCAACGGCGGCCATTTCATCCAGCCCGACATCCCGCCCGCCCGTCTGATCCAGGCCTACCGCGTGGTGCAGAAACTGGCGCCGCTTTATGGCACGCTGGCCGCATGACGGCCCCGGAGGGCGCCTTCTGGATCGGATCGGATCACCCCTTTGATCTGGCCGAATGCTACCTGAACTTCCGCCGCGATCTGGTGCTGCATGAGGCGCCGGCCCGGGCCATCTTCACGCTTACGGCCGACAGCCGCTACCGTCTGTGGATCAACGGCACCTATGTGTCGCGGGGCCCCGCCCGGTCCTGGCCGCATGCCATGGCGCTGGATGAACTGGATGTGACACCGCACCTGCGCCCCGGCCCCAACCATCTGGCGGTGCAGGTCTATTGCCCCGGTTATTCGCATTTCGCCTATGTCCACAAGGCGGCCGCGGGCTGGATCGGCTGGCTGCAGATCGGTGACGAGATCACTCCGACCGACCGGTGCTGGCATGTCCGTCGCGATGCGAGCTACCTGCCCCTTGTCCCCCGCGTCTCGAACTATGGCACCGGGGTCGAACGGCGCGACATGCGGCGCGACAGCGACTGGCAGACCGGTCCGGCCTCGGGTTGGACGCAGGCCCGCATCGTCCAGCCGCCCGAAGGCCCGATCTGGTCCGGCCTGCACCCGCGTGACATCCCGCTCCTGACCGAAACCCTGACGCCGCTGACCCTGCCCTGGCAAACACGCCATGGCCCAAGGCAAGCCTGCAGCGGCCACGCGCACGAGGATCTTTGCAGATCCTTCGCCGCCGCCAACCCCGGCCCGCTTCCCGGGCGGCTTGCCGGCGGCGAGACGGCGATCTGGATCTTTGACCTCGGCCAAAGCCGGATGTGCACTGCGGGTGCCGCCATCGCCAACGCGGGGGGCGGCGAGATCCTGACCGTGTCCTATGCCGAAAGGCTGCGGGACGGCGAGGTCCTTCTGTCCGACCCCGCAACCTATTGCCGCATGCGCCCGACCGACAGCACGATCCTGCGCCCGGGTCCGCAGAGCATCGAGCCTTTCAGCCAGCGCGGCGCCCGCTACCTGATCTTCCAGCTGGAGACCGAGGCCCCGATAGTCCCCGACATCAGCTTCTTTGTCCGCACGACGACCTATCCCCTGTCCGAAATCCCCGTGAAACCTCAGGACGATGCAACCCTCGACGCCGTGGCCGCGATGTGCCGGCGCACGATCCTGTCCTGCCTGCAGGACGGCTTCGTCGACAGCATCTGGCGCGAAAGCAGCCAGTGGCTTGGTGACGTGGTGGCCGAGGCCTTCGCCCTGCAAGCCATCAGCCCCGACCCCCGCCCTCTGGCCCGCGCCATCGACATGGCCGCCGCCGGCGCGGCCGAGGATGGCATCCTGCCCTCTGTCCTGCCCGGCGAGGCGCCGGCCTATGTGGTGACGGACTATACCTTCGCCTGGATCGAGCTTTTGCAGATGTACCTGCGCCACCCCGGCGTGAGCGACGGCCCCCAGATGATCGCGCGCCATCGCGGCACGCTGGACAAACTGCTGGCCCGGCTGCGCGCCGATCTGGGCCGCAATGGCCTGATCCGCTCGGAGCCGGGGCGCCGTCTTTTCCTGGACTGGTCGGCGGTGTCACGCCATGAACCCTCGCTGACCTACAACGCCCGATACCTCATGGCCCTGCAGATCGCGGCCCGCCTGACTGCGAATCCCCAAGTTCGCGCCCAGGCCGACCAACTGCGCGCCGCGATCCGCAGCCGGTTTCACGACACGATCTGGCATGAAAGCCCCGAAGGCCCGCCCGCCTCGCAACTGGCGCTGGCTTTCCTGATCCTGACCGAGACCGTGACGGGCGACGAGGCCTCGGCGGTGGCTGCCGCCATCACTGCCCGCTCCCTGGACCCTGACGACACAGCGGCGCCGGACAAGCTGATTTTGGCCAGCCCCTTCATGCACCACTACGTGTTTCAGGCGCTTGACCACCTCGATCAGCCGGCGCAGATCCGCGCCATCATCAAGGCGCGCTGGGGAAGTTGGGCCCAGACGGGCGAGGCCACGACCTGGGAGAACTGGTCGATCGACTTTCCCGACGGGTCGGCCTGCCACGGTTTTTCGTCCCATCCGCTGGGCTGGCTGATCCGGGGTTGACCTGGCCCCGCCCGGCCAATCGCACCCCCCTGCCGAACCTGGTGGAGCGCCTGCGGCGCAAGCCTTTTTCTCGCCTCTGGCCTGCGGCCAACCGGCTCGGCCATTCGCCTCCGGCAGGAGTATTTGACAAGGGCAAGAGAACGGGGCTTTCTCTGCTTCATCGGTCAGAACCACGCCCCCGCGCGGCGCGGGCGGAGACCAGCCTGGCAAGGGGTGGCAGCAATCGCTCACCACGCCCCCGCGTGGCGTGCACGGAGACCAGCGGCCACAGGCCGCGCAGGCGACCTGAAAGGCGTGCGGCGCAGCCGCTCCTTTGGATGGGCGGCACAGCGCGGCGCACCAGCCCGACACGCGCGTGATTCCGGCTCTTTCCCCCGGACACCACCCCGCCTATAAGACGCCACAGCCCAGCCGGCCTGCCATGGGCGGCTCAGACCAGGGAGTTTGCCATGCGCAGCGCCAAGATCAGCCGCAAGACGGCCGAAACCGAGATCTCCGTGTCGCTCAATCTCGACGGCGCCGGCAAATCGGCGATTTCCACCGGCGTCGGGTTCTTCGATCACATGCTGGACCAGTTGGCACGCCACGCCCTGTTCGACCTTGAGGTCACGGCGCAGGGCGATCTGCATATCGACGACCACCACACGGTCGAGGATGTCGGCATCGCCCTTGGCCAGGCGCTGACCCAGGCCCTGGGTGACAAGAAGGGCATCCGCCGCTATGGCCATTTCGCCCTTGCGATGGATGACGCCCAGATCGCCTGTGCGCTGGATCTGTCGGCGCGGCCCTATCTGATTTTTGCGCTCGACTTCCCCTCGGCCAAGATCGGCAGCTTCGACACCGAACTCGTGCGCGAATTCTTTCAGGCGCTGGCCACGCATGGCGGCATTACGCTGCATCTGGACCAAAGGCACGGCATCAACGCGCACCACATCGCCGAAGCGGCCTTCAAATCCGTCGCCAAATCGCTGCGGATGGCGGTCGAGAAAGACCCGCGCAACGATGCTCTGCCTTCCACAAAGGGCATGCTATGAGCCTGACCGTCCTTGTCGATTATGACAGCGGCAATCTGCATTCCGCCGAAAAGGCCTTTCAGCGCATGGCAGCCGAGGGCAATGCCGGCGAGGTTCTGGTGTCGTCCCGCCCCGAGGATGTCGCCCGCGCCGACCGTATCGTGCTGCCGGGCGACGGCGCCTTTCCGGCTTGCCGGCGTGCGCTTGGCAGCTATGGCGGCCTCTTCGAGGCCATCGAAGAGGCGGTGACCATTCGCGCCCGCCCCTTCCTTGGCATCTGTGTCGGCATGCAGATGATGGCGAGTTGGGGCCGCGAATACGAAAGCGTCGCGGGCTTTGGCTGGGTTGCCGGCGAGGTGATCCGCATCGTCCCCGCCGATCCGCATCTGAAAGTGCCGCACATGGGCTGGAACGATCTGGTGCTTGACCATCCCCATCCGGTCCTGGCCGGCCTGTCCACCGGCGATCACGCCTATTTCGTGCACTCCTATCACTTTCGGGTCGAAAACCCGGCCCAACGTCTGGCCCATGTCGATTATGCTGGCGCGGTAACCGCCATCGTCGGGCGCGACACCATGGTCGGCACCCAGTTCCACCCCGAGAAAAGCCAGGCCGCCGGGCTGCGACTGATCGGCAACTTTCTCGCCTGGAAACCCTGATCCGCCCGCAGCCGAACCCCTCAAACCGCTGGAGAAAGCCATGATCCTCTATCCTGCAATCGACCTCAAGGACGGCCAATGCGTCCGGCTGTTGCGCGGCGAGATGTCGGCCGCCACCGTCTTCGGCGATGATCCGGCCGCCGAGGCCGCGAAATTCGTCGCGGCCGGCTGCGAATGGCTGCATCTGGTCGATCTGAACGGCGCCTTCACCGGCGCGCCAGTGAACGGGGCCGCGGTCGAGGCGATCCTCGCCCGGGTCAAGGTTCCCTGCCAGCTTGGCGGCGGCATCCGCGACCTTGCCACCATCGAGATGTGGCTTGGCAAGGGCCTTGCCCGCGTGATCCTGGGCACGGTCGCGGTGGAAAACCCGGGCCTCGTGCGCGAGGCGGCCAAGGCCTTCCCGGGCCAGGTGGCCGTGGGGATCGACGCCCGCAAGGGCTTTGTCGCCACCAAGGGCTGGGCGACCGAGACCACCATCCAGGCCACCGACCTTGCCAAATCCTTCGAGGATGCCGGCGTCGCCGCCGTGATCTACACCGACATCGACCGCGATGGCGCGATGGGCGGGCCCAATATCGCCGCGACAGAGGCCTTGGCGCGTGCCGTGCGCATCCCCGTCATCGCCTCGGGCGGCGTCTCGCGGCTCGATGATCTTCTGGCGCTGCGCGACACCGGGGTGATTGCCGGCGCTGTTTCCGGCCGCGCGCTTTACGACGGCGCCATCGACCTTAGGGCGGCGCTGGCCGTTCTGGCCGGCTGAGCCAGGCCGGGGCGCCCCCTCTTCCCCCCTTCATCCAGGCCAAAATACTCAGGGGGGTGAGGCCGCAGGCCGAGGGGGGCCACGCGCCCCCTTTCCCCCGCCCGTCGCAGGCGCTACACCCCTCTCATGCTGAAAACCCGCCTCATTCCCTGCCTTGATGTCGCCGATGGCCGCGTGGTCAAGGGGGTTAACTTCGTCAACCTGATCGACGCGGGCGACCCGGTCGAGGCCGCGCGCGCCTATGACGCGGCCGGCGCGGACGAGCTTTGCTTTCTCGACATCCACGCCACCCATGAAAACCGCGGCACGATGTTCGACCTTGTGACCCGCACGGCCGAACAATGTTTCATGCCGCTGACAGTGGGCGGCGGGGTGCGCAGCCACCATGACGTGCGCGCCCTTCTGCTGGCCGGGGCCGACAAGGTCTCGTTCAACTCCGCCGCCGTGGCCAATCCCGATGTGGTGGCCGAGGCCGCCGACCGCTTCGGCAGCCAGTGCATTGTCGTGGCCATCGACGCCAAGACCGTAGCCCCCGGCCGGTGGGAGATCTTCACTCACGGCGGGCGCAAATCCACCGGCATCGACGCGGTGGAGTTCGCCCGCACCGTGGCCGCCAAGGGCGCCGGCGAAATCCTTTTGACCTCGATGGACCGCGACGGCACCAAGGGCGGCTACAACCTGCCCCTGACCCGCGCCGTGGTCGATGCGGTAGGCATTCCGGTCATAGCCTCTGGCGGGGTCGGCACGCTCGACCACCTGGTCGAGGGCGTGACGATTGGCGGCGCCTCGGCGGTTCTGGCGGCCTCGATCTTTCACTTCGGCACCTTCACGATCGGTCAGGCCAAGGCCCATATGGCCGCAGCCGGCATCCCGATGAGGCTGACATGACCGACAACGCGCTGACCCGCCTTGCCGCCACCATCGCGGCCCGCAAGGGCGCCGATCCCGAAACCTCGTGGACGGCCAAGCTTCTGGCCAAGGGACCCGAAAAATGCGCCGAGAAGTTCGGCGAAGAGGCGGTCGAGGCGATCATCGAGGCCGTCAAGGGCGACCGCGCCCGCCTGACGGCCGAGGCGGCGGATGTTCTTTATCATCTTCTGGTGATGCTGGCCGCGCGCGACGTCACGCTGGACGAGGTTCTGGCCGAACTGGAACGGCGCGAAGGCACATCCGGCATCGCCGAAAAGGCCGCGCGCTAGGCGGCCGGCGGATAGCTCACACTGCTTGACAGGTGGACCCGCCAGGCGGAGGCTGCAGGCCAGGCGCGCCATGTTGCGCGAACCGGAGGCAGGGCCATGACGACACAACCCAACGAGGCGCAGGCTGCGGCATGGAACAACGCCCAAGGTGTCGATTGGGTCCGCCAGCACACCCGGTTCGACGGGCTTCTGACCGAAATCCTTGATCTGGTGCTGACCAGCGCTGATCCCCGGCCCGGAGAGCAGGTGCTCGACATCGGCTGTGGCGGTGGCGCCACGACGATGGCCGCCGCGCGGCGGATCGGTCCGGACGGTGCGGCGCTGGGGCTGGATATATCCGCCGTGCTGCTGGACCACGCCCGCCGCCAGGCAGAGGGCCTGTCCAATGTCCGCTTTCAGCTCGGCGATGCGCAGGTCCACCCGCTGGAACCGGACCGCTTCGACCTCATGATGTCACGCTTCGGGGTGATGTTCTTCGAAGACCCCGTTGCGGCCTTCGCCAATCTGGCCCGCGCGCTGCGCCCGACCGGCCGCCTTGCCATGATCGCCTGGGCAAGCCCCGCCCTGAACCCGTGGTTTGCCGTGCCGATGCAGGCCGCTGTCGCCCGCCTTGGCCCGCCCGAGCCCGCCGACCCCGACGCGCCCGGCCCCATGGCCTTTCGCGACATCGACCGCGTGACCGGCATCCTGCGCGCTGCCGGTCTGCAAGACTGTGCCGGCAGCGCAGTCCAGACCTACCTCACGCCCATCGGCGATCTGGAAGAGGTCATGGAATTCGCGCTGCACATCGGGCCCGCCTCCCGGTTGATCACCGCCAAGGCCGCCAGCGAGGCCGACCGCGCCGCCATCAAGGACGTCCTGCGGCCGGAATTTGCCCGCTTTGAACAGAACGGCCAGATGCGCGTGCCGGCCTGCGTCAATCTGTTCACCGCTCGCCGGACAACCGGCGCAGGCTGAGCCGCGCCGCAGGGTCCCGCCCAGCCTGAGACCCGGGGGGCCACGACAGACCTTTGCCGCAGCCTCGGGCCTGGTTCAGGCGTTGAACAGGAAATGCAGCACGTCGCCGTCCTTGACCTCATAGGTCTTGCCTTCGACGCGGAACTTGCCGGCCTCCTTGGCGCCGGCCTCGCCTTTGCCGGCGATGTAATCGTCATAGGCGATGGTCTCGGACCGGATGAAGCCCTTTTCGAAATCGCCATGGATCACGCCGGCGGCCTGCGGCGCCAGAGTACCCTTCACGATGGTCCAGGCCCGCGCCTCTTTCGGCCCCACGGTGAAATAGGTTTGCAGGCCCAGAAGATCGTAACCCGCCTTGATCAGCCGGTCGAGCCCCGCCTCGTGCAGGCCCATCTCTTCCAGGAACATCGCGGCCTCCTCGGCAGGAAGCTGGCTGATCTCTTCTTCGATCCGGGCCGAGATGACGACCGAGGCCGCACCCTGCGCCTTGGCCATTTCAGCGACGCGGGCCGACTGGCTGTTGCCGCTGGCGGCCGCGGCTTCCTCGACGTTGCAGACGTAAAGCACCGGCTTGGCCGTCAAAAGCTGCAACAGGCGCCAGGCGCGCTGGTCGTCCTCTGCCACCTTGACGGTGCGCGCGGGCTTGCCCGCCTCCAGCGCCGCCTGGGCCAGCGCCAGAAGACGGTCCTGATCGGCCAGATCCTTGTCGCCGCCCTTTAGCTTGCGCGCCAGCCCCGCCCGCCGCCGCTCGACCGACTCGAGGTCGGCCAGCATCAGTTCGGTCTCGATCGTCTCGGCATCGGCCACCGGGTCAATGCGGCCTTCGACATGGGTGATGTCGCCATCCTCAAAACAGCGCAGCACATGTGCCACAGCATCACATTCGCGGATATTGGCAAGAAACTGGTTGCCAAGCCCCTCGCCCTTGGAGGCGCCACGCACGAGGCCCGCGATATCGACAAAGGTCATCCGGGTCGGAATGATCTGCTTGGAGCCCGCGATGGCGGCCAATTTGTCGAGCCGCGCATCGGGCACGGCCACTTCGCCCACGTTGGGTTCAATCGTGCAAAACGGGAAGTTGGCGGCCTGCGCGGCGGCGGTTCGGGTCAGTGCGTTGAAAAGGGTGGACTTTCCCACATTCGGCAAGCCCACGATACCCATCTTGAAACCCATGACACCCTCCGGTTCTGACGCCCAGCGGCATAGGAGCCGGGCGGCTTGCGGTCAAGGGCGCACAGGCGGCAAGGGCGGGTGCGGCGCGGCAAAACCTGACCTTTGCGGCCCTCGCGCCGCGTGGAAGTTTCCGCCCTGCCCATTGCTTTTCCCCGCGCCCCCGTGCAAATCCAAAACAACAGTTCTTCAGGCAGAGATCGCTGACATGACCCGAATCGACGACACGTTTGCACGGCTGAAGGCGCAGGGCCGCAAGGCCTTCGTCGCCTATATCATGGCGGGCGATCCGGATGTGGCGACCTCGATGGAGGTGATGCGGGGCCTGCCGGGCGCCGGGGTCGACATCATCGAACTCGGCCTGCCCTTCACCGACCCGATGGCCGATGGCCCGACGATCCAGCTGGCCGGCCAGCGCGCGCTGGAAGGCGGCATGACGGTGGACAAGACCCTGCAGATAGTGCGCGACTTCAGGGCGGGGGACAAGCTGACCCCGATCGTCCTGATGGGCTATTACAATCCGATCTATTCGCGCGGCGTCGACCGCTTTCTGACCGAGGCGCGCGAGGCCGGCATCGACGGGCTGATCATTGTCGACCTGCCGCCGGAAGAGGATGCCGAACTGTGCATCCCGGCGCAGAAGGCGGGGCTCAACTTCATCCGGCTGGCCACCCCCACCACCGATGACAAGCGTCTGCCCCGCGTGCTGCAGAACACCTCGGGCTTTGTCTATTACGTGTCGATCACCGGGATCACCGGGGCGGCGGCCGCGCAGGCCACCGACGTCGGCCCCGAGGTCGCCCGGATCAAGGCACAGACCGACCTGCCGGTCATCGTGGGCTTTGGCATCAACACGCCGGCGGCGGCCGAAGCCATAGCCTCGGTCGCCGACGGCAGCGTGGTGGGGTCGGCCATCGTCAAGCTGATCGGCGAGGGCCGCCCGGTTGCCGAAGTGCTGGCCTTCGTCGCGGGCCTTGCCGCGGGCGCGCACCGGGCCTGACCGATCGCGTGGGCCACGGGCGTTTGGCCAGCGTGACGCCCGGGCATGCGGGCCTCAGTCGTGCGAGCGGCCGCCATCCGAATGCGACGAGCCGCCGTCCGAATGCGATCCCGAAGAGTCATGGCCGCTGTCATCGCCCGCGCCGCCATTGTCATTGGACGCACCCGAGTCATCGCCCGCGTCATGGGTGCCCGCCATGTCCTGCGGTTCAAGGATCGAGGCGCTGCTTGCGGCGGAGGAGCTATGGCCCGCATGGCGTTCGGGCGTGACATCGCGCGAGCCGTGATCGTCGGCCAGCGCCGCCGTGGCAATCTGCATCGTGCCGATGGCCAGAAGCACTGCGGCCGTCATCTTGAGAGCGTTCTTCATGATCTTGTCCTGAGTTTGGCGGACGCTCGGTCCGGGTTGCCCGACAGGCTCGTGCTGTCGATGAACCCGTCTTGCCACCGACAAATCCGTCCGGCCATTGACCGCAGGACCGATCGCCGCCGCCTTGGCCCCGTGAGGCATGACCATAAACCTGGGTTTAACTCGGTTTCGGTGCGCCAATTCGGCGCCAGAGCCTGCCGGCCACCGCCAAAGCTTGCGCAGGGCCACGGCGGCGTTCTAACCTCGGCCGGCGCAATCGGCGGGGCGACAGCGATGACCAAGGGGCGGATCGAGGCGTTTTCGGATGGGGTGATCGCCATCATCATCACCATCATGGTTCTGGAACTTCACGTGCCCCATGGCCATGAATGGGCGGATTTCAAACCTCTGGTCCCGATCCTGTTCTGCTATGTGCTGTCCTTCGCAAATGTCGGAATTTACTGGAACAATCACCACCACATGTTCCACGCCGTCCGCAATGTCGGGGGCTGGGTGCTTTGGGCCAACCTGCATCTGTTGTTCTGGCTGTCGCTGATGCCCTTCGTGACCGGCCTGATCGGCGAGAACGACTTTGTCGGGGTGACCGTCTTCCTTTACACGATCGACCTTCTGATGTGCGGCGTGGCCTATTACCTTCTGGTGCAGGCCCTGATCAGCCAGCACGGCCAGAACAGCGAGTTTGCCCGCATGCACGGCAACAACCGCAAAGAGGTCTTCTCGGTCGTGGCCTATGTCCTGGCCCTGCTTTTGACCTTTTTTCTACCCATCGTGTCGATCATGCTGATCGCGTTGGTGGCGGTGATCTGGGTGGTGCCGGACCCGCGATTCTCCCGTCAGATTCAGAAAGAATGAAACCGCCATGCCCATTGTGACCTGTATCGAGGATCTGCGGCAGATGCACCGCCGCCGGGTGCCCAAGATGTTCTGGGATTACTGCGAAAGCGGATCCTATACCGAACAGACCTTTGGCGACAATTCCAGTGATTTCGCCCGGATTCGCCTGCGCCAGCGCGTGGCGCGCGATCTGACCGGACGCACGACCGAAACCGTGATGATGGGGCGCGCGGTCTCGATGCCGGTGGCCCTGTCGCCGGTCGGGTCCTGCGGCATGCAATCGGCGGATGGCGAGATCAAAGCTGCCCGCGCCGCCGAGGCTTTCGGTGTTCCCTTCACCCTGTCGACCTTTTCGATCTGTTCGATCGAGGATATCGCGGCCCATACTTCCGCCCCCTTCTGGTTTCAGCTTTACGTCATGCAGGACGAGGATTTCGTCGATGGCCTGATCGAGCGGGCGCGCAAGGCGCGCTGCGATGCGCTGGTCCTGACGCTTGATCTGCAGATCCTCGGCCAGCGCCACAAGGACATCAAGAACGGCATGACGGCGCCGCCGCGCTGGACACCGGGCAATCTGCTGGACATGGCGCTGCATCCGGCCTGGTCGCTCGGCATGGCGCGCACCAAGCGGCATTCCTTCGGCAACGTGGTCGGGCATGCCAAGGGTGTGACGTCGCTGCGCGACATCCTGCATTGGTCCAACAAGAATTACGACCCGCAGCTCGACTGGGGCAAGGTGCGCAAGCTGCGCGACAAATGGGGCGGCAAGATGATCCTCAAGGGCATTCTGGATGCCGAGGATGCCCGGATGGCGCTGGATGTCGGGGCGGATGCGATCCTCGTTTCCAATCACGGCGGGCGGCAGCTCGATGGCGCGCTGTCGACGATCCGCAGCCTGCCTGCCGTGGTTCGTGCGGTGGGCGATCAGGCCGAGGTCTATCTCGACGGTGGCATCCGGTCGGGCCAGGACGTGCTGAAGGCGCTGGCGATGGGGGCGAAATCCACCTTCATCGGGCGCAGCTACCTTTATGGCCTGGGCGCCATGGGCCAGGCGGGCGTCACCCGCGCGCTGGAGGTGATCCAGAAGGAAATGGACATCACGCTGGCGCTGTGCGGCGTGCAAAAGGCCCGCGAGTTCACGCGCGAACATATTCTGGTGCCGGAAGGCTTCGAAGGCCGCTGGGAGTGATCCGGGCCGGGTCGCGCCCGGCCTCTCATCAGACCGCTCGGGCGTGTGGCTGCACCCGGCCCTGCCGGGTCAGCAGAGGCGCAAGAAGCCAGACAAACCCCAGCATGAGCGCTGCAAAGACAAAGGCCGCGCGCAGGCCCAGACTGCCCGCCACGATGCCAAGGCTCGGCGGACCGATGAAATAGCCAAGGTAGCCCAGCATCGTGGCTCTTGCCACGGCGCGCGCCCGGTCTGCCGGGGCGGCCGAAGCCCCCACCAACGTGAAGGCCGTGGGCGAGATGACCGAGGACCCGATCCCCATCACGAAAAAGCCCAGGTAAGCCACGGCGGGCCCGGGGGCTCCGGCCGCCGTCAGCGCCCCCATCGCGGAAATCGCCGATCCCGCCAGCAACAGCCGCAAGGGAGAGACCCGCGCCGAAAGCCCGTGCCCCAAAAGCCGCGCCGATCCCATGGTCAGCGCCAGCAAGGCAGGCCCCGCCGACCCCAGCGCGGGCGAGCCATGCAGCGTCTTTTCGATGTGCAGGGCCGACCAGTTCTCGGCCGCGTTCTCGGTCAGAAAGGCAATCAGCACGATGCCGCCGCCCAGGATCGGGACGAGGCCCAGCCCGGCTCCGCGCTGCGCTGCGCTGCGGCCAAGGCCGTCGATCCGCCCCTCGGCCTCGAAGGCGGCCAGCGCCACCGCGGCCGCACAAAGGCCCGCCACCGCCATCACGATGCCGGGGCCCATCTGAGCCTGCCGCAAGGCGCCGGTACCAATTGCCCCGCAGGCATAGCCAAAGGAATAGGCGGCGTGGCAGAGGTTCATCAGGGGCCGCCCGCCCGACATCTCCATCGCGGAAACCCGCGCATTCATCAGGATGTCGACCGCACCCGTCGTGGCGCCGCAGGCCAGCATCGCCACCGGGAACAGATACCAGACCGGCACCTGACCCGGCAGGGCAAAGGCCAGCGCCATGGCCAGGGTCGTCACCGGCAGCGCCACGCGCCCCAGCCTTGCGCCGATCCAGGGCGCGGCCAGCATTGCCAGCATCGCCGACACCGGCGTCATCAGCAAAAGGAAGCCCAGCCGGCTTTCGCCCACCCCCAGCATCGCCTTGATATCCGGCAGATCGGCGGCAAAACTGCCCCACAGGATGCCCATCGCAAAAAAGGCGGCCAGCGCCGGCCGGGCAAGGCGAAGGGTGGGCAGGTGCATCATGCCATCCAGATAAAACCGGTCGGCGCCAGACCCTCGCCCGGCGCCGACCTGTCAGAAGTCGTCCACGTCAGTCAGATGTGGCGCTCAGGCCGATTTCAGCAAGCCGTCCGCCTTGAGCCCGGCATAGCATTCGTCCAGCGACTTCCAGGCCCGCTCGATCAGCACGTCGATCTCGTCCGGAGTGATGACCAAGGGCGGAGAGATGATCATGCGGTCGCCGACATGACGCATGATCAGGTCATTGGCAAAGCAACGCTCGCGGCAGCGGTAGCCCACGGTGCCCTGCTCGCCCGCAAAGCGCGCCCGGCTGGCCTTGTCGGGCGTCAGCGCGATCGAACCCATCAGGCCCACTAGCTTGGCCTCGCCCACCAGGGGATGATCGGTCAGGCCCTGCCACTTCTTGTCCAGATAGGGATTGGCCACATCGCGCACATGTTCGACGATCTTTTCTTCCTGCATGATGCGGATGTTTTCCAGCGCCACGGCGGCCGCGACCGGATGGCCGGAATAGGTGTAGCCGTGGTTGAAATCGCCCTTCGAGCCCAGAACCTCGGCCACCCGGTCCGACACGATCGACCCGCCGATCGGCTGATAGCCCGAGGACAGGCCCTTGGCGATGGTCATGATGTCGGGCTTGATGCCGAAGGTCTGGCTGCCGAACCAGTTGCCGGTGCGGCCAAAGCCGGTGATGACCTCATCCGCGATCAAAAGGATGCCGTAGTGGTCGCAGATGCGCTGGATCTCGGGCCAATAGGTCGAGGGCGGGATGATGACGCCGCCGGCACCCTGCACCGGCTCGCCGATGAAGGCCGCGACGTTTTCGACGCCAAGGTTCAGGATCATCTTTTCCAGTTCCTGCGCGCGCATCAGGCCAAAGGCCTCGGGCGTCATCTGGCCGCCTTGATCCCACCAGTTCGGCTCGCCGATATGGACGATGCCGGCGATCTTGCCGCCATGGGCATGGATGCCCGACATGCCGCCAAGGCTGCCGCCGCCCATGGTCGAGCCGTGATAGCCATTGACCCGCGCGATGATGATGCGCTTTTCCGGCTGGCCCAGGATGTCCCAATAGCGCCGCACCATGCGGATGTTGGTGTCATTGGCCTCGGATCCCGAACCCGCAAAGAAGACGTGGTTCATGCCTTCCGGCGCCACTTCGGCGATCTTGGCGGCAAGGGCTATGGCCGGCACATGGCTGGTCTGGAAAAAGGTGTTGTAATAGGCCAGCTGGTCCATCTGCGCCTTGGCAACATCGCCCAGCTCGGTGCGGCCATAGCCGATGTTGACGCACCACAGGCCCGCCATGCCGTCGATGATCTTGTGACCCTCGCTGTCGGTCAGCCAGACACCCTTGCCCGAAGTCATGATCCGCGCGCCCTTGCGGGCCAGCGCCGAATTGTCGGTGAAGGGGTGCATGTGATGCGCCGCGTCCAGCGCCTGAAGCTCGGCCGTCGGCATGTGATTGGTGATCTTGTTCATGGTGACCCCTTGCGACTACGGGCGAATCCGCCGCCCTTTGCCGCAGTTTATGATCAAATCACGCGCGGTTCAAGGAATTTGATCAAATTCTGCCGCCCGCTGGTCCGAGGCTCAGATCTCGCCGCGGTCCAGCGCCAGCCGCACCTGATCGACGCCCTGGGCAATGTCGGAATGCATGGCGCGCGCCAAGGCCGCCGCATCGCCTGCCGCCATCGCAGCCAAGGCCTCTTCATGGCGATCCGGCAGGTTCGAGGCACCGCCAAGTGCGATGACACTGCGCAGAGATGGCCCGAACCGCAGCCAGAGCGAGCGGGCGATATCCACCAGAACCGCCGCCCCCGATGCCTCGTAAAGGGTGAAATGGAAGGCATGGTTGCTTTCCAGATAGGCCGTGATCTCGCCGGCCCGGATCGCCGCGTCAACCTCGGCGTCAATCGCCTCAAGCCGGGCAATCAGCGCGGGCGTCAGGTTCGCGGCGGCCAGTTCGGCCAGACGCGTCTCGATGGTCAGGCGGACATAGGCGATCTGGTCCAGCACGGCGGGCGTCAGGCGCGGCACCGTCACCCGCCGGTTGCCCTGCGGCAACAAGGCGCCTTCGGCCGCGAGCCTGCGGATCGCCTCGCGCACCGGGGTCATGCCGGCCCCCAGATCGTTGATCAGCCCCTGGATCGTCACAGGTTGGCCCGGTTCCAGCAAGCCGAACAGGATCATGTCCCTGAGCCGGACATAGGTGACTTCATGGGTCGGGATCTTGCGCGTGTCGTTCATGGGTCTGCCCCGTTTGATCAAACCGGGTTATGACGGGTTTTGACCCGCAATCAAGGCTGTTATCGGCACAACGCGCCGGCAACGCGCCGCTTTGCCGACCCCGCGCCACAATCCCCGCATGGCCACCCCCCCAAGCCGCGCCCGAGCGCCAGGCCGAGGCCGCATGCCCCCCAGACCGACGCACCGGCACCCGGCCGCAACACCCGGTTCAGAACCGATCGCCCCGCCCATCACCCGTCGCCGCGACCCGCGCCTTCATCCAGGCGCAAATACCTCCACGGGGGTCCGGGGGTGTGAAACCCCCGGGCCCTGATGCAGCGCGCCTAGGCCAGCAAGGCCCGCGCCTCCGCGATGCCCAGGGCCTGCGGGCGGGTGCAGGTCGTGGTCAGCGTGATGAACTCCCCCCGGGCGCCGGACTCGATGCAGGCCGTCATCACCTCGACCCCATGCAGCGTACGCTCCAGCGAGCAGCGGTGCTCGCGTCCCTCGATATGGGCCACCGCCATGTCGGCGAGGCCCGCAGTGCGGTAATTGGCCAGCGCGCCATGCTTGGGGTGATCCTGGTTCGGCTTGCCGAAGGGATGGTCCCAGGCCTCGACCGAGCTGATAACGCCATCCTTGCCCGCGATCTCGATCTTGCCGCCAAAGAAGTTCGGGTCCGGCACGTAAAGTGAGCCCTCGGTGCCGTAGAACTCGAAATGCGCCCGCCGGTGCGACCAGACATCCCATGAGGTCGAAAGCTGCACGGTCGCGCCGCTCGCGAATTCCAAAAGCGCGTGGATGTTGGTGGGCGTCTTGACCGGGATCTGTTCGCCTGCCCGCGCGCCCGACCCGATGGTGCGGGTCGGCGTTGCCGAAGAGGTCAGGGCGCCAACCCGACGCACTGGCCCCAGAAGGTTGATCAGGTTGGCAACATAGTAAGGCCCCAGATCCAGCATCGGCCCCGCCCCGGGCAGGAAGAAGAAGTCGGGGCTGGGGTGCCAACCCTCCGGCCCGTGGCTTTGCACGGCGCAGGCGGCGGCGGTGATGGTGCCGATCCGCCCCTCGTCCACGATCGCGCGGGCCTGCTGATGCGCGCCGCCAAGGAAAGTATCCGGCGCGCAGCCGACCTTCAGCCCCTTGGAGGCCGCAAGGTCGCGCAGTGTGGTGCCCTGTTCCAGCGTCAGGACCAGGGGCTTTTCCGAATAGGCATGCTTGCCGGCCTCAAGAATGCGCTTGGTGATCGGGTAATGCGCCTCCGGGATCGTCAGGTTGATGACGATGTCGATGTCCTTGTTGGCCAGAAGGTCGTCGACCGACTGGGCTTTGGTGTTGAATTCAGCCGCGCGCGCCGTGGCCGCCGCCATGTTGATATCCGCCACCGCGCGCACCTCCAGCCCCTTGAACAGGGGGGCGAGCCGCAGATAGGAGGTCGAGATATTGCCGCATCCGATGATGCCGATCCCGAGTTTTGTGCCCGTTGTTGTCATGTCCGCCTCACAAAGCCTGAACGGCGGCGAAGGACCGCGTGGCAAAGCGCTTGTCGTCCGCGGGGTTGTCGTGTTCCATCACGAAATGCTTGCAGCCGGCGGCCTTCAACGCCGCCATGATCGTCTTCCAGTCCACCGTGCCATAGCCCACATCGGCCCAGCCATCCTCGGCGAGGTTCTCGCCCTTGGCGGCGATGTCCTTGACATGGGCGGCGGTGATGCGGTGCCCATATTGCTTGATCCAGGCTATGGGATCGGCGCCGCCGCGGATCACCCAGGCCACATCCAGTTCAACCTCGAGCGAGGGGCCGCCTTCCAGGATGCAGGCCTCCGGGATCGAGCCATCGGCGCAGGCCTTGAATTCGAAGTCGTGGTTGTGCCAGCCAAAGCCCAGGCCCGCCGCACGGAAAGGCGCGCCGGCCTTTTCCAGCCTTGCGCCAAAGGCACGCCAGCCGGCCGCATCGGTCGGGCGCAGGTCGGCCATGATATGGGGCACGAAGATCCGCTCGATGCCAAGGGTGCGCGCCACTTCCAGCGCCCAGTCGGGCGTGTCTTCGACCTGGGCCAGACCGAAATGGCCGGTCCGCATCGCAAGCCCCGCCCCTTTCAGCGCGGCGGCGGTGGCGGCAAGGGTGGTGGCATCGGCATAGAGCCCGCCGAAGCCTTCGGTGTCCTGAATGCCCGCCGCGGCAAGCATCTTTGCCGTGGCCTCAAGCGGCGGGAACTTGCGCGAAGAGTAAAGCTGATACGCGATCATCGTCTGTCCTTTCAGTAGGTGGCGGAATGCAGGTCGCGCAGGGTGAAGCGCGGCTCTGCCCCCGGTTCGGCCGGGGTGAAGGTAAGCGTGGCCGGATGGCCGGGGAAAAGCGTCACGGCATTGCCCGAAAAGCGGCCCGGCTGATCGGCCTCGACCGAAACGAACAGGGCCAGAGCCTCGACCGACATCGTGATTTCATAGGCTTGGCCGACTTTCTTCACCCGATGCCTGAGGTTTGGCGGCAAAAGATCATAGGCCTTGTAGGGCTTGGGCGCGAAGACGTCTCCACCGAGTTGCGCATCGCCCTCGGACCAGAGATAGGCCAGCATCTCGTCCGCGCCGATCTGGTCAGCCGCGATGCGATGCGCCACGACGGCGGCTCCGCCCACCGCCACGGTGGCGCGGGCCAGTTCGCGGGTCCGGCCCGCCATGGTGACGGCAAGCGCCGTCACGGTCAGATCAATCGGCCCGGCCCGATCATTGACAGCGCGCAATTCATAGCCGCCCGGCACCGGAACCGCCGAGACAAAGACCGGCGCGTAGAAGGCCTTGGCCATGTGGTGCATGAGCTTCCAGCCGCCGCCGTGGTCAAGGCTCGCCCAGGAGCAGACCGGCCATGTGTCGTTCAACTGCCAGATCAGCGTGCCCATGCAATGCGGCTTCAGGCTGCGCCAATGGGTGACGGCGGTCTTGATCGCCAGACCCTGCTGGACCTGGGAGAGGTAGACGAAATTCTCGAAATCGACCGGGAAACGGAAGTAGCGGAACATGGTTTCCGCGATCCGCGCATTGCCGCCGCCGTTCTTCTGGTGGCTTTCCATCACCGGCGCCGCAATGTTGAAATCGGCCGGGTCGGCAAAACGGCGGATCACCTCCATCGACGGGTAGGACTGAAAGCCGAACTCGGAACAGAACCGGGGCGAGACATCGCGGTAATGGTCGAAATCGCGCCCCTCGTGCCAGACCGACCAGAAGTGCATGTCGCCCTTCTTGTCATCATGCCAGGTGTCGCCGAAATCCATCGGGCCGGGCGAAGGGCTCGACGGCCACCAGACCGCGCCGGGGACGGCCGCCTTCAGGGCCTGTTCAATGGTGCGGTTCAGCCGGTCATAGCCCACAAGGTATTGGTCGCGGTTGGCGCGGGTTTCGGGGAACCAGGTCAGCGCGCCGATCAGTTCATTGTCGCCACACCAGAGCGTCAGGCTGGCGTGGTGATGCAGGCGCAGGGCGTTCTGGCGCACCTCTTCGGCGACCTGGGTCAGGAAGGCGTCATCGGCCGGATAGATATGGCAGGAGAACATGAAATCCTGCCAGACCATCAGGCCCAATTCGTCGCAGAGGTCATAGAACCACGACGGCTCGTACCGCCCGCCGCCCCAGATGCGGATCATGTTCATGTTGGCCGCCACGGCAGATTGCAGCAGGTCGCGCGTGTCCTCGCGGTTGATCCGGCCCGCCAGCGCATCCTGCGGGATCCAGTTCGCGCCCTTGGCAAAGATGTCGCGCCCGTTGATGCGGATCTTGAAGCCAAGCCCGGTCGCATCCTTTTCGGTGATCAGTTCGGCCGACCGCAGCCCGACGCGGCGGCGTTCGGTCTGTTTGCCCAAGGCGACGGTCAGATCGTGCAGGGTCTGCGCGCCCTGCCCCGCCGGCCACCAGAGTTGCGGCGCATCGATCGGAAGATCGGCCCGGGCAACGCCGCGCTTGACCATGGCCTTGGCATGAACGCCGCAGAGGGAAAAGCTGACCTCGCCGCCGTCTTCACCCTCGACATGGGCGGCCACCGACACGACCGCGCGGCCTTGCGTGTGGCTTTGCGTGACGACCAGATGCGCGATACGGGTGGCGGCCACGGGCTCCAGATACAGATCGCCATGAACGCCAAAGGTGGCCAGCGCGATGTTCCAGTCCCAGCCGAAATCGCAGGCGGGTTTGCGGATCAGGTTGCCGTTCGGAATCGGCGTGTTGTTGGCCGAAAAGGGCAGGAAATAACGATAGGCCTCTTGCCGGCGCCTGGCCTCGGCCACGACATTGCCGAAGGTCAGCGTGATCTCGTTCGCCCCCAGCCGCAGCACATGGGACAGATCCACCCGGTGCGACAAAAACATGTTGTCCGAAGTCAGCACCGTCACCCCATTGACCGCCACCGTCACCAGCGTGTCCAGCATCGAGGCCACCAGCACCAGATCGGTGCGGTCGGTCTGAAAGCTGCGGGTCGCGACCCAGGTCCGGTCGCAGATCCAGCGCAGGCCATATTCGTTGCGGCCAAAGTAGGGGTCCGGAATGGCATCGGCCCGGAACAGGGCGTCGATCCCGTCGCCCGGAAGGACAAAGGCGATGGCGTTTTCGCCGCTTTCCTGGGAAAGCGACCAGTCCCCGGCAAGGTTCAGCATGATCAGATCCGCTGCTCGTTGGTTTCGTCGAAAAGCGAGGCCTTGGCGATATCGACCTTCAGATGCACCTTGGCCCCGGCTTGCGGGCGGTGTTCGAAGGGCACGCGGACCGACATCTGCTTGCCTTCGACCTCGAGCCAGACGAGCGAATCCGCGCCCATCGGCTCGTCGATCTCGACGACGGCTGGGATGGACTGGCCGGGGATCGCCTGCTCCACGATGGACAGATGTTCCGGCCGCAGGCCGAGGATCACCTTGGAACGGTCAAGGATCGCCCCGCCCTCGTATCCGGCAAGATCCAGCGCCACATCGCCGAACTGGAACGTCTTGCCGCCGTTCACAGTAGCGCCCTTGATGAAGTTCATCGCGGGGCTGCCGATGAAGCCTGCCACGAACAGGTTGGTCGGCCGGTTGTAGATCGTGTGCGGTTCGTCCAGTTGCTGGATTATGCCGCCACGCATGATGGCGATGCGGTCGGCGAGCGTCAGCGCCTCGATCTGGTCGTGCGTGACGTAGATCATCGTGTTCTTGAGCCGGTTGTGCAGGCGCTTCAATTCCACACGCAATTCCGAACGCAGCTTGGCATCGAGGTTCGAGAGGGGTTCGTCGAAGAGGAACACATCGACTTCGCGCACCAGAGCGCGGCCGATGGCGACACGCTGGCGCTGACCGCCGGACAGGGCGCCGGGCTTGCGGTCCAGCAAGGGCCCGATCTGCAGGATCTCGGACGCGCGCTGGACGCGCTTTTCGATCTCGTCCTTGGCCATGCCGGCGATTTTCAGCCCGAAGGACATGTTGCCGCGCACTGTCATCTGCGGATAAAGCGCATAGGACTGGAACACCATGCCGATGCCACGCTCGGACGGTTCGGCCCAGGTCACGTTCTTGCCCTTGATCCAGATCTGGCCCTCGGACAGTTCCAGAAGGCCCGCCAGGCAGTTCAGCAGGGTGGATTTGCCGCAGCCCGATGGCCCCAGAAGCACGATGAACTCGCCCTCCGAGACATCGAGGTTGAGGTTCTTGAGAACCTCCGCCGCGCCGAATTTCAGGGTGAGGTTCTTGACGGAGACTGAGTGCATGAGATCAACCCTTGACGGCGCCGGCAGCGATGCCGCGCACGAAGTATTTGCCCGAGATGAAGTAGATGGCCAAAGGCACCAGACCCGTCAGGATCGTCGCCGCCATGTCCACGTTATAGGCTTTGCCGCCCGTGGCCGAATTGACGATGTTGTTGAGCTGCACCGTCATCGGATAGTTGGTGGGACCGGCGTAGATCACGCCGAAGAGGAAGTCGTTCCAGATGCCCGTGACCTGCAGGATGACGGCCACGGTGAAGATCGGCATCGACATCGGCGCGAAGACCAGGAAGAAGATCTGCCAGTAGCCCGCCCCATCGACCCGCGCCGCCTTGAACAGCTCGCCCGGCAGCGAGGCGAAATAGTTGCGGAACAGCAGCGTCAAGAGCGGCAGGCCAAAGATCGTGTGGACCAGAACCACAGCCGGCAGCGTCGAGAAGATCCCCATGTAGCGGGTGATGATGACCAGAGGATAGACCATCACGATATAGGGGATGAAGGACGACAGCAGCAGGACCGAAAAGAACCCTTCCGAGAACTTGAACGGCCAGTTGGCCAGCGAATAGCCGGTCAGCGAGGCCACCAGGATCGAGACGATCGTCGAAGGGACGGTGATCTTGATCGAATTCCAGAAGCCGACCTTGATGCCCTCGCAGTAAAGCCCGGTGCAGGCGGAATCCCAGGCCTTGAACCAGGCGTCCAGCGTCGGATGCATGGTTGGCACGAAGATGTTGCCTGCGCGGATCTCGTCGATGTTCTTCAACGAGGTGATGATCATGATGTACAGCGGGAACAGGAAGAACAGCGCGCAGCCGATCAGGCAGCCATAGACCACAAACCTCTGCCAGGTGATGAACTTTTGCGGGCGCGCGCCGGAGGGGCCGTCGAGAAGGGGGGAATTTGCCATGTCGTGCTCCTCAGCCTTGCGATTTCTTGCCGAATTCCATGCGGATCCATGGGATCAGCAGGACCGCCATCGTCACCAGCATGACCGTGGAGGCCGACAGCGACTGGCCGAGATTGGCCGAGAAATTCGTATAGACATAGCGGGTCGGCACGTCGGACGAGATGCCGGGCCCGCCGTCGGTCAGGGCGACCACAAGGTCATAGATCCGCACCGCCCCCGAACAGACGATAACGAAGGTGGTGACAAGGACCGGCTTCATCATCGGCAGCACGATCTGCAGATAGGTGCGCCAGGCGGGGATTCCGTCCACCCTCGCGGCCTTCCAGATGTCTTCGTCGATGCCGCGCAGGCCCGCCAGCATCAGCGCCATGACCAGCCCGGTGCCCTGCCAGATCCCCGCCACCGCAATCGCGTACATCACCATGTGGCGGTCCGCGATCCAGCCGAAGTCGAACGAGGTCCAGCCCATCGCCCGGACCGAGGCCTGCAGGCCGTATTCGGGCGACATGATCCAGGCCCAGACGTGGCCGGTCACGATGAAGGACAGCGCGAAAGGATAAAGATAGATGGTGCGGAACAGCCCCTCGGCCCGGATCTTCTGGTCCATCAGAACCGCCAGGACAAACCCCAGCGACATCGACAGCACGACGGCCAGAATGACATAGGTCACCACATTGGGCAGGGCACCCATGCAGGTGGGCTCCCAGTCCGAGCGGCCGATATGGGTCAGCCCGGGGCAGTTCATCCAGCGGTCGGTGTTGAACAGGCGCTGGTAATTGGCAAGGCCTATGAAACCGTTCACCCATTCGCGCGGCGTGAAGATCGGCACGATCTTGATGTTGGTGAAAGAGAACAGGACCGTCCAGGCCGTGCCGCCGACAAAGACGACCAGCACGATCAGCATCATGGGCAGGGCCGCGATCTTTGACCACAGGTTGCGAAAAAGGGGGTTCGGTCTGTCCATGGGGTCCCGTCATCCTGTTGGAGGTTTCAACAGAAAGGTCCGGCCACCCCTCAAGGCCGCCGGACCTCCTTCTTCAGTCGATGTCGGCAAATCCTGCGCGCAAGATCGGCTTATTTCGGCGCGTTCTTGATGATGTCGACGAACTTGGCCTGGGCCTGCGCCGGGGTCATGTCGGTGTTGGCCATGAACTCGGTCATCAGGTCAGAGATCTGGTTGAGCGAGTCGCGGTCCATCATCTGGCTGTCGTTCGGGAAGACAGCGGTCGAATGGTCGAGGATCTGAAGCCCCTTCTTCATGCAGTCATTGGCAGCCGACAGATCGACGTCGGCGCGCATCGGCAGCGAGCCCTTCTTGAGGTTGAAGGCCAGCTGCGCCTCCTTGGTCACCAGCGTATGGGCCAGCACCAGTTGGGCTTCGGTGATCTTGGGGTCGGCGCTCTTGGGGAAATAGAACACGTCGCCGCCGGTGTTCAGAACCGGGGTGATCCCCAGACCCGGCAGGCAGTCATAGTCCTTGCCGGCCACCATATGCGCCACCTGGAATTCGCCGCCGGCCCAGTCGCCCATGATGTTGGCGGCAGCCTTGCCCTGGATCACAAGCCCGATCGCCTCGTTCCACTGCGGCACCATCTTGTCGGCCGGCGCATATTGACGCGCTGCGGCCACGGCTTCGAAGACCTTGGTGAATTCCGGACCCGAGGCGATGCCGATGTCACGGTCCTTGTAAACCTTCACGAAGTTGTCCACGCCGGCCAGGGCCACAGTGATGTCCTGCACCAGAAGACCGACCGGCCAGCCCTGCGCCAGCGACAAGGGCTGGATGCCGGCCTTCTGCAGCGCGGGCGCGTCCGCCATCAGTTCGTTGAAATCCTTGGGCGGGGTCATGCCAAGGTCGGTGAAGACCTTGCGGTTGGTCCACATCCACTGGCCCGAATGCAGGTTGACCGGCACGCAATAGACCTTGCCGTCCACGGTGCAGCTGTCGAGCTGCGATTTCGGACGCAGCAGATGGGCCCAGTCTTCCTTGGTGGCCAGGTCGGTGATGTCCTGCATCAGGCCGGCCTTGATCAGCTCGTCGGCGTCCTTGCCGGGGTTCAGCTGGGTTGCGCCCATCGGGTTGCCGCCCATGATGCGCGAGATGATGATCGGACGGGCCACGTCGCCCGAACCTGCGATGGCGCCATCGACCCACTTGTTGCCGGTCGCATCAAAGGCCTTGGCGAATTCGGCCACCGCGGCGGCCTCGCCACCCGAGGTCCACCAGTGGGTCACTTCCAGATCAGTCGCACCTGCGACCGACGGCAGCGCCACCGAAGCGGCGAGCACGGCGGCCATCTTGAACATCTTCATCAGGGTCTCCTCCCAGTTTCTAAATCGTTATAGTCCGATCCTATAACGTTATAGATTTTTCGATCAAGCAATCTTTTCGCTTGCCTCGGTGCTTTTTGCAGGCGCTGAATGGAGGGAAGAATCCTGCCGGATCACCCGGTATTCGCCCTTTGGACTGTAGACGCCCCATGACCCCGCACGAAGATTTCTGCGCTGCAACAAGGACCGCCGCTCGGTCGATCCGGGGGGCAAGGCCCTGTCCGCGCAGACGCAATCGGGGGGCGAGCTCTGCTGTGCGCCACTGTGCCAGGGCACATGCGGCGCGGGCTTTCTGCGCCTGCGAAACCGCTTTTCGGGCGTCTCTGATTCGCGGGGAAACAGGCCGTGGCGCCAGAGGTGCAGCGTGACCGGCCTGACCCTGCCCCCCACCGATTCGGAGCGTCCGACGCTCAAGACCATCGCGGCAGAAACCGGGCTTGCCATTGCCACGGTGAGTCGCGCGCTCAAGGATGCCCCCGACATCGGCGAGGACACCAAGAAACGGGTCCGCGAGACGGCGGCACGTCTGGGCTATCGCCCCAACCGCGCCGGGGTTCGCCTGCGCACCGGCAAGACCAATGTGATAGCATTGGTGCTTTCGACCGAGGCGGATGTAATGAACCACACCTCCAAGCTTTTGTATTCGATCGCCGAGGCGCTGCGCGGTTCGGCCTATCATCTGGTCGTCACCCCCTTCTTTGCCGATCAGGACCCGATGGACCCGATCCGCTACATCGTCGAGACGGGTTCGGCCGATGGCGTTGTGATCAACCAGACCCAGCCCGACGATCCGCGCGTGCGCTATCTGTCCGACCACGGCTTTGCCTTTGTCACGCATGGGCGCACCGACATGGGGCTGAACCACCCCTATTACGACTTCGACAACGAGGAATTCGCCCGGATCGCGGTGCGCGAACTGGTCAGGCGCGGGCGCAAGCGGCTGTTGCTGATCCCGCCGCCGCGCGCGCAATCCTACGCGCGCCACATGATCGCAGGCTTCATCGACGAGGCGGCCCTTTCTGGCGTGACCTTCGAGGTCAGCGAGGAGGTCACCAGCGATTCCGGGGCCACCGTCGTGCAAGAGGCCGTCGCAGCCCGCATGGCCCGCAAACCGGCGATCGACGGCATCGTCTGCGGCTCGACCACGGCGGCGATGGCCGCGGTGGCGGGCGCCGAACAGGCCGGTCTGGTCATCGTGCGCGACTTCGACCTCGCCGCCAAGGAGGCGATCACCTTCCTGCACCGCTTCCGGCGCGGCATCATCGTGGTCAAGGAAGATGTGGGGCAGGCCGGCAATTTCATCGCCCATGCCCTGATGGCCGCGATCGAGCGGCGGGCCCCGGAGAAGGGGCAGTTTCTGGAACGCCCGACCGGGGGCGACGACGGTTTGCACAATGGCGCGCAAGGCAGCCTTTCGACAGGAGACGACTTATGAAGACCATCAAGGGACCCGCGCTGTTTCTGGCGCAGTTCGCTGGGGACGTGGCCCCGTTCAACACCTGGGACGGCATCACGAAATGGGCGGCCGACTGCGGCTATGCCGGCGTGCAGGTGCCAAGCTGGGACGGCCGCCTGTTCGATCTGGAAAAGGCCGCAAGCTCAAAGACCTATTGCGACGAGATCAAGGGTCAGGCCGAAGCCAACGGCGTGCGGATCACCGAGCTTTCCACCCATCTGCAGGGCCAGCTGGTCGCCGTGCACCCGGCCTATGACACGCAGTTCGATGGCTTTGCCGCCCCTGCAGTGCGCGGCAATCCCAAGGCACGGCAAGAATGGGCGGTGGATCAGGTCAAGAAGGCGCTGACTGCCTCGCGCCATCTGGGCCTGAACGCGCATGCCACCTTTTCAGGCGCGCTGGCCTGGCCCTATCTTTACCCTTGGCCGCAGCGTCCGGCAGGCCTGGTCGAAGAGGCCTTCGACGAACTGGCCCGCCGCTGGCTGCCGCTCTTGGACCATGCCGAGGCTTGCGGCGTCGATCTGGCCTATGAGATCCACCCCGGCGAGGACCTGCACGACGGCGTGACCTTCGAGATGTTCCTAGACCGCGTGAAGGGGCACAGCCGGGCCAACATGCTTTACGATCCCAGCCACTATGTGCTGCAATGCCTTGATTATCTTGACCATATCGACATCTACCACGACAGGATCAAGATGTTCCACGTCAAGGATGCCGAGTTCAACCCGACCGGCCGTCAAGGCGTCTATGGCGGGTTTCAGTCTTGGGTCAACCGGGCGGGCCGCTTCCGCAGCCCCGGCGACGGGCAGGTCGATTTCGGTGGCATCTTCTCCAAGCTGACGCAATACGACTTCTCCGGCTGGGCGGTGGTCGAATGGGAATGCTGCCTCAAACATCCCGAGGACGGCGCACGCGAGGGGGCGGCCTTTGTCGCGGCGCATCTGATCCGCGTGACCGAAAAGGCCTTTGACGATTTCGCCGATGCCGGCACCGACCGGGACGCCAATCGCCGGATGTTGGGGATCGGCTGAGGCGGCCGGGGGTTTCACACCCCCGGACCCCTGTGGGATATATGGAAACAAATGAAAGACGCGGACCGGCGCGCCCGGGCTTGAGCCGGGGATGGCAGAGGCGGGCCGGCCTGGATTGAATGGTCGAAGTTGAACGACAGGTCTGGACGAAACAGGAGAAATCTCATGGCTATCACAGCCGCTCATGTCGCACGCGCGCCGCGCATCCGCCTTGGCATGGTAGGGGGCGGGCGCGGCGCCTTCATCGGCGCCGTACACCGGATCGCAGCGCGTCTTGACGATCAGTACGAACTCGTCGCAGGCGCGTTTTCATCGGATCGGGAACGCGCCGCCGCCTCTGCGGCCGATCTGGGCGTGGCGCGCAGCTATGGCTCTTTCGCCGAGATGGCGCAGAAGGAGGCGCGGCGCAAGGACGGCATCGAGGCGGTGGCGATCGTGACGCCCAACCACATGCACGCGCCGGTGGCGGTCGAATTCCTCAAGCGCGGCATCCATGTGATCTGCGACAAGCCGCTGACCGCGACCCTGCCCGAGGCCAAGCGGCTCGCCAAGGCCGCCGAGGCATCGGGCGTGGTTTTCGCGCTGACGCACAATTACACCGGCTACCCGATGATCCGGCAGGCGCGCGCGTTGATCGCGGAGGGGGTTCTGGGCGACATCCGGCTGGTCAATGTGGAATATATTCAGGATTGGCTGGCCGAGCCGGTCGAACTGACCGGGCAGAAGCAGGCCGACTGGCGCACCGATCCGGCGCGGACCGGGGCCGGCGGCTCGACAGGGGATATCGGGACGCATGCCTTCAACCTGGCCAATTTCGTGACCGGCCTGACGCTGGACGAACTGGCGGCCGATCTGCAAAGTTTTGTCCCGGGCCGGCGCGTCGATGACAATGGCCATGTGATGATGCGTTATACCTCGGGCGCGCGCGGCACCCTGTGGTGCAGCCAGGTCGCCTCGGGTCAGGAAAACGGCCTGCGGCTCAGGATTTTCGGCAGCAAGGCCGGCCTTGAATGGGAACAGGAGAATCCGAACTATCTGTGGGTGGCGCCGCTGGGCCAGCCGAAATACCGGCTGACCCGCGGTGGCCCCGGCACAGGCGAGGCGGCAGCGCGCGTGACGCGGATCCCGTCGGGTCATCCGGAAGGCTATCTCGAAGGTTTCGCCAACATCTATGCCGAGGCCGCCCGCGCCATCATCGCCCGGCGCGAGGGCGCGGCGCCCGACCCCGCCGTCACCTTCCCCGGCTTGAAAGAGGGGCTCGAGGGCGTCGCCTTTGTCGATGCCTGCGTCCGCTCCTCGCGCCGCAACGGGGCCTGGGTCAAGCTGGCGCTGTGATCTGGCATGGGTAGGATGGGCAATCTGCCCATCTTACCTGAGGCGGGCGCGCTCGCGTTGCAGCCAGAGGGCGGTCAGGATCAGCGGGGCGTTCTCGATCTCGCCGCTGGCCACCAGCGCCATCAGCGCGTCAAACCCGATCAGATGGCCGCGGATGTCCTCGGCCTCGTCTTCCATGCCGAAGACGCCCGCGCAGCCATCCGGCAGATCGGTGATGGCCAGATAAGAGTAGAGATATTCGCCGACCGCACCGGGGCTGGGGTAATAGCGCGCGACGAAGATCAGATCGTTCAGCACGAGGCCGGCCTCTTCCGCCGCCTCGCGACGAGCGGCCTCTTGCGGGGATTCGAAAGGGTCGATCCGGCCCGCGATGGCCTCGATCTGCCAGGCCTGCCCATCGCCGCGCGCCAAGGGCCCGGCGCGGAACTGTTCGACGACAAGGACGCGGTCGCGCACGGGGTCATAGGGCAGCACGGTGACCGCATCGCCCGACAGAAAGGCCGCGCGGGTCACCGTGGCCGAGGCCGTGCCGTCAAAGTGGCGCCACGAGACGTCATATTCCTCGACCGCGAAGAAATGGGCATAGGGCTGGCGCCGCGCCGCCACCTTGACATCGTGCGTGCCCGCATCGTGGCGCAGCGTGGCCGGGGGACTGGCCGACGCCCGCACCCGCGACGAGGCCCGCACCAGCACCGGGAAAAGCCGCGCCGCAATCGCCTCGGGTCGATGCTGGCCCTGCAGCGCCAGAATATCGGCCATGGCGGCAACGAGGACTGCCAAAACCTGTGGCGCTGCGGCCTCCATCCGCCCTGCACCGGCCCCCACGTAGGTCAGTGCCGCAAGCTCGTGCAGCGGGCGCGGTTCCAGACCCAGGCTGCGCAGACCGAAATCGAGCCTCCGCTGCACCTCGGGCGCCAGTTCCAGCAGCAGGCCATCCGTCCCGCCGGTTTGCAGCTGCGCCACCGGCCAGGGCCCCTTGGCGGACGTGACCAGCACCAGACCGGCCGCATGGGCCGAGACCGCCTCATGCAGCCCGATCAGGCTTTGCAGCAGATCAGCCTCGGCTGCGATACCGGCGACGAAGATCCGGCTTTTCATCGTCAGGTCCAGCGCCGCGCCGCGAATTCCGCGACGAGCCCGCCCAAAAGACCGCCGACCACCAGGGCCACCAGCACATCGCGTGCCCACAAAAGCTCGGCATATTGCAGCATGATCTGCGGCACATCCATGAGCGCCCGGCCCGGATCGCCGCGATAGACCTGCTTGGTCGACCGCATCAGCATGGTATAGCTGGCGAATCCCAACAGCGCCCAGAACACCAACAGGAACGACCCGCGCAGGCCCAGCCCGAGGGATTCGCCATAGCCACGCCCGGTGAAGCGCCCCACCGACCGCCAGCCCAGCACAAAGCCCAGGGCCGTCATCAGTTCGGGAAAATGCCCGACCGAGGTGCCTTCGGGCAGTTGCGGAATATAGGAAATCGCCGCCCAAAGCCCGACCAAGGCAAAAGCGACGGCGGAGACGATCTTCGTGGCTGTCGGCATCTGCTCCCCTCGCCCGGTTCAGGCCGGACGGGCAATGGTGATCTGCGTCACATCGCAGTTTCCGCCCTCGAAGGCGCCGGCGCAAGAGGTCAGGTAGAAATTCCACATCCGGCGGAACCGGTCGTCAAATCCCAGATGGGCGACCTCCGCCCAGCGCGCGTTGAAATCCTCGTGCCAGCGCCGCAGCGTCTGGCTGTAGCTCTTGCCGAACTCGATGGAGCCCAGAACCTTCAGCCCGGCCCGTTCCACCTCGCGCCGCAGGGCCGAGGGCGAGGGCAGCATGCCGCCCGGAAAGATGTACTTCTGGATGAAATCCACCGATTTGCGATAGGTTTCAAAGCGGTGGTCGGCGATGGTGATGATCTGCAATGTGGCGTTCCTGCCCGGACGCAGACGGTTCAGGACCGCGTTGAAATAGGTCGGCCAGTATTTCTCGCCCACCGCCTCGAACATCTCGATCGAGGCCACGCCGTCATAGACCCCGGTCTCGTCGCGGTAATCCTGCAGCTTGATCTCGACCTTGTCAGACAGGCCGGCCCGCGCGATGCGGTCCACGGCATAGCGGTGCTGTTCGGCGCTGATCGTCAGGCAGGTCACCTTCAGGCCGCGCTTGGCCGCGGCATATTCGGCAAAGCCGCCCCAGCCGCAGCCGATTTCCAGCACATGGTCGCCGGGCTTTGCCCCCATCAGATCGACCATCGAGGCATATTTCTGCTCTTGCGCCTTTTCCAGGCTTTCCTGTCCGGTGCGGAACAGGGCCGAGGAATAGGTCATGCTTTCATCCAGCCACAGCCCGTAGAAATCGTTGCCCAGGTCGTAGTGATAGCTGATGTTCTTTCTGGCCTGCTTTTTCGAGTTCGATTGCAGCCAGAACCGCAGCCGTTCATAGGCGCGCACCAGTCCCATGCCGGGAAAGGCATCATAAACCGCCTCGTTGCCGGTCTGGATCAGGTCCATGAAACCCAGAAGGTCGGGGGTGGACCACCAGCCCTCCAGATAGGCCTCGCAAAAGCCAAGGTCGCCCTCGCGGATCAGGCGGGCAAAGATATCGGGGTTGTGCACCTCGATCATGGCGGCGGTGCCGGGCTGCTTGCCCTCGGCGCGGAACACCCGGCCATCGGGAAGACGAAAGTCCAGCCGGCCGCGCTGCATGCGCGAAATGGCGGCAAAGGCAGGCCCGAAATAACGCGGCAGGCCCTTCTGGCCCTTGGTCGAGGTCAGAAATGTCATGTCGTCCCCAGTCACTTACCGACCGCATGTTTCCAGAACATCCGGCGACACTCAAGCACTTCGTTGCGCATATGCCGCGAGGGCACGGTTGCGGCCATCCTGCAACGGGATCCGCGGCAAGGGATAGCGCTGATCCGGCGCCAGCCCCCAGGACAATGGCACCGCCGCGAAATAGTCGAGCGCGGTTTTCCCGGGCTTCTGGCTCAGTTCGGCGAGGTACCGGCGCTGGTAAAGGCCGTCAGGGTCGAAGGTCTTGGCCTGGGTGGCCGGGTTGAAGATCCGGAAATAGGGCGCCGCATCGGGGCCCGACCCTGCCACCCATTGCCAGCCCATCGCATTCGAGGCGGGGTCCCAGTCGGTCAGGCAATCGGCGAACCAGTCCAGCCCGATCTTCCAATGCGTCATGAGATGCTTGGTCAGATAAGAGGCGACAATCATCCGCGCCCGGTTGTGCATTGTACCCGTCACATAGATCTGCCGCATGGCCGCATCGACGATGGGCTCGCCCGTCATGCCGCGCCGCCAGGCCTCGGCATCTTCGCTGTCGGGACGCCAGGGGAAGCTGTCCCATTCGGGCCGCCAGTTGCCGGTCGCGATGTGCGGCGTGTGGTGCAGAAGGTGCCAGGCGAATTCGCGCCAGACCAGCTCCTTGAGAAAATGTTCCGCCCCCGCCGCACCGGCCTGCATCGCCCGCATCCCCTCGTGCCAGATCTGCCGGGGGCTGATTTCGCCGTAAGTCAGGTTTTCCGACAGGCCAGAACAGGCCTCTTCGGCCAGAAAATCCCGGCGCAACTTGTAGACCGCCACGCGCGTCGCGATGAAGTCGGCAAGGCGGGCCTGGGCTGCTGCCTCGCCGACACGGGCATGGGGCAGCAGGATCGCCGCCCCCCGCCGCATTTCCGCGCCCATGCGCCAGTCCGCCAACCGGTCCGAGGCGGGCCAGGCGGCGGGTGCGGGCAGGCGCTGTGGGGCGGGCAAGGGTCGCGCGATATCCCGGTCGCGCACCGCATTCCAGAACGGCGTATAGACCCGGTAAAAGCCGTCTTGCCCGGTCTTGACCGTCCAGGGTTCGTGCAAGAGAAACCCCGGCACCGACTGCGCCACGAGGCCGCGCGCCCGCAGCCCCGCCTTTACCGCGGCATCGCGCGGCTGGGTCGCCGGGTCGTAGCAGCGGCTCCAGAGGACTCCCCCCGCCCCGGTTTCGGTCAGAAGCCGGTCAAGCACCTCGGGCAGCGGGCCGCGACGCAGGATCAGCCGGCTGCCCATGGCTTCGAGCCGGGCGGCAAAATCGGCAAGGCTCAGCCCCAGCCGCCAGCGCGCCGCAGCACCGATCGCTTCGGTTTCGGGGTCCAGTACGAAAACCGGAATGACCGGCCGGCCAAGCGCCAGCGCTTCGGTCAGCATCGGGTGATCCGAGAGGCGCAGATCGCGTCGGAACCAAAGGATAAGGGGGGCGTCAGACATCTTAACTCCTTGCCGTCGATTGCATTTACGCCCGGCAGTGCTGTGCGGATCACTTCCCCGGCCGGATGACCCCGAAGTAGGGCCGCGGATCGGGCCACTGCGTTTTGGCGGGCGCAGCCCCGGTGATGCAAGGGCGCCACGTGACGCAAGGCCCCGGACCGGACCGCATCTGCCTCGTGCCGCAGGTCTGTCATGCGCGCCGCCAGAGCGCAGACCTGCCCCGCGATCTTTGCCATCCGTGCCGGGCTTGAGGCTTTGCCGCGCATGGCCGCCGCCCGGCCCCAGCCTGTCGGATTGCGGGCCTGACCGCTGCCCGGCCTGCCGACCCGACCAAGGCGGCCGCGGGGTCTTTCTAGGAAAATCACCGTATTTCAATATCTTGACCGCAATCGTCCGGCGATCATCGCCTGCTGGCCCACTGTCCCTTGCGGCAGGCCATCGGGTTTGCTACATCAGCGGGCATGCCCTTATAGCTCAGCTGGTAGAGCACCTGATTTGTAATCAGGGGGTCGCGGGTTCAAGTCCTGCTGGGGGCACCAATTTCGCATCCACACTGCGCGCTTGCGCCGGGCTCAGCCGCAGGAGCCGTGATGCGTCACGGTGCCGAACACCACGTCATGCATGATCCGCCCCGGTGACAGCGTGAAGACGCCCGCGATCAACAGCGCGCCCGCGAAAAGCATGAGCATGACCCGCCGGTGCGCGCCAATCCGATGGTTGCGGGCATGGCCTACCGCGACGGGCAGGGAAACCAGCGTCAGGATCGACAGCCCATGGATCAGGCTGAACGGGCCGAACTGGCATATCGTGTGGATCAGGAAGGACGTAGCGGCGACCAGCGCCATCAGGGTGACCCAGGTCCATCCCATCGCGCGGTGCGGCAGGGTGCCCTTGGGCAGCGCAAGCTGGGCGCCGCCAAGCACAAATGCGGCCATCGCCGCAAAGGCGTGCAGGATGACCGCAAGCGGGGCGTCGAAAAGCGGTACAAGCGTCATGGTCTTATATCCATACGGCAGGACGGTGGCGCCATATCTTGCCGGATTCGCATGATCCGACAAGAGATTTCAACTCGGGCGGCCAGGATCCCGCCCGCAGCGCGCGGGCCTCGGGCCGCTTGGCGTCGCCGTCCGGCCCCCTGCCCCGGTCGGATGCGATCACACCGTGCAAATCGGGCGCGAAGCCGGTAAGCAGGGCATCCGCAGCACCACCTCATCGCTTGCAAAGGCTGGCGCGGCAGAACGGGCAGGCCTGTGCGGCGTGCCGCAAGACCTGAACCTACGGAGTGCCGCATGACCATTCGTCTGGGCCTGATCGGCGACAATATCGCCAAATCGCAATCGCCGCGGCTGCATCGGCTGGCCGGCCTGCAGAATGGCGTTGCGGTCACCTATGACCGGCTGGTCCCTGCCGAAACCGGCATGGCGTTCGACGCTCTCTTTGCCGAAGTTGCAGCCGGCGGCTTTCGCGGGGTCAACGTCACCTATCCCTACAAAGAGCGCGCCGCCGCCAAAGTTGTGATTGACGACCCTCTGGTGCGCGCCATCGGGGCGGTAAATACTGTTGTTTTCGACGCGGGCGGGCCGCATGGCTACAATACCGACTATTCCGGCTTCATCGCCGCCTATCGCCTTCTGCGCGGCGACATGCCGCCCGGCGTGACCCTAATGATGGGCGCAGGCGGCGTAGGCAAGGCGGTGGCTTACGGCCTTGCCGCCCTGGGCGTGCCCGAGATCCGCATCGCCGAGCGCGACCTGCCCAAGGCCGATGCGCTGGCCGCCGCCCTGCGTGCCGGCAGGCCGGGGCTCAGGGTGGTGACGGACCGCGATGCAGTGATCCTGGCCCAAGGCGCCCGAGGCCTGATCAACTGCACCCCGGTCGGCATGGTGGGCCATGACGGCACCCCCCTGCCCCGCGCTGCGATGCGCGGGGCGGACTGGGCCTTTGACGCGGTCTATACCCCGGTCGAGACCCAATTCCTCGGCGATGCGGCGGCCGAGGGGCTGCAGATCATCTCGGGCTACGAGCTTTACATCGGCCAGGGCGTCGATGCCTGGCGCATCTTCACCGGCCTGCCTCTGGATTACGACCGACTGCGCGCCGACCTGCTGCTGCCCGAAACGCCCTGAGCCCAAGGGCATAGCCCGCAACGCCGGATTGCCGGGCGCGTTCACGGTCATGTTTGGCAAACGCCTCTCCGTCCCGCGCGGCACAAGGACCCGTTGGCAAGCTTGTAAGCGGGCAGCGCCGTGACGGCCCTGCCGCCCGCGACAGAGCCAGGAATGGAGAACGAAGGCGCAAATCGGCCGACCCTCCGGCACC
Source organism: bacterium (assembly GCA_016124195.1). GTDB lineage: Bacteria > Pseudomonadota > Alphaproteobacteria > Rhodobacterales > Rhodobacteraceae > Stagnihabitans. The sequence continues at coordinate 45,656 of WGOE01000012.1, read as the reverse complement.
GCTATTTGCTGGCCGGAGCCGCGGCGGCAGGCTGCGGGCCGGGCGGCTTGACCGGCGCGTGCTGAAAGACGATGCCGCAATTCTTCTGGATGCTCGCCTCTTCCAGGGCATCCATTTGCCCCTTCAGGCCGGCCACCTGGGCTGTCGTCTCGGAATTGCCGTGCAGGAAGAACAACGAGGGCCAGAACAGGATCAGACCGACCCCCATCGCGACCTTGTCGCTGCTTGCCTTCTTGTCCTGCACCCCCATCAGCGACGAGGCCCGGGCCGACACTGACTGTGCCTCCGCAGCGATCTGGCGGCAGGAATAGGGCTGGTATTGCAACGGCGAGACATATTGCGGCGCGATATCGGCACTTTCCTTGGCGCAGCCCGAGGCAAGGATGAGGGCGCCCATGGCCATGGTCAAAAACAGGGTCTTCATGATCAGTCTCACTTTGTAAATATGCAGGTCGCGGCCGCAGGGTGCGGCACCTTGCTGCGATAAGGATTCGTCAACGCCCCCAACCTGTGTCAGCATCACGACAAATCCTGTCACGGAGTTGCCATGTCCTTCCAGAAAGCCTCGGATCTGCTGCGCCTCGCGGAAATGGCGACCTCGCGCTATTCCGGGGTCTCGCTGATTGACATCGAACAGGAATTTTCGGTTGACCGTCGCACGGCGCAGCGCATGACGAAGGCGCTGGAGGATGCGTTTCCGAACTGCACCAGCCGGACCGACGAGGAAAGACGCAAGTTCTGGAAAATCAGCGCCTCGGACGCGCGTCTGATGCTGTCGCAGGGGATACGCGACAGCGAATTGTCCGCCATCGAAATCGCCATTCGCCGGGCCGAGCGCGATGGTGCCGTGCCCGAAGTCCGCGCTCTGCAATCGCTGCGCGACAGGCTGTTGGCGGCGATGCCCGGTTCGCTTGCGCGACGCGCCGAAGCCGATGCCGAGGCGATGCTGGAAGCCTATGGTTTCGCCTCGCGCCCGGGGCCGCGGGTGCGGACCGATCCGGCCCTGTTCGGCGCCATCGCGGCCGCGCTGAAGGGGCCGCACCTGCTGACGGTCGCCTATGCCGGCGGGCGCGAGCCCAATCGCGAACGCGTTCTGGAACCGCATGGCCTGCTCTTGGGCACGCGGCGCTATCTGGTGGCGCGCGAGGTTGGCGGCGACGGCAAGATGCAGCATTTCCGCGTGGACCGCATCACCTCTGCCCGGCTCGAAGCCACCTCGTTTGCCCGCGACCCCGGCTTCGATCTGAACAGCCACACGGCCCGGGCTTTTGGGTCCTACCATGCCGAGGCTGAATACGGCGAGGTGATCTGGCGGTTCTCGCCCCAGGCGGCAGAGGTTGCGCGCGAATTCATCTTCCACCCCAGGCAGCACATGACCGAGGCGCCCGATGGGTCCCTGACGATCAGCTTTCATGCAGCGGGGCATCTGGAGATGGCCTGGCACCTGTATCAGTGGGGCGACGGGGTCGAGGTGATCGCGCCCGAACGCCTTCGACAGATGATCGAGGGCTTCCGGCGGGCGGATTTCCCGGCCCTGCCCTGACGACCGGGAGCGTCGCGGGTCGGTCATCCGTTCCGAACGGCCGCAGCGGGCAGGGATGGCGGTGGCCGGGCAGAGGCCCGAGGGCTTGCCGAAGAAATACCTTTGTCCTTCGCCGTAGCCGATGGTGGGGCCCGCATTGGCGGCCCGACGGCGCGCAAAGGGTTGATCGCGCTTTCGCCCCGTGCCGGGCAGCGACCCGGCCTCTCCTACGGGCAGATGCCCCGGAGCGGTGCGGATTTCCACAGGTCGCCCCTTTTCACCAAGGCTGCGCCGCCCCCGTCCCGGGATGTGGTCCGGCTTGGCGGCCTTCAGGCCAAAACTCCGGCCGCGAAGGTTAGCGATGGCAGGATGCCGCGCCGCGACCGGATTGTGCGTGACCCGAGGCAAAGCCCCTGCCCCTTGGCGTTGCGCAACGAACTGCCAGACCTGCGCAGGCCGATCACCGTCATCACGCCATCGTGTGATCTTTTTCCGACCGCGGCAGAAATACATGCGCCCCCCGGGACGACATGGCCTTTGCCGGACGGGATCGGAACAGCGCAGAGCCTGACGCCAGCGTTCAACAAGGGAAGGGCAGAAATGTTAGACAGACTTCAAACGGGCTGGTTGAAACGCGGGCTCTGGGCCGGGCTTGTCATTCTGCCGGCAGCAGGATTCGCGGCCGATGCAGCCCATCCCACGGTGGTCGAGGAGTATCAGAGCCAAGGGTGCAGCTCGTGCCCGCCGGCAAACGCCAACCTCAACGCGATCGCCGATCGCCCCGAGATTCTGGCGCTCAGCTTTTCGGTCACCTATTGGGATCGCCTCGGGTGGACAGACACTTTCGGGAACATGGCCTTCACGGATCGGCAATGGGACTACGCACGGGCGGGCGGGCGCTCCAACGTCTATACGCCGCAGATGGTCGTGAACGGCGGGGACGCCATCGTCGGCAACAGCCTCGGCGAGGTGGAAGCCGCCATTCGCGCCGGTGATCGCGGCACCGGCGGCCCGACCATTGCCTGGGGAAATGGATCGGTCTCGATCGCGGGTCCCGGCGCCGGGGCGCAGGCGGTCGTCTGGCTGGTGCGCTATGATCCGCGGACGCTCGAGGTGCCGGTCCGTGGCGGCGAGAACGCCGGCCGGACCTTGCCGCATCGCAACATCGTGAAAGAGCTGGTCAGCCTTGGCGGCTGGACATCCGGCTCCGCCTCCTTTGCCTTGCCGGCACCCGGCGATCCCGCATTGAAGACCGCCCTTCTGGTGCAAGAGGGGTTGGGAGGGCGCATCATCGCCGCAGCCAAGATGCCCTGAACCTCCCTGCCCGCGAAGGGGAACGCCACGCGCGGCCTGTCGATCCGGTGCAGCAGCGCCAGATCGGCAGCCGACACCGATCAGCGCCCGTGACAGAGGCTGCCCCGGCCGATCCCCGGCACGAAAGCCAAGCGGTCAACGCTCGGCTTGGCGCCGGCATCGGTCATTGTCTCGCGGCTGGCAGCGGACCCGCCCGGGCCCGCTGGCGCCGGTCAAGAAATCACCCGGCAGCACCCGCGCCCGGATCCTGACTTGCGGGGTCTTTACATCAAGGGTCAGCCTTCGAGGCCTTCCCGCATTCCCAGGCCGCAGCCTAGGCAAGCTGGTCCCGCCACGGCTAGGTCTGGTTCGGGTGAAGGTCACAGTCCTGCACCGGTGCGATCTTGCTTCTCCTGCCTCTGATCGCGGCCAGAGCCACCTGCACCCCGAACGCCGGGCCATGGTTCCGGGGCGGACGCCTTGCCATGATCTTTTTTTCGCTCGCAGCGACTTGCCACCGTCGCGCGGAAAATCCGCCTATCCCGGCTCTTTTCGTTTCCCGCAGCCATTTCCGTCGGCTTCCGGCTGGCCGGTCCAAAAACAGCAAACCCCGCGGCGCCGAGTGCAAAATGGGCAAAACTCTGCGAGAGTCATTGGCAAGCGTACCGGGCGGGGTCTTGATCTAGGTCGGACATCACCGGATTCTGGTGGACAAAGGGGAGGACGTCACGAATGACCAACACACGCGCCGGCCGCGCGCCGGTTTCCTATGACGCGGCGGTTTCCGAATTCAGCCTGGCCGCTGTCGAGGCGACGCTGGCGGGCAGCCTGACCGCAGGCCTCAACGCCTGTGTGGAATGTTGCGACCGCCATGTCGCGCCGGGGCGCATCGCCCTCAACTGGATCGCGAAGGATGGTCGCCACGTCAGCCTGACCTTTGCCGCGTTGCAGGAAGCCTCGGCCCGCTTTGCCGGCATGCTGGCCGCCGAGGGGATCGGCGCGGGCGATGTGGTGGCCGGGATCTTGCCGCGCACACCAGAGCTGCTGATCACCATTCTTGGCACCTGGCGGGCGGGGGCGGTCTATCAGCCGCTGTTCACCGCCTTCGGGCCCAAGGCGATCGAGCAGCGCCTGCAGACCAGCCGCGCGAGACTGGTCGTGGCCGACATGGCCAACCGGCTGAAGCTGGATGACGTGCCCAACTGCCCCCGCGTGGCCACGGTCCTGCGCGCGGGCGAGGTCGCCCCGGCCGGCGATATCGACCTTGCCGCGGCATTGGCCGCGGCCGCGCCCGTCTTTGCGCCGGTGCTGCGCAGGGGCACGGATCTGTTCCTGATGATGTCAACCTCGGGCACGACAGGGGCGCCCAAGGGGGTGCCGGTGCCCCTGAACGCTCTTTTGGCCTTTGGCAGCTACATGCGCGACGCGGTGGATCTGCGCCCCGAGGACAAGTTCTGGAACCTTGCAGATCCGGGTTGGGCCTACGGGCTTTATTACGCCGTTACCGGGCCGCTGCTGCTGGGCCATGCCACGACCTTCTGTGAAAGCCCGTTCACGGTGGAGGGCACCTATGACCTGATCCGCCGTCTGGGCATCACCAATCTTGCCGGCGCGCCCACCGCCTACCGCCTGCTGATCGCGGCAGGGGCCGAGGCCGCGGCGGCCGTCAAGGGTCAGTTGCGCGTTGTCAGTTCGGCTGGCGAGCCGCTGAACCCCGAAGTGATCCGCTGGTTCGCCCAGCATCTGGCCGCGCCGATCCATGACCACTACGGACAGACCGAAGTGGGCATGGTGGTCAACAACCATCATGGCCTGGATCATCCGGTGCGTGCAGGCTCGGCCGGGCTCGCCATGCCGGGGTTCCGGGTCGCGGTGCTGGATGATGCGGGCAAGGAACTGCCCCCCAACCAGCCCGGCATGCTGGCGGTGGACATGGCGCGCTCGCCGCTGTGCTGGTTCACCGGCTATTGGCAGAAGGACACCCCGGCCATCGCAGGCGGCTATTACCGGACCGGCGACACCGTGGAATTCGACCCGGACGGTTCGGTCAGCTTCATCGGGCGGTCGGATGACGTGATCACCTCGGCCGGCTACCGGATCGGCCCGTTCGAAGTGGAAAGCGCGCTGATCGAACACCCTGCCGTGACCGAGGCCGCCGTGATCGGCGTGCCCGATCCCGAACGGACAGAACTGGTCAAGGCCTTCGTGGTGCTGGCCAAAGGCCATGTGGCATCCGAGGCGCTGGCCGAAGAGCTGCGTCTGCATGTGCGCAATCGGCTCTCGGCCCACTCTTATCCGCGTCTCGTGGAATTCGTGAGCGACCTGCCAAAGACGCCCAGCGGCAAGATCCAGCGGTTCATGCTGCGCAGTCAGGAAGTCCAGAAGCAGGCGCGAAACTGAGGAGGCGAAATGAAGGTCAAGGACAGCGTTTTTCTGGTGACCGGCGCGGGCTCTGGCCTTGGAGCGGCGGTGGCCCGGATGGTGGCAGAGGCTGGCGGCCGGGTCGTTCTGGCCGACGTGAACGCCGAGGCCGGAGCGGCGGTGCTGGCCGACCTTGGCCCGGTGGCGCGGTTCGTCCAGACCGATGTGACGCGCGAGGCCGATGGCCGCGCGGCGGTGGACCGGGCACTGGGCAGCTTCGGCAGGCTCGACGCGTTGGTGAATTGCGCGGGCATCCTGACAGGGGCAAAGGTGCTGGGCCGCGAAGGGCCGCATGACCTCGACCGTTTCGCCCGCGCCGTTTCGGTCAACCTGATCGGCACTTTCAACATGCTGCGGCTGGCGGCCGAGGCGATCGCCAGGAACGCCCCCGGTGACGGCGGAGAGCGCGGGGTGATCGTCAACACCGCCTCGATCGCGGCGTTCGATGGGCAGATTGGTCAGGCGGCCTATGCGGCCTCCAAAGGGGGCGTTGCGGCGCTGACCCTGCCGGTGGCGCGCGAACTGGCGCGGCTGGGCATCCGGGTCATGGCAATAGCACCGGGTCTTTTCGGCACACCGATGGTGACCGGCCTGCCGCAAGACGTGCAAGACGCCCTGGGCGCCGCGGTCCCTTTCCCGGCGCGGCTGGGCCATCCGGCGGAATATGCCGCACTGGTGCGCCATATCGTGGAAAACCAGATGCTGAACGGAGAGGTGATCCGGCTTGACGGCGCTCTGCGCATGGCGCCGAAATGACAGGGGCCGAATTCAGGGGAGACGCAGGATGGACCAGATCGTAATCGTGGGCATGGCCCGCACGCCCATGGGCGGCTTTCAGGGCGACCTTGCCAATGCCCCGGCGCCGCAACTGGGCGCCGCAGCCATCCGCGCCGCGGTGTCCCGCGCGGGTCTTGCCCCGGAAGACGTGCAAGAGATCGTCATGGGCTGCGTGCTGCCCGCGGGCCAGGGTCAGGCACCCGCCCGGCAGGCCGCACTTGGCGCGGGGCTGCCGCTGGCGGCCGGGGCGACCACGGTGAACAAGATGTGCGGCTCTGGCATGCGGGCCGCGATGTTCGCGCATGACATGCTGGCGGTGGGCAGCGCCGATGTCATCGTGGCGGGCGGCATGGAAAGCATGACGAACGCGCCATATCTTCTGGACCGGGCACGGGGCGGCTACCGGATGGGGCATGGCCGGGTGCTGGACCACATGTTCCTCGATGGGTTGGAAGACGCCTACGACAAGGGCCGGCCGATGGGCAGCTTCGCCGAAGATTGTGCCGAGACCTATCAGTTCACCCGGCAAGCGCAGGACGCCTTTGCCATCGCCTCGTTGACCCGTGCGCAGCAGGCCATCGCCCAAGGTGCCTTTGCCGCCGAACTGGTGCCGGTCACGGTGACGGCGGGCCGCACGGCCACCTCGGTGACGATGGACGAACTGCCGGGCAAGGCGCGGCTTGACAAGATCCCGACGCTGAAGCCCGCTTTCCGCGACGGCGGCACGGTAACGGCGGCGAACGCCTCCTCGATATCGGACGGGGCGGCCGCTTTGGTGATGATGCGCCGGTCCGAGGCAGAGCGGCGCGGGCTGAAGCCGCTGGCGGTTCTGGTGGGCCACACAACCCATGCGGACAAGCCGAGCCTCTTCGCCACCGCCCCGATCGGTGCGATGCGCAAGCTGGCCGACAAGACCGGCTGGAGCCTGAAGGATGTCGACCTGTTCGAGGTGAACGAGGCCTTTGCCGTGGTGACAATGGCCGCGATGCGCGATCTGGACCTGCCGCATGACAAGGTCAACGTGCACGGCGGGGCCTGCGCGCTGGGTCACCCCATCGGTGCCTCGGGCGCGCGGGTGATGGTGACACTGCTCGCCGCACTGGAACGCCACGGGATGACGCGCGGGGTTGCATCGCTGTGCATCGGCGGCGGCGAGGCGACGGCCGTCGCGCTGGAACGCGTGACCTGACGCGGACCGAAGGGCAAGAGGGCAAGGGGCTGCGAACTATTAGCCGGGGTTGCGGACGGGGGCCATGTCAATGTGCGCTATGGCTTTGGCGGCTCTGCCCGGCCGTGGCGGGATGGCACACTGCTCCTTGAGGCGCGGGCGATGGCTTGCCGGCAGCTGGCCGCTGAAACAGCCCGCCTCGGCACAACACCAGATGGCTCAATCGGTGCGGGCTTTCATATCAACCTCCATTGCGCCGGCGATTTCTTCGACCGTCGCAAGCAAGAGATCGACATCCTCGCGCTGGGTGCGGTGGTTGCAAAAGGCAACGCGCAGGCAGAAATGGCCGTGCAAGGTGGTGCCGGACGGTGCCGCGATGCCGCTTTCCTGCAGGCGGAACAGGATTTCGTGGTTCAGCCGGTCCAGCGCGCTCTCGGCCATGCCGCCCGGGTTAACGCGAAAGCAGACGATGCTGGTGGCGACAGGGGCCAACAACTCCAGCCTTGGGTTGGCGGCCACGCGCTTGCCCAGATAGCGGGCCTGCGCGATGTTGCGGTCGATCAGCTGTCCGAACCGCAGGACGCCGTGCTGCTTCAGCATCATCCACAGCTTCAACGCACGGAAGCTGCGGGTGGTTTCCAGCGTATAGTGGTGCAGGAACTCGGTCGCGGCCAGACCGCGTTCGGCCTGTTCCAGATATTCGGCCTCTTCGGCAAAGGTCTCGCGGTGGAGCGTCCGATCGCGGATCACCACGCAGCCCGCGTCGAACGGCGCGTGCAGCCATTTGTGCAGGTCCAGCGCCAGCGAGTGAGCCCGCTCCATGCCCTTGACCAGATGAGCATTCTGCGGGGCTATGGCCAGCAGCGCGCCGATGCAGCCATCGACATGCAGCCAGATGCCGTGGCTGCGGCACAGATCGGCCAAACCGGCCAGATCGTCGATTGACCCGGTGTTGGTGGTGCCCGCGGTGGCGATCACGCAGGCGGGGCGGATGCCGCGGGCCAGATCGGCGCGGATCATCGCCTCAAGCTCCGTCAGATCCATGCGATATGCCGCATCCGAGGGCACCCGGCGCAGCGCGTTCAGGCCAAGGCCCAGCAGATTCATCGCCTTCTTGTGGCAACTGTGCACCTGATCGGAGGCGTAGAATGCCAAGGGCCGCGGCATCGCCTCCAGCCCGTGATGGCGCAGGTCAACCCCGGCCATCGCATTTCGGGCGGCGGTCAGGCCGATGATATTCGCCATTGACCCGCCCGAGACGAGCGCGGCACTCGCCTCGGCCGGAAAGCCCATCATCTGGCGGACCCAATCCGTCACCTGCCGGTCCACCGCCGCCGCGGCAGTATCGCCGCCGCCAAGGTTCGATCCATCCACCGCCGCCAGAAAATCGGCCAAAGCGCCGGTCAGGTCGCCCGCCCCCATGTACCAGCTGAAAAAGCGCGGATGCACATTGCCCATGGCATAGGGCAGGACGCCCTCCTTCACCTCGGCATAAATCTCGGCCAAAGGCTCTGGCGTCATCGGAAGCGGGCGGTGGAAGCGGACGCGGGCGGGGTCCGGCATGGGCTGCCAGACCGGGCCGTCGCGCAGGTTGACGATGCGGGCGATGGCGTCATCCACCGCAGCATGGGCCACCCGGCGGAACGCGCTCCAATCTTCGGGGTCGAGCGAGCCGGACGGGCCGCCAAGGTCCTGATCATTCACGATCTTGCTCCTCAGCCGATCTGATAGCCGGGGGTAGAGCGCGAGATCTCCATCTCCGCCTCGTCCATCGCTTCGGGGATGGCTTCGAACAGCGGCGTGGTCAGATAGCGTTCGGCGGTGTCGGGCAGCATCGCCAGGATGACGGTTCCGGGCGCCGCCGTCTCTGCAAGGCCCATCGCCACGGCAAAGGTCGCCCCGCCCGAGATGCCGGTCATGATCCCCTCGCGCCGGGCCAGTTTGCGCGCCCCGTCAAGGCCCGCAGCCCCGGACACCGGCACCAGCTGGTCATAGCCGTGGTGGTCGACCGCCTCCTGCAACACGTTCGGGATGAAATCCGGCGTCCAGCCCTGGATCGGATGCGGCTCGAAGGCGGGGTGGGATTTGGCGGGGGCGCCGTCCGGCCCACGGTCCTGCGGGATGCCGCTGGCCAGCAGGCCGGCATTGGCCGGCTCTGACAGGATGATCTTCGTCTCGGGCCGTTCGCGCCGCAACACGCGCGACAGGCCCGCCACCGTGCCGCCGGTGCCATAGCCCGTCACCACGTAATCCAGCCGGTCCCCGGCAAAATCCGCGATGATCTCCCGTGCCGTGGTGGCCTCGTGGATATCGGCATTGGCGGATGTCTCGAATTGCCGGGCCAGGAACCAGCCATGTTTCGCGGCCAGTTCTGCCGCCTTCATATACATCCCCGTGCCCTTCTGGGCCCGAGGGGTGAGGATCACCCGTGCCCCCAGCATCCGCATCAGCTTGCGGCGCTCCACCGAAAAGCTGTCGGCCATGGTGACGACCAGCGGATAGCCCTTCTGCGCGCAGACCATGGCAAGCCCGATGCCGGTGTTGCCGCTGGTCGCCTCGACCACCGTCTGTCCGGGTCTCAGCGAGCCGTCCCGTTCTGCTGCCTCGATGATGTTCAGCGCCAGCCGGTCCTTGACCGAATCGGCGGGGTTGAAGAATTCCGCCTTCACATAAAGCCTGACCCCGGCGGGGCCGAGGTTGTTCACCCGGATCACCGGCGTATCGCCCACCGTGTCCAGCACGCTGTCGTAAAGCCGCCCGCGCCCTGCCGTCGTTCTGATCGTGGCCATGTCCATGTCGGTCCCTCCGCTGTGAAGCCGCTGATGAAAGCCTACCCCGGTTCGTCCTGACATGCTTGATCAGCGTCTGAAGATTTCGTGAAGAAATGCCAAATCTGGTGTATCCTTTCGCCATGGCGTGGACGTTCGGCACCTACCGGATCGACCCGGAGCGGCATGAATTGACCCGTGACGGGCTTCCCGTGCGGGCAGAGCCGCAGGTTTTTGCCGCAATCCTGCATCTGATCCGACATCGCGACCGGATGGTGTCCAAGGATGAACTGGCCGAGGCGGTCTGGCCGGGGGCCGCTGTCTCGGATGCCAGCATCGCCAGCCGCATCAAGGCGGCGCGGGCGGCATTGGGCGATGATGGCGGCCAGCAAAGGATGATCCGCACGCTGCACGGCCTTGGCTTCCGCTTCGTCGCCTCCGTGACCGAGGATCGCAGCCCTGCCCGTTCCACATTGCAGCCCCTCGGCCGCCCTTCGATCGCGGTTCTGCCGCTGCGTATTCTGGGCGGGGATGACGGGCTTGGCATTCTGGCCGAGGCCATCCCGCATGAAATCATCATGGCCCTGTCGCGCCTGCGCTGGATGGCCGTTACGGCCCGCGGCTCCTCGTTCCGGTTCCGGCAGGAGGTCCCTGACTTTGACCTTGTCGCCAGTTCGCTTGACGTCCGCTATGTGCTGACCGGCGTTCTGGAGGCGGTGTCGGGCGGCGTTGCCGTGACGGTGGAGCTGACCTATTGCCAGAATGCCGTGGTGATCTGGGCAGACCGGATCGCAAGGCCTGTCGATGCCCTTGCCGAGATGAGGGCAGAGATCACCGCCCGGATCATCGCCGCCCTGGACCTGCATGTGCCGGAAAACGAGGCGCGCCGGGCCGAAGTGACGGGCTCTGCCGCCTTCGATGCCTGGTCGAATTTCCACCTTGGCCTGCGCCATCTCTACCGCTTCACCGCCATCGACAATGCCATCGCCCGACGCCACTTCGAGCGCGCGGCAGAACTGGACCCCGGTTTCGCCCGGGCGCAGGCGGGACTGTCCTTCACCAACTTCATCGACGCGTTCCTGCGCATCACGCCCGATATCCGCGCCGCCGCCCTTGCCGCGCGCCGCCATGCCGAACGGGGGCTGGACCAGGACCCGCTGGACCCTTTCGTGAACTTCACCATGGGCCGCGCCCATTGGCTGACCGATGATGCCGAGACCGCGCGGCACTGGCTGTCGCGGGCGACCGAGATCAACCCGAATTACGCGCAAGGCTTTTACGCCTCGGGTTTCACAGCAATGCTCTTGGGCGAGGTTTCGGCCAGCGAACAAGCCGTGCAGTCGGCGCTGGAGCTGAGCCCGATCGACCCGTTGCTATATGGAATGTACGGGGTGCGGGCGCAGAACTTCATCCAGACCGGCGATTTTGCAACAGCTGCGCACTGGGCGGTGAAGGCCGCTTCCGCCCCCGGGGCGCATCACTTGATCGCCATGATCGCCGTCGCGGCGCTTGATCTGGCGGAAGAGGCGGTGCAGGCGCGGCGCTGGGCCGAAGCCGCCCGCCTCAAACGACCGGATGCCGTGGCGAGGGATTTTTCTCAGGCCTTTCCGATCCGCAATCTGGCGATGCGCCAGAGGGTCGAGGCAAGCCTGACCCGGTACGGATTTTGATCCGTACTGCCGACAGAAGCTGAAGGCACCAACCCAACCTTTCGATGCCCGATGTCGGGGACCGGGCATCGGTCACTCCGATATCGCCAGGGGAACCCCCATCGCAGCGCGCCGTCGACGACACGTACCTGCGGCAGTGACCGGGCACGCTCCTTTGCGATCCTTCAAGACCAGCCCGGAACCCATTTGATCGCTCGTGATCTTCAACCTACTTTGCCGCAAATCTGCCTCGATCGCCAAAGGCCATCTCCGCACACCTTTAACGAGGGTCGTCATGAATGTGGGATAAGGTTGGAAACGCTCAGGCCCGACGTGTAGCGCCGAAATACGAAGGAAAGCAGCCGAGCGCACCCGTCACAAAGGCCGTGCCATGGGTTTGCCCACGGAAAGCGGGCTTCCAACCCTCTGCCGATTTGTGCGACAGAACCCGTTGCGCCCACAAACGGCCCAATTTCCACCGCAATCTTTTCGCACTCTTGTTGCAGATGTGGTGCGGTAAACGGTGTAAGGGTGCAACTTCTCTTGAACCCAAGGCAGCGTCGTGACCTTCAAATCAAAGCTCTGCTGGCTTCACAGACTGAACCGCGCTTCGGATGAAGCCGGGTCTGCAACCATCGAAACCGTACTGTGGTTGCCGGCCTTCATTTTCATCCTGACGATTCTTGTCGAAACGTCGCTGGTCTTCACAGATCGGTCCACCGTGTCGCGGATCATTGCCGATACCAACAGACAGCTTTCAACCGGCCAGATAGCGGATGTCAACTCTGCGATGGCCATCATACAATCGCGCGTCAAGGGGATTTCATCGAACGCTGTAGTGTCGACAACGCTGACGAACGGCGTGTTCCAGAGCTATGTCTCGATGCCGATCAGCGATCTGATCGCGCCCGGCCTGTCACCGATATTCTCCGGACTCAACGTCGTCGTTGGTTCGGAATTCACGGACGAGAACTTGTCATGATGCGGAACTCGCTATCGCGGCTCGGAAATTTTGCGCACGATCAGTGCGGTTCGATGACGGCATTCGGGCTGTATATTTTTGTGGCCGGCCTTATGCTGACGGGTCTTGCCGTTGATTATGGCAATCTCGTTCAATCAAAGGCGAGGCAGCAGGTGAATGTGGATTCCGTGGCGCATACGGCTCTTGTACAACGCGAATTCAACACGCCAGCCGTAGCGACTCAAATGGCGCTTGCAATTGACGAGGCGAACATGCCCGCGAGCAAGTTTGGAGACCTCATAAATAGCGCGGATGTCGAGTTTGGAAGCTGGGATCCGGCCACGCGAAGCTTTACCGTTGACCCAAATTCAAGGCAGGCCTTGCGCGTGACGGCACACCAGACTTCGAGCTACGGAAACTCCATTCCAACATTCCTGTTGAAACTGGTGGGTACGGATTCATGGGATCTGGCCACGCAAGCGATCTACACGACGTATAATCCCGCATGCCTGACTGAGGGTTTCGTCGCCGAAGACGTGGTCAACATCTCCAGCAACGACAGCTATTTCAACGATTTCTGCATTCACTCACAGAATTATGTGTCCCTGTCGAGCAACAATTATTTCGAGGCCGGAACTTCTGTTTCAATGCCGGATCTGTCGAAGCTTGTGTTGCCCGCGTCGGGATATACAACCAATATCGGCCTTCAGGACGCGCTTTCGGCAAGCTCTTACAACATTCGCATACTCCCCCTGCTTCCGAAGATAATCGCGGCGCTGGGCGCGAGCAATGTGGACTACCTGCCCACCTATGTAACCTCGGCAACGCCGGTTGCCCTGTCGACAAAAAAGGCGCTGGCGCAATCAGATTTGTCCGAAGGTCACATCTACACAGCGGACTGCTCGACCGGCAATGGCACTCTGACGATTTCGAATTCGGTCATCCTTTCGAAGGTCGCCATCGTCACGAATTGCAACGTCAAGTTCGGCAACGGCAGCGTGATGCAGGATGCCGTCATTGCGACCACGTCCACCGATTCAAAATCTTTCACCGGCACGTCGGGTATCCAGATCGGCAAGAATGACAATTGCGCAACCGGAGGTGGGGCGCAGTTGCTGACTTTGGGTGGCGTGTCGTTTCCGGCTGCGTTGAGTGTCTATGGGGGGCAGATCGTTGCGGAGAAGGATATTACATTCTCGGCAAATGCGAACGGCATACAAGGCGCGTCGTTCATATCGGGCGGCCAGATCACCGGCACGAGCAACATGAACATGGGAAACTGCAACAGCGGCATGGAAGAGAATTTTAGCGCCGAGTATTTCAGACTGGTTCAGTGATTTTAAGAACCGGAATTCGCGCAATGATTGGTTGGTATTGCGCAGCCCTAGAACTTGACCAAAGAGGCTGCGCAGATAGCCTTGCTGCAAGCCCGACTCCCAACCGGCTGAGACCAGAGCCTGCGGCTGGCTGCGCCTGTGTCAACGGCGACCGACGGCCACCCATGGGTCGCCCAAACGGCCGCGGAACAGGCCCGCACCCGATCACATGAACGTTGACAGAGGTTGACACTTGCGTGAACCCCGGCTCGCTCACGGCCGGTCGTCAGCAAGCCCGCGGCGCCTGACCGGCCTCAGCCCGCGTCGCAGGCGACCCGGAACCCCGTGTTGCTGGTCGTGCCGTCGGGGTCATTCCGGTTCCGCGAGTGGACATGATAGCGGTCGCAATAGCTGGCATGGCACAGGAAGGACCCCCCGCGCTGCACTCTGGGAACTCCGTGCGTCGGGCCGAATGAAACAGGCTCCAGCGGCCGGCCGGCGGCAGGCAGCGGTCCGAACGCATCGGCAACCCATTCCCAGACATTTCCCGTCATGTTCCACAGACCGTAGTCGTTCGGCTCGAAGGATCGGACGGGCGCGGTCCCGAGGTGGCCGTCCTCTGCCGTGTTTGTGGAGGGAAAGATGCCCTGCCACGTGTTCATCATGTGGCGGCCGTTGATCGTGAGCGTGTCGCCCCAGGGGAACTTGCGCCGCGCGTGACCACCGCGTGCCGCGCGTTCCCATTCGGCCTCGCGCGGCAGGCGCAGACCGGCCCAGGCGCAGTAGGCCAGAGCATCGTACCAGGAAATGTGGACGGCGGGATGGTCCGGCCGGTCTTGCCAGTCGCTGCCGGACCCTTCCGGCGCACCCCAGAATGCGCCGTCGACCCTGCGCCACCACGGAAGGCCCGGCGGGCTTTGCGGCCAATCCCGAGGCGCCCGCAACAAGAGGTGAAAGACATAGCTCCACCCTTCCCGCTCGGCAACCGTAAGGTAGCCCGAGGCCTGGACGAAGCGGGCGAACTGTTCATTGGTGACTGTGGTGGGCGCGATCAGGAAGGGCGCGACGCGCACCTTGCGCCGCGGGCTGTCGAGGTCGCCTGGAAAGGTCGACCGACGCGCGCCCATCTCGAAAAAGCCCCCCGGAATGGCGACCAGCTCGCGCCGGATGCCTTCCCTGACAGCCTCCGCAGCGGGTTCGACGGCCAAGGCCGCCGCGAGGTGAAGGTCGGCGGGCGCCTTCCTGGCCGAAGGTCCGCAACATCCGTGCTCGGCATCCATATCGTTCTCGCTCCATGGCGCGCGTCATCCCGCCGAAAATGGCAAAGGTTCCCGGTGCAATCAACGCCCCGCACCCAAGATATCCGCCGGGTCGTCCTGCTGCTGGAATGCCCGGTCAAGGCCGATCCCGCCCCGCAAGGCAGCGCAGCGGGGACCGGCCTTCGCCGGCCCGGGCGCCCTGCCCCGTCAAGCCGACCTGCGCGCTGCGAGCGCGGCCGGGCTGTCGTGTTCCGGCACGTCACCGATTTCGGCCATGCGCGCATCCAGACGGCCCAGCATGTCGGCGAAGACCGCGAAGTAGTCCGGGTCGTCGGCGACGTTGCAGAGTTCCAGCGGGTCCTCGTCGCAGTCGAAAAGCTCCCATTCGGGCGGCTCGTCCGGCCCGTGCGCGCCGGGTTGGCCAAGATCGGAGTTGTACCAGTAGATCAGCTTGTAGCGATGGGTGCGTAATCCGTAGTGCGCCCAGGCATTGTGATGCTCGTCCTTGTGCATCCAGTAGCGGTGATAGGCCGCGTCGGTCCAGTCATCGGGCGTGCGCGCCTCGAGGATCGGCCGCATCGAGCGGCCCTGCATGTAGGTGGGAACCGGCAGACCGGCATAGTCGAGGAAGGTCGGCGCGAAATCGACGTTGGTGGCGATGTCGGTGCAGATCGTCCCGGGCCGGATCGCCTTGGGATAGCGGATAAGGAAGGGCATCTTCAACGATTCCTCGTACATGAACCGCTTGTCGAACCAGCCATGTTCGCCAAGGAAAAAGCCCTGGTCCGAGGTGTAGATGACGATCGTGTTGTCGGCGAGGCCCTGGACGTCAAGCCAGTCGAGCATCCGGCCCACGTTCTCGTCGATGGCGTTGATCGTGGCGAGATAGCGTTTCAGGTAGCGCTGGTACTTGAAGAGCGCGAGTTCCTCTTCGGTCTGGAAGGTGAAGTTCTGGCCGGTGTGCCGGTCGATCAGCACCAGCCCGCGCGGGTCCTGGGGATGGGGCACGCGGCGGGTGGTCCAGTAGGGCACACTCAACTCGCCGACCTCGGACCCGCCCTCGGGCTGGACCAGGCCCAGATCGTTGTAGGTCAGGTCCATCCGGACGCGCATCCGGGCGGCCGCAGCCGCGCGCGCACGGTTCGCATAGGTGTCGTTGTAGGTCTCGGGAACCTTGATGTCCTGACCGTCGAACATGTTGCGGTCGCGCGGGTGCGGCTCGAAGGGGCGATGGGGCGCCTTGTGATGGCACATGAGGAAGAAGGGCCGGTCCGGATCGCGGTTCTTCAGCCAGTCGAGGCTCTTGTCCGTGATCACGTCCGTGGCATAGCCCGGCTCGACCTTCTCCTGGCCCATCTCGATGAACACCGGGTCGAAATAGACGCCCTGCCCCGGCACCACCGACCAGAAGTCGAACCCCGTGGGTTCATGCGGCTTGCCCTCGCCAAGATGCCATTTCCCGATCATCGCCGTCTGATAGCCCGAACGGCGCAAGTGCTTGGCAACATTGGGCCAGCGGTTGTCGATATGGGTGTCGAGCGTGGTGACGCCGTTCACGTGGTTGTAGGTCCCGGTCAGGATCGAGGCCCGGCTGGGCGTGCAGATCGAGTTGGTCACATAGCAATGATCGAGCCGCATCCCCCCGGTCGCGATCCGGTCGAGGTTGGGCGTGTGGTTCAGCCCATGCCCATAGGCCGAGATCGCCTTCGAAGCATGGTCATCCGACATGATGAACAGAATGTTTGGTCTCAAAGCGGGGCTCCGTCCTTTGGTCCGTCAACAACGACGTTGACCATTTTCCTAAATATGGTAATCATAAATTCACATATGGGAAATAGAAATGTCAGGATCGGTAAAAAGAGTGATCGCGATGCTCGAGGCCATGCGGATCTCGGGCGCTGGCGATGCTGAGGGCGGCATGACCGCGCAGGAGATCATCGAGCGTTCCGGCCTTCCCCTTTCCACGGGCTATCGGCTCCTCACCGAATTGCAGGACCTCGGCCTCATGCACCGCACGGCGCGGCGCAAACTGCTTGCGAACTTCGTGTTCGAACGGCGGCTGAACAATCTGGAACTGGATCCCGAGCAGCTCGCGCTGTCCTGTGCGGAACTGTCCGACCAACTCACCTCGGCCGCTGAAGTCGTGGTGCTGAGCGGGCAGAACATCCTGTGGCACATCGTCGAAC
Organism: bacterium; assembly: GCA_016124195.1. Taxonomy (GTDB): domain Bacteria; phylum Pseudomonadota; class Alphaproteobacteria; order Rhodobacterales; family Rhodobacteraceae; genus Stagnihabitans. The sequence continues at coordinate 28,336 of WGOE01000012.1, read as the reverse complement.
AGCACCCGGACCAGGCGATCCGGCTGCGCGCGTTTCCCGGTTTCACCCGCACGGCTTACGAACTCGATTCGCTCTCGCGACTGGCGCTGGCGCATCTGTCCGAGGCGGGGCTGGATCGCGCATGGGACATGCAGGCCTTTTACACCACCGGCGTCGACCGGCGGCCGCTGGACCCGGCCGGCGCCCGCGCGATGATCGCAGCTGTCGATCCGCAGGGCATGCAGTTCGACATGATGGGGAACTCCAAGGGGGTCCGCCGCTTCTGCATGGCGATCCACGATTCCAGGGGCGCCCTGGCCTGCCTTCTGACGGTCGCCGAGGCGGCGACGCCGGTCCGTGACGAGGCGGCCCATATCGCCCGGATCCGCGCGCTTCTGGAGGAGCAGAAGCATCGCATCGAACACTCAGCAAACCGGGCGACAGAACCCGAACGACACATCGCCATCTGACACTTCAACCGGGAGGAAAACATGAAACTCAAATCGCTCGCACTGGCCACGGCGGCTGTCCTCTTCGCCGTTCCCGCCTTTGCCGAAGACCTCGTCCTGTCCATCGGCGCGCGCGGCTACGGTCCGGCGGTGGAACGCAACCTCGAGCGGTTCGCCAAGGCAAACCCGGACATCAAGATCGAGTGGAACAAGGTTTCGGACGTCCCCGGCGAAACGCGCAAGCTTTATGTCACCAGCCTGACCGCCAAGAGCCCGACGCCCGACGTCTACGCGGTCGATGTCATCTGGGCCGGCGAATTCGCCAAGCGCGGCTGGCTGCAGCCGCTGAACGGGCTTCTCCCCGACACCGCCATCGCAGCCTTCAACCCGTCGCTGGTTTCCGCCGCGACGGTCGACGGCAAGGTCTATGCCCTGCCGCTTTACGCCGACGGCATCCACTTCTTCTATCGCTCGGACCTCCTGCAGAAGTACGGTCTCGCGGTGCCGAAGACCTGGGAGGAGGTCGTGGCCGATTCCAAGGTGATCGCCGACGGCGAGAAGAACCCGCAATTCTACGGCTTCGTCTCGATGTGGGCCAAGATCGAGGGCCTCTACATGAACTGGCTGGCCTTCGCGAACGGCAATGGCGGCGGCATGTTCGATGCCAACGGCAAGCTGGCCGTGAACCAGCCGGCCAACGTCAAGGCCACGCAGTTCATGGTCGACATGCTGGACAAGGGCGTCGCTCCGGAATCGATCCTGAGCATGAAGCCGGATGATGCGCGCACGCTGTTCCAGCAGGGTCGCGCCGCCTTCCTGATGGTGCAGGACTTCGTCTACGCCCCGCTCGCCGCCCCGGACAGCCCGGTCGCCGGCAAGTTCGACTTCACCCGGGTGCCCTATTTCGACGGCCACCCGGATGCCAAGAGCACGACGATGGGGGGCTGGTTCCTCGGGATCAATCCCAACTCGCAGCACAAGGAGGCCGCGGCCAAGTTCCTGGACTTCTTCACGGCTTATGACCAGCAACTGGCCGCCGCGGTCGAGGACAACCGCGCGCCGACCATCCCGGCGGTCTACAAGGACCCCACCATGGCCAAGGCCGAGGTGCTGGCCAAGTTCGGGGCCGACTTCGACTTCGGCGTCGTCCGACCCTCGGCCGAGGCGGGCAGCAACTACCCCAAGGTGTCCGAGATCATGCAGATCGAGATCACCAACGCGCTGCACAAGCAGAAGACGGTCGAACAGGCCCTGAACGACGCCCAGTCGCAGATCGAAGCCGTTCTGGCCCAGTAAAGGCCAGCCCATCCCCGGCGGCGCTGGTCGTCGCCGGGCCGACCCCTAACCGGCAGGCCTGACATGACCGTCCTATCTTCCCGCCTTGACCAGCGCCGGCAGGCCGTTGCCTTTGGCTTCGTCACCCCGACCCTTCTGGTGATCACGCTCATCCTGGTCTACCCGATCCTGCAGTCGATCCTGCTGAGCTTCGGCGATTCCAGCATCGACGGGTCCGAGCCCTGGCATTTCGTCGGGCTCAAGCATTACGCCGAACTGATGGCCGATCAGCGCTTCTGGAATGCGCTGGGGGTGACGCTGACCTTCACCGGCCTGTCGATCCCGCTGGAACTGATTTTCGGCGTGGCCCTTGCCCTGCTGATGAACGAGCATTTTCGCGGCAAGGGCCTTGCCCGGCTGGCCGTGCTGTTTCCCTGGGCGCTGCCGACCGCGCTGAACACGCTGATGTGGCGGTGGATGTACAACACCGATTACGGCCTTTTCAACGCCGTGGCGCTGCAAACCGGGCTGGCGCATCGTCCGATCGACTGGCTGGGTGACGCAACCCTGGCGATGCTGTCGATGGTGGTCGTGTCGGTCTGGAAGACCTCGTCCTTCATGGCGCTGATCATCCTCGCCGGTCTGCAATCCATCCCGAAAGAGCTTTATGAGGCCGGACGGATGGACGGCATGACCAAATGGCAGGAGTTCCGCCAGATCACGCTGCCCCTCTTGCGCGGGCCGATCCTCGTGGCGCTGATCGTGCGGTCGATGGATGCGCTGCGGACATTCGAACTGCCCTTCAACCTGACCGACGGCGGGCCGGTGACGGCGACGGAAAGCCTGTCGCTTTATGCCTACAAGGTGATCTTCGACTTCATCGAGTTCAACTACGGCGCGGCCATCGTCGTAGCACAGTTCCTCGTGATCTTCGCCATGTCGCTGCTGTACATCTTTACCCTGCGGAACAAGGACTGAGGCGATGAAGACACGTCCCCGCATCGGCCTTTATGCACTGGTGGTGCTTTCGGTCGTCATCTCGTTCCTGCCCATCGTCTGGCTGATCCTGACCTCGCTGAAGACGACCGCCGGCATCTACGCCTGGCCGCCGCAATACTGGCCGACGCCCATCACCCTGGCCAACTACATCAAGATCATCACCGACTCGCCGGAACTGCTGCTTTACGTTCTCAACAGCTTCATCGTCGGCGTCGGCTGCACCGCCCTGACGTTGAGCATCGGCGGGCTGGCAGGCTACGCCCTGGCGCGGCTGAACATGCGCCGGGCGGCACTCCTGATGGTCGTCATCCTTGCGGTGTCGATGTTCCCGCCGGTTTCCCTGCTGCCCTCGCTGTTTCAGAACTTCCTGAACCTCGGCCTGCTGAACACCTACACCGGGCTGATCATCGCGCACACCGGGCTGTTCCTGCCCTTCACCGTCTGGATGCTGGCCAGCTACTTTTCTACCCTGCCCGCCGAGATCGAAGAGGCGGCCCGGATGGATGGCATGGGGCTGATGCGAATCTTCCTGACCATCGTCATTCCGCTCAGTTGGCCCGGTTTCGTCGCGACCGGGCTTATCGTCTTCATCTTCTCGTGGAACGAGTTTCCGCTGGCGCTGGTTCTGATGACGCAGAACGCGATGCGGACGGCGCCGGTCGGCATCTCGCTCTACCCCGGCGAATATGCCTTCCCGTGGGAGACCATCTCGACCGCGACCGTGATCGCCATCGTCCCGATCCTGGTGCTGACCGCGATCTTCCAGAAACAAATCGTCGGCGGCCTGACCGCCGGTTCCGGCAAGTGAGGGCTGAACAATGACTGTGGTTCAACTGGAACGCATCGGCAAATCCTACGGCTCCCACACGGCGGTCAGGGAATTCGACCTGACCATTCAGGACGGCGAGTTCCTGGTCCTGCTCGGCCCCTCGGGATGCGGGAAATCGACCACGCTGCGGATGATCGCGGGGCTTGAGAGTATCACAACCGGCACGCTGCGGATCGGCGACGCCGTGATGAACGAGGTCGAGCCCAAGGACCGCGGCGTGGCGATGGTGTTCCAGAACTACGCGCTTTACCCGCACAAGACCGTCTTCGACAACATGGCCATGGCGCTGAAACTGCAGAAGGTGCCCGCCGCCGAGATCCAGGAGCGCGTCGGTCGCACCGCCGACATGCTGGGCCTGACCGAATATCTCGGTCGCAAGCCCGCCGCGCTGTCGGGCGGTCAGCGGCAACGGGTGGCCATCGGACGCGCCATCGTCCGCACGCCCAAGGTCTTTCTGTTCGACGAGCCGCTGTCCAACCTCGACGCCAAGCTCCGGGTGAAAATGCGGATGGAATTGCAGGAGTTGCACGACAGGCTGGGCGTGACATCCGTCTATGTGACCCACGACCAGATCGAGGCGATGACGCTCGCGGACCGGATCGTCATCATGAACAACGGTGTCGTGGCACAGGTGGGCAGCCCGCGCGAGGTCTACGACCACCCCGCCGACGAATTCGTGGCCGGCTTCATCGGAAGTCCCGCGATGAATTTCATCGACTTCCGGCGCGACGACACCGGGGCCTGGGCCTCGGTCGATGGCGGGCTGCGCCTGGCCGCGCTGCCCTTCGCCACGGGGGGCCGGTCCGAGCTTCGCCTCGGCATCCGGCCCGAACATGTCGTCGTGTCGGCGGCACCGGCCGAGGGGGACTTCACCGCGCTGGTGCGACTGGACGAACTTCTGGGGGCCGATGCCCTGCTGGCCCTGGAGATCGGCGGCACAAGGCTGATGGCTCGGGTCGGCGGCACCAACCATCCGCGCGCGGGCGACAGGGTCGGCATTTCGATCCCGGCCGCGCTGCTGCATGCCTTCGATCCCGCCACCGGCCGCGCGCTGGAACGTCTGACGACCGGGGGCTGACGCTGTCGACGGCCTGACCGTTCGCCTTAGTGCGGTCCCATCTTGACGCTCCTCCGGGTCCTGACCCTAACCGGCCGCCCTGAATTCGCGGCGGCGGCGGGCAGCTGCTGGTCCACCTCATCAGCCGCCTCTACGGGCGCACCTCGATCAGCGTCGCCGTTGATCGCGCCCCCGGGATAGAGCACCGCGAAATACTGCAAAGGCTCCTCGGCCACCGCGACCCCGTCCTTCCCGATCCGCGGGACCCCGTTGACCACCTCGCGCCGGGTGTCGAAATCGAGATAGACCTGCCGCCAGAGGGGCCAGAAATGCGCTTCAGTCCGCACGAAGGTCAGCGCGCTGCCCTGCCCCGCGATCAGCGTGATCTGGTCGAAGGTCGAGGGCAGAAAGGTTTCCTTGCGGTCATGGACGGCAAGGGCCGCCGCTTGAGGTTCGTCATGACTGTGGGGCGGGTCAGCTACGACGCCAGCTCTGCGGCCCTGGCGGGTGGCCGGTCCGCTGAAGAACGGCTGAGCGTTCCTCGGGGCCATGCTGCGGACAGGTCCCGAGAGGCAGGGAAAGACGAAGGGGCACGCCGGCGCATCCCCGTCGACAGTCGCGCGGCAAGGCCATCCGATGCGACAGACGCCGAGGGGCCCGCTCTGCGGTCCCGGCGGCGCCGCCTTCGCGCGGGCCCGGGTTGGCAGATCGATGCCGCTGGTGGGGCGGTCACAACATCAGCGGCGATCCAGTGTCATGAAACCTTCATTGGATGCGCGAACCTGCTTCGTTTATTCGGGAATTATGGAACAAAGTCGCGCCACCCATGCCTTTGCCACCCTCGGCCATCCCGGCCGCTTGGCCGTCTTTCGCCTTCTGATGCGTTTCGCCCCACAGGGCGCGCGCCCGACCGAGATCGCCGAGGCGCTGGGACTGAAGCAGAACACCCTGTCGCATCACCTCGCTGACCTGACGGCCTCTGGCCTTGTGGGTGTCGAACGGCAGGGGCGGTGCCTTTACTACGCAGTTGATCTCGACGCGGCCGAAGGGCTGATCGGCTACCTTGCTCTCGATGTCGGCCGAGCCCGGCCCGATCTGATCGCCCCGATCCTGACCGCATCCAGGGATGTCCCTGCCATGCAAGTGACCGACTTCAACGTGCTCTTCATCTGCTCTGGCAATTCGGCGCGTTCGATCCTTGCCGAGGCGTTGCTGCGCGACCTGGGCAAGGGCAAGTTCCAGGCGTTTTCGGCCGGAACGCGCCCCGGCACAGACATCCACCCTTTCGCGCTGGAAATCCTCAATAGCAACGGCCACGGCACCTCAGGTCTGCGGTCCAAACACGTCCGCGAATTCCAGGCGCCGGGCGCCCCGGTCATGGATTGCGTCTTCACCGTGTGCGACACCGCCGCGGCCGAGGAATGCCCGCCCTGGCCGGGCCAGCCGATCACCAGCCATTGGGGTCTGCCCGACCCGGCCAAGGCCGCCGGGGCCGCCGCGGAAAAGGCGCTTGCCTTTGCCCGAACCTACGCCGCGCTGCGCCGCCGGATCACAAGCCTTGTCGGATTGCCGTTCGCCTCGCTCGACCGGATGGCGCTGCAATCGCGTGTCGATGAGATCGGCAAGGATTCCCGCACTGCCAGGACAGGCTGAGCCCATGCCCCGTATTGCACTCAACGGCCTTGGTCGCATAGGCAAGCTCGTGCTGCGCGACCTCAAAGACAGGGGCGCGGGCGGCGAGATTGTTCTTCTGAATGATCCCGTCGGCGATCCCGGACAGCATGCCCTTCTGATGGAGTTCGACTCGGTCCACGGCCGCTGGCGCACGCCCGTCCGGGCCGCCGAAGGCGGGCTCGTGCTTGGTGGCCATGGCATCCGCCTTACCCATGAAAAGACGATCGAGGCGCTGCCGCTTGCCGAGCTCGGTGTCGATCTGGTGATCGACTGTACCGGCATCTTCAAGACCGGCGCAAAGGTCGCGCCCTATTACGCGGCCGGGGTGAAGAAGGTGGTGGTCAGCGCGCCCGTGAAAGGCAACGGCGCGCTGAACCTTGTCTACGGGGTGAACCACCACCTCTACGACGGCAGCCAGACCCTCGTGACCGCGGCGTCCTGTACCACAAACTGCCTAGCCCCGGTCGTGAAAGTGATCCACGAAAGCCTGCGCATCCGCCATGGGTCGATCACGACGATCCATGATGCGACCAACACCCAGACCATCGTTGACCGCCCGGCGAAAGACATGCGCCGCGCCCGATCGGCGCTGATGAACCTGATCCCCACGACCACGGGCTCGGCCACCGCCATCACCTTGATCTACCCGGAGCTCAAGGGCCGGCTGAACGGCCATGCCGTGCGCGTGCCGCTTCTGAACGCCTCGCTGACCGACTGCGTGTTCGAGGTCGAGCGGTCGACGACCGTCGAAGAGGTGAATGCGCTCTTCAAGGTCGCGGCGGAAGGTCCGCTTGGGGGGATACTCGGCTACGAGACGCGGCCGCTCGTCTCGTCCGACTTCACCAACGATCCGCGATCCGCGATCGTCGACGCCCCCTCGACGATGGTGGTCAACGGCACGCAGGTGAAGGTCTACGCGTGGTATGACAACGAATGGGGCTATTCCTGCCGCCTCGCCGACATCGTCCGCATGGTCGCGGGGTCGATGTGATCAAGACTTCCGGCCCCTTCAACCCGCTGCATGCCTATGCCGCCGTCACGGCAGCCTACTGGGCCTTCATGCTGACAGATGGTGCGCTGCGGATGCTGGTGCTGCTGCATTTCGACCAGCTCGGCTTCAGTCCGATCCAGATCGCCGGGCTGTTCCTGCTTTACGAAGTGGCGGGCATCGTGACCAACCTCGTCGCCGGCTGGCTGGCGGCGCGCTTCGGGCTTGCCTCCACCCTCTACGGCGGACTGGCGCTTCAGGTCGCATCGCTCGTGGCGCTTGCACAGCTTGACCCGGGATGGAGCGTCACGGTCTCGGTCGCCTTCGTGATGGCGGTTCAGGGCGTCTCTGGCGTCGCCAAGGACCTTGCCAAGATGTCGTCGAAATCTGCCGTCAAACTGCTGGCGCCCCAGGGCGGCGGCGGTCTTTTCCGCTGGGTGGCGGCGCTGACGGGATCGAAGAACGCGGTCAAGGGCGCGGGCTTCTTTCTGGGCGCGGCTGTTCTTGGCCTGCTTGGCTTCGCGGGGGCCCTCTGGGCGATGGCCTCGGTTCTGGCCGTGATCCTCGCCGCGGTCCTGGTATTCATGCCGGCCGGTCTGCCCGGGCGGATGAAACCGGAAGAGTCCTTTGGCGGCTGGCGATCGCGGGACGTACGGGTCAACCGCCTCAGCCTGTCGCGGATGTTCCTGTTCGGCGCGCGTGACGCCTGGTTCGCGGTCGGCATCCCAATCTATTTCGAGGGCGTCTTCGCGGGCGACACGCCAGAGGGACATCGGGCCGCGTTCTTTCTGGTCGGCGGCTTCATGGCGATCTGGATCATCGGCTACGGTGCGGTGCAGGCCTTCGCCCCGCATATCCTGGGCGACAAGGGCCAGTCAGAGGCGGCGACGACCGCCAAGGCGATCCTTTGGGTCGGCCTTCTTGTGCCCATTCCCTTTGCGCTGGCCGCCGCTGCGGCGCTGGCCGGCGGTCCCGTGCCTTGGCTGACGGCCACCATGATCGCCGGGCTGCTTCTGTTCGGCTTTGTCTTCGCTGTCAACTCGTCAGTCCATTCCTACCTGATCCTCGCCTTTGGAGCCGCGGAACGGATCACGCGGGATGTGGGCTTCTACTACATGGCCAATGCCGCCGGTCGCCTGATCGGCACGCTGCTGTCGGGGGTAAGCTACCAGTTCGGCGGTCTGCCCGCATGCCTGGCCACCGCCGGAACCATGGCTCTGGCAAGCTGGCTCACCGCCCGGCGGCTTGGGTCTGCCTGACCGCAAACAGGTCCGGAGTGGCCAGAGTCTCGACCCCGGCGGTCAACCAGAGCCCGCCAGGCCCCCTGCACCCAAAGCGCCGCGCCGCGAAAATCGGCGCGAAAATCGGCGGTGGCGCGGCCCGCAACGCGCTTGCCGATGCCCTGAGCCCGCCCAGGGCGCCGACCGCGCAATGCCGTTCCCCCAAGGGTCTGGTGCGCCCTGCCGGACCAAGGAACTGGTTATGCAAATCACTCGGGAATCGGCTCGACAGGACGCACCATCCTATCTAGCCCAACGGGGTGACAATATCTGTCAGGCTTGCGTGAGGACATGTCCTGTTCCTCGTCCTGGGACATGGTCGGCCTTGGACGGATACCGTGTAAGCGGGACACGGCTGACTGCAGGTCGAGCCATTTCTCCAGATTTCGTTGCGCAGATGGTCCCTGAAGGCCGCCGGTACGATAATCTCGAAACCGCTGGCCAGGTCGTGTCTGCAGGCAATTCCGACAGGTTGACGCCGATGTTCAACGGCAGGCAACAGGTCGCGCGGCATCTTGCCGACGATAGAACCGGCGCCGTACTTTTGCATCCTGTCTGCAAAGGTCATCGGGAGGGTCCTTTCGGGCCCACTCGGGACCCTGACCTGTTGGACGCCAACGGCGCGGGCCTTCCCTCTTATTCCGGAGCGCGGGCGAGTGTCCGATAGAGATCCTCGAAGATCGCATCGCGGTTCACGTCATAGGCCTCGCGCATCGGATGCCGGTGCGGCGGGTGCTGCCAGTAAAGATCGGCATCGAGTTGCGGCGAGGTCGTCAGGAAGGTCGGCACATAGGTCGCATCGAACAGCCAGGCCACGTTTATGATATCCCAGATCACCCAGGTCTTGGTCGCGGCCCCGGTGATGGCGAACATCGCGTGCAGGGGATTGCAGGTGTAAAGGTGGTGAAGATAGGCGCCGATCCGACCGTGAGGCTTCACGAACTGCTCCATCTCGGGCAGCGAGATCTTCAGTTGGGCGCCCACGTGATAGCCGGGCAGATAGACATGCGGCACGCCACAGTCGAACAGAAGCCGCGAGGCTGGCAGATCCTGCACCAGGTTCAGCGACGGACGGTTGCAGAACGGCGCATAGGACGGAAAGGCCGAGGTCCAGACAACCACGATCTTTTCGATGATGTCGGGCGCCATCAGCAGCGCCGAGGCGATATTGGTCACCGCCCCCATGGCCAGAATATAGAGCGGCCCTTCGCCGGCCCGGGCCCGCTCGACGATGAAGCGGGCGGCCGGGCTGTCGATCGGGGTGTCGGGCGCTGCAAGATACCCCGGGGCACCGTGAAAGACCTTGCCGGCGCTTGGAACGCCGCAGAGGTCAAAGATACGCAGGATCTCGTCATGGGAAAGCTGCTCGCCCTCCTGCGGGCCGACGAAGCGCACCTCCTCGGCATTGCGGCCCTGCGCGACCAGCCGCGCCGCCCAGCCGCCCAGCCCGCCCATGAATTTCTCTTCCAGCGCGCTGGCAGGACGGCCGCTCTTGAGGATCTCGACAGACCGGATCAGGCCGTCCCGGTGATGGGCAAAGGAGAACGGCTCTGCCGTGACACCTTCCAGGACCATGCGCTCGGGCGACAGCAGCGACCAGGCGAGGGCATATTGGTCGTCGATCTCGTTGGCGGTATCGGTGTCGATGATGACCCGGGGCAAGGGACCCGGCCAGTCAAGGCGCGCGCGAACCATATCGGGGTCGAGTTTCGGAAACCGGGCCAGCAGAGCGGCAGATGTGGTCATTGGGAATACCCCCTTCAGTTGCCGAAGCCCTTGCCAAAGGCCTCTTCCTTGATGAACCGTTCGGTGATGAGAAGCAGAACGATACCGGGCAGCGTGACGACCAGCGTGATCCCGGCCGCCGAGGCATCAAGCGTGCCGCCGGATATCTTGGCAAACAGCAGCGTCGGCAGCGTGATGATCTTGCCCTGCCCCAGAAAGAAGGTGAGCAGGAAGATGTTGGTCGAGACAAGAAAGGTGAACAGCGCACCCGCAACGACGCCGGGCAACAGCATGGGCAAAGTGACCCGGAACAGGATCTGCATGGGCCGGGCGCCCAGGATCATGGCCTGTTCCTCGAAATCCTTGCCAAGCCCCTGATAAACGGCAGTCAGCATCCGCACCATGTAGGGAATGGTGGGGATCAGATGTGCGATCACGATGCCGAAAAAGCTGCCGGCCAGACCAAGCCGGATGAAGATCATCAGAAGCGCCATCCCGATTGCGGCCTCTGGCACGATCAGCGGCAGGGACAGAAAGAACTCGAAGGCGCCTTTGCCGCGGAACCGCTCGCGTGCCAGAACCCGCGCGGCGGGCAGGCAGATCACGAGGCAGATCGCTGTCACCGTGGTGCCGATGGCGACGGTGTTGATCGCCGCTTCCCAGATATGGCTATAGGGCGACAGGACATAGTCCCAGGCCAGAGGGATCGCGGATTTCCCGCGCTGCTGCATCCACCAGGTGCCCGGCATGAGGTCGGGCCATGCCCAGCGGAAGGCCAGGCTCTGGATGATGAGCGGCAGGAAGGGGCCGACGATGAAGCCGGCGATCAGCAAGAGATAGATCCTCTGAAACGGCGAAAGCCGCGAGGTCAGCGCGATATCCTCCCTGCGCGCCATTTCAGTTGCGCCCCATGCGACGCTCGAAGGTGCGATAGACCGCTAGATAGGCGAAAAGGATCACCCCCGACACGATGCCGATCGAGACCACGGTCGCCATGCCGCGCAGTTGAAGCGTATAGTCCGAGTCGTTGAAATAGCGCCACGCCACCACCGGCAGCGTGTCGGGAAAGCCGCCGCCCAGGATGAATGGCGCCTCGAAGGCACCGATGTTGAAGGCAAAACAGATCAGCGTGGACGAGACGATGCCGGGCAGGATCTGCGGCAGGGTGACCCGAAAGAAGATTGTCCGCCGCCCGGCGCCCAGAATCGCGGCGGCCTCCTCGGTCTCGCGGCCAATCCCCAGCAGGACGGCATAGACCGCAAGCGTGATGAAGGGCGTCTGCTTCCAGATATAGACCGCGATGATGCCCCAGCCGTAATGCGTCTTGAGGATCTGGAGGAACTGTCCCGGGTCGTCGATCACGCCGAAAAACGCGGCCAGCCGTGACAGCATCCCGCCATTGCCCAGCATGATGACCGCCAGCGCAATTCCCACCGTGTAAGGGATCATCAAGGGCAGCTTGTAAAGATACTTGTAGAACGTCTTGCCCCGAAAGGTCTTGACCAGCGCAAGTGCCAGCAGCGTGCCAAGGACCAGCGCCAGAAACGTCGAGACGGTGGCGTAGTAAAGTGTCAGCCCCAGCGAGGTCCAGAAGGTGGCGGAGCCCCAGAGTGCGGCAAAATAATCCAGCGTCGGGAAGGTGTTGACGCCGAACCACGGGGCAAAACCCAGCGATTGCAGGACGGCCATCACGAGCGCTCCGCCGAACAGGATCACCAGAACCGCGAAGATCGGGACGAACTGTGCGAATAGCAGGATCCGCGCGCGCCTTTCACGGCGGGTCAGGGGGTGGGTCTTGGTGGCCGGCGTCATGGACTGTCCTGGAAAAAGACACGGGCAGGGACACCCCGACTAGCGGGGTATCCCGGCTTTTTCTTGGCCTACTTCGCAGTCTTGTAGGCCTCGGCCACGATCTGCGCGATGGGCGCGGGGTTGTGGCGTTCGATGTATTCCAGCCACGTGGCCTTGATCACGTTCACCAGCGTCGCATTGGTGTCGGGTGCGGCATTGGCGTCCATTTCATCCTGGGTGACCCCGACGAGCCCCGGCGAGGACGAGGCGATAAGGTCGGCGTCCGTCTTGTTCAGCTTCCAGCTGTCGATCCCGGAGGGCATGCCGACCTCCTTGAGTTTGGAGGCTTGCGATTCGACGGAAGACATCCAGTTCGCAAGAACCATCGCTGCGGCGCCGTCAGGCGCATTGGACGGGATCACGAGGTAGTTCTTGTTCTTGATCATCGTGTTCTTGGGAAACACGAACTGCTTGGCGCCCTCGGGATAGGTGCCGGTCGACAGCCCCTTCGCCACGCCGTAAAGCCCGAATTTGCAGTTGAAGTCGATCTCGCCGTTCAGGAACAGCCCGTCGATGGCCTTGTTGTCCTCGGGGTAATTCGGGCTTCCGCTGGCGCCGTTCAAGAGTAATGGCTCCAGCGACTTGAGGTATTCAAGACCGGGTGCGATCAGGCGGGCGAGTTCCTCGGGCTTGATCTCGCTCAGCGACTGCTGGAAGGGCGCGGCCCCGGTGCCGTCGGGGTTATGCGCGTAGATCGCTTCCTCGACGAAGGTGTTGCCGATGTAATGCGGCGGCTTGACATAGGTGAACTTGCCCGGGTGCTTTTCGAGATAGGCCTTGAGTGCATCGAAGTCGTGCGGAATGTCGGCATCCGCCACCCGCTTGGAATTCACCGAGCAATTGTACTCTTCGCCCGACCACGGCATTTCCGTTCCGTTCGTCTCGACGCCGAAATCGCGCAGGTTCAGCAGGGCACGCTGATCGCTGGGATCCCATTCAAGGTTCTTGGCGTTGGGAAGCCGCTGGGCGAAACCGCCATAAAGCGCGCCCTGCTGCTTGAGGGTGGCGAAATTGTCGCCATTGACCCAGATCAGATCGACGCTCCCCTCGCCGACCCCCTTGCCCGAGTTCTTTTCGGCCAGAACCAGATCGACCGCGTCCTTGGTGGCGGTCACCCGGACGGGGTTGAGCTTGATGCCCTGCGCGGCCATGGCTGGGGCCACCACGCTGTCCATCCAGACGTTCAGCGTGTCATCCCCGCCCCAGTAATACAGGTTGACCTTGCCTTCTTCCTTGGCGCGGGCTTCGACGGCCGACCAGTCCAGCTTGCCGGCGATGAAGCCGTCCCGCAGGGCTGCGCTGGCAGGCACGTCGGCCCATGCGGCTTGTGCCGTGCACATGGCCAGCACCCCGAACAGGGAAATTCCGAGTTTCATTTTTGCTCCTCCATGTCAGTTGTTGGCAGTTTCTTCTTGGTGTTGTTCAGAATTCATGTGCGGATGAGCCAGACATGCTCAGGCGCTATGTCGAGCCAGACCTCCGCGCCGACATCGACCATCCGGCGGGCATTCTCGGTGACGGTCACCTGTTGAGAACCGCATCTGACGCCATAGGTCACGCTGGCCCCGAAGAAATCGCGCGATGCGATCTTTCCGCGGATGGCCTGCCGACCGGCGGGCGGCGGTTCGGTCGTCATCTCAAGCGCTTCACCCCGCAGCATGGCATGCACTGTCGCGCCGACATCCATGCCCGCAAGAGGCGTACACTCCAGCAGACCCAAGTCCGTCTCGATGCGGTCGCGCGCAACGAGCCGTCCCGGGAAGATATTCGCCGCCCCCATGAAATGGGCGACTTCCAGCGAGGCGGGCCTGCGATAGATCCGCTCTGGCGTGTCGTATTGCGCGAGGCGGCCGTTGAAGATCACGGCGACGCGGTCCGCCAATTCCATCGCCTCGACCTGATCATGGGTCACAAAGATCGTGGTGATGCCGAAGCGCTGCTGCAGCGCACGGATGAAGCGCCGCATCTCGCCGCGCAGCGCGGTGTCGAGGTTGGCGAGCGGCTCGTCCATCATCAATACCGAGGGCTTGGTGATCAGTGTGCGCGCAATCGCCACGCGCTGCATCTGTCCGCCGGAAAGCTGCGCCGGAAACCGGGTTCTGAACGCCTGCAACTGGACGACTTCGAGCATCTCGTCCAGACGTGCCTCGATTTCCGCCTTGGGCAATCCGCGCACGCTGAGCCCGAACGCCACATTGCGTTCAACCGTCATGTGCGGAAACAGCGCATAACGCTGAAATACCATGCCCACGTTTCTGTCCTGGACGGGCACCTCCGACACATCCTTGCCGTCGAACCGGATCTCTCCCGCGGTCGGCCGTTCCAGTCCCGCGATCATGCGCAGGGTGGTGGTCTTGCCGCAGCCCGAGGGGCCGAGCAAGGCAACCAGTTCGCCTGACGCGACGTCGAGATCGATCTCGTCGATCGCCACGTATCCGCCGAACTGCTTTCTGACGGCACTCAGCTCGACCTGCGTCACACCTTTTCCCCCTCCCCCATGAAATTTTTGTACACCTCAATTTGTTATTACAAATTCACATGGGCCAATTCTCTTGTCAACAGATTCAGCCCCGCCGCAGGGGCAAACCGTCATGCGCCGGCACGACGGGAAGGGAACGAAGCCCGCTCCAGCTGGCGAATTCCAGAAAATCGCTTGCCCAGCTTCCCGGGGCCAGAACGAAGTGATGCTCCAGACCGTGCTCCATCACCGTGGTCACGATATCGGCGGCACTGTGGCTCCGACCCTGGTCGGTGAAGCCTGTGACCCAGCCACGACAGCCGGTAAATCCGGTCTCTCCACCGGCGGCGACCCGTGCCTCGACCGCGAAGGCGGCCGTGCCGCTGCGTGCGACGCGCAGCACGGTATGCGGTCCGTCGGCGAATTCGAAATCCGCGATGGCACCGAAGGCGGGGCCATCCGGAGACCCCCTGCCGATCATCGGGTGGTTGATCCAGGCGATCTTGCCGTCCCTTGCCATGTAGAGAGGCCCGCCGCCGCCGTGCCACATCAGGATGCGGTCGGCGTCAAACTGCGGCGAGGTCATGTCGAGCAGACAGCCGACACGCCCGGTCAGAGACCGGGTGACGATCTGCGTCACCGTACCCAGCACGTCGCCTTCGGACGCGATGGCCAGGTTGTCAACCTCCTCCAGCCAGCTGAAGGCGGCGCCGGGGTGCATCCCGGGGTCTTCCTGCAGCGCCGGCCAGTCCGACACCGCAAGCCCATCGAAGCCTTCGGCCGCCGCAATCTCGCGCAGCGCCAGCGCCGCACGGGCGGTCTGCGCCATTTGACCGTCGGAAATACCGCGCACGACGCCCCTTTGCGCCATGGCCGCCACTTCCCGGTTCACCGCCTCCGCCCCGGCCGCGGCCATGCGCGCGGTCATCCGGTGCATGTCCACATGCACCTGCTCGACACCCAGCTTCCGCGCGAGGTCATCGCCCGAGACGGCCATGTTATAGAATGTGGGGGCAAGCCCGCCGACCACGCCGATCCGCGCCCCCCGCAGCGCCTGCCGCGCCGACAGCGCACGAAGGCTCCGCGCGAGGCGCGCGCGCAGGGCCGGGTCGCGCGGCGCGCCGAAATACCACTGCACCGGCTGTTCAACCAGGTCGCGGACACCGCGCGCGATCGACATGCTCATGTTCAGCGAGACAAAGTTGTTCAGCTGGATATCGTTTTCGTGGATCGGCTCCGGCGTGGCCCAGACCCCCATCGGCAGTCCGCCAAGCGCGATGGCGCGCGCAACGTCGCCCATGGTGAAACCGCCATGAACCAGAAGGATGAAACCGGCCCCTTCAGCCTTGCAATACGCGACTGCCGCATGAGCCTCGGCCCCGTTCATCGGCACGCCCGGCGCTGTCACAACGCGAATGCCGGATGGCTCCGCCAAGTCAGCGACCGCCTCGAGGCAGGCTTCGAAGACCCCGTACCGCGCCGGAAAATAGCTGGGAAGCGATCCGCGTATCACACCAACAGTCAGGGACATGCGTTCCTCCGTTCAAAGGGGGTTGGCCTTGCGGACCGAACCGGCCAAAGTGTAGGTGATCGGCGTGGCCCGAAAGACCTGATCATGGAAAACCGGGCGCTGCTGCGCGTCAAAGGCGGTGCAGGCCTGTGACAGGATCGGTGTGTGCGGCGCCACGTTCAGAAGGTCCGCCACATCCTCGGGCGCGGCACAGGGCGTCACGATCTCGCAGGCGCGCGACCATTCCACCTTGAAACGGTCGGTCAGGATCCGCAGGATCGATTGCCCGGGTCCGCTATCGGGAAAGGCGTCGGGGGCAAGGCCCGGCACCAGCGCGGTGGGCACCCAGGTGGTCACCAGCATAACGGGTCTGCCATCCACGGTGCGAAGCCTGCGGATCCGCGCGACCGGGGCATCGAACACTTCGGCCACATCGGGGGGCAGCGGGCTGAAGGGCGCGTCGATCCCGATCAGTTTCGCGCCGGGAACCCTGCCCTTGCGCAGCACGGCATCCGTGAAGGATTCAAGGCAGGTGACCTCGGGCGGCGAGAGGCTGTTGACGTGATAGCCGCTGCCCTGCCGTGAGACGAGGTAGCCCGCATCGACCAGCATTTCCAGCGACTTGCGGATGGTCACACGGCTGACGCCGAACATGTCGGCCAGCGTCTCTTCCGAAGGCAGCCGGGTGCCGACCGAATACTGGTTCGACTTCAACCGCCCGAGCAATTCATCGTGGACGGTCATGTATTTGGGAATCATGGGCTTGTTCACGTCGCTGTCTTCCTGATGCTATCGAGAGGTAAAGGCAGATCATAACCGGGCTGATTTCTCCACAAAGTCCGCGTCGCCGCCAGGTGAGGCCGCGCGCTCATGCCAAGGCCTCCGCCAGCCGATCAAGGCGCCGCAGCCCTTCGTCTTCCATCCAGCGTTCCGCTGCCGCGGGACCGTCTGCGCCGAAAATGCCCACCGCATCGCTCCAGATCGCGCGCCCGCACATGAAACCGGCGGGATCAACGCCGGCGCGGCGGGCCATGCGCAGGCCCTCTTCAAACCGGGCAAAGCTGACGCCCGCGCTCAGATAAAGCAGCGGCACATTGCCGGCCGCCGCGGCGGCATGGATGAAGGCGGCCTCGGCCTCGGCCTGCGTCAGGGTCGGCCGGCCGATCCCCGCGACATGGTCGAGGTTGACCGGAAGTTCGACCTTCAGGATGTCGATGCCAAAGACCGGGTCGGCAAAGGTGCGGGTCGCCCGCTCCACCAGACCAGGTTTGGCGCGCGCGAAGGCGGCCGAAGCGCCATCGGGGATCGCGCGGTCATAAATGATCGGCTCGAACAGAAAGGTCACCCCCGCCTCTCGGCACTCCCGCCCGATCTGTCGCACAAGGTCCTGCTTTCTGCCATTGACCTCGGCCGGATCGTTCGGGGCGTAGTACAGAAAAAACTTCAGCGTCTCGACCCCCAGAGCGGGATAGTCGGAAACCATCAGATTTTCCGGCAGAACGGTGATGCGATCCTCGTTCGTGATCCGGTAGACATCCGCCTCATAGGCCAGCATCGGCCGGCAGGGCGGCTGGATCGCGGGCAGCAGCGCCCGGCCAAAGTGGGAATCGACCAACAGCGTCGTGGCGCGGCGGCTCAGCGTTGCCGCCACGATCCGCTTGAAGGTGAAGAGGTCTTGCGCATCTGCAGCAGCGCCACGGGCCGCGCGCAACAAGGCGCCAAGCCCGCTGCCCTGATCGACGGCGATCCCGTGGATCGGCTTGCACCGGGCGAGTGACCGGCCCGCCGTCATGCCCGGTCCTCCGGCATCACCTCGATCCGCGGGAAGGCCGGGGTTTCGGACGGGGCGCACCACAGTCGCAGCATTTCCGTGTCCGGCTCGAGCAACGAGATCGAGAAACCGGCCGTCTCCTGCGTCGTCACGTAGCTGCCGATCATCGGGGCGACGGGGCGCAGACCCCGGGCGGTCAGGGCCCGCTCGACTTCGGACCAGACGGTCAGCAGTTCCATCATGGTCGTGCCGCCCATGCCGTTGACGATCACCGCCACGCGCTTGCCGGCCGCGATGGGCCGGTCGTCCAGCAAATGCGCGACCATCGTCTCGACCAAATCCCGCACCGGCCCCGCCTTCATCCGCCCGATGCCCGGCTCGCCGTGGACCCCCATCCCCAGGTAGATCTCGCCCTCGGGCAAGGAAAACATCGGCGCGCCGGTCAGCGGCGAAATGCCCGGGTTTATCGCGGCGGCAAGGGTCACCGTGCGCTCGCGCACCGCCGCGCCCAGCGTGACGAGTTCAGCAAGGGGCTGGCGCTCTTCGGCCGCCGCGCCAAGGATCTTGTAGATGAACATGGTGCCCGGCGCGCCCCGGCGATCCGACCGCCGGTCGCGCGGCGCCGAGGAAATGTCGTCATACATGAGAAGCGGCGCGACCCTCAGGCCATCCTCCGCCGCCAGCATCGCGGCCGCGCGGCCGTTGATCACGTCGCCCGAGTGGCGCGAAATCAACAGGATCGAGCCGGCCTTGCCCGTCACCTCACGGATGCCGTCCAGGATCAGATCGGCCGAGGGGGCGGCGAAGACGTCGCCCACGACATTGGCATCCAGAATGCCCTGTCCGACAAACCCCATCGCTATGGGCTCGTGGCCGGAGCCGTTGCCGATAAGCAATGTTACCTTCTCGTCAGGGTTCTTGCGATGACGCCGACGCACGACGATCCTTGGATCCAGCACACCGCGACGGACCTGCGGAAAGGCTGTGACGAAGCCGTCGATCATGTCATCGACCATGGTCCCGGCGCTGTTGAACAGTTTCTTCACTCTGGCACCTGTGCGTCCAAAGTCTCGATCAGCATGACCAGCGACACCGCGCCGGGATCGAGATGCCCGACGCCGCCGCCCTCGACATATTGCGCACGACCGCGCCGTGCGGGCAGAAGGCGGGTGGCGTCCCGCCCGGCGGCAGCCGCCGTGACGGCCGCACGTAGCGATCCGCCCCCGGTCAGCACTGCGACCGCCGGCGCCAGGGCATCGACCATGGTCTTGTCGCCGGGCCGGACCTCTCCCAACTCGCAGATCCGTGTCAGAGCCCGCTCGAGCCCCGCGCCAAGGCCCGCGCCGTGATCTAGATGCCCTTCGATCTCGTGCAGGACAAGACCGAAGAGCGTGCCCGAGGCACCGCCCGACGTCCGCATGAAGCGTTTCGCCCGCAGACCCGGGCCGGCAGCAACCGCACCCGTCAGGCCGCGGACCAGGGTCGTGCCGTGGTCCCCGTCGCCAAGGGCAGCGTCGAGGCTGTTCAATTCCTGCATCCGGTCCTGCGCCCGGGCAAGAAGCGCGCGAAAGTAGCTTTCAGCCGTCATGGGCAAAGACCCTCCGCATATGGGCCAGCGCCTCGGTGGCCGCCCGGTCGGGATCGGGTTCGATCGCGCGCCAGATGTTCAGGTCGCGGCTCGACGGAAAACCGGGCCGCACGAACATCTCGGCCACGATCCAGCCCTGATAGCCGATCTCGCGCAGCGCCCGCGCATCGGCGGCAAAATCGTAACGCGCGTGACCGGGCACGCCGCGGTCGCAGTCCGACACATGGTAATGCACCAGCTTGGCGCCTGTCGCGCGGATCGCGGCGGGAGGATCCTTTTCCTCGATGTTCATGTGGAACGTGTCGAGCAGCACGCCGACATTCGCCGCACCCGAGGCCCGCGCAATGCCCGCCGCCTCGGCCGCGGTGCAGGTCAGGTCGGTCTCGAAGCGGTTGAGGGCCTCTATCCCCAAAGTGACGCCCTCTCGAACGAGGACCGGCTGCATCTGCCCCAGGGTCTCGGCCGACCGCGCCGCGCGCTCGGCCTTGCGGGCGGGGTCGAACACGCCCCAGGGTGCAGCGACAACCCCGGCGAGCGACCCCGCGCCAAGCGCCGCCGTCACCTCGATCGCGCGGTGCAAGGCGGCGCGGCTCGCGGCCCTGATGTCGGCATCCTCGGACGTGGGGTCTTGCGCTGCGCCAAGACCGGTGGAGCAGGTCAGTGCCACGCCGGCTTCGGCCGCTGCCTTGCGAAGCCTGGGGGCCGCGGCAAGGTCGATGCCAAGCAGCGAAACCTCCACCCCGTCAAAGCCGATTTCAGCCGCCCGCGCGAAAAGGGGCGAAGGATCCTCGGTCCATTGAGCCATCCAGAGGCCGGCATGAATTCCAAATTTCATCCACTTCACCCCATCGTTCGCAAGGATTAGTATATACAGATTGGTACTGTCAAATTATTTCGCCGCCTCCTCGCGCTGACGCAGCACCTTTCGGTTGATCTTGCCGGAGGATGTCATCTCGAATTCCGCGACATAGGCGATCTCGCGCGGCGCCTTGTAGGGGGCGAGCCGGCTGCGCACATGGTCGGTCAGGGCGATGGAAAGGGCCTCCGAGGCCTGATGACCCGCGGCAAGGCGCACGAAGGCCTTCACGATCGCGCCCCTGTCGGCATCGGGCTTGCCGATCACGGCGGCTTCGGCGACGGCGGGATGTGCGATCAGGCATTCCTCGATCTCGGTCGGCCCGATGCGAAAGCCGGAAGACTTGATCAGGTCGTCCGAACGGCCCTTGTACCAGAAATACCCGTCCGCATCTTGCGTCGCGAGATCATGGGTCCGCATCCAGGGGCCGAGGCGCAAGTCAGCCTCTTTTTCCGGCGCATCAAGATAGCCCAGATAGCGGGTCGGTGCGGTTGCGGGCGTCACGATCTCGCCCGCCTCGCCGCGCGGCACTTCTTGCCCCTCGGCATCGACGAGCCTGACCTGATGGCCGGGATAGGCCACCCCCATGCTGCCGGGCTTGCGCGGATAGAGGGCTGCGCAGTTCCCGATCAGGTGGTTGACCTCGGTCATGCCGTAGAATTCGTTGCAGACCACGCCAAGGCGCGTCTCGGCCCAGGTCAGAGTATCGGCCGGCAGAGCTTCGCCCCCGGTACAGATGACACGCAGGGCAAGGTCGTGCTCTTCGCGCGGGTTCGGGGTCTGTGCCAGCCGCTTGATTGCCGTCGGGGCCAGAAAGCTGTGGGTGACAAGGTGGCGCGCCATGAAATCAAACGCCCATTCCGCGGAAAATCGCGCTTCGGACGTCACCACCGGCCGGCCGGCAAGCCACGCCGGAAACAGCATGTCGAGCAGACCGCCGACCCACGCCCAATCGGATGGCGACCAGAACACCGCGTCGGCGTTGTCCAGCGACAGGTTGAAAAACAGGTTGATCGAGGGGCGATAGGCGGCCAGCACGCGATGACCGTGACGGATGCCCTTGGGCATGCCGGTCGAGCCAGAGGTATACATCAGCAGCGCCACATCCTCGGTCGCGCCAAACTCTGCCCTGAAATCGGCGGGTGGCGGCGCAGCCATGACCCCGCGCAGGTCGTCCTCGGCGCCTGTCGATCCGGCGACAAGAACCGTTTGCAGATGCGGGAAGGCGGCCGGTGCGGTCGGCCGCAGCGGCGCCCACCCGGTCTCGGTCGTCAGAAGGACGCGCGCGGCGCAGTGGTTGAGCGCATGGGCCAGCGCGTCCGGGCCGTAAAGCTGCGACAGCGTGACCGCCACCGCGCCGAGCTTGCAGATCGCCATATGCGCGATGCCGGTCTCGGGTCGCAGGCCGGTATGCACGCCGACCGGATCGCCGAACCGCACACCGAGGTTGCGCAGGCGTGCCGCGAGCGAGGTGGCTGCGGCATCGATCTCTGCGAAGGTCCAGACCTCGACATGTCCATCTGCATGTTCGAACCGCATCGCAGGGGCGCCACCACGACCCGCCGCGATCTGGGCGCCGACGGTCATGTGGTAGATGTTGGCATCCGGGGGGATGACGATCTCGAGCCCGGTCGTCGTCCGCATCAGCCCGATGCGGGCCAGGTCAGTTTTGGACCATTCTTCAAGCATGAGGTGTCTCCGCAGGATCTGTCAGGGCAAAGAACAGGCGCGGCGGGCCTTCGGGCGGTGGCATCAGCATGCCAGGGCCGGTTTGCACCGCCGGGTTGGCGATCTCGACGAGTGCTGCATTTGCCGCGCCGTCGAACCGGACCAGGGCGAAGGTTCGGTCGGGCGTGTCGGTCCGCAAGATCACCGTACCGGTTCCCGCCAGGGTGACCCAGCCCAGCGACGCCCCTCCGCAAGTACCGCAAACGCCGCCGGGCGGAAATTGCACGCGACCGCAGGCCTCGCAGCGCTCTGCCAGAGCGACGCCATTCCGCAACCCCTCGAAAAACGGCTCGAGGCATCCGGTCGGCACCCTATAGTCGAGCGAAAGGTGAAAGTTCACGCAAGACTCTCCAGGATCATGACGGCGCAGGTTGTCGCGATCCCGCCGTGGGTATCGACCAGCGCGCGTCGCGGTGGCGAGGCGGGGCGAAGGCCCGGAAAGGTCGCCTCGATCTGTTGGGCCGCTACCAGAATCTGCGCGACCCCCGTCGCCCCCACGGGTGCGCCCTGCCCCAGCAGCCCGCCCGACAGGTTCACCGGAAGTCCGCCTTCGCCCGTGAACCGGCCCGCGCGCTCGCTGGCGACCACATCCTCGGCCAGACCCAGCGCCTGAAGCCCCTGGAGTTGCGCGCCAGAGTAGCTGTCATAGACCTCGGCAAGCTCGATCTTCTCGGGCCCGATCCCGGCCGCCTGATAGGCCTGAAGTGCCGCTTTCGTCTTGGCGGGAAACTGGCCGGGCGCCGGCCTGTCACCAAGCCTGACCCTGTCGCTCGCAGCGCCCATTCCGGCGATCCTGACACGCCCAACGCCGGATCGGGGCAGGTCTTCAGGCCGGGCAAGGATGACGCAGGCCGCACCGTCGCTCAACGGAGAGCAGTCGAGACGCCGATAAGGAGACGAGACGACCGGCGACGCCGCGACATCCGCAGCGGTGATGTCCAGCGGCAGATGCGCATTCGGGTTATGGCGCGCGTTCTGCCGGTTGCGCGCCGCTATCCCCGCCAGATCGTCGGTGGTGGCACCGGTGCGCCCCATGAAATCCAGCACCGAAAGCGCGTAGATCGAGGTCGCGCCGACGCCCGTAAGCCCGTCCGTCCAGGCATCGAAGGAAAGGCTATAGAGCTTGCCGACTTTGCCCGCATCCAGATGCGCGGCCGAGGCCTCCGCACCGATCACCGCAACCCGGCGTGCAAGCCCTGACAGAACCAGCGCCGCGCCGGTCTGCACCGCCAGATGGCCTGAAGCGCCGCCGCCTTCGACCCTCAAGGTCCGCACTCCGGTCAGCGCCAGCGCGTCGGTTATGACGGCGGCGGGGTTGAGCTGCAGCGTGAAGAAGTCGCTTTCGGAGGCGAAGACGACCGTGTCGATATCCTGCGGCTCCAGCGCTGCGTCGGACAGCGCCCGCGCAAAGGCGGTCCGGCACCAGTCGCGCAACGAACTGCCGTCCTTGCGACGATTGAAAGGCGTCATCGCCCCGCCGGCCAGAAGGACGGTCATGCGAGCCCTCCTGCCATCCGCGCTGCGCGGTGCGCCACGAGAAGGCACACAAGCGCCAGTCCAACGGCAAGGCCGGCCAGCGCCATGACCGCATCAAAGCCGCCCCAAAGCGCCGCAGCACTGCCCGAAACCGGGCCAAGCGCCATCAGGACGAGGCCGATCATGGCCACCAGACCCAGTCGCCGGCCCGTCGCGCCCGCAAACCATGCCACGACCAGTCCCGGTCGCAGGATCGTCTGGATGCCATATCCCGCCCCCTGAAGGATCAATGCCAGCAGGATCAATGCGGGTCGGCCGCCCGCCGCGTGCATCAGCAGCGGCGGAACAAGCAGCCCTGCGAACAGCCAAAGCGCTGCGACATCCTGCGGAACCCGGTGCTGAAACTGACGCCACACCAAGCGTCCGGCGACCTGCGATGGCCCGAGCACCATCGGCAGATAAAGGGCAGACCCGGACAGCCAGGTCCGCGCCAGCAATGTCGGAACCTGAAACAGCAGGACCGTATGCGCAAAGATGACAAGGCCGAAGGCCAGACCCAAAACAGACACCTGTCCCAACTGCGTCTTGCCGCCCTCTGCCGGTCGCGGGCGCGGCCGGGATGCTGGCCGCACCACGTCCGCCGGCACCATCGCCACGGCCGCAAACACGGCCACCGCGAAGGTCACGACGATGCTGCGCCATCCCAGTCCCAGACGCACAAGGCCGCCTACCCCGGCAAAGGTCAAGAGCGTCGCAAATCCGGCCACAAGAGTTACCATCGTGATCCCGGCCGAGGCGCGCGGCCCGGCACCGAATTGCCGCAGAATGAGCGCGAAACACGGGTCATAGAGGGTCATCGCCATCGGCAGGCCGAGAAGCACAAGAACCACCAGCGCAACATCTTCGATGCGCGTTGCGGCCAGGATCAACAAGAGGGCGCCGCCCAGCAGACCCGCGCCGAGGGTCGCCGGCCGCCCTGCCCCGCGATCAATCAAGGCGCCGGCCAGCGGCGAAAGCCCGGCCCAGACGAGGCAACCCATCGTCAGCGCAGCCGAAAGCCGCAAATCCGACCAACCGGTCGCTGTGACGATCTGCGTCAGCAGAGCTGGAAAAAGATAGTAAAAGCCAGACCAAAGCAGCAACTGCGCGGTCGCGTGGCGCGCCACGAAACACTCATCGCAATCGGACCTGAGCCACGCGTTAGTCATGTCATCGGCTACCTCAGAATCTGTTATGACAGACTCGTTATGACATCTAGATGGCACAAAAGTGCCGGGTCAAGGTCAATTCCGGCCGGTCAGGCCGCTTGCCACCCCCGACTTCGGCAAAGCGGGCCAGGATCGCAGCCCCGCAAACCGGGGCGAAGCGCTCGGTGGCATACCGCAGGGCCTCCACATCAAAAGCGCCGGCGCCGACCGGACCATCGGGGCCCTATCGCAAGCGATGAAGCGCGGAAGAGCGCCCCCCACAGCGAAAGCTGGGTCTCCTTCGCGCGGTTCGAACGCGAAGTCATGGCCCAGAGCATACGCGACAAGATCGCGGCCCCAAGAAGAAGGTGCTCTGGTTGGATGGCGAAGGGCCCATGGGCTACGCCGCGCACCCCGATACCCAGGTAGCCTTCGCGACGGGCCGCGGAGAGTTCGCCACCCCTCCGCGCTGCACACCGAGGCGGACTGGCTGGCCTCGGATCATGCCCGCGCCGCCATGCTGCCGCATCTGTCCAATGCGCGGGTGGCGGAGCGCTACCGGGCATGACCCGAGGGGCTGGGGAACCTGACACCCCGGCCCTTCCTCCCCGGCTTGGTCGGCAAGGACCTTTGCCGCCGCCCGGGCTGCCAGAAACCCGGCATAAGGGGCAGTCGGCACTCTGGCCTCCTCGATCTCGCGCCGGCTGAGGCCGTTGGCGAGCCCGATCGCGACATGGTGGCAGACCTCGGGCCATTGGCGCAGGGCGATCAGCCCGCCCAAGGTGAC
Source organism: bacterium (assembly GCA_016124195.1). Taxonomy (GTDB): domain Bacteria; phylum Pseudomonadota; class Alphaproteobacteria; order Rhodobacterales; family Rhodobacteraceae; genus Stagnihabitans. The sequence goes on along the minus strand of WGOE01000012.1, from coordinate 2,869 downwards.
CGGGCTGCCGTCCCTTCGGCCAAGCCTCTTGCGCGCCTCGACCTCACCGAAGACGAAGTAGAGGGCCAGTTCGGCCGGCACCGCCTGCGGCCCGGAGCCGCCCGCCAAGTCGATCAGCCGCCGCGCCTCCGGTTCGACGCGCATGTCGGCACAGGTGGCGGCCCCCCGTCTTGCCATCACGCGGCCCCCATCAGGGCCTTGGGCTCCAGGTAAGCCTGCAGGCCGAAGACGCCATATTCCCGCCCGATGCCCGATTGCTTGAACCCGCCGAACGGCACGTCCGGATGGTGGAAGGCGCCGTTGATCGAAACCCGCCCGGCCTCAAGACGGTTGGCGACGGCCGCCGCCCGCTCGGTGCTGGCCGAGAAGACATAGGCATGCAACCCATAGGGCGTGTCGTTGGCGATCCGGATGGCGTCCTCTTCGTCCTCGTAGGTCAGGACGGCCAGGACCGGCCCGAAGATCTCGTCCCGCGCAATGGTCATGTCGTTGGTCACATCCGCAAAGACCGTCGGGCGCACCGTATAGCCGGCCTGACCCTCGGGATGCCCCTCGCCGCCGGTCAAGAGCGCCGCGCCCTCCTCAATCCCCAGCCGGATATAGCGCTGTACCCGGTCGTATTGCGCCTGGCTGACCAGGGGCCCGATGGCCGTCGTAGGGTCGCGCGGATCTCCCGACCGCAAGGCCTCGACACCGGCCTTGATAAGACTCAGCGCCTCGTCCCGGCGGCTGCGCGGCACGAGGATCCGCGTGCCGTTGATGCAGGCCTGGCCGTTGTTGGCCAGCCCGAACATCAGCGCCTTGGGAATGGCCTCGGCGAAGTCGGCATCCTCTAGGATCAGGGTCGGGGACTTGCCCCCCAGTTCCAGCGTGACGCGCTTGAGCGTGGCGGAGGCCTCGCGCAGGATCGACTTGCCGACCACTGTCGATCCGGTGAACGAGATCTTGGCGACGTCCGGATGGTGTGTCAGGGCCGAGCCCACGACATCGCCCCGCCCGTTGACCACATTCCAGACCCCGGCGGGTGCCCCGGCGGCGTGCATGGCCTTCAGCAGGACGCTGGTCTGCAGGGCGCTCATTTCACTCGGCTTGATGACGGCGGTGCAGCCGGCGGCAAGAGCATAGGCCAGCTTGTTCGAAATGAGCCCGGCGTTGTTGTTCCACGGCGTGATCAGCGCCACGACGCCGATCGGCGTCTGGATGACCTGCGCATTGCCGATGGCCTGCTCGAGAGGGAAGGCCTTCAATGCGCGAGCGGCATCGAGGAAGCTGAAGGCCGCGTGGTCAGCCATGAACGACGCCCGGGACTGGGGCGCGCCATATTCCGCTACGATGGCCTCGATCAGTTCGGCCCGATGCGCAAGGACGGCCTCGTGCATGCGCTGCAACAGAGCGATCCGGGTCTCTTTCGAGGTCCGCGACCAAGCCGGGAAGGCCCTCTTGGCGGCAGCGACGGCAGCCGCGACGTCCCGTTCGTCGCCGAGGCGAACCTTGCCGATGACCGTGGCCGTGGTGGGGTCATGCAGGTCGAACAGCGCCTCTCCCTGCGGGGTCACGAACTGGCCGTCGACGTAGATTTGGGTGATCTGGTGCATTTGCGTCTCCATGATGCTGGGATGCGAGATAGGGGAAGACACTGTCCAGGATAATAACTATAAATCTGGTTCTGTTCATGCAGGAATTTGGATAATGCGTGGCCCGAGCCTCGAAGAACTGGACAGCATCATCGCCCTAGCGCGGCGTCGGAACTTCCGCGCGGCGGCGCGGGACCTGGGCGTCTCGCCCACCGTCCTCAGCCAGCGCATCGCGGCCAGCGAGGCCAAGCTGGACGTCCGGCTCTTCAACCGCACCACGCGGAGCGTCGCCGCAACGGCAGCCGGAGAGCGCTTCCTGGCCGAGATCGAACCCGCCCTCGCCGCCCTGTCCCACGCGTTCGAGACCCTGGACGAAACGCGCGCCTCCCCCCGGGGGTGGCTGCGGATCAACAGCTCGGTCGGCGCGGCGCTACGGCTGATGCCGAGCCTCTTCCTGCCGTTCTGCGCCGCCTTCCCCGAGATAGAGCTGGACCTGGTGACCGAGGACCGCCTGATCGACATCGTGGCCGAGGGCTTCGACGCGGGCATCCGCACGATGGGCGGCGTGCCCCGCGACATGATCGCCCTGCGCCTGGAGCCGGACCAGACCTCCTCGGTCGTCGGCACACCGGACTATTGGGCGCGGATGCCTCCGCCCCGGACGCCACGAGACCTGATGACGCATACCTGCATCCGCGCACGCCTGCCCGGCGGCGACCTCTCGCCTTGGGAGTTCCTCGAGGGGGGCAAGCTCTTGCGGCTGGACGTGCCCGGCAAGCTGATCCTGGACCATGCCGGGCTGATGCTGCAGGCGGCTTTGAGCGGCGCGGGGGTCGCCCAGCTGCCCGACTGGTGGACCGAGGCGGACCGAGCCGAAGGTCGGCTGGTCGGCCACCTTCGCGACGTCATCCCCGTCCATGGCGGCCTCGCGCTCTACTATCCCAGCCGCCGCCACCCCAGCGCCGCCTTCCAGGCCATGGTCGACTTCATAGGCGGCGCGTACCGACGACCTGCTGCGGAACGGGGCCAAGACCAGAGCACGGCGGGTCCTCAAGCCAATGCCGGAAAAATCTGACGGGATGACCCCGGCCCAAGATTTATGCTTGGCAGGCGCATCTGGGCCTCTCGCCCGGAGGCATGCCGGTTGATTTCCACGGCTCTGATGATGTGACCACCCCCCGACGGCATCGGCGTGCCAAGGTGGGTCTGCGAGGATGCACAGATGGGAGCGGTCATGTCGGAGATTACCACGGTCGGGCTCGACCTGGCGAAGAATGTGTTTCAGGCGCATGGGG
>WGOE01000011.1 GCA_016124195.1 bacterium | reverse complement strand
CCATGCGCCTGAAACACGTTCTTCGCCAAATCCAGGCCGATGATGCTAACCTCTCCCATGGACGCTCCCCTCCGTAGCGGTGCTTCAACACCCACTACCTTGGCACATCGATGCCGCCGGGGGGCGTCCACCCCATCGCTTGCGGTGAAGCGCAGGGCCGATGTCATCGGCATCTTCCCCAACGACGAGGCCATCATCCGCCTCGTCGGCGCGCTGATGCTCGAGACCAATGACGAATGGGCGGTCGCCAGGCGCTACATGTCCCTTGAAACGCTCGCCCGCGTCACCGACAATCCCAACGTCAGGCTGCCCGCCGTGGCCGCTTGATCAAGCCCTGACCTCTCCGAGGGTCGGCGCTCCTACACCACGCCCTGGGACACTATCAATTTGCCAATCGAGTGTCCGTCAGCAGAACGAGGGTGCTAGGAACTTGGATCCATGGCTCAGCCGAGGCGGCATTGGGCAGCAAAGTAGAGCCAAGGTGAATGAGGCGAGCCGCAGGCCAATCAATGTGCCTGTCGCCAATCCCAGCGCATTTTGAACTCGCTGGCCCAGATGCCAAACCCAGCCCGGCGAGCTCGATCTTCGGCGGCGACATAGTCCAGTCCATAGCGGCGGTAGGCGAGGGCCCAGCCGTTCTCCGCACTCCAGGCACCAAAATCGACCCCAACAACCCTGCAGACGGCGATGCAGCGACGCTAGCGATCCGTTCCACTGACAGAGCAGATCAGCGGCCTCCCTCTGATTTCCTCTGCCAGCGCCATCGCGGCATCGCGCCCGCAGTTCCTTTGGCCGCCGTCTGGCATCAGACACCTTTGGCGGCTCTAAATCGCATCGATGGCGCTGAGCCTTATCCGTTGCCCGTGGATTTCGATCGTATCGCCATCGATAACCGAGGCCGTCCCTGAGATGGTCTTCGCCCCGACCTCGACCGGCAGGGATATGAGGATGGTGCAAACTGCCAAGACAAGCATGAAAGGTTTCATCAGATAACCTTGCGCCCGGCTTCTCCCGGCCGAAAGGTGACCCACATTGAAGACAACGCCATATCCCTTCCGGCGTCGTCGATACGGGCGGAAAGCGATCGGTCGCTGCTGCGGGGACGAACGACCGGTTTGTGCCGCCGCGCCCTAGGCCTGCGCCTCCTCAAGTGCCCGCTGCGCCATGGCCAGGGCATACTGGCCCGGTGGCTGGCCAACTTCGCGCGCAAATGCAGTGCTGAACGCGCTGGCCGATCCATAGCCGAGGGCAGCGCCAATCTCCGACAGGCTGCCATCGCCGCGCCGCAGCCGCTCTTTCGCAAGGCTCATGCGCCAGTCGGTCAGATAGGCCATGGGCGTTCGCCCCACCTCGCGCTCGAACCGCGCGAAGAAGCCCGAGCGTGACAGCCCGGACCTGCGGGCAAGGTCCGCCACCGTCCAGGCGCGTGCCGGTTCCGCATGCAGGGCGCGCAGGGCGATGGACAGATGCGGATCGCTCAGACCCCGCAGCAGCCCAGGCGGCGCGGCAATGCCACCTGAGGCCCGGAACGCCTCGATCAGCAGAACCTCCAGCAACCGTTCCAGCACCACATCCCGCCCGGGCCGCAAGGCCCGCGCCTCGTCTGCCACCAGCCGGATCAGCATGGCCAACCGCGCCTCGCCCCGGATCACCACCAGCTCCGGCAACAGCGTCAGCAGAAGCCCGGCATCGCGCGCGGCAAAGGTGCAATGGCCCACCAGCTGCTGTGTCGCGACGGGCAGGTCGGGATCTCCGATGCGCACCTGCCCGGGGGCGGTGAGGACGGGGTCGGAGAATTTACCCTGCGGCAGGACCGGCTCGGGACTGGAGAACGCAAAGCGCCGCGCCGCCGGGATCAGGACAAAATCTCCTTCCTCCAGCAGGATCTGCGGGCGACCTTCAACCTCGAGCAAGGCCCGACCCGACAGGGTCAAGTTGTAGAAGACGATGTTTTCCTCTTCCCGCCGCACCCGCCATGCACCCGAGGCACTGACCAGTTTGGCATAGGGCGCGCCGGGGCGCAGCAGCGTGACGATCTGGGTCAGCGGATCTGTCATGGCAGGTTCGGTTTGGACCTTTGATCAATCATCATGGACTTCCGATTATAGGGCGTCGCGCAATCCATGGCTAGGTAAGTCAGGCAACAACGAAAGGACTTTCCCATGCCCACCATTCTGATCACCGGCTGCTCCTCGGGCTTCGGCCTCGAGACCGCGCGGCACTTCCTGGCCCAAGGCTGGAGCGTTGTCGCGACGATGCGGAGCCCAAACCCCGAACTGCTGCCTGGCTCGGACCGATTGACGATCTTGCCGCTGGACGTCACCGATGCTGAGAGCATCACCGCGGCCGTGGCCGCTGCGGGCGAGATCGACGTGCTGGTCAACAATGCCGGTATCGGCTGGCTGAATGCGGTCGAGGGCACGCCGATGCCGATCGTGCGCACCATCTTCGAGACCAACACGTTCGGCACCATCGCCATGATCCAAGCCGTGCTGCCGCAATTCCGTGCCAGGCGGGCGGGTGTGATCATCAATGTCACCTCCAGCGTGACGTTGAAGACTCATGACCTCCTGTCGATCTACACCGCCAGCAAGGCCGCGGTGAATGCGCTGACCGAGGTGATGGCGTCGGAACTGGCCCCCTTTGGCATCCGCGCCCATGTGGTGTTGCCCGGTCAGGCGCCGGGCACGGCCTTTGGCAGCAATGCGCGCGAAAGGTTGATGCAGGCGGGCGGCCTCTCCGCACCCTATGCCGAGATGGCACAGGCTGTCTTCGCACGGCTGACCAGCGGGTCGGAGAAGGACAAGACCCAGGCCGAAGATGTCGCAGCCGCGATCTGGCGCGTCGCCACCGATCCGGCAGCTCCGCCGCGCCTGCCTGCGGGCGCGGATGCCGTGGCCCTGTTCAACGGATAACGAGATGCGACGGGGCGCGGCAGATTTCGTCGCGCCCCGCCTGCACGCGCTTGGCGACGATGGTCCAGCCTGGCCATGTTTCCGCGCTGACCACGAACGGCCGGTTTCTGGAGCGCGACCGAGCAGCCCACTCCCCAGCTGTCCAGCGGCTTAGGGCCGGCGTCGTCGCGCGCGTATGGATCGGCGCAAGAGGCTGATGTCGGCACATGGGACGTGTGCTGAGGATGCTGGCGCCGCGCAAATGGATGCTCTTACCGAGCCTGATCTTCCCGCAGATGATCTATGAAGGCGCGCAACGGCGTCGGCAGGAACCGTCGGTTCGCATAATACAGCTGGGGTCCCTCAAAGCTTGGCCACCAGTCGGCCATGACCGGGATCAGCGCGCCGCTCGCGAAATACGGTTCCAGCCAGTTGCGAAACAGGAAGCACAGCCCCCGCCCCGCCAGCGCATGGCCGATCAACGCCGCCGAAGCGCTGGTCCCAATCACAAGCCGCGCCTCGGGATCGATCCGGATCACCTCAGCGCCTCGCTGGAACTCCCACCGCGTCAGGGCCCCGCTGGAGAACCGGGCCTGCAGGCACTCATGGGCAGGCAACTCGCTCGGGTGCTGGGGGACACCCCGCCGCGCCAGATAGCCGGGCGAGGCCGCGAGGGCAGATTGCTGGACCCGAGGCCCGATCGGCACCGCGATCATGTCCTGCGCCACGGCCTCGCCATAGCGGATCCCCGCATCGCAGCCCGCAGCAACGGTGTCGATCATGCGGTCATCGACCATGATCTCAACCCGGACGCGTGGATGGCGGTCCAGAAAGCTTTCAATCAGCGGCGGCAGGATATCGACCATCACGGCCCCGGGCACGTTCAGCTTCAGGCTGCCCTGCACCTCGCCCCGGCGGCTCATCGCGGCATCGACCGCCGCCGCGGTTTCGGCCAGCAGGGGGCCAAGGCGCGCCGCAAGATCGCGGCCCATTTCGGTGGGGGCCACGCTGCGGGTCGTGCGGGTCAACAGCCGCGCGCCAAGTCGCGCTTCCAGTCGGGTGATCGTGTCGCTTACGGTCGACGGCGACAGGCCCAGATCGCGCGCCGCATCACGAAATCCACCGCGGCGCAGCACGGCCAGAAACACGTTCAGATCGTCAAGTGAGGCGGGATTGTTCGGCATGCCGATCAGCCTATCCGGAATTGCCCGGATTATCAAAGGTCGCTGGACGTGTCATGTAAAGGCAACCCACAGGAGCCCGTCATGACACAGCGTTTCACCTTTCCCGGCACGAGCCTTCGCGTCAACCGCATGGGCTATGGTGCAATGCAATTGGCTGGCCCCCATGTCTTTGGCCCGCCCAAGGACGAAGACGAGGCCCGCGCCGTCCTGCAAGAGGCCGTTGCACTTGGCATCGACCATATCGACACCAGCGACTTCTACGGGCCGCATCACACCAACCGCCTGATCCGCGAGGCGCTGTTTCCCTATGCCGAGGGCCTGGTTCTGGTTACCAAGATCGGCGCCTGGCGCGATGAGTCCGGCGCCTGGCACCTGCGCCGCGACGCCGACTTCCTGCGTCAATCGGTCGAGGACAACCTGCAACGCTTGGGTCTTGACCAGATGCAGATCGTCAACTTGCGGATGGGCGGACCCGAGGATGACATCGAAACCCCGATGCGCGCCATGCGCCAGATGCAGGAGGAGGGGCTGATCGGCCATATCGGCGTCAGCACCGTCACCGAGGATCAGCTTGCAAGGGCGCGGGAGATTGCTCCGGTCGTGTGCGTGCAAAACCACTATAATCTGGTGCATCGCAAGGATGACGCGATGATCGACGCATTGGCCGAGGACGGCATCGCCTATGTGCCCTACTTCCCGCTGGGCGGGTGCTCTCCATTGCAATCTGGCGTTCTCGCCCAAGTTGCCGCCGACTTGGGAACTAGCGCGCAGAAGGTTGCCCTGGCTTGGCTGCTGGACCGCAGTCCGAATATCCTCGTGATACCCGGCACATCGCGCCGCACCCATCTGCGCGAGAATATCGACGCTGCTAAATTGCGGTTCACCCCTTCGCAAAGCAAGCAACTGTACGGACTTGCGAAGGGTCAGGGGTGACCGAAATGCCGGTAGGGGGCGAACGTCGCCCCCAAGCTGCCTTCAACAAAGTTGGGTGTGCATCCCGAATGACAGGTCTCGGATGCGTCACCGACGAGTTCAGCATTTGGCATACGGCGGTTTTGGGCCAATGAAGCCTATCCAGGGCGACTCTGTGCCCACCATCCCGGGACGGTGGTGTGACATCACATTTGACGTTTGCCCGACCGAGCGGATTGTTAAGCGAGGGCTGATACTGAACTCCAAGCTATCTCCATTTCTTCACCTGGAGGGTAGACGCAGCGCGTTCACCACCAGGGTCATCGCGGGAGACATCTGGCGGCGGCTGGGGTAGTAGAGGTGCAGACCCGCGAAGACCGGGCTGAATGGCTCCAGCGCGCGCACCAGCCGCCCTTCCGCCACATCGGCGGCGATCATCTCTTCTGCCAGGTTTGCGACGCCGAAACCGTCCAGCGCCGCCTTGCGGCACAGGTCCGAGGTGTTGAAGGTCAGTTGCCCGTCCACCCGCACGTTCAGCGGACGGCCCGCGACCTGGAACTCCCAGGCATAGAGATTGCCCAGCGTCGGCAGGCGCAGGTTGATGCAGCGGTGATGCACCAGGTCGTGGGGGTCTTGCGGCAGGCCGTGCGCGGCGATGTAGTCGGGCGCGGCGACCACGGCCATGCGGAAATCCGGGCCGATGCGGACGGCGATCATGTCCTTGTCCAGGCTTTCGCCCAGGCGCACCCCGGCATCGAAACGCTCCGCCACGATATCAGTGAAGCGGTTCTCGATATTCAGTTCGATGTTCAGATCGGGATTGGCGCGCAGAAGCGGCGCCAGGCGCGGCCAGAGGATCGTATCGGCCGCCAGCGCCGAGGTGGAAATCCGTACCAGCCCCGCCGGCTTGTCGCGGAGGCCCTTCAACGTGGCGATCTGCCCCTCGATCTCGTCGAAGCAGGGCCGCAGGGTCGCGGCCAGACGCTCTCCGGCCTCGGTCGGGGCAACCTGGCGGGTTGTGCGGTTCAGCAGCCGGACGCCCATTCGGGTCTCCAGCCGTGAGACGGTATGGCTGAGAGCCGATTGTGAGGTGCCAAGGCGGGCAGCGGCGCGGGTGAAGTTGCCCGCCTCGATCACTGCAAGAAAGGCCGACAGGTCGCCGAGTTCGTCGCGCTTCATTGATGAATCCAAAGTATAGGCTCATGCTGATTTTGCCGTCTTATCGCGGAAATGGAAAGGGCTAGACTGGGCGCATCCGGAAAGGATTCCCCGATGACCAAGGCCCTGACGCACCAGCAGCGCGCCGTTCTGACGATCGTGCTGGCCACCTACATGATGATCCTCTTGGACACGTCGATCGTGATCACCGGCCTGCCCGAGATCCGCGCCGAGTTCGGCTTTTCGCCCGCGATGCTGGCCTGGGTGCAGGCGGCCTATACAATCGCTTTCGGCGGCTTCCTGATGCTGGGGGCGCGGATGGGCGACCTCATGGGGCGCAAGCGCGTGTTCCTGGGCGGACTTGCGCTGTTCACCCTGTCCTCGCTGGCCATCGGGGCGGCACCCTCGGCTGCGGTGATCCTGGGCGCGCGGGCGGTGCAGGGGCTCGGAGCTGCGGTTCTGGCGCCCTCGACGCTGGCGCTCTTGCAGATCCACTTTGCCGAGGGCGAAGAGCGGACACGGGCCTTGTCGGCCTATGCCGCCACGGCGGGGATCGGGTCGAGCCTTGGGCTGGTACTTGGCGGCATCTTTGCCGGCTGGCTCAGCTGGCGGATCGGGTTCTTCGTCAACGTGCCGGTGGGTGTGGCGCTCTATTTCACCGCCCGGCGGCTTTTGACCGAGACGTCCATGGCGCAGGGGCGGCTGGACCTGATCAGCGCGGCGACATCGACGCTCGGCATGGCGGCGGTTGTGCTGGGCATCACGCGGTCGGCCAGCACGGGCTGGGCTGATCCCGTGACGGCGGGCAGCACGGCGCTGGGGCTGGTGCTGCTGGCGGGGTTCTTCTGGCGGCAAGCGCGGGCGGCGACGCCGATCCTCCCCCTGCGGCTGTTCGCCAGTCGGGTGCGGTCGGGCGCCTATGCGGCGCGGATGTTCTTTACCGGGGCGTTCCTGGGATTCTTCTTCCTGACCACGCAGCTGATGCAGGGGCCCTTGGGCTTTACCCCGGTTCAGGCAGGGCTGGGGTTCCTGCCGATGACGGTGATGACCTTCGTCGCCTCGCTGGCCCTGCCGCGGCTGACCCGCACCTTCGGCAATGGCGGCGTGCTGATCGGCGCCTTTCTGGCGGCGGCCATCGGCATGGGCTGGCTCGCACTGGCCAACCCGTCGCAGGGTTACCTTCTGGCCGTGGGTCTGCCGCTGTTGATCCTGGGCCTCGGCAACGGTGCGGGGCTGGGGCCCTTGACCGTCGCGGGGGTGCAGGGTGTCACCCAGGGCGATGCCGGCGCTGCCTCGGGCCTCGTCAACACCGCGCACCAGTTGGGCGGCTCGCTGGGGGTGGCGACGCTGGCCGCCGTGGGCGCCCCCTTCGGGCTGTCTTCGGGGCTCGCCACTGGGACAGGGCTTTTGCTGGCGGGCATGGCGGTTTCGGCACTGTTCATTGCCGATGTGTTTCGGGCGCAGGCCCCCAGGATGGAGAAGATCGGATGAAGATGCGTTCCCTCGGCCAAGGCGGCCTGACGGTTTCGGAACTGGGTCTGGGCTGCATGAGCCTGACCGGTATTTACGGCGCGGCCCCGGCCGAGGCGGACAGCATCGCGCTGTTGCGCGCGGCCTTTGACCAGGGCGTGACGTTCTTTGACACCGCCGAGGCCTATGGCCCCTGGACCAACGAAGTCCTGGTCGGCAAGGCGTTGGCCCCGATCCGCGACAAGGTGGTGATCGCCACCAAGTTCGGCTTCGACATCAACCCGGACACCGGCGCGCGGCGGGGCGGCACCAACAGCCAGCCCGAACAAATCCGCAAGGTGGCCGAGGCCAGCCTGAAGCGGCTGGGGGTGGAAAAGATCGACCTTTTCTATCAGCACCGCGTCGACCCCGCCGTGCCGATCGAGGATGTGGCGGGCACAATCCGCGACCTGATCGCCGAGGGCAAGGTCAGCCATTTCGGCCTGTCCGAAGCCGCTCCCGACACGATCCGCCGCGCCCATGCCGTGCAGCCGGTGGCCGCCGTGCAAAGCGAATATTCCCTGTTCCACCGCGCGCCGGAGGCGGACCTGCTGCCCGTGCTGCAGGACCTCGGCATCGGCTTCGTCCCGTTCTCGCCGCTCGGTGCGGGCTTCCTGACCGGAGCCATCACGCGCGACACCACCTTCGAACAAGGCGATTTCCGCAACATGGTGCCGCGATTCACGCCTGAAGCGCGCGAGGCGAATTTCGCGTTGGTGGACCTGGTAACGGCGATTGCAGCGACAAAGCAGGCGACCCCGGGCCAGATCGCCCTCGCCTGGCTTCTGGCGAAAGCCCCCTGGATCGTGCCGATCCCCGGCACGAAGCACCTCTCGCGGCTGACCGAGAACCTCGGCGCCGCTCAGGTGCCGCTGAGCGCGGAGGACATGGCGCGGATCGACGCCCAGAGCGCCGCGATTCCCTTGACCGGCGCGCGCCTGCCCGAGGCTGTGCTGAAGATGACCGGGCTGTGACATGCCCCGCATCCTGATCATCGGCGCGCATGGCCAGATCGCACAGGTGGCCACTCCGGTGCTGCTGGCGCATCCCGAGGTCTCGCTGACCCTGTTCCTGCGCCGCGCCAACCGGCTGGAAGGCCGCTGGCCCGCTGACCGCGTGCGGGTGGTGGAGGGCGACGCGACCGACCCTGCGGCGCTGCAAGCCGCCTTGCGCGGGCAGGACGTGGTCTATGCCAACCTCTCGGGCGACATGGCCCGCCAGGCCCGCGCTATCCTGACCGCGATGCGGGCCGAAGGGGTCAGGCGGCTGATCTTCGTCAGTTCCATGGGCATCTGTGGCGAGGTCCCGGGGGAGACCTATCGCAGCGTCCTCGACCCCTACCGCGATGCGGCGCTGGCCATCGAGGCCTCCGAGATGGACTACACGATCCTGCGCCCGGCATGGCTGAATGACGATGACACCGTCGCCTATGGCACGACCCGCAAGGGCCAGCCCTTTGTCAACCCGCGCGCCACGGTCTCGCGCCGCAGCGTGGCCGATCTGATCGAAAAGCTTGCCCTGACCCCCGGCCTTGAGAGCCGGCAGTCCCTGGGCATTCATGGAGAAGGAAATTCGCGATGAACCTGCGTCAACTCGGCCGCAGCGGCCTGAACGTGTCGGAAATCGGCCTCGGCTGCATGGGGATGAGCTTTTCCTATGCCGACATTCCCCCGCCGGACACTATGATCCCCGTCCTGCGTGGTGCCGTCGAAGCGGGCGTGACCTTCTTCGACACCGCCGAAGTCTATGGCCCCTACACCAACGAACACCTGCTGGGCGAGGCGCTGGCGCCGTTCAAGGGCCAGGTGACCATCGCCACCAAGTTCGGCTTCCGCCTGTTGCCCGAAGGCGAGGCCGCCCCCCTTGGCGCCACCGGCCTTGGCCTCGACAGCCGGCCCGAGACGATCAGGCACGCGGTCGAAGGCTCGCTGCGGCGGCTCAGGGTGGAAAAGATCGATCTTCTCTACCAGCACCGCGTCGATCCTACGGTGCCGATCGAAGACGTGGCCGGCGCGGTGGGTGAGTTGATCGCGGCGGGCAAGGTGATCCGCTGGGGCCTCAGCGAGGCGGGCGCCGGCACGATCCGCCGGGCGCATGCGGTCACGCCGCTGTCGGCGCTGCAAAGCGAATATTCGATCTGGTCGCGGCAGGTCGAACGCGAAATCCTGCCGCTGCTGGACGAACTCGGCATCGGTCTCGTCGCCTATTCCCCGCTCGGCAAGGGCTTCCTGACCGGCGCGGTCAGTGCCGACACGCCCATCGGCGCGGGCGATTTCCGCGCCGTCCTGCCGCGCTTCACACCCGAGGCGCGGGCCAAGAACCGGGCGCTGGTGGACCTGCTGGCCGACCTCGGCCGCAGCCGGGGCGCCACCCCCGCGCAAATGGCGCTGGCCTGGGTCATGGCGCAGCGGCCCTGGATCGTGCCGATCCCCGGCTCGACCAAGCTCAGCCGCATTGAGGAAAACCTCGGCGCCGCCGCGATCAAGCTCTCGGCTCAGGACCTGACCGCCCTGACCAAGGCCGCCGCCGCCATCGAGATCGAAGGCGCGCGTTATCCCGAAGCCATCGAAAAGACGACGGGGCTGTAACCGATGCAAAAACGCCCCCTTGGCCGCACCGGCCTGATGGTGTCCCCCATCGCGGCAGGGGGCGCGGCCTTCGCCTATGTCCACCAAAGCGCCGGCTGGGACCCGACCACGCCCGAAGGCGGCAAGGCGGTGGAGGCGATGCTGGACCATGCCCTGGATCGCGGCATCAACTACATCGACACCGCGGCGGCCTATGGCAACGGGCATTCGGAAACCCTGGTCGGCCGGGTCATGGCTCGACGCCGCGGTGACTGCGTGCTGGCCTCAAAAGTCTGGGCGGATTTCACCGCCGAGGCGGTAAGCGCCTCGGTCGAGGACAGCCTGCGCCGCCTGCAGACCGACCATATCGACGTGATGCAGCTGCATGGCCGGATGTTCGGCCCCGCCGATGTGGCGCATGTGCTGGACGTGTCCCTGCCCGCGCTGCTGCGCCTGAAGGAGGCGGGCAAGATCGGCCATATCGGCATCACCTCGGAAGAGCCCTTCACGCTGTTGCCGTTCCTCGCGCACCCCGAAATCGAGGTCTACCAGATCGCCTACAACCTGATCTATCAGGCAAGCGCGCGGCATTTCCTGCCCGCGGCGGCCAAGGCGGGCGTGGGCGTGGTGACGATGCGCACCATGACCTCGGGCATCCTGCAGCGGCAGATGCAGCTTTTGGCCCCTGGGGCGACCATGCCTGACCTCTACGAACTGGCGCTGAAATTCGTCCTCGCCGACAGCCGCATCGCCAGCGCCATCATCGGCCTGCGCTTTGCCGAAGAGGTCGACCGCAACGCGGCGCTGGCCAGCAGTTTCACCCCCGCGGAAGACTTCGCCACCCTGCCGAGGCTTACCTTCGAGGTCTACAAGGCCGAAGACGCCCGACGCGATACCTGACCCACGGCGCGCATCAACGGATCAGGGCGCGCTCAATATGGGCCATTTTTGTTGGCAGGCCGCCTGCCAAGCGCACCCAGCTCACGGAATGCGGACGTTCGATGCGACGAACATGACCGCGGGCTTGAAGAGGCGATGACTGTCGGACGACTGAACGCGCGGAGCAGAGCCAAGCCTGAACTGACAGCAAACTTGAACCGGAAATTTCGCGCCGCGTCCTGACGGTCCGTATGGTCGTCAGGACGCGGCCCGCAAGAGCTGCGTTGAAAGCGATCACCGGGCTGCGGCAATAGCTTCTTGTGTTCGGCAGATACCAGACCGCGTCACCGCGGAGCTGACGATTTACTTTGCAACTTCACAACATTTATCCTATTCATAAAGTTCAAGGGAGAATCACATGCTCGGACATCGCTTCGCGACGCGGATCAACTCATTCGGCTCCAATGCGGCAGCGTATTGGCCGGGACTGACCGGCAAACCTTCGCTGGCCCAGATGGTCGCCCGTGCGGCCACGGTCGAGGGGCTGACGGAGCTGGATCTGAACTACCCCGACCATGTGGGCGCCGATGCGCATCAGGTGGGGCAGATGGTGCGCGACAATGGCCTGTCCGTCTCGGGCCTTGCGATGCGCTATTACACAAATCCGGCCTTCAAGATGGGGGCATTCACCAATCCTGACGCGGCGGTCCGGCGCGAGGCGATTGACCTGACCAAGCGCGGCATTGACGCGGCGCACGCGATGGGCGCACCGATGATGACGCTGTGGCTGGGGCAGGATGGCTATGACTACGCCTTCCAATGTGACTATACAGCCCTGTGGGAAGCCGAGATCGCAGGCATCGCCGAGGTTTGCGCACATAACCCTGACTGCTTGATTTCCATAGAATATAAGCCAAATGAGCCGCGGTCTTACAGCCTTCTGAACGATGCCTCGACCACGCTTCTGGCGATTGCCGAAGTGGGGGCTGCGAACCTTGGCGTGACCATCGACTTCGCCCATTCGCTTTATGCCGACGAACAGCCCGCCTTTGCCGCAGCGCTGATTGCGCGGAAAAGCAGGTTGCTGGGGCTGCACCTGAACGACGGTTACGCCAAGCGGGATGACGGGCTGATGGTCGCCTCGGTCCACGAGTTTGCCACGCTGGAACTGCTGCGCGAAGTGCATCGCGCCGGCTTCGACGGGGCGATCTATTTCGACACCTTCCCCGATGCGTCGGGCCTTGATCCGGTGGCCGAATGTGCCGCCAACATCCGCACCGTCCGCCGCCTTCTGGCGGGGGTTCATGCCATGGCGGGCGACAACCGCCTGACCCATGCGCAATCTGCCCAAGACCCCATCATTGCCCAGGAGATCGCGCGGCTTGCTGCCGCCAAGGGGGCTTTGGCGGCCTGACTTTACAAATACTTGTCAAATCGTGTTGAAAACGGGAGGATCCATATGCAACACTTTCTGAAAGGCGCTCTCGCCGCCGGTGTCTTCGCCCTGTCGATGGGCGCGGCACATGCCGACCTCGCCCCGCTGAATTCGGACTCCGAGCCGGATCGCATGGACTGGTCGGAACTGGACGCCAAGTTCGGCCCGCTCGCGGCCCCTGCCGCTGGCACAAAGATCGGTGGCGTGTCCAAGACACTGACCAACGAATATTGGCGTTCGCTTGGCCAAGGCTACCAGAACCTTGCGGACAAGCTGGGTGTCACCCTGGTCTACCAGGCCGCCGCCAACGAGGGCGACCAGTTGGGTCAGCTTTCCATCGCGGAAGACCTGATCAACCAGGGCTTCGCTGCGCTGCTCTTGTCGCCGCAAACCGACGCCAACCTGATCCCGGCTGTGGAGAAGGCCAAGGCGGCTGGCATTCCGGTGCTGAACGTCAATGACGCCGTGATCCCCTCGGCCGAGCACTATGTCGGCAACGTGCAAAAGGGCAACGGCGTGAACGTCGCCAACTGGTTCATCCAGAACCGCCCCGATGGCGGAAAGGTCGCCGTGATCGAGGGCCAGCCGGGCGTTTACGCGGCTGGTCAGCGGACCGCGGGCTTCACCGAGACGATCAACGCCTCTGGCAAGTTCCAGGTCGTGGCCTCGGTTCCGGCCAACTGGTCGCGTGAAGAGGCCTTCAACGCCGCCACCACGATCCTGCAGCAATACCCCGACCTGATCGGCTTCTATGCCAACAACGACGGCATGGCGTTGGGTGTGGTCGAGGCTGTGAAGGCCGCTGGCAAGCAATCTCAGGTCGCCGTCTTCGGCACCGACGGGATTTCGGACGCCTATGCCGCCATCAAGGCAGGCGATCTGACCGGCACCGTGGACAGCTTCCCGGTTCTGACGGGTGAGATCGCGCTGGAAGTCTCGCTGCGCCTGCTGGCTGGTCAGAAACTGCCGCGCGTGGTGGCCACGCCGCAAGCGCTGATCACCAAGGACAACATCGACACCTACTCCACGCAAGACATCGCCGCCCTGCGCGCTGCCCTGCTGAAGAAATAAGTTGACTGGTCTGCCCGGATGCTCCCCCGGGCAGACCTTTTCCTTGCGGATATCCCCATGACCCCCCGTCTTTCCCTGACTGACGTGCAGAAGTCCTTCGGCGTGACCAAGGTTCTGCATGGTGTGGCGCTGACCGTTCAGCCCGGCGAGGTCCACGGGCTTTTGGGCGAGAATGGCGCGGGCAAGTCCACGCTTCTAAACATCCTCTGCGGCGTTCTCTCCTCCGATACCGGCAGGATCGAGATTGACGGCAGGGCTGTTACAATTTCCTCCCCCCGCGATGCGACGGATGCGGGGATCGCGATGATCCATCAGGAACTGCAACAGGTGCCTGAACTGACGGTCGCGCAGAACATCTTTCTGGGCCATGCGCTGCGCAAAGGCGTCTTCGTGGACCGCGCGCGGCAAGAGGCCGAGGCGAAACGGCTGTTGGCCTCGCTGGACCCCGGGATTGACGTGACCGCGCCAGTCCGGACCCTGCGCGTGGCGCAGCGCCAGATTGTCGAGATCGCCAAGGCCCTGCGCGCCAATGCCAGGATCATTGCGATGGACGAGCCGACCTCGTCCCTGACCCCGGCGGAGTTTGAAAAGCTTTTGGCGGTGATCGGGCGGCTGTCGGCGCAGGGCGTGTCGGTGATCTATGTCAGCCACAAGATGGACGAGGTGTTCCGCGTCTGCCAGACCGCCACGATCCTGCGCGATGGGCGGCTGATTTCTCAGGTGCCGATCCCGGCAACCCCGGTGTCTCAAGTCATTGAATTGATGGTGGGGCGTGAACTTGCGAAGTCGGCGCACCATTCGTTTGCAACCGACCGGACGGTTCTGAAAGTGTCGGGCCTGTCGCGCGGGCGGGCGGTGCAGGATGCTGGTTTTGAACTTCATGCCGGGGAAGTGCTGGGGATTGCCGGGCTTGTCGGCTCGGGTCGGACCGAATTGATGCGCCTGATCGCAGGGGTGGACAGCGCCGACAAGGGCGTGGTCGAGGTGGCAGGCGCTGCCATTGCCGCTGGCCCCCGCGCCCGGATCAAGGCGGGTCTGGGTCTGGTGCCGGAGGAGCGCAAGCGCGATGGGATCGTGCGTCACCGTCCGGTGACATCGAACATCGGCCTGCCTGCCATGCGGCGGTTTTCGCGGTTGGGGTTGATCCGCAAGGGCGTGCTGAAGGCGCGTTCAGAAGAGTTGATGAAAGAGGTCAACCTGCGGCCCTTCGACGTCTCGCGCCCCATCGGCAGTTTTTCGGGCGGCAATCAGCAGAAGGCCATCATCGGGCGCTGGCTGGCGGCGGGGACCGCGATCTTCCTGTTCGACGAACCCACCCGCGGCATCGATGTGGGCGCCAAGGCCGAAATCTACGACCTGATCGAGCGTTTGGCGAAAGAGGGCAAAGCCGTTCTCTTCGTCTCCTCGGAACTGCCCGAGGTGATCCGTTTGGCCGACCGCGTGCTGGTCATGCGCGAAGGCAAGATCAGCGCCACGCTCGGCCCGGGTGAGATCACCGAAGCCAACATCGCCCGCAACGCCATTCCGTCTTCCTGAGGGTCCCATGAACTCCATCTTCAAAAGCATCAAGTTCCGCGATGCGGGTACGCTGATCGGGTTGATCCTGATTTCGGTGGTCTTTGCCAGCCTGTCGCCGACCTTCCTGACGGCGCCCAACCTGCTGAATATCCTGCAACAATCCTCGATCAACGCCTGCATCGCCTTGGGGATGACCTTGGTCATAATCTCGGGCGGGATCGACCTGTCGGTGGGGCCGGTGGCGGCGCTGACGGCCATTCTGGGGGCGGCCATGATGGTGGCAGGGGTGCCGATCCCGGTGGCAATCCTTGGCGCCTTGGCGGCGGGAGCTGCCTGCGGGTTCGTCAACGGCGCGCTGATCGCCTGGGGCGGGTTGCAGCCCTTCATCGTGACTTTGGGCGGCCTGTCGCTCTACCGCGCGTTGGCGCTGATCTACACGGGCGGGCAGCCGATTTTCGGCCTGCCGGATGGATTCCGGGCCCTGACGAATGGTACCTTGGCCAGCGTGCCGACCCCGGTGATCATCGTGGCAGTGTTGGCGGTGTTGGCTTGGGTCATCCTGAACAAGACCCCCTTGGGTGAGTATTTCATGGCGATCGGCGGCAACCCGGAAGCTGCGCGGATCGCGGGGGTTCCTGTCGTGCTGACCAAGCTGGCGGCCTACATGATCTCGGGCTTCATGGCTGCCGTGGCCGCGATGATCCTGATCGGCCGCTTGGGCGCTGCCGAACCTACCATGGGTACGCTGTGGGAACTGGACGCCATCGCGGCCTCGGCCATCGGCGGGGCAAGCCTTATGGGCGGGCGTGGCAGCATCCCAGGTACCCTGATTGGCTGCATCATCCTGGGCACGCTGCGCAATGGGCTGACCCTTCTGAACGTACAGGCCTTCTACCAGTTGCTTGCCACCGGTATCATCATCATTGTCGCCATGCTGATCGACAAGTTCGCATCGGGCGCGGGTGGTGGAAAACAGGGGTAACGATGGGTGATCCAAGGGCCGTGGGCGCGCAAATCCGGATGAGGCTGCCAAGCCTGACACCTTTGGAGGGCAAGGTGGCGGCGGATATCCTCGCCCGCAAGGATATCGACGAGACGACACCGCTGCGCGAGATCGCCGAGAAATCGGCGGTGTCCGAGGCGATGGTGGTCAAAGTCGCCAAGAAGCTGGGCTTTGACGGGTTCCGGGATTTCCGGCAGGGGCTTGTGGACTACTACCGCTCTGACACCGCAGGTCTTCATGCCGAGATCAGCGAGACCGATACCGCAGGCGAGATCGTCCAGAAAGTCTTCCGCACCGCCATGCAGGCGCTGGAGGAAACCTTCGCCATCCTGGACCTTGAGGCCTTTGACCGCGCCGCCGACTATCTGGCGCGCGCCAAGCAGCGCGATTTCTACGGGCTTGGCGGGTCGGCACAGATCGCGCGAGACGTCAGCCACAAGTTCCTGCGCATTGGCATCCGAACCTCGGTCTTTGACGACGCACATATGATGATGATGTCGGCGGCGCTGCTTTGCCCGGATGACGTGGCGGTTGCCTTTTCGCACTCCGGTTCCACCGCCGCGGTGCTGGAGGCGACCGAGATGGCGCGGCGCAATGGCGCGCGCACGATTGCGGTGACGAACTATCCTGAAAGCCCGCTCGCCAAGCTGGCGGATGTGGTGCTGTGTTCGACCGCGCAGAACTCCCCCTTGCTGGGGGAAAACGCCACGGCGCGGATCGCCCAGTTGAACCTGCTGGACGCGCTGTTCGTCGCCGTTGCCCAGCGTGACCGCAAGGCCGCCGATGCCAACCTCAGCCGCACCATGCGCGCGGTGCAGTCCAAACGCAGATTGTGAGAGAGAAATGCCCCCCGCCGTCCCACCAATCGTCCTGACCGTCGGAAGCCTGCACTATGACATCATGGTTGAGGCCGACCATCTGCCGCGCAAGGACGAGACGGCCATTGGCTCGCGCTGGTACCCGAAATTCGGCGGCAAAGGCGGCAATCAGGCGGTGGCGGCGGCGAAGGCCGGGGCGGAAAGCCGGATGTTGGGGGCTGTGGGAGACGATGACTTTGGCGTCTTTCTACGTGAGAATCTGACGAAGGGCGGCGTGGATGACCGGTTCATCGCCACGGTAGCGGGCGTCGGCTCAGGGATGAGCGTGGCCATTCAGGACGGCGCCGGGGACTACGCCGCCATCATCGTCTCGGGCGCCAATCTGCGGATTGCGCCAGAGGCCCTGGCGGACGATGCCGTCTGGAAAGGCGTTGAGGTCCTGGTCATGCAAAATGAGGTACCTGAGGCGACCAACCTTGCCGCCGCAGCCGAAGCTCGAAAGCGCGGCGTGCGCACGGTGCTCAACGCCGCACCCTGGCGCAACCTGGGCGCCGATTTCCGCCGCCTTGTCGACATGCTGGTCGTGAACGCGGTCGAGGCCGAGATGATGGGCGCCTCTCCGGTTTGCTGCCTGCACAGTGCCGCCGATGCGGCCAAACTTCTGGCCGAACAGTTCGAAACCGTGATCGTCACTGCAGGGAGCAAAGGTCTGGCAGCCTGGGGCGCCAATGATGAATGCTTCAGCCTGCCCGCCGAAAAGGTAGAGGTCGTCAGCAGCCACGGCGCAGGCGACGCGTTCATCGGCAGCCTTGCCGCACAACTCGCGGCCCGCGAGGACCTCGAACCCGCCTGCCGAGCGGCATCATCGGCCGCCGCGGCCCATGTGGCCGGCCGCTAGGTACGAAGTCCCAATCATAGTTCCCGGATCGCAAGATTTTAGATCATGCGCCTCGCGGTGGTCAGACCAGTCTCGGCAATTGACAGAATGACACCGAATTCGGTGTTCTGGCAGGAGCCTGGTGCGACGTTTAGCTGAGACCTTCGGGCACACATTCTTGGTCCGCCGTCAAAACGGGCGAGCACTTCGCATGTGTTCCCCTCCTCTGAATGAGGAACGTGGACTTTGGGGCGGCTGAGACAGAGGCATTCGACGGTGTGACTGGCAGCTATAGGGCGGCCGGCACCACTGGTGCCAGCCGGCGGATGGCCACAGGTCGATCCCTCTGACAAGGTCAGTGCGCCCTCGACATCGACCCCGAGGTAGCGCACCGTGCTGTCCATTTTGTATGACCGGCAGCAGTTAGACTGCTGGGAGGTTACCCGTCTTCTTGTACATCTGGGCCACCTTGATGCGCCGCATCGAATGGGTGCCGCAGGCGCTTGCCTCAAGACCCAAAGCCGTGACCCAGCCCCTGACGATGCGCGCGTACTGGCGTGTCGAGAGGTGCGGGCTGCCGTGGATCCGGCTTGGCCCAAGGAATTAGAGGCCGATCATCCCGGGAACTCGGACCCAGCGGTCCGAAGATTGGCGGGTCGTCTGGGTGAATTCGAACCGGACAGATTCGCCTGTCTTGCTCTGGATCATCGAGGCGCGCTCCTTGACACGCTCGGCCGCTAGAACATCCCGGACCCGCAGCGCAACGAGGTCGCATCCACGAAGTTTGCTGTCGACAGCCATATTGAATAACGCGAGGTCACGAGTGTTGCCCGCCATTTCGAGCCGGACACGGATTGACCAGACATGCCTTGGCAAGAGCGGGCGTTTCTACCCGATGATGCGACCCTTGTTCCATTCGACGCGGGCAGGACGAAGTGCGGGAAGAAGTTCGACGGCCATGGGGACACCTCCTGTCCACCTTGACCACCCTTCTTCGGTCATGCCGACATAGGTAGCAGACCACGTTCAGTGCATCGAGGCGCGGCGTCGGGCTGGAAGCGGTCACTCAGCGTCACCTGATGAACGACCGCTAACTCACGGTGATTGTTACAGCCTCACGGGCGCGCCCGATTTCAGGGACTGGGTTGCTGCCTCGGCCATGGCAAGTGCAGCCACGCCATCGGCCAGAGTGACCGGCAGAGCGGAACCTGCGTTGACCGCCGCCACGAAGGCCGCCCATTCCGCTTTGTAGGCGGGCATGTAGCGTTCCAGGAAGAAATAGGTCGGCTTGGCCCCGGTCACGCCTGCGGTGGTGGACTTCACCACGGTGTTCTCCAGCATGTTCTGCGCCTGCAGCAGGCCTTCCGAGCCCAAGAGTTCCACCCGCTGGTCATAGCCATAGACCGCCCGGCGCGAGTTCTTGATGACGGCGATCCGTCCGTCGGCATAGTTCAGAGTCACGACGGCGGTGTCGACATCGCCCGCAGCCCCGATGGCCGGGTCAACGATGGAGGACCCCACGGCCGACACCGTCGCGGGTGCCCCGCCCATCAGGTAGTTCGCCATGTCGAAGTCATGGATCATCATGTCGCGGAACAGCCCGCCCGAGACCTTGATGTATGCCACCGGCGGCGGGGCCGGGTCAAAGGAGGTGATCGAGAGGAGTTCCGGCTTGCCGATCTCTCCCTTGTCGAGTGCCGCTTTCAGGGCCGAGAAGTTCGGGTCAAAGCGGCGGTTGAAGCCGATCATCACCGGGCGACCATTCTGCGCAACGACCTTCTGGCAGGCCTGAGCCCGCGCCAAGGACAGATCGACCGGCTTTTCGCAGAGCACGGCTTTGCCGGCGGCGGTGGCACGCTCGATCAGGTCGGAATGGGTGTCGGTAGAGGTGGCAATCAGGACGGCGTTGATCGAGGCATCGGCAAGGATATCCTCGGTCGCGCGCGCTGCCGCGCCGTATTGGGCGGCCAGTTTGGCTGCGGCTTCGGTGTTGATGTCTGATACGGCGACCAGACGGCTGCCGGGGTTGGTCGAGATGGCGGTGGCATGGACGCCGGCGATACGGCCAGCGCCGAGGAGGGCGGTGTTGAGCATTTGGTTTCCTTGAAGGTTACAGACCGAGACCGGCCTTGAAAGCATCGAATTCGGCGTCCTGCATCGGGACGTTGTGCTGCGGCTGCGGATAGGCGCCGGTGTTGACGTCCGCGATGAACTCCTTGAAGGCCGCGACCCGCTCGGCCTGCAACCGGGCATATTCGGCGGCAAAGTTGCGGTAGGTCTTGGCGTGGCGCGGTCTGTGACCATTGGTCTGGCCCAGCACATCCTCGGCAAAGAGGTATTGCGCATCAGCACCGGGGCCGGCGCCCATGCCCAGCATGATCATCGGGGTGTTCTTCGCGATCATCTCGCCCAGACGGTCGGGCACGACCTCCAGTTCCGCGCCAAAGCAGCCGATGGCCTCCAGTTGTTTGACATGGTCCCAGACGGCGCGGGCCTCGGTCGCCGTCTTGCCCACCGCGCGCCAGCCGGTCCAGGTGATGTAGCTGGGGATCAGGCCGACATGGGCCACGATCGGCACATGGTTGTCGCAAAGCGCTTTCTGGATGTCCAGGCTTGCCGCGCAATAGAAGCAGTCGCCCCCCATTGCGGTGTATTTGAACGCCGCGCGCAGGTAGTCTTCCGCTGTCGCAAGCCCGCCGTAAGGGCCAAAGGGCAGGCCCACCTGCACGAAGCATTTGCCCGCCGCCTCGCGCATTTCCGGGGAGAAGAAGCGGCTTTCAATCGACAGCATGTGGATGCCAGCCGCATCGGCGGCGGCGGCTTCCTCCAGCGTGGTGACGTAAAGCATCGAGATCTTCTCGCCGCGGGCCTTCATCGCGCGGACGTCGGCGACGTTCGGGCGCTTGTGGAACTGGACCATGATTACACCGTGAAGGCTGAACGGAAGGCTTCGAGGGCGGCGTCTTCGTCGCCTTCGGCGAAGGCCTCCATCCCGACGGGGCCGGAATAGCCCATGCCGTTCAGGGCCTTGGCGACACTGGCATAGTTGATCTCGCCGGTGCCCGGTTCGCAGCGGCCCGGATTGTCGGCCACCTGCACTTCGCCGATCCACGGCAAACAGGCTTCGCACCAGCGGATCAGGTCGCCCTCGCCGATCTGGGTGTGGTAGAGGTCGAGGTTGATGCGCAGTTGCGGGCGGTTGACCGCCGACACCAGCGCCAGCACGTCGGCGGTGGAGCCAAAGGGGCAGCCGGGGTGATCGATGGGGTTGAGGTTTTCCAAGGTGAAGACCTGACCCGACGCTTCCGCCAAGTCGCAGACGCGGTTCAGCGTGTCGCGGGCGCGGATCACCATGCCGGGGGCAAAGGCGCCGATTTTCGGGATCGGGATGCCCATGTCGCCCAAACCCGTACCGTGCAGGTTCAGGCGGTGGACGCCAAGCCGCTTGCCGACCTTGGCCGTCTCGGCGGCGGAGGCGAGCAACATCTCGCAGCCTTGCGGGTCGGTCAGACGCCCTTCAAGGTAGCCGTTCATGATGGTAAAGGTGGCCCCGGTCGCCTCAAGCTTGGCCAGATCCCAGGCGGGCCAGTTCCACAGGCCGACGCCGAAGCCCATCTCTTTCAGGCGGGAAGCCCGCCATTCAATCGGGCGGTCGCGCCATAGCATTTCGGCACAGGCGGCGAGTTGGAAGCTCATGTCAGACCTCGATATAAACTTGGCCGTCTTCGACCTTGACGGGATAGGAGCGCAGATTGATGCAAGCCGGGGCGCGCTTGGCCTCACCGGTGCGGTAGTCAAAGACACCGTTGTGCTTGGGGCATTCGACGGTGAAATCCATCACGAGGCCGTCGCACAGATGCACCTTTTCATGGCTGCAATGGCCATCGATGGCGTGGAACGTGTCATCCGGGCTGCGCACGATGATGAAACTGCGCGTGCCATGGTCAAAGCGGATCAGGTCTTCGGGGTCGATATCGTCAGTGGCGCAAGCGCGGGTCCAGGCGGGCATGGGGTCGTCCTTGGCGTGGTGTTTAAAGGATCGTGGTCCGACCCGAAGGTCGGGCCACGAAAGGCCGGGTTAGTGGAGAGCACCCGGCGGGGAGAGGGTTCAGGCCGATACCGCCTGTGGCGGATGACCGTCGTGGCTATCCATGTAGGTTTCGATCTGCGCTTCGAGGTCGGCCATGGTTTCGCCACCTGCCATCAGATCGGTGATCTGCTCACGCGTCCGTTCGCCCTTGCGGAAGTCGGCGGCGACGGCGCCCCGGATCAGCACGGCAAAGTGGTCGCCCACAGCCATGGCGTGCATGACCTGATGGGTGATGAAGATGACCGCCAGACCGCGCTTCTTGGCCTCGTTCACGATGCGCAGGACGTGGGTGGCCTGCTTGACGCCCAAGGCGGCCGTGGGCTCGTCAAGGATCAGCACGCGAGCGCCGAAGTGGACCGCGCGGGCAATGGCCAGTGCCTGACGCTCACCCCCCGACAGACCGCCGACCAAGCGGTCGCCGTCGTCGATGCGAGTGATGCCAAAGTTCTGGACGGCTTTGACCGCGATCTCATTCGCCTTCTTGC
The DNA here is from genome assembly GCA_016124195.1 of bacterium. Lineage (GTDB taxonomy): Bacteria > Pseudomonadota > Alphaproteobacteria > Rhodobacterales > Rhodobacteraceae > Stagnihabitans. Next base: position 83,935 of record WGOE01000011.1, on the reverse strand, counting down.
GGTCGTAGAGTTTCAAGGGGCCGAACCAGCGCGTCGGTTCCCGGCCGACGAAGAAGCTGCGGCCAATTGACATCAGGGGGAAAGTGCCGCCGAACTGGTGGACGGTGGCGATGCCGTGGTCGGCGGCCTCGCGCGGATTGCGGAACAGGACCGGTTTGCCGTCCATCACCATCTGGCCGGAAGTCGGCTGGTGAACGCCAGACAAAAGCCGGATCACGGTGGATTTGCCGGCACCGTTATCACCCAGCAGGCAAAGAACCTCGCCCGCCTTCACCTCAAGGCTGATGTCGTGCAGGACGTCGATGGGACCAAAGGACTTGTTGATGCCCTGCAGGGAAAGGATCGTCCGCCCAGTTTCTTGGCCCATCACTTGGCCCCTTTCTTCGGCGCGTAAGACAGCGCCATCTTGCGGAAGGTGTTGTTCATCAGAACCGCGCATAGCAGCAGCACGCCGATGATCAGGGACGACCAGTTGCGGTCGAAATTGGTGTAGTAGATGCCCTGGTTGACGATGGCGAAGGTGATGGTGCCAAAGAAGATGCCGATGATCGACCCAAAGCCGCCGGTCAGCAGCACACCGCCGACGACCACCGAAATGATCGCGTTGAAGATGAAGCTTTGGCCGCCCGCGACCTGCGCCGAGTTGTACAGGATCGCCTGGCACATGCCGACAAAGGCGGCGGAGGTCGAGGAGAAGACAAACAGCAGGATCGTCATCCGCTCGGTCGGGATACCGGCGTTGCGGGCGGAAACCTTGTCGCCGCCCATGGCAAAGATCCAGTTCCCAAAGCGCGAGAAGTGGACGAAGTAGACATAGGCCGCCGCGATCAGCAGCCACCACAGCACCATGACCTGCATTTGACCGCTGAACACGAAATCGCCAAAGATCGCCTTGGCGGGGCCCTGGACCTTCAGCGCGACGCTCGTCGATTTGGTGATCATCACCGTCAGGCCCAGAACGACGCCCTGAACGGCGAAAAGGCTGCCCAGCGTCACGATCAGCGAGGGCACCGCCGTGCGGATCACCAGATAGCCATTCAGCAGGCCCACCATCACGCCGAAGGCCAGCGTGACAGCGATGCCCAGCCAGATCGACAGGCCGAAATGGCCCGAGATCACGGCGACCGTCATGGCACCAAAGGGCACCATCGCGCCGACGGAAATATCCAGTTCCCCTGCGATCATCAGCAGGCCGACCGGGATGGCGATCACGCCCAGGTTGGCGGCGACGTTCATCCAGCTTGCCATGCCCGCCGGTTGCAGGAAGGTCAGCCCGCCGAAGATGCCGAAGAAGACAAGAACGGCGACAAGGCCAAGGCAGGCACCGGCTTCAGGACGACGCAACAGCCCGCCCAACGAGGTATTTCTGTTCATGAGCCTCCCCCGAGGTTTTGGTGGCGGCCCGCCGCCAGGGCAGCGGGCCCGGTTCGGCGCCTAGCGCGCGCCCTTTTTCACGCCGGCCAGCGTGGCGTCGATGTTGGCGCTGTCGACGATGCCCGGCCCGGTCAGCACCGGGAAGGTCGGCAGGCTGGTGCCGAAGTCGATGGCCGAAGCCAGCAGGGCGACGGACAGATAGCCTTGCAGATAGGGTTGCTGGTCGATCGAGAAGGACTGCGTGCCATCCTTGATGCGCGCGAGGCCGGCTTCGTTCATGTCAAAGGAGGCGAGGGCGACGGTCTTGACCTTGTCGCCTTGCTGAATGCCCGTGGCCGCCGCATCTGCATCGCCCGCCGAAATGGTGATCACGCCGTCGATGGTGCCATCCTTGATCAGGGTGGCCTTGATCGCCTCGGCCACCGCGGTCGGATCCCCGAAGGAGGTTGTCGGCAGCGGCAGTTCTTCGGAGTTGAACCCCGCCTTGGTCATCGCATCCAGAACACCTTTGCAGCGCGCTTCGGTGTTGGCGGCGCCGGGCAGGGTGTTGACGCACAGGACATGCTTCTGGCCATGCTTGGCGAAATATTCGCCGCCCGCGACACCGGCGGGATATTCCTCGTTGCCGACATAGTTGATCGCGCCGAGTTCATGCGCCTTGTCGGCGCCGCCGGCATTCATCAGGATCACGGTGATACCGGCCGCCAGCGCATCCTTGATGGCCGGGTCTTCGGCTTCGGGCACCCAATCGGGGATCACCAGCCCGTCGACCTTCTGGCTGATCGCGGTGCGGATCAGTTGCACGACATCCGGGGCGAAGTTGTCATAGTTTTGCAGGCGCAGATAGTTGACGCTGCCGCCATTGGCCACGACGCCGGGGGTTGCATCATCAAGCCCCTTCTTGATCTTGTTCCAGAACGCATCGTCATTGGAGCCGCCGATGACGGCGATATTCGCCGCGCTGGCGGCGGTTGCCATCAGGGCCATGGCCGCCGTGGCCTTGATCAGGGTTGTCATCAGTTTCATGTCAGTCTCCTCCCGTTTTGTCGCCCGAAGGCAGTTTTGAAACCAAGGTTTCAGGTGATGGCGCCCTGGATCGGACAGCCCTTACGGTTGCGCCCCGCCTCCTTGCGAGGCGCAGTCCGGTCTTGAAATGTCAGGGGTTGGCGCGGTTCGCCCCAAGTTCATTTGGCGGCGTTCAGGCGCGCTTTCTTCTTCTCGAAGCGGGCATCCATGCGGGCCTCGGCCTCTTTGGTGCCGTCGTGCCAATAGCCGAACCACTTGTCCAAGGGGATCAGGCCATCGCCGCCGTAGTTCACCTCGAAATACTTGTGATGCAGGTAATGGGCGTAGGCGTGGCTATCCAGGGCCGTGTCCTCGGTGATCTCCAGCTTGTCAAAGCCGATATGGCCGTTGATCGCTCCAAAGCCTGCGATGTGCAGTTGGAACAGGGCGATGATCGGGTTGGACGGGATCACCAGATGCCAGAAGGCGACCGCGTGGTACAGGAACCCTTCCACCGGATGCATCGACAGTGACGACCAAGGCGAGGGGTTGACCGAGTTGTGGTGCACCGAATGGACGTATTTATAAAGGAAATCGGTGTGGATCAGGCGGTGGATGCAGAAGAAATGCACCTCATGGATCGCGGGGCACAGGAAGACCAGCACCGTAAGCCAAACCGGGTTCTGCGCCCAGGTCAGCCACGGCACATAGCCCTTGGCAAACGCAAGCAGGAAGATCACCTGCACCAGCGTCCAGAGCGGGATCGAGATGAAGAAGCTGCGCAGAAAGTTGTCGATGTTCTGGCTCTTGAACCAGAAGACGTCCGACGGTTGGTCGCCAGGGAACTTGCCGTTGTACTTGAACCGGGTGCCTTGCTTGCGCTTGACGTACCAGAACAGTTCTACCCCGCCATACAGCACGAAGATCGCAGCCGCGTTGACCGCATAAAGCCACAGCGCCCAGCCCCATGACAGAGTTTGCAGGGTCTCGACCGGCGGGATGATGTAGAACCAGTAAAGCAGCGCCGTCGCCATATGAAAGGCGTTCCACGGCCAGACATAGCCAATCACGAACTGCACGAATTTCAACGGGTTGAAGGGCCAAACCCAGCTGGACGCAATCTCCAGCGGAGCGCCGGGGGCCCAATCGCCCCGCTTGTTGCGTGTGCCGAATTTCAGATCGTCCATCGCGTCCCTCACCCCGGCGATGCCGCCGCTTTCCATTCAGACAGGCCTTCGGAAGCCGCCGCGACCTGCTGCGGGCATGACAATGCCGATTGCGGAAAAGCGGTTCCCGCGCGACCTTGCTCTTGGACCTGTCTTTAGATTTCCCCGACACAGACCCGGACCTTGGACCAAGGCGCCGCGTCACAAGGCACAACATGCCAGCTTGACGGCATTCGAATCAAGATGCGATGTTGTGTCGCAATTCATTTCGTCTCACCATATCAAAACGGGGGCGAAATATGATATGAAATGAGATGATCCATCATGACCCGCCCAACCATTCCCGATCTGGCCGAAGCTGCCGGCGTCTCCGTCGCCACCGTCAACCGCGTTCTGGCCGGGGCCAAGAACGTGCGGGCCGCCACTCAGGTTCTGGTACAGGAAGCAGCGGAACGCATTGGATTTTATGGGCTTGGCACCATTCAGGCCAAGGTCTCGGCCAGCCGCCCACGCTATCGCTTTGGCTTCCTGCTGCTGCAGCCACATCGGCAGTTCTACCAGAACGTCGCCGCCGCCATCCGCGAGGCTGCTGCGGCTGACATCGGCGTCGAGATTGACGTGCGGATCGAGTTTCTCGACGACCTCTCCCCACAGAACACGGCAGCACGCGCGCTGGCCTTGGGGGCCGAGTGCGACTCGATCTGCATCACCTCTGCTGTGCATCCCGTGGTCATCCAAGCGGTCGAGACCTTGCAATCCCAAGGCCTGCCGGTCTTTGCCCTGATCGCCCAGCTGTCGGCGGCGGGGCTGGTGCATTACGTGGGCCTGGACAACTGGAAGGTCGGGCGCACCTCGGCCTGGGCCATCGAGGGCCTTTGCAAGAAACCCGGCAAGATCGGCATCCTGATGGGCAACCCGCGCTATCGCAATCAAGAGATGAACGAGAGCGGCTTCCGCTCCTACTTCCGCGAACATGCGCCGGATTTCACCCTGCTGGAACCGCTGTCCACCTTTGAATCCAGCGCCGTGGCCGAAGAGATGACCGAGAAACTCCTGAACCAGCACCCCGACCTGACCTCGCTCTTCGTATCAGGCGGCGGCATCACCGGGGCGATGGCGGCACTGCGGGCATCGGGGCGAGCATCGGAACTGGTCGTCGTCGGCTACGACCTGATGGACAGCACAAGGGCCGGTTTGCTGGACGGCACGCTGAAAGTTGTGATCGCCCACCCGCTGCGCCAATTGGCTGAGGAACTGATCAAGGGAATGGTACGAGCAACACGATCACCGAACGATGGAGTCAATTACACGCGGATCATCCCGTTCCAGATCTATACGAGGGAGAACATCTGAAGTGGCCTTTGGCGCGAAAAGTTGTGAGAGGTGTAGCGCGACAAACTGGATGAGAACTGCGCGTCAATCTGGATGGTGATCGTGCGTCGCAGTGGATTGAGGATTGCGGCTTTGGGCGTCGCGCGCAAGTGGTGTTTTGGGCGTTGATTGTCGCGGCGCGTCAATCAGGTTGGGTTTTGAGCGTCGCGCGGGAGGCCGGCCGACCTGGTCCTCGCTGCTGGTCGATAGCTTCGCGTCTGCGATAGCTTTCGACATTGAGTGCCAGGATGGTGGAATGGTGCACAAGCCGGTCGACGGCGGCCAAGGTCATGGCCGGGTCTGGGAAGATGCGGTTCCAATCGCCGAAGGGCTGATTTGCCGTGCTCGCGATGGAGCGGCTTTCGTATCGGGCGCTGATCAACTCAAAGAGGAAGCTGGTCTCGGGCTGGTCTGCCGATTTGCAACAGAGCCACGGCTCGACTAAGTCCGGAAAGAGGATCTGCGCCCTGCTCCGAACGAGAGCTGGACCAAAAGGTGGACCAGACAAACAGAAAGACGCGTAACTTACTGATCTTGAGTTAATTTTTTGAATTTAATGGTGCCCAGAGCCGGAATCGAACCAGCGACACGCGGATTTTCAATCCGCTGCTCTACCAACTGAGCTATCTGGGCCCTTTGTCCGGAAGCAACCTGCTTCGCTGTGGGTCGCGGCGTGATACGTCAGGCCGGTTTGGCTGTCCAGAGGGGTTTGCAAGAAAAATGCGGGCAAGACATGTTTCGGCAGGCAGTGCTGTGGCAGGTCCGGGGTGATCGGCGTGCCGTCATGATCTCTGCTGGGGTTCGGTCGGACCACTCGCTGCCGCGCATCGGTTCCCAGGTTCAACCGTGTGGTTCGCTCCGTTGTCTGGCGTTTCGTGGTCTCTGGGGAGGCAAAATCGTGCTGCGACCTCGCTGCACCCCTTGGGCGTTCTGGCCTGATAAAGGTCGGTGCCCCCGAGGTGCATCGGAAAGGTGACGGTTTGCCATGGCCGGGCGTCTCGACCTGTGCTGTAGGCTTCGGCCAGGGATGCGCAACGCACGGATGTCGGCCGTCGACGCGCGGAAACTGTACAATCTAAGAGAGAAGTAATGCGACGGTAACTCTTCCACAGGGCATATCTGCGGCCGCGCCAAGAATTGACAGAGGACCCGTCCCGCCCCTAGGGTTGCGCCAAAAGTTCTGCATGCGATACGGGTGCCGGCGCCTGCAACCTGTCTGCCTTATCCTGATCTTGGAGGCCTTTCGAGATGCTGACGGAATTGCAAAAGGCCTTTATCAGGAACTATCTGACCGAGGTGGCCTATCTGCCGGGCGAAGAGCCGACCGAGGCCGATCACACGGAAGCCGGCAGGATTTGGGACGACATTGCCGAAGCGAAGAGCGCTGCGGCCGAACTGCGCGTCTCGGTGGAAAATCTGGAGGCGCCGGACCATGCCGATGCCGGCGAAATTGCCGCGATATCGATGCTGAAGAACGAGGCCACCGCGGCCTTGACCGAGCCTCTGACCGAAGAGAACGCACTGGAGGCCGTCGCAGCGGCCAGGGAGCTGATCAAGCGCGCCCAGGATGCCATCGAAGCGGCGGCAAAGCGGGTGTCGGCCGCCGAGGCGGCCTGGAAAGATGCATCGACCACGACGGAAGCGCTGATCGCCAAGTCCAAGCTGAACGCGACCCAGCAGGAGGCGCTGCGTCTGGCGCTTGAGGCGGTTGACAACCCTGCCGATGACTTTTCCGACACCGATGCCCGGATTGACGACCTGAAAGCGGTCAAAGACCGGCTGGATCTGATCCTGGAGGCTGATCTGGCCGCGGCAAAGCGGCTCGAAGCGGCAAAGACGCTTCCGGAAAAGCTCCACAAGGCAGAGATCGAGCTGATAAACGCGGCGCGCGAAAAGGCGGTGGCAGCCGTCGCCAAAATCGTTGACGCGACGTCGATCGAACTGGCCGGAAGCGCCCTTGGCACTCTGGAAGACACCATCGGCAAGGCAGCCGAAGCGGCCGAGGAACGGGCTGAACTGCGCGCTGATCTCGAGGCGGCGATCTTGAAACTCGAAGCCCCGGATGCCGCGACAGAGGCCGAGCGCAAGACCATCACCGACCCCGCCAGCGCCGCGGTCCAGCTTCTGACCGGCGATCCCGCAGCGTCCGCCCTGAAAGACGCGCTGAAGGCCGCAGCCCAGGGCATCGAGGCTTTGGAAGCCGCCAATCTTCGCATCACCGAGGCCCGGGCGCGCTGGAAGGACGGTGTCGACAAGGTCGAAACCGATCTGAGCGCCGCGCGCCCCTTCCCGCTGTCAAAGCCGCAGACCGAAGCGGTGCAGGCGCTGATCGACACGGCGCAAAGCGGGCTGGCCAAGGATCTGTCGAATGTGCCGGCGGCCCTGACCGCTTTGGCAGCGCCGGCCAAGCTTCTGACCCTTCTGACCGACGCCGTGGACCGGTTGAACGGCGATCTGGCAAAGGTGGCGGCGCTGCCGGGTGATGCGCTGAGCGCCGAAAAGGACAAATACGCCAAAGCCGCGTCGGACGCGGTGGCCGACATCGCCGCATTGGTTGACGCCTCGGGCATCAAGGCGGCCGAGACCGCCATTGCCGCCATGGCCAAGATCCAGGTCGCGGTGGCCGCGGCGGTGGACAAGCGCAAGGATCTGCTCAAGAAGGTCGCCAAGGAAAAGCTCGAAGCGGTTTGTGCCGCCCTTGGCAGTGTCGATGCGGTTGATGCGATTGTCGGCGCGGTCAAGCCGGATGCCTCGGGCCTGTTCGATGACACCAAGATTGCGCCGAAGGATCTGGCGGCGCTGTACACAGACGCACTGGCCGGCGATGCCAACGTGCTTGCCGCGGTGTTTCAGACCGGCTTCGGGTCGAACCCGGAGCAGCTGAACACCTTTGCGGCTAGTCTGGACCCGAAGGACCGCAAGCGCGTGACGGCGATGGTGGCGAAGGGCGGTTTTGCCGAGGCGCCGCAAGCGCTGGGTGAACTGGTCAAACTGCCGGGCGGGACTGACAAGCTCAAGGACCTCGGCGCTACCTTCAACGACGATCCGGGTCTTGCCGCCCTGCGCGGCGGCATCGCGCAAGGCGGGCTGGGCGGGGCCGGTGCGCGCAGTCCGGATGTTCTGGCCTCCGTGCTGACCGATGGGGTCGCCTCTGCGGCCGAGTTGAAACAGCATCTCGACGGGTTCGGCCCGGCCGGCATGGCCGAGATGCGCGCCATGCTGTCGGCCTTTGACGGCACCCCGCCGCCGTCCGAGGCTGGCAAGGCCTTTGCCAAGGTGGCCGGACGGGTCTGCCCGCCAGACAATGGGATGAAGACGCAGTTCTTCGACACGCTGGACCGCAGTTCGGCCATGTCGGGCGCCTCGAAGGCCCTGCAGAAGGTCGCGGCCGATCCGAATGTGACCCTTGCGGCCAAGGCCATCGGCCGCAAATCCGACCCGGTGGCCGAGGCCGGGCTGAGTGTCACGCTCGCCGGGGTGGCGGCCCTGCAGGCGGGCGAGGGCATTCCCGGTGTCGATGCAACCCAGCGCACCTTGCTGGAGGCGGCGATCAAGGCATCGGGCAAGGCAACCGTCGCCATGGCCGACGCGGGTGTGCTCGGCGCCGACAAGGCCGCGGCCAAAGCGGCCGCCGAAGCCGCGCTGGATGCCAGCGACGTGGATGCGGCCAGCAAGGCCAACGCGGCGGCAACGCTGGCCGGCAATGCTGCCGATGTGGCAAGGGATGCGCTGGCGCTGGCCTCTCCCGCCACGGCGGATCTTTTGGACAAGGCGGCCGCCGCAGCCGCAGAGGCCGTCGCAAAGGCCAAGGCCGCGCCGGAGGACGGAGTGCGCGATGCGGTGCTGGCACAGGCCAAGCTGTGCTTTGATGCCGTCACGGCCGCCACCACCACGCTTGGCCAGGCCGTGGCCGATGACGCCCGCACCAAGGCGCAAACCAACGCCCTGGCGAAATCCGAAGTCGAGGGTGCCAAGGTCACCGATGCCGCAGCCAAGCAGGCCGCGGTCGATCTTTACGAGGATCAGGTCGCCAACTGCCCGACCCGGATTGCCCGGTTCATCAAGATCCGTGACGACGCCACCGCCCGGATGAACGCCCAGGACTTGATCCTCGCTCCGCTGGAGATCGACACGAACAACGCGAAAAGCATCCTGGACGCTGCCAAGAAGGCCAAGGACAAGAACACGCCGGTCGGCAAGAAGAGAATAACGGATGCCGATGCGGACTGGAAAGCGGCCAAGGCCCTGTCCGATCCGGTCAAGAAACAGCGCGACAAGGAAAAGCAGGCCGCCGCCAATGCCGAATCAAAGCGGTTGGCGGAGGAGGCGATCTTCGCCGCCGCCCCGGGCAATCTGGCGCTGGCCCAAACCGCCAACACCCTGACCGTGGCGCAGGACCGCAAGACCGGGCTCGTGGAGATTCAGGCCTCGACCGATCAGGCCGAGGCGTCGCGCAATGCCAAGCTGATCGCAGACGACCCCGCGCTGCAGGCCGCTTTCGCCAAGGCCGCCCGGTTGCAGGCTCTGTCCGTCAGCCCCGAGGCGACGCCGGCAGACCACCTTGCCACGGCAGAGGCCGAGTCCGATGCCGCGCGCCTGATCGCGGACGCCACCGCCGCACCGGCGCTGGGCAAGGCCACCGCGCTGGAAATGCCCGATCTCAGCAAATCCGGCGCCGATCTGACCGCCGCCGCGGTCAGCTCTTCGGATGATCTGATTGCGGCGGCGCTGGATGTGAAACAAGCGCTGGCCCTGGCCGTCGCCCGTCAGGAAAAGGCGCAGGCGGCCTATGTCGCGCAAGAGCGCCTTGTGCTGGACGCGCAAAAGGACGTGGACAAGTTCGGCTCTGTCGACCCCTACAAGAAGGCCCTGGCCGACGAGAAACTTAAGCTCGCCGCGAAAGAGGCGGAACGCGGGCTGGCCGCCGGCAACTCCTCCAGCCTCGCGGCCGCGGCCAAGCGGGTCGACGATGCCCTGACCAAGAACATCGGTGCGCAGAACAAGGTTCTGGCCGTCATGGATCCGATGGACGTGGCCCGCCCCGCCCGCGAGGCCGAACGCGATGCTTTGCAGAATGCGGCGGCGATGATCGTGCTGGCGCTCAACCGCAGCTATTCCGCCGGATATCCGGCGATGAACCGGGACCAGTTGCTGTCGGTTGCCTCGACCATGACGAAGGCGCCGCTGACCGGCATGGGCGAGGATGATCCGCTGCCGGGCACCGATGCCAAGGTGGACATGAAACACTTCTGCGGCCGGCACACGCGCGAGTTCTGCAGTTTCGAGGGGCGCGATCTGTCGGACTATGACGAGGCCATGGGCTCGGCCATCATTCAGGCGCAGAAGAAGGGGCTGCTGGACAGTGATCTGACGCCCGGAGAAGTGGCGTCGCGCGACAGCCGCGCCCAGATCAAGACAACCTCGATGTGGCCTGGCGGCTTTGGCAAGGCCGATGTCGAGGCTTGCCTGAAGCTGACCATCATCGAGGTGGAAAAGCTGATCGTCGCGGATGGCAGCAATGCCGCAACCACGATCCGACCCTATATCGACCTGCCCAACGATCAGCGGGCCCACAAGGGCACGCAGTTCCAGAACATTGCCATCACGCACAATTCGGTCAATTACACCGTGCAGATCGGCGTCGGGGTGGACCCGTCGGATGCTTCGAAATTCACCATCGGCCAGTTCTTCCCGACCAACACGCCCTCTGTCCCCTTCGCTGACATGCACGCGCTCAAGTCGGCCATGAAACACTGAACCGACCCGAAAAGGACACCGATATGGACGCGAGATTTGAACTGATAAGCCCGGCGGGCAAGGTCTGGAGGGAGGATGACTTTGACGTGGGCGGCGATCAGTTCCCCCAGGAGGTGGCAGCCCTGACCCCGCTTTACGGTGTCCTGGTACTGTCGGGGGACGACGGCACCGAAACCACGATCACCGATGATTTCGATGCGATGTTGCAGGAGATCTGCCTCAGATCCATCGGCCAGATGAGCAGGGGGGAGCGGGTGGATTACCGGCTCGCCGCCCATGCCGAGACGGTGACTTTCGCGCCCGAGGGGGATCGGGTCCGCATCGGTGGCGACGTCAGGAACGAGCTGGTCTGCAACCGCGACGACCTGGTCGAGGCGCTTCTGGACTGCGGCGAACGCTTCGTCGATTTCAAGGCCGCCCAGTTGGGGCCGGCTTCCGGTGCCTATTACCGGGCAGAACTGGACCGGGCGAGAGCCTCGGTTTCCGCCTGACATTCTGGCACGCGGGGCCGGCTCAGGTCTGAAAGACGTAGGTGCCGGGTGCCGCAAGGCCCCTGTCGCTTGCCGATCCCATCGAGGGCGGCGGCTGCGGTCCGCTGCTTTTGCCGCCGAGCCAGTCGCTCCATTCCTCCCACCATGACCCCTGACGCGGTTCGGCCTCGGCCAGCCAGTCGTCCGGGCCGGTGTACAGCGCCCCGGCCGGGCGGTGCGACCAACGATAGTGGCTGCGCGGATTGCCGGGTTCGTTCACGATGCCGCTGTTGTGGCCGCCGCCGGTCAGGACGAAGGTCAGATCGCAGGTGGTGAACAGCTTGGTCTTGTAGACCGACCGCCACGGCGCGATGTGGTCGGCCTCGGTGGCGATGACGAACATCGGCGCGGCGATGTCCTTCAGTGCGATCACCCGGCCTTCGACCGAAAAGCGGCCCGCGGTCAGCCGGTTTTCAAGGAAAAGACCGCGCAGATATTGCGAATGCATCCGTGCGGGCATTCGCGTGGTATCCGCCACCCAGACCCCCATATCTGTCGGCAGATCCTCCTTGCCGAGGAAATAGCGCGCGACGGCCCGCGACCAGATCAGATCCTCGGACCGGATCGTGGAAAAGGTCCGCCCCATCTGCGGCCGGTCCAGATAGCCCTGATCCCACATCATGTCTTCGAGGAAGGCCACCTGGCTTTCATCGACGAACAGCAGCAACTCGCCCGCCTCGGCGAAATCGACCTGAGCCGCCATCAGTGTGATGCTGGCCAGCCGGTCGTCCTTGTCACGCGCCATGGTCGCCGCCGCAATCGCGAGGATCGTGCCGCCCAGACAATAGCCCGCCGCATGGATTTTCTGGTTCGGCACGATGGCGTTGACGGCATCAAGCGCCTGCATGACGCCATCCTTGCGATAATCCTCCAGCGACAGATCGGCATCGGCCGCTGTCGGATTGCACCACGAGATCATGAAGACGGTGTAGCCTTGGCCGGTCAGATAATTGACCATGGAATTGTGCGGCGACAGATCGAGGATGTAATATTTCATGATCCAGGCCGGCACGATCAGGATCGGCTCGGCCTTCACTTCGGCGGTCTGCGGAGCATATTGGATCAGTTCGAACAGCGCGTTGCGAAACACCACCATGCCCGGCGTGCAGGCCAGATCCTGCCCGATCCGGTAGCCCTCCGGCGCCGGGTCATGCGCCTGCGCAAGGATCTTCCAGGCATCGGTCGCAAACAGCGCCGCACCCTCGGCCAGATTGCGGCCGCCGGTCTTCAGCGTCGCCGCAAGGATCTCGGGGTTGAGCCACGGGAAATTCGAGGGCGACACGACATCGAGGCTCTGGCGGGCCAGAAAGCGGACGCGGTCTGCATCTTCAGGCCGCAAGCCGCGCAGATGATCTGTCGCATGGTCCCACCAGTCCTGAACCGAAAGGAAACCCTGCTGCCAGAGCCAGAAGGGCTGCTGCCGCCAGCCCGGATCGTCAAACCGGTTGTCGTAATGTTTGGGAGGGAAGGGCGGGGTGGCATCGGCCTTGGTGCTGGCAAGGCCGGCCATGAGCTTCAGCGCGTTCAACTCGGCGCGCTCGAGCAGTTCCAGCCGGCGTCCGGGCGATTGGCTCATGTGAAAGGCCCAGTCATGGCAGGCCTCGACGAAGGCATGGGCCGAAACTCCGCCGCTCAACCGCGCCATGGCGGCCCTGACCCCGCGATCAAGGTTCTGATGCGGATGAGCCAGCCCCTGTTGCGGTTGCAAAGCGGCCGGGGGTGAAGCGGCAACGGCGCCCTGCGGAACACTGGCGCTGATTGCGGCCTTGTCGTTCACCTTGTTGCCAGGCATGTCCTGTTCCTCCGGTTCGGGCGGTTCGGGGATCGGCGCAGTCCAGCGCGCCGCCCGACCCTTGGTGGCACCATCCCGCACGCCTCGCCTTGATCAGGGACAATTCAAGGGATTTGCCCGGCGCGAAAGGCAACCGCGCACCGATGGGCCGGGGCCGGGTCCGGTCCACGATGCCCCGTCCGGGCCCTAGCGCGAGGGGATCGACAGGCTGCTGAGCAGGTTGGCCCGGTCCTTGCCGATCATCAGCACGCTGCTGTCGGGCGAGAACAGCGCCGACAGGGGCAGCATCGCCGCACCGATCGGCGAGGCATCCGATCCGAACTGGCCCGACACGATCGCCGGCTCTGCGATGCCGATGGCGTGCATCCGGGCGAAGGCTGCCTGCACGCGAGTCAGCAGTTCGCCATGGATCGCCCTTGGCAGGATGCTGTCCAGCACGATGGCCTCGATGTCGATGATCGCGGTGATCGCGATGATCGCCTCGGCCAGGGCGCCGGCGCAATCGTCGATCCATTCGTAAAGGGGTTCTTCAGCCCCGGCGGGCAGCGGGTCCAGTTCACGGACCCGGTTGATCTGGATGCCGCGGGATTTGAGGTGATTGACGAGCACATAGATCGAGGCCCGGTGCAGGAGGCTCGAATAGCGGGCCGGATGGGCCGCGGCCGAGCTTAGCCGCGACGGCTCGACCGGCAGCGGGCCAAGGGCCGCGCTGTTGCCATGCGGCCCGATGTTGATCTTGCCGCTTTGCACCAGCCCGCCCCCGACGAACGTGTCGATCGAGATATGCATGAAATCGTTGAACCGGCTGCCCGCGCCGCGGACCAGTTCCGCCAGCGCGGCCGAGGTCGCATCATTCTCGACAAAGACCGGCAAGGCGGGCGGGATGGCAAAGAAGGTGGTCAACTGGATCGCATCCCACCTCGCGCCCAGATCGTCGGGAAACCCCAGTTCTTCGCTCCACCCGCCCAGGAAATAGGGCGAGGCGATGCCGACCCCCACGATGGCCGCATCGCCCAGGCTTTCGACGATCTGCGTGAAATTGCCAAGCACCGTGTTGCCAGCCTTGCGCACGACATCGGGGTCGGGGAAGCGGTATTCGTGCGATTCGCGCGAGCGGACTTCGCCGGCGAAATCGACCAGCACCGCATCCAGCGCGCGGCGCCCGATCTTGATGCCGACGCTGTAGATGCGCTCTGGCGTCAGGCGGTAGAGAATCGAGGGCGTGCCGCGCTGTCCGAACCTTTTGCCAATCTGTTTTACGAAACCAGAGGCCTCGAGCCCATCGACGATGACGGCGACGGCGGCGGGAGTCAGATTGGCCATCCGCGCCAGGTCCGACTTGGACGCCTCTTTCATCCGGCGCAGGGCATCCAGCACGAAGCGTTCGTTGTACCGCCTCAGCTTTATGGAATTGCTGCCTTTTCCTGTAGATTTCACGTTCTCCCCCTGCCGGACCCCGCCCGCGTCACGTTCTTCAGCCCTGGGTTGAAGATGTTCTTTGCGGGCGTCCGGCGCCTTGGACACTGCCTCTTCGGACGCGGGAAGTCAATTTCACGTTGCAAAATGCTACTATTTATTATAGCAGATTGAAAAAAGAAAAGCATCGTGGAGGAGTTGGCTTGCCCATGGCCGAGGGTGTTGCGCCATCCAGCTACAAGACCGCGGTGCGCGCCGCCCCTCTGGCGCTGGCCGATGTTTCCAAAGTGTTTGGCGGCACCGTCGCCCTGAAGGATGCCTCGTTTGAGTTGCGCCGGGGCGAGGTTCTGGCGCTGCTGGGCGAAAACGGTGCGGGCAAAAGCACCTGCGTCAAGCTGCTGGCCGGCGTGCATGCCCCGACCAGCGGCCGCGTCCTGGTCGATGGGCGTCCTGTCACTTTCCGTTCGCCGCATGATGCCCAGGCCGCCGGGATCGCGGTCATGCACCAGCATCCGGGCCTGTTTCCCGATCTTTCGGTCGCGGAAAACATCTACATCGGCCACATGCCGCGCGACCGTTTCGGCGGGATCGACACGCAGGCGATGCTGACCGGGGCGCGCAGGGTTCTGGCCAAGGTCGGGCTTGATGTGCGCGCCGAGGTGACGCTGGGGCGCTTGCGAATCTCCGAACAGCAACTGGTCGAGATCGCGCGCGCCCTTTCGCTCGATGCGCGGGTGCTGATCATGGACGAGCCGACCGCCGCCCTGTCGCAGCGCGAGGTCGAACGGCTGTTCACTGTCGTCAACGATCTGCGCGACCATGATGTCGCGATGATGTTCGTCGGGCACCGGATGGACGAGATTTTCCGCATCGCCGACCGCATCGCCGTGTTGCGTGACGGCCAGATGGTCGGCGTACATGCCAAGGCCGACCTCGACCGTGCGGCGGCGATTGCGCTTATGGTGGGGCGCGAGGTCACGGCGCTTTATCCGGCGCGGGCCGGCCAGACCGGACCTTTGGTCCTGGAGACGCGCGGGCTGTCGCGCGCCGGGGCCTTCGCCGGGATCGACCTGAAGCTGCACGCGGGCGAGGTTGTGGGCCTGGGCGGTCTGGTCGGCAGCGGCAGGACCGAGATCGCCCGCACCCTCTTTGGCATCGACCAGCCAGACGCGGGGCAGATCCTGCTGGATGGTCAGCCCGTCCGTTTCGGCTCGGCCCGGGCGGCGATGGACAGGGGCATCGCCTATGTCTCGGAAGACCGGATGGGCCAGAGCCTCGTCATGGATTTCCCCATCCTCGACAATGCCGTGCTGCCCAGCCTGTCCGAGGCGACCTCTGGCGGGCTTTACAGCGCCAGCCGGGCAGAGGGGCTGGTCGCGGGATGGCTTGGCCGGATGAAGCTGCGGTTTGCCGGCTACGATCAGCCGGTCAAGGAACTGTCGGGCGGCAATCAGCAAAAGGTCGTGCTGGCCAAGTGGCTGCGGTCGGAACCGCGGATCGTCATTCTGGACGAGCCGACGCAGGGCATCGACGTGGGCACCAAGGCCGAGGTGCATGCCATGATCGCCGACCTGGCCCGTCAGGGCACCGCGATCCTGCTGATCTCGTCGGAAATGCCGGAACTGATCGGGATGTGCGACCGCATCCTCGTGCTGCGCGAGGGGCGCAAGACCGCCGAATTCGCGGCGGGCGAGGCCACGCAGGAAGCCGTGCTGGAGGCCGCGACCCGCAGCCCGGCGGAGGAAGAGCATGCCACCGAACTGGTGCAGGCCGCCCGGCCCGGTGGCGCGCTCGATTTCCTCAAGAGGCGCGAGTTCGGGCTTCTGGCCGCCATGCTGGCCATTGCCATCCCGGTCACCGTGGTCAATCCGCGCATGATCAGTCCGGCCAATCTGACGGCGGTTTCGATGGATGCCGCGTTGGTCGTCGTGGCGGCCCTGGCGCAGATGCTGGTGCTGATCACCCGCAACATCGATTTGTCGGTCGGCGCGGTGATCGGCCTTTCGGCCTATATGGCGGCCAGCATGGTGCAGGCCTTTCCCGGGCTCGATATCGCCATCGGCCTTGCCACGGCCTGCGGCGTCGGTCTGGTGGCGGGGCTGTTGAATGGCGTCGTCGTCACGCGGGGCAAGATCCCGGCCATCGTGGTCACGCTGGCGTCGATGTCGATCCTGCGTGGGTTCAACTCGCTCTGGGCGGCGGGCAATCAGGTCAGCGCCGATGAGGTCACCGACCGCTGGCTGGCGATGACCAGCGTCAAACTGGCCGGCATACCCTTCATCGTGGTCATCGCGGCCCTGATCCTGGCGGTGGGCTATGTGCTTTTGTATCGCACGGCCCTGGGCCGCGAGTTGTTTGCCACCGGGTCGAACCCCGAGGGCGCGCGGCTGATCGGCATTCCCGCCGACCGCCACATCGCCACGGCCTTCGCCATCGCAGGCCTCTTGGGGGGTCTGTGCGGCGCGCTTTGGGCCTCGCGCTATGCCACGATCGACGCCCGCGTGGCCTTGGGGTTCGAACTGACCGTTATTGCCTCGGCTGTGGTGGGCGGCGTCGCGATCCGGGGCGGGGCGGGCACGCTGCTGGGCATCGTGATGGGCGCCCTGACACTCTTGGTCATCAAGAACGGGCTGACGCTGGTGCGGGTCGATCCGCTGTGGCTGCAGGGCGTCTACGGTCTGGTCATCCTGGTCACGGTCGGCCTCGACGCCTTGATCGTGCGTCGGTCGCAGCGCGCGCGGGAAAGGAAGATCGCATGACACTTCTGCGCAAGCTCGACTTCTGGGACATGCTTCTGGCCACGGCTTGCCTTGCCGTGCTGATCTATGCGGCGGTTTTCGTGCCGCATTTCCTGTCTGCCTTCAATCTGTCGCAACTGGCGGCCAGCGCCTCGGAAAAGGCGCTGCTGATCCTGCCCATGGCCCTGCTGATCATCACCCGAGAGATTGATCTGTCGGTCGCCTCGATGCTGGCGCTGACCTCGGTGACCTTTGGTCTGCTGGTGCAAGCCGGTATGCCCACCCTGGCCGCGCTGCCGCTGACCCTGCTGGCCGGGGCCGCGCTTGGCGCCTTCAACGGCCTTCTGGTCACGCGGTTCGGCCTGCAATCCCTGGTGGTGACCTTGGGCACGATGGCGCTTTATCGTGGCATCGGCTACATCCTGTTGGGCAGCGGATCGGTCAATATCCTGCCGCCCGCTGTGGTCGATTTCGGCATCGACAACCTGCCGGGCACGCAGATCCCCTGGACCATCGTGCCTTTTGTGCTGCTCGCGCCGATCTTCGCCGTGGTCTTGCAGAACACGGCCACGGGCAAGCGCATCTATGCCATCGGCGGCAATCCCGAGGTCGCGCGCTATTCCGGCATCGACACGCGGCGCATGGTGTTCCGGCTGTTCGTCCTGTCGGGCGTGGTCGCGGCGGTGGCCGGGATCGTCTATACCGCGCGGCTGTCCAACGCCCGGGCCAACAACGCCTTGGGGATGGAACTGGATGTCATCACCATCGTGCTCTTGGGCGGGGTCTCGGTCTTTGGCGGCAGGGGGCGCCTGACAGGAGTGCTTCTGGCCCTGGTGCTGATCGCCATCATCCGCAACGTGCTGGCGCTCAACCAGATCGGCGGAGACGCGCAGGGCATGATCATCGGCCTGTTGCTGATCGGCGCGCTGATGGTGGGAAACAACTGGCGCTCGGCGCAAGAGCTCCTGACGCGATCGCGCCCCGTGCGCGGAACGAAGGGGTAAGTTCGGGACCCCGATTTCACACCCGAATACCAGCGGAGGAAACGATGAAATCACTCAAGAGCGTGCTTCTTGCCTCGGTCGTCCTGATCGCCGCGGCACCACTGGCATTCGCGCAGGACTGTGCCAAGTCTCCGGTCAAGGTCGGCTTCCTGCCCAAACTCGATACCGACCCCTATTTCAAGGTGGCCCAACAGGGCGCCGAAGAGGCGGCCAAGGAAATCGGCGGCGAGGTCATTCAGGTGGCCCCCTCGCAGGCCACCGCCGAGGCGCAGATCGAGTTCATCAACAGCCTGGTCTCGCAGCAGGTCGGCGTGATCGCGATTTCGGCCAATGATGCCAATGCGGTGGCCCCCGCGCTGAAGCGGGCCGCCCAGCAGGGGGTGCGGGTCATCTCTTACGATTCGGACGTCGCCCCCGATGCGCGCTCGGTCTTCGTCAATCAGGTCAAGGGCGACAGTCTGGCCGAGATGATGCTGCAAAGCGCGCATGATCTGATGGGTGGCGAGGGCGAATTCGCCATACTGTCCTCGACGCCCACTGCGACCAACCAGAATGCCTGGATCGACTTCATGAAGGCCAAGATGGCTTCGGATGCCAAATTCGCGAAGATGAAGCTGGTGCAGGTCGCCTATGGCGAGGAAAGCGAGCAGGTCAACCAGCAGCAGGCGCTGGCGCTGGTGCAGGCTTTCCCGAACCTGAAGGCCATCATCGTGCCCGCCGGCATCGGCCTGCCCGCTGCCGCGCGGGCGCTGGAAGAGGCCGGGATGATGGGCAAGGTCAAGCTGACCGGCCTCGCCCCGGCCACGCTGATCGCCAAATACATCACCGACGGATCGGCGCAGGACATCTGGTGGAATGTCTCGGACCTTGGCTATCTGACCTATCAGACCGCCCAGGCGCTGGCGATGTGCAAGATCACCGGCAAGGAGGGCGACAAGTTCACCGCCGGACGTCTGGGCGAATATACCATCGGCAAGAATGGCGAACTGGTCCTGGGGCCGGCCCAGATCGTCACCCCGGCCAACCTGAAGGACTTCAAATTCTGACCGGAAACCTGACAGGGCCGGCAGTGGTCCGGCCTTGTCGCGCGGCCTTTTCATGAAAGGGGCAGAGCCGGATGAACGTGCTTCTTGCGGGCGAGACGTTTCTTGCCACCACCTCGGTCGCGGTTGGCGGTGACACGCTGACCAGCACCCAATGGACCAATGGCGCGCTGGTCTTCAATGCGGCCCTCGCCGCGGCCGGCATTGCGGTCACCCAGATCGGCGGCGAACATTGTGGCGCCGATTTCCCGGTCAGCCTTGGCGGCTTGCAGGGTTTCGATGCCGTGATCCTGTCCGACATCAGCGCGCTGACCCTTCTCGTCACGCCAGAGGCCCGGGCGGGCAAGGCCGGTCCCAACCGGTTGAACCTGCTGCGGTCCTATGTCGAGGCAGGCGGCGGGCTGATGCTGGCGGGGGGCTACATGGGCTTTCAGGGCATGTTCGGCACCGCGCGCTTTGCCGATACCGCGGTCGAGGACACTTTGCCGGTGCTTTGCCTGCCCCATGCCGACGGGCTCGAGGTTCCTGAGGGCTTGCAGGCCTCGGTCCTCGATGCGTCGCATCCGATCCTGTCGGGCATCGACGAGGCCTTCCCGCCGATCCTGGGCCTGAACAAGCTGCGCTTTCGCGGCGATGCGGAATCGACCCTGCTGGCCACCTGCCCCTATCGCGGGACCGATTGGCCGCTGCTGGCCTTGCGCAAGTTCGGCCAAGGCCGCACTGTGATCTGGTCGACCGACATCGGCCCGCATTGGCTTTCGACCGCGTTTCTGGGCTGGCGGCACTATGGCCGGCTGATGACGAATATCGTGACATGGCTTGGCCGGGGCGAGAGAGCCTGACGCCGGCCCGGCCATCTGGTGTCTGACCGCCCACCCCGCCGGCCTGCGCACCTGTACCCAGTGCGCGATCAGGGTCCATGTCTTGCGCCCCTGTCGGGACCTTGCGAAACCGGACCCGGCCTTGCCCGCGGGATCGCGCGCGTCAAGCGGCCGCTTTATGGCCTTACGAGGGCCGACCGTCCGTGTCGGGCCGGTCGAGGTTCACCGAGTCATCCTCGACCTCTGGCCCGGGCAGGACATAGGCACCGGTCAGCCAGCGCGTCAGATCGACATCGGAACAGCGCCGCGAACAGAAGGGGCGGTAACGCTGCTCTGCCGGTTTGCCGCAGGTCGGACAGGTCATGGCAAAAGCCCGGACAGCGGCAGGCGGTCACGCTTGCGGGTCATCTCGTACAGGCCCAGCACGGTCCAGCCGGCCAGATTGGCCTCGCCGCCCTCGGCCTTGAAGGCGGCCTTGAGCACCTGATCCAGAACGGCGCGGTCCTTCTTGGGCATCGGCGCGAAGTCCACCACGACTTGCCCGCCCAGCCCACGCAGCCGCAACTGGCGCGGCAGGTCGCGGGCGGCCGCGATATTGACCTTGAGGCTGGCCGCGGGCGAGGTGTCGGCCCCGGTGTTCACGTCCACCGCCACCAGGGCGCGTGTCGGCTCGATCATCATGTGGCCGTTGCCCAGATCAACCCGTGGCCCGCGCAAGGCCTCGATCAGGTCCAGCACGCCGTGATCGGCAAAGCCGCCTTCGATCACCTCGTCCGGGGCAGGCTCGCTCCAGTCGCGCCAGGCGGTGTCCTGGGCGCTGGCCCCTTCCAGCAACAGTTCCGGCCCGCCGTCCAGATCGGCCATCACGGCGGCGCTGAGGGCGCGCAGTTCGGCGATTTCGGCGGAAATATCTTCGTCCTCCGCCGCTTCGGCGGCCGAACGCAGGATCAGCCCGATCTCAGGGTCGGACCCGGCCATGCCGGCATCGGCCAGGGTCTGCAGGTGGTCGCGCAGGTTTTCGTCCTTGATCCGGCGCGAGATGTTCAGCCCCGGCGCGCCCGGCGTGACGATCGCAAGCCGCCCCTTGAACAACAGCCGCGCGGTGACCGGCAGCGCCTTGCCCGGCTCGGCCGGCCCCGTGACCTGAACCAGAAGGCGCTGACCCGGCGCCAGCCCATCGGTCTGCCGCAGAAAGCCAGAGGTGCCGCCCGGCAGCTTGACGAACATGCCGCCCATGCCCTTCATCGGACGGTCGGCCACGGCGCGATAAATGGCGCCGGTCAGGGGCGTGTCATCCTCGGGGTCGATCAGCAGGTCCTGCAGCGCGCCATCCACGATCAGGGCGGCGGCCTTGCGCCCTCCGATCTCGTCCAGAACGATGATGCGGCCCTTCATGATGTTCTCCACACCGGATAACCGGCGGCTTGCAGCAGTGCTGCGGTTTCGGCCAGGGGCAGCCCGACGATGCCGGTGAAACTGCCTGAAATCCACGGGACGAAGGCACCGGCCGCCCCCTGGATTCCATAAGCGCCCGCCTTGCCCTGCCATTCGCCGCTGGCCAGATAGGCGTTCAACTCGACATCGGAGAGCCGCTTCATCTTGACGGCAGAGGTGCTCGCACGCTCCCACAACCGGTCGCCCCGCCGCAGGGCCAGGGCCGTGATGACCTGGTGGCGCCGCCCGCCCAGAGCGGTCAGAAACTCCGCCGCCTGCCCGGCATCGGCGGGCTTGCCCAGGATGCGGCGACCGATCGCCACGGTCGTATCGGCGCACAGCACCAGATCGTCCGGCCCGGCCGGCACCGCCAGGGCCTTGTCCCGCGCGATCCGGGCGCAATAGGGCAGGGGCAATTCGCGCGGACGCGGGTCTTCGTCGATGTCGGGGGGGATGATCGCGTCAGGCACGATCCCAAGCTGCGCCAGAAGCTCTTTCCGGCGCGGGCTTGCCGATCCGAGAATTAATCTCACTTGAACCGATAGTTGATGCGACCCTTCGACAGGTCGTACGGCGTCATTTCCACCTGCACCTTGTCGCCCGCCAGAACGCGGATGCGATTCTTGCGCATCTTGCCTGCCATCACCGCAATCAATTCATGGCCATTGTCGAGTTCAACCTTGAATGTCGCATTGGGCAGGAGTTCTTTCACGACACCGGGGAATTCGAGAAGTTCTTCCTTGGCCATGGTCTCTCCAAATAGGATTAGGCCCGCGTCCGGTAAGGCTGCAGGCGTGCCGGGCGATATGCGCTTGTTTTTGCCCTGTTTCAAGGGGAAAAGTGGTCGCAGCCCGCGCCAGTGCGCGGCGAAAGGCTTGCAAGCCGGGCCAAGGCACCGCTTGATTGCAGGCCAAGCCTTTGTTACGGGCAACGGCGGCCATGCCGCAAGTGCAGCATGGAGGCGGGTCGATGCGCAATGTCGTCAAACTGGGAATTGGCAGCATCGTGCTTGGACTGGTCGTCCTTGGCCTCAAGCTGCTGGCCTGGCTGATGACCGGATCGGTGGCGCTGTTGTCGGATGCGCTGGAAAGCACGGTCAATGTGGTGACAGCGATCGCGGCGCTCGCGGCGATCCGGGTGGCGGCGCTGCCGGCTGATGCAAACCACCCCTATGGCCATCACAAGGCAGAGCTTTTTTCGGCGATCCTGGAAGGGGTCATGATCATCGTGGCGGCGCTGGTGATCCTCAAGCAGACCTGGGACGGGATCATGACGCCCCATGCGCTCGAGGCGCCGCTGCGCGGTCTGATGGTGAATGGTGCGGCCTCGGTACTGAACGCGGTTTGGGCCTGGGTGCTGATCCATCAAGGCCGCGCCTTCCGCTCGCCCGCGCTGGTCGCCGACGGACGCCATCTTTTTCTGGATGTGGTCTCTTCCGTCGTGGTCACCTTCGGCGTGCTGATGGCGATCGAGACCGGCTGGGTCTGGCTCGACCCGGCGATGGCGGGGCTCGTTGCGATCAACATCCTGTGGTCAGGCTGGCGCGTGATGCAGCAAAGCCTGTCGGGATTGCTTGACGAATCCCTCTCGGACGAGGTCCTGGCCGAGGTGCGGCGCGTGATCGCCGTCGAAGCCATCGGCGCGGTCGAGGCGCATGACCTGCGCACCCGCGCTGCCGGTGCTGCCACCTTCATCGAGTTTCACCTGGTCGTGCCGGGCAGCCTGACCGTGTCAGAGGCGCATGATCTCTGCGACCGGGTCGAGGCTGGCCTCAAGGCGCTGGTCGAGGGCTGCATCGTCACGATCCATGTCGAGCCGGAGTTCAAGGCCAAACACACCGGCATCGTGGTCCTGTGACCGCTTTCCCTTGCTCTTTGTGACACTACTCCACGGGGGTGTGGGGGTGTGAAACCCCCACCGCGGCGTCGGCCGGCGCAGCCTGTCAGATGCGGAACAGGGGCTGCAACAGGCGCGGCACCAGACCGGCAAAGCGCAGTGGCGCATCGGTGGCGGCGAGGCAGATGCAATCCGCGCCATCCTCGGCCACCGGCGTGTGCTGCAGGTCTTCGTCCGCAATCTCCAGATCGCCCGGCCCGAACCGGTCGGTCGCATCGCGGAAGGCGCCGTGCAGTACCAGCGTCAGCTCGGTGCCCCGGTGCCCGTGGTCGGGCACAGCCTGACCGGCCGGAATATACAACAAACGTGCCGTGGCCCGGCGCGAGGTCGGCAGGATCGCCTGACGCACCCCCATGCCGATGGGTTTCCACTTCACGCTGTCCAGATCGCCGCCCACATAGGTCGCCACCGGCGCCGGCAGGATCCCGGCCTTCCGAGGTGCCCGCGCGGGCTGGGACTCACCCGTGCCATCCAGCCGCGCCATCACCTGCGCCAGGGCCGCCTCGCCCATCTCGGCGCCGGGCTCGGCCTCGACGAGGGCGCCGCCAAGCGCCTCGAAGGACTCGAGCCGGGCCCGGCAATCGTCGCACAGGGACACATGGGCGGCCACGACCAGACCAAAGGCTTCCGGCAGGCTTCCCGCCGCATAGCTCATCAACAAAGCATCGTTCAAATGGTGGCGAATGTTCATCTTCATCGTCTTCAACTCTCACTCAAGCGGGCACGCAGGCGGTCCAGCGCCAGCCTGATCCGCGACTTTATGGTTCCAAGCGGCAGCCCGGTTTCCAGGGCGATTTCGGAATGCGACAGATCGCCATAAAAGGCGCGCTGGATCAGGCTGCGCTGCTTTTCGGGCAGATCGGCGAGCGCGGCGGTCAGCGCGCGGCTTTCTTCTGCCGCGGCATAGACCTCGGCCTGATCAGGTTCGGCGTCGCGGTCCCAGGGCGCCGGCTCGGGGTCCGGTCGCCTGTCGCGTCGCACCATGTCGATCATCCGGTTCCGCGCGATGGTGAAGATCCAGGTCGAGACCGAGGCGCGGGCCGGGTCGAACATCCCCGCCTTCTGCCACAAGGTGGTCATCACGTCCTGCGCACATTCCTCGGCCTGCGCGGCACTTGCGCCCGATTTCATCAGGTAGGATTTCACCCGAGGCGCGAAATGCCGGAACAGCAGGGCGAAGGCCGCACGATCCCTGCCATCCCGTACCGCCAGCATCAGTGCCGACCAATCGGTCTCCTGCTCCTGGCTCAACGCGACAATCCCCTTGCTAGCGACCGCAATCCCTTTCGCTTGCGCAACATAGGGCCGAAGCAGCCGACGTCCATCGGCAAATTGGCTGGTGTGGGGTTCTAGCAACATGAAACTTCTACGCCCGGCGCGCAGTACTGGATCACTGAGACACCGAGGACTTTTCCATGATCCAAATGCGCAAGACCCGCGTAATTCCTACATCTGACACAGGAGCCGCCATGCCGTTCGAGACCTTCTCTGCACCGTCCCGCCGCATCGCCGTGATCGGGGCTGGCATCTCAGGAATGGCGGCCGCGCATCTCTTGGCGACCGATCACGCCGTGGTCCTGTTCGAGGCAGAGCGCAGGCTGGGCGGCCATGCTCATACGGTGATCGCGGGCAAGCGTGGCGATCAGCCAGTCGACATGGGGTTCATCGTCTTCAACCGCACCAACTATCCGCGCCTGACCGCGTTGTTCGACAAGCTCGAGGTGCCGGTCGTCGAAAGCGACATGAGCTTTGGCTGCTCGATCCAGGGCGGGCAGCTGGAATATGCCCTGCGCAACCTGAACTCGCTGCTGGCGCAGCGCAAGAACCTGCTCAGTCCACGTTATCTGCGCATGCTGGCGGATATCCTGCGCTTTCACGCCAAGGCAGACCGTGTGCTGACACCCGGCATGACGCTGGGCGATCTGATGGATGCGATGCGGATGTCGGACGGGTTCCGTGACCATTACATTGCGCCTTTCACCGGCGCGATCTGGTCCACTCCCGCCTCGGGCATCCTTGATTTTCCGGCGCAGGCGCTGATCACCTTTTTCAAGAACCATGGCCTGATGGGCGTGTGGAAGCACCACCAGTGGTACACGGTCAAGGGCGGCTCGATCGAATACGTCCGCCGGCTCGAGGCCGACATGGCGCGGCACGGCGTTGATATCCGCCTGTCTGCGCCGGTGGCCGGGGTGCAGCGCGTGCCGCAGGGCGTATTGATCCGCACCAATGGCGCCGAGTGGGAGTTGTTCGACGAGGTGGTTTTCGCCACACATTCCAACGACACCCTGCGCCTTCTGTCCGATGCCACGCCTTCCGAGCGCGCGGCCCTTGCGGCCGTGCGCTATCAGCCGAACGAGGCGGTCCTGCACGCCGATCCCTCGCAGATGCCCAGATCGCGCCGGGCCTGGTCCAGCTGGAACTATGCCGAACCTGCCGGCCCGCGCCCGGAACGGATCGACCTGACCTACTGGATGAACTCGCTGCAGCCGATCCCGAAGGACGATCCGCTTTTCGTCACGCTCAACCCGAACCGCCCGATCCGCGAGGATCTGATCCACGCGGTCAAGACCTTCCACCATCCGGTCTATGATCAGCCGGCGCTGGATGCCCAGGCCACATTGCGCGCCATGAACGGGCGGTCCGGCACCTGGTTCTGCGGCGCCTGGATGAAGAACGGCTTTCACGAGGACGGTTTTGCCTCGGCCGCCGATGTCGCCGAAGCAATCCGCGCCCGCCAGCTGATCCGCGAGGCCGCATGACAGCCAGAACCGCGGGCAAGACTGCGCCCCGCTCAGCCCCATTGCCGAAACGCGCCGCTCGGGCGGCAAGCTTGGTCCTGCCGGCGGCGCGGGCCCGTACCGGGCGAACCGGGGTGGCGCCATGACCGCGCTGCATCTGGCCGGGCAAACCTTCCACGGCCGCAAGGGCCGTATCGCGAATGCTTTTCGCTACGGCGTGGACTATGTGCTTCTGGAGCCCGAGGACGATGCGGGCCCGAGCCTCTTTTCCCGCAACCGCGCCAATCTTGCCGCGATCCATGACAGCGACCATGGCGGCGCGCCCGGTCAGGGCAGGGGGGCGGCCTGGGTGCGCGAGGTTCTGGCCCGCCACAACCTGCCCGCGCCCAAACGCCTGCGGCTTCTGGCCCAGCCGCGCCTTCTGGGCCATGTCTTCAACCCCGTCTCGTTCTGGCTGGCCGAGGATGACAGCGGCCTGCGCGTCATGATCGCCGAGGTGACCAACACCTATGGCGACCGCCATTCCTATCTGTGCCATCGCCCCGACCTTGGCCCGATCACCGCCGAAGACCGCCTGACCGCGCAGAAGATCTTTCACGTCTCGCCCTTCCAGACCGTTGCTGGCAGCTACACATTCCGCATCGACCTGCGGCCGGACCGTCTCAACATCGTCATCGACTATGCCGCGGGCGAGGATGGCCTGATCGCCACACTGACCGGCCCGCTGGTGCCGCTGACCAACCTTGGCCTCGTCAAGGCGCTGATCCGTCGCCCCTTCGGCTCGCGCCGGGTGCTGGCACTGATCCATTGGCAGGCGCTGAAACTCTGGGCCAAGGGCTCGGTCTTCCGCCCGCGTCCGCAACCCCCGACCTCTGAGGTGTCGTGATGTTCCTTTTCGCTGTCATCGCGCTCGTGGCTTTGCTGATCCTGGCCCCCCGCTTCACCGGGTTCCCCAGCCAGTCGCTGGCCGAGTACAAGGGCAAGGGGCCGCAGTTCGACCCGCGCACCCACCTGAGCGGCCCGATCCTGTGCGAGGGCGTGATCTACGGCCCCTTCGGGCGGGTCTCCTCGCGCTTTGTCGCGGATATGGAGGGCAAGTGGGACGGCACGCGCGGCACTCTGACCGAAAGGTTCCGCTATGACAGCGGCGCCACCCAGGACCGCGCCTGGCGGCTCAGCCTGTCCAACGACGGCTCGATCCGCGCCGAGGCCGATGATCTGGTCGGCGCCGGTTCCGGCCGGACCGAGGGCCCGGCCTGCGAGATGCGCTACCGCATCCGCCTGCCCGCCGAGGCCGGCGGCCATGTGCTGGACGTGGTCGACTGGATGTATCTGATGCCCAATGGCACCATCATGAACCGCAGCCAGTTCCGCAAGTTCGGCATCAAGGTCGCCGAACTGATCGCCACCATGCGCCCGATGCCGGCCGCGGCATGAACCTTTCCGGCAAACGCTACTGGCTGGTGGGCGCCTCCGAAGGGCTGGGGCTGGCGCTGGCGGAACAGATGCACGCCGCCGGCGCCCGCCTCGTGCTGTCGGCCCGCAACGCCGCCCGCCTGGACGAGGTCTGCCAGACCCTGCCCGGGGCCGAAGCCGTTCCGGTTGACGTGGCCGATGACGCCTCGGTTGCCGCGGCTGCCGCGCGGGTTGGCGCGGTGGATGGCCTGGTCTGGCTGGCGGGCGTCTATTGGCCGATGCCGGCCGACGGGCTCGAGCCTGCGCAGTTCGTCCAGATGTGCGACGTCAATTTCACCGGCTGCGCCCGGGTGCTGGGCGCCGTCCTGCCCGGCATGGTGGCGCGCGGGGAGGGGCATATCGTGCTGACCGGCTCGCTGTCGGGCTTTCGCGGTCTGCCGGGGGCCATGGGCTATCAGGCCAGCAAGGCGGGCGTGATGGCGCTGGCCGAATGCCTGCAGGCCGATCTGCGCGGCAGCGGCATCCGCGTGCAACTCGCCAACCCCGGGTTCATCAAGACGCGTCTGACCGCGCTCAACAACT
Source organism: bacterium (assembly GCA_016124195.1). Lineage (GTDB taxonomy): Bacteria > Pseudomonadota > Alphaproteobacteria > Rhodobacterales > Rhodobacteraceae > Stagnihabitans. The sequence goes on along the minus strand of WGOE01000011.1, from coordinate 55,849 downwards.
TTTCCATGCCCTTCCTGATGGAACCGGCCGAGGCCGCAGGTCACATGATGCGCCTGATGCAGGGCACCGCCTTCAAGAAAAGCTTTCCAGCCGTGTTTTCCTGGGTCTTCCGGCTGTCACAATTCCTGCCGGACTGGGCCTATTACCCGCTGTTCGCCCCCCGAAAAAAGCACTGATCGAACAGTCTCAGCCGGGCAGTTGCAGAAGGGCCATGTAAAAGCCGTCCATACCGCCGCGCTCGGCCCAATAGTCCGGGCGCAGCCGCAGGCCGCGGTCGGTCATCCAGGCCGGCTCGACCCCGGCCAGGTCGGGCTTGAGCAGCATCAGTTCCGGATGCCGCGCCAAAGCCGCGGCCACCTGCGCCTCGCCCTCGTCCTGCAAGAGGGAACAGGTGCAATAGACCAGCCGCCCGCCGGGTTTCACAAAGCCAAGGGCGCGGTCAAGCAGCCGGGCCTGCAGATCAACCAGCCCGGCAATCTCGCCCGGCTGGCGCAGGAAGGGCAGGTCGGGATGGCGCCGGATCGTCCCCGTCGCCGAACAGGGCGCATCCAGCAGGACCGCATCGAAGGGGGCGTCGGGCTGCCATTGCAGGGCATCCGCCGTGACGATCCGGGCCTGCAATCCGGTCCGCGCCAGGTTCTCGCGCAGCCGGCCCAGCCGCGGCCCCGAGATGTCCAGCGCCGTCACCTCCGCCCCGCCATCGGCCAGTTGCAAGGTCTTGCCGCCCGGCGCCGCGCACAGGTCCAGGACCCGCAGCCCCCGCACATCGCCCAGAAGCCTCACCGCCAGCGCCGCTGCCGCATCCTGAACCCAGAAGTCACCCTCGGCAAAGCCGGGCAGGGCAGAGACCTGCCCCCCGCCCAGCCGCAGGCTGCCGGTTGGCAGCACGTCCGCCCCTTCCGGCGCCGTGGCCCCTGCCTTCAGCGTGATATCGACCGGCGGGGTGCCCGCCTGCACCTCTTCCATCCGCGCCACGGCCACCTTGCCATAGCGCGCCACCAAGGCCTGCCGCAGCCAGCCCGGCAGGCGCTGCGCGGGGCCGCCAATCTCGATCGGCGGCACCAGCTTGCGCAGCACCGCGTTGATCATGCCGGCCAGGCCGCTGGTCTCGCGGTCGCGCCGCGCCAGCTCCACGGCAGAGTTCACCACGCCATGCGCGGCGCTGCCCTCGGCCAATTCCACCACGGCCAGCCGCAGGATGTTCAGCGCGGGCAAGGGTGGCTTCTTGTGCAGAAAGGTGCCCAGCAGCCGGTCGATCGGCTCGGCCCGCCGCATCACGGCCAGGGCGAGCCGCTGCGCCCGCGCCCGATCCCCGGGCGCCAGCCCCGCCAGCGGCGCATCGCCCTGTTCGGCAAGCGACAGCCCCTTGACCATCACCCCCGCCAGCAATGCCAGTGCCGCCCGCCGCGCCGCCAAACCCTCTGCCATCGCCCGTCCCAGCCCCCGCCCTTGCCCTTGGTTCCCTGCGCCTTATAGAATAGCCCAGCCCTTGCCAAGGAGAGGCCCATGCCCGACACGCCGCATCCCGACCTGCCGCCCGCCGCCCAACGCGCCCTGGCCGAGGCCGAGGCCCGCCGCAAGGCCAACCCCGCCCCCGCCTTGCCCCCCGAACTCGGCGGCCCGAAAGGGCTTGAACCCGTCCGTTACGGCGATTGGGAACGCAAGGGCCTCGCCGTCGATTTCTGACCCCGCGCTGACCGGCCCCGCTTTCATTTTGGCCCAAATATCCCACAGGGGTGCGGGGGTGTGAAACCCCCGCTTCTTGCCACGGGTGCGGGGGTGTGAAACCCCCGCATTGCGCGGCAAACCCCAGCCGCAAGGCCACAGGCCACCTCAGACCCAAGCCACCTCAGATCCAGGCCACGGGCTGGGTCTGGTATCCGATGTACAAGGGATGTTTCGGGTGACCGGCCTGCGACAGCCCAAGGTGAAACAGCGGCCGCCCTGTCGCGCGCAACAGGCGCAGCACTGCCTCCCCCCGTCCCAGATGCGCGCCATGCGTGCCCCAGGCGCAGATGATCTGATCGGCCTCTGCCGCCATCTCGCAGAGCGCCGCGTCATTGCCCGGCCCCACCGGGTCGGCCACGGCCCGCATCACCCTGGGGTCCGTCGCACGGAAGGCAAAGATGTTGCCAACCGCAAAGCCGCCAAAGCCCAGCGCGCGCGCCCGCCGCTCGCAGCGTTCCACCGTCGGGTCGTTCTGCGTCTCGGTCGCGGTCGAAGGGTTCAGCATCACGAACAGCGCCCGCCAGGCGCCGGCCTGCCAGACCCGCTCCAACCGGTAGCGATAGGCCTCATCCGGCGAATAGACCGCATGGCTTGCCGCATCGCCCTTCTGATGCTGCCGGATGATCAGGCCGGCACTCATTCGTCCTCCAGCACGAACACGCGCGAGGGGTGAAACATCCCCAGCCGCACCTCGCCAAGCCCCAGCGCCCGCCCGTTGTGCGCGGCCCAGACCTCGCCCTCGGCCGAGGTGAAGACGGCACCGGGATTGCCCACCATGATCTTGCGCGCACCCTCCGCCGTCGCCTCGACCTGCGGCAGATCGGCCAGCGCCGCCTCGATCGGCAGGAGCCGTTCTTCCAGCGTGCCGGCCTCGCCCAGACGCAGAACCTCGTCCCAGCTCAGCCCGTCTTCGGCCTCGAACGGCCCCGACCAGGTCCGGCGCAGCCAATGCACATGGGCCAGCGTGCCAAGCGCCCGGCCCAGATCGCGGGCAATCGCGCGCACATAGCCGCCCTTGCCGCAGACCATCTCCAGCACGGCATGATCGGCATCGGGCCGTTCGATCAGTTCCAGAGACTCCACCCACAACGGCCGTGGGGCGAGTTCAAAGGTCTCTCCCTCGCGCGCCAGATCATAGGCGCGTGCGCCCTCGACCTTGACGGCAGAGACCTGCGGCGGCACCTGCATTATATCGCCCCGGAACGCCGCAAGCGCCGCCGCGATCGCCTCGGTCGAGGGCCGCACGTCCGAGGTCCGCAGTACCGCGCCCTCGGCATCGTCGGTCGCTGTCTCGGCCCCGAAGGTCACCTCGAAACGGTAGCATTTCAGCGCATCGGTCAGGACCGGCACGGTCTTGGTGGCCTCGCCCAGCGCCACGGCCAGAACGCCGGTCGCCGCCGGGTCCAGCGTGCCGGCATGGCCCGCCTTCTGCGCTTTCAACAGCCATTTCACCTTGTTGACCACATCGGTCGAGCCCAGACCCGCCGGCTTGTCCACCACAAGCCAGCCCGACAGCTTGCGCCCCTTTTTCGTGCGCCCCATTCAGTTTCCTTCCACCAGACCCACGATGGGCCCGACGGCAAAGCCCGACCCGCTGCGCCCCAGATCCGCCGCATAAAGCCGCGAGATCGAGCCGTCGAAAAACAAGGCATCGCGCGCGCCGAGCGAATCGCGGAAGAAGCGGGCAAAGCGGTCGAAAGTCACCGCCGCATCCGAAATGGCGAACCATGCGGTCTTGCCATCCGCGCTGACGCCCACCCCGTTGCGGATCTTGTACGAGGTGGAATTGGCGCGGAACTGCGGGTGCAACTGCCCCTTGATCACCAGCATCGGACCCGACTGGCTGGCATAGCGGCAATCGGGCGGGTTGGCGGCAAAGCTGCGGCTTTCCACCACCGAAAACCGCGCGCCGATGCAAAAGACCCCGTTCGGCAGCATGCCGAAATTGCCCGGCCCGTTGCGCGTCACGATGCGGTGCGCCAGCCGTCCGTCCTCGATGTATAGCCCGACCGGAGTCTGGTCGGGCTGGAACATCCCGGCATTCATCGCAAAGGCCAGATGCCGGCCGGTCTGGGCCAGGGCGGCGTTGATCTCGTCAAAGCCGCCATAGGGCCGCCCGTCGGCCCCGTTCAGGAACAGCCGCAGATCGGAGCCCGCGGTGGCGGTGCAATAGGTAAAGGGCGTGTCCTCGAAGCTGGTCTGAACGCAGCCAGCCGTGGCAGCCCGCGCCATGAGCGGCGCGGCGATCAGGATCAGGGCGCAGAGCAGTCTTCGCATCGGGTCAGGCGTCGCTCGCCGGATCGTCTTCGCCGTCTTCGGGCGCCGCCACATCGCGCAGCACCGTCGGATGCGAAAACATCCGCCGCGTCTCGTCCAGCCGGTCAAAGGTCTCGTCCCGGCGAAAGCGCAGGTCGGGCGCATGGCGCAGGATGACCTCTTCGGACACCTTCTTGCGCAGGATGCCGCGGTGGCGCGCCAGGGCCTCGACCGCCGCCTCGACATTGCCGCTGCCCAGAAGCGGCATCACATAGACCGTGGCGATCTTGAGGTCGGAAGACACCGAAACCTCGCCGATCGTGATCGACATGGCGTCGAAGGCCGGATCGTGGATCTCGCCGCGCGACAGGATCTCCGACAGGCGGCGCCGGATCATTTCGCCCACGCGCAGCTGCCGCTGGCCGGGCCCTCTGGATGTGTTTTTGACCATGGCGCCGCTTTAGGCCGAAACGCGCCGCACCGCAACCACAAGGGCGCGGCCCTGCACCGCTCTGGCCTGTCTTCGCCGGTCGCACTGCCCGTTTCCCTTGCGCGATGCCCCCCGCACCGCGTAAAGAGCCGCCAAAGCAGGAGACAGACAGATGAGCGACAAGCCTGGCATCGTGGTCACGGGCGCGTCCGGCCGGATGGGTCAGACGCTGGTCAAGCTGATCCTCGCCTCCGACCGCTGGCAGCTTGTTGGCGCGATCGAGCGGCCCGGCAATGCCTGGCTTGGCCGCGACATCGGCGACTGTCTGGGCCTTGGCGCGCTGGGCGTGCCCGTATCGGACGACCCGCTGCCCGCCTTCGCCCGCGCCCGCGCGCTGGTGGATTTCACCGCCCCCGCCGCCACGGTCGATTTCGCGGCGCTGGCGGCCCAGGCCCGCCTTGTGCATGTCGTGGGCACGACCGGGCTTGAAGCCGAACACCACCGCCGGCTTGATCTTGCCGCCCATCACGCCGTCGTCATCCAGGCCGGCAACATGAGCCTTGGCGTCAACCTCCTGACCCGGCTGACGCAAAAGGTCGCCCAGGCGCTCGACATGGATTGGGACATCGAAATCGTCGAGGCGCATCACCGCATGAAGGTCGATGCGCCGTCGGGCACCGCACTGATGCTGGGGCAGGCCGCCGCCGAAGGGCGCCGCGTCAGCCTCGACGCCGCCAAGGTCGCCGGCCGCGACGGCATCACCGGCGCGCGTGCCCGCGGCAGCATCGGCTTCTCCTCGATCCGCGGCGGCGACATCGTGGGCGAACATGACGTGATCTTCGCGACCGAGGGCGAGCGGATCGTGCTGCGCCACATCGCCACCGACCGCGCCATTTTTGCCCGTGGCGCGTTGAAGGCGGCGTTCTGGGGTCTCGACCAGAAGCCGGGGCGCTACGACATGATGGATGTGCTCGGCCTTTGATCCTGCCCTTATCCCGGCCCAGTGCAAAGGTGCGAGCCACGGATTCCCTCTTTTCTTTTGCGCCATTCCCCCCTATACGCCGCCATCCCTCCTTTCGGAGGGTTTCAAGGGCCTTGCTGGACGACATCCCGGCCTGCGCCGTCACCGCCAACCGTCAGGAGATCCCGATGTCGATCACCGTCGAAGAAAAAACCCGCCTCATCAAGGAATACGCGACCAAGGAAGGCGACACCGGTTCGCCCGAAGTGCAGGTGGCGATCCTGTCCTCGCGCATTGCGGCACTGACCGAACATTTCAAGTCGCACAAGAAAGACAACCACTCGCGCCGTGGCCTCCTGATGCAGGTGGCGCAGCGCCGCAAGCTTCTGGACTACCTCAAGTCCAAGGACGAAGCCCGCTACACCGCGCTGATCACCCGCCTGGGCCTGCGCCGCTAAGCTTTCCCCAACCGGGATACCCGCAACGCCCGTGCCGCAAGGTGCGGGCGTTTTCATGTCGTGCCCCCGGGGCTGCCAAACCGGACCCCTTCCCAAACCCTGCATTTTCCTGTATGCGCCCGCCATCTGCGACGTGAGGTCATGCCCCCGGCCACATGCGAAGGATTGGGGGGGCGGCGGCAATGGGGCCGCCAGACACGGACACCCGGAGCGCCGGGCTGATCCGAGAGGAAACGATACATGTTCAATATCACAACGAAATCAATCCAGTGGGGCGATGAGACGCTCACTCTGGAAACCGGCAAGGTTGCGCGTCAGGCGGATGGCTCTGTCATTGCCACCCTGGGCGAGACCTCTGTCATGGCCAACGTGACCTTCGCCAAGCAGGCGAAGCCCGGTCAGGACTTCTTTCCGCTGACCGTGCATTATCAGGAAAAATACTACGCAGCCGGCAAGATCCCCGGCGGCTTCTTCAAGCGTGAAGCCCGCCCCTCCGAAAAGGAAACCCTGGTTTCCCGCCTGATCGACCGTCCCTGCCGCCCGCTTTTCGTCGAAGGCTTCAAGAACGAAGTCCTCGTGATGGCCACCGTGCTGTCCTGCGACCTCGTGAACGATCCCGACATCGTCGCAATGATCGCGGCCTCGGCCGCGCTGACCATTTCGGGCGTGCCATTCATGGGGCCGATCGCCGCGGCCCGCGTCGGCTTCTCCAAGGGGGCCTATGTCCTGAACCCGGCGATGGACGACATGACCCAGCTGCGCCAGAACCCCGAGCAGCGGCTCGATCTGGTCGTCGCCGGCACCAAGGACGCCGTGATGATGGTCGAATCCGAGGCTTACGAGCTGTCGGAAGAGGAAATGCTTGGCGCCGTCAAGTTCGGCCATGCCCAGATGCAGCCGGTGATCGACCTGATCATCGACTTCGCCGAAGTGGCCGCCAAGGAACCCTTCGACTTCTCGCCCCCCGACATCTCGGCGCTTTATGCCAAGGTTCAGGCCGCCGGTGAGGCGCAGATGCGCGCCGCTTTCGCGATCCGCGACAAGCAAGAGCGTTCCAACGCCATCGACGCCGCCTCGGCCGCGATCAAGGCGGCGCTCTCGCCCGAAGACCTCGCCGACATCAACCTTGGCGCCGCGATCAAGAAGCTGGAATCCTCGATCCTGCGTGGCGACATCATCAACGGTGGCGCCCGCATCGACGGCCGCGACAACAAGACCGTGCGTCCGATCGTCTGCGAAACCGGCCTTCTGCCGCGCACCCATGGCTCGGCGCTGTTCACCCGTGGCGAAACCCAGGGCCTCGTCGTCACCACGCTGGGCACCGGCGAGGATGAGCAGATCATCGACGCGCTGAACGGCAATACCCGCTCGAACTTCCTGCTGCACTACAACTTCCCGCCCTATTCGGTCGGCGAAGTTGGCCGCGTGGGTTCGCCGGGCCGTCGTGAGATCGGCCATGGCAAGCTCGCCTGGCGCGCGCTGCAGGCCGTGCTGCCGGCCCCGACCGACTTCCCCTATACGATCCGCGTCGTGTCCGAGATCACGGAATCGAACGGCTCCTCCTCGATGGCTTCGGTCTGTGGTGGCTCGCTCTCGATGCTGGACGCGGGCGTGCCGTTGAAGGCGCCGGTTGCCGGCGTGGCGATGGGCCTGATCCTCGAAGACGATGGCCGCTGGGCTGTGCTGACCGACATCCTCGGCGACGAGGATCACCTCGGCGACATGGACTTCAAGGTCGCTGGCACCGCCAACGGCATCACCTCTCTGCAGATGGACATCAAGGTCGCCGGCATCACGCCGGAGATCATGGAGCAAGCCCTGGCGCAAGCCAAGGACGGCCGGATGCACATTCTGGGCGAGATGGCCAAGTCGCTCTCGGGTCCGCAGGCCTTCTCGGCCTATGCGCCCAAGATCGAGACCATGTCGATTCCGACCGACAAGATCCGCGAAGTGATCGGCTCGGGCGGCAAGGTCATCCGCGAGATCGTTGAAGTCTCGGGCGCCAAGGTCGACATCAACGACGACGGCGTGATCAAGATCGCCTCGAACGACGCCGCCGCCATCAAGCGCGCCTATGACATGATCTATTCGATCGTGGCCGAACCGAAAGAGGGCGAGATCTACACCGGCAAGGTGGTGAAACTGGTCGACTTCGGCGCCTTCGTGAACTTCTTCGGCAAGCGCGACGGTCTGGTCCACGTGTCCCAGATCGCCTCCAAGCGCCTGAACCACCCGAACGAGATCCTGAAGGAAGGCCAGGAGGTCAAGGTCAAGCTTCTGGGCTTCGACGACCGTGGCAAGGTCCGCCTTGGCATGAAGATGGTCGATCAGGAAACCGGGCTGGAGATCAGCGAGAAGAAGGAAGAGCCCGCCGAGGGCTGAGGCTTTCGCCAAAACCACCAAGGCCCCCGGATCCGTTCCGGGGGCTTTGTCTTGCGCCGAGGGTGTCCCGACTGACCGGCCCGCCCAAGTGACTTGCGCTCGCCCGGCCCGGTCAGTATCGAAGTCTTGACCCGGAACGCCGCTTCAGAGGATCGTCGCTTGACCGAACAGAACCTCAGAGTCATCCATTTCCACTTTGGCAAGGAAGGTGGGGCGGAGCGGTTTTTCGTGAAATTGGCGCAGGCGCTGGATCGGCGCGGGGTTGAGCAACGCTTCATCATCCGGCCGGGGCGCAGCTGGGCGCATCACGTCGCCGAACTCGGTCCGGTGATCTACAACAATTTCAGCCTCTTGTCGCCGCTGACCCCGCTGTTGCACTGGCAGGCCGATCGCTGGGTGGCCGACTGGAAGCCGCAGGCGGTAATGGCCTGGATGCCGCGCGCCGCCCGCCTGATGCACCGCTGGCCCGGCGTGGTCAAACTGGCGCGCATGGGCGATTTTCCCGAAAATCTCAAGCATTTCGGGGCCTGTGACCTCTTGGTCGGCAATGTGCCCGGCATCGCGCAGCGCTGCCGTGACCTCGGCTGGACCAAACCGGCGTTGACCATCGCCAATTTCACCCCCGACGTGACGCCCCGACCCGTGGCCCGCGCCGCGCACGACACGCCCGAGGGCGTCTTTCTGGTCGCGGCCGGTGGCCGCTTTCAGCCGCGCAAGGCGCTTGACATGGCGGTGCGCGCGATTGCCCGCATCCCCGGCGCCTGGCTCTGGCTGATCGGCGACGGCGGGCAGCGCGCCGATCTGGAGGCCCTGGCCCGCGGGCTTGGCGTCAGCGACCGGGTCCGCTTCATCGGCTGGGTCGATGACCCGGTCAACCATATCGCGACGGCCGATGTCTTCCTGATGCCTTCGCGCCACGAGCCCCTTGGCAACCTGCTGCTCGAGGCCTGGGCGGCCGGCGTGCCCTCGGTCTCGACCCGGTCCGAAGGGCCAAGCTGGTACATGCGCGACGGGATCGACGGGCTGATGGCCGATATCGACAACGACCAGCAGATCGCCGAGGCGCTGGTGCGCCTGCGCGACAATCCGGACCTGGCGCGCGCCTGCGCCGCCCATGCCCGCGAACGCCTGGCCGATTTCCTGTCCGAGGAGTCGGTCTGCCGCGCCTATATGCAGGTGTTCCGCGGCGCTCTGCCCGGGGCAGGGGGTGCGGCATGAGCCTTCCCATCTCGGGCTTCGTGATCTGCCTCAACGAAGAGCCCTATATCGAGCCCTGCATCCGGTCGCTGCACATGTGTGCCGAGATTGTGGTGGTCGACAGCGGTTCGACTGACCGCACGCTGGACATCCTCGACCGGCTCAAGGCCGAGGGCTTTCCCCTTCGCGTCCTTCATGAACCCTGGCGCGGCTATGCCGGGCAAAAGCAGTTCGCGCTGGACCAGTGCCGGCAAGAATGGTGCCTGTCGGTCGACAGCGACGAACGCATCAGCCTGCGACTGGCCGCCGATCTGCCCAAGCTGATCGCCACGCCCGATGTCACGGCCTGGCGCGTCACCCGCTATCCCTATCTGGGCGGCTTCGGCTATGCCGTGCCCCAGGCGAAAGAGCGCTTCAACGCCCGCCTCTTTCGCAACGGCAAGGCGCATTTCGACCTGACCGCCAAGGTCCACGAAGGCATCGTCACCGAAGGCCGCGTCGAAAAGGCGCCGAACGGCGGGCTTTTGCACTTTCGCCCGATCGGGATGAAAGAGCAGATCCTCAAGGAAAACAAATACTCCACCCTCAAGGCCGAGATGAAGGCGGAACAGGGCAAACCCGCGCAACCCTTCAAGATGCTGTTCAGCCCCTGGCTCTATTTCCTGCGGCTCTATTTTCACAACGGGCTGTGGCGCTGCGGCTGGGCCGGCTTTGTCAATGCCGCGACGGGCGGCGTCTATGCCTTCCTGACCGAGGCGAAACGGTGGGAACATGACGCCGTTGCCCGCATCCCCCCCGTCGAGCCCGATTTCCGCGATCTGGACCAGTACTAGGCTTATTCCGGCGTCAGCGTCTCGCTGCCGACCGCATTGACGCCATCGACCGTCCAGGTGCCGTCCAGCGTGCCATCGGCCTGGATCATGTAGATCACCAGTCCGACCTTGCCGTTCAATTCGTAACCCGCGGTGAAGGCATTGCCATCGCGCATGCAGATGCCGGTCGAGGTCGAACCGCCGGTCTTCCAGACGATGTTGCAGGTGTATTTGCTGGTCAGGGTGACCGTCGCCTCGCCTTCATAGGGCGAGCCGTCCAGATTGGTGCCCTTGACCTGATAATTCCCGCCCACGTCCTGCGCCGGGGCCATCGCCGCCGCCAGGATCAAAACCGCACTCGCCGCAACAAGCCTCATTCCAACCTCCGCCATCCTACCGGCCGACCATATCGCGACTCGCCCCGCCGCGTGAGAGCTTTCTTTTGCGCACAAAAATCCGGCGCATTCGGCATAGGCCCAAGAATCCTTCCACTATTATCCGATTTGGCCGAATAAATGTCGGTTTCCCACCCTTGCCGCAGGCAACTTTGCAAAGAAACGTCAGGCCCTTTGCCCTATCTTGCTTGCAGCAAATTCGACAGGAGCGTGCGATGCGGGTTGTGGTTCTGGGCGCGGGTGTGATCGGTGTGACTTCGGCCTGGTATCTGGCCAAGGCCGGGCATGAGGTGACGGTGATCGATCGCCAGTCCGGCCCGGCGCTGGAAACCTCTTTCGCCAACGCGGGCGAGATTTCGCCCGGCTATGCCTCGCCCTGGGCCGCGCCCGGCATCCCGATGAAGGCCTTGAAGTGGCTTTTCATGCAGCACGCGCCGCTGATCCTGCAACCCAGGCTGGACATGGCCCGGGTCGACTGGATCGTGCGGATGCTGGCCAACTGCACATCGGACGCCTATGCGATCAACAAAAGCCGCATGGTGCGCCTGGCCGAATATTCGCGCGATTGCCTGCGCGATCTGCGTGGCACGACCGGCATCAGCTATGACGAGCGCACGCAGGGCACGCTGCAGCTCTTCCGCACGCAAAAGCAGGTCGATGCGGCCTGCAAGGACATCGCGGTGCTGAAGGCCGATGGCGTGCCCTTCGAAGTGCTCAGCCCCGAAGAATGCGTGGCGGCCGAACCCGGCCTCGCCTCGTCGTTCAACAAGATCGCCGGCGGCCTGCGCCTGCCGGGCGACGAAACCGGCGATTGCTTCAAATTCACCAACCGCCTGGCCGCGATGGCCGAGGCCGCCGGCGTGACCTTCCGCTACGGCGTGGGGATCAACCGGCTCGACCGTCAGGGCGACCGCATCACCGGGGTGGACACCACCGAGGGCCGGGTGACAGCCGATGCCTATGTGCTGGCGCTGGGGTCCTATTCGCCCGCGCTGGTCAAGCCCCTGGGGATGAAACTGCCGGTCTATCCGGTCAAGGGTTATTCGATCACCGTGCCGATCGTGGACGAGGCGCGCGCCCCGGTCTCCACCGTGATGGACGAGACCTACAAGATCGCCATCACCCGTCTGGGCGACCGTATCCGCGTCGGCGGCATGGCCGAGATCGCAGGCTTCGACCACAGCCTGTCGCCGCGCCGCAAGGCCACGCTGACCCATTCGGTCGAGGATCTGTTCGGCGGCGCCGCCGACCAGTCGCAAGCCACGTTCTGGAGCGGCCTGCGCCCGATGACCCCCGATGGCACGCCGGTCGTGGGTGCGACGCCCCTGGCCAATCTCTGGCTCAACACCGGGCACGGCACGCTGGGCTGGACCATGTCGACCGGCTCGGCCCGGGTGCTGGCCGACCTCGTCTCGGGCCGCGCGGCCGAGATCGACACCTCTGACCTCGGCATCGCCCGCTATGCCCGCAAGGCCGCGCGTCCAGCCCGGATCCTGACCCCGCAAGCCGCCTGATACGGGCTTGACAGGGCCCTCGCGGCCCTGTTGAACCCTCCCTGAACCGAAAGGGAGGGGCCATGTATATCGACGCCGTGCGCGAACTCCTCCGCAAGCAGAAACTGGTCGAAGGGCTGGTCAAGCGCGAGGCGGGTCCGCATCCGCCCCTGATCGACGCCGTCGTCGAAAAGCAGCAGTTCGCCGAACTGGAGAATTTCCTCTCCAAGCTCGCCGTGGCCGACGTCGTCGAAATTCTCGAGGCGCTGCCGCCCGACGAGGCTGCGATGCTCTGGCAGCGCGTGCCCCCGGGCCGGTCCACCGATGTGCTCTGGGAAGTCTCGGACGACCTCCGCGACCGGCTGGAAGAGGCGACCGGCCCGCGCCTGTCGGAAACCCGCGTCACCGTCTTTGAACTGGTGGCCGGCCGCATCAGGCAGAACCCGATCAAGGGCCGCAAGGATCTGGAGGGCAAGAAGCCGATCTGGGTCGACCTCCTGAACGCCTCGCCGACCCAACGCGCCTATATCGGCGAATATTACAAGCTCGACCTGCCCGACCCCGGCGACGAGACCGACCTCGAGGTGTCGAACCGGTTCCACATCGAGGAAAACGGCGCGCTCAACCTGCATTCCAACTTCCTCCTGGACCGCGGCGGCAAGAGCCGCTCGATCCCGGTGGCCTTCATCCTGCACCGCGAGATCCTGTTCTCGCTCCGCAACGAGGATCTGCCGGTCTTCCGCCTGCAACGCCGCCGGGCCGAAACCGTTCCCGGCTATGCCAGCGATTGCTTTGACCTTTTGATGAACCTGTACGGGTCGGACGTGGAATATTCCGCCGACAGCCTGGAGGACATCTACAAGACCCTCAGCCGCGTCGGCAAACATGTCCTGTCCGAGACGATGACCGACGAAGAGGCGGCCTCGGTCCTGGCCGACATCGCCGAGGAAGAAGACCTCAACGGTCGCATCCGCGCCAATATCCTCGACACCCAGCGCGCCATCGTCTTCCTGATGCAGTCGCGCGTGCTGGCCAAGGACAATGTCCAGGACGCCAAGCAGGTGCTGCGCAACATCGAATCGCTGAACAGCCACACGGCGTTCCTGTTCGACAAGATCAACTTCCTGATGGATGCCACGATCGGCTTCATCAACATCAACCAGAACCGCCGCGTGACCCAGCTCACCATGCTCGGCCTCGTGTTCCTGCCGATGAACATCCTGGCCGGCATGGGCGGCATGTCGGAATATTCCCGCTTCACCGAGGGTATCCCCTGGCCGATCTCTTACGCCGCCTTCGCCTTTGGCTCGGGCCTGCTGGGCTGGCTGACCTATCGCTACGTGAACCGCGGCGGCCTCAGGAAGGCGCGGCGCGCCGAGGGGAAATAGCCCGCTTGATCTGGATCAGCGCCGCGGTCCTTCCCTCGTGCGAGGGTGGCGGGCATGATGCTCTGGCTTCTGGCGGTTCTTGTTGTTGCAGGTGCGGCGCTGGCGGTTCTCGTCCTGCGCGCACCCGACCTTGCGACCGAATTTCACCGAAGTCTGGCAGCCGCGACCGCCTCCGACGTCGCCCGCCCGCATCCCGTGGTGAGCGAGGCTGCGATCGCCGCCCTGCCTGCCCCGGTGCAACGCTACATCCGGCGCAGCGGCGCTTTGGGCCAACCGCGCCCCGCCAGCCTGACCGTCACCTACGAGGCGCGGCTCTACATCAGGCCCGGCGCCGCGCCGATGACCGGCCAAGCCGTGCAATACGACCGCTTCGATCCGCCCAGACGCCTGTTCTACATGCCCAGCCGGATCTTCGGCCTGCCCATTGCCGTGCTGCACGATTACGACGGCACCGCGGCCAGCATGCGGGTCCGCCTCGCCCGGCTGTTCCGCCTCGTCGATGCCAGCGGACCGGAGTTCAGCCGGATCGAGACGGTGACCCTGCTCAACGACCTCTGCCTTTTTGCCCCCGGCTGGCTTTGTGATCCGCGCCTGAGCTGGACCGCGCGCGATGACCGCAGCGCCGGCGTCACCTTCCGCAACGGCCCGCATCAGGTCTCGGCCCTCCTGACCTTCAACGAAAGGGACGAGCTTGTGGACTTCACCTCGAACGACCGCGGCGCCGTGCAGGGCTGCGGCCGCATCCGCGCCATGCCCTGGTCCACCCCGATCGGTGATTACACGACCTTCGGCGGCCAGCGCTGCTTCCGCCAGGGTGCCGCAATCTGGCACGAGGCCGGCGCCGACTTCACCTACGGCGAATTCATCGTAACAGACATCAAGAGGAATTAGGGCCACCCGCAGGGATAGCCCGGATTTTTCGTAGAAAAATCGTTACTTCGGCGCCTTGGCAAAGCGCAGATAGGGCAGCTTGATGTCCAGCGTCCCGAATTTCTCGGTCGCCTGTTCGTTGTTGAGCGAGTTCGCCACGATCACATCCTGCCCCGGCACCCAATTGGCCGGCGTGGCCAGCGGCACGCCATCGGTCATGCGCACCGCATCCAGCGCGCGCAGGATCTCGGCAAAGTTGCGGCCGACCGACATCGGATAGGTCATCGTCAGCTTGATCTTCTTGTCCGGCCCGATGATGAAGACCGACCGCACCGTCGCCGAATGGGCCGGCGTGCGGCCATCGGTCGGCAGATAGAATTCGGCCGGCAGCATGTCATAGGTCTTGGCCACCGTCAGGCTGGTGTCGTCGATGATCGGGAAATCGGCCGGCGCGCCGCCGAACGCCTCGATGTCGCGCTTCCATTTCAGATGGTCCTGCACCGAATCGACCGACACGCCGATCACCTTGGTGTTGCGCTTGGCGAACTCGGGCACCAGCTGCGCCACCGCGCCGAATTCCGTCGTGCAGACCGGCGTGAAATCGCGCGGATGGCTGAAGATGATCGCATAATGCCCATCCAGCCAGTCGTGAAACTTGATCTCGCCCGCCGTCGACTCAGCGGTGAAATCGGGGGCAACGTCATTGATGCGTAAAGCCATAGCCGTCCTCGTGCACAGAATCTGATGCCGCAGACATAGGCAATTCGGCAGGAAGTTTCATCCCCTCTCGGCAACACCCCCCAAAGAAAGCGCCTCGCTCCGGCTCTGCCGCGAGGCGCGGGCCATCTTCCCGGCCGCGCAAAAAATTGCGGTTTGATCAAACATTCATGCGGCGGGGGTTGCCGCCCGGGCCTGGCAGTGCCACCTTCTGGCCGGAATGAAGGAG
This sequence comes from bacterium, assembly GCA_016124195.1. GTDB lineage: Bacteria > Pseudomonadota > Alphaproteobacteria > Rhodobacterales > Rhodobacteraceae > Stagnihabitans. The sequence continues at coordinate 40,533 of WGOE01000011.1, read as the reverse complement.
AGGTTCGCATGATCACCCGCCGCGAGTTCTACATCAATGGCGCCTGGGTCGCCCCCGTCACCCCGCGCGATTGCCCTGTCATCGACCCTTCGACCGAGGAGCCCTGCGCGATCATCTCGCTGGGCTCTCAGGCCGATACCGACGCCGCCGTCGCCGCCGCCAAGGCCGCGTTTCCGGGCTGGGCCGCCACCCCGCCGGCCGAACGCCGCGCCGCCGTGGTGCGCATCCTGGAACAATACGAACGCCGGGTCGGCGATCTGGCCGCTGCCATCTCGATGGAGATGGGCTCGCCCATCGACCACGCCACCGGCAGCCAGGCGCCCTGCCTGCCGTGGCACCTCAACAACTTCCTTGCGGCCTTCGACGCGCTGGAATGGATCCGCCCGCTTGGCCCCCATGCCCCCGATACGATGATCGCTCTGGAACCGATCGGCGTCGTGGGCCTGATCACGCCGTGGAACTGGCCGATGAACCAGATCGCGCTCAAGGCCATTCCGGCGATCCTGGCCGGCTGCACCTGCGTGCTGAAACCGTCCGAGGAATCCCCGCTCAACGCGATGATCTTTGCCGAGTTCTGCCATGACGCGGGCCTGCCGCCCGGCGTCTTCAACCTCGTCAACGGCGACGGCGCGGGGGTGGGCACTCAGCTTTCCACCCATCCCGATGTCGAGATGATCTCGTTCACCGGCTCGACCCGGGCCGGGCGTGCCATTTCCAGGGCCGCCGCCGAAACGCTCAAGCGCGTCACGCTCGAACTTGGTGGCAAGGGTGCCAACGTGATCTTCGCCGATGCCGACGACAAGGCCGTCGAACGCGGCGTGCGTCACATGATGGACAACTCGGGCCAGTCCTGCAACGCGCCCTCGCGCATGCTGGTCGAACGCCCGGTCTATGACCGCGCCGTCCTCATCGCGGCCGAGGTCGCCAATTCGATCCAGGTCGGCTCGGCCCATGACCACGGCAAGCACATCGGCCCGGTGGTCAACAAGCGCCAGTGGGATCAGATCCAGGGCTACATCCAGAAGGGCATCGACGAAGGCGCCCGCCTGGTCGCCGGCGGCCCCGGCCTGCCCGACGGATTCAACCGGGGCTATTACGTCAAGCCGACCGTCTTCGCCGATGTCGTCCCCGGCATGACGATCGAGAAAGAGGAAATCTTCGGACCCGTCCTCTGCATGATCCCCTTCGAGACCGAGGCCGACGCCGTCCGCATCGCCAATGACACGCCCTACGGCCTGACCGACTATGTCCAGACGCAGGACGGCGCCAAGCGCAACCGGATGGCGCTCGCGCTCAAGGCCGGCATGGTGCAGACCAACGGACGCGCGCGCGGGGCAGGGGCCTTCTTCGGCGGCGTCAAATCCTCGGGCCGGGCGCGCGAAGGCGGGATCTGGGGCATCGAAGAGTTCCTCGAATCCAAGGCGATCTCGGGCTGGGACATCTCGCAACCGCTCGCGGCCGAATGATCGTTACGGGCGGCGCGGTGCGATATGGCACCAAGCGCCGCCCCTTGTGCCAGATGGTGCGGAATTCGGTGAAGACGGAAGGAAGACGCAAAGAAGACGCCAAATTGACGCTTCTGGACCATTGAACCTCCCCGGCTCGGCTAGGCTTCCGGCAAAACGGAGGCCCCCATGACCCAGCACCGCCACCTCTTGTCGCCACTGCAACTGCGCGGCCATACCCTGCGCAACCGCATCGTCTTCGGCGCCCATACCGCCAACATGTCCGACATGGGCCTGCCCGGGCCGCGGGTGCATGGCTATCTGTTGGAACGCGCCCTGGGCGGTGCCGGAATGATCGTGTCGGAACCCGTGCCCGTGCACCGGACGGGCGTGCTAACCCGTGGAAATTACGTGCATTCCTCGGACGAGGTGATCCCGCATTTCCGCAAGATCACCGAGGATGTCAAGGCCGCCGGCGCCGTCATCCTGCAACAGCTTTACCACGTGGGCGCGCATGGCGACAGCGACCTCAGCTTCGCACCGCACTGGTCGCCCTCGGGTCTGCCCAGCTATCACGACAGCGACGGCTCGCACGCCATGACCGAGGCCGAGATCGAAGAGCTGCTCGACGCCCATGCCGCTGCGGCGCTCCGCGCCAAACTGTCGGGATTCCAAGGGGTTGAGGTCTGGGCTGCCTATCATTCCCTGCTCGACCAGTTCTGGACGCCCTGGTCGAACCGCCGCACCGACCGCTGGGGCGGCAGCCTGGAAAACCGCACCCGATTTTCCCGCACCCTGATCGAGCGCATCCGCAGGACCTGCGGCGAAGACTTCATCATCGGCCTCGCCATCAGCTATTCGCCGGCCTATCCGGTCCTGCTGAAGGACGAAGACATGTGCGAAATCATCGGCTTGCACGACGCGACCGGCCATGTCGACTATGTGACCTGCGGCTATGGCAGCTATCTTGACTTCGAGGGCATCATCCCCGCCTTCACTCAGGCCGAAAAGCTGACGACACCGCTGACGACGCAACTGAAAGGCATTGTTAAACATGCCGTCATAACCTCGGAAGCGGGAATCAGAACGCCGGAGAATGCCGAAACCATCATTGCCAGCGGCGAGGCGGATCTTGTCTCGATCGTGCGGGGCCAGATCGCCGATCCGCATCTGGCGCGCAAGACGACCGAGGGTCGGGTCGAGGATATTCGCGGCTGCATTTCCTGCAACCAGATGTGCTGGGGGCGGCGGAGCCGGGATTACTGGATTTCCTGCCTTATCAACCCTTCGGTGGGGCGCGAATTCGAATGGGGCGGTGACCGTTTTGCCACGGCCGCTGTCAAACGCAGCGTGCTTGTGGTCGGCGCTGGACCCGCTGGTTTGGAAGCAGCGCGCGCCGCCGGCGAGATGGGCCATGATGTTGAAATCGTTGAGGCTTTGCCGGTCGTCGGGGGTCAGTTTCGCCTCGCCGGGCTGCAGCCGCGGCGTGCCCAGATCCTTGACCTGATGCATTGGTTCGAAGGCCAGTTTACCAGACTTGGTGTCCGACTGCGCCTGAACACCTATATGGAGGAGGAGGATATCGCAGCCCATCCCGCCGATGTCGTCATCCTCGCCACGGGCTCCTTGCCAGATGAGGACGGATTTCAGCGCTGGCGGCCCGATCTGGCGCGTCTGCCCGGCATTGACCTGGGCGGCGTCTGGTCGCCCGAAGCCGTTCTGCGGCGCGAAGCGCGGTTGGGCGATACGGTGGTGCTCTATGACGAAGGCTCGAACTGGCGCGGGGTGGGAACGGCCTGGGCGATGGCCGAACAGGGCAAGAAGGTCATCGTCGTGACACCGGAAGCCTTTGTCGGCAAAGAAATCGCCCGGACCGCCGCCGACATGGCCGCGCGCAAGCGCCTCGCGCAGCTGGGGGCGGTCTTTTTGACCGAACATTGCCTCAGCGCCTGGCACGGCAATGGGGTGACGGTGCGTAACCTCTTGACCGGGCAGGAGGAAACCATCGCCGCCTCTGCCCTTGTGATGGCCACGACCAACCGCGCTTTCGATCCTTTCCCGCAGACCATCGCCGGCAAACAGGTCTACCGGATCGGCGATTGCACGGCGCCGCGTCTGGCCGCCTATGCCTTTCACGAGGGCCGCAAGCTCGCACTCAGCCTCTAGCCGAGGCGAGCGAAACTGTCGGCACTCGACATGGCCCAGGCCTCGCGGAAGAAGGGCGAGGAATCCGGATCGGCGAGAAGCTGTCCCACGCCAAGCATTTCATATTGCTGGGCAAAACTGATCACCGTGTCGGAAGAGGCGCGCCGCATCAGATGATGCGGCCGCAGATCGGACGGATGCGACAGCCCCGCCGCCGCGACCAGTTCACTCAGCGCGTGCAATGTGTTGCGGTGAAAATTCGTGACGCGTTCGGCCTTGTCGGGCACGACCAGCGCCCTTTGCCGTGCCGGGTCTTGCGAGGTGACACCCGTCGGACACATCCCGGTATGGCAGGACTGCGCCTGAATACAGCCCACGGCGAACATGAACCCGCGCGCCGCATTGCACCAGTCGGCCCCCAGCGCGAGCACACGCGCCATGTCGAAGGCCGAGGTGATCTTGCCCGACGCGCCGATGCGGATCCGGTCGCGCAACCCCACCCCGACCAGCGCATTGTGCGCAAAGCTCAGACCATCGCGCAGGGGCATCCCGACATGGTCCATGAACTCCAGAGGGGCGGCGCCCGTTCCCCCCTCCTTCCCGTCTATCACTATGAAATCAGGCGTGATTCCGGTCGCGACCATCGCCTTGCAGATCGCGAGGAACTCCCACGGATGGCCGATGCACAGCTTGAACCCGGCCGGCTTTCCGCCCGACATCTCCCGCATGCGGGCGACGAATTCCAGAAGGCCGGCCGGGGTTGAAAAGGCGGAATGGCTGGCGGGCGAGATGCAGTCCTGACCCATCGGCACGCCACGAATCGCCGCGATCTCCGCCGTGACCTTGGCAGCTGGCAGCACGCCGCCATGGCCGGGCTTGGCGCCCTGGCTCAGCTTCAGTTCCACCATCTTGATCTGCGGATCGCGCGCAGCCTCGGAAAATCGGCCGGCGTCAAAGCCGCCATCGGCTGCCCGCGCCCCGAAATAGCCCGAGCCAAGCTCCCACACCAGATCGCCGCCGAACCGGCGATGGAAGGGCGACACGCCGCCTTCGCCCGTGTCGTGGAAAAATCCGCCCATCTGCGCGCCCTTGTTCAGCGCAAGGATCGCATTGCCCGACAGGGCGCCGTAGCTCATCGCCGAGATGTTGAGGAGCGAGGCCGCATAGGGCGCCGCGGTATCCGGCCCGACCAGAATGCGCAGATTGTCCAGAGGGGCCGCGGCCTTCGGGGCGATCGAATGGTGCAGCCATTCGAATTGTTCTTGATAAACATCGTATTGCGTGCCGAAGGGCCGCTTGTCGAGCGCCTGCTTGGCCCGCTGATAGACGATGGCGCGCTGGTCGCGGGGAAAGGGCATGCCGTCCTTGTCGCCTTCAAAGAAATACTGCCGCATCTCGGGGCGGATGTGTTCCAGCAGAAAGCGCAGATGCGCCGCGACCGGATAGTTGCGCAGGACCGCGTGGCGGGTCTGGGTCAAATCGTGCAGGCCAAGAGCCAGGACCCCCAGGCAGACCAGCAGTAAGGGCAGGTTCAGATAGCGGTCTTCCGGCAGGGCGAGCGAGAGGATCAGAAAGACGATGCCCAGCACCACGGCCCCGGTGACCGGCAGATATCTGATTTCCAACAGGGTCTTGGGTGGCATGCACGCAATCCTCGTTTCCGGCGCCATTCGGGGCGCGATCGATCCTGACTGCAAGTGTTAGCATGAAAGAATGACTGACCGGATAAGAGCTTATGGCCGGTAACACTTTTTTGGGCGGCTCAGAACGGGCAGAGGGCGGTGAACTCGATCCAGGCCCTGGTGTCGGGGTGGTGCAGGGCCAGGCTCTGGGCATGCAGCATCAGTCGCGGGAAGGCGGCCGCAGCCCCCTCGGCATAGATCGGGTCGCCCAGGATCGGATGTCCGAGGCTGAGCATATGGACGCGCAGCTGGTGGCTGCGCCCGGTCAGCGGATGCAAGAGCACGCGCGTTTCGCTGTCGCTGCGGTCCAGCACCTGCCATTCGGTCACGGCGGCACGGCCATTGACCGGATCGACCATCTGGCGCGGCCGGTTCGGCCAATCGACGCCGATCGGCAGATCGACCTGACCCTGATCGGGCTGCAAGGCGCCAAATACCCGCGCCACATAGGTTTTTCGCGCCCGCCTCTGTTCGAACTCTTGTCCGAGAAAGCCCTGCGCGGCCTTGTTGCGGGCAAAGATCATCACGCCCGACGTGTCGCAATCCAGCCGATGCACCAGAAGCGTGCCGGGATAGGCGCGGCGCAGGCGGGTTTCGAGGCAATCCGCCCGCCCTTCAAGCTTGCCCGGCACCGACAGAAGGCCGGCCGGCTTGTCCACAACCAGGATCACGCGGTCCTGGTAAAGGATGCTCAAGGGCACGTCGGGCGGATTGTAGTCGAAATCCTTCATCGGAGGCTGTGGCCCTCGTCTTTTAACCGCTGCGCAAGGTGGCGGATATGGGCCGGACCGACCTCGCAGCAGCCGCCGACGATGGTGGCGCCCATCTTCACCCAAGTCAGGGCGAAATCGGCATATTTCTCGGGGGTAAGGTCATGCCGGTGGGTATAGTCCGGCGCGCCGCCGCCCGCCGGCAAGGGCAGGTTGGAGATTTCGGAAAAGCCGTTGGCATAGGCGCCGAAGGGCAGGCCCATGCCCGAGAGGACGCTCAGCGCTGCCGCCATCGCCTCTGGCATCGAGCAATTGGCCAGCACCGCCGCGGTGGGATAGGCGGCAATCAGGTCGCTGAGGCCTGCGATCGGCTCGCCCGAGCGCAGGCGGCTGCCATCCCGGTCATCGACCGAAACCGAAAGCCAGACCGGCAGGCCCGCCGCCTGAGCGCCCTGCAAGGCGCCCTCGGCCAGTCCCAGAGAGGACATGGTCTCAAGCAGGATCACATCCACATGCGGCGCCAGAATCCGTGCCTTTTCCGCGTATTGCGGGGCGGAGACCGCGACCGGAGGCGTAAGATCCGGGCGGTAGGATTCGCCCAAGGGCCCCATCGAGCCCGCAATCATCCCGCGCCCGGCTTTGGCCTTGGCCTCATGCGCCTCGGCGAGCGCGCGCAGATGCAGCGTGTGGAACAGGGCGTCAAGGCCCACGCCCTCAAGCCGGTCGTGCAGGATGTTGTAGGTGTTGGTCGTGGCCACCGAGGCCCCTGCGGCAAAATAATCGTCGTGGATCGCCTGCACCAGACCGGGATGGTCGATCATCACCCGCGTCGCCCAGAGCGGCGTCGGCGCATCGCCCGAGCGCGCCACAAGTTCCTGCCCCATGCCGCCGTCGAGTAGGATGATCTCTGCCAAGTTTGCCTCCGTTCTGGCCTTTGGCAGGGTCCTATCAGGCCTCGGCCGATTGCGGAAGACCGTCGGTCAGCGCGTAGTAGTCGCCCTTGTCGGCGGCGAAGATATGGCGGGACAATTGGCCGCCAGTCGGATTGTCGATGCAGCCCGCCTCGACCGAAAAGACGCCGTCCTTGCGGAAATAAAGGCTGGAGCCGCAGGTCGGGCAAAACCCGCGCTCACCGCCGCCGGGCGTGACAAATTCGGCGACCGACCGGTCAAGCCAGTGCAGCAGCGCTTCGTCCACGTCGAAGGACGCGGCAAAATGGCCGGAGAGCTTGCGGCATTGCGTGCAATGGCAGGCCGTCACCGCACCCATCGGGCCGGGCAGGGTGAAGCAGTTCGCGCCGCACAGGCACTGTCCCCGCAGATGATCGGCCGTGGCCGGGGTCGTGTAGTAGTCGCCCGCATCCTCAAGATGCCAGTGAGCCTCGATCTCGAGGCCCGTCGGCCCCTCCAGCGCACCGGCGGCAATGCTGATGCGGTCCGCGCCCTCGGGTTTCCAGAACAGGCTGGCGCCGCAGAGCGCGCAAAAGCCGCGCTCTGCCTGCGAGGAAGACCGATACCAGCGCAGGCCGGCGGTCCCGGTCAGATGGAACCGGTCCATCGGCACGGCGGTCGCGGCCCAGACATGGCCCGAGGTTCTGCGGCATTGCGTGCAATGGCAGACGATCACGGGCCGCAGTGGCGGCTCCGCCGTGAAGGTCACGCCGCCGCAAAGGCATGATCCCTGCATCACTCAGCCTTTGCAAAGACTTGGGCCAGCAGCGGCACCAGCCAGGCCTCGTCCTCGGCCGTAAAGGCAGCCGGCGTGTCACTGTCGATGTCCAGCACACCCAGAAGCCGTCCGAAGCCGTTCCACACGGGCAGGACCAGTTCCGACCGGGTGGAGGATGCGCAGGCTATGTGGTCGGGGAAGGCGTCGACATCGGGCACGTTCAGCACCTTGCCGCTGCGCGCCGCAGCGCCGCAGACCCCGCGCGAAAAGGGGATGACCAGGCAGCCATGCCCGCCCTGATAGGGTCCGATCTTCAAAAGCTCGGGCGCCACGACCCGGTAAAACCCGGTCCAGTCTGCCAGAGGATGATGATGGTGCACCTCGCAGGCGACGGTGGCCATCAGCGCCACGGTATCGGTTTCGCCTTCGGTGAGGGCCAGGATGCTGGCTGAAATCGCGGCGCGGTCCATCGCTTCCCCCTCAATAGCCAAGCGCGCAGCCATCCTTGCGCGGATCCGAAGCACCGATCAGGATGCCGCTTTCGTCGATCAGGATGTTCTGCGCGCCGCCCAGGGGGTCATGCGGGACGACCACCTCATGCCCCATCTGGGCAAGTTCCGCGCGCACCGTGTCGGAATAGCCGCGTTCGACCTGCATGCCATCGACCCACGAAAAACTGCGTGGCCCGTCGAGCGCCTCTTGCTGGTCCATCCCATAGTCGATGAGGTTCGAGACAAAGCGCGCGTGTCCGGCCGGCTGATAGGCGCCGCCCATCACGCCGAAGGGCATGATCACCTTGCCGTCACGCTTGAGCATGGCGGGAATGATCGTGTGCATCGGGCGCTTGGCGCCGGCCAGCTCGTTCGGGTGGCCTTCGGTCAGGGTAAATCCCGCCCCACGATTCTGGTAGAGGATGCCGAACTTCTCGGAGGCCATGCCGCTGCCGAAGCCGAAGTAGATCGAATAGATCAGCGAGACGGCCATGCGGTCCTTGTCGACCACGGTGATGTAGATCGTATCCTTGTGGACGGCCTCCGCCAGGGGATGCGGGGTGGGGGAGGCACGTTTGGGGTCGATCAGGGCGGCGAGTTTTGCCGCCGTTTCGTCTGACAGCATGTGGTCGAGCCGCGGGCTGTGTTCGGCGATGAAACGGTTGCGGGCGTCATAGGCGAGCTTGGTCGCCTCGGCCTCCACATGGGCGCGCATCGTGCCGAACGGGTCCATCGACTTGAGGTCGAAGTGCTTGAGAATGTTGAGCAAGAGGATCGCCGTGGCGCCCTGGCCGTTCGGCGGATGCTCCAGGAGAGTGACGTCGCCATAGGTGCCAGAGACCGGCTCGCCCCAGGTGGCGCTGGTGGCGGCAAGATCGTCCATCGTGTGCAAGCCGCCCAGGGCGCGCAGCGAGGTGATCAGGTCTTCGGCGACCTCGCCCTCGTAAAACCCGGCGCGGCCTTCGGCTGCGATGCGGCGCAGAACCTCGGCCTGGCCTGGCGCCTTGAAGATCTGGCCGATCCTCGGGGCAGTGCCGTCGGGCAGGTAGAAGTCGCGGGCCTTGCCGTGCAGGAAGGCGCCGTCTTCGACCCAGTCGAAGGCCACGCGCGGCGCCACGGGCACGCCATGGTCGGCATAATGGATGGCCGGTGCCAGGCTGTTCGCGATGCCAAGGCGGCCCCAATCGGCTGACAGACGGCAAAAGGCATCGACGGCGCCGGGCAGGGTGACGGCCTCGATCCCGCGCACCGGGACGGCCTTGTGTCCCTTGGCGCGCAGATCAGCGGCCGAGGCCGCGGCCGGGGCGCGCCCCGAACCGTTCAAGGCAAGAACCCGCTCTTCCCCGGCGGGCTTGAGCAGGACGAAGCAATCGCCGCCCAGACCGGTCATCTGCGGCTCGCAAATCCCCAGCACCACGGCGCCCGCAATCGCGGCATCGACGGCATTGCCGCCGGCTTTCAGGGTTTCAACCGCCACCTGAGCCGCAAGCGGGTGCGACGTCGCGCACATTCCGCTGGCGGCATAGACGGCAGAACGGCCAGGACGTTGAAAGTCGCGCATGTCTCACCTCTTTTGCGGCAAGCCTAGGGTGCGCACCGCGAAAGGTGAAGAGGGCCGTCCAAAGGAATTGCGGTCGGGACCGGCCAGAAGTGGAACCTCGGCGCCACGTATTGGGTGGGGGCTAACATCCGCAGCGCCGAGGGAAGCTTTATGCAGCTACAAGACCGAGGATGATGTGGCGTCCGGGCGGAAATGCGGGTGGATTCAGACCTTTGCGTGTCACTCTTTCGCAATTTTAACCAATGTGGCAGGTCAGGCCGCATTGTCCAGGACGACACCAAAGCTCAAGAGGTTCAGGTCGCCCTCGCGGCGGTAGGCCAGATCGCAGGACAGGGTGCGAATCAGGAACCAGCCGAATCCCCCCTCTGGCAGGTCATCGAAACTGCCGACCGCAGGCGGATAGCCGGCCGGCGGTTCGGCGTCCGGCATCGGCAGACCCTTGTCCTTGATGTGAAAGCGCAGCTGATCCGAATCGCGCCGCAACTCCACCTCGATCTCGCCGGCGAATCTGGCATAGGCGTGTTCGACCACGTTGTTCAGCGCCTCGGCCAGCACGATTTCCGTCGTGCTGAGGCAATCCGCGCTCAGGCCCTGCACGATGGGGCAGGCCATCAGGTCGGCAAGGCCGGCGCGCACATCGAGCATCGTTGAACCGATCACGATGCGTGCCTGATCGGGAGGCGTGAAAGACAAGCGTTCTGCCATCGCAGCCTCAGCCCGCACGCCGCAGGTCGGCGGGCAGCGTCTTGTGGATCGTGAAAACCGAATCCATCCGGGTCAGGCGGAACACCTTTTCGACAGTGGGCGTCAGGCCGGAAAGTTCCAGCCGGCGCAACGGCCCCAGGGCTTTCATCACGGCCACGACGGCGCCAAGCCCTGAACTGTCCAGGAAGCCCACGTTTGACATGTCGAGCACGACCCGAAGGCTGGGCACCGCCACGATTTCGCGCATCCGTTCCTTGAATTGAATGGCGCTGGCCGCATCGATACGGTCATCCATCACCCGGATCAGGATGATTTCGCCTTCATGTGTGGTGTCGAGGTTCATGGCAAGCTCCATCCTGCTGTTCGGGCGAGGGTAGGAGACAGTCGTTACCTTTTGGTAAGCGCCGGCCGAAAAACTGGTTCAGTTCAATTGAAATTGCAGCGGATAGCGGCCATCGGCGAAGTCACCGAAGAGGTCGGGCAGGTCCGGATGGCTGACCGGCTCGCCGGTTTCGTCCGGCACAAGGTTCTGTTCGGACACATAAGCCACGTAATAGCTTTGGTCGTTCTCGGCCAGAAGGTGGTAGAAGGGCTGATTTTTCGAGGGGCGCGCCTCTTCGGGGATGTTTTCGTACCACTCATCTGTGTTGGAAAACATCGCGTCCACGTCGAACACGACCCCACGGAACGGATGCTTGCGATGCCGCAGCACTTGACCGATGTGGTATTTTGCGGCCGTTCTCAGCATCGTCACAGACTCCCCATTGCGATTTACTAATCCCGCAGCGCGCCGCTGTCCACCGATCACCCGGGTTTGAGGGGAAACAATCTGGGCGCTTTGTTCCGTAACTGAGCGGCTTCCTGCCGGCCCGGAGCCGGACACACTGCCGGATTTCCCGCCGCAAGACCCAGCAAAGTCATTGGAAGTCTTTCACTTTTCGCCTATGTTCACACAAAATAATATGAACGCATGAGGGGCAGATGAGCAGAACTCTCCGTGCGTCGATGCTGTTGCTGTTTCTGGCCTCTTGCGGGGGCGGCAACTTTTCGGCGCCGCGCCACATGGATGATGCCTGCGCGGTCATCCAGCAACGTCCGCACTACCTGGCCGCCATGCGCAGCGTCCAAAGCAGATGGGGCGTGCCGATTTCGGTCCAAATGGCTGTTCTGTATCAGGAATCCAAGTTTATCGGCAATGCGCGCACACCGCACCAGTTTGCGCTTGGGGTGATCCCGCTGGGGCGGCAAAGCTCTGCCTATGGCTATGCGCAAGCGCTGGACAGCACCTGGGACGACTACCGGGCCGAACAGCACCGTTCGGGCGCGCGGCGCGACAATATCCGCGATGCGACCGATTTCATGGGCTGGTACATCGACGGTACGACGCAGCGCCTGGGCATCCCCAAGTCGGATGCGGCCAACCAGTATCTGGCCTATCACGAGGGTCGCAACGGCTTTGCGCGGCAGAGTTACAAGAGCAAGCGCTGGCTGGTCGACGTGGCAACCCGGGTTGGAAACCGGGCAGACATGTACCACACGCAACTGCTGACCTGCCTGCGCTAGGACCGCCGCGGATTAGTGCCCGGACCTAGCGGGCTGGATGGCGGCGCTCGGTCTCGGCGTCGATCGAGAAGGTGCTGATCGGATAGGTCTCGCCAAGCTTGAACGATGAAAGTTCGACCGAAGTCTGGTTGCCCACGTCGTCGGTGATGATCCATTTGGTCAAGGCCACCGGATCTTCGCTGAAGACCAGTTCGATCATGCCATAGTCAGGATGCTTGGGGTCCTGTGCCAGAACATGGGTGGCGCCGTCCACCTCGGCGTGGTCGACCACCATCTTGGCCGTGGTCAGATCGACATTGGCGGCGAGGATCAGGTTCAGCGGCGTGCGCGCCAACGGGTATTGCTCGGGCGGCTGGTTGGATTTCGCATCGAAGATCGCGACCGTATTGCTGGAAGCGAGGACAAGGTTGCGATCTGGCGGATCATATTCAAAGCGTGCGCGGCCCGGGCGCTGCAGGATGATGCGGCCCTGCGCCACACTGCCATCGGCGTTGGTCTGCACGAAGCGTGCCTCGGCCGTGGTCAAGCCGTTGATATAGGCGGACAACTGGTCAAGCGGAACTTCTGCTGCCTGGGCAGAGAGGCCAAAGCTCAGGGCAAGCGGGGCGAGGAGTGCGGCGCGTAACTGGATCATGCGGTCAATATAGGCGAGGACGGGCCGCTTCGCATCCCCCGGCGGGTTCAACAGGATGCGAGGCGCCGGGCCGGCGGGTTGCCAAGGCTGAAGACACCGGGCATGCGGCAACCCCGGGGCTCTGCCCCCGGACCCCCGGGGTATTTGGGAACAGATGAATTGGATCAGGTTGGGTCGTGATAGAGGTGCCGCTCGCCCTTTGGATCGGACACCATGTGATGGCCATCGCCGGTCTGGATATAGGCCGGGCCGATCGGCACCTTGCCATGACCGCCCGGAATATCAAGCACATAGGTCGGAAGGGCGATGCCGGAGAGCCGGCCGCGCAGCGCCTGCATCAGGGCCTGACCCTCGGCCACGGTCGTGCGAAAATGGCTGGTGCCCTTCGCAAGGTCGGCGTGATGCAGGTAATAGGGCTTGACCCGGTTGCGGATCAGGGCGCGGAACAGGCTTTCCAAGGTGGCCACGTCGTCGTTCACGCCCTTGAGCAGCACCGATTGCGACAAAAGCGGCACGCCGGCCCCGACAAGCCGGGCAAGGGCGGCGCAGGCCTTGGCCGTCAGCTCGGCCGGGTGGTTGGTGTGGATCACCACATAGACCGCCGGCCGGGTCCTGAGGGCCGCGAGCAAGGCTTCGTCGACGCGGTCGGGCGCCACGACCGGCACGCGGGTGTGAAAGCGGATCACCTCGACATGCGGCACGGCGGCCAGACGGTCGATCAGCGCCTTGAGCCGGCGCGGCGACAGCGTCATCGGGTCGCCGCCCGTCAGGATCACCTCCCAGATCGCCGGGGTGGCGGCGATATAGTCGATCGCCTGGTCCAGCGCCTCGTCCGAAAGCGGGCCGGCGGCGCCGACCGTCTCGCGGCGAAAGCAGAAACGGCAGTAGACCTCGCAGGTTTGTGTGGCATGCAGGATCACGCGGTCGGGGTAGCGATGGGTGACGCCCGGGGCCGGTTCATGGACATGGTCGCCGATCGGGTCGGCCAGCTCTTCGGCCCGGATCAGCAGTTCGGCGAGGCTCGGGACGAACTGGCGGGCAACGCCGGGCGTGGTCTGCGCCATCTCTGGGGTGATACGCAGGCGGAACTGGTCGGTGACCGGAGCCAGTGCCGTGGCACTGTCGCGCGTCAACCCGGCAGAGACGAGATCGTTCAAGTTGGTGATGGTCATGGGCGCCCTGCGGTTCGGGCGTCGGCTATGCCGGGTCAGGCGGAGATTGGCAAGGCCTGCCGTTTGCGCTTGGGTGCGGCGGGGGCCAGGGATAGGGTGGCCGCAATGACATCCCGGAGGACGGATTTGCCCGCAATCACCCGCCGCGCCACGATGATCGGACTGGCCGCCCTTCTGGCCGCTCCCGCCCTCGCACAAGACTATCAGCCCCGGCCCAACGCGGGCTATGATGCCTGGGTCGCGCGCTTTCGCGCCCGTGCCCTCAAGCGCGGCGTCCAGCCAAGGGTCTTTGACGCTGCCTTCCGGCACGCCGGTTTCCTGCCCGACGTGATCGACAAGGACCGCGCCCAGGCGGAATCCATCTATGGGCTGGAGGATTACCTCGCGATCACCGCCTCGGACGACCGGGTCGCGATGGGGCGCAAGGTCTTTGCCGCCCGTCACCGCCTTTTTGCCCAACTGGAGGCGCGCTATGGCGTCACGGCGCAGGTCGTCGCGGCGGTCTGGGGTGTGGAAAGCTTTTACGGCACCAAGCGCGGCGCCATCCCGGTGATATCGGCGCTGTCCACCCTGGCCTACGAGGGGCGCCGCGCCGCCTTTTTCGAGGGTCAGTTGATGGCCGCGCTGAAAATCCTCGCGCATGGCGATGTGGCGCCGGATCGGATGACGGGCGGTTGGGCCGGGGCGATGGGCCACACGCAGTTCATTCCGACGACCTATCTGTCCTATGCCGTCGATTTCAACGGCGACGGCCGCCGCGATGTGTGGAGCGACGATCCGACCGATGCGCTGGCCTCGGCGGCGCATTATCTTGCGGCCGCGGGCTGGCAGAAGGGCGCGCCCTGGGGGATCGAAGTGCAGGTGCCCAAGGCGGCGCGCGGCCTGGGCGGCAAAGCCAAGACAGTGGCCGATTGGCGCAAGCTGGGGCTGGTTCGGGGCGATGGCGGCAAGCTGCCCGACCACGGCAGCGCGCGGCTTGTCACCTCGTCGGGGCCGGGCTTCCTGCTGTTTCACAACGGGACGGTGCTGGGTCGCTACAACGCTTCGTCGCTGTACATCATCGGGGTGGGCGTCCTGTCGGACCGGATCGCGGGCGGGGGCGGCCTGGCCCAGGGATTTCCGCCCGATGCCAATGGACTGACCCAGGCCGACCGCATCGAGGTGCAACAGCGGCTGACGGCCCAAGGCTTCGACACCGGCAGCCAGGATGGTGTCTTCGGCCCCAGGACCGTCGCCGCCATCGCCGGCTGGCAGAAGCGGCACGGCCTGCCCGTGACCGGAGTGGCCACGGCGGACCTGCTGGCGGGGTTGCGGAAGTAGGGGCGACAGAGGGGCGAAGGGAATTGGCGCGGATGCCCCCTCACCTCTCCTCGATCAGTATCTCTCGCTTGCCGACGTGGTTGGCGGCGGTGATCACGCTGTGTTCCTCCATCTGCTCGACCAGTTTGGCGGCCTTGTTGTAGCCGATGCCGAGTTTGCGCTGGATGTAGGAGGTCGAGCATTTGCGGTCGCGTGCCACGATGGCCACAGCCTGATCGTAAAGGCTGTCGTCGGCGCCATCGCCGCCAAGGCCCAGAAGACTGTCGATCTCGGCCGCGTTTTCGTCCTCGGGGCCCTCGACCACGCCAGCCATGTATTCGGGCGGGCCGAAAGATTTCAGGTGGGCGACGATCTCCTCGACCTCTTCGTCGCTGACGAAGGGGCCGTGGATGCGGGTGATCTTGGCCCCGCCGGCCATGTAGAGCATGTCACCCATGCCCAGAAGCTGCTCGGCCCCCTGTTCGCCCAGAATGGTGCGGCTGTCGATGCGCGAGGTGACCTGGAAGGAAATCCGGGTGGGGAAGTTGGCCTTGATCGTGCCGGTGATCACGTCCACGGACGGGCGCTGCGTCGCCATGATCAGATGGATTCCGCTGGCGCGGGCCATCTGGGCGAGGCGCTGGATGCAGGCCTCGATCTCCTTGCCGGCGACCATCATCAGGTCGGCCATCTCGTCCACCACCACCACGATATAGGGCAGGGTGACCGGGGCGAATTCGTCGGTCTCGAACACCGGCTCGCCGGTGTCCTCGTCGAACCCGGTCTGGATGGTGCGCTTGAACATCTCGTTCTTGGCCAAGGCCTCGCGAACGCGGCCGTTATAGCCCTCGATATTCCGAACGCCCATCTTGGACATCTTGCGGTAGCGGTCCTCCATCTCCGAGACGACCCATTTCAGCGCGACGACGGCCTTTTTCGGGTCGGTCACCACGGGCGACAGAAGATGCGGGATGCCGTCATAGACGGAAAGTTCCAGCATCTTGGGGTCGATCATGATCAGGCGGCATTCCTCTGGCGTCAGCTTGTAAAGCAGCGACAGGATCATGGTGTTGATGGCGACGGATTTACCCGACCCGGTGGTGCCCGCGATCAGAAGGTGGGGCATCTTGGCAAGGTTGGCGATGATGGGCTCGCCGCCGATGTCCTTGCCCAGGGCGAGGGGCAGGCGCAGGCCGGAATCGCCGAATTCGCGGGCCGAAAGGATCTCGCGCAGCACGACCTTTTCGCGCGTGGCGTTCGGGAGTTCGATCCCGATCACTGTGCGGCCCGGCACGGTCGAGACGCGGGCCGACAACGCCGACATGCTGCGCGCGATGTCGTCGGACAGGCCGATCACCCGGCTGGCCTTGAGGCCCGGCGCCGGCTCCAGTTCATACATGGTTACGACCGGGCCGGGGCGCACGGCGACGATCTCGCCCCGCACGCCGTAATCGTCCAGCACCGATTCCAGCATGCGGGCGTTTTCCTCCAGCGCCTCAGTCGACAGCGGGTTGCGCACGATGGTCGAGGGCGAGGTCAAGAGGCCAAGCGGAGGCAGTTCATAGGTCGAGGTCTTTTCCTCGAACTTGAGGCGGGGCTGTTCCTCTGCCACGGCCTGACGCGAGGGGGCGGCCTTCTTGATGGCCGGCTGCACGAGCGGGGCCGCGGGGCGGCGGTCGGCCACCAAAGGCACGCGCGGCGCTGCGGCCGCGCTGGGCAGGACCGGGCTGGGCAGGACCGGGGTCTCGTCGATATCGGCGTCGTCCTCGGCGTCTTCGTCCCATTGGGCGGCGATGGGCATGTCCTCGTCCTGCCAGGTCAGGCTGGGGCGGGGCGAGGTCACGGGCGGTTCGGACAGGCGCAGTCCGGGCTGCTGCACGATCGATGCGGCACGCTGCGCGATCAGGGGTGCGGCCACGGCAGCGGCGGCAAGCGGGACGGGGCGGCTGGTATCGGCGATCAGCGGCTGACGGGTGCGGGGCAGGGGGCGTTCGGCCACGACGGGCGGCTCGCGGCGCCGGATCGCGGCGGTGATCGGCGACAGCGCCTGGTCGGCGAGGTCCGGCTCGCCCGTACGCGAGCGGATCGCCGAAGAGATGCGGGCACGGATCCGGTCGGCAGTCGGGGCCTGAGCATCGGCGGACAGCGCCGGCTCGATCAGTTCGGGTTCGGGTTCGACATCGCGCCGCATCAGGGCGGGCAGGCGCGCCAGAAGGCCGGTGCGTTCCTTCGGTGCGGCGTAAAGCGCGGAGTCCGGATGGGGATCGGCGCGCAGGGCGGCGGGACGGCCAAAGCCGGTCTGCGCGGCGGGGGCACGGCGGGGGGCCTCGTCCGGTTCATCCTCGGCCTGCACCATGCGGGCGGTCCCGATGGCTGCGGCGCGGGCGGCCTGCTTGGCGGCCTGGCGGGCGGCGTAATCCTCGGCGGCGCGTTCGGCATTGGTGGCGCGGCGTTCCTGCCAGCGGCTGCCAATGGATTGCGCGGCGCTGACCGAACCCTGCGCGCCCTTGCCCAGGGCGGTCAGCAGCGCGGAATAGGCAAAGACCAGCCCCACCGCCAGAAACCGCGCGATCAGCGCCAGTTCGCGCAAGGAAAAGCCGGTGACGAACAGGAACATGGCCAGCGTGGCCAAGGCCACAATCAGCGACAGCAGTTTCAGCGCGAAAGCCGCGCTGCCCGGAATGATCCCCATCAGTGAGGCGAGGATCGTATCGCCGAAAAGGCCACCCAGCCCGAAGGAATGCGGCCAATGCGCCGAGGGCACGAGGGTCGCGCAATAGACCGACCCAAGCGCCACGGCGATCACGGCAAATACAACGCGGCTCACGGCACGGTCGGCACCCTGATGCGTGGCAAATCGCACGCCCCAGACGCCCAGCACGACCGGAATCCCCCAGGAGCCCAGCCCGCCCACCGTCATCAGGGTCGAGGACATGGCCGCCCCGACCCGGCCCAGCACATTATGGGCCGGCTGGTCGGTTGCCACCATCCAGCCCGGATCATTGGCCGAATAAGACATCAGCATCAGGGCAAAGCCGCAGGCGAGCGCAATCAGGACCAGACCGAAAAGCTCGCGGCCGCGACGCTCCAGCATGGCCTGAACCCGTTGATCCAACAGGGGGTCGCGTTGCCGTGACTGATAGGATGCCATTCTTTACCCTCAACCGTAGAGGCAGGCGGCAAGCTTGGTCAGCCCGCGCTGCATTTCTTCTTTTGGAGCCACCAAAGCGACCCGGATATAGGTCTTGCCGGGGTTGAACCCCTTGTAATCGCGCGACAGATAGGCGCCGGGCAGAACCCGCACGCCGGTCTCCTGCCACAGCCTGAGGGCAGCGGCCTCGCCATCCTCGACCGGAAGCCAGAGGAAGAAGCCGCCCTCCGGCGGTTGAAAACCTTGCAGGCCGGAAAAGATCTGTTCGGCCAGTTTGAATTTCTCGTGGTAGAGCGCCTGGTTGGCGGTGACATGGGCCTCGTCGGCCCAGGCAGCCTCCGAGACGCGCTGGATCGGCAGGGGCAGGGGCGCGCCAGCAAAAGAGCGGATCTTGCGGATCTGGGCGATGCCCTCGCGCCCGCCGGCCACAAAGCCCGACCGCAGGCCGGGCAGGTTCGACCGCTTGGACAGGGAATGAAAGGTGAAGACGCGCTCGGGATCGGCGCCGATCTTGTGCGCCACCTGCAGGATGCCGGGCGGCGGCGCCGTGCGCCAGATCTCGGAATAGCATTCGTCGGCGAAGATGCGGAAGTCGTGCTTTTCGGCCAGATGCAGCAGGTCGGCCCAATAGTTGGCATTTGCCACAGCACCCTGCGGATTGGCCGGAGAACAGAGGTAAGCCACCGTCACCCGGTCCAGCATTTCGGGCGGCAGGGCGGCATAGTCGGGCAGATGGCCGGTGGCGGCGGTGGCCGGCACATAGATCGGCTCGGCGCCAGACGTGACGGCGGCAACGGTATAGACCTGATAGAAGGGGTTTGGGATCAGGAAAGCCGGTGTCTTGCCGTTCTTCATTTCGGGTGCGACCGAGATGGCCGCATTGAATAGTCCCTCGCGCGTGCCGTTCAGCGCCATGAGGCGGTCTGGCGTGACGCTGACGCCATAGCGCCGGCCGATCCAGCCCGATATGGCCGCCAGAAGTTCCGGCGTGCCGTCGTTCGGGGGATAGACGCCGAAGCCAGAGATATTGGCTGCAAGGATCGGTGCCACGAAATCGGGCATCGGATGGCGCGGCTCGCCGATGGTCATGGCGATGGGATCGCCGCCCGGCGCGTGTACGTCCAGAAGCTTCCGCAGGCGCGGAAACGCATAGTCTGGCAGGTTGGAAAACCGCTCAGGAAACGCCATTGATGCTCTGCCCTCGGGGTCGTAGCGCCCCGTTTCGTCTCAGGTTAGCGGCAAGCCGGGCTCAGGTCCAGAAAAACTCAGGCATTGGTTGGGGTTGGGCGGCGGAATTGTGGCAAAATGGTTGCGGTGGGGCGGCGGTCGGCGCAAGGCTTGCGGCCCCGGCGCCGCCGATTTTTCACACGTCTTGGTTGTGCGGGGCCGATCCCGAGGGCCCGCCCCTGGGCTCAGGCCAGCGCCCGTTCAGCGGCCTGACCCAGCCGCAAGAGGCGGGCCTCGGCGCCGGGCGGGGCCATGAAAGAGATCCCGCACGAGGGCTGGCTGGTCGGCAGCGTCAGCACCGACTGGTCAAACAGGTTGCCGATCCGGGTGTTGCGCAGCGCCAGCAGGTTTTCGGTCACGTAATATTCGGCATCGGTCATCAACCGGTCGATATTGGGCGGCAGGATGGGCGAGGTCGGCAGGACTACGGCATCAAGGCCCTTCGTGCGCTCGGCCCAGGCCGCGCGAAGGGCGATCAGGCGTTGCCGCGCGGCGATGTTGTCGGCCGCGAGGATCGTGGCACCACCGCGAAAGCGGTCGAGGATGCGGGGGAACATCTTTTCGGGGGCGGCCTCGATCACCTCGCGCCAGGTCGCATAGGCCTCGGCCGAGAACAGAACGCCGGCCAGCCCCAGCGCCTCGGCCACCTCGGGCGCGGTCAGGTGGGTGATTTCGGCGCCGTGACGGGCGAGACGCGCCAGCGCATCCTCGAAGCCCTTGGCTGGCGCGGGGCGCAGCGTGTCGAGCGCCACGCTGTCCAGCACGGCAATCTTCAGGCCGACGAGGCTCGCGCCGCTCAGGTCCGGCGCCGGTCGCCCCTCCAGCAGGCCCAGAAGAAGGGCGCAATCCTCGACCTTGCGGGCCAGGGGACCGACCGTATCGAAACTGGCGCAAAGCGGCACGACGCCTTCGACCGACAGCCGCCCGAGGCTGGTCTTGAGCCCGACAAGGTCGTTCCACGCCGCGGGAATCCGCACCGAACCGCCGGTATCCGACCCGATCCCGGCCGGCGCCAGCCCCATCGCGATCGACGCCGCACAGCCCGACGACGACCCGCCCGGGACCGCCGCCTCGTCATTGATGCAGGGCGGCGTGCCGGTGACGGGGTTCAGGCCCAGGCCCGAAAAGGCCAATTCCGACATATGGGTCTTGCCGAGGCAGACCGAGCCTTGCAGCGTCGCGACTTGCAACACCTTGGCATCGCTGTGCGGCACGCGGTTCTTCAAAAGCGCCGATCCGGCCTCGGTCGCGGTTCCGGCCGTGTCGAACAGGTCCTTCCAGGACAGCGGCACCCCGTCGAGCGGATGGCGGCGCAGGCCGGACTTGGCCCGCGCGGCGGCGGCGGCGGCCTCGCCCCTTGCGCGGTCGGGCGTGCTGCGGGCGTAAATGCGCGCGCCCTGCGGGTGCGAGGCGATGGAGTTCAGGAAATACTCGGTCAGCTCGACCGCGTTGATCTTGCCGCTTTCGATCTGGCGGCCGAGGTCGGCTGCGGTCATGTGGGCCCAGGTTCCGCTCATCTTCGTCTCCCGTTTTGGCGCGAGGTTAGGCGGCGCCGCGTCAAAGGGGAAGTGTTGAAAGCACGGGACTGGGCGCCACATGGACAATGGGTGCAAGACGGGCGATGGTGGGGCCATGGATGCAGATGTTCTGATCACGGGTGGCGGGCTGAACGGGCCGGCCCTGGCGCTGGCCTTGGCGCAGGCCGGGCTGACCGTGGCGCTGATCGACGCGCGCCCGGCCACTCTGCGGGCCGAGGCGGGCTTTGACGGGCGGGCCTATGCGCTGGCGCTGGCCTCGCAGCGGCTCCTGTCGGCACTGGGGGTCTGGCAGAGGCTGGTGGCGCAACCGATCCTTCAGGTCGTGGCCAGTGACGGACGGCCCGGGGAAGGCGCCTCGCCCTTCGCGCTGCACTTCGATGCCGCCGAGATCGAGGAAGGCCCGATGGGCTTCATGGTCGAGGACCGGCATCTTTACGCGGCCTTTCTGGCGGCTTTGGCGGCAGAGCCGAAGATCACGCTGCTGTCGGGCGAAAGCGTGGTTGCCCAAGGGGTTGGCCCTGGTCCGCGCGCCATGGTGACATTGGCCTCGGGGCGGGTTCTGACAGGGCGGGTCCTGATCGGCTGCGACGGTCGCGCCTCGGGTACAGCCACGCGCGCCGGAATTCGGCGTCAGGGCTGGAGCTATGGCCAGACCGCCCTCGTCGCCGCCGTGGCGCATGAGGCGCCCCACAACGGGGCGGCGCATCAGTTCTTCATGTCGGGCGGGCCGCTGGCCATTCTGCCCCTTGCGGGCGGCCATCATTCCTCGATCGTCTGGAGCGAGCGCGATCCTTTGTCCGCCCGCATCGCGGCGCTGGACGACGCGGCATTTCTGGCGGCGCTGCGACCCCGCTTCGGCACCTTTCTGGGCGAGATTTCGCTGGCCGGCGTGCGCTTCACCTATCCCCTGTCGCTGTCTTTGGCCGAGAGTTTCGTGGCGCCGCGCCTGGCCCTGGTGGGCGATGCCGCGCATGGCGTGCATCCCTTGGCCGGGCAGGGCCTGAACCTTGGCCTGCGCGATGTGGCCGCGCTGGCCGAGGTGCTGGTGACAGCCGATCGGCGCGGCGAGGATATCGGCGCGCCCGATGTGCTGGAGCGCTATGAACAGTGGCGCCGGTTCGAAGTCACTGCGATGGCCCTGGGCATGGATGCGATCAACCGGCTCTTTTCCAACGATAACCCGGTGCTGCGTGGGGTGCGCGATCTGGGCCTTGGTCTCGTCAACGCCATGCCGGGCCTGCGCCGCGGCTTCATCCGGCAGGCGGCCGGCCTGAACGGCACCCAGCCCAGACTGCTGACCGGACAACCTTTGTAAGGTCATCCAGGCGCAAATACTCCCGCCGGAGGCGCGCCTGACGGGCGAAGGGAGTATTTGCACCGGGATGAAGGGGCGCGGGGTTGACTTCGCTTTCGGGCGGGGTTCTATCGGCGCGACCTTGTTTCAGCCTCGCAAAGGGGACGCCGATGCACGCCTATCGCAGCCACACTTGTGCCGCGCTCAACACTTCGAACGTGGGAGAGACCGTCCGCCTCGCGGGCTGGGTTCACCGGGTGCGCGATCATGGCGGGGTCCTCTTCATTGACCTGCGCGATCACTATGGCATCACGCAGGTGCTGGCCGACAGCGACAGCCCGGCTTTTGCCGAGATCGAGAAGGTGCGCTCGGAATGGGTGGTGCGGATCGACGGGCGGGTGAAGCAGCGCGATGCAAGCCTTGTGAACCCCAAGCTGCCGACCGGCGAGATCGAGGTCTATGCCACCGGCCTGACCGTGCTGGGCGAGGCGGCCGATCTGCCCCTGCCGGTCTTTGGTGAGGTGGATTACCCCGAAGAGACGCGCCTGACCTACCGTTTTCTCGACCTGCGGCGCGACAAGCTGCACCGCAACATGATGCTGCGGTCGAACGTCGTGCGCGACCTGCGCAACCGGATGTGGGATCAGGGTTTCAATGAATTCCAGACGCCGATCATCACGGCCAGCAGCCCGGAAGGGGCGCGCGACTTCCTCGTGCCGTCGCGGCTGCATCCGGGCAAGTTCTACGCCCTTCCGCAGGCGCCGCAGCAGTTCAAGCAACTGATCATGGTCGCGGGCTTTGACCGCTATTTCCAGATCGCCCCCTGTTTCCGCGACGAGGACCCGCGCGCCGACCGCAGCCCGACCGACTTCTACCAGCTTGACGTGGAAATGAGCTTCGTCGAGCAGGAGGATGTCTTTGCCGCCGTCCAGCCGGTGATCCAGGGCCTGTTCGAAAAGTTCCGCCCCGATTGCAAGGTGCCCGGCGAATGGCCGCGCATCGCCTATCGTGACAGCCTTCTGTGGTACGGGTCCGACAAGCCGGACCTCAGGAACCCGATCAAGATGCAGGTCGTCTCCGACCACTTCCGCGGCTCGGGCTTTGCCGTCTTTGCCAAACTCCTGGAGCAGGAGGGCACCGAGGTCCGCGCCATCCCCGCGCCCAAGGGCGGCAGCCGCAAGTTCTGCGACCGCATGAACGCCTTCGCCCAGAAGGAAGGCCTGCCGGGCATGGGCTATATCTTCTGGCGCGAAAAGGAGGGCGCAGAACCTCCAACTTTTGGGGAGACGCTTGAAACTATCGCTGGAGCTTCAAAAGCGCACCGTTTGATCCACATCTCTGATGAAGAAGACATCAAAAAGGATTTTGAGGCATGGGCATCAGCAATCGTGGGTGCGCAGGAAAAGGAGGCCGCGGACAGAATTCATTCGGCGCTACTGCGTCGTGACTACGTAACTGCTGATTTCCTAACAAGGGCGTACTTCAGCCCCATGGAAGCCGCCGGCCCCCTGGCCAAGAACATCGGGCCCGAGCGGACCGAGGCGATCCGCCAGCAGCTGGGCCTTGGCCTTGGCGATGCGGCCTTCTTCCTTGGCGGCAAGCCCGAGGCGTTTCAGGCCTTTGCCGGCAAGGCGCGCAACGAGATCGGGCGGGAGTTGGGGCTGGCAGAGACGGACACCTTCCGCTTTGCCTGGATCGTCGATTTCCCGATGTATGAAAAGACCGACGACGGCAAGATCGACTTCAGCCACAACCCTTTCTCGATGCCGCAGGGGGGATTGGAGGCGTTGCAGGGCGATCCGCTCAGCGTCTATGCCTATCAGTATGACCTTGCCTGCAACGGCTATGAACTCATCTCGGGCGGCATCCGCAACCACAAGCCCGAGATCATGTACAAGGCGTTTGAACTCGCCGGCTATCCGAACTCCGAGGTCGACAAGCGCTTCGGCGGCATGGTCAAGGCGTTCAAATATGGCGCCCCGCCGCACGGCGGCTGTGCCATGGGGATCGACCGGGCGGTGATGCTCTTGGCCGACGAGATGAACATCCGCGAGGTCATCATGTTCCCGATGAACCAGCGCGCCGAGGATCTGTTGATGGGCGCCCCGTCCGAGCCGCTGAACGAACAGCTCCGCGAGTTGCGGCTGCGGGTCGTGCCGAAGGACTGACCCGCCGCGCGCACCGGAAGCGGGCTGCCGCCACGCCCCTGGGCGAGAGGCTGGACAAGCGGGCAGGGCGCGGTCACTCTGCGGTGCGGAGGTGACGATGCGGCCTGCGGTCATCATGACAGGGGGGCGGGGATGAACCCGGCCCTTTACACGGCTTCGGTGCCGGTCTTTCGGCATTTTCTGGGCCGTGTGCAGGATATCATCGAATTCGCCGGTCCCCAGGCCCTGACCGCAAGGGTGGCGGATGCCTTTCCGGCCGGCCAGCAGTTTTCCACCGCGGCGGGCTTTGCTATGCGGGTCGCCTGCCCCTTGGCCGGGCGCGAGGTGCCCGATCTGCCGCAGGCGCTGGCGCCGCGGTTGGCCGTGGTGCGCGCCACGCTCGGCGCCATGCGGCCCGAGGAATTCATCGGGGCCGAGAACCGGCGCTATGCCCATGTCGCAGGCACTGCCGTACTTGATCAAAGCGCCGACGAATTCCTGTTCCTCTTCGGCCTGCCCAATTTCTTCTTTCACGTCACCATGGGCTATGCCGCCTTGCGCGCGGCCGGGGTCGAACTGGGCAAGGCCGATTTCGACGGCCAGCACAGCTATCCCGAAGGCTTCCGCTTTGAGCCTTGAGGGCCGGGTGCGCCGCGGGCATAGTCGCGCCAAAGAGGTGCCCCATGCAGAAACAATTTGGAACTCCGCTGCCCGATTGGAAGCCGCCGGCCCGCCCACAGGGCGAGACCCTGACCGGCCGCTATGTCCAATTGGAGCGGATGGACCCCGATACCCATGCCGCGGATCTGTTCCGCGCCTATTCGGGGCACGACGGGGTCTGGGATTACCTGCCCTATGGGCCGTTCTCCTCCGCCTCGGCCTATCACCGCTGGGCCAAGGACAGTGCGACGGGCAGCGATCCCCTGTTTTACGTCCTGCGCAACCTTGGCACCGGGCATTGCGGTGGGGTGGCGTCTTATCTGCGCATCACGCCCGAAGCGGGCTCGATCGAGGTCGGTCATATCAACCTCGCGCCCGAGATCGCCGGGTCGCGCGCCTCGACCGAGGCGATGTTCCTGATGATGGACTGGGCCTTTGCGGCGGGCTATCGGCGCTATGAATGGAAATGCGATGCCCTGAACCTGCCCTCGCGGCGGGCGGCGCAAAGGCTGGGGTTTTCGTATGAGGGCGTCTTCCGGCAGGCGACGGTCTATCGGCAGAGGAACCGCGATACGGCGTGGTTTTCCATCATCGACGGCGAATGGCCGGCGCTGCGCGAGGCCTATGGCGCCTGGCTCGCGCCCGGGAACTTCGATCCGGCGGGCCGGCAGAAAGAGCGGCTGGCCGATCTGACTGGCCTTGTGCGCGCGGCGTCGGATCCGGTGCTTTAAGGCGCGGGCCTAGTCGGTCAGCACAAAGACCTTGTGCCGCGAGGTGGCGCCCTGGATCAGGGTCAACCGCGTCTTGGCCACGCCAAGCGCATGGGCCAGAAGCTCGGCCACCGCGGCATTGGCCTTGCCGTCTTCGGGCGGTGCTGTGACCGAGGCTTTGAGCGTGCCTTCGGCGCTTTCGACCAGAGAGGTCTGGCGTGCCCGCGGCGTCACATGCAGGGCAAAGCTGGCACCGGGGCGGGCGCGGTCGGACCAGGCGGCTTTGGCGGGGCGGGACATGGCGGGCCTTTGCGGGGTTTGGCTTCAGGCTAGCCCTGGACGCGAGCGACGGAAAGGGGGAAGGCCGCCGTTTCAGGCCTGCCGCCTTGACGCCGCGGCGCGGAAAGAGGAAGCCTGCCGCAAACGGAGATTTCGATGCCCGACGCCAATCCCCAGGCCTTTGCCTTTCTGTCCGCCCGCCGGTCGCATCCGGCCAAGTTCTTTGCGCCGGGCGGCCCGGTGCCCGACCGTGCGGCGCTGCTGCCGATCCTGACGGCCGCGCTGCGGGTGCCCGATCATGGCAAGCTGGAGCCCTGGCGGCTGGTGGTGCTTGGGGTCCCCGCCATGCGCCGTCTGGGCGATCTGGCGGCCGCGCGGGCCAAGGCGCTGAGCGGCGATGACGAGATGGCCGCCAAGGGCCGCGCCATCTATGACACCTCGCGCCTTGCCGTGGCGGTGATCTCGGCGCCCAAACCCTCGCCCAAGGTGCCAGAGGTCGAACAGCGCGCCTCGGCTCATGCGCTGTGCATGAACCTTGTCAACGCGGCAGAGGCTGCGGGCTGGGGCGCCTGCTGGCTGACCGGATGGCCCGCGCATGATCCGGTCTGGGCGGCAGAGGCGTTCGGTTGTCACGGGGCGGAATTGGTGGCGGGCCTTGTGCATATCGGCACGCCCGGGCCCGAGGCGCCGGACCGGCCGCGGCCCGATCTGGTCCGCATCGTGCAATGGGCCGGGGTGTGATCGTCTTCGCCGCCTTCTTCGCGGCCTTGGGCCAGGTGCCGGACCCGCGCTTTCTGCGGGTGGTGTTGCAGGGCGTGGCGCTGGCGCTTGGCCTGCTGGTGGCGATCTACCTGGCCTTCCTGGGGCTGATCGAATGGTGGGTGCCCGGCCAGATCACGCTGCCGTTCTTCGGCCCGATCGGCGGGCTTGGCTGGGCCGCGGGCATCGGGTCGGCGCTGTTGATGCTGGCGGTGTCCGTCTTTCTGATGGTGCCGGTCGCCTCGGCCTTTTCCGCCCTGTTTCTGGAACAGGTCGCCGAGGCGGTCGAGGCTGTGCATTACCCCGGTCAGCAGGCCCATCCCTTGGGATTTGTCGCCTCGCTGGCCGAAGGGGCGGGGCTCTTGGCGCTGATGCTGGTCGTCAATCTGGTGGCGCTGGCCTTCAGCTTTGTGTTGGGGCCGTTCGGACCAGTGCTCTTCTGGGTGGTGAACGGCTGGCTCCTGGGGCGCGAGTATTTCCTGATGGCGGCCCTGCGCCACATGGGACGATCAGAGGCGCGCGCCCTGATGCGGGCCAACATGGGCCAGATCTGGCTGGCCGGTACGCTGATGGCCGCGCCCCTGACCCTGCCCTTGATCAGCCTTTTCGTGCCGGTGCTGGGGGCTGCCACCTTCACCCATTTGTTCCAGCGGTTGCGCTGATCAGACTTTGACGCGCGGCACCAGATGGAAGATATCGGTGTCGAACACGCTGATCTTGCCCGACAGGATGACGCCGCACATCAGCGCCCACAGGACCAGCGTGATCACGGTTGTCAGTTTCACCTTGCGGCCCAGTTGCGGGTCCGTGGGCGCGGATTTGGCGCTGCCCGGCACGATCTCGCCGGCCGCGAACTGCGAGACCTGACGGGTGGGCAGCACGCAAAGGAACACCATGAACCAGGTCATGGCGAAAAAGACGATGGCGCCGGTGAGGGTCATGCTTGCTCCAGCTCGATCAGGGTTCCGGTGAAGTCCTTGGGGTGCAGGAACAGGACCGGTTTGCCATGCGCGCCGATCTTCGGCTCGCCCAGAACGCGGGCGCCCTGCGACTTCAGCCGGTCGCGCGCGGCCAGGATGTCATCGACCTCATAGCAGATGTGGTGGATGCCGCCTGAGGGATTCTTTTCCAGAAAGCCCGCAATCGGAGAGTTTTCGCCCAAGGGATGCAGAAGTTCCACCTTGGTGTTGGGCAGGGTGATGAAGACCACGGTGACGCCGTGGGCCGGTTCGTCCTGCGCGGCGCCGACGCTGGCGCCCAAGGTGTCGCGGTACATCCGGACGGCGGCATCAAGGTCGGGAACGGCGATGGCAACGTGGTTGAGACGTCCGATCATGGGCAAGGCTCCGGTTTTGGCGGTTTTATGGGCGCAGGGACGGCGGGGGGCAAGTGAGGAATTAACCTCTGTTTAGGGATGATGTGCTCAATTGAGGCCTCAGCCAACGGAGAGTGCAGCATGCCCAACAATCTGACCGTGGAATTGCCCAATATGCCCGTGGCGGGTGTGCAACCGAATGGCTTGCCTTTGCAAGGGGTTACCGTTCTTGCGGTCGAGGATAGCCGCTTCGCCTCGGAAGCCTTGCGGCTGATGTGCCGCAGGCTGGGCGCGCGGTTGCGTCGGGCCGAATCGCTGCAGGCGGCCTATTCGCATCTGAAACTTTACCGGCCCGATCTGGTGATCGTGGACCTTGGCCTGCCTGATGGGCGGGGCGAGGCGCTGATCGCCGAACTTGCGGTGCGCGCCCCGCGTCTGGTGGTGCTTGGCATGTCGGGCGATGCGGGCGGCCGGCCCCGGTCCCTGGCTGCCGGGGCGCATGGCTTTGTCGAAAAGCCGCTGGAAAGCCTTGCGGCCTTTCGCGCGCTGTTGATGCGGCACCTGCCGGACCGGGCCGAGGATCTGGCCCTCGCCTCCGAGGCGGAGATGGTGCCCGATGCCTTGGCACTTCGCGACGATCTGGCCCATGCGGCGGCGCTTCTGGATGCGCGCCCGGGGCGCGAGGGTCAGGCCTATGTGGCGGGCTTCGTCAATGGCGTGGCGAGGCATGCCCGCGATGCAGCACTGGCCGATGCCGCCGGATGCGCCCGTCTGGAAGAAATCCGCTCACTGTTGCAGGCGCGGCTGGATGGCCCCGATCATGCCTTTGACGGCCAACGCGAGGATCGCGCCTGAAATAGTTCAGGCAATCGCGGGCCTTCGGTGCAACGGGGCGCTATTTGCGCCTATAGATCCCCTCTGGCAGATCCAGTGCCGCGGCGAGGTCCTTGACCTGACGCAGCGACAGGGTGATCCGCAGCGCCGTGTCGGTTTCGGCGTCAAGCTGTTCGATGACGACACAATCATCGAAAGCCTCGACGATGACATCTTCGGCCAATGGGCTTTCGCCCTCGTCGATGAGGGTTATCACGGTGGCGTCGAAGTCGTGCTCGATTGTGAACATGGCATCAAGATAGGACGCATCGAGGCTGGCTTCAACACCAGCCTTGGCCCGTTTGATCTGGATCATGGAGGCCGGACCCGCGATGCCAGAGGCTGTGGCCATTGCAGAGAGGGCAAAGCCATGGTCAGTCATATCGAGACGCCAAGAGCCTGGGGGCTGACGCGCGGCATGGCGCGGGTCTTGGGGCTCAATCTCGTGCAGGCGGTCACCGAGGGCTGGGTCTCGCGCCGCGATCTGGCCGCGCTGGTGGATGCTTGCGCGGTCTGCGACCAGTCGGGCCCCTGTACCGCCTTTCTTGCCGTGACAACGCGGGCGACGACATTGCCGGCCTTCTGCCCGAACCGGGACCAGATCGCGGCGCTTGTGCCCTGAGGCAGGCGCCCAGGGTGCTGGTCAGCCTCGCAGAGGCGGGTTAAAACCCCCCATGGCGATGGTGCAGATCATGGATACGGTGCGCGACCGCGGTTCGCGCTATGCGGTTTCGGGAGCCCCGGTGACCGATGCGGCGGCGGTCGGGGCCTTCCTTGCCGACCTCAAGGCCGTCAAGAAATTCGCCAAGGCTACGCATAATTCCTGGGCTGCCGTCCTCGCCGATGGCCAAGTGCTGAAAGACGACGACGGCGAAGCCGGGGCGGCAGCCGTCATCCTCAAGATGATGGAGCGCGCCGGCCTTCTGGGCCATATCGTCGTCGTGACGCGCTGGTATGGTGGGGTCAAGTTGGGCGGCGACCGTTTTGCCCATGTGGTGACCTCGGTGCGCGCCTATCTGGCCCAGCCCGAGGCTTGACACACGCCGCGATCACGCGTTGCGGAACAGGTTGACCGCCCATGCTGCCATGCCGACAAAGACCAGCATCTCGGAAAGCGGCATCACCATAGCGGCGGTGCTTTCCGGCATCCGGCCCGACATCAACAGGAAAAGCCCGATCAACAGCACCAGCCCGCCGATCTGGTGTGCCCAGAATTGAACCTTGGCCAGCATGTTGTCCGCCATGTGCGGCATCACGCGGTAGGCGATGCCAAAGAGCGTCATCAGGGTAAAGCCCAAGAGATTGATATGGGCGTGAACCGGGGCGAGGGTGAAGTCCTGCTTGCCCCCCATATACATGCCCAGAACGATGCCGACGATCAGATAAAGCGAGCCGATGACCAGATACAGACGCGAGATATTCATGTGTCCCTCCATTTCGGGCGGCTTGGTCGCGCCCTTTGCGGAAGCGATCCTAGCATGCCGACCGACCGGAGAAATCCTGTTTGCGTCGCGTCGCGCGCAGCTTGGGGCTCGTTTCAGACCAGTCGGCCCCAGAGGTCGTAATCGCCGGCCTCTTCAACCTCGACCGTCACGATGTCGCCGGGGGCAAGGCCTGTGAAATCCTCGTCGATAAAAAGGTTCCCGTCGATTTCCGGCGCGTCGGCCTTTGTGCGGCAGGTCGCGCCCTCGTCATCGACCTCGTCCACGATGACCTCGAGCTTGCGGCCCAGCTTGGCGGCCAGTTTGGCCTCTGATATCGCCTGGGCCTTTTGCATGAAACGCTCGAAACGCTCTTGCTTGACCTCCGGGGCCACATGGTCGGGCAGCGCATTCGATCGGGCGCCCGCCACGTTTTCATATTGAAAACAGCCGACCCGGTCGAGTTGTGCTTCGTCCAGCCAGTCGAGCAGGGTCTGGAATTCGGCCTCGGTCTCGCCGGGATAGCCCACGATGAAGGTCGAACGCAGGGTGATCTCGGGGCAGACGGCGCGCCAGGCGGTGATCTCGTCCAACGTTCTGGCCGCAGCGGCCGGCCTGGCCATCCGGCGCAGCACGCCCGGATCGGCATGCTGGAACGGGATGTCGAGATAGGGCAGCACCAGCCCCTCGGCCATCAGGGGAACCAGATCGCGCACATGGGGGTAGGGATAGACGTAATGCAGCCGGACCCAGGCGCCAAGCCGGCCCATTTCCCGCGCGAGGTCGGTGATATGGGCGCGGACCTCGTGGCCTTTCCAGGGCGAGAGGTCGTGCTTGCGGTCCACGCCATAGGCCGAAGTGTCCTGGCTGATCACCAGAAGCTCCTTTACCCCGGCCTCCACCAGCTTTTCCGCCTCGCGCAGAACGGCATGGGCCGGGCGCGATTGCAACAGCCCGCGCATGTCGGGGATGATGCAGAACTTGCACTTGTGATTGCAGCCTTCCGAGATCTTCAGATAGCTGTAATGCCGCGGTGTCAGCTTGACTCCGGTGGCGGGCAGAAGATCGACAAAGGGGTTGGGCGCGGGCGGGACGGCGCCATGGACGGCATCGAGCACGGCCTCGTATTGATGCGGTCCGGTCACGGCCAGAACCTTGGGATGCGCGCCGGTGATGTAGTCGGGCTCGGCACCGAGGCAGCCGGTCACGATGACGCGGCCGTTCTGTTGCAGGGCCTCGCCGATGGCCGACAGGCTCTCGGCCTTGGCCGAGTCGAGAAAGCCGCAGGTGTTCACGATGACCGCATCGGCGCCCTGATAATCGGGCGATATGGCGTAGCCCTCGGCGCGCAGGCGCGTCAGGATGCGCTCGGAATCGACCAAGGCCTTGGGGCAACCCAGGGACACCATGCCGATGGTCGGCTGTCGTAGGCCGTCGGGGCGCAGCGCGGCGGACTCGGGCACCAGCGCGCGGGCCAGATCGGGGCGAAGGTTGGGCGGGTTCTGCGACATGGGCGAGGCCGTTGGTTGAAGGACAGGGGCCGTTTCACGAAGGGCAAAGCCCCACCGGAGAGGTCACCGGATGGGGCTTGGGCGCGGTTGGGTCAGGTAGGATGGGCAATCTGCCCATCTTCCCGCAAGATCGGTCAGCGCCTGCGGTCGCGCCGTGCGCTCATCGGCTGGAAGGCCACGCCGACATGCGCCTCGCAATAGGGCTTGCCCGCAACCGAGGGCAGGCCGCAGAACCAGAAATCTTCGGTCGCCGGGTCGCCGATCGGCCATTTGCAGGTCCGCTCGGTCAGTTCCATCAGGGTCAGCTTCCTGGCGCGCTTTTCCACCTCGCGCACCGAAGCCAGCGCCTCGGGGCTGATTTCATTGGCCGAGGGCTGCGGCGGCAGCGGTTGGCCGGCCGGGATGATCGCCTTGCGCGATGGGATAGGTGCCGGTGCCGCCGCACTCGCGGCGGGTGTTGCGGAGGATGGCGCCGCGACCGGTTGATCTGCGCTGGCCGCCGCTGCCGCGGTGGGCGCGGCCGGTACAGGCTCGGGGTTGTTTGCCGGCGTCGCCGTGCGCGGCGTGTCGGCGGCGCGGATCGGGTCGGCCGGGCGAACGGGGTCGGCGGGCCGTGGCGCGGTCGGGGCCACCGGGGCTGCCGCAACCGGCGTCTCTTCAATTTCTTCTTCCGCAGCACCGCCGGGGCCGACACGGTTGGACAGGCCAAGCCGATGAACCTTGCCGATCACCGCGTTGCGGGTGACGCCGCCCAGTTCCTTGGCGATCTGGCTGGCCGACTGGCCTTCGGCCCACATCTTCTTGAGCGTCTCGACGCGCTCATCGGTCCAGGACATGGGTAAACTCCGCAATAGCCGCCATGACCGCCAAGCGGGCCATTCTAGACGGGACAGTGGTAGTTACAATCTGGCGACGACAAGTTCAAGGGCCGAGGGCGGAGAAGCCCCGGCAAGGCGGCCGGATCGGCCTGTGCGGTGCGCTTCCCCCTCCCCCTCGGAGGCGGGGTTTGCTAGGTTCGGACCCATCATGTGTGGACGCCTGACCCTGACCCATCCGAACGAGGCCCTTGCCGCGCTCTTTGACGCGGT
Organism: bacterium; assembly: GCA_016124195.1. GTDB lineage: Bacteria > Pseudomonadota > Alphaproteobacteria > Rhodobacterales > Rhodobacteraceae > Stagnihabitans. Next base: position 7,485 of record WGOE01000011.1, on the reverse strand, counting down.
GGCGGCCAATGACCTGCCCGAAAGCCCGCGCTACAACATCTGCCCGACCGAGCCCGTGCCGGTCGTCACCGCGCAAGAAGGCCGCCGCCGGCTGCGCCCGATGCGCTGGGGCCTGATCCCGCCCTGGTACAAGACGCCGACCGACGGCCCGCTGATCATCAACGCCCGCTCTGACACGGTGGCCGAAAAACCCGCCTTCCGCGAGCCGATCCGGCAGCGGCGCTGTCTGGTCCTCGCCTCGGGTTTTTATGAATGGAGCGCGGGCGAGGGCGGCGCGCGGTTGCCCTGGTATGTGACGCGGGCCGATGGCGCGCCACTTGCGCTGGGTGGCCTGTGGCAGCATTGGCAGGACACGCTGAGTACAGCCGTCGTGACCCTCGCGGCAGGCCCCAACATGGCGCATATCCACGATCGGGAACCCCTGATCCTGGAGCCGCAGGACTGGCCGCTGTGGCTGGGCGAGGCGGGGCATGGCGCGGCCCTGCTGATGAAACCTTCGGCGCCCGGCGTTCTGCGCAGCCACCGCGTGGACCGGGCGGTCAATTCGAACCGCGCCCGCGGCCCGCAACTGATCGAAGAGGTCGAGGCGTGACAGGCCATCCCCTGCGCGCGCCGAACCGGCGCGGGACGCGGCGGCATGTCGCGGCAAAGGCAGGACTGCGGCGCAGGACCGGCTTGCACGGCGGCGCAACCGCGATTATGTAGGTCTGGCGCGGGCGTTGTGTAATGGTAAGACCTTAGCCTTCCAAGCTAAAGACACGGGTTCGATTCCCGTCGCCCGCTCCAAATCTCCATGAGACACCTGCTATTTCCAATGCCTTCGGCGGGAGTATTTGTTGCCGGATGACGCTGCAGGTCGCGTCTGCAGCTGACCCCGGGTCAGCCGTTCACGGCCGCGGGGTCCATCCACATCGGCTCGAAGACGTTGCCATCGGGGTCGTGGAAGGTGCGGCCGTACATGAACCCCATGTCGAGCGCGGGCTTGGGCTCGGACCCGCCGGCCTTCAGCGCGGCCTCGGTGATGGCATCGACGGCGGCGCGGCTGTCCTGGCTGAGCGCGATCATCACCGCCGTGTTCTTGGCCGGATCGGCCAGCGGCTTGGTCGCGAAGGAGGCGAATTTCTCGTGGTCGAGGATCATGAAATAGATCGCCTCCGACACGACGACGCAGGCCGAACTGGCGTCAGAGAACCGGTCGTTGATCGTGTAGCCAAGCGCTTCATAGAACTTGCGGCTTCGGGCCACATCGGTGACCGGGATGTTGACGAAAATCATCTGGGGCATGACGCACCTCTGGAAATAGTTAGCTGATCATGCAAGTGTTGCCCTGAACCGCAGCATGACGCAAGCAAAAACCGCCCCGCCTGCCGCCTTTGTCAGCGCTCAGAGGTTTTCCTGCTGCGGCATGCCCAGCACGTGATAGCCGCAATCGACATGGACGACCTCGCCGCTGGTGCAATTGCCATAGTCCGAGCAGAGCCAGACCGCGGTGCCGCCGATCGCCTCCAGCGTGGCATTCTGACGCAGGGGCGCGTTGGCCTCGGTGTGGCGGAAGGTGGCGCGGGCGCCGCCGATCGCGGCCCCGGCCAGCGTCTTCATCGGGCCGGGAGAGATGGCGTTGACGCGGATCTTTTGCGGGCCGAGGTCATTGGCCAGATAGCGCGTGGCCGATTCCAGCGCCGCCTTGGCCACGCCCATCACGTTGTAATTGGGCGTCACCCGGTTCGACCCGGCATAGGTCAGGGTGATCAGGCTGCCACCTTCCGGCATCAGTTCAGAGGCGCGGCGCGACACGTCGATGAAGGAATAGCAGGAGATCGACAGCGAATGGCTGAAATTGCCGCGCGACGTGTTGATGAAGCGGCCGGTCAGTTCGGTCTTGTCGGAAAAGGCGATGGCATGGACCAGGAAATCCATCCTGCCCCACCGCTGTTTCAAGGTGGCGAAGCAGGCGTCGAGGCTTTCGTCATTGGTCACATCGACATCGACGAGGAAATCCGACCCGACCGAGGCGGCCAGGGGCTCGACCCTTTTGCCGAAGGCCTCGCCCTGGTACGAGAAGGCGAGTTCCGCGCCCTCGGCATGAAGGGCCCGGGCGATGCCCCAGGCGATGGAGCGTTCGTTGGCCACGCCCATGATCAGGCCGCGCTTGCCCTGCATCAGATCTGCCATTCTGTCCCCCAAAATCGGCCCCGGTGTTCCGGTTTGGCCAAATGCTTCAGATCAACCGAGATATTTGCTCATCACGAGCGTGGCATTGGTGCCGCCGAAGCCGAAGCTGTTGGACAAGACCGAATCCAGTTCCACCCCCTCGCGCAGCGTGGTGACGATCTCGCCCGGATCGAGGGCGGGGTCCAGCGTGGTGATGTTGGCCGAAGCGGCGATGAAGCCCTTGTTCATCATGATGAGCGAATAGATCGCCTCATGCACGCCGGTGGCCCCCAGCGAATGGCCGGTCAGCGATTTGGTCGAAGAGACCGGCGGGGTCTTGCCCCGGCCGAAGACGCGACGGATCGCCTCCATCTCGGTCACATCGCCGACCGACGTCGAGGTGCCGTGGCTGTTGATATAATCGATCTTTCTGCCCTGCGGCAGGGTCGAGAGGGCCAGCTTCATTGACCTTTCCCCACCTTCACCCGAAGGCGCCACCATGTCGTGGCCATCCGAGGTGGCGCCGTAGCCCGTGACCTCGCCATAGATCTTCGCACCGCGGGCGAGGGCATGCGACAGCTCTTCCAGCACCACGACCCCGCCGCCGCCGGCGATGACGAACCCGTCGCGCGTGGCATCGTAGGGGCGCGAGGCGGTCGCGGGCGCATCGTTGTACTTCGACGACATCGCCCCCATCGCGTCGAACAGGCAGGACAGCGTCCAGTCCAGCTCCTCGCCGCCGCCGGCGAAGACGATGTCCTGCTTGCCCATCTGGATCTGCTCCACCCCGTTGCCGATGCAATGGGCCGAGGTCGAACAGGCCGAGGTGATCGAATAGTTCACCCCCTTGATCTTGAAGGGCGTGGCAAGGCAGGCCGAATTGGTCGAGGACATGCAGCGCGTGACCATGAAGGGGCCCATCTTCTTGGGCGCGCCCTTGTTCATCACTGCGTCGAAGGCCTGAAAGAAGTTCGAGGTGGACGGCCCGCCCGACCCCATGATCAAGCCGGACCTTTCGTTGGACACGTCCGAAGGCTCCAGCCCGGAATCGGCAATCGCCTGCTTCATGGCCAGGAAGTTATACGCCGCCCCCGGCCCCATGAACCGCAGGTCGCGCTTGTCGACATGGTCTTCCAGCACGATCTGCGGCTGGCCCTTGACCTGGCTGCGAAAACCGCGCTCGGCATAGTCGGGTGCTGCGACGATGCCGGACTTGCCGGCCCGCAGCGAGGCCTCGACCTCATCGGCCGAATTGCCGATGGGCGAGATGATGCCGATGCCTGTGATGACGACGCGACGCATGGGAAATCCTTTCCGGGGTCATGGGCCCGAATTAGTTGGCAGAGAGGGCGACCTTCATGTCGGTGACCTGATAAATCACCTCTCCATCGGCTTCGACGCGGCCATTGGCCACGCCCATGGTCAGACGCCGGGTCGACAGCGCCTTGGTGAAATCCACGAAATAGCGCAGCATCTTGCGGTCGGGCCGCACCATGCCGGTCAGCTTAACCTCGCCCACGCCAAGCGCATAGCCGCGCCCCTGCCAGCCGCGCCAGCCCAGGTTGAAGCCGGTCAGCTGCCACAGGCCATCGAGCCCGAGGCAGCCCGGCATGATCGGATTGCCGGGAAAGTGGCAGGCAAAGAACCAAAGGTCGGGGGTGATGTCGAACTCGGCCACGACATGGCCTTTTCCGAAGGCGCCGCCGTCTTCCGACACTTCGGTGATCCGGTCCATCATCAGCATCGGCGGCGCGGGCAATTGCGCATTGCCGGGGCCGAAAAGTTCCCCGCGCGCGCAAGCCAGAAGCGCTTCCTTGTCGAATGTGGTCGGAAAAGCGCTCATCTGCCGTCAGTCTCCCAATGTCTGCGGGCCAGCAACCGCCAGGCCTGTTTCAGCCCGTGTAACATTTCGCGAGAAGGGCGCGCAAGTGCGGCATCCGGCGGGATCGGGACAACCTGCCATTGCGGCCCGGGGATTTAGGCCTATCTTGGACCGACTTGCCAGGAAAACGGAAAGGACGAGGGATGACCGACGCTGCCGGGGACGTGCCCCTATCGCGAGAGGCGCTGGGCGGGCTGGTGCTGATCGGCGCGACGGTTCTTGCGCTGGTGGCGGCCAATTCGCCGATGGCGGGCCTCTACCAGACCTTTCTCGACCTGCCGATCTCTGTCGGCGTCGGTGCCAAGGAACTGGCCAAGCCGTTGATCTTCTGGGTGAACGACGGGTTGATGGCCGTCTTCTTCCTGACCGTCGGCCTGGAACTGAAATATGAGATGCTGGAAGGCAAGCTGCGCGACCCGCGCGCGGTGATCTTGCCGGGCATGGCGGCCTTGGGCGGCATGGCCTGCCCGGCGCTGGTCTATCTGGCACTGACCGCGGGTGCCGGGGTGACCTCGGGCTGGGCCATTCCCACCGCGACCGACATTGCCTTTGCGCTTGGGGTCCTCGCGCTGGCCGGGCCGGGCCTGCCGGTGGGGCTGCGCAGCTTTCTGCTTACTTTGGCCATTCTGGATGACCTCGGCGCGATCCTGATCATCGCGATCTTTTACGGCCATGACCTGGACGCGACCTACCTTCTGGCGGCAGTGGTTCCGGTCGCGGCCATGCTGGTGCTGGCGCGGATGAAGGTGGCGAGCCTTGCGCCGGCGGTGGTTCTGGGGGTCGTGCTGTGGCTTCTGGTGCTCAAATCCGGCATCCATGCCACGCTGGCCGGCGTCGTCATGGCCTTTTGCATTCCTTTGAAGGACAGGAAGGGCGGCGCGCCGCTGCACCATCTGGCCGAGGTCCTGCAGCCCTGGGTCACCTTCCTGATCGTACCGCTTTTCGCCTTTGCCAATGCCGGCCTGCCCTTGGGTAACCTGTCGATGGCCGGGCAGGGTGGGCAGATCGCGCTGGGCGTCGGGTTGGGGCTGTTGGCGGGCAAGTTCGTGGGCGTGCTGGGCGTGACCTGGCTGCTGGTCAAGCTGCGCGCCGGCACCTTGCCCCTGGGCATGGGCTGGACGCATATGATGGCGGTGGGCCTGCTGGCCGGGATCGGCTTTACCATGTCGCTTTTCATCGGCGGGTTGGCCTTTGGCGAGGGGGCAGAGATGAACGCGGTGCGGCTGGGGGTGCTGGCCGCCTCGGTTCTGGCCGCGGGGCTGGGGCTGGTCAGCCTGCGCCGCCTCGCGCGGCGCAAGCCGTCTGGCCATGCGCGCGCCGCTTCGCTATAGTCGTTTGATACAAGATCAGTCCGGGAATGATGGCAGCGCAGGATGACGGCAGCATGACGGCAGAGGCTTTCCGCGCCACCGATTGGTTGGCGCAGGGCGGCTTGCGGCCGACCCGTCAGCGGCTGGCACTGGCGCGGCTGTTGGTCGGGGACGGGCAGAACCGCCATGTGACCGCCGAAAGCCTGTTCGCCCTGACCGGCGAGATCGGCGAGAAGGTCAGCCTTGCCACCGTCTACAACACCCTGCGCGCCTTTTGTGCGGCAGGGCTGATGAACGAGGTCGTGGTCGATGGCGCGCGCAGCTATTTCGACACGCGGATGGACGATCACCCGCATTTCTACTGGGAAGACAGCCACGTGCTGACCGATGCGCCGGCCGATCAGGTCCAGATCGCGGCCTTGCCCGAGGCGCCGGCCGGGACCGAAATCGCCCGGGTCGATGTGGTGATCCGGCTCCGCGCCACGCGGGGTTGAGCCCGCTCAGACCGGGGGGCGAGGCTGCAAGGGCGGCGCAAGGTCGGCGGGCAACGGGCAGACATAGGGCGTGGCCGCAAGACGCGCCTGATGTTCGGCCTTGGCCTTGGCCAAAAGGGCAGGATCGGAAATCAGCATCTGCGCGCAGCGCGCCATGGCTTTGGCGGCATGGGTCATCCCCTTGTGCGCTGCCGGCGATTTGCCTTGCGCCGTGATCTGCCAACTGTGCCCCGGAGAGCCTATCGCATGGGTCGCCACCAGAACCTCGGTCGTGGGCACGGCCCAGGTGACATCGGCCACATCGGTTGATCCGATCATCTTCTGCCCGCCCGGACGCAGCGGCACGATGTAGTCGCACAGGGGCTCGTCCCGGCGCGGGATCATGGCCACGCCCAGGTAGGGGGCCGCGATGTCAGCCGCCGACAGGGTGGCCTGGATGGCGCGGGCATAGGTGCGGTCGGCCTCGTCGAAGGGCACGCCGCCCAGTTCTTCCAGCGCGCGGTGCATGGTGCGGTCCATCACCTCGTTGACCAGATTGTTGGAGACCGCCGAAAAGACCTGCATTTCGACCGTGGTGCCTGTCATCAGGGCGGCGCCGCGGGCCACATCCTTGACCCGTTCGACCAGCGCCAGCATCTCGGCCAGTTGCAGGGCGCGGATCGAATAGCGCACCTTGGCGCGGGCCTGCACGACATTGGGGGCAGAGCCGCCGGCATCCAGATAGGCATAGTGGATGCGGGCGTCCTGGACCATGTGTTCGCGCAGATAGTTCACGCCGACCGACATCAGCTCCACCGCATCCAGCGCCGAACGGCCCAGATGGGGCGAGGCCGCGGCATGGCTCGCCCGCCCGTGAAAGGTGAAATCCATCCGCGTGTTGGCCAGGCTTTCGGGGTCATCGACCCTTGTCATGCAATCGGGGTGCCAGGTCACGGCGGCATCGACGTCGGCAAAGGCGCCGTCGCGCACCATGAAGGTCTTCGCCGCACCGCCCTCTTCCGCCGGACAGCCGTAATAGCGCACCCGGCCCGGCGTGCCGGTTTCCTCAAGCCAGTCCTTCAGCGCGCAGGCCGCAAGCAGCGCGGCCGACCCCAGAAGGTTGTGCCCGCAGCCATGCCCGTTGCCGCCCGGCTCGACCGGCTGCGGCTCGGCGATGCCGGCCACCTGGCTCAGGCCCGGCAGCGCGTCATATTCGCCGAGGATCGCGATGAGGGGCCCGCCCGATCCCGCCTCGCCCATCACGGCGGTGGGGATGCCGGCCAGAGCCTCGGTCACGGCAAAGCCCTTGGCCCGCAGCATCGCCGTATGTTCCGCGCAAGACCGGTATTCGGCGTAAAGCGTTTCCGGCATGGCCCAGACGCGGTCGGCCAGACCGGTCAGGTCCTCGCGGTGATGGTCGACCTTGTCCCAGATGGCTGCGGTGTTCTGCATGATCGCCTCGCGCTGATTGCAGCGCGATGATGAGACGAGGTCGCGGGGATTGGCAAGGGCCGGCGCAAGCCGACCCTTGCTGGGCGCATCTATGGATGCCCCCGCTCTTGCAAGGATTTTCTTCACTCATGCGCTCGCCGCGGCTGCGGTCATCTATTCGGCCTGTTATGACGATGCGCCCCGCATCGCCGGCCTCGATGGTAAATCCGCGAGCTGG
>WGOE01000001.1 GCA_016124195.1 bacterium | reverse complement strand
TCGCTTGCGGCCTCGGGCGTGATGTCGGCCAGGGTGTGCAGGTCCAGATCATAGGGCAGATCAAAGACGCGGGGCGCCGAGGTAAAGCCGAAGACATGGGCCTTGCCCATGAAGCCGGTGCCGATCAGGCCGATGCGAAGATGGGGTTTGGTCATTTCACTTGGTCCCTGGGCCGCGCGATGGCGGCGCTGTTGACGATAAGCGTGGGGTCGAGCCTTCCGGCAAAGAAGTCAACGGTCTTCTGCCCCGCGCGCTTGCGGTCCGGCTGCCAAGGCCTCGCCGTCTCGGGACCGGAAGGCCTGCGCCAACGCCGAAGGATCGCGGAATTCGATCAGGGTCGGCACATCGCGCAGGGCCGATGCGGCCTGGGCGGTCTTTAACCCTGCAAGGTCTGTCGGTGCCATGGCGTGACAGCCCATCGCCTCGGCCCGGGTGACGAAATCGGGCGCGAGAAGATCGACGCTGATCGGGGAAATGCCGCGCTCTGCCATCATGGTCTTGATCTCGCCGTAACTTGCATTGTTCCAGACGATGATGGCTGATCCGACCCTGGCCGCGACCGCCGAGGCCAGTTCCGCGAGCGAAAACCGCAGCCCGCCATCCCCGATCAGGCAGACCGAGGGCCGCCGGGGCGCGCCAAGCCCGGCGCCAAGCACCGCGGGCAGGCCATGGCCCAGCGTTCCGTAGACAAGGCTGAGGTTCAAACAGGATTTGGGGCGCGCCGCCTGATGGAAAGGGTTGGCAGCATAGACAGGTTCAGTCTGATCGCTCGCGATGACGGCGTCCGGCAGGGCCTTGACAATCGCGGCCATCAAGGCGCGGTCGGTCTTGCAGGCCGGCCAGAGGTCGGCCTCGATCCGGTGCCTCAGTTGGCTGGTCCGCGTTGCGCCCTGCCTGCGGGCGGGGCCTGCCGCACGCAGGGTCGCGAGCAGGGCCGTGCAGGCGAGTTCGGCATCCGAAACGATCCCCGGCGTTGCCGGCACCAAATTGGTCAGATGCAGCGGCTCGATGTCGATGCGGATCAGGCTGCTGTTGATCCGAAGGGGATGCGGTTCGGGATACATCTCGGTCTCGCCGAATTCGTTCCCCATGGCGAGGATCACGTCGCAGGCGGCCATCTCGTCGCGCATCGCCTGAAGGTCCAGATTGCCTGACAGGATAAGCGGATGGCCTGCAGGCAGGATGCCCTTGTCGTTGATCGTCATGAAGACCGGCGTGCCCAGATGTTCGGCGCGGGCGCGCAGGTCTGCCACGGCCCCCACCGCATCGCCGCCAGCCGCGATAATCGGGCGGCGGGCCAGCGCCATCAGGCTTGCGGCGGCGGCCACGGCTGTGGGTGCCGGGCTGGGTCTGGTCGGCAGGGCCCATTGCGTGAAAGGACCGTCCCCCATCTCGGCCATGATTGTGTCGAGCAGGATCCCGATATGCACCGGGCGCGGCCGCTGGCTGCCCAAGACTGCAAAGGCACAGGCGAGGATCACCGGCAATGGCGCGGGATCCAGGAGCGTGTGGCTGAAGACAGCGACCTCCGAGACAAGGTGCTGCTGTGCGCGCGTTCGTTAAGCCGGACCTGCCGCATGCCCGATAGGTCACGCGGATTGATGGCAGAGATCACCAGCATCGGCACCGAATCGGCATAGGCATGTCCCATAGCAGTGGCGATGTTTGTCATGCCGGGGCCGGTGACGATGAAGCAAACGCCCGGCCTGCCGGTCACCCTCGCATAGCCATCGGCGATGAAGCCCGCGCCTTTGCCGCGCCTTTGCCTCAAGTTGTCAGCGCTGAGTGCCGCAGCCCTTGCGATGACGATCAACCTGACCGCCTACTGCATCGAGATCGTCCGGGCCGGCCTTGAGGCCGTGCCGCCCGGCCAGCGGTATTTTGCGGGATAACGCGCGTGATCACCCTGTCGCTGTCCGACATCGTCCCGTTCCTGCTGCTGGCCACGCGCTGGACACTGCTTTTGTCGGTGATGGCCCTTGTCGGGGGCGGCATCGGAGTCACCGTTCTGCTATGGCGCGCCAAGGGTCGGTGGGCGCGCGACACCGCGTTACATCCAGCCGTTTCAGGGCACGCCGCTTTTGCTGCAACTGTTCCTGGTGTTCTTCGGGCTGCCCTTGCCGGGGGTCGAACTGACCGCCGACAGCAAGAACATCGACCATGTCCGGCGCAAGGTCGGCATGGTGTTCCAGCAGTTCAACCTGTTCCCGTATCCGAGCATCCTCGACACTCTGACGCTTGCGCCGCGTCGGGTGCGACAGGAAACCCGCAAGCAGGCCGAAGACCGCACCATGGTCTGTCTGCAGCGGGTGCGCATTGCCGAACAGGCGCACAAATTCCCGGCACAACTGTTGGGCGGCCAGCAGCAGCGCGTGGGTCCAGCGCCTGAAACAGCCGCTGGCTGGCCTGATAGATCAGCTGACCCCCTTCGGTCAGCTTGAACTCCGACCAGCCGCGGTCGCAGAGCCGCATACCAAGGCACTGTTCAAGCGAGGTCATATGGGTGCTGATCGTCGATTGGCAGATGTTCGGGTCGATCTGAGCGGCCGAAAACCCGCCGGCATCGATGATCTTGGCAAAGACCTTCAGCAGCCAGAGGTCGCCTTCGGATTGATCGCTCAACATGCGGGCGACCTGGGGTGACTGACGGCGAGGATGCTTCGCGGTCCGGTCCGAATTCTCAACGGCATCCTCCGGCACGCGTCGGAACAGAGGGGCGTGCCGATTGTCCTGAAGTGGCGCATTGCCTATCAAGGGGGGCAGCGCACCCCGGACCGCAAAGGCAGGACCATGACCCCGATCTACAAGAACCCCGCGGCCGCCGTTTCGGATCGGGTGGCTGATCTTCTGGCCCGCATGACGCTGGAGGAAAAGATCGCGCAGTTGCATGCCTTCTGGCTCTTGCTCTCTGAGGAAGGTGCGCATCAGGTCCGGCCGGACAAGTTCGTGGGCGCGACGGACCCGGATGCGATGCGGGAGATGCTGTCCCAGGGGCTCGGCCAGATCACCCGCCCGCTGGGCAGCCGACCCATTGACCCCGACGCTGGGGTCCGCGCGCTGAACCGGCTGCAGAAATACATGATCGAGGAAACCCGGCTGGGCATCCCGGTCATGTCGCATGAAGAGTGCCTCTCTGGCCTGATGGCGCGCGGGGCGACGCTGTTTCCCTCGGCGCTGGCCTATGGCGCGACCTGGAACCCCGACCTGATCGAAGAGGTGGGCCGCGCCATCGGGGCAGAGGCGCGTGCCTTGGGCTGTCATCAGGGGCTGGCGCCGGTTCTGGATGTTGCGCGCGATGCGCGCTGGGGGCGCACCGAAGAGACCTTTGGCGAGGACCCCTATCTGACCGGCGTGCTGGCCTGCCGGTACATCCGCGGCCTGCAGGGCGACAAGCGCGACGTTCTGGCGACGCTGAAACATTATGCCGGGCATTCGCTGTCGGAAGGGGGGCGCAACCATGCGCCGGTCAACCTCGGCTGGCGCGAGCTGAACGACACGTTTCTGCTGCCCTTTGAAATGGCGGTGAAGCTGGCCAATGCCGGCTCTGTCATGCCAGCCTATCATGACATCGATGGCGAGCCCTGCCATGCCTCGCATCACCTTTTGACCAAGGTCCTGCGCGAAGACTGGGGTTTTGACGGGCTGATCGTGGCCGATTACATCGGGGTCAGCCTGCTTTACCAGCATCACGGCGTGGCGGCCGACCGGGCCGAGGCCGCGGCGCTGGCCTTCAACGCCGGTCTGGACGTGGAGCTTCCCGGCGAGGACTGCGCCGCGCATCTGACGACGGCGCTGGAGCGCGGGCTGATCGCGCCCGAACAGCTGGATGCGGCCGTGGCGCGGGTTCTGACGGAGAAGTTCCGCATCGGTCTGTTCGAAAGGCCCTATGCCGACCCCGAGGCCATCGTCCTGCAAGCGCCCGCATCGCTGGCCGTGGCGCGCAAGGTGGCCGAACAATCCGTGGTGATCCTCGACAACTCCGGCATCCTGCCCCTGCGGCCCGCGGCGCGGATCGCCCTGATCGGCCCGACGGCGGATGACCCGCTGGCGCTGTTGGGCGACTATTCCTTTCCGGTCCATCTGATCGTCGGCAATCAGGTCGAGGATGCGGCGAATGCCATCACACCCCGGGTCGCCTTCGAGGCGCGCTTCGGGTCCGGGGTCCGCTATGCCAAGGGCTGTCTTATTCTGGAGCAGCGTCAGTTCGGCGCCCCGGTTTTTCCCGGCGACGTCGACGACAGCAGCAGCCTTGATCAGACCTCAAATCTTTCGACCCGGCTGGATCTGATCCCCGAGGCGGTTGCGGCGGCGCGCGCAGCCGAGGTGGCGGTGGTTTGCCTGGGCGATCTGTCGGGGATCTTTCAGACCGGGACCGTGGGCGAAGGCTCGGACACCGACAGCCTTGCGCTGCCCGGGGTGCAACAACAGCTGCTGGAGGCCGTGGTGGCCACGGGCACGCCGGTCGTCGTCGTGCTGACATCGGGGCGGCCCTACAATCTGGGCGGGCTGGAAAGCCGGATCGCGGCGCAGGTCATGGCCTTCTTCGGCGGGCAAGAGGCCGGGTCGGCCCTGGTTGATGTGCTGACCGGGGCGGTCGAACCCTCGGGCAGGTTGACCGTGTCGGTGCCGCGCAGCGCCGGAGCCGCGCCCTATTTCTACAACCACAAGTTCAAGAGCTCCGGCACGCCGATCGCCCGGCATTTCGGCAGCCGCTATCCCTTTGGCCATGGGCTGAGCTATACCGAGTTCCGCTTTGAGGATCTGAGCCTTGGCGCCGCCCGGGTCGATGCCGCCACAGGCGAGATCGAGGCCAGTTTCACCCTGCGCAACGTGGGCCCGCGCCGGGGCACGGCGGTGCCGCAGCTTTATGTGCGCGACCGGCTGGCTGCGGTCGTGCGGCCGGTCAAGGAGTTGAAGGCCTTCGGCAGGGTGGAGCTTGAGCCGGGCGCCGCCGCGCGCGTGACCTTCCGGGTGCCCAGCGACATGCTGTCCTTCACCGGGGCCGAGGGCAGGCGGCTGGTCGAGCCGGGTTGGTTCGACATCATGATCGGCGCCTCCAGCGCCGACATCCGCCTGCAGGCCGCGGTCGAACTGACCGGCGCCGTCCATGTGCTGCCCCGGATGTGGCGCATGGAAAGCCGGGTCACGGTCCAGCCCTGATCCGCCGACCGCGCCTCAGCAGGCGACGAGGCGCATGATCGTGTCGATGTTGAAGGCCAGACGGTCCTCGATGGCCGTCTTTGACATCAGGTCGCGTTCGAACACGATCGAGCCGGTGAAGCGGTTGGTCAGGTAGTAATAGCCGATGGCCGCAATGGTGATGTTGAGTTGCACCGGGTCGATTCCCGCGCGGAAAACTCCGGCCGCGACCCCCCGCTGCAGGATGCTTTCCACCATCGAAACGAACTTGCGGCTGTAGACTTTCACGACCTCGGACTTCTTGAGGTGCTTGGCGCGGTGCAGGTTCTCGCTGTTGACCAACGTGATGAACTCGGGGTTCTTCAGGTAGTAATCCCAGGTGAAGCGCACCAGCCGCTCCAGCGCCTGCTTGGGTTCGAGGTGGTCGAGGTTCAGTTTCTGTTCGGCCGTACGGATATCGACATAGGCGTTTTCCAGAACGGTCTGGAACAAGCCCTCCTTGCTGCCGAAGTAGTGATAGATCATCCGCTTGTTGGCCTTGGCTTTTTCCGAGATCAGATCGACCCGCGCACCACCCAGCCCGTTCTTGGCGAATTCCTTCTTGGCGGCATCGAGAATGCGCGCCTTGGTGGCCTCGGCATCGCGCACGCGCGGCTTGGAGACGGGTGCGGCGGGGTCTGCAACAGTCGTCACGGTCAGGTCCTCCAGCGCAACTGAGGGCAGCGCGTCCTTCAGTCTTACACATAGCCTGCGGTCCGCGTCAAAGCGCTTGAGCGGTTTCGCCTGCGATTCAGGACGAGAAAATTGCTTGACTCAATCCCGCTTAAGAAAGTAACCAGTTAGTGCGTTAAGTGAGCGGGAACCTGAACCGCTCGGGGGGCAGCCTTGGTCAGCGCCAGGCGTGTCGGCCACCGCAACAACCGCCGCCCAAGGGTGGCTTCATGTGGAAAAGGGGAGGAACCTGTGTCTACGTTCATCAAGGATTTCATCGAGAAAGAGACGATCAACCGCCGCAACTTCCTGCTTGCCTCGGCGGCCGGGCTGACGTCGATGGCCCTGCCGATGGGCTTTGCCACGCGGGCCGAGGCGGCCCTCACCGACCCGGTTCTGGCCTGGAGCTACCGCGACCGCGCCAATCCCTACTGGCTGTCAATCGTTTCGGGCGGCGAGGCCTTTGCCGAAAGCATCGGGCGCAAGAAGGAAGATCTGGTCAACCTGATCAACGAAGGCTCGTCGGAAAAGTCGCTGGCCGACATCAAGGCTTTCCTCGACAAGAATGCCGGCAATTGCGCCATCGCCTGCGACGCCAATGACAGCCCGAACGCCCGCCCGGTGGTCGAGGCGGTCAAGGCGGCCGGCGGCTATATCTCGACCATCTGGAACAAGACCGACGACCTGCATCCCTGGGACATCGGCGACAACTATGTCAGCCACATGACCTGGTCTGACGAAAAGCCGGCCGAACAAACCGCGCGCATCCTGTTCGATGCGATGGGCGGCAAGGGCGGCGTGGTGCATCTGGGCGGCATCGCCTCGAACAACCCGGCGATCGAGCGGTTGAACGGGTTGAAGAACGCGCTCAAGGACTTCCCCAACATCACGCTTCTGGATGCGCAGCCCGCCGATTGGGACACCCAGAAGGCCAATGAGCTGATGGCGCAATTCCTGACGCGCTACGGCGACAAGATCACCGGCGTGCATTGCGCCAACGACACCATCGCCTATGGCGTGCTGGAGGCCCTGAAGGCCGAAGGGATCGAGGACATGCCGGTCGTGTCCTATGATGGCAACCTCGATGCCGTGAAGCTGGTGATCGAGGGCAAGATCCTCGCCACCGTCTTCACCAACCCGCATTGGGGTGGCGGCATTTCGTCGGCGCTGTCCTACTATGCCGCGACCGGGGCCTTCAAACCCTCGGAAGAGCCGCATGAGCACCGCGAGTTCTATGGCCCGACCATTCTGGTCACCCACAAGGACGCGGCGGACTTCAAGGCCAAATATCTCGACAGCGTGCCGACCTATGACTGGAAGGATTTCTGGGGTCCGTCGAACGGCGGCATCGTCTACAAATCCTGATCCTGCCGGCGGGCGGAGCGATCCCGCCCGCCACCATTTGCCCGGCCGGCCTAGCCGGGGCCGGGCGCGAGGGGGCACCTGCCGTGACACGTCTGATCACCCGCCAGAAGCTGATCCAATGGGCGCCCTTCCTGGTGCTTGTGGTTCTGATGCTGGTCTTTACCGCCATAAACCCGGCCTTCTTTTCGTTAAGGAACTTCGGCCGCATCGCGATTTCCTCGACCCCGGCGCTGATGGTGGCAATCGGCGTGACCTTCATCATCATCATGGGGTCGATCGACCTGTCGATGGAGGGGACGATCTCGGTCTGCGCGGTGGTCTTTGGCTATCTGTTCTTGCAATGGGGCGGCACGCTGTTCTCTTCGGCCTGGATCGCCATTCCGGTGACGTTGCTTCTGGGCGCGTTTCTGGGCCTGCTGAACGGCGCGGTGCATGTCCTGCTGCGGATTCCGTCCTTCATGGCCTCGCTGGCCATGGGGTTTGTCGGAACGGGCCTGGCGGTGATGATGACCAGCGGGGAGAAGATCTTCGTCAAGGACGATGCCTTCCGCAGCCTGGTGACGCTGCGCTATTTCGGCTTTCCGGTCATGGTCTATCTGGCGCTTCTGGCCCTGCTGATCGCCTGGTTGATCCAGTCCTACACGACGCTTGGCCGCAACTTCTATGCAGTCGGCGGAGGAGAAGAGCTGGCCCATGCCTCGGGCCTGAACGTCAAGCGGGTGCGGATCACCGGCTTCGTGCTGGCGGGGGTGTTCTACGCGCTGGCCGCCCTGTTCGCGGTGGGCAAGATCGGCATCGCGGAATCGATCACCGGGGCGAATTTCATGTTCATCTCGATCACCTCGGTGGTGGTCGGCGGCGTGGCGCTGTGGGGCGGCACCGGCGGCGTGCTCAACAGCCTGGTCGGCGTGCTGATCGTCAATGTCATCGACAACGGCATGGTGGTGATCGGCCTGCCCGACTATGTGCAGGACGGCATCCTGGGCGTGCTGGTGGTGACCGCCGTCGTCCTGTCGACCGACCGCCGCATGATCAGCGTCGTGAAATAGGGGGCGGGGATGTATCAGCTTTCCAAGGTCGACAAGAAGTTTCCCGGGGTGCATGCGCTCAAGGCCGTGGATTTCGAGGTTGGGCGCGGCGAGATCGTGGGTCTGGTCGGCGAAAACGGCGCCGGCAAATCCACCCTGATGAAGGTCATTTACGGTGCCTATCAGCCCGACGGCGGCCAGATCCTGATGGATGGCAAGTCGATGCGCTTTGCCAATCCGCGCGCCGCGATGGAACAGGGCATCGGCATGGTGTTTCAGGAACAATCGCTGATCGCCAACCTGACCGTGATGGAGAATATCTACCTTGGCTACGAACAGCAGTTCGTGCGCTTCGGCGTGATCAACTGGAAGGCCATGGCAGAGGCCGCCCGGATGCAGCTGGCCAAGGTCAAGCTGGACATCGATCCCGGCCGCATCACCTCGACCCTGTCTTTTGCGCAGCGCCAGCTTGTGGAACTCGCCAAGGTCCTGACCCTGGAAGAGCGGGTGCAGGGCGATCTGGTGATCCTGCTGGACGAGCCGACCTCGGTTCTGGACGAGGACGAGGTGAAGCTTCTGTTCAAGCTGGTGCGTGAACTGACCAGCCGGGCCAGCTTCATCTTCGTCTCGCACCGGATGGACGAGGTGATGGACCTGTCCGACCGCATCTACGTGATGAAGGACGGCGCCGTGGTGGACATGGTCAAGCGCGGCGAGGCCAGCGTCGAGGCGATCCAGCACAAGATGGTCGGCCGCGTCGTCGACAAGCGGTATTACCGCGAACAGCGTCAGGTGCCCTATGACGCGTCAAAGGTCCTGGCCGAGATGAAGGATGTGAAACTGCCCGGCCGGGTGGCACAGATCGACCTCAAGCTGCACGCCGGAGAGGTGCTTTGCCTCGTCGGCACCGAAGGCTCGGGGCGCGAGGCGATCTTGCGCACGCTTTACGGGATGCTGACGCCGCTTGCGGGGACCGTGACCCTGAAAGGCCGGACGGTGACGCGCTTCTCCCCGCGCGGGTCGGTCGAGGCGGGCATGGGATACGTCCCGCGCGAGCGCAAGGTCGAAGGCATCGTGGCCGGCATGAATGTCCATGAAAACATGACCCTGTCGCAGATGGGCCGCCATTCCACCGCCGGCGTCTTTCGCATCGGCGGGGAAAAGGCGCTGGCCCGCGACTGGATCGCCAGGCTGTCGATCAAGGCCAGTTCCGAGACGGCCGATTGCGGCACGCTTTCGGGTGGCAATCAGCAGAAGGTGGTGCTGGCCAAATGGCGCTCGGGCGGGTCTGACATCCTGTTGCTGGATCACCCGACGCGCGGTCTGGATATCGGCGCCAAGGAAGATGTCTACGAGATGATCCGCGACATGACCGACGACGGCGTCGGGATCATCCTGGTGGCTGACACGCTGGAAGAGGCCATCGGCCTGTCGCACACCATCATCGTCGTCAAGGACGGCGCCATCCAGAAACGTTTCGACTGTGCGACGGGTGCCAAGCCCTCGCTCTTCGATCTCATCCATTACATGATCTGAGGCCGATATGGATTTTCAGCGCCTGAAACCGCATCTGCCCTGGATCACCCTGCTGATCCTTGTGGCCATCGTCGGCACCGCCGATGACACCTTTCTGAAGCCGGCCAATCTGCTGAACCTGATGGGCGATATCGTGCCGCTGTTCATCATGGCGCTGGGGCTGACCTTTGCCATCTACATCGGCGGGATCGACCTGTCGGCGCAGTCGATGGCCAATCTGATCACGGTCGTCGCCACGATCTATCTGGGGTCGCTGGGCGGCTGGGTGGCCCTGTTGTGCGTGGCCGTCGGGGCGGGGCTGGGCACGCTGTCGGGCTATATCACCACGAAGCTGATGGTGCCCTCGTTCATCTCGACCCTCGCCACCGGAGGGATCGCGATCTCGCTGTCGCAATACCTGTCGGGCCAGCGCGCCCTGAACATGGATGCCGCACAACGCGATGCGGTCTTTGGCTGGATGATCGCCAAGACCGGACCTGTGCCGCACGAACTGTTCATCGCGGCGGTCCTTCTGGCCATCGCCCTCTTTGTCGAACGCCGCACGACGCTGGGCCGGGTGTTGAAGGCCGTGGGCGCCGGAGAGCCTGCGGCCCGCGCCTCGGGCATCGACGTGGCCCGTTACAAGATCCTGGCCTTTGCGATTTCGGGCGGGCTTGCGGCGATCGCCGGGCTGATCTTTTCGGTCAAGCTGTCGGGCGGGGCGCCGGCCATCGCCAACGGGTTCCTGTTGCCCGCCATCGTGGCCGTGCTGGTCGGGGGGACGCCACTGACCGGCGGGGTGGGCGGCGTGCTCAACACCGCGATCGGCACGATGATCGTGGCGGTGATCCGGACCTCGATGCTCTATTTCGACATCGAGGCCACGGCACAGCAGATGGTGTTCGGGCTGGTGCTGATCGTGGCCATCGCGGTGACGATCGACCGCGCCAAGTTGCGCACGGTGAAATGATGGGGATGCAGGCGGCCGTTCTGGTTGCACCGCAGCGTTTTGAGCTGCGCGAGGTGGCGATCCCCGCGGTGGGCCGCGCCGATGCCTTGATCCGGGTCAGCCGCACCGGGATCTGCGGGACCGATCTGCACATCTTCAACGGGCATTATGCGGCCGACCGGCTGCCGCTGATCCCGGGGCATGAGTTTTGCGGCACCATCGCAGCGCTTGGCGCCGATGTGACGCATCTTTCGGAAGGCCAACGCGTGGTGGCCGATATCAACATCGGATGCGGCACCTGTTATTGGTGCCGCCGGAACGAGGTGCTGAACTGCCCGGCGATGGTGCAGGTCGGAATCGGGCGCGACGGGGCCTTTGCCGAATATGTGGCCCTGCCGGCGCGGCTTGTTATCCCTGCCCCCGATGCCGTGCCCGATGCGGTTCTGGCGCTGACCGAGCCTGTCGCCTGCGTGGTGCGCGCCGCCCGCAAGGCCCGGGTCGGATTTGGCCAGTCGGTCGTGATCCTCGGCGCCGGGCCGGTCGGCAATCTGCATGTCCAGATGATGCGGCTGGTGGGGGCTGCGCCAATCATCGTGTCCGACCTTTCGCAGGACCGCTGCCGCATGGCGCTGGAGGCCGGCGCCGATGCCGCAGTCCACGACCCCGACGACTTGCGGGACCGCGTGATGCAGATGACCGGCGGGCGCGGTGCCGATCTGGTGATCGAAAGCGTGGGCTCCCCCCGGCTTTACAGCTTGGCCGAGGGGTTGATCCGCAAGGGCGGCCACATCGCCTTTTTCGGCCTGACCGGACCGGAGGCGGCCCTGCCGGTCAATATCCTGCGCACCATCCTGCAGGAGAACAGCCTCAAGGGCTCGGTCGCAGGCATGGGCGAAGACATGCACGACGCCCTGACCCTGCTGAGCCATGGGCGGTTCAGGACCGGCGCCTTCACCGGTGCCGCCTTCCCGCTGGACCGCATCCAGCAGGCCTTCGAGACGCTTGCCAGCCGTCCGGGCGATCTGAAGACGCAGATCACCCTCTGACCCCAGAACCGGAGATTGCCATGGATCACAGCAGCCCGACCCTTCTGCCGCCCGCCGCCGCGCGCGAGTTCGGCTTTTTCGTCGATGGCGCCTGGCACGGCGGGCGCCCCCTGTTCGAGCGCGCCTCGCCCGGGCATGGCGTGCCGGTGTCGTTGCTGGCCAAATGCACGGCCGAGGATCTGAACCTCGCCGTGGCTGCCGCGCGCCGGGCCTTCGAGGATCGGCGCTGGGCTGGGCTTTCGGGCGCCGCGCGTGGCGCTGTCCTGTTGCGCGCGGCCGAGATTCTGCGGCGGCGGCGCGACGAGATCGCCTATTGGGAGGTGCTGGAGAACGGCAAGCCGATCAGCCAGGCGCGCGGCGAGATCGACCATTGCATCGCCTGTTTCGAGGTGGGGGCCGGAGCGGCGCGGCTCTTGCATGGCGACAGCTACAACAGTCTTGGCGATGGTTTGTTCGGCATGGTCCTGCGCGAGCCGATCGGCGTGGTGGGGCTGATCACGCCGTGGAATTTTCCCTTCCTGATCCTGTGCGAAAGGGTGCCCTTCATCCTCGCCTCGGGCTGCACGATGGTGGTCAAGCCGTCCGAGGTGACCTCGGCCACCACGCTGATCCTGGCCGAAGTTCTGGCCGAAGCCGGTCTGCCGGACGGGGTCTACAACGTCGTCACCGGGTCGGGTCGCACCATCGGGCAGGCGCTCAGCGAACATCCCGATGTCGACATGCTGTCCTTCACCGGGTCAACCGCGGTGGGGCGGTCTTGCGTTCATGCCGCCGCCGACAGCAATTTCAAGAAGCTGGGGCTGGAACTGGGCGGCAAGAATCCGATCATCGTCTTTGCCGACAGCGATCTGGAGGACGCGGCCGATGCGGCGGCCTTTGGCATCAGCTTCAACACCGGGCAATGCTGCGTCTCGTCCAGCCGGCTCATCGTGGAACGGTCCATCGCGGCCGAGTTCGAGGCTGCGCTGGCCGCCAAGATGGCGAAGATTCGGGTGGGTGACCCTTTGGACCCGGCCACGCAGGTCGGGGCCATCACGACCACGGCGCAGAACGAAGTGATCCTGGGCTATATCGCGCGCGGCCAGGCCGAAGGCGCCAGGCTCTTGGCCGGAGGCGGCGCCCTCGACCTGGGACGCGGGCACTACATTGCGCCTACGCTGTTTTCCGGCGTGACGCCGCAGATGGCGATTGCGCGGGATGAAATCTTCGGCCCGGTCCTGTGCTCGATGCCGTTCGACACGGTCGAACAGGCCGTGGCCCTGGCCAATGACACGGTCTATGGACTGGCCGCCTCGGTCTGGACCAAGAACATCGACAAGGCCCTGACCGTGACGCGAAGGGTCAGGGCGGGGCGCTTCTGGGTCAACTGCATGATGGCTGGCGGACCCGAGATGCCGCTTGGCGGTTTCAAACAATCCGGCTGGGGACGCGAGGCGGGAACCTATGGCGTCGAGGAGTATACTCAGGTCAAATCGGTCCATGTGGAACTGGGCAAACGGACGCATTGGATCGGATGATGGCACAGGCAAGCCGGGCGCAGGGCTTTGATTATGTGATCGTGGGCGGAGGGTCGGCCGGCTGCGTTCTGGCCGCGCGCCTTTCGGAAAGCGGCCACGCCAAGGTCTGCCTGATCGAGGCGGGAGGCAAGGATACCAACCCGCTTATCCACATGCCCGTGGGCTTTGCCAAGATGACGGCGGGGCCGATGACCTGGGGGCTTACCACCGCGCCGCAGCGCCATGCGATGAACCGCGAAATCCCCTACGCGCAGGCCCGCGTGCTGGGCGGCGGATCCTCGATCAACGCCGAGGTCTTCACCCGGGGTCACCCTTCGGACTATGACCGCTGGGTCCGCGAAGGGGCGGAGGGCTGGAGTGCGGCCGAAGTGCAGAAGTACTTCCTGCGCTCGGAAGGCAATACGATGCTGTCGGGCCCCCTGCATGGCACAGAGGGGCCCTTGGGCGTGTCGAACCTGCCCGACCCGCAACGCGTGACGCGCGCCTTCGTGCAAAGCTGTCAGGAGCTGGGCATCCCCTACAATCCCGATTTCAACGGCGCCCGGCAGGAGGGGGCCGGCGTCTATCAGACCACGACGAAGAATTATCGGCGCTGCTCGGCCGCGGTGGGCTATCTGCGCCCGGCTTTGGGGCGGGCCAACCTGACGGTTGTGACGGGCGCGCTCGTGCTGCGCGTCGTGATCGAGGGAGGGCGGGCGGTCGGGGTCGAATATGACCTGGGCGGCAAGGTCGCGCTGGCCCGTGCCGCCGCAGAAGTGATCGTGACATCGGGCGCCATCGGGTCGCCCAAGCTGATGATGCTGTCGGGCATCGGCCCTGCGGCGCATCTGTCTGGCCTTGGCATAAAGGTGGTCCATGACCTGCCTGGCGTGGGCCAGAACCTGACCGACCATTTCGGCATCGACATCGTGGCAGAGCTGAAGCGGCACGACAGTCTGGACAAATACAACAGGCCGCTCTGGGCCTTGTGGGCCGGGATCGAATATGCGCTGTTCAAGTCCGGCCCGGTCACTTCGAACGTGGTGGAGGGCGGGGCCTTCTGGTTTGCCGACAAGACGGCCGATTGCCCCGACCTGCAATTCCATTTCCTCGCGGGGGCGGGGGCCGAGGCCGGGGTGCCCTCGGTGCCCAAAGGCGCCTCGGGAGTCACGCTGAACAGCTATGTCCTGCGGCCCAGATCGCGCGGGTCGGTGACCCTGCGTTCGGCCGATCCACGCGCCCTGCCCGTGGTGGACCCGAATTTCCTCGCCGATCCCGAAGATCTGCGCCTTGCGACCGAGGGTGTGCGGATCAGCCGAGAAATCTTTGCTCAGCCCGCGCTGCAGAAATACATTCGCAGCCTGCGCTTTCCGGACGAGAACGTGCAGACGCAGGCACAGTACGAAACCTATGCCCGGCAATATGGCCGGACCTCGTATCACCCGGTCTCGACCTGCCGGATGGGGGTGGATGCGATGGCCGTGGTCGATCCGCAGCTGCGCCTGCGCGGCATCGACGGGCTGCGCATCTGCGACAGTTCCGTGATGCCCAGCCTGATCGGGTCGAACACCAACGCGGCCACCATCATGATTGGCGAGAAGGCGGCCGACCTGATCCGCGGCAATGGCTGAGCAAGAGGCGGCCGCCCGACCGGCTCAGTCCCAATCGGGGGCGATCGGCACAAGGTCCCGCGTGACCACCCGGTAGCCAATGGCGGACATGGCGTCGATCCGGGCCATGTCGATCGAGGACAGGGTGAAATCCATGATGTCGAAGTTGGCGCGGATGTTGTCGGGCTTGGTGGACATGGTGTTGAGCGGCAGGCCCTTCTGCAGGATCCAGCGCAGCACGACCTGAGCTGCGGTCTTGCCATAGCCGGCGCCGATCGTGCCGAAGATCGGGTATTTGAAAACCTCGCCCCGCGCGACCGAGCAGTAAGAGGACAGCGGGATACCGGTTTCGTTCGCCGCGGCCAGAAGCTTGTCCTGGTTCAGCAGCGGCTGGAATTCGACCTGATTGGTCACGATGGGCGCATCGAGGATCGCGCGCGCATCGCGCATCATCTGCACGGTATAGTTCGACACGCCGATGTTGCGGGTGAACCCCATCTCCAGCGCCTTTTGCAAGAGGCGCAGCGAGGGGGCGATGTTGCCTGTGGGCTCGGGCCAATGCAGCAGCAGGGTATCGACCTGATCGACCTGCAAGGCCTTCAGGCTTTGTTCTACCGAAGGCAGGAACCTCTCTTCGGCGAAGTTGTCCGGATTGACCTTGGTCGTGATGCACAGATCCTCGCGCGCCACGCCACTGGCCTTGAGGGCGGCGCCGGTCACGGCCTCGTTGCCATACCATTGCGCGGTGTCAAATGCGCGGTAGCCCACGGCGATTGCGGCTTCGATGGCGTGGCCCAGAACCTCGCCGTTCAGCGGAAAGGTTCCAAAGGCGCGTTGGTAGGTCTTTTGAAAACAGATGTTCATCGGCTTCTCCGTTCGGGCAGCGGTGACGCTTGGGTCTGCCGGCACCCCGGGAAAATCCACTTGATGGGCTTGGCAGGTCGTGATTATTCTTATAACCAGTTAGTTACTTATTGCGCAACTGCGAAGAAGGAGAATCGTGATGTCCAAGATCAGAACCGCTGCCGAGGCCGTGCGGCTGATCAAGGACGGCGCGATGGTGGCGGTCAATTCCTCGTCCGGCCTGTGCTGTCCCGATGCGGTTCTGCAGGCCTTGGGAGAGAGGTTCGACGCCGAGGGGCATCCGCGCGGCCTGACCTCGATCCACCCGATCGCGGCGGGGGACATGTTCGGCTCGAAGGGGGTCGATCATATCGCCAAGCCGGGGATGCTGGTGCGCATCATCGGCGGGTCTTATCCTTCGGGCCCGTCGAGCGCCGCGCCGCCGCGGGTCTGGCAGATGATCCTGGCCGAAGACCTGGCCGCCTATAACGTGCCTTCTGGAATTGTCTTTGACATGCTGCGCGAAGGGGCGGCCAAGCGGCCTGGCGTGCTGACCAAGGTCGGGATGGAGACCTTTGTCGATCCCGATCTGGATGGCTGCGCGATGAACGCCTCGGCCCGGGCCCGGCCTCTGGTGCGGCGCATGGCCTTCGATGGCGAGGACTGGCTGCATTTTCCGGCGCTGAAACCCGATGTGGCGATCATCCGCGCCTCGACTTCGGACGAGAACGGCAACCTGACTTTCGAACAGGAGGGCGCCACGCTCGGCGCGATGGAGATGGCGCTTGCTGCGCGCAATTCGGGCGGGCTGGTGATTGCGCAGGTCCGGCGTGTGGCGCAAAACGGCAGCCTCAGGGCGCATGACGTGCGGGTGCCGGGCATCCTCGTCGATGTCATCGTCGAGGCGCCGGATCAGTTGCAGACCACCGCCACACCCTATGACCCGGCGATTTCGGGCGAACTGATCCGGCCCCTGAACACCTTCCGCAAGCCCGACTTCAACGTGGGCAAGGTCATGGCCCGCCGTGTGGCGCAGGAATTGCGGGCGGGCTGGGCGGTGAACATCGGCTTTGGCATCTCGGCCAATGTGCCGCGCATCCTGCTGGAGGAAGGCCAGCACGGCAAGGTCACCTGGGTCATCGAACAGGGCGCCGTGGGGGGCATTCCGCTCTTGGATTTCAAGTTCGGCTGCGCCAGCAACGCCGAGGCCTTTGTCGCTTCGCCGCACCAGTTCTGCTATTTTCAGGCCGGCGGGTTCGATTGCTCGCTGCTGTCGTTTCTGGAGATCGACGCCGAAGGCTCGGTCAATGTCTCGCGTCTGGCGGCCACGCCGCATCGGACGGCCGGGGCCGGCGGCTTTGTGGACATTACCGCGCGGGCGCGCAAGATCGTCTTTTCGGGCAATTTCAACGCCGGGGCCCGGATGCATCCGGAGGACAGACGGCTGGTGATCGACCAGGAGGGCAAGGTGGCGAAATTCGTGCCCAAGGTCGATCAGATCAGCTTTTCCGGCAGGCGGGCGCGGGCGCAGGGGCAGGACATCACCTATGTGACCGAACGCTGCGTGATCCGGCTGGTCGAAGAGGGGCTGATGGTGACCGAGGTGGCACCCGGGTTGGACATCCGGCGCGACATTCTGGATCAGGCGGCCACACCGCTGCGTGTGGCTCCGGACGTGAAGATGATGGACGAGCGCCTGTTCCGCGACGCCCCCTTCGGGCTGACGCTATGACCGACCCCCGGCTCGACCTGACGATCGAGGGCGGCGTGGCGCGGTTGGTGATCCGCCGGGCCGACAAGCAGAATGCGCTGGATGCGGCGATGGTGGCGGCGCTGCCGCCACTGTGCCGGCAGATCGAAGGATCGGACGCGCGGGTGGTGATCCTGACGGGCACGGGCAAGGCCTTCTGCGCCGGGGGCGACATCGCGGCGTGGAGTGCGCTGCCGCCCGAGGCTTTCGGCATGGACTGGCTGCGCGATGGCCATCTGGCCTTTGACGCGCTGGCCCGGCTGCGTCAGCCGTTGATCGCCGTGCTGAACGGGCACTGTTTTGGCGGCGGGCTGGAGCTTGCGGCCTGTGCCGATCTGCGGATCGCCGAGGCGCAGGCCAGGATCGGCCTGCCCGAGACCGGCCTTGGCGTCATTCCCGGCTGGTCCGGCACACAGCGCGCCAGCCGCAGGTTCGGCGCGCAAAGAGTGCGGCGCATGGCGCTCTTCGGTGAGGTTTTCACGGCGGCCGAGGCCCTGACGTTGGGTCTGGTCGATCAGGTTGTCGAGACGGGGCAGGGCATGGCCGCGGGCCTCGCCGCGGCAGAGCGGGTCCTGGCCCGGTCGCCGCGCGCCACGGCGCTGACCAAGATGCTGATCAACGTGGCCGAGGGCGAGGAACAGGGAAGGATCCTTGAAGTGCTCGCCGGGCAGATCGCGGCGGGGTCGCAGGATCTGGCCGAAGGGCTCGCGGCCTACCGCGAAAAACGCAAGCCCCGCTTCGGGGGAAAGGACTGACATGATCCGACATATCGTGGCGCTGCGGTTTCGTACGGGCACGACAGAGGCGACCAAGGCCGCGCTTTACGCCGATCTGGCCGGACTGTCGGCGCAGATCGACGGCATTCTCGACTTTCGCAGCTTTGCCAATGTTTCGGTCGAATTGGCGCTGGTGCGCGGGTTCAGGGATGTCTTCTGGTTCGACCTGCGCGATGCCGGCGTGCGCGATGCCTATCTGGTGCATCCCGCACATCAGGCCGTGGGCGCGCGCATCGTGGCCGAACTGGAGGGCGGGGCCGAGGGAGTCTTTGTGTTCGACGTGGACCTGGCCTGAAAGGGGCCGCGCCCTCCGGTCCCCCTGACCCGCCAAAGTCTGCCGGGTCAGGCCGGAACCGGGGCGTCGTGACGCAGCAGGCCCTGCGACTTCAGGTCGGCCCACAGGTCGGCCGGGATCGGGTGGCTGAACCAGTCGAGATTCTGGCGCAACTGGGCCACGGTGCGGGTCCCGGCGATGAAGGACGGGATCGCCGGATGCGCCACGACGAATTGCAGCGCGGCGGCGGGCAGGGGTACCTTGTGCGCAGCGCAGACCGCCTCGATCCGGGCGACCTTGTCCATGATCGCCGCCGGAGCCGGGGCATAATTATACTTCGCCCCCGGTCTGGCCCCGGTGGCGAGGATGCCAGAGTTGAAGCCGCCGCCCACGACCACCGCCGCCCCGCGCTTTTCGCACAGCGGCAGAAAGTCGTTCAGCGCCTCTTGCTCCAGCAGGGTGTAGCGGCCTGCCAGCAGGAAACAGTCGAAATCGCCCTGTTGCAGGGCGGCGTGGCAAACCTCCCATTCGTTCACACCGACGCCGATTGCCTTGACCGCGCCCTGATCGCGCAGATCGCGCAGCGCGCGGTAACAGCCGTCCATCGCCTGCCGGAAGACCTCTGGCTGGTCCTTGCCGCGGGTAAAGACGTCGATGTCATGGATGAAGCAGATGTCCATCCGCTCCAGCGCCATGCGTTGCAGGCTGTCCTCGAAGGATCGCATGGTGCCGTCATAGGAATAGTCGAACTCGACCCGGAAAGCGGCTGCATTGTTCCACGGCGCGAAATTAATCGTCTCGCGCCGGGCGGGACGCAGCAGACGCCCGACCTTGGAAGACAGCACATACTCGTCGCGCCGCTTCCAGCGCAGCGAATGGCCGGTGCGCAGTTCGGACAGGCCATGGCCATACATCGGCGCGGTGTCGTAATAGCGAATCCCGGCCTGCCAGGAGGCCTGAAACATCGCGTCCGACGTGGCTTCGTCAATCTCTTGAAAGATGTTGCCCAGCGGGGCGGTGCCGAATCCGAAGGCCGTCACTTCCAGATCCACTCGTCCGAACTTGCGTTTTTCCGCCGGCTGCATGGGGATTCTCCTCTGCATAAGTAACCGTTTGGTTATTTCTATGCGGCGCGGCGCTGTCTCGCAAGCGGCTTTGTGCACGGGCTGTGTTTTTCCCGCTTGACCCGGCAGGGCAAGGCTCAATAATGTAACTGGATAGTTACTAAATGCCTCTGGATCGGGTGTGACGATGTATCTGAGCGAGACTCACCAACAGGTGCGCGACATGGCGCGCGACTTTTCGGACGCGGTGGTCCGGCCCCGGGCTGAAGCGCTCGACCGCGAGGAAAAATTCCCCGCCGGCCTTTATGACGAGATGGCGCAGCTGGGTCTGTTCGGCATCGGCGTGCCGGAGGCGATGGGCGGGCCGGGGTTTGACACGCTGACCTATGCCCTAGTGATGGAAGAGTTGTCACGCGGCTATGCCTCGGTTGCCGATCAGTGCGGGCTGGTCGAGCTGATCTCGACCCTGCTGGTGCGGCATGGCACGCCGGGCCAGCGCGGCCTTCTGGGCGACATCCTGTCGATGAAGGCCAAGGTCTGCTACTGCATCACCGAACCCGAGGCGGGCACCGATGTCTCGGGCATCCGGACCACGGCGGTGGCCGATGGTCCGGGCTGGGTTCTCAACGGTGGCAAGATCTGGATCCACAATGCCCCGGTCGCCGATCACGGCTTTGTCCTCGCTCGCACCGACAAGGAGGCGGGCAACCGCGGTATGTCGATCTTCATCGTCGATCTGCATGCCGCGGGCGTCTCGCGCGGGCCGAAAGAGCACAAGATGGGCCAGCGGGCCAGCCAGGTCGGGGCCCTGACCTTTCAGGATGTGCGTCTTGGCCCCGATGCCTTGCTGGGCGAGGTCGGTCGCGGCTTTCACATGATGATGTCGGTGCTGGACAAGGGCCGTGTCGGGATTGCCGCGCTGGCCGTGGGCATCGCGCAGGCCGGGCTCGAAGCCGCGGTGGACTATGCCGCGCAACGCCGGCAGTTCGGCAAGACGATCTCTGAATTTCAGGGCGTCCAGTGGCTTCTGGCCGACATGGCCAAGGATATCGAGGCCGCCCGCCTGCTGGTTCATTCAGCCGCCGGCAAGATCGACCGGGGCGAGGATGCGACCAAGGCCTGTTCCATCGCCAAATGTTTTGCCGGTGACATGGCAGTGGCGCGCACGGCCGACGCGGTGCAGGTCTTCGGCGGCTCCGGCTATATCCGCGGGTTCGAGGTCGAACGGCTCTACCGTGACGCCAAGATCACGCAGATCTACGAAGGTACCCAGCAGATTCAGCGCATGATCATCGCACGCGAACTGCTCAAGAAGGGGGCGCGGGCATGACCGGGGTGCGGCAGGTCGCACTGGTCACCGGTTCGTCGCGCGGCATCGGGCTCGCGAGTGCCAAGGCTTTGGCCCGCGCAGGCTTTGCCGTGGCGGTGAACGGCCCGGCCGATGACGATGAACTGCGCGCGGCGGTGGCGCAAGTCGCGGCCCTGGGCGAGGCGCTTGCCGTGCCCTTCGACGTGACGGATGGCCCGGCGCGCGAGGCGGCCCTCGCCAGGATCGAGGCCGGGCTTGGCCCCTTGACCACGCTGGTCAACAATGCCGGGGTCGGCGTTCTCAGCCGCGGCGATTTGCTGGAGGTGACCGAGGCGAGTTGGGACCGCTGCCAGACCGTTAACGCCAAGGCGGTGTTCTTCCTGTCGCAGGCCTTTGCGCGGCGCGTCCTGTCGCGGCCCAGGCCAGCGGTGTTCCACGCCATCGTCAACGTCACCTCGTCCAATGCCGCGGCGGTGGCGGTGCAGCGGGCGGAATACTGCGCCTCCAAGGCCGCAGCGGCGATGGTGTCCAAAGCCCTGGCCGTGCGTCTGGGGGCCGAGAATATCGCGGTCTATGACGTGCAGCCCGGCTTGATCGCGACCGACATGACCGCCGCCGTGATCGACAGCTACGCCAAGCGCGCGGCCGAGGGTCTGACCCTGTTCCCCCGGTTGGGCCAGCCGGAAGATATCGGCGCGATCATCGCCGCGCTTGCCACGGGCCAGCTTCCCTACACCACCGGACAGGTCATTTCGGCGGATGCCGGCATGCTTGTCCCCCGCTATTGAGGTCTTGCCATGAAAATCCTGCTGCCGGATCAGAACGGTCGGATGATGCCCCATACCCTGAGTGGCACGCCCATCGCGGCCACCGCCCTTGGCGCCAACCCGGCGCGCGTCGTCTATTCTGCGGCGCATGTGGTGGCCGATCCCTTCACGGCCAGCGATCCTTCGGGCCGGGCCGCGGTGGATTGGGCCGGGACGCTTGCCTTTCGCCGCCATCTTGCGGGCCTTGGCCTTGGCATTGCCGAGGCGATGGATACGGCGCAACGCGGCATGGGGCTGGACTGGCCCGGTGCCCTGGAACTGATCCGCCAGACCCGCACCGAACTGCCTGACGCGCTGGTGGCCAATGGCTGCGGCACCGATCATCTGGGTCCCGGACCCCATACGCTCGATCAGGTGCGCGCCGCCTATCTGGCACAGGTCGAGGCGATCCAGGCTCTGGGCGGCCGCATCATCCTGATGGCCAGCCGCGCGCTGGTTGGCGCGGCCAATGGCCCCGAGGACTATATCAAGGTTTATTCCGACGTGCTTGCGGCCTGCGACCACCCGGTGATCCTGCATTGGCTGGGCGAGATGTTCGACCCGGAACTGGCGGGCTATTGGGGCGCCTCGACCTTCGAACAGGGCATGGAAATCGCCCTGACCGTGATCGGGGACAATCTGGCCAAGGTGGATGGCATCAAGATCTCGCTGCTCGACAAGGACAAGGAGATCGCCATGCGCCGTCGCCTGCCTGCCGGCTTGCGCATGTATACCGGCGACGACTTCAACTATCCCGAGCTGATCGAGGGCGATGCCCAAGGCCATTCCGATGCGCTTCTGGGCATCTTCGACCCGCTGGCCCCGGCGGCGGCCCATGCGGTGAAAAGGCTGGGCGAGGGGGACGCGGCAGCCTTCCGCGCCACTCTGGACCCGACCGTGCCGCTGGCCCGGCTGATCTTTCGCGCGCCCACCCGGTTCTACAAGACCGGCGTGGTGTTCCTGGCCTGGCTCAACGGGTTTCAGGACCATTTCATCATGCTGAACGGCGCGCAGGCGATGCGGCCTCTGCCCTATTTCACCGAGGTGTTCCGGCTGGCCGACGGCTGCGGCCTGCTGCGCGACCCTGATCTGGCCGTGACCCGGATGAAGCGCCTCCTGGCGCTGTATGGCGTTCAGGATGCGTGACTTCAGCGTCGATCATTCCGCGCTCGCCCTCAACACC
Organism: bacterium; assembly: GCA_016124195.1. Lineage (GTDB taxonomy): Bacteria > Pseudomonadota > Alphaproteobacteria > Rhodobacterales > Rhodobacteraceae > Stagnihabitans. Next base: position 342,007 of record WGOE01000001.1, on the reverse strand, counting down.
GCGACGCTGGGCCACAATGTCGAGGGTGCCGGGGCCGGCTGGTCGCCCGAACGCACGATCGACGCCTGTGCCAGCCGCGGCATCACCGGCATTGTCTTCTGGCGGCGCGAGATCGGCTTGCGGGCGCATCAGATCGGCCAAAGCGTTCGCGCGGCGGGCATGAGCGTCGTGGGCCTCTGCCGCACGCCCTTTCTGGTGGGGCCCCTCGCGCCAAAGGGGCGGCAGGCGGTGATGGATGATTTCTGCGCCTCGATCGACATGGCCGCGGCCCTCGGCGCGCCGGTCCTGACCATCGTCGTGGGCGGGGTGGAGCCGGGCACCAAGGGGCCGCGCGACAGCCTGGCCCTGGTCGCGGACCGGGTCGCAGAGGCCGCCCCCTATGCCGCAGCGCGAGGTGTCAAACTGGCGCTTGAGCCGTTGAACCCGGTCTATGGTGGCAACCGGTCCTGCCTGATGACGGTGCGCGATGCGGTTGACCTTTGCCAGCAGATCGACGCGCCCAATCTGGGGATCGCGGTCGATGTCTATCACACCTGGTGGGACACCAGCCTCGGCGCGGAATTGCTGCGGGCCGGGCCAGAGCGGATCTTCGGGTTCCATCTTTGCGACTGGCTGGCCGAAACCCGCGACATGCTGGTCGATCGCGGCATGATGGGGGACGGCGTGGCCGACCTGCGGGCGATCCGCCGGGATGTCGAGGCGGCCGGATATGCCGGCCCCTGCGAGGTCGAGGTCTTTTCCGCCGAAACCTGGTGGCGGCGCGATCCGGGCGAGGTGCTGGACGTCATGATGGATCGCTTCCGCACCTGCTGCTGACCCCGCGCCGCGCTCAGAACCGGGCGCGGCTGTCGTGGCGGGCTATGCGCTGCAAAAGGTAGTCGACCTCGGCCCGGGCCGTGGCCGACAGGGCGGGCCAGGGCTTGCGCTGGGTGTCAGAGGCGATCACGCCGCGCCGCATCAGCACGTGTTTGCGCACCGCAAGCCCCACGCCCGGCTGCTGTTCATAGCGGATCAGCGGCAGATGCATGTCGAACAGATCATGCGCCGCCTCGCGCTCTCCCTTGCGGTGCAAGGCGTCGAGTTCGACCAGCATGTCGGGAAAGCCATAGCCGGTCATCGCGCCATCCGAACCGCGCTCGGGTTCGAAATCCAGAAACAGGCCGCCATTCGCCGTCAGGATGGAAAAGGCGCGCAGGCTGCCCTCGGCCTGTGCCTTGCGCAGCGACGACAGCTTTTCCAGACCCGGCCAATCCTCGGCCTTGAGCATGACGCAAGACGCGTGGTCCGTCATGATCCGGCTGATCACCGAGACCGACATCTGCACCGTCAGCGTCAGGGGATAATCCTGCAGGGCCCAGGGCACGTCCGGCCCGACCGCCTCGACCGCCTGGGCGAAATAGGCGGTGATCTGGTCATCCGTGCGCAGATGCGGCGCGGGAGCGATCATGACGCCGGCGGCGCCCGCCTCCATCGCGTCGCGGGCGAGGCGGCGCATCGCGGCGAAGCCGGGGGCCGAGACGCCCACCACCACCGGGATCGTCGCACGCGCCACCACCTGTTTGACGATGGCCAGCGATTCCTCGGGTTCCAGCTTGGGCGCCTCGCCCATGATGCCAAGGATGGTGACGCCGCTGGCCCCCGCCGCATGGTAGAAGTCGGTCAGCCGGTCGACGCTGGCGGTGTCGAGCCTTCCATCGGGGTGAAACGGGGTGGCGGCGATGGGATAGACGCCTTTGGTGTCGATGCCAAAGCTCATTGCGCGGCCTTCCATGCCGCATAGCGTGCCTTGGTTTCCTCGTTCATCGGGTAAAGCCCCGGGAGGGGTACGCCACGGTCGACCTCGGTTATGATCCACGCCTCCATGCGTTCCTGTTCCGGCGCCTCGGCCAGAACCTGATCCAGCAAGGCCGCCGGAATCAGCACCGCGCCGTCTTCGTCCACCACGACGACATCATCGGGAAAGACGGCAACGCCGCCACAGGCAATGGGCTCCTGCCAGCCGACAAAGGTCAGGCCCGCCACCGAAGGCGGCGCCGCGACCCCGTTGCACCAGACCGGCAGGCTGGTGCCCAGAACCCCCGCCGCGTCGCGCACCACCCCGTCGGTGACCAAACCCGCCACCTTGCGCTGCACCATGCGGTTGCACAGGATGTCGCCGAAGATGCCTGCATCCGCCACGCCCATGGCATCGACCACCGCCACGCAGCCCTCGGGCATCGCCTCGATGGCCGCCCGTGTCGAGATGGGCGAGGCCCAGCTGGCCGGCGTCGCCAGATCCTCGCGCGCAGGCACGAAGCGCAGCGTGAAGGCGCGGCCCACCACGCGCGGCTGGCCCGGGCGGATCGGCCGCGTGCCGCGCATCCAGACGTTGCGCAGGCCCTTTTTCAGCAGGATCGTGGTCAGCGTGGCGGTCGAGACGGCTTGCAGCGTGGCGATGGTTTGGGCGTCGAGTGTCATGGGCTTTCCTCAGATGCAGGCGATCAGGCCAAGGTCGTTGCGCGGCGGCAAAAGCAGGGGCCGGCGCCTTGGCTCTTGTGCCACAGCAAGGTGCCGGAACGGAAGGCTTGGCATCGGCCAGAATTGCCTGCGGTGCCGGATTGAGGCCTCTCAGGTTTCGTCAAAACTCCAACGGAATGGCAATTCGGGGCCGGGAGGCCAGGGCTGCATCGTGACCGAAGTTCAACTGACGTAGGGCGGCGGCGATGGCCTTTCGCGCGGCCTGGCGCGTGCGAGTGGCGACAGAGCCGCGCGCCTTTGATCGCAAACGCGATGCTGCAATGCCGAGGGCCGAACGGCGGGCTGCGTAGCCGTGATCTTGCCATGGTTCTGAAAGGGGGCGGGGCTGGTGTGTTGCCTTGTCACCGCCGATCGGGTGCCGATCATCCTCTGCCGCAGAGCGTGCCTTTCCGGCTGATCTCGATTCTCGGCTGAACGGCCGCGCCCGGGGGGAAGGCGCTAGGCCCGGCCCCGCGTTGCAAAGCGCGGCAGCATGGCCGAAAAGTCGGTGCCCCGCCCGCCTTCGTCGTGGACAAAGCGCCGGTACAGATCGGTCGCCAGTTGCCCCATCGGCGTGTCGGCATCCACGGCCTCGGCCGCCATCTGGCTGAGGTCGAGGTCCTTCAGCATCAGCTCCGAGGCGAAGCCGGGCTTGTAGCCATTGTCGGCCGGCGATTTCGGGCCGACGCCGGGCGCCGGGCAATAGGCGTTCATCACCCAAGAATAGCCCGAAGAGGTCGAAACCACATCGAACATCTTCTGCCTGTCCAGTCCCAATTTGTCGGCCAGCGCAAAGGCCTCGCAGGTGGCGATCATCGTCACGCCAAGGATCATGTTGTTGCAGATCTTGGCCGCCTGTCCGTTGCCAGAGGGGCCGCAGAGCACCGCCTTCTGGCCCATGATGTCGAACAACGGCTTGACGCGGGCGAAGGCCTCTTCAGTGCCGCCGGCCATGAAGGTCAGCGTCCCGGCCGTCGCGCCGCCAATCCCGCCCGAGACCGGCGCATCCATCGCCATCAGCCCCGCCGCCTCGGCCGCGCTGGCCACGGCGCGCGCGCTGTCGACATCGACGGTCGAGCAATCCAGAAAGACCGCGCCGGGGCTCATCGCGGGAATGATCTCGTCCGCAACGGCGCGCAGGATGGCGCCGTTCGGCAGCATGGTGATTGCGGCCTCTGCCCCCGCGACGGCCTCGCGTGGCGAGGCGGCCCGGATCACCCCTTCGGGCATCGGAGCGACCGGATCGGCGCCGATGACCTGGTGACCGGCCTTCACGAGGTTGGCCGCCATCGGGCCGCCCATGTTGCCAAGGCCGATGAATGCGATCTTCATGGTGTGGTCTCCCTCTCTACCGCCGCCCTGCCAAACCTTGTGCCACCGGCGCGGCCGCTTGTCCCGCATGATCCGCAGCACCGGGACATCTTGTCGCCCGGGGCCCGTCCCGGCAGCGGCCGTCCCCTGAGGCAGGTCCGCGGCTGTCAGTAGCCCTTGATCGCCTCGGCCGTGGTTTGCCGCACCGCGGCAAGCTGGCTCGCCACGGCATTGGCAAAGATCCGCACATCCGTCAGCAGCGAGGCGAAATCGAACCCCTGTGCCAGCATGGCGCGGATCATGGCGGCAGAGCCGGTGTGCACCCCGGCGATGCGGCCCGCCGCCTTGGTGCGCGCCGCGATATGGGAGATCGCCAACAGGACCTCGGGCGCGGAAGGCTCGAGCGTGGGTTCATGGCCCAACGACAGACCCAGATCCGAAGGGCCGACATAGACGCCGTCGATGCCCTCGACCGCGAGGATCTCGTCCAGATTGGCCAGCGCCTCGCGGGTTTCGATCATGGCAAGGACGAGGGCCTTGGCATTGGCGGTCTTGGCATAGCCCGCCCCATGCACCATGTTCGCCCGCGTCGGCCCGAAGGAACGGCTGCCCAGCGGGGCATAGCGGCTGAAGGTCACCAGCCGGCGCGCCTCTTCGGCGGTGTTGATCATCGGGCAGATCACGCCCGAAAACCCGGCGTCGAGGCATTTCATCACGATGCCCGGCTCGTTCCACGGCACGCGGGCCAGAACCGGCGCGGGCAGACCCTGCAGGACCTGGCATAGGGTCAGCGCCATCTGATAGTCGATCAGGCCGTGCTGCAGATCGACCGTCATCAGATCAAAGGCCTGGCGGCCCATGATCTCGGCCGTCACGGGCGAGGGGATGGCGCACCAGCCGTTGATGGCCTTGCCTCCGGCGGCGAAATGGGCGTGCAGGTCGGTAATCATGGGGCGGGTCCTTTTCGGGCGAGGTTCGCGGGCAGGGCGGTCGGCGTCATCCGACCCGCCGCGCCCCTTCGGACAGGGTGGCAAGCTTGGCCCAGGCAATTTCCGGATCGACCGCACCAAAGCCCGCAAAAGTGCCAAACCCGCAGTCCGAGCCGGCCATCACCCGCTCGACACCCAGGATATTGGTGAAACGTTCCAGCCTTTGGGCCACCAAGTCGGGATGTTCGACGAAGTTGGTGGTGGTGTCCACGGCCCCCGGCACCAGCACTTTGTCCTCTGGAATTTCGGCGGCACGGTCACGGAACACGGTCCACTCATGGCCATGCCGCGGGTTGGCGGTTTCAAACAGGATATAGGTGGCGGGCACGCGCATCAGCAGGGGAAAGACCTTGGCCATGTCGATGTCGCAGACATGCGGGCCTTCGTAATTGCCCCAGCAGATGTGCAGGCGGATCCGGTCGCGGTCCAGCCCCTGCAAGGCGTGCTGCAAGGCCTCGACATGGCTGGCCGCCACCTTCAGGAACGCGTCGTCCGACAGATCGGCGAACAGCATGTGGCGCGACAGGGCCAGGTCGGGGCAATCCAGCTGCAAATCCAGACCCGCCTCCAGGATCGTGCGGTATTCGTCGCGCATCGCATCGGCAAGCGCGGCCAGATAGGCCTCGCGCGTCGGATAATGGGCGTTCTGCAGGAACAACGAGATCACTCCGGGCGAGGCCGCATTCATGAAGCCGCGCGTCACCCCATTGGCGGCCATCGCGGCCTTGAGGTTGGCGATGTCCTTCTGCAACTCGCCCTGACCCTTCGAGGCGACCGGCCCCACGCATTGCGGGCGGGCGTATTTCGGGGTGCCACCCTCGCGCGCCAGACGGGTCAGGAAGCTGGGGAACAGCTTGAGGTCGGCCGGCGCATTGCGCGGGCTGTCGCCGCCAAAGCCGGTGTAGCGGTCCTTGACATAGGTCGCATAGCTGATCTTGGACGCCTCGCCATCCGAAACGATGTCGATGCCGGCCTCCTTCTGGCGGCGGACGTTTTCCAGAACCGCCGCCGTCATGCAGGCGTCAAAGGCGTCCGGGTCGCAGGGCTCGCCCTTTTCCCGCGCGAACAGAAAATCCACGACCGGCTGCGGGCGCGGCAAGGACCCGACATGAGTGGTCAAAAGCGGCATGGGTCATCCTTTCGGGTTGGAAAAGGTAGGATGGGCGATGCGCCCATCCCGGTTGAAACCTTACAGCAGGCGGCCCGTCGCGCCGGCCGGATCATCGGTGCCGATCACCCGGTACAGCGAGGCCTCGCCGGTCATCGAGGGCGCCAGTGCGTGGGACAGCCCCGGCGGAATGGCGGCCGTATCGCCGGGGTTCAGGACGGTGGTGCCACCCTCCCAGCTCAGCCGCCAATGGCCGCGCATCGGCATCAGAACCTCGTGCCGCGCCAGGGTATAGGGCGTCTCGGGCAGCGAGTGGCGCGACAGGAACTCCACCTCGAAGCCCGGACGGTCGCGCAGCTTGCCTTCGGCGCCGATCACTTTGGCGGGCTGACGGTCGGACAGGGCCATCAGGTCCTGATAGCGCGCCACGCAGTTCGGGATCACCTCGGCCGTGGTGGGTTCGGGGAAGGCCTTCAGTTCTTCCTCGGTCAGCAGGGGCATCGGCGGCACGCCTTCGGGAAGGTTCTGACCCTTCTTGGTGTCATAGAGCTTGCCGTTCTTGCCCAGCACCAGCCCGTAATCCTTGGCATCGGTGATGACCTGCGGCGCCCAGACCACGCCGCCGCCGGCATCGTCACCGCCGAGGATCGCCATGATCATCCCGTAATCGGTGCCGACGTTTTCAAAGGCGCGGAAGATGCCGGTCGGAATGTTGAAGATGTCGCCCTCTTCGGCGATGAACTCGCCCGCCGTGCCCCAGCGGCCCCAGAAAAACCGCCAGCGGCCTTTGAGGACAAAGAACACCTCGGCCGTCCGGTGGGTGTGCAACGAGTTGCGGCATTTCGGCGGCTGGCCCGCCGCGCCGATGTTGAAGCCGGGTGTCTCGCGGATATGGACGAATTGATCCGGGCTTTCCGAGACCCCTCCGCCGATGATGGTGAAGTTCTCTTTCTGGTCGGACCCCGGCGTATGGGCGTCGATGAAAGCGGTCTTGCAGGGGCGCAGGTCGCCGTAACGGACGATGCGGGCTTCCATGTCTTGCGGCGTCATGTTCAGTCCTTTCAGTCGGCGGTCCAGCCGCCATCGATGAGAAGCGAGGTTCCAGTAACCATCGCCGCGGCGTCCGAGGCGAGGAAAGCCACTGCGCCCATGATGTCGGTCACTTCTCCGACCCGGCCTAGCTTGATCTTGGACAGGACCCAGGCGGTCCGCTCGGGGTTGGCAAAGGTCTGTTCGGTCAGCGGCGTGCGGATGAAGGTCGGCGCGATGGTGTTGACGCGGATGCCGCGCGGCCCCCATTCGATCGCCATGGATTTGGTCATGCCTTCGACGGCGTGCTTGGTCGCGGCATAGACCGCGCGGTCGATGCCGCCCACGTGGGCCATCTGGCTGGAAATGTTGATCAGGCTGCCCGGCCGCCCCTCGGCGATCAGACGCGCGGCGACGCTGCGCGTCAGGAAATAGGCGGCGCGAAAGTTCAGAGCCTGCACCGCGTCGAAATCCTCGGGCCGCGTGTCTATCGCCGGCGAATGCCGCGCCATCCCGGCCGAGTTGACCAGGATGTCAAAGGCGGGCAGGCCGGCCAGCGCGGCCTCGGTCGCCGCGACATCGGCGATGTCCAGCGTCAGGGTGTCGGCCTGCATCCCCTCTGCCGCCATCTCTGCGGCCAGGGCCTCCAACGCGGCGCCGCGCCGCGCGCAAAGCGTCACACTGGCACCCTGTTCGGCCAGGGCCACGGCGCAAGCCGCCCCGATGCCGGACGAGGCCCCCGCCACCAGCGCGCGGCGGCCATCCAGCCGGAACGAGGGGGTGCGCGGCAGGCTCATTCCGCGGCCTCGCCATAGGGCACATTCCTGTGGCCATAGCGGCGCACGCGGATGTTGCACTGTTCCGCATGGCCGACAAACCCCTCCAGCATGCACAGGCGCGAGCCATAAGCGCCGACAAGGGCCGCGGCCTCATCCGTCACGATGCGCTGATAGGAATGCGTTTTCAGGAACTTGCCGACCCAAAGCCCGCCGGTATAGCGCCCGGCCTTGCGGGTCGGCAGCGTGTGGTTGGTGCCGATCACCTTGTCGCCATTGGCCACATTGGTGCGCGGCCCCAGAAACAGCGCGCCATAGCTGTGCATGTGTTCCAGAAACCAGTCGTCGCGGTCGGTCATCACCTGCACATGCTCGCTGGCGATGTCGTTCGCGGTGGCGAGCATCTCGTCATAGGTGTCGCAGAGGATCACCTCGCCGTAATCGGCCCAGGACACAGCGGCGGTGGCAGCGGTGGGCAGGATCTTCAGCAGGCGGTCCACCTCGACCAGGGTCGCCTCTGCCAGCTTGCGGGAATTGGTCAGCAGGACCGCGGGCGAGTTGTAGCCATGTTCGGCCTGACCCAGGAGGTCGGTGGCGCACAGTTCGGCATCGACCGTGTCGTCGGCGATCACCATCGTCTCGGTCGGGCCGGCGAACAGGTCGATGCCGACGCGGCCGTAAAGCTGGCGTTTCGCCTCCGCCACATAGGCATTGCCGGGGCCAACCAGCATGTCGACCGGCCTGATGGTCTGGGTGCCGATCGCCATGGCGCCCACGGCCTGCATCCCGCCCAGGACATAGATCTCATGCGCGCCGCCCAGATGCATGGCGGCCACAATGGCCGGATGCGGCTTGCCCTGCACCGGCGGGGCCGAGGCCACGATGCGCGGCACCCCCGCGACCGAGGCCGTCAGCACCGACATATGCGCCGAGGCGACCATGGGGAACTTGCCGCCCGGCACATAGCAGCCGACCGATTGCACCGGGATGTTGCGATGGCCCAGAAAGACGCCGGGCAGGGTTTCCACCTCGATATCGGTCATCGAGGCGCGCTGCGCCTCGGCAAAGCGGCGGATCTGGGTCTGGGCGAAGCGGATATCTTCCATGTCGCGCGGTGTCACCTGCGCCATCGCCGCCTCGATCTGCGAGGGCGTCAGGCGGAAGGCGGGAGGGTCGTATTTGTCGAACTTCACCGAAAGGTCGCGCACGGCGGCATCGCCACGCGCCGATATGTCGGCCAGAACCTCTTCGACGGTGGCGCGGACCCTTGCATCGTCAGCCGCCCGTTCTGTCTCTGGCTTGCCGCGCTTGAGCCAAGTCACCGACATACCGACCTCCGATTGAATACGATTGCAATACGGATAGGGCAAAGACCCAAGTCATGGCAAGAGCATTGTGCCTGCCTGGCAAAGGAATCTGGCTTCATCGGGAAGGCTCCGATGACTACCCCATGTTTTGCATGGATAATTATCCGATAGGCGACACTTGGGGCCGTCCCGCAAAACTTCGCTTTGCAATCGTATGCATGTTCGGCTACAAGCAGGCGGCACAGTCACCCCTGCCGAGAGGCCGGAAAGGAGAATCTCATGCCGCACCTGCCAGAATCCTATCCCTCGGCCAAGGTCGCCTGGGTCAAGCAACCCACCCGCAACGCCGAGTCCGACAACAAGCCGGTGGCAGAGCTGGTCGCCAAGGTTCTGGCCGACGTGAAGGCACGCGGCGATGCGGCGGTGCGCGACTATTCGGCCCAGTTCGACAAGTCGGACCTGCAGGTATTCGAAGTCACCCCGGACGAACGTGCGGCGGCCGTGGCGGCCTTGGATCCGCAGACCCGCAAGGACACCGAATTCGCCATTGCCAACGTGCGCCGCTTTGCCGAGGCGCAGCTGGCGACGATCCTGCCGCTGGATATCGAACCCTTGCCGGGCGTCTTCATGGGGCATCGGGTGATCCCGATCGAAAGGGTGGGCTGCTATGTGCCGGGCGGGCGCTTTCCCCTGCTTTCGGCACCGATCATGACGATCGTTCCGGCAAAGGTAGCGGGCGTGTCCGACGTGATCGCCTGCCTGCCGCCCAATGCGCACAATGCCATGGTGGCGGGCTGCCATCTGTCCGGCGCCGACCGCATCTTCCGCATCGGCGGCGCGCAGGCGATTGCCGCGATGGCCTATGGCACCGAAACCGTGCCGGCGGTGATGAAGATCATGGGACCGGGCAATGCCTTTGTGAACGAGGCCAAGCGGCAGGTCTTTGGCCCGGTGGGCATCGATCAGCTGGCCGGCCCGTCCGAGATCTACATCCTCGCCGATGCGACCGGCGATGCCGAGATGATCGCGACCGACCTTCTGGCGCAGGCCGAACATGACGTGCGCACCCGGGTCGGCCTGATCACGACGCATCTGCCCCTGGCCGAGGCCGTGGTGGCCGAGGTGGAAAAACAGCTGGCCACCCTGTCGACCGCCCATGTCGCAGCCCCCGCCTGGCGCGATTATGGCGAGGTTGCGGTCTGTTCCGACGAAGCCGCAATGATCGCCTATTCCGATTTCATCGCGGCCGAGCATCTGCAGGTGCACACCGCCGACCCGCATGGGCTTGCGGCGCGGCTGCGCAACTATGGCTCGCTGTTCATCGGCGAACTGGCCAGCGTGGTCTATTCCGACAAATGCTCTGGCACCAACCACACGCTGCCGACGATGGCCGCGGGGCGCTATACCGGCGGGCTCTGGGTCGGCGCCTATGTCAAGATCGCCACCCATCAATGGCTGGAGCCGAAGGGAGTCGAGGCCGTGGCCCCGCCTGCAGCACGCCAGGCCGCCAGCGAGGGGCTGGAGGGCCACCGCCGCGCCGCACAACTGCGGCTGGACCGGATGCAGATGCGCTAGGCGGCGTCCGGGGCTGTCCCGGGATCAAACCGGCGGGCGCTGGACGGAATGGTCCGTCGCCCTCTCGAACCCGTGGCCGGCGGCGCAGATCATGTCTTCGTCGCCGTTCCTGCCGATGATCTGCATGCCCAGCGGCAGGCCGCCGTCAAAGCCGACCGGCAGCGACAGGACGGGCTGGCCGGTGACGTTGAAGGGGATGGTGCGCATCGGCGTCCAGACCGCCTTATCGCCGTCGAAGGCGGAGAAGGGCAGCGCCGGGGTCAGCGTCGTGGCCGTTATCACAAGGTCGAAGGGTTCCATCGCGCGCTGCGTCGCCTTGGTCAGCCGCGCCTGGGCGTCGCGGGCGCGGGCCAGATCCTCGGGGTCGACCGCGGCGCCGAAGGCCAGACATTGCAGGACCGGGCGGCCGTAATGTGCCAGCCGGGTGCGGATCAGGGCCTCATGTTCGGCCAGGGCCTCGGCATGGAGGATGACCGAGCCTGCCGCTTCATAGAGCGCGTAGTCGGGCAGCGTGACCTGGGTGATCGTGGCGCCCAGCATCGACAGGCAGGCGGCGGCATCGTCCATCGCGCGGATCAGGGCCGGGCTGGCCAGCGGGTCCTGGGCGAACCAGTCCCGGGCATAGCCGATCCGCAGGCCGGCAAGGCCCCGGCCCAGCCGGCCGCTGGCCGGGCGCCAAAGTGCGGGCGCCTCTGTCATCGCATCCAGCGCCAGCGCCGCCTCTTCCACCGTGGCAGCGAGGGGTCCCACATGATCCAGCGACGGCGACAGCGGAAAGGCCCCGGCGCGCGACACCCTTTCGTAGGTGGGCTTCAGCCCGACGAAGCCGCAATAGGCCGCGGGACTGCGGATCGACCCTCCTGTGTCGGTGCCAAGCGCCAGCCGGACCAATCCGCCCGCCACCGCGGCCGCAGAGCCGGAGGAGGACCCACCGGTGATATGCCCCAGATCCCAGGGGTTGCGGGCGGGCGGGTCGGGCAGGCCCTGATCCGGGCCGACCATGGCAAATTCATAGGTCGCGACCTTGCCAAGGATCACCGCCCCCTGCGCCCTGAGCCGCGCCACCGCCACCGCATCGGTCGCCGCAATGCGGCCCGACAGCACGGCAGAGCCGCCGGTCGCTGGCAGATCGCCCACGTCGATCAGATCCTTGACCGCGACCGGAATCCCGCAAAACGGACCGGCATCGCCGCTTGCAAGCAACAGATCGGCCCGGTCCGCCTCGTCCAGTGCCAAAGGGTTGAGTTGGGTGAAGGCATGCAGGCGGTCGTTGCGCGCCGCGATGCGGGCCAGCGCGGCCTCGGTCAACTGACGCGCGGTCAGCCGGCCCTCGCGCAGGGCGGCGGCGGCCTCTGGTATCGAAAGGCCGGCAGGGTCTGTCATTCGGGCTGCTTCAGATAGGCCGCGATCCGGGCCACCTCGTCGCGAAGATTCTGGGCGCCCTTGAAGGCGGCTGCAAAGGCCTTGTCGTCCAGCCTCAGGCCCAGGGCATCCAGACGCGCGCGAAATTCGGCTTCGGTCATGGGACGGCTCCGTAGCGGCGGGTCGATCCGCGAATGACCAGCTCTCCGTTCAGCACGACGCGGGTGACTTTCGGCGTGTCGGCCTTGATCCAGGTGGTCAACATCGTGACGGTTTCGGCCACCATGTGATCGACCCGCTGGCGATAGGTGGTCAGATTGTAGGCGGGCCAGGCCGCGGGCGGCACATCGTCGAACCCCACGACCGAGACATCTTCGGGCACCCGCAGCCCCAATTCAAAGCGCAGCACATCCATCACCGCAAAGGCCATATGGTCATTGCCGACAAAGACGGCATCCGGGCGGCGCGAGGTCGCGAACAACTCGCGTGCCGCCGCCTGGGCCGTGCGATAGTCGAAATTGCCATCGGCCCGGGAGAACAGTTCTTGTCCCGCCTCGGCCAGACCGGCGCGAAAGCCCGCCTCGCGGTCGATCTGGGTCGAGGCCCCGGCAAAGCCCGCGATATAGGCGATACGCTTATGGCCAAGCGCGCACAGGTAATCGGCGAGGGCTTTCCCCCCGCCATAGTTGTCCGAGGTGACCGAGGACAGGTTCTTGTCCTCATGCGCGCGGTTGAACAACACGACCGGAATGCCAGTGGCCGCACAGCGCGCCGCCAGTTCCGACGAGATCGAGACAGAGGCCATCACGATGCCATCGACCTGATAATCCATGATCTCGCGGATCACCTGATCGACGTTGACGCTGGTCTGCGGGGCCAGAAAGATCAGGACGTGATAGCCGACCTTCTGCAATTCGATCGACAGGCGTTCGACCATCTCGGGGTAGAAGTAATTTTCCAGATAAGCCACGACCAGCCCGATGATCCGGCTCTTGCCCGATTTGAGGCTGCGCGCCAGGACATTGGGCCGATAGCCAAGCTGCGCCGCCGCCGCCCGCACCTTTTCCGCCGTCTTCACGCTGACCGACGAACCCGGCGTGAAAACCCGGCTGACGGCGGACTGGCTGACGCCCGCCAGGGCCGCGACCTCCAGCGATGTGACTTTCTCATTGGCCAAAGCTGCTCTCCCCCCAAGCGGGCGCAGTTTGCGTCAAAGCCGGTGAGGGGGGCAAGCCCGTCATGCGCCACGCCGCAGGCCGGAGGCGTGGTCGAAAAGATGGATCGAGGCCGCCGGGATGCGGATGTGGATCATGGCCCCTATTGCGATGCGGAATTCCTTTGGCGCGCGCACCGCGACCAGGGCCTCGCCGATGCGGACAGAGACCAGTGTGGCATCGCCCAAAAGCTCCATCGAATAGACCGGCGCCGCGATTTCCGCCTCGGCTTCTGCGACGCTGGCATCCTCGGCGCGAAAGCCCAGGATGATCGGCCCGTCGGGCGCGGTCACGCCGGCAACCTGCATCCCCTCGGCCCGGAACACGCCGCCCGAAACCTGCCCCGCAATCAGGTTCATCGCCGGAGAGCCGATGAAGCTGGCCACGAAAGTATTGGCGGGGCGGTCGTAGATCTCGGTCGGAGAGCCCACTTGCTGGACCAGACCGTGGTTCATGACCACCACTCGGTCGGCCAGGGTCATCGCCTCGATCTGGTCGTGGGTCACATAGATCGTGGTGGTCTTCAGCGTGTGGTGCAGGTTCTTGATCTGCGCCCGGGTCGACACGCGCAGCTTGGCGTCAAGGTTCGAAAGCGGTTCGTCCATCAGAAAGGCGTTGGGTTCCCGCACGATGGCGCGCGCCAGCGCCACCCGCTGCCGCTGCCCGCCCGAGAGTGCCGCCGGACGCCGGTCGAGGAAGGGGCCAAGTTCCACCATGTCAGAGGCGCGCATCACCCTTTCATGGTGTTCGCCTTTCGGCACGCCACGCACCCGCAGCGGGAAGCGGATATTCTCGTAAACCGTCAGGTTGGGATAAAGCCCATAACTTTGAAACACCATCGAGATGTCACGGTCCTTCGGCTCCAGCGCGTTGACCATGCGGTCGCCGATCCAGATCTCGCCCTCGGACGGCTCTTCCAGCCCGGCGATCATCCGCATCGTCGTGGTCTTGCCGCAGCCGGACGGGCCCAGCAGCACGAGGAACTCGGCATCCGCGATCTCGAGGTTGAAGCGGTTGACGCCGACATAGGCGCCCCAGCGTTTGCTGACATTCACAAGGCGGATCTGCGCCATGACTTACCCTTTCACAGCGCCGGCGGTCAGGCCGGAGACGATTTGGCGTTGGAAGAACAGGACGAGGATGAACAGCGGCACCGTGGCCGACACGACGGCGGCGACCGCGAACATGACGTTGCCCTCGTTCTGGATCGACCCGAGGAACGAGGCGATCTTGGGGATCATGGTCTGGTTTTCCTGCCGCAGCAGCATCGAGGTCACGGCAAAGTCGTTGTAGCCCAGCAGAAAGCTGAACAGGCCCGTGGTGATGACGCCCGGCCACATCACCGGGATGATGACCATGCGGAAGGCCTGAAACCGGGTGCAGCCATCGACCAGCGCGCTTTCGTCCAGGTCCTTCGGGATCGACAGGAAAAAGCTGTGCAGCATCCACAGGGTGAAGGGCTGGTTGATGGCGACCAGCACGATGATGGTGGTCGGCAGGAAGCCCCAGATGTTGAGCTGAAAGAACGGCAGCAGATAGCCCGACACCAGCGTGATATGCGGCATCGCGCGGAAGACCAGTGCTGCGATCAGCACCCAGAAGGCATAGCGGTGCCCCGACCTTGCCAGTGCATAGCCGCCCAGGGTGCCCACCATCAGCGAAATGCCGGTGACTGAAAGGGTCACGATCAGCGTGTTGATCACCGGCTTCCAGAATTCGTTCTTGATCCAGGCGCCCTCATAGCCGCCCAGGGTGAAGGGCCCGCCGGTTTCTTGCGTCGTGCGCAGGCCCTCGATGGCGTACCACCAGGTCTGCCGCGAGAAGAAATCGGCCTCGACCTTGAAGCTGCCCCAGACCGTCCAGGCAAAGGGAAACACGGCGGCGATCAGCCAGATTGTCAGGAAGGCGGTGGTCAGGGTCCGCAGGCCCGCAGGTTGACGGCGCATCTAGGCCACCTTCCGGTTGAAATCGCGCCAGGTGCGGATCAGCACCGGCGTCAAGAGGATCAGCACGCCGATGATCGTCATGACCGAAGTGGCCGCGGCAGAGCCGAATTGCTGGGCGTCCTGGCTGACAAGGTCGTTGTAGACCATCCAACTGAGCGAGGTGGCATTGGCCTGCGCCGAAAAGCCCACGATGGGTTCAAAGACGCGGAAATTGTCCATCAACTGCACCAGCGCCACAAAGGTCGCCAGCGGCATCAGATGCGGGATGATCACGAAACGGGTGGCTTGCCAGCGGGTGGCGCCGTCGATCCGCGCCGATTCCAGCGTGTCCATCGGCACGGTCTGCAAGCCGGCGTAAAAGACCACAAAGGAAAACGGGCCGTTGGTCCAGACGCCATAGGTCAGGATCACGATCCAGGTCAGCACGGGCGAGGCGCGAAGCGACAGCTTGGGGTCATTGGCCAGCCATTGCAGCGTGGCGCCGAAAATGCCCTCGGGGTTGAACATCCACGACAGGATCAGCGAGCCGACCAGCGGCGTGATGATCATCGGCAGGATCGAGACGAAAATCGCCGGCCCCTTCATCAGCCGTGGCAGCGTGTTGACGGCCAGCGCAATGCAGAACCCCAGCGCCATCGCCAGCGGTGTCACGACAAAACAATAGGTCAGTGTGAAGGCCAGCGCCCGGTAGAAGGGCAGGTTCATCAGACTCGAGACTTTTTCGGCAAAGCCCGATTTGGTGCCGAAAATCTCGCGCAGGTCGTCGATGGCCAGGTGGTTGTGGTTGAGATAGTTGGCGAGCCCGGCGAATTGGCCCATCGGAGCCTCGGCCTTCAGCTTGGCCATGGCCACGGTATCGACCTTGGTTTCCGTGGTGCAGCCGCCGAAGGGGCCGCAGTTCTCCACCGTGGTCAGCACGGCCGGGTGTTCGATGAACATCGACTGCACCATGACCGAAAAGATCGGCAGGGTGATGAAGAGCAGCATCGCAAGGATGGAAGGAAAGATGAAGGCGGCAAAGGTGCGATGCGGCATCGGGGCGATCCACTGTCAGGAGGGCCGGGGGACCTGCACCTTGCGGCCGATCCGGGGGTCGCATGAAAGGGAGCCCGGCCACCAGAGCGGCCGGGCATGAGGCGAGTCTATTTCAGGAAGCCGCCCTCTTTGGCCGAGGCGTCGTAGCTTGCCTTCACATCCTTCAGCGCCTGATCGGCATCTTCCTTGCCGGCGATGAAATCGGCGAGGCCGCTGGACAGGGCCGTGTGCAACAGACCCATGTAGGGCTGCATCGGATAGGGCTTGGCCCCGCCCGTGGCATTGCCCATCACGCCGATCGCTGCCGGACCGGGGACATAGCCCTTGACCAGCCAGGTTGCCACCTCGGAATGGGCCGCCACGGTGGCCGGGCTGATCGCATGGACCATGGCCTGGAACGAGGCGGCGGCATCGTCGTCCGAGATGTTCTTGGCGATCGAGAAGCCGTCCCACCACAGGGCCGCCGCCGGGATGGAGCCGCCGCTGATGGTCGGCGCCGCGGCAAAGCCGGTGTTGGCCGCGACGTCCTTGTTGGCCTTGACCGGGTCGATGGCGGCACCGGCCAGCGATCCCCACTGGTTCATCAAGGCGACGTTGCCGGCGTCCCAGATCTTGCTCAGCTCATTCGCGTCATAGGTCAGGTAATCGGGATTCATGAACTTGGTCATCGCGCGCATGGTTTCCAGAACCTTGCGGCCATTGTCGTTGTCGATGGCCAGTTCGGCCGAGCCGGGAGCAAAGAACTCGGCCCCGGTACCCAGATACATGTTCACGAATTCCGCCGCGAGGTCCCAGCCCGGCTTGTCAGAGGCGGCCAGAGGATATTCCATCAGCCCCTTGTCCTTGATGATCTTGGCGTCGGCCAGAACATCTTCGTAGGATTTCGGCACGTCGAGCCCGGCTTTGGCCAGAATGTCCTTGCGGTAGAACAGATGCTGGCCGTTGCCCATGAAGGCAATCGCCATGACCTTGCCGTCGATCTTGATCAACTGGTTCGGCTGCAGATCGGCGCCGTATTTCGCCACCAGATCGTCCAGCGGCCGGATCAGCCCGTCATTCAGCAGGGGCACGATCGAGTTGTTGGCCACCATCGCCACGGTATATTCGGCCGGATTGGCGGTCAGAGCCGGGCCCTGGATGTTCTTGTGTTCCGCCGTGGCGTTCGAGGTCACCTTGACCTTGTCGTTCGCGCATTCGGCCGCGGCGGCGTTCACCACGCGCAGGGCCTCGAAGTCGTTCGACAGGATGCGGACCGATCCCGCGCCCTGAATGCCGCAATCCGCCAAGGCCGCTCCGCCGCCCGCGATCAGGGCCGCAAAACTGACTGCGCCAGCGGCGACAGCCTTCGTCAATTTCATGTTCATCTCGCACCCCTGTGTTGGTGATGGCAGCGCTTTTTCGGGTTCCGCCCCTTCGGACGGTTTCGGCGCGGACTCGGCAAGACCCATTCCGCAGCGGAAGCTAAACACTCTTTGCATACGATTGCAAATATTAAGTGCAGCAGCCTTGTCGCTTTTGCGCGCGGGCGGGGAAGGGCCCGAAATGAAACCGGCCCGCATCAGGGCGGGCCGGGTCACAGGTGGCAGGGGTCGTGGTCAGACCGGGGCTTTCAGGGCGGCGGCCTTGACGTCGGCCATCTGCGCCAACTTTACCTGAACCAGCAGCGAGGCCTCGTCGAAGGTGCGCCATTCGTCCACGATCTTGCCGTCCTTGTAGTGGAAATGGCTGATCCCCATGATCTGCACCCGCTTGCCGGTCGGCGCGCCCAGATGGTTCAGGATGCCGTAGCCCAGATGATGCCCCTCCATGATCCAGCGCACAGCGACCTTTTCGCCGCCTTCTTCGCAGGGGTTCGAACAGATGTGCTGCGGGGTAAAGGCCGCGTCGGGCAGCGATCCGATCAGTCCAAGCGTCTGATGGATGACCGAGGCCACGCCGTAAAGTTCCGCCATCAGCGGCCCGTGATACTGCACGGTCGGCGCGCAGACCCGGGCGATCGTGCCCAGCATCTTGCGGTTATAGACATCGTGCATCCAGCGCAGGGTATGGCGTTCCGTCTCGGTCGAGGCGAGCGAGACGTCCGCCTCGGCCTCGGGCGGATATTGCCCGATCATGTGGCGATTCTCGCCAATATCCAGTGAAACAAGGCCTTTGTCGAAGCTCGCCCGGGCTATTCTGTCGGCATAGGCCTGCACGTCGATCCCCAGTTGCTGCAGGATGGCCGTGGTGTCGGCGACCACCCATTCGCGGTAGATCTTGTTTTCATAGATCATGCAGTCAGCCACCGTGCGCGAGGTGAACATGCGGCCGGTGGGCGCGCCAAGGTGGCCGTTCTGCGTGTGCCGCCCGGTGCCGGTGACAAGATGCGAGGTGTAGAACCCGTCATCCTCGTTGCCCTTCCAGATCACCTGCGTGGCCATGCCGCGCCGTTCGGGGAAGGAAACCAGGCGCTGGATCGTGTCGCGCACCACCTCTTCGCGGGTGTAAAGCGTGCCGGTGGTGCCATAAAGCACGCAGTTGTGCGTGTAGTGGCTGTAGATCAGGCCGATGTCGCGTTCGTCCCAGATCTTGTGGGTGCAGCGCACGATGTAATCCACGATATCGGTATAGACCGCATCGAAGCCGCGCATCGGCTGGGTGCGCTTGCCGTTTTCCGGAACAAGATCGGGGAAGTCGTGGCGTTCCACCTGCATCACCTGCGCCGTCTGGGCTGGCGCCGATCCCCCTGCCGCCTTTGCGCCTTCGATCTTGTCTGCCATGGCCTTCTCCTGCCTGATGTTGCGCGCTGCGGGCGGCGACTCAATCGCGACCCGGCTCCAAGTGTAACGTGACGCCGATAGAACTGACCGCGATAGAATACGTATGCAAGCATAATCTTGGCCTAGCCCTGGCCATCGGTGCAAGTCGGGTGGCCACGCGATCACTGGCATCGAACGCAAGACCCGGCTGATCGCGTCTTGCGAGCCCGGCGGGCACAGTGCATGACACTCCGTCAGAAGGGGCGCGGTGCCCCGGATGAGGCGGCCGATGTCCAGCGAGATCGTGATCCTTGTGGCCCTGCTGACGGTGCTGGGGGTGATCTTCCGGCCGTTTCGTCTGCCGGAATATGCCTTTGCCACGACCGGAGCGCTTCTGGCGGTGGCAAGCGGTCTCATCGGATGGCGGGCAGCCCTGCGCGCCGTGGCCGATGGGCGGGACGTTTATCTATTCCTGATCGGCATGATGCTTTTGGCCGAGGTGGCCCGGCGCGAGGGGCTGTTCACCTATCTTGCCGCCTGGGCCGCGCGTTCGGCCGGCGGCTCGGCCTCGCGGCTGTTCCTGATCGTCTATGGCATCGGCGTTCTGGTCACAGTGTTTCTGTCCAACGACGCGACCGCCGTGGTGCTGACGCCCGCCGTCTACGCCACCGCCCGCGCCGCCAAGGTCGAGCCTTTGCCCTATCTCTTCGCCTGCGCCATGATCGCCAACGCGGCGAGCTTCGTTCTGCCCATCTCGAACCCGGCCAACCTGGTGATCTATGCGTCCGCGATGCCGCCGCTGGGCGCCTGGCTGGCGATGTTCCTGGTGCCTTCGGTGGCGGCGATCCTGATGACCTATGCGATGCTGCGCCTGGTGCTGCGGCGCCAGATTGCCGAGGGCCGGCCCGAGCGTGTCGCCCTGCCAGAACTGGAGCCTGCCGCCAAGGCCTCGGCCTTCGGCATCGTGGCGACCGGGGTCGTGTTGATGGCGGCCTCGGCGCTTGGCCTGCCGCTGGGGCTGCCGACGCTGGTTGCCGGGCTTTGCGTCCTGCTTCTGGTGACAGGCCTGACCCGGCGTTCGCCCCTGCCCTTGCTGGCCGAGGTGTCGTGGGGGGTGCTGCCGCTGGTGGCCGGGCTGTTCGTGCTGGTCGCGGCGGTTTTCGCCACCGGCCTGCCCGATGCGGCCATAGCACCACTGCGGCATTGGGCGCAGGTCGCGCCGGATCTGGCCGCGGGCGGGATCGGGGGGCTGTTTGCCGTGGCGTCGAACCTGATCAACAATTTGCCGGTCGGGTTGGTTGCGGCGACGGCCGCGCGGGCGGGCGACCTGCCGCCGCATATCGTGGGCGCCATGCTGATCGGGGTCGATCTGGGGCCCAACCTGAGCGTCACGGGCTCGCTGGCCACGATCCTGTGGCTGGTCGCCCTGCGCCGGGAAAACCTGCATGTGTCGGCCGGGCAATTCCTGCGCATCGGTTTCTGCGTGATGCCGCCGGCGCTGATCGTGGCGCTGGCCAGCTTTGCCCTGATGCGGGGTGCGGGCTGAGCGCTCAGCCGCCGGCCCGGCCAAGCGCGTCATAGGCCGCGTCGATCAGCCGTTTGCGGCGCGGGTCGATCACCGCGCCGAAATTGCGCATCCGGGCCGTGACAAAGGCAAACCCCATCCGGGCTTCGGGGTCGGCGAAGGCGATCGAACCGCCCCAGCCGGGGTGGCCGAAGGTCGTCTTGGGCCCGCGCCGGCCATAGTCGGCCTCGTTCAGCCGGAAGCCCGCGCCATAGATGACAGGCCCGCCGGCGTCGACACCGTCAAACCGCATCCGCAGCGCCTCGTCCAGCCCCGCGGCAGAGATGAGCCGCGACCGTTCGGCCACCAGATCGCCATAGATCATCGCCAGGGCCCGCGCATGGGACTGGCCGTTGGCGCCGGGAATCTCGGCGGCACGCCAGGCGCGGGCGTTGGGGGCGAGGGGCGGCACCTCGGGGTTCAGGCCGGCCTGAGGATAGGGGCTGTCCAGCGTCTCCTGCATTGCGTCGAAGACGGCCTGATCGGCGCTCAGTTCGGCCACCATCGGTTCTTCGTCTTCGGGCAGGCCGATGTGGAAGGGCACGCCAAGCGGACCGGCGATCTCTTCCGCCACAAAGCGGCCGATGCTGCGCCCGTCGATCCGGCGCAGGGGCTCGGCCATCAGGGTGCCCATGGTGATGGAGTGATAGACGCAGCGGCTGCCCGGCTGCCACAGGGGGGCCATCTCGGCCACGGCGCGGGCATAGGGCGCACCGGCGCAGAGCCCGGCCATGTCCATCGGCACCGACAGCCCGTTGAGCCCGGCCTGATGCGACAGCGCGGTGTCGAGCGTGATGGCCTCTTTGCCGTTCGCCGCGAATTCGGGCCAGTAGCGGGCAACCGGCTTGCGGTAATCCAGCTTGCCCCGGTCGGCCAGGATGGCCAGCGCCAGGGCCGAGATCCCTTTCGTGACCGACCAGACATTGACCAGCGTGTCGCGCTGCCAGGGCCTGTGCCCTGCCGCATCGGCATGGCCGCCCCAAAGATCGGCCACCAACCTGCCGTTGACCGACACAGCGACAGCGCCACCCGTCTCGACACCTTCGGCCAGAAACTCTGCCATCAGGTGGCGCAAGGCGGCAAAGCGCGGGTCGGTGAAACCGTGGACGGTTGAAGCGGTCATGGCGGGGCCTTTCTGGACGGGTCCGATCCCGCGGAAGAATAGCCGAGCGGCACAAGATTGTAAGGCCGGCCTTTGGGATAACGCCTGTGATCGCCCTTTGCCGGGCAGACCAAGGCAAGCGCTCGCATCCGGGTCGCCCCGGGGCTTGCCGGCCGGTGCCGAGCAGCCTAGGCTTCAGGCCGCAAACGGCGGCCGGACCAAGAAACCCGGCGCCCAAAGGTGTGTTCCATGCAGCAACAAGTTTCTGTCATCACGCTGGGCATCGCCGACCTTGGCCGCGCGCGCCGGTTCTACGAACAGGGCTTTGGCTGGACAGCTGTCTTTGCCAATGACGAGATCGTCTTCTTTCAGATGAACGGCTTTGTGCTTGGCCTCTGGCTGGCCTCGGCGTTGGAAGCGGAGACGGGTCTGCGTCGGGCCGGCACCAGCGGCGCCTTTGCCATGGCGCACAATGTCCCGGCCAGATCGGATGTGCAGCCGGTCATGGACAGGCTGGTGCAAGCCGGCGGCACTGTTACCCGCGCGGCAAGTGCGCCGCCCCATGGCGGTTATCGCGGTTATGTCGCCGATCCCGATGGCCATTCCTGGGAGATTGCCTGGAACCCGGCCTGGGCGATTGACGACAAGGGGCATGTCAGCTTCGGGCTGTGATCTGATCCACCGGCCGCCGGGCTGGACAAAGCGCTCTGCTTGCCGCTTGCTGGGTTCGTCTGGCGGAAGAATGTTGCGAGGCGCGGAGGAACCCATGTTTGACGGATTTGAAAGCGGCCGGATCAGCGTAGATGCGACCCTGATCGACTATGTCGCCGCAGGAAGCGGCGAGCCGGTTCTGATGCTACACGGTTTCCCACAAACCAAGGCGATGTGGGCGCGGATTGCGCCGCAGCTAGTGGCGCAGGGCTACCGGGTGATTTGCGCCGACCTGCGCGGCTATGGCGCCTCGGACAAGCCTGTGGCGCAGGCGGACCTCGCGAACTACAGCTTTCGCGCCATGGCCGGGGATCAGGTCGGCCTGATGCGGGCCTTGGGTCACGACCGGTTCCATCTGGTCGGCCATGACCGCGGCGCCCGGGTGGCGCATCGGCTGGCGCTGGACCATCCCGCCGCCGTGGCCAGCGTCACGCTGATGGACATCGTGCCGACCGCGGTGCTCTTGGGCGACCTGCGCCCCGAGGTCGCGCAGACTTATTGGCACTGGTTCTTTCTTGCCCAACCCGCCCCCTTCCCCGAGACGATGATCAATGCCGATCCTGACCTGTTCTATCAGACCTGCCTCTTCGGCTGGGGCGGCGCGGGTCCGCAGGACTTTGATGCCGAGCAGCTGGCGGCCTACCGCGCCGCCTGGCATGACAAGGCGGCGGTGGCGGGCAGTTGCAACGATTACCGTGCGGCGCTGGCGGTCGATCTGGCCTGCGACCTTGCCGATCAGGGCCTGCGTATTTCAGCCCCGGCCTTGGTGCTGTACGGGGCGCAGGGTGTGATGGCCAAGCTTTATGACCTGCCGGCCACCTGGATAGACCGCTGCACCTCGATGGAGGCTGTCGCCGTGCCGGGCGGGCATTTCTTTCCCGATTCCGCCCCGGCGGAGGTGGCGCAGTGCCTGACGGACTTTCTGCGGCGCCACTCGATTTCGGCGCCGGGTTGAGCTTGGCCATGCCTTTGCGCCGGCGCCGCGGGGAGGGCCTGCCCCCACCCTTGACACAGGTCATGGACAACCGGGGCGGCGCATGAAACCTTCAATCGGCCGGGCGCCACAAGCGCCCCGCATCAGGACTGGACTGCCGCATGTCAAGCCAAGGGACTGCAAATGGCCTATGAATCCGCCCATGAAGCGCCGCATTTCATCAACCGCGCCGGATGGTTGCGCGCGGCCGTGCTGGGCGCGAATGACGGGATCGTCTCTGTCGCCTCGCTGATTGTCGGCGTGGCGGCGGCCGGGCCGGACCGCGCGGCCATCCTGATTGCCGGTGCCGCGGGCATCGCCGCAGGGGCCATGTCGATGGCCGCGGGCGAGTATGTCTCGGTCAGTTCGCAGGCCGATGTCGAACGCGCCGACATCCTGCGAGAAACCTTGGCGATCGGGAAGGATCCGGTTGGCGAAGAGGCCGAACTGGTTTCGATCTATCAGGCGCGCGGCCTCAGCCCCGCCACCGCCGCCCTTGTCGCCCGCGAATTGACCGTGCGGGACGCGCTGGGCGCCCATGTTCGCGAGGAACTGGGCCTGTCAGAGGTTCACGCGGCCAATCCGCTGCAGGCCGCCATGGCCTCGGGCGTGACCTTCACCGTGGCCGCTTCGGTGCCTTTGATCGCGGCGGCACTGGCACCGGCGGCGGACATCATCTGGGCTGTGGTGGGTGTCACGCTGATCGCGCTTGCCGGGCTGGGGGCGCTGGGCGCGCAGGCCGGTGGCGCGCCGAAACTGCGCGCCACGCTGCGGGTCCTGTTCTGGGGTGCGGCCGCCATGGCCATCACCGCCGGGGTCGGCCGCATCTTCGGCGTCAGCGTCTGATCAGCCCGCGCCGGGCCGCGCCTTCAGAGCCTCGGTCCGCCGTGCCACCCGCGCCCGGATCGCCGCCACATCGGTCACCGGCGTCGCCGCGAAAAGCTTGCGGGTATAGGCATGCTGCGGGGCGGAAAACACCGTGTCGCGGCTGCCATGCTCGACCACTTCGCCGTTCAGCATCACCAGCACGTCATCGGCCAGATAGCGCACGACCGACAGATCGTGGCTGATGAAGACGTAAGTCAGGTTGAACTCGTCCTGCAGGTCACGCAGCAGGTTCAGGACCTGCGCCTGCACCGACAGATCCAGCGCCGAGACAGGCTCGTCCAGCACCAGGATCCGCGGGTTCAGCATCAGGGCCCGCGCGATGGCGATGCGCTGGCGCTGTCCGCCTGAAAACATATGGGGATAGCGGTTGAAATGTTCTTCCTTCAGGCCGACCTTCAACAGCATCGCCATGGCCCTGTCGCGCCGTACGGCCGCGGGCGTTTCGGTGTTCAAAAGCAGGGGCTCGGTCAGCACATCGCCCACCTTCTGGCGCGGGTTGAGCGAGCCATAGGGGTTCTGGAACACGATCTGCACGGTGGCGCGCAGCGCCTTGGTCATCGGCTGCGTGGCAATGTCGACCGGCTTGCCCTCGATCAGCAGGGTGCCGCTGGTGGCCGGGTCGATCAGCGTGATGATCCGCGCGAGGGTGGATTTGCCAGAGCCCGACTCCCCCACGATGGCCAGCGTCTTGCCGCGCTGGACCGCGAAACTCGCGTCCCTGACGGCGTGGACCACGCGCGCCATGCCGAAGAGCCCCGCGCGCGAGACGTAATCGCGGTTGATGTTGCGGCCCTCGATGACGATTTCCGGGCTGGCCATCATGCGCCCTCGCCCCGGTTTTCAGCCGCCTGCGCCGCCATGAAGTCGGACACGGTGGACAGCCGGCCCCCCGTTGCATGTTCGGGCAAGGCCGACAAAAGCGCGCGGGTATAGGGGTTCCTGGGCGTTTCGAACAGCGACAGCACGTCGGCCTCTTCCATCTTCTTGCCCTGATATTGCACCACGACCCGGTCGGCGGTTTCGGCCACCACGCCCATGTCGTGAGTGATGATGATCAGCGCCATGCCGTGCTTTTCCTGCAGATCGACCAGCAGGTCGAGGATCTGCTTCTGGATCGTCACATCCAGCGCCGTGGTCGGTTCGTCCGCGATCAGAAGCTTGGGGTTGCTGGCGATGGCGATGGCGATCATCACGCGCTGGCACTGGCCGCCCGACATCTGGTGCGGATAGCTGTGCAGGCGCTGTTCCGGCTCGGGGATGCCCACGGCCTGGAACAGTTCCACCGCCCGTTTGCGCGCCTCGCGGGCCGACATGCCAAGGATGTGGCGCAGGACCTCTTCGATCTGAAAGCCCACGGTATAGCACGGGTTGAGGCTCGCCATCGGTTCCTGAAAGATCATGGTGATCTTGCGGCCGATGATCTGGCGCCTCTCGCGGTCGGACAGGGCGCGCAGGTCCTGGCCGTCGAAGTCCATCTTGTCGGCGGTGACGGTGGCGGTGTTGGGCAAAAGCCCCATCACCGCCAGCATGGCCCCCGTTTCGCCTGATCCGCTTTCGCCGACGATGGCCAGCCCCTCGCGCGCGGACACCGACATATCGATGCCGTCTACCGCCTTGAAGGGGCCGGCGGCGGTGTCGAAGGTCACGGTCAGGTTGCGGATGTCCAGAAGCGGGGGCATCTCAGCTCCTCTTCAGCTTGGGGTCGAGCGCGTCGCGCAACCCGTCGCCCATCAGGTTGATCGCCAGAACCGTCACAAGGATGGCCAGGCCGGGCAGGGTGACCACCCACCAGGCGCGCAGGATGAACTCGCGCGCTTCGGCCAGCATGGTGCCCCATTCGGGCGTCGGCGGCTGCGCCCCCATACCGAGGAAACCAAGGGCCGCCGCATCAAGGATGGCGCCCGAAAAAGACAGCGTGGCCTGCACGATCAGGGGGGCGAGGCAATTGGGCAGGATGGTGCGGAACATCAGCCGCATCCGCCCCGCGCCGGCGACGCGGGCGGCCATCACATATTCGCGGTTCTTTTCGCCCAGAACCGAGGCCCGGGTCAGGCGCGCGAAATGCGGCTGCGAGACGATGGCGATGGCGATCATCGCATTGGTCAGCCCCGGCCCCAGCACGGCGACCAGCACCAGCGCCAGCAACAGCGAGGGGAAGGCCAGGATCACGTCCATCACCCGCATGATGACCATGTCGATCCAGCCGCCGAAGAACCCCGCGACCAGTCCCAGCACAATGCCCCCGATCAACGAGATCGACACGACGACCACCCCGATGAACAGGGAATAGCGCGCCCCGAAGATCAGCCGCGACAGGATGTCCCGGCCCACGGCATCGGTGCCCAGAAGGTAGGCCGTCGTTCCGCCCTCTTGCCAGAACGGCGGGGTCAACAGCGCCGTGCGGTCCTGCAGGATCGGGTCGTGCGGCGCCAGCAGGGGCGCCAGCAGCGCCACGAGCACCAGGGCTATGAAAAAGTACAGCCCGTAAAGCGCGCCGCGATTGGCGCGGAAGTAGAACCAGAACTCGGCCAGCATCTGGCGCCGGGTTCCGGGGGCCGGGGCTTGGGTCATGACTGCCATGGGGGCCTACCTGTGCCGGATGCGGGGGTTGATCAGGCCGTAGAGCAGATCGACCACGAGGTTGACGATCATCACGATGCCCGCGATCAGCAACAGACCGCTTTGCACCACCGGATAGTCGCGGCGCGAGATGGAATCGACCATCCACTTGCCGATCCCGGGCCACGAGAAAATCGACTCGGTCAGGATCGCCCCGGCCATCAGCACGCCGACCTGCAGGCCGATGGTGGTGATGACCGGGATCATCGCGTTGCGCAGCGCATGCACGCCCACCACGCGGCCTGGGCTGAGCCCCTTGGCGCGGGCGGTGCGCACGTAATCTTCGCCCAGGACCTCCAGCATGGCCGACCGGGTCTGCCGCGCGATCACCGCCAGCGGTATCGTCGCCAGGACGATCGAGGGCAGGACCAGATGCGAGGCCGCCGAGGAAAACGCGCCCTTCTGCCCCGACAAGAGGCTGTCGATCAGCATGAAGCCGGTCGGCGCCGGGAAATAGTACAAAAGCGAGATGCGGCCCGACACCGGCGTCCAGCCCAGCACGCCGGAAAACAGGATGATCAGCAAAAGGCCCCACCAGAAGATCGGCATCGAATAGCCGATCAGCGCCACGGTCATCGTCACCTGATCGAACCAGGACCCGCGTTTCAGCGCGGCCAGAACGCCGACCGGCACGCCGACCAGCATGGCGATCACGATGGCGCAGATCGCCAGTTCCAGCGTGGCGGGAAAAAGGGCGAGAAAATCGCTCAGAACCGGCTGTTTGGTCACGATTGAATTGCCGAAATCGCCATGCAGCAATTTCCACAGATATTCGAGGTACTGCGCCCAGATCGGCCGGTCAAAGCCAAGGCGCTGCATCATGTCCTGATAATGTTCGGGGGTCATGCCCCGCTCTCCGGCCATCAACAGGACCGGGTCGCCGGGCAGGATGCGGACAAAGCCAAAGGCCACGATCGTGATCCCGATGAAGGTGGGGATCAGATAGGCCAGCCGTCCGAGGATAAACTTGATCATGTGTGCGAACCAAGCGGCACGCGAGGATCATCCCCGCGTGCCAGCCAAAACCTTCAGTACGTCATTCGGCGATGTCGACCTTGTCGAAAGCATGCGTGCCGAGCGGATTCATCACATAACCCGACACTTTTTTCGACATCGGCATGAAGACGGTCGAATGGTCGATCGCAAGCCAGGGCGCCTGATCGTGGAAGATCACCTGCGCCTGTTCGTAAAGCTTGGTACGCTCG
Organism: bacterium; assembly: GCA_016124195.1. GTDB lineage: Bacteria > Pseudomonadota > Alphaproteobacteria > Rhodobacterales > Rhodobacteraceae > Stagnihabitans. The sequence continues at coordinate 314,059 of WGOE01000001.1, read as the reverse complement.
GCCACGTCCGAAGTCTCGGCTGCCTTGGACAGAAGGTCAGAGAAGTCCTTGTTGCACCAATGCGCCCGGTTCGAGCCGCCCTCGCCCGCCGACTGGCAGGACAAAAGCACGTTCATGAAGTTGTCCGGATCGCCATTGTCGCCGGTCCAGCCCAGGATGACGGCGCCGTCGCGGTCCATCGCGGTCGATTTCTTGAGGTATTCGCCCCATTCATAGGAAACGATCTCGGCCGTCACGCCGACTTTGGCGAGGTCGGCCTGCATCAGTTCGGCGGTGCGGCGCGCGTTGGGCATATAGGGGCGCTGCACGGGCATGGCCCAGATCTTCATGTGCAGGTCTTTCACCCCGGCATCGGCCAGTATCTTCTTGGCGGCTTCGGGATCATAGGTATCCTCGGGAACCGCGTCGTTATAGCTCCACATCGTCGGCGGGATCGGGTTCTTGGCGACAACGCCTGTGCCCTGGAAGACGGCGTCGATGATGGCCTTCTTGTCGATTGCCATGTTCAGCGCCTTGCGCACGCGCACGTCGTCGAAGGGCTTCTGCAGCGTGTTATAGGCCAGATAGGCCACGTTGAGGCCGGCCTGCTCCATCACGGTCAGGTTCGGGTCGGATTTCAGCGACTCGATATCGGCGGGGGCCGGATAGGGCATGACCTGGCACTCGCCCGCCCGCAGCTTTTGCGCGCGCACGGCGGCGTCGGTGGTGATGGCAAAGACCAGATCGTCGATCTTGGGCTTGGCGCCGAAGTAATCCGGGTTGGCCTTGTAGCGGATCACGGCGTCCTTCTGGTAGGCGACGAAGGTGAAGGGCCCGGTGCCGATCGGCTGGTTGTTGAAGTCGGCCGCCTTGCCATCGGCCATCAGCTTGTCGGCATATTCCTTGGACACGATCGAGGCGAAATCCATCCCAAGGTCGGCGAGGAAGGGTGCGTTCGGCGCGGACAGCGTGAACTTCACCGTCCGGTCATCGCCCTTTTCGATGGACTTGATCGTCTTGTCGAGGCCCATCGAGGTGAAATATTCATAGGACACCCCCGGCACGTACTGGTTGAAGGGGTTCTTGGCGTTGCCCTGCCGGTCAAACGAAAAGATCACGTCGTCGGCGTTCATGGTGCGGGTCGGGGTGAAGTAATCCGTGGTCTGGAATTTCACACCCGGGTGCAGCTTGAACGTATATTCCAGCCCGTCGGGCGAGATGGTCCAGCTGTCCGCCAGACCCGGCTGGATCGAGGTCGAGCCGGGAGCGAATTCGACCAGACGGCTGTAGATCGTGCGCGCGCTGGCATCGAAGGTCGTGCCGGCGGTGTAGGGCGCGGGGTCAAACCCCTCGGGCGAGCCTTCCGAGCAATAGACCAGCGTCTTGGCCTGCACGCCTCCTGCGAGCATCGCCATCGCCGCCGATGCGGCCAATAGAGCGGTTCTGAGTTTCATCTGCGATGTCCTCCTGTTGAAAATCGGCTAGCGCGCGGGTCGCGCTTTTGATTGTGCGCAGCTTAGGCCGCTATTTCCGACAGGCAACCCCAATTGCGACGGCGCGGGCCGGCTTGCTCTTTGCCGGACTTGCGATCAATCTGCCGCGCATGCCCCGCCGCGGACGCCAAGAACCTGCCAGGAACGAAAGATCGCCGACATGGATCGTTACGCCGAACACCGCCAGATCGCCCGCACGCTGGGCGTGGATGCCGTGGCCCTGGTGCCGGGGCCGAATTTTGCCCGGCTGTTCCATCAGGATTTCCACAGCCACGAACGCCCGCTGGTCGTGCTGATCCCGGCCGAGGGCGCACCCGCGGCGCTGGTGCCCAATCTGGAACTGCGCTCTTTCGATCTCTTGAAATTCGAGGGCGAGGTGTTCGACTGGCGCGACCAGACCGGCTATTCCGATGCCTTCGCGGCGCTGGCCCGGCACATGCCGCTGCGATCGGTCGCGGTCGAAGGGCAGGTGATGCGGGTCTTTGTCCATCACGCGATGGCGCTCGCCTGGCCCGGCCTCAAGATCGTGGATGCCGAACGCCAGATTTCCGGCCTCAGGCTGCACAAATCGGCCGAGGAAGTCGCCGCCCTGCAAGAGGCGATCAACCTGTCCGAACGCGCGCTGCAGCGCACGCTGGATCAGGTGCGCCTTGGCCAGACCGAGAAAGACATCGAACGGATCCTGACGCTTGCCCTGTTTGCCGAGGGCGCCGAAGAACAATCCTTCGGCCCGATCGTCGCGGCCGGTGACAATTCCGCCCGCCCGCACGCCCATGCCCGCGCCGATTATGCGGTCAAGGCCGGCGATGCGCTGCTCCTGGATTTCGGTGGCAAATGGGGCGGGTTTTGCGCCGACATCACGCGAACCGTCTTTCTGGACCATGCCAGTGACGAGGCGCAGGCGGTCTATGACACCGTGCTGCGCGCGAACCTTGCCGGCCATGCCGTGACGCGCCCCGGCGTGACCGCGCATGACATCGACGACGCGGTGATCTCGGTACTTGAGGCCTCGCCCTTCGCCGACCGGATCCGCACCAAGACCGGCCACGGTCTGGGCCGCGACGTCCACGAGGCGCCCTATATCATGCGCGGCAATCCTCAGGTGATGGAGCCGGGCATGGTCTTCACCAACGAACCGGGCCTCTACAAGATCGGTGCCTTTGGCGTGCGGATCGAGGATGACATGCTGGTGACAGCCGAGGGCAGCCTTTCGCTGACACGCTTCCCCAAGGACCTGATCATCCTGCGCTGAGCGGGTTCACCGGGTCAGGCGACCTCTGCTGCAGCGCGGATGGGGGTGGCCTTGCTCTGGTCCAGCGTCGCGGGCCAGCGGATCAACAGGATCGCCGGATTGAGCCTCGGTTCTGATTGGCAAAGCTGGGCCAGGCCGACCAGCCTGCCGCGCAGGATGCGCTGGTCCGGCGTCTGCGCCTTCGAGACCACCTCGACCAGGCAGGCGGCGGGCCATCCGGCCTCGAGCAGGCCGGCCTGAAGGCCGGCGGCGGTCGACACACCCATGTAGCAGGCCAGGGTTGTGCCGGGGGCAGCCGCGGCGCGCCAGTCGGTGACCTCGCCCGCGCGGCGATGGCCGGTCGCAAAGACCACACGCTCGGTCTGGCCGCGTTCTGTCAGAAAGCTTTGCGCTGCGGCCGCGGCGGCGCAGGCGGCGGTGACGCCGGGAATGATGCTCCAGCCCACGCCGGCGCGGGTCAAGGCTTCGGCCTCCTCGGCGCCGCGGCCAAAGATGCCCGGATCGCCGCATTTGAGCCGGACCACCGCGTGCCCAAGCCGGGCCGAGGCGATCAGGCGGGCGTTGATCTGGTCCTGCGGCACGGAATGGTGGCCCGGCGCCTTGCCGACCGGAATGCAGAGGGCGCCCGGTCGGGCATGGCTCAGCAACGCCGGATCGGCCAGACGGTCGTGATAGATCACATCGGCCGCCTGCAACGCCGCAAGCCCGCGCAAGGTGATCAGGTCCGCCGATCCCGGCCCGGCGCCCAGCAGAACGACATGTCCAGCATTGTCACGCGCCTTACTGCGCGAAACCACGGAGCGCGGCGGCCGCAGCCGCGCCTCGAGCCTGCGAAAGGCCGCGATCAGCAGGGTGTTGGGCGCGGTCAGGATCATTCGGCAGCCTCCTTGTGGGTGGTGCGGGCCAGCAGGGCGTTCAACTCCGGGCGGCAGGACCCGCACGAGGTGCCGGCGCCAAGCCGGCTGCCAAGGTCACCGACCGAGCATGCCCCGGCGTCGATGGCATTCAGGATCGTGTTGCGCCCTATGCCCAGGCAGGCGCAGATCGTGGGGCCGGGGTCTGGCTGACCGGCGCCGGGTTGGCCGGCCAGCACGGCCAGCACGGCCAGCGGGCCTGGCAGGCTCAGTTGCGCGGCCAGATGGTCGCGCGACAGGGCCACCGGCGCGGGCCCGACGAACAGCGCGGCGCCGAGCCGGTTGCCCTGATGCCAGGCCAGCCGCGCCAGACCGCGCGCCTTGTCGACCCAGATCGACGCTGGGCCGGACAGGCCGAACAGGGCGGCGCCATAGGCCTGCCAATCCTGCGGCAGCTCTGCCCCCGCCAGCTCCATGCGCCAGCCGCCGCTGACACGGGCCCTGGCCCAATACTCAGATGCCGGGGTGACCTCGGCCGCGCTGACGGCAAAGCCGTACCAGGCCGCCTGAAACCGGGCCAGCCGTACGGTCGCGCCCTTGCTTTCCGGCTGACCCGAGATCGGATCGACCAGACCCGGCACCAGCACGTCGATCCGGGCGGCGCTGGCGGTCTCGGCGGTCCAGTGGATCGGGGCAAAGACCTCGCCCGGGGCGACCGCGTCGGTGATCAGAACCCGCAGCAGGACCTGGCCAAGATCGCTCCGGACATGCACCAGATCGGCGGGTGCCAGCCCAAGACGAGCAGCATCGGCAGGGTGGATCTGCACGAAAGGTTCGGCCAGATGCTGCGACAGCCGAACGGATTTGGCGCTGCGGGTCATCGTGTGCCACTGGTCGCGAATTCGCCCGGTGTTCAGGCGGAAGCGCCCCGGTTCCAGGGGCGGCGGCAGGCGAGGGCTGACGGGCACCATGCGCGCCCGCCCGTCAGCGGTGTGAAACTGCCCGGTGCCAAAGAAGCGCCCGCCCCTTTGCCGCACATTCTGCGGCCAGGTGAAGGGGGCCAGGCTCGCGTAGCCTTCATCCGTCAGCACCGCGAGGTCCGAGATGTCAAAGTCGCTGCCCAAGCCGCCCGCCACGCCGGACAGGGCGGCATGTTCGCGAAAGATCGCGGCGGCGTCGGGCCAGCCAAAGGCCTTGGCCCAGCCCATCCGTGCCGCCACCCCGGCCAGGATGCGCCAATCGTCGCGCGCCTGCCCGGGCGCCGGCAAGACGCGGCGTTGCCGGCTTATCGTGCGGTCGGAATTGGTGACGGTGCCATCTTTCTCTGCCCAGGCGGTCGCGGGCAGCAGCACATGGGCCAGCTTGGCCGTATCGGTGGCCGCCGTCACATCCTGCACCACGACGAAGGGGCAGGCGCGCAGGGCCGCCGCCACCGCATCGGCATCGGGCATCGATACCGCGGGGTTGGTGTGGATGATCCAGATCGCCTTGATCTTGCCCTCGCCTACGGCGCGGAACATGTCGACCGCCTTCAGCCCCGGCCTTTGCGCTATCGCAGGACTGGCCCAGAAGGTTTGCACGGCGTCGCGATGCGCCTTGTTTTCGATCTCGAGATGGCAGGCCAGCATGTTGGCCATGCCGCCGACCTCGCGCCCGCCCATGGCATTGGGCTGGCCGGTCACGCTGAAGGGCCCCATGCCGGGCCGGCCGATCCGCCCGGTGGCAAGGTGGCAATTCAAGATCGCATTGACCTTGTCGGTGCCAGAGGACGACTGGTTGACGCCCTGGGAAAAGACGGTGACGACCTTCTCTGACCCGATCCACATCTGGCAGAACCGGGCGAGCGTGGCGGGGTCAAGCCCGGTCAGCCCCGCATCCGTGGCCCGGGCCGCTGCCAAGGCCTCGGCCAGGCCCGCGACATGGGGGAGGAAGTGCGGGTTGACCGCCCCGGCCGTGTCGATCGCCGCCAGCAGCGCGTTGAACAGCGCCGCATCCGACCCGGGCGCGATGGCCAGATGCAGGTCGGCAAGCTCGCAAGTGGCGGTCCGGCGCGGATCGATCACCACGACCTGCATCTGCGGGCGCGCGGCCCTGGCGGCGGCCAGGCGCTGGTACAGGACCGGATGGCACCAGGCGAGGTTCGACCCGGTCAGCACGACCAGGTCGGCCAGTTCCAGATCCTCGTAAAGCCCCGGCACGGTGTCCGACCCAAAGGCGCGCCGGTGCCCCGCCACGGTCGAGGCCATGCAAAGCCTTGAATTGGTGTCGATATTGGCCGCACCAATGAAGCCTTTCATCAGCTTGTTGGCGACATAGTAATCCTCGGTCAGCATCTGGCCCGAGACATACAGCGCCACCGCTTCCGGCCCATGCTCGGCAATGACCTGACCGAACCTGCGGGCGACGAGGTTCAGCGCGTCCTCCCAGCCGACCGGCTGGCCAAAGACGCGCGGGGTCAGAAGGCGGTCCTGCAGCCCCACCGTTTCGCCCAGGCCGCTGCCCTTGGAACACAGGCGCCCCCGGTTGGCCGGATGATCCGGGTCGCCCTGGACCGTCAGCGCGCCAGAGCCATCGACCGAGGCCAGAACCCCGCAGCCTGTGCCGCAATAGGGGCAGGTGGTGCGCACCGCGGGACGCGCCATCACGCCGCCACCCGACGCGCCAGACGCCGCATGTCCAGAAGGATGCGCCCCGCCTCGATCCGCACCGCAAAGGTGGCGACCGCACCCGCATCCGGCCCCTGCGCCTCGCCACTTTCCAGCGAGAAGACCCAGGCATGCAGCGGGCAGGTCACCGAGGTGCCATGCACGATGCCTTCGGACAGCGGGCCGCCCTTGTGCGGGCATTGGTCGGCCATCGCAAAGACCCGGTCGTCGGCGGTGCGAAAGACGGCGACGCAGCCGGCTGCCGTCTTGACCACACGCGCGCCCTGCGCCGGAATGTCGTCCAGCGCGCCGATATCTGCCCAGGTCATTCCGCAGCCTCCAGCGTCAGATCGGCCAGCGCCGCCCATTTGGCGCGCTCGGCGGGTTTGGCATGTTCTGCCCAGGGGTCGACCTGATAGATCGACTGGCTCAGCTGAAACCGGTCGCAGAGCGCGCGTCGCGTCGCGGGGTCGGCGATCTGCGCCTGGCACCAGTCCAGCCCGACCTTGTCCACCCATTTGTAGATGCGGTGCAGATAGCGGGCGTTTTCGCGGTAAAGCTGGACGAAGGCGGCGACGGCCTCCATCACCTCGGCTTCGGTCGCGACCTTGCAGAGCGGCAGGGTCTCGCGCACATCCATTCCCGCGGCGCCGGCCACGCTGACCTCGTACCCGCTGTCCACGCAGACCACGCCGATGTCCTTGCAGGTCGCCTCGGCGCAGTTCCTCGGGCAGCCCGAGACCCCAAGTTTCACCTTGGCCGGCGTCCAGGAGCCCCAGAGCATCTTTTCCAGCTTGATGCCCAGCCCCGTCGAATCCTGCGTGCCAAAGCGGCAGAACTCGCTGCCGACGCAGGTTTTCACGGTGCGCAGGCCCTTGGAATAGGCGTGGCCCGACACCATGCCCGCGTCGTTCAGATCGGCCCAGATCGCCGGCAGGTCTTCTTTCCTGACGCCCAGAAGGTCGATGCGCTGGCCGCCGGTGACCTTGACCATCGCCACCTTGTACTTGTCAGCCGCATCGGCGATGGCGCGCAACTCGGCCGGAGTCGTCACCCCGCCCCACATGCGCGGCACGACCGAATAGGTGCCGTCCTTCTGGATATTGGCGTGGTTCCTTTCGTTGACGAAACGCGACTGGCGGTCGTCCCTGTAATCAAGCGGCCAGTCCGCGATCAGGTAGTAGTTCAGCGCCGGCCGGCATGTGGCGCAGCCGCCAGCGGTTTTCCAGCCCAGTTCCTGCATCACCGCCGGGATCGACTTCATCGCGCCGGCCTTGATCAGACGCCGGACATCCTCGTGCGTGTGATCGGTGCATTTGCACAGGGGCGGGTTGGCATTGGCCTTGAAACCGCCGCCCAGGGTCAGCGCCATGACCTGTTCGACAAGGCCGGTACAGGTGCCGCACGAGGCAGAGGCCTTGGTGCTGGCGCGCACCGCGTCCAGCGTGACCGCGCCGCCCTGGATGGCGGTGACGATCCTGCCCTTGCAGACGCCGTTGCAGCCGCAAATCTCCGCCTCAGGCGGCAAGGCTGCAACGGCCGCCAGAGGGTCCGCCGGGGCGGCTCCCTGAAAGCCCGGTCCGAAGATCAGCGTGTCGCGCATGGCGCTGATGTCGCTGCCCTCCTTGATCTGCGAAAAGAACCAGGCGCCGTCGGCCGTGTCGCCATACATCACCGCGCCCAAGAGGCGGTCGCCTTCGATCACCAGCCGCTTGTAGATGCCGCGGCCCGGGTCGCGGAACACGATATCCTCGCGCCCCGGCCCCTCGGCAAAGTCGCCGGCTGAAAAGAGGTCAACCCCGGTCACCTTGAGCTTGGTGGCGGTCTGCACCGGGCGGAAGGCGGCGGCTTGACCGGCCAGGGTCGCGGCAAGGACCTTGGCCTGATCGTAGAGCGGCGCCACAAGGCCGAAAAGCTGCCGGTTGTGTTCGACACATTCCCCCAGTGCATGGATCGCCGGGTCGGATGTCGTCATCTGGTCGTTGACGACGATGCCGCGCCCGACCTCCAGATGCGCGTCATTGGCCAGGCGCACTTCCGGCCGAATGCCCACGGCCATGCAGACCAGATCGGCGCCATAGACGGTGCCATCGTCCAGAGCCACCGCCTCGACCCGGTCATGGCCCAGGATGGCCTTGGTGGCACCTCTGCAATGCACCTTGATGCCCCGGCGTTCCAGGTCCTTTTGCAGCAGATATCCGGCAGAGGGGTCCAGTTGCCGCTCCATCAGATGCCCCATGATGTGGATGACCACGACCTCGGCCCCGCGCGCGGCCATTCCCGCCGCGGCTTCCAGCCCCAGAAGCCCACCGCCGATCACCACCGCCTTGGCGCCGGGTCTGGCGATGGCGATCATGGCGTTGGTGTCTTCCAGATCGCGGTAGGTGACGACGCCGGGCAGGTCCTTGCCCTGCACGGGCAGGATGAACGGCGCCGAGCCCGTCGCGATCACCAGCTTGTCATAGTGCGTCTCGCCCCGCGCCGAGATGACGACCTGCCGGGCGCGGTCGATCCTGACGACATGTTCGCCAAACCGGGTCTCGATACCCCGGGCGGCGTACCACGCCTCGTCATGGGTGACGATCTCTTCATAGGTCTTTTCGCCTGACAGCACCGGCGACAGCATCAGCCGGTTGTAGTTACCGCGCGGCTCGGCGTTGAACAGCGTCACGTCGTAGGCGTCCGGCGCCATGTCCAGCAGGGTTTCCAGCATGCGGCCAGAGGCCATGCCTGCCCCGATGATCACAAGTTTCCGCTTCATCACGCAGCCTCTTTCTTGTTCGCGCCTTGGGCATGGTCCTCAAGGAAGCCCATGATTTCCGAACGGTATTGATAGTAATCGGGGTGGTTCAGCAGATTGCCACGGGTGCGCGGGCGGGGCAGGTCGACCGTCGTGATCTTGCCGATGGTCGCGCGGGGGCCGTTGGTCATCATCACCACGCGGTCGGCCAGCAGGATCGCCTCGTCCACGTCATGGGTGACACAGACGGCGGTGACCCGGGTGCGCGACCAGACCTCCATCAGGACCTCTTGCAGTTCCCACCGCGTCAGGCTGTCGAGCATGCCGAAGGGTTCATCCAGCAACAGCAGTTTCGGAGACAGCGCGAAGGCGCGGGCGATGCCGACGCGCTGGCGCATGCCGTTCGACATGGCAGAGGCCGGACGGTCCATCGCATCGGCCAGGCCCACCCGTTCCAGGTAATAGTCGACAACCTCTTGCTTCTCGGCCTGGGTGGCGCCGGGATAGACCTTGTCCACGCCGATCGCGACATTCTCCCTAGCGGTGAGCCAGGGGAACAGGTTGGGCGACTGGAACACCACCGCGCGCTCGGGATCGGCGCCCTCGACGTGAAAGCCGTCGAGCGTGATGGCGCCCTGGCTGATCGCGTTCAGCCCGGCGGTCATCGACAGCACCGTGGATTTGCCGCAGCCGGAATGGCCGATCAGGCTGACGAACTCGCCGCGCTTCAGGGTCAGGTTGAAATCCTCGACTACGCTCAGCGGGCCTTGCGGGGTGTCATAGACCTTGTGAAGCTGCGAATAGTGCAGATAGCGCGCCTCGAGCGGCGAACTGGCCGCGCGTTGATAGGCGCCCGGGATGGCATGGCGCGGGGTGACGGTGGGCAAAAGCCGGGTCTCGGCCCCCTTGGACTTGATGCCGACATCCATGAGGTAGGCGGTCACGGCAGCGCGCAGCGCCTTGAAGGTACCGTGATCCAGCGCGCCCCGGTCGCGCGGGCGCGGCAGATCGACCGTGAAGGACTGGCCCAGGGTGCCATCCGGGTTCAGGCACAGGATGCGGTCGGCGAGGATCAGCGCCTCGTCCACGTCATTGGTGATCATCACCGCCGTGCGGCGGTCGGCGCGCCAGATCGCCTCGATCTCGGTTGCCACACGGGTGCGGGTCAGGGCATCGAGCGCGGACAGGGGTTCGTCCATCAAGAGAACCTCGGGCCGCATCGCCAGCGCGCGGGCCACGGCAACGCGCTGGCGCATGCCGCCCGACAGTTCGGCCGGACGGCGGTGGGCGGCGTGGCCAAGACCCACCATGTCGATATGCCGGGCAACTTCGGCCTCGCGTTCGGCCCTGGTGCCCTTGTGGGTAGCATCCACCGCCAGCCGGATATTGCCCGCGACGGTCAGCCAAGGCATCAGCGCGTAGGATTGAAAGACCAGCCCGCGCTCTGGCCCCGGCCCGGTGACGGGGGCGCCCTTGAAGCGCACCTCGCCCGCATCGGGCAGGGCAAGGCCGGCCATCAGGTTCATCAACGTGGTCTTGCCCGAACCGGAAAAGCCCAGGATGACCAGAAAGGTGCCCTCCTCGACCGCGAGGGACAGATCGCGCAGCACCGGGCCTGCGCCGTAGCCTTTGGACACATGAGAGAGTTCAAGGATGCTCATCATCTCACCGGGCGTTCGTGACGGTGAACAGCGATTGCAGCGCGAACATCACCCGGTCGAGCGCCACGCCGATGATGCCGATGGTCAGCACCGCCACCATGATCCGGGCGAGGCTGTCGGCCGATCCATTCTGGAACTCGTCCCAGACGAATTTGCCAAGGCCGGGGTTCTGCGCCAGCATCTCGGCGGCGATCAGCACCATCCAGCCCACGCCCAGCGACAGCCGCAGCCCCGTGAAGATCAGCGGCAACGCCGAGGGCAGCACCAGTTTGGTGATCCGCGTCCAGAGCGACAGGTTCAGCACGCGGCCCACGCTGACCAGATCCTTGTCGATCGAGGCAACCCCTAGGGCGGTGTTGATCAGCGTCGGCCACATCGAACATAGTGTTACCGTGACCGCCGAGACCAGAAAGCTTTTCGGCATGGGTCCGGCATAGGTGGCCGAAATCACCATGGTGACGATGGGCAGCCAGGCCAGCGGCGACACCGGCTTGAAGATCTGCACCAGGGGGTTGATCGCGGCATTGGCGGTGGCCGACAGACCCGACAGGATGCCCAGCGGCACGGCGATCAGGGTGCCGATCAGAAAGCCCAGAAAGACGGTCTTGATCGAGGTCAGGATCTGGCCGGGAAAGGTGGGCTTGCCGGCATAGACGCGCTCTTTCACCTCGTCCGGCTTGCCTTCGGCGATAAGGGCGGCGTTCCGTTCGGCCTGCTTGACGTAGAAATCGCGTTCCTTCTGCGCCTCGGCCGCTGCATCGGCGCGCAGGACGCCGACCTGTTGCCAGACCTGCTGCGGGCCGGGGATGGCGCCAAGCGAGGTCTGAACCATCGGCGCCAGAGTCGCCCACAGCATCACGAAGGCCACGATCGACAACAGAGGCACCAGCGCCAGGCGCCAGATCTCGCGCAGCTGGCCGCGCGGGTTGTCGCCCGACAGGGCGCGCCAGACCGGGGTTATCCAGCCGAGGCCCAGCACCTTGAACCACGGGTCGCAGCGGGTGATCAGACGGCGCATAGCCTCAAGGCCAGCGGTCGGCGGCGCGGGGCTCTTTTGGGCAAGGGCCGTGGGGTCAAGCAGGGTCATGGCGCCGCCCTCAGTTCACGACCGCGCCATCGACGACGGTCTGATTGCCTTTGAGCCCGATCGGCAGGCTGTCGATATAGGCGTTGGGTTTGGTGCCGTCATAGGGGATGTGGTCGATGAAGTCGGAACTGACCGGCTTGTAACCCGTTGCGCTGAAATCGAAATCGCTGGCCTTGGCCTTGCCTTCGGCGATCAGCTCCTTGGCGGCCTCTTCATAGATCGCGGGTTTGTAGACCGACTTGGCGGTCGCGTCGTACCAGGAGTCCGGATGGGCCTCGGGGATCTGACCCCAGCGGCGCATCTGGGTCAGGGTCCAGACCGCGTCCGAGTAATAGGGGAAGGTCGCATTGTCACGAAAGAAGATGTTGAAATCCGGCGTCGGCCGCGTGTCGCCCTTTTCATATTCGAAAGTGCCCGTCATCGAGTTGGCGATCACCGCCTTGTCGGCCCCGACATATTCCTTCCGCGCGAGGATATCGACCGCCTCGGCCCGGTTGGCGTTGTCGTTCTCGTCCAGCCACATGCCGGCGCGGATCAGCGCCTTGGTCAGGGCAATCATGGTGCGCGGGTTCGTTTCGGCAAAATCCGCGGTGACGCCAAAGACCTTTTCGGGATTGTTCTTCCAGATGTCGTCATCGGTCACCACCGGCACGCCGATGCCCTTGAAGACGGCAGCCTGGTTCCACGGCTCGCCCACCGAATAGCCGTCGATCGTGCCGGCCTCCAGCGTGGCGGGCATCTGCGGCGGCGGCGTGACCGAGATCAGCACATCGGCCGCCACCTGGCCCGTGACATCGCCGGCCTGATAATAGCCGGGCTTGATGCCGCCAGCCGCCAGCCAATAGCGCAGTTCGTAATTGTGGGTCGAAACCGGGAAGACCATGCCAAGGTTGAAGGATTTGCCCTGCGCCGCGTAATCCTCCAGCACGGGCTTGAGCGCTGTGGCCGAGATCGGGTGTTCCGGCCTGCCATCGGCGCCAAGCTTCAGGCCGGGCTTCATCGCCTGCCAGACCGCGTTGGACATGGTGATGGCATTGCCGTTCAGGTCCATCGAAAAGGCGGTGATCAGGTGGCCCTTGGTGCCATAGCCGATGGTCGCTGCGATGGGCTGGCCGGCCAGCATCTGCGCGCCGTCAAGCTCGCCATCCACCACGCGGTCCAGAAGCACCTTCCAGTTCGACTGCGCCTCCAGCGTGACGCTGAGGCCCTCATCCTCGAAAAAGCCCTTCTCCTTGGCGATGGCCAGCGGCGCCATGTCGGTCAGCTTGATGAAGCCCAGAGTCAACTGGTCTTTCTCGATCCCGTCGGTATGGGCCAGCGCCGCCCCGGTGAACAGCGGCGACAGAAGGCAGGTGGTCAGCGTCAGAAGGCGAGGCAAGCGTGTCATGTGCGGTTCCCGAAAACCCCGTGCGGGGTGATGAAATGAAAAAAGCCGCATGGAGCCGCAGCCTTGACAGGCACGGTTCCAAGCGGCGTTGCTCGGCTTTCCCTCAGCATCGGGGGAACGCGGTGGGACATCATTGCCCCTTGCGTTGCTCTCAGATTGCTCGCGCTGCGCTGCGGCGTCAACGGTTCGTCAAGGTCTGGCCCGGTGTTTCGCGGCCCCGTGCTGAAAGTTTCAGCGCAAAGGATCGGCCGGGTCGAAAACCTGGGCATCGAAAAAGCGGTCGGGCGGCAGAATCAGGCGGCCTTGCGTGGAAGAGGCGGCCGTGGGCACCGAAAGCGACCCTTCGAGCTTGTCCGATGCCCCCGGCAATTCGGCCCCGGTGCCCTGCAGGTGCAGACGGTACAGGTCGCTGCGGAACACGGCGCGGGCAGCGGCGATGGCGGGCAGGGGGTCAAGCCCGTGGCGCAGCGCCAACCGTGCCCCGATCCAGGCCGCCTGACTGCGCCATGGGAAATTGGCCGCCCCGGCGTGAAACTCGACAAAGCCGGGCGTGCGCCGTTCGGCCCCTTCGGCGCAGATCAGAAGGCGCCCGGTCAACACACGCTCGATCAGTTCCGGCGGCAGGGCAAGCCGCCCGGCACCGGCCAGCAGGTCCGAGGCGAGGCTGCGGTTGTCAGGCTGCCCCAGCCAGCGCCCGGCCCGCCAGACCGCCCGCATTAGACGGCCTGCGAGGTCGGGTTCGGCCTCGGCCCAGCCGGCGCGGGTGGCCAGCACTTTTTCCGGCGCCGCCGCCCAGATGGCCGAACCGGGCAGCAAGAGGACCCCCGCCCCGCTGTCCACCGCGACAGACCCGCGCGGCTCGCCCACGCAAAAAGCGTCGATCTCGCCCGCCGCCAGCGCCTCGGCCATGCGGGGCGGCGGCACGGTAGAGATCTCGATCCGGGGGGGCGGGGGGCTGCCAAGGCCGGCCAGCCAATAGCGGATCAGTTCCACATGCATCGAAAACGGAAAGGGCACGCCGATGCGCAGGCCATCGCCCGCCGCGGCCAGCAGGGCAAGGCCGGCGGCGCGCGCATCGGAAAAGTCAAAGCCGAAGCCCTGCGCCCGCATCCGCTGGGCGAGGCCGGCCGAAACGCCGATCACGTCGCCGTTGAGGTTCAGGACCATCAGCGCCTCGAACCGCGCGGCACTGCCGCCAAGGCCAAGCGCGCTGGCCACCGGCAGGGGCGAGAGCATCTGCGCCGCCACCACCTGACCCCGCGCAAGCATGTCGCGCAGCGCGGCCCAGCTTGGCGCAGGCTGCAGGGTCAGATCCAGCCCCTCCTCGCCGGCAAAGCCGAGGGCATCGGCCACGATCAGCGGGGCGGCATCGACCAGGGCCACATAGCCCAAGGCAAGGGGCGTGGCGCTCATTTCAACAGATCCGTTGCCATGACCAGCGCCTGCGCCATGTCGATCAGCTTCTTGCCCTGATCCATCGCGGCCTTGCGCAGCAGGCCATAGGCTTCTTCCTCGCCGATGCCGCGGGCGCGCATCAGGATGCCCTTGGCGCGGTCGATCACCTTGCGGTCTTCCAGCGCACGCCGGATCTCGCTGAGTTCGACCCGCATCTTGTGCACCATGTGAAACCGCGCCACGGCAGCATCCAGAATGGGCTTGATCCTTTCGCCGCGCAGCCCGTCCACGACATAGGCCGACACGCCGGCCTCGATGGCGGCCTTGGTCAGGGCGGTGTCGGAATGGTCGACGAACATGGCCACCGGGCGTTCCATCGGGGCCGAGGCGAGGGTCAGATCCTCCAGCGCATCGCGCGAGGGGTTGCCGGCGTCGATCAGCACGAGGTCGGGGTTGCGTTCGGCGATGCGGCGGGCCAGGCCCACCTCTTCGCTGATCACGCAGATGTCGAAATCGCCCGCCTCGCGCAGACCGTCCACGATCATCAGCGCGCGCTCATGGTCCTTTTCCACGACGACGATGGACAGGGTCTTGGCCATGCGCACTCTGCAACCGCTAATCGCCGCCCCTGCAAGCCTGGCGCAGGGCTAGCCTGCGCAAAAAGGGCATCCTCTGGCCAAGGTGCCCAAAATCTGGGCAGATGCCCATCCCGGCTGCGGCGTTTTCAGGCCCCGAGCTCTGTGGAAATGCCGCGGTTTCGGCCCCACTTCGCGCTTCGCAATTGCGAAAGGACGCGGTAACCTGCCCCGTGGCCCGGCCGGTTTGTGTCTGTAGTCCCGCCCGGATCATCGCAAGCGCAGGCCGGGGCGCGGTTCGTCTGTGCAAGTATGTCGCGCAAAGGGTTGGCGGTTTGTTCAAGTTCATCCATGCGTCGGATCTGCATCTGGGCAAGCCCTTCGGCCGCTTCCCCGAGGATGTCCGGGTCAGGTTGCGTCAGGCGCGGGCCGAAAGCGTGCCAAGGCTTGCGGCGCTGGCGCAGGAAACCGGGGCGAGCCACATCCTTCTGGCAGGCGACACCTTTGACCAGACGACGCCCGCGCCGATGGTGATCCGCCAGGCCATGAACGCGATGCGGGCGGCCGAACATGTGTCCTGGGTCGTCATGCCGGGCAATCACGACCATGCCAACGCGACCGAGCTTTGGCGTCAGGTGCTGCGCGATGCGCCGGCCAATGTCACGGTTCTGTTGGAGCCCGAGCCCCACGTCCTGACCCCCGAGGCGGTGCTGCTGCCCGCTCCGCCCGGTGAGCGTCACCCGGGACGCGATCTGACGGACTGGTTCGACAGCGCCGCCACCGGCGAAGCGCTGCGCATCGGGCTCGCCCATGGGTCGGTCACCGATTTCGACAGCAGCGAAGAGGGCGGCTCTTCGATCATCGCGGTGGACCGGGCCCGGCGCGCGGGTCTGGCCTATCTGGCGCTGGGCGATTGGCACGGACAAATGCAGATCGGGCCGCAGACCTGGTATTCCGGCGCGCCCGAGGCGGACGGCTTCAAGCACACCCAGACCCCCGCCGCGCTGCTGGTCGAGATTGCGGGCCCCGGTGCGGCGGCGCAGGTCACCTCGCGGCCGATGGGTAGCCTGGCCTGGCAGCGAGTTCTGCTTGACCTGGGCGAAGGTGACGATCCTTTGGCCGCGCATGAGGCCGCCTTGCCCGCCCTTGCCCGACGGGGCGTGACGCTGCTTGACATGCAGGTTTCGGGCCGTTTGCATGCCCTGGACCGGGTGGCGCTGGAAGACGCCAGCCGACAGGTCGCCCCCGATTTCCTGTGGCATGACGCGGATTTCAGCGATCTGGCCACCCTGCGTGACGCCACCGATCTGGAGGCGATCGACCATCAGGGCGCCCTGCGCGCCGCGGCCGAGGCGCTGGCACGCGAGGCCGCCGACCCGCATCTGCCGACCGATGCGCGCGAAACGGCGCAGGCCGCGCTGTCACATCTGTTCAGCTATGCTCTGGAGGGCCGGGAATGAGGCTTCGCGCGCTCCACCTGACCAATGTGCGCAAATTCACCGGCCGGCGCGCCTCGATCAACGGAATCGGCAGCGGCATTACCGTGGTGTCAGAGGCGAACGAGTTCGGCAAGTCGACCTTCTTCGATGCGATCCACGCGTTGTTCTTTGAAAAATACGGATCGACCGCGCGGCCCGTGAAATCCTTGCAGCCCTATGCCGGCGGAGGTGTCGAGGTCGCGGCAGAGGTGGAAACCGAGGCGGGCGCCTTTCTGGTCGAAAAGCGCTTCATGACGCGCAAGATGGCGCGGGTGTTGCGGCTGCCCGACCGGACGATCCTCGCGCAGGATGACGAGGCGGAACGCTGGATTGCCGGCCTTCTGGGACCCGCCGGTGAGGGACCGGCCGGGCTCTTGTGGGTGCGTCAGGGTCTTCTGGGGCTGGAGCCCGCCGGGGTCAGGGAAAAAGCTCAGTTGACCGAAACCCGGCGCGATCTCTTGTCCTCGGTCGCGGGCGAGATTGACGCGATGACCGGCGGGCGGCGGATGGACCGCGTCATGCGACGTTGCAGCGACGATCTGGCCGAGATTACCACGAAGACCGGACGCAAGTCCGGCGTCTGGAAAGCCGCCGCCGACGAGGTCGAGGCGCTGGAGGCCGAACTTGGCGCGCTTCAGGCCCAGCTTGCCACGCTGGAAGGCGCCCTTGCACAGCGCAAGGTCGACGAGGCGCTGTTGCAGCGGTTGGATCACCCCGAGGCGAGGGCGCGGCGGGACGAGGCGCTGCGCGCGGCGCAGGCCGCGCTCGAGACGGCGCGTGCCCATGCCGGGCTGGTCACCGCCGCACGACAGGACCGCGACATCGCTGACTTGCAAGCCCGGGGCGCCCGGCAAAAGCTTGACGACTGTCTGGCCGCCATCGCGGCACTGGCCACGGCGACGGCTATGGAACAGGCGGCGAAGGCGCGGGCGGCCGAGGCCGAAAGTGCCGCCGCCGTTTTGAAACAGCGGCTCGATGCGGCGCGGCACGACCATGACACCGCGCGCGAAAGCCTTGCCCGGGCCCGCGCCGCACTTGATACCGCGCGGCATCAGGCCGATGCGCGCAAAGCGCGTGATCTGGCCGCCCAACTGGCCGCGCGGATCACCAAGGCCGAGGCGGCGCAGGCCGACCGCGCCGCCGCCGCCGCCCGCGTCAAGGCCTCGCCCGCCAGCGCTGACTGGCTGGCGCGGGTCGAGGCCTCCGCCAGCGCGGTGGACCGGCTTGAAGCGGCCTTGCTGGCACAGACAGCGACCCTGCAGGTGGTCTATTCCGGGGCGCTGCGCATCAGCCTCAACGGGATTCCTGTGGCCGAGGGGCAGCCCGTGCCGCTGGACGGCGACAGCGTGGTCGATCTGCCGGGGATCGGGCAGATGACGCTGCGCAGCCAACCCAAGGCGGCGAAGGGCATCGACGATCTGGCCAAGGCCAAGGATTTGAGGGATGGCCTTCTGGCCAAGGCCGGTGCCGCCACGGTCGAGGCCGCCCGCCGTCTGGCCGCCGACCGGGCCGAGGCGGTGCGGCAGGAAGGTCTGTCGCAGGCGCTGTTGGAGACCCTGGCACCCGATGGGCTGGCCGCGTTGCAGGCTGCCTGGGCCGAGGCTGCGCTTGCCGCGGCCGATGCCCCCGACACTGACCCGCCTGCGCTGGCCGACCTGTTGGCGGCGCAGGCGGCGGCCGATCTGGCCGAGGATCGCGCCTCCAAAGCCTTGCGCGCGCTTGAGGCCGATCATGGCGCCGCCCGCGAAGAGGCCGTCAAGGCGCGCGCTGCCGCCGACACTGCCGCTCAGGCTGTCACGCGCGCCGCTGCGGCCGCTGGCCCGGCCGAGACGCGCGACACCCGTCAGGCCGATCTCTTGCGCGACGAGGCGCAGGCCCGGGCACTTCTGGCCAAGGCCGAGGCCGATCTGGCCCGGATTGCCGCCGATGCGCCCGATCTGACCACGACCGAGGCGGAACTGAAACGGGCCGAGGATGCCGCCCGCGCCGCAGCCCAGCAAAGGGCGGCGGTGGCTGAACGGCTGGCGGCCCTGTCGGCGCAGATCCGGACCCTGGCCGGCAATGGCATCGAGGAACGTTGCGACGACATCCGCGGCCAGCTTGACACCGCCCGCGCCACCGAAGCGCGCCTGGCCCGCAAGGCCGCGGCTTTGACCCGCCTGCTGGCCGCGCTGGAGGGCGAACGCAAAGCCTCGCAGGAAACCTATTTCGGCCCGGTGCAGCAGGAATTGAAGCCGCTCTTGTCAATCCTGCACCGCGACGCGGCGCTGACCTTTGACAGCGAAAGCCTGCTGCCCGCCGGCCTGACCCGGGGCCAGGCAGAGGAAACGCTGGAGGATCTGTCCGGCGGTACGCGCGAACAGATCGCCATCCTGACGCGCCTGGCCTTTGCCCGGCTGTTCGCGCGGCATGGCCGGCACATGCCCATCGTTCTGGATGACGCGCTGGTCTATTCCGATGACGACCGCATCATCAAGATGTTCACCGCGCTGACCCGGGTGGCGCAGGATCAGCAGATCCTGGTGTTTTCCTGCCGCCAGCTGGCGTTTCAGGATCTGGGCGGCGCAAGGCCCGCGGTCGAGATTTCCGAGGTCTGAACCCCGACCCTCAGCGCCCGACCGCATAGGCCTGCATCAGGCGCGGCGTCGCGGCCGCCCGCAACAGGCCGCCCGCGTCGCGCTGGGCGGCGGTCAGGCGGCCGACGGTCCAGGGCTCGGCCACCTCGACCCGGTGGCCGCGGGCGCGCAGGTCGGCAATCGTGGCTTCGCCTAGCGCGGGTTCCACCATCAGATGCCCGGGCTCTGTGGCGCGCGGGTAGAACGAGGCCTGGAAATGCGCGGTGTGAAACAGCGGCGCGTCGATCGCCTCTTGCAGGTTGCGGGTGGCATGGACGAGGCGCAGGAAAAAGATCAGCTGCCACTGGTCCTGCTGATCGCCGCCCGGCGTGCCGAAGGCCAGCTGCGCCCCGTCCGGCGCTTGCGCCATCGAGGGCGACAGCGTGGTGCGCGGCCGGCGTTTGGGCCCCAGCGAGGTGGCGTGCCCCTCCTCCAGCCAGAACATCTGCGCCCGGCTGTTGAGCGGCATGCCAAGACCCGGCACGACAGGCGAGGACTGCAGCCACCCGCCCGAAGGCGTGGCCGACACCATGTTGCCCCAGCGGTCGATCACGTCGACATGGACGGTATCGCCGCGCTTTTCGGTCAGATGCGCCATGGTGGGCTCACCCGCGCCGACGCCGGCCGGCACCTCGGGCTCTTGCCCCGCGCGGGCGATGGAGGCCGTGGCCCAGGCCGCATGGCCCGCGATGGTGCCGGGCCGCTGTCTCAGTGAGGCCTGCGGGCCGATCAGGGCGCGGCGCGTTGCGGCGAAGGCGCGCGACAACAGCACCTCTTGCGGGATGTCGGCGAAATCGGGGTCGCCGTAATAGGCCTCGCGGTCGGCAAAGCTGAGCTTCATCGCCTCGGTCACGGTGTGGACGAATTCGGCGCCGTTCGGGTCCATCGCGCCGACGCCGCTGCCTTCGAGGATGCGCAGGGATTGCAGGAAGGTCGGGCCTTGCGTCCAGAAGCCGGGCTTCCAGACGGTCCAGCCTTCGTAATCGACGCTGACCGGCGCCTCGTAGGTCGCCTGCCAGTCGGCCATGTCCTGCCCGGTCAGGACGCCCTTGCGGCGGCCGCCGGCGGCATCCATCACGCAGGCATCGCGCAGCCAAGTGTCGATCGTCTCGGCGACAAAGCCGCGGTAGAAGGCATCGCGCGCGCGGTCGATTTGCGCCGCGCGTGAAGGGGCGGTCTCGGCCTCGGCCAGAAGCCGGGTCCAGGTCGCGGCCAGGTCAGGATTGCGGAACAGGCTGTGCGGCGCCGGCGCCTTGCCGCCCGGCAGCCAGCAGGCAAAAGAGGTCGGCCATTCGTCGCGGAAGAACTCGGCCAGCCCCGCGATGGTGGCCGACACCCGCGGCAGAACCGGGTGGCCCTGGGCGGCATAGTGGATCGCAGGCTCCAGCACCTCGCGCAGCGTCAGGCGGCCATGGTCGCGCAGCATCAGCATCCAGGCGTCGAACGCGCCCGGGACGACCGTGGCCAGAAGGCCTGAGCCGGGGATCATGTTCAGCCCCTCGGCGCGGTAATGCGCGATGGTGGCGGCGGCAGGGGTGACACCCTGGCCGCAGATGATGGTGGGCGCCGCGGCCCCGGCGGGGCGGATGATGGCCGGCATGTCGCCCAAGGGCCCGCAAAGATGGGGTTCCACCACATGCAGCACGAAACCCATCGCCACTGCCGCGTCAAAGGCCGTCCCGCCCCGTTCCAGCATCGCCATGCCGACCGCCGAGGCGATCCAGTGGGTCGAGGTCGCGACGCCGAAGGTGCCCAGGATCTCGGGCCTTGTGGTGAAGTTCATCGGTACTGGTCCTTGATATCCGAAAGTGTCGGGTTTCAGCTTTCCTTGGGGTCAAGCGCGTCGAGCAGGCCGTCGCCCAGGAGGTTGAACCCCAGCACGACGAGGAAGATCGCAAGCCCCGGCCACATCGCCATACAGGGCGCCTGATCGAGAAAGGTCTTGGCCACGTTCAGCATCGACCCCCAGGACGGCGCCGGCGGCTGCTGGCCAAGGCCCAGGAACGACAGCGAGGCTTCGGCGATGATGGCGGTGGCGATGGTCAGCGTGGCCTGCACCAGGATGGGGGCCGCGATGTTGGGCAGGACATAACGCCAGATCAGCGCGGCGTGGCCCAGGCCCACGGCATGGGCGGATTCCACATAATCCTCGGTCATCACGCTCATCGTCTGCGCCCGCGACAGGCGGATGAATACAGGCATGGCGCTGAGGCCGATGGCGATCATCGCATTGGTCAGCGAGGGGCCGAGGAAGGCCGCGAGAGCTATGGCCAGGATCAGGAAGGGTGCTGCCATCAGCGCCTCGGTGATGCGGCTGATCATAGCATCGGTCCAGCCGCGCAGATAGCCCGAGGCAACGCCCAGCGGCACGCCCAGAAGGACGGCGATGCTCACCGACACCACGCCGGCCAAAAGCGAGGCCTGCGCACCCCAGACCATCCGGGCCAGAAGGTCGCGGCCGATCTCGTCGGTGCCCAGCCAATGCGCGGCCGACGGCGGCTTGCGCACCGCGGCCCAGTCGGTCGCGGCGGGGCCGGGCAGGGGCAGCACCGGGGCCAGGATCGCCACGGCCAGAAAGAAGCTCACCAGCGCCAGACCCAGCAGGGCCGCGGGATTGGCGCGCAGCTTGGACAGGGCGCGGTTGCTGCGGCGCTGGGGCAGGGGATCTGCGGTTACAAGGCTCATGCGTCGCTCATGCGGGGGTTCAGGATGCGGTAGGCGGCATCGGCCAGAATGTTCATCGCGATGAAACCCACGGCCGTGCACAGGACGATCCCCTGCACCACCGCGTAATCCCGGTTGAAGACCGCGTCGACCACCAGCTTGCCAAAGCCGGGGATGGTGAAGATCTGTTCGGTCAGCACGGCTCCGCCCAGCAATTCGCCGAAGAGCAGCGTGGTCACCGTGACGATGGGCACCAGCGCGTTGCGCAGGGCGTGCTTGACCAGCACCGTGCGTTCGCCCAGCCCCTTGGCGCGGGCAGTGCGCACGTAGTCGGATTTCAGGACGCCCAGCATGGCGGCCCGCGTGTGGCGCATCAGCGTGGCGGCCAGACCAGAGCCCAGAACGAAGGCGGGCATGATCATGGTCTGCAAGGATTTCAACGGGTCATCGCCAAGCGCCACAAAACCCGATGCCGGCAACCAGCCAAGGCGCACCGACACCAGAAGGATCAGCATGATCCCCAGCCAGAAGTTCGGCACCGACAGGCCAGACAGTGCCGTGACATTGGACAGCCAGTCCACCCATGTGCCCTTGCGATAGGCCGAAAGAACACCCGTGGGGATGCCGATGATCAGCGCGATAAAGAGCGCCATTACGGCCAACTGGATGGTGACGGGAAGTTTCTCGCCGATCAGTTGCAGCACGGGTTGGCGGGTCCTGAGCGAGATGCCCAGATCGCCCGTGGCGGCATTGCCGACCCAGGTCAGATATTGCACTGGCACCGGGTCGTTCAGGTGATATTTCTCGCGCAGAAGCGACAGGGTCGCCGGGTCGCGGTCCTCTCCTGCCATGGCCAGCACCGGATCGCCCGGCAGCAGTTTCTGCAAGCCGAACACGAAGACCGAGATCAACAGGATCGTCGGAATCGCAATCAGACAGCGACGTACCAGAAAACCTAGCATCGGCAAGGACCCTTGGGCTGCGGCCCGGCGACCAGCGCCGCCGGGCCAGAGGGGTTCAGTTGGCGAACTTCACGTCCTGCAGGCGGATCATGCCGTCGGGATAGGGGACAAAGCCTTCGACCTTCTTGTTGGCGGCCCAGATCCAGACCTGGTGGTACAGGTAGATGATCGGCAGGTCGGTCAAGAGGATCTTCTGCGCCGCGTCATAGGACACTTTGCGCTTGGCCACATCGGTCGAGGTGCGGGCCTCGTTCAGGGCCTTGTCCACATCCGGGTTGGAATAGTGGCCGTCGTTCAGGCCGGCCCCGGTGACGACAAAGCCATAGATGTTGCCGTCGGGATCGACGCGGCCCGACCAGCCGACCTGGGTCGCCTGATAGTCGCCGGCGGTCTGGTCCTTGAGCATGGTGGCGAATTCCTTGGCCACGATCTGGATATTGATGCCGGCTTCGGCGGCCATCGACTGGATGACTTGGGCCAGTTGGGCCTGTTCGGGGCTGTTGGGGACCTGAAGCTTGACGTCGACCTTGTCGAGCCCGGCTTCCTTCAACAGCGCCTTGGCCTTGGCCACGTCGCGCTTTTCGATGGGGAAATCCTTGTCATACCAGGGCGAGGTCGGCGGGAAGGGCTGGTTGCCCGGGGCGAAGGCACCGTTGAAGACAACCTGGTTGATCGCGTCGCGGTCGATGGCCAGGGACAGGGCCTGGCGCACCCGTGCGTCCTGGCCCAGCGGGTTCTTGGCCGCATCGGTGTTGGCGATGTTGACGGTGATGCCCTGATAGCCCAGCGAGGTGGCGCTGGCCACGGTCAGGTTGGCATCCGCCTTGGCCGAGGCGAGGTCGGTCGCCGCCAGCCGTTCGATCATGTCCAGATCGCCGGCGCGCAGGTTGGCCAGCCGCACCGTGCCGTCCGGAATCGGCAGGAAGGTCAAATGGTCGAAGTGGATCCGCGCGGCGTCGTAGTAGCCTGCGTATTTCTCAAGTTCGATGCGGTCCTGCTGGATGCGTTTGACGAATTTGAACGGGCCGGAACAGACCGGGTTCAGGCCGAAATCCACCCCTTCGGCCTTGGCCGCGGTGGGCGAGATCATCATCCCCGCCCGGTCGGCCAGTTGTGCCAGCAGCGTCGCATCGGGCGCCTTGAGCGTGAATTTCACGGTCAGCGGATCGACCACCTCGGTCGAGGCGATCGACTTCACCTCGGCCTTGCGCAGGCTTTCCTGCAGCGTGGCGCTGCGTTCGATATTGTATTTCACCGCCTCGGCATCGAAGGGCGTGCCGTCGTGGAAGGTGACGCCAGGGCGCAGCTTCATGGTCAGAGTCATGCCGTCCGCGCTCCAGTCCCAACTGGTGGCCAGCATCGGGACGATCTTCAGATCGGGCGAGATATCGACCAGCTTGTCGCAGAGCGAGGCATAGACGATGCGGCCGACAAAAGTGCGCGACTGGTCGGGGTCCAGCACATCGGGGTCTTCGGCAAGCCCGATCTTGAGGTCGGCGGCATGGACCCAGCCGGCGCTGAGCGCCAGCAGGGCCGCAAGGGCGAGGCGTTTGCCGAGAAGCAGGAAGGTGGTGTCAGACATCGAACATCTCCTTGGTTGGCATACTGGGTTTGGCAGACTGGGGTTGGCAGGCCGGCGGGGGGTCAGTCTTGGAAAGGGTCACTCCTCTGGCGGGCGGGCCCGCGTTGCGGCATCGGTGGCGGCACGGTAGAGCGCGAAACGGCGTGCAGCGGCGGGCGTGCGCGGGCCGGACATGGCACTTAGTCCCGCGAGGTCCAGTTCGCCCGCGCGGTGGCAGGCGACCAGCCGGTCCGGCCCGGCGGCGGTCAACTGCGGCGCCTCGGTGCTGCAGCGCGCGATGGCATGCGGGCAGCGGGTGTGAAAGCGGCAGCCCGAAGGCGGGGCGATCGGGTTCGGCAGGTCACCTTCAAGGCGCACCGCGCTGCGCCGCGCGCCGACCGCGGGCAGCGGAATCGCCGCAATCAGCGCCGCGGCATAGGGATGCATCGGGCGGTCGAACAGGTCGGCCGCCGGGGCCAGTTCGACGATCTGGCCCAGATACATCACCGCGACCCGGTCCGACATGTGGCGCACCACGGCCAGATCATGCGCGATGATGATCAGCGTCAGGCCGAATTCGGCCTTGAGGTCGCCCAGGATGTTGACCACCTGCGCCTGGATCGAGACATCCAGCGCCGAGACGGGCTCATCCCCCACCACCACTTTCGGCCCGGTCGCCAGCGCCCGCGCGATGCCGATGCGCTGGCGCTGCCCGCCCGAAAATTCATGCGGATAGCGGTCGGCATGCTGCGGTGTCAGCCCGACCTTGCGCAACAGATCGGCCACCTTGGCCCGCCGCTCGGGGGCAGTGCCGATGCCATGGGTGCGCAGCGGCTCTTCGATCAGCGCGCCCACCGTCATGCGCGGGTTGAGCGAGGCATAGGGGTCCTGGAAGATGAATTGCAGATCGCGGCGCAGGGCGCGTTCCTCGCGCGGCGACAGGGCCGAGATGTTGCGGCCTTCGTAATGCACACTGCCATCGGTCGGTGCGATCAGCCGGGCCAGTAGTCGGGCGAGCGTCGATTTCCCGCAGCCGGACTCGCCCACGATGGCAAAGGTCTCGCCCCGGCGGATCTTGAGGCTGACACCGTCCACCGCGCGCACCACGGTGGGCTGGCCGAACAGCGGACGGGCAGTGGTGAAGTGGCGCGCGACCCCGGCAGCCTCGAGAATGATGTCCTGCGTCGTCATGCGACCACCGCCAGACGTTCCAGCGGCGCGCGCCAGCAGGCCACTGACTGATCGGCCGAGACCGCCGTCAGCGCGGGCTGTTCGGCGCATTGGGCGCAGGCAAAGGGGCAGCGCGGCGCAAAACGGCATCCGGCGGGCATGGCGGCCGCCGAGGGCACCACGCCGGGAATGGTCGTCAGCCTTTCGTGCCCTTCGTCCAGCGCCGGCATCGAGCTCATCAGGCCGATGGTATAGGGATGCTGCGGATCGTCGAAGATCGCCGCGGCCGTGCCGGTCTCCACGATGCGGCCGGCGTACATCACCGCGACCCGGTCGGCCATTTCGGCCACCACGCCCAGATCATGGGTTATCAGGATCAGCGCCGCCCCGGTTTCGCGCGTCAGGCTGCGCATCAGGTCGAGGATCTGCGCCTGGATCGTCACGTCGAGCGCGGTCGTAGGTTCATCCGCGATCAGCAGCGCCGGGTCATTGGCCAGTGCCATGGCGATCATCACCCGCTGGCGCATGCCGCCCGACAGCTGGTGCGGGTATTCGTCCAGCCGCTGTTCCGGCGCGGGAATCCGCACCCGGCGCAGCATGTCGAGCGCGCGGGCCCGTGCGGCAGCCTGCGAGACGCCGCGGTGCCGGCGCACCGATTCCGCGATCTGTTCGCCGATCGGGATGGCCGGGTTCAGCGCGGTCATCGGTTCCTGAAAGATCATCGCCATCCGGTCGCCGCGAATCCGGCCCAGCGTGGCAAGCGGCAGCGACAGCAGGTCCTGACCTTCAAAGATCGCGGTGCCGCCGGTGCGCCGCAGCGGAGGTGTCGCCAAAAGCCCCATCAGCGCCAGCACGCTAAGGCTTTTGCCGCAGCCGGATTCGCCCACGATGCACAGCGTCTCGCCCGGCATCACTGAAAAGGAAAGGTCATCCACCAGATTGCGCGCCGCGCCGTCCGGCCGGATCGACAGGCCCTGTACCTGCAGAAGGGGGGTGGTCGCAGTCATTTTGCGGCGTCGCCCAGGGTGCGGCGCAGGTTGGCTTCCAGCGCCTCCAGATGCGCGGTCATCGCGGCGCGGGCGGCTTCGGCATCGCCGGCCTCGATGGCGTCGATCAGGGTCTCGTGCTGGCGGTCGTACAGCGCCAGCGCCTCGGGAGAGCGGGCGCGTTGCCGCATGGCCTGCCAGTCTTCGCGCATCCGTACCTCGTCCAGCAGGGTGAAGGCGGTCAGCAGGATCGGGTTGGCGGCAATCCGGGCGATCTGGCGGTGCAGGGCGCCGTCCCAGAGTTCGGCGGTTTCGGCATCCGGCGTGATGCCGATGTGCCGCGTCAGGTTGCGCATCCGGGCAATGTCATCGGGCGTGGCGCGCCGGGCGGCCAATGCGGCCAGAACGGGCTCGATTCCTATCCGCGCCTCCATCACCGACAGGGCATCGGTCTTGGGCACGATGCCGGCAGCCAGAACGCCGGTCGGGTCGGGCGCCTGGCCGATGAAAGTGCCCTTGCCCTGCTGGCGCCAGATGAGGCCCTCGGCCTCCAAAACCTCGAGCGCGCAGCGCACCGCGCGGCGCCCGACGCCAAGGCGCAGGCTCCATTCCCGTTCGGTTGGCAGCCGTCCGGCGCTGTCGCCCGCCCCGGCGTCGATCGCCTGCCGGATCAGGCCCAGGGCGCGCGCCGCATTATCGGCAGCCGGGGGCGGGTCACCTTGGGTCAAAGTGCGCTTCGGTTCGGGCGTGCTTGTCATGGCCTTGGTTCTCGATTGCTGAACCAAGTTGAAATTGGTTCACGCCCTCGTCAACAAAAACCGTGCCGGTCCGTGTAAAAGGATAGAAAATTTCGAATGTGACAGTTTCTTGACCAGATTTCGGGCAGCTCGCAGAGCCTGGCGGCAGGCGTCATGCCGTGGCGGGCGCGGCGTTCGGGATCGTCCGCTGTGCGCCACCGTGGTTTGGTGATTCGCTCTACGAGCCCCGAGCGGTCAGGTCCACATGCTGCGCATCCGGGCCGCCACGTCGATGGCGGCCGGTGCCGTGGGTCTGGGACGGCCATCGGCCAGCACGGGTGGGGACCAGTGGATCACCTCGAAACGGTCGAGCATCTCGCGCGGGATGAAGCGGCTGCGCATCGCGTGCAGGTGGCGGTCGCCGTGCCGGGTCTGCTGGGTGACGTAGAATCGCAGCGGCACGCCGAGGGTCAACTGATCCTTGGCGCGGGTCATGGCGACGTAAAGCAGGCGGCGTTCTTCCTCGATCTCGGCCGAAGTGCCGGTGCCCAGGTCGGAGGGGATGCAGCCATCGACCACATTCAGCACGAACACCGCACGCCATTCCTGACCCTTGGCCGAATGGATGGTGGACAGGATCAGATAATCGTCATCCTTCAGCGGCACGCCAGCCGGGCCGCCGGTGGCATCGGGCGGGTCCAGCGTCAGGTCGGTCAGGAACTTTTCACGCGACGGGTAGCC
Organism: bacterium; assembly: GCA_016124195.1. Lineage (GTDB taxonomy): Bacteria > Pseudomonadota > Alphaproteobacteria > Rhodobacterales > Rhodobacteraceae > Stagnihabitans. The sequence goes on along the minus strand of WGOE01000001.1, from coordinate 286,077 downwards.
GGCGGCGATCTGCTCCAGTTGCAAAAGATCGGCGCGGCGGGTTTCGGCGTCTTCGTGGATACGCTCCAGATGCGGGTCGTACCAGGCCCGTGCCCGCGCGATGCCGGCGGGCCAATCGGCGGCGCCAAGCCCTTCGAGGCAAGCGACCAGATCGCGCCAGGCGCTCCCTGCGCGCGGCGGCGGGGCCAGCGTCGCCAGCGCCTCGATCGGGTGGGCATGAGGGGCGATGGCCTCAAGCACCTTGCCTGCCGCGGCCGGTCCCACCCCCTGCACCAGTTGCAGCACACGGAACCCCGCCACGCGGTCCTGCGGGTTCTGGCCAAAGCGCAGCACGGCCAGCAGATCCTTGACATGGGCCGAGTCCAGAAACTTCAACCCGCCGAATTTCACGTAGGGCACGTTGCGGCGGGTCAATTCGACCTCAAGCTGGCCGGAATGGCTGGACGTGCGGAACAGGACGGCCTGCTGGGTCAGGCGCAGCCCGGTTTCGCGGTTCAAAAGGATCTGATCGACGAAATGGCGGGCCTGATCGGCCTCATTCAGCAGGGTCACAAGGCGCGGCTTCTGGGTCGAGGCGCGCTCGGTCCACAGCGCCTTGGCGAACCGTTCGCGCGCCTCGGCGATGACGGCATTGGCGGCGGCGAGGATCGGCTGGGTCGAACGGTAATTGCGGTCCAGCGTGATGACCTCTGCCCGGGGCGAGAAGGCGTCGGGAAAGTCGAGGATGTTGCGCACCGTGGCGGCGCGGAAGGCGTAGATCGACTGCGCATCGTCGCCCACCACGGTCAGACCGTGTCCGTCCGGCTTCAGGGCCAGAAGGATGCGGGCCTGCAGCCGGTTGGTGTCCTGATATTCGTCGATCAGCACATGGTCCCAGGCAGAGCCGATATAGGCGGCAAAATCGCCGTGCTGCATGATCTGCGCCCAGGCCAGCAGAAGGTCGTCATAATCCAGCACGTTCTGCGCCTGTTTGGCCTGAACATAGGCGCCGAAGAGCTGTTTCAGCTCGGCCTCCCAACTGGCGCACCACGGGAAATGGCCGCGCAGCACCTGATCCAGCGGCTCTTCGGCATTCACCGCACGGGAATAGATCGCAAGGCAGGTGCCCTTGGACGGAAACCGCGCCTCGGTTTTCGAAAGGCCCAGTCCGTGACGGACGAGATTCATCAGGTCGGCGGAATCCTCGCGGTCGTGGATGGTGAAATCGGGGTTGAGGCCGATTTCGCCGGCATGGTCGCGCAGGATGCGGGCGCCGATGCCGTGGAAAGTGCCGGCCCAGGTCAGCGCCTCGGCGGCATGGCCCGCGCCAAGCGCCTCTTTGGTGATGCGTTCTACCCTACGGGTCAATTCGGTGGCCGCACGCCGGGAAAAGGTCATCAGGAGGATGCGGCGCGGGTCTGCCCCGCCGACCAGCAGATGCGCCACGCGATGCGCCAATGTGTTGGTCTTGCCCGACCCGGCCCCGGCGATGACCAGCAGCGGCGGCGGCAGGCCCGAGGCGCCTGTGCCGAACTCGACCGCGGCACGTTGCCGGTCGTTGAGCTTTTCAAGATAGGTCGTGGCCATGGACTGCTCCTCCTCCGCCTGCTTGCGGGCGGTTTCGGCCAGACTACACCAAATGGAACGTAAGCGGAACACTTTGTCGCGTCACACCTCAGGGTTGATCTTTCCCGATTTGGGTTTTTTGGATTGCGCGCCGAAAATTGTTGAAACAATGGCAAAGGAGTGCCACTATTTTTAAGCGGGCCTGAGTGTTGTGACAGGACCGGAATCGATTTGATTTTTGATTGGTCGCGAACGGCGCAAGCGCCGAAGTTTTGAACAGGTCCGGCAAGTCCACAGGGCGCCTTGCGGCGCGATCGGGGGCATATTGGCGCAGGCAGCAGACAGCATCACACGGGCTTTGAAGGCTTGGTGCGAAGCCAGCTTCGCCGAGGCCGAAGTCGTGATCGACGATGCTCAGGCCGGAGCCAAGGCGCCAGTGATCCGGCTTGTTCTGGCCGGGCTTGGGGTTGACCCCTCGGACCGGCGGGCGACGGCCCTGACGCTGACCTACCGCATCGCGGTCGAGGCCGGCGACGCCTTCGCCCGCCACCGCCTGATGACCGAGATCGCCTTCGCGCTGACCGATCTGCCCGTGCTGGCGATCGAGGGCGGCGACTCCGTTCCCATCGCGCTGAAGCCGGCCGCAGGCGATGATCCGCTGGGGCTGATCCTGGCGGCGCGGCTTGTGCGGGCCCGGCGTCAGCCTGCCGGGCCACCGGTGCTGCGGCCTCTGGTCGTCCAGATGTCCGGGATGGGCACGCTGGACGGATCGGTCGCCACGCCCGAGGGCGGGCCCGTCGCAGGCGCGCTGGTCGAGATTCCGTCGCTGGACTTGCGCCAGACCAGCCTGCCCGACGGTCGCTTCCGCTTTGCGGGCCTGCCGGCCGGCGCTGCCCCTTTCACCGTGATCGCCCGCAAGCGCCTTGCCGAGGCGCGGGCGAACGCACGTCCGGGCGACCATCTCGCCCTCATCCTGTCCGTGGAGGCTTAAGCACATGCCGGACTACACCAGCCCAGGGGTCTATATCGAGGAAATCGACAGCGGGGCCCGACCGATCCAGGCGGTCGGAACCTCGGTCGCGGGCTTCATCGGCACGGCGCCCGATGCCGCGGCCCGACCGAACGAGGCGGTGGCGGTCAACAATTTCTCGGAATTCGTCCGCATCTTCGTGCAGGGCGTCATGCGGCCCGATGGCCCTGCCGTCCCAGCCGGCAATCCATTGGCCAATGCCGTCCACGGGTTTTTCCTGAACGGCGGGCGGCGCTGCTATGTCAGCAACGGGCCGGCGGATCGCCCGTTGGGCGCGCCGGGCACCGATCTGGACCTGCTGGGCGCCATCGACGAAATCGCGATGATCGCAGCACCCGGCCGTACCGATGCCGCAAGCTATCAGGCGCTCTTGCGATCGGCCGAGGGTCTGGGCGACCGGGTGGCCATTCTGGACGGGCCGGCGCGGGTCGATGACGCCGAACAACTGACCCGGGTGATGGTCGATGGCGAAGAGGCCGGCAAGGGCAAGAAGCCCGGCCTGCGCCCTCCGCCCTCCGAACGCGGCTATGGCGCGGTTTATTTCCCGTGGATCCGTGCCCAGGATGCGCTGTCGGGCACGGCGCGCGTGGATGTCGCGCCCTCGGGCCATATCGCGGGCATCTGCGCGCGCATCGACACGCAGCGCGGCGTGCACAAGGCGCCGGCCAATACCGCGATCTACGGCGCGCTGGGGGTCACTCAATCGGTCGGCCGGGCCGAACAAGAGCTGATCTATCCCGCCGGCATCAACGTGATCCGCTCTTTTGCCACCGATGGCATCCTGGTCTGGGGCGCCCGCACGCTGGCCAAGCCCGCCAGCAACTGGAAATACCTCAACGTGCGCCGGCTGACCAACATGATCGAGGAATCGATCGAAAACAGCATGCGCTGGGTGGTCTTCGAGCCGAACGACCGTACGCTGTGGAAAAGCATCCGGCGCGACATCGAGGCTTTCCTGACGACCCTGTGGCGGCAGGGCGCGCTGATGGGGGCCACGCCCGAACAGGCTTTTTTCGTCAAATGTGACGAGGAAACCAATCCGCAGGCCGAAATCGACATTGGCCGGGTGACGACGCTGATCGGCATCGCGCCGGTCAAGCCGGCGGAATTCGTGATCTTCCGGATCGGCCAGACGGCCGCCGGCGCTGCGGTCGAACAGGCGTGACAGAGGGGGACTGACGAGGATGGCCGAAGAAAAGGCAGGCGGAGCGCTCGGTCAGATGACCGATCCCTATCGCAATTTCAACTTCAAGCTGGAAATCCGCGGCCTGATCGAGGGCCATTTCACCGCCTGTTCGGGGCTTGGCGCGCGCATCCAGCCCATTCGTTACCGCGAGGGCGGCACGAGCCAGGTCGTGCGCGCCATCCCCGGCCCGGTGGACTATTCCGAGGTGACGCTGAGCTACGGGCTGACCCGGTCGACCGACCTGTGGGACTGGTTCGGCAAGGGGGTCTCGGGCCGGGTGGAACGGCGCAACGTGTCGATCATCGTGCTCGACCCCAATGGCGCGGACGAGGCGCTGCGCTGGAACCTGATCGACGCCTGGCCCTGCGAGTGGAGCGGCGTGTCGCTGGACGCCCTGGGCCGCGAGATTGCCATCGAACAGGTCAAGCTGGTCTTCGACAGCGTCGGGCGGTCGTGACCGATGGGGGTGCTGGCCCATGTCCTGAAAGTTGCGGCGGCGGCGCTTCGGCGGCTGGCGGCGACGATGGAGCCGGCACCCTCCGAGGCCCTTCCCGAAACCTTCGCAGACCTCGTCGCCGACCGTCGCCATGCCGCCCTGCGCGCGCGTTATCCCGACGCGCCGGAGGCGTGGTTGGCCTATGTGGCCGAACGACTGGACGAGGGACATTCCTTGCCCGACCCGGAAGGCGGGCAGATCGAGCGGCAGGATCGGGCTCTGTCTCGGCCCCCGTCAGACCCGACCCCGCGCCCGCATCCTGTGTCCGACCTGCGCGTGGTCGGGGCCGAGCCCGGAACGCCGGCGACCCGTGCCTCCGCCCCGGTCTTCGAAGCTTCCGCCCCACCGGAGGGGCCGCGCGCCGTCTTCTTGCAAAGCGTCCGGCAGGCAAAGGGCCGGCCCGTCGTGGCCTTCCCTGCGACGCCCGGGCCGAGGGCGCCAGTCTCTCCGTCATTTCCAGTCCCTCCGTCATTTCCAGCCGCGCCGTCTTTTCATGCCGAGCCGTCCTTTCCTGCCGCGCCGTCGCTGCCTGTCCCGCAGGCCAGGGCCGTGCTGCCGGCAGCGCGGCTGGCCGTGGCGCTGCCCGGTCGCGTCCGGCTGGTTCCGGCCGCACCTGTTCCGCGGCCCGCCGATCCCCCCGTCAAGCCGCTGCCCGTGGCAGGACACGAGACGTGCAAGCCGGATCGCCCCGCCCATTCCTTTGCCGAGGTGGCAGGTGCGGTGATGCCGCCCCCGGCTCTGTCCGTCGTAAGGCCGGCGGAAGCCGAGCCTGCGCAACCTCGCCCTGCCGTCTTCGACCCGCCCGCGCCCGAACCGCGGGCGATCCCGCCGCGGCCTCCGGCGCAGCACCCCTTGACCAGCGGCATGTCCTGGCCCCCGCCCCAGACCCGATCCGGCGGGGCCGAGGCCTGGCCGCAGGCGCCCTCCGCCGAACGCTGGCCAAGTCTGCCGGAAACCACATCCGTCGATGCGCCAGCGCGTGACGAGGACCGCGCCCGCCTTGCCCGGCTGGCGCAAGACCAGGTGGAACGGTCATGGAACGGGTAGCTTTCCTCGTCGAAAAGACCGGCGCGCAGATCCTGTGCCTGCTCAACCCCGAGACGGTCGTCGTGCGGCGCCAGGCGGGGCTGCGCAGCCGCAGGCTGGCCACGGGCGCCATCACCGGGCTTGCCCTGTCCGACGATCCCCTGATCGCCACGGGCGGCGGCATCACCGAGATTGACCTGGACCTTTTGTTCGACACCGATCTGGATCAGGACCTCAAACGCAAAGCCGCGCCGGAGGCCGCAGCACCCGACCAGCCGCCGCCCGACCTGCTGCTGCCCGATGTGCGCGACCTGACGCGCCCGGTCTGGAACCTGGCAGAAAACGGCGAGGGCGCCTCGGGCTTTGGTGCGCCGCCCGTGGTGCGGATGATCTGGGGCCGCGCCTGGAACATTCCCGGCGTGGTCATCGCCGTCTCGGAAAAGTTCGAGCGTTTTGCCATGGATGGCCGGCCGCAGCGGTCCTGGCTGCGGCTGCGCCTGCGCCGGATCGATGGCGAGACCTCTGCCGCCCCCGCCCCGATGCCCGCCACCACGCAGTTCGAATTGCCCGCGCTTGGCACGGCCGAGGCCGATGGCGAGGCGCGCTGGCAAAGCGTGCTGTTGATGCCGGATGAATTCGGCATGCCGAACCCGCGGATCGATCAGATCGTGGCCGGCCATTATGGCAGCCTCGCCGCCCTTGCCGCCGTGCTGGATTACAACGCCATCGATGACCCCCTCAACACGCCGGAGGGGCGCGTTTTGGTTCTGCCAGACTTTCCGATGGGGGTTCCATGACACCGGTGGGGGAAATCCAGATCAGCATCGGCGGCGGACCGATGCAGCCAGGCCTGGCGCGGCTGGCCACCTCCATCATCGTGCGGCAGGCGTTGGCGGCCCCCGCGCTCTGCGAGATCGACTTTGTCGCGGCCGACCCCGGGCCCTTTGCCGGCATGGCGATCGGGGCCGGCCTGTCGCTGGGCACCGGGCCGATGGGCGCGATCCTGTTTCAGGGCGAGATCACCGCCCTGTCGCATCTTTACGGGCCCGGCCACGCGCCCGGCTTTCGCCTCCGCGCCTATGACCGGCTGCAGCGCCTGCGCAAGGCCTTTCGCCCGCGCCTTGTGCAGGATGTCTCGGCGCTGGATCTGGCGCAGGCGCTGGCCGCCGATCTGGGGCTTGCGGCGCGGGCCACCACGACGCCGCCGCGCCGCGCCGCCCTGATCCAGACCGAGCAGAGCGATTTCGATCTGCTGGCCGATCTGGCCGGCGAGGCCGGGCTTTACCCGGTGCTGCGCGACGACACGCTCTTGCTGGTGGCCCTGGATGGCGACGGGGAGGAGATCACCCTCACCCTGGGGCGCGAACTGGTCGAACTGGAGGCCACGATCTCGAACGACCGCAACCAGCGCGGCAGTGTCGCCGCGACCTGGACCGCGGCCGAGGCGCGGGCCGCGACCCGCACGGTCACCCTGTCGCGCCAGGATGCCGAGGAATTCCGCGACACCTCGCCCGACGAAGGGGCCAGCGGGTATCGCCAATGCCTGAACCGGCAGGGCGCGGGCGAGGCCGGGGCCGAGGCGCTGGCCGCCGCCGATTTCGACCGCGCCGTGGCGGCGGCCGCCGCGATCCGGGCGACGGTGCTGGGCGATCCGGCGCTGATGCCGGGGCGGCCGGTGTCCTTGCAGGGCGTGGCCGAGGCGGTGGCCGGGCGGTATGTGCCGACCGTCGTGACGCACCGCATCAACCCCGAGATCGGCTACCTGACCGAACTCGACTCCACCCCGCCGGGACGGGCGCCGCGGCCGCGCCAGCCTGCGGTAACGCTGGGCGTGGTCACCGATACGCTGGACCCCGAACAACACGGCCGGGCGCGGGTCGCCTTTCCCGCGCTGGGCGGGACGGGTTCGCTCTGGCTGCCGGTGGTGATTTCCGGCGCGGGTTCCGGCAAGGGCCTCGCGGCCTTTCCAGAGGTGGACGACACGGTGCTGGTCTTGCTGCCCGACGGCGACCCGGCGCAGGGCATCATCCTCGGCGGGCTTTACGGCGAGGCCGACCTGCCGCGCGGCTTTCGCGCCACCCGCCCGCGCCCCTTCATCCTGCGCACCAGCGGCGGGCAGCGGCTGGAGCTGTCCTCGACCGAGGCCACGGCGCGGCTGGCCACCTCGGCGGGCAGCCTGCTGGAACTGTTGCCCGGCGCGGCCCGTCTGGCGACCGTGACCGACCTTTTGATCGAGGCGCCGGGGCGCACCATCACCTTCCGCGCCAACTTCATAAACTTCGAAAGGGGCTAGCCGATGTTCGTCCTGACCCGAGAGGCGCTTTTGCTGTGCAGCCATGGCGGTGTCGTGAACATGACCGCACAGCAGGACTGGGTGACGGTCGGCCGGGTTCCGGTGCTGATCGACGACGATCCCCTCGGGCGCACGATCTCGGCCTGTCCGATGGTGACGCCCACGACACCGCCCTGCCGGCACACGACCAGCATCGATCCGCAAAGCCTGTCGGCCTTCGTGGCGATCGGCGGGCGCAGGCTTTGCCTCGACAAGACGGCCGGCAGCACGGACTGGAGCCTCGGCGCCACCGGGCGCTACAGCGTGGCGCGGCCCGGCCAAGATTTCTTGACCTGCGGGGGCTGAGCCATGGCCCTCACGACCGGCTGGATGTTTCTGAATCTCGGGGCGGGGGCAGAGCCGGGCGCGATCATGCCCGCTGGCCCGCAGGTCACGGCCTCGGGCGGCATCGCGACGGTTTCGGGCGATGCGGCGATTCGGCAGGCCATCGTGATGCTCTTGTCCACCCGTCCGGGCGAAAGGGTGATGCGGCCCGACTATGGTTGCCCGCTCAACCGGCTGATCTTCAACGGCAATGATGCGACCACGGCCGGGCTTGCGATCCATTACGTCACTCAGGCGTTGCGCCGGTTCGAGCCGCGCATCGATGTGGTGCGGCTGGTCGCGGGGCCCGCGCCGCAGGATGCCTCGGGCAGCGTGCTGGAGATCAAGCTGGACTACCGCGTGCGCGCCACCCAGCGCCGCGAGACGCTGACCCTGGGCCTCGACCTGATGACGGAGGGCAGATGATGCCGCTTGCATTTCCAAGGCTGGACGACCGCAGCCATGACGACCTGATGCGCGAGGCGCGCGACCTGATCAAGGCGCGCAGCCCGGCCTGGACCGATTTCTCGGCGGGCGATCCGGGCATGATCCTGTTGGAACTTTTCGCTTTTCTGACCCAGACCATGCTGCACCGGCTCAACCGTGTGCCGGACAAGGTGCATGTGGCGCTGTTGAATCTTCTGGGCGTGGCGCCGCTGTCGCCGGCCGCTGCCGTGGTGACGCTGGCCTTTTCGCGCCCGCAGGATCAGGCCGGGCGGGCGGTGACGGTTCCGGCTGGCACGCGGGTTTCCGACAAGGCCAATGCGGTGACTTTCCAGACTGTGGGAGACCTGACGCTGGCGGCGGGCGTGGCCTCGGGCACCGTCACCGCCATCCATGCCGAAACGACCCTGTGGGAGCCCGCCGGCATCGGCACCGGCCTGCCGGCGCAGTTCGTGCGGCTGCGGCGCGGCCCGCTGATCCGCGATCTGCCCGACCGGCCGACACTGATCGTCGTGGTCGAGGAGGATGCGGCCCGGCTGACGCCGGACCTGACCGTGACCGAGGTCGACGGCACGGCGCATGTGCGCTGGCGCGAGGTCGCCTCGTTTCTGGATCAGGCCGCAACAGACCGGGTCTATACGGTGGACCGCACCACCGGCACACTCACCTTTGCCCCGCTGGGCGGCACAGGATCGGCCACCCTGACGGCGGTGCCGGACAAGGCCAAGGCGATCCGCGTCTGGTACATGACCGGCGGCGGGCGGGCCGGCAATGTCATGCCTGGCACGCTGAGCGTGATGAAAACGCCGGTCCCGGGCGTCACGGTGACCAATCCGGGCTGGGCCACCGGTGGCGAGGATGGCGAGACGCTGGATCAGGCCATCGCCCGCGGCCGCGAGGCGGTGCAGGCCCTGTCCAGCGCGGTGACCGCGCGCGATTTCGAACGGGTGGCGCTGATGGCCGGCGGGGTCGCCCGCGCCCGGGCTCAGGCGCAGCGCGAGCTTTGGACTTTCGGCGAAGCTGGCCTGGTCGAGGTCGCCGTGGTGCCCGAGCTTGCCCCGGGCGTCAGGCCCGATCTGGCCACGCTGCGCGCCCATCAGACGCCGCTGCTCATCGCGCGCATCGAAGCCGCGTTGGCGCGCCACCGGCCGATCGGGGTGCGCACGCTGGCCCGCTATACCCGCTGTCGTCCCGTCTCGATCAGCGCGCGGATCGTTGTGTCCGCGCTGGAAGACCCTGCCGCCGTCAAGACCAGCATCGGCAAAAGGCTGGACGATCTGCTAAACCCCAACGGGCCCTGGCCCTTCGGCAAGACCCTGCGCGCCTCGGATGTGTTCGAGGCGATCCTGGCCGAACCGGGGGTGCGCTATGCTGAACGCCTGACCTTCCGCATCGACGAGGGCCCGGACCAGAACGTCGCCGACCTGCTGCGCGACCCGACCCAGCCGCGCACCTATTACGCGGCCTCTGGCGCCACGCTGTTCCGCTCGCTCGACGATGGCGAAAGCTGGACCGCCGTGTTGATGGAGGCAGAGGCCGATGTCAAAGCCCTGCGCGCCAACCCCGAAAGACCGGGCCTCTTGCTGGCCCTGACCGAGGGGCGCACCACTGACACACGGGCGGTCAAGGTTTCGACCGATGGCGGCGAAAGCTGGACCACCGCCGAGACGCTGCAGGACGAAGAGCTTTATGATATCGCAAGCCTGGAAAACGGCATTCGCTCGACCCTGCTTTATGCCGGGCGCAAGGGCCTGCATTTTCTGGAATTGGGCAGCCAGCAGGTCTCGATGCTGGTCACCCAGGTCGGGGCCAAGGCGGATCAGAGCCTGACCGAGGGGCTTTATTCCGTCGTGGCGCAGCGTCATGCCTTTGGCGTGCCGATGGTCGCGATTGCCCGGCGCGAAAAGCGTGGTGTGCTGATCTCGCGTGCCAGCGGCGAGCCCGGCAGTTTCGAAGTCGTGCCGGGGGCAGAGGGCCGCGACGTGCGCCGGCTGTACTTCAGCCGCGAGGGCGAAAGGATGTGGCTTTACGCGACGCTGGCCGCCGAAAGCGGTGCGGATGGCGAGGGTGTTCTGCGCATCGAGGCGCGGGCCGATGGCATTGATCTCGGCGGCTGGCAGGCGGTCGGGCGTGGCTGGAACGGCGGCAGCTGCACCGGGCTGGCCATCGGCAAGGGCATGATCGCCGCCGCCTCGAACCGGGGCGGGATCATGACGCTGGATTTGAGCGAGGCCGATCCGGTCTGGACGCCGTCGGCCCTCGCCTCTGGCTTGCCCATCGCCGAAGAGCGCAAGGTGCTGGCCCCCTTGAACGGCGTCGCCCTGTCGGCGGATCTGGCGCTGATCCTCGCGGCCAGTGCCGAGGGCGTCTATGCCCGGCCCTTTGCCACAGCGCGCTTCGATCCCAGCGGGCGCACGCTTTACGCCGACCGCGCCCCGCTGCCGCCAAATGCCCTGTACTGCGCCGGAGAGCACGATCTGACCGTGCTTGGCGAAAACACGTTGACCGAGGGATAGGGGCATGGAACTCCGCTCCATCGCGCGGTTGTTGCCAGAGGCGGTCCAGGCCGGGATCACCCCGGGCAGCATTCTGGAAACCATCCTCGCGGTGATGCAATCGCATCTTGCCCCGTCCGAGGCCGTGCTGGCCGATCTGGACGCCTGGTTCGACCCGCGCCGCGCGCCAGAGCCCTTTGTCGTGATGCTGGCCGGATGGCTGGGGTTCGATCCCGTGCTGTTCGGGCAAAAGGACCCCGATCAGGTTCGCGCCACCAGCATCGACCCCGGGGCGCTGCGCGAACTGGTCGTGGCAGCGGCCACCTTGTCGCGGGCGCGCGGCACGGCCGGGGCGATGATCGGCCTCTTGGAGGTGGCGACCGCCAGCCATGGCTTCCGCCTTGTGGAAAATCCTCCTGACGCGCAGGGGCGCCCGCAGACCTTTCACATCCGGATCGAGGTGCCGGCGACGGCGGGCCGGCATCAGGCGCTGATCGAAAGGATCGTCGCGGCCTGGAAGCCCGCTTTTGTCACCGCCGAAATCGGCCCCGCCCCCTGAACCGTGCCGGAGACGCGCCCAGATGAAAGACTTCCCCGCCACACCCCTTGCCGCCCCGGGCGCCGGTCTCGCCGGACGGATCGCGGCGCTGCGCAGCAGCCGAACCGCGGGTGCCCTGGGCCTGGCCCTCGGATTTGCCGCCTTCTTCGTATTTCTCTACGTGTTGGCGATGTTTCACAAGCCGGCCACGGTCTATGGCACCGACATCGCCCACCTGTCAGCCGTGCATGGCGACCAGTGCGAACGGCCGATTGACAAGAGCTGGGTCGCCGAAGCGCAGAATACGCTGTCCAACCTTGGCTATGCGCTGGCGGGCGGGCTGATCCTGATACGGGGCAGGTCCTGGGCCGCGATGCTTCTGGGCCTCAACCTTCTGATCCTGTCTGGGATGAGCGGCCTTTATCACGCCAGCCTGACCGAGACTCCGCAGATCCTCGATGTGGTCTGGGTCTATGCGGCGCTGCTGTCCCTGTCGTTCTATGCGGCTTACGTCCATGTCCAGCGACCCGGTTTCCTGAAGCTGCCGTGGTGGCCCCTGTGGCTGATCGTGGCGGCGGCCTGGCTTTTGGCCACCGGGCTGGTCTGGCTGATCAGCGGCAAGGCCGAAGCGATCCTGGCCATGCTGGTCCTGACCGTTTTCGTGGCGGTGGCGAGCGTGCTGGCCTTTGTGCGGCACGCTTTCGGCTGGCTGTGGTGGCTGCGCTGGCTGGTCAATGTCGTGGCCGCTGCCGCCATCGTCGTGCTGGGCGTCCTGATCAAGACCAGTTTCCACTGGGATTCCACCGTGGTCTTTGCGGCCCTGGCGGCGATCCTGATCCTGCAGATGATCCCGGTACTTGCCGTCAACGCACCGCTGCGCCTGCGGCTGGTGTGGGAATACGGCCTCATCGCCGGAACGCTGGGGCTCGGGCTGTTGTTTCGCATGTCGGACGGCTACGAGGGCAGCGGCGATGCGGCGACACCGCGCTGGATGTGCGCGCCCGACGGCGCCTTTCAGCCACATGCCTGGTGGCATTTTCTGACCGCGGCGGCGCTGCTGCTCAGCTATGACATCCTGGTGCAGGTCAATCGCAACGACACGGCCGATGGCGACCGGCCCGTGGTGTTCCGTGATCCTGCAGAACGGCGAGGCTAAGAGATGCCCGATTTCGAATTCGCCGATTGCCCGACCCGCCTGACCCTGACGACAGCGCCCAGCGGCGTGGCGCAGGAGGGCCGGCTGACCTGCTCGGTCAAGAGCACCGCGTCGCGCAGGGTGGCGGTGCGGCTTCAGATCAAGGTCGAAGGGCAGGCGCTGCCCGACTGGTTCCGCCTGGACGGCGCCGTCGCGACCAACCCGCGCGAGATCGAGGTGACCTTCGAGCCCGATGCCGTTGTCAGTGCCACGGTTGCGGTGAGGGTCCCGGCCGGTACGCCACCGCAATCGGTCAGCTTCCGGCTGCGCGCCATCTCTGAAAAGGTCACCGACACCGATTTCGTCGAGGCCCCGCAGGTCAGCTTTGACGTGGCCCCGTGGAGCGCGCCGCCCGACCGACCGGCAAAGGTGCCGTGGTGGGCCTTTGCCGTGATCGCGGCGGTCGCGGTGGCGATGCTGGCCGCGATGGGCTGGGCGCTCTGGCCCAAGGGCCGGCCGGACCCGAACACCCTCGTCGACATGGACGCCGCCGCGGCACTCGACCTCGCCCGGGCCGAGAAATTTCCCAACCCGATTGCCGTCGAAGGGCCGCGCACCGGGGTCAAGGCCGGCAGGGTGACCTCTGTCGCCCTGGCCGGCAACGGGGATCTGACGCTTTATGTCGAGCCGGGTGTCCGCATCGTCGCGACCCCGGCTGCCGTCTCGGCCGCCCCCGGCACCGTGGATCTGTTCGCTCTGGCCGAAGATCAGGGCATCTACCGCAAGCATTTCGACGGCACGACCTGGACGCCGCCCTATGACTGGCAGCCGCTTGACGCCTCGGCCAAGGGCGAAATTTCTGCCACGGTGCAAGACGGCATGATCGACCTCGCCGCGACCGGCATCGACAACGTGCTGCTGCACGCGGCCATCCCGACCCCCGGCACCGCACTCGGGACCTGGACGCGCCATTACATCGTGTCGGGCAAGGCCGCGCCCTTCGTGATCCGGCGCGGCGGCGAACTGGACATCTTCGCGCTCGACACGGCGGGCCACATGACCCGCTGGTCGGGCGCGGCAGAGCCCCTGTCCGAGCCGCAGAACTGGTCCGAGAAGGGCGAAACCTTCGCCCGGGCTCCGACAGGTGTGAGTTGGGGGCCGCAGACGCTGCATCTGTTCAGCCTGTCCCCCGATCACCATTTCTACGCCCGATGGCTGGACGGGACGGTCGATTTCGCTCATTGGGCCGATTTCGGCGGCGATTTCGCCGGGCCCCTTTCGATTTGCAGCTGGGCGCTTGGCCGGCTGGATGTCGCTGCGATCGGGCTTGACGGTGCCTTGCACTACAAGGCCTTCAACGGCAGCCAATGGCAACCTTCAGACATCGGCTGGGCCTCGCTGGGCGGCAGTTTCGTCGATCGTCCCGCGATCGTGACCCGCGGGCCTGGCAAGCTCGACATCTTTGCCGTCGGCTCGGCCACGGGGCAGGGAGGCGCGATGTTCCACAAGTCCGGTGATGGCAGCGGCGGCTGGATCCCGGCTGGCACGGGCTGGGACGATCTGGGCGGCAGCTTTGTCGGCGCTCCGGTGGCCGTGGTGTCCGGTCCGGACCGGATCGAGGTCTTTGGCCGCACCGTCGAGGGCACGATCTACCAAAAGACCTTCGCGGGCTCGGGACCGTCCGCGCAGAACGATGGATGGAACCGGATCGACAGCCTGTCGTCCGGTCGATGAACGCCACAGGGAGACTGGATCATGCCGACCTTTGAATTCGCCGATTGCCCGACGCGGCTCGACCTGTCGAAGCCGGATGCCCTGGGCGTGCAAGCCGGCTCTGTCACCTGCAGCGTGCGCAGCACCGCCGCGAACCGGCAGGCGGGGCGCGTGCGGATCGAGCCTGACGCGGGCGCGCGGCCCGAATGGTTCGCCATCGCTGGCGGTCTGGCGACCTCGCCCCTGGAACTGGAACAGGATTTCGCGGCCGGCGGCGCGGTCAGCGTCACCGTGCAGGTCACCATCCCTGCCGGCGCGCCGGCCGGACGCAAGACCTTCAGGCTGCGCGTCACGGCGGAACAGAAGCCCGATACCGATTTCGCCATCGGCCCGGCGATCGGCTTTGACATCGTGGCGCCAGCCGCACCGCCGCCGCCGCCGAAAGTGCCGGTCTGGGCCTATGCCGTCATTGCGGTTCTGGTCGTGGCCCTTGCCGGTGCGGGGGCCTACATGTTCTGGCCCAAGCACAAGCTCGATCCGCGGCTGGTCGCGGGCCGCACCCTGGCCGACGCGCAGCGCATCGCCGCGACAGAGGGATATCCCAACATCGGCAACCAGCCCGCCCCCGAGCCCGACGGCTATGAACCGGGCACGGTCAGCGGGGTCGGCGTCGGGCCTGGCGGGGCGACGGTGCTGCTGACCGATCCGGGCGTGACAGTGCCCACCGGGCTGCGCAACCAGAACATCATCATCGCGGTGCAGAAGCTGGCCAACATCGGTCTGGTCGTGGCCCCCGCCGTGGCCAACGACGCCTCGCTTGACAACAACGTGGTCGCCTCGGTCACGCCGCACGAAGGCAGCGTGGTCAAGCTGGGCGAGACGATCCAGGTCGCGGTCAACGAAAAGCCCGGCACCGGACCCGTCACCAATCCCTGCAAGATCAATCCCAGGCTCTGCGTCATCGATCCGCCGATCAAGTTCACCAACCGGATCGAAAACAGCTTGCGTCAATTGGAGTTGATCAAGCCATGACGCCAGGTCTTTCACTCTGGCCTGTCCGCGCGGGGAGAGCCTCATGCGCTGGATGATCGCGGGTCTGCTGGCCGTGGGGTTGATCTTTGTGGCGATCCTCGCGTTTTGGCCGTCGCAGCCGGCGCGCAATGCGCCGCCGGCGGGGTTTTCGCCGGGCCTGCCCGCGTGGCTGATCGGCCTCCTGCCCGACCCGCCGGCCGCAAAGCCGCGCGCAGCACCGCCACAGGCGCTTGCCATGGGCAACCGGTGGAGCGGGCGTTTCTTCGCCGAGGATGGCAAGCTGGGGGTCGTGCGCTTTCATCTGCTCAGCGGGCCGGAACTCAGGGTCACGATCCATGTGCCCGGCAGCCCTGAGGCGGTTCTGTGCATCGCCGGCCCCGGCGTTCTGGCGAGTTGCGACCAGGCTGGCAAGGACCAGCGCGGCAGCATCGTGGTGCGCGACCGCGACGCCGACCTGATCCTGGAGGCGCCGCGTGGCCCGGTCACCTTTGCCGTCAACGATTGAGGGTCCGCTCAGGCCACGCTGCGCACCGCGCGCAGGATGGCCGGGATCGCCCCGATCAGGAAGATGATCGTCCAGATGATGACGACGATCAGCGTGACCAGCCCGCCCAGGGCATCGGTGATGGTGACCAGAAAACCGGGCGGGATGGTCTGCAAGAGACCCAGCCCGAAGGTCAGACCCAGCGAGCAGATGGCCAGCAGCACGAGCCATTTGTTACGGATCAACGCGAAACTGGCGCCCAGCAAGAGGCCAAGGCCCAAAAGCTTTAATACCATGGCAAAGCCCAGGATCGCCTTGGCTGTGCCCGTGTCAAAATCTCCCCATAGGGCGAAATAGGCGATGGTGCCGAAGGGCACGGCCAAGAGCAGGCTGATCATCAGCATCAGCAATTGAAACGCGCCGAAGGCCAGCACGATGGCGGCCAGCAGGGCGAGGATCGACAGGATCAGCGTCGCAAGGCCTTGCGCCCGGGCGAAGGCGGCGCGGATGCCTGGGAAGTAATCGACGGTCAGAAAGACCAGCGTGTAAAGCAGGACCAGATCCAGACAGGCCAGCGCGGAGATTCCGATACCAGGCGCCTTGGCATCGGCGCCGGAAGGTTTCAGCATCAGCAGCGGCGCGGAAAACTCTGCCGCGATCGCCGCGACAACGGCGCCGAGCCCAAGCAGGGTGAATGTCATCGACCGGATTGCCACGCGCTGATGTCCTCATGACGTCAAGGCGATGCGGGGAACAACAGGAGTAGACCATTCCGGCGGGATTTCTGTCAAGCGGCCAGCTCGATTTGCGGCCGCGGCCCAGGCGCACGCCGGCGCGCCGCTGCGGCGGGCCAAAGGCGCCGTGGCCCCGGTGCCGAACCGGCTTGCCAGATCGGCACGGGCCAGCGCGGCCCCGGCCTCCGGGATCATCCCGGGCCTCGTCAGGGGCTGCACCCCCGAGCGATGATGGATGTCGAGGAAACCGACATCGAATGCCGTGTGCCGCAGCAGAACTCTGCCCGAGCCGGGTATGGCTGTTGCAGGGCCGGGCCGCCATGTGGTCAGGCGGTGCTGCGTCTCAGGTCGCGACCAGAAGCTCGATGCCGCGGCTTTCGAAGGCCCTGGCGTCGGCGTCCGAAATGCCCGCATCGGTGATGAAGGTATGGACCACGTCCAGCGCGCCCAGCCGCGTGAAGGACAGTTTGTTGATCTTGCTCGAATCAGCCACCAGATAGACATGGCTCGCGGCCTCGATCATCGCCTTTTTCAGTTGCAGGTCGGCAAAGCTGGGATAAGTCAGGCCGGCCTCGAGCGAGACGCCCGCGGTGGCGAGGAACAGCTTTCCGGCAAAGATGTTGCGGAAATATTCGACCGAGGCATCGCCCGACAGCGACAGCGTGGGCGCCTTGAACTGGCCGCCGGGCATGTGCACCGCAAAGCCGGGGACGGCGCCCAGGATCAGCGCGATGTTCAGAGCGTTGGTGATCACGGTCAGGTTCTTGCGCCCGACCAGACGGGTTGCGACCTCGGTCGTCGTGGTGCCGGCGTCAAGGATCAGGGTTTCGCCGTCCTTGACCAGACTGGCCGCCAGGGCGCCGATCCGCACCTTCTTGTCCATGTTCTCGCGATGGTGCAGCAGCATCGCACCGGCCTCGGACGGGGTGGCGTTCAGATAGGCGCCGCCGTGTTCGCGGGTGATCAGGCCTTCGGATTCGAGCCGCTCCAGATCCTGCCGGATCGTGGCCTCGGATACCGAAAAGGCGGCGGCAAGGTCACGGACCCGGGCAGAGCCCTCTTCCTCGATCCACTCCAGCACGCGGCGGCGGCGCGGTTCGGACAGAAGCCCGGTCAGGGCCTGACCGCGTTGCGGGATGTGATCTTGCGGCACGCACTGCCTCCGCTGGCGATGGATAGGGTTTCGAACGCTTGCGTCCTACAGTAGATCATCGTCGGATGATATCAAATCCGCATGTCATTTGCCGATGGCGGCCTCTTGTTGCAGGGCGACACGGGTTTGCAGGCGGTTCTGGGCCTGATCGATCACCACGGCGGCGATGATGACCAGCCCCTTGATCACGGTCTGCCAGAACGAGGACACGCCCATCATGATCAGCCCGTCGCCGAGGATGCCGATCACGAAGGCGCCGACGATGGTGCCCCCGATCCGCCCGCGCCCGCCCGACATCGAGGTCCCGCCCAGAACCGCCGCCGCGATGGCGTTCAGCTCGAAAGTCTCCCCGGTTGCAGGGTGGCTGGCCTGCAGCTGGCTTGCGATCACCAGCCCGACCAGCGCCGCGCAAAAGCCCGAGAACATGTAGACGAACAGCTTGATCCGGTTGACCTTGACGCCCGACAGCGCAGCGCCCCGTTCATTGCCGCCCACGGCATAGATGTGGCGGCCCAGGGTGGTGCGGCGCGAGATGTAATGCGCAACCAAGCCCATGCCCACCAGAAGCCAGATCACCATCGGCAGGGCCAAAAGGTTGCCTGCCCCGATGAAGGGAAAGCCTTGCGTGCCATACTCCGCATCGCCGGTCAGGTTGGGAAAGGTGCGCCCGCCCGACAGCAAAAGTGCGGCCCCCCGGGCGATGTACAGCGTGCCCAGCGTGGCGATGAAGGGGGCCACGGCCAGCCTTGTGATCAAAAGCCCGTTGACCAGCCCGACCGCGATGCCGACCAGCGCCACCAGCCCCGCGATTTCGGCCGTGTCGAACCAGACCGAATAGCCGATGCCCAGATCGACCGGGTTCAGCACCAGCCAGCCCGCCACCATGGCGCAGAGCCCCACGATTGATCCGACCGAAAGGTCGATGCCGCCGGTGATGATGACAAAGGTCATGCCGATGGCCAGAAGCGCGTTCAACGCCACGTGTTTGGACACGATCACCGCGTTGGCCGCCGAAAGAAAGTTCGGCGCGGCATAGGAAAAGAAGCCCAGCACCAGGATCAGCGCCACGAAGGTGCGCAGTTGCAGGACCACCAGCATCAGGTTGGTGCGGTCGCTGCGCGGGGCGGGAATGGCGGTCATGCGGCGTGGTCCTTCAATTTGTGGCGGGTCGCTGCGGCGATGACATCGGCAGGGGCGGCGCCGCTGGGAAACTCTCCGGTCAGGCGGCCATCGGCCATGACCAGGATGCGGTCGGACAGGGCCAGCACCTCGTCGAGGTCAGAGGTGACGAACAGGATGCCCAGACCCTCGGCGGCCAATCGGCGCATGGTGCGGAACACCTCGGCCTTGGCGCCGATGTCGATCCCGCGCGAGGGTTCGTCCATCAGCAGGATCTTTGGGTCGGTCATCAGCGCCTTGCCGATCACCACCTTCTGCTGATTGCCGCCCGACAGGCTTGACACCGGATTGTCGGGGCTGGCGATCTTGATGGTCAGGCGCTTGACGAAGTCCAGCGCGCTGGCGGCCTCGGCCCGCAGGTCAAGGTTCAGATGGAACAGCCGGGCAAAGCGGGACAGGGCGGACAGGGTGATGTTTTCGCGGATCGACATGATCTGCACCAGACCGTCGCGCTTGCGGTCTTCGGGGATCAGCGCCAGACCGCGCGCGATGCGCCCGGCCACATCGCGTTCGGTCAGGGGCTGGCCCGCGATGAAATAGCGCCCGGTGGCATGGGGGTGCTGGGCCATGACGCATTCCAGAAACTCGGTCCGGCCGGCGCCCATCAGCCCGTACAGGCCCAAGATCTCGCCCTCGCGGACCGAAAGCGACAGGTGATCGACGGTGAAGCCGCCACCCAGTCGCGGCAGGCAGACATCCTCGGCGCGAAACACCTCGGCGCCGAACCGGGGAGCTTCGGTGCGCGGAAACTCCTTCGACCCTTCGCCGATCATCGCCCGCACGATCCAGGGGATGTCCACCCCCTCCATCGCGCGCGCCCCGGTGATGGTGCCGTCGCGCAGCACGGTGATGTAGTCGCCGATGCGGATCAGTTCTTCCAGCCGGTGGCTGATATAGACGATGCCGACGCCCTGCGCCTTCAGATCGGCGATGACGCGGAACAGGACCTCGACCTCTGACGCGGACAGGGCCGAGGTCGGTTCGTCCAGAATGAGGATGCGGGCGTTCTGCGCGAGGGCCTTGGCGATCTCGACGATCTGCTGCTGGCCGATGCGCAGGGTGCCAAGCGGCGTGTCGGGGTCGATGTCATGTTCCAGCCGCCGCATCAGCGCCCGGGCGGCATCGGATTGCGCGCGGGCGTCGATGTCAAAGCCCAGCCGCAGGGGCTCGCGGGCGATGAAGATATTCTCGGCAACCGTCATGTTGGGAAAGAGGTTCAGTTCCTGGAACACGATGCCGATACCCAGCGCCACCGCATCGGATTTCGAGGCGATCTGCACGGGCTGGCCGTTCATGCTGATCTGGCCGGCCGTCAGCGCCTCGACCCCGGCGATCACCTTCATCAGGGTCGATTTTCCGGCGCCGTTTTCGCCGACCAGCACGTTCACGGCCCCCATCCTGAGGTCGAAATCCACGCCCTTGAGCGCGCGCGTGCCGGGATAGACCTTGACCCCGCCGCGGATCGACAGGCCGACCGGATGTGGCTCTGTCATGGCGCGACCCCGACCGTGACGGCGGTGACGACGAAGGGATCGGTCGGTTTTTTCAGCGTGACCGCGCCCAGGAAGTTCAGCTTGCGGCCCACAAGGTCGCCCTCTGGCAGGGTCAGGGCGGCACTGGCCTTGTCGTTGATCGCCCTCGCCAGCTTGGCGAATTCGATCTGGTCGCGGAACTGGCCAAAGTCATAAAAGGGGGCCAGATCGCGCAGGGCGGTGCCGTTGATCACAGGGCCAAGCTGCAGCGTCACATCGGCCGCGCCGTCGCCATCTGTATCCAGATCGGCCTTGCGCGCGCGGCTTTCGAGGTTGGCCGCGATCACCGTGCCCTGACCCTTGACGGCAAAGTTCCAGGCCGCACCGGCGCCCGCGCCCCGGTTGCCATGCGCCTTGCCCGTGGCGTCAAGATCCGCCGTCACGGCACGGCGCAGGTCGGCCACGGTCAGGGCGTTCTGGGCGATCAACGGCAGCAGTTTCGCGTCATAGGTGTCGGCCAGGACCTGATCGACATGGCCGGCCTCGCTGGCATCGCTACCGGCGCTGGCCGTAGCGGGCTGGGTCTGGGTCTTGACGATCTTGCAGCCGGTCAGGGTGACGGCCATCAGGATCGAGGCGAGCGCAAGGGACATCGGGCGCATCGGCTTCTCCGGGGAAAGGTCAGGCGCGACCCGTCGAGGGGCCGCGCCGTTCGCTGGATCAAAAGGGCAGGCTCACTGCGCCAGCGCGAAGGTTTCAAGCTTGGCCGCGTTGTCGCCGTTGATCAGCACGCAATCCATCAGCTGCTTTTCCTCGATGCCCGTCGCCCCGGTCTTGATGAACTTGTCGGCCTGTTCGACCGCCATCTGCGCCTGCTGGTAGGCGGGTTGCAGCACGGTGGCCTTGATGCCGCCGGCCTTGATGCTGTCGCGCACGTCGTTGGAGCCGTCAAAGCCCACCACGATCACATCCTTGCGGCCGGCGGCCTCCAGCGCGGCATAGGCGCCCATCGCCATCGTGTCGTTGCCCGAGATGACGCCCTTGATCTCGGGATGGGCCTGCAGGATCGATTCCATCACAGAATAGGCCTCGGTCTGCGACCAGTTTGCGGTCTGCTGGGCGACAGGCTTCATGTCGGGATACTGGTCGATCACGTCGTGATAGCCTTTCGACCGGATACCGGCGTTGGTGTCGCTTTCCTTGCCCAGAAGCTCGGCATAGGGTCCTTTTTCGCCCATCAGCTTGACGAACTCGCCCGCGCCCAATTGCGCGCCCTGATAGTTGTTCGACACGATCTGGCTGACGGCGACGCCGGCCTTGGTGATCTCGCGGTCGATGAGGAAGCTGGGGATGCCGGCGTCCTTGGCCTTCTGCACGGCGGCCACCGAGGCATCGGCGCCGGCGTTGTCGAGGATGATCGCCTTGACGCCCGCAGCAATCGCGCTGTCGAACAGTTCCGATTGCTTGTTGGCGTCATCGTCATGCACGAGGACCATCACGTCATAGCCCAGCTCCTTGGCCTTGGCGGCGGCGCCATCGGCCTCGGCCTTGAAGAAAGGGTTGTCGGGGCTGGGCGTGATGATGGCGATCTTGTCGGCGGCCGCCGCAAGGGACGGCAGGACGCCGGCCAGGCTGATGGCAACGGCGGACAGAAGCAGGCGACGCGTGAGTTTCATGTAAGGTCCTCCCTGATGGTCGCACCGAGGCGGTTACGACTTTTCCTTGCGTTTTGTTTCATTTGTTTTTGATTCGTGTCAATCACTTTCTTATGCTGCACGCGCAGCAGCAGATTTCTCCCCTTTACGGCTGTAATTCGGGCGGTTTTCCAACGTGGTTTGCGAATATCAAGGGAAATCACCGCTGCGACGGCCCAGTGATGCAAAACTGATCGCTTGCGAAGTTGATGGAATTGCGGTAGAACCGCATGAAACGAAATCAATCGAAAGAAAGGTCGTGGCGCTCTGGTGCCGCCACGGGGGGATCGATGACACTGACCATTCGCCGCAAAGTCACCTTGGGCGTCGTGATAGGCAGCCGCGCCTTCTTCAGCCCCGCGCCCTGCCTGACCGCCCGGCAAGAGGTGCTGGCCCAGCTGGACCGACTGGGAATCGAGGCGGTGATCCTGCCCTACGAGGCCACGGCCAATGGCGCTGTGCAAAGCATCGCCGATGCCGAACTTTACGCTGCGGCCTTCAAGGCGCAGCGCGATGACATTGACGGGCTGGTGATCTGCCTGCCCAACTTTGGCGACGAGATCGCCATCGCCGAGCTTGTCTCACGCGCGAAGCTGAACGTGCCGATCCTGTTGCAGGCCTCGAATGACGAGGTGGACAAGGTCTCGGTCCACGAACGGCGCGACGCCTTCTGCGGCAAGATCTCGGTCACCAACAACTTCTGGCAATATGGCGTGCCCTTCACCGAGACGGCCACGCATACCTGCGACACCGGCGGCCCCGAATTCGGCGCCGATCTGGAGCGCTTCGCCCGGGTCTGCCGCACCGTCCGCGGCCTGCGCGGCGCACGGCTGGGGGCGATCGGCGCACGTACCGGCGCCTTTCAGACCATGCGCTATTCGGAAAAGCTGCTGCAGGCCGCCGGCATCACCGTCGTCACGGTGGATCTGTCCGAAATGATGGGTGCGGCCGGCAAGATCAGCGACAGCGACCCCGCGCTCTTGGACAAGATGGCCCGGATCAAGGCCTATGGCACCATTCCGGCCCATATCCAGCCCGGTCAGATCCTGACGCAGGCCAAGTGGACGCTGGCGGTCAACCGCTGGATCGAGGCGAACGGCTGCGATGCCTCGGCCATCCAGTGCTGGCGGTCCCTGCAGGACAATTTCGGCTGTGCGACCTGTGTCACCATGAGCATGATGGGTGAAGAACTGATGCCCTCGGCCTGCGAGGTCGACATCATGGGCGCCCTGTCGATGTATGCGCTGGCCTTGGCCTCGGGCGCGCCGCCGGCGATCCTCGACTGGAACAACAACTACGGTCGCGAGGCCGACAAGTGCGTCTGCACCCACTGCGGCAACTTCCCCCGCAGCTTCATCGGCGACACGCCCGAGATCTCCGAACTGGATGTGCTGGGCGAAAGCATCGGCCGGTCGAAATGCTTCGGCGCGGTCAAGGGCAAGGTCAAGCCGGGCCCGATGACCTATTTCCGGCTGTCCTCGGACGATCGGGCGGGACACCTCAAATGCTATCTGGGCGAGGGAGAGTTCACCGACGATCCGTTCCCGATGGATGGCGGCATTGCCGTCACCCGGGTGGCCCGCCTGCGCGAGTTGATGCGCTTTGTCACGCAGAACGGGTTCGAACACCATGTCGCCATGGTGCGCGGCCATCACGCCGATGTGGTGTCCGAGGCCATCACCCGCTATCTGGGCTGGCCCTCTTATCACCACAACACCCCGGCAGAGCCGCAGCTGTCCTGGCCCAACCGTTTTTGAGAGATGCACATGACCCTCACCAATGACCCCGCCGCCAAGATCCGGGACAAGGCGCTCTGGATGCGGCGCCGCGCCTTCCGCATGGTTTTCGAGGCGCAGCAGGGCCATCCGGGCGGCGACTTTTCGGCGACCGACATCATGGCCACGCTGTTCTTTGGCGTGATGAAATACGACCCGGCGCGGCCCGACTGGCCCGACCGCGACCGCTTCATCATGTCCAAGGGCCATGCCACCGGCGCGCTTTACACCGTGCTTTCCGCGGCGGGCTATTTCCCCGAGGACTGGCTTGCCACCTATATGCAGCCGAAATCGCGGCTGAGCGGCCATCCCAACCGCAACTATCTGCCGGGAATCGAAACCAACACCGGGCCACTTGGCCATGGCTTGCCAGTCGCGACCGGCATCGCCATCGCGGGCCAGTTGACTGGTGCTGCCTATCGCACCTTCGTGCTGACCGGCGATGGCGAGATGCAGGAAGGCTCCAACTGGGAGGCCGCCATGACGGCGGGCAACCGCAAATTGCGCAACCTGACCTGGATCGTGGACCGCAACCGCCTGCAGCAGGGCGCCGGCACCGAAGAGACCAACGGGCTTGACCCGCTTGACAAGAAATTCGAGGCTTTCGGCTGGGATGTGGCACTGGTGGACGGGCACGACGCCGCGGCGCTGTTGCAGGTCCTGTCGGCTGCGCCGGGCGACAGGCCGCGCGCCGTCATCGCCAACACGGTCAAGGGCAAGGGCGTGTCCTTCATGGAAAACAAGGCCAACTGGCACCACGGGGTGCCCAATGCCGAACAATTCGCCCAGGCGATGAAGGAGCTTGTCTGATGTCCGCCCCCGCCGCAAAGACCGAAGGCCTGTTCGATTGTCGTGAGGCCTGGGTTGCCACGCTCGAGGCTTTGGCCGCTGCCGATGACCGCATCGTCGTCGTGGTCAACGATTCAGTCGGATCGTCCAAGCTGAACAGCTTTCAGAAGAAATTTCCCGATCGCACGATCAACGTGGGCATCGCCGAACAATGCATGGTGGGCGTTGGCGCAGGCCTTGCCAATGGCGGGCGCATCCCCTTCGTTTCGGCCGCCGGCTGTTTTCTGACCGGCCGCGCGCTCGAGCAGGTCAAGGCTGACGTGGTCTATGCCGGTTTCAACGTCAAACTGGTCGGGCAATCCTCGGGCGTGGCTTATGGCGAACTGGGCCCGACCCATCATTCGATCGAGGATTTCGCCTGGCTGCGCACCTTGGTCAACCTGACCGTGATCGCCCCCGCCGACGCTTGGGAGACCGCCGAGGCGATCAAATGGGCGGCGGCACACGAAGGTCCGGTCTATCTGCGTCTGTCGCGGATGCCGGTGCCCAACCTTGAGGTTGCCAACCGCGTGTTTCGCGCCGGCAAGGCCGAACTGCTGCGTGAGGGCGCGGAAGCGACGATCATCGCCTGCGGCACCACGGTGCACCGGGCCGTCGCCGCCGCCGATCTGTTGCTGGCCGAGGGCATTGCCGCCCGCGTCCTGAACATGGCCACGATCAACCCCCAGGACGAAGAGGCGGTTCTGGCCGCCGCCGCCCAGACCGGCGCCATCGTGACGGTCGAAGAGGCCTCGGTCCGCGGCGGTCTTGGCGGGGCGGTGGCCGAACTGACCTCCGCCCATCAGCCGGTGCCGGTTGAACGGGTGGGCTTTCCGGGCTTCGTGCCGACCGGCTCGGTGGAATGGCTCTTCAACGAATACGGGCTCAGCCGTGACGGCATCGCCGCTGCCACCCGCCGTGCCATCCAGCGGTCCGGCAGATGACGGCGCGGCACGTTCTGGCGCTGGATCAGGGGACGACCAACACCAAGGCGCTGCTGGTGGCCGAGGACGGGCGCATTCTGGCCCGCGCGGCAAGCCCGCTGACCACGCAGTATCCCCGGCCCGGCTGGGCCGAACAATCGGCCGGGGCGATCTGGGCCTCGGTGCAAGAGGTGATCGCGGCCATCGTCCAAGGCGGTGGCCCTGCCATCGACGCCATCGCCATCGCCAATCAGCGTGAAACGCTGGTGGTCTGGGATGCGCGCACCAGCCAGCCGATCTGCCCGGCGATCCTGTGGCAATGCCGGCGCACCGCACCGGACTGCGCGGCGCTGGTGGAGGCCGGCCACAATGCCCGTGTCGAGGTTGCGACCGGCCTTGCGATCAATCCCTTGTTTCCGGCCTCCAAGCTCGCCTGGGTACTGACCCATGTGGAGGGCGCCCGCGCCCTGGCCGATGCGGGCCATCTGCGGGCTGGCACGGTGGATGCCTGGCTCTTGTGGAAGATGACCGGCGGCGGCGCCTTTGCGACCGATCATTCCAACGCCTCGCGCACCCAGCTTTTCGACACCGGGACGCTGCGCTTCAGCGCGGATCTGTGCGACCTGTTCGGGGTGCCCCTGGCGTGCCTGCCGCAGCCTCTGGCGTCGGATGCGGTCTTTGGCCAGACCGTGGCCGGGGCGACCGTTCTGCCCGCAGGGGTCCCGATCAAGGCGATGATGGGCGACAGCCATGCCGCCCTTTATGGCCACGGCGTTCGCGTGCCGGGGTCGGTCAAGGCGACCTATGGCACAGGGTCCTCGCTGATGACGCTGACGCCGCAGCGGGTGCGGTCGTCCCATGGCCTGTCTGGCACCATCGCCTGGACCAACCGTGCCGGCACGGCCCACGCACTGGAGGGCAATATCACCGTATCGGCGCAGGCAGCGGCCTTCATGAGCAGGCTTTTGGGCTGTGCCGGGGCCGCGGCGCTCAGCGATCTGGCAGAGACCGTGCCCGACAGCGGCGGCGTGGTCTTTGTCCCGGCGCTGGCCGGTCTGGGCGCGCCGCACTGGAACGACCATGCCACTGGCACCATCACCGGCATGACCCATGCCACCGGCCCGGCCCACCTGGCCCGGGCGACTTTCGACGCCATCGCCCATCAGATCGCCGATGTCTTCACCGCGATGGAGCTGGATATCGGCCACCCGATCCGGGATTTGCGCGCCGATGGCGGCGCCTCGGTCAACGGGTTCCTCATGCAGGTGCAGGCCGATCTTCTGGGCCGGCGCGTGCTGCGTTCCCCGGTCGAGGAACTTGGCGCGCTCGGAGTTGCCGCGATGGCCTTCGGACGCGATCTGCCGGTGGCGCAGGCCACCCTTTTTGAACCTGCGATCCCGTCCACTTCGCGCGATCAACGGCGCGCAGGCTGGGCCGCTGCCCTGGTCAAGGTCAACGCTTGACCCTGCCGCGCGGTGGCGAAGCTGCGGGCTGCCGATGGCAAAGAACGGCAGGAAAAATCCATTTCGGACAATCGGCCGCGCGCCCGGTGGCGCCGCAACCCTGGCAGGCCGCGCCAGCCGCCTTCGCCGTGGCAGATTCACTCTGTCACGCTTGAACTTTGGCGATGGCGCGGGGCGCGGCGGCTGGCCAAGGCCGCGCGGGATTCGATTTATCCGATCCGGAGAAATCATTCCCTTCCGCCCCGCTTTTGTTTGTTAGGTTTGCTCTTGTCGGCACCGCCCGTTGCGCAAGCGCTCGGGACACGGCGCCGGTGCAGCGGGGAGGCTGCGCGGAGGGGAAGAAATGCCTGATACGGTCAATTGTCAGAGCCGTCCGCAGATGCTTTAGCGGCTTGGCCTCTGCATGCCGCAAGGTCACAGTACGAATGGGAAGTTCCGGAAGATGAGCAAACAAAACATCGCGTTGATCGTGGGGGCGACCGGGCTGTCAGGCAGCTATGCCGCGCAGCACCTGAAGGCCGAGGGCTGGACCGTGGTAACCCTGTCGCGCAGCGCCGCCGATCTGCCCTGGTCCGACCGCCATATCGCCGCCGACCTTGAGGATGCAACGTCCAGCCGGGCCGCGCTGAAGGCGGCGTCGGATGTCACCCATGTGTTCTATTGCACCTGGTCGCGCCAGAAGAACGAAGAAGAAAACGTCCGCGTCAACGCCCTGATGATCCGCAACCTGTTCGACGGTCTGGCCGCTGCGCCGATCCAGCATGCGGCCCTTGTGACCGGGCTGAAGCACTATCTTGGCTCCTTCGACGACTATGCCAAGGTCAAGCCCTATACGCCGTTCCTGGAAAGCAGCCCACGCCTGCCGGGGTTGAATTTCTACTACGCGCAAGAGGATGTGCTGTTCGAATATGCCGCCAAGCGCGGCTTCACCTGGACTGTGCACCGCCCGCACACGATGATTGGCTTTGTCATCGGCAATGCGATGAACATGGCGGTGACGCTGGCCGTCTACGCCTCGATCTGCAAGCACACCGGGCAGCCCTTCGTTTATCCCGGCTCGCCCGAGCAGTATAACGCCGTGGCCGATGTGACCGACGCCCGCATCCTCGCCAAGCAGTTGCACTGGGCCGCCACGACCCCCGCCGCCGCCAACACGCCCTTCAACACGGTCAACGGCGATCTCTTCCGCTGGACCTGGCTTTGGGCGCAGATCGCCGGGTATTTCGACCTGCCCGTCGCGGAATACCCTGGCCATCCGGTGCCGCTGGAAACCCAGATGGCCGATGCGCCAAAGCTCTGGGCCGAGATCGTCGCCAAGCACGGACTGCAGGACATTCCGGTGAACAAGCTTGCCTCGTGGTGGCATTCGGACGCCGACCTGGGCCGCACGCTGGAATGTTTCACCGACATGACCAACAGCCGCACCTTGGGCTTTGACGCCTATCAGCAGACAACCCGCAGCTTCTTTGACGTTTTTGACGAGCTGCGCGCGCGTCGGATCATCCCTTCCTGAACTGAAAGCACAGCCATGCACTATGTCATCCATTGCCTGGATCACGCCGGCGCCGTCCAGAAGCGGCTTGAGCATTACGAGGCGCACAAGGCCTATCTGGGCGCCGCCAAGATGAAGACCGTGATTTCCGGCCCCCTGCTGGCCGATGACGAAGAAACCATGATCGGCAGCTGTTTCGTGGTAGAGGCCGGCAGCCTGGCCGAGGTCGAGGCGTTCAACAAGGCCGACCCGTTCTACAAGGCCGGGCTCTGGGCCACGATCTCGATCCGGCCGTTCAACAAGCGCGTGGACAACCGGTCATGAGCGCTCCGGTAGGCATTGCGCTGGTGGGCCTCGGCTGGTGGGGCAAGAAGATGCTGAACGTGCTGGCGGCAGCCCCGGCCGATATCCGCGTGGTCCGCGCCGTCGAACCCAATGTCGATACGGTGCGCGACCTTTGCACCGCCAAGGGGATTGCCCTGTCGGCGGACTACGCCGATGCGCTGAACGATCCGGCGGTCGAGGCGGTGGTGCTGGCCACGCCGCATTCGCTCCACGGTGCGCAGATCGAGGCTGCGGTGGCGGCGGGCAAGCATGTCTTTTGCGAAAAGCCGCTGGCGCTGACCAAGGCCGGGGCGGAAAAGGCGGTGGGTCTTTGCCGCGACGCCGGGCTGGTGCTGGGCATGGGCCACGAACGCCGGTGGGAGCCGCCGATCGCCGACATGCTGGCCCAAGCCGATGCCGGCACGCTGGGGCGTCTGCACCAGATCGAGGCGAACTTCAGCCATGACAAGTTCCTGACGCTGGACCGTGACAACTGGCGGCTCAAGGCCGATCAGGCGCCGGCGGGCGGCATGACGGCCACGGGCATCCACCTGCTGGACCTGTCGGTGCGGCTGATGGGGGCGGCAGAAAGCGTTCTGTGCATATGCGAAAAGCTGTCCTCTGACCTGCCGCAGGGCGACACGGTGGCGGCTTACGTCAAGTTCAAGGGCGGCGGGACGTCCTATGTTTCGGCCTCGCTGGCCAACCCCTTCATGTCGCGCTTCACCGTCTATGGCTCAAAAGGCTGGATCGACATCCGCGACAAGGCCCATGTCGAAAGCCCGGATGGCTGGATCGTGACCTCTGCCATGGCGGGTGGGCCGATCACCACGGTAGAGATCCCTCCGGCAGAACCCGTGAAGGACAACCTCGTCTCCTTTGCGCGCGCCGTGCGGGGGACCGAGACCTACCCGATCACTGCTGCCCATCTGGTGAACAACATCGCCTTGCTGGAAGCCGTCTTTGCCTCTGCCCTGTCGGGCAAGATCGAACCTGTGGCCTGAGGAGACCGTCATGAAAGCCCTGATTTTCGATGAACCGAAAAAGCCGGTCGTCACCCAAGTCCAGATGCCGACCATCACCGAAAACGAGGTGATGATCCGCACGTCGCGCGTGGGCATCTGCCATTCCGATTATGAATTGCTGGCGGGGCAGTACATCATCCCGATCTCCTACCCCGTGACCCCCGGCCACGAATGGGTGGGCGAGGTGGTCGAGGTCGGCCGCAACGTCAAGGGCCTTGCCAAGGGCGACCGGGTCGTGGGCGAATGCGTGATCAAGACGCCCGAGCGCATCCACCACTTCGGTTTTTCGATGCATGGGGCAGACCGTGAATTCTTTGCCGCACGGCCCGAATGGCTGCATAAGCTGCCCGACGCGGTGGACGACGCCAAGGGCGCGCTGATCGAACCCTTCACCTGCGGCTATTACGCGGTGATGCGGCACGGCGGCGTCAATGCCGCCGACACCGTGGTGATTTCGGGCGGCGGCACGATTGGCCTTGTATCGGCGGCGGCGGCCATCGGCATGGGCGCGCGGGTGATCGTGGTCGATCCTGTGCCCTTGCGCCGAGATATTGCCCGGCGTCTGGGCGCGGATGCGACGGTGGATCCGTCGATCGGCAATCCCGTCGAGGCCGTGCAGGAATTGACCAGGGGCGGCGCCGATCTGGTGGTGGAATGCGCGGGCCATGCATCGTCGCTGGCCAATGTGTTCGACTATGCCCGGGCCGAGGGCTGCGTTTCCATGGTGGGGATCAACATCGGGCAGAAGTTCCCGGTGGAACTGGGCAAGATCCAGATCAAGGATCTGACCGTCAAGGGCTGCATCGGGTCGCCCAATGTCTGGCCCGCGGCGATCCGGTTCCTGGAACGCACCGGCATCGACCTTTCGCCGATCCAGACCCATCACTTCCAGCTGGACGATGCCTTGCAGGCGCTGGAGCTGGGCAAGAACCCGCAGGTGGCCGTCAAGGTCACCCTGCAAATCGCCTGATCCCCGTAACCCGCGACCGACCGAGAGCAGGATGATGACTCTAGCCCCCAACATGACCAGACATCAGCCGAAAAAGGTATCGCGCTTTGCCCTGGCGAAGGGCTTCGTGACGGTCGTGGTCTCGATGTTGGTGCTGATCGTGCTGTGCATGGTCTTTGCGCCATCCAGCGTGGCGCAGGGCGCCTTGTCGGGCAGCCTGCCCTTCGCGGCGATCCTGATGATCGTCGGGCTCGGCCAGATGCTGGTGGTGCAGCAGGGCGGGTTCGACCTGTCTGTGGCGGGAGGCGTGTCGCTTTCGGTGGTGATTTCCACCCACTACCCGGCGGGTGACAGCGCGCAACTGCTGCCCGCCGTGATGATCGCCTATGCCTGTGCGGTGGCGGCGGGGCTGGTCAACGGGGTGCTGGTCGGCTTCCTGCGGATGAATGCCATTGTCGCCACCATCGGAATGAATGCGCTGATCTATGGCGGCGTCTTTGCTGTGTCGGGCGGGGTGCCGCGGATCACGACGCCCTTGCTGGCCGCCATTGCGGGGGGCGACACTTTCGGTCTGGGCCATTCGGTCTGGTTCGCGCTGGCGGTCCTGATTGTCGTGGTCATCGCGATGAAGAAAACCGTCTTCGGCCGCCGCTTCGAGGCGATCGGCGCCAACCCTCTGGCCGCCACCGCGATCGGGCTGAACGTGCGGCTGTATCAGATGATGGCCTATGTGCTGGCGCAACTGTTCTATTGCTCGGCCGGGCTGCTGATTGCGGGCATCACCACGCAACCGACCGCCTTCCAGGGCGACTCGCTGTTGCTGCCCTCGGTCGCGGTGGTGGTTCTGGGCGGCACCTCGCTTCTGGGAGGGCGCGGCTTTCCCATCTCGACCGCCATCGCCGCGATCTTTCTGAACCAACTGAGCCAGTTCGCCTTCGCCGTCGGCGTGCCCTACTCGGCCCAGACCATCATTCAGGCCCTGGCGCTTGGATTGGGCATCGGGATCTATTCGATCAAGATGCCAAATTTCGGCAACAAACTCAACAAACTGTCAAATCGGGAGGACGAAGATGAAGCTATCGTTTCGTAAAGGCGGGGTGACCCTGGCCGCAGCATCGGTGATGCTGGCTGTTCTGGGCGGAGCCGCCATGGCGGACACCCCGTCGTGGTGCGGCCCCAAGAAGGCCTCGCTGGCGCTGCTGGACGGGTTTGGCGGCAACAGCTGGCGCCTGGTGACCACGGCGTCGGGCAAGGCCGAGGCGGCGCTGTGCCCCTCGATCACCGACTATGAATATGCCGATGGTCAGGGCAACACGCAAAAGGCCATTTCGGACATCAAGAGCTTTGCCGCCAAGGGCGTGAACGCGCTTGTGGTGTTCGGCGATGCGGGTCCGGCGGTTCTGCCGGCGCTGACGGCGGCCTACAAGGCCGGGTCGGTCGTGGTACCCTACCGTGTGGACGTAGGGGGCGAGGCTGGCAAGAACTACACCAAGTTCATCGGGTCTTCCTTCAAGGATGACGGCATTTCCTGGGGCAACTGGATCAAGAGCATCCTGCCCGACGGCGGCAACCTGCTGTTCCTGTCGGGCCCGGCCGGCAACAGCCAGGGTCTGGACGAACTGGCTGGCATGAAGAGCGTGCTGGACGACAAGTACAAGTTCATCAACCCCGAGCCCTTCGATGTCACCAACTGGGACCCCTCGCTGACCCAGCAGGTCCTGTCGGCCGAAATCGCCAAGAACCCCAAGATCGACGTGATCGTGTCCGATTTTGGCCCGTCTCTGGTGGGCGCGCTGCCGGTCTTCAAGAAGTTCAACCGTTCGATCCCGGCTATCGCCACCTCTGACGGCAATTCGCTGGGCTGCTTCTGGACCGACAACGTCAAGGACAACCCGGACTTCAAACTGTTCACCGTGGCGACCGGCAACGACAACGTGCGTCTGGCCGTGCGCTGGGCCGTGGCCGAGGCGACCGGCGGTACCCTGCCCACCGAAGAGATCTTCAAGGCGCCGGTCTTCGAGGACTCGGTCTCGGGCAAGCCGAGCGCTGTGCAGTGCCGCAAGGACCTGCCGGGCTCGATCTATCTGTCGGCCGTGATGTCGGGCGACGATCAGGCCAAGGCCGTCAACAAGTGATCTCTGGCGGCCCCGGCCAACAGCGTCGGGGCCGCTTTCCATCTTTCGACCACAAGAGGTGGTTCACAAATGCGGGATATGGCAGTGGGTGTGGAAGACGCAACTGGGACCTGGACTGCGGCGCCGCAACCGGTGGTCCTCAAGATGTCCGGCATCTCCAAGTTCTACGGGCGGATTGCCGCATTGACCGATGTCAGCGTGGCCTTCCGCGCCGGTGAGGTTCACGCCATCCTGGGCGAGAACGGGGCCGGCAAGTCCACCTTGATGAACATCATCGCCGGCGCCGTGCGTCCGCAGGTCGGCACCATCGAATTCGACGGCCGTGTCGTGCCCGGCATGTCGCCGGAGGTGGCTGCCGGTCTGGGCATCGCGATTTCCTATCAGCATCCGGCCATTCTGGATGACCTGTCCGTGCTGGAAAACCTGCGCGTTTCATTGCCGGCCCGCCTGTTCGAGGGCAAGTCGCCGCGCGACGTGGCGCAGGCCATGCTGGATCAGGTCGGCCTTGACGTGCCGCTGCGCGCCCGCAGCGATCTTTTGACCGTGGCGCAGAAGCAGCTTCTGGAGATCGCCAAGGCGCTGGCCATCAAGCCCAAGGTTCTGATCCTGGACGAGCCGACCGCCTCGCTGGACCAGGATGCGACCGACATGCTGTTCGCCCGCATCCGCGAGGTGGTCAAGGCAGGCACAGCCGTCATCTATATCACCCACCGTCTGGCCGAACTCCGCCAGATCGCGCAGCGGGTCACCGTGCTGCGCGACGGGCGCATGCAGGGCAGCGCCCTGGTGGCCGAGGTCAGCGACCAGGACCTGT
Source organism: bacterium (assembly GCA_016124195.1). Lineage (GTDB taxonomy): Bacteria > Pseudomonadota > Alphaproteobacteria > Rhodobacterales > Rhodobacteraceae > Stagnihabitans. Next base: position 252,337 of record WGOE01000001.1, on the reverse strand, counting down.
TGGGCATGATCGTCGGGCGCACGCTGGAATCGGCCTTCCCGCCCAAGGCCGAGACCCCGGGAGAGGTCAATTTCGCGGTGGCCTCGCTCGGCGGGCACAATTTCAGCGGCGTCAGTTTCGACATCCGGCGCGGGCAGATCCTGGGCGTGGCCGGCGTGGCGGGCAATGGCCAGGCCGAATTGATGCGCGCATTGGCCGGCCTGCAACGCTGCAAGGGCGAGGTGCGGCTGAGCGGCCGCCCCGTGGCAGAGCGCGACCTGCTGCAACTGGCCGCCTTCATGCCGTCAGACCGACATGCCGAAGGTCTGGCCGGCGGTCTGACCATCCGGGAAAACGCCGCGATATCCGCTTTGGACAAATTCGCAAGTTTCGGCATCGTCAACCGCAAGGCCGAGATGGCGCAGGTCTCGGACGCGTTCCGGTCGCTGGCGGTCAAGGCCCCCAGCATGGAGGCCGAGGTCAAATCGCTGTCGGGCGGCAACCAGCAAAAGGTCGTCATGGCCCGCGCCCTGCTTTCGGAACCCGGCCTGATCGTGGCAGACGAGCCGACCCAGGGTGTTGATGTCGGCGCCCGGTCCGAGATCTACCGCATCCTGCGCGAAGTTTCGGCCAAGGGCATTCCGGTCATCGTGAATTCCTCGGACGCGGCGGAACTGGAGGGCCTGTGCGACAAGGTCATCGTGATGTCGCGCGGCAAGGTGGTGGAAACCCTGACCGGCGACGATGTGGCCGAGCCACGCATCGTTGCGGCTGCGGTCGGCGCCCTGACCCATGTTGACCGCGAGGAATCCCGCCACCCCAAGGCGCGCGTCGCGGGATGGCGCCATTTCGTGCAAAGCGACAATGCGCCCGCCGTGCCGCTGACGCTGGTGATGATCGCGCTGGCCCTTTACGGCTTTGGCCAGAATTCGCATTTCCTGTCCTCGTTCAACGTGGGCAACATCCTGATGCTGGCCACCGCGCTTGGGTTTATCGCGCTGGGGCAGACTGTTGCGCTGCTTCTGGCCGGGATCGACCTGTCGGTCGGGCCGCTGGCGGGATTTCTGGTCGTGGTGGCCTCGTTCTTCGTGCTGGACGGCCAACCGCCTTCGGTGATTGCCCTGGGCTTCGCGTTGATGTTCGGGATCGCGCTGATCGTCGGTCTGGTGAATGGCCTGCTGATCCGCTTTGCCGGGTTCACCGCGATTGCCGCCACCCTTGCCATGTATATCGGCCTGCAAGGGTGCAGTTTCATCCTGCGCGACAGCCCCGGCGGCTATATCAACGGCACGGTGGTCGAGTGGATCACCTGGCAGGTCGGCCCGATCCCCCTGGCCTTTGTGGTGCTGGTGGTCTTTGCGCTGGGCGCGGAATATGCGCTGCGCAACCGGCGCGTGGGCTGGCAGATGCGGGCGCTGGGGTCGAACGAAGACTCCGCCCGCCGCATCGGGCTGCGCGTGGATCGCACCTTTGTGGCCGGCTATGTGATCAGCTCGCTTTTCACCGTGCTGGGGGCGATCATGCTGATGGCGCAGATCGGTGTCGGCGACCCGGCGCAGGGCGCGAACTACACGCTGGCCAGCATCACAGCCGTCGTGCTGGGCGGCACCAGCCTGCGCGGTGGGCGAGGCACCTTTGTCGGCACCGTGCTGGGCGCGCTTTTGCTGACCGAGGTGTTGAACGTGGTGTCCTTCCTCGGACTGTCGCAGACCTATCAATATGTGTTCCAGGGCGCACTGATCCTGATGGCCGCGCTGATCTACGCCACGGTGCGCGAACGCGCCGCGGCACAGCAGCAGGCGTCGCACTGAAAAAGACCCGGCGCTGTCACCGGCGCCGGGTCAGCCATTCGGACAGGCGTCAAGGTTGCGCTAGATCAGGCCGACCCGGTCGCGGATGCAGCGATAGGCGGCGGCCTCGGCATCGGCGAGGGCGCGCTTCGGGGCCTTGCCCTCGAAGACGGCGGCAAAGATCTCGATCCCCAGAATCCGCTCGATCTCCACATATTCCGGCACGGGCGGGCGCGACCAGGTGTTCAACTCATTCCGCCGCGCCATCCGGTCGATGAAGCTGACGATGGGCGAGGAGGCCAGCGCCTCGGGGTCGGCGCAGACCGAAAAACGCGGCGCGACCGGGAAGCCGTTGCGCACATGCGCCTTCATCGCCTCGGGCGAGGCCATCCAGGCGATGGCGTTCAGGATCTCGCGCTTGCGTTCGGGGGCGACATAGGTCGGAATGGTCAGAAGGAAGCCGCCGACCGGCGCCGTGACCTGGCGCCCTTTCAGGACCGGCGGCGTCAGATAGGCCACGCGGCGCTTGACGCGCGAGCTCAGCTCATGTTCCAGCCGGGCCGCGCGCATCGTCCAGGAATAGCTCATCGCGGCCGAACCGGACATGAAGCATTCCAGATTGCGGTCGGCGTCAAAGGTTTCGATCCCCGGCGGGGACACTTCGACAAGTTGGCGCATGAACTCCAGCGCGGCCAGACCCTCGTCGCTGTTGATCCGCAGCTTGAGGTTGCGCGGGTCGAAACTGTCCAGCCAGTTTTCCGTCTTGCGCGGAATCTCGATCACCGAGCCCTGGGACGAGGCCATGAAGAACATGAAGGCATGCGCGATCGTCATGCCCCGCGCACCGTTCCAGGATATGCCGTATTGCTCGCGGTCGGGGCGGTGCAGGGCGCGGGCGGCGGCGATGGTTTCGTCGAAGGTGCGCGGATAGGACAGGCCGGCCGCCTCGAACAGGTCGCGCCGGGCGGTCAGGATCTCGACCGTGCAATAGATCGGGATGCCGTAATGCTGGCCGTTCCAGCGGCCCGTGTTCCAGACCGAGGGGTGAAAGTCCAAGGGGTTGATCGGCGCCTGCGGCAGCACATCGTCCAGCGAGGCCAAAAGCCCCGCATCGGCAAAGCGCCCAAGCCAGGGCATGTTGACCGCCACCACGTCATAGGCGGTGGACGGATCGCTGAGCGCCACTTCAGCCTGCTCGTAAAGCTCTGGCAGGTGGCGCAGGTCGAAGCTGCTTTTCCGGCCAATGTCGTTGCGGAAATCCGACCACATGTTGCGCATCGAGGCGAAGTAATTGTCGTCATGCAGCAGGAAGCGCAGGTTGCGCAGCGCCGTCGAACTGATGTCCGTACCCTGAACGGGCGAGATGATATGGGCGGCGAAATAGGATCCGCCGAAGTAATATTCGTCGGTCTCGCTGCCCGACCGCAGGCCGAATGTCTTGGCCAGTTGCGCCTTCACCTGGGCGGCATAGTCGATGAAATGGGTCAGAAGGTCATCGCTGGGCGCCAGGAACGAGGTCTTGTGCTTGGGCCCGCGCGGCACCCGGGTGATCAGCCCATCCTCGATCAGCTTGGTGATCAGGCGGTTGGCCGTGCCCCAGCTGGCTTGCGACAGTTCAACCAGCGTGGACAGATCGACCGACCGTTGCTGGATGTGGCTGTCCACCAGTTCCAGCACGATGTTCCAGTAAGGATCCGATTTGGCCCCCGGGATCGAGGCGTCGAACGGCTGGCGGATCTTGCGCAGGAAGTCGATCACGCGGCTGAGTTCGTGGTCCGATAGCTTGCCAGTCTTGCGAGTCATATCCGTCTTTCAGGCGCCCTCAGGCCGGGTCCGCAAGCCCGCCCGAAACGCGCATCCAATCGAACAATGAGAAGAAGTCCTGCTCGGAATAGCCGGCGTTCGAGGCCGCAGTATATTGCTGCAGGATCATGTTGGCCACAAACATCGGCACCTGCTTGTCGCGCCCGGCCTCGGTGATCAGGGTGAAGTCCTTGATCATCTGCGAGACAGAAAAAGCCGGCGCGAAATCCATCTGGGCGATCATCTCGTGCTTGTAGGCGATCAGCGGCGAGGCGACGGCGCTTTCGGTGATGACCTCCATCATCTGGCCCGGCGTCAGGCCGCCCCGTTCGCCCAGCACCAGCGCCTCGCCCAGGATCGACGAGGTGGCTCCGACCAGCGTGTTCAAGACCAGCTTCATGTAGCGGGCCTCTTCGCCCTGACCGAGGTAGAACTTGCGCACCGCCAGCAGGTCCAGAAGCGGCGCGGCCGTCTCCCAGGCCGACAGGTCGCCCGAGGCGAGCGCGGTCAGCTTGCCTGCCCGCGCCAGCGTGGTGCTGCCCGAAATCGGACAGCGCAGATAGCCCACGCCGCGCCGCGCCAGCGTACGGGCCACGCGCTCGGACAGTTGCGGCGACACGGTGCTCATCTCGACCAGCACGGTTCCGGCGCCGACCTGGCCCACAAAACCGCTGCGGTCCTCGCCATCGTCGATCAGACTGGCCAGGACGGCATCGTTGGGGATGGTCACGAAGATCAGGTTGCAGCGTGCCGCCACATCGCCGGCGCTGGCCGAAACCTGCGCGCCGCGTGCGACAAGGCTCGCCCGATTCTCGGCGACCGGGTCGCAGATCGTCAGCTTGTGCCCGGCCTCGATCAGGCGTGTGGCCATCGGATTGCCCATCTTGCCGACCCCGATCCAGCCGATCTCAGTAGGAATTGTCTGGGGTGTCGTCACGATTGCATCTCCGAAAACATCTGCGGCAGGATCAAGATATCGCGGCGCGGCGCATCATGAGGCCAAAGAATCATCCGGAATGGATAAAAAGGCAGGTCCCTGGCCGGGCCCGCTTTGCTAAGCAGGATCCAATCCGAAAAACCTGCGGTGTCCGACCCGCCCAAAAGACCAAAGAGGATGATATGAGAGCTGTCCGTTTTCACGCCGCCCGTGACATCCGGGTTGAAGATGTAGCGCCGCCCTCGGACGTTCTGCTGCCAGATGACGTGATGATCGAACCCTTCGTGACAGGCATCTGCGGCACTGACCTGCACGAATACATCGCCGGGCCGATCGTCACGCCGCAGACGCCGCATGTCTATACCGGTGCCACCAACCCGCAGATCCTTGGCCACGAGTTTTCGGCGCGGGTGAAGAAAGTCGGCTCTGCGGTCAGTCATGTGAAGGCGGGCGACCGCATCTCTATCCAGCCACTGCTCTTTCCGCGCGACGATTATTTCGGCAAGCGCGGGCTTTATCACCTGTCGCCCAAGATGGGCTGCGTCGGCCTGTCCTGGGCCTGGGGCGGCATGGCCGAACAGGCCGTGATCAAGGATTACAACGCCCAGCCGATCCCCGACAGCCTGACCGATGAGCAGGGGGCGATGATCGAACCGGCCGCCGTGGCCATGTACGGCGTGGACCGCGGAGGTGTCACGGCAGGTTCGACCGTGCTGGTGTCAGGCGCGGGTCCGATCGGCGCCCTGACCATCCTTGCGGCCAAGGCGGCCGGCGCTTCGGTGATCATCGTCTCCGAACCCAACCCCAACCGTCGCCGGATCATTTCGGACATCGCGCCCTACGCCGTGGTGGTCGACCCCAAGACGCAGAACCTGCTGGAAGTGGTGCGCGACCTGACCGAGGAAGGCGTCGGCGTCGATGTCGCGCTGGAATGTGTGGGGCTTGAAGCCTCGCTCAACGCCTGCGTCGATGCGGTGCGCCGGGCCGGCAAGGTCGTGCAGGTCGGCCTGCACATCAAGCGCGCCTCGATCGACGCGATGCAATGGGCGCTCAAGGACATCACGGTCGAGGCGACCTGGTGCTACCCCGTCCAGGTCTGGCCGCGCATCGCCCGCCTGATCGCCTCGGGCAGCTTCCCGGTCGAAAAGGTCATCACAGCCCGGATCGACGCCGCGGATGTCGTGGCCAAGGGGTTCGAGGCGCTTCTCGACCCATCGGGCCAGCATCTGAAGATCGTGGTCCGCACCTGAAAGGCCGCACGGCCTGATCCCCCGGCCCCCCATTCATCTGTTGAAAAATATCCCACGGGGGTGCGGGGGTGTGAAACCCCCGCCGTACCACGCCCGAGGCGCAGACGTGATACGGCCCTCTCCCGCACCCCTGCCAGATCGAGATTCAGATGACCGCATCTCTCTTCCAACCGCAATTCGCCTACGCCTCGGTGGCGCAGCGCGTGGTCTTTGGCTCGGACGCCCCGGCGCAGGTGGCGGCAGAGGTGACGGCACTGACCTGCAGCCGCGCCTTTGTGGTGACGACGCCCGAACAGGCGGCAGCCGGAAAGCACCTTCTGGCCGGGCTCGGCGCGCTTGGGGCGGGAAGTTTTGCCGGCGCTGCCATGCACACGCCGGTCGAGGTCACCGAACGCGCGCTGACATCGCTTGAGGCGGCCAAGGCCGATTGCCTCGTGGCGATCGGGGGCGGGTCGACCACGGGCCTGTCCAAGGCGCTGGCGCTGCGCACCGGATTGCCGCAGATCGTGATCCCCACATCCTTCGCCGGCTCCGAGGCGACGCCGATCCTTGGCCAGACCGAGGGCGGGCGCAAGACAACCCTGTCCGATCCGCGCGTGCGGCCGAGGGTCATTCTTTATGATGTGGCCCTCGTGCGGTCCCTGCCGCCGCATCTGGTCGTGTCCAGCGGCATGAATGCCATCGCCCATGCGGTCGAGGGGCTCTATGCGCGCGACCGCAACCCGATATCCTCGCTGATGGCGCTGGAGGGCATCCGGGCCTTGGCATCGGCGCTGCCCCGGCTGACCTCTGGCGCACCGCAGGATAATGACTGGGGTGAGGCGCTTTACGGCGCCTGGCTCTGCGGCACGGTGCTGGGACAGGTCGGCATGGCGCTGCACCACAAGCTTTGTCACGCGCTGGGCGGCGGCTTCAACCTGCCGCATGCCGAAACCCATGCCGTGATCCTGCCTCATGCCGTGGCCTATACCGAGGCCGCAGTGTCCGACCTGCTGCGCCCGGTTGCCCAGATTTTCGGCTCTGCCACGGCGCATGAGGGCCTGACCGCCTTTGCCGCCCGGATCGGCGCGCCCTCGCGCCTGTCCGACCTGGGCCTGACCGCGGCCGATCTGCCGCGCGCGGTCGATCTGGCCACCGCCAACCCCTACTGGAACCCGCGTCCGATCGAACGGGACGCCATCGCAGCCCTTCTGGCCCGCGCCCTCGTGGGCGATCCCGCCCAAGCCTAGGAGCCCCTCGCCATGTCTCTCACCGGAACCTTCACCGAAGCCACCTCTGTCGAAACGGTCAACGCCCGCCACGCCGCCTGCACAAATCCGCGGCTGGCCGAGGTGATGTCGGCGCTGGTGCGTCACCTGCACGACTTTGCCAAGGAAGTGCATCTGACCCAGGCCGAATGGGGACTGGCGATAGATTTCCTGACCCGGACCGGGCAGATCTGTTCCGGACAGCGGCAGGAATTCATCCTCTTGTCCGATGTGCTTGGCCTGTCGATGCTGGTCGATGCGATCGGCAACCGCAGGCCGGCCGGCGCGACCGAGAACACCGTCTTCGGCCCGTTTCACGTCGATGATGCGCCGCGCCGGCAGATGGGCGAGACGATCTGTCTGGATGGCAAGGGCGAAAGCTGCCTGTTCGAGGGCCGGGTGCTGGACCTTGAGGGCAAGCCCGTCGCGGGCGCCACGGTCGATGTCTGGTCCGACAATGCCGAGGGCTTCTATGACGTGCAGCAGCCGGGCATCCAGCCCAAGGGCAACAACCGCGGCGTCTTTGTGACGGGCGAGGATGGGCGCTATGCCTTCATCGGCATCAAGCCGGTCAGCTATCCGATTCCGGATGATGGCCCGGTCGGCCAGATGCTGGCACAGTTGGGCCGCCATCCCTACCGCCCGGCGCATATGCATTATCTGGTTACGGCGCCGGGCTACCAGCGGCTGGTGACCCATACTTTCGTGGGCGGCGATGCCTATCTGGCTTCGGATGCGGTGTTCGGGGTCAAGGCCTCGCTGATCGCGCCCTACGAGCGGCTTGAGGGCCAGGCGACGCAGTGGCGTTCGCCCTTCGATTTCGTGCTTGCCCCCGCCTGAAACGGGCGCGGCTGTCGCACAATCTCTATCGTCTCGCTGTGTCGCGGCCCCTATAGTGGCCGGACGCGGGGGGAGGTGCCATGCGGCTCTTGATTGTCGAAGACAACGAAAAGCTGTCGGATTGGCTGGCCCGCTTGCTGCGCAGCGAGAATTACGTGGTGGATTGCGTCGCCGATGGCGAGGCCGCCGTGCAGGGCGTAAGCCTTGAGAATTACGATCTGGTCATCGTCGATCTTGGCCTGCCCGGGATGGGCGGGATGGAGGTGGTCCGCCACCTGCGCGCCCGCCAGATCCAGGTGCCGATCCTGATCCTGACCGCCGAAGATGCCTTGGGGCGGCGGGTTCAGGGGCTGAACGTCGGGGCTGACGATTACATGACCAAGCCCTTTGAAGTCGAGGAACTGACCGCCCGCATCCGCGCCCTGATGCGACGCGCGGGCAAGACTCTGCGGCAGGAATTGCGCTTCGGGCCTCTGGTCTTCGACCAGAACTCGCTTCTGTTCACCATCGCGGACGCGCCCTTGCCCCTGTCGCGCCGCGAACATGTGATCCTTGAGGCGCTGATCCGCCGGGCCGGTTCGACCGTCAGCAAGGAAACCCTGCTGGAAAGCTGCTATGGCCATGGCGACGATGTGAACCTCAGCGCGGTCGAGGTCATCGTGCATCGCCTGCGGCGCAAGCTGGAACACAGCCAGATCAGCATCGCCACCCTGCGCGGGCTGGGCTATGTGCTGCGGCAGGACAAGCCGTGACACCTCGCGGCGCAGGACCCGGCCTCGGCAGCCTGCGCGTCAATCTGATGCTGTGGCTGTTCGGCCCGGTGGTGGCGATCCTGGGCTTCAGCCTGTGGCTGTCTTATGCCTCGGCCACGCGGCAGGCCACGCTGATCATGAACCGGCAGATCCTCGCCTCGGCCCGGATGATCGCAGAACAGACCCGGTTTCGCGATGGCGCGGTGCGGGTCGTGGTGCCGCCGGCCGCGCTGGAACTGTTCGCCTCGGACAGTCACGACGAGATTTCCTATGCGGTGTTCGACCAGGACGGCGTGCTGATCGCGGGCTTTCCCGGCCTGAACCTGCCCGACCCGATGCCTGCCACGTCAGATGCTGTCTTTCTGCCGACCCGGTTTCGCACCGAAGAGATGAACGCCGTGGTCGTGCGCCAGTCTGTCATCACGCCTGACGGCACCACGCCGATCCGCGTCATGGTGGGCGAGACGCTGCGCGCCCGCGATGACATGGTGCGCAGCCTGTGGCTGCGGGGCTTTCTGGAGCAGGCGGCGCTGGTCGTGGCCGCCGCCCTGTCGATCTGGATCGGCATCACGCGCGAGTTGCGCCCGCTCTTGCGCCTGCGCCGCGCCGTACTGGACAAGCCCGCCGACCGTTTCGAACCCTTTGACGCGGCCGAGGTTCAGACCGAAATCCGCCCGCTTGTGCAGGCCCTGAACGATCACATGGCCCGGCTTGCTGCCTATCTGGACCGCCAGCGCCGCTTTCTGGACAGCACCGCGCATCAGATGCGCACGCCCCTGGCCGTGATGAAGACTCAGGTCGGCATGGCGCGCCGCGGCCGCGATGCGACCGAGACGCTCGCCGTCTTGGCCGAGATCGACCTCAGCCTGACCGCGATGTCGCGCCTGACGAGCCAGCTTTTGACGCTGGGCCGGGTCGAACATGAACGCGCGCAACTGGCGGTCGAGAAGGTCGATCTGGCCGAGGTGACGCGCGATGTGGCCAGCCATGTGGCGCCCCTGGCGCTGGATGCCGGGGTCGATCTGGCGGTCGAGGCCGAGGAGCCCTGCCAGATTGCCGCCTCGGCCATCCTCTTGCGCGAGGCGGTGGCCAATCTGGTGGACAACGCGGTGGCCCATGCCGGCAAGGGCGCCACCGCGACGCTGACCGTGACGAAAGAGGCCGGGATGGGGGTGCTGACCGTCAGCGACACTGGCGCCGGCGTCGCCCCTGCCGATCGGGCGCGGCTGTTCCAGCGCTTTCAGCGCGGCACCTCGGCCAAGGGCGGCGGCAGCGGTCTGGGTCTGGCCATCGTGGCCGAGATTGCCGAGATGTTCGCGGGTCAGGCCGAACTTGTCGCTCCTCCGGGTGGCAAGGGTTTTGCGGTGCGCCTGTCCCTGCCACTGGTCTAGCGGTTGGCGGCATCGACAAAGGCGTTGGTATAGGTCCGCGACAGGTCGATCGTGTCGGGCGTCACGTTGTCCATGAACAGCGACAGGACCGCCAGCACGTTTTCCGGCCCGCCCTTTGGCATGCGGCCGTCGGGGGTAAACATGGCCTTGCCATCGCGCAGCGCCTGCACATAGATCGCCCGGCTGCCGACGTAGAAATCCTGCGGCACATGATCGGCGATCTCGGCCGCGTCATGGCTGGCGATATAATGCATGGTGCGCACGAAGGCATTGGCAAGCTTTTGCACCGTCGCCGGATGCGCCGCGACCCAGCCGCTGTCCATGTAAAGACAGGCTGCGGGATAAAGCCCGCCGAGTGCCACCCGTGTGCCCTGAACATTGCGCAGATCGACCAGCACCCGCGCCTCGCCAAGCGCCAGAAGGCGCGACACCGTGGGTTCGGTCGTCATTGCGGCCTGGATGTGATCCTGATGCAGCGCCGCGATCAGGGGATCGCCCGCGCCCACCGGCACCGGCGTCACGTCCCGCATCCGAAGGCCGGCCCGCACCAGAAGATATTCGGTCAGAAAATCTGTGGACGAGCCGAGCCCGGTTACCCCCAGCCGCAGACCGCGCAGATCGGGGACCGCATGAACCTCCGGGTGGCGGTTGCTGACCAGTTCGACCTCGCCCGGAACCAGGCTGAACTGCACGACCGACTGGGTATATTTTCCAAGCGCCTGCAGCTGGATGTTGTGGTCGTAAAAGCCGATCACGCCTTGCACGGCGCCTGCCAGCATCTCGTCCGCGGCCTCGGCGCCGGCGGGTTCGGACAGGATCTCGACATCCAGCCCCTCGTCGGTGAAATAGCCCAGATTGCGGGTCAGGATCAGCGGCAGGTAGATCTGTTTCTCGATCCCGCCCACCATCAGCGCGACCTTTTCAGCCTGGGCCGTCAGCGGCAGACAGGCCAGGACGGCGCAGGCCAGAACTGTGCAGGCCAGCGCGCGCAAGACAGGTGATGGACGCTTTCGCGACATGGCGGACTCCAGGTGAAGGGCGTGCCGGCTGTCGTGGCAGCATGGACCCTGACAGCCCCCGCGTCGAGACGGCAGGCAGATGTGGCGCGGGCAAGGGACAGCGATGCCGCCCCTTGCCCTGACCTGCCTCAACTGTGCGGTGTTACTTGACGCCTTCCAGCTTCTTGGCCGCATCCACGAAGGAGTTGGTATAGGTCTTGGACAGGTCCGCCGTGCCCTTGACCTTGCCGGCCGCCTTTTCGATCTCCATCACGGTTTTCGGTCCGCTCTCCGGCATGGTGCCGGCGCCGGCGATGTTGAACTGGCCCCAGTCGGCGGTCAGCGCCGCGATATATTCATCCTTCGAGGTCAGCTGGTTGGAAACGAAATCCGCCGGCATCACGTCGGCCACATCGGCGGCCGTATGGGTGCGCATCCAGACCATGGTGGCGACCAGGGCGTTCACCACGGCCTGGGTTTCCTTGGGATGGGCCGCGACCCAGTCGGAATTGGCCAGAACCGAGGCCGCCGGATAGGCGCCGCCCAGCCATTTGTTCACGCCGTCTCCGGTCGACAGGTCGATGGCCGAATAGCCGACGTCCAGCTTTTCGATCGCGTTCACGGTCGGCTGGCTGGTGATGCCGCAGACCGCCTTGCCGAACTTGAGGGCTGCGATCATGGTCTGGCCCGCGCCGGCCGCGATCTTGGTATAGTCCGAGGCCTTCATTCCGGCATGGGCCGAGACATAGCTGACCAGTGCATCGGTGCCCGAGCCAAGGTCGGTCACGCCGACGGCCTTGCCCTTCCAGTCGGTCGGCTGTTTGATGTCAGAGCCCTTGGCGCACATGATCCTCTCGCCGGGCGCGACCGAAAGCTGGATCACGTCCAGCACGTTCTTGCCCTTTTCCTGCAGCTCGATCGTGTGGTTGTACCAGGCGCCGGCCATGTCGACCTGACCCGACAGCATGGCATCCTCGGCGCCCACACCGCCAGCCTGTTCGGTCGAAAGCTCGACGTTGACGCCGTATTTCTTGTACATGCCCAGGCTTTCGGCCAGCTGGTAGGGCAGGTAGATCTGCTTGTCGATGCCGCCGACCATCAGGGTCACCTTGGGCAGGTCCTCGGCCTTGGCCGCGGTTGACACCAGTGCGGTGCCCGGTACCGCAATCGCCATCGAGGTGGCCAGCAGGGCCGCCAGTTTCGTGAGTTTCATCAGTTCCTCCTCCGTTGTGGTTCATCCAGCGTGCTGGATCTTGGTCATGGGTCCGGCGGCCTCCTTGCCGTCAGATCCCTTGAATCGTGCTGTCGCGGGTGTTGGACGGCTGCCAAGCGAGCAGGCGCTTTTCGATCTTGGACATCAGCCATTCGGCGCCAAGCGCCAGCCCACCGATCACCAGCATCGCGCCGAAGACGCCGTTGGCATCGAAGGTGTTCTGCGCCGTGGCGATCACCAGACCCAGCCCGCGCTGCGAGCCGAGGAATTCGCCCACGATGGCGCCGATGATGGAAAAGCCCAAGGCAACGTGCAGGCTGGCGATGATCCAGGTCATGGCCGAGGGGAACACGACATGGCGCACCACCTGGAGCCGCGAGGCGCCGAGGATGCGGGCGTTGGAAATCAGGTTGCGGTCAACGCTGCGCACACCCTGAAAGGCGTTGAAGAAGACGACGAAGAACACCAGCACCGCCGCCAACAGCACCTTGGACGGCAGCCCAAGTCCGAGCCACATCACAAAGATCGACCCCAGCACGATGCGCGGCAGGGCGTTGACGATCTTGATATAGGGGCCGATCACCTCGGCCAGATAGGGCACCTCGCCCAGGAGCACGCCGAAGAAGATCCCGCTCGACACGCCGGCGGCAAAGCCCAGAAGCGATTCCTCGAGCGTCACCCAGATCTGCAGCCAGAAAGAGCCATAGGCGGTGCCGTCGCGCGCCCAGGTGAAAAGTCGCACGCAGATGCCCCACGGCGAGCCAAAAAAGAACTGGTCGATGAAGCCGGTGCGCGCGGCGATTTCCCAGCCCAGCACGATGACCAGAAAGATCGCGACCTGACCCAGCAGCACCAGTTGCTTGTGCCGCTTGAAGCGGGCCCTCGCCTGCGCGGCAAGGCTGGCCTCGTCCGAGGCGGCCTCGGGGACCGCAGTCATGGAAATGGCGCTCATGCCCGGGCCCCCCTTGCCTTGGCGGCGATGGCGGAACGCGAGTAGGTCTGTTCGACCTCTTCGCGCAGCGCCGCCCATATCTGCTGGTAAAGTTCCAGAAACCGCTTGTCGAAGCGGATGTCCTGCACGGCGCCGCGCGGGCGGGGCAGGTCGATGTCGAATTCTGCCTTGACCGTGCCCGGGCCTGCGGTGATCACCACGACCTTGTCGGCAAGGCCGATCGCCTCTTCCAGATCATGCGTGACGAAGATGACCGAGGGGCGCTGGCGGTCCCACAGCGTCAAAAGCTCGTTCGACATGATGGCGCGGGTCTGCACGTCCAGCGCCGAGAAGGGTTCGTCCATCAACAGGATCGAAGGGTCGTTGATCAGCGCCGCGGCCAGGCTGACGCGTTTGCGCATGCCGCCGGAAAGCTGGTGGGGATAGTGGTGTTCGAACCCGGCCAGGCCCACGGTCTGCAACCAGTCCATCGCCTTGGCCATGGCCTCTTTCTTCGGTTCGCCCTTGAACATCGGGCCAAGCGCCACGTTGTCCACCACGGGTTTCCAGGGCAGCAGGGCATCGGTCTGAAAGACGAAGCTGGCACCCCGGGTGATGCCCTCGACCGGCTTGCCCGAGACCTTGACCGTGCCGGCGCTGGGCGTCTCGAGGCCCGCCGCCAGCGTCAGCGTGGTGGATTTGCCGCAGCCGGTCGGGCCCACGATGGCGCAGAACTGGCCCGGTTCGATCCTGAGGTTGACATCGCGGATCGCCGTCATCGCGGCGCCGGTCGGTGTGACGAACCTTTTTGTGACGTTGGTCAGCTCGACGCCGCCCAACCCATCGGTACGCGCGGTCATGGCTTGATACCCGCCCGCCTGGCCGTGCCAAGGCGTGCCTGCAGGCTGTGCCTGTGCAACATTTTCAGTCTCCTCCCAAAGAGATTGCGCCTGGCCGTTGAGGTGGTCCTGCGCGAATCTTGTTGGGGCCAGATTAGGCCGCGAAGCTTTCAGCCACCTTTCAGTCTGGACGTGCCGCCTCATGCCGGGCCGCGGCACGAATAAAGTTGGCAACTGCCTCGGGCGCGCCTAACGTCGCGTTAATAAGTTGATGCGATTCATGGCAGCCGCATGCTGCCTTTCACTTTGGACATCACGTCAGACAGGGGGCCATGCAAATGCCGGATGATCTGGTTTCGGCGATCGAACTCACGCCAGCGCAGGCCCAGTTCATCTCAAGATATCTGCAGAAGATCCCCGATGGCGTGCTGACCAAGAAGAAGAAGCGGGTCAACGCCTTCAATGTGAACGAAACGGTCAAGGCAGAATTCCTGCGCTTTGACAAGGCGCGCACCGAAGTGCTGGAGGACCTGCGCCAGGCGGAACAGACAATCGAGGCGGCAAAGACGCGCCAGGAGGTCTATGACGACAAGTCCGGCCAGCCCGATCAGGTCTTTGCCGGCGAGATATTGAAGCTGACGGGCCGCCGCCAGACGATCCGCAGCAATATCATGAAGATCATCGGCGAGGCCGAGAACGCCGACGATGACAAGCCGGTGTTTGGCAAGGCCGCCGACGACCTTGACGCGATCAAGATCCAGATCGAGGCGCTCGTCGATGACGTGCCTGACGCGAAACCGATGCCCACACCTGCCACGGCGAAGATCGACGCTTGCCTGCGCGAGGTGGCCAATCTGCGCATCTTCGCCGATGTCAAGGAATTCACGCTTGCGGCGACGCAGAACACCCTGCCCGACCAGGCGACCGACCAGAAGCGGATCACCGAACTGCAGACCCATGCCGACCTGTGCGACGAGGCCGACAAGACTTTGCGGGGCTTTCTGAAGGACAAGAAACGTCTTGAGCGCAACAGCGAAAAGGCGTCCGGCGTCCTGTCCAAGCTGAAGTCCGACCGTCAGCCCGTCATTCGCAATCTGGCCCGCCACATCAACTCGGCCGGGCTGGCGGAATTGAAACTGCTTGCGCAGCAGAACGACCCGATCGCGCTGCGCGAAGGCAAGCGCGATTCTGAAATGAAAAAGGCGCAAAAGCAGCTTCTGGTCGCCTCGACCGCCCTGCGCAAGGACATCAAGGCCAAGGAAAAGGAGCTTTCGGACGAACTGGCGCTGACCGAAGACCTGCGGACCATGGGTTTTGACGAGTTGATGGAACTGCGCCGCGAGATCGACGAAAAGAAAGAGCGCCGCGCCGCGATCCTGGAACGCAAGACCGAATTCGACCTGTATCGCAACACGGCCGCCGAACGGGTCGAAAAGATCAAGCGCATTCCCCTGGACGAAGCCAAGGGGCAGGGCTTTGTCGATGATCCGATGGCGGCCCTGCAACTGGCATCGAAGACCTGGCCGCTGGATGCCCTGCCATCTGACCACAAGATCCTTCTCCTGGGCGGCAAGGACAAGGAAGGAAAGCAGCAGGCCGGCCGGTTGGAAAAGCTGCGCAATAACATCGACATCAGTGCCGAGCGGATCTCGGTCGATGCCAAGATGTTCCCCAGTGAACCGGACCTGACCGATCTTACGCCAAAGCAGCACGGCATCCTGACCGGGATGCTGGATCAGGCCAAGATCCTGGCCGAGACCGACAAGCTGGCCGAATGCCAGGCGTTGATCATCGAGACCGAAAAGCTGTGGCATGCCATGGTCGGCTCGAACAAGTTCAGCACGCCGGCGCCAGAGGATGCCCAGCCCTCGCTGCGCAAGCGGGTGGACAAGGCGGTGAACGATCTGACCGTTGCCATCGACACGCTATGGGCCAAGGGCGGCGACGACAATGATGTGTTGCGCAACAAGCTGACCGCCATCAAGACCGGCATGGCCGCCAAGGGCAATGCGCGCCTGCCCCTGTCCGAGGCCGAAAGCCGCCTCGGCCTTTTGAAGGCCGAGGTCCTGCTGGTCGAAGTCCCCGCGCCCGTCCTGACCACCGAGGAAACTGACGCGCGCTCTGCCGCGGCCGAGACGCACGGCAAGATGCAGGCCGCGCTCGCCGACCTGTTCAAGACCAAGAAGCTGGATGAAACCAAGATCGGCGATGTGCCGCGCGACAAGCTTCTGGTGGTCAATGGCACCAACGGCCCGGAATATTACGAGATCGACACCAAGCACGAAGGTACGGTCGAGCGCCGCGATGACAAGCACATCCCGCGCGAGGTGATCCAGCAACTGTTCCAGCAGGCCTCGACGCTGGAGGTGATGCTGGAAACCGCCCCGCCCGGCAGCAAGGAGACGGTGGAGGCCGCGAATGAACGGGCCGCGGTCCTGCTCAAGAACGCGATGGAGGGCGGGCCGGACTATGATTACGTGGCCAAGCAGATCAAGGCGGTTGACCAGTTGGTGCCGAAGGATCCGGTCGAATGGATCCCGGCCGGGCTGACCGATGCACGGATCGGCTATGACAATTTCAAGAAGACCTATGTCCTGCAAATGACCGCCAAAGAGGCTCGCGTCGCGGTGGACGACTTCACCAAGACCTTCCAGCAGATTTCGGTCAAACAGGGCGACCTGAAACAGGAACACGACCGGGTCAAGCTGAAGCTTGACGCGCTGCAGACCGAATTGAAGGGCAGCAGCGGGTCGTCGAAGGCAAGCCCGGCCAAGATGCTGGCCGAACTGGTCAAGAAGGGGCCCAGCAAGATCCTGTCAGAGTTGGGCGTCTCGGCCCCGCTGGGGCGCGACGAGTTGAAGGCCTGGAACGAGGTGCAGCAGCAGTTGACCGAAGACCTGCGCGCCCTGGCCGAGGTCAAGAAGGGCGAAGGCTTCGAAGGCGATCTGCGCAACCGCCTGAAAGCGGCCTATCAGTCGCTGGGCACCAAATCGGCAACCGGGATCGGCAATGCCGACAAGGATGCCGACAAGATCAAGACCGACCTCGACGATGCGGTCAAGGCGGTCACCGATGCCAAGCCCTCGGACGGCAAGGCCTATCTGGACGCGCTGTCGAACTTCATCCACGGCGCCCGCGTCGGCGCCGACACGCGCATCAAGGCCGAAAACGAATATGCCGAGGTCGCCAAGGATGCCGAAACCCAGTTGAAGACCGCGGATGGCATCCTGTCCAAGCAGAAGAGCACGCTCAAGAGCTATAACGAATACAAGGCGGTCTATGATGGGCTGAAGGTCCAGATGAAGACGGCCGAAACCGCCTACAAAGGCTCTGACAATCCCGAAAAGGCCCTGTCCGACATGCGGCTGGTGCAGAGCAGCGCCGCGGAACTGGTCGACGAGTTGCAGAACCTCAACACGATCACCACCAAGAGCGACGGCTCGCTGGCGATGACCGACTGGCAGAAGATCCTCGCCGACAACATCGCAAAGGTCGGTTCTGCCGCGGAATCCGCCGCAGAGGCGATGCTGAAGAAGGCCAGCGAAGATCCCGGGCAAGCCGCCTATATTCCGCTGGCCACGACGGTGGCCAATGCCCTGAAGCTCGCCGCGGGCAACAGCGTCAAGAAACTGGCGAGCTTCAGCCCGGCCGTGATCCGTGAAATGGACAAGGCCGTGGCCGAACAGGACCCGGCCGCCCGCAAGAAACTGTTCGCCGTGACGCGCGAACTGGCCCTGGCCGAGGTGCGTCGCATCCGCAAATCGACCGAGGACGATCCGGCGTTGAAGCTTTACCGCGACAACCCCTTCGACAAAGGCATCGGCTGGGCGCAGTTCATCGTGACCCTGCACTTGCTGGAAAAGAAGATCACCACCTCGCTCAAGCCCTGAGACGCCGCGCAACCCTGGATCGGGAACGGAGACTGACGACATGGCACTGGAACAGGCTGAAATGGACTGGATCACCGCGGCATCCGGTCGCGACATCGCCAAGGAGCAGTCCGATGCCCAGGCGCGCAACAAGCAGAAAGGCAAGATCCTGGCCGCGACGGTCGGCGGTAGCCTTGCCAATGCCCGCGACGAGATCAGCGCCGCGCAGGACTTCGCCGTGATGCTGCACGAGAAGGGCGCCAAGAAGGGCAAGCCGATGAAATGGCGCGCGCTGGACGAGGATACCAATCAGGGCATCCTCAGCCGCTATGAACTGCGCGCCGATGTCGAAATCGACACGGTGCATGACATCGACGAGAATGCCGAAGAGATCCCGGGCGAGGTTCTGGCCAAGCTGAACCAGTCTTTCGAACGCATCAAGGAGGTCGAGCGCAATCTGAGGCTTCAGTACGACGACAACGGCGAGCCCCTGTTCACCGAGGCCGAGATCCGCAACGAGGTCTGGACGCCCCTGGTCCGCTCTGGCCTGATCCCCGACAACATGGTGCCCGATGAGTACAGCGAACATGCCGTGGCCTTCGAGGGTGCGCGCGAACTTTACGCAGAAAAGATCGCAGCCTTTTCCGAAGGCAAGACCAAGGGCCGCGAAAAGCTGAAACGCGGGCTGAAGATCGGCAAGCAGACGGTCAGCATGCTGGGCTCGGTCGCGTCGAACTCGATCACCATCGCCAATGCGCACAACGTCGCCACGCTGAAGGATCAGTTGAAGCACGCCACCGACAACGACGTGAAGACGTCGCTCAAGCAGCAGATCCAGCATCTGGAAAAGATGTCCACCTATGCCGAGATGGGCGCCACGATGTTGACCGGCGGCCTGAGCCTTGCGGAACTGGCGATCGACCATGTCGAGAACAAGGATGTGCCGGCAACGGATCGTTGGCTGAATACCTTCAAGCAGGGCGTGCTTATCGCGCAGACCATGGCGGGATCGGCCATCGACACCGGCATGCGCGTTGGCACCAGCGACGGCGGCTATAACGCCGACGCGCTGATCACTTGCGTCAAATGCGCGACCAATGCCGGCTTTACCGGCGTCAACATGGCGGCGACCTTTGCCATCGTGCTGACCACCAAGGACGAGAAAAAGCGGCTCGACATGATCTCGGACATGATCGGCAGCCTGGGTTCGGCGGTGGCCGACAGCATCAATGCCGTCGGCGGCAAGGTGGCCATTGGCGACACCACGGCCGATTATACGACGCAAGCCTATTTCGAAAAGATCGCCGCCGGGCTCAAGCTGGCGATCACCCAGACCGGCAAGGCGCCGCAGATCTATGCCGCCATCAAGAAGGGCGACACCAAGGCGCTGGGCCTGCTGCTGGGCGGCGCCGCAGTGGCCATTGCCCTCGGTTCGACGGCGGAACTGGTCTACGACAAGGTGCGCCAGGATGTGGCCTCGGGGACGACGGCCAATGTCAGCAACGCCGAAGCCCTGTTCATGCAGGAGGACGGCGAAAAGCGCCAGCTGACCCAGGATGACGGGGTCGCCACCGAACTTGGCACGATCGGCGATTCCCTCTCGGCGATCGACCAATCCGCCGCGGCGAATATCAAGCTTGACCCGAACAAGCTGCGCTCGCTTGGTTCGCAGGAAGAGCTTGAAAAGGAACTGACCGGCGCGGTTGCCAAGAAGCAGCAAGAGATCGCCGAACAAGAGATGGCCAAGGCCATGTCGCCCGAGGCGATGAAGGCCATCCTCGAAGATGCCGATGCCGATGTGTCGCTGTTCGGCAAGACCTATTCGGACGCTTTCCCCAATGCCGATCTGGCCGAACGCAAGCCGGAAGAGATCGTTCAGGCGCAACTGGCCATCGAACGCGCCATGAAGAACACTGTGGAACTGCGCGAGAGGGTGGCCTTGATCAACGGCATCACCTCGGCCGGGGCGGCGGTGATCGGCGCGCTGGTGCCGGGTGTCGGCGCCGTGGTTGCGGCGCAGAAGCTGGCCTATGACATCTATGTGCTGGTCAAGTCGGTCGAGACCCACAACGCCTGGTGCGACAGCATGGAATTTGCCATGGCCGGGCAGGGCGGTGTGACGGCCGCCATCGAGAACACGCTGAAGAATGCCAAGATCCACCTCTCGCACGCCTCGGTGAAGGTGGTGCTGGACAGTATCAAGGTCTCGGCCGAAGTGGCCAAGGTCTTTGATCCGACCGGGGCGGCGGCGGCCACTTCGGCTGCGACCTCGATGGCCGATGCGGTCATCGACTTCGGCTATTCGATGCACAACGAACGCATGATCGATCAGGGCTGGAAGGCCTACAAGGCCGCCATCTCGAAGAAGGGCGACCGCAAGGCCGCGCGCAAGGCGTTGCGGCTGAATTCGACGCTTGCCAAGTGCTGCATCGCCTATGGCGCCACGATCATGGGCGACACGGCGGCACAGGTTGCCATCCGCAAGACCGGCCTGACCATCGCGGCGCTGAAGGATGACAAGGACATCTGCGTCAAGCTGGTCGCCTATCTGGAACTGCAACTGAACGAGGATCCGCAGGTTCTGAAGGTGGTCTATACGACCTCGAAGGACTGGCATCCGGGGCCGCCGCGCTTCGATGGCGAAAGCTGGACCTCGTTCAAGGCCGCCGCCTACAAATCGGCAGCGCCGAAGCTGGCGAAGGCCTCTTTGGCGACCGAGGCCATCGACAAGATCTTTGCGCGGCTGGCCACGATGAAGGATTGGTCGAACGAGGCGAAATTCTCGAACGTCGATGGCTCGCCGCTGGATCAGACGGTCAAGGATCATCTGACCGACGAGACCAGCCTTGCGATGGACCTGCTGGAGCGGCTGGAAGCCTCGCTTCTGGCCTATGCGCCCGTGGCCGACGATATAGGCTTTCCGGCGCACAAGCCGATGATCGAGGTGGCGCGCAACTTTGCGACCATGGCGCGGGCCAATCACCGGGTGGCAACCGAACATCTGAACCTGCTGTAAGGGGGGCGAATTGCGGTTGAGGGCGCTTGATCCGAGGGCTGTTCTTGCCGGCTTGCTTTTTGCAGCACCCGCACTGGCCGATTGTCCGCCGAACCCGGACATTTCGGCGGACCGCGCTGCCTTGATCAAAAGCCTCGCCACCGCGCCGGACGAGGCCAGCGCGCGCCGCATGATGAACGACCTTTGGCTGTTGTGGAGCCGCGCGCCCGATGCCGCTGCGCAACAGATGCTGGACCACGGCATGAGCGCGCGCAGCGACGAAGAACTGGACAACGCCCGCGCCGCCTTTGACGCCCTGGTGGCCTATTGCCCGGCCTATCCCGAAGGTTACAACCAGCGCGCCTTTACCGAATATCTGACCGGGGATTACGCGGCGGCTCTGGCCGATCTGGACAGGGTCCTGCAGGCTGACCCCGATCATATCGCTGCCCTTTCCGGCAAGGCCATCGTGCTGGCAGCCCTGGGCCGGCACGAGGAAAGCCAGTCCACCCTGGCCGCCGCCGTGGCGCTGAACCCCTTCCTGCCCGAGCGCGCGCTGTTGCAGGTCAAGCCCTGACCCGATGGGGCCGTGCTGCGGGGCATGAGGTCGCAGATGCCATCCGGCGCTGGCAGAATTGCGCGCCGGATGCCAGAGTGCGGACCAGCGGGTGGTCCCGCCCGATCTGCAACCTCCAGCCTGGTGGCCCCATGGATTTCACGCTCAGCGCCGATCAGACCGCGTTTCAGGACATGGCACAGCGCTTTGCCGCCGACCGTCTGGCGCCGGGGGCGCTTGACTGGGACCGGCGCAAGCATTTCCCCACCGATGTGCTGCAAGAGGCCGGCGCGCTGGGCTTGGGCGCGCTTTACACGCGCGAGGATGTCGGCGGGTCGGGTCTGGGCCGGCTGGACGCCGTGCTGGTGTTCGAGGCCCTGGCGCGCGGTTGTCCGACCATCGCGGCCTATATCTCGATCCACAACATGTGCGTCTGGATGATCGACCGGTTTGGCACCGAGGCGCAGCGCCAACGCTGGTGCCCCGCCCTTGCCGGCATGGCGGACCTTGCCAGCTATTGCCTGACCGAACCGGGTGCCGGCTCTGACGCTGCTGCCCTGACCACGCGGGCCGAACGGGATGGCACGGGCTGGGTTCTGAACGGGCAAAAACAGTTCATCTCAGGCGCCGGGTCCAGTGCCGTCTATGTCGTGATGGCGCGCAGCGGCGGGCCGGGGGCCAAGGGGGTCTCGGCCTTTCTGGTGCCGCGCGATGCGCCCGGGCTGAGCTTTGGCGCCAATGAATACAAGATGGGCTGGAACGCCCAGCCGACCCGGTCTGTCCTGTTCGAGGATGTCCGGCTTGAAGGCGACGCGCTCTTGGGGGCCGAGGGCAAGGGCTTTGGCATCGCCATGGCGGGGCTGGACGGCGGCAGGATCAACATCGCCGCCTGTTCGCTGGGCGGGGCCGGGGCGGCGCTCGACCGTGCCGTGGCCTATATGGCGGAACGTCGGGCCTTTGGGCAGCGCCTGAACCAGATGCAGGCCTTGCAGTTCCGCCTGGCCGACATGTCCATCGCGCTGGAAGCCGCGCGCACCTTTCTGTGGCGCGCGGCCGCCGCGCTGGATGCCAAGGCGCCCGAAGCCACCACCCTTTGCGCCGCGGCCAAGAAATTCGTCACCGACGCCTGTTTCGACATTGCCAATGACGCGCTGCAACTGCATGGCGGCTATGGCTATCTGGCCGACTATGGCATGGAGAAGATCGTGCGCGATCTGCGGGTCCACCAGATCCTGGAAGGCACCAACGAGATCATGCGCCTGATCGTGGCGCGGGCTCTGATCGAGGCCAAGCCATGACCGGTCCAACCGTCCTTGTCAGCAAAACCGGTGCGCTGGGGCGCATTCACCTCAACCGGCCCGAGGCGCTCAACAGCCTGACGCCAGAGATGATCCGCCTGATCGACGCGGGCCTTGACCGGTTTGAAGACGATGCCTCGGTTCATGCCGTGGCGCTGACGGGCGAGGGCGGCAAGGCGATGTGCGCGGGTGGCGACATCAAATTCGTCTGGCGCACCGGGCGAAGCGATCCGCAGCAGGCCCTGAGCTTCTGGGCCGAGGAATACCGGCTGGACGCCCGCATCGCGCGCTTTGCCAAGCCGTGGGTGGCGGTGATGGATGGGCTGGTCATGGGGGGCGGCGCCGGTCTGGCCATTCATGGCGCGCACCGCATCGTGACGGAAACCACCAAATTCGCCATGCCAGAGACCGGGATCGGCTATTTCCCCGATGTCGGCTCGACCTACGCGCTGGCGCGCAGTCCGGATGAGATGGGAACCTGGATCGGTCTGACCGGCGCGGTGATCGGCGCCAGCGATGTGCTGGCCGCCGGAATGGCCGATGTGCAGGTGCCAAAGGACCGTATCGCGGCCGTGCTGGACGATCTGGCGCAGGGCCGCCCCGTGGCCGAGGCGCTGCAGGCTGAGGCGGTGCAGCCCGGCCCCTCGGACTTGCGGGACAACGCGGGCCTGTTGCGCGCGGCGCTTGCGGGGGAGGATGTGGCCGCGATGCTTGACCGGCTCGCGGCGATCGAGGCGCCTTTCGCCCGGCGAACGCTGGACCTGCTGAGGGCGAAGTCGCCGTCGAGCCTGGTTCTGGCCCTGCATCTGATCCGCCTTGCGCGGGGCAGCGCCTCGCTTGAGGCCAGTCTGGACGATGAATTCGCCGCCAACGCCCTGATCCTGTCGCAGGATGATTTCTACGAAGGCATCCGCGCAGCGGTGATCGACAAGGACAAGGCGCCGAAATGGTCGCCCGCCACGCTGGCCGAGGTGGATGCGCACGCCCTTATTGCCGCGATCCGGCCGCAACCCTCGTTATTCGGGGCCCGGCGCGGTTAGCGCATGCCACGCTTGTCTTGCATCGACCGCACCCAGGCTGTCATCAATCGGTCGGCGGTGATGCCGATGAAGGCGATGACCAGACCCGCCACGATGCCCCGTCCGCTGTCGGCCTTGGCCAGCGCCTTGAAAATCTCTTGCCCCAGATCGCGCGTGCCGATCATGGCGCAGATGATGATCATGCTCAGCGCCAGAAGGATGGTCTGGTTGATGCCCAACAGGATCTCTGGCAGCGCCACCGGCAGTTGGACATGGCGGAACAACTGGCGCGGGGTGCAGCCTGACACCCGGCCGGCCTCGATCAGCTCGGTCGGGACCTGCCGCACGCCGTAGTTGGTGTAGCGGATCGAGGGGACGATGGCGAAGGCCACCGTGGCCATCAGCGCTGTCACATCGCCCACGCGGAACAGCATGACGACAGGGATGATGAAGCAGAACGAGGGGATGGTCTGCAATCCGTCGATGATCGGCAGGACCCAGGCCTCGACCCGGTCGCTGCGCGCGGCGGCCAGCCCGATCGGGATGCCCAGCACGCAGGCCACCACAACCGAGGCGCCACAGAGATAGAGGGTCTGCATGGCCGGAACCCAAAGCCCGGTCGAGGCGCAAAAACCGACCAGAACTGCCACCAGCAGGCACAGCCGCCAGCCCAGGGCCGCAAGCGCAATCAGCACGCCGGCCCAGGGCAGCGCCTCGAAGGTCGATCGCAGGGGGTTGAGGAAGTACAAGAGCAGGAAAACCCGCCCCGCCTCGATCCCGTCAAACCAGTTGAGGATGACCCAGTCGAGCCCGGCCTTCCAATAAGGCGCAGTGGTCAGCGTGGCCGAGGCCGGCAGCTTGACAAAGCCGGGCACGCCGAGGCCCACCAGCGTCGTGCCCGCCAGAAGGGCCAGCGCGATCCACAGGTTGGCATGGCGGCCAAGCCCGGGGCGTTGCGCCGGCGTCTGGTTTCTGCGGGCGATGGCCTGGCTCAACCGGTCCAGCACGATGGCGATCAGCACGATGGCCAGCCCCGCCTCCATTGCCTGGCCGACCTTGAGCGCGCGCAGGGCCAGAAGCACGTCATAGCCCAGCCCGCCGCCGCCGATCATCGACGAGATGATGACCATGTTCAGCGCCAGCATGATGACCTGATTGACCCCCATCATCAGCGAGGTCTTGGCCGAAGGCACCATCACGCGCCACAGCTTCTGCCGGGCGGTGCAGCCGGCCATGTCGGCGAAATCGCCGATCTCGGCCGGCACCTTGGCCAGGCCCAGCAGGGTGGCGCGCACCATGGGCGGCGTCGCAAACAGCCCGGTGGCCAAAAGCGCCGAGACCGGACTTGCGCCGAACAGCAGCAGCATCGGGATCAGATAGGCAAAGGTCGGCATGGTCTGCATCACGTCGAGCGCGGGCGCGATGACCCAGCGGTTCAGGACCGGCATCCGGTAGGCCAGGATGCCCAGCAGCAGCCCCGTCACCACGCAGATCGGCACGCAGATGATGATGAGCGCCAGCGTCAGCATGGCGTCTTCCCAAAGGCCGAACAGCGCCAGCGCCAGAAAGCTGATCCCGCACAAAAGCGCCAGTCGCGCCCCGCCATAGATCCACCCCAGCATCCCCATCACCAAGGTCACACCGACCCAGGACAGGCGGGGCAAGACCGTGGCCTCGGCGCCATTGCCGATCTTGAAGCCCTTGGACAGAAGGTTGAAGGCAAACCGCAACGGCATGTCGATGACGGCGGCGATCCCGCGCGTCACAGGCGTGAAATGTGCCTTGAGCCAGGCCATCACGCCGCTGACCGCGTTGCTGAAGGGAATGACCGCCGGGTCGGGATATTGCACCAGACCCGGCCAAAGCGTCCCGGCAAACCACAGCGCCGCGCACAGGATCAGCGCGGCCGGAACGACCCAGCGGCCAAGGCCGGCGAAATTCGTTCGGCGCGCGGCTCTGGGGTCTGCCGTCTCGATCGTCATGGTGCGGGACGCTCCTTGCCGGCCAGAAGATCGATCACGGCGGCAGCGGTGATCTCGCCGATCACCGCGCCGCGTCGATCTACCACCGCGAAGGGCTGCGCTGCATCCACGATGCGGGCCGAAAAACTGTCGATCCGCGCGGAGGCGCTGATCCTTTCATAGCCCTGCGCGGCGGGCGAGGCCGGGCGCATCAGGCTGCGCGCCGAAAGCACCTTGGCCCGGTTCACGTCCTTGGTGAATTCGGCCACGTAATCGGTGGCGGGATGGTTCACCAGCTCTTCGGCCGTGCCCACCTGCACCAGGACGCCATCCTTCATGATGGCGATGCGGTCGGCCAGCCGGATCGCCTCGTCAAAGTCATGAGTAATGAAGACGATGGTCTTCTTCAGGACGCTTTGAAGGCGTAGGAGCTCGTTCTGCATCTCGCGCCGGATCAGGGGGTCCAGCGCGGAATAGGGTTCGTCCAGAAACCACACCTCGGGCTTGACCGCCAGCGAGCGGGCAATGCCGACGCGCTGTTGCTGGCCGCCCGAAAGCTGGGCCGGAAAATGCCGCTCGCGCCCCTTGAGGCAGACGAGGTCGATGAAGGCCAGCGCCTCGGCCTCGCGCTGGGCCTCGGGGACGCCCTGGATGAACAGCGGGAAGGCCACGTTGTCCAGTACGTTCAGATGCGGCAAGAGGGCGAAGTGCTGAAAGACCATGCCCATCTTGTGGCGGCGGATTTCGATCAGTTCGGCCTCGGACGCGGCCAGAAGGTCGCGGCCGTCCAGGTCGAGCGCGCCCGCGGTTGGTTCGATCAGCCGCGACAGGCAACGTACCAACGTGGACTTGCCAGACCCCGACAGGCCCATGACGATGAAAATCTCGCCCTCGCGCACATCCAGCGTCACATCGCGCACGGCGGCGATCAGGTGGGCCTTGACGAGGTCTTCGGGCGAGGCCCTGCCGCCGCGCTCTTTCAGGAACTGGGACGCGCCGGGCCCGAAGACCTTCCACAGGTTGCGGCATTCCAGCTTCTTCGGGCGCGGATCCTCTGCGCCCGAAGCCGTGCGGTCTGGTTCGCTGACAGTATCGGGCACTTATTTCGCCCAGGCCTGCCAGGTGGCCTCGTTGTTGGCGATCCACTCGGCAGCCACGTCTTCGATGCTCTTGCCGTCCAGATCGACCTCGCCCGACATCTTGTTCAGATCGGCGGTTTCGATGTGGTAGGCTTTGGCGACCTTGTAGGCGAGCGGCCATTTGTCCTTCATGCCGGCCCAGGCGTATTTCCAGATCTTGCCATGCGGCTTGCCGCAGTCATAGGCGAGGTCGGGATTGGTGCCCCACTTCGGATCGGTGTAGCAGGCCGGCTCATATTCCGGGAACTGCACCCATTCGCCTTCGTATTTGGCAGGGGCCCAATGCGGCGAATAGATCCACAGCATGATCGGCGCCTTGCGCTGATAGGCGGAGTCAAGCTCGGCGAACATGGCGGCATCGGTGCCGGCGTGAATGACGGTAAAGGGCAGTTTCAAGGCTTTCACGCGTTCGTCGTCAAAGCCTTCCCAAGTGACGGGCCCGCCCAGATAGCGGCCATTCGGCGCGGTTTCTGCAGTCGAGAAGGCCGCCGCGCATTTGGCATCCAGAAGGGCATGCCAATCGGGAAGGCCCGGGCATTTCTCCTTCATGTACATCGGATACCACCATTCCTCCTTCGCGGCAGGGCCCAGTTCGCCCAGCCGCTCGGTCTGGCCCGTGGCGTCAGACGCCTTCATCGCCTCGCCCGCGGTGGTGTCCCAATATTCCATGCCGACATCGGCATCGCCATTGGTCAGGCTGGTGGTCAGGCTGGAAAGATAATCCCCGGTCGGATATTCGACATTGTCGCCCAGCTTTTCCAGAACGCCGCCCAGAATCTTGGCGTTGATGTTCACGCTGGTCCAGTCGAACAAGGCAATCTTGACCGGGTCGGTCGAATCGGCGGCAAGGGCGGCACCGGAGCCCAGGGTCATGGCGCCCAGAATGGCGGCCCCGAACGCGGCGGATCTGTATGTCTTGGTATTTATCATTTTCATCCCCCATTTTCCTGTTGGATTCTTGACGGGCGGACCCGCACAAAAAGTCTGCGTTTTGTTTACCCAACGTGTCAATCGTTCACTGAGAATTAAATGCGCAGGGATTTGGGACGCCTATCTTTTGCACCTTGTGCGTGCGGGGGCGCTGCTGCGCAATCTTGTTGCGCGCGCCGGTCCCGTCTGGCACGGGCGCGGGGTCAGGGCGTGACGACGACCTTGCCCATCACATTGCGCTCGGTCAGCGCGGCGATGGCTTCGGCGCCGCGCTCCAGCGGATAGCTGGCGTGAATGCGCGGCCGGATCCGGCCTTCGGCGCACATCTGCAACAGGCGGGCCATGGCGCGGCGGTGGCCGTCCGGGTCCCTTTGGACCGAAGCGCCCCAAAAGATGCCCCGCACGTCGCAGGATTTCAGAAGAATGAGGTTGGCCGCGATTCTGGGAATGCCGGCCGGAAAGCCCACGACAAGGAAGCGCCCGCCCCAGCCCATGCAGCGCAGCGCCGGTTCGGCATAATCACCGCCGACATTGTCGACGATGATATCGGCGCCCTGCGGCCCAAGCGCCGCGCGCAACTGGCCGTTCAGTACGTTTTGCGCGTCGCGGTCCAGTGGCCCCCTGGCATAGACAAGACCGGCATCGGCGCCGTGATCCAAGGCCATCTGCAACTTGTCAGGCGCGCTGACGGCAGCCACGACGCGGGCGCCCAGCACCTTGGCAAGCTCCACTGCCGCCAGCCCGACGCCGCCGGCCGCGCCCAGCACCAGAACGGCCTCGCCCGGCTTCAACGCGCCGCGCTCCTCCAGCGCGTAAAGTGCTGTGCCATAGGTCACCTGCAGCGAGGCCGCCTCTGCATCGGTCACCTCGTCGGGCACCTGTTGACACAGTCGTGCCTCGACGCAAACCTTCTCGGCCAGTGCACCCCACATCGGCAGCGCCATGACCCGGTCGCCGATGGCCAGATCCTGCACGCCTTCCCCCAGCATATCGACCGTGCCGCACAGCTCTGCCCCCGGCGCGAAGGGCCGCTGGGGTTTGAGCTGGTAGCGGTCCTCGATGATCAGCGTGTCGGGAAAGTTGATGCCGACGCAGCGCATCTGAAGTCGCACCTGGCCCGGGCCGGGCATAGGGTCGTCCTGCATGCGCAGGCGCAGGTCCTGCGGGCCTCCGGGCGCTTCACTCAGCAAGATCTTCATGCGGTGGTTCCTTGGCTGGTCTGGTGGATCCTCGTCCGGAGGGACAGGGCAGGACGGCGTCACCGGCCCGGGCGACATGGTTCAACATAGGTGAGGTGGGCGGGATGAGACAATGTCTGAAAGGGCCTCCGTCGCGCCCCGGTCCTTCGCAAAATCGCCCTCAAAATGTCAATCTCTGCGGGTTGAGTAGCTGTCAGCGTCACTGTCAGGCGAGGACTGCGACTTCGGGGACCTGACGATCCTCCATTGGCGCCTTGTGCCGTGCGAGTTTGATGAGACATGCCGTGTGAGGGAGTCCCGCCCGTCCATGCCCGCATGGGATGTCTCATCAGGTTCGCAAGGGCCCATCCCGCATCGCTGCCTGGGCCGTGACCCTCGGCTGCCAACGTTCAAATTTTCCCGGTTTTCGCAATGTTGGTAACGTAACAGACCAGGGTTAGCCCGGTCGCGCCTGCCCGGATCTGAGGCCGGCCAGTTCCGCCTGAAGTGCCGTAATGCGGGCGTCACGTTCGGACAGGGCGCGCTCGACATCCGCCGCGTCAAAGCGCTGCGGAATATGTTGCGGGCAGTTGGCATCCCAGGCCTCGACCGTGAACAGGATCGCCTGGTCGGCCCGCGCCCTGTAGCCTTCGGGCATCAGGTCCGCGACGAGGGCGGCATCTTCGACCACCCGCGCGCTGCCCCAGATCTTGACCCTCTGCCGCCGGGCATAGTCGATCAGGAACAGATAGGCCTTGGGATTGTCGGCCAGGTTGCCCGAGGTGATGAACTGCCGGTAACCGGCGAAATCGGCAAAGGCGATGGTGTGCGGGTCCGGCACATGCAGGAACCCCGCCGGACCGCCTCGGTGCTGGATATAGGGCTGACCATCGGCATTGGCCGTCGCCAGAAAGACGCTGGTCTGCGCGGTTATGAAGGCTGCAAAGTCCGGAGTGATTTCGGTTTGCCAGCTGCCCGAGGCCTCCTGCCGCGCATAGGCCGCGCGCGAGCCCTTGCGGCTTTGGATGGCCTTGACCGTCGGGGTGAAGGCGATGTCGCTGGAAAAGGCCATGTCAGAGACCCAAATCGCTGAGGCCCGGATGATCATCCGGCCTGCGCCCAAGCGGCCACAGGAACTTGCGGTCCGCCTCGGCAATCGGCATATCGTTGATCGAGGCATGACGGTGTGCCATCAGGCCTTCGGCGTCGAACTCCCAGTTCTCATTGCCGTAGCTGCGAAACCACTGGCCGGAAGCGTCGTGCCATTCATAGGCAAAACGCACTGCGATACGGGCGCCGTCAAAGGCCCAGACCTCTTTGATCAGGCGGTAATCCTGCTCTTTGGCCCATTTGCGCGTCAGAAAGGCTTCGATCTCGGCGCGGCCGGTCAGGAATTCCGAACGGTTGCGCCAGCGGCTGTCGGGCGTATAGGCCAGCGCCACGCGGGCCGGGTCGCGAGAATTCCAGGCGTCCTCGGCCATGCGGGCCTTTTGGGCGGCGGTCACCGAGGTGAAGGGAGGGAAGGGCGGGCGGGACATTGGGGGCTCCTGCAGGATGGGACGCCGACCGGTTCGGGCAGCGTCAGAGACGCAATCAGGCGGCCAACGTCTTGGCCATCGGGAAGTCTACCACGGTCTGCGCCACTTCGTTGACATAGTTGGTCAGCGTGTTCAGTGCCACATGCAGCACGATCTCCACCACTTGGCCGTCATCGTAGCCGGCAAGTTTCACCGCGCGCAGATCGTCATCGCTGACATGACCGCGGGCCTCGACCACACGGACGGCAAATCGGACGGCGGCTTCAGCCTTGGGATCGCCGGAATGGCCGCGCCGGTTCGCCACGATCTCGGCTTCGTCCAGCTTGGCCAGGTTCTTGGCCAGAAAACTGTGGGCAGACAGGCAATAGGCGCAGCCGTTGATCTCGGCCACCGCAAGGGCGATGCGTTCGCGAGTGGCAGCCGGCAGAGTGCCTTTGGCAAGTGCGGTGCTCAGGCCCAGATATCCTTCCAGCCCGGCCGGGCTGTTGGCCACGACGCGGAACAGGTTGGGGGCAGAGCCGAGTTGCTTCCTGACCGTCTCCAGCAGGGGTTGGGCAGCGGCGGGGGCCTCGGCGATGGTGGCGGGGGTTGCGATGCGGGACATGTCTCTCTCCTGAGGTGGGCGGGCCGTCGTGGCCCGATGCCAGACAGATAGGACCTTTCATTTCTGTTGAATATTCCGCAAGATCGGCAGGCGGATTTCCAGAATATGGAAGGAAGAGGTGGTGGACCGGCTGGAGGCCATGGAGGTGCTGTTGCAGGTGGTCGAGGCGGGCAGCCTGTCGGCTGCCGGGCGCAAGCTGGGCCTGCCCCTGACCACGGTCAGCCGCAGAATAGCAGAGTTAGAGACACATCTGGGCGCACGTCTGTTGCTGCGGTCGAACCGCAGCGTCTCTTTGACGGAGGCTGGCGGGGCCTATGTTGCGGCCTGCAAGCGCATCCTCGCGCAGGTGACCGAGGCGGAAGAGGCGGCTGGCGGCGCCTATAGCGCTGCGCGAGGCGAATTGACCGTCACAGCGCCCATGGTGTTCGGCCGCCTGCATGTTCTGCCCGTGGTCACCGAATTCCTGCGCGCCTATCCGGACATTGATTTCCGGCTGTCATTGGCCGATCGGTTGTTGCATCTGCAGGACGACCATGTCGACGTGGCAATCCGGATCGGCGCATTGCCCGACAGCAGTCTGCGCGTGGTACGGCTTGGCGCGGTGCGGCGGGTCGCCTGTGCCAGTCCGGCCTATATTGCGGACAGGGGCGCACCGCTGGAACCTGAGGATCTGGCCCGCCACGCCTGCATCAGCTTCACAGGGCTTGGTCCGGCCGAGCGGTGGACATTCGGTGCCTCCGGGCCGGACCACGTCGTGACAGTGCGGCCGCGGCTCTTCGTCTCGACGGCAGAGGCCGCCATCGACGCCGCCGTCGCGGGCATCGGGGTCACCCGGGTGCTGTCTTATCAGGTTGCCGGCGCGCTGGCTGCCGGAGAGCTGCACACCGTCCTCAAACCCTGGGAGCCGCCGGCGATCCCGGTCAGTCTGCTTTACGACGGTCAGGGTGTCATGCCTTTGAAGCTGCGCGCCTTTCTGGATTTTGCCGGCCCGCGGCTCAAGGCGCGGCTGGCGCGGGCCGCGGGTTGAGGGCCATTTGCAGCTGGCGACCAGTGTCTGATTTCAGGAAAGCGGCCGAGGTGACAAGATGATAGCCGCGCTCTGACACCAGGGGCTCGATGTCCAGCGCGGTCAGCAGGCGGTTTTCGACCAGATCGTCGATCACGCCGCGCCACCCCAGCGAGACGCCCTGGCCCATCAGGGTCTGATGCAGGGCGATGCCATGATTGGTGACCTGCACGCCCGGGGCGATCCGGGCGGCATCGGGCGCGCGCTCTCGGTGCCAGTCACGCCAGGTGAACCAGCGCGCGTCGTTGTCCTCCAGGTGGATCAGCGGGCCGTTCTCCAGCAGGTCCCGGCGCGACCAGCCGGCCAGACGAGTGGCGACGGCGGGGGCAGCGACCGGCACCACCGCCTCGCGCATCAGAAGACGACTTTCGAAACCCGGCCAGTTGCCATCGCCGAACAGGATGGCGCAATCGACCGTGTCGATCTGCATGTCGCGGTCCCGCTCGGCCGTGGTGACGCGTACGGCCAGACCGGGAGCTGTCTGACGCAGCAGGTCGAGCCGCGGCATCAGCCAGAACATTGCGATGCCGGGATAAGTGGCCAAGGTCAGCCCTGGCGGACGTGCGCTGCGCCGCAGCGCAAGGGTGGCGCGCGCCATGTCGTCGAAGGCGGCGGCGATGCTGCGATGATAGGCCACGGCCTGATCGGTGGCCAGGGCCTGCGCCCCGCGGCGTTCGAAGAGGACCAGACCCAGATCGCGTTCCAGCGCCTGAATCTGATGGCTGATCGCGGGCTGACCCACGTTCAGCTCCGCCGCCGCCCGGGTAAAGCTGCCCAACCGGATGCAGGCGTCAAAGGCGCGCAGGGCCTTGAGAGGGGGAAGATCGTGCGTCGGCATGGCATCTGATATGTCATCGAAATTTTTGATGGGTCAATGAAACTTTTCGGTCTGTTGCAGGGGGGCGAATTCAGGCAAACCATGGGTCAGGACAGGTCACTTGGCCCTTGCGCCGGAAAGCCACCCATGCCTCAAGCTGCTGAGTTCGACTATATCGTGATCGGCGCCGGGTCGGCCGGCTGTCTTCTGGCCAACCGGCTCAGCACGGACCCGGCGAACCGGGTCCTGCTTTTGGAGGCGGGCAAGCCCGACACCTACCCCTGGATCCATATTCCAGTCGGCTATCTGTATTGCATCGGCAATCCGCGGACCGACTGGATGTATTTCACCGAACCCGAGCCCGGGCTGAATGGCCGCGCGCTGCGCTATCCGCGCGGCAAGACGCTGGGTGGCTGTTCGTCGATCAACGGCATGATCTACATGCGCGGCCAGGCCCGCGACTATGACGGCTGGGCCGCCCTGACCGGCGATGACGCCTGGTCCTGGGCCAATGTCCTGCCCGATTTCAAGGCGCATGAGGATCATCACCGGCTGGACGGCGGGGCCGATCCGGTGTCAGGCCACAACGGGCGATTTTCCGATCTGCACGGCCATGGCGGCGAATGGCGGATCGAAAAGCAGCGGCTGCGCTGGGATATCCTCGACAGTTTTGCCAGCGCGGCGGTCGAGGCCGGCGTGCCGCGCAGTGACGATTTCAACACGGGCGACAACGAGGGCGTGGGCTATTTCGAGGTGAACCAGCGGTCAGGCTGGCGCTGGAACACCTCAAAAGCCTTTCTGCGTCCGGCCAAGGGGCGCGCCAACCTGACGATCTGGACCGAGGCGCAGGCTGAAAAGCTGCTGTTCACCCAAGGCCCGCAGGGTCAGCCGCGCTGCTCTGGCGTGAGGGTGCGGCGCAAGGGGCAGGTTCAGACGGCTTTGGCCGCGCGCGAGGTGATCCTTTCGGCGGGCGCCATCGGGTCGCCGCAGATCCTGCAGCTTTCGGGGATCGGTCCGGGGGCCCTGTTGCGCGAGCATGGCATCGCGGTGGTGCAGGACCTGCCCGGCGTCGGAGAGAACCTTCAGGACCATCTGCAGATTCGCGCGGTCTTCAAGGTGACGGGCGCCAAAACGCTGAACACCATGGCGAATTCGCTGATTGGCAAGGCGATGATCGGGTTGGAATATGCGCTGCGCCGCAGCGGTCCGATGAGCATGTCGCCCAGCCAACTGGGCGCCTTCACGCGGTCGGACCCGTCGCGGCCTCATGCCAATCTGGAATACCACGTGCAGCCGCTGAGCCTCGGCGCCTTTGGCGAGCCATTGCACCGCATCCCGGCCATCACGGCCAGCGTCTGCAACCTCAACCCGACCAGCCGGGGTCACGTGCGGATACGCTCGGCCCATGTCGCCGACGCGCCGGCCATCGCGCCGAACTACCTGACCACGGAAGAGGACCGCAAGATCGCCGCCGACAGCATCCGGCAGATCCGCCGCATCGTGGCGCAGCCGGCGCTGGCGCCCTACAAGCCAGAGGAATGGAAACCGGGCGTGGAATTCCAGAGCGACGAGGATCTGGCCAAGCTCGCCGGCGATATCGCCACCACAATCTTTCACCCGGTCGGCACGACCAAGATGGGGCGGGACGATGACCCGATGGCGGTGGTCGACAGCCGCCTGCGCCTGCGCGGCGTGACCGGCCTGCGCGTGGTCGATGCGGGGATCATGCCCGTGCTCACCAGTGGCAACACCAATGCGCCCACGCTGATGATCGCTGAAAAAGCCGCGCGGCTGATCCTTGCGGACGCCCGCACCTGAACCAACTTGGAATAGACGCGACACATGGACCGCACTTCGCTTCCGCTTTCGGGCATCACGGTCGTGGATTTCGGCCAATACATCGCAGGCCCGGCCGTGGCGATGATCCTTGGCGACCTCGGCGCCACGGTTGTCCACGTGGACCCGCCCGGCGGACCGATGTGGGACAGCCCGGCCAATGCGGTCCTGATGCGCAACAAGCTGTGCGTGACGCTGGATCTTAAGACCGCCGAGGGGCTGGCGCAGGCGCGGGCCTTGATCGCCGAGGCTGATATCCTGGTGGAGAATTTCCGGCCGGGTGTCATGGCGCGGCTGGGGCTTGATCCGGCAGAGCTGCGCAAGGCGAGGCCCGATCTGATCACCGTCTCGATCCCAGGCTTTGCCTCGGACGACGCGCTGCGCCGTGAGTGGCGGGCCTTCGAAGGCGTGATCGCGGCGGCCTCGGGCGTCTTTACCGACATGGGGTTGAACCGGGTGCTGATGGGAAAGAACCCGTGCTATTCGCCGCTGCCGCTCGCCTCGGCCTATGGCACGATGCTGGCGGCATCGGCTTGCGTTCTGGCCTTGCAGGCGCGCGAGATGACCGGGCTTGGCGACCGGATCGAGGTGCCGCTGGCCAGCGCCCTTCTTGAAGGGTTGACCTATAATTCGCTCCTGATCGAGGATTACCCATTGCGCTATCAGACCCAGCGCGAGCGCGAGATCGAGCGCCGCCGCGCCGAGGGGCTGCCGATGGACGTGTCTTACGCCGCCTTGCAGGATTTTCTTGACCCCTTCTATCGCAGCTATCTTTGCCGGGACGGGCGGATGTTCTACGTGGTCTGCCCCAGCCACCGCCATCATGCCAAGCGCTGTCTGCAGACGCTGGGTATCTATGACGACCTCGTGGCCGAGGGCCTGCGCGAAGAGCCGGACACCTATCTGCCGGCTTCGGAATGGACCTCGGATGTCTCGCTTGGCGTCTATCCCTTGCCCAAGGCCTGGGCCGACAAGATCAGCGCCCGCATGAAGGCGGTTTTCCTGACCCGCACCGCCAAGGAGTGGGAGCGCGTCTTTGGCAAGGGGCGCTTCCCCGGCGCGCCGCAGCGCTGGCTGTCGGAATGGATCAGCGACGATCACGCCGAGACGGCAGGCCTGATGATCGAGGTCGACGACCCGGTCCTTGGTCGGATGATCCAGCCCGGCCCGATGGCCTGGCTTGCCGAAAGCGGTGAGGCGATGCTGCGCCCGGCGCCCCGGCGTGCGGTGGAGGCTGCCGAGGCTTTGACCGCGCTGAAGGCCGTGCATGTGTCGCGTGCTCAGGTTGAAGGGCCGGCGCGGGGTTGGCTGGACGGGGTGCGCGTGCTTGACCTGTGCAACGTGATCGCCGGGCCGCACTCGGTTGCCTATCTTGCGCGGTTCGGGGCCGAGGTGATCAAGCTTGACCCCGCCACGCCGCTTTACGATTGCTGGAATACTGTGATCTTCGGCATGACCCACATGCGGGGCAAGCGGTCGATCCTGCTGGATATCACCGCGGGTCGCGAAGTGTTCGAGGCGCTGGTCAAGTCGGTCGATGTAGTGGTCTGGAATGCCACCGACCGGCAGGTAGCAGCCCTGGGTCTGGATTCGGCCGCGCTGCAGGCGCTGAACCCGAAGGCGATCTTCTGCCAACTGGACTGCTTTGGCGGCGTCCGGCCCGGTCCGCGCAGCGATTATCTGGGCTATGACGATCTGGTACAGGCCGCGACCGGCATCATGCTGCGGTTCGGCGGCGCGATGCAGACGCCGGAAGAGCACGCCCATGTCGGCACGATCGACGTGATGTGCGGCTTTGGCGCGGCCCTGGGCGTGGGCGCGGCGCTGTTCCAGAAATACCGCACCGGTCGGATCGGTCGGCCACGCACTTCGCTTTCCGCTCTCAGCGGCCTGGCGCAGATCCCCTTCTGTCACGATTACATCGGCAGGGCGCCGTTCGACGAGGCCGCGGGACCGGATGCGATGGGAAGCGATGCGCTCAACCATCTGTACCGGACCGCCGATCGCTGGATCATGCTGGCGGCGCGCGCTGCGGATCTTCCCCGTTTTGCCCGCGTGGCTGGGCTTGAGGCCGTGCAGGCCGCGCCGGTCGATGCGCGCGAGGCTGTTCTGGCGCGCGCCTTTGCCGGTGCTTCGGCCGCCGAATGGCAAAGGCGCTTGCTGCAGGCCGATATCGGCATGGCGATCTGCGGCAGTCTAGAAGAAATCCGGGCCGCCACCGTGTCAGCGGCAGAGGCCCCGCGCCATGCCGGCAGCTATGCCTTCACGCGGTTCGACGATCATCCCAGCGGCCATGTGGTGACACAGCTTGACCCGAATGCCGTGCGCCCGGACCTCGGCCGCGTGTACCGGCTGCCGTCCGCCGAGAAATATGGCACCTCTACCCGTGCGGTTCTGCACGGGCTTGGCTATGGCGCGGCCGAGATCGACGCCCTGATCCGCCAGGGCATCCTCAGCGAAAGCTGGAGCCGGCAGTATCTGCCCGACTGAGCGCCGACTGATCCGCTTTATTTTAGCGAATTTCTTGATTTGGCTCAGGCGCCAATTAACCAAATCGCGCGATTGAAATTGAAGAAAAGTTGACTGTCAAACCAGATCGCTGCCATATTTGAGCCGCCCTTAGAACGGCCCGCCTCCTCAGATTGTCCACGTCGCAGACAAGATCGACGGGGGCAAGATATGACCATCTCGGAATCGGCAATCGTCAGGCCACTCTCGGCCATGGGCGGTGAAATCAGTGCGACCGATTTTGGCATGAATATCGTCCTGGGCTATGAAAGATTTGGCAGCAAGCCTTGGGAGAAATTTGACGAAATTCAATCTCAGGTCGGAAGTCAGCTTGTGCGGTTTCCCGGCGGCACCATGTCAGAACAACTGTTTGACTATGCAAACATCAATGCCACTTCAGCAGTAGCATCCAATGGCGCAGTCCTGCAGTTGATTACACCCGATCAATTCATGGATTATTGCGCCGCAACCCATACCAGAGCCACGATCGACCTGCCCGTGGCTCAGCTGCTGACCGCAGGAAAATACGGTTCACGCGACTTCGATGTGACCAAGGCTGACGAAGTGCGCAGCTATGTCGATCATATGCTGGAAAAGGCAGGCCCCGATGGCATTGCTACCTTTGAACTTGGCAATGAATATGCGACTTACATGCTCGCTTCGGAATATGGCAAGGTGGCCAGTGCCGTTGCCTTGATCGCTCATCAGGAAATCGATAAATATTACCAGGCGCATCCGGGCCATGATGCGACCCGGCCCGATATCGCGGTACAGGTCTGGGGCCAAAGCGCGGGCGGCACCTTTTCGCTCAGCGATCTGGCCTCGCGCAATCATACGGTGATGGCGCAGTTCAATGCCAGCGAACTGGCGAGTGTCACCGCTGTGACCAATCATTTCTATTACAAGGAAGGCTCCAATCCGGGCGACCCGAATTTCCACACCTATACCAATATCCAGAACTCGATAAATTACAGCCTGGATATGATGAAGGAATGGTCCACCCTGACCGGTCGACCGATGGATTACCTGTTTTCCGAATGGAATGTCAGTTTCAAGGATACCACGAACACCGGGCTCAAGCAGATATCCGTCCTGCTTGAAATGTTCACAAGCTTTATTGAAGGCGGCGTGACTCAGCTTGATTTCTGGTCCACGATGTACAATTCAACCAGCCTGGGCGATTATCACGGTGCCTTGCAGGCTGCTGGCACGTTGTTTCAGGTCATGTCGCATGATCTGGTTGGAATGAAGGCCACCGAGATTCCGGTGACTTCGACCGCATACGATATCCATGCCTTTGCAGGCAATGGGCATGCCGAATTGTTCATCTCCTCGCTGAGCGATCAGGCGATGTCCTTGAAAATGGACCTTTCCGCCTATCTGGACCGCTATGAGTTGACCTCGTCGCGTTTGATGCAGGTAGATCTGGCGGGTGCCGACGGCGCTTTTGACGGGCGCACCGGCCTGCATCCCTGGGAGGAGCCGGATGCGCCGATTCTCCTGACGCCGCAAAGCCTTTCGGCGTTGCTGTCCACCGGCGAACTGGCGCAGACCCTGGGCGCGCATGAGACTTTGATCCTGCAATTTGATACAGCTCCGGTCCGATTGGGCAGTGCTGCGCCCGACAGGATGCTGGGGTATTCGGGCAATGACCGCATTGACGCGCTGGCCTCCAGCGATGTGATCAAGGGATTTTCGGGAGATGACACACTGTTTGGCGGTCTGGGCGATGACACGATTTTCGGCGGTGTCGGAAGGGACCGGATCAACGGTGGGATTGGCAGCGATTGGCTGTTTGGTGGATCGGGCAATGACACGATCGAGGGGCGGGCCAATGCCGATCACATCTTTGGCGGCTACGGGAATGACTATATCGCCGGCGGAGACTGCTCTGACACGTTATGGGGTGGCGCGGGTGCCGACGCCTTCATCTTTCGCGAAGGCGACAAGGGAACGGATCTTGTCGGAGACTTTTCTGTCACTCAGGGCGATTTCCTGATCTATGATGGCGCCCATTCCGTAACGGCCGCGGATTTCCAGTTGGAAGTCCGCACCCTGCATGGCGTTGGACTCGAAGGGACACCGGATCTTCTGGTCTGTCTGGTCAGCACCGGGCAGGTGCTGTGGACGCTCGCCGATGCGGGCAACATGCACAGAGTAATGTTGCAGGACGCCAATACGGGTGCGCTTTTGGCCCTGATGTGAGGAGCCACCCATCACTGTCCTTCAACCATCGCTTGTTTTGGGCGCAACCTTTCAGTACTGCGGAATCAGAACAGGTGCACGGGCGCGGAAAGGTCCGGCACGACACGGAACCTGCTCTGGAAAGTCGGTGGGATTTTGGCGGAAATACACGCGGCACAGCGCCTTTTCGATGGAAAGCGCCTGCGTTGTACCGTGTTCGGAACCGGGTCGAGGCTTTTTGCGACCTTCGACAATTTCGTCGTCGGAAAAACAGGGTTTTCTGAGGCCGGTGCGTCCAGAAAGGTGATTGCGGCAGGATATCGGAATATCGTCATACAGACCGCTGACAATGACTGGTATTTGAATGACGAACTTGAGGATTTGCTGGTGGTCTTGCGCCAGCAAACCTGCTTCGCGCTGGCCAAGGGACTGGGATTTTCGATGGGCGCGTTCGGCGCGCTGATTTTTGCAGAGGCACTGAGACTGAAAGAACTGGTTCTCGTCTCACCACGTTTTCCTCGCCCCTTCGATTGGCCGGGGCAGGCGCGGATCAATTGTTCCGACGCGCTTTTGAACCAAAGCTGGCGCGATCGCCTGACCCGGGCTGCGGCAGTCGCCCCGCAAAGTCTGGT
This sequence comes from bacterium, assembly GCA_016124195.1. Classification (GTDB taxonomy): domain Bacteria; phylum Pseudomonadota; class Alphaproteobacteria; order Rhodobacterales; family Rhodobacteraceae; genus Stagnihabitans. Next base: position 212,237 of record WGOE01000001.1, on the reverse strand, counting down.
CCTGTTCGACCCGCGCCATTTCGACGACCGGATGGCGGCCAGATGGCTGGCGCGCAGCACCGCCAATGTCAGCACTCTTGCCGTGGCGTTCGGTGGTCATCCCTGTACGAAATACATCAACGAGTCGGGCAATTTCGGAAATCTACAAAGAATATTGCTCGGGGAGGGCGACGCGCGACCCGATATCGTCGACTTGAAGCGCATCGCGCGCGGTCAGTCTGAGGCCTATGGTTCCCGGTTGGCCGACTATCTGAACCAGCGCAAAAGGCGCGCCGCTGCGGAATGACAGCACCGCGTGGCTCATTCATGGGCCGGCGATCTTGCGCCTGAACTGGGCGGCTGGCTCGACAGGGCGACGCCGCGACCCTAGCATCGCACCAGCCAAGGTGCCGGACCGGAGCAGGCCGGGGTGCAAGTCCTGTGGAGGTGCGGTGATGGGGGCAGAGGGATCGGGCGGGTTGGTGCGGGCCGTTTCGCTTGTCCTGATGCTGCTGTTGGCGCTGGGCGGCTGCCATCCGCGCGGCAGCTTTTCGTTCGACGCGGAACAGGTCCCCGGTACTGCGGTCCAGGCCATCTTCGTTGCGACCGACCGCAAGCCAAGCGACGCTCCACTGGGCTACAGCGGGCTGCGTGCGACGGGGCTCAGCTATGCCAAGATTGCAGTGTCCATCCCGCCGTCGCACCGGCCGGGCCGGATCGAGTGGCCCTCGGTCCGCGGCGGCGCCCGGCCGGACCCGGCCCGGAATTTCGTGGTCCGCTCGGCCGAGTCGCTTGGCTCTGCCTCGGCGTTTCAGACTGCGGTGCGTGTAGAGGGCTTGCCCGGACACAGCGGCGATATTGTGGTCTTTGTGCATGGTTACAACAACACCTTTGCCGAATCGGTCTATCGGCTGGCGCAGTTTTCCCATGATTACGACCTGACCGGACCGCAGGTCCTATTTGCCTGGTCATCCTCGGCCAGCCCGCTCGGCTATCTCTACGATCGTGACAGCGTGACCTATGCCCGTGACTCGCTGGAAAAGGTGTTGACCGATCTTGCGCGCCATCAGACCGGCAAGATCTTCCTGGTCGGGCATTCGATGGGCAGCCAACTCGTGCTGGAAACCCTGCGGCAGATGACGCTTGACGGCAATCACGCGCTGGACGGGCGGCTGTCCGGGGTGACGCTTGTATCGCCCGACATCGACGTGCAGGTGTTCCGCCGTCTGCTGGAGCGGATCAAGCCGCTGCCGCAGCCCTTTGTTGTTTTCATTTCGCACAAGGATCAAGCCCTGAGGCTGTCGGCCGACCTGACGGGGCAACCGGATCGGTTGGGCTCGGTCTCGGATCTGGCGCAGCTTGCGCAACTGCCGATCACGGTCATCGACCTTTCCGCGTTTTCGCAGCTTGGCGATCTGAACCACATGGTTGCCGCGACCTCACCCGGGGCGATTGCTCTGATCAAGGGGATGGAGCAATCCCCGCCGCCGACGGTCGACCGGCCGACCGGCTTGCTGGATATCGTGCTGGCGCCCCGTGCGCCCTAGGTCCACATGAAGTTCGCGGCGGTCAGCTGTGCGGCATCGTGCAAGCCCGCGAGGGTCACGTAGATATCGGCCTTGCCATCGCCGTTCACGTCGATCTGCACCTGGCTGCCCGAAACCCGCGCCTCGGAATTGTCGGACCCGCCCGAAAACGCGGCCGCGCCCAGATAGGCGAAGGTGCCGACCAGAAGGCCTCGGAACTCCAGCACATCGCCCTGCGCCGCGGTGCCGCCGATTGCGTTGAAGTCGGTGATGAGGTCGGTGCCATTGCCCGTGGCCATGGTGAAGATGAAGTGATCGGCGCCGGCGCCTCCGGTCAGGGTATCCGTGCCCGCCATGCCGGTCAGCGAGTCACTGCCAAGCCCGCCCGACAGGACATTGCCGCCGGTGTTCCCGATCAGCGTGTTGTTCAGGCTGTTGCCGGTGCCGTTGAGGTAAAGGCCGCCGGTCAGGGTCAATCCTTCGAAATTGTCCGCCAGCGTCCAGTTGACCGCGCTTTGCACCATGTCGATCCCGCTTCCGGCGTTCTCGACCAGAATGTCGTTCAGCGAATCCACCACATAGGTGTCATCGCCGGCGCCGCCTGTCATCGTGTCGTTGCCGGTGCCTCCGTCCAGCGTGTCGGCGCCAAGGCCGCCGAACAGCGCATCGTCGCCGGACATGCCGTAAAGATGGTTGGCCGCACCGTTCCCGGTCAGGATATTCGCGACGCTGTTGCCGGTGCCGTCCAGCGCCAGAGTGCCCGTCAGGGTCAGGTTCTCGACGTTGGTGACAAGGGTCAGGGTGACCGAGGACTGGATGGTGTCGACGCCGCCCGCACTGGACTCGATCACTTTGTCGGTGGTCTGGTCGACGACATAGACATCGTTGCCATTGCCGCCGGTCAAGGAATCTGCGCCGGTTCCCCCGTTGAGCGTGTCATTGCCTTCGCCGCCGTTCATCGTGTCGGCGCCGTCGCCCCCGATCAGCAGGTTGTCGCCCGCATTGCCCGTGATCAGGTTGGCCAAAGCATTGCCGGTGCCAGAGAGGTTGGCCGTGCCCGTCAGGGTCAGATTCTCCACCTGGTCGCCCAGGGTCCAGGTTACGGACGAGATCACGGTATCGGTGCCCTCTCCGGTCAGTTCGACGACTGCGTCGCTGGCGCTGTCGACGACATAGGTGTCGTCCCCGATCCCGCCGGTCAGCGAGTCGTTGCCCGCCCCGCCGTCCAGCATGTCGTTGCCAGCGCCGCCGTAAAGCGCGTCCGCGCCGTCAAGCCCGTAAAGGAAGTTGTTGTTGGTGCTGCCGATGATGATGTTGTTCTGCGCGTTGCCGGTGCCGGTGACCGCCGGATTGCCGACCAGCGTCAGGTTTTCGACATTGTCGCTCAGCGTGAAACTCGAGGTGCTGATCACCAGATCAATGCCGCTGGCGGTGCTTTCGACGATCTGGTCGTTTGCCGTATCCACCATATAGGTGTCGTTCCCGGCGCCCCCCGACAGAAGGTCATTGCCGGTTCCGCCATCCAGCGTATCGGCGCCAGCGCCGCCGGAGAGGCTGTCGTTGCCGCCGAGGCCGGCCAGAAGATTGGCGGCCGCGTTGCCGGTCAGGATATTGGCGCTGGCATTGCCCGTTCCGTTGAGCATCGCGGTGCCGGTCAGGGTCAGGTTCTCGACATTGACGACCAGGGTGTAGCTGATCGAGGACATCACGCTGTCGGTGCCTTGCCCGGCCAGTTCGGTGATGACATCGCCAGTCGCATCGATGGTGTAAAGGTCGTCTCCGAGGCCGCCGCTCAACGTGTCCGTGCCGGTGCCCCCGTCCAGCGAGTCGTTGCCGCCGCCGCCTGTCAGCGAATCATTGCCCGCCAGACCAGTCAAAAGGTTCGCTGCGTCGTTGCCGGTCAGGATGTTGTCGGCGGCATTGCCAGTCGCCGTGGCCGCATCGGTCCCGGTCAGGGTCAGGTTTTCCAGGTAGGTGCTCAACTTGTAGGAAAGGCCGGTGGTCACCGTGTCCACGCCCTGTCCGGCCGTCTCGACAATGACGTCATTGGCGGTGTCGACGATATAGGTGTCGTTGCCGATGCCTCCGACCATGCTGTCGTTGCCAGCCCCGCCATCCAGAGTGTCATTGCCGCCATTACCGATCAGCGTGTCGTCGCCATCGAGGCCCTGCAGCAGGTTGTAGCCGCGGGTTCCCGGCACGATGCCGGTGCTGGAGTTGCCGATGAGCAGATTGTTGAGACTGTTGCCGGTGCCTTGCAGGTCGATCTGTCCAGTCAGTGTAAGGTTCTCGAAGTTCGCAGCCAGGGTCCAGTTGACGCTCGAGATGACGGTATCGCTGCCCTCGCCGGCATTCTCGAGGATGATGTCGTTTGCACTGTCCACGACAAAGGTGTCATTGCCCGTGCCGCCGTAAAGCGTATCAGCGCCCACTCCGCCGGACAGGGTGTCGTTGCCGGCGCCTCCGTAAAGAACATTGGCCGCCGCGTTGCCGGTCAGGGTGTCATCGAAGGCCGACCCGATGAGGTTTTCCATCCCGGTCACATAGTCGCCGGTCGCATCGCCACCAGAGTTCGACCCGGTTGTCAGGTTCACGCTGACCGCGGCGGCAGAGGTGGCATAGGACAGCGTATCAAGTCCTGCGCCGCCGTAGATCGAGTCCGCCCCGGCGCCCCCGATGAAGATGTTGGCCAGCGCATCTCCGGTCAGGATGTCGACATAGGCTGAACCCGTGACGTTTTCGATCCCGCTCAGCACGTCGCCGTCGGCATCGCCGTTCACGCCCTTGCCGGCTGTCAGATCGACGGTGACACCTTCGGTCGAGGTCGAATAATCCGCTGTGTCGCTTCCGCCGCCCCCGGTCATGCTGTCGCTGCCGGCGCCGCCCACAAAGATGTTGTCGTTGGTATCGCCGACCAGCGTGTCGTTGAAGGCAGAGCCGATCACGCCCTCGATCAAGGTCAGGGTATCGGTGCCCTCAGAGGTGCTGGACGCAGATCCCGTGGCCAGGTTGACGGTGACCGCAGCGGTCGAGGCGCTCAGATCGGCGAAATCGAACCCATTGCCGCCGTTGATGACATCGTTGCCTGCACCGCCCTGCAGAAAATCGTTGCCGTCGCCGCCGTAAAGCCCGTCGCTGCCCGTACCGCCATAAAGCGTGTCATTGCCGCCGTTGCCATAAAGGCTGTCGTTCAGCGCGCCGCCGTAAAAGATGTTGGCCGAGGCGTCCCCGGTGAGCGTGTCGTTGAAGGCGCTCGCGATGAGGCCCTCGATGGTGCCGACCATGATCGTGTCGTTGCCCGCGTCGCCGCCCGTGCCCAGCCCCGTGGTCAAGTTGACCGAGACGCCAGCGGTCGAGGCGGAATAGTCCAGCCAGTCAAAGCCCAAGCCGCCGTCCAGCACGTCGCTGCCCGCACCGCCCACCAGCGTATCGTCTCCGATGCCGCCATAAAGGCTGTCGTTGCCCGCGGCACCGGACAAAAGATCATTTCCGTCGATCCCGGTAAGCACATCGTTGCCGGTTCCGCCCGTCAAAATGTCATTGCCGGTTGTCCCGGAATAAGTCGTCATTGGCATTCTCCAATATCGCGCCGGCAGACGGGCTTGAGGCGCAGTGATTTTGGGCCGGGGATACTGGGCAGTTGTGGCGGAAGTTGGCCTAGGTCGTCGCTCAATGGCGATCATTGGCCGGGGATTGTTTCTGAAAGCGCGGGTTTGCGATGTTGCATCGCGGATCGCTCGGGCTTGAGTGCGGCGGCAGCTTGGGAAACGCAACGGCTTGCCCGTTCAGCGAAGCCGGCTTGGCCAAAGCAACTGAACGCACGCGCCCGGCACGGTCCGATGCCAGGCGGGCCGGGTTTTCCGAAGCTCAAGTGTCACAGAGCGGCTTGTCCTGACCAATGGCGACCGCAGACCTCGCCTCAGCCGACCCTGCGTCCCGCCACCCAGACGCCGCGCACGGCATCAGCCTTGCCCAACCGAGCCACGCGGATCACGTCGGCGCGCAGACCCGACTCCAGCCGTCCGCGGTCGCTCAAGCCGGTGGCCAAGGCTGGCGCTTCGGTCACCGTGGCCACACCGCGCGGCAGGTCATCCCAAAGATCGCCCAACATCAGCGCGGCGGTCAGCAAGGCCGAGGGTACGTAGTCCGATGACAGAATGTCCAGAAGGTCCATTGCGGCCAGATCCTTGGCTGCGACATTGCCGGAATGCGAACCGCCACGGATCAGGTTCGGCGCTCCCATCATCACCCGGATGCCAAGGGCGCGGCAGGCTTGCGCGGCTTCGACCGTTGTCGGAAATTCGGCGAATCTGGCGCCGTGACCCGCCGAAACCGCAACCTGGCCAGCGGTCGTGTCATCGTGGCTGGCCAGAACCGCGCCAAAGCGGCGCGCTTCGCTTACCGCCGCGGCCTCATGCTCGGCGCCGAGCCGGTCGGAAAGCGCCTGCTGGGTTGCCACATGGTGCTGGAAGTCATCTTCCGACAGGCCGTGCTTGCCGCGCACATAGTTGCGCAGTTGAGTCAGGTCACGGAACTGGCGCTGGCCGGGCGTGTGGTCCATCAGGCTGACGATGCCGATGCCATCCTGAGGCCCGAACTTGGCAAGCTCCTGGATCAGCGTTTCAGAGCAGACCTCGGCCCGCAGGTGCAAAAGATGGTTGATCCGCAGGGCACCGGCCTGCCGCATCGCGATGATCTCGTCAGCCAGCAGCCGGGCATATTCGCCGTAGCTGGCCTTGTCCCGCGAGACGATCGAACCCACCCGCAGCGCATCAAAGACCGTCGTGATCCCGGTCGAGGCCAGCTCGCCATCATGGGCCAGAATGGCGCTGGCATGCGGAAAATGCACCTTGGGGCGCGGTTCGATGTGGCGTTCCAGATTGTCCGTGTGCAGTTCAATCAGCCCCGGCAGGATCAGGTCGCCGTCGCAATCCAGCGCGCCGGCGGGCACCTGCGCGCCCTGGTCTATGCCTGCGATTTCGCCATCGCAGAGCCTGATGGATCCCCGGATCACCTCGTCGGGCAGAACAAGCGTGGCATTGGCAAGAATGGTCTCGGTCATGAAAGGGCCTTGCAGTTGCAGAAGGATCGTGCTGCCAAAGCGTCACTCAGGTGTGACACAACCAGAATATCCGGGGCAACATGGACAAGATGAAACGCTACGCCGTCTACTATGCGCCGGAAGCCGGGCCTTTCGCCTCGGCCGCGGCGGAATGGCTGGGCTGGGACCCCGCGCTGGGCGAGCCCGTAGGGCAGCCGGGCCTTGGGCTTGACCTGGCCAGTCTGACCGATGACCCTCGCAAATACGGCTTTCATGGCACGATCAAGCCGCCATTCCGGCTGGCCCCCGGCATCGACCGCGCCGCCTTGATGCAGGCGCTGTCCACCCTCGCCGCCGGTCTGCGCCCGGTCGAGATGCCCGGTCTGCAACTGGTGGCGCTCGATGGATTTCTGGCCCTGGTCCCGCAGGGCGATACCGGCGGGCTTGTGGCTCTGGTCGCGGCGGTGGTGGAAAGGCTGGACGGATTGCGCGCGCCCCTGACGGAAGCCGAGATTGCCCGTCGTCGCCCCGAACGTCTGACGCCCCGGCAACGCGCGCTGCTGGACCAGTTCGGCTATCCCTATGTCATGGAAGAGTTCCGCTTCCACCTGACCCTGTCGCGGCGGCTGGATGCAGAGGAAAATGCGGCTCTGATGCCGCTGGCACGGGCGCATTTCGCCCCGCACCTGCCGCGGCCCTTCCGCTTGTCCGACCTGTGCCTTTTTGGCGAGGCGCTGGACGGCAAGTTCCATCTGCTGCATCGCTATACCCTCGCGGCCTGAAGCGCGTTCAGCAGGCGGTCGATGCCACGCTGGGGCGTGGCGTCGTTGGCAATGTCGATGACGGGCAGGCCCTCTGGCAATTCGTAACAGGCGCGGGCCAGGCGTGCTTCGATCTGGGCAGCACTTTCCCGCCCCCGCGCGGCCAGCCTTTCGGCCAGCACCTTTGACGGCGCGGTGATCCGGACGACAATCAAACCGGGGAATCTGTGCAGCGCGGAGGACAGCGCCGCGCGCGACCCGTTGAAAAGCACGTCGATGCCGCGTCCCAGCCCCGCAAACTCCGCGTTTCGGATGCCGTAGTGCAGGCCATGGGCCGCCCATTGCAGGGCAAAGGCACCTTCGGCCCCAAGCCTTTCGAATTCGGGTGAGGTTACGCCTTCAAACGGCTCTCCGCCTGCGGATTCGGGCCTTGTGATCGTACGGCGCGCCCAGTGCAGTCCGGCCGAGGCCGCCACGGCGCCGGCCAGAAGCGTGTCCTTACCCGCACCAGAGGGGCCGACGACGGCAAAGACCCGGCCTGTCATTGCGCTTGATCCGGGGCGAAGCACGTCACGTCCACCAGACGGTCGCAGAGCCGCGTCCGTGCGACCTCGTCGTGGAAAATGCCAACGATGGCGGCCCCGCGGACCTTTGCCGCCTCGATCAGGGACAGAACGACCTCGCGGTTGACCGCGTCCAGGCTGGCGGTCGGTTCGTCCAGCAACAGTGCGGGATAGGGGTGCACAAAGCCGCGGGCTATGTTGACGCGCTGCTGTTCGCCGCCCGAAAAGGTGGTGGGCGACAGGGACCACAGCCGTTCGGGGATGTTGAGCCGTGCCAGAAGATCAGCAGCCCGCGCCCGCGCTTCGGCGGGTGCAACACCCAGAGTCAGAAGCGGTTCGGCCACCACGTCCAGCGTGGCCACGCGCGGCACGACCCGCAGGAATTGGCTCACATAGCCCAGAGTGCCGCGGCGCAGGGCAATGATCTCGCGTGGAGAGGCGCGCGCCACATCGACCTCGCCCACCATGATCGAGCCAGAGGCCGCGAGGTAGTTGCCCCAGATCATCCGCATCAACGTGGACTTGCCCGCGCCCGAGGCGCCAATCAGGCCCAGACATTCGCCGGGCGCCACGCTGAGGCTGGCATCGGTCATCACCGGAATGACGGCCGCGCCCTGGTTGTGCAGCGTGAAGCTTTTCGAAAGGTTGCAAATCCGGATCATCCTACACCTGCAAGACCGAAGAGACCAACAGCTGCGTGTAGGCGTGCTGCGGGTCATCCAGGACCTGATCGGTCAGGCCCTGTTCGACGACATGGCCGCCCTTCATCACCATCAGCCGGTCTGCCAAAAGCCGCACCACCGCCAGATCATGTGTCACGACAATGGCGGAAAGACCCATCTCGCGCACGAGGCCGCGCAGCAGGTCCAACAGGCGGGCCTGCACGCTGACATCCAGGCCGCCGGTCGGTTCGTCCATGAAGACCAGCCGCGGCCCGGTCACCAGGTTGCGCGCGATCTGCAACCTTTGCTGCATGCCGCCGGAAAAGGCAGCGGGCCGGTCGTCGATCCGGTCCGCGGCAATCTCGACCCGGCCAAGCCACTCCAGCGCCTGTCCGCGGATCTGGCCGTAATTGCGCGCGCCCACGGCCATCAGCCTTTCGCCGACATTGCCACCAGCCGACACGCCCATCCGCAAACCATCACGCGGGTTCTGATGGACAAAGGCCCAATCGGTGCGGGCCAGCCGGCGCCGCTCGGCTTCGCCCATGCGGACCGTGTCGCTTGGGCCGTCTGCCGTGGCAAAGATCACCTCGCCCGTATCGGGGGTCAGATGCCCTGCCATACAGGACAGGAGCGTCGATTTGCCCGAACCGCTTTCGCCGACGATGCCTAGAACCTCGCCGGGGAAAAGATCGAAATCGACCCTGTTACAGCCAATTCGCGCCCCATAGAACTTTGACAAGCCGCGTACCGAGAGAAGCGGCGCCTGCGACCGGGCTCTGGCCAGTATATCCTGCATGCTCATTGGTCCCCTGTGGCCGGATGACCCAGCCGCCCGACATGACCCGCTGCACGGCGCGACTGGCAGAAATCGGTGTCTGAACAGACGAACATCCGGCTGCCCTGATCATCGGTGATCACCTCGTCCAGATAGCTGGCCTCGGCGGCGCATAGATCGCAGGCGTGATCCGCCTTGCTGGCGACAAAGGGATGATCCTCGAAATCGAGCGAGACGGCGCTGGTGTGGGGTGGCAGGGCATAGATGCGCTGCTCCCGCCCCGCACCGAACAGCTGAATGGCAGGGTTGTCCGCCAGTTTCGGATTGTCGAACTTCGGAATGGGCGAAGGATCCATGACATAGCGCCCTTCAACCTTGACGGGATAAGCATAAGAGGTCGCGATCTGCCCGTGCCGTGCGATGTCTTCGTACAGCTTGACATGGATCAGGCCGTACTCCTCCAACTCATGCATCTTGCGGGTTTCGGTCTCGCGCGGTTCCAAAAAACGCAGGGGTTCGGGGATCGGGACCTGATAGACCAGGATCTGCCCCTCGCTCAGTGGTGTTTCGGGGATGCGGTGCCGGGTCTGAATGACCGTCGCCTCAGCAGTCGCCTCGGTGACGGCCACCCCCGCGGTGCGCTGAAAGAAGCGGCGGATCGACACGGCGTTGGTCGTGTCATCGGCGCCCTGGTCGATCACCTTCAAGCGGTCTTCGGGCACCAGACAGGCCGCGGTCACCTGCACGCCGCCGGTGCCCCAGCCATAGGGCATCGGCATTTCGCGACTGGCGAAAGGCACCTGATAGCCGGGGATCGCGATGCCTTTGAGGATGGCACGGCGGATCATCCGCTTGGTCTGTTCGTCAAGATAGGCGAAATTGTAGTCGTTCATTCGGCGGCCTCCCGGCTGGCGAGGGCTTCGCGCCGCAGCTTGCGGACCAGTTCCAGTTCGGCTTGAAAGTCTACGTAGTGCGGCAGTTTGATATGTTCCAGAAACCCGGTCGCCTGGATATTGTCGGCATGCATCAGCACGAATTCCTCGTCCTGCGCGGGGGCGCCGGTGAAATCCTCGCCCAGTTCCTTCCAGCGCAGAGCCCGGTCGACCAGGCTCATGGCGATGGCCTTGCGTTCGGTTTGGCCAAAGACCAGGCCATACCCCCGGGTGAATTGGGGCGGTTCGGTCCTGGAGCCGGTGAACTGGTTGACCGTCTCGCATTCGGTCAGTTCGACCTCGCCGATCTGCACGGCAAAGCCAAGTTCGGGGATGTCGAGTTCCACCGCCACCGTGCCGATCCGCAGTTCGCCCACAAAGGCATGGGTGCGGCCATAGCCGCGCTGCGTGGAATAGGCCATCGACAGGATGAAGCCTTCATCGCCGCGGGTGATCGCCTGCAGGCGCAGGGGGCGGCTGGCGGGCAGTTCCATCGGCTCGCGCGTCAAGTCGGGCGGGGTTTCCTCTCCGGGCGCTTCGGACTGGATCAGCCCGTCGCGGCCCAGCATGCCCATTACATGCGGCACGGGCTCCAGACGGGCGGGTGCGGTCGGCGCTTCTGGCACCTGACCTTCGGCGGCGAGTTTGAAATCCAGCAGGCGGTGCGTGTAATCGAAGGTCGGCCCCAGGATCTGCCCGCCCGGCAGGTCCTTGAAGGTGGCGGAAATGCGTCTCGAAACGGCCATTTCAGCCGTTTCAACCGGGATGGACGCACCAAAGCGGGGCAGAGTTGTCCGATAGGCGCGGATCAGGAAGATCGCCTCGATCAGATCGCCGCGCGCCTGCTTGATCGCCAGCGCGGCGAGGTCCGGGTCGTAAAGCGAGCCCTCCGCCATCACACGGTTCACAGCCAGCGACAATTGCTCGCGGATTTGCACGGTGGAGAGTTCGGCAACAGAGGTGTCGCCGCGCCTCTCTTCGGCCAGCCAGGCGTGGGCGGCGTCGATGGCGCGTTCGCCTCCTTTGACGGCAACATACATCAGACGTCCTCCACGATCGTGCTGCGTGGCAGGCCTGCCAGACGGGTGTCGCAGGTCAGATAGGTGTCAAAGCCTTGCGGGAAATGTCGACGGTTGGCGCGGAAGGCGGCCACTTCCGGAAAGGACAGAGACGCATTTCCCTTGATCCCCGGCCCGGAGAGCTGCGGACCCGCGGTGCTTAGATCCGGCATTTCCACGATCAGCGTGGCCGAACGGTCCGGGTAGTCAGGCGTACCGATGGCAAAGCGATTGACCGGCATCAGATCCTGCCAATGGCCAAGGGCAAAGCGCGCCGCTTCGGCTGCAACGAGGGGGGCGCCCGTGTGAAAGGTGATCCAGTCGCGGATCATCGGCAGGTCCATCGAGGCGCCCAGATGCAGCGGTGTCGTGCCGTCGCACAGCGTCAGGATCAGCACGCCGCTTGCCACTGACATGGGCGCAGGCGGGGCCGCACCTTCGACCTGCCATATCGTGCCCGGCCGGGCCATCGCCTCCAATGCGGCGCGAAAGGCCCGTGCCGATTGAATGGATGCGTCTCTGAAACCGCCAGACAGAGCCTCTGGTGTCATTTGTCCTCTCCCCGCACAAGGGTAAAGAATTCAACCTTGGTCGCGGCGGCCTTGGCGGCGCGTTGTTGACGGGCGGCGGCTTCAGCGGCCTCCAAGGGCGCTAGAACACTGGCGCGCAGCGCTTCGGCTCGGTCGGTCTGCAGCAGGGCATCCAGCACGGCAGCGCGCAGGGCATGCGATTTGTCGCGCCCCTGCACATGGGCGTGGCCGACCGTTCCACAGTCCAGACGGATCGTGCAGCGCGTCACCGTCATTTCGCCCAGATTGAACGGCTGGCCAGTGCCCCCGACACGGCCGCGAACCATCACGGCGCCCACCTCTGGCCCGCGCAAGACCGAGTGCGCCGGCAGGTCTTTCATCAGGTCCGATAGCTGCGCGGGGGTGGCACGGGCAAAGAGCCCCATCCAGCGTTGACGGTCTTCGGCGGCGGGCGGTGCAGCGATCATCTGAGTTCCGACATCTTGCAAAGTTGTATATCTTACTATACAACTAGACAACCTTACGCCTGTCCCCTTCGGATTGCACGTGAAACTTCTGTAACACATGGCCCGCAACGCGATATGGTCCTCGATAGCCGCGGCATTGAAGGCGGAAATCGCCGCGGGCGGCTATGGCCCCGGCGCGAAACTGCCGACCGAAGCGCAACTGGCCCAGCGCTTTGGCGTCAATCGCCACACGGTGCGCCACGCCCTTGCCGCTCTGGCCGAGGACGGGCTGGTCCAGCCGCGGCGCGGCGCGGGGGTTTTTGTCACCTCGGTCCCGACCGATTACGCACTGGGGCGTCGTGTGCGCTTTCATCAGAATGTGCTCAAGTCCGGCCGGACTCCCTCGCGCCGGATTCTGCGGATCGAAACGCGCCCCGCCAGCCCGCCTGAAGCCGAGGCCCTTGCCTTGCCGCCCGGCCAAAAGGTGCATCTTGTCGAGGGCATCTCGCTTGCCGACGGTCTGCCGCTCGGCCTGTTCCGTTCGGCCCTGCCAGCCTCACGCTTCCCGGATTTTCCAGAGGCGATGACCAGAACCGGCTCTATCACGGCCGCTTTGGCAGAAGCCGGCGTGACGGACTACACAAGGGCGATGACGCGGCTGACGGCAAAATCGGCGGATGCGGTGCAGGCGGGGCATCTGCAGGTGGCGCAGGGTGCGGCACTGATGCGGTCGGTTACCGTGAATGTCGATGGCGCCGGGGTGCCGGTGGAATTCGGGATCACCTGGTTTGTTGGGGACCGCGTCACTTTGACGGTCATTCCCGACTGACTGTCACGATCCCGTTGCGCGGCTCGGGTATCAGCCTGTCAATTCAGGCTCACGGACCCCATCATGACCGATTTCCTGCCTCCGCTCCGGCTGACCGGAGCCCAGATCTTGCGTGACGCAGAGATGCAATTCCGTTCGATCGGGCTTGCCGAAGGCCGGATCGTGCGCGGTGCCTTGCCAGAGGTGGATCTGAGCGGTTTCCTGATTATGCCGGGCATCATCGACCTGCACGGCGACGGCTTCGAACATCATATGGCCCCGCGGCCCTCGGCGCCCTTTCCGTTGGGCGTTGGCCTTGCCTCCTTTGACCGCGAGGCTGCGAGCCATGGGGTCACCACCGCCTACCTCGCCCAAAGCTGGAGCTGGGAGGGCGGCCCGCGCAGCCCTGACCAATGCGAGGCCGTCCTGACAGCGCTTTCCGCCTATCGGCCGCATGCCATGACGGATCTGCGCGTCCAGATCCGTGCCGAAACGCATCTGGTCGGCCAGACCGGGCGCTTGATCGAGGTCGTCCGGCGGCACGGCGTGGGCTATGTCGTCTTCAACGATCATCTGGAAGAGGGGTTCCAGATGTCGCGCGTGGCGCCTGCGGCCTTCGCCCATTGGGCGCGCAAGGTTGGCAAGACCGCCGAGGAACTTGCCGAAGCGATCCAGATCGCCCGAGGGGCCAGGGGCGAAGTGGCGCGCAGCCTGTGCCGGCTGGCCGAGGCCTTCGACGGCATGGGCGTGGTCTATGGTAGCCACGATGATCCGGATGGCGAGACGCGGGAGAAGTTCCGCATGATCGGCGCGCAGGTGGCCGAATTTCCGCTGACCTATCGGGCCGCCGCCGCTGCGCATGCGATGTTCAGCCCGGTGATCATGGGTGCGCCGAATGTCGTGCGCGGGCAAAGTCAGGCCGGAAATGCCTCTGCCACCGATCTGGTCGCGGCGGGACTTTGTGATGCGTTGGTCTCTGATTACCACATTCCCGCCCTGCCTTTGGCGATCTGGGCGCTGGTCGACCGTGGAGTCCTCAGCCTGCCAAAGGCCTGGGCGCTGATCTCTTCCGGCCCGGCCGAGATTTTGCGGATGACCGACCGTGGCCGGCTTGATCCGGGGCGGCGCGCCGATCTGGTGGTGGTGCATGCCGAAAGTCGGCGGATCGAGGCGACCATCTGCAACGGCCGTCTGACCTATTTGGCGGGTGAGGCCAGGCGGCGGTTCATGGCGCAGCCGCGCGTCGTGACGCAGCTGAACGATGTCGATCAGTTCGCGGCTGAATAGGCCTCGTATTTCTCAAGAAAGGCCTCGACCGGCAGTGCGCGGAAATCCGGCAAGGCTTGCCGCAGGCGGTCGTGGCTCCAGTCCCACCATGCGAGCGCTTGCAGCCGCTCGGCCACATTGGCCGTGAAGCGCGTCCGTAGCGGCGTGGCCGGAACGCCTGCAACGATCATGTAGGGCGCCACGTCCTTGGTCACGACCGCACCAGAGGCAACGATGGCTCCAGCACCCACCGTCACATCGGGCTTGATGATCGCGCCATGGCCCAGCCACGTGTCCGGCCCGATCACCGTGCGGCGTGATTTGCGATGGGCGAAGAAGGCGGCGTCATCCTCGGCATCCTCCCAGTAGCTGGCAGAGCGATAGAGGAAATGGTGCAGCGACGCGCGGGTATAGGGGTGATCGGTCGGCCCGATCCGCGTCATCGCGGCGATATTGGCGAACTTGCCGACCGTGGTGTTAGCAATGTCGGACAGCCGGTCGCAATAGGCATAGTCCTCGAAAGTGGAATGCAGGACGCGGCTGCCGCGCCCCACCTCGCACCAGGCGCCGAAAGTGCTGTCGATCACTTCGCAGTCGGGGTGGATCATCGGTTCGGTGGCAGAAAGGCGCACAGGTTACCCCTTGATCAGACGGCGGCGGATCAGGCCCGAGGCCCAGTCCATGACCATCACCATAAGCACGATCAGCACGAGGTAATAGGCCACATCCTCCCAATCGCGCTGGGTCTGGATGGCTTGCGTCAGCAAGAGGCCGATGCCGCCGCCGACGATGGCGCCGATCACCGTGGCACTGCGCGTGTTGGATTCGAAGTGGTAGAGGACCTGGCTCAACAGGACCGGCATGACCTGCGGGATCACGCCAAAGCGGGCGCGTTGCAGTGCGTTGGCGCCGGTGGAGCGGATGCCCTCGACCTGACGTTCGTCGATGTTCTCCAACGCTTCCGAGAAGAGTTTGCCGAAAGCGCCAGTGTCGGTCATCAGGATGGCGAAGGCGCCTGTCATCGGGCCTGGACCGAAAGCGCGCGACAGGACGATGGTCCAGATCAGCGCATCCACCCCGCGGATGAAGTCGAACACCCGCCGCATGGCCGAGCGCAGAACCCGGATCGGCATCATGTTCGACGCGGCCAGAAAGCCCAGCGGCAAGGCCACTATCGCGGCCGTGAAAGTGCCCAGGAAAGCCATCAGGATAGTCTCGAACAAGGCCCAGATCACGTCGCCGTGGTGCCATTTCTGGTTGTTCCAGAAATCGCGCCCCAGATGGGCGAGGTTGGATTGCGCCGGATCGACCCGGTCATCCCAAAGTGCCAGCGCCACGACCTGACCGACCGATTTGTCGAAGAACGGGCTTTCCGGCGTGAAGAAGAACATCTCCCAACCGGGGAAATAGCGGAAGGTTTCGACCTTGGACCGCGTGTAGTTGAAACGCCCCGCTGGCGTGGTCACCCCGACCCGCGTGTCAGAGGCGCTGATCCAGTCCGGCAGGGGCTGCGGTGCTGTCAGGACCAGCTTGCCACGTTGTGACCGGATGTCGATGGTGCCATAGCCCGGCACGACATAGCGCGCCCCATCAGCGTCATAGGTCACGACATTGCCGGCGCCAAGGTCGACCGTTGTCACGCCATTGGCCTCGGTCACCCAGTCGGGGTGAACGGTGTAGCGGGCGTCGCCCTCGACCGTGCTGAGCACCCTGTCGCTGCGGTTGTCGCGGGTGACCTGGATCTTGTAACTCCAGAAATCCGACAACAGGATCGCGGCATTGTCCATCCGAGCGCGGGCGATCACCCCGGGCAGGTCAAAGGCAAAGACCGCATAGATCAGGTACAGGATGATCACGACCGGAATGGCGAATGCGACCCTGCGACGGCGTGAAAAGCTTGATTCGACAGTCGCGATCAGGCTGGCGTCCACCATGTCAGGCTCCTTTGGTCAGGCGCGTGCGGACGTGATCAGACAACCGGTCAATCGCCACGATGGTCAGGAACAGAAGGATGAAGATCGCCACGACCTCATCATACCGACCCTGGCCCCATTGCATCGCGAGCTTCAGGTCGTAACCGATACCGCCTTGACCGACAAAGCCGAGGATGGCCGAGGCCCGGACGTTGATTTCGAACCGCATCAAGCCGTAGGACAGCCAGTTGGGCGCGACCTGCGGGATCACACCCAGCCAGATCTGTTGACCCCAGGTGGCACCGACCGAGGTCAACCCCTCGACCGGCTTCAGATCGGCGTTTTCGGCAACTTCAGAGAAGAGTTTGCCCAAGGCGCCTGTCGTGTGCACGGCAATGGCAATGACGGCGGGGATCGGCCCGCCGCCCAGCACATAGATCAGTACCAGGGCAATCACCACGTCCGGAAGGGCGCGGAATGCATCCATTGCCCTGCGAAAGACCGGTGCCATGGACGGCCAGCGCGCCAGTCCCCGGGTTGAAAGCACGGACAGAACCGCCGCGCCAAGACCGCCGGTCAGGGTGGACACGGCGGCGATGTTCAGCGTCTCGATCAGCGAGGGCAGGAAATGCCACATCATGCCGGGCAGATGCGCCCGGTCGCGCCAGGCCTCGGAAAGGACCTCGGACGGAAAGGCGCCCAGCATCGGCAAGCCGTTCAGGAACCCGCCGGCGTTGCGCGCCTCGGCCACACGAAAGCCGGAGGCCAGCAGGGCCAGCATCAAGACCAGCAAAATGGTGCCATAGAGCCGCTTTCGCCGCACCATTTCGATATAGCTCTTGCGCGTGTCGGTCAGGGCGGGGTGCTTTCCCGGCTCTGTTCCCAAGGTCAGGTCCACCATGCGGCCCCCAATAAATGACCGGGCCCCTCGGAAAGGGGCCCGGCGGATCGTGATGAAATCAGTTCTTGGAGTCCTGCAGCTTTCGGGCAGCGATGATGCCCGAATAGGCATCCAGCGTCACCGGAACGAAGCCTTTGACGTCACCCGCGGCCACGCCATAGGCACATTTCGGGTCGGTCTGAGGCAGTTCGGCGGTCAGCTTGGTGACCTTGTCCTTCACGTCGGCCGGCAGCGCGGTGCGCACAACCATCGGACCTTCCGGGATCAGCTTCGAGCGCCAGATCTCGACCAGGTTGTTCATGTCGACCAGACCCGAATCCACCGCCTTGCGGAACGCGCCCGAGTTGAAGCCGTCTTCCCAATTGCCCTGACCATCGGCCCAGGACACGCCGGCATCGAAGGTGCCGTTGGACACGCCGACGATGGTCTGCTCATGCCCGCCCGAGAATTTGACCGAGGAAAAATAGTCCTCCAGCTTGCCATACTTGGCCATCAGCTCGGACCCGGGAACCAGATAGCCCGAGGTCGAATTCGGCTCGCCGAAGGCAAAGGAATGACCCTTGGCATCGTCCATCGACTTGATGCCGGTGTCCTTGCGGGTGAAGCCGATCGAATAATAGCCTGTGGTGCCGTCCAGATGCTGGGTGGTCAGGCGCACTTCAACCGCGTTCGGGTCGGTCAGATAGATCTTGGCGAAGCCCGAAGCGCCCATCCACGCCATGTCGAGCGTGCCGCCCAAAAGACCCTGGATCACGCCGTCATAATCGGCCGGGGTGAACACCTTGACCGGCACGCCAAGCACCTTTTCCAGTGCGGCGCGGTAGCATTCGTTCGAGGCTAGGCGGTCCTGTGCGTTCTCGCCGCCCAGAATGCCAAGGTTGAATTGCTTGATTTCCTGGGCCTGGGCGGCACCAGCCAGCATCGAGGTGGCCAAAAGGACGGCGAGCAGCTTCTTCATGGTCGTCTCCGGATAGGGGCCCCGCGAATGGGGCCGGGGTGGAATGGTCATGGGAAAATTCAGGCCAGCATCGCCGCGGCATAGGTCTCGTCAGCGGCGGGGATCGAGGTTGAGGTGGCGCTTTCGTTGAAATTGCTGTCCGCGCCATAGATGTCGCGCGCCACGCCGGTCGTCAGCATTTCGGGCGTGCCGTCAAACACCACCCGGCCGTCACGCATGCCGATCACCCGGTCGCAATAGCGCCGCGCGGTGTCTAGCGTGTGCAGGTTGGCGATCACCATGCGCCCGTCTTCCTCGTGGATGCGGCGCAGCGCGTCCATCACGACCTGCGCGTTCATCGGGTCGAGCGAGGCGATCGGCTCGTCGGCAAGGATGACCTTGGGGTCCTGCATCAAGGCACGCGCAATCGCCACGCGCTGCTGCTGGCCGCCCGACAGCGCCTCGGCCCGTTTGGGCGCCTGTTCGGAGATGCCCAGACGGTCGAGGATCGACAGCGCCTTGAGGATATCCGCCTCGGGCCAGAGGTTGAACAGCGTGGCGAGCGTCGAACGGCGGTTCAGGATGCCGTGCAGCACGTTGGAGGCCACATCCATCCGTGGAACCAGATTGAACTGTTGGAAGATCATCGCGCATTGGCTTTGCCAGGCGCGTTTGGCGGGTCCGGTCAGGGATGCGACATTGCGGCCCTCGAACAGGATCTCGCCCGAGGTCGTGTCGGTCAGGCGGTTCATCATGCGCAGCAGGGTTGATTTTCCCGCGCCCGATCGGCCGATGATGCCAACGAAAGACGACTTGCCGACGGCAAAACTGACGCGGTCAACGGCGGACTTGGTGCCGAAAAGTCGTGTCACGTTGTTGAACTGCAGCAAGGGGCCTGCCTCCGGTTTCGGTCTCCGGGGGCGTACAGGTGCAATGTGACGTGGCTTTCTCAGACCTGTGAATGTTTGGTAACAGGGCCGGCATTCCGCCCTGCGGCGCCGTGCCGGGCATCAGAGGCGCTGGTTCAATCGTGGTTTTCCACGTCGTCAAAGCTGGAATAGTTCGCCCGGTAAAGGCCCGCGTAAAGCCCGCCGAGGCTCAAAAGCTCGGCATGCGTGCCGCTTTCCACCATGCGGCCAGCCTGCAAGACCATGATCCGGTCTGCGTGGCGCACCGTGGCCAGACGGTGCGCGATGACCAGACCCGTCCGCCCCTTGAGCAAGGTGGCAAGCGCGCGCTGGATGACCTGTTCGGTCGCGGAATCTATGCTTGCCGTGGCTTCGTCCAGCACCAGTATCTTGGCATCGGCCACAAGCGCGCGGGCAAAGCTGAGAAGCTGGCGCTGCCCGGTCGACAGGCTTCCCCCGCGTTCGCCCAGCATCGTGTCATAGCCCTGGGGCAGGGCGCGAATGAACGGATTGGCGCCAAGGATGGTGGCGGCGGCAATGATCTCTTCCCGCGTCGCCTCGGCCTTGTTGTAGCGGATATTCTCGAGAACGGTGCCGGTGAAGAGGAACGGCTCTTGCAGGACCATCGCGATCTGCCGCCCCAAAGAGGCTTGCGTCACTTCGCGCACATCATGCCCGCCGACCAGGACCTGCCCTTCGGTCACATCGTAGAACCGATGAATCAGGGACATTGCGCTCGACTTTCCGGAGCCGGTCGGGCCGACCAGTGCCACCGTCTGACCCGGCTCCACCCGGAAGGAGATGTCCTTCAGCACCAATTGACGGGGGTCATAGCCAAAGGTCACATGGCGGAACTCGACAGAGCCGTCGGTTTCGGCCAGATCCAGCGCGCCTGGCTTGTCCTGCACCGAAACATCGACGTCCAGCACCTCGATCAGCCGCTGACCCGAGGCCATCGCGCGTTGCATCACCGAATACTGGATGGTCAGTGACCGGATCGGGTCGAAGAAACGCTGGATGTAGAAGAGAAATGCCACCATCACCCCGACATCAAGCTTGCGATCCAGCACCATCATGCCGCCCAGCACCACGACCAGCGCCATGGCGAGCCCGGTCAGCGTGTCGACAATCGGCACCAGAACCTGCGCGATGCGCGAGGCGTGCAGGTTGCTGGATAGGCTGGCCAGCACCTTTTCCTTGTAAAGCCGCGCATTCAGCGCCTCGCGCCCCATGCCTTGCACGGTGCGCACGGCATGAATCCCCTCGGCCAGCGCGCCATTGACGGCAGAGTTCGTCTCATGCGCCTTGATGAAGGCGTCGCGCGCCAAGGGCAGCCAGAAGATGCGCACCACGAACAGGATGGGCAGAACCGACAGGGTGATCAGCCCAAGGCCCGCATCCAGATAGAGCATCAGGGAAATGATGCCGAAAAGCAGAACGATATCGCCGACCGACAGGACCGAGGTTTCCAGAAACTCCTGCATCGAGCCGACATCGCCCTGCAGCCGCGACATCAGGCGCCCGACCTCGGTCTTGTCCATGAAGGACAGCGAGACACGCTGCAAATGGGCGAACATCGCGCGGCGGATATCAAACAGCACATTCTCGGCCGCCTTTCCGACCACGGTTTCCTGCACCTGACTGGCGACGAAGTTCACGGCGATCACCGCCACGAAGGTCAGCAATGCGGCATGCAGGACATGGGGCGCGCCTGCCATCACCCCTTGGTCGATGGCGCGCCGGATGATCAGCGGGATGGCCAGCTGCGTCAGGGTGAAGACCAGCACCGCCACCACCGAAATCAGGAATTCCCGCCGATACGGTGCCACAAATGCGCCGATCCGCTTGATGATCTGCGGGTCGAAGACCTTGCCGAACATCTCTTCGTCGATGCGGTGACTGCCGACGACGGCGCGCAGGGTCCGGGCGCCGGGCGCGGATTCGCGGTCGGATTGGTAGTCCGCGTTGGAGGCTTGGTCGGTCATAGGCCCTCCCGGTCCGCGCCATTGGTCTGCAGGTCGTAAAGCGCGCGGTAACGGCCCCCAAGCGCCAGAAGCTCGGCATGGCTGCCCTGTTCGACCACACGCCCCTTGTCAAGAAACAGGATCCGGTCGGCGTGCAGAAGCGAGTTCAGCCGGTGCGCCACGATCAGCGTCACACGCTCTGCCGCGCCCTCGGCCAAAGCGGCGCGAATGCGACCCTCGGTGTTGGCATCCACCGCTGCAGTGCTGTCATCAAAGATCAGGATGGCCGGATTGGGCACCAGCGACCGCGCAATCGATACACGCTGCCTTTGCCCGCCCGACAGCGAGGCCCCGCGTTCGCCCACAACCGTGCGATAGCCGGATTTCAGGCCTGTGATATGGCTGTGGATCTGCGCATCTTCGGAGGCCTGCTCGATCTCGGCGTCCTCGGCATCGGGCTCGGCATAGGCGATGTTGTTTTCCAGGGTCGTGGTGAACAGAAAGACATCCTGCGCCACCACGGAAACCGCGCGTCGCAGCGAGGACAGCGTCAGGTCGCGAATATCTTGCCCGTCAATCGTGATCCGACCCGCCGTGACGTCATGGAACCGTGGAATCAGGTGTAACAGGGTCGATTTTCCGCTGCCGGGCGGGCCGATGATGCCGATCGTCTCGCCACGCCGCGCGGTAAAGCTCAGGCCGGACAGCACTTTGGCGTCCGGCGCGTTGGGATAGGCGAAATCCACCGCCTCGAAGCGCAATTCGTCATGGGTCAGCACCAGATCGCGCGCACCCGGCGCATCGGCAATCGCCGGTTGCAGGTCCAGAAAGGCAAAGACGCGGGCGCCGCAGGTCGAGGTGCGCGCGAACGAGTTTACCAGTAGCCCCAACTGCCGCACCGGCATCTGCAGGATGGTCATAAAGGTCAGGAAAGACGTCAGCGTGCCGACCGACATCGTGCCGGCCATCACCTTTTCGCCGCCAACCCACAGGACCAGACCCATGGCTGCCAGAAACGACAGTGTCATGATGCCGGTGGACCGCACCCGGATGTCCACACGCTCATGCGCGAGGTCCAGCGCCGAGGCTGAGGCGGCGTCGAACTTTTCGATCTCATGCGCGCCGGCGGAAAAAGCGCGCACCACGCGGATGCCGGCGAGGTTTTCTTCCATCACCCGGCTGAGGATCGACATGCGGTCCTGCAATTCGCGCCAAGTCAGCCGCAGCCGCAACTGCGATATGGATGAAAACCACCCGACGACGGGCACGAAACTCAAGGCCATCAGGCCCAGCAGAACATCGGTCCGCAACAGCATGGTGCCGCCGAACCCGATCAGCACCGTCAGCAGGACAAGGCGGACGAGGCCAGTGGAAAAGAACTGCCGCGCGCCGTCAAGGTCCAGAAGGCCGAGGGTGATGAGATCGCCGGAATGAACGGAATCGTGGAAGCCAAAGCTCAGCCTTTGCACCTGTTCGTAATAGCGCAGGCGCAGTTCCACCCCGGTGTGATGGTTCACCGCCTCGGAGAAATAGTTCTGAAAGGTGGTGAAAATTCCGCGGACGGCCGAAACCAAAAGCACAAGCAAGGCCGTTGTCATCAGGGCTGTATGCGCCGCGTCCGCGTTGCCCGAGGCCAGTTGCTGCGTCTGGTCGATCGCGCGCCCCAGAAGCCGCGGGATCATCAGTTGCATCGTGGCAGAGATCAGGGTGGCCGTCACCGCAAAGGTCACTTGCCAGGGCGTCAGCAACGCGATCCGCGTCATGCGCCACAGCGTGCGCAAACCGCCCAGCCAGCTTTTCGCATCGGCTACGGCCATGACCTCCAGCGGTCGGCGGGGGGATAGGGTGTCGACTGTCACAACGAAATTCCGAAGCGAAGCGGGCGCGGACGTGCATCACCCGGCTGCGCCACCTAACGCCATTGTCGAATCCGCGACCAGACCAAACCGTATCCCTGCGCGAAATTTCCGCCGCCTCGATGCCGGGGAGGATTCAGCCGACCCGGACCACGCGCTTGCCGAAATTCTCGCCGCGAAGCAGGCCGATGAAAGCCCGAGGCGCGTTCTCCAGCCCCTCGATGATCTCCTCGCGGTAGTGCATCTGGCCGGCGGCAACCCATTCGCCCATGACCTCGGCAAAGGTCGGGTAAAGCGCGCCGAAGTCGTCGAAGATGATGAAGCCGCGCACCGACAGGCGTTTGCGCAGGATCAGCCCCATGAGCTGCGGCAGCCGGTCCGGCCCGGCCGGCAGGCTGGTCGCATTGTACTGGGCGATCACCCCGCAGACCGGAATGCGCCCGGCCGGGTTCATCAAGGGCAGGACCGCGTCAAAAACCGCCCCGCCCACATTTTCGAAATAGATGTCGATCCCCTTAGGGGCCGCGGCTTTCAGATCGGCCGCAAAGCCCGGCGCTTTATGGTCGATGCAGGCGTCAAAGCCGAGGGTCTTGACAGCATAGGCGCATTTCTCGGGCCCGCCCGCAACGCCCACGACATGCAAGCCCATCAGCTTGCCGATCTGCCCCACCGTGGCGCCCACAGCACCTGTGGCCGCCGCGACGCAAAGCGTCTCACCCGCTTTCGGCTTGCCGATCTGGGTCAGACCTGCCCAGGCGGTAAAGCCCGGCATGCCCAGAATTCCAAGGCCCCAGGACGGGTTCTGCGGATCGCGGCCGAGGTTCATCACACCCGCGCCATCCGACAGCGCATAATCCTGCCAGCCCGAATAGCTGACGACCCAGTCGTCCTTGTGAAACCCCGCCACGTCCGAGCTGACAACCCGCGCGACCGTTCCGCCGACCATCGGGGCCCCCAGGGCCACTGGCGCCGCGTAAGAGGGCGCATCGCTCATCCGGCCCCGCATATAGGGGTCAAGCGACAGATAGACCGTGCGCAGCAGCATCTGGCCGGGACCCGGTTTGGGAACGGGACCGGTCTCCAGCCGCAGCGTCGCGGCGTTCGGCTCTCCAACCGGGCGTTCGGCCAGGATCCACCGACGATTCAGCGTTTCAGATTGGGGCATGGTCGTCTCCTCGACGTGACAGTGGTCCCCCGGAATGTAAGGGGTTATACCCGTCGCTCCAACCCACAACCGAAAGATCAAGGCCAGCCAGCAGCCTGCTGCGATGTCTGGATGCGCAACGGCTCAGGCCTTGGCGGCCAGTGCCGATGCGCGCAGGGTGCTGATCTTTTGGCGCGGGGCGATGGCCTCGGGGGCGATGGCAAGGCTCAGAACCGCGCCGATGCCCGAGCGTGCCGATTTTGCCGCACGTTCGAAGGCGGGGATGAAATCGGCCGTCGTCTCGACCCTTTCGCCGTGCAAGCCATAGGCCCGGGCCACGGCGGCGAAATCGGGGTTGACCATCGTGGTGCCAAAGACCCGCGCGGGGAATTGGCGTTCCTGATGGGCGCGGATCGTGCCGTAAATGCCGTTGTCGAGGATCAGGATGATCGGGGCGGCGCCATGCTGCGCTGCGGTGGCAAGTTCCTGACAGTTCATCTGAAAGTCACCGTCGCCGGCAAAGCACAGCGCCATGCGGTCGGGTTCGGCAAGGCTGGCCGCGATGGCCGCAGGCACGCCGTACCCCATGGCGCCCGATTGCGGCGCCAAGAGCCGCGCCTTGGGGCCAAAGTGCAGGTGCCGGCTGGGCCAGGCCGCGAAATTACCCGCGCCGTTGGTGACGATCACATCCGCCGGCAGGTTGGCATCCAGATATTCCATGACGGCCGCCATATCGACGGGCGAGGGCTGCGGGGGCGCCACGAAAGCCGCCTCATACCCGGCCCGACCCTTGGCGCGCCAAGCCTGCCAGTCACCCGAAACAGGCTCTAATGCAGCCGAAAATGCATTTGGCCCGGCCTGCACCGGCAGAGTGGCGATATAGATCTTGCCCAACTCGTCACTCGACGGATGGACATGGATCAGGGTCTGCTTCGGCAAGGGGACCTCCAGCAGCGTGTAGGCGCCGGTGGTCATCTCATCCATCCGCAGGTTCAGTGCCAGGATCACATCCGCCGAACGGATCGTCTCTGCCACATGCGGCCACATGCCGACCCCGGCCTCGCCAGCAAAGACGGGGGAGTGGTTGTCAAAGCTGTCCTGACAGCGAAAGGCAGTGACAACCGGGATGTCGGAGCCTTCGGCAAAGCGTTGCAGGGCCGCGCGCCCCTCGGCCGACCAGCCCGTGCCGCCGGTCAGGATCAGCGGGTGCTTGGCCTTGGCCAGCAGCATGCGGGCGGCGGCAAGCGTGGCGGCGTCCGGTGCGGGCTCGGCCACGCGCGGCAGGGGCGCTGCAAGGGGCGGGGCCTCTGAAAGTTCGGCCAGCATGTCCTCTGGCAGGGCCACGACCACTGGCCCCGGCCGGCCAGAGATGGCCGTGGTCCAGGCGCGGGCGAGGTGTTCCGGAATGCGGGACGTCTCGGTGATTTCCACCACATATTTCGCCATGCTGCCAAAGACGGCGCGGTAATCGACCTCCTGGAAGCTTTCCCTTTCGCGATCCGAACGGGCGATCTGGCCGACAAACAGCAGCATCGGTGTCGAATCCTGCATCGCCGTGTGCACGCCGATCATCGCGTTCGAGGCGCCGGGTCCCCGCGTGACCATGCAGATGCCGGGAGTGCCAGTCAACTTTCCATAGGCGGCGGCCATGAAACTCGCGCCGCCTTCGTTGCGGCAGAGCACATAGTCGAACCGGCCAACGCAGTCATGCATGGCATCCAGAACCGCGAGATAGCTTTCCCCGGGCACCCCAAAAGCTTTGCGCGCCCCCAAAGCCACCAGACTTTCGACCAGGATCTGCCCACCGTTCCGCATCTTCCGCCTCCCATTTGCGCCGCGATCATGCGGCAGCCCTTGGCTGGTGTCGAGGGTCACAAAGCCGGCCCAAGGCAAGGCGGTTCAGTTGACAGGGCTCAGCAAAGGCCGGCCGGCAAAATGCGCCGTCAGATTGTCACGCATCATCTGCCCCATGGCCTTGCGCGTCTCGACCGTGCCAGAGGCGTGATGCGGTTGCAGGACGACGTTCGGCAAGGCAAGAAATCTCGGGTTGATCCGGGGTTCGCCTTCAAAGACATCCAGCGCGGCCCCGGCAAGGCGACGCGCTTCCAACGCGTCCAGCAAGGCGTCCTCATCAATATTGGCCGCACGAGAGATGTTGATCAGCAAACCCGTCGGACCCAGCGCCGCCAGAACCTGCGCATTCACGATATGCCGGGTTTCCGCATTCGCGAGCGTCGAGACGATCAGAGCCTCGGACCGCGCAGCCAAGGCCACGGGATCTGGCACAAAGGCATAGGGCACATCCTTGATGCTGCGGGCGGAATAGGCGATGTCGGCCGAAAACCCTTCGAGCCGTTTGGCGATTTCGAGACCAATACGCCCCAGACCGAGGATTCCGACCTTCATGCCAGTCACACGGCGTTGCAGGGGAAACGCGGCCTTGACCCATTCCCCGGATCGGGCCCAGTCCTCTGCCTTGACCATGCCCCGGGCCAGCACCAGAAGCATGCCCACCGCAAGATCGGCGCAATCTTCTGTCAGCACGTCGGGCGTGTTGGTGACCCGGATGCCGCGCGCCTTGCATTCGGCCAGGTCGACAGCGTCGTAGCCCACTCCGTAGATGCTGATCAGTTCCAGCTTGGGGCAAGCCTTGATGACAGAGGTCGGCACGCCGGTCCCTCCATTCGTCGCAATCGCGCGGATTTCCGGCCCGACGTTGGCCAAGAATGCGGCCTTGTCGATCGCTGCATCGTAGCGATGCATGACATAGGCGGCATCAAGCGGCGCCTGGTCCCATTCGGGATAAGCCCCCATTTGCAGGACATGCGGTTTGGTCATCTCAATCTCGGGTTCGGTTGGCTTGACAGGCAGGGACAAGGATCACATGAACACTGGGCCAAGCACGGTCGCGCGTCAATCAGGAGGCAGGATGTTCATTTGTCTGTTTGGTCTTGGCCGGCGCACGGCAGCGCGATGAGCCTTCGCATGATCATTATGGGCGTGTCGGGTTGCGGCAAGTCGTCTGTCGGTCTGGCGGTCGCCGGTCATTTGGGTCTGACCTATATTGATGGGGATGACCTGCACCCGCCGCAGAACGTGGCCAAGATGCGGGCCGGAACACCCCTGGAGGATGGCGACCGCTGGCCCTGGCTGGACAGCGTGGCCCGGGTTCTGGCGGACGAGGCCCCAGTCATAGTGGGATGTTCGGCTCTGAAACGCAGCTATCGTGACAGAATTCGCGCCGGCGCCGGCGGTCCTGTGACTTTCGTTCACCTTGCCGGAAGTCGCGAGGTGATCGCGGCGCGCATGGCCAGACGCAGTGGACATTATATGCCCCTCTCGCTGCTCGACAGCCAATTTGCAGCTCTTGAGGCGCCGGGGCCTGACGAGGCGATCACGGTTTCGATCGACCAGACGCCAGAGGCGATCGTGGCGGAGATATTGAAAGACCTGTCCGTCTAACGGTGCTATCGCCCGAAACGGCGGGATGCCCGGATGATCTGTCGTCTGGCGAAGCTGCCCTCGGCGCGTTATGGTTGCCCGGGGGCGGTTGCGGAGGCGTAATGAACCGGATGGATGGCAAGATCTGTGTGGTGACGGGGGCCACACAGGGGCTGGGAGCGGCGATCGCGCGGCGACTTGCGGCGGCCGGCGCGGCCGGAGTCGTGATCACTGGGCGCAGCCTCAGACGCGGCGATGCAGTTGCCAGAGCGCTCGAGGCCGATTTTGGCATTCAGGCCCGCTTCATCCGCGCCGACTTTGCCCGCGTGGACGACTGCCGTCATGCCATTGCCGAAACCGACCGCATGTTTGGCCGGCTGGACGTTCTGGTCAACGCGGGCGCCTCGACCGACCGCGGCACCATCCTCGACACCTCACCCGAGCTTTTCGACCGGATCTTTTCCACAAATGTCCGCGGCCCCTATTTTCTGATGCAAGAGGCCATCAAGCTGATGATCCGCGACGGAATCGAAGGTGCGATCTGCAACATCGGTTCGATTTCGGCGCTGTCGGGGCAACCCTTCATCAATGCCTATTGCGCCTCGAAAGGGGCGCTGAGTACGCTGACGGCGAACACGGCGTTTTCCGTGATGGCGAACCGGATCCGGGTCAATCAACTGAACGTCGGCTGGATGTCCTCGGACCACGAACGGGAAGTGCAGGCCAAACAGTCCGGGCCGGAATGGGAGGCGCAGGCCGCATCCTGGCTGCCTTTCGGGCGTCTGGTCGACCCCGAAGAAGCGGCCCGGGCGGTGAATTTTCTGGTCTCGGACGACGCGGGCCTCATGACGGGCGCCATCGTGAACTTCGATCAATCTGTCTGGGGCGCGGTGGCCGGGGGGATGCCCGTGCCTCACGGCCCGATGAGCCTGCCTTGACCTAAGCTTGATCTGTACATATTTATATCCGAGAATGTCAGGCTATCCTGTACCGCAACGATATGGACATTGCCGCGATGCCATCTTCTTCTCCCACGCCAAGCCGCTTTGACCCGAATGGCCAGCACGAGGCCCTGCCGCGTGCCGTGACTTTCCTCAAGGTGCTGGGCCACGAGGGGCGGCTGGAGATTCTGTGCAACCTGATCGATGGCGAACTTAGCGTGGGACAGTTGACCGAGGCGATCGGGTCTTCGCAGCCGGCCGTCTCGCAGCAGTTGATGCGTCTGCGGGCCGAGGGGCTGGTTCGGACCGAGCGGCATGGCAAAAGCATTCTCTATTCCATCGCCCGGCCCGAGATCGCCAAAGTCGTCTCGGCCCTGCGCGACGCGTTCTGCACCCCGCAGGACTGAACGTCTGCCTTTAGCGGTGGCTGTGCAGCCCGAACCCGCCCGATCACAGGTGGGCTGATTTCATCAACGGCACATGCATCTCGAAGGAATCGAGATAGGTCCATCCGTAAGAAACATCGAATGCGCTGAGCCGTTGTTCGAAAGTCGCGACGTAATGCGCGAAATCCATCGGTTCAAACAGCGTGATCGGCATGGTCTTGAAAGGTCCCTCGCCAAGCGTCTTGCGGGCATAGACCCACAACTCTGCAGCGCCTTTGACGAAAGAGGGCCGAAGCTCCGCGCGCAATTTACCGGCGATCCAGTTCACGGTGTTTATGAAAGATCGCAACACCGGTTCGAAATCAGGCCAGCCTTCGGAAATACCACGCTTCATGATCAGGCGAAACATTTCGAGCGAATAGAAGTTCCTCTCATCACCCTGCCGGATGTCTTGGCCGGGATGCTGGCGATAGCCATAACTGACGCCATCGAGCACCGGCACATTTGCGACAGCTTGCAATCCAAGCATCTGAAAGATCTGATCATCGAAGGCGCGGATATGTTCGGGAAACCAAATTTTCCGATTGTCGAGGAAATCCCGGCGATAAACCCGCCGCCAAATGGTCGGCTGACCCATCATCAAATAACTTGACGGCAAAAGAAAACACGTGCTCTCTCCGAAAGAGTGCCGATGCGCATATTTCACCATATCTTCCGAAACCTCGTAAGAGGGTTCGATGCGCCGGCCGCCATTCGCATCCTCATAGAGCATCTCAAACCCGCCCTGAACAATCTCGGCGCCGGTATGGCGCGCAAGTTCAAGCAGTCCGGAAAACAGATTGCGGCCGGGCACGTCATCGGCGTCGACGAACGCGATATGGCTGGCATTGGAATTCATCCGACCAAAATTGCGAGCCGAAGCACATCCCCCATTCGGCTTGCGGAGCACCTTGACCCGCGGATTGCCGGCATAAACGCTTTCGATCAATTCATGCGCATTGTCGCTGGACCCATCATCGACGACGAGCGCCCGCACTTCATTGCTGTCCCCGTTCAGGATTCCTTCAATACATTCCAGAATGTAGGCGCGCGAATTATACATCGCTACGACAACGTCAAGCTTGGCCTCGAACCTAGCAGGATTGGCATTCCGTCTCAGGCTCAGCAGTGGTGTGCCCGCTCGCGGGACCCAAGTTTGTCGCAGCCCGCGCGTCTGATCATGCACCAGGGCTGCCGGAATATGGGACCACGTTTCACCAATGACGTGGTCGATCTTACAGTCCGTCAGGCCCTCGAGGATCATGGTCTCCGAGTTCGGGGCGAGGATCTTCAGGAATCGAGGTGCCAACAATTTGGCAAAAGAGACGGCCAGAGTTGGGGCGGTGAAATTTGAAAAATCCGGCGAAGTCTCAGTTCCGCGCGATATGAACCCCTGATTTATCCTGTGATGGCTGAAGTCGCGCTCAGGCAGAAGTTGCACAAGTTTTGCAATGGCTTGACGATTTCCAGAGCCAATTTCGAGGACAGCCTCATGCACCTTCTCCGGTTGATCGGGAAGGTCGTAGTCATCGCCGCCCAAGGCAAATGGCAAAGCAATGACATTCCCGAGCTCGTGACGGGAGATATTTTCAGCGAGCGCGGCAAAGCTTTGTGGATCGGGCTCAAAGCAATAAACGGTCCAATTCGGGAACTGAAGTGCAAAAGGCACCGCAAAACTCCCGAAGCCGGCGCCGACATCAAACGCCACGCCAGTTGAAGCCAAGCTTTGAGCCCCAAGTGCCGGCTCATAGATATTGGCAATCCGCCACACCGAGTCCGTGCGCAGGAAATCATAGCCCGGGCAGGTCAGCGAGACGGAGCGGCCAAAAGCACTGATTGCAACGTCCTGAGGGGGACTAATCCGTCGCTCTTGTGTTATCTTGTTTGAAGCTTTTGTCGTTTTTTTCATTGCTCTGGGCATCGTAGATCAACTCTAACCTTGTCCTGATCGTGGCGCCTTGTATTCTTTCTTGCAT
Source organism: bacterium (assembly GCA_016124195.1). Classification (GTDB taxonomy): domain Bacteria; phylum Pseudomonadota; class Alphaproteobacteria; order Rhodobacterales; family Rhodobacteraceae; genus Stagnihabitans. Next base: position 181,481 of record WGOE01000001.1, on the reverse strand, counting down.
ATCAAGAACTAATACACTGGCGGCGGATCACCGTTTATTTCAAGTGGCTCAGATAAGTCCGTAGGCTTGAAAGATCGCCCACTTCTTCCGAAAGGTTGGCTGGCAAATGCAAATAGAGAGGGTCAATCATACGCAACATGACCCGGGCGCATTGCTTGAAAGCATAACGATGATGGTGAGAAACTGTATTTTCGCACCATTGAACGATTTTCATGCACGACGCAAGAACCGCGGCTCTATGTGTCGTATCGTGGAACTCGGTCTTTCTTGAGAAGGCCTCCAGCGTCAATTTGCTGACCGCAATGATGTCAAATCGCATGTCGCCGGCGGTCGCGGTGAGTTGAGGACGCATGTATCTTCGGAAATAGGCGAAGGTCGGCGTTTTGGCGAACGATATGCGGTCAGCGGCAACAATGACCCCAGTGTGAAAGAATATGTCCTCAAAGAAGTGCGTATTTGGAAAGCCAATGCCCGTCTTCTTGAGAAAGGACCTGCGTACAACCTTGTTGGCAGACTGCGGCTCTATTCTTTGCGCAAGCGCACGCACCTTGGCATAGTCCTGGTTCCCCCGTTGCGTGGTGCCCGAGGGACATTCTCTGGCAATCAAGTCAAAGACGCGCGCGTCATAAAAACTTGTCGCTTCGCCACGCAGATCCTGCAAGACACCGGGGCAAAGGATCAGATCTGGATCGTCTCTTTCTATGATGTCATTGATCGCCGAGAAGGACCAATTCGGTCGACTGTCGTCGGCGTCCAGAAAGCAGACATAATCACCAGTTGCCTGCTCCAGAGCCCTGTTGCGGGCGCCCGACAAGCCATCATTCGCCTGTTTGATCACCATAATGCGTGGGTCATCGAGGCCATCAAGGATATTCCGCGTTGATTCTGATGATCCGTCATCAACGATTATATATTGAAAATCCGTGAAACTCTGCGCCAGTATCGAGTTGACGCTAATCATCAAAGCTTGGTCTTCATTGAAAGTCGTCGTGATGCATGTTATTTTAGTCATATAGATCTGTCCGCAAGTTTATATTGGTGGTCTGGAGGTGAGACGTCCATTCAGCCATTTTACAGGTATTCCAGCTTTCGAGATCTTGTTCTATACGCCGTTGTGCCGCATCCTGACGTTCATCCTTGTTGGCTTGGCGTTGAAGCGCGCGGAATTATGACAGTCTGTTGCCCAGATACGCGGTTGACCCGATCACGTGCGCTCTTACGCTATCCGTTTGTGTTTGTCATGCCCAGACGTTCCGATCTGGGCGGGCTATCGCCTGTTATTGAGGCATCCAGCTGACCGCGCCGCTTTCGTGAGCAAATCGGATGCCGACCGGCGGTCCGGTGAGCGAGCGCTGTTTGTATGCGCCTGTCAGCTTTAGGGTGTTGAAGAATCTGGCATCTCGCACGAAACTTGCCCCTGGTGAGGAGCGGCGGGTTTTCATGGGCTTCAGGGTATGGTGCGCCGCGGTTCTTGCCGCGCTTTGGCTTCCTGCTGTCGCTTCGGCGCAGGATGTGACGTTGACATCGCGGGACGGGTCTTTGTCGATCGCGGGCACTTTGACTGGCTATGATGGAGAATTCTTCCGCATCAGTTCTTCCTACGGACCTCTTACGATCGACGGCCAGGGCGTAGTGTGCGAAGGACCTGCTTGCCCGGATCTGACAGCGCCCAAGGCGGTGATCGCGATCACTGGCGCTTCGGACGCGGGGTCTAAGTTGCTGCCGCCGCTGCTGGCCGCCTTTGCCCGGGCGCGTCGGCTGACGCTGCATCCGGGTCCGACCACTATGATTTCCGAGGCTGGAACCGGCGAGACGCTGGCGGAGATCTCGTTCACCCCGGCCTCGCCGGCGCAGGCGCGCGACGCCTTGATCTCCGGGCAGGCTTTGCTGGCGCTTGCCTCGACCACCGAGCCGGATCTTGGATTTCAATCGGTGGCGCTTGACGCCATGGTCCCAATCGTAGCGCCGGACAACCCAACGCCGCGGATCTCGACCACCGATCTGGCGCGGGTTCTGTCCGGAGAGGTGACGAACTGGAAGGAGATTGGCGGACCTGACATGCCGCTCGTGCTGCACGGGCTGGCCGGCGACAGCGACGTGGCGCGCGCGCTGACGGCGCGGCTGGGCAAGGCGCCGGCAGTCGCGGTCAGCCATGCCAGCCTGGCCGATTTGGCCTCGGCGGTGGCCAAGGATCCGTGGGCTCTGGCGGTAACGGGGCGGGCGGTGGCGCAGCCGGCCAAGCTGTTGCCCTTGACCGACAGCTGCGGTTTTCCCCTGCTGCCAACTCGGCTGGCGGTGAAGGCACAGGACTATCCTCTTACGTTGCCTGTTTTTTTTCTGACTCCGCGCCATCGGCTGCCGCTGATCGCACGCGAGTTTCTTGAGTTTCTCTCCACTCCCGAGGCGCAGGCGGCCGTCGCTGCGGCCGGCTATATCGACCGCAGTGTGGAACGTCAGCCGATGACGACCGACGGCTTGCGCCTGATCAATGCCATCAAGGGGGCAGGCAAGGACACCAAGTTGGAGGACCTTCAGCGTCTGGTCGCGGTGATGGACGGCGCTGACCGTCTGTCGCTGACCTTCCGCTTCGAAGGGGGAACGAACACTTTGGACGCCGCTAGTCAGGGCAATCTGGCGGACCTGGCGCAAATGATGGAGGCCGGGCTTTTCAAGGGCCAGATCCTTACGCTGGCCGGATTCTCGGATGGTCAAGGCAATCCCGCTGCAAATTTGGATCTGTCCCAGGCGCGAGCCGATGCGGTTCTGGCGGCGCTGAAGGGTCTGGTCCCGGGCATGCCGCTGGACCAGTTGCCGGCAGAGGCGGCCTTCGGCGGTGCACTGCCCATGGCCTGCGATGCGGTCGCGGCCGGGCGCAGGCTCAATCGTCGGGTCGAGGTCTGGGTCAAGCCGGCCTTCGTCACAGATATCCCTGTGCCTTGAAGCTCAGCTCACGGGATTTGCCGATGATCAGATGATCATGCAGAACGATTCCGAGCACTTGGGCGGCATCCTGCACCTGCATCGTCATCGAGATATCGGCATCAGATGGCGTCGGGTCGCCCGAAGGGTGATTATGCACCAATATGATCGCCGAGGCATTAAGCTCCAACGCGCGTTTGACGACCTCTCGAGGATAGACAGGAACATGATCGACGGTGCCCTTGGCCTGTTCCTCGTCCGCAATAAGCACGTTCTTGCGGTCAAGAAACAGGATGCGGAACTGCTCGGTTTCACGGTGCGCCATGACGGTCTGACAATAATCCAGAAGCGCGTTCCATGAGGAAAGCACGGGCATGTTCAAGACTTTGGCCCGCATGAGGCGGCCGGCGGCGGCTTCGACGATCTTCAACTCCTGAACCACCGCTTCGCCCACGCCCTTGACCATCCTCAGGCGTTGCGGTGCCGCTGAAATCACTCGGTTGAAGTCGCCGAATGTATCCAGCAGCAGCCGGGCGAGCGGCTTGACATCCATCCGCGGGATAGCGCGGAACAGCAGAAGCTCAAGCAGTTCGTAATCCGGTAGGGCAGCGGCCCCCCCGGTCATGAAACGGTCCCTCAGGCGCTTGCGGTGATCTGCGATATAGGAGGGCAACTTGGCCGGAAGCGTGGCCTGCACGGCCTCATCCTCGTCCTCGCAGACGGGGAGAAGCGGCAACATCGATTCCTGAAAGCCATTCTGTGCCATGGCCGCAGTGTGCCGCGGGCATGATGAAGGAAGAGTTAACGGCCGCCTCGACATCCCGTTCAAAGTGCGAAATCCTGACGCACCTGTGCCGATCAAGGGCGCGGCCCCGCAATGGGCGCCAGATGCCAGGCGATGCATTTCTGCCCGATTGCCCGCTCGGCGGGCGGCAATGAAAATGAAACCGCGCCCAACGACAGGCGCGGCCTTCCGGTCAGGTAGGATGGGCAATTTGCCCATCGTCCTCTCAGTTCTTCATGCCGTCCCAGAAGCCCTTGACCTTGGCAAAGAAAGACGAACCTTCGGGGTTGTTGTCCTCGGCCTCGAGTTTTTCGAACTCCCGCAGCAGTTCCTTTTGCCGTGAGGACAGGTTGACCGGGGTTTCGACCGCCAATTCGATCAGCATGTCGCCATAAGCGCCGCCCCGCAACGCCGGCATCCCTTTGGACCGCAGGCGCAGTTGCTTGCCGGTTTGTGTCCCCGCCGGCACCTTGACGCGGGATTTGCCGCCATCGATCGTCGGCACCTCGACCTCGCCGCCCAGAGCGGCCGAGATCAGGGACACCGGCACGCGGCAAAACAGGTTCACCCCGTCGCGCTGGAAGATCGGGTGCTCTCGAGTCTCGATGAAGATATAAAGATCGCCCGCAGGACCACCCCGCATCCCAGCCTCACCCTCGCCCGCCAGGCGGATCCGGGTGCCGGTTTCCACGCCCGCCGGGATATTGACGGAGAGCGAACGCTCCTTCTCGATCCGGCCGGCGCCACCGCAGACCTTGCAGGGGTTCTTTATGGTCTGGCCCGCACCGCCGCAGGTGGGGCAGGTGCGTTCCACCGTGAAGAAACCTTGCTGGGCGCGCACCTTGCCCATCCCCGAACAAGTCGGGCAAGTGACGGGCTCCGCGCCACCTTCGGCCCCGGTGCCGTGACAGGTGTCACAGCCCACGGCAGAGGGAACGTTGATGGTCTTTTGCACGCCCTTGTAGGATTCCTCGAGAGAAACCCGCAGGTTATAGCGCAAGTCGGAGCCGCGCTGTGCCCGGCGTCGATTGCCGCCTTGGCCAGCTTGGCCGCCACGGCCCATGAAGTCGCCGAAGAGATCTTCGAACACGTCCGAGAAGGCCGATGCGAAATCGGCATTTCCCGCACCGCCGCCGCCAAAGCCGCCACGCCCGCCTTCGAAAGCGGCATGGCCATAGCGGTCGTAGGCGGCCTTCTTGTCGGCGTCCTTCAGCACGTCATAGGCTTCGTTCACTTCCTTGAACTGAGCCTCGGCCTCGGGATTGTCAGAGTTTCGGTCCGGGTGCAGTTCTTTGGCCTTGTTGCGGTAAGCCTTCTTCAGCTCTTCCGCCGAGGCGCCTTTGGGTGCCCCCAGAATATCGTAGTAGTCGCGCTTAGCCATCCGCTGGACCTCATGTCGAGAACGCAATCGGGCGACCCTGTTGCTAGGGCCGCCCAGACTTGGTTCTGCGCTGGTTACTTGCGCTTGTTGTTGCCAAGATCCTCGAAATCGGCGTCGACGATGTCATCGTCCACGTCGCGCGGGCCATCCTCATCCTTGCCTTCGCTTGCGGCGGCCTGGGCTTTGTAGATCGCTTCGCCCAGCTTCATCGCAGCGTCGGTCAGGTTCTGGATGCCGCCCTTGATCTTGCCGGCGTCTTCGGTCTTGAGGGTGTCCTCAAGCGCCGACATGGCCAGTTCGATCACTTCGACGGTCGAGGGGTCGACCTTGTCGCCATGCTCGGCCAGGGATTTCTTGGTCGAGTGCAACAGGCTTTCGCCCTGGTTCTTGGTTTCCACCAACTCGCGGCGGGCCTTGTCGGCATCGGCATTGGCTTCGGCGTCCTTGACCATGCGTTCGATGTCAGCATCGGACAGACCGCCCGAAGCCTGGATCGTGATCGCCTGTTCCTTGCCGGTGCCTTTGTCCTTGGCCTTGACCGTCACGATGCCGTTGGCGTCGATGTCGAAGGTGACCTCGATCTGCGGCATGCCGCGCGGGGCCGGCGGGATGTTTTCCAGATTGAACTGGCCAAGCATCTTGTTGTCGGCGGCCATTTCACGCTCACCCTGGAAGACGCGCAGGGTCACGGCGTTCTGGTTGTCTTCGGCGGTCGAGAAGATCTGGCTCTTCTTGGTCGGGATCGTGGTGTTGCGGTCGATCAGGCGGGTGAAGACGCCGCCCAGGGTTTCGATGCCCAAGGACAGCGGGGTGACGTCCAAGAGAACCACGTCCTTGACGTCGCCTTGCAGAACGCCGGCCTGAATGGCAGCACCCGCGGCCACGACTTCATCAGGGTTCACACCCTTGTGGGGCTCTTTGCCGAAGAACTTGGTCACTTCCTCGATCACGCGGGGCATGCGGGTCATGCCGCCGACCAGCACGACTTCGTCGATGTCCGAGATCGAAACGCCGGCATCCTTCATCGCAGCCTGGCACGGCTTGATCGACCGCTTGATCAGGTCATCGACCAGGCTTTCCAGCTTGGCGCGGGTCAGCTTCACCACCAGGTGCAGCGGCTGGCCCGAATTGCGGTCCATCGAGATGAAGGGCTGGTTGATTTCGGTCTGGGTCGAGGACGACAGTTCGATCTTGGCCTTTTCAGCGGCTTCCTTGAGGCGCTGCAGGGCCATCTTGTCCAGCGTCAGGTCAACGCCATGCTCTTTCTTGAACTCATCCGCGAGGTAGTTCACGATCCGCATGTCAAAGTCTTCACCGCCGAGGAAGGTGTCGCCGTTGGTGGATTTCACTTCGAACAGGCCATCGTCAATCTCGAGGATGGTGATGTCGAAGGTGCCGCCGCCAAGGTCATAGACCGCGATGGTCTTGGTCTCTTTCTTGTCGAGGCCGTAAGCCAGAGCCGCCGCCGTCGGTTCGTTGATGATGCGCAGAACCTCGAGGCCCGCGATCTTGCCGGCGTCCTTGGTGGCCTGACGCTGGGCGTCGTTGAAATAGGCCGGAACGGTGATGACAGCCTGAGTCACGGTTTCGCCAAGATAGGCCTCGGCGGTTTCCTTCATCTTTTGCAGGATGATGGCCGAGATCTGGCTGGGCGAGTATTTCTCGCCACGGGCTTCGACCCAGGCATCGCCGTTCGGGCCGGAAACCACCTTGTAGGGCAGGTTCTTGAGGTCCTTGGCGATCATGCTGTCATCGGCCCGGCGACCGATCAGACGTTTGACGGCATGGATCGTGTTTGTCGAGTTGGTCACGGCCTGACGTTTGGCGGCTTGGCCGACCAGACGCTCGTTCTCCGTAAAGGCGACGATGGACGGCGTGGTGCGCGCGCCCTCGGAATTTTCGATGATGCGGGGTTGGCTGCCATCCATGATGGCGACGCAGGAGTTCGTGGTTCCCAGGTCAATGCCGATGATCTTGGCCATGTCTGCTACCTCTTCTTAGGCGATGATGTGGAGCGGACCCATTCAGGCATCCTGCCCCGATCCCAATGAGAACCGTCCGGAGGTTGCCCCTGCGGACCTCCCCCATTCGGCTTCCGTGGGTATATAAGGGGGGGTAACGGGTGCTGCAAGCGCCCTGCTGGCAGGAAAGATCGACGAAATTGAGGAAACCTGCAAATTTCCCGGATCGCGGCCATGGATCGGTCTCAGCGACCGGCTGACCAGCTGAGCGAGGCGTATTTGCGGGTGAAGCTGTCGCCCATCAACCCCAGTGTTATCAGCGCGAGCGACACGATCAGCGGGTAGCTGACCGAGGAATAATGCGGGTGGTAGTTGAGGAAGACGAAGCCGCGGCACTGGTCGATCGTGTGGAACAAAGGGTTCCACCAGAACCAGGCCAGTTTGGAGGTCGGCATCGCGTTGGCCAGGAACATCTTGCCCGAGGCAATCATGTTGATCCGGCTGTAGACCGTTTGCAGGATCAGGAAGAAGTTGGGCGACCACGGCGTCGCGGCCTTGAAAACCATGCCGACGCCGATGCCCGACAGCCAGGCCAGCAACACCATGCACAAGGAGTAGACCGGCTGCTCTATTGTGATGCGGTTGAAGACGGTGTTGTAGAAGAACAGGATCACCATGATCGACAGGATCTGCTGATACAGGGTAGCCAGGGCCTGACCGGCAATGGCGACCACGGTGTTCATCGGCGCGTGTTTCATCATGGCCGAGGTCGCACCCTCGGCCGCCGCGACCGATTTGATGGTCTTGATATGGGTCATGTACATGAACACGCCCGTCATCGAATAGAGCATGAAGTCGCCACGCACCGCCGAGCCGCGCATCTTCAGCACGGTGAACAGGACGTAAAGAAACATCACCATGACGATGGATTGCACCATCGACATCAACAGACCGATGATCGCATTGCCATGCGATTTGCGGATGTCGCGGACCGCGACGTGGAAGATCAGTTCCGCCGTGGCCAGCAGACCGCCGACATGGGTGCGCGAGCGCGCGGGCTGAAACATGACCTCTTCTTTCCAGATGCGCCCTGAGCGGCGTGCCGCCATTCCTAAGCCGGGAAATCTTGCGGTTCCCTTTATCTTTGATGATAAGGGCTTTAAAATGACAGTTCAATCGCGTGTTGCGCAGGCGTCGCGTACCCGTCAAGGAGATTTCATGGATTTTCACCGTCTCGTCCCGGTCTTTCGGCGGCTTGCGCTCGAGGCGGGCGACCGAATCATGCAGGTCTACAACGGCCCGGATTTCGAGGTGAAATCGAAAGGTGACACGAGTCCTGTGACCGAGGCGGATGAGGCGGCCGATGCGCTGATCTCGACAGGGTTGCGCGCGGCTTTTCCCGATCTGGTGCTGATCACCGAAGAGCAGGCTGCGAGCCATGCCCTTGAAGCCTCGACTTTTCTGATCGTGGACCCGCTGGACGGCACCAAGGAATTCGTGCAGCGGCGCGGCGATTTCACTGTGAACATCGCCTATGTCGAAAATGGCGTGCCATTGCGCGGCGTGGTCTATGCGCCGGCCCAGGACCGACTTTTCTACACGCTGCCCGATGGCACTTCAGTCGAAGAGACGGGTGCGTTTGACAAGGATGTGGCCGGGGCGACGCGCGCGATCAGTGTTTCAAAACCGGACAACGGTGCGCTGATGGTGGTGGCCTCCAAGAGCCACAGGGATGCGGCCACTGATGAATATATCAGCAAATACAATGTGAAAGACATGAAGTCTGCGGGGTCGAGCCTCAAATTCTGTCTGGTTGCGACCGGCGAGGCGGATATCTATCCGCGCCTTGGTCGCACGATGGAATGGGACACGGCGGCCGGTGATGCGGTGCTGCGCGGGGCTGGCGGCAGGGTGGTGCGCTTTGACGACCACACGCCCTTGGCCTATGGCAAGAAGGGCTGGGACAATCCCTTCTTCATTGCCTATGCCCCTGGCGTGGCCCTGCGGAAATGAGCGTCCTGATTGCCATTCCGGCCCGCTATGCCTCGGCCCGCTACCCGGGCAAGCCGCTGGTCAGCCTGCGCGGACCCGATGGTGAAAAGACGCTGATCCGCCGCAGCTGGGAGGCTGCGATGGCTGTCAAAGGCGTAGACCGCGTGGTCGTGGCGACCGACGACGACCGGATTCGTGACCATGCCGAAGAGTTCGGGGCCGATGTCATCATGACCTCCTCCGCCTGGGCCAACGGGACGGAACGCTGTGCCGAAGTGGCGCAGCGGCTTTCGGGATATGACGTGATCGTGAACCTGCAAGGCGACGCGCCGCTGACGCCGGCCTGGTTTGTCGAGGATCTGGTCGCTGGTCTGCAATCCGATTCGCAGGCCGATATCGCCACGCCGGTGTTGCGTTGCGACGGTCGTGCCGTCGCGGGATTTCTGGCCGACCGGCGCGCCGGGCGGGTGGGCGGCACGACGGCGGTGTTCGGCGCTGGGGGGCGGGCCTTGTACTTTTCCAAGGAGGTCATCCCCTACAGCAGCAAGACCTACGCGGACGACGAGCCCACGCCGATCTTTCACCACGTGGGCGTCTATGCCTATCGGCCGGCCGCCCTTGCGGCCTATGCGGACTGGCCGATGGGGCCGCTGGAACGTCTGGAAGGTCTCGAGCAACTGCGCTTTCTGGAGCAGGGGCGCAAGGTCCTGTGTGTCGAAGTCGATGCGCGCGGGCGGCAATTCTGGGAGCTCAACAACCCCTCGGACGTCGAAGTGATTGAGTCGATGATGCTGCAGATGGGATCAGGCCTTGCCGAGACATCCACGCTTTGACGTCTTGGCCGCGGTATTCAGGCCGCTCGGTGTGAGCGAAAGTCCGCAATTTTTTGTAAATGCTTCCAGTTTCTGCGTTCGAGTGCGGGCTAAGGTTCGAATGATCTGCTAAAGTGTCACAAGCGTGGCGTAGTTCGAAGGAAGATGACCAGGTGGTTGAGATGGCACATGTCGTGAAACAAAAGATCAAAAAGGTGACGAAGGCGGTGTTCCCCGTAGCGGGCATGGGCACGCGCTTCCTTCCTGCCACCAAATCCATTCCCAAGGAAATTCTGACGCTCGTTGACCGACCTCTCATCCAATACGCGATCGACGAGGCGCGCGCCGCCGGGATCAAGGAGTTCATCTTCGTCACCGCCCGCGGCAAATCCGCGCTGGAGGATTACTTCGATCACTCGCCCGAGCTTGAGGCGACGCTGCGCCGGGCCGGCAAGGACCAGCTTCTGGAAATCCTGCGCGAAACCAATATGGAATCGGGTGCCATCGCCTATGTGCGGCAGAACCGGGCGCTGGGGCTTGGCCATGCCGTGTGGTGTGCGCGCCGGCTGATCGGCAATGAGCCCTTTGCCGTTCTGCTGCCCGATGATGTGATCGCAGCAGAAAAGCCCTGTTTGCAGCAGATGGTCGAAGCCTACGAAGAGACCGGCGGCAACATGGTCGCGGCGATGGAGGTCCCGATGGACCGGACCTCGTCTTATGGCGTGCTGGATGTGGCCGAGGACATGGGTTCCATCGTTCAGGTGCGCGGCATGGTCGAAAAGCCCAAGGCCGAGGATGCGCCATCGAACCTCGCCGTGATCGGGCGCTATATCCTGTCGCCCAAGGTCATGGTCAACCTCAACAAGATGAAGCAGGGCGCGGGTGGCGAGATCCAGTTGACCGACGCCATAGCCGAAGAGGCTGAAACTCCCGGCACCGTGTTTGGCTTCCGCTTCCGCGGCCAACGTTATGACTGCGGCACCAAGAGCGGCTTCTTGCAGGCCACCGTTGCCTTTGGGCTGACCCGGCCTGACCTGCGCGAGGAATTCTCGGCCTATATCAACGATATGGTCGCGATGCAGAAGGCGGCGCAGTAAGATTTGGGCCCGATGGCTCGTTTGCGTGAGGTTGCGCTGCGGGTCTGGGGTTGTGCCAGCCCGCCGCAAGCCTTCTCGGCGGGACAGCTTGGTTTGCCAGAGCTGTCGATCCTGGCCATGTGGCGCGCCTATCGCCTGCGGTTGCGGCGGCGCGCCTTTTTGGTACGCGCCCTGCGCAAGCGGCGTGAAATCCGGGTTGTGGCGGATCGCAGCGCCGGCATCGCGAAGGGCGCCATCCTCGCCTTTGTGACTGTGCGCAATGAGGCGCTGCGCCTGCCGTATTTCCTGCAACACTACCGCAAGCTCGGCGTTGATCATTTCCTTTTCGTGGACAATGCCAGCACAGATGGCACGACGGACCTTTTGGCCGCGCAGCCGGATGTGTCGTTGTGGAGCACGGGGGCGGGCTATAAGGCCGCGCGCTTCGGGCTCGATTGGCTGACCGGGTTGATGTGGCGGCATGGTGCCGGGCATTGGTGCCTGACGCTCGATGCCGATGAACTCCTGGTCTATCCCTACTGCGAGACGCGGCCCCTGCGCGCCCTGACGGAACGGCTGGCCTCCGAGGGTCGGCAGTCCTTCGGGGCCATGATGCTGGACCTTTACCCCAAGGGTGCGCTGGATGCGCAAATCTACCAGCCCGGTCAGGACCCGTTGGAGGTTCTTCCCTGGTTCGACAGTGGCAACTACGTGGTGCAGGTGCAGCCCCGCATGCGCAACTTGTGGATTCAGGGTGGTGTGCGGGCGCGTGCCTTCTTTGCCGCCGAACCGCGCCGCGCCCCAACCCTGAACAAGGTGCCGCTGATCTTTTGGCGCAGGGGCTATGCCTATGTAAACTCGACCCATGCCGCCTTGCCGCCTCATCTCAACGCGGTGTTCAGCGAGACGGGGGGCGAGCTTTTGTCGGGCATTCTGCTTCACACCAAATTCCTTCCGGTGGTGGTGGAGAAATCCGCCGAAGAGCGCGAAAGGCGCGAACATTTCGCCAATTCCGCGTTTTACGAAAGCTATTACGCCGGCGTGATGGCCAGCCCGGACCTCTGGTGCCCCGCTTCGCGCCGCTACGACGGCTGGCGCCAGCTCGAGGCGCTTGGCCTCATGTCGCGCGGCGGCTGGGTCTGAGACCAACTCTGCCTCTAACCTGCCACGATTGTTGCCATATTCATGACAAATCTCTGGATTACTGCCAAGCTTCCCGCCAAACAGGACTTAATCTTGCTGAGTCGTGCGGTTTAGGACGCTTTTCGTGGTGAATGCTCAGTCTTTCTTAATCCCTTGTTCGCTACGACAGGAGAAATCCGTCCGCGTGGCACTTTTGGGAGATGAGTGGTGAGCATTCTGGGGGCCGTCAAGCTGAGGTCACGACGCAGGCGTGCTCATCTTCGCGCCTTTCTCAAGCGGCATCAGTTGAAATCGGTGGCCGATCGGACGCGCGGGATTGCGGCCAATGCCATCCTTTTGTTGTGCACCCTGCGCAACGAGCGGGTCCGCCTGCCGTTCTTTCTGCGCTATTACCGTGATCTGGGTGTCGAACATTTCCTGTTCGTCGACAATGACAGCGACGATGGCAGTCGTGAGTTTCTGGCCGATCAACCGGATGTCTCGATCTGGACAACCAGTGCCAGCTACAAGGCCTCACGTTTCGGGGTCGATTGGCTGACATGGCTGCAGAGGCGCTATTGCCACCAGCATTGGTGCCTGACCGTCGATGTGGATGAATTCCTAGTCTATCCGTTCTGCGAAACCCGGCCATTGCGGGCGCTGACCGATTGGCTCGATTCCTCTGCGATCCGGTCATTTTCGGCAATGATGCTGGACATGTATCCCAAAGGCTCGATGCAGAGCCGGCCCTATCACGAGGGGCAGAACCCATTCGAAATCGCGCAGTGGTTCGACAGCGGCAACTACACGATCCACCGCAACGGGGGGTTGGGAAATCTGTGGATTCAGGGCGGGCCGCGGTCGCGGGTTTTCTTTCCCGATCAGCCGGCCATGGCGCCGGCCCTGAACAAGATCCCTCTTGTGCATTGGCATCGATCCTATGCCTATGTCAGTTCGACCCATATGCTGCTGCCACGCGGTCTGAACCTCGTCTACGACGAATGGGGCGGAGAAAAGGCTTCCGGCTGCCTGCTTCATGCCAAGTTTCTGGACACTTTTGCCAGCAAGGCCGCAGAAGAGATGCAGCGCGGACAACATTATGGCGCAAGTGTCGAGTATCGGTCTTATCAGGAAAAACTGGCGAAACAGCCCGATCTGTGGTGCAAATTTTCGGAGAAATACATCAACTGGCGGCAACTCGAAATTCTTGGGCTGATGTCCAAGGGCAATTGGGCCTGAGGGGGGCGGGGTGAGCGTCGGCTTTGTCATGCTGTGCCACACGGCCCTTGACCGCGCGGCGGAAGTCGCGCGCCACTGGGCCGAGCGGGATTGCCCGGTTGTCATCCACGTGGACCGACGGGTCGAGCGCCCGGCCTATGACGGGCTGATGGCTGCATTGGCGGATTTGGGGAATGTGCGGTTCTCCGGACGCTATGCCTGCGAATGGGGGACCTGGGGCATCGTGGCCGCAACGCAAGAAGCGGCCACCCTGATGCTGCGTGAATTTGCCGAGGTGCGGCATGTTTATCTTGCCTCGGGGTCCTGCCTGCCGCTGCGACCCGTGGAAGAGCTGCGCCGTTATCTGGACAGCCGGCCGCGCACCGATTTCATTGAAAGTGTGACCACGTCGGATGTGGGCTGGACCGTGGGCGGTCTTAATCTGGAACGGTTCACGCTGCGGTTTCCCTTCAGCTGGCGCAAACGTCGGCGGATTTTTGACTGGTATGTCCGGTTTCAGCGCCGCATCGGCTTTTGTCGAAAGGTGCCTGCGGGTCTGGTGCCTCATCTGGGTAGCCAATGGTGGTGCCTGACCCGGCAGACCCTCTCGGCGATCCTGGAAAGCCCGGATCGGGCCGAGACGGACCGCTATTTCCGCAGGGTGTGGATCCCGGACGAAAGCTACTTCCAGACGATGGTCCGGCTTTACTCGACCAACGTGGAAAGCCGGTCGCTGACGCTGTCGAAGTTCGACTATCAGGGCAAGCCGCATATTTTTTATGACGATCACCTGCAATTGCTGCGCCGGTCGGATTGCTTTGTGGCGCGCAAGATCTGGCCACAGGCGGACAAGCTTTACGACACCTTCCTGCACAACGCCGGGGGCGGGCAGCCCGCAGCAGAGCCGAACCCGGGCAAGATCGACCGGCTGTTCTCCAAGGCGGTCGAGCGGCGGATCAAGGGACGCGCCGGCCTTTACATGCAAAGCCGCTTTCCCAACGAAAACTGGGAGAATGGTCGCACCGCAGCGCCCTATTCGGTGCTTGAAGGCTTTTCGGAAGTGTTCGAGAATTTCGAAGTCTGGCTGGGCAAGGTCGCCGGTACCCGCGCGCATGGCCATCTGTTCGCGCCGGACCGTGTTGAATTTGCCGGCAATGAGACGGTCTTCAGTGGTGCCCTGTCCGACAGTGCGGCCTTGCGCGACTATGCACCAAAGAATTTCCTGTCGAACCTGATCTGGAACACGCGCGGAGAGCGGCAGTGCTTTCAGTTCGGCCCCAACGACCGGCAGGATTGCAGCTGGTTCATGGCCTGCGATCCGAATGCGCAGATCTCGGTGATTTCGGGCGCCTGGGCCATTCCGCTTTTCCATTCCAACCAGAATTTCTCGGACATCCGGCGCGAGGCGGCGCGTTTGCAGAAAATCGAGGCCGATCACATCGGCATCCTGCGCTCGCATTACGCCAAGGCGCGGATCCGGATCTGGACCCTGGCCGAATTTGTCGAAAATCCGATGGAGCCCTTGCAGAGCATCGTGGACGAGATCAGCCCGCGCAGCGCGCGCCGTCTGACCGAGGCGCCGCGCCTCGCCGACCTCAAGGGATTTGGCCAGTTCTTGCAGAATTTGCGAAATCAGGGCATGCAACCTGTGCTGATGGGCGACTTCCCGACCGGAGAGGACCCGACGCCGGCCACCACGCGGCGGCGCCGCCCCTATCTGGTGAAGTAAAGGGATCTGTCCTTGGCCAAAGCCCGCTTTCAATCCTTCGTCGTCTTTGCGGAAATGCGGACGGGTTCGAACTTTCTTGAGGCCAATCTGAACGCCATCCCTGGGGTGACCTGCTATGGCGAAGCGTTCAATCCGGTCTTCGTTGGCAATTCCAACAAGACCGAGCTTCTGGGCGTCAGCATCCATCAGCGCGATCTGAACCCGGAAAGCCTTTTGAAGGTTATGCGGAAAGAGACCGAAGGACTTTCGGGCTTTCGCTACTTTCACAACCACGATCCGCGTGTCTTCGACATGGTGGTCGACGATCCGACCGTTGCCAAGATCATCCTCACTCGCAACCCTTTGGAAAGCTACATCTCCTGGAAGATCGCCAAGGAATCCAACCAGTGGCGCACCACCTCTGCCGCCAACATCAAGACGGCGCGGCCGCGCTTTCTGATTGAGGAATTCCGCGAGCGAGTGGACACGTTGCAAGAGTTCCAGCGTCTTTTGCTCAACCGACTTCAGGTCAGCGGTCAGACGGCCTTCTACATCGACTATGAGGATGTGCTGGATCTGAAGGTGATCAACGGGCTCGCGGCCTTTCTGGGCGTGGAGGGGCGACTGGAAAAGCTGGATCTCTCCTATAAGAAGCAAAACCCCGAGCCTCTGACCGAAAAGGTCTCTAACCCGGCCGAAATGGCGGCGGGGCTGAACCAGATCGACTTTTACAATCTGAGGCATACGCCGAATTTCGAACCGCGCCGGCAGGGGGCCATCAACACCTATGTGGCAAGTGCCGCGGCGCCCCTGCTGTTCCAGCCGATCAAGGCGGCGCCGGACCAGGCCATGCGCAAGTGGTTGCAGACCTATGGCGAGGTCTTGACCGGCTTTGACCGGCAGGGGCTGAAAGCCTGGCGCAGCGACAGGCCGGGGCATCGCAGTTTTACCGTGTTGCGCCATCCGCTTGCCCGAGCGCACGCGGCGTTTTGCGACTTCCTCGACAAGGAGTGGATGGCGGAACTGCGCGGCCACATGAAGCGCATCCACAAGTTCGAATTGCCGCCCAAAGGCGAGGGTTTCGCCGATCAGGCCGCGCATCGCGCCGGGTTTCTCAAGTTTCTTGAGGTGGTCAAGCATCTGCATGCGGGGCGCACGGAACTGCGCACGCCGCCTCATCTGGCCACCCAGATCGCTACGATCGGCGGTTTTGCCCAGTTGCAGGCCCCCGACCATATCCTGCGCGAAGATCGGCTGGAGGAGGGTCTTGCGTTCCTCTGCGCCGAGGTCGGGGTCAAGATGCAGCCCCTTCCCAAAGTGGCCGAGCCGGGGCGATTTGCCCTGGATCAGCTGTATGACCGCGATCTGGAAGCTGCCGCGCGCGAGGCTTACGGCCGCGACTACATCTATTTCGGGTTCGAGGACTGGCGCTGACACGCCGCTGCGGTCAGCGCCCGAAGCGGCTTTGCGACTCCGCGGCGGAATAGCGGCCAAGACGAATGTCTTCCTCGATCAAGGCCGGGTCGCGTTCGGTTGGGCGACCATAGCCGCCGCCGCCCGGCGTACGCACGCGAACGCGGTCGCCGGGCGACAGGGCGATGTCCTGCGCTTTCGACAGGTGTTCAGGCACCGATGTAACACCGTTCTGCGTCACCTCGACCCGGTTCACACCGCCATCCAAACCGCCCAAGGCGCCTTGCGGGCCATTGCGCCCGTGATCCATCACGAAGCTCGCCCGAGCTTTGCCGCGCAGAAGCTCGATTTCATAGTCCAGCCCGAACCCCCCACGGTGCTTGCCCGCCCCGCCAGAGCCTTCGTGCAAGGCATAACGGTGATAGAGGACGGGAAAATTCTGCTCCATGATCTCGACCGGGGGGGCCTTGGAGATGCCGATGGTCGAACAGCCATTCGACAGCCCGTCGTGATCGGCATTGCCGCCATAGCCGCCACCGGAAATCTGATACATCACATAGTCGCGGCCCTTTTGCGGATCATGCCCGCCGAGGCCGAAGTTGCCGCTGGTGCCGGCTGGTGCGGCGGTCACACGGTCGGGCAAGGCGGGCACCAACGCCGCAAAGACCGCCTCGGCGATCCGCTGGCTGACCTCGGCCGCGCAGCCAGAGACCGGGCGCGGATAGGCGGCATCCAGAAAGGTGCCGGCGATGTTTTCGACGACCAGCGGTTCGAATGCGCCCGAGGACAATGGCACCTCGGGAAAGATGTGCCGGATGGCCAGGAAGACCGAGGACAGCGTCGTGGCGCGCACTGAATTCATCGGCCCCATGCAGGGCGGCGACGATCCGGCAAAGTCGAAATGCAGCGCCTCGCCGCGCCGTTCCACCGCCAGTGCGATGGTCAGGGGCTGATTGACCACGCCATCGCTGTCGATCTCGGCCTTGGCCTCGAACCGCCCTTCAGGGATCAGCGCGATCATGGCGCGCATCTGGCGGGCGGCCCGCAGACGCATCTCGACGATGGCTTGGCCAACGGTGTCGTCGCCGTAGCGATCCAACAGCTGGGTCAACCGCTCGGCGCCGACCAGAAGCGCCGAAGCCTGTGCCTTGACGTCGCCGATGCGTTGATCGGAGACGCGGATGTTCGACCGGATGATATCCCAAATCTCGTTGTCCATATGACCGCGCTTGAACAGCTTGACGGGCGGCAGGCGCAGGCCCTCCTGTTCCGAACTGATCGCCGAGGCGGAAAACCCACCGGGCACCGCACCGCCCGTGTCCGGCCAGTGACCGGTGTTGGACAGCCAGAAAACGAGCCTGTCGTTGCGGAAATAGGGCATTGCGAAGCGCACATCCATCAGATGCGTGCCGCCGAGGTAGGGGTCATTGACGATGTAGATGTCGCCGGGCTCTGGAGCCAGGGTCTGACCGTTGGCGATGCGCTTGATGATCGTCTCGGTCGAAAACTGCATCACACCCACAAAGACCGGCAGGCCCTGCGAGCCTTGGGCGATCAGCGCACCATCCTCTGCCGCGTAGATGCCATCGGACCGGTCATTCGCCTCGGCAATGACGGGCGAGAAGGCCGCGCGCGAGAAAGTCAGGTCCATCTCGTCGCAGACCTGTTGCAGGCTGGCCTGAATGACCGACAGCGTTACCGGATCAATCCTGGATAGGTCGGTCATGCGGCACCTCGATGATCAGATTGCCGTCGGCATCGGTCTGAACCATGCATCCGGGCTCGACAAGCAGGGTGGTGTCCATCTGCTCGATGATGGCGGGGCCGGTCAGCCGGGCGGACAGCGGCATGTGATCACGCCAGTAAACCGGCGTATCGGTCCAGCCATCGAACCAGACCTGACGGCTGCCCAGGGCCGAAAGTGTCTCTGCACGGCCCGAAATGGCAATCAGCTGGCTGAGATCCGGCATCGGCCTGCGTCCGATCACCGAAACGGAAAGGTTGACCAGATTGGCGCGGATCATCGGCAGATCGACCCTGAAGCGGGCGAAATAGGCAGCCTCGAACAGGCGTTGAAGATCATCACGCGTGGGTTTTGAATGCGGCAGACGGATGCGCAGGAGGTGGGTCTGGCCCAGAAACTGCATGTCCGCGGTGAATTCCGTCTCGATCTCCTCCACCGCGACCCGTTCCGCGGCGATGATGGCACGGCCCTCGGCCTCTTGCGCCACTAGGATCGCATGGACGCGCCCCATGTCGGCCAGGTCGAGCGGCTGGTTGATCGTGCGCACGAAATCATGCCGCAGATCGGCCACGACACAGCCGAGCGCATTGGTCAGACCGGGGCGCGCCGGCACCAGAACGCGCGGCACGGCCAGTTCGCGCGCCAGCGCCACGGCATGCAGCGGACCGGCGCCGCCGAAAGCGAACAGCGCAAAGTCGCGCGGATCGGCGCCCAGTGACAGCGAGACAAGGCGGATCGCGCCGGCCATATGGGTGTTGGCGATGCGCACGACAGCCGCGGCCGCCTCTTCGACCGAAAGGCCAAGCGGGGTGGCGATCTGGTCCTGCATCGCCTGCCGAGCCGCCTCGATCGCGGCGCCAAAACGGGCGGCAGGCAGACGGCCAAGCAAAAGATTGGCATCGGAAATCGTCACTGACGTACCGCCGCGGCCATAGCAAACCGGCCCCGGATAAGAGCCTGCGCTTTCGGGGCCAACGCGCAACAGGCCGCCCGCATCGATCCGCGCGATGGAGCCTCCGCCTGCGCCGACGGTGCGCACATCGACCATAGGGACATGGATCGGCATGGCATATTCCACCTCGATCTCGTTCGAGACCGGAGCGCGGCCGTCCCGGATCATCGCGACATCGGTCGAGGTGCCGCCCATGTCATAGGTCAGAAGGTTGGGCATTCCGGCGCGGCGCCCGGTTGCCAGTGCCGCCATGACCCCCGAGGCAGGTCCGGACATCACGGTCTTTACCGCCTCGCGAGAGACATTTTCGGCACTGACCATGCCGCCATTGCCGTTCATCACCAACAAGGGCGCCGCATAGCCGCGGTCGCGCAGATCGCGCGCCAGCCGGCTGATGTAGCGTTCCAGCAAGGGCTGCACGGCGGCATTCACCGCGGCGGTAACACCACGTTCGAATTCGCGGCTTTCGGACAGCAGGGCGTGCCCGAGCGTGATATGCGCGTTCGGCCAGAGCGCCGACGCGATCTCGCCAGCGCGGAGTTCGTGCGCTGGGTTGGCATAGGCGTGCAGGAAGTGGATGACCAGACTTTCACAACCCGCGTCGCGCAACCGCACGACAGCCGCGCGGAGCGCATCCTCGTCAAGCGGAGTCACGACACGGCCCGATGCATCCATGCGCTCTGCCACTTCAAGGCGCAGATCGCGCGGGATGACCGGGCGGAACTGGCCCTTCATGCCATAGGCCTGCGGGCGAGTGCGACGGCCAAGTTCCAGCACATCGCGAAAGCCCTGGGTCGTGATCAGCCCGGTCCGGCACAGCTGCCGTTCCAGAACGGCGTTGGTCGTGGTGGTCGTGCCGTGAATGATCAGGCTGACCTCGGCCAGATCAACCTCGGCGGCGGTAAAGGCCGCAATGACGCCGCCCGCCTGGTTGGGCAAGGTCGTCGGCACCTTGGCCATCCGCAGCGTCCCGGTGGCAGGGTCCAGGGTGACCAGATCGGTAAAGGTGCCTCCGACATCAACGCCGGCTGTCAGACCGGACATCAGCGCAACCCATCCTCGCCCTTGACCTGCCAGACCTCCAGTCCGCCCATCCGGCTGTGGACGCGACCACCGCAGGACATGGCCAGAACGAAGACGATCTCGTCCGGCTTGGGCGCATCCGGAACCGTCACGGTCATCGCGTCGAAGTGGCTGCGCACATAGGCCGCGTTGATATGGCCCAAAGGCACATCGAGGCTGCCCCCCATCGGGGCGACCTTCATCGCCGAGGGCACGATGGCCCGGCTTTCACCCAGACGTTCGCGCATCGCATAGCCCCCCGGCACATGCCAGAGCGCGCCATGTTCCGCCTCACCAAGCGCGCCGACCATGGCACCCTTGCCGTAGCCGTCGATCTTTTCCTTGCCGCCCAAAGCGGCGATCAAGCGGTCGGTCATGCGCAGACCAAGCGGCCGCAGATCCTCCATCCCTCGCTGCAAATCAGGCTCGAACCGTGCCGAAAACGGGTTCGACACCACCGCCAGCACGGCGCCGCGGCGCCGCGGTTCGGCCTCCGGTCCGCCATCGTGAAAGATCTCTTCGATCTGCAGAGTCATGCGGCGGAGGCGAAATTCAGGCATGGACGATCTCCGAAAGGAAGGGCGCGCCGACGGTGCGCAGATGAGAGCCGAGGCACAGCGCCGCGCCGTAAATCAGGCCGCGCACGAGGCAGGTTGCGGCAAAATCCGCACCGCGATCAAGGGCGGCATCGCACTCCGCACCCGACAGGGCCGCGACGCCGGTGGTCACCAAAAGCTCGCCCAGGTCGCTGTCGGACCGAAGGCTGCTGGCGCTGGCACGTTGGATCCCAGGATGGCCCGGCAGATCCACCGCATTGGCGACCATCGTGGCGGCGGCATCGGCCATCGCCGCCGTTGCGGCCAGGACAGTGACTGAATCGGCAATGCCAAGCGAAAAGCTCCGCCCCCCCCAGCCGGAGGTCGCAATCCCGCGGACCCTATCCGCCGCCCGGATGGTGATGCGGTGGGGCGTTCCGGCAATCGCCGCCGTCAACTGCTGGCCCGGTGCCAGATGCAGGGCGATGTCCCCACCGTTGTTCACATAGGCCCGGCTGAGCCCGGCGGGCAGCATGGCAGCCAGGATCGTCTCGGCCACGGCGCCCGCAACCGCGGCCATTGGCGTGACGAAGGCGGGTCGAAACGGTGCCACGGCGGCGGCCATCTTGCGCGCGACAGTGCCATTGACCGGCGCATCGGCCAAGCGCAGAGCGGGCAGTTCCGTTGCGAGTTCGGCCAGAATGGTGCCAAACCGTTGCGCCGCCAGATCATGCGCAAGGGTCACGGCATCGCCGTCGCCCCAGGCCTCGCAGATCAGGTCGATCGGCCCGTGCTGAAGGTGCAGCCGACCATCTGGCAGTTTGGCGATTTGTGGACCTGTCATGACGCTTTGTCCGGGCGGGGCCGCAGTTCGGCTGCGGTCGTATATTCTCCGCCCTCTCGCAAGACCTGATCCAGAGACAGGATTTGTTCGGCGTGACCACCCATCGCAAGATAATCTTCGCGCGGCAGTGTGAACTCCAACGGAGCTACAAGAGCGGGCGTGGGCACGTAACCAAAGGCACCGCGCGGCAGGTGGAGGACGTCAACCATGAAGGTGATGCCGCCGCCGGGCCAGACGAAGCATTTGGCGCCGCCGATGGTCAACTCTGTCCGGCCACCCTGGACCGATTGAGTGAGACGGACTGGATTGCGGGCCACGCCAGCCCGCAACGACCCGCCTGCACCGCCTACAAACATCACGGTGCAAAGCGCAGGTTCACAGTTTTCCGCGATCAACGAGACCGTCGGTTTCAAATGATCCGGCAGGGGCTGTCTTTGCGGGATCAGAGACTGATCAAGCACGAAATAGCCGTGGTCCTCGCCCGTCGTCGAGACCATGAGCAGGGTCAGGCCGGGGCGGGCACCCTTTTCGGCCTTCCAGGGGCCAAGGATGTCCAGCGGGTCTGTCAGCTTCGTGCCACCCCAGCCGAGGCCCGGCTCTGACACGCGGAAATAGCGCCCGGGGGTCGAGCGGTGCCCCTTGATGCGGATGCCGGTGGGTGGCCAGTCCAGAACCTTGCCGGCCTGATGTTCCGAGACGACGCCGGTGATATGGTCATCGACCACGACAACCTCGTCGACCAGACCCTTCCATTGGGCGGCAAACATCCCGATGGTGGCAGAGCCGCAGCCAACCCGCATGCGATATTCGGGCTTGCCATCGACCACGGGCGCCTTGCCGGCCTGCACCAACACGACCGCGCCACCATCGATGACAAGTTCTGCCGCCTCGCCGTTGCACAGCGCGAGCATGGTGGCACAGGTCTCGCGCCCTTCGGGTTTGGAGCCGCCGGTCAAATGATGCACGCCGCCGATCGACAGCATCTGGCTGCCATATTCCGCCGTGGTGACATGGCCGATCACCTCGCCCTTTGCGCGGACCGCGGCACCTTCCGGGCCAAGGAAGCGGTCGGTGTCGATCTTCACCTTGACCCCGCAGTAAGAAAAGATCGCCTCGGTCACAACGGTGACCATGTCGGCCCCCGCGACCTTGGACGAGACGATGAAGGGCGCGGGCTTGTAGTCCGGATAGGTGGTACCGCTGCCGATGCCGGTCAGGGTCACGTCAGTCGGTAGAGGCTCTGTGTCGGCGCTTTCTGCCCAGGGGCGGCTGGCAAAGGGCACGAGGCGGGTGCCGTTCTGCACGGCGTGCGACAGCATGACCAGCGGATCGGTCCGCACGATCCTGCCGTCGCTGTTGGCATAGCGGTCGCAGGCGCCGGTCTGGCCGGGCGCGATGTAGCACATCACGGGACAAGCGTCGCAGCGGATCTTTTCTGTCATCCGATTTGCCCCTTCATGGCGGCAAGAATGCGATGAGGCAGGGCCGGCAGGCGGGTCAGACGCGCACCCGTGGCGTGACGGATGGCGTTGAGTATGGCAGGCGCTGTCGGGATCAGCACATGTTCGCCCAAGCCCTTGGCGCCAAAGGGGCCCTCGGGGTCGGGCACTTCGATCAGCAGGCTTTCGATCGGTGGCACGTCGCCAAAGGTCGGTATCAGATAGTCGTGCAGATTGTCAGTGCGGCCAGAGACATATTCCTCCATCAGGGCCATGCCGATGCCTTGAGCGATACCGCCTTCGATCTGACCCTCGGCGAGCATGGGATTGATGGCGCGTCCCAGATCATGCGCGGCAGTGATCTTGTGCAGTGTCACCATTCCCAGATCGGGATCGACCGACAATTCGACCATCTGCGCACCATAGCCGTAGACGGCATAGGGGCTGCCCTGGCCGTTCTCATTCAAGGGCAGCGTGGGCGGGTCGTAGGTTTCCTCGACGCTGAGCGCGTAGCCGAGGGCATCGGCTGGCAAACCCTCAAGCTGGATTTGGCGTGTGTCAGAGCCTGTTCTGACATGGATGCCGCTGTCATCGGCCAGCAGGACCGCGTCCTCGCCTGCATTGGCCAACCGCAAAAGGGCGGCGCGCAGGGCCAGACCCGCGGACTGTGCCGCCCGGCCGCTGACAAAGGTCTGCCGGCTGGCAGAGGTCTTGCCGGCATCCGGCGTCAGCGCGGTGTCGGGTCCGATCAGGTGCAGCGCCTGCACCGGCACGCCCAAAGCTTCGGCCGCGATCTGTGCGATCACGGTGTTGGAGCCCTGGCCGATATCGGTGGCGCCCTGATGCAGGACGATCCGTCCCGCAGCGGTCACACCGATCCGGATGGTCGATGGGTTGGGCAGCGCCGTATTGCCGCATCCGTACCAGCACGAGGCGACGCCCACGCCGCGAAATGGCTGGCTGGCCGCCTCGGTCCGGGCGCGCTGCCAGTGCGGGCGCAGCGCCTCCAGACAAGGGCCGATGCCTACGGCCTGCAGCACCTGACCCGTGCCAGAGGCATCGCCGTCGCGCAGCGCGTTCAGAATGCGAAACTCCAGCGGGTCGAGGCCGACTTTCGCGGCCAGTTCGTCGTAAAGTGTCTCTTGCCAGACAGCGGCTTGCGGCACGCCAAAGCCACGAAAGGCACCGCTGACTGGACCATGGGTGTGGACGGCCCGGGCATGGGCGGTCAGATGCGGCGTGCGGTAGGGGCCGGAGGCATGGACCGGCACGCGGTTCGCCACTGTTGGCCCCCAGGAGGAATAGGCGCCGGTGTCAAACCGGCCCTCGAATTCCATCCCGGTGATGCGGCCAGTCGCATCGCAGCCGATCCGGCCGGTGATCTCGGCCGGGTGGCGCTTGGTGGTCGAAGTCATGCTTTCGGCCCGGTCATATACCATCCGGCTCGGCCGTCCGGTCCTCAGCGTGACGAGGCCAATCAGCGGTTGCAGGCTCACATCCAGTTTCGAACCGAAGCCGCCGCCCACCGCCGAGGGGACAATGCGCAGCCGGTCGATCGGCAAGCCCAGAACGGCTGCGGTGTCATCCCGGTCCATCGCGGGGGCTTGGGTGCAGGCGCGGATCACGAGGGTGTCCCCCTCCATCCAGGCGGCGCCGGCCTCTGGTTCGATATAGGCATGTTCGACATGCGAAGTCGTGATGCTGCCGCCGACGACATGGGCCGAACCGGCGAGCGCCTGACCCGCATCGCCCTTGACTACGCGACCCTGTGTCAGCCGATTTTCGCGGCGGTGCGGGTGCAGCAGCGGGGCCCCCTGCGCCTCAGCTGCGGCGGGCGACAGCAGGGCGGGCAATGCGGTCCAGGTGATCGGAAATTCCCCGAGATCGGCCGGGGCGCCGGGTTCAAAGGCCACCAGAGCAACGCATTCGCCACGAAAACGCGCCGGTGCGGCGGCAATGGCGGGTTGATCGGCGAAGGCGGGGATCACGCCAAAGGCGTTGCGTCCGGGAATATCTTTGGCGGTAAAGATGCCCGCCACTCCGGGCCGCGCCGCGAAAGCCGCAAGATCGCCAAACACAAAGTCCGCATGGGGATGCGGCGCGCGGATGGCCTTCACCGTCACCGCCCCGGATGGCGTCAGGTCGGCGCCAAACCTGTCGCCCGACACCTTCGCCGCGCCATCGACCCGCTGCAGGCTGGCACCGACTTTCGAGACCATTTCAGGCTCTGTAAAGGCAGAATTGGCCTTGGTCACGGCTTCGATGATTTTGCGATAGCCGGTGCAGCGGCACAGGACGCCGCCAAGCGTCTGCTCGACCTGGGCCGGTGTCGGGTGCGGCGTCCGGTTCAGCAGATCGCAGGCGGCCATCAACATTCCCGGCGTGCAGATGCCGCATTGCGCCGCGCCATGCCGCAGGAAACTGGCGCGCAGCCGCGAAAGAAGCGGCGTTTCAGCCTCGACCGTTTGGACATGGCAGGCTGCGATACGGCCAATGGGGATCAGGCAGGCGCATTGGGCGCGCCCGTCGACCAGAACCGTGCAAGCGCCGCAATCGCCGGCATCACAGCCGACCTTGGTGCCGGTCAGGCCCAGATGATCACGCAAGACCTCGGACAGGCGCAGGGTGGGCGCAACCTCAGCTGTGACCGTCTTGCCGTTCAGGGTAAAGTCGATCATGCGCCACATTCCCTGATCAGGCGGGACAGCAGGGTGACGACCGCCGCAGACCTGTAAGCGGCAGTGGCACGAATGTCGTCCAGCGGGGACAGGGCCGCTATCACGAGAGCGGGGTCAATCACCACCTGATCCGGCGTCATGCCGGTCAACGCCTGCTCCAGTCCCGGCAGGCGCCGGGCCGTGGGCGCGCAAGAGCCGACCGCAATGCGCGCCCGCATTATCCGACCCGCCTCGATCCTCAGATTGACCGCCGCCATCACGATCGAAATCACAAGATGGCTCCGCGCCCCAAGCTTGCGGAAGGCCGAGCGCCCGGTCAGCGCTGCGGCTGGAATATGCACGGCGATCAGAATTTCATCCGGGGCCCTCGCAATCTTGCGCGGGCCGAGCAGAGCCTGTTCCAGCGCAATCCGCCGTTTGCCGCCCGGCCCGGCGAACTCCAGCTCGGCGTTCAGGGCCAGAAGGGGCGGGATGCCATCCGCGGCCGGAGAGGCATTGCAGATGTTGCCGCCGATGGTGCCAGCGTTTTGAATCTGGCGCCCGCCTACCTGCAGCGCGGCCTGTTGCAAGGCGCGCAGGGCGGGCGGCAAGCTGGCCTCGGCAATCGCGGCCCAGCTTGTGCAGGCTCCGATCCGCAGACCATGCGTGGCATCAAAGCCGCGCAATTCGCTCAGCGCCGTCAGGTCCAGCACCGGGCCGGACAACTCGCGCCCTGCGCCGGGATACAGATCGGTTCCTCCGGCCAGAGGGCGATAGCCGTGGCCGGCCAGGGCAATGGCCTCGGACAGGTTGGCTGGGCGGACGTAGGGGGTCATGGGTCGATCTTGTTTGTGTGCAAACGAGCTTGCCGGTGCCGACCGGAGTCTGTCAACAGTGTTGCGCCCCGTGGCCACCGTGGCTATTGCCAAGCGATGCACACCGACACGCCCGCCTATTCTCTGGACGACCAGATCGGCTATCTGCTGCGGCGGGTGACCCAAAGGCATCTGTCGATCTTCAACGCGGCCATCCCCGAGATCACCACGACGCAATTCGCGGCGCTGGCCAAACTGGCGGAACTGGGGCCGCAAGGGCAGAACACGCTGGGCCGTGCCACCTCGATGGATGCTGCGACGATCAAGGGCGTGGTGGACCGCCTGGTGCGTGGCGGTCTGGTGCAGACGGCGCCCGACCCGGTGGATGGCCGACGCCTGACCGTCAGCCTGACCGATGCCGGCGCGCAGCTTTACGCAGAAAGGATTGCGGCGGCGTTGCAGGTCAGCACGGACACGCTTGCCCCCTTGTCAGAGGCCGAGCGCGCTTGCCTCATTCAGCTTTTGTCGCGGCTTACTTGAAAAACAGGTCGCAAACCGACAGTTGCAGACGTCCTGTCGACGCTAGGTTTTGCCAAACCGGAGGCCCAAATGTCGAATGACCCGCTGCTGCAACCCTATACGCTCAAGCACCTGACCCTGCGCAACCGCATCATGACGACCAGTCATGAACCTGCCTACCCCGAAGATGGCATGCCCAAGGACCGCTACCGGCTTTACCATCTGGAGCGTGCCAAGGCCGGCGTGGCGATGGTGATGACGGCGGGTTCGGCTGCGGTCTCCAAGGATTCGCCGCCGGTCTTCAACAATGTACTGGCCTACAAGGACGAGGTCGTGCCGTGGATGCGCCGCATCGCTGACGACTGCCACGAGGCAGGGGCGGCGGTGATGATCCAGCTGACGCATCTGGGCCGACGCACCCGCTGGGACAAGGGCGACTGGCTGCCCGTGCTCGCCGCCAGTCCCGCGCGCGAACCCAGCCACCGCGCCTTTCCCAAGGTCATGGAAGACTGGGACATCGCACGGGTCATTGCCGATTTCGCCGATGCGGCGGAACGGATGAAAGAGGCCGGTCTCGATGGGGTGGAGTTCGAATGCTATGGCCACCTCATTGACCAGTTCATGTCGCCCTTCACCAATGCCCTGCCCGCGCCCTATGGCGGCAATCTGGAAAACCGGGCGCGCTTTGCGATGGAGCTTCTGGCGGCGGTACGCAAGCGGGTGGGGGACAAGTTCCTTCTTGGCATGCGCTACACCGCGGACGAGGTTGAAGCGGGCGGGATATCGCCCGATGAGGGCGTGGCCATCGGCAAGATGTTCCGCGATTCGGGGCTGGTTGACTTTCTCAACATCATCCGGGGGCGCATCCACACCGATGCGGCGATGACCGATGTGATCCCGATCCATGGGATGAGATCTGCGCCGCATCTCGATTTCGCCGGGCGGATGAAGGCAGAGGTCGGCCTGCCGACATTCCACGCCGCGCGTATCCCCGATGTCGCCACAGCGCGTCATGCCATAGCCTCGGGGCAGCTGGACATGGTCGGCATGACCCGCGCCCACATGGCAGACCCGCATATCGTGCAAAAGATCGTCGAGGGGCGCGAGCATGACATTCGCCCCTGTGTGGGCGCCACCTATTGCCTGGACCGCATCTATCAGGGCGGCATGGCGCTGTGCATCCACAACCCCGCGACTGGTCGGGAAGAGACCATGCCCCATACGATCTCGCCGGCCGCCGACAAACGGCGGGTGGTCGTGATCGGCGCCGGGCCTGCCGGGCTCGAGGCGGCGCGGGTCTGTGCTGAACGGGGTCACCAGGTCACGGTCTTCGAAGCGGCCGATCAGGCCGGCGGTCAGGTGCGTCTTCTGGCGCAGACCAAGCGGCGGGCCGAGATGATCGGCATCATCGACTGGCGCATGGCGCAATGCGCTGCGCGCGGGGTCGAGTTCCGCTTCAACACCTGGGCCGAGGCCGAGGATGTGCTGGCGCTCTCGCCCGATGTGGTGATCGTGGCGACGGGGGGCATGGCGCAAAAGGATGTCCTGAGCGCGGGCAACGATCTGACCGTCTCGGCCTGGGATATCCTGTCGGGCGACGTAAAGCCCGGCCAGAACGTGCTGCTCTTTGACGATGCGGGCGATCATACGGCGCTTCAGGCGGCACAACTTCTGGCCGAGGCCGGGGCCACGGTCGAGGTGATGACACCCGACCGCAGCTTTGCGCCCGACATCATGGCGATGAACCTCGTGCCCTACATGCGCGCGTTGCAGGACAAGCCGGTGACCTTTACCGTGACCTATCGTCTGACCAAGGTCGAAAAGGATGGCAACCGGATCAAGGCCACGATCGACAGCGATTACGCCAAGCTGGGCATCACCCGGCATTTCGATCAGGTCGTCGTGAATCACGGGACCCTGCCGCTGGACGATCTGTATTTCGCGCTCAAACCCCTGTCGGTCAATCTGGGTGCCGTGGATTACGAGGCGCTGATCGCAAGCCGGCCGCAGACCCTGAACGGCGGGCCCGCGGGTTTTCAGCTGTTCCGCATCGGCGACTCGGTCGAGGCCCGCAATATCCATGCCGCGATCTATGACGCCTTGCGGTTGAGTGCCGTGCTTTAGACCGGCCAAAACTGCACGCAATCCGTCCGAATTTTGTCTGCCGGACCATGCCACCCCCGTTGTGCCTGACGAATTAACACTTCGTTAACAGGGCAGTCACGCAATGATTACGAGGGTTCGTGCATAGTCTGCGCAACAACAGGAGGACCAGATGAGATCGCCGCAGCTTGCTGATGATGCCGTTCAGGTCGTGCTTCTGGCGCGCTGCCGCCAGGCCAGCCTTGTTGCCGGACCCCTGGCGCAGCATTTCGGCCTGTCTGCGACGCGGGCCGCGGCCCTGCTGGAAGAGGGCCGCGGTATCATCGCCGCGCAGATGCCGCTGGCTGATGTCCGCAAGATACTGCCCCTGTTCGCCGCCCTGGGACTTCAGGTCGCCGTCCGGCCGGTTGATGCCGCGGTCGGGGCCGAAGTCT
Organism: bacterium; assembly: GCA_016124195.1. Classification (GTDB taxonomy): domain Bacteria; phylum Pseudomonadota; class Alphaproteobacteria; order Rhodobacterales; family Rhodobacteraceae; genus Stagnihabitans. Next base: position 151,990 of record WGOE01000001.1, on the reverse strand, counting down.
ACGATCTGTCGCTGCGTTGCCTGTCCGAGGCGAGTGGACGGGCGGCGCTCGGGGCGTTGCATCGGTTCGGTGTGGCGCGCCGAGCAACGCTGGCCTCATTCGCCACCCCTTCAGGTCTGGTCGTGGCCGATCTGACGGAGACGCGCGCCAAGGCTGTCGCGGCCGAGTTGCGCGCCGTACCGGGCGTCAAGGTGACGGTCAGCGCCCAGAGCACGGCTGTCTACGACCTGTTTCTGTCCCGGTCTGCGCCCTCTGCCGATCTGAGGCGTCACCTGCGCCTGTTGGGCTGTCTGAATGCGGGCCCTGCCAAGGCCTTGGCCACCGGGCTTGATCGCATGACGCTGGCGCATGTTCTGTCAAGGTTTCCGCAGGCTGGGCTGTTCGGGGTCAACCAGGCCTTTCAGCGCTATGAACTGCGTCTGGTCGGTCGGGGTCGATTGTCGTCGCGGGAATTGAGCGATTTCCTCGCGACCCGCGGCGTCGGCGCCTGGCAGGCGGATCCGGCGCTGGCCCGCGATGGCGGCACGGTCCTCGAAAGCGGCCTGTCGCGCGCGGCGGCCGGGCAGTTTCTGGCAGACTATACCGCGATTGGCCTGCGCGCCGAGGCCGAGCTGTCGCTAACTTGAGATCTGGCAAAACTCATAAAATGCCGAGGGTTAAGCCATCGTTCACGCCGTTGCGCTAGGCTGATCCTTGGGTGTTTAATGGGTGTGTGGAATGGCTGGGCAATCAAATGCCGCGCCAGTCATCATCAAGCGTAAGAAGATCATAATGGGCGGCGGTCACCACGGTGGGGCGTGGAAGGTCGCTTATGCCGATTTCGTGACGGCCATGATGGCCTTCTTCATGCTGATGTGGCTATTGGGTGCAACGACGGAAAAGCAACGCAAGGGCATTGCGGATTACTTCAATCCGACGATTCCAATCAACCGGGTTTCCGGCGGGGGCACGGGCGCCTTTGGCGGCGACTCGATCTTCACCGACCGCAGTCTGGCGCATGACGGCACCGGCCAATCCGCGGCCACGCCGGGTGAGTTGCAGAAATCCGGGGGTGTGGGCGGTGATACGGCCGGCCAGGACGCCGCCGCACAGGATGCGCAACTCAAGCGCCTGCAAAGCGCCCTCGAGGGCAAGGGCGGCGAAAGCGCCACCATGCAAACCTTGCTGAGCCATGTGGTCACCAAGGTCACCGACGAGGGGCTTGTGGTCGAAATCTTCGACACAGAGGGCACGCCGCTCTTCACCGGCGAAACCGCGAGTCCGACCGATACCATGACGGCAATTACCTCGCTTTTGTCGGAAGTTCTTGGCCAGACCCAGAATCAGATCGCGGTGGACGGCTATGTGCATGCCTATCCCGTGATGATCGCCAAGAATCCGTCCTGGGACCTGTCATCCTCCCGGGCGCAGGTGGTGCGGCAACTGCTTGAAAATGCAGGAATGCCGACCAGCCGGATCTCCAGGGTCAGCGGACACGCCGACCGCAAGCCTGTCACGGCCGACCCCACGGCGGCCCGCAACAACCGGATCGAGGTCGTGCTCTTGCGCAAGAACCGCTGAGATACGTCTTGGATTTTACCTGTTAGGCTAATCTTAAGTCGAAGCGTTCAGCTTGGCCCAACAAGGGTCGAGCTGCAGAAAGGCGCTATCGATGACAATTACCTCTTCGCTCAACGCGGGGGTGGCAGGTTTAACCGCGAATGCCAACCGTCTGGCCACGATTTCGGACAATATCGCGAACTCCTCCACTTATGGATACAAAAGGGCCCAGGCCGATTTCTATTCGGTGGTGGTGCATGGCGATCTCAGCACGGCCTATTCGGCCGGCGGGGTTCGTTCCACCAGCTATCGGCTGATTGATGAGCATGGGCCGCTGATCGGCACCTCCAATCCGACCGATCTGGCCATCGACGGCCGCGGATTCATGGCGGTGACCACGATTGACGCGGTCAATCGCGGCACGACCAATCTGCCGATCTCGTTGACCACCACGGGTTCATTCAAGGCCGATGCCAACGGCGTGCTGCGCAACCCGACCGGTCAAGTGCTGATGGGGTGGCCGGCCAATCCTGATGGCAGCCTCGGCAACTATCCGCGCGATACGATGAAGGCGATGCAGCCGGTCCGGCTCGATTCAAACCAGTACGTGTCGAACCCGACCACCAAGATGACCTTGGGGGCGAACCTGCCCGCCACCGCCACTCAGGCCGGGGCCGATGGTCTGACCTATGAGATGTCCGTGCAATACACCGGCAACCTCGGCACCCAGGAAACCTTGCACTATGTTTTCACGCCCACGGTGCCGGCCAGCGGAGCTTCGAACACCTGGGACATGACGATATCGGACAGCGCTTCGGACAACGCCGTCATCGGAGAATACACTGTCCAGTTCGACAGCAGTCAGGGTTCAGGCGGCACGCTGGCCTCGGTCTCCACGGTCAGCGGCGCCGATTACGATCCGACCAGCGGAGTGATCCCTCTGGCCGTGGGTGGCGGCAATGTCGATCTCGACATCGGCGCCATCGGCGTCACGGGCGGGATGACACAACTGTCCGAAAGCTTTGCGCCGATCGGCAAGGCGACCAATGGCACGCCGGTTGCCCGCCTTGTCGGCGTCAACATCGATGACAACGGCTATCTTCATGCCAACTATGACCAGGGCTTCTCGAAGGTGATCTATCAGATTCCGGTGGTCGATGTGCCTAACCCGAACGGGCTTGCCTCGCATTCGGACCAGACCTATCAGGTTTCAGCCGAATCCGGCCCCTTCTATCTGTGGAACTCCGGCGACGGCCCGACGGGCAAGCTGGTCGGCTATTCGGAAGAGCAGTCGACCACCGATGTCACGGCGGAACTGACCAATCTGATCACCACCCAGCGCGCCTATTCGTCGAACGTCAAGGTGATCCAGACCGTCGACGAGATGCTGCAGGAAACCGCCAACCTCAAGCGATAGGAGGGGTAAGTGACCATTGCGAACGCCTTCTCCAGCGCTCTGTCAGGGCTGACCGCCGCGTCCAAAGCGGCAGAACTGGTCTCGTCCAACATCGCGAATGCGACGACAGCGGGATATGCGCGTCGCACGTTGAACCTTACGTCTCAGGCGGTTTACACGAACGGTCAGGGTGTCCGGATTGTTGGTACCAACCGTGTGGTTAACCAGCCGCTGATCAGCGATCGGCGGCTGGCCCAGGCCGAACAGGGCGGCGCGGATGCCGTCACAGCTTTCTATCAGCGCATCGAAACGACGATCGGCACCCCCGATCAGGCCTATTCCCTGAGCGGTCGTGTCGCAGCGCTCAACTCGGCCTTGACCGAGGCGGCCTCCCATCCTGAGTCCGAACCAAGGTTGACCGCTGTTGGCGATGCCGCGCGGACTCTGGTCTCGGGCATTGCGGCGATCGGGAAGGATATCCAGTCGGCAAGAACCGCCGCTGATACCGAAATCGGGGCAGAGGTCAGGCAGCTCAACGACGCGCTGCAAAGAGCCGATCAGCTCAACCTGCAGATCCGTCGCGGAAATGGCGCCGGGACGGATACTTCCGCGCTGCAGGATCAGCGTCAGCAGGTTGTCGATCAGATTGCCCAGATCGTGCCGTTGCGTGAAATGCAGAACGACGACGGCTCGGTATCGCTTTATACCACCAATGGCGGCGTTCTTCTTGATACGAAGGCTTCGGTCTTCGGGTTTTCGACCACCGCGGCAATTTCTCCGGCGATGACGCTGCAATCAGGTGGCCTGTCCGGATTGACATTGAACGGGCGCGCCATCCCGACTTCGGGGGAGTCGTCGCCCATTCTGGGCGGGTCGCTCGCCGCCAACTTTGCCATCCGTGACGATCTTGGCGTCTCGGCGCAGGCGCAGATCGATGGCGTGGCCCGTGATCTGGTCGAAAGGTTCCAGGATCCGAACGTGGACAGCACTCAGGCGCCCGGAGATCCGGGCCTGTTCACCGACAGTGGCGCGGCCTTCGATCCTGCCAACGAGGTCGGTCTGGCGCAGCGCCTTTCCCTGAACGCGGCCGCCGATCCCACGCAAGGTGGCGCGATCTGGCGTTTGCGCGATGGTCTGGGGGCGACGGCACCCGGCAACGTGGGCGACAGCACCTTGCTTTCAAGCCTGAACGCGGCCTTCACGTCAGATCGAACACCGGTCTCTGGTGGGTTCATGGCCGGCGCGCGCAGTTTTTCGGTACTGGCCAGCGACCTTCTGTCATCTGCCGCCTCCAGCAAGCTGACGGCGCAGGGACAAGCCACCTATGCTGCCACTCGGTTGAACAGCTTCACCGCCATGGAGGCGCAGGGCGCGGTGGATACCGATCAGGAAATGCAGTCCCTGCTGCAAGTCGAACAATCCTACGCCGCCAATGCCAAGGTCATGAAGACCGTGGACGACATGATTCAACGCCTATTGGATATGTGACATGCAAACCTTTTCCGTCGGCGATATGGCGCAATCCCTGATCCTCAGCCGTCAGGGTGCCAATCTCAAATCCGCCATGCAGACACTTTCGACCGAGGCCACGACGGGCCTCGTCTCGGACCAGACCGCGCGATTGAAGGGCAATTATGTCCCGATTGCAGGCATCGAATCGAGCCTGACCCAGCTGGCGGCCTATGGTTCCGTAACCTCTGAAACGCAGGTCATCACCAGCGTCATGCAGGTGGCGCTTGGCACGATCAGCGATCAGTCGAGCACGCTCGGCGCCGCCATGCTCGCCGGCGCGTCCAGCAATTCCACCACGGTGGTCGATTCCCTTGGGGCCGATGCCGCGCACAAGCTCGAGACGGTCATGTCGGCCCTGAACACGCGGTTCGGGGACCGATCTGTATTTTCCGGTGTCAAAAGTGATCAATCGGCCGTGACGAATGCCGATAATCTTCTGACGGCCCTGCAGGGGGCCATCACGGCCTCTGGGGCCATCTCGTCAAGTGAGGTCGAGACGGCCGTCAACACTTGGTTTGACGATCCCAATGGCTATGCCGCCCAGGTTTACTCGGGCGGTGATCCGCTTGCGCCTGTGGCGATTGGTCCGGGCCAGACCGCTCAGGTCGATGTCACCGCCAAGGACCCGGCCATCATCTCCACGCTCAAGGGTCTGGCGCTGGGTGCACTTTTGTCGCGTGGTGTGTTGCAGGGCAGTGATGCCTCACGCGCCGATCTGGCCAAGCGGTCCGGACAGGCCCTGTCCGGCTCGCAGACGATCCTTGCCGAACTTGGGGCGCGGCTGGGCACAACCGAGGCCACGATCCAGAACGCCGCGACGCGCAACGATGCCGAAAAGAGCGCGCTGGAAACCGCCCGTCTGAACCTGATGTCGGTGGATCCCTATGAAACCGCCTCCAAATTCCAGGAGACACAGGGTCAATTGCAAACGCTTTACACGCTTACTGCGCGCGCCTCGCGCCTCAGCCTGGTGAGTTTCCTATGATGCTGCGCGCTGTCTTGTTGGGGTTCGCCGCCGTTCTGGCCTTGCCGGTTCAGGCCCAGTCGATCCGGATCAAGGATCTGGTCGAGTTTGACGGGGTGCGCGGCAACGACCTGGTCGGCTACGGCCTTGTCGTCGGGCTCAACGGCACCGGGGATGGCCTGCGCAATTCGCCCTTCACGGCCGAAATCATGTCGAACCTGCTGGAGCGCCTCGGTGTCAACGTGTCCGGCGAACAGTTCCAGCCCAAGAACGTGGCGGCGGTCTTCGTGACCGGAACCCTGCCTCCGTTCTCGCGGGCGGGTGGGCGGATCGACGTCACCGTCTCGGCGATTGGGGATGCGAAAAGCCTGCTGGGCGGAACCTTGGTGATGACACCGCTCAACGGGGCGGACGGGCAGATCTATGCCGTGGCGCAGGGCACGATCATCTCGGGCGGCGTTTCGGCCGAGGGGCAAGGGTCGAAGGTGACGCAAGGCGTGCCCACGGCCGGCACGATCCCGGCAGGCGCTCATGTCGAACGAGAGGTCCAGTTCGATTTCAGCCAGATGCATTCGGTGCGCCTTGCGCTGCGCTCGCCCGATTTCACCACAGCTGGACGGATCGAGGCGGCGATCAACAGCGCCTTTGGCGGGAAAGTGGCGGTCATGCAGGACGCTGGCACCGTGTCGTTGAATATCGATGCGACACATATGTCCTCCCCCGCGCATGTGATCGCGAAGTTGGAAAATCTGACGGTCGAGCCTCAGACTAGGGCGCGAGTCGTGGTTGATCAGCGCAGTGGCACCATCGTCATGGATGATGATGTCCGCATCAGCCATGTCGCGATCGCGCAGGGCAACCTGACGCTCCGTGTCGACGAAATGCCACAGGTCTCGCAGCCCAATCCCTTCGCCGCCGGTGAGACGATCGTGGTACCGCGGACCAATGCTGAAATTCAGAATGCCCCAGGCACCGGATTGGCAGAGGTGCAGGGTGGCGCGAACCTCTCGCAGGTTGTAGCCGGCCTGAATGCGCTTGGCGTGGCACCGCATGACATGATCGACATTCTCAAAAGCATCAACGCGGCCGGAGCGTTGCACGCAGAGTTCCTGGTGAACTGACAGGACCGGTCAATGGCTCAGGCCCCGCGTTGCTGCGGGGCCTGAGCCATATCGGGGTTTCGGCTTTGGCGCGACGCGGTGTCAGCCACCTGTATAGCTGCGCACAAGGGCGCCAGAAACCAGGGTCCAGCCGTTCGCGACAACGAAGAATGCCAGTTTGAAGGGCAGGGAAACTACAGCCGGCGGCACCATCATCATGCCCATCGACATCAGGATGGCGGCAGTGACGAGGTCGATGATCAGAAATGGCAGATAGATCAGAAATCCGATCTGGAACGAGCGCGAGATCTCGGAAAGCATGAAGGACGGCACCAGCAGTGACAGCGGCGCATCGGCCAGTTTTGCGGTCTCGCCGGGTCGCAGAGCCTCCAGAGCCCGGAAAGTATCCGGATTCGTCCGTCCCGCCATGAATCCCCGGAACGGCTGGATGATCAGCGGAATCGCCTGTTGCACCTCGATCTGGCCCGAAGTCAGCGGCTCAACCCCTTTGGTCCAGGCTTCGGTGAAGACCGGATCCATCACGAACCAGGTGAGAAAGAGGGCGAGGCTGACAATTACCATGTTGGGGGGCGACTGCTGGAGGCCGAGGGCCTGCCGCATGATCGACAAAACCGTGACGATGAAGGGAAAACAGGTCACCATCACGGCAAGCCCGGGCACGATGCTCAGCAAGGTCACCAGAAGAATGATCTCGACCGACCGCGTTGCCAGCGAGCTGTTGTCCCCGAAATTCAGCGAAAGCGATTGTGCCATGGCCGGCTCTGCCAGCAAGGCGGCCAGAATGGCCAGAGCGAGGATGCGTTTCAAAGCCCGCCCCGCAGATTTGCCACCTCGGTCAGACGGACGGCAAGCTGGCCAGCCTGTTCGCCCTCCAATTCCTGCAGTTCGCCGCGGGCGATGAGACGGTCGCCGACATAAAGCTCCACCGGATCATCGACCCTGCGGTCGAGCGGCAGAACGGCGTCGCGGCTTAGCCGCAGCAGATCCTTGACCAGCGGACGTGCCTTGCCGACCGAGATCGTGACCTCGATCGGGACCTGCGCGAAGGGGTTGCTGTCGGCCGGGTTATCCATTGGGTCGGTCCTTTCCAGGAAGTTCGAAGAAGCCGCGCACGGCGGCGGCGATGTCTGCGGTTGCCTTGTCGAGATCGACCTGCGTTTCCACAGAGCCGAGGCGGATGTAGACCTGACCTTCGCCAAGGGTCGGTTCTTCTTCGATCGTCAGGGGCAGGCCGGTTGCCTGCGTCAGCAGCGATTCGATGGGATCGCGCGCCACCGGGTTGAGAACCAGCGTGACGGGGGCATCCCCCAGCCCTTCGGCCAGCGGCATCAGGGTTTCCAAGATGAAGGGAGCCAGCACTTCCCTCGCGATTTCCGGCAAGAGTTGCCCGACGATCTGTAACAAAAGAGGCTCAACTGCCTTGAGAACGTGGCTACGCGCTTCTTGATAGGTGAAATTCAGTGTCTGAAGATTGCGGGCCAGTTCGGCACGGATCGCCGTCTGCTCTTCGCCCTGCGCCGCGGCAGCATCGTCCCATCCCGCCTTGTAGCCCGTCTCATAGGAGGCGAGCTTTTCATCCTCCAGGGCCACCCGATCCAGGACGACGGTATGGGATTTCTCGGGTTTGGCATCGACATCGAAGACTTCAAGTTTCAGGGCCATCACGCGGGTTCCTCATCATTTTCCATCCAGGCGCGCAGAATTTCGATGGATTCGGATTGCCGTTCGTCGATGAGACGGCGCAAACGGGCCACTGGGTCAGTCTCGACACCGGTCATCGCAGCCTCTTGTTCTGAAAAATCAGCGACTTGCGGGAAAATTCCGCCATCGTCGATTTCGCCCGTCAACGCCGCGTCTTCGGCCTTGCTGAGATCGCCGGGCAGGGACAAGGGTGGCAGTTGTGCCGGAAGCTGGCCCTGGCCCCGCGACGAAGAGGTCAGGATCGGCCGAATGACGAACAGCCCCAAGATCAGCGCAACCAGCGACAGGACGACGAGCTGGATCACCAGCATCAGGTTGATCGAGCCAAGCGAAGCGAAAGCGCCGGCCTCGGCCAGCGTCCCTTCGACCGGGCGTTGTTGAAACGGCAGCGATTTCAGGGTCAGCACATCGCCCCGCGTCGTGTCCAGCCCGATTGCCGAGGCGACAAGTTCCTTCAGCGTGGCAAGTTCGGCGTCACTGCGTGGTTGAAGACTTGTGGACCCATCTGCGGCTGTCACGGTTTCTTGATCAACGAGAACGGCGACAGACAGTTTGGCTACGGCGCCGGGCAGCTTGATCACCTGGCGGTTGGTCTCAGAGACCTCATAATTCACCCGCTCGGACTTGTCAGAGGTCTGGCTCTGATTCGACCCACCTGCGCCGGCCGCGCCGCTGGGCAGGTTCGAGGCGACGGTCACCGAACCGTCATTGCCCGATGACGTTCCGCTCTTGTCCTGCGTGTCGGTCGAAATCGCAACCTTGCCCTGAGGATCGAGCGTGCGCTGATTGACCTCTTCTCTGTCGGTCACGACATCGACGTTCACTTCAACCACGGCCTTGCCCGGACCAACCCGCGCGGCAAGCAGCCGTTCGACATTCTGTTTGATTTCAGCGGCCTTGGCGGCGCTCGCCGTATTCGGGGCCGAGGCATCCGTTTCGGAGGGAATCAGTCCCGCCACGGAATCGATGACCGCCACATCATCGGGCAGCATCCCCGACACGGCGCCGGCAACAAGATGCCGGATCGCCTTGGCCTGATCCGGGGTCAGGGCTCCTGACCGTGTTGTCACCGTCACGCTGGCCGTGGGTTTGGACTTGTCCTGAAACAATTGGGTCGGCGCCTCGGCCACGTGGACACGGGCAGACCTGATCTCTGGCAGGGCCAGAACGGTCCGCGCCAACTCCCCTTCCTTGGCGCGCCAGTACGCCGCGTCGAACATCTGCGAGGTCGTGCCGAAACCTGAAAGGGAATCAAGCAGTTCATAGCCATTCCCCCCAGTCGCGGGCAGGCCCTGCGCGGCAAGGGTCATCCGCAGGCTGTCGCGCTTGGACTGGTCGACATAGATGGCATCGCCGCGCACCTCATAGGCGACGGCTTGCTGATCCAGGGCCGCCACGACCGCGCCCGCAGATGAGCTGTCGAGGCCGGAGTACAAAAGTGCCATGTCGGTCTGCCCGGCGAACCGCGCGAGGCCGAGGACGGCGAGGAACATCGCCACAGTTGCGCCAACCAGGATGCCGCGTCGGCTGTTGCTGAGATTGGCCCAGAGCGAGAGCAGGTTCTGCACGGTGGTCTCCATTTGGGCTTCTGCCCTTCGAGGCCACATTGAAGAGTCGGTCTTAACAATCGGTTAGTAGGACCTGATCTATCTTCGTTCCAACAGAGATGATGGAGGTTCCTTTGGCCGAAGCCGAAGCGCTGCAGGACGCGGCTCAAAAGAAAAAATCGAAACTGCCCCTGATCCTTGGGCTGGTGCTGTTTCTGGGCCTCGGTGGCGGGGGGTTCTATGCCGTCTATTCGGGAATGATTCTGGCACCCAAAGCGGAAGGCTCTGCTGGAATGGCCGGAACCGAACCGGCGCCCGACATCGCCTTCGTGCCAATCGCGCCAGTCACGATATCCCTGGGCAAGGTTTCGGACAATCACCACCTGCGCTTCACCGCGCAGCTGGAAGTCAACAAACCCAAGGCGGAGGAAGTTACGGCCCTTGTCCCGCGGATCCTTGATGTCCTCAATGGCTATCTGCGCGCGGTTGAGACGGCAGAGCTGGAGGATCCGGACGCTTTGGTCCGCTTGCGTAGCCAGATGCTGCGACGAATCCAGATTGTGACAGGTGAGGGGCGTGTCCGCGACCTTCTCGTTACAGAATTTGTTTTGGACTGAGAGGGCAAGATGAACCTTATTTCCGATATCCTTCTGTCGGCGGGCGCATTTGGCGCCGCGATTTACTGCATGGTCCTTGCTAGCCGTCTCAAGAAATTCACCACGCTCGAGAATGGCATGGGCGGTGCAATTGCCGTGCTGTCGGTCCAAGTCGATGACATGACCAAGGCGCTGGACAAGGCGCGGATGGCGGCAACCAGTTCCGCGGTCGGGCTGGAAAGCCAGACTGCGCGGGCCGAGGCGGTGGCTGCACGGATCGAATTGTTGCTGGCCTCGATGCACGACCTGCCAGAGCCGACTTCGCACGCCCGCGCCTCGACAGTCGAATCAGAGGAGGAATCCGATCGCAAACTGCGCTTCATCCGGCGTCGGCAGACGCGAAATGACCTGGAGGCCGCGGAATGACCGTCCGACGGAAGAGATTTGGCAGCGGAATTCTGGTGATCCTTTCACTCGTTTTTGCAGCGGGAGGCGCGCTGCGGCTCGGATCCGGCCTTGGCGTGGCCATGGCCAATTCGGCGGCTGAACCCGCAGCGGCGCCGTTGAACTGCCCGACGCCGCCAGCCGCGCTGGCCGCCGCTTTGGCCGGTCGGGAAGCACAGGTAAAGGCGCAGGAACAAGCCGTGGCCGAGCGCATGGCCGCCATGAACCTTGCAGATGAGGCGATAACCAAACGCATGGGCGAATTGCAGAAGGCCGAAGCCGATCTTAAGAAGACCATCGCAATCGCGGATGGTGCATCCGAGAAGGATTTGACGCAACTGACCGCGGTTTATGAGGCTATGAAACCGGCGGATGCCGCCACCTTGTTCCAGACCATGGCGCCCGAATTTGCGGCGGGCTTTCTGGGTCGCATGCAACCGGCTTCTGCGGCGGCGATCATGGCGGGTATGAAGCCTGACAAGGCCTATCAGGTGTCAGTCCTGCTCGCCGGTCGCAACGCCCTGGCGCCAAAGAACTAAAGAAACGTATAGAAAAAGGCGCATCACCTGTCTGAAGCTCATCCTTCAGATATGCCTGCCGGAGCTTCGCACGAAAACCCCTGCCTCGTCTTGATGCAGCCTTTGGTCGTCCATGAACCTCCGTGTCAGGGATCATCCCGATTGCATGTGAACTGATGGGGTAGATGCCCCCTTCGCCCGGCATCGTATGATGCCTACGGCGCCAGACCGGCGCTTTCGAAGGAGGAGCTCATGTCAGACGTTCATATCCTGGCGATGGACCTCGCCAAACGGCGCTTTCAGGTCTGCAGCGCTGATCGGGGCGGGGCGTGTGTGGATGCCCCTGGTTTTGCAAGGGCGTTCTTCTGATTTCGTCTGCAGCGTGGCGCTTCTATCGGTCGTGGGTCTGGCCTCTGACCGCGGTCTGTGCCACGGGGCCGGTATGCAGTAGGAAGTACAGGGTCCACATTGGGTCAGAGAGCTTTGTGCTCGAGCGCCGGGACTGGTTTCCCATCCCGAACCTTGAAGTCTTTGCCGCATAAGTCGTCAGTCGATCTCCTTGCCAGGGTCCCAGAACCCCGAGGCGCTTGCCTTGCCTCCTCTTGGAGGCGATCGCTCACGCCATCCTGTAGTTCTGCTCCCGCGTCATGATCGCCCATATGATCCGCGTCATCTTGTTCGCCACGGCGACGGGGGCGAATTTGTGGGGTTTGCGCGCGACGAGCCTGCCCAGCCGGGTGTCGGGCGTCGTTCCCTTGCGAACGATCCATCCGATCCGGCTCATGGCGCCGACGATGAGCCGCTTGCGGATATCGGTCTGACCCATCTTGCTGACGCGACCCCGCCGCGTCTTGCCGCCAGTTGATCGCTGCCTTGGCACAAGGCCCAGCCAGGCGGCAGAGTTTCTGGCGCTTGAGAAGCTCCGCAGGTCGGGCGTAAAGGCCATAACCGCGCCAGCGGTCACCGGTCCGACGCCGGGCGCGGTGCAAAGACGACCCATTTCGGCGTTTTCACGTGTCACTTCCTTCGGTCGGCCGGCCAGTTCTTCGATCCTTTCGGTCAGGAGCGCGATCTGATCAAAGTAGAGCCCGGCAATCGCCCTGACGGTGTCCGGCACTTCCGTTGCGCCGTCATCCAGCAGGCCAGCGATCTGCCCTAGGTGGGCCGGTCCCCGGGGAACAATCAGCCCAAACTCGGCCAGATGGCCCCGCAGAGCATTGATCAGCTGCGTGCGCTGGCCGACAAAGAACTGGTAGCTTCGCCATGCCACCGCGCGCGCCTGATGCTCGGCGCTCTTGACCGCAACGCAATGCATATTCGGACGCAGGACGGCCTCGGCGATCACTGCTGCGTCGGCAGCAGCGTTCTTCTGGCGCTTGACGAACGGCCTCACATAGATCCGCGGGATCAGCCGCACGTCGTGGGCGAGCCGCTGGGCGACGCGTCCCCAATAGTGACGTTTCGCCCACGCCTCCAGCGCAACGAGGCAAGGCGTCTCGCGCTTCCAACAGTTGCATAAGTTTCGTGCGCCAGACCATGCGATTGTAAAGAACCGCCCCGCCCTGATCGGCGGTGCAGACCTGAAAGCGCCGTTTGGCGAGGTCGATCGCCAGGATATGAACGTCTGACATGGGCTCCTCCTTCGAAAGCGCCGGTCCGGCGCCGTAGGCATCGTACGATGCCGGGCGAAGGGGGCATCCACCCCATCAGTTCACCATCCGGCACATCCAACCCGGCCAGCCGCAGCAGATCGCCTACATCGAGCGCTACAACCGCACGATGCGGCATGAATGGCTGGACCAATACATCATCGAAACCATCGAGGGTGCACAGGACTTTGCCACGCAATGGCTTTGGACTTGCAACTTCGACCGCCCGAACATGGGCATCGGCGGCATCACTCCCGCCCAGAAACTGAAGATGGGTAGGCTCCGTCCACAGCCCATTGATTTCGCATATTTCTGGTGGGCTAGGCGTCTGCCATTAGGTCTTCGGCACCAGACGGGGACTTGGCATGGCGCATAGTGGGGTTGGGTTTATTGGGCGGTGCGACGTTGTCGAACTGCGACGCGGGAACCGGCGGTGGCCCGACGATTTGAAGGCGCGGATTGTTGCGGAGAGCCTTCAGCCCGGTGCGCGGGTCGTGGATGTCGCGCGCCGGCATGGCATAGTTGCGCATCAGCTTTCCGATTGGCGCAGGCACGCGCGTCAAGGCCTTCTGGCATTGCCTTCCGATCTGATGCAGGCATTGCCTCCTGCTGTGGCGACGCTTTTCGAACCGGCCTTTGTGCCGTTGGCGATTGCGGCGGACCCGAAGAGGAGCGTCGATCCCCCAGCGTCTGTTGCGATGGTGCAAGCAGCACCGGGGGTCATGACGCTGGAAATCGGCACGGACTGCGTGTTGCGGGTGCCGGGCGATGTGCCGGTGGCGCGGGCTGCGGCTCTGGTCCGTGCGATGCGAGAGATGGCATGATCGTCGCCGGTCAGCGGCTGCCGATCCTGATTGCGACTCGGCCTGTCGACCTCCGCTGCGGTCATCAGGCTTTGGCGCTGATGGTGCGGACCGAGTTGAATCTTGATCCGCATCCCGGGATCACGGTGATCTTCCGGTCCAAGCGCTGGGACAGGTTGAAAATTTTGGTTTGGGATGGAACAGGCCTCGGCCTTGTTTACAGGGTCCTGGAGCAGGGCAGCTTTGCCTGGCCGAAGGTTCAGGACGGGACCATGCGGCTGTCGCCGGTGCAGTTCGAGGCCCTGTTCGAAGGTCTGGACTGGCGGCGTGCGGTGGCGCAGCGAGTGCCGCCGCGCCAGCATGAGCCGGCGGTCGTGGCCGAGAAAGAAGCCTTCATCACCGAGTTGAAAGATCTGATCGAGAAACTGGAGGGTCAGGTCGGGCAATACTGGCAGGCGAAGTTCGGGCCGAAATCGGAAAAGCTGGACACCGCGCAATTGGAATTGGCACTGGAGCATCGTGAGACGGCCATCGCCGAAACGCTGGCACAGATCGCCGCGGTCGAGGGCAAGGTCGCGGCCAGTGCCACCGATCCGGACAGAACGCCTCGACTTCATCCCCGCCCGCTATCGAGTCATCGTCACGATCCGCCCGAAATGCGCCTGCCCCAAGGGGCGCACGGGCGTGGCTCAGGCCAAGGCACCGGCGCATCTCTTGGAGGGCGGCTGGCCGAAGGAAGCCCTCTTGGCCCAGATCGCCATGGCCAAACATTCCGAGCACATGCCGTTGAACCGGCAGGTTGTGGCCATGGCAAGGCTCGGGGTGCCGATCGAGCGATCGGTGCTGGCCGACTGGATGTGCAGGACGGGCGCGCTGATCGCACCGGTTGTCGATCGCATGGCAGTGTTGCTGAAGACCGGTCGCTCGCGGCTCTATGTCGACGAAACCACGGCTCCGATTCTTGATCCGGGGCGGGGCCGGACGAAAACCGGCTATCTCTGGACCGTTCTGCGCGATGGTCGGGGCTGGAACGGACCTGCTTCGCCGGGCGTTGTGTTTCACTACCATCCCGGCCGAAAAGGCGAATATGCCGATGAAATCCTGACGGGCTTCGACGGCACCATCCAGGTTGATGCCTATGGCGGTTACATCCATCTGGCCACGCCAGATCGTAAAGGCGGCATGCCCTTGAAGCTGGCCTTCTGTTGGGCACATGGGCCCAAATCTGCGGCACCGAAAGCTGATCGCCGCCAAGCCCGAGAAGGGCTCGCCCATCGTGGACGAGGCGCTGTTGCGCATCGCGGCCCTTTACAAGGTCGAGGACACCTTCCGCGGCTCCGACCCCGATCAGCGTTGCGCCGCTCGCCAGAACCTGTCCCGCCCACTGGCCGATGCGTTCTTCACCTGGCTTGCCGCGCAAGCAGCCCGCGTCTCGCGCAAATCCGATCTAGGCGAAGCCATAGCCTATATGCTGGAGCTCCAGAACGGCTTCCGGCTGTTCCTCGACGATGGAAAAGTCGACATGGACTCGAACCTGGTCGAAAACGCGATCCGCAGCCCAGCCATGAACCGCCGCAACGCCCTTTTCGCTGGCCATGACGAGGGTGGCCGCAACTGGGCGCGCTGTTCCAGTCTGATCGGGACCTGCAAAATGAACGGCGTCGAGCCCTACGCCTACCCGCAAGATCTCTTGACCAGCCTGGCCAACGGCCGCCTCGAAAAAGACATCGACGCCTTGATGCCGTGGCCCCAAATCTTAGCAGCCAAGGCATCACTATGAGCTCATCCGGGAAACCCGACGAACTCATCATCCCACGCCCAACGTTACCAAAGCCGCTGGCCGCAACCGAAAAATCAATGGGCCGCAGACGCCGTCTACGAAGATGGTCGCGTGAATTCTATCGATGCACCCCGCTCACCAAGGGAGGATTGCCACAGGCTTTACCAACTGCTGAACCCTGGTTGGTCACTTGCAGCTCGTGGCGGGCTCACCGCGCTGCAAGATCCGTGGGCACCATCCGCGAAGGTTATTTGCGCTGCGAACCCAGTTTCGCAACGACCTGATTTCGCCCGAAGGCGAGGGCGGCCTCTTGCCGGGCCTCGGCCCATTCGGCCGACTGACGGGCTAGGACGAGGTTGAGCTCTGACCGCCGCTGATCCGCCCAGAGTTCGTATCGCATCGTCACCTCTCCGGCCAGGATCGGAGGCAGGTCTATCGGTGCGGCAGGCAGGTCCAGTTCCGCAAGCAGATCAAGGCTGTGCTGTCGCGCTCGGGCGGCGCGCTCTACCGCCACGAGCTTGGAATCCAGGAGCAGACTGCTGATCTGACGGAGGCGCTCGAGCTTTTCAAGGTGGCTCATGGCTTCCTTCCTTTCGCACGTTTGCGCATGGCCTCGGCAAAGCGGATCGCCGCGGCAACCGACTTGAAATGCTCTGGCCGGATCGGGTCGCCGATCTCGACCGTGGCATAGATGGCACGGGCGGTCGCCGGATCGCGGTGAATTGGCACGCCGGCCTCGGACGCCTTTTCGCGAATGCGGGCGGCAATGTCGTCTACCCCCTTCGCGAGGCAGATCGGAGCCGTCCTGTCGCCACGTCGCCATTTGAGAGCCACGGCATAATGGGTCGGATTGACCAGAATGACATCGGCCTTCGCGACATCCTGCAGCATCTGCGCCATGGCGATTTCCCGGCCTTTCTGCCGCCGGTGTCCCTTCATATGGGGATCGCCTTCATTGTCGCGATTCTCTTCGACCACCTCTTGCCGGGTCATCATGTTGCGGTGCCGGTGCTGCAGCCACTGCCAGCCATAGTCGATTGCGCCGAAGATCAGGGAGACAAGAAAAGCCAGGAACAGGAACTGCCGAATGATCTGGGTCATCAATAGGCCGGTTTGACCGGCGGAAAGCCGGGGGCTCATCATCAGGGGGTCGGCATATTGCAGGGCAAGGCCCGCGACCAGACAGCAGACGACCACCAGCTTGATGAGGTTCTTTGCAAAATTGAACAGGCCCTCCCTGCCGAATTTCTGGCCCATCGCCTTGATGGGCGAAATGCGGGACAGTTTTGGCGCGATCCGCTCCGGGGCGATGATGAAGCCTCGCTGCAGCGCGATGGCGAGGACGGCGGCGCCCAGCGGAAAAAGGAAAAGTGGCAAGATCGGCAAGCCGAACGCGACCAGCAGGCCCATGGTCGGTGCACGACCGGCCTCGACCATGGCCTGGCTCATGCGGTCCGCGTGGTCGATCAACCCGATGGCGGAGGCGCCCAGACCGCCCAGCGCTTTGGTGCCGGCGACGCTGATGGCCAAAGCAGCGCCACCGTAGACAGCCGAGGTCGCCAGATCCATCGAGCGCGGGACGTCACCGCGCTTGCGCGCCTCCTCAAGCCGTTTTTGTGATGGTTCGTGAGACTTTTCGCCGTCCTCGTCGCCACCGCTCATGGGACCGAGTCCCAAGGGTTGGCGAGGAAGGCCTCAAACCCCTCGATCCAGACCATGAGCGCAATCGGCACCATGACCGCCATGACCCCCAGCGCACCGGCTGTCATGAGCGGAGCACCGACGAGCGCCACCGGCATCTGTGGCATCGTGCGGTTGATCACCCCCAGGGCGAGGTTATAAAGCACCGAAGCGATCACGAAGGGCGCTGCGAGGGAAAAGGCAAGCACCGTCGCCTGGACGATTCTCTGCAGACCCCAGGTCGCGAGATCGGCAGCGGCGGGGAAATGCCCGGCTGGCAAAAAGTCGTAGGACAAGATCAGGAGGCTCGCGGCTTTCACGTGCAGGCCGGCGCGCAGGGCCAGGGCGAGGCTCGCCATGGTCAGAAGGTTGCCGATCGCGGGTTGCGGCTCCGGCGTGGTGCCCCCGAAAAGTTGTGAAAGCGATGTGGTTTGCGCGATGATCGCCCCGGCGAATTGCAGTGCGAGGATGAAAAGCCGCATCCCGATGCCAAGAGTAAGTCCGGCCAGCACTTCTTCGGCGGCCGCAAAGGGGCGTGACTGGGCCGATTGGAGACGCAAGGCAACGGCGGGCAAGACGATCGCTGTCAGCATCAGGGCAAGGATAAGCCGGACCTTTTGTGGCACCGATTGCTCTCCGAACGCCGGCATGAGGAACACAGCCGCCCCGACCCGCAGGAAGACGAGTGCCGCAACCCAGATCCAATCCTGGGTCACGCCCGCCAATTGCATCATCTGCGCCAGCAGATCGTTCATGGCGCGACCACGCCGACCAGAGCCGGCCGAGCATCCATGCCAATTTCCTCATAAGACAGGACCGGTGCCGACAACCCCTTGGCGCCCAGTACGGTTCTGAGAAATCTTCGTCGCAAGGTCGAGGTCACCAGGGCGGGAAATGTACCGGATTCGGCCGCTTTGTTGAGTTTTTCGGCCAGGCCATTGGCAAGCCTGCTGAACTGCTCCGGCGGCAAAGCCACATCGCGCTGCCCGCGGTCCCCCTCGATCTGGTGAGTCGCAAAGGTCTTTTCCCACTCGGGCGCCAGCTGGATGAGCGGGATCGTTCCGTCCTCGCGCCGCAAATCGGCCACCAGCTGAAAGCCAAGCCTCTGGCGGACATGTTCGCAGATGGCTTCCGGGGTGCTCAGGCTGCGCGCCTCGGCCGCTGCTTCCAGGATCAGCGGCAGATTTCGGATCGACACTCTTTCTTCCAGCAGCAGCCGCAACAGGGTCAGAAGGGTATCGGCGGGGACCTTGTCGGGAACCAGTTCGTCCAACAGGCGCTTGTTCTGATCGGCGCGCTGCGGGTCGGAGACCTTGGTGAATTCATCCAGAAGCCGGCGCAGACCGCGCAAGGACAATAGCCGCGCGAGATTGCCCTTGATCACCTCGAGCAGATGCGTGGCCAGCACCTCCGGCGGTGACACGACAGTCAGGCCGGCCAAGGCCGCATCCTCCTGCGCGTCGGGCTTGATCCAGCGGGCCGGCGCCCCGTAGACCGGCTCCTTGACATCGATCCCGTCCGGCGCAGAGACCCCATCGCCCAGCAGTACCAGGGCCCGATCGGGAAACAGCCTGTTGCGCACCTTTTCAACACCTTGAAGGCGAATCGAATAAGTGCCGGGATTGAGCGTCGCCTCATCGGTCAGTCGGATCTCGGGCAGAATCAGGCCGTAATGTGAAGCTACATGGTTGCGCATGTTGGCGATGCGGGCATCAAGTCCTGTGGCTGGGTCCAGCACCATGGCAACCAGGTTCGGCGCGAACTCGATATGGATCTCGTCGAAATCGAGGATATCGCCGATGGATTTCTTGGATGGCGCTGGCGCGGCCGCCTCTGCCTCGGCCGGCGCGACCGTATTGCGCCGATGCGCCCGCCAGGCGGCGGCGGCCAGGGCTGTGGCGCCGACGATGAAGGGAAAGAACGGCATGCCGGGCACGAGGGCAATCAGCGCCATCAGAAGGGCCACGGTGCCAAGCGCGCCTGGATAGCGTCCGAGCTGCGAAAAGAAGGAAATATCGGTGGCCCCCACCGCCCCGCCGCGCGCCAGCAGCAGGGCCGCCCCGACAGAGATGATGACCGCCGGTATCTGGCTGACCAGACCATCCCCCACGGTCAGGATGGCATAGGTCTCGAACGCTTTGGCCACGGGCATGCCGTGGACAAAAACCCCCATGATCAGGCCCATCACGATGTTCAGGCCGGTGATCATCAGACCGGCGACCGCATCGCCCTTTACGAATTTTGACGCCCCGTCGAGCGAGCCGAAGAAATTGGTCTCTGCCAGTTCCTTCTCTCGCCGCGCCTTGGCCTCGGCATGCGTGATGGCGCCGGCGGCCATATCGGCATCAATGGCAAGCTGTTTGCCCGGCATGCCGTCCAGCGCAAAGCGGGCTCCGACCTCTGCCATCCGGCCGGCGCCCTTGGTGATGACGACAAAGTTGACGATCAGCAGGACAAGAAAAATCACCAGCCCCTGCAAAAGGTTGCCGCCCATGATGAATTCGGCAAAGCCCTGGATGACGTGACCGGCGGCCGCGGTGCCCTTGTGGCCCTGCCCGATGATCAGCTTGGTCGAAGAGACATTCAACGACAGTCTCAGCATCAGGGATGCCAGAAGGATGGTCGGAAAGGCTGAAAACTCCAGCGGCCGTTCGATGAAGAGCGTGACTGTCAACATCAGGATCGCCAAGGCAAAAGACAGGGCAAGGCCGATGTCGAGTACCCAGGACGGGACGGGCAGAACCATCATGAGGATGACGCCCATGAGGGCGAGCGCTAGCAATATGGTGGGGCGAAACAGCGCTGCCCGATCGATCTTGAGCCCGAACACTAGGGGTTTCCTCCGATGAGCGGGCGATTTGCCGCAGTGAATGGGACTATGGAACCGAAGCTCCCCTGTGCGCCGGGCTGCAGCAAGGGAAAGGTGTTTTCGCGCACCGGAACGGGTTGTTGCACTGGGGGCGCGGGCGCAGCATCGCCGGTGCCGTCATGCAACACCGCCTTGACCTGATTGAGATAGCTCTGTGCCAGATCGGGAGTGCGCGAATGGTAAGCGGCGACGGCATCGGCCCAGCTGCCTGTCTCTTGATACAGCGAAGTCAGAAAATTCGCAGCATAACTGGCATTCTGGTCCGGATCGAACATGTCGTCCAATGTCGCAAAGGAATTTCCGTGCCATCGGATGTTCAGTTGAAAGCAGCCAACGTCGAAAGTGCCGGTGCCATCGGTCAGATGCGCCGTCGCGGCTGTGACCGCTTCGGCCTTGCTGTCATAGAATGCGCCTTTTCCGTCTGCATTGATCGTCCAGGGCCACGGGCTCAGGGCGCCGCCTTTGCGTCGGCCGGTTTCGACGCGCGATATGGCGAGCAGGATGTCGACAGGAACACCTGAGGTTTGCGCCGCGCGGGCAGCAGCACGATCACAAAGGCCGGAGGGGTCCGGCGCGGCCGCAGCCCCTGCCGCCAACGGCGTCAGGACTGAAGAAAGGAGAATAACGGCCCATGCCGCGTCTGACTTCAACATATCGGGTTTCACCCTGTCTGACGCCATTCTATTGCGTCTGAAGCCACGCTAACCGTGAAACCTTACTGAGCCGTAAGCGAATGCCTATTGTGTGGGCGGCAACGGCGCTTTCACGGAATCGAGCAGTGTCGTGATCGCGTTGCGCGTGGCGGCACTTCCCTCGACGAGGGCCTTGTTATGAGCCAAGACACCATCGACAGGATTTGGCGCGGCGGAGGAAACCAGAGGCGCTGGCCCACCCTGTGGGGCCACAACGGAGGCGACGGCCTTCCAGGTATCGGGGCCGCTGCGTGCCAGGACATCCCAGGCTTGCAGACGGCCCAGAGCTAGCGTTTCCTGATCCGGTTTGCCAAGCTTTGCGAAGATATCTGCCGCGCCGCTTTGATCGTTCAGCTCCTGCAGTGCCTGAGCCTTGATCAAAAGCGCTGGATTGGAATCGTCGTTCTGAAGACGCTCCAATGCCGCCTTGGGATCCCCTTGGGCCAGTTTGATCCGCGCATCAAGCAAATTTGGGGCCCTGTCGTCGAGTTTCAACCAGACAGCGGCCTGATCCGGCAACCCCAGACCCAGCATGCGATCGGCAATCTGGGCAGCCGCCGCCTTTGCTTCGGCCGGGGGCGTGGCCCCGTCCGCAAGGGTGGCATGAGCCAGCAAAGCACTGTCCGGCCCGGTCTGGGCCAGGATCTGCCAAAGGGGCCCCAGGGTCTCCGGCGTGGAGGCTGCCTCAACAAAGGCCCGGTCAAAGTCGCCGGACGCGGCCCGGGCCAAGACCAGCGCATGCCGGTAGCGGGCGGCTTCGACTGTGCCCTTGCGCTCTTTCAGATAGCCCTCCAGCGCCTGAACCTGATCGAAACCTACGGATTGACCCAAGACCGCCCTTTGCTCGACAAGAGCGGCCAAGGCATCTGCGGAACTGGGGCCAGCTGTCGTCGCCAAGGGTTCAAGCTTGGCCTCCGAGTTTCCCGGTTTGCCCATGGCGCGGTCCATCGCAGCCTGCATCAAGACGATGGCGGGCCCGGGATCGCCTGGTGCGCGTAAAACGGCGTCCCGCAGGGAGGTGGCAACCACAATGTCACCGACCGCGAGGAACCGCTCAACGAGGCGCGGTCCAAGGTCGCGCCGAAGGTGAGGCGGCAGAGCCGAAAAGTTCCGCAGGATCGAGGCCTTGCCTTGATCGCTTGATGGCAGTTGCGGTGGATCGGCCAGGGCCGCCCAGAGAGAGGCGGCCGTGTCGCAATCCTGCATGCCGGCGAAGGCCGGTTTCGGGTCTGGCAAGCCATCGAGGATATGGGCCATGCTCTCCCAGACGTGTTGGTCAGGCAGATCGAGCGGAAAGGCGCGCAACAGCCCCCGCGCCTCGGCCCCGAAGCCCAGGAACAACTGGAAGCGGACAGCACGGGTGACCGCGTCTGGATCGGGCTTGTCGAACTCGCCCGTCAGACCTTGCCGTTCAGGCCCGATCTGGTCGGATACGGGACGACTGGAACCCCAGACTGGAAGGTTAAGCTGCTCATCCGAAAGGCATGACGCGCCCTTGGCTGTCAGGGGCTGATCGGGCGCCCCCTTCTGGCGGATGATCAAGTTCGGCGTCTCTCCCAGATGGATCAGGACCGAAGGGTCCATTTTGCCCATGTCGGCTTCAGGTTGTTTTTTCAGCTTGGCCATGTCGACGATGCCCTGCGATGCGCCCCGGCTCATCTCCTCCATCAAAGAGGTGCGCAGGGCCGCGAGCGCGGGATCGACCACGAGGCCATTTGTATCCGCATTCGACAGTGTTGCCGCGAGGGTGGCGCCTGTCACCTCCTTCAAATGTGACGCGGCAAGATCGACCCAATTGTAGTTCGGTGCCGGCGTCTGAGACATTTGCGCAGGATCTGAGGCGGCAGATGGACCTGCAGTGTCCAGCGGTGCTTCGAAGGATGAGCCTTTCGGTGGTTTGCCGTCGCGCAGATCGACAACGATCACGCCCGGCCGAAACTCGAACGGCATGGCGTAGCAAGCACAGGCAACACCGAAATGCAGGTCGCCCGAGGCTGGATCGGCCCAGATCGCGGCGAGCCGACTTTTGCCGATCAGATCGAAAGCCTTGCCCAGATCGTAAACCGGTCGCTCCCCCTGCAGTCGCAGGACATAGCCATCCAAGGCGCGTCCCATCTTCCAATCCACCGGACCGTCGAACTGCATGACAAGGCGGGTGAATCCGGGGTGTTCGCCGGAGGTGACGAAGGCCGGGCCCGCCTGCGCGGCAAGACCATTCAACGCCCAGGCGATCAGAAGGGCGCCCCACAGTCTCATGCTGCGTTTTCCTGTTTGAGACCGCGCAGCACTTCTTCGACGGCCGCGAAGCTGGGGCGCACGTGATGCGGTGTATTCTGTCGCCCCACCTCGATGCAGATATTCGGCGGGTGTCGATGCAGATTTGCGATCAGGACTTCCCGAATCAGCAAATGGAAATAGTTGTCCTCGTCGACCACGGCCTTGATCCGGGCAGACATCGGTCCAATGAAGCCATAGGCCAGAAATACGCCCATGAACGTCCCGACCAAGGCTCCACCGATCATGCCGCCCAGAATCTCTGGGGGCTGATCGATCGAACCCATCGTCTTGATCACGCCCAGCACCGCGGCAACGATGCCGATCGCCGGCATGGCATCCGCCATGGATTGCCAGGCATGACTGCCATGCAACGCGTGGTGGTGAGCTTCTTCCATGCGTTTGTCCAGGACTTCCTCAACTTGGTGCGGATCGTCGTAATTCATAGAAGCCGCACGCAGCGTGTCGCAGATAAGTTCCACAACATCATGATCGTGCTGGATTTTCGGATAACGTCCAAAGATCGACGAGGCATCCGGACTTTCGACATGCTCTTCCAGCGCCACAGGGTTTGATCGTGCGATCCTGACCAGATCAAACAGCAGGGCCAGCAAGTCCCGATAGTCGCCCGGGGTCCACTTCGCTCCCTTGAAGACCTTGCCCAGATCCCGCATGGCCTGCTTGACCGTAGCCAGATTGTTGCCCAGCAAGAACGCCCCGAAAGCTGCACCGCCGATCACGATCAGTTCGTGGGGCAGGGCCTCAATGATGATCGCCATTTTGCCACCGGCGAACATATAGCCGCCAAAGACCATGACGAAGATCATTATGATGCCGACAATAGCGATCATGGCATGCCCCCGATTGTTCTGCCCTCCTCATCTGTGACACTCTCAGGTTAAGAAAGGCTGAGCCGGTTCGCGGGACCTTGTCGCCGCAAGAAGCGATCCGCCTTCCGGTACCTCTGGCGCTTCGACTTCAGATCCACGACAGCGCACAAAGCGAGCCTGCCTAGTCGAACGGCCTTCACGCGGCCGACAATGGCAGGCCCAGTGGCTTGCCCTGACGGTTGAGGCCAAAGTGATTTCCAGACCGGCATGGCACCTGTCCACTGCATGACTGCCACGGCGTCCGGACGCAGTAGTGAACACGACTGCCGGCGGTTCATCGCTAGTCCAAGGCCGGTCGTCGTGCGCCAGCGCCCAGAGATAGCCGGTCGTGGTTTTGCCCACCCCTGAGCCCAGCGCAGGGGAGCGGATTTCGTCATTGAAGAGGCCAAAGGATCGTTTGATACGGGTCAGCATCCGGTCGACCGCGGGGGGCAAATGATGGGCCGCCGTGCCGCACCAGTTTGCCAGGGAGGCGCGGTCCAGATCGACACCACCCCGTCTGTAGATCCGGCGTGGACGATACAATGGCAAGTAATTGATCCTCCGGGGGATTTCACGGCGCCACTGGCGTCACGCTTCCCCTGCGATTGGGCACCGCCTTGGGCGAATGTGACCTCAGCGGGCAGTCCGCCCTCGATTGGCCATTAGGCTGTGTCGGCTTGGCAAACCCTGGCGTCGCATCGGTGGCAGGCTTGTCGTGGGGCGAACGGTGATGATGCCATGGAAGCGGGCCGGAATGAGGTAGAGGCTCTCGCTAGGGTCCTCGCCGATCCTGACGGTGTCTGTAAGGCCGAGTGTCGACCTTCGGCGTGGGCTCAATCGCCAGTTCGATGCGCTGCATGTGGTCTGGCAGATGTATGCGATTGCGTTTGGCAGCCAGTCGCCCTGCGGTCCCACCGGCATTGCGTGCGGTCAAAGCCACGCGGGCTGCTTCTGCTTCGGCGACAGCTGTCTGCGGGTCTTTGAAAGTCAGATGGCGCTTTTCGGTGCCCGACTGCTCGGACCGATCCTCGTAGAGAGCATGGAGCAGCCCTGCCATCAGGTAATCCTGACGCTCGATCCGGGCGCGCTGTCACGCCACTTCAAACCGCATGACCAGAAAAGCCTTCTGTACTTCGGGTGAAAGGGCATCCAGATCAAGGGGTTGAAGAGTGGCTGATTACGCGGGTTCATACCGAACCGCCCGACGAACGCCCATATTTGCAAGGTGAGTCCCGCGTCATTCTGTCGCGGTCGGAATGCGGCGCAGGGCTTGGATCCGTTGTAAGCAGAGACCGGCAAGCAGCGCCTCAAACTGCACTCGCAACAGGCGTATGACACCGTCACCGACCTTCTGCCGGGCAAGACCGCCCGGGTCCATCCATCTGCAGATCATCACTTTGCCATAGCCGTCTCAATAGAGGACTTAGAGCCCGTCACCACGTTTTGACCGGCAAATCACCATCACACCTGCTTTCGGCGCAATGCCCAACTCAATCGGCGCTACAACTGCAAGCCTGTTATACCCCTTTCGGAGAACCGCGGGGCGCACGCATCGCTTGCGCCGCTTTGAACAAACTGGGGCTCAATGCCCTGCCTTTGTCAAAGCGACGGGTTCGGCAGCAGATTCATGCCTCGTGGCACGAGGTGAAATCTCAGCTGTCCTGCCGGACGATGTCGGTGATCAGAACATCGCTGACCTTTTCGCCCAGTATCGACTTTGCCGCCTCCAGCAGGGCTGAGCGCAGCAGGACCATGTTCGATCCGTCGGTATAGGCTCCATCGAAACCACCGGAGTTGGCGTGGTCGAACATCACCTGCAGGAAAGCGTCACGCAATTTGGGCTCTGCGTTGTAAACATCGGGGGACATGCCCTTGCTGACCTGTAGGCTGAGCGACAGGATCACCATCGCCGACACCTTGCCCTTTTTCATCACAGGGACGATGAACTGATTGGAAAGCTTGGCATATTCCGGTTCGAGCGCGGGGTCGGGCTCTGCGGGTTTCGCCTTGGCTTCTTGCTGGGCTGCGTCTGGAGCCGGGCGCAGGAAATAGCCAGCACCAGCTCCGGCCAGAAGGCCGATCACGCCAAGAAGGAGGGGGAGGATCTTTCTGAACATGATGATCAGAACGGCAGAACTTGATCGGCGACTTGCTGGCCCCAGGCCGGCTGCTGGACATCGGTGATCTGCCCTCTACCGCCGTAGGCGATCTGCGCATCGGCGATCTTGTCGTAGGTGATCTCGTTCTGGCGCGAAATGTCGTCCGGGCGGACATATCCGCTGACGACGAGGTCTCTGAGTTCGTTGTTGACCCTGACCTGTTGCTGGCCCTCGATGCGCAGCACGCCGTTTGGCAATTCTTCAACAACCGTGGCCGCCAGCCGCAGCGTGACTTTCTCGTTCCGTGCAACGCTGCCGGTGCCCGAGAAAGTGGTGGCCGAATTGGTCGCCACAAGACTTGCCGAGGTAGCCCCGGTCGGCATCACAGCGTCCAGCCGTTGAGGAATGCCAAAGAGCGAGGGGACACCCATCTTGTTGGATCCCGTTCTGCTGCGGCCTGTCGTGTCGTTGATGGTGGCCTGATCGTTGATCTGCACAACAACGGTAAGGATGTCGCCGCGCGTATTGGCTCTGTGATCGCCCAGCAAGGAATTGCGGCGCGCCGTCCACAACGAGGATTGTTCGGTCGGACCGCGGTCCTCGACCGCGGCCGGCAGGCTGGAATACATCGCATTGTGCTCGCTGTTGCCATCGAGCGGCGAGAATTCCGGAGCCCGGCCCACCTGGTTGAGCTTTCCGCAGCTGGCCAACAGAAGACATGTGACCAAGATCTTGCGCATAGGGTTCAGTCCTTGCTTTTGGGTCCTACGACGACACTGCCGTCCGGAGCGACAGCACCGGACACGGTCAGATGTGAGGACAGGTTCATCACGTGAATGAGATCGCCCGACGCGCCGCGCTCCAACGCTCTGCCGTCGGTGTGAATGGTCAGACCGTCGGCCTGGAACACCAGGGTAACCAACTGGCTGCGTTTGACCAGGGCGGGCGCGCCAAGGTCGCCTTCGACGATCGGCCGCCCGGCATAAAGCGTGACCTTGGCCTCTTGCCCGATCGCATCGTCAAGCTTGGTCATCGCCCCGGGAATGTCTGCTGCCACCATCGCGACATCGTCGGGGCCGATCACCGACAGGGCATGGATCGTGCGCGTCGCGATCATGCTGTCGGCGAGGGCCGGGGGGGCAAGCAACATCAGGACAAGGACGAGCCTGCGCATCACTTCACCTGCGTCGTCGTGGACATCATTTCATCGACCGCGGTGATGACCTTGGCGTTCAGTTCGTAGCCGCGCTGCGCCTTGATCAGTTCGGTGATCTCATGCACCGCATCGACCGAGCTTTCCTCGAGGTAGCCCTGGCGGAGCTGTCCGAAGCCATCGCTTCCCGGAGTGCCCTCGACCGGCGGGCCGGAGGCGGGACTTTCCAGAAAGAGGTTCGACCCTGTAGCCTCCAGCCCCTTTTCGTTGGTGAAAGTCGCGAGGCTGAACTGCCCGAGGAGGGTCGGATTGAGCTGACCTTCGAAATAGGCATAAACCTCGCCATTCGGGTTGATGGCAACACTTTTGGCATCGGAAGGAATGGTGATGCCCGGGTTCACCTGATAACCGTCCGCGGTCACGATCAGCCCGTCGGCGGTGCGCTTCAGGGCGCCGTCGCGTGTATAGGCCACAGCACCCGAGGGCAGGGTCACCTCCAGATAGCCCTTGCCCTGCACGGCCACGTCAAGATCGCCGCTGGTCTGGCTCAGGGCGCCCTGCTGCAGGATGACCGAAACCGACGAGGGCCGCACGCCCATGCCCAACTGCACACCCGTCGGCAGCATCGTGCCGCTTTCGGACGAGATCGCCCCGGGCTTTTCGATCTGCTGATACATCAGGTCAGCGAAATCGGCGCGGCGGGCGTTGTAGCCGGTGGTGGACATGTTGGCGAGGTTGTTGGACACAACATCGACCTTCATCTGCTGGGCGCTCATCCCAGAGGCGGCAATCTGCAAGGCGTTCATCACAGGCTCCTATCGGCCAAGAGTCTGGATGACCGTCCGTGAGCGGTCATCCTCGCGGTCCAGAAAACTTTGCCCAAGTTCGTAGGCGCGCTGGACGCTGATCATGTTGGCAACCTCGACCACCGGATCGACATTGCTTTCCTCGAGGGATCCCTGGATCAACTTCGCCCCGTCGGCGGGCTGATACCCGCTGGCAGAAAACATCGTGCCCTGCTGGTGCACGAGGCTGGTCGGATCGGTCGGAGCCCAGAGTCCGATCTTGGCAAGGGCCGTCCCATCGGCCGAAAGCGTGCCATCCTGCGCGAGCGCAATCGTCTTTGCATCCGGCGGAATGAAGATGTTAGATCCCGACCCATCCAGAACCGGGAAGCCGTCTGCCGTCTGCAAGGTGCCATCCGACCCTGGCGTGAAACTCCCGGCCCGGGTCAGCATCTGGCCCTTCGGTGTGTTTACCATGAAGAAGCCATCGCCCTCGATCGCGAAATCCAGGCTTCCTCCGGTTGCGCTGAGCCCGGCCTGATGCAGGTCGACCGAGCGCGTGTTGCCAAAGCCCATGGACAGCGAGGGTCCGCCGGGTGTCCGGCTGACATATTCGGAAAATATCGTACCCTCGCGTTTGAAACCCGTGGTCGAGGCGTTGGCGATGTTGTTCGCAATCACGTCCATCTGGTTCAGAAGGCCGCTTTGCCGTGACAGGGTGACGTAGCCGGAAGCGTCCATCTCTCAACTCCCGCCAATCATCGGGACGATCGTCGCCGTGAAGAAATTGAGCAAGGTGGATGTCATGAAGCTCATCGAGACCCAGAACACCACCATCATCGCGGCGACTTTGGGCACGAAGGTCAGCGTGTTTTCCTGAACCGAGGTCAGGGCCTGAAACAGGCCGACCGCCAAGCCTACGACTAGCCCCACCGTGAGGAGGGGCATCGACATCTGCACCGCGATCCACAATGCCTGACGCAGCGTGTCAAACAGAAGCGTATCGCTCATACCGGCATCCTCAGGATTTCCTGATAGGCCTCCACCACCTTGTCGCGCACGGTCGAGACGGTTTCGACCGCGAGCTGCGAATTGGCCAGAGCCTCGACCAAAGCATGCGGGTCGGCGCCACCGGTCATTGCCGATTTCGCCGTTTGCTCGCCTTTTGCGAGCGTATCCGCAAAGCTTTGCGCGATGTCTGCAATGCCACTTTCCAGATTGCCCGACTGCGGCGTGGGGGCCGCAGCCGAACGTGCCTTTTCGTAGATCTGGGCTGCGTAGGAAGTTCTTACGTCCATTCTGGATTACCTCCGCAAGAGATCGAACAGGCCCTGAGTCATGGTTCTCGCCTGATCGAAAATTTTGAGATTTGCCTCATAGCTGCGCTGCGCTTCGCGCGCGTCAGCAACTTCAACCACCAGATTGACGTTCGATCCATCATAGTGGCCCGTCGCATCGGACAGCGGATTTCCGGGGTCGTAGACCTTTGCAAGCGGACTTCTGTCCAGCTTGACCGGGCCGGTTTCCACGGTGCCACTGTCGATGTTTTCCTGAAAGGACACGAGCTTGCGGTGATAACCGGGCGTGTCCACGTTCGAGATGTTCTCAGAGACGTGGCGCAAGCGGGCGGCCTGGGCCTCCATTCCCGAAGCAGAATAGGAGAGGGATGCGATCAGATCAGACATGGCTTACTTGCGCCCCAGGCTGATTCGCAAAATGTCTTGCGCGCTGCGATAGACGGCCAGGGCCATCTCGTGGTCCTGCCGGACCTCGGCCGATTTGACCATTTCCTTCTCGACAGAGACCGTGTTGCCATTCGGCGAGGCTTCGCCTGCGGAAGGCTGAGCGACCGGCTGGAACGCTGTGTCGGCCGTGGTGAAATGGCCGGGCCGCGTGGCGCGCATGCCGTTGTCCACCGAATCCTGGTAGACCTTGGCGAAGTCCGGCAAATCCATCGCCTTATAGCCGGGCGTATCCGCCTGGGCGACATTTCGGGCAATCAGATCCAGTCGCGTAGCGGCGTGATCGGCCAGCGCTTCGGCCATTCGTGTGATGCTCAGACTTTCCAACATCTCGGGCTTCTCCCTCGATTACCTTCACCAAGACTTAAGGCTGATTCCTTTAGAAAGGGTTTCGAGGGAACAAAGGGAGAATCCCATGTCCGGTGTTTTTGATGCGCTGGTGTCCGAAATCTCGAACGTGACACAGAAAATCCGATTGGGGCGGGTGTCCGAGATCGGTCGCGGGACGGTCCGGGTGAAAGGGCTCGAGGATGCGGCGGCCCTGGGCGACCGCGTCATGATCGGGCCGCGGCTGGGGGGTGAGGTCGTGGCCCTGCAATCGGATGGGATAACTGTCTTGACCGACCAGATGGCCGAGGGCCTGCAAATCGGAGCCGTCGTCCGCCTGATTGGGCAGGCGGGTATCTGTCCGGATAACAGCTGGATCGGTCGGGTTATCGATCCCTTCGGCAATGCGTTGGATGGCAAGGTGATCTTCAAGGGGCCACGCACGCGCCCCCTGCAAGCCTCTGCTCCGGCCGCCGCGTCACGGCGCAGGCTGGGCGACAGGCTTGAGACCGGAGTCGCGGTTTTTGACACGCTTTTGCCGCTGGTGCGCGGCCAAAGGATCGGGCTTTTCGCGGGCTCCGGCGTAGGCAAATCGACGCTGCTGGGAAAATTCGCCCGCGGCGTTTCAACGGATGTCGTCGTCATTGCCCTGATCGGCGAACGGGGGCGGGAATTGCGGGAGTTTATCGAGCGGGTCCTTGGGCCCGATGGCATGAAGCGCGCCGTTGTCGTCACGGCAACCTCGGATCAATCGCCGCTGATCAGGCGGCGTTGCGCTTGGGCCGCGATGGCCATTGCAGAACATTTTCGGGACCAGGGCATGCATGTGCTGCTCTTGGCCGACTCGGTCACACGTTTTGCTGAGGCGCATCGCGAGGTGGCGCTGGCCGGGGGCGAGGAAGCGAGCCTGCGTGGGTATCCGCCGTCAGTTGCGCCTGCCATCATGGCCTGGGCGGAGCGCGCCGGGCCGGGGCCGGAAGGGTCAGGCGACATCACGGCCGTTTTCTCGGTTCTCGTCGCGGGGTCTGATATGGAAGAGACCATCGCCGACATCCTGCGAGGGGTTCTTGACGGCCACGTCGTCATGGACCGCAAGATCGCCGAGCGCGGCCGCTATCCTGCCATAGACCTGCTGCGCTCGGTGTCGCGCAGCCTGCCGGATGCTGCCACACCAGCCGAGAATGAGCAGATCTCTTTGGCTCGCCGGCTGTTGGGTGCCTATGACCGAGCCGAATTGATGATCCAGGCCGGGCTTTACATCAAGGGCTCCGATCCGCTGATCGACAGCGCCATCCGCGTCTGGCCTGCACTTGACGCCTTCCTGGCAGAAGATGCACCGCAGGACGGTGTGTCAGGCAGCTTTCGAAGACTTCAAGGCGCCCTCAACCGCCGAGCACCGTAAGTGGATTGGGGGCCCCGGACTGTTGCAACAAGGTAAGCGCGATCGAAGTACCGCTGGACTGGTTGATCAACTGGTCCGCCTGCGACCGCACCAGGAACTTCTTGACGAGGGCGTCCAATTTGGCAGGGTCGGCGAACTGGCTGATGCCGCCACTGCCGAACACACTGTTCAATTTGGACTGATATATCCCCAACTGCTGGTCGAGATTGAGCGACCCCACGCTGGATGGAAGTCCAAGTGCCTTCTGAAATACGGTGGTCAAAGGTGTGCTGCCGAGGATCGTGTACCACTTGGTGGCATCGCTGCTGGATTTGTTGGCCAGAGACGTGATTTCGCGCTGCGCATCCAGCGCCAGACGCAGGTCCTGATCCTGATCGCCCACGGCGCTTTCGAACTCTCGACTTTTGTAGGCCGCAACGATTTTGGGCCCGAAATCAGACAATTGTGTCGAAGGTGCCCCAAGGTCAAAACCAAAAGCCGCCGATAATTGCTGATAGCGCTTGTCGGACAGCCTGTTGGCAAGGGCGGACGAAGACACGGTCCCATCGGTCAAGACCTTCTTGATGAACGCCTTGTTGTCGATGTCGGAGTCGAGCCCGAAGGCCCCCAAAGCGACCTTCAGGAGCCTTCTGTCGTTGACCAGCTGATCCGCCGTCTTCACCGTACCGATCTTGGCAAGAAAGTAATCCTCGTCTCGCTTGATTTCGGGCGAATTGTTGAACGCGGTGGTCTGGGCGGTCATGGTCCTGTTCAAAAGGGTCCATCCCGCGTAACCGGAAAGCGGCAGAACAGGGGTATAGGTCATCTTGAAGCCGCCGCGAAGAGCCGCTCTTCACGTGGCAGCAGGGTCCTAAGAGCCTTGAGAACCTGATAATGCTGATCCTCCAGCACGGCCTTGGTCGCAATGTTCAGCTGGGTCCGGCTGTCATGATCGGTCAGAACTTGGCTCAGCTGCTCGATTCCGCGCAGGAGTTGCGGGCGCGTGTCTTGCGCCGTGGCGTCCCCGGTCAGGACCAGTTGCGCCACATAACATACCCTTTTGACCGGCGTGTTGGCCTCTTGCGGATGGATTGCATCCCGCAGCCGCAGGATGTTGGCATTTGGCGTCATGATCGCAAGGCGTGACCGCTTGTCGCCGTTTTCCACGACGGCACCATTGATCAGCACTCTTTCATGAGGGCCGAGTTTCAGGACAAGGCCACTCATGATCCTCCTCCATCACCGCGCAGGCCTCGCATGACGGCCGTGTTGATGTCAACCAGGACTTCGACGCTGGCACGACCGTCCAGAACGGAGCGGGTGTGGCCGGCGGTGAATTCATAGAGGTAGAACAACTGGGCCCGCAGCGGCGCGGGCAATCCATTGCCCGATCCTGCCACGTCGGCCGCCAAGGCGGACCAGAGTTGCAGATTCTCGGTCAGGGCGGTGGCGAGCAGGGGGAAATCTTCTTTCCGCCGGGTCCAGGCCATCGCGAGTTTCTGGGTGCAGCGCGCAAGCAAATCGTATTCGTGCGCGCGCGCCGTGCGAACGGGGGCCTCGCGCTGGCCGTAGGCCGCACGGGCATTGCTGGTGGCAATGGTCAAGATATGTCCTTCCGGAACTGAGCGTGGGGATGCGCTGGCAGGGCCGGGGGGCTTTCACCCCCCGGATCAAGCCGTTACCGGAACAGGGACAGCAGCGATTGCGGCTGCTGATTGGCGATCGACAAGGCCTGGGTCGACAGCTGCTGTTGAACCTGAAGCGCCTGCAACCGGGCCGAGGCCTCTTCCATGTTGGCGTCGACCAGCGAACCGATGCCGGTCTTCATCGAGTCGATCAGATTGCCGACGAAGGTCTTCTGTGTGTCGACCTGGCTCTGGACCGACCCGAAAGCTGCGGAAGCGTTGATGGCCGTTTGCAGCATGGTTTCGATGTTACCAAGCGCAGCCGTCGCGCCGGGGCCCGTCGACACATCGATCGAGGACAGGGCACCCAGACCACCGGCACCGGCGTTCTTGAATTGAGCCGCAACGGTCAAGTCGTTGCTGCCACCATTGGTGAAATCGAGTTCGCCCGCGTTCGATGAACTGTAGTCGACCGAAAGGCCGCTGATCCCCAGCGATTCGATGGCTTTCTTCAGGCCGACGGCCACGATATCCGCTGGCGCCGTCGCGGCGGCGTCATCGGCGGTCACGGTGTACGAAGCAGATTTGCCCCCGATCGCGATGGAAATGCTGTCGCCCGCGACCAATGGGGTCGAATTGTCGATAACGATCTTGCCGGTGCCGGTCGAGGCGTCGAGTGTGAAGCCCGCCGTATCCGCGCCCGTCGAAGCGCCATCCGATCCGGTAAGGGCCGCTTTGGCGGCATAGGCGCCGATCGACAGATCCTGGCCGGTGACGGTGATGGAGGAGGCCGTCACCGAACCGCCGCTGCGATCGAGCGACGACAGGATATCAACGCTGTTGGAATTGTTCACCAGATTCAAACCGTTGAACTGCGCAGCCCCGACGACCGAGCTGATCTGGTTCTTCAGCGTCACGATGTCGGCCTGAATCTTGGTGCGGTCGACGTTGCTCTCCTGCGCAGCCACGATCTTTCCCTTCATCTGGGTCAGAAGGTCGGTCACGGTGGCAGAGGCCTGACCTGCAACGGCGATCGTGGACGAGCCCAGCGAAAGGCTGTCCGAAATCCCCTGAAAGCCCTGCACGTCGGATTCCATCACTTTCGAAATGGCCCAGACGGCGGCATTGTCCTTGGCGGTGGCCACGCGCTTGCCGGTCGAGATCTGGCTCGTGGTCTGAGCCAGATTCATGCTGATCGACTTCATGGTCTGAAGGGCGACCATTGCGCTGCTGTTGGTAAGAATGGACGACATTTCCGTTTCCTTTGCGGTCAGCCGGCGCTTTGCGCACGGCCTGTTGCACCATCACCATCGATGGCAATTGGGCTTTCTTTCCAATGCGACCGGAGGTTCCGGAGCGCGCCACCCCACCTGGGATGCAGGTCCCATAAAGCGATGGAACATCTAAGAGAGTGCTAATTGCCAAACGCCGAATTTGGGTGATTTTATTGAAAGGCTAATATCTTGCCTTGAGATCACTGCCGCTCGATTTTTCCTCGCGGCGACCGCCCAGATCATAGGTCACGAGGCCGTTGGCCACGGACCGGATCTCGGTGATGCGCCGCACGGCTGCGCGGATGCCGCGCTGAACCGCCAGCAAGGTCAGGGCGTTGCGATCGGCCTTGCGCCGGATGATGGCCAGCGCCTCGGCATCAAGGGTCTGACTGGGGTGGTCCAGTTCTTGTTCAAGAGAAGCAGCCAGTTGCGCCAGCCCGTCATAGTCCTGCCGCAGCAGGACGGCGTGGACCTCGTCAAGCAGGGCGGCGGCACGCGGTTCATTCGCCGACATGATCGCACCTCACCAAAGCATCGAAAATATTCTTGGCAAGACCGATGCCGCCATGATCGGCCATGGCCTTGGCTTGGGTTTCGCGCAGCATCGAGCTGAACTGATCCTCGCCGATCCCGCCGGTGAAATCACCCTTTTGCGAATCGACGCCTGTGTAGGACAGCATTTCCGTCAGGAATGTCGTTTCAAGCTGCCGGGCCTTTTGCATCAGTTTGGCAGAGCGCGCCGTGCTCAGGGGCGACGGCGATTCGGGAAGTGCAGGGACTTGCATCGGATTCTCCAATTGCAGAGGATTTTTTGAACTATCCGCGCAGGCGGTAAACAGCTGGTAACTGTTAAAGACGAAACATCGGTCAACATCGGCAGAAGTCGGAAAAAATGATCGGGTCCCTGAAGATAGCGTTTCAGACTGGCGCACTTGTTTCCAAACAGGTGCCGGCGGCGGCAGGACCGGGCGCCTCGGCGGTTGATGATTTCGCTGCCGTGTTCGACCTTACAACCAAAGCTGCCGTGGCAGAACCGAAAGACGGCGCATCTGCTCCGGACTATGGCCTCCCGGCGGTGCCGGCCGAACCCGCAAGCGAAATCCGCCCGGGCCCGTCACAGCAGCATCGCCTGAAGTGGCCGACGATCGACCCTCGACGCGAAGCTGTGGTTCCGCAACCTGACAACACGCCTGATCCTGCAGGACGCGCACAGCATGAGTTCCCCAAGTCAGAGAAATACCCAAAAGCCGACCATGCCCGGCCCGCCTTGGATTCGGCCGACGCGACCCGGTTGACAGACCCTCTGCTTCCTGCGCCTGCGACTATGCCGATTGTTGTGGTGCCGCAGAGTCCTGAGCCGCATGACAGCGCGCCGATTGGCTCTGCAGGTCTCGGCGTGGCTCTGGCCAGGCCCGCGATTGAGGGTCGCGGGGCGGCACTTTCTTCGGTTGCGGCCCAAAGGTTCCATTCAGAAGTTCAAAGTCGCACGCCGGCCTATTGGCCTGCGCTGACCGAAGTGTCGTCTGATCCGAAAACGTTGGCTGAGAGTATCGAAACCAAACCTCATCCCATGGCGCTCGCCCTGCCGGATCCGGCGCCCGACTCGCAGGATCTGGCGGCTCCCAAAGGGGATCGCCAGGGTGCAAGTTTCCTTCCAGCGCCACAACGCGTGAGGGAGGAGGCCGGTCAAAAAGGCCTTGCGACGGGCCGTGGTGATGCACCTTGGCCGTCGATCAGCGCTGAACCGATTGTCGCGACCGGGACCCTAACTCCGGCGATACATGCGGCAGTTGGAACCTCCGGAGCGGCAGTACACGATCGCGCGGTCACCCGTTCTGACCTGGCGCAGGCTGTCTTGCAGCCCGCGCCGGGGATTGCCACCGATGGCCCGGCGTCAGGCCCCGATTCTTTTGTGAAAAACCGTACAATCCGGCTTGACCTTGACCGGGGCCAGTTCCCACCTGCGACCACAGGTCAAGAACCCTTGGCCGTGCAAATGCCCAAGGCGGCGGAAGCGCAATCGTCGTCGGTGCCAATCCCAGCCAACTCGCCCGCGCGGCACGTCAATGCCTCGGCGCCCGAGCAGCCCGGCCCTTTTGGGTCGGTCGATACCGGACCGGCCCGCGGTCCCGCGACGGACGGGCGCTCCGTCGGAACGATGCCGAAGCCGCCGTCCCTCGCATCACCAACAGCTATTGCTAGAGCCATTCCGGCGCCTGATGCCGAAAGGCCCGTCTCTCTAAAATTGTCGGAAGCCTGGCCCCATGATCCGGGCTCTGCCACCTCTGTGGCCGAGAC
The DNA here is from genome assembly GCA_016124195.1 of bacterium. GTDB lineage: Bacteria > Pseudomonadota > Alphaproteobacteria > Rhodobacterales > Rhodobacteraceae > Stagnihabitans. The sequence goes on along the minus strand of WGOE01000001.1, from coordinate 115,349 downwards.
CGTTGTGCAGCCGGGACCAACCGGACTGCATATTCCAATTTCCAGTGATGATGGCCAGCCGAATTCCGACCGGAAATCTCTGTCTGTCGACGTGGTTGCCGGGACGACCGCGACCACGGTCGTATCACCGGTTCCGGCAAGATCGCTTGCGGCTCCCGAGCCCGGGGCCACAAGTCCTGCCCGGCCGATGCCGCTAGATGCGCCCACACCAGATCGGGCGGAGCCTCTGTCAGCATCGGCGCCAGACCCTGTGCCGTTGCCCTTTCGGACGCAGCAGCAAGCGTCGCTTCCGGTGCTTGGACAGGTTCAGAACGTGGCGAGTTATCCGGCTGACGCAACCGCGATCGAGAGCACGGCCCCGTCCGCCTTTGCGGTCTTGACCCCCGCCCAGGCCTTGTTGCAGTTCCAGACGATGTTGGAGGGTGGCGCCTCCCTCGCAGTCCCGACTGCCTTGCCACACACCCGGCTCACGGAAGTTCCGCGGCCCGAGCTTGAGCCTCGGGAACCGTCCGCCGCAGAGGCCGTCCTGTCGCCTCTGCCGGCGACGGACCAACCCGAGCCGCAGAGTGACATGGTGCCCGGCGCAGGATTTGATGCCGCACTCCCTGCCTTCGAGTTTGCGCCGCCTGCCGGCAGGCCTAGTGAAAGGCCGGTTAAAGGCTCGGTTCCGCCTGTAGATGTAGTACGGGGCAATTTGCACCCTGAAAACAGGCCCGCCGTGACTGCGCCTCTTCCGCCTGCGCAGGCGCAGCCTGCAGGTGCCGGTGCGCCGCTGGCCAAACCAGAACTTGCGCCGAACGCAGTTCTGAATTCGGCAGCGGCGCAATACCAAACGGAGGAACCCAATCGCCCTCTGGACAAGAGACCGGTTGAGCTGCCCCAGTCGCGAATTCACCAGAGCGGCGCCGAACATCAATGGATGCCGGCGTCCAAGCCTGTTGCGCAGCCCGCGCAGGTTCAGTCACCTGTCAACGGTGTCGCTCCGCACGGGCCTCTGGTCGCAACGCCGGTCTACTGGCCCCAAGCGGGAGGGCCCGACCCATGGCCCGTTTCGACCGAAGCGTCCCATAGCCTGAGCCAATTTTTCCCCGCCGCGGTGCGGGAAGCCCCGCTTCCGTCTGGCCGCAAGCCGGCCGGCAAGTTGGCGGCCGATCATCCAGCCGCGGGACTACGTCCACCCGTGACCTCTGGCGCGTCTGAGCCGACGCAACCCGGCAAAACTCCGGCCGTTATGCAAGTTGAATCGTCCACCCCGAATGAAGAGGCGGACCCGGCACAACCGCCGCAGCCCGATCTTTTGGCCGCGACGACGGTGGGCGTCGCGCCTCTACCACCGGCTGCGGCAGTGATGCGCCCGGAGACGGATATCCAGACTGTGTCGCTTCGCGTGGGCGAGGCTATTCATACGAACGCCGTGGTCGTGCCGGACCGAACAGCCCATGCCTTGGCCAAGGGCTTTTCGGCCAATCTGGTTCGCGCGATCAGCGAAACCGGGCATAGCCGAGCCGAGCTGATTCTTGAACCGGCCGAGCTTGGCCGGCTGCGTTTTGACATGGTGACGCAGGGCGACCGGGTTCAAATCAACCTCGCGGTCGAACGGCCAGAGACTTTGACCTTGATGCGCAACCATGCCGAGGATCTGAAACAGGAATTCCGCGATGCGGGGTTTGCCGGCGGAACTCTCAACTTCAGCCAATGGGGCCGCCAGGATCAGGGCAAGTCCCTGCCCGAATGGACCAAGGAAGCCGCCGCATCCGAGCCTGCTTCTCCCGCACCCGCCCTTGCCACACCCGTTTCGCGCCGGCCATTGGCCGCGGACGGGCTCGACATCCGCCTTTGAAAGGAAAATCCCGATGACCGTTTCGTCGACGACGCCCACAACGCCAAGCCCTACGGCAGCCCTGGCCGCCGCGGCCACAAGCACCGCTGCGACCAAGGCTGCCAATGACAAGAACTACGACACCTTCCTGAAGATGATGACGACGCAGATCAAGAACCAGGACCCGCTCAACCCGATGAGCGCGGATCAGTTGGCCGTACAGTTGGCCACCTTCTCGGGCGTCGAGCAGCAGACAAAGACCAACGATCTGTTGACGCAGATGCTGTCGCAAAACAATCTTGGCGCGATGAGCCAGGTGGTCGGCTGGGTCGGCAAGGAAGCCCGACTGGCCGCACCGGCCTATTTCGATGGCAGCACCCCGATCACGCTTTCGCCCAATCCGGCCGCGGATGCCGACAAGGCCGTCCTTGTCGTCACGGACCAGGCCGGCAATGAAGTCTCGCGCACCGAACTGCCGGTCTCGACGGTCGATTATAAATGGCCGGGGCTCGATTCCTCGGGAAATCCGCTGCCGAAGGGCGTTTATTCCTTTTCGCTGGACAGCTATCAGGGCGACTCGCTGCTGGGCACGACGGATGTGGAGTATTACGGCAAGATCAGCGAAATTCGCAATTCTGCCAATGGGGTTTCCGCCATGTTGCCCGGCGGGGTCGAGGCGCTGACTTCTCTTATCACCGCCATCCGTGAGCCTGCGGCCAATTGACCCGGGGAGCTGCATTGCCGGCATGAAAAACAAGACTGGCACTTCGACCTGTCCTGTCCCACATTGAAGTGAGGAAAGGGGGCGCCATGATCGAATATGCCAGCAATCGGGTTCCGCTGAAGCGCCTGTCCGAAACGGGCGGCGTGCTTGCAGTCATAACCGAAATTGTCGGGACCTCGTACCGCAATCTGGGCACGATGATGGCGTTCGGGCCGGACGGACAACGAACCGGCTCGCTGTCTTCAGGCTGTATCGAGGATGACATCGCCGAACACGCGGCTGAGGTTTTTGTCACGGGCAAGGCCAAGTCGCTGCGCTATGGTCAGGGCTCTCCGTTCTTCGACCTCAAGCTGCCGTGCGGTGGCGGTCTTTCAATTCTGCTGATCCCCCAACCGGACCCGGCGACCCTGCGCGCCGTTCTGGCCCGCGGCGATGCCCGTCAGCAGGCCGTGTTGCGCATCGGGCTGACCGATGGCGCGCTGACACTGTTGGCGGATGCCGATGCCGCGGCGCCGGGCGATTTCGTCGTCGTGCTGGAGCCGGAACTGCGCTTTTGGGTCTATGGCCATGGGATCGAGGCCATTTCCTTTGCGCTGATGGCGCAGGCGGCCGGTTACGACGTCACTCTCTTCGGACAAGAGGGGTTGCAGGCCGATCTGAGCCGCGTGGGCCCGCTGAACATCACCCGGGTGCCCAGCTTTCGGAGCTACACCTGCCCGGTGCCCGACCGCCGCACCGCCATAACCCTGTTCTTCCACGACCACGAGAATGAGGCCCGGCTTCTCGCGCAATTCCTGCCATCTGACGCCTTCTTCATCGGCGCGCAGGGCAGTCTGAAAGCGCGTCAGCGCCTGCTTGCGGATCTTGAGGTCCAAGGAGTCAGTGCGGCGCATATCGCCAATCTGCGCACGACCTTCGGGCTGATCGGATCCTGCCGTGACCCGCGCACTCTGGCCGTATCGGTGCTGGCGCATGTCTTATCTGTTGCAGGCGATTCCGCCTCGGCTTATGCGATGGTCGAGCACAACAAGGTCCGGGAAGTGCCCGCAGCGTAGGTCTCCTGACGTGCCGATTGAATTGGAGCTTTCTCGTTGATGCAGGAAACTGGATTTTCCCGGACCCTCGAAAGTCTGGGACAGGCTTTGACAGATTGGGCCGAGCGGACGCGCCCGATCGCGAAGGGTGAGGCGTTCCGCATTCAGGGAATCGACCTTTCCAACCGCATCATGGGGTTGGACGATCTGTTCTTCGTCGTCGATCACGACCATTTCCGGCCCCGCACTGGTGAGAAGCTGCGCTTCTTGAATCAGGAGTTGCTCAACGTCGGCACATTGCGGAACTCGTTCTATCCGCAGGTTCTGGCCGCGCATGCGCAGAACATGGACCTGTCGCTGCATGTGCGCTTCAGTGGACGGTTTCAGGTCATCGTCTACCAAAGCCGTCCGGGGCAGGCCGCCGTGCCGTTGGCCGAACGCATCTTGTCCTCGCAAGGGCAGTCGGAAGACCGGATCGAGCTTGGCAGCCTCGGCCTTCTGCCTCGTGCGGCCCGCTTGTTCTGGGTGGCCCGTGCGCTCAACGATTCCTGCGAGCTGTTCGGCGTGACCTGGCAGGGCAGGGCCCCCGCCGCCACGGAAGGCCGCATGATCGTGCTGATCCGCACATATGGGCGCACCAGCGATGTGCAAAACCTGCTGCGGAATCTGCAGACCCAGGCGGCACTGGATGACTACAGCCATGTGCTGTCGAATATTTTCTTTCTGATCTATGATTCCTCGCCCGGGCTGAATGAGGCAAGCTACGCCGAACTGAACGACCATGCCCAGCTGAACACCTTCGTCATGTCAGGCCCGAATATGGGTGGTGGCGGCAACATGAGCGTCGAACTGCTGACCTTGCAGCAGGCGCTGCAAGCGTCGGGCGTCACGGTGAACGAGATGGTTCTGACCGATGACGATCTTCAGATCTCTTTGGAAACCCTGGCGCGCAATTGGGGCACGACCTTGTTTCGCAAGGACAATGCCTTTCACACTTTGCCAGTCTTCATGCAATCGGATCCGCGCCGCATGTGGGAGGATGGCGGGTTCTGGGGGCGGTTCACCGCGGACAGCCCGCGCGGGCAGCGCACTGTCGTGGCCCCGCGGCTCTTGCGGCACAATCAGGTCTTCCGCTCCGATGACCATATCGACGACATGGCCCGGCTGCATCACGCGGAATATTCGACCTTCATTTTCCTGTCGATGCCGCACAGCCGTCTGGGAGAGATCGGCTTTCCTGCCGCCTTCTTCCTGCGCGGCGATGACATCGAATTCAACCTGCGCCACGCGCTGGCCGGCGGCGTCACCGTGTCGAACCCCAATCTGGCAGCCTGGCACGAACCCGCGCATTCTTATGCGCAGGAATACATGTCGATCGCGCATGGCGTGATCATCAACATGGCCTACGGGCAGGACCGGCCGGACGAGCTCGCCTCGTTCTTTCATGGTCGCGCGATGGCCCATATTTCGGTCTCGGATGTGGCGGGGCTGACGGTCTATGCCGAGGCCTTGGCTGACCTTGTCGCGAAGGACCGGCTGATGGAGCCGAACTTTCCGGACCACTACATCGCCATGATCGCCCGCTACAAAAGCTTCGACTCCGCCTTTGTGACCCTGCCGGACGAGGTCGTGGAAAACCTTGCCGCGGCTTCGAAAAAGGCCGGCAAGGTGACGGCGGTGGCCCCCTTCCTCTATATGCCGGTGCAGGGCAGCGAGCTGGTGCTCGACCGGGTCGTTCTGTGGAACCCGCATACCGACCGCCGCAACATCTATGACCCGCACGAACCCGAGCGCCTGACGGCGCTTGCCACCGTGGCTGCGCGGTTCTATGCGGCGCTCAGCGCCTTTACCGCAGGCTACGATACCCTGCGCGCCCATTACTGCCAGCGGCTGCAACAAACTTCGTCCGAAGCCTTCTGGCTGCAACTGACCAAATCCGCACCGTTCGAGGTGCTGCATGGCTGAATATCTGACCGATGAGGCGCATCGACGGACCGAACTGGGCGAGTTGCGCCGTATCGTCGGACCGTTTCGCATGAATGAACACGCGATCGGCAGCGGCGACCGCATATCGCTGGCGACGATGGCCGACACGCCCAATGTCTTTCTGGATGGCAATGTCTATTCGGCCACGGTCAACCTCGTCCCCTCGCGAGAGATGCCCTACAGCGGCACGCGCTGGCAGTTGCGGCTGAACGAGGACGGGACCTGGTCCTTTCTGAACCAGGGCCAGGAAGAGCAGATGCTGGCCGGGTCCGGCACCATCGTGACGCTGGGCCGCGCGCCGCAGGGCATGGATCAGGACCGGTTCAACACCACGCGCTGGCTTTTGTACCGCGATCTGGCCGGGTTTCGGCTGAGGCCGTGCATGCGGGTCGGCGGCTGGCTTGGGGTGCGCGACAATCAGGCTGTGCTGTCGGGGCCTGAGGATGCGGTGGGCCGCTGGCTTTACTGGATCATCAAGCCCTATGGCGCCGACGAATAGAACGTGCGCTGGGCCAGGCCTCGCCGGTCTTCCCTGACGCTGCGGGCAATCGGACCCGGGCGAATTCCCTTCGCCGACGGAATAGGCTAAGTCAGGACTGACCCCAGCGACGGATACCCGAGATTGGCGAATTTTCTGCATCAGAACGACCTGCCCGATGGCCTGAACCTTGGCCCCGTCGTGGCGATTGACACCGAAACCATGGGCCTTGACCCGCGGCGCGACCGGCTTTGCGTCGTGCAATTGTCTTCGGGCGACGGCAATGCCCACCTTGTACAGATTGCCCGCGGCCAAACCCATGCGCCCAATCTGGAACGCCTCTTGACTGACCCCGACACATTGAAGCTGTTTCACTTCGGCCGGTTTGACATTGCCATGATGCAAAAGGCCTTTGGCGTGCGCACCGCCCCGGTCTGGTGCACCAAGATCGCGGCCAAACTGGTGCGCACCTTCACCGACCGGCATGGATTGAAATATCTTCTGAACGAACTGGTCGGCGTCGATGTGTCCAAGGCGCAGCAGACCTCGGATTGGGGCTCTGCGACACTGACCGAGGCGCAGAAGGACTATGCCGCCTCTGATGTCTTGTACCTGCACCGGCTGAAGGCGGCACTGGAGGCGATCCTGATCCGCGAAGACCGGCTCGATCTCGCGCAGCGCTGCTTTGACTTCCTGCCGACCCGGGCGGAACTGGATCTTTTGGGCTGGGATGAACCCAATGACATCTTCCACCACTGACGCGCTGACCATCGCCCGCCGGGTGATTGGCGAAGAGGCCGCGGCACTGACCCAGCTTGGCGCAGCGCTCAACGGCAGTTTCAGCGCGGCCATCGAGTTGATCCTGGCTGCCAAGGGCCGGGTGATCGTGTCGGGCATGGGCAAGTCGGGCCATGTGGCACGCAAGATCGCCGCCACCTTCGCCTCGACCGGCACACCGGCGCAATTCGTCCACCCGGCCGAGGCGAGCCACGGCGACCTTGGCATGATGCTGCAGGGCGATGTCGTCTTGATTCTGTCCAACTCGGGCGAGACGCCGGAACTGGCGGACATCGTCGCCCACACCCGCCGTTTTGAGATTCCGCTGATCGGGGTGGCCTCGCGCCCGGAATCCACCCTGCTGCGCGCCTGCGATGTGTCCGTCGTTCTGCCCGCCGTGGCCGAAGCCTGCGGCACCGGCATCGTGCCCACCACCTCGACCACGATGATGCTGGCGTTGGGCGATGCCATGGCCGTGGCGCTGATGGAGCATCGTGAATTCACGCCCGAACATTTCCGCATCTTCCATCCCGGCGGCAAGCTGGGCGCGCGGCTGTTGAAGGTGCGCGACCTGATGCATACCGAACTGCCGCTGATCGATGCTTCCCGCCCGATGAGCGAGGCCTTGCTGGCGATCTCGCGCTATGGGTTCGGCGTCGTGGGCGTGACGGGGCCGGACCAGGCGCTTCAGGGCATCATCACGGATGGAGACCTGCGCCGTCACATGGATGGGCTCTTGTCCCTAACGGCGGCCGAGGTGATGACCCCGAACCCGCGAACCGTGGCGCCCGACGCCCTGGCCGAGGTGGCGCTGGCCGTGATGAACGACCGCAAGATCACCTGCCTTTTCGTGCGCGACAAGGCCGAGTCAGGCCTGCCAGCGCTGGGCATTCTGCACATTCACGACCTCCTGCGCGCCGGGGTGGTCTGATGACAGAGGCACGGGCCGGCAATCTGCACTCGCGCCTCGTGTTCTGGCTGAAGATCCTGCTGCCGCTTGCCGCCTTGGGCCTTTTGGCGACCTTGTTTCTGTTCGGCCACACAGTGCGGCCCGAAGACGCCATTCCTTATGCCGATGGTTCGATCGCCGAGCGCGTGAAAGAGCCGCGGCTGACCGATGCCACCTTTGCTGGCGTGACGCGCGACGGATCGGCGCTGAAGATCACGGCTGCCGATGCGCGCCCGGGCGTAGCCGGTACGACCAATGCCGGGACCGCCAGTGACGTGCATGCCAGGATCGAGATGTCGGATGGATCAAGCGCCACGATCCAGTCGGCGAGGGCGCAGATGGACGACGCCTCGCGAACGGCCCTGCTGCAGGGCGGGGTGACGATGGTCTCTTCGACGGATTATGTCGTGAAAACCTCTGGCATGCGCGTGGCTCTGGATCAGACCGATGTGACCAGCCTTGGTCCGGTGACCGGCGTCGGGCCGGCCGGCACCTTCGAGGCGCAGAAAATGCATCTTTCACGCGGGCCATCCGGGGGCTACGTATTGGATTTTACAGGTGGCGTGCAGCTGGTCTACACGCCCAAAGGAGGATTGTGATGCGGGTGATCCGGCGCGCTGCCTTTGTTCTGCTGGCATTGGGGCTGGGGACCGCGTCTCAGGCGCAGGGAACCAACGTGGCCTTCGCCGGCCTGAAGACTGACACGACCCAGCCGGTTCAGGTCACGGCGGACCAGCTTTCGGTCAACCAGAACGATGGCACGGCACTGTTCACCGGCAATGTTGTGGTCAAGCAGGGGGCCATGACTTTGCAGGCCGCCACAGTGCGGATCGAATATGCCAAGGACAAAAAGACCATCTCTCACATGTTTGCCGATGGCGGCGTGAAACTGGCCAGCGATACCGATGCGGCTTCGGCCCAAAGCGCCGACTACGCGCCCGAGACCGGCGACATCCTGATGACCGGCGATGTCGTGATGACCCAGGGCGCGGCGGCCATGTCGGGTCAGAAACTTACGCTCAGCCTGAAGACCGGGCTTGGCACGATGGACGGCCGGGTGACGACGACCTTCACTCCGACGCAGGCTCCGAAGAACTGATGCAGGACCTGTCGCTCATCCTCGCCCCGCATGGGCTGCAAGTGCGCAACCTGCGCAAGAGCTATTCCAAGCGGCTGGTGCTGCGCGATGTCTCGCTTGATCTGGCGCGCGGTGAGGTCGTGGCCCTGCTGGGGCCGAACGGCTGCGGCAAGACCACGACCTTCTATTCGATCGCGGGTCTCGTGACACCGGAGGCCGGACAGGTCCGGATTGACGGACGTGATGTCACGGGGCTGCCCATGTACCGCCGTGCGCGTCTGGGCATCGGCTATCTGCCGCAGGAAATGTCGATCTTTCGCGGTCTGTCGGTCGAAGACAACATCATGGCCGTGCTGGAGATTGCCGAAGCCGATTTTCACAAGCGACGTGAGCGGCTGGAAGAGCTTTTGTCCGAATTCTCGATCACCCATATCCGCCGCGCTCCCGCGCTTGCCCTGTCGGGGGGCGAACGGCGCCGGGTCGAGATTGCCCGCTGTCTGGCCGCAAATCCGATGTATCTGCTGCTGGACGAACCCTTCGCCGGGGTGGACCCGATCGCCGTGGCCGAAATCCGCCATCTGGTCCATGACCTCAAGTCGCGCGGCATCGGCGTGCTGATCACCGATCACAACGTGCGCGAGACGCTCGATATCGTCGACAGGGCCTATATCCTGCACGACGGACAGGTTCTCAAAAGCGGCACCGCCAGCGAAATCGTGGCCGACGAGATGGTGCGCCGCGTCTATCTGGGCGAGAATTTCCGGATCATTTGAGATGTGCGATCAGGGCAGTTGACAAGTGGCCCTCTGCATCCCCAAATTGAGGGAATGAGCGCAAGAACCGCCATGCCTTGCCCGACCGCTGCGGCCCCGATACGGGGCTCCGCCAATGGGCGGCGGTCTGTCCCAAGCCCCCAGAATAACAGGAGACTACCCCCCGGATCTGGCTGATCCGCGGGCTTTTCAACGCGTAGAGGAGTTACCATGCGGTATCAAATCAGTGGCAAGCAAATCGACATTGGCGAAGCGCTGCAGACCCATGTGAAGTCCGAGCTTGGCGAGATTGTCGAAAAATACTCGCAACGTCCCACCGACGCGACAATCGTCTTCTCCAAGGCTGGACATGAACATGTGTGCGAGGCGACGATCCACCTGTCGACCGGGCTGAACGCCCAGGCCAAGGGCCATGCTTCCGAGATTTATGCCGCCTTCGAATCCTGCCGCGAGAAGATGGACAAACAGATGCGCCGCTACAAGCGACGGTTGCGCAATCACCACTCGAACCGCACGGAGCCGGTTGAATTCGGCTTTGGTGCCTCGTATATCCTCGCGCCAACGGAAGAGCCGGACGAAACCGACACCGCCCCCCTGCAGCCCGTCGTGATCGCCGAGATGGAGACGAGGATCCCCTCGATCACCGTCGGTGAGGCAGTCATGCAGCTGGAGTTGAGCGGGCAGAAGTTTCAGGTGTTCCGCAATGAGGGGCATGGAGGGGTCAATGTCGTTTATGTCCGCGACGACGGCAATATCGGCTGGATTGACCCAAGAAATGCATAGTATCCCGGGGAAACCCGGGTTGAGCAGGTAGAACAGGCCAATGGAACTTTCAAAGCTGCTTATGCCCGGCGCTGTCCGGGTCATCGGGCAATTAACCGGCAAGAAGCGCCTGTTTCAGGAACTGGGCGAGATTGCCAATCAAGCCTATGGCCTGAATGCGTCGGTCGCGACCGACGGCCTGCAAGAGCGAGAAAGCCTTGGCCCCACCGGCGTGGGCCACGGCATCGCGCTTCCTCATGCGCGGCTGGATGACATCGACCACATCTTTGCGGTCTTCCTGCGATTGGAAAAACCGCTCGACTATGATTCGGTGGATCGCCAGCCGGTGGATCTGGTCTTTGGCCTGTTCGCCCCAAAGGAATCCGGCGTCGAACATCTGAAGGCGCTGGCACTGGTGTCCCGCACCATGCGTGATGCGGGCATCTGCGCCAAGCTGCGGGCCAACACCGATCCGGCCAAACTGCATGCGATCCTGACCGAGGCGCGGGCGACCCAGGCCGCGTGATGCCGCGCGAGGATGGGCAGATTGCCCATCCTACCTGATCCACATGCCCGCCCAGGTGCCGGCCGCAAGCAGAACCGCCGCTCCGATCAACGCCCAGAGCACCGGGATGCCGCGGCGCGGTGCAGGCGGTTTCGGCCCATCCGCCGCCGATATCAACAGATTCTCGACCAGGCGCGGCAGCTTTGGCCCGAAGCGGGCCAAGACCTGAAGCGCGCTGACCAGATCCTTGGCCAGGGCCAGCGGGCCGACGTGGCTGCGGATATAGCCTTCGACCACGGGCTTTGCGACCTGCCAGATGTTGATGTTGTCGTCGAGTGAGCGCGCCACACCTTCGACCACCACCATGGTGCGCTGCAGAAGGATCAGCTCGGTCCGCGTCTCCATCCCGAATCGTTCGGTGACTTCAAAGAGATAGGCCAACAGTTTGGCCATGGAGATCCGACTTGCCTCCATCCCGAAGATCGGCTCGCCCACCGCGCGCAGGGCCGAGGCAAAGGCCTCGACATCGCGGTCCGCCGGCACATAGCCCGCTTCGAAATGCACCTCGGCCACGCGGCGATAATTGCGCTGGATGAAGCCCATAAGGATCTCGGCATAGACCTTGCGCGTATAGGCATCGATCCGGCCCATGATGCCGAAGTCATAGGCGATCAGGTCACCATTGGCGGCCACCTTGAGGTTGCCCTGATGCATGTCGCCGTGAAAGAAGCCGTCGCGCAGTGCATGGCTCAGAAACAATTGCAGGACTCGGGCGCCGAGCGCGACCCGGTCGTGCCCGGCTGCGTCGAGCGCGGCATTGTCGGACAGGCTGATGCCCTCTGCCCAATCCATCGTCATCACACTGCGCCCGGACAGGCGCCACAGGGGCTGCGGCACCTGAAAGCCCGCGTCGTTGGCCGTGTTGGCAGTGAACTCCGAAGCCGAGGCGGCCTCCAGCCGCAGGTCCAGTTCGCCCAGGACGACGCCTTCGAAATGGGCGATCACGTCGGTCGGGCGCAGGCGGCGGGTCGAAGGCAGGAAGACCTCGATCATGCCGGCTGCGAGGTAGAAGGCGTCGATGTCCTTGCGAAACGCCCGCTCGATCCCCGGCCGCAGCACCTTGACGGCCACCGGACGGCCATCCTCGCGCAGCCGTGCCTTGTGGACCTGCGCAATCGAGGCGGCGGCCACCGGTTCAGAGAAGTCGTCGAACAGCGCTTCGACGGGCTGGCCCAGTTCTGCCGCGATCGTGGCCTTGGCAATGTCGTTGGGAAATGGCGGCAGCTGATCCTGCAGGTACTTCAGTTGCAGGGACATCTGGTCGCCCACGATGTCGGGCCTTGTCGAGAGGATCTGCCCGAACTTGATATAGGATGGCCCAAGCGCCGTCAGGGCCCGGGTCACCGGCGGCAGGGCGGGATCGCCCTTCAGCCCCAGCCATTTGAACGGCCAACCCAATGCGCGCACAAGGATCCGCAGGCTGGTGGGCGCGCCGAAGCCTTCAAGCACGACATACATGGCGCCGGTGCGTTCAAAAGTCGCTCCTGTGCGGATCAGGCGCAGAAAATTATGGGGTCCGCGCATCAGACCTTCCAGCCGGAATGGAGTGCTGCGACCCCCATCGTCAGGTTGCGGTACTTTACCTGTGCGAAGCCTGCCTGACGGATCATGCCGGCAAAGACCTCTTGCGTGGGGAACTTGCGGATCGATTCGACCAGATACTGATAGGAGTCGCGATCTCCGGTCACCATTTTGCCCAAGGCCGGGATCACGTTGAACGAATAAAGATCATAGGCCTTCTGCAGCAAGTCATTGGGAATTTGCGAGAATTCCAACACCATGAGCCGTCCGCCAGGCCGCAGCACGCGGTAAGCCTCGGTCAGGGCGTCCTGGATCCGCACCACGTTCCGGATTCCGAAGCTGATGGTGTAGACGTCAAAGGAATTGTCCGCGAAGGGCAGGGCCATCGCATCGCCCACGATCCAGTCCAGCCGGTCGGACAGGCTTTCCGCCTCGGCGCGCTTGCGGCCCTCGATCAGCATGCTTTCGGTCATGTCGAGCACGGTGGCGGTGGCCCCCGGCGCCCGGCCCAGAAACCGGAAGGCCACATCGCCCGTTCCGCCCGCCACATCCAGAAGCCGCTGGCCCGGGCGCGGCGCCAGCCAATCCATCATCGCATCCTTCCAGAGCCTGTGGACGCCGCCCGACATCAGGTCATTCATGATGTCGTATTTGCTGGCCACACGGGTGAAGACCCCATGGACCATCCCGGCCTTTTCGTCCTCATTCACGGTCTGATAACCGAAATGGGTGGTGTTCTGGTCGCTCATCGGGGCTTGCCCTTCCTGCCTTGCCTGCACCTTATAGGCATAGCGCCGCGGCGCCTCAACCCAAGGGAAATTTGCCTTGCCTGAACTGCCCGAAGTCGAAACCGTCCGGCGTGGCCTTTTGCCTGTGATGGAAGGGCAGCAGATCGCCGCGGCCGAGGTCAATCGTCCCGATTTGCGGTTTCCCCTGCCCGAACGCATGGCAGAACGCCTGACCGGTCAAAGGGTGGAGACCCTGCGCCGGAGGTCGAAATACATCCTCGCCGACCTGTCTTCGGGCGAAACCCTGCTGATTCATCTGGGGATGTCGGGGCGGATGCTGATTTCCGGCACCATTCTGGGTGAGTTTCACCATCCCCATCCGGTGCCACAAAAGCATGACCATGTCGTTCTGACGATGGAAGGGGGCGCCCGGATCACGTTCAACGATGCCCGCCGCTTTGGCGCGATGGATCTGATGCGGACGGCGGATTGGCAGGCTCACAAGTTGCTGGCGGGTCTGGGGCCCGAGCCCCTGGGCAATGATTTTCACGAAACCTATCTGTTGCAAAGGCTTGCCGGCCGCCTGACGCCGATCAAGGCCGCGCTTCTGGATCAGACCGTGGTTTCGGGCCTGGGCAATATCTATGTCTGCGAGGTTCTGCATCGCGCCGGCATCGCGCCCGACCGTCTGGCCGGCGACCTTTCGTCGCAGCAGGTGTCGGACCTTGTCCCGCTGATCCGCACGGTTCTGGCCGAGGCGATCGAGGCGGGCGGCTCTTCCTTGCGCGATTATCGGCAGGCCGATGGCGAACTGGGCTACTTCCAGCATACATTCCGCGTTTATGACCGCGAGGGCGCGCCCTGCACGACCTGCGGCACACCCATCAAGCGGCTTGTGCAATCGGGCCGCTCGTCGTTCTATTGTCCGACTTGTCAGAGGTAAGCCATGCAAACCCTTCTTCTTGAAACTCACGGGCCAGTCCTGCTGATCCGTCTGAACCGGCCTGAGGCGCTGAACGCGCTGAACAGCACGCTGATGGGCGAACTGGTGCAGACCCTGGCCGAAGCCGATGCCAATCCGGACATCCGCTGCATCGTGCTGACCGGTTCGGACAAGGCCTTCGCGGCCGGTGCCGATGTGCGGCAAATGGCGCCGATGACCTATGCCGAGGTGCTTTCGGCCAATCTCTTCGGGGCCGAATCCCAGGCCATCATGTCGATCCGCAAGCCGATCATCGCCGCGGTCTCGGGCTTCTGTCTGGGTGGGGGCTGCGAATTGGCCATGATGTGCGATTTCATCCTGGCCTCGGACACCGCCCGATTCGGTCAGCCCGAGGTCAACCTTGGCGTCATTGCCGGCATGGGGGGCACGCAACGCCTGACCCGCGCCATCGGCAAAGCCAAGGCGATGGAGATGAACCTGACCGGCCGCATGATGGATGCGGTCGAGGCCGAGCGCGCCGGCCTTGTCGCCCGGATCATCCCAATGGCCGATCTCGTGGCCGAAGCGATCAAGACTGCCACCACCATTGCCGGAAAATCGCGACTGGCCATCGCGGCCGCCAAGGAATCGGTCAATCGGGCCTTTGAAACCACGCTCTCCGAGGGATTGCTGTTCGAGCGCCGGGTGTTTCACGCCAGCTTCGCAACCGAGGATCAGAAGGAAGGCATGCAGGCATTTGTCGAAAAACGCCCGGCCATCTTCAAGGACAAATGACGTTTCAAGGTTGACGCGGCGCCGCATCGCCTCTATAGCCCCGGCTTTAGATCATCATACCTACGCAAACGGACACCGATACCGATATGGCAAATACCGCCCAGTCCAAAAAGCGCGCTCGTCAATCCGAAGCGCGCCAAGATGTGAACAAGGCGCGCCGCTCGCGGATCCGCACCTTCCTGCGCAAAGTTGAAGAGGCCCTGGCCTCCGGCGATCAGACGGCAGCCGCTGCCGCTCTGAAAGCCGCCCAGCCAGAAGTGATGCGTGGCGTCAGCAAAGGCGTTCTGCACAAGAACACGGTTGCGCGCAAAATCTCGCGGCTCAACCACCGCGTGAAGGGTCTGGGCGCCGCAGCGGCCGTCTGAACCTCGGATTTATCCAAATTACAAAAGACGCATCTCGAAAGGGGTGCGTCTTTTGCATTCTGGACGCAAAATGTCGCGAAAACAGGCCAGCGTTGCTCTTTTGCCAGAGGCTTCGGATTCGGTCGCGCAGCCCCTCTGTCAAGCGAGAAGTTCAGTTGCTCTGCCCCGCCGGGACTTGCTAGCGTGAGGATGCGATTCACGTCGACTTGGGGGACACTCGGAGATTACGAACTGAATATCTGCAGATCCGGTTCTGCCACGCTGGGTCATAAACGACAAGAATCAGTTCTAGATCAACACCTTGGCATATCTGCACCGGCAATTCCGGTGTCAGAGTTACAAAAGTTGCGGCTTGCGGTGATTCCGCAAGCCCTGCTTTGCCGATGTCCGAAGACACGATTGATCCGTCGAAGCTTGGATTCGGCGCTCTTTGGTGTTGTCTTGCATGGCGTTGTGGGTCCAGACGGACAAACAGCAAAGGAAGGGTCACCGGTTTCTGCGCCGGTCTGAACCCTTGGACAGAAAAGATGACGCAAGCGACTTGGGGACAGGCACGCGAACTATTGGTCGCACGGGTCGGCCAAAACAATTACACGACCTGGATCGAGCCGTTGAAACTGGCCGCCCTGACCAATGGGGTTGCTCATTTCGTTGTGCCCACCACGTTTCACGGAAACTGGGTGACGCGCAATTTTGCCGACCATATCGTCAGCCAACTGAAACAGAGCGGGGCCGACGTCCACCGTATCGAATTCACCGTCATGCGCGACGCCGAAGCCAAGACAGAAGCGCCGCGGCCCAGGCTTGCCGCGCGCCCGGCCCGGCCCGCGGACGAGGAACTTCCCGGCGCACCGCTGGATGCGCGCTTTACTTTCGACAGTTTCGTCGTGGGCAAGCCGAATGAACTGGCTCATGCCGCAGCGCGCCGCGTGGCGGAAGGCGGCCCGGTCACTTTCAACCCGCTGTTCCTGTATGGCGGGGTCGGTCTTGGAAAGACGCACCTCATGCACGCCATTGCGCACGAGCTGTCCGCCCGCCAGCCACAGCTGCGTGTGCTTTACCTGTCTGCCGAACAGTTCATGTACCGCTTCGTTCAGGCCCTGCGCGAACGGCAGATCATGGATTTCAAGGAGATCTTTCGTTCGGTCGACGTTCTCATGGTTGATGATGTGCAATTCATCGCCGGCAAGGATTCCACTCAGGAAGAGTTCTTCCACACCTTCAATGCGCTGGTCGATCAGAACAAGCAGATCGTGATCTCCGCCGATCGCGCGCCGGGCGAGATCAAGGATCTTGAAGAACGCATCAAGTCGCGCCTGCAATGCGGCCTTGTCGTCGATCTGCATCCGACAGATTACGAACTGCGGTTAGGAATCCTGCAAACCAAGGCCGAACACTACCGCGACCAGTATCGCGGCTTGCAGATTGCGTCCGGCGTTCTGGAGTTTCTGGCCCACCGCATCACCACCAACGTGCGTGTGCTTGAAGGGGCATTGACCCGCCTTTTCGCCTTTGCGTCGCTGGTTGGCCGCGAGATCACGCTGGATCTGGCACAGGACTGCCTTGCCGATATCCTGCGCGCCTCGGACCGCAAGCTGACGATCGAGGAAATTCAGCGCAAGGTCGCCGAGCACTACAATATCCGCCTGTCGGACATGATCGGGCCCAAACGCCTGCGCAACATCGCCCGGCCGCGCCAGGTTGCCATGTATCTGGCCAAGCAATTGACCTCGCGCAGCCTGCCGGAAATCGGCCGTCGGTTTGGCGGTCGGGATCACACGACGATCATGCATGGCGTCAAGAAGATCGAAGAATTGATGGCCACCGACAGCCAGCTTTCGGACGATCTGCAACTGCTCAAGCGGCTTTTGCAAAGCTGATTCGGCCAACCGGACCCGAGAGTACGGCGCGCGCTGCGCGGCTTTCGGGAAATTCATGCGAAATATGCGGCAGTCCGTGCGGGTTTGCGTCGCGACGCGGGGAGGCTCTTGTGCAACGGCGGAAACCCGCTAGGTTCAAGGCCCCGCGCTTCAAGACGCGACAAGACAAAGGGATGGGATGATGAAACTCTCGATCGAACGCGCGACACTCTTGAAGGCGCTGGGACAGGCGCAGTCGGTCGTCGAGAGACGCAACACGATCCCGATCCTCGCAAATGTTCTGATCGAGGCGGAGGGATCCACCATCAGTTTTCGCGCGACCGATCTCGACATCGAAGTCGTGGATCGTGCCCCGGCGATGGTAGAGCGCGCCGGCGCCACCACCGTATCGGCAGTGATGCTGCACGAAATCGTTCGGAAATTGCCGGACGGCGCGCTGATCAGCCTGGTTGATGATGCCGCTACTGGACGGCTCTCGGTCGCGGCGGGTCGGTCGAATTTTTCTCTTGCGACCCTGCCGCGTGAAGATTTTCCGGTAATGGCCACGTCGGAATATGCGACCAATTTCAGTGCGCCCGCGCCGGTACTGCGCCGTCTGTTCGACAAGGCGAAATTCGCAATTTCCACCGAAGAAACCCGGTATTACCTTAACGGTGTTTATATGCATGTCGCAAAATCCGCCGATGGGCCGGTGTTGCGCTGCGTGGCGACAGATGGCCACCGTCTGGCGCAAATTGATGCGCCATTGCCCGAGAACGCCGGCTCCATGCCCGGCGTGATCGTGCCGCGCAAGACGGTGGGCGAGTTGCGCAAACTCTTGGACGACGACGAGGCGCAGATCGCCGTGTCCGTGTCGGAAACCAAGATCCGCTTTGCCACTCCTTTGGTTACTTTGACCTCCAAGGTGATCGACGGGACTTTCCCGGACTATTCCCGCGTTATCCCAACCGGAAATTCCCGCAGGCTCGAAGTTGATGCGGCCGAATTCGCCAAGGCGGTTGACCGGGTGGCCACGGTATCTTCTGAACGCTCGCGTGCGGTGAAGCTCACGCTTGAGGATGACCGTCTGATCCTGTCGGTGAACGCCCCGGATTCGGGCGCGGCCGAAGAGGAGCTTGCCGTCGCCTATGATGCGGAACGGCTGGAAATTGGGTTCAATGCCAAATACTTGCTGGAAATCGCGGGCCAGGTCGATCGGGAGAATGCGGTCTTCCTGTTCAATTCGTCGGGCGATCCGACCTTGATGCGCGAGGGCAATGACCTGTCGGCCACCTATGTCGTCATGCCGATGCGTGTTTGACCAGCAGCCGGAGGCTCTGCCTCCGGACCTCCGGGATATTTATGAACAAATGAAAGGGGTTGGCGGGTGAGTGGTCTGGCCATAACCACGCTGGCACTTTCGCATTTCCGCAGTCACCGTGCTGCCCGACTAGAATTTGACGGACGGCCTGTTGCGATATCCGGGGCGAACGGGGCTGGCAAGACCAATATTCTGGAAGCCGTGTCCCTGCTTTCGCCCGGCCGAGGGTTGAGACGCGCGACGACGGCCGAACTGGCGCGGCGGCCGGAGTACCTGGGTTGGAAGGTCCGTGCCGAGGTGCGCGGCTTTGGTGGGTCCTCACACAAGGTGGAAACCTGGGCAGAGGGCGATGGGCCGCGCGATGTGCGGATTGACGACAAGGCGGCCAGTCAGGTTGCCCTGGGCCGAGTCCTGCGCATCCTGTGGTTGGTTCCGGCAATGGACCGGCTGTGGATCGAGCCGGCCGAAGGGCGGCGACGATTCCTCGACCGCATTACGCTCAGCTTCGCGCCAGATCACGCCGAAGTCACGCTGACTTATGACAAGGCGATGCGCGACAGGAACAGGCTTTTGAAGGATGGCGTGACCGACCCGCATTGGTACGCTGCGCTGGAGGCCAAGATGGCGGAGGCGGGGGCGCAGATCATGACGAACCGGATGGCCGCCTTGACGCAGTTGCGCGTGGCGCAGGAGGGCGCTGAAACGGCTTTTCCTCAGGCGGATCTGAACCTTGTGGGGGTAGACCATGAACCGCAGGATCTGGGGCAGATCTTTGCTGCAGAGCGTTCGCGCGACATGGTGGCCGGGCGCACGCTGCACGGCCCGCACCGCGCCGATCTGGCGGCGAGTTACAGAGCCAAGGGCATTGCGGCGGACCAATGCTCGACCGGCGAACAGAAGGCACTGCTGATCAGCTTGATCCTGGCCAACGCGCGCGCCTTGGCTGCCACGCTGGGTCAGCCGCCGGTCTTGTTGTTTGACGAGGTCGCAGCTCATCTTGATGCGGCCAGGCGGGCAGCGCTTTACGACGAGATCGTTGCACTGGGAGCGCAGGCCATGTTGACCGGCACAGAGCCGGGCCTTTTCGACAGTTTGGGTGCGCGGGCGCAGACCATTACGGTTTCGGACTTGGGCGGCGAGAGCCGCATCTGGGAGGCAGAGTGACGCTTCTGTCCGTTTACGTGTGCTCGTTCGCTTTCGGTCGATGCGGAGGGCAAAAAGGCGCACGTCATCGCGATTTTGCCCCGTGCAGGATCCTACAAAGTGATTGACGCAATAACGGCATCTCATTCGGAGCAGGTATGACAATCAGCTTTTGGCAACTCTTGGTTTATGCTGCGGCAATGGCGGGTTTGTGGGCCGTGCCGGGGCCCGTCTGGGTTGCCCTGCTGGCACGTGCGCTGTCGGGCGGCTTTGCGTCGGCATGGCCAATGGCCGTTGGGGTGGTTCTGGGTGACCTTCTCTGGCCCGCAATCGCCATTTTCGGGCTAAGTTGGATCGTCTCGGTCTATGCCGGGTTTCTGCACCTTTTGAAGATCGTGGCCGCCCTCACGTTTGCAGTCATGGGCCTAATGCTCATTCGCAAATCAGGAGACCTCTTGGCTGCCGACAGCCGCCTGACAAGACCGGGGCGGCTTGCCGGCTTCATGACGGGCGTTGCCGCCGTAATCGGCAATCCCAAGGCCATCCTGTTTTACATGGGCGTCTTGCCTGGATTTTTCGATTTGGCCTCCTTGACCCGGGCCGATACCATGGCCATTCTTGCCGTCTCGGCGGCAGTACCTTTGGCAGGCAACCTGTGTCTGGCGCTGTTCCTGTCGGGCGCGCGGACCCTTCTTTCGTCGCCGAAGAGAGTGCAAACTCTCAATCGCGTCGCGGGCGGTTTGCTCCTCCTCGTGGCCGTCGCGATTATGTTCGCCTGAACCCAAATCTTGTCGCATCGGCGTGACATTCCGCCCCAGAAAAGCTATAAATCGACGGCTATTGAAGGGGTGCACTGCATATGGCTGAAGAGCCCAACAAGACCGAAAGCTACGGCGCCAGTTCTATCAAAGTTCTCAAAGGGTTAGATGCAGTTCGCAAGCGCCCGGGGATGTATATCGGTGACACCGATGACGGGTCGGGACTGCACCACATGGTCTATGAAGTCGTCGATAATGGCATCGACGAAGCGCTGGCCGGTCATGCGACGGAGGTGAGCGTCAAGATCCACGCCGACAGCTCGGTTTCGGTGCGCGACAATGGGCGTGGCATCCCGGTTGACATGCATGAAGAAGAGGGCGTCTCGGCGGCCGAAGTCATCATGACCCAGTTGCATGCTGGCGGAAAGTTCAACAACACGGATGAAAGTGGCAACGCCTACAAAGTGTCGGGCGGTCTGCATGGAGTGGGCGTTTCGGTGGTCAATGCGCTGTCGGAATGGCTGGAGCTGACGGTCTGGCGCAATGAGACGGAATACCACGCGCGGTTCGAACATGGCGACTGTACGGTTCATGTTCATCCCGTTGGTCCGGCCCCGGGCCGCAAGGGGACAGAGGTGCGATTTCTCGCCTCGTCCAAGGTCAATCGGCCTGATGGCACATTTTCCAACCTCGACTATCAGTTCAAGACTTTGGAAGTGCGGCTTCGCGAACTCGCGTTCCTTAACTCTGGTGTCAAGATTGTCCTTGAGGATGAGCGCCCGGCCGAGCCGGTTCGGGTCGAGATGTATTATGACGGTGGCGTTCGGGAATTCGTGAAGTACCTCGACCGGTCCAAGACGCCTGTCATGCCGGAGCCAATCTACATGCTGGGCGAAAAGAATGGCATCGGCGTCGAAGTGGCGATGTGGTGGAATGACAGCTACCATGAAACCGTACTGCCGTTCACAAACAACATTCCGCAGCGCGATGGCGGTACGCACCTCGCCGGCTTTCGGGGTGCCTTGACCCGGACGATCAACGCCTACGCGCAATCGACCGGCATTGCGAAAAAAGAAAAGATCGACTTTACCGGCGATGACGCCCGCGAAGGCCTGACTTGTGTTCTTTCGGTCAAGGTCCCGGATCCGAAATTCTCCAGCCAGACCAAAGACAAGCTGGTCTCCAGCGAGGTGCGTCCCGCGGTCGAAAACCTTGTGAACGAAAAGCTGGGTGAATGGTTCGAGGAGAATCCCGGTCCAGCCCGCATCATCGTTGGCAAGATCATCGAGGCCGCGCTGGCCCGCGAGGCCGCCCGCAAGGCGCGCGACCTCACCCGGCGCAAGACTGCGTTGGATGTGGCGAGCCTGCCCGGCAAGCTCGCCGATTGCCAGGAGCGCGATCCCGCAAAATCGGAGATCTTCCTCGTCGAGGGCGACTCGGCCGGCGGCAGCGCCAAACAGGGGCGCAGCCGTTCCAATCAGGCGGTCTTGCCGTTGCGCGGCAAGATTCTCAACGTTGAACGCGCGCGATTCGACCGGATGCTTGGCTCGCAAGAGATTGGGACCCTGATCACAGCGCTTGGCACCGGCATCGGGCGCGACGAGTTCGACATCAAGAAGCTGCGCTACCACAAGGTCGTCATCATGACCGACGCCGACGTGGACGGTGCGCATATCCGGACGCTGCTGCTGACCTTCTTCTTCCGTCAGATGCCTGAACTGATCGAGGGCGGTTACCTCTACATCGCCCAGCCGCCGCTCTATAAAGTGGCGCGTGGGAAATCAGAGGTTTACCTCAAGGATCAGGCCGCTTTGGACGATTACCTGATCGAGATGGGTGTTGAAGGGGCCGTCCTGCGGCTTGCTTCGGGCGAAGAGATCGCGGGAGCCGACCTCGCCCGCGTGATCGAGGGCGCGCGTGCCTTCCGCCGTGTTCTCGATGCCTTTCCGACGCATTATCCAAGGGCCATCCTGGAACAGGCCGCGCTTGCCGGCGCCTTTGATCCCGGCCGTGCGGACAGCGACCTGCAGGTCGTGGCCGATCAGGTTGCGCGCCGGCTCAATCTCGTCGCGCCCGAATTCGAACGCGGCTGGCACGGGCGGATCACGCAGGACCACGGCATCCGGCTGTCACGTATCCTGCGTGGGGTCGAAGAGTTGCGCACGCTGGACGGGGCGGTCCTCCGGTCTGGCGAGGCGCGCCGGCTCAGCCAGGTTTCGCAGCGCGACCGCGACATTTACCGCGCGCCGGCCCGACTGGTGCGCAAAGAGCGGGACCAGCCGGTGTTTGGCCCCGTCGATCTGTTGAAATCTGTGCTGACCGAAGGCGAAAAGGGCCTGTCGCTGCAGCGCTACAAGGGCCTGGGCGAGATGAATCCGGACCAGTTGTGGGAAACCACACTGGACCCTGAGGCGCGCACGCTCTTGCAGGTCAAGGTCGACGATCTGGCCGAGGCCGATGATATCTTTACCAAACTGATGGGCGATGTCGTCGAACCGCGGCGCGATTTCATCCAGGCCAATGCGCTGAACGTCGAACATCTGGACATCTGAGCGGGGGGCTTCGGCCCCCTGTTTCAGTCTGGTGACCCCGGATGGATTCGAACCATCGACCTGCCGCTTAGGAGGCGGCCGCTCTATCCCCTGAGCTACGAGGCCCGCCTGAAACGCCAGACCTGACGGGCTTGTCGCCCAAAAACCTCGGTCATGCAACGCTTTTGGCAAAAGAAAAGGGGGAGTGAATTTGGCCCACCACTCCCCCTTTGGGTCCATTGCATCCGAGTTGAGAGCTTGCAAGACGCGCTGGATATCGCCGGGACGTTTCAATTCGGCCCGTTAGCGGTAACATAGCGGCGAATCACCGCTTGGACAAGCGAAAGATTTGGCGCTAACACTGGTGAAAAGAAGGGGACTAATGTTGAGCAAGGCACCAGCCACCGATCTGCGCCGCACCCTCACGCTTCGCGATGTCTCGGAGGCCTCGGGCGTCAGCGAGATGACGGTCAGCCGGGTCTTGCGCAACCGTGGCGACGTCTCAGACGCCACCCGCGCCCGTGTTCTGCAGGCGGCTCGCATGCTCGGCTATGTGCCCAACAAGATCGCGGGGGCCTTGGCCAGCCAAAGGGTAAATCTTGTCGGCGTGATCATCCCTTCGCTGTCCAATATGGTATTTCCCGAAGTCATGACCGGCATCTCGGCGATATTGGAAAATACCGGCCTGCAGCCCGTGGTCGGGGTCACGAACTACCTGCCGGCTCGAGAGGAGACTGTGCTTTACGAGATGCTGTCTTGGCGCCCCTCCGGCGTGATTCTGGCCGGGCTTGAGCACTCCGCCCCCTCACGCGCCATGCTGACGCAGGCCGGCATTCCCATCGTCGAGATCATGGACATCGACGGCCAGGTCGTGGACAGCGCGGTTGGAATCTCGCACCGCCGCGCTGGTCGTCAGATGGCCGAAGCGATCGTGGCCTCGGGCTACACGCGGATCGCCTTTTTGGGCACGCAGATGCCCAATGATTTTCGCGCCAAGAAACGTCTGGAAGGCTTCGAAGAGGCACTGAAGCGGCTTGGTCTGACCCTCATCGACAGAGAGTATTACGACGGCGGATCGGCCCTCCTGAAGGGCCGAGAGATGACCGCAGCCGTTTTGCGCCGCAACCCAGATATTGATTTTCTGTATTATTCCAATGACATGATTGGCGCTGGCGGGCTTTTGTACTGCCTTGACGCGGGAATCGATGTGCCGGGAAAAGTGGGCCTTGCCGGCTTCAACGGGGTCGAACTGCTCGATGGCTTGCCGCGCCGATTGGCGACGATGGATGCCTGCCGGCTGGAGATCGGTCGCCGCGCTGCGCAGATCGTCGCAGGCCGAAACGAAGCCCCCGATCTTGGTGCCGAAGTCGTAGAACTGTTCCCGACCTTGCAGCCGGGGGACACGATCCGCCAGCGTTGACACGGGCGGCGCTTGGGTTTTTCAGACCAGCGCGGTGCCCAGCAGGCGACCCTCGGCATGGCCGGTGATGCGGGTCGATACGATTGAGCCTTCGGGCTGGTCCGCGTCGAAAACCACCTCGGTAAACTGTCCGGTGCGGCCGAGCCGCGGGTTTTCAACCAGAACTGAATGTGTGTGCCCGAATTGTGCGGCAAGGTGGTTCAGCAGCGCCGCGTCCCCAGCCGCACGCAGACGCGCAGCGCGAGACTTTATGTCGGGGCCCCGCACCTGCGGCATTCGTGCCGCCGGAGTGCCGTTGCGCGGGCTGAACGGAAAGACGTGCAGAAAGGTCAAACCGCAATCCTCGACCAGCCTAAGCGAATTAGCGAACATATCTTCGGTTTCGGTCGGAAAGCCTGCGATCAGGTCCGCTCCAAAGATCATGTCTGGCCGCAGCTTTCTGGTCTCTTCGCAGAACCGGATCGAATCTTCGCGCAAATGGCGGCGCTTCATGCGCTTGAGAATAAGGTTGTCGCCCGCTTGCAGGCTCAGGTGCAGATGGGGCATCAACCGGGGTTCGGTGGCGATGGCCTCCATCAGCGACGGATCGGCCTCGATGGAATCGATCGACGAAATCCGCAACCGTGCTATCTCGGTCAGGCGCAGGATCTTGAGCACCAGATCACCCAGATGCGGCGCGCCCGGCAGATCAGCCCCCCAGGAGGTCAAGTCCACCCCGGTCAGGACGACCTCTTGAAATCCCTTGTCGATCAATCGTTTGATCTGTTCTATGACCACACCGGCAGGAACCGACCGCGAATTGCCGCGCCCATAGGGAATTATGCAGAAGGTGCAACGATGGTCGCAGCCATTCTGGACCTGCACATAGGCACGTTGTCGGCCGAAGCCGTCGATCAGATGACCTGCGGTTTCCTTGATCGACATGATATCATCGACCAGAACTTTCTCGGTCGCGCCAATCAAGTCGGGGATTTGCTGCAGGCCAGACAGATTGGCCCAGGTTTCCGCCTGCATCTTCTCATGATTGCCGATCACGCGGGTGACCTCGGGCATCACGGCAAAGGTCTCGGGCTCGGTCTGGGCCGCACATCCGGTCACGATTACCGCAGCACCCGGATTTTCGCGGGCGAGGCGCCGGATTTCCTGCTTCGCCTTGCGCACAGCCTCGGATGTTACCGCACAAGTGTTCACAATTACGGCGCCGGACAGGCCGGCGGCCGCGGCCAGTTCTTTCATCGCCTCGGATTCATAGGCGTTCAGGCGGCAACCGAGCGTGGCAAAGATCGGTGTCTTGATCTCGGCGTTCATTGATGTGCCGCCAGAAATTCGGCTGACAGAAAGCCGTCGAACACATGCGCCACCGGGCCCGTCATCCAGACGCCATCGTCGCGCCAGTCAATCTCCAACGTTCCGCCGTCCAGATCGAGCCGCACTTTTCGCCCGGTCAGCCCGCGCAGATGTGCGGCAACGGCGGTCGCACAAGCCCCTGAACCGCAGGCCAGCGTGATCCCCGCACCACGTTCCCAAACGCGCATCCGTAAATGATCCGGTCCCAGAGCGGAGGCGAATTCGACATTCGTCCGTTCCGGAAACAGCGGGTCATGTTCGACCCCGGGTCCGATCGAAGCCAGATCGATCGCTTCGGCGTCAGGCACGAAATAGACACAGTGCGGATTGCCCATGCCAACGCCCACCGGATCGCCAGCCAGCGGCAGATGCAGGGCATCGGCCGGATGTGCCAATGGCAGGTCCGCCCATTCGGTTTGAGGATCGCCCATGTTGACCGAAACGCGCCCATCCGGAAGCCGCACAGCGGAAAGCCGGCCGCGCGTCGTCACCAGGTCGACGCGATCCGTCCCGGCACCCTTCATCACGTAATCTGACACGCAGCGCGTCGCATTGCCGCAGGCCCCGGCCCGGCTGCCGTCATTGTTCCAGAAATCCAGGGCAAAGTCCGCTCCGTCGACCGACCTTATCTCGGCCAGTTGGTCAAATCCCACACCGCGGTTGCGATCGCCCAAAGCGCGTGCGAGTGCAGGCGTGACCACGGCCTCGCGCCCGCGCGAGTCGATCACGACGAAGTCATTGCCCGCGCCATGCATCTTCATGAAGGCCAGGCCGGTCTGAATATCCGCGCTGTTCATGCCCGTCCTATACGCGCGGCGTACGGATTTTGCCAGCCGCCTTAGAAGGTGCGACATGGCCTTGACCCCCGCTGCCGATGGCGCTAGAGCCTGCCCTCGCATGGGGCCGTTAGCTCAGTTGGTAGAGCAGCTGACTCTTAATCAGCTTGTCGAAGGTTCGAATCCTTCACGGCTCACCATGCGAAAACTACTCGAAAAAATAAGCGTTGCAACAGGGGTTGACGGCACCCTCGGCTTTCCTTAGTCAGCGCGTCAGTGGGCCGGTAGCTCAGCTGGTAGAGCAACTGACTTTTAATCAGTAGGTCTCGGGTTCGAACCCCGACCGGCTCACCAATTCCAATTAGACTTATGGTTAGGGCAGCCACTGGGGTGGGTTCCAGCACGCGAAGCGCGTTGAAAGTGTGCCTTTACCGCCCCTGAGGCGACGCGTCGGGCGAGGCCAGCACAGCGCAGAGGCTTTGGGTCACAATTACTTGAAATAGCTCATAAACATGATGCTGGGCGTTCACCAATGCCCCTGCAGACTGGGCCATGTCATTGATCCGCGCATCCTTGTGCCTTGGGACAAGCTAACCGCAGGGCGAAACCGCTCGTCCAAGAATTCTTAAGTCATTGCGACTGCTCGACTGCGGACCTGAATGACATGGGCTGCGACCATCCGCCCCGGGTAACGGGGCTTTGAAGGTGGAATGTTCAACAGCACCATCAAGTCACCGCCAAAAAAGGGGCTCAGACGCTCAGAGGGGCAACCTGAGCGATTGTTCTCCCCCGTTCATCATGGCCATGGGCATTTTCTTCCCACCAGTCCAATCTCGGCCAGTCGCAATGCTTATGTCCGGGGTCACGTCATGCGCCGTTCAGGCCAGTTCGGTGGGCGGGTAAAGGTCCGGCGCGTGATATCCTGTCGACTCATCCCATCGCTTAACATACAGGCGGCAAACGATTTTCGCGATACGCGGTTTCGTATGCATAGCAGAGTGAGAGGACTTTGGCTTCACCAAGCAATGCGCCCGCTATTTGCAGTCCGACCGGCAGCCCGGCCGTGGTGAACCCCACCGGAAGCGAGGCCGCGGGCTGGCCGGTCAGGTTGAACGGATAGGTGAAGCAGACCCAGGAGACAATGCTGCGCCCGGCCTGAAGTGGCGGCACGTTTTGCCCTGCCAGGACGTGCGACACCGGCAATGTCGGGCTGGCCACCAGATCGAAGCGGTCAAACAGTTGCCGCATGGTTTCGCGGAAGGCGTAGCGCTGAAAGACCTTGGCGTAGTAATCCTCCATTTCCTGGGCAATGGCGATGCGCAGCATTTCCAGCACGGCGGGGTCCAGTCGGTCGGGCGCGTTGTTGATCACGCCGCGCAGTTTCGTGCCGACGCCCGCATAGAATTCGGCGTTCCAGAGCGGGGCGGGGTCCTCCATCAGCGAGGGCAGTTCCTCAACTTCGTGGCCCAGGCTTGCCAGACGTTCCATCGCCCGCGCGGTCAGGGTCGCGACTTCGGGTTCGACCTTGGCATAGCCGAAATCCGGGCTCCAGCCGATGCGAAGTTTTTGCCCTCCGTGCAGTGCGCCGCGAAAGTCCGGCACCGGTCCTGCGACCGAAAAGGGATCGCGCCGGTCGTATCCCGCGATCACGCCCAGCACGATCGCCGCATCCTCGACCGTGCGCGTCAGGGGGCCGACATGGGCCAGCGTGGGCGTGGCCGAGACTGGAAAGACCGGCACGCGCCCGAACTGTGCCTTTATACCGAACAGCCCGCACAACGCAGCCGGAATCCGGATCGACCCGCCGCCATCGGTGCCAATGGCATAAGGCACGATGCCAGCCGCCACCATCGCCGCAGCACCGCAGCTTGAGCCGCCTGGGCTCATCTCGGGGTTCCAGGGGTTGCGTGTGATGCCAGTCAGCGGGCTGTCGCCGACGGCCTTGCAGCCGAATTCGCTCGTGGTGGACTTGCCCAGCAGGACCGCGCCCGCCGCGCGCAAACGCTGTACCGCCGGGGCATCCTCGGCCGCGGGGGTATCGGGCGTGACGCGCGATCCGAAGCGCAACGGCAGGCCTGCTTGCGCGATCAGGTCCTTGATCGAGGTCGGGATTCCGTCCAGCGCCGAATGCCGCACGCCCTGCCTCTGGCGGGCATCCGCCTCTGCCGCAGCCCGGCGCGCGCCTTCGATATCGAGGCAGGCGAACATGTTCAGCACTGGCTCGACCCGGTCGATCCGCGCCAGAGTTTCCTCCAGCAGGTCCGACGGGGTGAAGTCCTGACGGTCCAGCCTTGCCGAAAGGTCCGCCACGGTTGCAAATGCGGGAATTGTCATCTTCGCCCTCCCCGAGCCGGTTTCCGTCACGCCTCCAGCACGGCCACGGCCCGCACCGGAGAGCCCGAGCCGCCCTTGAACTTGATCGGCAGGCCGATGAACTGGAATTCGCCCTTGCCGACCAGTTCTTCCAGATTAACCAGTCATTCGAAATGCGAAATCCCCAGGTCGCGGCACAGCCGGTGCTGGGCGAAGATGTTGTCCGAGGGCTTGTCGGTCGAAGGCCCCTCGACCCCGTGCATCCGGGACCCGCGCGCGTGCAGCCATTTCGTCGCCTCGACCGTCAGGCCGGGATTGCCCCAGACGATCTGCTTGCGGTCGCCCCAGTTGCGGGCATGAAAGCCGGTGCACAGCAGCACGATATGCCCGTCAACCTTGACGCCGGCGGCATCCTCGGCGGCCTGCATATGCTCTGCGGTGATATCTTCCAGGTCGCCGATGTGGCGCAGGTCGAAGCAGACAGCCTTGCCCATGAAAAGGTCCAGCGGCATCTGGTCGATCGGCAGGCCCTTCGGGTTCACGTGCAGGAAGGCGTCCACATGGGTGCCGACATGGTCCAGCATGCCGATGTAGTTGGTCTGGAAGGTCATCGGATCGCCTTCCACTCCCAGCCCGAACGAGGCCGTACGGTCATGGGTCAGGGCCGGCAGGTAGACGGGGCTTTGGAACAGCTTGTGGGCGGGCATGTTGTCCTCGACCGCGAGGCTGAGATCGATGATGCGTTGAGCCAAGGGAAAATCCTCCGTTCCGATGTGGGGTGGGTGCTGCGTCATGGCATCCGCGCAGGCGCCGAGGTCAGCGAACGCGATTCGGCGTCACAGGACAATGCGAGAAAAAGATATGCTTGCCATCAGCCCGGTTTATATCGAAGGCTGATATGTGCCCGCATTGGGTGCGGGCGCCAACCGGCAGGACGGGCGAATGGACCTCAGGGATCTGCAGGCGCTGGTACATGTTGCCGATGCCGGAACGCTGTCGGGCGCTGCGGGAAAGCTCAATCTGACCCAGCCCGCGATGAGTGCCCTGTTCCGCCGGCTGGAGGAAGAACTGGAGACCCCCATCCTGGAACGCCATTCCCGCGGCGTTCGCTTCACCGAGGAGGGCCGCTTCCTGCTGGAGCGCGCCCGCCAGATCATAGCCGAGGTTATGGCGGCCCGGTCAGCTCTGCGCGAACTGGGCGAAGAACCGGTGGGAGAGGTGCGCGTTGGCCTGCCGGCCTCGGTCAGTTCGGGCCTGGTGCCGGAACTCTTGCCGCGCCTGCACGGCCGCTATCCGCGAATCCGGCTCCATGTCTCCGAACAAATGAGCGGCAACCTGACCGAGATGCTGCAACTGGGCCGACTGGACATGGCCATGCTGTTCGACATCCAGCCGATGCCGGGCCTGCGCAGCGAGCCCGTGCTGCTGGAGGACATCCGTCTGCTGGTCGCACCTGGTGACCCTCTGGCCTGCCGGGCCTCGGTCACGCTGGCGGACATCGCGCAACGCGACCTGGTCCTGCCCAGTGCCACCCACTCCCTGCGCCAACTGGTTGAGCGTGCGGCCGCGGCCGAGGGCGTGCGGCTGAGGGTCTATGCCGACCTTGATTCCTTCTTCGGCCTGGTGGGTGTGGTGCGGCACGGCTTTCCGACCCTGTTGCCGCCCTTTCTGGTGCAGGCGGCGATCCGGGCCGGGGAGTTGTGTGCGATCCCTGTCGAAGGCCCGCACCTGACCTGGACGCTGCATCTGGCCACCCGGCTGGAAAGCGCCCGTCCGCGGGCGGCGCTGGCCGTCGGGCGGCTGATCGTGGAGACCTGCGCTGACCTCGTCACTTCTGGCACCTGGCCGGGTCGGCTGCACCCGCGTGGCGTGTTTTGAACACCCCTGAGTCTGCGCCAATTCCGAAGATCGGTGCCCGCACTCTGCCCGCGCGCCTGCAATGACTTTCGGTCCGCCCCTTCATGCGCCGGTGCTGGCCAGCATGCGTGCGACCGCGACGAAAGCCTGAACCTGCGGCGCCCGGTTTGCCCGTTTCCACGCAAGGATCGTCCGGCTGCGGAAATCGGGGTGCATGATCGGCCGGGCCTCGACGTTGCGGCCCAGAAAGCTGATGAGGCTTTCAGGCAGGATCGTTATGCCCAGACCGGCCGCGACTAGTCCTGTCAGGGCCAGCGTGTTCGACGCCTCCATCGTGACGCGCAGGCGGATCCCTTCGCTTGAGAACAGGTCGTCAAGGCGGCTGCGGTATTCGTCCCATTCCGCCATCTCGCCCAGGATCACATCCTGATCCGCCAGATCGGCCGGTGTGATTGACTCAAGTCGCAACATCGCATGGCTGCGCGGCGTGATGACGTAAAGCCGTTCGGAAAGCAGCTGCACGGTGTGGAATTCCGAATGATCGAACGGGCCGAGCATATAGCCCACGTCGATCTCGTCGTTTGCCAGGGCGATCTTCTGGGCCTGAGTGCGGCGATAGAGCAGGGCGATGTCGATGTGCGGATGCGTGGCACGGAACCTTGCCACCGCCGAGGGCATGAGCTCGGTGGCGGCGAAGTTCATATAGGCGAGCCGCAGGCTTCCGGTCTTGCCCTCGGCGATCCGTCGTGCGGCACGGATGGATTCGTCGTAGCGGGCCAAGAGATGGGCGTTGTCCTGATAAAAGCTGCGACCCGCCAAGGTCAGCCCCACTTCCCGCGTCGTGCGCTCCAGCAGGCGAAAGTTCAGCAGGTGCTCCAGCTTCTGGATGCGCCGCGTCAGCGCGGACTGGTCCAGATTCAGACGCTCGGACGCGCGGCGGAAGTTCAGTTCTTCGGCCAGCACCAGGAAGGACTGCACGAGGTCGAGGCCGGCTTCGCGGGACAAGGGATGAATCCTGATTGATGCATTCATGACAATAATAGATGAGGAATCGCCATTTCCCAAGCGGGATTTCCGGCGCGACTGTAGGGGTGCAGCCGCCACGAACTCAACCAAGCAAGGCGGAACCTGCGCACCGGATCATGGACGGCAGGCAGAGACCTGTCCGCATCAATAAGGACATCACGATGAGCGACGTTGACACCAGAGAGCTGGACCGGCTGCTGCAGCAGGCCTTCGACACCGCAAGCAAACTGTATCGGGAACGCGGCTTTCAGCGCCGTGTCGGCTTTGGCCGGCGCCCCGCGCTGGTCAGTGTGGACCTTGCCAACGCCTGGACCCGCCCGGGCAATCCCTTCACCTGCGATCAGGAGAAGATGGACAATGAAATCATCCCCGGCATGCAGAAGCTGCTCAAAGCCTTCCGCGCCGCGAGCCTTCCGGTCGTGCATGTGACCACGGCCTACGAGATCACCGACCGGGACGCCGACTTCACCGACATGGGCCTGTGGCACAGCAAGATCCCGGTCGAGGTGGTGAACCTCAAGGACAAGGATCTCTGGGCCATCGACAGCCGCATCGCCCCGGTCGAGGGGGAATATACCCTGCTGAAGAAGCGGGCGTCCGCGTTCCACGGGACCGAACTGGCGGGCATCCTGCGTGCCGGCAATGTGGACACGATCCTCGTCACCGGCGTGACGGCCTGCGCCTGCGTGCGTCAGACGATCTGCGACGGCCTCGCGGACGGCTTCCGCACCATCGCGGTCCGGGAGTGCATCGGGGACCGCGTACCGGGTGCGGTGGCGTGGAACCTCTTCGACATCGACGCCAAGTTCGGTGACGTGCACAGCGTCGACGAGTGCGTGGCCTATATCGACGGCCTCGCGGCGCACCGGCTGGCTGCCGAGTGACGGACCCGCGCCGGTCCGAACCCGGTCCGGCGCTCATTCCCGCCCGTCAGAGGCGCATGAACCAACAGGAGAGAAAAATGGCCAGAATTGGCGTCGACGTGGGCGGAACGAACACCGATCTCGTGCTGGAATGCGCGAAAGGGGTGTTCTACCACAAGGTTCCGACCACGCTGAAGAACCAGTCGATCGGTGTGGTCGAAGGGGTGCAGGGCATCTGCCGAATGGCAGGCATCGCCCCTTCGGAGGTCGAGACCATCGTGCATGGCACGACCACCGCGACCAACATCACGATAGAGCACAATGGCGCCGAATGCGGGATGATCACGACCGAGGGCTTCCGTGACATCCTGCATATCGGGCGCCACAAGCGGCCCTACAACTTCTCGCTTCACTTCGACGTGCCCTGGCAGAGCCAGCCCCTGGTCAAGCGGCGCAACCGGATCGCCGTGGCCGAACGCATCCTGCCGCCTTCGGGCGTGATCGCGACTCCGCTGGACGAACGGGCCGTGCGCGAGGCCTGCGCGCTGTTCCGCAAGCGCGGCATCAACTCTGTCGTGATCGGCTTCATGTTCGCCTTCCTGAACGACGCCCACGAGGTCCGCGCCCGCGAGATCGTGCTTGAGGAAATGCCCGAGGCCTATGTCACCCTCTCTTCCGAGGTCGCCAAGGTGATGCGCGAATATGAACGCTTCTCGACCGCCGCGATGAACTGCTACGTCGGACCCAAGACGGCCTTCTACCTGCGCGACCTCGACTCCCGTCTGCGCGAGGCCGGCGTCACATCCAAGCTGCGGATCATGCAGTCGAACGGCGGGGTGTCCACTGTGGAATCCTGTGCCAAGCGGCCCATCCGCATCCTGATGTCGGGCCCCGCCGGAGGGGTGATCGGCGGCGCCTCCGAAGG
Source organism: bacterium (assembly GCA_016124195.1). Lineage (GTDB taxonomy): Bacteria > Pseudomonadota > Alphaproteobacteria > Rhodobacterales > Rhodobacteraceae > Stagnihabitans. The sequence continues at coordinate 81,934 of WGOE01000001.1, read as the reverse complement.
CGCCATGGCGGGCGAGGCCAACATCATCACCGTGGACATCGGCGGGACCTCGGCCGACATCTCGACCATCCCGGGCGGCGTGCTGAAGATCATGAACCCGCGCGATACCTATGTATCGGGGCACCCGGTTCTGACGCCGATGATCGACCTTGTCACGATCGGCGCCGGAGGCGGCTCTGTCGCCCATATCGACGCTGCCGGGGCCTTCCATGTCGGCCCGCGCTCGGCCGGTTCCGAACCCGGCCCGGCCTGCTATGGCCGCGGCGGGGTAGAACCCACCGTAACCGATGCCCAGATCGTGCTGGGGCGGCTTGACCCCGACATGGCGCTGGGCGGAGACCTGAGACTGGACGCCAGCCTCTCGCACAAGGCGATCGAGGAGAAGATCGCCCGCCCCCTTGGCATGACCGTCCGCGAAGCCGCGCTGGGCATCATCCGCATCATCAACAACAACATGGCGCTGGCGATCCGCTCGAACTCGGTTGCACGCGGCATCGACCCACGCGAGTTCTCGATCATGCCCTTCGGCGGCGCCGGTCCGTTGCATGGGGTGGCACTGGCCGAGGCCATGTCCTGCAAGGATGTGATCGTGCCGGTCGCGCCCGGGATCACCGCCGCCGTGGGCCTTCTGAAGACCGACCTGCAATACGAACACACCGAAGCGGTGATCGTGGAGCTGATGAAGGCGGGCGGTGCAGAATTCACGCGGATCAACGCCGCCGTTGCCACGCTGCGGTCCAGGGTCGAGGCGGAACTCGACAATGACGGCATTCCGCGCGATCAGCAGACGATCATGGTCGTGGCCGAGTGCCGCTATCACGGTCAGGGCTTCGAACTGCGCGCGGTCATGCCTGAGGGCCCGGTCGATGCCGCTAACTGCCATGTGATCGCCGACAGTTTCCACGACCAGCACCAGCAGGACTATGGCTACAGCTACCGAAAAGCCGAGGTCGAGCTGATCACCCTGCGCGCCATCGGGTCGGCCGCGATCCGGCGGATCGAGATCCCGACCATTCCGCGCACTGACGGCTCCAGTATCGACCGCGCGCTGATGTTCGTGCGGCCCACCACCTTCGACGACGGCCGCACGCTGGAGACTCCGCGCTACGACCGAACCCGCCTGATGGCCGGCGACCGGGTGCCGGGGCCCGCCCTGCTGCATCAGCACAACGCCACGACGCTCGTCCCGCCCGGATATGTGGCCGAGACGCTGGACTACGGCAACACCCGCATCCGCCTGATCGGCGCGTAAGGAGACCAAGACCATGAACGTCATGACCGATCCTGACGCCGTCACCGTCGATCCGATCACGCTTCAGGTGATCCGCGGCAGCTTTGAAACCATCGCCGAAGAAATGGGCCATGTCCTCTACCGCATGTCCTTCTCCTCGATCATCCGCGAAAGCCAGGACCTTGGCGCGGGCCTGTTCGACGTGAACTTCAACACGCTGTGCGAATCGGAATCGACGCCCATGCACATCGGGTCGATCCCCGGCTATCTGCGCGGCATCGCCGAGACGCTGGAGGACGATGCCTGGTTCGAAGGCGACGTGGTGGTGCACAACCACCCCTACCACGGCGCCAGCCATACCCCCGACCTGGCCATCGTCGTGCCGGTCTTTTTCCACGGGCGGCTGGTCGGCTTTGCCGGCAACACCGCACATCACGTCGACATCGGTGCTGCGACGCCGGGCCTGATCATCGACGTGCCCGATGTCTATGCCGAGGGGATGCTGTTCGCCGGCACCAAACTCTACCGCAAGGGAGAGCCCAATAACGCGATGTGGAACTATATCCGCCGCAACAGCCGCGCCGCCCAGCAACTCGTTGCCGACATCGAGGCGCAGGTCGCCTCGGCGCGGCTTGGGGCGCGGCGCTTTGTCGAACTGCTGGAGAAATACGGCGAGCCCACCGTCTTTGCCGCCGCGAACCAGCTGATGGACTATGCCGAGAAGATGACGCGCCAGCGCATCAGCGAAATCCCCGACGGCGACTACAGCGCCGAGGGCTGGCTCGACGACGACGGCCGCAACCGCGACAAGCGGCTGAAGGTCAAGGTCACCGTCCGCGTGCGCGGCGACGAGGTCGAGGTGGATCTGACAGGCTCGGCCGACCAGACCCCCACCGCCTATAACGTGCCCTTCGAAGGGTCGACCAAGGTCGCGGCCTATGCCGGTTTCCGCAAGCTTTTGCTGGATGCGGCAACCTCGGACCTGCGGGTGCCCTCCAACGAGGGCTCGTTCCGGCCGATCAAGGTCACGGCGCCGCTTGGGTCGATCTTCAACCCGCGCGCCCCCGCCAGCGCCGAGGCGCGCTTCACCCAGTGCAACCGCATGATCGACCTGATCATCCGGGCGCTGGCGCCGGTGATGCCAGAGAAGGTGATTGCAGGCTCTTCCGCCGCGATCAGCTTTGCCGCCTATTCGGGCGTTCGGCCTTCGGGAGATTACTGGGTGTTCCTCGAAGTCAACGAAGGTGCCTATGGCGGGCGGCCGCGGTCAGACGGGCCAGACAGCATCGATAACCTGATGGCCAACACGCGCAACAACCCGCTGGAGGACCTGGCCATGCACATCCCGATGATCTGCGACCGCTACGAGCTGCGCGACGATGCGCCTCCGGGAGCGGGCGAGTATCGGGGCGGCATCGGCGTGGTCAAGGCGCAGCGCGTGCTGACGCAGGCCTTCATCACCCATGAATCCGAACGTCACACCGAGGCGCCCTGGGGCATCTTCGGCGGCCGCGACGGCACGGTCGGGCGCTGCACGATCACCAACCCGAACCGCCCCGAAGCGCTGCGCGACATGCCGTCGAAATTCTCTGGCCTGGCTGTCGAAGCGGATGACGTGATGACCTACTACAGCCCGAACGGCGGTGGCTACGGCGATCCGCTGGACCGCTCGGCGGTGAAGGTGCTGGAGGATGTGCTGGACGGGTTCTGTTCGGTTGGCCACGCCCGCGACGTCTATGGTGTGGTCGTCGACCTTGAGGCCGAGACCGTCGACATGGCCGCGACCGAGAAGCGGCGCAAGAAGATGCGCGCCGTCTGAGGGGCGGCAATCAAGTTCAAAGGCCCAAGCCAGACCGGCATGGGTCACGCAATCATGCCGCGAGGCAGGTTCCGTGCCCCTTGATTCGCGGCCTTTGCCACGGTTTCGGGCAGACATCGCGCGCGGCGTTTATGGGCAATCTGTCAGCTTATTGCGCACATCAATCAATTTTTTCGGGTCTCATGACGGCTGAACTTGTTGTTTTGTTGGCTTATGCGGCGGTCATCGGCCCGGCCATAGGTTTTCCATATGGCTGGTGCATGCAAATCGCTGTTCTTGCCTCGGAGGTTCCAACGCACTCTGATATCGGGCGCGGCCTTGTTGCGCCATGGATCAGGAGGCCAAAGTGATCAGGGTCGGGGTCGATGTAGGCGGAACCTTTACGGATCTTGTGCTGGAGGCCGTCGAGCCCGGCGGGGCGCAGCGCGTGTTCACGCACAAGGTCTCGTCCACCGTGGCCGATCAGTCGCTGGGCGTGGTGCAGGGGGTGGTTGAGCTTTGCGCCCGGGCCGGGGTCGACCCTGGCCAGATCGACATTCTGTTCCACGGCACGACGGTGGCGACCAACATCGTGATCGAGCGCGACGGCGCCGAGGTCGGGATGATCACGACCAAGGGTTTTCGCGACATCCTGCACATGGGCCGTCACAAGCGGCCGCACAACTTCAGCCTGCAGTTCGACGTGCCCTGGCAAAGCGCACCGCTGATCAAGCGGCGCAACCGCATCGCGGTGGACGAACGCATCCTGCCGCCCGACGGAAGGGTGGCGACGCGGCTGGCGCTGGATCAGGTCGAGCAGGCGGCGGAACTCTTTGCCGAGCGCGGTCTGCAGGCCGTGGTGGTGGGTTTCCTCTTCTCGTTCCTGAACAATGACCACGAACTGGCCGCCAAAGAGATCGTGCAGCGCGTGATGCCCGATGCCTTCGTCTGCGCCTCGTCCGAAGTCGTGAACACGATCCGCGAATACGAACGCTTCTCGACCGCGGCGATGAACGCCTATATCGGGCCGCGCACGCGCCGGTACCTGGACAACCTGCAGTCCCGGCTGCGGGCCGCGGGCGTCAGGGCCCATGTGCGCATCATGCAGTCGAACGGCGGGGTCTCGACCGTGGAACAGGCTGCGCGGACGCCGGTCGGGCTGCTGCTGTCCGGCCCGGCCGGCGGCGTGATCGGCGGGCGCTGGACGGGTGAGGCCTGCGACACGCGCGACATCATCACCATCGACATCGGGGGAACTTCGGCCGACATCTCGGTGATCCGGGGCGGGCAGCTGACGATCAAGAACCCGCGCGACACCGAAGTGGCTCACCTGCCGGTTCTGGTCCCGATGATCGACATCGACGCGATCGGGGCGGGTGGCGGCTCGATCGCTTACGTCGACAGTGGCGGGGCCTTCCGGGTCGGTCCGAAGTCGGCCGGGGCCGAGCCGGGGCCCGCGTGCTACGGCAAGGGCGGCACCCAGCCCACGGTGACCGATGCTCAGGTCGTTCTGGGCCGGCTGGACCCCGAACATTTCCTCGGCGGCGGGCTGCACATTGACCCCGCCCTGTCCGAGCAGGCGATCCGCACCCACCTTGCCGAGCCCTTGGGGATGAGCGTGACCGACGCCGCCCTGGGCGTTCTGCGCATCATCAACAACAACATGGCGCTGGCCATCGCCTCGAACTCGGTCGCGCGGGGCATCGACCCGCGTGATTACAGCCTGATGGCCTTCGGCGGGGCAGGTCCGCTGCATGGCGTGGCGCTGGGCCAGATGATCGCGGCCAGGAACGTGATCGCGCCGCTGCATCCCGGGATCACCGCGGCCATGGGGCTTCTGGTGACCGAGCCGCGCTATGAATTCACCCAGTCCGCGCTGACCATTCTGCAAACCGGGGGCGAGGCCGATCTCGCCGCCCTGACCGCGGCCTTCGACCGGCTTCAGGCCGAGGCCGCCGCGCAGCTGGCTGCGGACGGCATCCCGGCTTCGGACCAATCCTTCACCCGCATCGCCGAATGCCGCTATGTCGGGCAGGGGTTCGAACTCCGGGTCGATGTGCCGGTTGGGCCGGTCACCGCGACCAGCGCGCATGAAATCGCCCGGCGCTTCTTCGCCACCCACCGTACCGAATATGGCCATGCCTTCGAGGACCAGCCGGTGGAGCTTGTGACGCTGCGCGTCATCGGGGCCTCGCGGTCCGAAACGCTGCGCCTTCCCAAGCTGGCGGCGGGCGGGCGGCGCAACCCCGCGGCGGCGCGGCTTCACGAACGGCCGACCACCTTTGACGACGGCCAGACCCTGCCCACCCCGCGCTACGACCGGATGCGGCTGTTGCAGGGCGATCAGATCGAGGGGCCGGCCGTCATCGTGCAGCAGAACTCCACCACCATCGTTCCGCCCGGCTTCGAGGCCGTCGTGATGCGGCTGGGCGATCTGGTCATCACCCGCGTCGTCAAGGAGTAAGCCATGGCCAAGACCATCGATCCGATCACGTTGCAGGTCATCGGCGGCGCGCTGCATGCCATCGCCGAGCAGATGGGCAACGTTCTGTACCGGATGAGTTATTCCTCGATCATCCGCGAAAGCCAGGACCTTGGCGCGGGCCTGTTCGACCTGGCCTACAATACGCTCTGCGAAAGCGATTCCACCCCGATGCACATCGGCTCGATCCCCGGCTATCTGCGCGGGATCGAGAAGAGCATCCCGCGCGACGCCTGGAAGCCTGGCGATGTCGCCATCCACAACCACCCCTATTTCGGCGCCAGCCATTCGCCGGACATCGGCATCGTCATGCCGATCTTCTATCGTGGCGAGCTGGTGGGCTTTTCTGCCAACACCGCCCACCACCTGGACATCGGCGCCGCGACGCCCGGTCTGATCATCGACGTGCCGGACGTCTTCGCCGAAGGGATGCTTCTGAACGGGCTGAAGCTTTACGAGGCGGGCGTCCGCAACGACACGCTCTGGCGCTACATCAGCGGAAACACCCGCGTGCCGGGGCTGGTGATGCGCGACCTCGAGGCGCAGATCGCGGCGGCCGAACTGGGCGTCAGGCGGTATTGCGACCTGATGGACACCTATGGCCGGGACGTGGTCGAACAGGCCGCTGCCCAGCTGATGGACTATTCCGAGCGGATGCTGCGCCGCGAGATCGCGAAGATCCCGGATGGCGATTACACGGCCGAGGGCTTCATGGACGACGACGGCCGCACGCGGGGCAAGCGGCTGCCGATCAAGGTAACGGTGCGGGTGCGCGGCGACGATGTCGAGGTGGACCTGACCGGCTCCTCGCCGCAGGTGCCCACGGCCTTCAACGTGCCCTTCGAGGGGTCGACCAAGGTCGCCTGCTATTTCGCCTTCCGGGCCCTTCTGCTGGATACCTACACCAACGCGGAATACATCCCGCAGAACGAAGGGTCCTTCCGCCCTGTGAAGGTGACGGCGCCATTGGGGTCGATCTTCAACCCCATCGCCCCGGCCAGTTGCGAGGCGCGGTTCAACCAGATCCAGCGCGTCGTCGACCTGATCATCAAGGCACTGGCCCCGGTCCTGCCCGACCAATGCACGGCGGGGAATGCGGCCTGCCTGTCCTTCGCCAGCTATTCCGGTGTGCGCGACGACGGCAATTACTGGGTGCTGATCGAGGTGAACGAGGCTGCGATGGGCGGGCGGCCGCACAGCGACGGCCCCGACACGATCGAAGAGCTGATGCGCAACACCCGCAACAACCCGCTTGAAGACCTCGGCATGCACCTGCCGATGATCTGCGACCGCTACGAGGTGCGTGACGATGTGTTCCCCGGCGCGGGCGAGTTCCGTGGCGGCATGGGCGTCGTCAAGTCGCAGCGCTTCCTGACGCCCGGCTTCATGACGCACGAAAGCGACCGCAACGAGGATGTGCCCTGGGGCATCTTCGGCGGCCACGAAGGGGCCGTGGCGCGCGTGCGCATCCACAATGACGAGACCGGCGGCGCGATGCGCGAGGTCGATGCCAAGTTCTCTGGCATGCGGGCCGAGACGGGCGATGTGGTGACCTATCTCTCGCCCTGCGGCGGCGGTTTCGGCGACCCGCTGAAGCGCGATCCGCGCAAGGTTCTGGACGATCTGCTGGACGGCTACATCACGCCAGACCACGCCCGCGAGGTCTATGGGGTGGTCTTCCAGCCAGTGAACAACGGCTACGGCTGGGGCCTTGACCTGCCGGCCACCGAACGCCTGCGCGCCACGATGCGCGCCGCCTGACCCCGCCATTTGACTGGAGACAACGATGGCCGAAGCCTTCCCGACCCTGTTATCGCCCGTGAAGCTGGGCCCGCTGACCCTGCGCAACCGCATCGCCATGGCGCCCCTGACCCGGCAGATGGCCCATGCCGACGGCACGCCAACCCACGAGATGGCCGCCTATTACGGTCGTCGCGCCCGTGGCGGGCTGGGCCTTGTGATCACCGAAGGCACCTATGAGCAGGACACCTTCCAGAGCCGGGCCTACCTGTCGCAGCCCGGCATCGCCAATGCCACGCATGTCGAGGGCTGGAAGCAGGTCTGCGATGCGGTCCATGCCAGAGGCGCGCAGATCATCATCCAGCTGATGCACGGCGGACGGGTCAGCGATCCGCGCTGCCTGAATGGTCAGCCCGGCGTCTCGGCCAGCGCGACGCAAAGCCCGGGCTGGACGCTTTACACCGACACCGACTACGAAAAGCAGATCCGCAACATCGCCGGCCCCTGGCCCAAGGTGACCTTTCCGCCGGCGCGCGCCCTGACGGTGGCTGAACTCCATGCCGTGGCCGATGGTTTTGCCGAAGGTGCCCGGCGCGCGGTCGAGGCCGGCGCTGACGGTGTCGAGGTTCACGGCGCCAACGGCTATCTGCTGTGGCAGTTCATCACGCCCAAGACCAACCTGCGCACCGATGAATTCGGCGGCAGCCCCGAGAACAACCTTCGCTTCCCCCGTCTGGTGGGCGAGAAGGTCCGCGCGGCCATCGGCCCCGACAAGCTGATCGTCCTGCGCCTCAGCCAGGATGGGGTCGATGACTTTGTGGGGGCCTGGCCGGGCGGGGTGGACTATGCGCGGGCCGTGGGCGCTGCGCTAAAGGGCTCGGCCTATGACGCGCTGCATTGGGCGTCCTTCAACTGGAAGGACAATCGCGACCCGAACTCGGACCGGCCCATGGCCGCCGTCCTGCGCGAGGCATCGGGCCTGCCGATGATCTGCAACGGCGGCATCGCCGACGGCCCCGCAGCGGAAGAAGCCCTGACCTGCGGCGCGGCCGATGTGGTGGCGGTGGGCCGGCCGATCTTCGCCCATCCCGATTGGCCCTATATCGTGCGGTCTGGCCAGCCCTACGACTGGCTGCCCTTCGACCGGAAATACGTCATCCAGCCGCCGCTGGACTTCGGGCTGCACTATCCGATGGGGCTTGAGGATCCGGAGTGGCCGCTGCCCTGATCCAGAACAGAGGCCCGGTAGCCCGTGGGCGTCTGGCCGAACATCGCCTTGAACAGGCGCGAGAACTGCGCCTGATCGGCAAAGCCGAAGCGATAGGCGATGTCCGACATCGGGCCGGGGTTGGGCATCTGCAACAAGTCGCGGGCGGCCTGAAGACGCTGCTCGCGGATGAACTGAGAGACGGTCATGTTCTCGCCCGCGAAAAGTTCATGCAGATAGCGTTTGGAAATTCCGATCGCCTCGGCCACCGCTTCGGGCGACAGGTTGGGATTGGCCAGGTTCTTGCGGATCGTCTCCTCGGCCCGGTGCAGATGCGCCGCCCGCACGCTGGACCCCGCCCCGCCCTGCACGTCCGAGCCGCTGTCAAGCGCGAGCGCCAGCAGTTCGATCAGGTGGCGGCCCAGCACGGCGGCGTTCCCCGCCTCGGGCGCCTGCGCGTGGATCTGCTGTGCCATCGTGGTGAACAGGCTGCCGATCCCCTCGCGCCCGTTGAACACCTGCGCGCAATAGCGATCCGGGCTGCGCAGCTTGTCGGCAAGATGCGATTTTGCCACCTTGAGCACGCAAAGGTCGTTCGCGCTGCTGTAGGCGAACCGATAGGGCTCGTCGCCGCGTTCCAGCAGAAAGCCGCCCGGATCGCAGCGCACCTCGCGGCCGAGCTGGTAGAACTCCACCGGAGCCTGGCGCGGAATGGTGATGAGGTATTGCTCTTCCGGCGCGCCGGCGATGTGGCGGCGGTGGCGTTCATATTGCACGGGCTGAGTTTGCAGCCGCGACAGCGACACGACCCCGACCTGCTGCATCTCAAGCCGGCCGGAAAAGGCGGAGGCGTCGCGGAAGGTCAGGTCGAGCGGGAAATAGGCGTCCGCTATGACGGCATTCCAGTGATCCGCCCGCGCCGCGCCGCGGTAGTCGTCGGTGGTGAAACGGCTGACAGCCATGGCTTCCATCCCCTTCGCAGGTTGCGACAGTCCGACCTTCCCGCAGCGCAAGATGATCAAGCATTGTATGCAGGAGTCAATGCGGCATCCACCGTCTCGGGTGCGCTGGCTGACAAACGAAGGCGCGCCCGGCGACAAGACAGGCCTGTCTTTCCGGGCAACTCTGACGAAAAGCGAAAACAGGGCCACAAAGGCCGCGACAGGGAGAATCAGCCGGACCAGCGCCCTGGTGCGCCGGGGAATGGCTATGCCGCGCCGCCCATCGGCCAATGGAGGATAGCCGCATGACCACAAGAAACGTTGACCCGATCACCCTCTCGGTCGTGCGCGGCGTGCTGGAGACGACGCAGCGCGAAATGACCCTGACGCTGGAACAGACCGCGCGTTCCTCGGTCTTCAACCTGGCGCATGACTATTCGACGGCGCTGTTCAACCACACGCCGGAAATGATCCTGCAGGGCCAGGACATCCCGATCCACCTGGGCAGCCTGATCCCGGCGATGAAGTCGGTCGCAAGGTTTTTTGCAGACGATATCCACGACGGCGACCTGATCCTGCACAATGACCCGGCCTATGGCGGCAGCCATATCATCGACACCTGCATGTACATGCCTGTGTACTACGAAGGTGAACTGGTGTTCTGGACGGTCTGCAAGGGCCACCTGACCGACATCGGCGGCCCGGTGCCCGCCGGCTACAACCCCAACGCGACCGAGATCTATGCCGAGGGCCTGGTGATCCCGCCCCTGAAGATCTGGGACAAGGGCAAGCCGCGCCATGACGTGATGAACCTCCTTTTGTCCAACATGCGCGCCCGCCGCGACCAGGAGGGCGATTTCAAAGCCCTGATTGGCGCCTGCCAGGTCGGCGCGCGCAACCTCAAACGGCTGATGGACAAATACGGCAAGGACACCGTTCAGCTTTGCATCGCTGAACTGCTGGACATGGCCGAGCACCACATGCGCAGCCTGATCGCCCAGGTGCCCGACGGCACCTACACCGGCACCGCGATTCTGGAAGATGCCGGCCACGGCTATGGTGATTTCGACATCACGGCGACCGTCACCATCAAGGGCGACAGCTGTCACATCGCCATCGCCTCGCCGCCGCAGATCCCCTATTTCATCAACAGCTATGAAGGGAACAGCCATTCCGGCGTCTACCTTGGCCTGATGATGTTCGCCCAGCTGCCCCCGCCCTATAACGAGGGGCTCTACCGCTGCGTCAGCACCGACATGGGGCCGAAGGGCACGCTGTGCAACGCGAAATCCCCCGCGCCGCACATGAACTGCACCACGACGCCGATGGAGACGCTGACCGACGCCGTCCGCCTTGCCTTCGAACAGGCGGTGCCGGCCAAGGTCTCGGCTTCCTGGGGCCATGCCAACGGCTGCAACATTGCCGGCTGGGACAAGCGCCACGACGAGGAATACGTGACCATGGTGCTGGCCTCGATCATCTCGGGCGCGGGGGCCACCTCCAGCCAGGACGGCTGGCACGCCTGCGGGCCGGAATGCTGCTTCGGCGCGCTGACCTCGGGTGACATCGAGATGCTGGAACACTCCTATCCCATCATCATCCACCGCTACGGCCTGATGGAAGATTCAGGCGGCGCGGGCAAGTTCCGCGGCGGATCGGGCACCTGCTGGGAGGTCGAACCGCTTGACACGCCGATGACCCTGATCACCTTCGGCGAAGGCCGCCGCATCCCGGCAATGGGTGCGGCCGGCGCGAAATCCGACATGATCGCGCCCAAGGTCGGCCGGCTTGAACTGACCCGGGGCGGCGAGACCAAGATCATCACCGAAAACGTGATCGAGACGATCCAGCCCGGCGAGCGCGCCGCCAACAAGAATCCTGGCGGCGGTGGCTATGGCAAGGCCTTCGAACGCGATGTGCAGAGGGTGGTCGAGGATATCCGCAACGGCCTTGTCAGCCTGGAAGGCGCGCGCCGCGACTATGGGGTGGTGATCGCCGACGCGGCGACGCTGACCGTCGATCACGCCGCCACCGCGAAACTGCGCGCCGCCTGACCCTTTCATTTTGGCTCAAATATCCCCGGGGGGTCCGGGGGGCAGGCGCCCCCCGGCTTCCGGAAGCAGGAAAGACCTGACCATGCAGAACAAATATCGCCTGGGCATCGACGCCGGCGGCACCTTCACCGACTTCATCCTGGCCGACCGCGATGGCGAGGTGCGCATCTTCAAGGCGCTTTCGACCCCGCAGGACCCGACGCTGGCGATCCGCAACGGCCTTGCCCTGATCGAGGAAGAGACCGGCATCACAGCCCGCGACATCGCCTCGCAATCCGACCTGTGCATCAATGGTACTACGGTCGGCCTGAACGCGCTGATCCAGCACAAGGGCGCGCTGACCGGCCTGATCGCCACCAGGGGGCACGAGGACAGTATCGAGATCCGCCTTGGCCACAAGGAAGACGGCTACCGCTACGATCCGGAATACCCGCCGGCCACCATGCTGGTGCCGCGCTACCTGCGCCGCGGCGTTCGCGGACGGGTGATCTCGACCGGTGCCGTCCACACGCCCCTGAACGAGGATGACGTCCGCGAGGCCTGCCGGCACTTCCTGCGCGAAGGCGTCGAGTCGGTGGCCATCAGCTTCGTCTGGTCGGTCCTGCATCCCGAACACGAAACCCGCGCCGCCGAAATCGTGCGCGAGATGATGCCGCATGTCCGCCTGACCGTGGGCAGCCAGCTTTACCCGCAGGTGCGCGAATATACCCGCACCTCGACCGCCATCGTGAACGCCTACCTCGCGCCCATCCTGTCCGCCTATGTCGAGGCGGTGGACGGCTATTTCCAGTCGCTCGGCTCGCGTCATCCGGTGCGCTATTTCCAGTCCAACGGCGGTCTGGCGCTGGGGTCGGTCGTCAGCGACCAGTCGGTCTATGCGATCAACTCGGGCCCCGCCTCGGCCCCGCAGGCGGCGCTGTACCTGGGTGAGCCCTGGGGCTTCAAGGACATCATCACGGTGGACATGGGCGGCACCTCCTTCGACATCACGCTGACGCGGGATGGCCGGGCGAATGTGTCCAAGAACATCGACTTCCTGCGCTATCGCATCGGCATCCCGATGATCCAGGTCGAAACGCTGGGCGCGGGTGGCGGGTCGATCGGCTGGATCGACAGCATGGGTCTGTTGCAGATGGGTCCGCAATCGGCGGGCTCGGACCCCGGGCCGGCCTGCTATGACCAGGGCGGCGAGAGGCCGACGACGACCGATGCCAACCTGATCCTCGGCTACCTCAATCCCGATGGTCTGGTGGGCGGGCGACTGCCCTTGAATGTAGCCAAGGCGCGCAAGGCGATCGAGACGCATCTGGCCAAACCGCTGAACATCAGCGTGGAAACCGCGGCCTTCGGCATGTTCACCATTGTCAACAACAACATGGTGAACGCGATCCGCCGCGTTTCGGTCGAACGCGGCTATGACCCGCGCGACTTCGTCTTGAACTGTGCGGGCGGTGCCACCGGGGCGCATATCACTGCGCTGGCGCGGGAAATGGGCATCCGCAAGGTGCTGGTCTCGAAACTCGCCTCGGGTCTTTGCGCCTATGGCCAGATCATCTCCGACGTCAAATACAACTACATGGCCCCCGCCCCCGTGCGTCTTGAAGGCGCCGAGGCCGCGGCCAGGCTGGACAAGTTGTTCAAGGGCCTGGAGGCGCGCGGCGTGAAGGACCTGGCCAGCGACGGCTTCGGCCCCGACCGGGTGCAGATCCGCCGCAGCCTCGACATGCGCTATGTGGGCCAAGTCCATGAATGCACCGTGGACGTGGATCCCTTCGATCTGGACGAGGCTGCGCTGGAAAAGCTCAAGGCCGCGTTCCACGCCCGCCACGAGGAACTTTACACCTATTCCGAGCGGCAAAGCATGGTAGAGGTCGTCAACATCGAAAGCGCCATCTGGGGCAAGGTCGACAAGCCGAAACGCATGTCGGTCGCGGCGGGCCGGGGCGCCCACGCCGCACTGAAAGGGACTCGGCCGATGATCTTTGCCGCCGATGGCACCGCGCAGGATACGCCGGTCTATAACGGGGCGCTGATGGGGGCGGGGGACAAGATCATCGGCCCGGCCGTGATCGAGGAGATCACCACCACCATCGTGATCGAACCGGACTGGACCGCCATACTGGAGGAAACGGGTGTCTATGTTCTGGATGCGGAGGTCTGAATGACGATCATCAACTGTGACATGGGCGAGGGATTCGGCCTCTACCGCATCGGCGACGATGCCGGGCTGATGCCCCTGATCGACGTGGCAAATGTGGCTTGCGGCTTTCACGCCTCGGACTTCAACCACATGGCGAACACAGTGAAGCTGGCCAAGGCGCAGGGGGTGAAGGTCGGCGCCCATCCCTCGCTGCCCGACCTGCAGGGCTTTGGCCGGCGCGAGATGAAGATCGGCCGCGAGGAGCTGGTCAACTGCATGATCTACCAGATCGGCGCGTTGAAGGGCTTCCTTCAGGCCGAGGGTGTCGCGCTGAACCACATCAAGCCGCATGGCAGCCTTTACGGCATGGCCGCGCGGATGGAGGAGGTGGCCCACGCGATCTGCGACGTGGCCGACATCTTCAAGGTACCGCTTTACGGCATGGCGGGCACGCTGCACGAAACCATCTACACCGCGCGCGGACACCAGTTCGTGTCGGAATTCTACGCCGACCTTGACTACAACGACGCGGGCGGGCTGATCATCACCCGCGAACACGCACCGACCGACCCGGACAAGGCCGCGGCCGCTTGCCTCCGCGCCATCCGCGAAGGCAAGGTGACCTCGGTGGGCGGGGTCGATGTGGCCGTGCGGGCCGATGCGATCTGCGTCCACTCCGACACTCCGAACGCCGTGGCGGTGGCAGAGGCCGTCCGCGCCGCCGTGCGTTCGATCAACTGAAAAGGAATCCCCATGTCCCAGATCCTGTCTCCGCTGCCCGGCACCTTCTATCGCAAGCCTTCTCCCGATCAGCCCAATTTCAAGAACGTGGGCGATGCGGTGGCGGTGGGCGATGTGATCGGCCTGATCGAGGTGATGAAAAGTTTCAACGAGGTGACGGCCGAGGAAGCCGGCACGATCACCGCTTTTCACGCCGAAGACGAAGAGCCGGTGATGGCGGGCCAGCCGCTGGTGGAACTCGGCTGATGCAGAAGCTTCTGGTTGCCAACCGGGGCGAGATTGCGGTGCGCATCCAGCGCGCGGCGAAAGAGCTGGGCCTTGCCACGGTGCAGGTCCATTCCAGCGCCGATGCCGACAGCCTGGCTGTGAAGATGGCGGACGAGGCCGTGCTGATCGGCCCTCCGGCGGCGAGCAAATCCTATCTGAACATTGCAGCGATCCTGAAAGCTGCGGCGGATACCGGCGCCGATGCCGTGCATCCGGGCTATGGCTTTCTGGCCGAGAATGCCGATTTCGCCGATGCCGTGGTGGCGGCCGGGCCGATCTGGTGCGGGCCTTCGGGCGATGCGATCCGGGTGATGGGCGACAAGGTGGCGGCGCGGATCGCGGCGGAAGCGGCGGGTGTGCCGGTGGTGCCGGGCAGTGACGGGCGGGTGGATGACCCCGCCCATGCCAGGGCCATCGCGCTCGCGATCGGCTTCCCGGTGATGATCAAGGCGGCAGCCGGTGGCGGTGGGCGCGGTATCCGCATCGCCCATGACATGGATGAATTCGACCGCCTGATGCCGCAGGCCAGCGCTGAGGCCAAGGCCGCCTTCGGCGACGGGGGGCTCTATCTGGAGAAGGTCATCGAACGCGCGCGCCATATCGAGGTGCAGGTGCTGGCCGACGGCACGCGCGCGATCCATTGCTTCGAACGCGAATGTTCCCTGCAACGTCGCCGCCAGAAGGTGTGGGAGGAAGCACCCTCTGCCGCGCTGTCGCCCGAACTGCGCGCCAAACTCTGCGCTTCTGCCGTCGCCCTGGCCGAGGCGGTCAACTATCGCGGGGCGGGGACGCTGGAATTCCTCTATGACGACATCTCTGGCCATTACTACTTCATCGAGATGAACACCCGGATTCAGGTAGAACATCCGGTGACAGAGATGGTCACGGGGCTGGATCTGGTGCGCGAGATGATCCGCATCGCGGGCGGGGAACCGCTGCGCTATCGGCAGGAAGATATCCACCTGCGCGGCCATGCCATCGAAGTCAGGATCAATGCCGAGGACCCGGCGCAGGGCTTCAAGCCCGGTCCGGGCACGATCTCGTCCCTGACGGTGCCGGGCGGGGCGGGGGTGCGCTTCGATACGCTGCTGTATCAGGGCTACACCGTGCCGCCCTTCTACGATTCGCTTCTGGGCAAGCTGATCGTCTGGGACGAGGACCGGCCCGCAGCCCTCGCCCGCATGGCCCGCGCGCTCGATGAATTGCAGGTCGGCGGCCTGCCAACCACCAAACCGCTGCATCAGGCTTTGGTCCGGGACGAAGGCGTGGCCAAGGCCGCGTTCCACACCCGCTGGCTGGAACCCTGGCTGGAAGAAAACGCTCCCCGTCTTTCCAAGGAGATCGCGGAATGAAGACCCGATACAGTTTCGGCGGCGACGAGCATATCTTCGTCGAATGCGACGAGGAAATGTCGCTGGAGGCCTTCTTCAAGGGCATGTCGATCACGACCGCCCTGAAAGAGGCGAATATCAAGGGCGTGACCGAAATCTGCCCGGCGAACGCCAGCTTTCAGGTCCGCTTCGACCCCGACGTGATCGCACCCGATGCGATGCTGGCGGAACTGAAGCGGCTGGAGGCGGCGGCCCAATCGGCGCCCTCGGTTCTGGATACCCGCATCATCGAGGTGCCGGTCCTCTACAACGACCCCTGGACCCATGAAACCCTGATGAAGTTCCGCGAGCGGCATCAGGACCCGACCTCGACCGACATAGAATACACCGCACGGATCAACGGGCTGGACGGGATCGACGGCTTCATCAAGGCCCATTCCGGCGCGCCGTGGTTCGTGTCGATGGTGGGGTTCGTGGCGGGCCTTCCGTTCCTGTACCAGATGGTGGACCGCTCGCGGCAGATCCAGTCGCCGAAATACCTGCGCCCGCGCACCGATACGCCGCGGCTGACCGTGGGCCATGGCGGCTGCTTTGCCTGCATCTATTCGGTGCGCGGGGCGGGTGGCTACCAGATGTTCGGGATCACGCCGATGCCGATCTACGACCCGAACCAGACGACGCCTTACCTGCGCGATTTCATGTGCCTGTTCAAACCCGGCGACATCGTCAAGTGGAAGCCGGTCGATCGTGCCGAATACGACCATATCGTCGCCGAGGTCGATGCCGGCCGCTGGAGCCCGCGCATCGCGCCGGTCACCTTCTCGCTGGCCGAGTTCCAGAAGGACATCGACGCCAGCAACCGCAGGATCATGGAGGCTCTCGATGGGCGTTAAGGTTGTCAAACCCGGGCTTTCCACCACCGTGCAGGATCAGGGGCGGCCGGGCTACTATCACATCGGCATCCCGGTTTCGGGCGGTATGGACCTGCTGTCGCTGACGGCGGCCAATCTGCTGGTCGGCAATCCGGCCGGTGCCGCGGTGCTGGAGATCGTCTTTGCCGGGCCGGAGCTGGAATTCACCCAGGACGCGACGGTTGCCGTGACCGGCGCGCATCTGCCGCCCAAGGTGGACGGCGTGGAACAGCCGCTCTGGACCTCTTTCCCGGTCAAGAAGGGGCAGGTCCTGTCCTTCGCCTTCCTGAAAGGCGGGGCGCGGGCCTATCTGGCGGTGACCGGGGGCTTTGACGTGCCGGTGGTGCTGGGGTCGCGGTCAACCTATGCGCTTGGCGCCTTGGGCGGGCATCAGGGGCGCAAGCTCGCCGCCGGGGACGAACTGCCGCTCGGGCAGGGCGCCGTGGTGGCGGCGGGGCGGACCCTGCCGGAAGCCCTGCGCCGCAAGCCGGGCCAGCCGGCGGAACTGCGGATGCTGCCGGGCCTCTATTGGCACCGCATCACCGAGGCCGCAGGCCACCGCTTCTTCGACGACACCTGGAAGGTCGCGCCCGAGGCCGACCGCATCGGCTATCGCTTCAAGGGCGGCACCGCGCTGGAGTTCAACCCGCGCGAACAGCCCTTCGGCGCGGGGTCCGACCCGTCGAACATCGTGGACGCCTGCTACCCCTATGGCTCGGTCCAGGTGCCGGGCGGGACGGAACCCATCGTGTTGCACCGTGACGCGGTGTCCGGAGGCGGCTATTTCATGGTCGGCACCGTGATTTCCGCGGACATGGACCTGATCGGCCAGTTGCAGCCCCATACGCCGACACGGTTCGTGAAGGTGACGATGGAAGAGGCACTGGCCGCGCGGGCGGAACGGCGCGGGGTCCTGTACCGCATCGCCGCCCACCTGTCCTGACCGGAGGAAGCGGCGCAGGCAGCACAAAGGACATAGCCCATGAACACCGCCCCCCGCAGCGATCTTGCCGCCCCGCCCCGGCTGCTTCAAAGGCGGCTGCGGGTGCTGGGCACCTCGATCACGCTCCTGCCAGAGGTGACGCGGGCGGCGCAGGCCGATCTGGGCTTCGAAGTGGCGACCGAGCTTTTGTCCTTTCCCGACTGCCAGCGCCGCGCTGCCCAGGACCCGGGCGGCTACGACGTTTACGAACAATGCTTACATAACCTTGATATCGTGTGGTTCTGGGGCGCGTTGCAGCCAATTGACAGCCAGCGCATCGCGGAATGGGACAACATCAGCGATCTGGCCCGGCAGGGCGGCATCAGCAAATATGCCTGGCGCGGCCATGGCGATGCGCCGGTCAAGAAGCTTTATGTCCAGCCCGGCGGCTTTCTGGGGCCGAAGCCGCAGCGCATGATCTCGATGCTGCCGACGGTCCACAACATGGACAGCTTCGGCTATGACATCCGCGTTTTCGGCGGCGCGAAAGAGCGGGTCAGCTGGTCCTGGCTGCTCGATCGCCGGGCACGCGGGCGCATCGCGCTGGTGGACGAGCCGGCCATTGGCATCTTCGACGCGGCCCTCTCGGTCGAGGCTGCCGGCGAGATGGAATTCGACGACATCGCCAACATGTCCATTGCCGAGATCAACCGGCTGATGTCCATCCTGGAGGAGCGCCGCGCGCAGGGCTATTTCAAGACCATCTGGAGCGATGCGGCCGAGGCTGCGGCGCTGGTCGAGGGGGGCGAGGTTGCAGCCCAAAGCATGTGGGCCCCGGTCTATGCCCGCACCGGCGCCACCCATGCCCACTTTGTCGAGGCTGACCCGGTCGAGGGTTATCGCGCCTGGCATGGCGGGGCCAGCCTGTCGCGCCACCTGCGCGGGGCTGAGCTGGACATGGCTTATGAATACCTCAACTGGTGGCTGTCGGGTCACGCCGGCGCGGTCATGGCGCGGCAGGGCTACTACATCTCGAACCTGGCGCGCGCCAAAGCACATCTTTCGGCTGAGGAATGGGGCTATTGGTACGATGGCGCTGTGGCGAGCCGGGATCTTCTGGGCCCGTCGGGGCAGATCGCGGTCAAGGCCGGCGCCCGGCGGGCGGGCGGCTCTTACGCCGAGCGCGCGCGGCGGATCGCGATCTGGAACACGGTGATGGACGAATACAACTACGTCGCCCGCGCCTGGGACCGCTTCGCCCGCAGCCTGCGCGAGGAGACCGCGGCATGATTCGCGCCGACAATCCTCTTGCCCGAGAGCCGCGTTACGAACTGATCGCCCGTGTCCTGCGCGACAACATCATGCGCGGCAACCTGCCCGAAGGCTTCGTCCTGCTGGAGGGACCGATAGCCACGATCATGCAGACCAGCCGCGTTCCGGTTCAGGCCGCCCTGCGCCAACTGCTGGAGGAGCGGCTGATCCATCGGTTCGAGGGACGCGGCTACCTGGTGGGCCACGGCGGCACCACCCTGACCCCCTTGCGTCGCGACATCCGCGAGCTTCCGCTGGATATCCCCGAGCAGGTGGACGACGCTCTGCAGACGCGGGGTACCTGGCGGCACGTCTATGACCGGGTCGAAGAAGAGGTGGCGACCTGCCAGATCTTCGGTGAGTTCCGAATCGTCGAGACGGAACTGGCCGATTACCTCGGCGTCAGCCGCACCGTGGCGCGCGATGTCCTGGCCCGGCTGCAGGAAAAGGGCCTGATCCGCAAGAGCGCCAGCTCTCACTGGATTGCAGGACCGCTCACGGCGCGTACATTACGCGAAAAATTTGAGCTTTCGAGCATCCTCGAGCCGGCCGCCCTGCGTCAGGCCGCACCGCGAATCCGCTATCCGGAAGTAGAGGATCTGCTGCTGCGTATCGGTACTGACCCTTCGGTCGGCTCTGAAACCCTGTCCAATGCCCTGATGGAATTGTGCATCGCGCAGGCAACAAACACGTCGCTGGTCGAACTGATCCGGGCGAACCGTTTACTGCTGTCTGCCGTCAACCGCGCCCTGATCGCCCTCGGATTGCCGCGTGACGAGGCGATGATCGAACAATACCGCAAACTTTTCGAGCTGATCGCACGACACCCCATTGATTCTGCGGCCGAATACCTTCGGGAACACCTTGCCATCGTCACGCGCCATTACCTGGCGCGGATGAAGATCGTCGCCGTGATCCGCGAAACAGGGGACTTTGCACCGTATCTGAGCACTCTCTGAATAGAATATCCGATACAATAATCGTTTTGTAAGTGTTGCCATCGCAGCTTTCTTGCCAGTTCGTGATAAGCCTTTTCCATTTCTTCCAAGGTTGCCGTGTTTAATGAGGCAAGCAAAGGCTGTTGACATGGATGAAAAACAACCATGTTATACAAAAGTCAGTTTTGACCATAGAGATGCCGCCCCCACAAGAAGCGGCGCCGGGTCAAGGTAGCGGAGGTTCGGACCAGCCCATGGCTTCGGTCCGGCAGACTCAGGAGAAGTGCGTTGGAAACCGCGGTCTTTCGACTTGAGGGCGTAACGAAGCGCTACGGCGATCTGGTTGCGCTGGATAACGCAACAATGGAGGCTGGCAGCAACGAGTATATCTCGTTCCTCGGCCCGTCCGGCTCTGGCAAGACGACGCTTCTGCGCGTCATCGCTGGCTTCGAGGCGCCCGAAACAGGGCGTGTAATCTTCGAAGGCCGCGACATCACAAATCTGCCCGCGCATGAGCGCGGCATCGGCTTTGTCTTTCAGAATTTCGCGCTCTTCCCGCATCTTTCGGTGATCGCAAACGTTGGCTTCGGCCTGCGCTACGGCAAGAGCCCGCAGCCGGAGGCGGAAATCGACCGCCGCGCGCACGAGATGATCGACCTCGTCGGCCTGAAGGGTCTGGAAGACCGCGGCGTCGACCAGATTTCGGGCGGCCAGCGCCAGCGCGTCGCCTTGGCGCGCACGCTGGCCATGCAGCCGCGGCTGGTTCTGCTGGACGAGCCCCTGGGGGCTCTGGACGCCAACCTGCGCGGACGGATGCGCACCGAGTTGCGCGCAATTCGCGAGCGGCTGGGCGTCACCTTTCTGCATGTGACCGGCTCGGAAAACGAGGCGCTTGCCATGGGGGACCGCGTGGTGGTCCTGGACCGTGGCCGGATCATCCAGACCGGACGGGCGACCGAGATCTATGACAGCCCGAACTCGCCCGACGTGGCGCATTTCCTGAACAGGTTCAACCTGTTCGACGGGACCTTCCGTGCCGGCTATTTCGAGGGCCCCTTTGGCCGCATCCCGGCCCCGGGTGCCCGGCGCGCAGACCGTGACGTCTATGCCATCCGCTATGACCGGATGCGCGCGGTGGCTCCGGGAAGTGCGGTCCAGGGGCCGGCGCTGAAGGCCACGTGGATCGCCTCGGAATACCTGGGCTCGGCGATCGTGAACTTCTTCGAGACCGATGGCGGACGGGTCGTCGAGATGGAGCAGCACCTCAGCCTTGGTGCGCCGCAGACTTTTGAGCCCCGGCAGGACTGCCTGCTGACCTGGAACCCTGAACAGGCCATCGTTTTCGGCCGGGAGGCAGCGTGATGTCCACCACCGCCCTTTCCATCGAGGCCCGTCAGGCGCGCGTCACGCGCTGGCTGCTGTTGCCGGGCATCATCTGGATGGCGCTGTTTCTCGTCGTCCCGATCGCGATGATCGTCTATGTCTCGTTCTGGACGCAGACCACCTTCAACATCTCGCCGAAGCCGACGCTGGCCAGCTGGCAGCAGTTCTTCTCGTCCTCGACCTACGTCGACAGTCTCTGGACGACGATCCGGATCTGGCTCATCGTGCTCGCAGCAACCTTTGCGGTGGGCTATCCGACAGCGTTGTTCGTGGGCCTGTTCGTCAAGTCCAAGACGCTGTCCACGGTCCTTCTGGTGATCTGCGTCATCCCGTTCTGGACCTCTTTCCTGATCCGCGTGCTGGCCTGGCGGCCGATGCTTGGCAAAGAGGGCGCGATCAACATCGTGCTGATGAAGCTGCACATCATCCAGCAGCCGATCGAGGTGCTGCTGTTTACCGAACTGTCGGTCATCATCGGCATGACCCAGATCTACTGCGTCTTCATGGTCGGCCCGATCGCCTTCATGCTGGCCCGGATCGACCGCAACATCATCGAGGCGGCGCGTGATCTGGGCGCCGGCTTCGGGCGGATCTTCTGGAAGATCATCTTTCCCCTCAGCCTGCCGGGCGTCGTCGTCGGCGCGATCTTCGTCAGCGTGATGGTTCTGGGCGAGTTCGCCACCTCGGGTGCGCTGTCGGGCCGCAAGGTCAACCTTCTGGGCAACATCATCGTGACGCAGGTGGGGTCCCTGAAATGGGCCATGGCCTCGGTCGTGGGCGTGATCCTGACCGTTGTCATGGGCATCGTCATCGCGGGCTTCCTGCGCATCGTCGACCTGAAGCGGGAGCTTTGAGCCATGGAGCAGCGTTTCCTGAAATCGGTCCTTGGCGTCTATGTCGCGGCCTTCGTGATATTCCTCTATGGCCCCTTCATCGTCCTGACCATCCTGTCCTTCCAGCAGGGGCCTGACGGCGGTCCGCAATTCCCGATCATCGAATGGTCGACCTACTGGTATCAGCAGCTCTTCGGCCTGACCCCGCCGAGCCGCATCGCGCCCTTGCCCTTCGGCGATGCGCTGATCCGCTCGCTGATCCTGTCGATGATGACGATGGTCGTCTCGACGGTGCTGGGGGTGATGTCGGCACAGGCCTTCCGGCGCAAGTTCAAGGGCTCGAGCGTGGTGTTCTACCTCATCGTGCTGGGCATGATGGTGCCGGGCGTGCTGACGGGTCTGGGCACCTCGCTTCTGGCCAACAACGTGATCGGGATCGAGCGGCACTGGTACACCACGGCCTTCGCCACCCATGTCTCCTATACCTTCCCCTTCGCCTTCCTGGTGATGCTGGCGATCCTGAACCGGTTCGATGCTTCGGTGGAAGAGGCTGCGTGGTCGCTGGGCGTCGATCCCTGGACGACCTTCCGCAAGATAACCTTTCCGCTGATCTTCCCGGGCGTGCTGTCGGCGATGCTGTTCGCCTTCACCCTCAGCTTGGATGAATTCCCGCGCACCTTGTTCGCTTCGGGCCGCGACCAGACCCTGCCGCTGGCGATCTACGGGACCTTCTCGGTCGAGATTCACCCGAACATCTTTGCCTTCGGGGTGCTGACGACGCTGTTCTCCTTCGCGCTTCTGTCGGTCTACGGCATCCTGATGGGGCTGTCCGTCCGTCGCGCCCGTCGCCAAGCCATGCAGGAGGACATTGCATGACAAATCCAATGAACGGCCATGTCATCGTCACCGGCGCGGGGTCCGGGATCGGCCGTGCGATTGCGCAAAAGCTCGCGGGGCAGGGCTACCGCGTCACCGTGAACGACCTGCGGCGCGATGCGGCCGAGGCGGTCGCCAAGGCGATCGGCGGGCTGGCCACTGCGGGGGATGTGTCCTCTGAATCCGATGTGGCGGCGATGGTCGCCGTGGCAGAGGCGGCGCATGGACCCGTCACCCATCTGGTCAACAATGCGGGCTTTGTCCATCAGGCGCGCTTCACCGATCTGACGCCCTCGGACTGGGACCGCATGATCGCCGTCCACCTGCGAGGAACGTTCCTGTGCACCCATGCCGTGCTGCGGGGGATGCTGGACCGCGGATCGGGTTGCATCGTCAACACGGCGAGCCAGCTTGGCCAGATCGGGGGGATCGAGCTGGTGCATTACTCTGCCGCCAAGGCCGGGATCATCGGCCTGACCAAGGCGCTGGCGCGGGAAGTGTCGGCGAAAGGTGTCCGCGTCAATGCGGTGGCCCCCGGTCCGATCAACACTCCGCTTGTTCGTGCGCTGTCCGACGACTGGAAGCGCGCGAAGGCTGCCGAACTTCCCCTGGGCCGTTTTGGCGAACCTGAAGAGGTCGCCGAAACCGTGGCCTTCCTGTGTTCTCCCGCCGCGTCGCTGTTCGTCGGCCAGACGCTCGGCCCCAACTCCGGAGATGTGATGCTATGAGCGAAACCGTCCTTATCACTGGTGCTGGCATCGGTATCGGCCGCGCCGCCGCCAAGGCTTTTGCGGCCAAGGGCGCCCACGCTGTCGTGACCGATGTGCTGGAGGCCGAGGGCAACGCCGTCGTGGCCGAGATCAAGGCCGCCGGCGGCAGTGCCGAGTTCCACCGGCTGGACGTGCGATCCACCGCCGAGGCCGATGCGCTGGTGGCCAAGATCGAAGCAGCACGCGGTGGCATCGACGTGATCGTCGCCAACGCCGGCATCGCCCACAAGGTTCCGCTGCCCGCGCTGTCGGATGAGAAGTGGGATGTCACGCTGGACATCGACCTGAAGGGCATCTTGCGCATCGTGCGTCCCGCGCTGGCAGGGATGAAGGCGCGAAAGAAGGGGGCGGTCGTGGCGCTGTCCTCGATCATGGGCGTGGCCTATGGCTGGGACGAACATGTCCACTATTCGGCCGCCAAGGCCGGGGTTGTGGGCCTCGTGCGGGGCCTCGCGGTGGAACTGGCGCGCGACGGCATCCGGGTGAACGGCGTGGCGCCGGGCTACATCCGGACGGCGCAGCTATTGTCGAAAGAGAATTCGCTGGGCCCCGAAGGCGCCGCCAAGGCGGGCGAGTTCATCCCGATGGGGCGCATCGGCGAGCCCGAGGATATCGCAGACGTCATCACATTCCTGGCATCCGACGCGGCCCGATACATGACCGGACAGGTCGTGGTCGTGGACGGGGGATTGCTCGTCGGGCGCTACTGATCCCGGCGAGACTGAAGAAGAAGCTAACCACAACTGGAGGTAAAAACTGATGAATTCCAAGAACCTCTCCCGCCGCCGCTTCCTGCAAGGTACTGCAGGCACGGCGGCCGTTGCTGCGATGGGCATGCCCTTCCTCGGCGCGCAGCAGGCCTTCGCGGCCGACCTGTCGTCGCAGGAGCTGCGCACTGTCGGCCTGTCGGTGACCGTGCAGGACCGCATTCTGGCCGATTTCCAGAAGGCGTCCGGCGTCAAGTCCGTTTCGGGCAAGGCCGACATCTTCCCGAACACCCAGACCGAGCTTCTGTCGGGCTCGACCGCCTATGACTGCTGGGAAATCATCGGTGAGCGTCTGCCCTCGATCGTCAAGACCGATCTGGTCTCGCCGATTGCGACCGCGAATCTGAAGAACTGGACCGGCGTCGCCGAAAGCTTCACCAAGCCGAGCCCGAAGTGGGACCTTGGGGCCCAGATCGTCGGCCAGATCTGGAAGGACGAGGCCCAGACCGAACTTTACATGGTGCCCACCGTCTATAACTTCGACTCCATCGGCTTCCGCCCCGATCTGGTGGACCCGGAAGAGGCGGCTCTGTGGTCCTCGCTGTTTGACGACAAGTTCAAGGGCAAGACCGGCCTGAACGTCGACCCGCTGATCGCCTTCGGCCAAGCCATCATGGCGATGAACGAGCTGAAGATGCTGGACGTCAAGAACCCCGGCAACCCGGATGCCGCCTCGATCCAGGAAGCCGCCAAGTTCCTGATCTCGAAGAAGAAGGGTGGCCAGTTCCGCGCGCTTTGGGGCGATTTCGGCGAGCTGGTGAACCTGATGGCCTCGGGCGAGATGATCATCGCCGACGCCTGGCAGCCGGCCGTGATGGCGGTCAAGGCGCAGGGTGTGCCCTGCTCTTATGCCACGATGAAGAACGGCTACCGCGGCTGGTCGATCGGGGTCGCGGGTCTGAAGTCCTCGCCGAACCTCGATGCGGTCACCGCCTATGCCGACTTCTGGCTTTCGGGCCCGCCGGCCGTGGCCGTGTCCGAGCAGGGCTACTATTCGCCCAACGACAAGGTCAAGTCGGTCATGTCGCCCGAGAAATATGCCTTCTGGTACGAGGGCAAGCCCTGGGTCGGCAAGGAAGAGCGCGGCATCAAGGAAGGCGACCTGCGCGACGGTGGCTCGCTGGCCACCCGCGCGGCCAATGTCGCCTACTGGCACCAGTGGCCGGATCAGTACGATCTGCTGATGCAGAAGTGGGACGAATTCCTCTCGGCCTGATCGCCTGAACCCTCCGGTCGGGGCCTCTGCGCCCCGGCCGATCCTTCGACCTCAATCCGGGGACCACGCGGTGACTTACGACCTGCAACTTTCGCACATCGGCAAGGTTTACGACAACGGCACGCCGGCCGTGATCGACTTCAACCTGGATGTGAACAAGGGAGAGTTCATCGCCTTCCTGGGGCCTTCCGGCTGCGGCAAGACCACGACGCTGCGCATGATCGCAGGGTTTGAATCGATCACCTCGGGCGATCTTCTGATCCGCGGCAAGCGGGTGAACGACCTGCCGCCCGAACGGCGCCCGACCTCGATGATCTTTCAGAACTATGCCCTGTTCCCGCACATGACCGTGCGGCAGAACGTGACCTTCGGCCTGGAGGTGAAGGGAACCGCCCCCGCAGAGGCCAAGCGCAAGGTGGACCGCATTCTCGACAAGCTGGGCCTGATGGAAGTGGCCGAGATCCGCCCGACGCGGCTTTCGGGTGGCCAGCGCCAGCGCATCGCCCTGGCCCGGTCGCTGGTGGTGGAACCGGACATCCTTCTGCTGGACGAACCGCTGGGCGCGCTGGACGCCAACCTGCGCAAGTCGATCCAGAACGAACTGAAGCTCTTGCAGCGCGACCTTGGCATCACCTTCGTCTTCGTCACCCATGCCCAGTCCGAGGCGCTGGCGCTGTCGGACCGCATCGTGGTGATGAATGCCGGGCGCGTCGAACAGATCAGCCCGCCGCGCGAACTTTACACCCGGCCGCAGTCGATCTTCGTCGCGCGGTTCATCGGGGCCAACACCCTGATCTCTGGCCAGGTCCGGCAGGCGTCCGAAGGGATGGCCCGGCTCGACAGCGCCTTCGGCACGCTGGAGGTGCAGCCGAGCCATGGCATCCCCGAGATCGGCGCTGCGGCCTCGATCGTCCTGCCGGCCGAGGCGATCCAGGTCCTGCCGGCGACGACGCCCGAAAGCGCCCTGCGGGCCGATTACGGATCGAATGTCATCGCCTGCACGATCAACCGCCTGCAACTGGTGGGCCATATCCTGCAGATCGGTCTGACCCTGCCCAACGGCGAGCCGGTCTCGCTGGAAGGTCACGCCGACAAGTATCGCGACACCCTGACGGCAGGAGGGGCGGCCTTCGTCGCCTGGAAGCCGCAGGATGCCACGCTGATCAGCCACTGAGGGGCGCGGAGCATGAAACTGACCAATGCGGCAGATCTGGCCGCCGATCTGCGCAAGGGCCGCACTGATCCGGTCGATGTTGTGGGCGCTGTCTTTGATCGCCTGGACGCGACCGGGGACAAGGCGCTCTTCATCCGCCAGACCCGCGACCGCGCCGAGACGGAAGCCCGCGCCGCGCGCGAGCGTCTGCGCGCCGGCAATCCTGCCAGCCTGCTGGACGGGGTGCCGATCGCCTGGAAAGACCTGTTCGACCTGCAAGGCACGGTGACGACCGCAGGCTCGGTCGTCCTGAAAGACGCCGCCCCTGCGGCCGAGGATGCAGATCTGGTCCACAATGCGATGCGCGGCGGGATGCTGTCGGTCGGCACGGTCAACATGACCGAATTCGCCTATTCCGGCATCGGGCTCAACCCGCATTATGGCACGCCGTGGAACCCGCGCGATCCCAAGGTGGCGCGCTCTCCGGGCGGGTCGTCGTCTGGCAGCGGAGCGGTGGTGGCGGCGGGGGTGGTGCCCATCGCGATCGGTACCGATACCGGTGGGTCGATCCGCATTCCGGCCTCGTTCAACGGGGTGGTGGGCTACAAGCCCTCGACCGGGCGGCATCCGATGGGCGGGGTTTTCCCGCTGTCCTGGACGCTGGATTCGCTAGGGCCGCTTGCCCATTCGGTGCAGGATTGTGTCCTGGCCGATGCCGTGCTGCGCGGTGTCCGCCGGCCCGAGGCCACGCCCGCTGACATGTCCGCGCTGGACCTTCTGATCCCCGACCGCCATTTCCTCGATGACCTGGACCCCGCGGTGGGTGCCGCCTTCGAGGCGACGCTCTCTCGCCTTTCTGCCGCCGGCGCCCGCATCCGCAAGGTGGCGCTGCCCGAACTGTCCGAAGCGCAGGCGCTGATGGCCGAGGTCGGCCCGCTGGCCTCGGTCGAGGCGATGGTGATCCACAAGGACCGCCTTGGCACCGCGGCCGAGGCCCGCATCGACCCACGCGTCGTGCGCCGCATCCGCATGGGCGAGGGCATCTCTGCCGTCGCCTATGCCCGGCTTCTGGCGGGGCGGACGCGGCTGGTGGCCTCTTTCTCTGCTCGGCTTGGCGATGGCCTGCTGCTGGCGCCCACCACGCCATCCACCGCGATGCCCATCGGGCCGCTCGAGGCGGATGTGGAGGTGTTCTTCCACCATAATTTCCGCACCCTGCGCAGCACTGCCATCGGCAACTTCCTCGACATCTGCGCGCTGGCGATCCCGAACGGTTCGGATGGCGAGGATATGCCCACCAGCCTGATGGTCATGGCCGCCCACGGCCGCGACACAGCGCTGCTTTCCGCCGGACTTTCCCTTGAAAACCCTGTCCGGGGCTGACCCGGCAGATAACGGAGGACCTGATGACCAAGAAAATCCTTTGCGCCTTCGGCACCGATATCGACTCGGTCGCCGGCTGGATCGGTTCATATGGCGGTGGTGACAGCCCGTCCGACATCCAGCGCGGCATCTTCGCGACCGAAGTCGGCATTCCGCGCCTGTTGCGCCTGTTCAAGAAGTACGACCTCAAGACCACCTTCTTCATCCCCGGCCACTCGCTGGAAACCTTCCCGAAAGAGATGGAGATGATCGTCAAGGGCGGCCACGAGGTCGGCGCCCATGGCTATCTGCACGAAAACCCCATCGCCATGACCCCCACCCAGGAAGAGGATGTGCTGGTCAAGTCGATCGAGCTGATCAAGGGCCTGACCGGCTCCGCGCCGCGCGGCTATGTGGCGCCGTGGTGGGAAATGTCGAACTCGACCGCAGCACTTCTGCTCAAGCACGGCTTCACCTATGACCACAGCCAGGGCTACCGCGATTTCCAGCCCTTCTATGCCCGCGTAGGCGACAAGTGGAACACGATCGACTATTCCAAATCGGCCAAGGACTGGATGCACCCCTTGAAGCACGGCACGGAAATTGACCTCGTGGACGTGGCGGCCAACTGGTATGTCGATGACCTGCCGCCCATGATGTTCATGAAGAAGTCGCCCAACAGCCATGGCTTCGTGAACCCGCGCGACATCGAAGAGCTGTGGCGCGACCAGTTCGACTGGGTCTACCGCGAGATGGACTATGCCGTCTTTGCCTTTACGATCCACCCCGACGTGGCGGGCCGTCCGCAGGTCCTGCTGATGCTGGAACGTCTGATCGAGTATATCTCGAAGCATGCCGGCGTCGAATGGGCCACCTTCGAGGATATCGCGACCGACTTCCGCAAGCGTTATCCCTTCGCCAGCGGCAAGCGTCCCGAGGTGATCTGACGCATGTGCAACGCCTGCGGCAATCCTGCCGTGCCGGGCCATTGGACGGAAGCCGGGGCTGCCAGCCCCGGCGACCGTTTGCGCGCCCGCTATCAGCGGACCGCGCTGTTGAACCGCCTTCTGCGCCCCTATGGCCTGTCCGTCGCCGATGGCGGCGCGGTGCCGGGCTATCAGCTTTCGACCCTGTCGGGCGCGGTGACGCTGGTGAACGACCTTGGCGCGCTGTGGGAGGAGGCCGAGCGGCTGATCGGTCGCCCGGTCGATCCGCTGGATGCGCGGTATCTGAATGGCTGACCTTATGCGCCTGACGATTCTGGGCGGCTATCTCGGCTCCGGCAAGACGACCTGGGCGCGGCACCAGCTTTATGTCGGTGCCTTCGGGCCGGATGTCCATGTCATCGTGAACGAAGCCGCCGAGGTGCCGGTGGACGATGCGCTCCTGACGGCTCCGGGCGGGGTGACCCTGCTGGCCGGGGGCTGCTGTTGCTGCACGGGGCAGGCGGCGCTGATCGCGGCGCTGCGCGGGCTTTGCGATGCGCGCAGCCAAGGCAAGGGGCCGTCTCGCGTGCTGCTGGAAACCAGCGGGCTGGCCGATCCGGGCGCGATCGTTCGCGCCATACAGGCCGATCCGGTCCTGATCCACCATGTCCGGGTTGATGAGGTGCTGGTGGCCGTCGATGCCCTTCATGCCGCAGCCCAACTGACCGCCGAACCGTTGGGCCGCCGCCAGATCGAGGCTGCCGACCGCCTGATCCTGACCAAGGTCGATGCCGCACCCGACCTTGACCGCCTGCGCGCCACCCTGCGCGTGCTGAACCCCACCGCCCCGATCACCGCCGCCGTGCGCGGCGAGGATGTGGCGCTGCCGCCCGAGACCAAGGCCGACCCTCTGCCCCTGCCCGCCCTGCCCGAGGAGACCGCGCCGATCCGGCCCACCCAGATTCACCTGCCGAAGGGGATGGACTGGTCGGTTTTCACCCTGTGGCTCTCGGCCCTGTTGCACGCGCGGGGCAATGATCTGGTGCGCGTCAAGGGCGTGGTCCGCACCCCGGCGGGCCGGCTTCTGCTGCAAACCGTCCGCAAGGTGGTCCAGGCGCCAGAGATCCTGCCCGAAAGCGCCCATGCCGAGGATGACGTGATTGTCTTCATCGGGCGCGGCTACGATCCGGCGAACCTGCCTCGATCGCTTGCCCATTTCACCGGATGACGGTCTTGCGGTAGCTGTCCTTCAGCGCGATCTTCTCGCCGTCAAAGCGGAAGATGTCGCAGCCCTGCACGTCCACCTCTTTCCCGGTGCGATCCGTTCCGGTGAAACGCCATTCCGACAGGCCGGTATCGCCCATGACGTGATGCCGGTCCTCTGACCAGCGCGCCTTTGGAAAGGTCTCGAACAGCGCGGCGTAAGAGGCGCGCACCGCGTCGCGGCCGACATGGCGCGCGCCCTCTTTCCCCGGGCCGGAGGAGGCATGGAAGGCGCAATCTTCGGCCATGCAGTCCATCAGCGCATCGACATCGCGCGCATTCCACGCCGCCATGAAGCAGTGCAGCACGGCCACCCGCGCCTCGGCCAGATGGTCAGCGGTCCATTCGACCTCAAGGAAGGACAGGGGCGCAGACCCGGCATTGGTCACGTTATGTTCCACCCCCGCGCGGCGCGAGTAGGGCACGCCATGGGTCAGCGTCGCCTCGGCCTTCTGCCCGCCGGGCAGGTCCAGCCCCAGCTTGCCATCGGTGAGCGGTACGATGACGTAGTCATGGCCATGAACATGCCAGCCCGTCTCGGCCCCCGGGGCAAAGCGCCATTCGGTCACGGTAAAGCGGTCATCGGCCAGATGGGTAACGGGAGTGGCTTTCTGCGTCATCTCTCAGTCCTTCGGTTCCTGGGCCTTAAATTCCTGGGCTTTAAGTTCACGCGGCGCAGGATGACGCCAGATTTCCATCGGGCCAAGCCTGACATGGGTGAAGATCCCCTCCTTCCGGCACCCCAGCCGTTCGGCCAGCCGGATCGAGCGCAGATTGCCCGGGTCGATGGCGCTGATCGCGGTGGTCCAACCCGCCGGGCCATAGGCATAGCTGCGGGCGGCCAGGGCGGCCTCATGCGCGATTGAGCGGCCCTCGGCCCCGGCCATCATCACCCAGCCGATCTCCGGACCCGCCCAACCCTCGGGGCACCATAGCCCGACATGGCCGCAAAAGGCGCCGGTGGCCTTTTCCTCCACCGCCCAGAAGCCATAGCCGCGCAGCGCCCAGTGGCCAAGATGGGTGGCCAGCCCGCGCCAGGCGAGTTCCCGGCTGAGCGGCCCGCCGATGAACCGGCTGCGGTCGGTTTCGTAGAAGGCGGCAAAGCTGTCAAAGTCGCTCTGCCGGTATTCGCGCAGCAGAAGCCGCCCGGTCTCGAGCCGCGGAATGTTGAGGGTGAAGGCGTCCATGCTCCGGTCAGTCTCCCGCAAGGTCCAGCAAGGTCCGGGCCCGCGCCAGAACCGGCGCGTCGATCATCTGGCCGTCATGCGCGCTTACGCCGTCCAAGGCTTGTGCCAGCACGGCCCGGGCCCAGGCAAGCTCGGCCTCGGACGGTGCGAAAGCCGCCCGAATCGCCGGCAGTTGTGCAGGATGGATCGCCGCGGCTGTATGAAAGCCCAGGGCGCGGGCCTGCGCAAGCTGGCGGGCGTAAAGATCAAGGTCGCGGAAGTTGCCGATGGATCCGGGAAAGCCGATGGCCAGCCGCCCTTCAGCCGCCGCAGCCAGTGCGATCAGCGTGGCGGGATGGGTCAGCCCTCCGCCGTTCGGGTCGATGCCGAGTCGGGCCGAGAAATCTTCGGACCCCAGCATCAGGCCCATGACACGCGGATGGGCCGCGATGGCATTCAGATTGCGCAGCGCTGTGGGGCTTTCGATCAGGGCGATAAGCGGCAGAGACCCGGCCGTCAGTTCGGCCGCATTGTCCAGCGGGCGGCAGTCGGTGACCTTGGGCAGGATCAGCGCATCAGTCAGGCCTGGGTCGATCGCCTCGACATCCGGGATCAGTTCGCACAGCGGCGCATTCACCCGCACGAGGCAGGAAAGACCCTCGGCCCGCACCCTCGCCTGCATTGCCCGGAGTGCAGCGCGGGCTGCGGGCTTGTCGGCAGCCGCAACGGCGTCCTCAAGATCGAGGATCACCGCATCGGGGCGATGTCGCAGGGCCGAAGCCAGCAGCCGTTCGTTCCCTGCCGGCACGAACAGAAGTGCGCGCAGGGCGGTCATCTGGAAAACTCCTGCCGGATCGCGGCGCTTTGTTCGCCCTTTCCCGGCACTGCGCCAAAGCCGATGGCCCCCGCGTCGGAAAACCTGACGCCGCGTCCCATCATCTCGACCGGGCCGCTGGGGCTGTCCACCGTGATCCGCCGCGCCTGGGGATGGCTGTCGAGGTCGGCCATCGAGGACAGCCGCCCGCAGGCGATGCCGGCCGCGGTCAGGCGGGTGACGGCGGTCTCGCGGTCCATCCGGGCGAGGACCGGGGCGATCAGCGCCTCGCAGGCTGCGCGGTTGGCAACACGGGCGACGTTGGTGGCAAAGCGCGCCTCCAAGGCCAGGGCGGGATCGCCCAGCACCTGTCCGGCCAGCGCCGCCCATTCACGGTCGTTCTGCACCGACAGCAGCACCTCGCAGCCATCGGCGCAGGCAAAGCTGCCATAGGGCGCAATCGTTGGATGCCGAACCCCGACCCGCCCCGGCGCCGCCCCGCCATAGGCCAATTGCAGATAGGGCACATTCATCCAGTCGGCCATGGTGTGGAACAGCGAAACCTCGATCGCCCGGCCCTCTCCGGTCCGACCCCGCGCGATCAACGATTGCAGGATCGCGGCATAGGCCGTCTCGCCGGCCGCGATGTCGCAGACCGAAATCCCCACCCGCGCCGGACCTTCGGGCGTGCCGTTGATGGAAATCAGCCCGCTTTCCCCCTGGATCAGCATGTCATAGGCCTTTTGGTCGCGCCATGGGCCGTCCTCGCCATAGCCCGAGATCGAGACATGGATCAGCCGCGGATTGCGCGCCCGCAGCGCAGCGGCCCCCAGGCCCAACCGCTCGGCAGCGCCCGGAGCGAGGTTCTGCACGAAGACATCGGCGCACAGGGTCATCTCCAGCATCAGATCCATGTCGGCGGTCTGCCGCAAGTCCAGGCAGATCGACTCCTTGCCCCGATTGACCCAGACGAAATAGGCGCTTTCGCCATGGACCAGCCGGTCATAGCCGCGGGCGAAATCGCCCTCGGGCCGCTCCACCTTGATGACACGCGCCCCGGCATCGGCCAGGCGCGCCGTGGCCAGGGGGGCCGCCACCGCCTGTTCCAGCGATACCACCAGAATCCCGTCCAGATCGCGCATCGACCCTCTCCTCCCGCTGTGCGCAAGATGATGCGCCCGGGTTCGTGCCTGCCAATAAGGCTTTCCTTGACGGGCCAGACCCGCAGGGCCTAGCACGGGGGCATGGACATACGTCAGCTGCGCTATTTCATCGCCATCGCCGAAGAGGGCTCGCTGTCGGCCGCGTCGCAGCGGCTGAACGTGGCGCAACCGTCCCTGAGCCAGCATGTCATCAAGCTGGAGGACGAATTGGGGCTGCCGCTTCTGGCACGGTCCTCGCGCGGGATCGCCCTGACCGAAGAGGGTCAGTTGCTTCTGACCCATGCGCGCGGGATCATGGCGGCGATGGAGCGCTGTCTGGCCGAGATGCGGGAGGCTGGCGGGCAGGTCCGCGGACAGGTGGCCTTCGGACTGCCGCCGTCGGTTTCGATGGTGCTGTCGGTGCCCCTGGCCGAGACCGTACGGCTGGAGCTGCCGGATGTGAGGCTGCAGGCGGTCGAGGCCATGTCGGGCTATATCAAGACCTGGCTCGAGGAGGGCCGGGTCGATCTGGCCTTCCTCTACGACCTGGACCGGGTAAAGGATTACGAGGTCACGCATTTCCTGGACGAAGAGCTGTTCTTCTACTCTGCTCCCGATGCCTGGCCGGCCGGTCTGACGCCCGGCGCTCCGGTGCCGATGGCGGCGCTTGCCGGGCTGGACCTGGTTCTGCCCACGCCGTCGCACGGGCTGCGCAAGCTGATCGAGGCCGAGGCGCGCGCGCGGGGAATCCGGCTGAACGTCGTGATCGAGATGGACGCGATGACCCAGATCAAGGAGCTGGTCGCGCGCGGCTCGGGCTATACGATCTTCGCGCCGGCGGCGGCGCAGGACTTTGTCGCGCGCGGTGAACTGGTCAAGGCCCGGATCGTCGAGCCGGTGATGGCGCGACCGGTCTATCTGGTGCGCAACCCCGCCCGTCCGCCGTCGCGCGCGGCTCGGGCCGTCGAGGCCGTTTGCCGCGACGTCGCCCGCGAACTGATCCGCCGCGGCATCTGGGAGGGGCGGATCGCCCCCGGCCTCGCCTGAGCGCCGATCTTGCCCGATGGAGGGCCCTGGCCTGCATCGCCGCAAGGGTCCGCGGGCCGGGCGGGCGCTTGGGTAATCCGGGCCCGGTGCCAAGGCAAAGGGCCAGTCTGCACCGCCGCGCAGAACCCCTGCGGCTTTGCCCCTTTTCGGCCGCGGCGCAATCCCGATATGTGAGGCTCAAAGACGGAGGCGGCGATGACGGTGGAACTGGGTCTGGATACGTTTGGCGATGTGGCCATGGGGACGCACGGGCGGCTCAAGCGGCCGGACGAGGTCTTGCGGGATGTGGTGGAAGAGGCGGTCGTGGCCGATCAGGCCGGCGTGGACTTCATCGGCCTGGGCGAGCATCATCGCCAGGACTTCGCCATCTCTGCCCCCGAGGTCGTTCTGGCGGCCATCGCGGGCCGCACGCAGCGCATTCGTCTGGGCACCGCCGTCACCGTCCTGTCGTCGGACGACCCAGTGCGGGTTTTTCAGCGTTTTTCCACGCTGAACGCCATTTCGAACGGCCGGGCCGAGGTGATCCTTGGCCGCGGCAGCTTCACCGAAAGCTATCCGCTCTTCGGCTATGATCTTGCCGATTACGACACGCTGTTCGAGGAAAAGCTGGAACTTTTTGCCAGGCTGGTGCGCGAAAAATCGGTCAGTTGGCAGGGCCAGACGCGCAGCGCCCTCAGCCAGGTCGAGGTGCAGCCTCCGCTCGGGCCCGAGGGGCTGACCGTCTGGGTCGGCGTGGGCGGCAGCCCCGAATCGGTGGTGCGCGTGGTGCGTCAGGACCTGCAACTGATGCTGGCCATCATCGGCGGCGACCCGCGCCGGTTCCTGCCCTATCTGGACCTCTACCAGCGGGCCTGCACCCAACTGGAAAGACCACAGCGTCCGGTCGGGGTGCATTCTCCCGGCTTCATCGCCGCAACCGACGAGGCCGCGCGCGAAATTGCCTGGCCCGCTTATCAGGACATGTTCGGCCGCATCGGGCGCGAGCGCGGCTGGCCGCCCACAACGCGCGAGAAATTCATCGCCGAGGTCGAGCATGGCTCGCTCTATGTCGGCTCGCCCGAAACGGTGGCCCGCAAGATCGCCGCGACCGTGCGGGATCTGGGTCTTTCGCGCTTCGACATGAAATATACAACCGGGCCCATACCGCATGGCGCCCTGGCGGACTGTATCGCGCTCTATGGCCAAAAGGTCATGCCCATGGTGCGCGACCTTCTGGAAAGCGCAGGCGCCCGCCGGGTGTGATCGGGGTCCCGAACGCCTCGGACCGAGGCCTGGTTCCGGATTGACGTGCTGGCCGGGTCTCGCCGCCTGACCGGCAGATCACTGCGGCCTGCGACCGCTTCGGCAGAGAACAGCCGACGATGGCCGAAATTCCGCCGCCGCTGCTGAATTACCGCGCAACTGCAGTACAAACCTATCCATCTTTGCGTTCAGTACGGTTTTCGACGGTTATATGTTCTGTTAAGCCCGCAGCGCTCAGCCCGATCCGGGGGCGGCGTTCAGGCAGAAGGGATTTCTCATGACGGGCAAGTATCTGATGGTTGGGGCGGGTTTGTCGGGGGCCGTCATCGGGCGGCATCTGGCCGATCTCGGGCATCAGGTCACAATCGTCGATGCGCGCGATCATGTTGCCGGAAACTGCCATACGGTCCGCGATGCCGACACGGGCGTCATGGTGCATGTCTACGGCCCGCATATCTTCCACACCGACGATGCCGAGGTCTGGGACTATGTGAACAGCTTCGAAACCTTCATGCCCTACAAGAACCGGGTCAAGACGATTTCGGGGGGGCAGGTCTTTTCCTTGCCGGTCAATCTGCACACGATCAACCAGTTCTTCCGTGCCACGATGAACCCGGCCGAGGCCAAGGCGTTCCTTGAATCCAAGGCCGATACATCGATCACCGATCCGCAGACCTTCGAGGATCAGGCCCTGCGCTTTGTGGGTCAGGAACTCTATGAGGCGTTCTTCAAGGGCTATACGCAAAAGCAATGGGGCGTGCATCCGACCGAGCTTCCGGCCTCGATCCTGAAACGCCTGCCGGTGCGGTTCAACTACGACGACAATTATTTCTTTCACAAATTCCAGGGCATGCCGCAAAACGGCTACACCGCGATGATCGAACGCATTCTTGACCATGCAAATATCACCGTGCATCTTTCGACGCGCTTCACCCGCGATCAGGCGGCGGAACATGACCATGTCTTTTATTCCGGCCCGCTGGATGGCTGGTATGACTATGACATCGGGCGCCTGGGCTATCGCACGCTCGATTTCGAACGCTTCACCCATCAGGGCGATTATCAGGGCTGCGCCGTGATGAATTATGGCGAGGTCGATGTGCCCTGGACGCGCATCACCGAACACAAGCATTTCTCGCCTTGGGAAAGCCATGAAGGCTCGGTGATGTACCGCGAATTTTCGCGCCTGTGCGGGCCGGACGACATCCCCTATTACCCGATCCGCCTCATGGAAGAACAAGAGCTGCTGCGCCAATATGTGGCCCGGGCCGAGGCTGAAACCGGCGTGACCTTTGTGGGGCGCCTTGGCACCTATCGCTATCTGGACATGGATGTGACCATCCGCGAGGCGCTGAACACCGCCCGCACCTTCGTGCAAAGCGCCAAGGCGGCCGCGCCGATGCCGGCCTTCATGGTGCGCCCGATATGAATCTGCAGACCAGTGCCGCGGATCTGACGGAACCGCCGGTCTTGCCCTGTCCGACGGGTGAAAGGATGCGACTGGTCGCCCTGGTCGTGACCTTCAACCGCAAGCCACAACTGCAGCAGACCGTCGAACGGCTCCTGGCCGAGGATATCGACGCTCTGCTGGTGGTGGACAATGCCTCCTGCGATGGCAGCGGCGCCTATCTGCGCCAGATTGCCGACCCGAGGCTGCATGTTCTGTCCCTTGCCGAAAATCTTGGCGGTGCCGGCGGTTTCGAACACGGCCTGCGCGAAGCGGTGCGGCTCTTTGATCCCGATTGGTGCGTCCTGATGGATGATGACGCCCGGCCCGAGGTCGGGGCGCTGTCGCGCTTCCTGTCGCGCGCCTCGGCCTTCGAGCGCGCCGGTTATGACGCGCTGGCCGGCGGGGTCTTCTACCCCGATGGCCGGATCTGTGACATGAACCGTCCTTCGCGCAATCCCTTCTGGCACCTGAAGGACTTCGTGCGCACGGCCTGCGGCGGCGGGCGCGACGGGTTTCATGTCAGGGACGCGGACTACGCCACGCTTGAACCGGTCCCGATCGACGCCACGTCTTTCGTCGGGTTCTTTCTGTCGCGCAAGGGTCTGGCGCGGGCCGGCTTTCCGGATGGCAAGCTGTTCATCTATGCCGATGACGTCATCTACACGCTGCGGATGACCCGGCTGGGCGGCAAGATCGGCTTCCTGCCGACGCTGCGGTTCGAACATGACTGTTCGACCTATCACATGGGGGGCGGCGATATCTACCGTCCGCTCTGGAAGGTCTATTACAACTACCGCAACAGTCTTTTTGCCTACCGCGAGGCGGCCGGCCCCATCCTGTTCTGGCCCATCTTTGCCCTGGCCGCGGCAAAGTGGCGCTTGCGCGCGCGCCATGCCGGGCCGGACCGTCTGGCCTATCTCAGCCTGCTTCGGATGGCCTTGGGCGATGCCATGCGCAACCGGCGCGACCGTGAACCGAACGAGATCCATCGCATCGCCCATCCGGCGGAATGACGGTCAGTCCCGTTGCGGCAGCGCCCGAAAAGCAGTCCCACAGATCTGGATCGTACCGCGGCAGCCGGGTTCTGCAAGGCACGCGACCGAAAGGTCAGCCGATGGCCGATCGCCAAAGCTTGTGAAGCGGGTCGGTCGATGGCACAACCGCATGGCATGGCGCAACATTGCAGACGATTTAACGGGGTGATCCTTGTCCATTGATAGAACCCAAAGGTTTCCGGAACGGCGCGCGGCGCTCGCCCGTCTGCGCCGCACAAGGCCCGCCCCGTCTGCCTCCGCCTCCGCCTCCGGCCCCGCCCACGACGCCGTGGCCTCCTGGTTGACCCTGCAGAAGATCACCCTGGCCCAGCCCGGCGTCTGCACGGAAATCGGCATGTTCTACCGCAGCGACGGGCAGATCTATGTCAGCGCGCTCAACGGCCAGGCCCTGATCGAGCCGCGTGCGGCCCTGCGGTTCGGCACCGCCTTCAACATGCTCGGGCTCGAGGCATTGGACCGCACCTGCCGGCTTGGCCGCCTGGCCGTGGGCCTGCGCGGTTCGGGCCGGGTCGAGGTCGTCATCCTGCAAGGCCTCGCCGGGCGGTCCTGGCAGCAGCTGGTCTCCGATATCGTCACGCTCAACCCGGCCCGTGAGGTCGTCATCGAGCTGGACGCCACAAGGCTCGACCGGCGCGAGGGCGCGATCTGGATCGAACTGCGTGCGATCGACGATGACGGCGCGAGGTTCGATTCCGGCCGGTTCCTGACCGACAGCCAGCCCGACCCCGACCTGCGGCTGGCGGTCTGCTTTGCACCATCCCCCGCGGCCGAGAGGCCCGATCACAAGATCGACCACCTTCTGGCCTGGGCCGCGGCGCAGACCGTGCCCGTATCGGTGCTGACCTGCGGCCCTCGCGCCAAGGCGCCCGGTCTTGTGACTCTGCCCGCAGCCTCCAGCCGCAAGGCCGCCTTCGCCGCCATGGTGACAGAGGCGCGGACGCGCGGCTTCACTCATGTGCTGATGCTGTCCGATGACACAAGTATCGCCGCCGAAACGCTCGACCGGACGCTGGCCTGCCTGCAGATACTGCGCGATCCCGATGCCGCACTCGGCGCCAGCACGCTGGACGCCTCCGAGGCCTGGCAGATGGAAAACAACGGCCTGGTGCGCAGCGCCGAGGGCAAGCTGACCCCGCAATCCGCGCTGTTCGACCTGACCGACATCCACAACGTACTCGAGGCCGGTTATGACGCCATCGCCGATGCCGGCGCGGCCGTCGTCGTTCCGCAATCGACCTTCCTGGCCTTTGCCCTGCCCGCGCTGGGCGCGGACCCGGCCGCGGCGCTGACAGCGGACCGTTTCAATTTCGGCGAGGTGACCTGCGTGGCCGAGGGCAAGCTGGTGGTCAACCAGATGCCCGGCCTTCTGATCCGGCGCGACACGTTCGGCCGCAAGATCACCGGCCTGATGACCCTGCAGAACCTGATTTTCCCAGAACAGGGCATCTGCACCGAGGCCAATCTCTATTTTCACGCCATGGGCGCGGTCGTCTATGACGAACGGTCCTCCTCGATCACCGTGGAAAATGGCAGCACGGTCTTTTTCGACACCTATTTCAATGCCTTGTCGATCGGCAAATGGCATGACAGCTGTGCGCTGAAGGGGCTCTGGCTCGGGGTCTCGGGCCGTGGCCGGGTCGAGATCAAGGTCTTTCACGCCATACCGGATCGGTCCTGGGAACTGTTGGCGACCACGGTGGCCAATCTGTCCAAGGGCAACCAGACCCTGATCGACCTGTCGCATTACAGCGAAAACGCCACGCGCGGCGTGATCTATTTTGAAATGCGCGCGCTGTCGAACGGGGTCGCGATCTCGGCCGCGGGTTTCCTGACCGAGGCAACGCCCGATCCGTCGGTGCGGCTCGCCCTGTCGATCACCACCTTCAAGCGCGAGGCCCAGGTTGAAAACACCGCGCGGCGGCTTGCCATGTATTTCGAGCGGGCCGAATTCGCCGAACACATGGATTGCTTTATCGTCGACAACGGAAATTCGGCCAATATCCTAGCCCATCCCAAGATCCGCCGCATTCCCAACGCCAATCTGGGCGGCGCGGGCGGCTTCACCCGTGGCTTGCTTGAGGCCGAGGCGGCGGGCTATTCCCATGTGCTCTTCATGGACGACGACGCCTCGATCCCGATGGAGGCGCTGCACCGCACCTATGCTTTCCTCAGCCTCGCCAAGGACCCCAAGGCCGCTGTGGCCGGTGCGATGATCAACAGCACCGACAAGTGGCGCATGTGGGAAAACGGCGCCATCTTCGACCGCAGATGCTATCCGCAATACAGCGGCACCGACCTGCGCGACCGCGATCAGGTCTTCCGGATGGAGAACGAAAGCGCGCTCAGCCGGTCGTCCAAGATGTATGGCGGCTGGTGGTTCTTTGCCTTCCCGATCGACCAGGTCACGCACCATCCCTTCCCGTTCTTCGTGCGCGGCGATGACGTGAACTTCAGCCTTTCCAACGAATTCGCCATCACCACGCTGAACGGCGTCGTCTCCTTTGCCGAGGATTTCACCGACAAGGAATCGCCGCTGACCTGGTATCTGGACCTGCGCAGCCACATGGTCCACCATCTGACCCTCGACAAGATGGAGGTCGGGCGTTTTCAGCTGGCCCGCATCGGCCTGTCGTTCTTCAAGCGCAACATCGTGAAATTCCAGTACGAAACCATCGAGGCCGTCCTGAAGGCCTGGGAAGATGTGCTCAAGGGGCCGGATTTCTTCACCGGCAATGCCGATGCCAGCGCGCCGCGCGCCGCGCTCAAGGCCCTGACGCGGCAAGAGGCCTGGAAGCCGGTCGCCGATCTTGACGTCAAGACCAAGCCCGTGGTCCTGTCGCGCT
Source organism: bacterium (assembly GCA_016124195.1). Classification (GTDB taxonomy): domain Bacteria; phylum Pseudomonadota; class Alphaproteobacteria; order Rhodobacterales; family Rhodobacteraceae; genus Stagnihabitans. Next base: position 40,612 of record WGOE01000001.1, on the reverse strand, counting down.
GGGGCCGGCTGCGGCGCATCGTCTTTCCGCTGACGCTGAATGGCCACTTCCTGCCGTTCTACGGGCTATGGGGCGGCAAACAGGTGATCCCGGCCGGATTGCGCGGCCATCTCGACCCGGTCTGGGGCGCCGTGCAACTCACCTACCTGAATTCGACCCGCGACAAGGGCTATGTCACCCGCCGGTCGAACCTGAAGGCGCTGCGCCTGCTGCTGCGGCTGAGCGGTCTCTGGCTGCGCACGGTTCTGGGCTATGACGCCTTGCGCGCGCTTTACCACAAACGCTATCCGCAGATCACCACGCCCGATTATTGGCGCGGCGCCCTGTCGATCAAACACTCCGAGGCCAAGCCCGCCAGACCAGCCTGAGCCCTGCAACGCCGGCCTGCGATTTTTCGCAGAAAAATCGTGACCTTCTCAGGCCAGATGCGGGCGGAAGGCTTTGATCACCTGCGCATAGACTTCGCGCTTGAAGGGCACGATGCAGGCCAGCATCTCGTCCGCACCGATCCAGCGCCACTCGGAGAATTCCGGATGGACCTGGGCGATGTTCACCTGATCGTCGCGCCCGGTGAAGCGATACAGAAACCAGCGCTGGCGCTGCCCCTTGTACTTGCCGCCCCAGACCTTGCCCAAAAGCTCGGGCGGCAGGTTATAGGTCAGCCAATCCGGGGTCTTGTCGACGAACCTGACCAGATCGGGCGTCACGCCGGTTTCCTCGGCCAGCTCCCGCAAAGCAGCCCGCCGCGGCTTTTCGCCCTCGTCGATACCGCCCTGCGGCATCTGCCAGGCATCCGGCGCCCCATCCAGCCGCCGCCCGGCAAAGATCAACCCTGCGGGGTTGATCAAGGTCACCCCGACGCAGGGGCGATAGGGCAGATCGCTGCTCACGGCTTTTGTTCGACGGCCGACAGACCGCGCAGGATGTCGATGGCATAGGCCAGCTGGAAGTCGTCATCGCGCAGTTTCGCCGCTTCCTCGGTCCGCGCCCGTTCGGCCTCCAGTTGCTTTTTCTCGTCATCCGTCATCGAATCGTTCGACAGGATGCCGTTCAGATCGGCTTCCGAGGTCATCTTGTTCGGATCGGCCGCTGGATCGACCGGCTTGGCGTTGGGGTCCACCACCGGCTGGTTCACCACGATATCCGGCATAACGCCCAGAGCCTGGATCGACCGGCCCGAGGGCGTGTAATAGCGCGCCGTGGTCAGCCGCATCGCGCCATTGCCGCGCACCGGCAGGATGGTCTGGACAGACCCCTTGCCGAAGCTCTTGGTGCCCACCACGATGGCCCGGTGATGATCCTGCAGCGCGCCGGTCACGATCTCTGACGCCGAGGCCGACCCGCCGTTGATCAGCACCACCATCGGCTTGCCATCGATCAGATCGCCCTTGGTCGCGTTGAAGCGTTCATTGTCCTTGGGGTTGCGCCCGCGGGTCGAGACGATCTCGCCCTCGTTGAGGAAGGCATCCGACACCTGGATCGCCTGCACCAGCAGCCCGCCCGGGTTGTTCCTGAGGTCGATCACAACGCCGTTGATCTTGTCCAGACCGCCGGCCTGATCCAGCGCCTTCTTCAACTCGCTCGTCAGCCCGGTATAGGTCTGATCGGTGAACGAGGTGATGCGCAGCACCACCGTATCGCCCACCAAGCGGCCCTTGACGGCGGCCACCTTGATCGTGTCGCGGATGATCGAGACGTCGAAGGGCTCCTTGACCCCTTCGCGCACCACGTTGATCACGACCTCCGAGCCGATCGGCCCGCGCATCAGATCGACCGCCTGATCCATGGTCAGCCCGTTGACCGGCTTGCCGTTCACCTTGATGATCAGATCGCCGGTCTTGATCCCGGCCTTGTCGGCCGGCGTGCCGTCGATCGGCGAGACGACCTTGATATAGCCGTCCTTTTGCGTCACCTCGATGCCAAGGCCGCCGAACTCGCCCTTGGTCTGGACCTGCATCGCGGCATAGTCCTTGGCATTCATGTAGCTTGAATGCGGATCAAGCGACGACAGCATCCCGTTGACGGCCGCCTCGATCAGCTTTTGCGTGTCGACCGGTTCGACATACTGGCTGCGGATCCGTTCGAAAGCATCGCCGAACAGGTCCAGTTGCTGATAGACAGAGGCATTCTTGTCTGCCTCCTGCGCGATCAGCGGCCCCGCGAATTGCGTGACGATCAGCGCCCCAGCCACAGTGCCGCCCAATGCGGCCATCAGAACCTTGTTCATGCGTCGTTATTCCTCGTTTGCGACGAACCATTCCGTCGGGTCGATCGGTTGGGCCCCATTGCGCAGTTCTACATAAAGCGTTTCGCTGTCACTTGCACCAGCGCCATTTCCGCTTGGATAAAGGATATCGGCCGCCGTCGCCTCTTTTCCACCCATCAGGCCCAGCGCATCGCCGCGTGCGACCACATCTCCCACGTCGCCATAGACCTGATCCAGCCCGGCCAGAATGAGAAGATAGCCTGCCGCGGGCTCAAGTATCATCACATTTCCGTAGTCCAGCAAGGGTCCGCGATAGCGGATCGTGGCCGCCCAGGGCGCCGTCACCAGGGCGAGAGGCCTTGTGGCCAGCGTCACGCCCGGCTTCGTGGCGCCCCGCGCGTCGGTCTCGCCCGGGTGCAGGATGATCCGCCCAAGAGCCGGCCAGGGCAGGGTGCCCTTGGCCTCGGCAAAGCCCGTCGCGGCGGTGTCTTTCGGCGCCAGCCCCTTGGCGAAGCTGTCCAGCGTCTTGGCGCTGGCCAGAAGCGCCTGCAGCGCCTCGGGGTCGTCGGCCAGGCCCTTGGGCAGCGCCGTGCGGTCCGACATGGCCTGCGACAGATCGGTGCGCGCGCGCTGCACCCGCGCCAGCCCGTCGCGCAGGGTCGTTTGCGCTTCGGCCTGCAGGGCGCGCAGGTCGCGCAATTCGGTCAGATCCTGCTTGAGCCCGGCGGCCTCTTTCTGCAAGGCCGGCGTCACCTCGGCCAGGATCATGCCGGACCGCACCATGCCCAGGGGGCCATCCGGATGCAGCAGAAACAAGGGCCCCTGATCGGAATCCATCCCCGCGAGCACCCCCAGAAGCTGCGAGACCTGACCGCGCTTGGCCTGAAACTGCAAGGCAAGTGCGGTCTCGCGCAGTTTCGCCTGCCGCATCGCCTCGCGCAGGGCCGAAAGACCGCCCTCATAGGCCTTGATCGTCTGGGTCAGGGCGGCAATCCGGTCCTTGGCGCCCTCGGCATCCTGCAGCGCCTTGACCGATGCCTGCAGGTCGGCCGAGGCCTGTTCCGCAGCCTTCGCCACGTCACCCTGCACGCCTTCGGCCGCCGCAGGCAGCGCACAGAGCAGCACAAGGGCCAGCGCCTTCATCATGCCAGAAGCAGGCTCTTTCCGGTCATTTCGGCCGGTTGCGGCAGGCCCATCAATTCCAGCAGGGTCGGCGCCAGGTCGGCCAGCCGCCCACCGTCGCGCAACTTCGCCCCCACCGGCCCGCCGACCAGAATGACCGGTACCGGGTTGGTGGTATGCGAGGTGTGCGGGCCGCCCGTCACCGGATCGACCATTAACTCGCAGTTGCCGTGATCGGCGGTGATGATCATCGCCCCGCCAACCCGGTCCAGCGCGGCGAGCGCCAGACCCAGACCCAGATCGACCGCCTCGCAGGCCCTGATCGCCGCGGGCAGGCTGCCGGTGTGGCCCACCATGTCCGGATTGGCGAAGTTCACCACGATCAGATCGTAGCCGCGCTCGATTCCCTTCACCAGATTGTCGGCCACCTCGGCGGCGCTCATCTCCGGCTGCAGGTCATAGGTCGCGACCTTGGGCGAGGGCGCCATGTAGCGGTCTTCGCCGGCAAAGGGCACCTCGCGCCCACCGTTCAGAAAGAAGGTGACATGGGGGTATTTCTCGGTCTCGGCGAGGCGGAGCTGGGTCAGACCGTGGCGCGCCACCCATTCGCCGATCGTGTTGGGCAGCGACCGCGGCGGGAAGGCCGTGGTCATGTAGCCGTTGTGTGCGGTCGAATATTCCACCATCCCCAGCATCGCGGCCCAGACCGGCCGCTTGCCCGCCTCGAACCCGTCGAAAGCCGGATCGCCCAGCGCCGACAAAAGCTCGCGCGCGCGGTCCGACCGGAAGTTGAGGCAGAAGAACCCGTCGCCGTCCTTGGCCCCCTCGTATTCGCCGATCACGGTCGGGGCCACGAATTCATCCATCGTCTCCGCCGCATAAGAGGCCGCAACCGCATCCTGCGGCGTGATGGCATGTGCGCCCGCGGCCATCACGATGGCCTGATAGGCGCGCTCGACCCTGTCCCAGCGGTTGTCGCGATCCATCGCCCAATAGCGGCCGATCACGGTGGCGACGCGGGCGCCCTCGGGCAGGCCCTGCATCAGCGCCTCGATGAAGCGCGCGGCCGAGTTGGGCGCCACGTCGCGGCCGTCGGTGATGGCGTGCAGGGCAACCGGAACCCCCTCGGCCTCAATCGCGCGACAGGCGGCCAGCACATGGCTGATATGGCCATGTACCCCGCCGTCCGAGATGACGCCCATCAGATGCGCCGTCCCGCCGCTGGCCTTGAGCGCTGCGATGAAGGCGACCAGCGCCGCGTTCCTGGCAAACGAGCCGTCCTCGATTGCCAGGTCAATGGCGCCAAGGTCCATCGCCACCACGCGGCCCGCGCCGATGTTGGTGTGACCGACCTCGGAATTGCCCATCTGCCCGGTCGGCAGCCCCACATCCGGCCCGAAGGTGGTCAGCGTGGAATGCGGGCGGGTCGACCAAAGCCGGTTGTAGTTCGGCACATGGGCCTGGGCCGGCGCCGATACCGCCGGGTCAGAGCCGATCCCCCAGCCATCCAGAATGCACAGCACCACGGGTTTGAATTGGGTCATCATCGTCTCCACCTTATTCTCTGCGTTCATAGGGCTGCGGCGCGCCAAGAACAACAAGATGCAGCGCGAACCGGCCCCTCTGTGCCCCTTGCCGCCCATTCCGTGCCAGGCGCGGCCAGGGCGTGACATCTCCCCGCAGACAGCCAGCCCTGAGGCCGGGCCCGTCCGGCGTCACGCCCTGTGATACGGTCCGCCGCCCAGGATCGTGGCGGCCCGGTACAATTGTTCGGCCAGCATCACCCGCACCAGCATATGCGGCCAGACCATCGCGCCGAAACTGACCGAGGCCTCGGCCCGGGCCCGCAAGGAAGGATCAATGCCATCCGCCCCGCCGATCACGAAGGCCACATCCTGCCGCCCGCCATCGCGCCACTTGGCCAGCAGGGCCGCGAATTCGGGCGATGTCAGCAGCTTGCCGCGTTCGTCCAGCGTCACCAGAACCGCCCCGGCCGGCACCGCGCGGGCCAGAAGCTCGGCCTCCGCCGCCATGCCAAGGTTCTTCTTGTCCTCGACCTCATGCTCGACCGCGGGGCCAAGGCCCAGAGGCCGCCCGGTCCGGTCCAGCCTTTGCAGGTAATCGTCCACCAGAACGCGTTCAGGCCCAGCCCGCAGCCGCCCGACTGCGATCAGATGCAGCCGCATGCCGCCTCAGACCGCCGCGCCGGAATCCGTCCGATGCGCCGCCGAGGGCATCCACATCTTTTCCAGCTGGTAGAAGTCGCGCACCTCGGGCCGGAAGACATGGATGATCACGTCGCTGCCGTCGATCAGCACCCAGTCGCCGGTTTCCTTGCCTTCCATCTTGGCGGTGAAACGGAACTGCTGCTTCAGCCGGTCCACCAGCTTTTCCGAGATCGAGGCCACCTGACGCGACGACCGGCCCGAGCAGATCACCATGTAATCGGCCACGTCCGACCGGCCGCGCAGGTCGATCTGCACGATATCCTCGGCCTTGTCATCCTCAAGCGAGGCCAGCGCGGTGGCCAGAACCTCTTCGGAAGTGTAGCTGGGCGCGCTCACGCGCTCTGCGCGAGGACCGACCGGCAATCCGGTCGCAGGGTCTGAATGAGACAGGACATCGTCCTCCGGTAAGGCGCATCGCGCAATCCGCGATGCTTGAATGACAGACTAGCACCAGAGGTCGGTAATCTCAACGTTCCGAAGATGCAGCGCGCCCCATATCGGCATTTGTGGGCGGGGTCCAGTCCCTGCCGTCAAGTTCTTTGCCGGCATCGGGCCGCGGAGCTGTAGGGTTGAGCATCAGGACCTCGCGCTGCGGGAAGGGGATGGTGAAGCCTTCGCGCTTGAAGGCATCCCAGAGTGCCAGGAACACCTGGCCGCGCACATTGGTCAGCCCTTCGCGCGGATCGCTGATCCAGAAGCGCAGGACGTAATCGACCGAACTGTCGCCAAAGCCCGTCACATGGCAGACCGGGTCCGAGGTCTTGAGCACCCGCGGCACCGAGCGCGCGGCCTCTGCCGCCACGCGGCGCACGGCATGGGGGTCGTCGCTGTAAGACGTGCCGAAATTGATGTCCAGCCGCACCAGATCGCTGCTGTGCGACCAGTTCACCACCTGGCCGGTGATCAGATCCTCGTTCGGGATCAGATATTCCCTCCCGTCGCGGGTGACGACCGACACATAGCGCGCGCCCAGCGAGGCGATCCAGCCGAAGGTGTCGCCGATGCTGATCACATCGCCCGGCTTGATGCTTTCATCCATCAGGATGATCACGCCCGAGACGAGGTTCGAGACGACCTTCTGCAGGCCAAAGCCCAGACCCACGCCGATGGCGCCCGACAGGACGGCAAGGCCGGTCAGGTCGAAGCCCAGGGCCTTCAGCCCCAGATAGGCCGCCGCGGAATACATCACGATCTGCACCAGCTTGACCGCCAGCACGCCGACCGAGGGCGAGATGTCGTTGTTCTTGGCCAGCCGCCGCGTGATCGTCTGGGTGATCATCCGGGCGGCAGAGATCAGCACCGCCGAAACCACCAGGGCGCGCAGCACGCCCAGCACCGTCACCCGCACATCGCCCAGCGTGATGCCGAGCGAGTCCAGAAAATCCGTCGCCGCGCCCAGAAAGCCCGTGTACTGCAGGGTCACATAGATCCAGCCGGCCCAGGTCACGACCCGCCGCAGGAAGGGATTGCGGATCACCCGCGTCACGAGGCCGATCAGCACCCAGGCCGTGGCGACCGTCGCCGCGATCACCACCAGATAGCGCCGCGACGGGTAGATCGACAGCTGCTCGATCACCCCCACCGCGACCCAGGACAGGATGACGAAACTGATGCCGCGAATCCGCCGTTTGAGAATGGCGTAAATGCGCATGCGCTGCAGCGGAACGCCCTCAAGCCCGCGCAGATAGGCCTCGACCCGCGGCGCTGCGACATTGCGGATCAGCGTGGCCGCCAGAAAAAGCACCAGCACGAGGCCGACCTGAAACAGCCGCGACGGCAGCACCAGCGAATGAATGAAGGCCGTCACCTGCAAGAGCAGGTCGTTCGCGCTCGCCAGGATGTCCGGGTTGATCGTGTCCATGCTGCCTGTTTCTGGCACGGGTCCACCGGCAATGCAATTCGACCCGCGATCACGTCATGCACAGGCTGCAAGGCGTCATCCCGCCTGACGGACTGGCAGCCTCGGCCGCGTGGCGCCATATGGATGGCAGGGAGGATATCTGGAGTTACAGCCATGACGCACCCTTCGATCATCCGCATCTTCCGCCGAATCTTTCCGGCCCTGCCAAGCCGCGCCGAACGCGAGCGCGCCTATCTCGACGGATCGGTCAGCCGCTATGACCTTGAATTCCGCGAGCGCGAGATTGCCCGCGGCAAATTCGCCGGTTTCTGACCGGCCTCGGCCATCTTTGGCCGGGTCCGGAAGGCCAGCCGGCTTGAAAGCGCGCCCTGTTCGGCGTATTGACCTCTCATGTATCGCTTTTTCGACATAGCCGATCATGCGCGCCTGCCTTGGCGTTTCACGCAGCGACTGCGGTCTGTCCTCGCACGCCTTTGACCTTGCGTCCTGACGTGCCCCGCGCCCTTGCGCGGGTTTAGCCCATTCCCATTCCAATCGCTGAAAAGAGAGAGCCATGACCGCTCGCACCCTCTACGACAAAATCTGGGACGACCATCTGGTTGATCAGGCCGAAGACGGCACCTGCCTGCTCTATATCGACCGCCATCTGGTTCATGAAGTGACCAGCCCGCAGGCCTTTGAAGGCTTGCGCATGACCGGCCGCAAGGTCCGCGCGCCGGCCAAGACCATCGCGGTGCCCGATCACAACGTGCCCACCACGCTCGACCGCGCCAATGCCGCCACGATGACCGAGGACAGCCGCATCCAGGTCGAGGCCTTGGACAAGAACGCCAAGGATTTCGGCATCAACTACTATCCGGTGTCGGATATCCGCCAGGGCATCGTGCATATCGTCGGCCCGGAACAGGGCTGGACCCTGCCCGGCATGACCGTGGTCTGCGGCGACAGCCACACAGCCACCCACGGCGCCTTTGGCGCGCTGGCCCATGGCATCGGCACGTCCGAGGTTGAACACGTTCTGGCGACCCAGACCCTGATCCAGCGCAAGGCCAAGAATTTCAAGGTGGAAATCACCGGCTCCCTGCGCCCCGGCGTCACCGCCAAGGACATAACCCTTTCGGTCATCGGCGCCACCGGCACCGCGGGCGGCACCGGCTATGTCATCGAATACTGCGGTCAGGCGATCCGCGAGCTGTCGATGGAAGGCCGCATGACCGTCTGCAACATGGCGATCGAAGGCGGCGCCCGCGCCGGCCTGATCGCGCCGGATGAAAAGACCTTCGCCTATTGCATGGGCCGCCCCCACGCGCCGAAAGGTGCGGCATGGGAGGCCGCCGTGGCCTATTGGAAGACCCTGTTCAGCGATGACGACGCTCATTGGGACAAGGTCATCACCCTCAAGGGCGAAGACATCGCCCCCGTCGTCACCTGGGGCACCTCGCCCGAGGACGTGCTGCCGATCACCGGCACCGTGCCCTCGCCCGCCGATTTCCACGGCGGCAAGGTCGAGGCCGTGCAGCGCTCGCTCGACTACATGGGCCTGACGCCCGGCATGAAACTGTCCGACATCAAGATCGACACGGTCTTCATCGGCTCCTGCACCAATGGCCGGATCGAGGATCTGCGCGCCGCGGCCGCGATCCTGAAGGGCAAGAAGATCAGCGTGAAGCGCGCCATGGTCGTCCCGGGGTCGGGCCTCGTCCGCGCCCAGGCCGAGGAAGAGGGCCTGGCCCAGATCTTCATCGACGCGGGCTTCGAATGGCGACTGGCGGGATGTTCGATGTGCCTTGCGATGAACCCCGACCAACTGGCGCCGGGTGAACGCTGTGCCGCCACCTCGAACCGCAACTTCGAAGGCCGTCAGGGCAGGGGCGGGCGCACCCACCTCCTGTCCCCCGCCATGGCCGCGGCCGCCGCGATCACCGGGCATCTGACCGATGTGCGGGACGTGATGTGACCGTGCCCTGTGGCCTAGCGGTGAAAACCCGCGATGCGGCTTTCAAAGGTCGCGCCGTTGCCCGCAAGGGCGGCGCGCACCTCGTCATCCGCCGGGCCATAGATCACGAAGCGCAGCGGCGCAAAGGCCGCAAAGAACCGTGTCGCGAAATGCGTGCCGAAATTGGCCAGGTGCTGCTTGACGGCCGCATTGTCGGCATAGCGTTCGATGACGGTGCAGCGCGTCCGGTCGGCATTCAGGAAGTATTCGTAATGCAGCGCGCCCGGTTCGCTGGCCCTGGTGGCCGCCACCATCTCGTCCACCAGGGGCTGGACCTTGTCGGCCTGCCCGTCCTGAATCTGCATCTCCAGAACCCACTCGATGATGTCGCTCATGTGTCTTGTCCTTCGCTGATGGCGCGGCTGGCTTCGTGCCGGGCCGCCGGGGCAGCATCCGGGCAAGCGGCGCCATCGGTCAATTCAAATCGACGGGCGGCCCCTTTGGGGCTTCCTGCCTCCTTCAAAGGGTAATCCCATGGACAAATTCACCAAGCTGACCGGCATCGCGGCGCCCATGCCCCTGGTCAACATCGACACCGACATGATCATCCCCAAGCAGTTTCTGAAGACCATCGCCCGCACCGGCCTTGGCAAGAACCTGTTCGACGAGATGCGCTATACGCTCGACGGCGCCGAGATCCCTGAATTCGTGCTGAACCAGCCCGCCTGGCGCAAGGCGGAAATCCTCATCGCCGGCGACAATTTCGGCTGCGGTTCCTCGCGCGAACATGCGCCCTGGGCTCTGCTGGACTTCGGCATCCGCTGCGTGATCTCCACCTCTTTCGCCGACATCTTCTACAACAACTGCTTCAAGAACGGCATCCTGCCCATCGTGATGCCGCAAGAGGTGGTGGATGTACTGATGGACGACGCGCGGAAAGGTGCCAACGCCCGCCAGACCATCGACCTCGAGGCGCAGACCGTCACAACTTCGGACGGCCGCGTCTTCAACTTCGAGATCGACAGCCACCGCAAGCATTGCCTCCTGAACGGGCTCGACGACATCGGCCTGACCATGGAGAAAGCCACCTCCATCGTCGAGTTCGAGAAAAAGGCACAGGCCCTGCGCCCCTGGGCCTGACGAAAAGCGCCCAAAAGCCGAACAACCACAAGATCTTGCGTAGAGCGGAGGAAACCCCTCCGCTCTGCCTTTTTGTTAACTCAAAATTGATTCAATCCTGCAACACCTGAACCGTGAAAGCGCCACTTAACTGCGGCCTAGTGCCCGTGACGCTTGCAAGGTTTTGGGAAAGTAGGCACAAATTGGGCAAGATTGAGGCAATCCGCCACAATGTGCGGGAAATCGCCGGAACAAGGGCCTGGCAAAGCATCCGGTCCATCTGGCAGAAGGGTGCAGGAGCAGTGTTTTCACGTCTCGCGGGGGCGATCACGCGGTCCTTGCTGGTGATGTTCGTCATTGCCACGCCGACCGTGCTGCTGGCCGACACAAGGGTCGACAGCCAGCAGATGGTGGCCCTGGTGGCGCTGTTCATTGGCGTGCTGACCTTTGTCGAATACAGCGCCGTCTATCCGGGCCTGGTCGAGTTCCGAGATGCGCCGCCCTTCAACCGCATCCGCTTTCTGATGTTGTTCTTCACCGTCTTCTGCCTTTCGGCGATCGAACGGGGGCGCATGCATCCCTCGACCCTGACGGATCTGATCCACGCGGTCGGTGCCCTGGCCGGGTTCTCGATGGACTTTCCCTATAGCCCGGTGCGCCTCGCCACGCAGATGCTGGCCGAGAACGCGACCGAGGCGCAGATCGGCGCATTGCGCACCGCGGCCGGCACATCCTATATCATCTCTTTGATATCGTTGGCCTTCTTTGTGGTGATGCTGCGGCTGGGCGGTTGGCCGCGCCGCGACCGTCCCTTCAATGTCTGGGTCAACCTGCCGACCTTCGACCCCACCTCGGGCGGAGATGTCGTGGCTCGGCTCAACCGCGATGCGCGCTGGAACATCGCCATCGGTTTTCTGCTGCCCTTCGTGACCCCCGCCATGGTAAGGATGGCTTCGATCGGATTTCAGTCCTTCGGTCCGACCTCGCCGCAATCCCTTGTCTGGGCGCTGACACTATGGTCCTTCCTTCCGGCAAGCCTGTTCATGCGCGGCATCGCGATGGGGCGCGTGGCCGACATGATTCAGGCGCGCCGTCAGGCCAGCACTCCCTCCGAGGCGGGCGGCGAATACGCGCCGGTCTGAGATGTCTTGGCCTTCTGGTGGCGGCTTCGCTGCTGGCCCTGCCGGCCTATGCCCGCGAGGTTGTGGTCGCGACCTATGATTGCGGCATGTCGCAATCCGGCCCGGGCCTTTTGCTGCAGCACCTCACCCGCAAGGACCTGCCCGCGGTCGAGGCCGGGGTCGCGGTGATCGGCAAGCTCGACGCCGATGTGCTGCTGCTGACCGGTTTCGACTATGATTATGATGGCAGCGCGCTGGCCGCCTTGCAGGACCGGCTGCGCGGGCAGGGGCTCGACTACCCCTATGCCCTGGCGCTGCGGCCCAACACCGGCGTGCCGACCGGGCTTGATCTGAACCACGACGGCGCCCTGAACGGGCCGCGCGATGCGCAGGCCTATGGGCGCTTTGCCGGGCAAGCGGGCATGGCGCTTCTGTCGCGTCTGCCGATCGACCGGGCCGGGATCCGCGATTTCACCGGCCTTCTCTGGGCCAACCTGCCCGGCGCCGATCTGCCGCCCGACCTGACGCCCGAGGCCAGGGCCCTGCAGCGCCTGTCTACCTCGGGCCATTACGAGATACCCCTGACCTATGCGCCGGGCAAGACCCTGCGGCTTCTGGTCTGGGCCGCCACGCCGCCGGTCTTCGACGGGCCCGAGGATCGCAACGGCCGCCGCAACGCGGATGAAACCGCGCTGTGGCTGCATCTCCTGCAGGGCGATCTGCCGCAGGTTCCGGCCTCTGCCGGGCCCTATCCGCCGCCGCAAGCCCCCTTCGTCGTGATGGGAGAGGCCAATCTCGACCCCCAGGATGGCGAGGGCAAGACCGGGCCGCTGCGCGCCCTCCTGTCGCTTTTGCAAGACCCCGCGCCGCGCGGCACTTCGGGTCACACCGATGCGCACCACAAGGGCGATCCGGCGCTTGACACCGCCTATTTCGCCAAAAGCCACATGGGATTGCGGCTCGACTACATCCTGCCGTCAAAAGACATCGGCGTGACGGCGGCCAGCGTGATGTGGCCGCCCGACAGCGATCCTTTCGCGGCGACGCTGGCCACCGCGAGCCGGCATTACCCCGCTTCGGCCAGCCTCACGCTGCCCTGAGCCGGCACCAGACGGCTCACATGCGCGGCCAGAACGGTGTCGAGCGGGGTGGGCCGGAACTCGGGCAGGACCGCGGCCAACGGTGCCGGGTCGAGCGCATGGGGCAGATCGTAAAGATAGCGCATCTCGCGCAATTCGCGCGCCAGTTCCCAGAAGGGGGCGGCCAGCGTCATCTGCCACCAGGCGAAGGCGGTGAACTTCAGCCGCTGCCCCATCAGCCGTTCCAGACGCGCCTTCAGATCCTCCATCGACAGGGTGTAGCCTGCGAAGGGCATGTCGGTGAAGGCCGGCAAATCGGCCCGCTTTTCGGCCAGGGCCACGGCGGCGCGGGCCATGTCGGGCAGATAGGCATAGGCACGCGGCACCTCGGGCACGGTCATCGTGGTGATGCGGCCCCGGGCCAGCGATTTCAGCGTCACCATGTTCCAGAAACTGCCCGCGACCTCGGGCGCCAGGAAATCTCCGCCGCGCAGAATGATGACCTGCAGGCCCCGGGCGCTGGCCGCGCGATAGTCGGCCTCCATCGCGACCCGGATCGCCCCCTTGCGCGACGCCGGCCGTTGCGGTGTCTGCGGCCCCCAGGGCCCCGGCTCGCGGCCATAGACATAGACATTGCCCGGCACCAGAACCGTGGCGCCCGAGGCCAGACCCGCCGCGATCACCCGCTTGGTGATGGCCGGGATCAGGGTCTTCCAGTTGTGGTACATCGGCGGGTTCAGCCCGTTGACGATGACATCGACCCCCTCGGCCGCCTTGGTCATGTCGGTGCCGCGCTTGTACTTGCGCACCTCCCAGCCGGCGGCCGCGAAGGCCTTGGCCGCGTGGCTGCCGAACAGACCCGACGCGCCCAGAACCAGTACGATCTTGCTCATGATCTTTCCCTTTCCTTGGTGTGAAGCCAAGTTACCCCTGAAAAGCATGAATGCGCATTGCCGAAATTCGGAGGTCATGTATTCATATCCGTATGGATGACACTGACTGGACCCTGTACCGTTCCTTCCTCGCCGTGGCCGAAACCGGGTCGCTTTCGGCGGCGGCGCGGCGCCTGAACCTCAGCCAGCCGACGCTGGGCCGCCACGTGGCAGAGCTTGAGGCGGCACTTGGCACGCCGCTCTTCACCCGCATCGCGCGCGGCCTCGCCCCGACCGAGGCGGCGCTGGCGCTGATCCCCTCCGCCACCGTGATGCGCGATGCCGCGGCCCGGCTGGCGCTGACCGCGGCGGGCCGGCAAGAGCGGCTTTCCGGCACTGTCCGCCTCACCGCCAGCCAGGTCGTCTCGCACCACATCCTGCCGCCGATGCTGGCCCGCTTGCGCCAGGCCGAGCCGGGCATCCAGATCGAACTCGTGCCCTCGGACACGACCGAAAACCTTCTGTTCCGCGAGGCCGACATCGCGCTGCGCATGTACCGGCCGACGCAAAGCGACGTGGTGATCCGCCACCTGATCGACCTGCCGATGGCGCTTTATGCAGCAAAGGACTATCTCGACCGGCACGGCAGGCCCGGCTCGATTGCCGATCTGGCCCGGTTCGACATCGTCGGCATGGACCGGTCCGAACTGATCCTGCGCATGGTGCAGCGCCTGGGCTTCGGCCGCCAGCGCGAGGATTTTCCGCTGCGATGCGACGATCAGCTGGTCTATTGGGCGCTGGTGCGGGCCGGCTGCGGCCTTGGCGGCGCGCTGACCCTGATCGGCGAGGGCGACCCCCTTGTCGAACGGGTGGCCGGTTTTCTGGCCCTGCCGCCCCTGCCGGTCTGGCTGACCGCCCCCGAGGCGCTTCGGCAGAACCCGCGCATCCGCCGCGTGCTCGACCACCTCGCCGCGGAATTCCGCACCCTGTCGCCGCCACCCTGAACCCCCGCCCCGGATCACCCCTGCCGCTTGACCCCGAAGCCCCCACCCGCTACGCCACCTGCGACCATCAGCAGGAGCCCGTCATGGCCAATCCCTCAATCCTCATCCTCGCCGGTGACGGCATCGGCCCCGAAGTCATGGGCGAAGTGAAAAAGATCATCGCCTGGTTCGATGCCAAGCGCGGCATCACCTTCGATGTCTCCGAAGACCTCGTCGGCGGCTGCGCCTATGACGCGCATGGCACGCCCCTGACCGACGCCACCATGGCCAAGGCGCAAGAGGTGGACTGCGTGCTTCTGGGTGCCGTCGGCGGGCCGAAATATGACAAGCTCGACTTTTCGGTCAAACCCGAACGCGGCCTGCTGCGGCTGAGGAAAGAGATGGACCTCTTCTCCAACCTGCGCCCGGCCCAGTGCTTTGACGCGCTGGCCGATTTCTCCAGCCTCAAGAAAGAGGTCGTCGCCGGCCTTGATATCGTCATCGTGCGCGAACTGACCTCGGGCGTCTATTTCGGCGAGCCGCGCGGCATCTTCATGGAAGGCAACGAGCGCGTCGGCATCAACACCCAGCGCTACACCGAATCCGAGATTGCCCGCGTTGCCCGGTCCGCCTTTGAACTGGCCCGCAAGCGCAACAACAAGGTCTGCTCGATGGAGAAGGCCAATGTCATGGAATCGGGCATCCTGTGGCGCGATGTGGTGCAGGAAATCCACGACAAGGAATACCCCGATGTGCAGCTGTCGCATATGTATGCCGATGCCGGTGCGATGCAGCTTTGCCGTTGGCCCAAGCAGTTCGACGTCATCGTGACCGACAACCTGTTCGGCGACATCCTGTCCGACATGGCGGCGATGCTGACCGGATCGCTGGGCATGCTGCCGTCCGCAAGCCTCGGCCTGCCGCAGGCCAATGGCCGGCCCAAGGCGCTGTACGAGCCCGTCCACGGCTCGGCCCCCGACATCGCGGGGCAGGGCAAGGCCAACCCGATCGCCTGCATCCTGAGCTTCGCCATGGCGCTGCGCTATTCCTTCGACATGGGTGCCGAGGCGACCCGCGTGGAAAAGGCCGTCGAAAAGGTGCTGGCCGATGGGCTGCGCACCGCCGACCTGATGGGCCCCGAGGGCGGCACCCCGATCTCGACCAGCCAGATGGGCGATGCGGTGATCGCGGCGCTCGACGCCAGCCTCTGAGACTGCACTGCAACCGGCCCCGGCGCGCACCCGCGCCGGGTGAACCCGATCCGCCGTCACAACCCCCGATTTCGGCGCGCCGGTGTCCCACAAGGCCGGCGGGTCTGCGCAAATCCTCGGGCCGAAATGCGATTCGCCCTTGAAGTCGCCGGGCTTTGGGGCGACGCACCAGCTGTCCCTTGCCCAAACCGCGAAGTCAGGTCCCGCATGACGGCCCGTCAATCCAATCTGAACGGTGCGCTGCTGGCGCTGTTGTCCTTTGGCGTCTACGCGACCAGCGACGCCATCGTGAAATACATGGGGGCCAGCTACTCCCCGTTTCAGAACATCTTCTTTTCCGGCCTCTTCGGCTTTCCGCTCGTCGCCGTCATGCTGATGGGCGACCAGCGCGAGGGCAACCTGCGCCCGCGCAAGCCCGCCATGACCCTGCTGCGCTCGGGCCTTGTCGTGATCAACGCGCTTTGCGGCTTTTACGCCTTTTCGGCCCTGCCGCTGTCCGAGGCCTATCCGATCTTCTTTTCCTCGCCGATCCTGATCACCCTCTTTGCCATTCCCATGCTGGGCGAAAGGGTCGGCCTGCACCGTGGCGTGGCTATTGTTGTGGGCCTGATCGGGGTGATCGTGGTGCTGCGCCCGGGCCAGTCGCATCTGGGCCTCGGCCATCTGGCGGCCATCGCGGCGGCGGTGATCTTTGCGATCAACTCGGTCCTGGTGCGCCTGACCGGCCAGTCCGAACGCTCGGTCGTCATCATGCTTTACCCGATGATCGCCAACTTCGTCTTCAACGGCATCGCCTTGCCCTTCGTCTACAAGCCCTTGCCGGTGACGCATCTGGGGCTTCTGGCTGCCATGTCCACGCTGGGCTTCGTGGCGGGTCTCTTGAACATCGCCGCCTATCGCCGGGCCGAGGCCGCCATCATCGCGCCGATGCAATATTCGCAGATCATCTGGGCCTCGATCTATGGCAGCCTGATCTTCCACGAAACGCACGACCTGTGGACCATCGTCGGCACTGGCATCATCATCGTCTCGGGCATCTACATCGTGCTGCGCGAAGGCAAGCCCGCCGTCTCGCAGAACCAGCCCGTGCTGGAATCGCGCTCGCGCTTCGATCTGGGCTTCATGCCGCGGTTGAGCTCGTGGTTCAAATTCTTCGAAAGCCGCGCCCCGAGGGACGACGACGCCAGCTGACGCCCCGCAGAAGATTTGCCCGGTGATTTGCCTCTGCCCCCTTGCAAAGCGCCACGGGGCGCGGTAACCCCCCGCCACGGTCGGAGCGTAGCGCAGTCTGGTAGCGCACCTGCTTCGGGAGCAGGGGGTCGGAGGTTCGAATCCTCTCGCTCCGACCAAATTTCCCGCATCACATCCTCCCTTGCCAACGGTCCTGACGCGCCTCAGGTGCCGCGCGGTTTGGCGCGCAGGGTGGGTTCGGCCTCGGTCGGGTCTTCGGGCCAGGGGTGGCGCGGATATTGACCGCGCATGTCCTTGCGCACCTCGGCGTAAGAGCTGCGCCAGAAGCCGGGAATGTCCATCGTGACCTGAATCGTCTTGTGGCCCGGCGACAACAGCGTCACGCGCAGCGGCAGGCGTTTGATCCCGACGGTGGGATGCCGGGTGACACCGAACATCTCTTGCAGGCGAATCTCGATCCCCGGCACCTCGCCGTCATAGTCGATCGGCACCTGGCGGCCCAGCGGCGTGGTGAAGGCGGCCGGGGCCAGGCGGTCCATCTCGGCCTGCTGATCCCAGGTCAGCCGCGCCTTCAGGGCCTCGGTCAGGTCCAGCGCCTTCAGGTCGGCCTCGGTCCGCACCTTGGTCAGATAGGGCAGCAGCCAGGCCGGGTCGGCCAGCAGGGCCGCATCATCGACCGCGGGCCAGGTCTCGGTCCGGGCCAGCGCGATGCGGGCGCGCAACCGGCGCGCGGAAGCGGTCAAGGGCAGGCGGTCCAGTCCGCGCAAGCCCTCAAAGGCCGCGCGGGCGATGGCCTCGGGCGGGGCGTCCCACGGTCTTTCGTCGAGGATCAGGGCGCCGAAGGTCTCTTGCCGGCGCGCGATCACCCTTCCGTCGCGGCGCGACCAGTGGCAGGCGTCGCGCCAGGCGATCCGGTCGGCGTAAAGCGCGCGCAGATCGGCCTCGGTCATCGGGGCGGCCTGGCGCACCAGAGCCTCACGCGGGTCGCCGTCCAGGTCTGTGGCCACGATCAGCCGCGCGCCGGACAGGGGCGTGCCGGGCGCCATCGCGGCGCCCTTGCCCCCGGACAGAACCCAGCGCGGCGCCTCGCCCTTGCGGCGCAGCCCGATCCGGTCTGGATAGGCCAGCGCGGCCATCTGGCCCGGCGTGTAGTCGCGATCCTGACCCGGCACCGCGCGCGCCAGACGCCGCGCCTCGGCCCGGATCCGCTCCAAGGTCGGGCGCGAGGCGGGCCAGGGGTGATCCGCCTCATAGCCGCGCAGGTCGGTCAAAGCCTTGATCCGCAGGGCAAGATCGGCCGGCGCGCCCTTCAGCGGATCGCGCTCTTCCATCAGGGCCGCCAGCAGCGCCGCGCCCGGACCCGCCTGCAACAGCATGTGCCCCAGCCGCGGATGCAGCGGCAGGCCGGCCAGCGCCTTGCCGTGCGGCGTGATCCGCCCGCCCTCCAGCGCGCCAAGCCGCTCCAGCAGATCGCGCGCCTCCGACATCGGGGCGGCGGGCGGCGCGGTCAGAAAGGGCAGATCCGCCCCGCCCCACAAGGCAAGTTCCAAGGCCAGCCCGGTCAGATCCGCCGCCTCGATCTCGGCCGGCGGATAGGGGGCGAGGCCACCCTCCTCGCCCTTGGTCCAAAGCCGGAAGCAGACCCCCTCCGCCACCCGCCCGGCCCGGCCGCGCCGCTGTTCCGCCTCGGCCCGCGTGACCCTTTCGGTCACCAGCCGCGACATGCCCGAGGCCGGATCGAACCGCGCCCGCCGCGCCCGCCCGCCATCGACCACGATGCGAATGTCCGGCAAGGTCAGCGAGGTTTCCGCGATCGACGTCGCCAGAACGACGCGGCGCCCCTCCACCGGGCCAAGTGCTGCGCGCTGAGCGGCAAATTCCATCGCACCGAACAGCGGCAAGATGGTGCAGCCGCGCAACCGCCCCGTCAGCGCCGCCTCGACGCGCCGGATTTCGGCTTCGCCCGGCAGAAAGGCCAGAAGCCCGCCCTCCGGCACGGCCTGCAGCGCTGCCACGATCTCTGCCGCCACCATCGTTTCGTAGCGGGCCGAGGTGTCGATCGCCTGGGCGAGCCATCGCGTCTCGACCGCGAAGGCCCGGCCCTCGGCGGTCACGATGGGCGCATCCCCCATCAGCCGCGCGACCGGAGCGGCATCGAGCGTCGCCGACATGACGACCAGCACCAGATCCTCGCGCAGCGCCCCGCGAATCTCCAGCGCCAGGGCCAGGCCCAGATCGGCCGAAAGGCTGCGCTCGTGGAATTCGTCGAAGATCACGGCGCCCACACCGGCCAGGCCCGGATCTGCCTGGATCATCCGGGTCAGGATCCCCTCGGTCACCACCTCGACCCGCGTGTCGCGGCCGACCCTGGCCTCGCCGCGCATCCGGTAGCCGATGGTTGCACCAACAGGTTCGCCCAGCGTCTCGGCCATGCGCTCGGCCGCCGCGCGCGTGGCAAGCCGCCGGGGTTCCAGCATCAGGATGCGCCCCTTGATCAGCCCGGAGGCGAGCAGGTCCAGAGGCACCCGCGTGGTCTTGCCCGCCCCGGGCGGCGCCTGCAGCACCGCCATGCCGTGCCGCGCCACGGCCGCCCGCAGCTCTGGCAGGACAAGGTCGATGGGCAATTCGGCGGGCGGGGCAGGGTTCGGGCGCATGGGCTCTTATCCTTGGCACGGCGGCCCGGCTCAAGCCCCCAAACGTCGGCTTGCGGCCGCGCGCGCCGGAGGGTTTCACACCCTCCGGACCTCCCGTGGAGTATTGCCGCAAAGAGCAATGACAAAAGGCGCCAATCCCATTGCGCTTTGCCGAAATACTCCCGCCGGAGGCGTCCGGCAGCCAAGCCGGCGTGGCGCGTGCCGATCTGGCGCAGGTCCGGCCACGGGCGTCCCCGCCCCGCTTGCGGGGAGGGTCAGGGAGGGGGGCCCCGGCGCGGCGGAGGGCGCGTGGGCTGCCCTGTGCCGGCTGGCCAATCCCCGCCGCATCGGGCAATCTCGCCGCGGAGGTGGCGGGCATGACGACAGCGGAACTGGCAGCGGCCGTGGCGGCGGGGGACCGGCGTGCGCTGGCCCGGGCGATCACTCTGGTCGAGAGCGCGCGCGCCGATCACCGGGCGCAGGCACTGGCCTTGATCGGCGCCCTGGGTCAGGGCCTCGGTCAGGGCCTGGGTCAGGGGCGGCAGGCCCTGCGGCTTGGCCTCTCCGGCACGCCGGGCGTCGGCAAATCCTCGTTCATCGAAAGCTTTGGCCTGATGCTGACTGGACAGGGGCTCCGGGTCGCCGTTCTGGCGGTGGACCCGTCCTCGGCGCGCACCGGCGGCTCGATCCTCGGCGACAAGACCCGGATGGAGCGCCTGTCGCGCGACCCGCTCGCCTTCATCCGCCCTTCGCCCAGCCGGTCCGAACTGGGCGGCGTGGCGCGCCGCACCCGCGAGGCTGTGGCGCTCTGCGAGGCGGCGGGTTTCGACGTCATCCTGATCGAGACCGTGGGGGTCGGCCAGTCCGAGACCATGGTGGCGCAGCTTTGCGACATCTTCCTTCTGCTGCTGGCTCCGGCCGGCGGCGACGAATTGCAGGGCGTCAAGCGCGGCATCATGGAAATGGCCGACATCCTCCTGATCAACAAGGCCGATGGCGCGCTTTTGTCCACCGCCACCCGCACGCTGGCCGAATATGCCGGGGCGCTGCGCCTGTTGCGCCACCGCCCGCAAGACCCACCGGGCTATCCGGCCGCGCTGACCGTCTCGGCGCTGGAACAGCGCGGCCTGCCCGAGGCCTGGGAGGCCATCCAGCGCCTCGCAGCCTGGCGCCGCGCCCATGGCCACTGGGACGCCATCCGGGCCGAACAGGCGCGGCACTGGTTCGCTGAAGAGGTCCGCCAGGGCCTTCTGTCGGCCCTCTCGCGCGAGCCGGCCCTCGGCCTCATGCGCAGCCTGGGCGACGACGTGGCGCAGGGCCGCCAGACCCCCGAGGCCGCGGCGGCCACCCTGCTTGGCCTTTTCGGGCGCTAGGGCATCGGGCTACCCTGCGCAGAATTCCGGGCAAAGCCGTCCAGGCCCCGGGGTGAATCGCTTGACGCCGCTCGGAAATCACCTTACACGCCACCAATCGAATTCGGACGCTGCCCTTTGGCGGTGCTCTGTCGTCTTGACACACGAAGGAATACCACGATGTCGCGCGTCTGCGAACTCTCGGGCAAGGGCCCGATGTCCGGCAACAAGATCAGCCATGCCAACAACAAGACTCGTCGGCGCTTTCTGCCGAACCTGAACGAGGTCACCCTGATTTCCGAAGTGCTGGGACGCAGCTTCCAGTTGCGGATTTCGGCCGCGGCCCTGCGTTCGGTTGACCATCGGGGCGGGCTCGACGCTTTCCTGCTGAAGGCCAAGGATGACGAACTGTCCTCCGACGCGCTGGCCATCAAGAAAGAAGTCGTCAAGGCCCAGGCCGCCGCCTGATCCTGCCAGACCGGCCTTGAACCCCGGGCCCTCTGGGCTCCGGGGTTTTTCGTTTTGGCCCTGACCAGCAGGCAGGCCGCTGCCGGGACAGAGTGCCTCATGGACAGCGCCTCCGGCTTTGGCTAAGGCTCAGCGATGCGGTCGATCCTCGCCCTTCTTTTGTCCCTGATCCTTGCGCTGGCTTCGCAATCCGAAGCCGTGGCCCGCGCCGAGATGGCCGGGGCGACCGATCAGACCCTCTGCGGCAGCTTTGGCGTGACCTCGGTCACGCTGGACGCCAGCGGCCACCGCATCGCCCCGCATCCCTGCACCCATTGCATCGCGGCCGGAGTCGTGGCCTATCTGGCCCGCCCGGCGCTGCTGCAAGCAGCGCCGCTGACCCGCGGCCTGCGCCTGACCCCGGCACAGACCGCCCAGACCGCGCTGCGCCGCGCCCTTGCCCCAACGGCCCGCGGCCCGCCCGGTCCCCTCGTCTGACGCTTTCCCCTTTCAGCCCAGTCGAGGATACCATGAAACTGACCCTGATCGCCGCCCTTGCGGCCCTTGTCGCCATGCCGGCCTTTGCCCATAACGGCGTGCATGTGATCGACCCCTATGCCCGCGTCATCGGCCCCTCGGGCGCCGCCTTCTTCCGCATCGTCAACCACGAGACGACCGAGGATACCCTGCTTTCGGCCAGCAGCCCCGACGCCGGCATGGTCATGCTGATGAACGACCACGCCGATGCCAATGGCGTCATGAAGATGGCAGATGTGCCCGAAGGCTTCGCCATTCCCGCCGGAGATCAACGGCTTCTGGCCAATGCTGGCGACCATGTCATGCTGATGAACCTGCCGCGCAAGCTCAAGAACGGCGACAAGGTCACGCTGATCCTGACCTTCAAGAACGCCGGCAAGGTCACGGTCACCGTGCCGATCGACAACAAGCGCCTGACCGAATCCGGCGCCGGCCCCACGCCCTATGACGCGGAATCGGCTGAATAGCCGGCCGCCTCGCCCAGTTGCGACATCGTGGCGGGCCGCAGCGGTGCGGATGCGCTAGCCGCCGCCCCGCCCTTCGCGCTAGGCGGCTGAGGTCCACCCTCCCGGACCGCATCCGCCCGAAGGCCCGCCATGACCCCGTTCCACCTGATCCCCGAGGCGCTGAGCCCCGCCGAATGCGCCGCCCTGATCGCCGTTTGCGAAGCCGGGCCGATGAAGGACGCGGGCCTCGTGCGCGCCGTCACCGCACATCAGATCCGCCGGGCCGACCTGTCCTGGCTCGATGACCTGCCCGAGGCCGCCTGGGTGCTTGACCGCATGATCGGCGTGGTGGCCCGCGCCAACCGCGAGGCCTTCGGCTTCGATCTGACCGAATGCGGCGAAAGCCCGCAGGTCGCCCGCTATGATGCCGCCCGGCAAGGCCATTTCGACTGGCATTCCGACATCGGCGCCGGTGCGCTGGCCGCAAGGCGCAAGCTGACCGTGGTCGTGCAACTTTCCGACCCGCAGGACTATGTCGATGGCAGCCTCGAACTGCGCCCGGATTCCAGCATCCGTACCGCCCCGCGCGACCGGGGCATGGCGATCGTCTTTCCCAGTTTCGTCCTGCACCGCGTGACACCCGTCACCCAGGGCACGCGCTGGTCTCTGACGCTCTGGTCGCACGGCCCGGCCTTCCGCTAGCCTGCCACCAGGATGGGCAAATTGCCCATCCTACCAAATGCGGGCGACAGCGTCCGATCATCGTGTTGAATTTTCGCAGAAAATTCGCGGCCAGATCCTGCGTCGGCGTCCCGGACCAGCTGCGTGCCCGGCTCTGTCAGTTCGAACAGGCCATTTGCGCCTGCTGGCCAAAGGTCACATAGCGCGCCCAGAACTCGTCGTCCCGCCGGTTCTGCGACATATGCACCTTCTGCGCCCGCTCCGGATCCTTGAAGAAGCTGGCCGCCAGCCGCTGGTCGCTGCCGCCCAGCGTGATATCGGCCACTTGCTGGATGCAGGAACACAAGGACCGGTTGCCGCCCGACCGGTTCGATTTCAGGCAGGCGTTCTCAATCGGTCCCGCCGCGGCCACCCCGGCCATGCACATCAAGGAAAGGGCCGCGAAACCGGCCCCGATCAGGATCTTGCTCATCTGTCTGCCTCTTGCCGCAGGGTCACCACACGCCGCCCCGCTGATTTCTGAGCCGAGTTTACCGATTCGCCACGCATTTTTCAACCTGGGCAGGCACTTGCGCGGTTTTCAGCCGGCGCTTCATGATCTCGCGCGCAGGCTCCGCGCCGCCACAAGATGAAGTGCAAGGCCGCCCGCGCCGCTCCGTCGCCCGGCGAATCGGTCGACCCCTTGCACCGGCCTCGCCAAGGCCCTGAAGTCACAGCGGATCCGGCGCCGGTCCGCCCCCTTTCATCCCCCTTTCCCGGCCCCCACCCATCCGCTATACGGCACGCCATGACCCAGCTTGATCGTATCCGCAATTTCTCCATCGTGGCCCATATCGACCACGGCAAATCCACCCTGGCCGACCGGTTGATCCAGGCGACCGGCACCGTGTCCGATCGTGACATGAAGGCCCAGCTGCTCGACTCGATGGATATCGAGCGCGAGCGCGGCATCACGATCAAGGCCAACACGGTGCGGCTGAATTACCGCGCCAGGGACGGGCTGGATTATGTCCTGAACCTGATCGACACCCCCGGCCATGTGGACTTCGGCTACGAGGTCAGTCGCTCGATGCGCGCCGTGGAAGGCTCGCTCCTGGTGGTCGACGCGTCCCAGGGGGTCGAGGCGCAGACGCTCGCCAACGTCTATCAAGCCCTTGATGCCGGACACGAAATCGTGCCCGTGCTGAACAAGATCGACCTGCCCGCCGCCGAACCCGACCGCATCAAGCAGCAGATCGAGGATGTGATCGGCCTTGACGCCTCGGACGCGATTCTGATCTCGGCCAAATCCGGCCTCGGCATTCCCGACGTGCTGGAAGCCATCGTCACCCGCCTGCCGCCGCCCAAGGGCGACATCGACGCGCCCTTGAAGGCGATGCTGGTTGACAGCTGGTACGATGCCTATCTTGGCGTCGTCGTGATGATCCGCGTCATCGACGGCGTGGTGAAAAAGGGCGACCGCATCCGCATGATGCAGACCAATGCTGTCTATGGCATTGAAAAGCTGGCAGTTCTCAAACCCCAGATGGTCGATATCCCCGAGCTTGGCCCGGGTGAGATCGGCATTTTCACCGCCCAGATCAAGCAGGTTCGCGACACCCGCGTCGGCGATACCGTCACCTCCGAACGCAAGGGCTGCGCCGAACCCTTGCCCGGTTTCAAACCCGCCCAGCCCGTGGTGTTCTGCGGCCTCTTCCCCGTCGATGCCGCCCAGTTCGAAGACCTGCGCGACGCGATCGACAAGCTCTCGCTCAACGACGCTTCCTTCTCGACCGAGATGGAGACCTCCGCCGCCCTCGGCTTCGGCTTCCGCTGCGGCTTTCTCGGTCTTCTCCACCTCGAAGTGATCCGCGACCGGCTGGAGCGCGAATACAACCTCGAGCTTATCACCACGGCGCCCTCGGTGGTCTTCCACCTCTACATGAAAGACGGCGAGGTGCGCGACCTGCACAATCCCGCCGACATGCCCGACCTGACCTTCGTCGACCATATCGAAGAGCCGCGCATCAAGGCGACCATCCTCGTGCCCGACGAATACCTTGGCGACATCCTCAAGCTGTGCCAGGACCGCCGCGGCATCCAGCTTGACCTCAGCTACGCCGGCAACCGTGCCATGGTCGTCTATGACCTGCCCCTGGCCGAGGTGGTCTTCGACTTCTACGACCGCCTGAAATCGGTCAGCCAGGGCTATGCCAGCTTCGACTACACCCTTTCGGAATACCGCGAGGACAATCTGGTCAAGATGTCGATCCTCGTGAACGACGAGCCGGCCGATGCCCTTTCGATGATGGTCCACCGCGACCGGGCCGAGCTGCGCGGCCGCGCCATGGTGGAAAAGCTGAAAGAACTGATCCCGCGCCACATGTTCAAGATCCCGATCCAGGCCGCCATCGGAGGCCGCGTGATCGCGCGCGAGACCCTTTCGGCCATGCGCAAGGACGTGACCGCCAAATGCTACGGCGGCGACGCCACCCGCAAACGCAAACTGCTCGACAAGCAGAAAGAGGGCAAGAAGCGGATGCGCCAGTTCGGCAAGGTAGAAATCCCGCAGGAGGCGTTCATTTCGGCGCTGAAGATGGATGGGTGATCCCTATCTTAGAGATGTGCTGGTTTAGCGAATGGGTGGGACATGCGGACTAAGAGTACGATGTCCAGGCTTCTCGCTGCTTTCGGATGTCCTATCCCGATTTGACCCGCGTCAAATCGGGCCGCTCCTCTTGAGTCATCCAAACGTGCCATCAGGCACCGTTGGCTTCCTCACCCCGGACATGCGCCATAAACGCGCCCGCCCCAGTCAGGCGCGCCCCGATTTCCCACCTTCCGGTCTGCTGCCACACCCCCCTTGCCCTGCGGCTTTCAGCCTCCGTGCAACAGGACGGCGGACTGTCCGCTGATCGTCCCGAAGGCCCCGTAGGGCGGGGTCCACCCCGCCTTGCGTGCGGTACGGGTGCCCTCACCGCACCCGCGTCCCGATTCTCAAGCCTCTGGTTTGCCGCCCCGCTCCCCTTGACCGCCGGCTTTCAGTCTCTGGCCAACGGGACGGGCCGGCGGCCACTGGACGCAGGCCTGATCGTCCCGCGGTCTTGACCGGCAAAGCCATGCCATTACGGCCAGCAGCGCGGCGGCCTGTCGCAAGGACCTGCGGCCCTCAGTTCGCCGCCTTCTGCGCCTCGGTCGTTACGGCATGGCCGGCGGTGGACAGGTCGCGCCCGGCGCCGGCGATGGTCTGGCAGCCAGAGGTGGCGACAAGGGCGGTCAGGCAAAGCAGCGGCAACAGAAGGCGCATCGGGGTTTTCCTCTCCAAGGCCCGCAAGGGTCGGGGCAAGCATGATTTTATAGGCAGATCAGCCGGTGGATGCAAACCCGGCATCGCGGCCCGGCGTGGCTCAGCGCACCCGCGCCCACTCGCCCGGCTCGCCCCGCAAACCCTCTTCGGCGTGGCGTTGCTGCTGGGCTTCGCGGACCTTCGCCTTCAGCTTGACCTTCAGCGGCGTCTCGTCGGGGAAATCCTCGCCCACCGAGCGTGCCGTCTCGCCAAAGCCGGGTTTGCCCGCGTCATGCCGCCCGGTGCGGCGGTGGTAGAAGCTCGCCGTCTCGGCCCCCTTGATCACCCCTGCCAGCCGCGCATGCATATAGCTTTTGAGCACGCGGTTGATGCGCGGCCCATAACCCTCGCCCATCGACTTGAAGAACCTCACCACATCGGCATCCAGCCGCAGATTGACGCGCAGCCCGGCGGCAGAGGGGGTTTCGGCCGCGATCTCGTGCCATTCCTCGGGGATGCGGTCGGTCAGTTCGATCGTGTTGTGCAGGTCCCATTCCAGACGCTTCATCACGTCGGACATATAGTGATAGTGGCGCCGCTGCGCCGGGGTCTGGTGCTTGATGTCGCTCATGCTGGCCTCCTGGGTGTCAGGTTAGGGCAGGCCGGTTAACCAATCCTCACCAGGACGGGCGTAAAGACGGAAGGAAGACGGAAGGAAGACGGAAGGAAGATTGGAAAGGTTTTGTTAACCAAGTCTTAACCCGGACATGAGAAACCCGGCGCATGCGTATGATATTCCTCATGCTTTTGCTGGCGGCTTGTGACGCCTCTCCCGCGCCCCAGATGATGGGGGCGGACAAGGTTAACGTAGCGGTCGATGGTCGCGACTACACCGTCTGGCGCCGCGGCGCCGCGTTCGAGGTGGTGCGCCACGGCTGGGCTTCGCGCGCCGAACAGCCGGGGATCGAGGCGGTGATGCTTGCCGTCGTGGCCAAGGTCACCGGCTGCACCCCCAAGGTCGATCAGGGCGACAGTGGCGAGATGCGGGGCGCCCTCACGGCTTGTAAATAAGGAGCTTCCAGCCAGCATAGACCCCGGCGGCCACGAACAGAACGCCCCAGAAGGCATTGCCATTCCATAATTCCGCTCCTCCCCAGGCCAGCGGGGCGACCGTGGTGACCCAGCGCACCCAAGCCTTTGAAAACATGGGGTGGTCCGGGTCGAGCATCGGTTTGCGCGGGGTCATGGTCTGTCCTTCGGCCTGTCATGCGGTCGATCTGGTGCCGCGCGGGCCGGGACCGGCCTGCCGCACAAGCCAGAGCACAAAGCCGCAAGTCGTGGCAAGGGAAAACGGAATCCCCTGCACAATCAGGCCCTTGGGCGCCCTCAACTGCAATAGCTGCCCGGGTGCTGCATCTGCGAACAGGCCTTGTCGCGGGTCTGCTGGAAGGAGGAGGCCGCCGGCGCGAACATCGGCCGGGCATCGACCGGAGTGTTCAACTGCTGCGAGACCTGCGTGTAGCCCTGCCCGCTGTCCTGCGCCTGCTGCACCCCCAGATTGGCGGCCTGGGCGATCTGAGCCAACTGCGCCTCGCGTTTCTTGGGGTCCTGGGCGGTGGAAGGCGAGCGCAGCAAGGCCAGTTTCAGTTCGGCATTGAGGTTCGAGGCGCTGGCTCTCTGCCGTTTTGCCTCGACCGCGGCGCGGTTCCTCACCTCGGTGCGGCGTGCCGAGTCGCTTGCCTTGGTCTTGGCGATCTCATTCTGAACGCTGAGCCAATAGCCCGCGAGGCCGCCCGCCATGGCGCCGGCCACGGTGGCCGCGGTGCGGTCACCGCCATTGCCCTGGGCCATCAGGTTGCCCAAAAGCGCCCCCATGACAGCCCCAGCCACGACGGTCTGGACCCGACGCTGGCGGATGACATTGGCCTGACACAGCAAGGCCTCGGACTCGAGCCGGGGCGCCGAACAGTTGAGCGTGCCGGCCGCGCCCGGATCTCCGACCAGGGCCAGCCCAAGAGCCATCCCGCAAACCGTATTTCGAAACATGCGCATCCAAACCCCCGATCATCACAATGTCGTGTCCGGAGGTATTTAGCGGCAATGACGGTCAAGAGTCTATCCGGCGTCTGTTAACTCAACGTGAAAAGTGCAGCAATTTCAGCGCCGCCGCTTGTTGCCGCCCCTTTGTCCCGCCCTGCCGGCGGTGCTGCGGCCAGATTTCGAAACGGCTTCTTCCACCGCCTCTTCGATGACGCTTTGTCGGGCCAGAGGGTCGTCGGCCACGGCAAGCTCGACCGCCTCAAGGCGGCGGACCTCGTCGCGCAGGCGGGCCGCCTCCTCAAATTCGAGGTTCTCGGCCGCCTTGCGCATCTGCAGCCGCAAGGCATCAAGATGCGCCGCAAGGTTCTGGCCAACATTGGCTTTTTCGACCTTGGCCGTGATGCGCGCCTGATCGGTGTCGCCCTGCCAGAGCCCTTGCAGCACGTCATCCACGTTCTTTTTGACGGTCTGCGGCGTGATGCCATGCGCGAGGTTGTAGGCAACCTGCTTTTCTCGGCGCCGGTTGGTCTCGGCCAAGGCCCGCTCCATCGAGCCGGTGATGCGGTCGGCATACATGATGACCCGGCCTTCCGCATTGCGCGCTGCCCGGCCGATGGTCTGGATCAGCGAGGTTTCCGAACGCAGGAAGCCCTCCTTGTCGGCATCCAGAATGGCCACAAGCCCGCATTCGGGAATGTCGAGCCCTTCGCGCAAGAGGTTGATGCCCACCAGCACATCGAAGGCCCCGAGCCGCAAATCCCGCAGGATTTCAATGCGTTCAAGCGTGTCGATGTCCGAATGCATATAGCGGATGCGGATGCCCTGTTCGTGCATGTAGTCGGTCAGATCCTCGGCCATCCGCTTGGTCAGGGTCGTCACCAGCGTCCGCATCCCTTGCGCTGCGACCTTGCGCACCTCGTCCAGCAGATCGTCGACCTGCATTTCCACGGGCCGGATTTCGACCTGCGGGTCGATCAGGCCGGTCGGACGGATCACCTGTTCGACGAAGACGCCGCCGGCCTGTTCCAACTCCCAGGCGGCCGGCGTGGCCGAGACAAAGACCGATTGCGGCCGCATCGCGTCCCATTCCTCGAACTTCAGGGGCCGGTTGTCCATGCACGAGGGCAGGCGGAAGCCATGCTCGGCCAGCGTGAACTTGCGCCGGTAGTCGCCCTTGTACATGCCCCCGATCTGCGGGACCGAGACGTGGGATTCATCTGCAAAGACAATGGCATGGTCGGGAATGAATTCAAACAGCGTGGGCGGCGGTTCGCCCGGCGCTCGCCCGGTCAGATAGCGCGAATAGTTCTCGATGCCGGCACAGGCGCCGGTTGCCTCCATCATCTCGACATCGAAATTGGTCCGCTGTTCCAGCCGCTGCGCTTCCAAGAGCTTGCCCTCGGCGATGAAGCGGTCCAGCGTCTGCTGCAACTCGATCTTGATGCCCTTGATCGCCTGCTGAAGGGTCGGACGTGGCGTGACGTAGTGCGAATTGGCATAGATGCGGATCTGCTTGAAGACATCCGTGCGCTGGCCAGTCAGCGGGTCGAATTCGGTAATCCCCTCAAGCTCTTCGCCAAAGAAGGAAAAGCGCCAGGCCCGGTCTTCAAGGTGGGCGGGCCAGAGTTCGATCGTATCGCCCCGCACCCGGAACGAGCCGCGCTGAAACGCCTGATCGTTGCGCCGATAGGCCTGGGCCACCAGTTCCGCCATCATCTTGCGCGGGTCATAGGCCTGCCCGACGATCAGGTCCTGCGTCATCGCCGAATAGGTCTCGACCGAGCCGATGCCATAGATGCACGAGACCGAGGCCACGATGATCACATCGTCCCGTTCCAACAGGGCCCGGGTGGCCGAGTGGCGCATCCGGTCGATCTGTTCGTTGATCTGGGATTCCTTCTCGATATAGGTGTCGGTCCGCGCGACATAGGCTTCAGGCTGGTAGTAGTCGTAGTAGCTGACGAAGTATTCAACCGCGTTCTCAGGGAAAAACCCTTTGAATTCCGCATAAAGCTGGGCGGCGAGTGTCTTGTTCGGTGCCAGGATGATGGCTGGCCGCTGGGTCTCCTCGATCACCTTGGCCATGGTGTAGGTCTTGCCCGTGCCCGTGGCGCCCAGCAGAACCTGATCGTGGTCGCCACCCAGCACGCCTTGCGACAGTTCGGCAATGGCGCGCGGCTGGTCTCCGGCCGGCTGGAACGGCGAATGCATGACAAAGCGCCGACCCCCCTCCAGCTTGGGGCGCATCAGCACATCGGGGCGGGGGGCGAGGGCGTTCGAGTTGTTGTGCGGCATGGTGATTCCCTTCGCAGCCAATCTATTCCGTTTTTGTTCTCTTTAAAGGGGCGTTTAACGGGGAGTTAACTGGTCTTGCCGCAGAGTATTGGCAGGAGGTAAAGAAAAACCACTCAACTTTAAGGGAAATTTGCGAAGCGTATGCATCTTTCAGTTGCATTTCTTTTCAGTTGGATGCATCGTGATCTTGCAAGCAGCAAACACTGTCGGCTGGTCGCACCACACACCCCACCCCACTCCCAGTGGCTGGCCGACAGCACCTTGCACTTCCCCCCCGAATTCGGAATAAAGCGACGATCCTGACCTCTGGAGGTTTTCCATGCGCGCGCGCATCTACCAACCCGCCAGGACTGCGATGCAGTCCGGAACTGCCAAAGCCAAGGGCTGGGTGCTGGAATTTGCCCCCGCCTCCGCGCGGGAGGTCGATCCTCTGATGGGCTGGACGTCGTCTGACGACATGGACAGCCAGGTTCACCTGCGTTTTGACAGCCGGGAAGCCGCCGAGGACTATGCCCGCGAACGTGGGATCGAGTTCGACGTGCTCGACCCGCACGCGCGCCGGCCCAATATCCGCCCCGGTGGCTATGGCGAAAATTTCGCCACGAACCGCAAGGGCGTCTGGACGCACTGAGACCTGCATGGGTCGCGGGACCTCGGTCTTGGGCGGGCCCGTTCTTTGTGGCGTTGCGGAATTGGCGGCAGTCTGCCAACCTTTTTGGGGGCCGGTCGGGCCGTATGCCGCGACGGAAAAGCTGGCGGCAGGCGTTTCAGTGTGGCGTGATATGGTCCGATGACCTTGTCCTGGCGCGACCCTGCAGAAAGATGCCTGTCACTTGACCCCAGAAAAAGGCGCAAACCTGCGCCCAGCCCCCACCACATTACGTGCCCGTTGGGCGGCGATGCGCAACATACCCGCCTTCCTGCGGCTTGTCTGGCGGGCGAGCCCTTCAAAGACGCTCGCCTCGCTGGTGTTGCGGCTGGCGCGTGCGGTTCTGCCGGTGGCGGCCCTGTGGATCGGCAAGCTGATCATCGATGACGTCGTGCATCTGTCCGCGCTGCCCGACCGGCCAAGCTCGATCTTGGGCTGGTGGCAGGGCGGGCAACTGGACCGGCTGACGCTCTATGTGGCGGGGGAGTTTGCGCTGGCGATCCTGTCGGATGTGCTGGGCCGCGTGGTCGATCTGGTGGATTCGCTCCTGTCCGATCAGCTCACGATGAGCACCTCGATCCGCCTGATGGAACATGCCGCCACGCTGGACCTTGCGGATTTCGAGGACAGCGAGTTTCAGGACAAGCTGGAGCGCGCCCGCCGCCAGGCAAGCGGCCGGATGACTCTGATGGGACAGGTGTTCAGCCAGATGCAGAACCTTGTCACCGTGGCGACCTTTGCAGGCGGGCTGGTGGCCTATAACCCCTGGCTGATCCTTCTGCTGCTGATCGCGCTGGTGCCCGCCTTCGTCGGCGAGGCGCATTTCAACGCGCAAAGCTATTCGCTCGACTTCCGCCGCACACCCGAGCGGCGCGAGCTGGACTATGTCCGCCAGACCGCCGCCAGTGTTGAAACGGCCAAGGAGGTCAAGATCTTCGGCCTGAACGCCTTTCTGACCGAGCGCTATCGCCTGCTGTCCGAAAGCCTTTATGCCGCCAATCGCAAGATCGCCCGGCAGCGTGCCTTCTGGGGCGGGCTCTTCACCGGCCTCGGCACGCTGGGCTATTATGTCGCCTATGGCTCGATCATCGCCAACACGCTGTCGGGCCGGTTGACCATTGGGGATCTGGCCTTTCTGTCGGGGTCATTCCTGCGCCTGCGCAGCCTGCTTGAAGGGCTCTTGTCCAGCTTTTCCTCCACCGCGGCGCAGGCGTTGTATCTGGACGACCTGTTCAGTTTCTTTCAGGTCAGGCCGGGTATCCTGTCCCCCGCCGACCCGCTGCCCTTCCCGGTTCCAATCCGTCAGGGCTTTGTCTTTGAAAATGTGGGGTTTCGCTATCCGGGGGCCGAGAAATGGGCGGTGCGCAACCTGTCCTTCGAACTGCGCGCCGGCGAGACGCTGGCGCTGGTCGGCGAAAACGGTGCGGGCAAGACCACGCTCGTCAAGCTGATCGCGCGGCTTTATGATCCGGTCGAGGGCCGTATCACGCTCGATGGCCGCGACCTGCGCGATTATGATCTGGACAGCCTGCGTGGGGCGACGGGCGTGATCTTTCAGGATTTCATGCGCTACAGCCTGACCGCCGCCGACAACATCGCCGTGGGCCGGATCGAGGAGCGGGAGAACCGCCCGCGCATCATGGCCGCGGCGGGCCGCAGTCTGGCCGACCGGGTGATCGAGGGCCTTCCCGAGGCCTATGACCAGATGATAGGCAAGCGTTTTCGCAATGGCGTGGAGCTGTCGGGGGGCGAGTGGCAAAAGCTGGCAATTGCCCGCGCCTACATGCGCGGGGCAGAGGTGTTGATCCTGGATGAACCGACGGCAGCGCTCGACGCCCGGTCCGAATTCGAGGTGTTCCAGCGCTTCAAGGAGCTGTCCAGCGGGCGCACCGCCATCCTGATCTCGCACCGGTTTTCCTCGGTGCGGATGGCGGACCGGATCCTGGTTCTGTCGGGCGGCAAGGTCGAGGCCTCGGGCAGTCATGCCGAACTGCTGGCTCAGAAAGGGCGCTATGCCGAACTTTTCGAACTTCAGGCCGCGGGTTACCGCTGATGAGCGGCCACGATGGGCAGATTGCCCATCCTACCACCGTTCAAGGTTCCGCCCTTTGCCGAGGTAGGATGGGCAATCTGCCCATCTAGCCGCGCAACACCACCCAATCCAGCATTCGTGTCGGCAGCAGGCGGCGCGCCAGACCGGCCAGATGGGTGGGCAGCGTCACATAATACCGCGCCTTCGGTCGGGGCGATTCTAGGGCATCGATCAGCGCTCGGGTTACGGCCGCTGGCGTCAACTGAAACGCGTCCTTCTTGCCCGAGGTATCATAGAGCCTTTCGCGGAACCGGGCGTAATCGGCGGCGCGGGCGGCGTTCTGCCAGTCAAACCACCTCTCGAAGTGCTTCTGGGCGTTCTGGCGGATCCTGGTGCCGATCGGACCCGGCTCAATCAGGATCACCTCGATCCCGGTGCCGCGCATCTCGAGCCGCAACACGTCGCTCAGACCCTCCATGGCGAATTTGGTCGCCACATAAGCGCCGCGCCACTCTGCCCCGACGATCCCCAGGACCGAAGAACAGTTGACGATCCGTCCCGCCCCCGCCGCCCGCATCATTGGAATGACCCGGCGGGTCAGGTCATGCTGGCCGAACAGATTGGTCTCGAAGATCGCGCGCAGGGCGTCGCGCGGCAGGTCTTCGACCAGACCGGGGCAGGCGAAAGCACCGTTGTTGAAGAGCGCGTCCAGACCTCCTGCACGCCGCTGCACCTCTGCCACCGCGGCCGCGATGCTGGCCTCGTCGGCGTAGTCGAGGGGAAAGCTTTCCAGCCCCTCGGCCATCAGCCTGTCGCAATCCTGCGCCTGCCGGCACGTGGCAAAGACCCGCCAGCCCCGCGCCTTCAGGCCATGCGCGGCGTCATGGCCGATGCCCGAGGAGCATCCGGTGATCAGGATCGTTTTCATGCGCTGCCCCTTGCCCGTTCAGCGCAGACTTAGCAGAACCACCCCGCGCGCCAACCGTTATTCCCGCAGCAGTTTCGCCGAGACCCAGCCGAAGCCGCCGCCGTCCACCACGATCCGGATCCAGCCTGGCGCCTCGGCCTGCGCGGCGGCCATGACCACGCCACCGGCGCGCACCATGCCCCAGACCGGAAATTCGATGCCGGGGCCGGTGTGGACGGTGGCGCCGGCGGGTGCGCGCATCGGCCTGACGGTGATGGCGTTCAGGTCCGGCTCGGCCGGAGGGGTGCTCAGGGGCGGTTCGGGCGGGGCGGCCGCGGCGGGGGTTACTTCGGCCGCAGCCTCCTCGCGGGGCTGCGCCGGGATGAAGACTGACCGCTTTGCCGGGGCTGTCTGCGCCATTTCCGCCGTCTTTTGCCGTGGCGGGTTGATGTACTGGCCGTGGTCCGCGCCCAGAAACCACATCGCCGAAAAGAGGAACACCCCCAATGCCGCCAGAAGCCGAATCATAGGACCACCCGTTACCTTGCACAGCACGCTCAACAGCATAGCCCAAGTGCGGCGCCAGCGACACCGGCACCGGCCCAGGCCCAATTCGCTCTGGACCGGGGCGGTCCGCCGCACTAGAGATGCCGCATGTCAGAGACGGCCGACGACACCACTCCTGATGACCTTGGTCCAGAACCGGCCTTGGAACCTGCGCTGCGCAGCGAGCCTCTGGCCCGTGCGATCGGCGAGCGGTATCTGACCTATGCGCTGTCCACCATCATGCACCGCGCGTTGCCAGACGCCCGCGACGGGTTAAAGCCGGTCCACCGCCGCATCCTGTTTGCGATGCGGGAATTGCGCCTGGCCTCGAACGGCGGCTATCGCAAATCGGCCAAGATTTCCGGCGACGTGATGGGCAATTATCACCCGCATGGCGACGCCGCGATCTATGACGCGATGGCGCGCCTCGCACAGGATTTCAACGTCCGTTACCCCCTGGTCGACGGTCAGGGCAACTTCGGCAATATCGACGGCGACAACCCTGCCGCCGCCCGCTACACCGAGGCCCGCCTGACCGCCGTGGCCGAGGCGCTGATGGAGGGTCTGGCCGAGAACGCCGTGGACTTCCGCCCCAATTACGACGGCACTCTGGAAGAGCCGGTGGTGATGCCCGCCGCCTTCCCGAATCTGCTGGCCAATGGGTCGTCGGGCATTGCGGTCGGCATGGCGACCAATATCCCGCCGCACAATCTGGACGAGCTGATCCAGGGCTGTCACGCTCTGCTGGCCGATCCCGACACCTCGGACGACGCGCTGGTCGATCTGATCCCGGGGCCCGACTTTCCGACCGGCGGCGTGATCGTCGAGGACCGCGGCGCCATCCTGGACGCCTACCGCAGCGGGCGCGGGTCGTTCCGCACAAGGGCGCGCTGGCAGATCGAGGATCTGGGCCGCGGCATGTGGCAGATCGTCGTCACCGAAATTCCCTATCAGGTTGCCAAGTCCAAGCTGATCGAGCGGTTGGCCGAACTGGTGAACCTCAAGAAAGTGCCGCTTCTGGCCGATGTGCGCGACGAATCCGCCGATGACATCCGCATCATCCTGGAACCGCGCAGCCGGACGGTCGAGCCGGACCAGCTCATGGGCGCGCTGTTCAAGAACTCGGAACTGGAGAGCCGCTTTTCCTTGAACATGAACGTGCTGATCGACGGCAAGGTGCCCAGGGTCTGCTCGCTCAAGGAGGTGTTGCGCGCCTTTCTCGACCACCGCCGCGAGGTCTTGCGCCGGCGCAGCCAGCATCGGGTGGACAAGATCGACGCAAGGCTGGAGATCCTCGCCGGCTTCCTGATTACCTTCCTCAACCTCGACCGCGTGATCGACATCATCCGCTATGATGACGACCCAAAGCACGCGTTGATGGCGGAAAACTGGGACAGGAAGCACAAGCGCGCCACCTCTGAACGCGATTACGTGCCGCCGCCCGATGGGCAGGGCCAGTTGAACGAGGTTCAGGCCGAAGCGATCCTGAACATGCGCCTGCGCTCCTTGCGCCGTCTGGAAGAGATGGAGCTGATCGCCGAGCGCGACGCCTTGGTGGCCGAACGGGCCGATCTTGCGGCGCTTCTCGCCTCGGATGCCGCGCAGTGGCAGCGCATCGGCACCGAACTGGAAGATATCCGCAAGGCCTTTGGCAAGGCCACCAAGGCCGGCGCCCGCCGCACCACCTTTGCCGAGGCTGGCGAGACGATCGAGATCACCGCCGAATCGATGATCGAACGCGAGCCGATTACTGTGATCTGTTCGCAGATGGGCTGGATTCGCGCTCTCAAGGGCCATGTCGATCTGGGCGTCGAGCAGAAGTTCAAGGACGGCGACGGTCCGCGCTTTGCCTTCCATGCCGAGACGACCGACAAGATCCTGCTCGTCGCCGCCAATGGCCGCTTCTATACGCTCAGCGGCAATACCCTGCCCGGCGGCCGCGGCATGGGAGAGCCGGTGCGCCTGATGGTCGATCTGCCCAATGACATCGCCATCGTCGACCTGATGATCTTCCGTCCGGGTGAAAAGTTGCTGCTGGCCTCGACGGCGGGCGACGGCTTCGTGGTGAACTCGGACGAGGTGCTGGCCCAGACCAAGGCGGGCAAGCAGGTCCTGACCGTGGGCGAGGGGGTGCGGACCGCCGTCTGCCGCCGGGTGCAGGGCGATCATGTGGCCGTCGTGGGCGACAACCGCAAGGTTCTGATCTTCCCGCTGGCGGACCTGCCCGAGATGACCAAGGGCAAGGGCGTGCGGCTGCAGCGCTACAAGGATGGCGGGCTGTCGGATGCCGTGACCTTCGTGCTGGCGCGCGGCCTGTCCTGGAAGGACCCCGCCGGGCGCACCCGCACCGAAACCGATCTGACCGAATGGATCGGCGCACGCGCCACCGCGGGCCGCATGGCGCCGCGCGGCTTCCCGCGGAACAATCTGTTCACCTAACGAAGTGTTGACGCCGGTCCTGCCTGACCACACAGTGGGTTTGGGTGTGTGGGGTTTGTGCGGCTGCGCCTGTCCGACGGGCGTTCCCGTGGGGGCCCTTTGGTTTTTGGTGTGGGGGTGCGTTTCATGGCAAGATATTCATTCGATTTGCCGCTCGGCGCTGGCGGCGCCTATTGGGCGGGTGGTTTCAATCAAGGCCGCCTGCTCGTTGCAGCGCCAGCTGAGGTCAGCGAGACCAAGCTGGTCTGGAGCTGGAACTTCGGGGGGAAAATCGAGACCTTCACCGTGACGGGCACCGGCTTTGTGGTGCAGCAATCGGGCAACCTGATTGTCGATGTGACGGCCGGCCATTTGACCGGCATTTCAGACAAGCTGGTGGACACGACGGGTGTTGTGTTTGATGTCTCGATGACCCGGCTCAATTCGGATGCCGCGCATTTCTTTGACCTCGTGCAGGCGGCGGACTGGACCGGTCTCTTCGGCTACATGATGCGCGGCAACGATCAGATCATCGGCTCGCGCAATGCCGATGTACTGGAGGGCGGCAGCGGCAAGGATCAGATCTTTGGCTCTGGCGGCAACGACAACCTGATCGGCGGCTTTGGCGATGACCGTCTGTCGGGCGGTTATGGCGCCGACACGCTGGTGGGCGGCGTCGGCACCGATACCCTGATCGGCGGCGTGGGGCATGATGTTCTGACCGGCAGCGGCGGCCATGACCAGTTCCTGTTCAACACGGCGGTGAATGCGGCGAATTCGGATGTGATCACCGATTTCACCCCGGGGACCGATCATATCGCGCTGTCGTCCAAGGTGTTCGCCGGCCTGGGCGCCCTGGGCCAACTGGACGCGAGCCACTTTGCCGATGGGCTCCCGACCACGGCCGAGCAGGTGATTGTCTATGATCGCGCCTCGGGATGGGTGTCTTACGATCCGGACGGCAGCGGCGCCGCCGCCGCGATAGCGCTGGTTCAGGTCCATACCGGGCTGGACGTGACGGCATCGGATTTTCTGGTGCTCTAGGCACCGGCGGTCGGCGGTCAGACCGGCTCGACCGCCAGCCAGACCCCGCCTTCGGGCCGCAGCGTCAGGATCATCACCGGTTTGGGCGTCTTTCCCGGCACCAGCGCAAGACGGAACCGCGCCAGCAGCGTGGCCAGAATGATGACCGCCTCTTGCAGCGCGAAAGAAGCGCCGATGCAGACTCGAGGGCCGTCGCCGAACGGCAGATAGGCCAGGCGCGGGATCGCCTTGGCGTCAAGAAACCGGTCCGGATCAAAGGAATCCGGGTTCTGCCAATGCGCGTGGTGACGGTGCAGGGCATAGATCGGCAGGATGACCGTGTCATCGGGGCGGATCTCGCGCCCGCAAAGACGGTCGGCCTTGCGGGCCGTGCGCGACAGGAAGGCCGCCGGCGGATAAAGCCTCAGTGCCTCGTCCACGATGCGGCGGGCGAGCGGCAGGGCGGGCAGATCGGTGACCGTGGCCGCGCGACGGCCCAGGGCCGCCTGCGCCTCGGCCCGCGCAAGCGCCTGAATTTCCGGCGCGAAGGCGCAGAGGTACAGAGACCAGGACAGGGTCAGCGCCGTAGTCTCGTGCCCGGCCACGATGAAGGTCAGCAGGTTGTCGCGCAGTTCGTCCAGGGTCATCTTGCGGCCCGACTTGGGGTCTTCGCCGGCCAGCAGCAGGTCCAGCAGATCGGGCACGCCCTCGGCCGGGATGCGCTTGCGTTCGGCAACGGCGGCATCTGCCATCTGTTTCATCTGACGCAAGGCGCTGCGTGCAAAGACGCGCCCCGGCCGCGGCACCCAGGCCGGCGCGCCAAGGATGTCCAGAAGCGAGACTTTGGCGGTTTGGCCGATGTAATCCTCGATCGCGCGGTGCACGCCAGCGCGGTCAAAGGCGGCCCCGCCCGAGAAGGTCACGTCCGAGATCACCTCGAAAGTGGCGCTGACCATCTCGTCAAAGGCATCGATGGCGCGACCGGAGGCGGCCGCGAACCGGCTTGCGGCGCGCTCGGCGGCATGTGTCATCACCGGAGCCAGCGCCGCGATGTTGCGATGGCTGAAAACCGGAGCCGCGGTGCGGCGCTGCCAGAGCCACTCTGCGCCCTCGGCCACGAACAGCGAGTTGCCGATGGCGGGTTGCAGGATCAGCTTGGTGACCATGGACTTGGGGTAGTCCTCGACCCGGTCGCGCAGGATCAGGCGCAGGGCCTCCGGGTCCATCACCATGTGCCAGCGCTTGCCAGAGATACCCGAAACGATCGGCGCGCGCGTCGCCATTTCCGGGATCAGTTCCAGAACGTTGCGCCGCCCGGCCCGCAGCGAGCCCCAGATGCCCAAAGGCGCGCGCGCCAGCGTCACCCGCACCGGAAGATCGGCGTCGATCCTGCCCATCACGCCCATGACAGCCCCGCTCCATGCCTCGCCCGACAATATAGTGCCGATCGGGGACAAGGCCAAACCCGCGACCGTTGCCAAGGCCGACCGGCCTCGCTATGCCCAAGATGACCCGGCACCCAGGAGATCTGCCCGACCATGACCCCAATGCGCCTGTTTCGTGTCGTCCTCGCCGTCCTCGCCCTTGCCGGCCTGTTTGGCTGCGATGCCCATGATGCCGGCGAGCCGCCTGTGCCGATGGGGAATTTCCGCATGGGGTTGAACATCGTGGTGCCCGAAACCGCCCAGACCATCGCCTTGTCGCGCAAAGCCACCCCGGAAGAGTGGAAGACCGTGATGACCCAGGCGATGCAGGACCGCTTCGGCAGCTATACGGGTGACAAGCTGTTCGACTTCGGCATCTCGATTGACGGCTACATGCTGGCGCCGCCCGGCATCCCGGTTCTGGCCAATCCGCGCTCGGCCCTGATCGTC
The DNA here is from genome assembly GCA_016124195.1 of bacterium. Classification (GTDB taxonomy): domain Bacteria; phylum Pseudomonadota; class Alphaproteobacteria; order Rhodobacterales; family Rhodobacteraceae; genus Stagnihabitans. The sequence goes on along the minus strand of WGOE01000001.1, from coordinate 538 downwards.
ACGGTCAACGTCTGGGACGATGCCAAGCAGAAACTGCTGGTCGAGGGCGGCAAGCGCATCACCTATGTCGAGGGCATATCGCCGGACGCGCTGATCGGTTCGGGCTGGACGCAGAACCGCAAGCAGCAGATGAAGAAACTGGCGTTCAACGTGGCCAAGCAGGTGCAGAATTACATGCTGGACCATCCCGAATGGCTGGGCTTGCCGCCGAAGGAGCCCACCAAACCCGCCCCGACCCATCGTTAGCCTGACGCGGCCCGGCCGCGCGGGCTGCGGTCAAGGCGCCGGTCACTGCCCCTGCGCGACCAAGTGGCGCTTGATTTTCCCGCGCGCGGGGCTTAAGTCGCCGCGCGTGGAAATCGGGGTCCCTTGCGGCGGCCCCCAGCACCGAGGGTTAGCCCAAATGGCAAAGGCAAAGTTTGAACGGACGAAACCGCATATCAACATTGGCACGATTGGCCACGTTGACCACGGCAAGACGACGCTGACGGCTGCGATCACGAAGTATTTCGGTGAATTCCGCGCCTATGACCAGATC
>WGOE01000007.1 GCA_016124195.1 bacterium | reverse complement strand
TTCGCACGGATCTCAACCCCGTAGTCCCTGAGAACCTCCAACGTAGTCGCCATCGAGAAACTCCCCGCATATCTCCGTCAAAGGGGGAGTCGCAGGTCACGCGAAAACTGGGAAGGTGCGGACCAGGAAACGCTTACGGTTTGGTCGGCAAAACTAGGATAGATGCCCCCTCTGGAATGAGGGAGGGGCAGCTCAGTCTATGGAACTGCCGCCGCGGCCCGTGGCGAACTGCGCATAATCACTGGGCGAGCATAATTTCGTTTATGGAGTCGTCTCCATAAGCGGAAAAACGCGCTGTTCGCGGGCCATTATGAGGGCGGCCACACCTGGGCCCGCATCGCCTCGCTCATCGAGACCGCAAAGATTAACGGCGTCGAGCCCTTCGCCTATCTCAAGGCAACTCTCGAAGCCATCGCCACCGGCCATCCCCAAAGCAGGATCGATGAACTCCTGCCGTGGAACTTCAAGACGTCAAACTGAACCCGCGCGGGCCGCAGACATCGCTTACGAAGGAGGATCTCATGTCAGACGTTCATATCCTGGCTCACTGGTCTATGAATATTGGTATCTTATGAATTTCTTTGGAAACCTTAGTGCATGTTGTTTTGTTTTGTCGGGTGTGGGACGAATCGAACGCAGATATAGGTGGCCAGCCTGCTCATCCTGTATCATTGCCCACTGACTTGCCCGCCAGCAAAGCTGGCGGGCACTTTTATTTCGACTTCGCCGTCGTGCGGCCCAGGCGATTCGACGTCGCAGTATTGATTTCCACCCGGTAGTGAGCCGGTTGGCGGCATGATTTCTGAGCCAATGGGATGAACTGCCTTCCCACCCGGTAATCCCCCCGAACGGAATCGGCCGTCAACCCCCGCGGCAGAAGACCACCCCGCCACGCTTCGCATGAGGAGCGCCTCCCGTTACATTATATGCGTGAGGTAACGCTCGGCCCCACAACTCGCATTGAATGCGGCAGGCCGCCCTCTTCCTGCCTTCGGGCTTTCACCTGCCCTCGACGCTGACCGAGGTGTCATGGCCATGCGCGCGCAACAGGGCGTGGCGACGGGCGCTGAGGTGATCGGACGCCACCATCTCGGCACACATCTCCTGCGCGGTGATCTGGGGTTCCCAGCCCAGCTTCTGCTTGGCCCGGGCGGGATCGCCCAGAAGCGTCTCGACCTCGGCCGGGCGGAAATAGCGCGGGTCGATGCGCAGGATCACGTCGCCCGGCCTGACGCCTGGCGCCAGGTCGCCCTCGACCGCGACGACGGTCGCGGTCTCGTCCACCCCGGCGCCCTCGAAGCGCAGGGTGATCCCCAATTCCTCGGCTGTCCAGCGGACGAACTCGCGCACCGAATACTGCTTGCCGGTGGCGATCACGAAATCCTCGGGCGCCTCCTGCTGCAGCATCATCCACTGCATCCGGACGTAATCCTTGGCATGGCCCCAGTCGCGCAGGCTGTCGATGTTGCCCATGTAGAGGCAGTCTTCCAGCCCCAGGGCGATGTTGCACAGGCCGCGCGTGATCTTGCGCGTGACGAAGGTCTCGCCGCGCCGCGGGCTCTCGTGGTTGAAGAGGATGCCGTTGCAGGCGTAGATCCCGTAGGCCTCGCGGTAGTTCACCGTGATCCAGTAGGCGTAAAGCTTGGCCACCGCATAGGGGCTGCGCGGGTGGAAGGGCGTGGTCTCGCGCTGGGGGATTTCCTGCACGAGGCCGTAAAGCTCGGATGTCGAGGCCTGGTAGAAGCGCGTCTTGCGTTCGAGCCCAAGGAAGCGGATCGCCTCGAGCAGGCGCAAGGTGCCCAGGGCATCGACATCGGCGGTGTATTCCGGCGACTCGAAGCTGACGGCGACATGGGACTGCGCGCCGAGGTTATAGACCTCGTCGGGCTCCACCTCGCGCAGGATGCGCGTCAGGTTCGAGGAGTCCGACAGGTCGCCGTAATGCAGGCGGAAATGGGCGCTGTCGACATGCGGGTCCTGGTAGATGTGGTCGACGCGCTGGGTGTTGAACTGCGAGGCCCGCCGCTTGATCCCATGCACCTCATAGCCCTTGGCCAGGAGAAATTCTGCGAGATAGGATCCGTCCTGGCCGGTCACGCCGGTGATAAGCGCCTTCTTCATCCGCACTCAGCCCTTGCGCGAGGAAGAGGTCGGCTTGGCCGGAGGCTTTTCGGGAAGGGCAGCGGCGATCGTCTCGGCCGCCAATTGAAGCGCATTCTGCACATGCCACGGTTTGGCATCTTCTGCCCAGCTGCCATCCGGACGGCGCTTGCCTTGAATCACCGCGATTTCCTTGAAAACGGCGACCAGAAGTTCGGCATTGTCAGTCATCACGCATGTCCTCTCATCATTTAAGTTTCTGCAAGCCTGTTTGGACTGCTTCAGTGGTTTCGGGGATCACATCCAGTTTCATATCTGCCGCCATCTCAAGGCGACGTCACTTAGAAGGGTAACCGAACATCGTTCGTACGTCCTGAAGCTTCTCGGCTATTCTCACCCAAGCTTCAGTAAGTGCTTCAGCCTCAGGTCGGCGATTTCCCGCCAAGTTTCTTCTGTGTTCAGACCGAAAAAGAGCCGTCTTCAAGTCCGAATTGGATTCTGCAACGGCCTTAAGTACCAGCCGCGACAGATCAGGAGAAAACGAACTGATCAAGGCGTCAAACAAGCTATCCGTCACCATCTCATATCGAACCACCGGAATTGTTTTGAGTTTACTTGTCGCCTCGACAGACCGCAGCATTTTGGCAAAGAAGTTCTGTATCATCTCAATCCCTGAATCTTCGTCTGAAAACTCGGGGAATTCACCCGTCTTGCGGAAGTTGTCACCTGCACTGAAAAAGATTTCGGCTGGGTCGCGAACCGTCATCGAAGCAAAGACATTTCCGGAGTTAACAAAGGCATCACGCAGAGCACCGTTTATCATCGTGTGTGTTTTGAAAATGTACGGGCCACCGTATATCTCTTTGGAACAAATCTTCTCGATGAAATTCTCATTATGAGGATTACGCACGAACCCCTCAGGCGTCACCCCGGCAAGAGCAAAATCATCAAGATTCTGCGGGCCTTTCCCGGCGACCGTTCTGAGAAAAGAAGATTGGATATTGTAAAGGATGGTTGATCCCGACTTTGGGACAGCATTGGATATGAAGACCAGACTGTCCAGTTGCTCAAGCGCAGAGAGAGGCAACGGGCTGGACGTGTTGGCAGTCATCAGAAATCCTTCCCATTCATGTCAATCTTGAACTCCATGGCCAAAGCACACACGTCCCGGTTGCAGCAGGAACATCAACTGCGGCCCGGATGCAAGCGCGAAAGGCCTCAGACCATAACTTTGGGCGGGGTGCAACACAACTCCCCCGGCGCAGGGCCGAGGCGCTGAGCGGCGGCTTGGGCGGGTCGCCGCCGTAGTCCGCGGCGGGGCGCGCGGGTCTCGGGCCGCCTCATGGCGCAGGCGGCCAAGCCCCTGCGTCCCAGGCCGCGCCCCCCGGGGCAAGGGGCGCGGGGCCCTCGGGCTGACGGCTCGGTCCGCGGGCCTAGCGCCCGAAACTGCCGTGCGACAGGGCCGACACGAGGTCGGACCGCGTGACGATGCCGACCAGCCGGGTGCCCTCCAGCACGGGCACGGCCTCGGTGCCGCCATCGGCCAAAAGGGGCAGCAGTTGGCCGAGCGGCGCGCCGGGACCGACGCGCGGCACCGCGACCGACATGATCTCGGCCGCCGTGGTCGCGGTCTTGCGGGCCTGATCGGCCAGCCGGTTCAGGGCGGAAATCAGCGTGCTGCGCTGGCGCAAGGCGTCCTCGCGCGCGCGGCGGATGATGTCGATCTGAAAGATGATGCCGATGAAGCGGTCTTGCGGGCCGATCACCGGGATCGAGGTGAAGCCATGTTTGCGGAAAAGTTCCGCCACCTCGGTCAGCCTTGTGTCGGGCACGACGGTCACGAGGTCGCGCGACATGATGTCCGCGCAGGTCAGGGTGCCGAAGTGATGGGCGGCGGCGGCGGTCTCGGCGGCTTCGATCAGGCGGGCCAGGTCCTCGGGGCCAAGGTTGGTGTCCTGGCGAAAGTCCGAAAGGATGTGGGACAATTCGGCCGAGGTCAGCGACAGGCGCCGCTCGGGCGGCAGATCTGCGGTGCCGTGGGTGCCCGCGACGGTCGGCTGGCGGAACGGATAGACCCGCCCGGTCAGCCGGTTCCACACGATGGCGAGGATGACCAGCGAGAGCGTGCCGCCGCCTGCGGCGACCAGCGCGAACCGCAGGCCCATCGTGTGCACCAGCGGCGCGTTCAGCGCCGACAGCAGGGCCACGGCGCCTCCGGGCGGATGGAGCGCGCGCACCAGCGACATCGCAAGGATGGCCCCCCCGACGCACAGGGCCGGGGCCAGCACCGTGTCCGGCACCACCAGCAGCACCGCCCAGGCCACGACGCCCGAAATCGTGTTTCCGACCACCGCCGACCAGGGCTGCGCCAGCGGGCTGTTGGGTACGGCGAACAGCAGCACCGCCGAGGCGCCAAGCGGGGCGATCAGGAACAGGCCCGTCGCCTTGTCCACGAAGGGCGAGAACAGAAAGGCGCCGCAGAGGCCAAGGCCCATGAGCCCGCCGAGGGCCGCGCGCAGCGGCTCGAGGCTGTGCGGCGGGGCCATCGCGGGGCCAAAGCCGCGCAGAAATCTGCGGATGCGCGCGCCCGGGGTCATCGGCTGCATGTCTGTCCTCCACCTGGCCTGACCGTCCGATTTCAGGCCAGCCGCGCGGTAAGCCCTTGCGCGTGCAGCGTCAATTGACGTTATCGCCGGCCGGGCCGCCGCCGACAGAATTTGAGGGCGCCCGGCGGTGACGATCCCCGCCGGGCCTGCGTCACGGACGCTCGGGCTGCCAGGACAGCCCGGGCCGGTAGCGGGCGACGATCCGGCCCGCGTCAAGCGCGAAAAGATGCAGCCAGCCGTTGTCGAACAGGGCGCGCACCGCATCATGCCGGGACAGCACATCGGCGATGGCGTCCTGCGGCGCCTCGATCATCACCGACAGGCGCAGCGGTTCGTGCACCAGGCCGTCGCCGTCGTGCAGCGCCTGCCAGGGCAGGCCGGCGCGCAGGCGTCCGCCGTTGCCCTCGATCACACCGATGCCGCCCGTGACATTGTGGATCAGCTTGTTGCCGCCACCAAAGGCCGCCGGCGCCACGGCAGAGCCGTAATATTGCAGGCTGATCCAGCTGGCCACCACGACCGGCGCGGTCAGGATCAGCTCCAGCGTGGCAAAGCCCGCGTCGGCGCGCCAGTCATAGCTGTGCAGAAAGGCCCGCCCGCCCAGATCGGCCTGCCGCGTGGCGGCCCGCGGTGCGGCGACAAAGGCCGCGCAGCCGGCAAGGCCCCATTCGGGCCGCACCTCGGCCCAGTTCGCCGCCCGCGCCGCCAGCGAAGCGGCGACGGCCCCCGGCAACCGCGGCGCGCGTTCAGCCCGGGCCAGCGCCCCGGCCTGCGCCAGCCAGCGCCGCGCCTCGGCAAGCTCTGCCGCATGGCCGGGAGCCGGCGTGTCGGGATAAAGCGTCACCTCATCCGTCGTGGTGTTGTGCAGTCCAGCCACAAACAGCGTGTCCGGGGCAAGGTCGACCCCTTGTGCGGCCAGACCCGACCGCGTTTCGGGGTCGTTCAACAGCGCCGCCAGCAGCCGGGCCGAGACCTCGCCCGTGTGGCCACCACAGGCACCGCAGTGATAGGCGCTTTCCTGCGGGTTGTTGGTCACTTGCGCGCCATGGCCCACCAGCAGCACCAGCCGCGCATGGCCCTTGGTCAGGCTCATCGCGCGCAGGATGGCGGCGCCCTGCGCGGCCTTCTGCGCCGGGCTCAACGCGCGGTCGAGCTGCGGGGCAGGATGGGCGGGCTGATCCTTCCCTGCCAGCCCCAGCGCCGCACGGGCCAGTTTCCAGCCATAGAAAGGCCCCGCTGCCTCGACAAAGGCAAAGGACGAAACGGCGGCCTGCCGGAACCTTCCCCAGGCGCGCGCCGTGCGAGCCTCGATGCGGGCCGTCTCCTCACTCTCGGGCGTGCCCTGGGCATGGGAAGAAAGGCCGGGGGTCAGCAAGACCGGCAGATGCGCCTCGACCACGTCGGAACCAAAGTCGCGATGCGCGACGGGCAGGCCGAAGAAGCCCGCAAAGCCAAGCGTTGCGATTCCGGCATCCTGGCTTTCCAGCGCCCGGCGCAAGACTTCAGAGCGCACGTCGATGCAGAAGGCGGCCTGCAAGGCGGGTCTTTCGACGACCGCGGCGGGCAACCCGGTCAGCCGGGCTTGCAGGCTGCGCTGATGGGCGCGCTCGGCCGCGTCCTGCAGGATCGCATCGGCCACCTGATCGGGCGTGGGGGCAAGGGGTGCTGCATGGGCGGCCAGCGTCTCGGTCCAGGCAGCGCTGACCTGCAGCGCGTGCAGATAGATCGCCTCTTCCCAGATCAGCCGGATCGCCAGAAGGTCGGTCAGCGTCGCATCCGACTGGCCGGCCTGTTCGGCCTGCCAGAGCAGCCAACGCGCGTGCTGCGCCCAGCCGCCCAGATCGACCAGCAGCCGGTGAAAGACGGTTTCGGCCGCGGCTTCGGTGATGCCCAGCGTCTCGCAGGCGCGCAAGAGGGCGCGGTCGGCCGTATCGGGCGCTGCGACCACATGGGCGCAGAAACCGGTCAGGCCAGCCGTCTCGGGCGTCAGGTCATGGCTGGCCCAGGCGCGCCAGGCGGCAAAGGCGCCCTGCCCCGGCGCCGGAGTCCACAGCGCCTGCCCCCGGTCGAAGTGCCCAGCCGCCCAAAGCCCGAAGGTGCGTTGCAGGACGCCCGGCCAATCCCGCCCGGTCACCCGCGCGGCCAGATCGGCCAGCGTCGGCAGGGCCTTGGGCGCGGCGCCCGGCGCATGCAGCCGACCCTTCAGCGCCGCCAGATCCAGCGGTTTCAGCGGAGAGGCGCTGGCGATCAGCGCGCAGGCCAGATCCTCGTCCGTGATCTGGCCCGCCGCGACCTTGGCGGCATAGTCGGCACGCGGCAGGGTCAGCCGCACCCCCGCCACCCGGGCCAGCCGGGCCGAGGCCATGGCCAGATCCTCGCCCGTCTGACCCAGAAGCGGGTTGACCGCCACGGTCGCCTCCAGCGGGAAAGCGGGCGGAATGGCGCAGGCAGCGGCCTCGGCGGCCTTCAGAAGGCCCGTGACCCGGGTGGGAGCAATCTGCGTGTGCTTGAGAAACATGTCGGTCTCCTGAAGGTCAAAGGGGGTCAGAGGCGCGGAAGCCGCCGATCAGCCGGTCAAGCAGGGCGTTGAGATAGAGCCCGTTGGCCAGATGCACCCGCAGCCCGGCCGAGGCGGGATGATGCGCCCAGAGCGGGAAGAGCGCCTGCGCCACGGCCACAAGGCCAAAGGACAGGATCGCCAGCACGATCAGCCCCCACTCTAGCGTATCGGGCGCGGGCGGCGCGGGCAGAGCCGCGCTCCAAAGCGCCCCGGCCAGAAGCTGGAAGCTGAAATAGGCCAGCGCCGCGGCCAACGAGGCCAGAGCCGTGCGCCGGGTCAGTGCGCGGGGGGCCGCATCGGCCAGCCCCTGGGCTACCAGATAGGCCACGCCAAAGATCAGGATCGCGCCCAGCGCCACGGCCTGCGCCGATTTCGGCCCGGCGATCGCCTCGAAGGCCACGGCCACGCCGGCATAAAGCACCAGCGCCAGCGCAAAGGCCCGCGCCACGGCGCCCAGCCCTGGCGCCGCCACCGGCCCCGGCCGCCGGATCGACGCCACCGCGCGCACCGCCATGCCCGACGACAGGAAGGCATGCGCCTTGTAAAGCGAATGTGCCACGATATGCAGCAGCGCCAGGGGCCACAGGCCCAGCCCGCATTGCAGCAGCATGAAGCCCATCTGCGCCACGGTCGACCAGGCCAGCGCCGTCTTGACCGCACTTTGCGTCAGCATGACCGCCGCGCCGAACAGGGCGGTGAAGCCGCCCAGCATGACCAGAGCCGCCATGGCGCCGGGGCTGGCCTGCACGACCCCGGCCATCCGGATCAGCAGGAAGCCACCGCCGTTGATGATGCCGGCATGCAGCAGGGCCGAGACAGGGGTCGGCGCCTCCATCACCTCGGTCAGCCAACCGTGCAGCGGAAAGGTCGCGGTCTTGAGCGCGGCCGCCAGCACCACCAGCGCCACCGCGATCTGCGCGATCAGCGGCAGGTGCGCCGATGCCGCAGCCAACGCCATCAGGTCCGTCGTGCCGAAAGCCGCCCAGAGCAGACCCGTGGCAAGGATCAGCGCGACATCGCCCGCGCCCCAGACCAGCGTGAACTTGGCGGCCGCCCGGCGCGCCTCTGGCCTTTCGGGGTAGAACAGCAGCAACTGCCGCAGGACAAGCCCGATGCTGACAAAGCCTGACGCCAGCACGACCAGGCTGCCCGCCTGCACCAGCACCAGCACCATCGCCAGCGTGGCCAGCAACAGGCCGTGAAAGGCGCCCTCGCGCGCCTCGCCGTCCATATAGGTCCGGGCATAGCGCAGCACGATCCAGCCGACAAAGCTGACCAGCAGGGTCATCGCGGCGCTGACCGCATCGAGCCGGAAGGCCAGAAGTCCGGCGCCCGGCCCCATGGGCCAGGTTGTGCCGCCCCTGACCATCACCTGAACGGCCCCGGCCAGCGCAAGGCCGAGACTGGCCAGCGCAGCCCCCTCTGCCGCCAAGGGCAACCGGCCCGGGCGGCGGTTCGGGCGGGTTGCGGCGAAAGCGGCCAGCGCCAACAGCAGGATCGGGGCAAAGAGGGGAAGCGGTGTCATCTTTCAGGCTCCTGTTCCAGATTGGCGCCTTGATTACCGCTTGCCGAACTTGCAGAAAATTACATATTATCGCTGAAATCATTCTGTCTGGTGGAAGCATTGTCGATCCTGAACCTGCATCACCTGCGGCTTTTCCGGGCCGTCGCCACCGATGGCACGCTGACCGGGGCGGCGCGGCGGCTCAACCTGTCGCAATCGGCCTTGTCGAGCCAGATCAAGGCGCTGGAGGCCGCTTTGGGCCACGATTTGTTCGAACGGCGCGGGCGCGGCCTGATCCTGACCGAAGCCGGCCGCATCGCGCTGGACCATGCCGAGGCGATCTTTCGCACCGCGGCCGATCTGACCGCCACCCTGCGCGAAACCGGTTCGGCCCGGCGCAGCCTGCGCGTGGGCGCGCTGGCCACCCTGTCGCGCAATTTCCAGATGCAGTTCCTGCGTCCCCTGATCGGCCGCGCCGATGTCGAGGTCATCTTGCGTTCGGGCAGCCAGGCGGAGCTTTTGCGCGAACTGGATGCGCTGGCCCTTGACGTCGTGCTGACCAACCTGGCGCCCAGCCGCGAGGCGGGCAGCCCGTGGCTTGTGCATCAACTGGCGGCCCAGCCGGTCAGCCTGATCGGAACACCCGCGCGGCTTGGGGTCGCGGCGCGCCCTCTCATGCGGCTTCTGGCTGAAGAGCCGCTGATCCTTCCCGGCCCCGGCACCTCTCTGCGGCTGGCCTTCGACGCCCTGGCCGCGCGCTTGCAACTGGCTCCGGTCATCGCGGCCGAGGCGGATGACATGGCCATGCTTCGCCTTCTGGCCCGCGAGGATGCGGGGCTGGCCGTGATCCCTTCGATCGTGGTGCAGGACGAACTGACCTCGGGCCTTCTGGTCGAGGCGGCGCGGATCGAGGGGATGTCAGAGACCTTCTATGCCATCACCCGCGAGCGGCGGTTCCCGAACCCCTTGCTGACCCTGTTGCTGAGTTACTGAGCCCGACGCCGGGCGGAAGGCTCGGCCCCTTTGCCAGCCTTGTCCCCGTGGCCGGATCCGCCCCCCTCAAAGGGATGAGGCGCCTCGGGCAAAAGACGCAGCGTCCCGCCAATCCGGCGCCCGTCCGCCCCACCTTGGGCGTAGCACCGGGGCGCGCGGCGAGGCGAATTTGCCCGGCGCCTCCGCCCTTTTGATAGGCGCCTCGTCAACCCGCCACATCAGAGCATGGGCCAATACCGCTTACTCTGGCCGGTACAATTGTCGTGGGCACAATCTGAGTCTTGGCATTTTCCAAGTGCAGCAGGGTGGTGATTTGCAATGAAGCGGAACCATATCTCGGAAGAAATCATGAAATCCGGGGCGGCGCGTGAAATTTCGGACGCGGGCGCCAAGGCATTGGCCTTTCTGGCCCCGCCCCAACTGGACCTGCCGACCGGCCACCGAAGCCCCAATTTCTACAGCCTCGACGTGGGCCTGGCGCAGGGCGGTGCCACGGTCGCCTTTGGCACGGCGTCGGGCGCGTTCGAGGGGCATCTTGCCACAAGCGTCCTGCACAACCACGCCATCCCCGGCGCCGGGCTTTCAACGCCCTTTGCCGGTCATGCGGCGGCTGGCATCGGCCTCGACGATGACCACGGTCTTGGACCTCATATCCCCTGGACGGACATGGGAGGCACCGCTTTTGCATCCGCCTCTGCCGGGCCCGCGACCCCGAACTTGGCAGAACCCGGATTGCCCAACGTTCCGCAGCCGATCCCTGTGGTGTCTGCCGCCTGGGCAAATACCGACGCCTTCGTGCTGACCCTCGCCAACGCGGTAACAACGCCCCATGTCGCCGGGGCGGACAGCGCCGCGGCGCCCAGCCTTGACGCACCCGTCATGGCCAACGCAAACCCCGGCCCCAGTGGCTCAACCGCCATACCCCTTTCAGCCAGTCCGGCAACGAACTCTGCCATCTTGCTTGAAAACCAGAAGCCCGGCGTGTCCTCGGCCATCTGGGATGCCGCCACCAGCAACAACATCGAAGGGTTCGCCACCGACATCAGCGTCAACCACGGCAGCGACATTTCCTTCAAGATCAACATCAACACCACGCCCGGGCACGAGGTGCCCTATCATGTCGAGATCTACCGCCTTGGCTATTACGGCGGTGCCGGCGCGACTTTGGTGACCACGCTGGATAGTCTGCACGGCTCGGCGCAGGCCGCGGCGCTGACCGACGCGCGCGGTCTGGTCGATGCCGGGAACTGGGCGGTTTCCACCACATGGCACACGCCGACCGATGCCACATCGGGGGTCTACCTCGCCCGACTGGTGCGCGATGACACGGGCGAAAGCAACCAGGTCCCCTTCATCATCCGGCAGGACGAGGCGCGGGCGGATGGCAGCTACAGCGACATCGTGCTGCAGACCTCGGACACGACCTGGCAGGCCTACAACGGCTGGGGCGGCAACAACGGCAAGATCGGCGGCAATTTCTATGGCGGCTCGAGCCAGCCGCCGATACCCGGCGCAGACCTCAGCCCGAACGGGCCGGACCGTGCCTATGCGGTCTCCTACAACCGCCCCATCCTGACGCGCGAGGGCGGCGGGACGGCCTCGGGTCCGCAGGACTATCTGTTCGGCGCGGATTTCGCCGCGATCTCCTATCTGGAAAAGAACGGCTACGATGTCAGCTACATCGCGGGCGTCGACACCGACCGTCTTGGCGCGAGCTCTCTCTTGCACCACAAGGCCTTTCTGTCGGTCGGCCATGACGAATACTGGTCGGGCGGCCAGCGCGACAATGTCGAGGCCGCCCGCGCCGGCGGGGTCAACCTGCTGTTCTGGGGCGGTAACGACGTCTACTGGAAAACCCGCTACGAGCCGAGCATCGACACCTCGGCCACCGATTACCGCACGCTGGTCTGCTACAAGGAGACCTGGGCCAATTACAACCAGTCGGCCGGGCCGCAGGACTACGCCAACATCGACCCGTCCAACCAGTGGACCGGCACCTGGCGCGATCTGCGCCTCACCGGCGCGGTGGATGCGCAGGGCCATCCCACCGCGCAGGGCGCCCATCCTGAAAACGCGCTGACCGGCACGCTTTTTGCCGGCGATGGCGGGGTGCCCAATGTGGGGATGGACGTGCCCTCGGACCTCGCCGGCCTCAGGGTCTGGCGCGACACGTCGGTGGCTTCGGGCGGAGTGACCGACCTTGCGCCCGGCATCATCGGCTATGAATGGAACACGGTGGCCGAGGATGCCTATCGACCGGCCGGGCTGATCCGCCTGTCCAACACGCTGGTCAGCGATCCGGCGCTGCTGATGGACCAGGGCAACCGGACCGATGCGGGCACGGCGACCCATAGCCTGACGCTTTACCGCGATGCGGCCAGCGGGGCGCTGGTCTTTTCGGCCGGGACGGTCTTTTGGTCCTGGGGGCTGAGCAACCAGCACGACACCGGGCCCTATGGCGCCACCATCGCCAATGCGGCCGTGCAGCAATTCACCATGAATCTCTTTGCCGACATGGGCATTCAGCCCGGCGTGGCCGATCTGGTCCTCGCCTCGGAAGGGTTGGTCCGCGCCGCGAAGTCGGCCGATACGGTCAGTGCGACGGCGGCGATGAACGCCCTGCCCACCTCGGTCGAGGCGCTGCATGCCTATACCATCACCGGAACGGCCACCGACAATGACGGCAATCCGAACACCACGGACGGCAAGGTGGCCCTGGTCGAGGTTTCGACCGATGCCGGCCTGACCTGGAACCCGGCGCATGGCCTGTCGAACTGGAGCTATACCTGGACGCCCGGCACGGCGGGCACCTATGACATTCTGGTGCGCGCGATTGACGACAGCCTCAACCTGCCCGCAATCACCAGCCTGACGGGAGAGGTGATCACCGTCACGCCTCCACCGCCCCCGCCCGGCTATTCGCTGTTTCAGCGCGGCGCCGTGACGGCATCCCAGGGCAACGACAGCACACCGGTCGAGCTGGGCGTCCGGTTTCAGGCGGCCCATGCCGGCACGATCACCGAGCTTCTGTACTACCGCGGCACCGCCGACAGCACCGATACTGACGTGCGGGCCGGCCATCTTTGGGATGCGGCGGGCCATTTGCTGGCAACCGCAACCTTCACATCGACGCCCGGGCAGATCGGCTGGCAGACCGCCATTCTGGCCACGCCGATCGTCGTTCAGGCCGGCGCCACCTACACGGCCTCATACCACACGCAGGACAATTACCTCGCGACCGGGGGCTATTTCGCCTCGGCCCATGTCGATCCCTTTGGCGAGCTGACAGCACCCGGCGGCGCCAATGGCGTCTATGTCTACGGCAGCACCGTGACCCAACCGACGAGTTCCTACAACGCGACGAACTATTGGGTCGATGTGGGATTCCAGCCCGGCGTGCCTGCCAATGCGGCGCCCGTCTTCACCTCGGGAACCTCTTTCAGCCTGCCAGAGAATACCGTGGCCGCCGCAACGATGACCGCGACCGATGCCAATGGCGACGCGCTGACCTATGGCATCGCGGGCGGGGCGGATGCGGCCCTGTTCACCATCAATGCCACGACCGGCGCGCTGGCCTTCCTGGCACCACCCGATTTCGAAGCCCCCGCCGATGCCGGCGGCGACAATATCTATGACCTGATCGTCAGTGTCTCGGACAGCATCGCCGCAGCGGTGACGCGGGCCATTCAGGTCTCGGTCACCAATGTCGAGCCCGAGACGCCGCCCCCCACCCTCGTCTCGCTGTTCGACAAGCAGGCGGTCACGGCCACCAGCTACAACGACGGCACCGGGCTGGAGCTGGGCATGCGCCTGACGACGACCCAGGCCGCCACCGTGTCGGAACTTCGCTATTACCGCGCCGCGGGGGATTCCGCCGATACAGATGTGCGCCAGGGTCATCTGTGGGACAGCACCGGCCACCTTCTGGGCAGCGTGACCTTCACCTCGACCCCGGGACAAAGCGGCTGGCAGGTGGCGGCCTTGAACACGCCGGTCCTCCTGCAGGCCGGCCAGAACTATACGGTCTCCTATCACACGCTGGACAATTATGTGGCAACCGCCGGCTACTTTGCGACCGCGCATTCCGATGCGACGGGCGAATTGACGGCGCCGTCCGGGGCGAATGGGGTCTATGCCTATGGCAACGGGTCGAGCCTGCCCACGGGCACCTACGGGTCAACGAACTATTGGGTTGACCTTGGCGCCACGACCCATGCGCCCAATGCAGCACCTGTCTTCACCTCGCTGCCCGCTTTCAGCATGCCCGAGAACCAGCAGGCGGTCGGCACCGTCACCGCCAGCGACGCCAACGGCGATGCGCTGACCTTCGGCATTTCGGGCGGCGCGGATGCCGCACGCTTCGCCATCGACCAGGCCACCGGCCTTTTGAGCTTTGTCGCGCCGCCGAATTACGAATTGCCCACCGATGTCGGCGCGGACAACATTTATGACGTGTCCGTCAGCGTGTCGGATGGCATCGCGGCGGCTGTGATCCAGGCCATCAAAGTCAGCGTGACCAATGTCGAACCCGAGCCCGCGATCACGCTTGCCACGCTTTACACCGGCAGCGAGACCCCGGCGGTGACCGTGACCAACGATCCGGCCCAATACGAACTGGGCACGCGGTTCGTGGCGAATGCGGCCGGTTCGGTGAGCGAGTTGCGCTATTACCGCGGCGCCGCGGATGCCACGGACACCGATATCCGGACCCTGCATCTGTGGTCTGCCGCGGGGGTCAGCCTGGCCTCTGTCACCGTGCAGTCCGACCCGGGCGCCACAGGCTGGCAAATCGGCACGCTGAGCGCGCCCGTCGCCCTGACCAGCGGCAGCACCTATGTCGTCTCTTACGGCACGACGCACAACTATGTGGCCACCAACAACTATTTCACGGTGGATCACACCGATGGCTCTGGCCTGCTGACCGCGCCGGCCGGCGCCAACGGCGTCTTCACGACCGGCGGCCCGGGCAGCTTCCCGACCCAGAGCTATCTGAATTCCAACTATTGGACCGACGTTGCCTTCACGCCCACGGCACCCGGCGCATCGCTGAACGCCGTGTCCATGGCCTCGGCTGACGAATTCGCCTTTGCGCCAATGGCAGCCCCCCTGCCTGCGCATGAGCTGACCTTTGCCTAGGTGGTCCTGATCCGGAACGCCGGCCCGCGATCCGCCGGCCATGGGCGGGTCGCGGGCCGGCGTTCCGGATCGTGAAGGCGCCAAAGCCGGGGAATTGACATGTCCGCGTCGCCCCTAGCCTTCGGCGTCCTTCATGTCCCAGGCCGCAAGCAGCCGCGGCAGGGCGATGTTCCAATCCATGACGCCCGTCTTCTGCGCCCAATCCTCATAGCGGCGCAGAAGGTCGGCTTCCAGCGTGCCGATCTTGCCGGTCAGGTCGTGCAATTCGGTCCGGTCACGTTCCATGTCGAACAATTCCCACGGCCGGCCATGCTGGCGCACCAGCTTGAACGGGCCCATGCGGATGGCGGAATTGCCCTCATGCTCCCAGAAGATGGGCTGTTCGCGTGCCCAATCGGCTCCGCGCAGCAGCGGCATCAGAGATTCGCCCTGACAGGGCTGGATCGGCTCTCCGCCAAGCTCTGACAGATAGCCGGCCCCTGTCACTTCAAGGATCGTGGGCAGGATATCCACGACATGCGCCGCCTGATGCAGGACCTGCCCGGGCACCACGCCCCTGGGCCAATGGGCGATCAGCGGGGTCGAAATTCCACCCTCATGGACATAGTGCTTGTAAAGCCGGAACGGCACGTTCGACACATTGGCCCAGGGCTTGTCATAGCTTTGATAGGTCAGGGCATCACCGGGGCGCACATCCGGCCGATTGCCCATCACGATCCTTCGGCCATCCTGCGTGTGATCGGGAAAGAACTTGGCCCAACCGTCCTCGGCCATGAACTCGGCGCAGCCGCCATTGTCCGACAGGAACAGGATCAGCGTGTCATCATACTGCCCGAGCCGTTTGAGCGCCGCCAGAAACCGGCCGAGGCTTTGATCCATCCGGTCGACCATCGCGGCATAGGTCGCCATCTTGGCGGCCTGCCAGTCGGGGTGGGCCTCGTCGCGCCAGCCATGGACATCGGGATCGCGGGGCGAGATGTCCCAGTTGGTCTGAAACAGGCCCCGCGCGTTCATCGTCTCGTGCCGGGCGGTGCGGGTGGCATCCCAGCCCTTGGCGTAGACGCCCTCGTAGCGGGCGATATCCTCGGGCGGGGCATGCAACGGCCAATGCGGCGCGGCATGGGCAAGGTACAGAAAGAAGGGCACCTCGTCGCGCGTGGCCTCTTCCACCATGGCGATGGCTTTGTCGGTGATAGCATCGGTGAAATAAAAATCGTCGGGATAGACCTCTACCCGCGCATCATCCTCCAGCATGAAGTGCGGAGAAAAGAAATGGGTGACGCCGTCGACGATGCCGTAGAAGCGGTCAAAGCCGCGCTGGCGCGGTGTGGGATGGTCGATATCGCCGACGCGCCAGCTGTCGACCTCGCGGGCCATGAAATCGCCTGCCACATGCCATTTGCCCGACATGAGCGTCCGATAGCCCGCGGCGCGCAGGTGTTCGGCGATCGTGGCACTGTCGTTGCGCAGAAACCCGCGATAGGCCGAAGTGCCAAGGTCGGCGCCCATGTGGCCAACCCCGGCGTTGTGCGGATAAAGCCCGGTCAGCAGCGAGGCGCGTGTCGGACAGCAGCGCGCGCAGTTGTACATCGCCGTCATCAGCGCGCCGCCCCTGGCCAGCGCATCTATATTGGGCGTGCGGATTTCCGATCCGGTGATGCCAAGGTCCGAAAACCCCATGTCATCGACCAGCACCAGTACGACATTTGGCCTCTGCGGCATGGCGACCTATTGCGTAATATGCAAGGGCGAGCCTAGCGGGACCTGGGTCCCTTGCCTAGGTTGAACCGCGCTATGGCGCCTTCGTCCGGACAAACATATCCGTGACGACATTCCAGTCACCCGTCTTCCCCCGCAAAGGGGTCAGAAGCGGATCGTCAGACCGACGTTGATCGCATTGGTGGCGATATTCGTGCGATAGGTGCCGCCGCCCCTCAGGTTGCCCTTGTTGCGCGAATAGACACCCTTGTATTCGGCGAACATCGACCAGCGTTCATCAAGACGATAGCTGACCCCGGCGACGATCTGCGCTGCGGGGCCACCGAACTGATACTCTGACGTCACGGGCCCGCCGATCGGGGTAACCTCGATATGCGGCACCGCAATCCCCAGCCCGGCGCCGACATAGGGCGTGAAGCGGGTATGGTTCTGCCAGCGCCGCCAGATGTTGGCCGTGATGATGTTCAGGCCGTCGGTGATCTCGAGATGGCTGTAGCCGTACCGTTGCGGGTCGTCGGCGTAGACCTTGGTGTGATTGTATTCAAGCCCGTAGCCCCAGCGCGCGTCCTTCCACCAGGTCACGCGAAGCCCGTAGTAGAGCGGCGCGTTGAACGAGCGCCCCACCCAGTGGACGTTGACATCGCCGAGGTTGGAATTCTTGAGCGTGCTGCGCTCTGCCGATTGCGAGCCGCCATAGACGGACAGCGTAACTTCGGCCCGCGCGGCCGGCGCACTGACGGCCAACAACCCGCAGACGACCGCGGCGTTCAGCCATTGGAACAGATTTCTCATGCCTTTTTGCTTCCTTGCCCTGCGTGTCCGCAGAATAATTTGCGACAAAGCCGCACCGGACAGGTGCCGCGCGTTGAAAGGGAACTGTACTCCACACACAGATGGGCGCCCCGGTCTGATTTAGAAAGGCTTGGGGCAAAGCCAAGGTCGGGTTGGTGGATTTGTTCTGGCATAGGGGTCAGAGGAACCTCGGGATCGGGCCGCGCTGCGGCGTGATGTTGGCGCAAGGCTTGAGGAAAGGCCGGTCGTCGCGCAAACAGCGCCGGCCTTCGATGATCGGAGGGCGCAAGGCACTGCGCGGTTGGCAGTCTTCCGGGCGATTGGTCGCTGCACCCGACCCGGCCACAGGTCCGGCACGACCCAGCGTGTCGGGTGTCAGCGCGGCAATCGGGACCAGTTGGGTGCAGGAAAGGTTCATGGCAGGTTCGCGGCAGTGATGTCCGGCCGGCCGCCTGCCCGGGTGCCCCTGGCACGGAAACGGCCACCTCGGTCCTGTCCTGGGGCGAGCCCTGCCAGTGACAGGGGCTTTGCCCACGTGCGGGCAGCAGGACAGCCCCGGTCCCCGGCCGGGATCACGGCGAAACGGCCCCCACCCAGCCGGCAGACCCTGCCGTGCCGGAACGCCTCGATTGCGTGAGTGACCTTGGCCATGCCGTTCTTCCTGTAGCCTTGCGCCTCGGGATGAGGCCGAACAGCGCCTGAACCGCAGCATACGGGCGGGCCCCGACAACCTGTCCCCGCCGGAAAAGCGCCAACGGCCGAAGAGTCCGCACCGGGCGCGCAAACCGGTCCGGGCCGCGACCCGCACGCCGTAGAGCTTCCCGCTCACGGCCGTGCAAATCTATCAGGGATGGCGCGCAATTTGTACGAAACGGTCGTTTCGGAAGGGTGATCCGGCCGCGGCGGGGCCGCCCGGCGCATCAAGCGGCGCGGCCGCGAGCCGATCCGATCCGGCATAGCGACCCGCCGGGAGTCCCGCCCAAGGGCACGGCGCCGCGGAATTGGAGAAAACCGTGAAACCGCGCGCGATTTGCCCAAGAGCCGGCAGGTTTGCCGGATTAGCTATGCCGGTACCTTCACGGCAGAGCGCATCGAATCTCGGCGCCTCGGCCGACCTGAAGCAGGAAAAGAGGTGGAACATGCAAACTCAATCGGAAATCCAATCCTGGATCGACACGACCAATCTGGTGCTTGGCGCGGTGTTGTTCCTTGCACCCTGGGCCGTGGGCCCGCTGGACGCGGGCGCGCAATGGAACGCCTGGATCGGGGGCGGCCTGATCGCGCTGTTTGCGGCGGTCGCCCTGGCCCGCTTCGCGGCCTGGCAAGAATGGGGCAATCTGACGTTGGGGCTTTGGGCCCTGATGTCGCCATGGATCTTCGGCTTCGACACAGATCCCGGTGCCATGTCCATGCATGTCATCATCGGGCTTGGCGTCGTTTGGCTGGCCGGGTTTCAACTGTGGCGCATCAGCCAGCCGCCGCGCCGGGCCACGTCCTACGAACGCGCAAGGCTGCGGCCCGATCTCTTTGACTGACCATGGCGCGAAGCTTCGCCCCGCACCACGGGGCGGGCGGCCCGGCCTCCGACTGGCGGAAACTGCGCTGCACGAGGAAGGGCAAAGACGGCGCCTGCCGCTGCAAGCTTCGGCCTGCCCACGCGACGCGGGGCAGGCCAAAGTTCGCGCGGCACGGGCCCAAGCCCAAAGATCACGCGGCGGGCCTTTCGGCCTTGGCCGCGGGCATCGCGCGAAAACTGATCGCGATGCGGTTCCAGACGTTGATCATGCCCACCACCAGGGTCAGGCGCACCAGATCCGCCTCGTCGAAATAGGCGCGCACTTCATTGAACACCTCGTCCGGGACATGGGTTTGCGCCACCAGGGTGACGGCCTCGGTCCAGGCCAGGGCCGCGCGTTCGCGGTGCGAGTAAAGCGGCGCCTCGCGCCATGCATCCAGCAGAAACAGGCGTTGTGGCGTCTCGCCCTCGGCCAGCGCCTCAGCGGTGTGCAGGTTGATGCAATAGGCGCAACCGTTGATCTGCGAGGCCCGCGTCTTGACCAGATGGATCAGCCCGCGTTCAAGACCCGCGCCGGCGATCTCGGCCTCGAGCCGCGTAACCTCGGCCATGAGCTTGGCCGCGCTGTGATAGGGATTGAGACGGTTCTTCATAGTGCCCTCCATGGCCCGCAACTGACAACTCCAGGACTGAGCCTGTGAGGATCACAGTGGCAGTCGGTCCCTGCGCGGGCTTGCCCGGAACGCGCGCGGTTTCGCCGTTGGGCGCGAAAGCGTCACGGCCGGGAGGGGGGGTGGCCATCCCGGGACGCGGGGCCGGCCCTGCCCATATCCTGAAGGCTGGCTGCGATGCGCGCCGCCCAAGCCTGGGCGCCCTGCTTTTCCGCCAGTTGCAGGCCACGCCGCAAAAGATCGTCCGCCCGTGGCGGATCCGCGACCCAGAGCCGCAGCGCCGCGGCGCGCAGCACCTCGGGGGCGTTCCAGCCGACACTTCCCATATCGACCCGCGCGATGGCCTTTTCGGTGCACAGGTCCGGCGCCACCGTCGCAAGAAAGTCGATGACCTTGGGACTGATCCCCTTCTCCTCCAGCCAGAGCCGTCGGGCGGGCTTGC
Organism: bacterium; assembly: GCA_016124195.1. GTDB lineage: Bacteria > Pseudomonadota > Alphaproteobacteria > Rhodobacterales > Rhodobacteraceae > Stagnihabitans. The sequence goes on along the minus strand of WGOE01000007.1, from coordinate 63,300 downwards.
CGGCCGCCAGCCAGTCGATGGCGCGGGATTGGTCTTCCGCCCAGCGCATCCAGTAATCCATCCGGCCTTCAGAGGCGACGCGGCGCAGGGTCTCGGCCAAGCCGCCCGCGCCTTGCAGGTCGTCGCGCCAGATGGCCACGGGAACGGCGGCAAGGCCCAGCGCCTGACAAAGCGACATGGCATTGGTCCGCTCGGACAGGTCAAGAGCCTGCGCGGCGATCCGGGTCGCCTCATCGGCCCGGCCGCGCAAAAAGGCGATCCGGCTCAGCACAATGCGCATCGAGACGGCGTGCGGGATCTGCGAATAGGGAAGCTGTTCGAACCTGGTCGCCAGCACCTTTTCCGCCAGCGCCTCGGCCGCCTCCTGGTCGCCCATGAAATGCAGGCTCTGCGCCATGATGCGTTCGGCCACGACGGCAAGCTCGCGGTCGCCGGTTTCATCGGCCAGCGCGGCAAGACCATGCGCCGGTTCCAGCGTGGCGTCGTAAAGGCCATGGGTGAAACCCGCCACCCAGCGCGACATGAAGCGTTCGGGAATCTGCGGATCGTCCCGCCCCTCGCCGGGTTCGGCCGTCGCGGCCATGCGTTCCAGTTCGTCCGTCTCGCCCCGGGTCAGGTTCAGGATATGGCCGATTTCATAGCTCAGAACCACACGGTCCGTCACCTTGGCCCAGGGGGCCGTATCGACGATCGCCAGGGCGCTGCGCAGGCGGGACAGATATTCCGAGGTGGTCCAGTATGGCAGGCGCAACGGTATGGCGCCGATCAGCAGGCGCGCGCCCAGCTGGTGATCGGCCCCGCCGGTCAATGCCCAGGCCACGGCAAAGCGGATGTCGGCCACAAGCGCGCCGTAGCGGGCGATCCAGTCGGGCCGGCGTGTGGTGCTGCGGATCTGGTTGGCTTCGCGCAGAAGGTCGATCATCAGTCGGGCATGGTGACGCCGCGCCTCGGCCTCGCCGCCTGCCTCGGTCAGGCGGTGCCAGGCGTAATGGCGCATCGTCTCCAGGAGGCGGTAGACCGACGCAGAGCCGGTGTGGCGCACGCTGACCAGCGACTTTGCCACCAGATCGGCCAGAAGCGAGGGCACACGTTCGCGCGCAAGCCCAGCGCCCTGCGCCAGCGTGACCGCGGCATCCAGAAGGAATTCGCCCTGAAAGGTGGCGAGCCAGATCAGCAGCAGCCTCTCGTCGCTGGACAGAAGGCGAAAGCTCCAATCGAGCGTGGCCATCAGCGTCTGATGCCTTGGCGCCGCGGCGCGCGGACCGCTGCCCAGATCGAACAGATAGCGGTCGATCCCGGCCGCGATCTCGTCAAGGCTGAGGATGCCCAGCAGACCCGCCGCATATTTGATGGCAAGCGGCAGACCGTCGAGGCCGGCACAGATCCGCGCGATCGTGTTGACCTCGGGCGCGCCCAGCACAAGATCGCTGCCGCTGGCCGAGGCTTGCTCGGCGAAAAGCTGAACCGCCGGATAGTCCAGCGCCGCGGCCGGGTCGGTCACTTCTGCGCGCGGAAAGGCCATGCCGGGCAGACGGATGACCTTTTCCGTCACCGCCCGCAATGCTTCGCGGCTGGTGGCCAGAAGGCGAACCCCGGGGGCCGCGGGAATGACCGCTTCGCACAATTCCGCAGTGGCGTCGATCAGGTGTTCGCAATTGTCGAGGACCAGCAGAACCGACCTTGAGGCCAGCGCATCGGCCAGATCCTGCAGCGTGACACCCTGCGCCTCGTGCAGGCCCGCCGCCTGCCAGACAAAATGCGCCAGGGCCTCGGGCCGGTCCAACAGCGACAGGTCGACAAAGGCGGCCCCTTCGGCAAAATCGCCGCGCTGACGCTGGGCTGCGGCAATCGCCAGCGAGGTCTTGCCCACCCCGCCCGGCCCGACGATGCTGACCAACCGATGCGAGGCGAGGGCCACCGCGACCGCCTCCACCGCCTCGTCCAGGCCGATGAGTTTTTGCGGCCGGGCCGGAAAGGCGGAAAAAGGTGGCAAATCGGGCGCGGGATCGGCCCGCGCGCCGCCATCCGGGGGGATCTCGGGCAAGAGCCAGTAGCCGCGGCCGTGATCGTTGTTGATCAGTTGCGCGCCGGTGGCCTGTTCAAGGCTGCGGGCCAAAGCGCTCATATGCACGCGCAGGCTGCCCAGATTTACGCCTTCGCCGGGCCAGACCTTCTCGATCAACTCGCGCTGCGTGACGATCTGGCCGCTTTGGGACGCAAGGACGCTCAACAGCGCGAAGGGCCGCTTGCCCAGAGGCAACTGGACGCCGCGAACCCAGACGGTCCGCCGCTCCGTATCGAAGGTGAAGGCCCCCGAAGGGTCCGACTGCGCCGCCTCTGCCATCCGACCGATCCCCAACCTGTCCGACCAAGTTACGCCATTTCGGCGATTTCGGCCGCGAATTGTTGTGAATCGTTGAAATGTCGGCCCCGCTTGCGATCCGAGCCGGCCAGGGGCCCGGACCGAAAGCGCCAGATCCGCCGTGCTATTGCAGGCGGGCGACCTCTGCCGGGACCGCGTGGTTGAGCCGCCGCCAGCGGCCCGGGGAAATCCCCTCGACCCGGCCGAAGACCCGGGTGAAATGGCTCTGGTCGCCAAACCCGCATTCAAGGGCTATCGCCACGATGGTCTGGCCCGGATCGCGCAGCAGGTCCTTGGCCCTTGCGATCCGGCGATCCATCAGCCAGCGGTTCGGACTGGTGCCCATCGAAAGCCGGAAGGCGCGGCGGAAATGGCTGGCCGAAAGCCGACAGGCGCGGGCGAGGTCCTCGATCAGCACCGGCCCGTCGATCTGGTCGCCGGTGACCTGCTCGACCCGCTTTCTTTGCCAGGGCGCAAGGCCGCCCTTCTGGATCAGCGCGACCGCACCCGTATCGGCGGACCCGATCAGGCTTTCGCAAAGCGCCGCCAGAACCTCGGCGGCAAGGCCCTGGTCCTGAGCATCCGGCGCGCCTTGGGCCTGCAGGGCGGCCAGGACGGCGTGCAGGGCGCCGCCCAGGCCGGTGCTCGGCGCCCGGTCCCGCATCGCGGCGCGGCTTGCCGCCTGCGACAGCGCCGCGCGCGAGATCTGCAGGCGCAGCTCGGCACGCGGCCTTTGCGTGTCGGTCCAGTTCGGCAGGCGTTTCAGCTGGACCTGACCCGAGGCACCGCTGGTCGTCAGCCAATAGGCGCCGGCGCCGCGGACGGCCTCGCCAGCGCCGGACCGCGGCGCAGGCTCTGCCATGGGCGCCTCGTCCCGATGCGCGGGCAGGATCGCAGGCGCCAGACCAGAGGTCCTGACAACCCTTGGCCGTTGCGATTTGCGCGGACTTGTTTGCATGTTCATGAGACAGCCTCCTCGATTTGCGATGGAACAAGGCTCCGTCAAGCGGGCCTGCAAATCGAGTTCATTTGCGAAAACCGCGGTGAGCGGTTGCAAAGGATCGCAAGGCCGCCTTCACCGCGAAACATCCTTCGGGAAGGTTGGTCGACAGGATTGTCCGGACTATGGTATTTCTGACGGGCCAAAGGACGGTCCTGCCCACCTTCCAACACGGAGCCCGCCTTGCCGACCCGCGCCGATCAGGACACCGCACGGCTCAAGGGCGAGGCCTTCCGCTTTGGTCCCTTCCGCTTCGATCCGCGGCGGCAACTGCTGGAATGCGATGGCGATCCGGTGCGGGTCGGCAGCCGGGCCCTGGCCATCCTGCAGACCCTGATCGAGGCCGAGGGCGCGCTTGTCTCCAAGGAAGAGATCCTGGCACAGGTCTGGCCCGGCCTTTTTGTGGAGGAATCCAACCTGCGGGTCCATGTCGCGGCGCTGCGGCGGGCCCTGGGCGATACGCAGACGCCGCTTTATATCGCGACCGTGCCCGGCCGGGGCTATCGCTTCATTGCAGAGATCGACACCGGATCGCCGGCGGCCCCACCCGAACCCCGCGCGCGGCAGATGCCGGCCGCGGTGCCGGCCAGCCTGCCCATCCTTGGTCGCGCCTCCGAGATCGAGGCGGTCCTGGCCCTTGTTCTGGAACGGCGCTTTGTCACCGTGACCGGGGCGGGCGGCGTCGGCAAGACCTCGGTGGCGCGCAACGTGGCCGCGCGCACCGGCGGACGGTTTCGCGATGGCGTGGTCAGCGTCGATTTTTCGGCGGCCAAAAGCGCGGCCCTCGCGCTCGGCGATGCGCTCAAGATTTCCGTTTCGGTCAGCGAACCGCTGGGTGGCCTCACGTCTTTTCTGGCCGAACGGCAGATGTTGTTGCTGCTGGACAGCTGCGAACATGTCATTGACGAACTGGCCGCCCTGATCGAGGCCGCCTTCCGCCGGGCGCCCGGCCTGCACATCCTGGCAACCAGCACCGAACCGATGCGGACCGAGGGCGAATGGGTCTACCGCCTGCAGGAGTTCGAAGTTCCGCCCGACCTCAACCACGCCTCGGCCACGCAGGCCCTTGTCAATCCGGCCATCGCCTTTTTCGTGGAGCGCGCCAGCGCGACGTCGGATCATTTCGCGTTTCACGATCGCGACGTGGCGCCCGTGGCCGAGGTCTGCCGGCGGCTGGACGGCAACCCGCTGGCCATCGAACTCGCAGCGGCGCGGGTCGATGCTTTCGGGCTGGCCGAACTGGCCCGGCAGATCGACGACCGGTTCGAATTGCTGACGACGGGGCGGCGCACCACCACGCCAAGACATCGCACCCTGCGCAACATGCTGGACTGGAGCTATGGTCACCTGACCGCGACCGAACAGGCGCTGTTGCGCCGTCTGTCGGTGTTTCGCGGGCAATTCGGCATGGACGGGGTCATGGCGGTGTCAGACCAGGCGCAGAGCGTGCTGGCCGACCTCATGAGTCTTGTCAACAAATCGCTCGTCGTGGCGCGCACCGGCGGGGCGCGCAGCACCTACCGGCTTCTTGACACCACGCGCGCCTATGCGGCCGAACGTGCCGCCGAGGCGCAAGAGACCCGCGACCTTTGCCTGCTGCACGCCCGCCATCTGGAACACAGGCTGGGTGCTGCGCAGGACGACTGGCTCGTCATGGACCGCGAGGACTGGGTCAGGGACTATGGCGCCCTGGTCGACGATCTTCGCGCGGCACTCGATTGGGCGTTTTCAGCCGAGGGCGATCCAGCCCTTGGGGTGCGCCTGACCAGCGGCGCCCTGCCCATCGCCCTGCAGCGCGGCCTGATCGACGAGTTGCGCTACTGGATGGATCGGGCCACCGAAAGGGCGCCCAAGCTTTCCCCGCGCGAGCTGGCGGCCGAGGTCCGCATCCAGACCACCTTCGGCACCCTGGCGCAGAACCAGCAAAGCGTGTTCGGCTCGCAGGCGCGCGGCTATGAGGCGGCGCTGCGACTGGCCGATCTTGCCGGCAACAAGATGCTGCGGGTCGGCGCGCTGATCGGATATTCCGCCTTCGAACTGGGCCTCGGCAGCTACCGGTCCGCCCTGCGTCATGCCGAGGACGCCGAAGCCATCGTGGCCGCGCATGGCGACGATCTGGCCCGGTTGGGCGTCAACCGGGTTCTGGCCCAGGCCACGCTGTTTTCCGGCCAGAACGCGCGGGCCCATCAGCTGGCGACCGCCGTCATCCAGCATCCCTCGCGCCGCATTCCACTGGCCTACGGCGTGATCGCGGTCGATCGGGCGGTGTCGATGCGGATCGTCTCGGCCCGGGCCCATTGGCTGATGGGCCGCCCGGTCGGCGCGGCCGAAATCGCCGCCGAAGCGGTGGCGCTTGGCCGGCGCGACAGCCCGCTTGGCTATTGCCAGGCGCTGGCGCTGGCCGCGGTCCCGGTCGCGCTCTGGTCGGGCGAGGACGCGGCAGCGCGCCAGCTGACGGTCGAGATGCGCGAGGAGGCCGAACGATACACCCTGTCGCACTGGCGGTCATGGGGCGATTTGTTTCTGGCTGTGCTGGATCGCCGCGCCGGAACCGAGACCGCATTGGCACCGCGCGGGTCGCTGCAACAGGATACCGTGGTGACCTTCGACGCCTCTCTGGTCGATGAAGAGATCGCCGAACGCGCCGGCCACCAAGACGGCTGGTGCGAGCCTGAAATCGCCCGTGCCGCGATCCGCCTTATGAAGCCGGACCAGAGGCTGTCCGCCCTCCGCGCAGCGCTGGAGCGCTCGGCCAGGACCGGGGCGCTCGGCTGGCAGTTGCGCATCGCCACGACGATCGCCGAAGATCTGATCGCCCGCGACCGCCGCGCCGAAGCCCGCGCCGTGCTGGAACCGGTCTTCGCAGCCTTCGGCGAGGGCTTTGCCACGCGCGATCTGTTGCGCGCCGCAGAGGTGCTGGCCATGCTCTAATCCTCCTCCGGCAGGGCGCGTCCTGCCATGCCCCCGGGGCCGAAACCCAGGACCACCGCGGCAAAAAGCACCAGCGTCCCGCCGATCACGACAAAGACCGGCATCGACCCCGCCTCCCGCAGCAGCGGCAAAAGCGCCAGCGGAACCAGTGCCGACCCGATCCGGTTTGCCCCCCAGGCCACCGATGTCGTGACGGCACGCCGGGGCGTGGTGAACAGTTCGGCCGCGTAGATCACCAGAACCGGCAGGAACATCGAGGTGACAAGGTTGAAGGCAAGCCCGCTGGCCATCAGCACCTCGGGTCGCGCGGTGGCGCCGAAGGCGATGCCGAAGACCGCCATGGCAAGGGCCGCGACGCTCAGCGCGGCGCGGCGGTCCAGCCGGTCGATGAAGAAGGCGCCCAGGATCGTCCCGAGGATCGGACCGAAGTTCGAAATGCCGACATACAGCAGTGAATCGCGCACATTGATCCCTTTCTGCACCAGAACCGCCCCCGACAGCAGGCTGAAGCCCGATGTGGCCCAGGGGCTGAGAAAGAAAATGACCAGAAGGAAGGCCAGCCGCCTCAAGTAGGTCTGTCGCGCCATTTCCCCGGCGGGTCCGGGCCGCCGCAACTTGGCGGGGGTGGGCCGGGCGGCCATGACCGCGCGCGACGCCAGCAGGGTACCAAGCGCGCCCGCGGCCGCACCCGCCCGGCCGCGCCGTGCCAGCCAGCGCGGCGATTCCGGCACCAGCATGAACAATCCGGCGCAGATCAGCGCGCCAAGGCCGCCGATCACGAAGGCCCAGCGCCACCCCTCCAGCCCCAAAGGCATCACGGGCGTCAGCCCGCGCACGGCAAAGATCAGCGCCGGCGGCCCGACATAGCCAACCGCGATCGCGGCCATCGTCAGGGGTCCGCGCCGCGACGGCGGCAGGATGTCGGCCAGGTAGGCCGTCATCAGCGGCGGATAGGCCCCAAGCGCCAGGCCCGACAGTCCGCGCGCCACGATCAGCGCCCAAATTCCCGGACTGAACGCCGCCGCCATCGAGGTCAGCGCCAGGACCAGAAGCGTCACGATCATCGTCAGACGCCGGCCGTGACGGTCGGCCAGCCAGCCGCCCAAAGGGGCGCCGAGGATGGCGCCGACATAGACGGCGGCCAAAAGCAGGGACAGCATCTCCTGCGGCACGACCAGGGGTGGCGCCGAAAAGATCGTGCCCAGGATCGAGCCGAACACGATTTCGGCCAGATCGAAACTGAAGCCCAGCGCGCAGGCCGCCACGATCAGCAGGTGAAGCCCGGTCACCGGCAGCGCATCCAGCCTGTCGATGAGGTCCGTCGCAGTGTCGCGTCTGGTTCCGTCCATATCGCCCGGTCCACCCTGGAATTGCCGCCTTTGGCCTGACGTTACCAGCCGATGCGACACCGCTGCCGTTAAAGGTTGGGAAGAATCGCGAATGCAGGGGTGTCGCGGCGACGGTCGGCAGAAAAAAGCCACGGACGCCGGCTTCGGACGCCCGTGGCAGTAGCCTGGAGGAATGGGACAGCCTCTCCAGGCCGGGAGCAGAGGGGGGCTGCGCGCCGCCTGGGCCGCCGCGGGAATGCCTTGAGCGCAACTGTGCCCTATCCGGGCACCTGATGATTGCCCGCTGCGGTTTCCTGTTGGACAAAACGCGCGTCCTGACGGGCGCCGGAACGAATGGCCTCCGCCCCCCACTCTCTTGGGTGGCGCGCGATATCGGCAGAACGCGCGAGCCCGGTGCCAGACGCTTAGTCAGACCCCATGCCATCCTTGACCCCGCAGCAACACGCAGGAGTCATCCATGAAACGCCTCACTTTCGCAGCCCTCGCGGGTCTTGCCGCTGTCATCGCCGCCTCGGCCCCGGCCCCGCTGCGCGCGGAGGATGGCGGAGCACTGGTCGCCGACCTCAACAGCGTCTTTGGCGCGCATCATGTCCGCGCCGTCCATGCCTATGGCATCGTCACCGAAGGCAGCTTCACGCCTTCGGCCGAGGCTGGGCGGCTCAGCTCTGCCGCCATCTTTGCCGGGCCGAAAGTGCCGCTTGTGGCGCGCTTTTCGAACTTTGCGCCGGTCGAAGGTGTGCCGGACACCGATCCTTCGGCCAGCCCGCGCGGCCTTGCCCTGCGCCTTTCGCCGGCAGAAGGTGCGACGGTCGATCTGGTCACCCACAGTTACAACGGCTTTCCCGTGAAAACCGCCGACGACTTCGGCGCCCTGTTCCGCGCCATCGCGGCCAGCGGCCCCGGCGCGGCCAAACCGACCCCGCTGGACGCATTCCTGAAGGATCATCCGAAGGCCGCGCTGTTCCTGACCGGCCAGGCCGGCCCGCCGGAAAGCTATGGCACGCTCGCCTATTTCGGGGTCAATGCCGAGGCCTTGGTTGCCGCCGACGGGACGCGCACCATCTTCCGCACGCGCATTGTGCCTGCGGCGGGGGTCAGGTTCCTTGACGCTGCCGCCCTGGCCAAGACAGCGCCGGTCTATCTGCGCGCCGAACTGGCCGACCGCTTCGCCAAGGGGCCGGTCTCCTTCGACTGGATGGCAGAGATCGCGCAGGCGGGCGATCCGACCGACGATCCTTCGAGCCCCTGGCCCGAAGGGCGCAAGCTGGTGCGGCTTGGCACTTTCGAACTGCTTCGCATCGCACCCGACGAGGCCAGCCTCGATCACGACCTGATGTTCCAGCCCGGCGCCCTGCCCCCGGGGCTGGAGCCGGTCGACCCGATGCTGACCGTGCGCGACGAGGCCTATGCAGTGTCGGCATCCGACCGGCAATGACAGATCGGGGGGCCGGGCAGCCATCTCGGCCCTCCTGCCTGAACAGGGGTTAAAGCCATGAACGAGGCCGCAGGCGCCTATGTCTATGCGCCGCACGAAAGGCCCTTCCTGCCAGGCGGGCCGCATCTTCCGCGCCACAGCATGGCTCGGCGCGCGGGCTATCTGGCGGTGGCGCTGATCACCGGGACCGCCGCGAGCCTTGGCAATGCGATGCTTTCGGTCAATGTCACGACGCTGGGCGGCGCACTGGACCTTGACCCGGCCCAGATGAGCTGGCTTCCCGCGCTGTTCGTGGCGGCAGCGGTCTGCGCCAATCTGCTGCTGGTCAAGGCGCGCAGCACCTTCGGCATCCCTGCGGTCACCTCGGCCGTCCTGCTGGGCCAGATCCTCGCAACGCTTGGCCAGCTCGCACGCCCGGGTTTTGCCGCCGAGGCTGTGGTCCAGCTGACCGGCGGGCTTTGTGCGGCGGGCCTGATCGCCCTGACCATCTACAACATGCTGCAGATCTTTCCGGCAAATCGCAGACCCGTCGGCCTCGTCCTGGCCTTCGGCATCCCGCAACTGGCCAATCCCCTGGCGCGGTTGATCCCGGTCGATCTCTTGGCCCTTCACGATTGGCGCGGCCTGACCCTGATCGAACTCGGCCTCGCGCTCTTGTCCCTGGGGGCCATGCACCTCGTGCGGTTGCCTCCGAACCAGCCGCGCCCCGCCTTCGAGCGGCTGGACGGCCTGACGCTTGCACTGTTCGCCTCGGCCATGGTTCTGGCCGCCGGGGTCGTCAGTCTGGGCCGGGTCGTGTGGTGGACCGACACCCCCTGGCTTGGCCTCGCCCTGGCCGGCGCGGTGGTCCTGTTCATCCCGGCGCTTCTGATCGAGAGGAACCGGCCGCATCCCCTGCTTGTGATCCCCTGGATCGCCGGCGGCGATGTCATCCGCTTTGCCCTGGTCGCGGTGATGGTCCGCATGGCGCTGGCCGAGCAGAATTACGGATCAATCGGCCTCCTGGCCGCGGCCGGGCTGGATGACGACCAGCTGCACCGGCTTTTCGCGCTGGTGCTGGTGGTGATGGTCGCAGGCACGGTCGTCAGCACCGGCCTGCTGGCGCCCCTGCGCATTCCGCTGGCCATCGCGGGGGCGGCGCTTCTGATCGCGATGGGCGCCTTTATGGACAGCCAGGCCAGCAACCTGACCCGGCCCGAGCAGTTCTATCTGAGCCAATCGCTGATTGCCTTTGGTGCCAGCCTGTTTGTGGGTCCGGCGCTGGTCTTCGGGTTCAGCCGGATGCTCCAATACGGGCCCGAGGCCTTTATCAGCTATGTCGTTCTGTTCGGCCTGACGCAGAACCTCGGCGCGCTGGCTGGACCGGCTGCACTGGGCAGCTATCAGACGATCCGCGCACGCACCCATCTGCAGGCGCTGGCCGCCAATCTGGTGCCGGGCGATCCCCAGGTTGCGGCCCGCCTGAAATCCGGCGCATCGGCCCTGGCTTCGACGCTGGGGCGCGAGGCCAATATCATGGGCTTCAACGACATGTTCCGGCTGATCGGCGTGATCGCGACCGCCACCGCCGTCTACATGGCCTTTCGCGCCCTGCATCACCTTGCAAGGGCAAGATCCGCCGCCGCATCAAAGGAAAGATCGTGACCGTCAACACCGCTCCTGCACAGACCGCAGCCCCGCCAGCACCGGCACAGACCTGGTCGCCGGGCGCCCAATCCTGGGCCGTGACCTGCGGCGCCATCCTGGCCGCGGCGGCGGGCGTGGCGCTGGTCCTGTACGCCTGGGACCTGCCGCCCTTCGATGACGGCGCGCAAAGCACCAGCAATGCCTTTGTCCATGGCCGCACCACGACAATTTCGCCGCAGGTCGCCGGATATATCGCCAAGGTCGAGGTAGCCGATTACCAGAGCGTCACGGCCGGCACGCCGCTGATCCGGATCGACGATGCGATCTATGCCCAGCGCGTGGCGGCGGCCAAGGCCAATCTTGACGCGAGCCTCGCCCAGCTTGCCAACAACGCGCAGGCCAGGGCGACCGGCGAGGCCGCGCTGGATGAACGCACCGCGGCCGTGGCGGCCGCGCGCGCCGCCCTGATCCTGACGCAGTCCGATACCGACCGGGCCGAACAGCTGGCCCAGGAGGGAACCATCTCGCGGCACAGCCATGACGCGGCGATTGCCGGTCTGGCGCAGGCCAGGGCGGCGGTAGCACAGGCCGAGGCCGGGCAGAACATCGCGCGGCAGACGATCCGCACCGCCGAAGTGGCACGCGCCGGGCTGGCCGCTCAGGTCGAGGCGGCCCGCGCCCAGCTGAACCTCGCACAGATCGACCTCGACCACACGGTGATCCGCGCCCCCGAATCCGGCCAGCTGGGCGAGGTACGCGCGCAGGCGGGCGAATATGTCACCAGCGGCGCGCAGCTTCTGTCGCTGGTGCCCGCGGGGCGCTGGGTGATCGCGAACTTCAAGGAGGCCCAGACGGCCCGCATGGCGCCCGGAGACCGGGTTGACCTGACACTGGATGCACTGGACGGTGCGCATCTTGCGGGTCACATCGAACGTCTGGCCCCGGCGACCGGCGCCGAGTTCTCGGTTCTCAAGCCTGACAACGGCACGGGCAATTTCATCAAGATCCCGCAGCGGATCGGGGTAAGGATCACGATCGACGCCGACCAACCTCTGATGAGCGCCCTGCGCCCCGGCATGTCGGTCGAGGCCCGCGTGGAAAGCGCAAACCGGCCGTGACGCCCGCAGGCCGCGGCCGACCCTAGAGGCGCAAGCTTGACATAAGCGGCCATTTCAAGGTCGATCGGCGGCCCCATGGCCCGGCGGCTTGATGATTTGCGTGATTTGCAGCCGCCGGCCCGGTGCAGGCCCGGTGCAGGCCATGCCACGTTGCGACCTCAGGCACGGGCAGGCCGGCCACGACACGGGACCACAGCTTTTGCGGCGAAATCCATCAAATCTGCAGTGATCGTGACATACGGCGGACGGCGGGCGTGGTGACCTGCAAGAACAGTGCCGGCCGGGGCCTGTCCCGCGGCACCAAGACTTTTCGTTCCATATCCTTCAGCGCGAGGTTCCCCCATGATCATGCCCCATTCTGTCGCCGTCCTGGTCGGTAGCCTGCGCAGAGACAGCTACAGCCAGCGTCTCGCCGGCGCGCTCATGACGGTTGCGCCAGAGGCCCTGAAATGCCGCATCGTGCCCATCGCGGACCTGCCGCTTTACAATGACGATCTCAGTTCCGACCCGCCGCCGGCCTGGACGGCCTTTCGGCAGGCGATCCGGGCGGCGCAGGGCCTGCTGGTCGTCACGCCGGAATACAACCGCTCGATGCCGGGCGGGTTGAAGAACGCCATCGACGTCGGCTCGCGGCCCTGGGGCATGAACGTTTTCGACGCCATGCCGTCGGCGGTCGTCAGCCACTCGCCCGGCCCGCTTGGCGGCTTTGGCGCCAATCACGCCCTGCGCCAGTCCATGGTGACGCTGAACATGCTGACCCTGCAACAACCCGAGGCCTATATCTCGCATGTGGCCAGCCTGTTCGATCCGGCCGGGACCATGACCAGCGCCCCGACCCGCGCCTTCCTTGGCACTTTCATGACGGCCTTTGCCCGCTGGATCGACCTGAACAGCGCCCCCCAGCAAAGCCCGGTTGCGGAATGACCGCGCGGGCCCGCCCCGCGCCCTGTCGCGTCCACCGGTCCGGCGACCGAACCGCCGACCACGTCTTGACCCCCATCTCGAAAGGAACTTTCATGTCCCGGCTTGATCTTGTCGTTCTGCCCCTGTTCTTGCTGACAACGCCGGCGCTGGCCGAGGTCATCCCCTTTCCCTCTGACTTCCGGCTGGAGGACATCGCCACACCCGGCGCCACGATTCATGTGCGGGTCGGCGGCTCGGGTCCGGCCGTCGTCCTGCTGCACGGCTATGCCGAGACGGGCGACATGTGGGCCCCGCTGGCCATCGACTTGGCCCGCGACCACACGGTCGTGGTCCCCGATCTGAGAGGGCTTGGCCTGTCCTCGCGCCCGGCAGGCGGCTATGACAAGAAGACGCAAGGCGGCGATGTGGCCAGCGTGCTCGATGCGCTCAAGATCGACAAGGTGGCCCTTGTCACCCATGACATCGGCAACATGGTGGGCTTTGCATTCGCCGCCGAAAACCGGGCGCGGGTGACCAGCTTTGTCATCATGGATGCGCCCGTGCCCGGTGTCGGCCCCTGGGACGAGATCCTGAAGAACCCGCTGCTGTGGCATTTCCGCTTTGGCGGCCCGGACATGGAGCGTCTGGTGGCCGGGCGTGAACGCATCTACCTTGACCGTTTCTGGAACGATTTCTCGGCCGACCCGGCCCGTTTCGACGAAGCCTCGCGGCAGCATTACGCGGCCCTCTATGCGCTGCCGGGCGCCATGCGCGCAGGTTTTGCCCAGTTCGCGGCCTTTGACCAGGATGCGATCGACAACCGGAACTTTCTGAAAGAGGGCAAGCTTGAAATGCCGATGCTGGCCGTGGGTGGCAGCCATTCCTTCGGATCGCAGATGGCCGAAGTCATGAAGGCCGCCGCGGTGAATGTGCAATCGGCGGTGATCGCCAATTCGGGACACTGGCTGATGGACGAACAGCCCGCCGCCACCGTCGCCGTGATCCGGGCCTTTCTGGACAAGCACAAGCAATAAGGCCGCGCCCGATGCGCCGCTGGTTCCCGCCCTCCGGGGATCTGCGGTCAGACCGGCTGGTACATGCCTTCATAGATCGGGGCCAGGGTCTGGGTCTCGAACAGGGACGAGACACTGGTGCCGCTCCAGATGTTCAGGATGGCTTGCGCGAACATCGGGGCGGTCGGCACGATGCGGATATTGGCCGCCGCCCTGACCGCGGCGCCAGCCTCGATGGAATCGGTGATGACGAGCGATTTCATCACGGAATTCTGCACGCGGTCGATGGCGGGACCGGACAGGACGCCGTGGGTGATGTAGGCATGAACCTCGACCGCGCCGTTTTCGACCAGCACCTCGGCCGCCTTGCAGAGCGTGCCCGCGGTGTCGCAGATGTCATCGACGATGATGCAGGTCTTGCCCGCAACCGTGCCGATCACTGTCATCTCGGCCACCTCGCCCGCCTTTTCGCGCCGCTTGTCGACGATGGCCAGGGGCGCGTTGATCCGCTTGGCCAGCTCTCTGGCGCGCGCCACCCCGCCGACATCGGGCGAGATGACCATCAGGTCGCCCATCCGGCCCTTGAAGTGATGCGCGATGTCCAGCGCAAAGACCGGGCTGGCATAAAGATTGTCGACCGGGCAATCGAAGAAGCCCTGGATCTGCGCGGCATGCAGATCCAGCGTCAGCACCCGGTCGACGCCGGATTGCGCGATCAGGTTCGCCACCAGCTTGGCGCTGATCGGGGTGCGGGCCTTGGCGCGGCGGTCCTGGCGGGCATAGCCGAAATAGGGGATCACGGCGGTGATGCGGCTGGCGGAGGACCGGCGCAGCGCATCGGCCATGATCAGCAACTCCATCAGGTTGTCATTGGCCGGGTTCGAGGTGGGCTGGATCACATACATGTCCTCGCCCCGCACGTTTTCAAAGACCTCGACGAAGATCTCCTGGTCGTTGAACCTTTCGACCCGGGCATCGACGAGGTTGACGGTGCCGCCGCGATGCAGGGACATGCGCCGCGCTATGGCGCGGGCCAGGCCGAGGTTGGCATTGCCGCAGATCAGCTTCGGCTCGGGCAGGGTGGGCATGGGGACCTCGATCAGAGAGTTCACGACAGGGCCCTTTCCGGGCAAGAGGGCCGGTGAGGGCAGTTCAGGCCAGGCTGCGCCCGGCGGTCGGAAAGGTGCGTTCGGGCCGGTAGGTCCGGAAGCTGGACAGCTCCTGCGCGTTGCATTCCTCCTGCCAGCGGCTGCCCGCGACCACGGCGGTGGCAATGGGGAAGCGGCGGGCAAAGGCATCGGTGGCCGGGCAGGTTTCCATGGCGATCGTGGCCAGGCCCGCGACGCTGCCGCCCTGCCGTTCGACCAGTTCGATCGCGGCCTCCATCGTGCCGCCGGTCTGGATCCATTGATCGGCCAGCAGCACCCGGGTGCCGCGGGCAAAGGCGGGCTGGCGCATCTCCATGTCCTGGGTCTTGCCGGAGTAGTTGGTAAAGCTGACGCGGTCGGTGTCCACACAGAGCTTGCCGGCCTTGCGCACCGGCAGGAAACCGCGCCGGGTCCGGGCAGCCAGACCCGAGCCCAGCACAAAGCCCATGGCATCGCAGCCGCCCACCACGTCGAACTCGACCCCGTCGAGGTCGGCGATCAGGTCATCCAGCAGGTCCTGAAAGGCCGCCGCGTTGATGTAGATCGATGTCGGATCCAGCCAGGCGAATTTCGGACCCTTGGTGTTGGGCGACATCAGCGAAAGATACCAGCGGTTGTCACGCGGGCCTTTGGGATCGGTCATGATCGGGGTGCTCCATAATCGCGGCAAAGGTCTAGCAGCGCGGACAGCCGCGCCGGGTCGATGGTGTAGAAGTCGCCCGTCCGGTTGATGCCGGTGGCGACAAGGAAGCAGTCCACCTCGGCCGCATATAGCGCGGCATTGTCCGGCGTGATCCCCGAGGCCAGCGCCAGCGGCGCCTGGCCCAGGCCACGGCGGAAGTCGGCGATCTTGGCGCGGTCGGCCGCCTGCCCCGTGGCCATGCCGGAGGTCGTGACCACATCCATGAAGGGCAGCGCCAGCCGGGCAGAGCGTTCATTCAGCGCCGGATCGACCGGACGCTGTTTCTTGAAACAGACGCCGCCGAAATAAAGCCCATGCCAGCCGCTCGCCGCCCGGATCGCGGCGATGGCCTCGGCCTCGATCTGGCCGGTCTGGCGTTCGTCCAGGCAGGCATCATCGGCCCAATAGGCGTCGATCTGGCAATTCTGTTCGGCCAGGCGGCCCAGGATCGGAAAGGCCACCCGCCCCGGCTGCGCCAGAAAGTTCACTCCCATCCAGATGTCGGGGCAACTGCGCCGCACATCGCGCAGGATCGGCAAAAAGTCCTCGACCGGAAAATCGTGGTTGATCAGGAAGACACCCGCCGCACCGAGCCTCGCCACATGGGCCAAATTGGCCAGGGCCTGCGCGCGGTCCTGCACATGGATCACCGGGGTGACCACAGGCCCGGGCGTCTTGAACAGGCGGTGAAACGAACTGCGGTCCATGGCGGTCTCCTTGTCGAGGTCAGTGTAGGGACGGGTTTAACGATATTGGAAATTGATTGTTACTATGCCTTCATAACTTTCCCAAATGCACCCAGGGCGGCCCGATGCTGACGAATGTTCCGACTGACCTGCTGCGCGCCTTCGTCACCGTGGTCGATCTGGGCAGCTACACCAAGGCGGCCGAGGTTCTGGGCCGCACCCAGCCCGCCGTCAGCCTGCAGATCCGCAGGCTCGAGGATCTGCTGCGCACGCGGCTGCTGAACACCGAGGCCAAGCAGGTGCGCTTGACCGCCGCGGGGGTCGAACTTGGCCCCTATGCCCGCCAGATGCTGCGGCTCAACGACGACATCGTCGCGCATTTTGCCAATGAGACCCTGTCGGGCTGGATCCGGGTCGGCCTGCCGACCGACTTTTCCAACACCTTCCTCTTGAACGCCATCACCCGGTTTGCCGCCAATCACCCCGATGTGCGCATCGAGGTGGAAAGCCAGCTCTCGCACCGGCTCAGGCACGAACTGGCGGCCGATCATCTGAACATCGCGGTGGGAATTGCTCCGGCGGGCGAGGATATCTATCTTGTGAACTCTGCCGTGATCCGCCCGCTTTGGGCGGTGTCCGAAACATTCCGGTGGGAAAAGCATCTGCCGCTGCGGATCGTCCGGCATCCCGACCCTTGCGAATATGCCGAACGGATGCGGGCGGCGATGCGCGGGGCGCGGCGCAGCTGGAAGACGGTGCTGGTCACCAGCGACGTGGCGGGCATTCAGTCCGCCGTCCTGGCCGGGCTGGGCGCCAGCGCTTTGACACCGGCCACACTGGCCGCAGGCATGCGGATCGGGCGCGAGGACGAAGGCTTCCCCTTGCTCGAGCCCTTGCGCATCGGCCTGTTCTACAAGCACGCCCGTCTGTCGAAGGCGGGGCATGGTCTGGCGCAATGGCTGATGGAACAGATCAACCTCGCGGGGCAGAATCCGGTACCATAAACCGGGCTTATGGTGACATACGGATACCATATTTCCGCTTGAGCCCGTGTCGCCCCTAATCTCGCCCCAGGGACTGGACGAATCGATCAATGGCCAGGGCAACAGGGGACTGACGACATGACCGATACCCGCTTTCATCTTGCGCGGCGCCGCCTGCTTCAAGGGGCGGCGAGCCTTGTTCTGGCAGCGCCGATGCTGAACCGTGCCTGGGCGCAGGAGGCCACGACGCTCAACATGCTGGCCTGGTACGGCCATGCCGAGCCCGATGTCGTCGCCGAGTTCGAGGCGGCCAACAATGTCAAGTTCGTGCCGAAATACTACAGCGGCGGTGACAACATGGTGGGTCTGATCTCGCAGTCGCCGCCCGGCACCTACGATCTGATCCTGTCGGATGCCGAATATGTGCAAGGTCTGAACGAGGCCGGCTATATCGAGGAACTGACGCCAGAGGATTACAACTTCGCCGACTACTTCCCAGAGTTCCAGAAATTTCCCGGCAACTGGAAGGACGGCAAGCTGTTTTCCGTCGTCACCCGCTTCGGCTTTCTGGGGGTCGCCTACAACACCGAGGCCCTGACCGAGAAAGAGGTCGATACCTACGCCGTCTACTGGTCCGACAAGATCAAGGGCAAGGTCGGCCATTATGACTGGCATCTGCCCAATCTGGGCCAGATCAGCCTGTTGAACGGCAATGCCAGCCCCTATGACATCGACGCGGCCGCGTGGACTTCGGTGATGGACAAGGCCAGAAGCCTCAGGCCGCAGATCGGCGGGTTCTTCGATTACGGCGGCACTTTCTCGTCCCTGAAGGATGGCCAGATGCTGGCCATGGCCGGCATAGGCGACTGGATCACCGGAGTCCTGCAGAAGAACGGCGCCAAGGTGGCCAGCCACATCCCGCAAGAGGGCGGGCTGCAATGGTCGGAATGTTTCTGCATCGGCAAGGGCTCTCCCAAGGCGGATCTGGCGAAGAAATGGATCCAGTACATCACCTCGGCCAAGGGTCAGGTGAAATCGGCCGAGATGGCGGCCTATCCCGCCCTGATCCCCAACCGGAAGGGCTGGGATCTGCTGGGTCAGGTCGATCCGGCCGAGGCAAAGCGTCAGGGCATGACCAAGGACGCGGGCAACGCGATGGACCTGATCCGGTCGGGCCGCATCAAGTTTAGGCAATGGCCGGTGCAACAGGATCTGGGCACCTGGAACGACTTCTGGTCGGACTACAAGGGCGCGTGACCCAGGCGGGCCGGCGCTGATCCGGCCTGCCCTTCCCCGAAGGACTGCGAGCCTCATGCGCAACCGCCCCACCGCCTATGGACTGACCTTCGCGCTGCCGCTTCTGGTCTGGCAAGTGGTGTTCTTCGTGCTGCCCCTGGCCTTTCTGGTGGCGCTGAGCTTCTTCACCGTGCGCAATTTCCGCGTTTTGCCCGATCTCAACCCGGGCAACTGGGGCGTGATCCTGTGGCGTCAGGTCTTCTGGCAGGCTTACGGCGTGACCTGGCTCCTGTCGGCGACGGGCAGCCTGATCGCCTCGGTCCTGGCCTTTCCCTGCGCCTTCGGCATAGCGCTCAAGCTTTCCGCGAACAGCCGGCGATGGGCGGTCTTCCTGATGGTGATCCCCTTCTTCACGAGCTATCTGGTCCGGGCCTATGCCTGGCAGGTCTTTCTGTCCGACACCGGCATCATCAACGGCCTTCTGGCATGGACAGGGCTGGGTCCCTATGCGCTGCTGAACACGCCGGGCGCCATCCTCGTCGGCTATCTGACGTTGAGCCTGCCGCTGGTCATCCTGCTGCAGGTCTTCAGCCTGACCTATGTCGACCGCAGCCTGATCGAGGCCGCGCACAACCTGCGGGCCGGGCGGTTGCGCACGGTCTTTGAGGTGATCATCCCCTCGGCCCGGGTCGGGCTGGTCATCGCGGCCCTCTTCGCCTTCATCCTGTGCTTTGGCGATTTCGTGAGCCCCGTCTACCTTGGCGGCGGCCATCCGACCACTTTGTCGATCCTGATCACCGACACCACGAAATCCGGCCAGCAATGGCCGCGCGCCGCCGTGATCGCGCTGATGATGATCGGCACGCTTCTGGCCACCGCCTTCGCGGCGGTGCACTTTGCCTATCGCGGAGCGCGCCGATGAGCCCGAACCGTGACCCCAACCGCAGCGCCCTGATCGACACCGCCCTGCGGGTCTGGATCATCCTGTGCTTTGTGTTCGTCTTTGCCCCGATCGCGGCGAGTTTTGTCTTTTCCTTCAACTCGGACCGCTTTCCGACCATCCCCCTGGGCCATTTCACCACCGATTGGTATCGTCTGGTGGTGGCCGATCCCTTGGTCTGGTCCGGGCTTTGGAACACGCTGAAAGTGGCGGGAGCGGTGGGCGTCCTGGCCACGGTTCTGGGCTTTGGCGCGGCCTATACCGACCACCGACACGACTTTTTCGGCAAGCAAGCCTATCTGGCGCTGGCCCTGTTGCCGCCGACGATACCGGCCGTCATCCTCGGCCTGGCCATGCTGGCTTACCTGTCGCGGCTCACGCTGTCGGGCAGCGCCGTTTCGGTGATCATCGCCCATGTGGTGATCTGCGCGCCCTTTGCCATGGCGCTGATCCGTCTGCGGCTGTCGCAGATGGACGCGGCGCTGGAGCCCGCGGCCTGGAACCTTGGCGCCACCGAATGGGGGGCGATGCGCCATGTCATCCTGCCCTTCTGCGCCCCCGCGATCCTGGCGGCCCTGTTCATCACGATGGCCGTCTCGTCCGACGAATTCGCGGTGGCCTGGTTCGTCTCGGGCCTGAACGAGACGCTTCCGGTCAAGGTCCTGGGCTTTCTGCAGGGTCAGGTCAGCCCGCGCATCAACGTCATCGGCAGCTTTGTCTTTGTCGTCTCGATCGGGCTGGTGATTGCCGCTCAGCTTTTGATGGCGGGCCGGGGCGCCCGGCCGTACGAGGAATAGGAGACAGGATGTCGCGTCAACCGCTTGTCACGCTGGAGGGGATCCGCAAGAGCTTCGGCGATTATGTCGCCGTGCAGCCGCTGGACCTTGCGATCCATGCCGGCGAGTTTCTGGCGCTCATGGGGTCGAGCGGATGCGGCAAGACCACGACGCTGCGAATGCTGGCGGGCCTTGAAAGTCCCAGCGCCGGGACGATCCGGCTGTCGGGCCAGCCCATCAACCATCTGCCGGCCTGGCAGCGCGACACGCCGCTGGTCTGGCAGAATCTGGCGCTGTTCCCCTTTCTCAACGTGATCGAGAATGTCGAGTTTGCGCTGAAGATGCGGGGCGTCGGCCGGGCCGAGCGGCGCAGGCGGGCCGAGGCCTGGCTTGACCGCATGCAGATCGCGGAATTTGCCGGGCGCGCGATTTCGCACCTGTCGGGCGGGCAGCGCCAGCGGGTGGCGCTGGCGCGCTCGCTTGTGATCGAGCCGCAGATTCTGTTGCTGGACGAACCCCTCTCGGCGCTGGATGCCGCGCTGAAGGTGCGTATGCAGTCCGTGCTGAAATCCCTGCAGCGCGAAACCGGCATCACCTTCGTCTATGTCACCCACAGCCAGTCCGAGGCTTTTGCCATGGCCGACCGCGTGGTGATCATGAGCCGCGGCAAGGTCGAACAGATCGGCACCCCGCAGGACATCTACAATCGCCCCGGAACCCGTTTTGTCGCGGAATTCCTGGGCTCGTCCAACATCCTCAGCGGGCGCGTCACCGGATCGACCGGCCCGCACCTGAATGTCGATGGCCCTCTGGGCCACTTTCAGGTCCCGCACTGCGACGCCACGCCACCGCAGTCCGGCCAGGAGATCGACTTCTCCGTCCTGGGCGCCCTGTGCGATCTGGGGCCGCCCGGCGGCGATCCGCGCCCCAACCAGATTGACGCCCGCATCGTGGGGGAGGAATTCGAAGGCGCCTTTGCCACGATCTATCTGGAGGCCGACACCGGTCAGGAGCTGCGCGTCCAGAAAAGCCAGGCCGACATCGCCCGGCTGGAGCCGAGCCCCGGCAAGCGGATGGCCGTCTTTTGGCGCGCGCAGGATTGCCATCTGTTGCCGGGCTGACCGTGGGGCCGGCGATACGCGGGGCGATGTCAGGCTGACGCGCCGCCCCGCCGATTTGCGCCAGCGCCACCCGTCCGCCGGGCCGCCCCGCACGCGACCTCGCTGACCATGCCGCTGCAAGGCGGCATGGGCCGGAAAGGTCGGCACTTTTGCCAGCCTCTCGGCTGCTCCACGCCGGACCGGGGCAAGGGGCCGCGCCCTTCCACGCCACAGACCGCCCCCTTTTGCATCGCTAGCGGCGAAACGTCAGGTGGATCGTGCCGCTCTGCGCCGTTTCGGCCTTGACCGTATAACCCGATTCAAGCCCGCGCAGATCGTCCCACAGCCGGATGCCGCGCCCCAGCAGAATGGGCGCGATCGCCACGTGCAGGCAATCGACCAGCCCAGCCTTGAGATAGGAGCGCACCACCGTCGGCCCGCCGCCGATCCGCACATCGCGGCCCTGCGCCACGGCATGGGCCTGCCGCAGGGCCTCTTCGACGCTGGCGTTCAGGAAATGGAACGTCGTGCCACCCGCCATCGCGATGGAAGGACGCGCGGCATGGGTCAGCACGAAGACCGGGCAGCGGAACGGCGGTTCCTCGCCCCACCAGCCGCGCCAGTTCGGATCGTCGGGAAAGTTGTGCAGCCCGAACATGCCGGCGCCCATGACCTCTGCCCCGACATCCTCGAAATAGGCCTTGGCGTAATCGTCATCGACCCCCGTCGTGCCGGCGCCGGTGGTGTCATGAAAGACGCGTTCGCGGAAGGTGCGCGTCGCGACATAGGCGCCAACCAGACGCGGCCAATCCTCGCCGAACGGCACCTCGGGAGTCTGGTCGGTCGTCGTGGCAAAACCGTCGAGCGAGATCATCAGATCGACACGGACAGCCATGGGAATTCTCCTGTTGCGTGAATGCCTGTCCGCCCCGGACGGATGCGGACCTTATACTAAGGCAGATACCTGTATATTTGCGGTCGAACACTTAGGCAAGTGCCTTTTTATTCTTGACCGGCGTGCTCCGCCATTCTAGGAAAGCGCATGCCCTACCATTCCACGCCGCTTGACCTTGCCTTTCATGCGCTCAGCGACCCGACCCGCCGCGCGGTTCTGTCGCGCCTGGTGGAGGGCGAAATGCCGGTCAGCGCCCTGGCCGAACCCTTCGACATGGCGTTGCCCTCTTTCGCCCAACATCTGCGGGTGCTGGAAGACTGCGGCCTGATCGTCAGCGAAAAGCGTGGGCGCAGCCGCTGGTGCCGGCTGGAACCGGCGCGCTTCAACGCGGCGGCGGATTGGATGGAGGCAGAGCGGCGGCGGGCCAATGCCCGGCTGGATCGGCTGGAAGCCTATCTGGACCGGGCCGAAAAGGAGGCGGAGCCCCATGACAAACCCGATTGAAACCTGGTCGCTCGACCGCGAGATCGTGCTGGTGCGACTGTTGAACCATCCGCGCGCCAAGGTCTTTGCGGCCTGGATGGACCCGGCGGCGCTGGCCGAATGGTACGGCCCCGCCGGCCTGAGCATCGAATCGCACGAGGCCGACATAAGGGTCGGCGGCGTCTGGCGGTTCGACATGGTCGGCCTGTTCGAAGGCAAGGAGCAGCGCTTTGCGAACCTGATGCGCTTTATCGAGATCGTGCCGGACGAAAGGATCGTGATGGATTACGGCACGCCCGACCCTGACGATCCGGACCGGTTCCGCGTCACCGTCACCTTCGATGAACAAAGCGACGGCAAGACCGTGCTGACCCTGCGCCAGCTTCACCCCAGCCGCGCGCGGCGTCAGGTGGTCGTAGGCTTTGGCGCGGTGGAATACGGGCTGCAGACGCTGGACGGGCTTGCGGCCTGGCTTGACCGCTGAGGTCCGGGCCAACTGCGAAAGCCGGGGCCGCAATCAACACCCGCTGCGGCCCGGGCCTGATATTTTCCGGGCCTCATATTTTCCGGGCCTGATATTTTCCCGGCCTCATATTTTCCCGGCCTCATATTTTCCGGGCCTTGACCGGTTGACCCTCGGACAGATCGCAATTTCCGACTATCCTGCGCCCGCAACAGGAATTCGGCACGAAAGGAGACCGGGCATGGGCGACACTCCCGCAGAGGCCGGTTCGGCGCGCACCATGATGGCTGTCGTCACGACCGGGACCGGAGGCTACGACAGGCTGGACTACAGGCGCGTGCCGATACCCGTGCCGGGGCCGAACGAAGTTCTGGTGGCCGTGCGTGCGGCGGGGATCAACAACACCGATATCAACACAAGGTTGGGCTGGTATGCACCCTCGGTCCGGGCAGGCACCGGCGCGGCGGCGGCCGAAACCGGCCAGTCCGAGGAAGGCCAGACTGCGGGGGGCC
Source organism: bacterium (assembly GCA_016124195.1). Lineage (GTDB taxonomy): Bacteria > Pseudomonadota > Alphaproteobacteria > Rhodobacterales > Rhodobacteraceae > Stagnihabitans. The sequence goes on along the minus strand of WGOE01000007.1, from coordinate 39,659 downwards.
AGACTGCGGGGGTACAGATCGCGGGGGGACAGACTGCGGGGGGCTGGAGCGGGGCGACCCCGTTTCCGCTGATCCAGGGCACCGATTGCTGCGGCCGGATCGTCGCCGTAGGGCCCGGCGCCGACGCCGGCCGGATCGGCGCCCGCGTGCTGGTGCGGCCCTGCATGCGCCAAAGCGATTTCACCGCGATGCAGACGCGCTGGCTCGGGTCGGACTTCGACGGGTCTTTCGCTCAATTCGTCAAGGTCCCCGAACGCGAGACCTTTACGGTCGCCGTCGATTGGAGCGATGGCGAATTGGCGACGATCCCCTGTGCTTATGGCACCGCCGAAAACATGGTCCACCGCGCGAAAGTCGGCCCGGGAGACCGGGTGCTGGTGCCCGGCGCATCGGGCGGCGTGGGTTCGGCGGTGATCCAGCTTGTCAAGCGCCGCGGTGCGGAGGTCATCGCGGTGACAAGCGCCGCCAAGCGCGCCTCGGTCCGCGAGATCGGGGCTGACCGCGTGCTGACCCGGGACGAGGACCCTCTGGCCAGCCTTGGCGCGCAAAGCGTGGATGTGGTGATCGACAATGTCGGCGGGCCGGGTTTCGCCACGCTGCTGAAGCTGTTGCGCCGTGGCGGGCGCTATGTGTCGTCGGGCGCGATCGCCGGGCCGGTGGTCGAACTGGACCTGCGCGACATGTATCTCAAGGACCTCAGCCTGATCGGTTGCACCGCCTGGGAGGAGCCGGTCTTTGCCAACCTGATCTCTTACATCGAAAGGGGCGAGATCCGCCCCCTTTTGGCAGCCAGCTATCCGCTGGAGCAGATCGCCGAAGCGCAGCGCGTCTTTCAGGAAAAAAACCATACCGGCAAGATCGTGCTGATCCCGCCGCCCTGATGGCGGGACGGGCGCCTTGCAGAGTGGGTTGCGGGAGCCCCGGGCACTTTGGCCGCGATTAAGCACAGGACCGGTGTCATTTGGTGATGAGGCCCATCCGGAAGGCCGCCAGTTCGGCCGGGTCCATCCGCACGATGTGGCGGTCCTCGGGATAGGCGCCCGAGGCCACATCGGCGATGAACTCGCCATAGGCCGCCACCCTTTCGCGTTGCAAACGGTCATATTCAGCGGCAAAATTTCGGTAGACCTTGGCGTGGCGCGGCATGTGGCCCCGGTTTTCGCCCAGGATGTCTTCCGAGAACAGATACTGCACGTCGCAGCCCGGGCCCGAACCCATCGACCAGAGCAGGATGTTGACACGCTTGCTGATCTCGGTGGCGACCTCGACCGGCACCACCTCGATCTCGACGGCGAAGGCGCCAGCCGCCTCATAGGCGCGGACCTCTTCCAGCATCGCAAGGGCGGCATCGGCGGTCTTGCCCACCGCCCTGAAGCCGCCGGTGAAGGTGTTGCGCGAGGGCACAAGCCCGACATGGCCCACCACGGGGATATGTTCGTCGGCAAGATATTTCACCGTGGCAAGACTGCCCGAACAATAGATCGCATCGGCCCCGGCATTCAGCATCTTGCCCGCAAGGCGCAGGTAGTCGTCACGCGTTCCGGCCGAGCGGTGATCGACCCCGGTCATCGAAAAGAGCGTGGGCGCCACCTTGCGGTAATCGGGATGGCTGACCAGTTCGGGCGGCACCGAGACCACGTCGATCCCGGCCTCTTCGGCGGCAGCGGCCTCTTCCAGCGTGAAGAGGCGCAGCATGGTCAACTGGCCCTTGCCCTTCTTCGCGCGCAGGTCCAGAACGGTCGGCTTCTTGCGGGTCATCTCAAATCACCTCGATTTCGACCACATCGTCGCTTACGCGGGTGGGCCAGGTCTTCAGGTTGATGCAGACCGGGGCGCGCATCGCCGCTCCGGTCTTGTAGTTGAAGCGGCCGTTGTGCTTGGGGCATTCGATCTGGTCGCCCATCACAAGGCCATCGCACAGATGTACCTGCTCGTGGCTGCACAGGCCATCGGTGGCGAAGAATTCGCCCTTGAGATCGCGGTAGATCGCATAGGTCCTGCCGCCATGGTCAAAGCGCAGGACGTCTTCGGGGTCGATGTCATCGACCGAACATGCAGTGATCCAGGTCATCTCACGCCCTCATTCCGCTGCGGTCAGGCACATCCTGATGCAGGTCTTCACGGTAGGGCCGCGCGGTGGGCGGCAAGTCCTTGCGCAGGAAATAGCCCTTTTCGTGCCGCTGACGCAGGACAGCCGGGACCATCTCGGCATAGGCGGCCCAGATCGAGCGGCAGGGCGGCGGCAGGTCGTCCTTGATCAGCGCATGCAGGCGCGGCAGGGCATGGTAGGGCACCATGGGAAACATATGGTGTTCGACGTGGTAATTCATGTTCCAGTAAATCCATCGGCTGATCGGGTTCATGTAGCAGGTGCGCGAGTTCAGGCGGTGATCCACCACATCCTCGGCCAGACCGCCGTGCTGGATCAGGCCAGTCATGTACATGTGCCAGCAGCCGTACAGGCGCGGCAGGCCGATCAGCATGAAGGGCAGGATCGACCGCATCCACGGCGCCGCCAGCAGCGTCGCCAGATAGATCGCCATATGCACCCGCGCCCAGAATACCGCCTTGGGCAGTTCCGAGGCCGGGATATAGGTGCGCTCGTCCGCGCTCATGTTGCCCAGGGCGTTGCGGGCCAGCACCTTGAGCGATTGCCAGGCGTCGATCGGGCTGATGAAGGCCTGAAGCTTCATCCAGATGTTGGTCGGGTGCATGAAGGCAATCTCGGCATCGCGGCCGACGATGATCGTGTCGGTGTGGTGGCGGGCATGGCTCCAGCGCCAGTTGACCGGGTTGCGCATCACCATGAAGCTGGCGATGTGATAGACGACATCGTTCATCCATCCGGTCCTGAAGGCGGTGCCGTGGCTCGCCTCGTGCCAGCGGCTGTCGCAGCACGATCCGTACAGCACGCCGTAGACGAAGAAGAAGGGCACGCAGGCCCAGCTGCCCCAGAAATGCACGCCGCCCCAGCCGGTCAGCACCAGTAGGCCCAGCCAGATCACCGTATCGCGCAGGGCCGGCTGGTCGCTGCGCGCCATCAGCTCCCTCATCACCTTGCGCGGGATTTCCGAATGGTACCATTCGGCCGAGGCGAGTCCCAGTTCGATGGCCCGGCGGGAACTGGGCCCGGTCAGCGAGTAGTCGCGTTTCTCCACCAGGGTTTGGTCATAGGGCATGGTCTTTCCTTTACTTGGGCCCGCGTCCCGTCAAAGGCCGGAACCGGCCCGAGGGTGCGGGGTAATCATCCTGCGGCTGGCGGGCGATGGCCCTGATGCGCGCCTCGCTGGCGGCAATCGCAGCGGCGCCGTCCAGAATGGCGAAGGTGGTGTCGTAGCGGCGGTCTTCCTGACCCTGCAGCCAGATCATCTCGCCCCGTTCGCGGGCGGCCAGATCGCCCAGGACGTGATGGGTGGAAGGTTCGATGCCAAAGGCATAGGCGCCGGCCTGAAAGTGCTGCCATTCGTAAAGGCAGGGCAACTGGTCTTTCCGGGTCGTCACCTCGAGGCCAAGGGCAAGGCGGTCGTTGACCAGCGCCACCGGCACTTCGCCCGCCGTGTCGGCCGCGGTTTCATGCTGCCAGACCTGTTCGGCAAAGCCGTCCATCGGGCCGGGGGCGGTCTGGTAGCCCACATTCTGCGCCCTGTAGCGCGCCTCATGCGCCGACCAGACCACATCGGTGATCGGCGCCAGATAGCGCGCGCCCTCTGCCAAAAGCGGCGCGCCTATGTTGACGTGGTAAAAGAACATGTGCGGCGTGGGCAGGAAGCCCGTGTTGACCACCCGGTCGGTCAGGCGGATCTCGTTGCCGCCCAGATCCACCTCGATCCGGCGGTGCAGGGTCAGTTGCTCGCCAAAGGTGGTGGCCTGGCGGACCTGCGCCTCTGCCCACAGGATGCAGCGCTGGCCCTCCCACCGCTCGCCATAACCGCAAAGCCTGGCCGGGATGGTCGAGATGCGGCCATGCAACCCGTGCCGGTTGGTCCGGATGCCGGGATAGTTGTAGTTGTCGGCCGGGACTTCCTCCGGGCCAAGGATGTGGTCCAGCCCGCAGGTCACCAGAAAGCCGCTGAAACTGCGGCCCCAGCTGAAGCCGCCCTCGCTGTCATGGTCGTGCAGGCCGGGATGGCGCACCCCCGAGGGCCCATGCCAGCCGATCGAGCAACCCTTGTAGTCGACCTCGCAGATGTCCATCGCGCGGTCGACCAGCACGGTGAAGCGCAAGCCGGTACCGGTGCGAAACTCCAGCAGGCGGATGCCGCGTTCCAGCCCGTCGCCAAGCTGCATCAGCCGCACGCCGCCAAAGGCGGACGGGCTGCCCGCGCGGCGGGCGATGTCAAGCGGGCTGAGGTCTTCTTCGAACAGTCTTGGCATGGCGCACCCTGGCAGGGGGCGGCGCGTGAAGCGCCGCCCGAAGCTGTCACACTCCGTTGGCTACGAACTTGCCATCGAGGAAGGCCTTGGACCGCGGCACATCGGCCTCGTCCAGATGTTCGATGATCACCGGAATATTGGGATGCTTTTCGGCCAGCCGTTGCAGGTAGAGGTCGTAATTCAGCACGCCCATCCCCGGCGCATCGAGCGCAATCGCCCCAACGCCGCGGAAGGTGTGGCTAGCCAGCGCGTCATCGTCGCCGATATCGGCATGCTTTTCTGATGTGTCCTTGGCGCGCGCCACATCCTTGGCATGGGCGATCTTGACCTTGTCGGCCAACGTGTCGAACACTTGGTTCAGCACCTTGTCCATGCTGTCGATGTTGTGATCCTCGAAATAGTTGGTCGGGTCCATCAGAAGGCCAAGCCCGGGGTGATCGACCTGCGCGAACATCCTGACGGTTTCCTCGACCGAGCCCACGACATTGTTGACATAGGTCTCCAGCAGGAATTGCGCGCCGTGGTCATAGGCCACCTGCGCCAGTTCCGAGATCACCTTGCGGCAGGTTTCAAACCCTTCTTCGGACTTGTTCTTGGGGTCCGACATCCATTCGGATTCGGTGTTGTAGGTCCCGGTTTCCGAGATGACATAGGGCGTGCCGAAGCTGCGGGCATTGCGCAGCAGCTCTTTCAGGCGGTCGACATTGGCCTTGCGATGGGCGAGGTCGGGATGGATGATGTTGGTATAGCCCGAAATGCAGCAGATCGGCAGGTCATGGGCGCGGAAGGTGTCGCGCACGGTCTTGGCCTTGGCCGCGGTGATCTGGCCCGCGCTCAGGTCGATGTCCTTGAAATGCAGGTCCAGCTGCACGGTGTTGAAGCCGTGGCTGCGGATGCGTTTGGCGGTTTCCTCCAACCCATAGGGGAAATAGCCTGTAAAGATCCCGGATTGCATCATGATGGTATTCCTCCCTCAGTTCGTTGAAATTTCAGACAGTTTCACGGTGCGGCCTTCGGCGATGGATTTGTATCCCGCCTCGATCAGGGCCACGGTCTTCACGTTGTCGGCCACAGAAAGCGCGGGGGGCGTATGGGTGGCCACGGCATGCTGCAACTGCTCCATCACGCCGATGAAGGCCTGCGGGAACCACATCGTGTCCCAGGTCGGCGTCACCCATTTGCCGCCGGTTGTCTTCTGGCTGGCATAGGTCAGCGTGCTGGCAGCCCCGGTGGGCCAGCCGATGGTGCCCTTGGCGACACCTTGGGTGCCCTCGACGCGGAAGGTGATGTGCTGATCGTTCTCGTAGCCTTCGGCGCGCGGACCGGACCAGACATCCTCGAGGCTGACCGCCAGCACCCCCGAGGCAAAGCGCAGGGTCGAGACCGTGATGCCGTCGGAATGGTCAAAGCCGGTGCGCGGGTCCTTTCGGGTCCGGGTGGTGATCTCCTCCGGTTCGCCGAACAGGAAGCGCAGGACATCCAGATGGTGAACCGACATGTTGGCCAGCGTCAGCCGGTCATATCCGGCCAGAAAGCCCTGCCAATGCGGGATGGCGTGCATGTCGATCTGGGCAAAGACCACCTCGCCCAACTCGCCCCGGTCCAGGATCTGCTTCAGCACCCGCATCGACTGGTCATAGCGCATGTTCTGGTTGACGCTGAGGACCTTGCCCGCCGTGGCCGCCGCATCCCTGAGCGCAATCGCATCGGCCAGCGTGAGGGCCAGCGGCTTCTGCGCCAGGATCGCCTTGATATGGGGCTGTTTCAGCGCGGCATGGATCAGGGCGGGCTGCTGGTCCGGCGGATAGGCGATGTCCAGCACCTCGATCGCGGGGTCGGCGATCAGGGCCTCGGGCGTGTCATGCACCTTGGGGATGCCCCACCGGGTCGCCACGGCCTCGGCCTTGGCGCGGGTGCGGCTGGCGATGGCGGCCACCTTGAACCCGGCCTCTTTATAGGCCGCCAAATGACATTCGGCCATGATCATGCCGGCACCGATGCAGCCGATGGCCAGAGTGTTCACGCGCACCGGGGGATCGGGTTGAAAGCCCATGGGGTCGCTCATTGCCTTGCTCCTCTCACGCGGGGCAGCGCGGCGCCGCCGGCCCCGAAATAGATCACCTTGGCCGGATCGCAGGACAGCGCCACCTGCGCCCCGACCCGCATTTCCGGCTGGCCGCGCAGCATGGCGCGCAGCGGCTGGTCGCCCGCCTTCAGCGTGACGACGGTATAGCCGCCGAGGGGTTCGACCTCGGTCACGGTGGCAGGTTCCCCGCCACCCTCCCAAGGTGCGACGTGCAGATCCTCGGGGCGCAGGCCCAGTTCCACCGCGCCCGCCACCGCATCCTCGGCCGCGACACGCAGCGCCCGCCCGGCCGCCTCATAGTCCGAACCCATCCGCCGCGTGGCCAGGATGTTCATCACCGGAGAGCCGAGGAAGCGCGCCACATAGGTCGTGGCGGGGTTGTCATAGATATCGACCGGGCGGCCGACCTGACGGATGGCGCCCCGTTCCAGAATGGCCATGCGGTCGGCGACCGACATCGCCTCTTCCTGGTCATGCGTCACATAGATCAGCGTCCGGCCCGCCTCGCGCTGGATGCGCTTCAATTCCACCCGGGTTTCTTCGCGCAGCCGCGCATCGAGCGCCGAGATCGGGTCGTCCATCAGATAGGCCGCAGGGTCCCGCACCAGCGCGCGGGCGATGGCAACGCGCTGGCGTTCGCCACCCGAAAGCTGACCGGGCAGCTTGTGCAGGATATGGCCGATATGCAGCTTTTCGGCGGCGTCCTTCAGCCGGGCCTCGATCCTTGCCGGCGGTTCATGCCGTTCCTTCAGGGGAAAGCGCACGTTGTCGGCCGCACTCATATGCGGGAACAGGGCCAGGTTCTGAAACACCATGGCGATGTTGCGCGCGGCGGGCGAGGTGTCGTTCACCACCCTGCCGTCAATCAGAATCTCGCCCGCGTCGGGCTTTTCCAGGCCAAGGATCAGCCGCAGGATCGTGCTTTTGCCCGAAAGCGGCGGGCCGAAGAAGCAGAAGAATTCGTTTTCCGCCACGGTGAAGCTGGCATCATCGACGGCGAGCGTGTCCTTGTAGCGCTTGGTCACGTTGCGAAAGGCAATCTCGGCCATCTCAATGCCCCCTGAGTGCGATGCCGGAGGCGGCATCGAAGAGGCGCACCGCCGACGGCAAGGGCAGGAAGTGCAGATCCTTGCCGGTTTCAAAGCCCGCGTCGTTTTCCAGGACCACCTTGGCGACATCCTTGCCCTGCCCAAGATGCAGGATGGTCCGCGCGCCGATCCTTTCGACAAAGTTGACGGGCATCGCCATCCCCAGCCCGCGGCTGACCTGTTCGGGGCGAAAACCGTAGATCACCTCGCCCTTCGCAGCGCGGACGGCGGCGGATTGTTCCGGCGTCAGGGTCGGGGTCAGGCCAAGCTCCCCAAGGTCGATGGACATGGCACCCGCCGTCTCGACCGGGCGGCCGCGCAGCAGGTTCATGCCGGGCGCCCCGATGAAACGGGCGACAAACAGGTTGGCGGGGTTGTTGTAGATCTCCAGCGGGGTGCCGACCTGCTGCAGGACGCCGTGGTCCATGACGGCGATGCGGTCGGCCATCGTCATGGCCTCGAGCTGGTCATGCGTGACATAGACCATGGTCTGCCGGAAGGTGCGTTGCAGTTGCTTCAACTCGGTCCGCATCACGGCGCGGAAGGCGGCGTCCACGTTGGATAGCGGTTCGTCGAGCAGGAAGATGGCGGGCTCCATCACCGCACTTCGCCCGATCGCCACCCGTTGCAGGATGTTGACCGACAGACCGGCGGCCGGGCGGTCCATGAGGTCGGTCAATTGCAGAAGTTCGGCCATGGTGCCCACCCGGCGCGCCACCTCGTCCGCCGGACGGCGCGTGGCGCGCAGCCCGTAGGCGAGGTTCTGGCGCACCGTCATATGGGTGAAGATCGCGTAGTTCTGGAACACGAAGCCGACGCCGCGCCGCCCCATCGGGACGCCCGCCATATCTCGCCCGCCGAAGAGGATGCGGCCTTCCGAGGGCCGCTCGATCCCGGCGATCATGTTCATCGTCGTCGATTTGCCACAGCCCGAGGGGCCAAGCAGCGCCACGAATTCGCCGTCGGCAATCGTCAGGTCCATGGTCTTCAGCGCGGTGAAGGGGCCGAAGCGCTTGACCAGGTTTTCAAGGTGGATCGTGCTCATTTCGCCATCCGTTTCAGAGCCCAGACACAGGCGATGGACAGGACGATCAGGATGACCAGCGCGATGGCCGCGACATAGCCCCAGATCAGGTCCTGGGTGGCAATCTTGTAGATGTAGACGCTGATCGTTTCGGTGGCGACGCCCGGGCCGCCTCCGGTCATGATGAACAACGTGTCGAAGATCTTGAAACACTCGATGACGCGGATGGCCAGCGCGATGCCGATGATGGCCTTCATCCGCGGCAGCACGATGGTGATAAAGCGGTGCACCGGGCCCGCGCCCAGAAGGGTTGCGGCCTTGATCTGATCGTCGGGCACGCCGACAAGGCCCGCCAGCAGGATCAGGAACATCAGCGGCGTCCATTGCCAGATGTCGGCCGTCATCACGGCGACCAGCGCAAGCCGCGGGTCCGACAGCCAGGCCAGGGTGACCGGATGGCCCAGCAGTCGCGACAGGATGTCGTTCACCGGGCCGCCGGACTGGAACAGCATGTAGAACATGTAGCCGGCCACGGCGGGCACCACCATCATCGGCATGATGAGGATGGAATAGGCCACGCGCTTGCCCGGGAAATCGTCCATGAACAGGGTGGCGAGCCCGAGGCCAAGCAGAAACTCCACCGGCACGCAGACCGCCATGATCAGGGCGGTCCGACCCAGGGCGGCCCAGAGCCGGCTGTCGTGGATGACATCGCTGTAGTTGGCGAAGGTATTCCACATCGTCCAGGCCTGCGTCCAGCTTTGGCCCGACAGCGGCGACCAGTCGGTCAAAGAGATGTAAAGCTGCATCAGCAGGGGGAAGACGCTGATGAACAGGACCAGCACCTGGGCTGGCAGGGTCAGGCGGAAGCCCAGCTTGGCGGATTCGTCTTTCATTGCTTCAACGCCCCGAAGGTCAGGCCCCTCACCAGGTGTCTCTGGATCAGCACCCCCAGCACGACGGGCGGTACGGCGGCGATCAGGCCCAGGGCGGCCTTTGCACCATAAAGCTGCCCCGTCATCGAAGAGGACAGCGACGCCATGTAGACCGGGATCGTCACCCATTGCTTGGTCGTCAGCAACAGCGCGATCAGGTAATCCGACCAGTTCAGGATGAAGACGAACAGCGCGGCCGAGGCGAGGGGGGCCCGCATCATCGGCAGGGTGATCTTGAGGAACACCCGGCCGCGCGAGCAGCCTTCGACGAGGGCGGCCTCCTCGATCTCTTTGGGCATGTCGTCGAAGAAGGTCTTCATCAGCCAGAAGGCGAAGGGCAAGGTCACGATGCCGTAAACCAGCGCCAGCCCCCACCAGCTGTCGGTAAAGCTCAGAAAGGCCCACATGATCATCACGGGCGTCATCACGGCCATTGGCGGAAAGAGCCGCAACTGCACGAGGGCCAGCGGCAGGTTCGCCCCCGAGCCGAACCGGGACAGCCCATAGGCCGCCGAGGTGCCCGCCGTCATCGCGAGGATCGTGCCGATGCCCGCTGACAGGAACGAGGCGAGGATCGGCTTCAGCGCGGTCTTGTCCAGGGTGACGATCAGATCGCTTGTGCTTCTGCCAAAGATGTAGCGGAAATTGTCCAGGGTCGGCGCGCGGGGTATCCAGGTCAGGTCGGCGCCGGTGGCCTGCCACTCTTCGATGGGCTTGAAGGCCATGGAGGCCATCCACAGCACCGGAACCAGCACGATGGCGATGGCCAGCAGGATGGCAGCGTAACGAAAGCTCATGAAGGCCAGCGAGCGGGTCATGTCGGATCCGGGGTGTCATGCGGGAAAGGGCGGCCGGCGCGTGGTCCTCGCGCCGGCCGGGTGTACGGTCTGAACCGGTCCGTCGCCCTGGGAACGGCAACGGACCGGCCTCTGTCAGACCGGATCAAGCACCGTGGGCCAGGCGGCCTTGTTGGCCTTGATGGCGTCGATGATCTTGTCCTCGCCGGTGCGCCGGGTGATCTTTTTCCACTCGGCGGCGGTGTCGGCCATCGCTTGCGCGGCGGTCTTGGCCCCGGTCAGCGCGGCCATCAGGTTTTCGTCCAGCGCGTTGTGGAACGCCGTGGCCCCCGGATAGTTGATGGTCGGCACCGTGCGGGCGACCGTCTCGCGCACGATGTCCATGTGGTAGCCGTGATAGGTCTCGCGCACCAATGGATCGGCAAAGTCGTTGAGCGAGAAGGGATCGAAATAGCCGCCGGGATTGGCCGTCATCCAGCTGTAGATCCGGCTGGAACCAAGCCATTGCAGCAAGAGATAGGCGACCTCGGGGTATTGCGACTGCGCCGACACCATCCCGGTCAACGAGAACCACAGAACCGACCGGCTGACCAGCTTGCCGTCGATCTCGCGTCCGGGCGGCAGCATCGAACCGATCTTGCCGGTGACCTTCGAGCCGGTGTTGCCGGCATTGTCCAGAAACTTGGGCAGGTTGGAAAAGGCGCAGGTCATCGCAGCACCTCCGCCGGCGAAGTTGCCGTATTGCTCGGACCAGCCCCAGCTGATCGCGTCGGGCGAATGGGTGGCCAGCGAGTCGACATATTCCTGCGTGGCCGCCACCCCTTGATCCGAATTGATCAGCGGGGTGCCGTCATCGCCGAACAGGAACTGGTTGGGCGAGGCCATGGACGTGTAGCGCTGATACCAGTTGGTATAGCCCCAGCCCTGATTGCGCAGATCCGTGCAGCCGAAGAGGCCCTTGTCCGGGCGCTGGAAGAAGGCCGCGACATCGGCGTGCTGCTTCCAGGTCTTGGGCGGCGCCAGATCATAGCCGTATTTGCTTTTGAAGGCCGATTGTTCGGCTGCGTCCCCGAACAGGTCGGTGCGGTAGACCCAGGTCTGGAAATCGCCGTCCAGCGACACGCCGTAGGTGCTGCCGCGATATTGGTTGAGCAGGGCCACCCCCTTGGCGCCATCCACATAGCCGCGCTTGGGGTCATCCCACTCGGGCTTGTGGGCCGCGACGTAATCGTCGAGCTTGGCGATCCCGCCCGATTCCGCGAGGTCGCCCAGACGGTTCCATTCGACGGAATAGATGTCGAAAGCCCCGCCCTTGGTCGAGATATCCTGCATGGTCTTGGTGAATTCCTGCCCGTTCGGCAGGCCCACGATTTCCAGCGGAATGCCGGTTTCCTTCTCCCACAGATCCTTGATCGAGGGAGCGCCGGCCGGGAACGGCTTGGTCAACTGCCCGATGGAGCCATCCGACAGCCCGATCACGATCTTGGCCGGGGCCTTGCCCGCCCCCTTCAGCGCCTTTGCGGCCTCGATCGCGCGGCCTTCCGGCGTGTCGGCGCCATACTGATAGCGCTCTGCCCCGTCAAAGCCGGTCGGCCCGCCGATCATGCCGGCCGCAAGGGCATCCGGGGCCCCTGCCCGCGCCGGGCGAATGAATTTCGGTGCAATCCCAAGGGCAGCGCCATAGACGGCAAGTTTGCCCCCGGTCGTCAACAATTGGCGCCGCGAGATGCGGTTCTGTTGGTCCATTGCTTCCCTCCCAAGACAGCAGAGCGCATGCGTTGATGCTCTCAGGGTGATGACTTATGAGGAAATAACACATCAAGTCAACATCAGAAAACAGCATCGCAAAAACAATCAACCCCGCAGAATGTCGCAGCCACAGCGGCAGAACCCTCAATTTATCGCAGTTGCGTGTCGCTAATTGTTTGAATTCCGGGAAGATTCGATGATTTCCGCAGCGCAGCACCGCAGGGGTCGTTTCGCTGACATCAGGTGGTGACATCAGAATCAATCAATATCCATCATTTACAGCTTGCCGATTCGATGGCACTAAGCATCTGGATCACAGCGGCGCCGATGCGCGGCAAAGACCAGGGGTGGCGAAAACCGGATGACTCCTTCGCGCGTGACTTTGCAGGATGTGGCCAAGGCGGCGGGCGTGTCGTCTGCCACGGTGGACCGGGTGCTCAACGGGCGCGACGGTGTGCGCGGCCGCACCAAGGAGGTCGTGCTGACCATCGCACGTCAGATGGGCTATATCGGCGGCGAGAGCGCAGAGACCGCGCATGACACGATCCCGCTGGTCTTTCTGCTGCCAGCCGGCACCAACGCCTTCATCGACGCCCTGCATCGCCAGATCGACCTGAACGCCAGCCACCGGCCGGGCGTCAGTGTCCGGGTCGAGCGGATCGAAGGCTTCAACCCGCAAACGCTCGCCGCCCGCTTGCTGGACCTGCAGGGTCAGGCGCGCGGGGTTGGCCTGATCGCGCAGGATCATCCCCTGGTGCGCGAGGCGATCCGCACCCTGTCGCAGGCCGGCATCCATGTGCTGACCCTGGCCTCGGACATCCAGAACGTTCCGCGGCTGGCCTATGTGGGCATCGACAACCGGCAGGCGGGGCGTCTGGCTGGGCAGTTGACGGGCCGGCTTTTGCCTGCGGGCAGACCGGCCAAAGTGGCGCTTTTCGCCGGCTCGCTGTCATACCGCGGCCACGAAGAGCGCGAGATGGGCTTCCGTCACATCCTGCGCGAAGAGTTCCCGCATATCCAGATCCTCGAACTGCGCGAGATCATGGATGACCGGCAGAAGGCCATGGTGGAGACCCATGCGCTTTTGGACCAGCACCCCGATCTGGCCGCGATCTACAATGTTGGCGGCGGCACCTCGGGCATTGCCACGGCGCTGAAGGCGCGGGGCATGGCGCAGAAGGTCGTCCTGATCGGGCACGAGGCGACCGACAGCAACAAGCGCCTGCTTCTGGATGGCACGGTCGATGCCGTGATCGACCAGAACCCGCGGGTCGAGGCGCGCGAGGCCTTGAACCTTTTGACTGCCGCGGGACGGGGCAAGCCCTACACCTTCATCCCCTTGCGGTTGCAACTGATCCTCAAGGAAAATCTGCCTGACGATTAGGCCCGCAGGCCCGCCACGGCGGGCGGATGCCGCAAGCCCGGCGGCGGCAGATCGTGGGCCTGCAGCGCATGGCCTTTGGATCGCGATGACCGTCGCACCCATTCCGGCCTTGCCCTGCAATCCGTCAAGGCGCGCGGCGCGGAACGAGATCGAAGCCGGTCTGCCACCGGGCGGCTGCGCAGCCCGCGCCGCGTCGATCCCGCCCAGCCTGATCGCCACCTGACACCGGAAGGATGCCAATCCTGCGGCCGCGTTCCAAGATAGCCGCGGTGCCTGCGACAGACGGCATGGCCCATGCCCGAACCCGGCGATTGCGCCGAAATCCTTGCGGGATCCTTATGCAGACTGCGGCAAATCCATATCGAATTCAAATTCGGTTCCGATGCACCCTGCCACCAAACGCAGGAGGTGCACCATGCACGATCTTTTCTATGGCGGGCTCGGGCTCGCGCTGATTGCCGTGATGGCGGGTTATCTCGTCTTGCTGCGCCGGTTATGAGGCCGCCATGTCCGATCCGATCCTTGGCCTGATCGTGGCCATAGCGCTTGGCGCCTACCTGGTCGTCACCCTGATCGCGCCCGAGAAATTCTGACCCAAAGACGCCGCAGCGCGCATTGGAGATTCCCGAATGACACTCATCGGCTGGCTGCAGCTTGCAGTCACACTCGGCCTTGTCCTTGCGGTGGTCCTGCCGCTTGGCCGCTTCATGGCCCGGCTTTTCGCGGGCGATCGAACCTTGCTGCATCCCCTGTTGTCCCCCGTCGAACGCGGGTTCTACCGCGCCGCCGGCATCGACCCCGCGGCAGAGCAGTCCTGGGCGGGCTATGGGATGGCAATGCTGGTGTTCAGCGCCGCAGGCTTTGCCGCACTTTACGCGATCCTGCGGCTGCAGGCGTTTCTGCCCTTCAACCCGCAGGGCTTTGCGGGAGTTCCCCCCGACCTCGCCTTCAATACCGCGATCAGTTTCCTGACCAACACCAACTGGCAAGCCTATTCGGGCGAAGCGACCATGAGCCACTTCAGCCAGATGGCGGGATTGGCCGTCCACAACTTCCTGTCGGCCGCAACCGGGATCGCGCTGGCCATCGCGGTCACGCGGGCCTTCGCGCGGAAGGGGTCCGCGACCCTGGGCAACTTCTGGGTCGATCTGACGCGGGCGACGCTGTATCTGCTTCTGCCGCTGTCGATCCTTGTGGCACTGGCCTTCATGGCCCTTGGCGTGCCGCAGACGCTGCTTGGGTCGATGGATGCGACAACGCTCGAGGGCCTGCACCAGACCATCGCATTGGGCCCGGTGGCCAGCCAGGAGGCGATCAAGCAGCTGGGCACCAACGGCGGGGGCTTCTTCAACGCCAATTCCTCGCATCCGTTCGAAAACCCATCGGCCCTGACGAACATCCTGCAGATCTGGGCGATGCTGGCGATCTCGGCCGCGCTTCCCATCACCTTCGGCCGCATGGTCGGATCTGAAAAGCAAGGCTGGGCGATCCTGTCGGCCATGGCTGTCCTGCTGGTGGGCGGTGTGGCCCTGACCTGGTGGGCCGAGGCGCAGGGCAACCCGCTTGTGACCGCGTTGGGGGTGGCCCCCGACATGGGGAACATGGAAGGCAAGGAAGTCCGCTTCGGCCAGGCCATGTCGGCCCTGTTCGCCGTGGCCACCACCGGGCTCAGCTGCGGTGCGGTCAATACCATGCATGACAGCCTGATGCCCCTGGGCGGGCTGGTGCCCATGGTCATGATCCAGCTGGGCGAGGTGTTGCCGGGCGGCGTGGGCTCCGGCCTTTACGGAATGGTGGTCTTCTGCGTGCTGTCGGTCTTCGTCGCGGGGCTGATGGTCGGGCGCACGCCCGAATTCCTCGGCAAGAAGATCGAGGCGCGCGAAATCCGGCTGGCCGTGCTGGCCGTCGTTATCCTGCCGCTGGCGATCCTGGGCTTCACCGCGCTGGCCGCCATGCTGCCCGCTGCCCTTTCGAGCCTGAACAACGCCGGCCCGCATGGCTTGAGCGAGCTTCTTTACGCCTATTCCTCTGCTGCGGGAAACAACGGCTCGGCCTTTGCCGGGCTGAACGCCGATACGCCGTGGTTCAACGTCACGCTCGGCATCGCCATGGTCCTTGGCCGCTTTGCCTATGTGCTTCCCGTGCTGGCCATGGCGGGCTCACTGGCTGCCAAATCGCGCGTGGCGGCGTCGTCCGGCACCTTCCCCACCACCTCGGCCCTGTTCGTGGGCCTTCTGGTGGGGGTCATCCTCATCCTGGGGGGGCTGCAATTCTTTCCCGCCCTCGCCCTTGGCCCGGTCGTGGAACAGGTGCTGCTGGCCGCAGGCACGACCTTCTGAAGGAGAATGTCATGTCGCATGACGCCAAGACCCTCGCCCTCTTCGACCGCGCGATCCTGACCCGCGCCGCACGCGATGCGGTCTGGAAGCTCGACCCCAGACGTCTGATGCACAACCCGGTGATCTTCGTCACCGAAGTCGTGGCGGCGCTGGTCACCGTCTTGTGGCTGCGGGATCTGGCCAGAGGGCACGACGCCGGGTTTTCGGTCCAGATTGCCCTGTGGCTGTGGTTCACCGTCCTTTTCGCCACATTCGCCGAGGCGGTGGCCGAGGGGCGCGGCAAGGCTCAGGCCGCAAGCCTGCGCCAGACGCGCAGCGACGTTCAGGCCAGGCTGTTGCTGCACCCGGACGCCGATGACGGGCTGTACGAGAAGGTCAATGCCCAGACGCTGCAACCCGGCGATATCGTGCTGGTCGAGGCGGGCGACCTGATCCCGCTTGATGGCGAGATCATCTCCGGCGTCGCCTCGATCAACGAAAGTGCCATCACCGGAGAAAGCGCCCCGGTCATCCGCGAGGCCGGCGGCGACAGGTCGGCCGTGACAGGCGGCACCACGGTCCTGTCCGACGCGATCCGGGTGCGCGTGACGGCAGCGCCAGGCCAGACCTTCATCGACCGGATGATCGCACTGGTCGAAGGGGCCGAGCGCCAGAAGACACCGAACGAACTGGCGCTTTCCGTCCTGTTGTCGGGCATGACGCTGATCTTCCTGATCGCGGTTGCCACGCTCTGGGGGCTCGCGGGCTATTCCGGAACGGCCGTTTCGGTCGTGGTGCTGGTCGCGCTGCTTGTCACCCTGATCCCGACGACGATCGGCGGGCTTTTGTCGGCCATCGGCATTGCCGGGATGGACCGGCTGGTGCGCTTCAACGTTATCGCCACTTCGGGCCGCGCGGTCGAGGCTGCGGGAGATGTCGACACGCTGCTTCTGGACAAGACAGGCACGATCACCTTCGGCAACCGGATGGCGACCGAATTCCTGGCCCTGCCCGGAGTGACGGCGGCGGAACTGGCCAGCGCGGCCCTTCTGGCCAGCCAGGGGGACGAGACACCAGAGGGCCGGTCGATCGTGGCACTGGCGCGGTCCGACTTTGGCCTTGAAGACCAGGAGATGCTGGGCGCGGTGCTGGTGCCCTTTGCCGCCCAGACCCGGCTGTCGGGCATCGACATTGCGGGCCGGGTGATCCGCAAGGGCGCGGTTGATGCGGTGCTGCGCTTTGCAAGGCTGGCGCCTGACCGCGCGCCGGTCGAGTTCCGCCAGGCGGTGGACCGGGTCGCCCGCTCGGGCGGAACGCCTCTGGCTGTCGCCGATGGCGGGCGGCTTCTGGGGGTGATCCATCTGAAGGACGTCATCAAGCCCGCCATCCGTGAACGGTTTGCGGCACTGCGTGCCATGGGTATCCGCACGGTGATGGTGACGGGCGACAATCCGGTGACCGCGGCCGCCATCGCCTCGGAAGCCGGTGTGGACGATTTCATCGCCGAGGCGACGCCCGAAGACAAGCTGGCCTATATCCGGCGCGAACAGGTGGGCGGGCGGCTGATCGCCATGTGTGGCGACGGCACCAACGACGCCCCGGCGCTGGCTCAGGCCGACGTGGGGGTCGCCATGCAGACCGGCACCCAGGCCGCGCGCGAGGCGGGCAACATGGTGGACCTCGACAGCAATCCAACCAAGCTGATCGAGATCATAGAGATCGGCAAGCAACTGCTGATGACGCGCGGCTCGTTGACCACCTTTTCCATCGCCAATGACGTGGCCAAGTATTTCGCCATCCTGCCGGCGCTGTTCGTCGCCACCTATCCGCAGATGGCGGTGCTGAACGTGATGCACCTCGCCTCGCCGCAATCGGCGATCCTGTCGGCGGTGATCTTCAACGCGCTGATCATCATCGCGCTGATCCCCCTGGCCCTGCGCGGGGTGCCCTATCGCCCGGTGGGCGCCGCAGCACTCTTGCGCCGCAATCTGGCCGTCTATGGCTTGGGCGGCCTGATCCTGCCCTTCATCGGCATCAAGGTGATCGACCTGGCCGTCTCTGCCCTGCATCTGGCCTGAGGAGGCCGCCATGACCGAACATATTCGCCCCGCCTTCGTGCTTCTGTTGCTCTTCACGCTTCTGACCGGCCTGGCCTATCCGCTGGCCCTGACCGGGGTGGACCGGGTGTTGTTCCCGCAGGCAGCGATCGGCAGCCCGGTCGTTCAGAAGGGTGTCATCGTCGGTTCGGCCCTGGTCGGCCAGGCCTTCGCCGATCCGAAGTATTTTCATCCCCGACCTTCGGCTTCGGGTTACGACGGCCTGGCTTCGGGCGGGTCGAACCTGGGCCCGCTGTCGGCCAGACTGATCGAACGGGTGAAAGGCGATGTCGCGGCCCTCGGCGGGCCGGGTCCGGTGCCTGCCGATGCGGTGACGGCCTCGGCCTCGGGGTTGGATCCCGACATCTCGCCGGACAACGCGCGGGCGCAGGTGGCGCGGGTATCGGTTGCGCGCAACCTGCCGCAGGATCAGGTCCGCGCGCTGGTCGAACGGCAGGTCCACGGACGGATCTTCGGCTTTCTGGGCGAGGCGCATGTCAACGTGCTTGAGCTGAACCTCGCGCTCGACCGGCTGGCGGCCATGTGATCCCCTGCCGCCATGGTCCCGCCCGAACTCGACCCGCGACCGGATCCCGATGCCCTTCTCGCCCTGGCGGCGCGCGAGGGCGAAGGTCGGCTGAAGATCTTCCTCGGCGCCGCTCCGGGCGTGGGCAAGACCTTTGCGATGCTCCAGGCCGCGCAACGCCTGGCGGCAGAACGAAACGAGGTGGTTCTGGGCCTCGTCGAGACCCATGCAAGGGCCGAGACCGAAGCCCTGACGCAGGGGCTGGAAACCCTGCCGCGCCGGCGGATCGACTACCGAGGTCAGGTGCTGGAGGAATTCGACATCGACGCGGCGCTGGCCCGACGCCCTCGGCTGATCATCGTGGACGAACTCGCCCACAGCAATGCCCCGGATTGTCGCCATCCGAAACGCTGGCAGGACGTCAAGGAACTGCTCGCCGCCGGGATCGACGTCTGGACGGCCCTGAATGTCCAGCATCTGGAAAGCCTGGCCGATGTCGTGACACGCATAACCGGCGTGACCGTGCGCGAGACCGTGCCCGATACGATCCTGCAAGAGGCGCAGGACGTGGTCTTGGTCGACATCACACCGGACGAACTGATCGCGCGGCTGAGGGCCGGCAAGGTCTATCTGCCGCAGGCAGCGCGGCGGGCGATAGAGAACTTCTTCACTCCGGCCAATCTGACCGCGCTGCGCGAGATGGCGCTGCGCCGCACCGCCGACCGCGTGGACGATCAGGTCAGCCAATTGCTGCATCAGCGCGCGGGCGGCGGTCCCCTGGCCAGTGCCGAGCGGCTGCTGGTCTGCGTGGGCCCCGCCCCGGGAGGAGAGCGCCTCGTGCGTCAGGCGGCGCGGCTTGCCACCTCGCTCAATGCCAGTTGGATCGCGGTGTCGCTTGCGCGTCCCGGGCAGACGGCCGATCCAAGGCGCGATGCGCGCATCTCGGGGTTGATGACATTGGCCGAAAGCCTGGGGGCCGACGTCAGGCGGCTGACCTCGGCCGATTTCGCTGCCGATCTGTTGCGGCTCGCCGCACGCGAAAGCGTGACACAGATCATCGTCGGTCGTGGCCGCAAGCGCCGGTTGGCCCATCTTGCTGGCCGTTCGTTGCCCGAGGCGATCCAGTCCGGGGCGATCCGGTCCGGGGCAAAGGACATCGCGGTTCTGGTCGTGCCGCTGGACGCCCCGACAGAGGGATCCGGGCAAGGGGTCGCGGCCTGGGTGCGGGGTCCCGGCCTTGCGCTGGATCTGGCTTGGGCCGCCCTGGCAACCCTGGCCGGCATTGCTGTCGGTCTTGGCCTTGATGCGGTGATGGAGCTGCCGAACCTGTCGATGGTGTTCCTTGGCGGAGTTCTGGCCTGTTCGCTGACGCGCGGCACCCGCGCGGCAGTGATGGCGGCGACGCTGTCATTTCTGGGCTACAACTTCTTCTTCATCGATCCGGTCTACACGCTGACCGTCGCGCGGCCGCATGAGCTTTTTGCGCTGCTGGTCTTCCTGGTTGTGGCGACGCTGACCGGGTCTTTGACTGGCCGGGAGCGCGCTCAGGCCCGTGCGGCACTGGCCCAGACCCGCGCGATCGAGGCGCAGGCGGCCTTTGCCAGCAAACTTGCCGCGGCCTCGACCGAAGAAGACGTGCTTTGGGCGACCGTCACGCAGGTGCATGGCCTCTTTGGCGGGCGTGCTGTGCTTTTGCTGCCGCAAGAAGGCGAACTGGTCGTCCGCGCGGCTTGGCCGCCCGAAGAGCTTTCCGATCCGAGCGAAATCACCGCCGCCCGCTGGGCCCTGGAAAAGGCCGAGCCGGCCGGTTGGCGCACGACCACCCTGCCCAACCTTGGCCTGCTTTTCCTGCCGCTCACCGCGGCCGGTCGGGTCGTAGCCGTGCTGGGCTTCGCGCCGAGGGACAACGCAATTCCCTTGGCCCCGGACGAGGAAACCCGCTTGCAGGCATTGGCCGAGCAGGCAGCGGTCGCGCTGGATCGGGCGAGCCTTGTGCAGGCAGCCGTGAAGGCGGCGGCCCTGGAAGAAAACGAGGCCTTGCGCGACGCGCTCCTCGCCTCGCTGAGCCACGATCTGCGCACGCCACTTGCCGTCATGGCCGGATGCGTGACAACCCTGCAAGATCAGGGCCCGGACCTGTCATCGGCGCAATCGCAGGACCTTTTGCTGACCATCCGGCAAGAAACGGAACGGCTGACCCGCTTTGTCGGCAACCTTCTGGACATGAGCCGGATCGAGCAGGGCGCGATCAAGGCCCGGCGCGACTGGGTGGATGTGGGCGATGCGGTCCGGGCGGCGGTCGATCGCTGCGTCAGGGCCCATCCTGGCGCGACGCCTCGGATCAGTCTGGCGCGCGATCTGGCCTTTGTCCGCGGCGATCAGGACCTGTTGACCCAGGTCCTCTTCAACCTGCTCGACAATGCCGTGAAATACGGGGAAGGCAGCGAGGTCAGCGTCCATGCCCGAAATGCCGTGGACCAGGTGATGATCAGTGTGACCGACGCGGGCCCCGGCATCCGCCCCGCCGATCTGGAACGCATCTTCGAGAAATTCTGGCGCGCCGGCGGTACCGACCGGCGCAAGCCGGGTACCGGTCTTGGACTGTCGATCTGCCGCGGGTTGGTTCGGGCCATGGGCGGCGAGATCACGGCCGAAAGCCCTGCCCAACGCCGGCGCGGCACCAGGCTGGTGATCCGCCTGCCGGCCGCACCCCTGCCCGGCGAAGGACAAACCCCATGATCCTCCACCGCATCCTGATCGTTGACGATGAGTCCCAGATCCAGACCATGTTGCGCATCGCGCTTGAAAGCGCGGGGTACGAGACCCGTGCCGCGCTGACCGGGGCTGACGCCGTGCGGCTGGCGGCCTCTATCGCGCCGGACGCCGTGCTGCTGGATCTGGGCCTGCCCGACCGGGACGGCAAGGATGTGCTCAAGGACATCCGCAGTTTCAGTCAGGTGCCCATCATCGTCCTGTCCGCACGCGACCGCGAGGCCGAGAAGGTTGCGGCGCTGGACCTCGGGGCCGACGACTATCTTGAGAAACCCTTTGGCGTGAGCGAGTTGCAGGCGCGCCTGCGGACGGCTGCACGCCATGTCGCCCGGTCGTCCCAACAGATCGACAGGGTGGAACTGGGCGATCTCGTAATCGATCTGGACCGTCATCTCGTGACCAAAGGCGCAGAGACGGTCCGTCTCACTCCAAAGGAATACGGGTTGCTGCGGGTCTTGGCCCGCAACGCTGGAAAGGTGGTGACCCATCGCCAGATCCTGACGGCGGTCTGGGGGCCGGCACATCAGGACGACACTCAATACCTGCGCGTCTTCATCGGCCAGTTGCGGGCCAAGATCGAACCCGACCCGTCCTTTCCGACGATCATTCTGACAGAGCCTGGCGCAGGCTATCGGATGGTTTTCTGAACTCAGCCGGGCCTGCGCGAGGATGCCTGCGCGGATGTCCCCGGTGGTCGAGATCAATCGGCACGCTACCCTTGCGACATGTTGAAATATGGACCGGGCGCATCAGCTATCGCGGCAACACGCAGAGGACCGACCCGATGACGACCTTCAGAGCCACCCGCGCCGATGGCGAAGCGATATTGCAGGCGTTCGCGCCGCGCATGGGGCGCCGCTATGCCAATGGTCGCAACACCGATCGCGGCCCCGGGGCGCACAAGGCGGTATCGGTGCTGTCGCCCTACATCCGGCGCAGGCTGGTGCTGGAACAGGACACCGTGGCCCTGGCCCTCGCCACCCACGGGCCGGAAGAGGCCGACAAATTCGTGCAGGAGGTGATCTGGCGCGGCTATTTCAAGGGCTGGCTGGAGCGGCGCCCGCAGGTCTGGCACAGCTACCGCGCCGGGCTTGAGGCTGATCTGTCCACCCTTGACCGCGACCGCCGCCTGCGCCGCGATGTGGAACGTGCGACGGATGGCCAGACCGGTCTCGCCTGCTTTGACGCCTGGGCCGCCGAATTGCGCGAGACCGGCTATCTGCACAATCACGCCCGCATGTGGTTCGCCTCGATCTGGATCTTTACTCTTGGTCTGCCGTGGCGGCTGGGCGCGGATTTCTTTTACCGGCATTTGCTGGATGGCGATGCGGCCTCGAACACTTTGGGTTGGCGTTGGGTGGCGGGCTTGCATACGCGCGGCAAACCTTATCCGGCAGAGGCGCAGAACATCGCCGCCTTCACCGCCGGGCGCTTTGCGCCGCGCCCGTCCGATCTGGCGGAGGTGACACAGGGGCTTGAGACGACAGAACCCGACGGCTTGCCCCCGGTGCTGCCCCTTCGCGCCATTTCCGACCCGGATCCCGGCCGTCCCACCGCCCTGTTGATCACCGACGAGGATTGCAGGGTCGAGGATTTCGACCTTGCCGCGCTGGAGATCCGCACCACCGCCACGCTTTCGGGCAGTCACCTGCGCTCTGTCCTGCCCGTGTCCGATCTTGTAACCCGGTTCGAGGCCGAGGCTTTGGCCGATGCGGCGCGGCGGTTGGACGCGAACGCCGTGTCCATGCAGGCCGCGGACCCTGCCGCCTTGGCCAAATGGGCGGTAGCGGCGGGCGCCACGCAGATAGCCACACCTTATGTCACCCAGGGTCCCCTGCGCGATTGGCTGGATCAGGCCGCGCCCGCGCTGGCCAGGGCGGGCATCGCGCTGTGTGAATGGCGGCGTGACTGGGACACGGCGATCTGGCCCCATGCCACGGCGGGGTTCTTCAAAGTCAGGCAGAACATCCCACGGATCCTGAAACAGGTGCTGGCATGATCGCCTTCAACGGGTCGAGCATCGCGGGCTTGGCCTGTGCGCGGCGGCTCGCGGCTGCGGGACAGCCGACGATCGCGCCGGACAAACGCAATCCGCTCGCCGGGGATGTCTTACGCCTCGTGCCGCGCGGTACGCATCACCCGGCCATGTTCATTGGACTGGCCGGGAGGCGCACCGCGATCCAGGGCGTGCGGACGGTGCCCGGCACCCTTGCCGGCCTTGGGTCATCTGGCATTGACCGCCGGCCCGACCCTTATTTTGGTCCACCTGACGGCGATCCTTGGCTCGGGCATCGCCCGCAACTCCGAACGAAAGGCTGCCAAATGACTGATCTTGTCCGCGAAAATGTGCAATCCTACCCTCGGCCGCCCGCGTTGGAGCCCGTACCGCAGCGCATCACAATCCGTCTGGGCGGGGTTCTGGTGGCCGACACCATCCGCGCGCTTCGCGTGCTCGAGACGCACCACGCGCCGACTTACTACCTGCCGCCTCAGGATGTCGCGGCAACCCTGCGCCCTGCGCCGGGCAGCAGCCTCTGCGAGTGGAAGGGGGTGGCGCGCTACTACGACGTCCTGTCCGGCGACAAGATCGCCCCCCGCGCAGCCTGGGCCTATGACCGGCCCACGGCAGGCTTCGCCGCACTGGCCGGCCACATCGCCTTTTATGCCGCACAGATGGACGAGGCCTGGGTCGGCGCCGTCCGGGTCGAGCCGCAACCGGGCAATTTCTACGGCGGCTGGGTCACCCCCAATCTGGTCGGCCGGATCAAGGGCGCGCCGGGGACGCAGCATTGGTAGACAGCGCATATTCAACCGGGCGTCGCCCGATGCGCTTTGCAACGACAGGGGGTCGAAGAAAATGGTGCTCAGACTGGTCACGCTGGTCCCTGCAGCGATCATGATTGCCGGGACATTGCCGCGCGTGACTTAAGCCGCGCCTGCAACGTGCAGATGCCCTGCGGGACGAAGAACAGCGGTGACAGCGGGGCGCTGCCGGCCGGGGCTGGGCCGGATTGCCCCTGCTCGGGCAAATCCGGCGCGGCTGCGGCCGTTCTTAGTTTAAGTTCCTTTTCTTTGTTCCGGGGGCATTCCTGTCCCCCTTTTACGGACAGATATGTCCCCCTCCCGCCGCCGCCTGGCGCGCCGCAGGGCGTCTTCGGAAAGGCGGTAGCGCGAGGCGTTGCGGCGATTGGTGCCGCGCACCACCGTCAGGTGGCGCGCCATCTCGGGCTTGTTCAGGGCGCGTTTCACCCAATTCGCATGCCGCCCGAGCGCCGCGCCGATCGTCTCGAAGGACGGGCGGCATTCGCCGGTGTGATGGTCGGCATGGGTCAGCGCCAGATATCAGGATTGCCGGCCTTCATGTGAGGATATTCAAATTCCGCGTCCACAACTTCCTGCGGCCGACGAAGGGCGAGCTGTTCGGGCTGCGGCACAAGGACATCAAGGTCGGAATCAAACCGCCCCATCTGAAAATAGCAGTGACAGGTGGCAATACAGGCAAGCGAACCAGCGTGACGATGCCGATCTGCGTGCCCCTCTATAAGGGGATGCTGAACCCGTTCGATGAGGCTGGTCCTGAGAAGAACACCTTCGTCTGGATGCCGGAATACACAAACCTCGCATGCACAAAACAGCTTGGCTGGGGCCAACCCGCTACCGAAGTTCTGGCCTTACCAAAGACTCTTGTTCAGTAACCGGTTTATGCGGGACTGCTCGATGTGGCGGCGGACTCTGCTTACATCCGCGCCGTGATCCGTGCACCATTCCTCCCAGCCTTGCGTGTCTACGTAATTGGGATGATGGACGAGGTCCCTGAGCAGATCAGTCTTAACGAAGTGAAAGCCATTTTTGAGAAGACGCCGCCACCCGTGGTGAGTTGGATTAACATTGGATATTTCGGACGGGTCGCCTCCCAAAACGCGCTGCATTCCGTAAACAATTTGTACCGTCGGGTCCGGCAAGGTCGCGCTCATCGGTGCAATTGTATGCTCGTACTTAATAATGACTTGAGTCTTGTCTCTCTCTACTTCCACCCTTTCCCAAAATTCGCGCAGCGGTGCCGACGACAAATTCAGCCTGTTCCAGCCGAAGAAGAAACTCTGGGCGTGGTAACCTCCAACAGTACATTCACTAAGAGCGAAAAATCCAGCATTGGTCTCACGAATATCGGCAATCATCTCATCAAGTGGCGCAAACGGACCGATGAGGCTATCATTAACAAAATAGAGTCTTTCCGATCGCCAAGCCTCGGGAAACAAATGCAGCATGTCGCGCCATGCCGCAAAATCAAATCCGCCATTTTGTCTTACGACCAAACCGTCCGCCATTGACAAAACAGCCGCATCGACGGGCATATTCATCGTATCGGTTGTCATGCATATGAGAACCGCAATATTATTAGACTTGAGCGCCCGCACATATTCGGCAGTATAATCGCAAACCGTGCCCAGCGGTGCATGTATCACAAAAAGACAGACCTCAGCTCCAATTAAGGGATCGGGCGGCATTTTAATCACTCTGCAGATGATCGCATTTACGTCGAAGGGGCGAATGATTTCCGGCATCTGAGTCGGCTGCGCAAGCTCTGCCTCTAAAAGTGACAGTGCCTGATAATTTTTGAGTACGACAGGTTCCAACGCACAAAGCGCCTCGGCTGTCTGAAAACGCAGGGCGGAATGCCGTTCATGAATAATCTTGAGGCCCTGCGCTACAAGACGTTTTTTGCGTGAGCTTGCAATGCTTTTGCTGCCCGAATGATGGACATAAACACTATCGGCAATTGCAGATTCAAAGCCCGCGTCCTTGAGCCTCAAACAAAGATCCTGAACTTCCCAATAGCCCTCCGGAAAGCTTCGATCGTCAAGGCGATTGACCTCCTCGAACACATCGCGCCGCACAAGCAAGCAGAAGCCCGACAGAAGTGGCACCACTGGCGATTCATACTTACATCTCGACAACACCATCGCCGCAACCCGATCAGGATCATCTGTAATATTTGGCGACTCGCAAGGCACAGGATAGATCGACTGGAAGTAGCTATTATTACTCAAGGGCCCGACTAACGCGATCTTTTCACTGGACATCGCGACCCTCAACATCCCCTCAAGCCAACCAGCAGTAACAATGGTATCGCTATTCAAGAGCACAAAGAATGGCGCGCTGCTGGCCTCGATGCCCGCCATCACCGCACGGGTAAAGCCGAGGTTTTCAACATTTCGAATTACCTTAATGTCTGGGAAGTTATGAGCTTGCTTCATCAACCAATCCCGCGTCTCAGCCTCGGATGCGTCGTCTACCAAAATGATTTGCCCCATGGTAGAACTTTTCCACTTCCGGATTGATGAAATGCAGATCTTTAGGTCCTCCAGCGCATTGTAGACTGGAATGACGATGTCAATAGAACCCAAAGCATCTGAATTCGTCACTGTCGTGCACGCAATCGCCGGAAAGGGGTTCAAGTTCAGAGCCTCAGTGAAAGCCTCGAATTGTCCGGGTGCGGCTTCCTTGCGAAACCTGATGATCCCCCTGATAAATATGCCACGAAGGTTTTCATCGTCGAGATTAGCTTCAATTAAAGAGGCGAGTTCGAATAATCCAAGCTCAAACTGTCCGATTTCAAGCTTCCTCATCGCGTCGAGGACGTCATTCTCCAGGGCATTGGTAGCTGCCATGGAGAGCTCCAGCGATGTTTGCTGCGCCCCTGCACGCAAAATAGCGGCGTTGAGAACACTTTGGGCCAGCGCGTCAGTTTCTAGAGGCCTTGCTTCATGCTCATCCAGCGCATTTAAAGCATGATGATCAGCCAGCGCGAGTGCTCCGAGTGCGAGGCTAGTACTTGAGAGCAGAGCATGGATCGAGCGTGCTTCGGGCTCACAATTCAAGGCGAGTCGCATACAGGCGTGCGCCTGTGCAAATTTTTGGGCGCCTATCAATGCTACACCGCGTGCAACATGATTCAGTGCTTTGTGCGGAGCAATGCGACACGCCTTGGCAAATGCTTCGTCGGCTTCCTCGTTTAAGTTATCTCTGGACAGAAATTCTCCATACTCCCGATATTGCAGATCACATATAGAATCAATTGCATCACGCATGCCGTCGAGTTGATGGAAATTGGACTCCTTTTCGCACGTGCGCGCCCAATCCTCAAAGATTGCGTAGCAGCTATTTTCCAATAAATTATTTGACGGGGAGATCGTCTCATCACATGAGAAATTGCGCAGTTCAGAATTCAAGAACTGATCGATCTCAACACCGGAGGTATATCTGAGACGAGTGTCTAAGTCCTTTTCGACACGACGCGCTAAAGCTCTCCAATCTGCCAGCAGATCTTCATACCGAACAAAGATTCTCTGTTGACCGCGAGTATAATGCTCTGCGTCCAGCATATGCCGGAGCCAGAGCGCTAGGCCATATTTCAAAGGAAATTTGTCGCGTTTCAAAAGAGAATGGGCGACTTCGAGGGGATTGCGATGAATGTGAATATATTTGGGCTGTGTGTTGACTGCGTTGAGGACGCCCTGCCAGAATGGAAGCAATCTGCAAATTCGCGGGTCTTTCAGGACGAAACGCTGTGAATTGCCGAATTCGGCCTGAATCATTCTTTCTGCACGAGCGCGACGGCTATTATCTTCATTTCTGTCAGAATGCACGAGGAAGGGATGAATATCAGACCATGCGGATCCGTGCGCCTGCAGGATCTCATCGTTCAGATCGGCAATGATTTTTGACTCGAAGTATCCCGCTAGGTTATCCTTAGTTGCGCCCATTATTGTCGCGGGTAATTCGAACCCCAATTTTCCGAATAGTCCCGCCAGAGCCGAGGTGCCCGACCGGTGCATGCCTAGGACAACAATCGCCTGTCTTTCAGGGTTTACCATTGCTAATTCTTCCACTAGATTTGCCATTTCGATCCGGTGTTCGGCTCTTCAACGGATTGCCGTAATACCCTTTAACGGATAAGTCGCGCGATTGCGATTGAGGATCAAGCGATCTTTCGTTTCATTAAGCCGGCGTGGATTGTCGATTGATTTTTCTTGTCTATCGAATTCGACAATTAGTTTGGCCTGGAAAACCTGATACGCTGGGTTTGGCCAGTATCTTCCTCGGCTCTGTCGGGCAAAGCGCGGACAGGATCGTGGCATTGATTATCCACAAGAAGGCTGTCATCGCAGTTGCAGGAAGTTCTCCGATCTCGCCTGGGCTTTGTTGCGCGAATGCGGGGGAGGATTCACCTCATGAATCCAGTCTTTTAGTCATGCGGCATGAGCGGACCGAAGCCCGCGACCTACCACACCACGAACTGGCGTGACTATCGAGCCATGGGCGCCATTGGTTCGAGCCCAATGGCGAGGGCTGCGCTTGCGCGGCGAGGATCACTGTCGATCTGGTTTGATCCCAAGACGCAGTGGCTGGGCGCGCCGACCGGCAAGCGGGGTCGTCGGCCGGTCTTCAGCGCCGCCGCGATCCAAGCCCGCCTGACGCGGAAGGCGTTGTTTGGGCTGCCGCTGAGGCAAACTACAGGGATGGTGGCAAGCCTGCTGGACCTTGCTGGGCTGGATTGGCCGGTGCCTGACTTCAGCACCCTATGCCGTCGCCAGAAGACCCTGATAGTCCACCTCCCCTACGGCCCCACCTCAGGCGCTCTGCCCCTGCTGATCGACAGCACTGGCGTGAAGGCCGAGGTGGATGGCGAATGGTTGGCCAAGAAACACGGACCGTCGAAGCCGCGCGACTGGCCCAAAGTCCACCTCGGGAGTGATGCCGAGACGCTGGAAATCCGGGCCATCGAGATCACAGGCAGCCGGATCGGCGATGCGCCCGTTATGCCCGACCTGTTGGACCAGATCCCAAGCGATCAGCCCTTGGGCATGGTCACCGCCGATGGCGCCTATGACACGCGGGCCTGCCACCGCTTCGGGGCTTACGCGGCCCCATCAGGGGCCACGTTCCCCTCCGCACCAGTGCTGCGCGCGAGGCAGCGGCGGTCATCCCGCCCCGCAGGAACGGCAAGCCCTGGAAGGAATACACGGCAGGGGCGATCGCGCGCAACGATGCCCTGCCCAGCTGACGCCGCCTGGGCCAGGCCATCTGGAAGCGCTGGACCGCCTACCACCGACGATGCCTGGTCGAAGCAAAGATGCGCTGCTTCAAGCCCTTGGGGGAGCGCGTCATATCCCGCGACTTCCAACAGCAGGTCGCCGAACTTCAGATAAGGGCGGCCATCCTGAACCGCTTCACCACCCTCGGAGCGCCACCCATGCAGCGCGCAGCATAACTCTGTCCGGGGAAAGGGGAACTCCGGCCATCACCGGATTTACGCGACAAAGCCACGTCTTAGGCCAAACAACACTCAGCGGCCGACGAGGGCACTGACAACAGCAGTGAGATTGTCTGTCACGCTGTTCATGTTTGCTGTCAGCGACCCGGTCAGAATACCCGATTCCATTGAGCCGATCGCAGTTGTCCCGATAGGGCCTACATGGGCCAGGGTATTACTCAGGATCATCTGAATGCTGCCGTCCACATCACCGAGGTTGATGGCAGCATTTTGCAGAAGTGTGGTATTGGCAACGTTGCCGAAATCCTGCGCAAGAAGCGTTGTGGTGACTGTGGCTGTACTTGCGGTAAGTGAGATCTGGTTGACCAGCCCTGACGTATCAATGGTCCCGGTTGTGCCCGTTGATCCCAGCAAAGCACCCGACTGCAAGGCCCCAATGGCAGTTGTCGCAATGTCATTCGCACTGAACGTTGTAGGCTTGAGCACATCCAACAGGGCCGTCGAAGTACCCGAGCTGAATACTTTCGAATTGACCCGGCTGACAGGCCCTACCCAATGATCACGTGCCACGGCATCGAGCGTCGCGACAAGATCCGTAGTCTTTCCGACCCCCTCGATAACTACGGAACCATCAACTTGATGCAGGTTCTCGGCCACATTCGCCAGCATCGCTGTCAAGGCGGAAACTTCATTGAGCAATGACGCCAACAGGGACTCGTCAGAAGTGGACGGGCTCGCAAAAGTGCTGCTGCCAACTGAAGTCAAACATGCAACAATCATTGCACACCTCAGTTTTCCCGACATTCTCTAATCCTCGTCCAGCCCTTCGTCCGGGCGATATACCCGTGAAGTGAAGACTTGCGGGCACCGAAGTGCCCGCAAGAGGAGTACGCGAAAGTTCGCGATCAGGGAGCGGTGCTGCCGCCAACCAGCGACGCAACGATGGCCGAGGTCGCGTCGGTCGTGGCGCCCATGTTGCCAGTGATGTTCGCCGTCAGGCTGCCCGAACCCATCGCGCCGATAGCCGTGGTCGCGACTTTGCCGACGGTGGAATTCACGTCAGCCAGAGCCAGCTGAACGGAACCGTTGATGTCACCCGAGTTCACAGCAATGTTCTGGAACGCAAGGGTGTTGGCAATGCCGCCATAGGTGTCAGCCGAAGCCATCGCTGAGGTCGTGCTGGCAGTGGCGTTGTCCTGAACCGAAGACACAATCTTGCTGGCATCGACCGTTGCGGTGATCGAGCCGGACTGCATCGCGCCGATCGAGGTGGTCGACAGGTCGCCGAGGCTCGCGGTCAGCGGATCCAGCACGCCGAGCAGCGCCGCCGGAAGGTCTTGACCATAGACGTTCGTACCAACCTGACTGTACGAGCCGAACGGCGTGGTGCCGCCGCCCGAGAGAGCATTGATGCCGCTGGCGATGCCGGAGTAGTCACGGCTGGTCGTCACGTTGATCGAACCGTCAACGCTGTTCAGGTTCTGCGCCACGTTAGACAGGCTTGCGGAAAGCGCCGAAGCGTTTGCCAACAGCCCGTCGAGCAAAGACACGGAAGTCTGGGCAGTGGCCGGAGCCGGGTGGTTTGTGGCGGGAACCGACTGAGCGAAGCCCGCACCAGTCATGAGTGCCAGCATGGCAGTGGAAACGAGAAGCTTTTTCATGTTGTCCTCAACAAGTTGGATTGCAAGGCCCCCAATAACCTTGCAATTGATTAGGGATCGAATTGGGCCCTTCTTATCCCGCTGCCCATCTAGGGCAGTGGGAATTCTGTGCTGAACTTTGGCCAGCTGGGTAAGCGTCATTTTACCAAATCGGGTTGCTGAGGATTCGGCAAACCACCCGGAATCGGAGCTGGCGGGCTTGCATTGGAATCAGTAGCGGTGCCTGAATTCGGTGCAACATTAGTCACGCCAACGCGAGGGCCCTGTGCGCCGAGTGCATCTGATCCTGTAGCATTCGGTTGCGCAGTTGGCGCTGTAGTGCCTGATGCTGGCTTGTTGTCATTCGCCCGCTTGGCTGCAGCAACTCCGGCTTCCTTTGCCGCCTGTAAGGCTTGCTGAACAACGACCGCCGCCACTTCACCAGCATCGCCCGTGAAACCTTCCGATGCAGCTTCTTTCAAGAGCAGCAAGGCCAGATTGGACAGCTTCAACGCCTCAGCAGCTTTCTCGACGGCCGTTTTGGTATCAGGCGCACTCATCGAATCCTTGGCAGCGCGAATTGCCATGGTTGCCGCTTGCGTCGACTTTTGACCTTTGAAAGAGCCGGGAGTTGTTTCCGCGGCCGGCTGTGGACTTACGCCATTGCCTCTTCCGCCGGGCGCGGCACCAGCCTGCCCCGATGCGGGCGCCGAGGCCTGTTCAATTGGAACTGTCAGCGGCTTTATTGAGTTGTCGTTGGCTGCCTCTTTCATCGCGCGAATTGCTTCCCTGAGCGCCACCGGATCGGACGTTCCAGACGTCGTGACACCACCATCAGCCGCATCGATCAACGCCTTGCAAGGCGCGTAGGACCCCTGGTCAAGGACCTGACCAAGTACTTCAAATGTTGCCAGACTCAGCATCTGGCGCAACGCAAAATTGATTGCCTCGCGCTTCATGCCGCCGGCATCCAATTGCACCAGAGTTGCACCGAAGAAGCTGTTGTTACTGCCCCCAACCTCGCTGGTAAATATCTGTTTCTGCAACGGAATGCTTGCAACAATCCGGCCTGTATAGGCATCTGTCATGGTCATGTCCAAGGCGACCAAAATTCGACTCTGCCGATAGCGTGGGCCAACTCCGGCAACCTGCACGGCAAAACCTCCACCCGGAATGAAATCCAGGCTGTTTATGCTGCCAGACAAATAGAAGTTGACCGGCACCTGCCGCTTGATATCTCGAATCCCCCAATTCGTTTCAGCGATAGTAATAGCGTCGTCGCGGCGGTTGACTACAGAGACGCCGGCCTTGAACAGCGCGGATTGCACCATCTCTCCTGCGCCCTGGGTGACGAACTTGCCCGCGTTTCCGTCGTTGAAGCTTTCCTTGCCGGTCGCATCCACTACCGTGCCGACGCCGAAGAAGACATTGTGCGGAACTTTGCCCCTAAGGCAAGAAAGCGCGCTGTCGTAAGCGGTTACGACATCTTGGACCGGTGGACCCTGAACCAATGCGGCGTTTTCACTGCGATTAGAAAACATCGCCGGTATGGCCGAGCAGCCGCTGACGACCAGCACCGCGGTGATTGCACTCCAACGCATAAGCCTACACTTCACTTTCTGTGATCAACCAGGGCAATTTGCTGTTGTGCTCAAGCCAAGCGCACTCAGGTCGACCGGCCCTAATGGGAACGAGTTCACGCCCTCAACTGTCGAATGCGACAATGAGCCATCTACGCAGCCAGAATTTGTAGCTCCGCTCGTCGACGACACCGTATTGCCATTCCCTGTGATTTGAATTGTGCTCGCTCCTGTGTTCATGGAGCCCACAGAGCTCGTCGAGTTAGTCGTATTATATGTGTTGTATACTGGAGCCACCGCCTTAGTTCGTTTCGCCGCTATTGCCTGAGCTGTAGCGAGTCCTACGCTCAAATCTGTCGCTGAAGAATAGCCCCACGAGGATGACCAAGCCGATCCAGTCGGCGTGTATGACTGAGCATTGCCAGCTGCCGCCCAAAAAATTGCCAACGCAGCGGACACAAACACCTGGCTTGCTTTTTTGTTCATCTCGGCTTTTCCCACGACTATATAAACCGCCAGATTTAGTGGCGGATTCGCCTCACTTGATGCGACCCGCCCTTATTGAGCTATCCGCCGCCATCGGACCTAGCTTCTAAAGTCCTCACCTGCGCAACAAAACTCACCCTCCAGTCTTCTAACGCTGGCCGCCACCTTGTCCGCACTTCGCGGCGCCCGATATGCATCCAGTTTTGGGAGGAGGCGCCTCGTCGGCACTCCGCCGGCGCCTTCGTTGTCGCACGGGTCCAGCTAATTGCGAAGCCTCTCGAAAGATATCCGCGTGTCGCACTTTCGTCACATGCGACGAAAAGGACGCCGGCGCTGGTTCCGAGGTATGTGACCCCCCGAAAGATCCAAGCGTTTGTTCGTCGGAGTGAATTGACCCGTTCTGACTTAGGGCATAGTGGTACGGACGGACGCTGTTGTCGTCCGTTTACAATGGTATGGAAACTACAGGAGTTCAGATGCTCATTCGGTTCTTGAAGATTATGACTGCTGTAGTTCTCGTTGTGTCAGCAAATACGGCAACTGCAAAGAATTGCCGGCTTACGATTTATTTCGACTTGGATCGGTCAGACTTGACGCCGCAGATGCAGTTGGTTCTGATGTCTTTCATGCTTCACAATCCGCGGGCTTATGGCTATATTGTCGGTCACACGGATGCGCTGGGGTCGCAGCGCTATAATATGGATCTGTCGAAACGCCGGGCGGTCTCTGTTTTGCAATTCATTGAAGAGCACGGCTCATCTGCGGTCAGTCTGGCGGCGGATTGGCGTGGCAAGATGGAACTGGTTGTCAATACACCTAGTGCTGAGCAGCTGAATCGTCGCGTTGAGATCTATTATAAGAACTGCACGCCGGTGACATTTTTTGCGCCGCTGCCGGCAGAGTTGAGTGGCTTTGAGGCGCCCTATGAGGGTGAGTTCCCTGGGGCTGGCTATGACAATCATGGCTCCAACGGGTCCACATCTAACTCTGGGACCAACGGGGTTGGTTCGATCAGCGGTTCAACCTCGACGAGCGTTGGTTCGAGTGGTCCGACAGCAAGCGCATCCGGAGAAAATACTGGGGTCGCAACTGGGTCTGACCTTGGCACATCGGCCGGTGTATCGAGCACGGACGGGTCTGGGTCCGCAAGTGCGTCGGATAATGGCACTGCGGCGGCAGGACAGGGCAGCTTTGGTCCGTCGTCAGGCTCAAGTTCGGGCCGCCAGGGCCTCAGCCCTCGGCACTGAGCTGGTCTGGTTGCAGGAAAGTGTCATGAATGTGCTTCGGCACACAGTTTTGGCTCTGACTGACATTCTGTGCAATTC
Source organism: bacterium (assembly GCA_016124195.1). Classification (GTDB taxonomy): domain Bacteria; phylum Pseudomonadota; class Alphaproteobacteria; order Rhodobacterales; family Rhodobacteraceae; genus Stagnihabitans. The sequence goes on along the minus strand of WGOE01000007.1, from coordinate 5,201 downwards.
GTCCCTTGTCATCAAGGCCGTGGCAATGGACACGCGCTCTGAGGAGATCAAGGTGAGCACGGCCATACTTCTGACGCTCAATGAGCTTAAGGCGGTTGATCTGGCCTTCCGTCTGGCCATTTGACCAAGGCTCCCTGATCCGATCTGCGAGATGCTGCCGATCGCTCCTGCCACCTATTATGACCATCTGGCCAAGCGTGCCGATCCGACCCGGCTGCCAAATCTTGCCAAGCGCGATGAGACACTTCGGCCCCAGATCCAGCGCATTCGCGACGCCAACTGGCAGGTCTACGGCGCGCGCAAGGTCTGGAGGCAGTTGCGACGGGAAGGCTTCGACGTTGCACGTTTCACCGTGGCCGGGCTGATGAAAGCCATGGATATTCAGGGCATTATCCGCGGTAGGCCGCACAAGACGACAATCCCCGACAAGAAGCTGCCCTGCCCGATGGACAAGGTGAATCGCCAGTTCCGCGTGCCTGCGGCGAACATGCTTTGGGTTTCGGAATTCAGCGTCGCGACCCAGGGCGCAGCTTCGAAGCCGTCAAATACGCAACCTTCGAATGGGTCGACTGGTTCAACATCCGCCGCCGGCTCGAACGCATGCGCATCGAGAACATCCCGCCGGCAGAAGCCGAAGGAAACTTGTACGCAGCTCTGGAAACTGGAGCCATGGCCGCGTAGCCACCGTCAACAAGCCTGCGGCAAACCCGGCACAGTTCGCTCAATCACCAACTCTGGTCTCAGCTGGATGAGCATCGTCGGTCTCAGCATGCTCGCCGCGAAGTCGTAGGAGAGGGACGGACTATCTTGCGATAGGCCTAACCCATCTATGATTGCCCCTTTCCTCTTCCGTGACCGCTCGGCTTCCAATGAACAAGGGCCAGAGTTTTGAGTCTTTGCTATCTATGGAATCAAGGTCTGTTCAGGATGGAGGTGCAAATTGTCAAAAAATCACAGCCTTGACGGACTAAACTCTGGCCTGGGTGTCATCGGTCGTCAGAGAAGTAACAATGAAAAAGTTAGCTTCGGCAAAAACAGGTACGACCGAGTTCTTCCTCCTGGTTGGTGGATACTTCCCTTTACAGTGGGCGGAGCGGTCATCTGGTTCTTCATGATCCGCTTGGTGATCTCGTGGCTTTGATGGTTCAAATGCTAGGGGGGGACGAAGGGCTCACCGACAGAGAAGGGCTGTTTGATCGCTGCCTTCGCGCCGCTGAGATATTTTGGCAGGTCGACAATCTCGATGTATTCATGCCGATCGTCCGCAGCTCAGAGGCCCTTGAATTGAGGAGCGTATTACAGAGTATTTGCTTGAACGTCTTTAATGGAACGCACGATATTTGCGATGAGTCAGACGATTTGGAGAGACAGGCTCCTAAGTTAGCAATATTTCATATGAGCGACTGGCGCACGATGTCGGCGCGCGAGATTTCCAATTTAATTCGCGAGGTTTTCCCGCGAGCAATAATTTGTGTAGTTACGGGCTTCGTCCCTTTGCCAGCCTCGACCTTCTCCCTTCGCCAGCCTGCATATGACGATGCTCGTGCATTGCTGCAAGCGGCCGGGATTGGATTTATTGCTATTGTGGGGGAAACCTGTGAACTATCAGCATGATCATGTTAACTCTGACATTCCCGACCGAATTCAGGGCTTGCGAGAACGCGTTCATTCGGGCGATGCAGAACTTTTGCAGCCCGCCTTTTCAGACGCCGATCGCCTTGCCGGCAGGATTGATATGGGAATGACAATGGGCCGGGGCGATGCACATGTTGCTAATGCGCGTGTTCTGGTCATGGGATTCGAAAACAACTATTTGGGTGCGCTCATAAATATGCTGCGTGATGCGGGCTTAAGGTCCTGCGCAACCTGCAAGAACATTTCACAACTCGAAGATGTATCCGCAATGCGCGGGGCATTTACTCATGTTATTGTTAATTTAGATGCGTTCGATGACATGGATGAGGCAGTCTCGCGCCTTTTGCTCTTTAGGAGGCGCCGGCAGGACACAGTTGTTATTCTTATATCAGACGCGGTTAAGAAGGACGACTTGTTGCCTGACCGAAAGTGGATTTGCGACGCAACCCTGCGTGCGCCTGTGTCGCCAAACCGGCTGTGCGACGGTTTGTCCGCAGCTTGGGTAAATAACAAGGCTCTAAACTCCTAAAACATCGCTCGGAGATCGTGACTTGCATTCTCCAGTTAACTGCCTCGATCGCACACCGGGGACTCAGACAGCGCCATTGCGCTGGCTAATGTTTGGATCGAACCTGGCATCACGAATTCGGTTCACTTCCACGATGCGGACGGCTGGAGCAGTCTGGTATTTGGGCTTTCCCCACGGCGGGGTGGAAGATCATGAAGCGGATTTTTCTGTCAGTTCTAGTGGGCCCGACGTGATTAATCATTCTATTTTCTCGATTGCGGCCGAGAAGATCATGGTGGTGAGGTAATCTTGCAATCTCTCTCAATAGTTAAAAGCAACAAACAACTCTGCACCGATGGTTCCGCTAAGGAAATTGAATGCGCTGTTCCTAAGGGCAGCTGTATTTGCGTTCTCACTGCCAATGAGCAAATCCAGTCGGATCTGACATTGTTCTGTGATTCGATTGGTATGGCACTCAAATTGATTTGCCCAGCAATGCTCGCGCCTGCGGGTGAGGCATGCGACGGGAATATCGGCCGCGCTCGCAAGCCATCAGCTCTTGAGGCACTCTGCGAAGATGTGGTGAATTATAAGTTGCACTGCGACGTTCTTGTGTTGGACGCAGATTGCGGCCTGGATGTAGTTGAGTTGTTTAACTTCACGCTATCGATAAAAAGACATCTTCCGCGCCTTCCCGTGGTTATTAGCTCGCTGCGCGCAAAATTCGATACCAGTTGGTCATGCTCACTGATGTGGGACACGGTTATTAGCCCACCCTACGATCCGAACACTCTGATCAACGCTCTAGCGGCGGCGGTATCAAGGACCCTTCCCTAGCAACTGTATCTGTCAGGTGGCCAGGGCGGCCCATTTCTGACGATTTTTGCATAACGCGTTCGCGATGGTGATCAGCTTACTGGCACCGGCGGTGATGACGACTTTGTGGGGCTCGCCAGCTTTGCGGAGGCGATCTGCGAAGGACTTCAGGCTTGGGTTTGATGCGCCGCGACCTAGGCCGCCTGGAACATCAGGTGCGGCAGGACGCGGCGCCGTCCGGCGATCGCCAGCTTCCCGCGAAGCGTTTCGCTGTCCTGTGCAACCGGGGCCAATCCTGAGAGTACGGCAGCGTCTTCGCCGGCGATGGTGCCGTTCTCGGGCATCTCGGCGATCAGCATTGTATTGGCAGCCGGGCCGATCCCCTGGATGGAGCGGAGAACGGTGGCCATCGACAAAGGTGATCGTCGCTCCCGATAGCCCGGGTGATCCTGTCTTCCAAGTCCTTGATCAGGCTGTCGATCCGTTGCTTCAGTTCGGTGTCGACGTCCTGGAACATCACAGCGGTTCCCAGTTTCTGCTGCGCGCGGATTTGGGCCAGCAGCCGTTTGCGCATCTCGACCAGTTGGGCGCGTTTCGACATCAAAGCTCTGAGAGGGCGTATCTTTTCCGCGGGCAGGCTGCGTCCCGCCTCGCGGCTCAGAACCGCCTTACGCTTCTCCACCCGGTCGTTCAGGACACAGATCGCGACATCGTTCGTGCGGAGGTCAGATCAACAATTCTCCGCAGAGGGCGCGGCAGGTAACAACAGATCAGGCTTTGATGGCAGTTTTCTTGGCGTCTCTGTCATCAATCGTGCTTGTTGGCAGTCCACTGGCAGCAACGCACGTTGGTGTCAGAATCGACTCCAATTCTGTTGCCAAGCGGGTTTGGTGTGACTATGTTAACCTCAAATCGCGTTGATGATAGAATAGGCATATATATGGTCACCAAACCTTACGATCTTACAGATGCCGTTACCTATCACATCGGCACCTTTCCCCCATCTGCCCTCGACTATGAAGTGCTGCTTGGGCCGCTAGAAGAGGCTGCGGCCTCCCTTGCGCGGTGCGATACGAAGATGTCGGGCATGGTGAACAGTGAACTTTTCCTCGCCCCTCTGCGCCGTCAGGACGCGGTCACCTCGTCCCGGATGGAAGGGACGAGCTCGACCATCGAGGAGTTGTACCGACTTGAAGCCGAAGAGGATGCAGGCAGCGCTGACCCATACCGGGAGGCGCGCAACGACGACGTCGAGACCTACCTTTACTCCCGTGCACTGCGCAATGCCCAGCAGGCGCTGGCCGAAGGCGCACCGCTTGGCGAGCATCTGATCCGCACCGCGCACCAGCAGCTGCTGTCCTTTGGCCGAGGAGCCCGCAAGCGCCCGGGAAGCTACAAAGTTGAACAGAACTACATCGGGGACGAACGCCGAGGAAAGATCTACTACGTTCCAATCGCCCCCGAGCAACTGGGACCGGCGATGGCCGAGCTGGTCCGCTACATCAACGAAAGTTCGATGCGGCCCCTCATCCGCACCGCCATTGCGCATGTCGAGTTCGAGGCCCTGCACCCTTTCGAAGACGGCAATGGCAGGATCGGCCGCATCCTGATCACCCTGATGCTGTGGAAGCTTGGCGTCCTGCATCAGCCGAACTTTTTCGTGTCGGGTTACTTCGAGGCGCACAAGGACGAGTACATCGAGCGGATGCGGGCCGTTTCCACCACAGGCGATTGGACCGGCTGGGCGGTGTTCTTCCTCCAGGCGATGCACGCCCAGGCGACGGTTAACATCCAGACTGCCGACGCGATTTTCCGCCTGCACGGCGAGATGCGGGAACGGTTCCGCGAGGTGCTGAACTCGCAGTTCCACGATCAGGCATTGGACTTCGTCTTTGCTAGTCCAGTGTTCCGTAACGACCGGTTCGTCGAACGATCAGGAATTCCGCCATCGTCCGCTCGTGCACTTTCGCGACGCTTGGTCGAGGCTGGGCTTCTGCGCACGATCGAAGGAGCCTCGGGCCGTCGCGCCGCGATGTACGCCTTCGATCCTCTGCTTGATCTGCTGAAGGTCTGAAACGCAAAGAGCCCCCTGGGTTACAGGGTAAGCGATGGGGTGGACGCCCCCCGGCGGCATCGATGTGCCAAGGTAGTGGGTGTTGAAGCACCGCTACGGAGGGGAGCGTCCATGGGAGAGGTTAGCATCATCGGCCTGGATTTGGCGAAGAACGTGTTTCAGGCGCAT
>WGOE01000018.1 GCA_016124195.1 bacterium | reverse complement strand
CGGGCGGGAGCGGTGTTTCATGACCAAACCGAAATTGCAGGTTTCTGAATGAAATCATACGAAACCCTGCAGCCCGAGGCGAGCAAAACCGCCGTGATCTAACGCAAAATCAATAGGATGGGTGTTAATCAGGGCCAACTATTTCCACACAAAATCCTTATCGGCCTTGCTTGGTGTGACCCCAAGTCTCTATGAGACGCCTACCGTAACAGAGAGATGTGCCTTCTCAAAGTATGAATCTATAAGACGCTCAAACCTTGGATCACGGCTGTTGAGTTTGTGCACGGGTGATGTTGCCAAGGCTTCTGTCGCTGACAGAAGAAATGCTTGGTCGGTTGTCTCTGGGTCTTTTGCCATATATCCGATCGAACTCGGTAGCCATGCAGTTCGAAATGGAACATTGTCCCAAATTTCTGCCAGCTCCGGTTTTTTGAATATAAGATATGAGAAGTTATAATTAACGACTGCATAAGGGTAAAATAAGCAAGACCTGCCACATACTGGGTCTGCAAACCATATGGTGTCTCGACGCTTCAATGCCAACATATACATCACATAGTCGAGGATACGTAGGTGATATATGGCACGCTTCCAAGTAGGAAAGATTCGGCGTGAGCGGAAATAGTCGGCGTAAATATCGAGCCATCCACTCATCAAGTGATTATCTGCTGCCGAATAGAGAAACCAGTTCTGAAGCTGCAGGTTCTTATCTCCAGTCGATCGGAAAGCGAAGAAGCCGGCTGCTGTCAGATCAACTGTCAACCAATCAGAGAGCGGTCTAGTGGGTAAGAGTGTTGCATCAACCCATACTCCGCCGGTCTTGACCAACAGCGCCATGCGAACAAGATCCGTGGTTACTTGAGGTGTGATCCTTGTTTGCCTTACTCGGAGTTCGGCAAGAATTGCGTCTGCTTCTTCCTGTTCAACAATGTGCAGCGAATGTTCGGGATTTAGTTGCTCCCAAAGATCAAAAATCTTTTGAACAGTTCTCGGCGCATTCTTGCGGCCTTGAAGCCAGGCACTGTATATAATCATTTGGACGCCCTCGTGTTCTTCTTTGGTAATTGTCAAACGTCCTCGGACAGGCTTGATGTCCGAGGACGCCGTAGGTTACTGTCTCTTAGGGTCCGTAGGGAGTGGCGAGAAACCCAACCCGTCTTGTCGCTAGGGTCGTCCAGGAACAGATCCATGAGCGTGAACCATTCGATCCCGAAATACAGCGCCTCATGCGCAGCGGCGGCATTTTGCGAAAGTGTGAGAAGCAAGTCGGGGTCTCTCATCAACTTGGCGATCTGAGCGGCAAGGTCCTCAGGATCGGCAGCGCGGAATATCATGCAGTCCTCTGCGGGGCGCAAGCGCCCGGCAAAGGCCGGGTGATCCGAAAGTACTAGAGCGCTGCGGGCCGCCAGTGCTTCATAGATCGTGTTGGGCATACCTTCGGCATAATCGTGGCGCGAGGGCACGAGTACGATATCGGCCTTACGCATCTGCTCCCGCACGGAAGCATGGGCTAAAAGCCCCACAAAGCGGATACGGTCGGCAATGCCCAGACGTTCAGCCTCCCCTAGCCAAGGCGCCGGATCGCCAGCCCCGGCGAAATTGATGGACAGATACAGCCCTTGATCACGTAGCAACGCGCTCGCCCGAAGGCAGTCGCCTACGCCTTTCGGCGCCGAGAGCACACCCGCAAAAAATGCTGTGTGCATCATCGGGTCCGCCGGCTCAGACTTTGCCTGTGATGCGACATCCAGATGGCTCCAGTCCCATGGAACGCTCCGTGTCTCAGGCAAATGAAGCACATGGGCCAGAGACAGCGAGGCGTTGCGGCTATGATTGGCCACGCAGGGCACATTCGGCCCTGAGAGCGCAAAGCGCAGCAAATGGTTCTTCGCGGCACTCCTGATATCGTTTGCAGAGAATATGTCGGCAAAACAGGGAAGTGTTGGGAGATGGCGCCATCTGGCCCAGAGCAGTGCCGCCAGATGCGGCGTGCGACAAATGAATAGCGTGGGATTTAAATCGTTGAGCAGCGGAAGAAGGCGGCGGGGGGAATACGCCGTTCGTATATTGATGCCGATCGACCAGAGGTTTTCTGAAAGTTTCTCGCGATGTGGCCGATTGCAGATCGCTATCGTGGTCACGCGGTAGCGGTTTGCCAGTGCTGCTACAAACTCCACAGACCGCTTCTGGTCCCGGTAGGTCTCGGGCAAACCCTCACTGAAGCGCCGGTATCCGGCACCGAAATCGCCATGCTGGAAGAACACTAAATGTTGCAAGGCAAACTCCATTGTCGATCAATTCCCCCGCCCCTCCCGCCACGCCTGCCACGCGAGCCCCGGCAGCGCCAGCGCGCAAAGGGCATAGCGGCGGGCCAGGCGTCTTGGGCTCAGCGCCAGACGCCAGGCCCATTCCATCGCGATCCGCCGCATCCAGAGTGGCGCCCGGGTCTGGCTGCCCGCGATGAAATCCAGCCCCGCCCCTACCGAGGCGAAGCCCATCCCGGGCAGGGTCTCGCGCCCGCGGGCGGCCAGGATCTCTTGCTTGGGCGCGCCGAGCGCCAGGAAGCACAGCTGCGCCCCCGAGGCGGCCAGCCGCTCCAGCGCTGCGGCGCCCTCCGGGCCTTCGGGTGCAAAGCCCTGGGCGGGTGCGATCTGGGCCACAATGCGCAGCCCGGGATAAGCTGCGACCAGACGGGCCGCCGCGGCCGCCAGTACTGCCTCGGTCGCCCCCAGAAGCGCCACCGGCACCGCCATCCGCGCGGCCAGGCCGGCCAGCGGCCCTACCAGATCCGAGCCCGGCACAAGGTCGACCCGCCGCCCGGCCAGCCGGTGCAGCCAGACCAGCGGTCGACCATCGGCCACGACATGGCTTTGCGCCCGATAGGCCGTGCGAAAGCCGGGCTGACGCGATAGCTTCACCACATGGTCGAGGTTCAGCGTGGCCAGGGCAAAGCCCTCCTGCCGCGCCAGATGGCCCGCAAGATCCTCCAGCAGGGTGGCGCGGGTGGGGGTGGTGATGGCGATCGCAGAGGCACAGGCACCAGGGCGGAATGAAATCACATCGCTCAAACGGCCTCTCCTGCCTGGGACGCCCGGAAATCGCTTTCCGTCCGCGTGGTTTCTTTCTTATATTGCAGCGCAGAGAAATTCCATCGTTCGGTTTTCGGGGAGCCCGCACACATGCCGACCTCCGGCTCCCCTCTCGCCGTGATCCTGCCAGGACGCGACTGTGTGGATCACTCAGGGCTTTGCCGCGGCCTTTCAGGCAAAGGGCATCAAGGACAGCTCCTTTCCGGGCAAGCTCGCGCTCACGCGGGCCGACATATGGATCGCCAGCGCTTATGGGCGGCTCTGGTTATGGCTGGCCTCGGACTTCATCCGTATATGGTATTAGGAGACCAGTTCCAGCGGCCGCTGGCCCATCTCTGGACCACAATCAATGCGCAGATTCAGGCAGGATCATGAAGGGTACCTATCTTCCAGAACTTGATGGCGTCCGGGCTGTCAGCATCCTTCTGGTCTTGGCCACGCATCTGCTGCCGGTCGGCCCGGCCCGGTTCGATCTCAACAATATGACCGGGCTCATGGGGATGAGTCTGTTCTTTTGTCTGTCGGGTTTTCTGATCACCCGCTTTCTTTTCGAGAACACCGATGTGCGGGTCTTTCTCGTTCGCCGGATCGCGCGGATCTATCCGCTGTTGATCCTTTACGCCCTGCTGGTTCCCGGGCTGGTCATGGGGCGCTGGGATGCAACGGCGGGCATCCTCTTCGGCTACATCAATTATGACGATCCGGCGCTCTTCAAGGGAACCAGCCATTTCTGGTCGATCTGCGTCGAACTGCATTTCTACTTGGGAATTGCGCTGGCCGTGCTCTTAGCCGGGCGTCGCGGCTTCTGGGTGGTTCCGGTCCTGGCCGTGGTCGTGACGGCGCTGCGCATTCATGACGGGGCATATCAGAGCATCCGCACCCATCATCGGATTGACGAGATTCTTTCAGGCAGTCTTCTGGCTCTGGCCTGGATTCACCAAAGTCACCTGCTCGCTACGACTTTCCGCAGGATTGTAACGATCGGAGCCGTCCCGATCGGGCTCCTCTGGTTGTTGTCCTGCCATAAGATTGGCGGGCCTGTGGAATATGCTAGGCCCTATCTTGCGGCCTCTGTGGTTGGAGCCATCATCTTCGCATCCGAGAACAGGATCCGTCGGCTATGTCGACATCCCTCGCTTGGCTATCTCGCCAAGATTTCCTATGCGCTTTATGTCTGGCATCCGATGACGGCACTGGGATGGTTGGGCACAGGCGGCGGCCTGGAACGTTACCTGCTCAAGCGTCCGATCAGTTTTGTTCTGACCTTCGCTCTTGCCCATGCCTCGACCTATACGCTTGAGGCATGGTTCATCCGACTAAGCCATCGTTATCGCCCATCGCGACGTGGCTTGGCCGTCGATGCCACAAGCCACCAAAGGTAGTTTCCTTTCCCTGCCTGAACTTTCATATTGCGGTGCAGCGCATAGTCTAGTTCATGCCCATATCAGGTTCCTACTTTCGGCTTTCACATGACGACCGGTTCGCAGCGCCCCTCGTATCTCCTCGTCAGTCCCTGCCGGAATGAGGCGCAGTATATGCGTCGCACCTTGGACAGTGTCATCGCGCAAGAGGTGACGCCGGCGCTCTGGATTATCGTCGATGACGGGTCGAGCGACGATACCCCGGTCATTCTCGCCGATTATGCCGCCCGCCATCCCTGGATCCGGGTCCTCACCAAACCGGATCGCGGCAAGCGTGCGGTTGGTCCGGGGGTGGTCGAGGCCTTCTACTTCGGGCTGGACCAGGTTGACTGGCAATCCTTCGACTATCTGTGCAAGCTCGACCTCGATCTTGACCTGCCAAAGGGCTATTTTGCCGGGCTGATTGCCCGCATGGAACGGGATCCCCGGCTCGGTTCGGCCTCGGGCAAGCCTTGGTTCCGCGATGCTGCCGGCGCTTGGGTTTCGGAACGGCTTGGCGACGAAATGTCGGCCGGCATGACGAAATTCTACCGCACCGAATGTTTCCACGACATCGGCGGCTTCGTTCATGAGGTGATGTGGGACGGGATCGACTGCCACAAGTCGCGGCAACTGGGCTGGACGGCGTGCAGCTTTGCCGATGAGGCGTTGCGCTTCGAACATCTGCGCCCGATGGGGTCAAGCCAGAAGGGCATTTTCACTGGCCGAATGCGGCACGGCTTCGGCCAGTATTACATGGGGTCGGACTTCCTGTTCTTTACCGTTTCCTGCCTGTGGCGGCTGGCCCATCCGCCCTATGTGCTGGGCGGTCTCGCCTCGTGGTGGGGCTATGTGAAGGCCTGGGCGCAGCGGGTGCCGCGCCATCAAGATGCCGAACTGGTGGCGATGATCCGGGCCTATCAGCGCCGTGCCCTGATCGTAGGCAAGGCGCGCGCCACCGCCGAGGTCGAGGCCGCTCATGCCGCCCGCTGGCGGGGAGCTGCTGCATGAGCCAGACCGGCCCGATCGCCTATGTGACGGGCGAATATCCCCGCGTCTCGCATACTTTCATCCAGCGTGAGGTTGCAGGCCTGCGCGCGCTGGGGGTCGAGGTTATCACCTGCACAGTGCGCCGCCCGCCGGCCATCGCTGTAGTGGGCCCTGAACAGGTTGAAGAGGCTACGCGCACCTTTGCCTTGCAGGAGACCGCAAAGAGCCCGCTGCGCCTGATCGCCGCTCATGTCCGCATGTTGCGGCGCAGCCCTGGCCGCTGGTTCGGCGCGCTGCGCTTGGCCTGGAACACAAGCGCGCCGGGGTTGAAGGCGCTCTTGTGGCAGGCCTTCTACTTCCTTGAGGCAGGCGTTCTGGCCGACCATGTGCTGGCCCGCGGCGTTCGCCATCTGCACAACCACTTCGGCGATGCGAGCGGCAATCTGACACTGATCACCGCCGAAATGGCAGGCCTGCCGTTCAGCATCACCCTGCATGGGCCCACCGTCTTCTTCGAACCCTATCGCTGGCGGTTGGATGTCAAGATCGCCCGCGCGGCTTTTGTCGCCTGTATCAGCCACTATTGCCGCAGCCAGGCCATGCTCTTTTCCAACGAGGCGCAGTGGGGCAAGCTGAAGATCATCCATTGCGGCGTCACTCCCGCCGCCTATGGCACCCGGGCGCGGCCCGCCTTTTCCGGCCATGTGGCCTTTGTCGGCCGTCTCGCCCCGGTCAAGGGCGTGCCCCTGCTGCTGGAGGCCTTTGCCACCTTGCGCGCCCGCCATCCAGAGGCGCGGCTCACCGTGGCCGGCGATGGCGAGGCGCGTTCCAGGCTTGAGGCGCGGGCTAAGGCGCTGGGGCTTGAAGGGGCGGTGCACTTTGCCGGCTACCTCGACGAACCCGCCGTGGCGCGGCTTCTGGACGAGGCCGACATGCTGGTGCTGCCCTCTTTCGCCGAAGGCCTGCCGGTGGTGCTGATGGAGGCACTCGCCTCACGCATCCCGGTCATCGCCACCCAGGTCGCCGGCGTGCCGGAACTTGTGCAGGACGGGATCTCGGGCTTCATCGTGCCGCCAGGGGACGTGGAGGCGCTAACTGAAAGGCTCGACCGGCTGCTGTCAGACCCGGCCCTGTGCCGAGCGATGGGTGAAGCGGGACGAGCGAAGGTCGAGGCGGAGTTTGACGTTGCCCGGGAGGTGGAGAGACTGGCGAGGTTGTTCGGGCCGGGCAGATGATTGTCCGTTATGGACATGAGCCCGCTGCCTTCCTTGGCCTGGTGTGCGGGCTCGATCGGTGCCTATTCGGCCATGATGGCCGGTTCTGGTACCACATCTGTCAGTGTCGCGCTGACCCGTGCTTCCAGCGCATCCAGCAGGGCGAAGCGGCGACGATACATGGGCCGCTTGTTGGGCTTGACTGTTTCGAGGTCACGACGTTCCGGGGCCACGGGAAGCGCATAGAAATGTGCGCCCAACTGGCTGCCTCCGCGATCCTCCCATACGCTATCATAATCTTGGGATGTGTTGCTCTTCCCCTTGAAGAACGGATGGCGGTGATGCCGCCACGCGTCGGCGACAGCTTCGATCCTGACAACGTTCATGTATCTGCAAAGCATGCGGAAGACCTCAATCAGCAAGTCGCGCGGTCGCAGCCCTTCCATTTCCTTGGTCAGATCGCGATAGATGTCCAAGACACCGTCCCTGTTGCGACCCTGTAGACTGCCAATCACTGCGACGCGGCCATCTGGGTCGTTGCGCAATGAGAAAGCCAGCGAGAAGGCGCGAAAACGACCCAGGAAGAGGTTCAGGACCAGCCCGCCCTCACGCATGAACCAGATCGGCTGGTCAAGGATCAGGACCGCCTCGAATGTGCCGCTGCCGACCCGGCCGAGTACGAGCTGCTCCGCCACGGAAAAAGTGAAGGGGCGGCCTAGTACCGTCGTCTGCATGTAATGATCAATGATCCGGCTCAGGCGTTCCCTTACGTCCCAGGCTGCACATTGATAAGGCCAGACCAACGCACCCATCATCTGTGGCCTCTCTGTCATAATACGCACCAGATCGCTCCCTGACGTTGCATGAAGCATTTCTCCGACCAGGTCTCGATGGGCAAGACTCGCAGCGAGAAACCGGCCGCGCAGAATCAGGGAGTGTCGTGTCATGCCCGGAAAGATCGCCCTGGATCTTCCGAGAAGGGAGACGGCGTCGTCCAAGCCGATTTTTCTTGCCTTACTCATGATCGGTTCGTCTCCCTAACCGTTTCACCTATACTCGATGATCCCCGCCCGGCTGCCCATCAGCCGCCGGCCCCAGAACTCCACCACGCCTGCAGCTTCGGCGAACTTGCCCAGCGTCACGAAAAGCGCCCATTCCCAGGCGGCGCGGCTGCCGCCCTCGCGCCGGGCGAGGCGGAGGATCTGCGCCGGATAGGCCAAGGCCAGCAGCAGGGCCCAGGGGCTGACCAGCAGGGCCAGGGCCAGCACGGCCAGGGGCAGGGCGAGGCCCCAGAGCACCGCCTTCTTCACCATGGATACACCCAGCCGGTCGGGGCCTTGTCCGTGCAGCGCCATGCCCTCGGCCGCGGCATGGCCGCCGCGCCGGGTGCGCTTCCACCATTGGGAGAACCGCGTCATGTTCACGTCGTGCAGCGTCATCTCGGCATCCAGGCGCCAGATCTGCCAGCCCTTTTGCCGCAGGCGCACGCACATCTCGGGCTCTTCGCCGGCGATCAGGGCGGGGTTGTAGCCGCCGACCTGATCCAGCGCCACCCGCCGCATCAGCGCGTCGCCGCCGCAGGCGCTTGCCTCGCCCACGGGAGTATCCCACTCGCGGTCGCAGAGGCGGTTATAAACCGATCGTTCGGGAAACCGTTCCCGCCTTCGGCCGCAGGCCACGGCAGCCTTGGGATGGGCCTCAAGAAAGGCCCGGGCGGTGGCGATCCAGCCGGGCTGCAGCTCGCAGTCACCATCGACGAACTGTACGAGGTCGGGCAGGGCGCCTTCATGCAGCACGGCCAGCCCCGCATTGCGGGCACGGGCGGCGGTGAAGGGCTGCGAGAGGTCCAGCGCCACCACCTCGGCCCCCAGGGCGCGGGCCAAGTCCTGCGAGCCGTCGGTCGAGCCTGAATCGACATAGACAATCCGCCCCACGCCGGCCAGCGAGCCCAGGCAAGCCCGCAGCCGGGCCCCCTCGTTGCGGCCGATCACGACAGCGGCGAGGGTGGGGTCAGCCATTCCCGACCCCCAGAAACGGATAGGCCGGGGCAATGTCTGGGCAATCGGGGAAAAACGCTGTCAGCCGGGCGTGGTCTTCGGCGAAGATCGCCTCCAGCCGGGTGCGCAGCGCCGGGGTCAGGTCGGGGCGCGCCTGCATCTGGCGCGCCTTGCGGATGCGGTCGCGGACAGACTTGGGCACCAGGGTGCGGCGCAGGGTCCGCGCCACCGGATTGTCAAGGATCAGCCCCTGCAGCGGCAGCCGCTTCACCCGTTCGGCCGAGACGTTCTGGCGTGCCTTGTCCTCTTGCCAGACCAGCTCCTCGCGCCCGAGGAAGGCGCCCACACGGTCCAGCACGCCCTGCGGATCGGCGGTCATCGCCTCGAGGCTGGTCAGGAAGATTGCCTCGGGTCCGAAGGCGTCAAGCCAGGGTTCGATCTGCATGGCATAGCGCCCGTAGTCGACCAGTTCGGGATGGCGGGCGAAGGCCTCGTCGATGGTGCCCGACATTTGGCTCCCCGTCATTTGGCCCATCGTCCATTCGTGGATGTAATGCGACACGGCCCGGTCAATCGGGTTGCGGATCACATAGATCAGCCGGCGCCCGGGCAGGACGGGCAGAAGCCGCTCCAGCGTGCGCGGATGGGTGGGAAGCTTGGTGTAATGGGTGCTGGCCTCACCCTTCAGCGCGCCCTGCGGGGCGGGGTCAAAGAGGCTTTCGTACCAGGACAGGCCGCGCGCAAAGGTGGCGTCGTCGGAAAAGAAATTGGGCTCTTTCGGCGTGGTGATGAAAAGACCGGGCTGCGCGCCCAGCTGGGCGGCCAGCGTGCTCGTGCCGCATTTCATCGCGCCGATGATGAGGAAATCCGGCAGCATCTCAGTCGCGCTTCGCATGAGGGTCGCCCAGGGGGGCGAAGGCGTTGATCCAGAGGTCGCGGGCCTCGGCCTCATTGGGGCGGGGGACGGGTTTGCCCATCAACACGCGCAGCCGGGCCAGGCCGCGCCCGGCGATCCACAGAAGATTGGCCGCCCAGAGCCCGGCCATCCCATGCGCCTGATAAAGAAAGCGCGATCGCGAGGCGTAGAAATAGGCAGGGAGCCGCTTCTTCGCGGCCGCCATCGCCTTGACCGGGCCCGAGCCGCCGCGGAAATGCACGGCGCGGGCTTCGGGCACATGGACGATCCCCCAGCCCGCGCGGGACGCGCGCAGGCAATATTCGGTATCCTCGAAATAGAGGAAATAGCCCTCGTCCATCGGACCGATCACCTGGACCATCGCATCGCGCAAGAGGATGCAGGCAAAGCTCGCCCAGCCGATCTCGTCGGGGGCTGGGGGCATGGCAAGCGGCACATCGGCCCGGGCGAAAATCCGGGTGATGGGCCCGCTGGCGGCACCGCGGATCAGTTCGGACAGGGGCGATGGGAAGCGGAAGCAACTCGTCTGCTGGGTGCCGTCCTCGTATTCGATGCGAGGGGCGAAGAGGCCAGCGCGGGGATGGTCCGCGGCTGTGGCCAGCATCGTGCGGCAGAAGCCAGGCCGCAGGAGGGCGTCGGAGTTGAGGATCAGATAGAAGTCGGCTGGCCCTGCCGCCATGCCCTGGTTGTGCCCGCCCGAAAAACCCGAATTGGTGGCCGACCGTACCAGGGTGACCGGCACGGGCGGGTCTTGGGTTGCAATCCAGGACTCGATCTCTTCGGCCGAGCCGTCGCCCGAGGCATTGTCGACCACGACGATGCTGGCATCGAGCCCGGCGATATTGGTCAGAGCCGAGGCGAGGCACTGCAGGGTCAGCGCGCCGGTCCGGTAGTTGATGATCGAGACGGTCAGCGCGCGGCGCGGAGGGGCTTGGGTCATGGGGGCTCGGCAGGGCTTCTGGAACAGGCGCCCGTCGGCCAGGCAGGGCCCTTATACCGGTGAAAGGCGGCGGAGGTAAACCGCTTGTGCCCGCCGTCCGGGCGACGCATGGGATCAGATCCCATGTGCATGACGAAGGACAGACGACGATGACAACTATTTGGCCGGTCTGCGGTTTTTCGCTGGCATGCAGCTCAGTTCGGCAGGGTTTCATGTGATTTCCAAGGGTCATGCTGATAGGCTTCCGCCAAATCACCCGTCGCCCCCGGACCGAGCCCCAATGCCCAATCTCTTCGCCTATGTCGCGCTGTTCTCCTGGCCTCTGGTGGCTATCCTGCTGTTCCGCAGCCTGCCGCGCTCCGAAGCGGTGGCCTGGACAATCGTCGGCGGCTATCTGGCCCTGCCCTTCGGGGTGGGGATCAACCCGCCGGTGCTGCCGACCATCGACAAGACCCTGATCCCGGCAGTTTCGGCGGGGATCCTGGTACTCCTGGGGGCGGGCTTGCCCGAGCGGGCGGCGTTACGGCCCATGGCCACCGGAGCGGTGGCACAGCAGGCGAGCCGGCGGGCCGGCGGGGCCTTCACCCGCCAGACCCGGCTTCTTGCACCACGCTCTGGTGATCAGGCCGGACCGACCCGGCCGGGCCCGGTGCCGCGGCTGGTGTTGGTGCTGGGCGGGTTGCTGATCGTCACCCAGTTCGTGACGGTGGCGACCAATGGCGACCCCTATGTGGTGGGAACGGGCACCTTGCCGGGACTCCGGCTTTATGATGCCTTGTCGATGCTACAAAACAATCTGGTGATGGTGCTGCCCTTCATCCTGGGATTGTTTTTCCTTGGCGCCCCGGAGCGCCAGCCGATCCTGTTGCGGATCTTCGTTCTGGCCGGACTGATCTATTCGCTGCCCACGCTCTTCGAGATCCGGATGAGCCCGCAACTGTCGCGCTGGACCTATGGATTTCTCGCACAATCCTTCGCGCAGGCCGCACGAGACGGCGGCTTCCGCCCGGTAGTCTTCCTGCAGCACGGGCTGTGGCTTGCGATTTTCCTGGCCATGACCACGCTGGCGGCCTTTGCGCTCTGGCGCCATCAGAGGGGCGCGGGGCAGGGCGGGAGGGCGCTGGCGGCCGGGCTCTGGCTTGCAGGCGTGCTGGCACTCTGCCATTCGCTGGGGTCGCTGGTGATCCTGGCGCTGGTGGCGCCTCTTGTCCTGTTCCTGCCGGTGCGAGGGCAGATGCTGATGGCCTTCTGCATCACGCTGGCGATGCTGACCTATCCGATGCTGCGGGGAGCGGGTCTGGTTCCGGTGCAGTCGCTGAGTGACTGGGCGCAGTCGGTCAGCGCAGAGCGGGGGCAGTCGCTGGACTTCCGGCTGAAGAATGAAGACCAGTTGCTGGCCCATGCCAATCAACGCCCCTGGGCGGGGTGGGGCGGCTTCGCGCGCTCGCGTGTGTTTGTGCAAGCATGGGATGGTTCAATGCAGGATATCAGCGTCACCGATGGCATGTGGATCATCATGATGGGTGTCTCTGGCTGGCTTGGCTATGTGGCGACCTTCGGGCTTCTGGGGGCGCCGGTCCTGCTCTTGTTCCTGCGACGGCGGAGGCTGGCGCCGGATCTGGCAACGGCCGGGCTCTGTCTCATGCTCGCGGCCAATCTGATCGACATGATCCCCAATGCCACGATGACGCCACTGACCTGGCTGATCGCCGGAGCCCTGGCCGGGCGCTGCCGCTTCGTCCCCGATGTTGTGACGGCCGAGCCCGGCCCTCCCGCCCGGGCGCCCGGGTTCGTGCGGGGCCGGACGTCGTTTACCCGCCCGCCACAGGGGCGCCCAGCCCGCTCTGGCTCAACGCTGCGGATACGGCTGACTGGCGCCCTGGTGATGTTGGGTCTGGCTATGGGTCCCGTCGCTGGTCGCGCAGTGGCGCAGGAGGTGCCCGCTGGGCTGGGCCTTACCAATCCAAGCTTGGCCTTCGGGCTGACCGGCATCGCGGACTGGTCGACCGAAATGCCTTTCCTCGACCTGATGAAGACGGCGCGCCCCTGGATCGGGCATCAGGGCAACACCTGGGGCGCGATGAAATACGAGGATCTCGTGGCGGGCGGCTGGCTCGATGCCCAAGGCTGGCCCAAGGCCATTCCGCCTGGTCTGACTTCGGTCGGCACGATCTGGACCTGGGACGCCAAGGACCTTGGCGCTGCTGCCACGCGGGCGGGAACCTATGTGCTGACCTATCGGGGACAGGGCAGCCTGCAGCTGAAGGGTGATGCCAAGGTGCTGCAGTCCCGATCCGGGCGCATCCAGTTCCAGAATGTGCGGGGCGGCCAGGTAATGCTGAACATCACCGCCACAGATCCGCAGCAGAGTGGCGACCACATCCGCGACATTGTGATCGTGCCGCAGAAATATGCCGCGCTGCAGGCCATGGGCGAGGTCTTCAACCCCGACTGGCTGGCGCTGATCGCCGACGCCCGGGAACTGCGCTTCATGGACTGGATGCGGACCAACGGCACGATCGGCGCCAGCTGGGACAGCCGGCCCCAGGTCTCGGATGCCAGCTGGATGGCGCATGGCGTGCCGCTCGAAATCATGGTGCAACTGGCCAACCAGACTGGTGCCGAACCCTGGTTCAACATGCCCGCCGGGGCGGACGAGGCCTATATCCGCGCTTTCGCCAGTTATGTGCGCGACCATCTCAACCCAAGGTTAAAGGTCCATGTCGAATATTCCAACGAGACCTGGAACTGGATGTTCCCCCAGACCCACTGGATGCTGAGCCAGGCACAGACCGTCTGGGGCTCGACCGACAAGGCCGCATATATCGACTACAACGCCATGGTGGCGACCAAATGCGCCCTGATCTGGAGCGATGTCTTCGGCCCGCAGGCCAAGGACCGGCTCGACCGGGTCCTGGGCGTGCAGACGGTCAACACTTGGGGGGCGAAGCGGCTGCTGACAGCACCAATCTGGCAGCAGATAGACCCCAAAGGCTATGTCGCCCCTTCCACGGTCTTCAATTCTCTTGCCGTCACCACCTATTTCGGCGTCTCGACCATCGCCAAGCCCGAACTGCGTGACGGCCTGTTGGCACGGATCAAGGCCAATCCGGCGGCTGCCGCCGTCTGGCTCGCGCAAAGACTGAACGACCCGGACTATTCCCAGTCGATTCCCCAGATCACCGCTGCTTGGGCCGCTCAAAAGGCCTTGGCCGCGCAATACGGGCTGAAGCTCGTGGCCTATGAGGGCGGCCAGCATGTGCTGCACAGCGCCGGGGTGCAGGGGCTGAACCCGGACGACCTGACCCTCCTCACCGCCTTTCTGTCGGATTTCGTGCGCAGCCCGGCCATGGCTGACCTTTACCAGCAACTCTGGACCGCTTGGGCCAAGGTCGGCGATGGGCCCTTCATGCAGTTCACCGATGTGGACCAGGCCAGCAAATACGGCGCTTGGGGGCTTTATTCGGCGCTGGGGGACCACAATCCCCGGGCCGATCTGTTGATGGATCTGAACGCGCGCACCCCGGCCTGGTTTTCCAGCGGCGGACCGCAGTATCAGCAGGGGGCGATCCACATCGCAGGATACCAGGGCGAGGTGCTGACCGGCACCGACCGCGACGACTGGTTGATCGGGGGGGCGGGCGACGACAGCTTCCACCCTGGCCTCGGCCAGGATGCCATCGCGGGCGGCGGCGGGACGGATACGGTCTTCCTGCCCGGAAAGCCCGCGGACTACCGTCTTGGCCCGGCAGATGCGGAGGGTTTGCGGCACCTCACCGGCCCAGGCCTCGACGACCGGCTGAAGGACATCGCCCGCTTCGGCTTTGACGGCGGGGGCACGGTTGGGGCGGATCAGATGCCGGCAGACTGAAACAGGCCCGCGAAACAGGCAAAACGGGCCGGAGCCGGGGCGGGACGACAGGGACCTCTTCATCTTTGCCGTGTTTTATGGTCTGGCAGAACGAAATTGCCGATCCGCGACAGGAGACCGGATGCAGAACCTCTTGAAAGCCTATCGCCTGCTGGATATGCGCGAGCGCCGGCAGGCCTTGGTCATGCTGGGCATTGTCACGGTGATGGCGCTGTTCGATGCGCTTGGTGCGCTGTCTGTGATGCCCTTTCTTGCGGTCCTCGCCAATCCAGGGCTGATCGCCACCAGCCACACGCTGTCCTGGCTGCATGACGCCTTGGGTTTTACCGATGCAGAGGGGTTCGAGTTCTTCCTGGGCCTTGCCTCTTTCGGCCTGCTGATCGTCTCGGCCGTGGTAAGGAGCGTGGGGTTCTTCCTGGTGAACCGCTTCGCCCAGATGCGCAGCTTCACCATCGGCACGCGGCTGATGGAGACCTATCTGCGCCAACCCTACAGCTATTTCCTGCACCGCCACAGCGGCGACATGGCCAAGGAGCTGTTCTCGGAGATCAACGTCCTGATCGGGCAGGTCTATCAGCCCGCCACGATCCTGGTGGCTCAGGCCACGGTTCTCTCAGTTCTGGTCGTCCTGTTGATCGCGGTCAATCCACTGACCGCTCTGATCGGCATCGCTGTGCTGGGGGGCTGCTATCTCGTGATCTCGGCTCTTGTCGGCCCCAGTCTCAGACGCGCCGGCAAAGAGCGAGCCGAAACCGACCATATCCGGTTCCGCACCGCGACCGAGGCATTGGGCGGGATCAAAGCGGTGAAGCTTCTGGGACGTGAGAGCCTTTACCGCGAAAGATTCGCCACGGCATCGCGGCAATTCGGCCTGCTGCAGGCCCGGGCGATCACCCTCTCGCAGGTGCCGCGCTACGGGATCGAGGCGGTGGCCTTCGGTGGCATCATCCTTCTGGCGCTAGCCTTGATGGTCCAATACCGCGACAGCCCGGATGGGGCGTTGACGCGGGTCCTGCCTCTCTTGGGTTTCTATGCCTTCGCGGGTTATCGCCTGTTGCCCGCCCTGCAGGGCATATATCAGGCAATGTCCCAGATCCGTTTCGGCGTGGCCGCGCTCGATTCGATCGCCGATAGCCTCGCCCACCGCGACGCCCTGCCCGCCCTGCCCGTGACCCCCGCCACCCCCCTGCCCTTTGCCCGGGCCGTCGAGATCCGTGGCCTGACCTATCGCTATCCTCGGGCTGAGGGTGCCTCGCTGACTGACATCAACCTCACCCTGCCGGCCGGCTCGACCTTGGGCATCGTGGGATCGACCGGCGCCGGCAAGACCACCTTCGTCGACCTCTTCCTGGGCCTTCTCACCCCTGAAGCAGGCGAGATCCTGGTCGACGGCACCAAGGTCACGCCGGAAAACCTGCGCGCCTGGCAGGCCGATCTCGGCTATGTGCCGCAGGACATCTTCCTCCTTGACGCGCCGGTGACCCAGAACATCGCCCTCGGCCTGCCCCCCGAAGACATCGATCTTGTCCGCGTGCGCGAGGCGGCGCGGATGGCGCAGATCCTCGACTTCATCGAGACCGACCTGCCGCAGGGCTTCGAGACGATGGTGGGCGAGCGCGGCGTGCGCCTGTCTGGCGGCCAGCGCCAGCGCATCGGCATCGCCCGCGCGCTTTACACCAATCCTGGCATCCTGGTCTTCGACGAGGCGACGAGCGCGCTCGACAACCTCACAGAGCAAGAGGTCGTCAAGGCGATCGGCGCCCTGACCGGTACCAAGACAGTGCTGCTGATCGCCCACCGCATCAGTACGGTGCGCGACTGCGACCAGATCCTGGTACTGGAGCGCGGGCGGATGGTGGGCCTGGGCAGCTACGACAGCCTCTACCGCGACAATGCCGCCTTCCGCCGCCTGGTCGACGCCCGAGAGGTGGCCTGAGATCACCGCGCCAGCAGCGTCCTCCCCCCGATCGGCACTCGATTGAACCCTAGAACAGCCCGTCGATATACCGCCGGAGATCCGCGCGCTGTTGTGCATTCATAGCCGCGTCGATCAGTTTGGTCAGGTTGCGCGTCACGGCACTGCGGCGGGGGTGCAATCCACGTGCTTCGGCATAATCAGCGATCCGCGCCTGCACGACCTCGGGGTCGGCCGCCAAATCCTCGTAGCGGATCCGGCAAAGGCTCTCTCGCTGCCGCGCGCAGAACCGGGCGAGCCTGTTTCTTTCGTTCACGATGGCGGACATCTCGGCCAGGGTGCGCCGGTGAAAGGCCTCTTCATCCATCCCGGGCTCGTGCTGCCCGCCACGGGTCAGGCCATCCTTTCGGCGATGCCAGATGCCCGTGCGGGTCGCATGGGTGCGCGACAGCGCCTGATCGACGACCGAACCGCGCTCCAGGACAAGGAGTGCGGCGGCCTCATGGTTGGTCTGCGCCCAGGCCGCGATGGTGTCGAGCGGGTCGGCCGCCGTGTCTTCCAACCCGAGGAGCCGGCACACTGTCTCTGCATAACTGAGCATGATCTTGACACCGAAAACGCCCGTGTCATCGGGATCCTGTCCAGCCGCGACGATGGTTTTCAGCACATCCTCGCCCGACGGAGGGGGGCCGGGCTGCCGGAGCGCCTGAAAGATCGGCAGGAAATGCTCATGCGGGCGACCCAGCCCGCCGATGCTGCCGATGTCCTGACAGAGAAGTGTCGAACCCGAACGCTGCGTTGCAAAGACGATCGTGATCTTCAATCCCTCACCCCTTCACCCAGAAGGTCGCGCCCTGGCTGTTTCAGCGCTCCGTCGGCCTGCACATAGTGATAAAGGGTCGAGGGCCGCAAGCCGCCCAGTTCGGCGCAGATCGCCGGGATCGGGCGGTTGCGGTCGGCCATCAGATGCATCGCATAGCGCAGCTTCTCGGCCGTCATCACCCGTGGCCTGCCGCCCTTGCGGCCGCGGGCGCGGGCGGCGGCCAGACCCTCGTTGACACGCTGGCGCAGGATGTTGCGCTCCATCTCGGCGAAGGCGGCCTGAATCTGCAGGAAGGCCCGACCGGCGGGCGTCGTCGTGTCCATCGGCGCGTTCAGCGCACGGAACCCGATGCCGCGCCCGGCCAGCGCGTCGATCAGCGCGATCAACTCTGCCGCGAGCCGCCCCAGCCGGTCGAGGTCCAGGACCACCAGCACATCGCCGGGCCGCAGGAAATCGAGACAGGCCGCCAGCCCCGGCCGGTCGGCCGAGGCCCCCGAGGCGCGGTCCTCGAAAAGGCGCACGCAGCCGACCGCACGCAGGGCGTCGGTCTGGCGGTCCATGACCTGCGCGCCCTCCAGCGTCGAAATCCGTGCATAGCCGATCAGTGTCATCGCCCTCTCCGTTTCACGAAAAACCTAAAAGACCGATGTGTTTTCGTCGATTGATTTTTTCGGGTTTTTCGTGAGCCGGTGCCCGGAAAACCTGCCGCATGCAATCTGGCCTTTGGATCTCACGACAATCAAGTGTTTGTCGTGAAGCCGCCGTTCAGGGTGGCGTGGGAAACCCGAACCGCAAGGTTCAGAGGAACCTGTTCTGAAAGAACTCGCGCATCTCGAAGGAATTGCTGATCAGGTCGCGCAGCACGGCATCGCGCATCATCGTGGCCAGCACGCGATTGCGCGCATTGCCAAGCTTGGCCATCCGCCGCGGCGGCGGTGCGGCCAGGTCGACCGTCATCCCCAGGGCGTCAAAGACCGGAGCAAGGTGGAAAGGATAGCTCTCCACCGCATCCTCGTAATAGATCTCGACCGGCTTGATCCGGTGCCGGGCAAAGAAGATCTGCCACTGGCGGTCTTCCCAGAGAAAGCCTTTCAGATGGACCTTGGCCTTCTCGATTTCGAAGGGCTCCCTTGCGTTGAAATCGGGGCCCGGGGACTGACCGGCTTCCCAGATGTTCAGCGTCTCGGCGAAATATTTCGAAACGACCTGGGCAAAGACATCAGCCCGGCGGATATGGACCCAGACCGCCCCGGCGAAATAGCGGGCAAAGGGGGTGCAGACCGCGTCATGGCCCTTGGGATCTATCATCCGCGACAGTTGCGGCAGGTAATGATACATCACCTTGTCGAAAAACACCGCCTCGCCGGCGCGGTGGGCGGTCAGGGTCTCCATCGCGCGGTCCCAGGTCATGGCGGGGTCCTTGGGGGCCAGGACAAAGCGGTAAAAGCCCTCGGTCTGCGGCGTCAAGGGACGGCCGGTCAGGTTCTGGAAATCGTCCACCACCATGATCGAGCCGCAGCGCTGGGTGGCGCAGAAGATCACGGCCGGCCGGTCAAAGGGGGGGCGGTCAGGCATTGCGCGCTCCTGCGGGATCGTGGCGCCCGCCGGCAAGGATAAGGCCATAAAGCGTCAGCGGCACCGGTCGGCCGCCGCTCATGCCAAGGCAAAGCCGCAGGCGTCCGGAACGGGGCGCCAGGGCCTGCCAGTCGGCCCGGGTCATGCGAAAGTGGTGAAAGCCCGCAAATTCCGACAGCGCCCGGTTGCCCAGCGTCAGGCGCTGCAAGGGGCCACCGCCCTCGGGCTCGATCACGATCTGGGCAAAGGTCCCGCCCGGCGCATCCAGCGACAGTTTCAGAGTCCATTCCAGCCAGTCCCAGTCGGCAAGATCGACCTGGGGGGCCAGGAATTCATAGGTAAACCATTTCTGCGGGGCCGCGCGGTCTGGGACCATGCGCAGGCCGGTGGCGGCGCCGAGACCACTGCGATGCACTGCACCCAGGTCGAAGGGGCGAAACTCGACCACGGTCGCGGCATCCTCGGCGCCGAACTGCACGAAGGCGCGGAAGGTCTGCAGACGCTCGCGGGTCTCGGCCGGGCCGGGGGGCTGGTTGCGGAAGGCAAGATAATTGTCGGGCGTCACGATCTCGGCTGCGTCGCCATCGGGCGTGGCCGGCAGCGGCACCGGCGCGGGCGGGTCGAGCCGGACCAAGGTCTCGATCTCGTCGAGCCGTCCGCGCAGCTCGACGATCAGGTTCAGTATCTCCGCCCGGCTCTTCATCGGCTCTCCTGTGCCCCGCGCGCGGCCAGGGCATGCGCCACCCGCGCCAGATGACCGGCATCGTCGCCCGCCGCCCGCCGCACCGCAAGCCCTGCGGCAACGGTTTCAGGCGCGGTCCGGTCGAGATATTCGCCGACATACCAGTCGATATCAGTCTGCCGCCGCGCCGCCAGCTGGCGCAGGCGCAGGGCGCGGTCGGGCCCCTGCATATACGCCATGGCGGTGTCATAGCTGAAGACGACATCGCCCAGCTTTTCCACAAGCCGGTCAAGATCGCCGCCGCGCACCACCGAGACCGCGCGCCGGCAATAGAAATACAGCCCGTCCTCGACCGCGGCATAGCGGCGGCATTCGGCAAAGATCAGCGCGTTGCGCAACAGATCCTCGCAGATGGTCAGGCTGCGGGTGATCTCCTGATGGTGAGGGGTGCGACGCCAGAGGTCGCGGGAATAAAGCTTGTTCCAGACCACATTGCGCAGGCTGTGGCTGAAAAAGGCGCGGGCGGCCTCTTCGCCCTCGGCCAGCCCTGGCCGCAGCCGCGGATTGAAGCTCAGCGCCTCGCCGTCGGGCTGCAACTCCACCGCCCGGCATTCGACGATCTCGGCCCCGGTCATGAGAGCCTCGTTGAACAGGATCTCGGCAAAGCGGGGGTGGATGTAGTCGTCGCTGTCGACATGGGCGAGGTAAAGCCCCCGTGCCGCCGCCGCCGCGGTCGAGCGCGCCTGGTAAAGCCCGCGGTTGGCGTCATGGCGGATCAGGCGGAACCGGCCGTCCTCCTTGGCCGCCGCGCAAAAGGCCGCCTCGGCATCGCCGGGCGAACCGTCATCGACCACGATGCATTCGAAATCCCGCAGCGTCTGCCGGCGGATGCTGTCAAGACAACGGCCCAGCAGATCTTCGGTGTCGTAAAGTGGCACAAGGAAGCTGACCTTGGGCAAGGCGGGTGCCTCGGCGGGGCGGGCGGCGCGGGCCCAGTGATCCTGCCAGAAGCGGTCAGAGGCTTCTTCGGGCGCGGGTTCCAGCGTCGAAGTCAGGCGCCCCTCGCGGCCAATGGTGGCGATCAGGCCGTGCCAGCGCGCCAGAACCGCCCCGGGGTCGAAGCGCTGGCGCACCGTCTCGCGCGCGGCCAGGCCCATCCGGCGGGCCCGGGCGGGATCGGCCAGCACTTCACCCAGCCGGGCGGCAAAGGCCTCGACGTCGCCGAAGGGCACCAGATGGCCGGTCTCGCCCTCGATCACTTGATCGGCCAGGCCCGGCAGATCGAAGGCCACCTGCGGCAGGCCGTGATGGGCGGCTTCCAGCAGCACCATGGGCTGGCCCTCGATCTCTGAGGTCAGGGCAAGGACGGCTGCACGGGCATAATGATCGGCCACGCGGCTGCTGCAGCCGGCCAGCCGCACCGCGCCCGGCGGCAGGCCCGAGGCCGCCTGCAGCCAGTGGTCGGCCAGCCAGTCGGCCTCACCCACGATGCAGAGCCGGGCTTCAGGGTCGGCCCGGTGCAGACGGGCAAAGGCCTGGTATAGCAGGTCCAGCCGCTTGGCGGGCTTGAAGAAGCTCGACACGTTCAGCACTTCGCGCCCGGGCACCGCCTGCACGCCTGCAGAAGCGCCGGGAGCTGCTACCTCATAGGGCAGCGGGTTGGGGATGTGGCAAAGATTATCCAGATGGCGGGCAAAGCGACGGCGGGCATCCTCGGTCAGCACGGTGACGGCGGCAAAGCGGCGGTAATGGTCGTAGCGCTCGACAAACCAGGCCTCACGGTCACGCTGGCCCTGGCGCACCCACTGGAACAGCGGATAGTGAAAGGCGTTGTGCTCGGTCAGCACCACCGGCAGGCCCTGCCCGGCGAGACCAGCCATCAGCCGCACATGGGCGGCGTCCCAATGGTAATGGTCGAAAACAAGGTCGATCCCCAGCCGGGTGCAGGCCGCCATGATCCCGGCTTCGGTATAGTCGATCTCGTGCAGCGTCACGCCGGCGGGCTGGTAATGACGCAAGCCGCCCGGCACCAGAAAGATATGGGTGCGAAAGTCGCGGGCCAGCGCCTCGGCCAGCGTCGCCACGACCCGCTCGGCGCCGCCCGGCACCAGATTGGGAATGAGAAAGGCAATGGAGGCGATCACCCGGCAGGCCCCTTCGGCTGAGATCGCAAGGCTAACGGGACAGACCGGGGGCGGCAAGGCAAGCAACGCGTGCATCCGTTTCAAAGCCACGCCCTGGGCCTGCGATGTTGTTGAAGCCGAGCCCCTACGGGCGGCGAACGAGGTCAGGGAGGTCTTGGCCTGGTCGATGAAAGCCGCCCGCTCGGGGAACCGGGCGTGTGCGGGGGCGAGGCCCGATCATTTAACGCGGAACTGATAGCGGGCGTTGAAGAAATCCGGGGCACGGGACAGGCTGTCCTGTAGGACGTTGCGCCACCTTCTTGCGGACATTATGTTTAGAATATCGTGCTGTATATCGATCTCAAAAGACACACGCGATCTTAATATAACTAAATCAATAAGTTAATTTTTTCACCAAGACGCCATAAAAAAGGTGGCACAGGTGGTGCAGGTGTAACCGATGGGGTGGACGCCCCCCGGCGGCATCGATGTGCCAAGGTAGTGGGTGTTGAAGCACCGCTACGGAGGGGAGCGTCCATGGGAGAGGTTAGCATCATCGGCCTGGATTTGGCGAAGAACGTGTTTCAGGCGCAT
>WGOE01000009.1 GCA_016124195.1 bacterium | reverse complement strand
TTGCGGTGGGTGCGGGGGTGTGAAACCCCCGCTTCTTGCGGTGGGTGCGGGGGTGTGAAACCCCCGCTTCTTGCGGTGGGTGCGGGGGTGTGAAACCCCCGCTTCTTGCGGTGGGTGCGGGGGTGTGAAACCCATTTTGGGCCGCGCGGGTGAGTTGCGGCCTCCCGACCCCCGCGGACCCTTGACCGCCCCGCCGTTCCACGCCACACCCGCGGCCATGGTTCCCTTGGACAAACTCGCTCAGATCACCCAGCGTTTCGACTATGTCGAGGCGCGGCTCAATGCGGGCGGCAACCCGGCCGAGATCGCGGCCCTGTCGCGTGAATATTCCGAACTTGGCCCGGTAATCGCCCAGATCAACGCTTACCGTCGCGCCCTGGATGATCTGGCCGAGGCCGAACAGATGCTGGCCGACCCCGAAATGAAGACCCTCGCCGAAGAGGAAATGCCCCGCCTCAAGGCGCGCATTCCAGACATGGAACAGGCACTGCGCCTCGCCCTCCTGCCCAAGGACGCCGCCGATGCCCGTCCGGCGATCCTCGAAATCCGCCCCGGCACCGGGGGCGAGGAGGCGAGCCTCTTCGCCGCCGACCTTCTGCGCATGTACCAGCGTTACTGCGAACGCATGGGCTGGACCTTCGAAATCATGGAAGAACAGTTCACCGATCTGGGCGGCGTCAAGGAACTGACCGCCCATATCGCGGGCGAGGGCGTCTTTGCCCGGCTGAAATTCGAATCCGGCGTCCACCGCGTCCAGCGCGTGCCCACGACCGAGGCGGGCGGCCGCATCCACACCTCGGCCGCCACCGTGGCCGTCCTGCCCGAGGCGCAGGAGGTCGACATCGACATCCCGGCCTCCGACATCCGCATCGACACGATGCGCGCCTCCGGTGCCGGCGGCCAGCACGTCAACACCACCGACTCGGCTGTCCGCATCACACACCTGCCGACCGGGATCATCGTCACCTCGGCGCAGAAATCGCAGCACCGCAACAAGGACATGGCCATGGCCGTCCTGCGCGCCCGGCTTTACGAGATGGAGCGTGACCGCATCGCCGGCGAACGCTCGGCCGACCGCAAGGCGCAGGTGGGCAGCGGCGACCGGTCCGAACGCATCCGCACCTACAACTTTCCACAGGGCCGCATGACCGATCACCGCATCAACCTGACGCTTTATTCGCTGGGCCAGATCATGGACGGCAACCTCAACGAGGTGATCGACGCCCTGATCGCCCATGATCAGGCCGCGCGCCTGGCCGAGGTCGAATGAGCGCCGCCCTGACCCTGCGCGACGGCATCTTCACCCTGCGCGAGGCGGGGATCGAGGATGCGCCGCGCGATGCCCGCCTTCTGATGGCCCGCGCGATGAACGTGCCGGCCGACCGGCTGACGTTGCATCTGCAAAACCCGCTGGCGCCCGCCATGGCGCAGGCCTTCGCCCGCCTGATCGAGGCCCGCGCGGCACGCCAGCCGATGGCGCAGATCCTGGGCGAGCGCCTGTTCTGGGGCCGCAGCTTCGAGGTGACGCGCGACACGCTCGACCCGCGCCCGGAAACCGAAGTGCTGGTGCAAGAGGCTCTGAGCCGGCCGTTCCAGTCCATGCTCGACCTTGGCACCGGATCGGGCTGCATCCTGATTTCCTGCCTGATGGAACGGCCCGACGCCACGGGCCTTGGCACCGACCTGTCGGACGCGGCCCTGCGCGTGGCCGCCCGCAATGCCGCGCGCCACGGCCTGACCCGGGCGAAATTCGCCCTGTCCAACTGGTTTCGCCGCATCGAGGGCCGCTTTGACCTGATCGTGTCGAACCCGCCCTATATCGCTGCCGCCGAAATGCCGCATCTGTCGCCCGAGGTGCGCGGGTGGGAGCCGGCTTCGGCCCTGACCCCCGGCGGCGACGGCCTTGCGGCCTACCGCGCCATCGCAGCGGGGCTTGCGGCGCATCTGCAGCCGGGCGGGCGGGTCTTGCTGGAAATCGGCCCGACGCAGGGCGCGGCGGTCACGGCGCTCTTGCGCAAACAAGGCCTGACCGATTTGCGCATCCTGCCCGATCTGGACGGCCGCGACCGTGTGGTCTCGGCGCAAAACCCCTGATCCGACCGTGCCCCGCAGGCCACGCGCCGGCCGATCCGCGGCTTTCGCGCAAAAATCTTCTTGCCCGTCGGCGCTGCCTGTGATTAGTCAGACCCACGCAAGCCGACGCGGAGCGCCATTCTGGCCGCCACGAAGCCTGCCAATGCCCGCCCTTTCGCTGTTTTTCCTGTGGTCTTGCCGACCAAGGCGATGAGGCAGAGGTCAACCGGATCAAAGGACAACATGCGCTCTTCCAAGTCCCGTTCGCGTTCGAAGACGAACCGCCCGCGCACGCTCGGCAACATCATCAACCGCGTGTTCGACAGCTCTGGCCCCGAGGGCAAGGTGCGCGGCACACCGGCCCAGTTGATCGAGAAATATCAGTTCCTCGCCCGTGATGCGCAACTGTCGAACGACCGCGTGGCGGCCGAGAACTTCTTGCAGCACGCGGAACATTACACCCGCCTTCTGGCCGAGGCGAACCGCGAGATGGCGGCCGAACAGGAAAGCCGCCAGCAGGGTTATGGCCAGAACGGCGGGCAAAATGCGCCGGGCGGCGGGCAGAACGCCAATCCCCAGCAGCGCGACCGGAGCCAGCAGTCTGGCGAACGCCGCGACGAGCGCGGCGAGTACCGCGCCGACTACCGGGACGAGCGCAATGACGATCAGCCCGATCTGTCCGGCCATGACGTCATCGAAGTCGTGGGCTATGACGAGGCCGGTCTGGTGGAAACCCCCGAGGCCAGCGCCCGTGGCGACCGCCCGGTCAATGACCGGAAAGGCAACGAGCGTCAGGGCAATGACCGGCAGGGCAACGATCGCTCCTCCGACCAGCGCCCGCGCTATGACGACACCCGCCGCAATGCGCAACGCGGGCAGGAAGGTCAGCAGAATCGCAACGAGGGTAATGCCTCGAACCAGTCGCGCCGCCAATATCCGCCGCGAGTCGACCAGAACCGGGATCAGAACCGGAACGATCGGTCGCAACAGGATCGGCCTCAACAGGATCGCCCCCAGCAGGACCGGCCCCAGCAGGATCGGGCGCCGCAACCCCAGCCGCAGCAAACGGCAGAGCGGCCTTACCATCCGCAGCAGGATCGCCCGCAAGACCGCCCTGCGCCTGCGGCCGCCCGTCCCGAACCCGTGCGTCCCGAACCGTCGTTGTTGCAACCGGCTGCCGAAGCCGTTCGGCCCGAGGCCGCACATCCCGATGCCGCACGGCCCGAAACGCAGCCGTCCGAAGCGCCCCGCGTCGAGTCGTCGCAACCTGACCTGAACCTTGGCGCACCGGCGCCCGTGGCGCGCAAGACGGCGCCCCGGTCTGCCGCACCGAAATCGGCTGCCCCGCGGTCGGCAAGCGCCAGGCCCGCCGCCCAAGCCGACGCCGTACAAGCCGACGCCGCCCAACCCGAGGCGGTCGACACCGCACCGGCCGCCGAAGCCGCACCCAAGAAGCCGCGGGCCAGAACGGTAAAGAAACCGGCGGAGCCGTCATCCTCGGACGGGTCGACCGAGCCCGTTTCGGACTGATCGCCCTTCGGGCGCATCCTGTCCGGTCTTCCTTCATTCCAACCGCAAGGGGCGCCTAGGCGCCCCTTTCTGCAACGGCACGGGCCAGCGCGCAGAACCGTTCAAGCGAGATTTCCTCGGCCCGCGCGGTGGGGGCGATGCCCACGCTTTCCAGCACCGCTTCGATATCGGGGGCAATGGATTTCAGGCTCGACCGCAGCATCTTGCGGCGCTGGTTGAAGCCCGCCGCCACGATACGGTTGAGGATCCTTTCGTCGGCGGCAAAGCGCGGAGCCGGCAAGCGGGTCAGGTGCACGACGGCGGAATGGACCTTGGGCGCAGGGGTGAAGGCCTCGGGCGGCAAGTGCATGACAATCTTGGCATCTGTGCGCCACTGGCACAGGATCGCGAGCCGCCCGTAGTGTTCATCGCCCGGCTTGGCCGTGATGCGCAGCGCCACTTCGCGCTGGAACATCAGCGTCATGCTGTCCCAGAACGGCGGCCAGACCCTCGGCGTCAACCAGCGGATCAACAGTTCGGTGCCAACGTTGTAGGGCAGGTTGGCCGCGATCCGGACCGGAGCGGTCAGACGGCCGGTCAGATCGACCTCCATCGCATCGCCCTCGATCACGGTCAGCCGGCCGGGATAGGCGGCGGCGATCTCGTTCAGGGCGGCGATGCAGCGCGGGTCTTTCTCGACAGCCACCACATGGCGGGCCCCTTCGACCAGCAGGCCCCGCGTCAGGCCCCCGGGGCCGGGTCCGACCTCCAGCACATCGGCACCGGCGATGTCGCCGGCCAGCCGGGCGATCTTGGCGGTCAGGTTCAGGTCCAGAAGGAAGTTCTGCCCAAGCTGGCGTTTGGCCACGAGGTCATGGGCATTGATCACGTCGCGCAGGCTGGGCAGTCCGTCGATGGTGGCCAAGGGGCGCTCCTGTCGGTTTTGTCCCTGATTGGCGCGGATTGGCCGCCGCCGCAAGCCCGACCGGCAGCATGGGGGCGCCGGGGTCAGGTGGTGAAATCCGCCACGACCGCCCCGGTCAGGCGGCACAGCGTGGCGGGGTCGATGGCGAAGATATGGTTGGGCGTGCCGGCCGCGGCCCAGACCTCGACAAAGTCCAGAAGCCGGCGGTCGAGCCAGACCGGCAGCGGAGTCAGATGGCCAAGGGGCGCCACCCCGCCGATGGCAAAGCCCGTGACGGCGCGCACTCGCGCCGCATCGGCCCGCGACAGCGCGCGCCCGGCCAGTGCCGCGGCACGCGCGCCATCGACCTGATTGCCGCCCGCGGTCAGGAACAGGCAAAGCGCGCCGCCCTGGTCCTGAAACAGGATGGATTTGACGATCTGGTCGATCGTCACGCCGGCGGCCGCAGCCGCCTCGGCCGCGGTGCGGGTCGAGGCCGCGGTCTCAACAATCCGGGCCCCGATGCCGGCGGCGGCGAGGGCGGTGGTCACACGGGTCAGGCTTTTGCTCATGAGTGTCTCCTGACCGCAGTGATCCCATCCTGGCGCGGTCTGGGCAAGACCGGACGACGGTTCGGGCGCGTCGGCGCCCGGGGGGGGCAGAAGGCCCCCATCCAACCGCGCCCACCCGGCGGTTGGACGGAGGCGGCGCGGCGCGGGCCCGGGGGCACCTCGGCAGGGGGCGGCTTTCGCCCTTCGATCGCGGGGCGCCGACCCTCTGCGATCTGGGCGGTTGACCCGTGGGACCCGCGGGGGCAGAAGGGGGCCATGGATCAGGGTTTCGCCCATCGGATCACGCGGGCTCCGCTTGTGTTTGACAGCGCCGTCGCCGCCGAGACATCGGAGGCCCTGGCGGGGCTTGATCCAGCCTTGCGCGCGCTTTGTGCCGCCAGCGCCTCTTGCGCACCCTATCTGCGCGATCTGATCCGGCAAGAGGGGACCTGGCTTCGCACCGCGCTGCTGCAAGCGCCCGAGGCGGCCCTGACCGAGGTGATCGAAGGGCTCGACGCCTTGGCGCCCGACCGGCTTGGCTCGGCCCTGCGGCAGGCCAAGCGGCGGGCGGCGCTTTTGACGGCGCTCGCCGATCTGGGCGGCGTCTGGTCCCTGGCCGAGGTGACCGGGGCGCTGACCCGTCTGGCCGACCGCGCGGTGCAGCTTTGCGTGACGACGCTGGTGGCCGACGAGATCCGGCGCGGCAAGGTGCCGGGCGCCCAAGGTGCGGCGGATGGCGCGGGCATGGTCGTGATCGCCATGGGCAAGATGGGGGCGGGGGAGCTCAACTATTCCTCGGACATCGACCTGATCTGCCTTTTTGATGAGACGCGCTATCCGGGCTCTGCCGCCGAGGCCCGCGCGGCCTTCATCCGCGTGACGCGCAAGATGACCAGCCTTCTGTCCGATGTCACCGCCGAGGGCTATGTCTTTCGCACCGATCTGCGCCTGCGCCCCGATGCCAGCGTGACGCCGGTCTGCCTGTCGATGGCCGCGGCCCTGGCCTATTACGAGGCCGAGGGCCGCACCTGGGAGCGCGCCGCCTATATCAAGGCGCGGCCCTGCGCCGGCGACATCGCGGCGGGCGAGCGGTTCCTCGCAGACCTGCGGCCCTTTGTCTGGCGCCGGCATCTCGACTTTGCCGCGATCCAGGATGCCCATGACATGCGCCTGCGCATCCGCGAGCATCGCGGGCTCAACGGTCCGCTGACAGTCGAGGGCCACAATGTCAAGCTGGGGCAGGGCGGCATCCGCGAGATCGAATTCTTCACCCAGACCCGGCAGTTGATCGCGGGCGGGCGCGACCCGGATCTGCGGGCGCGCACCACCGAGGGCGGGCTGGCCGCGCTGACCGCCAAGGGCTGGCTG
Source organism: bacterium (assembly GCA_016124195.1). GTDB lineage: Bacteria > Pseudomonadota > Alphaproteobacteria > Rhodobacterales > Rhodobacteraceae > Stagnihabitans. The sequence goes on along the minus strand of WGOE01000009.1, from coordinate 299,239 downwards.
CCGTCCGAGGTGACGGCCGAACTGACGCAAGGCTATCGCGAGCTGCGCGAGATCGAGCACCGCCTTCAGATGGTGCTGGACCAGCAGACCCAGACCATGCCCACGCAACCCGAAGGCGTGGCGCGGATCGCGGCCTTCTGCGGGCTCGACGATGCCGGCTTTCGCGCCCGCTTTCTGGACCGGCTCATGCGGATCGACCATCTGACCGAGGGTTTCTTTGCCCCCGCCGATGCGCAGGCGTCCCCGGTCCTGTCCGCCCAGGCCGGCGCCATCGTCGAACGCTGGCCGCATTATCCCGCACTGCGATCCGACCGGGCGCAGGCCATCTTCGCACGGCTGAAACCGGACCTTTTGTCCAAGCTCATGGGTTCGGCCCACCCGGACGAGGCTTTGGTGGCGCTGGACGGGTTTCTGGCCGGCCTGCCTTCGGGGGTGCAGATCTTTGCGCTGTTCGAGGCCAATCCGACGCTGGTCGATCTGATCGTCGATATCGCGGCCACGGCGCCCGCGCTGGCGCTTTATCTGTCGCGCAATGCGGCCGTGCTGGATGCGGTGATCGGCGGATCCTTCTTCGCGCCCTGGCCGGGCGTGGCCGGGCTGGCGGCAGACCTTGGCCGGCGCCTGACCCAGGCCGCCGATTACGAACGCGCGCTCGGCGCCGCGCGGATCTGGATGAAGGAATGGCAGTTCCGGGTCGGCGTGCATCACCTGCGCGGCCTGATCGACGGGTTCGAGGCCGGCAAATCCTATGCCGATCTGGCCGAGGCCGCGATTGCCGCGCTCTGGCCCGTGGTGCTGGACGAATTCGCGCGCCGGCATGGTCCGCCTCCGGGGCGGGGGGCCGTGGTGGTGGGCATGGGGTCACTGGGTGCGGCGCGGCTCAACGCCGGGTCGGATCTGGATCTGATCGTGATCTATGACCCCCTTGACGCCGAAGGGTCGGAAGGCCCGCGCCCCCTTGCCACCCGGCCCTATTACGCACGGCTGACCCAGGCCCTGGTGACGGCGCTGACGGCCCAGACGGCGGAGGGCCGGCTTTACGAGGTGGACATGCGGCTCCGGCCCTCGGGTCGGCAGGGGCCGGTGGCGACCTCGCTCGACGCGTTCCGCGCCTATCAGGAAGGCGAGGCCTGGACCTGGGAACATCTGGCCCTGACGCGGGCGCGCGTGCTGGCCGGCGATGGCGGCCTTGGCGTCGAGGTCGAGGCCTTCCGCCGCGATCTGCTGGCGCGCAAGGGCAAGGGCGATCAGATTGCGCGCGATGTGGCCGACATGCGGGCGCGTCTGGCCGATGCCAAGCCGGGCACCGGCCTTTGGGAGGCGAAGTTCGGCCCCGGCAAGCTGATGGACATCGAGCTTTTCGCCCAGATGATGGCCTTGCGAAGCGCCAGTCCCGCGCGCGGGGTGGAACGCCAGCTTGCCGCCGGTCGAAGCGGCGGCCTTCTGTCGCAAATGGACGAGACGGTTCTGTTGAAGGCGATGAGGCTTTACTGGCAATTGCAGGCCGGCTCGCGCCTCTTGTCGGACCGCCCGCTTGATCCGGGCAGCCTGGCAGGAGGGGCGCAGGCGTTTTTGCTGCGTGAAACCGGGGCGCGGGATGCAGCGGACCTGACAGAGGCGCTGGCCCGGGCGGCGACCGCAGCGGCGGCCGTGATCGACGCGGCCCTGAGATGAAGGAGACGGAAGTGGACCAATCCAAGGCGGACCCAAAGGGCCTTGTGCGCGAAAGTTACCGGATCGAGGGCATCAGCCTGGCCGAATGCCGGTCGATCTTCATCGATTGGGCGCTGAGCCTGGCCGACGACGTCGATCCGACGGCTGCGATTGGTGCCTTGCTGTCGCACTATGGCAAGGCAGCACCGGATCATCCGATGACGGCCACCTTGACGGCAGGGCTCGAGACGCCATCGGCGCCAAGGCGGCGCGGGGGCAGACTGGGGCGGCAGGCCGGCTGACCGGCCACGATTTTTCTGCGAAAAATCGGTTTCATCGGCGAAGGTTGCGGCTGATCGACGAAATGATTTTTCGCAGAAAAATCGTCTGGCGGCTCAGCGGTCCAGACGTCCCATGCGGCCGCCACGGCGCTTGGCCAGGCGCGGCTTGCGGCTGGGCAGGTCGTCCAGCACGGCACGCCGTTCGGCCAGGCTCATCTGCGACCAACGGGCGATCTCCTCGATCGAGCGATAGCATCCGACGCAGATCCGCTCTTCGGGATGCACCACGCAGATCTTGATGCAGGGCGATTGCACCTCGGGCCTTGTCCAGATTTCGTCGCTCATCTTGCAGCGCTCCTGTCGAGCGCATCGATCCGGTCGAGCGCCCCTTGCAGAATATAGCCGGCCGCCACCTGATCGATCACCTCGGCGCGACGTTTGCGCGACGTATCCGCCTCGAGCAGCGCGCGTTCGGCCGCCACGGTGGACAGGCGTTCGTCCCAGAAGGTGATGGGCATCTCGGTCAGACGCACCAGATTGCGCGCGAAGGCCTGCGTGGCCTGAACCCGCGGGCCCGAGGATCCGTCCATGTTCAAGGGCAGGCCCAGCACGATGCCCTGCACGCCGCGCGCGGCAAGCAGATCGAGCAGCGCCTTGGCATCCAGGGTGAACTTCACCCGGCGGATCACCGTGACCGGTGTGGCCACCAGCCGGCGCAGGTCCGAGATCGCCACACCGATCGTCTTGTCGCCCAGATCGAGCCCGCAGATCGCCCGGTTGGGCGGCAGGGCCGCGGCAAAGTCCACGACGTCGGGATAGATCATCCGCCGATCCCTGCCTGAACCGCAGCGGCCTTCAGTGCCGACAGGGCGCCCGGCTGACCTTCGAAAGCCGCCCGGGCCTTGGCGTAGGCGGCGGTCGCACGGTCCTTGGCGCCCAGCACGCCAAGCGCGTTGATCAGTTTGGTCCAGTCCTCGACGGGGCCGCCCGCGTCCATCAGCCGTGATTCCAGACCGGCCACCATGCCTTCGATCATCTTCTGGCGGTCCTGCGGGTTCATCTGCGCCGCATTGGCCATGTCCGAGGCCGAAGGGCCGGCACCACTGCTGCCCGCATCGGGCAGGGTGAACTGCACCCCCGCCGCATCGGCCACGTCCTGGATCATCGACCGGATCGGCGTGATCCAGGGGGCATCGGGCGGGCCCTCGTCCAGCAAGGGCTTCCACATGGCGAAGGTCCGGTCGGGCCGGCCGATCTGTGCGGCCATCAGGCCGATGTAGAACCGGGCGGGCCCGTCCTTGGGGTTGCGCTTCAAGGTCTCGTTCAGGGCGGCCTCGGCCTCGGGGGTGACGATGCCACCCGCGGCGCTGATCATCAGTTCGGCCAGCGTGCCGTAATCCTGCGCCGTGGCATCCGCGCCCTTGAGGCGGATCACCGCCTCCTCGGCCTTGCGGGCGCCGATGAAATTGCCCAGCTTGTATTCGCTTTCGGCCAGCAGGGTCTGGCCGTGCAGATCGTCGGGATGGGCCGCCACGGTGGTGCGCAGCTTGTCCATCAGGTCAAGATCGGCCTGGGCGGTGCCTTGCGGCGGGGTGAAGGGCTTGGCCTTGGCCTCCAGTGCGGCCTGATGCGGGCGGTTGCGGTAATCGGCTTCGGCCGTGGCCAGACGGCCGGCAATTGGCAGATCCGGATAGCCCGGCGCACCGATCGACCAGTAAAGCACCCCGGACCCCAGCAGGGCCACGATGACCAGAAGCGCGGCCGGGACGGGCTTGACCGGCGAGATGGGACGGCTGCGCGTGGCGGCACGGTCGGCCTGCAGCATGCGGCGCTCCACCTCGGTGCGCAGGCGGCCGGCCTCGTCCTCGGGGATCACACCCCGGGCGAGGTCGCGGTCCACTTCGGACAGCTGGTCGCGGTAGATGATCAGATCCTCCGCCCCCTCGGGAGCCATGCGCATCGAGGCCCGGCGCAGAGCCTGCACCAGGCTGACCGCCACCATCAGCGCCATAGCCCCCGCTGCAATCAGAAATCCGACCATGCCCGCCCTGAACCCTTCGTCACCCGTCCTGATCCGCCGTGCCCGCGGCCATGCGGCCCCGGGTCCTTGCGTGCCGCCTGATTAGCGACTTCGCCCGCCCAGCAAAAGCGCAAATCCCCGCAAGCCGCCCCTTGCGCGGCTTTGTGAAGCAGGCGGGGCCGGCGTGCCATCGCCTCTCGGTGCTTTTGTCGCAATTTTCCCCATTGTGACGCTTGTGGCAGTGGATATAAGCGGCGTGCCTGCGATTGAGGGCGCAAGGACAGGCGCGGTCATATGGCGCCATCGCCTGTACGCTCAAGGGGGCTTTTCATGAAACGCTATTCCGCATTCGCCCTGGCGCGTGAGGCGCTGACCAATCACCTTGGTTGGGAACGCGCCTGGGCCAACCCGGCCCCCAAGGCCAGCTACGATGTGATCATCGTCGGCGCCGGCGGCCACGGCCTTGCGACCGCCTATTACCTGGGCAAGAACCACGGCATCACCAATGTGGCCATCCTCGAGAAGGGCTGGCTTGGCGGCGGCAACACCGGGCGGAATACGACGATCATCCGGTCGAACTATCTGCAGGACAGCTCGGCCGCGATCTATGAAAAATCCCGCTCGCTGTATGAGACGCTGAGCCAGGACCTGAACTACAACGCGATGTTCTCGCCCCGCGGCGTGATGATGCTGGCCCAGACCCATCACGAGGTCAGAGGCTATCTGCGCACCGCCCATGCCAATTCGCTGCAGGGGGTGACGACCGAGTTCATCTCGCCCCAGAAGGTCAAGGAACTGTGCCCGATCCTGAACATCGACGGGCCGCGCTATCCGGTGCTGGGCGCGCTCTGGCAGGCGCGCGGCGGCACCGGACGGCATGACGCGGTGGCCTGGGGCTATGCGCGGGCCTGTTCGGCCATGGGCATGGACATCATCCAGAACTGCGAGGTCAAGGGCGTCACCTCGGCGAATGGCGTGGTGACCGGGGTGGAGACCACCAAGGGCCGCATCGGCACGCGAAAGCTGGGCATCGTCGTCGCGGGTCATTCGGGGCAGGTGGCCGACATGGCGGGCTTCCGCCTGCCGGTCGAGGCGGTGGCGCTGCAGGCGCTGGTATCGGAACCGATCAAGCCCTGCATGGATGTGGTCGTGATGGCCAACACCGTGCACGGCTACATGTCGCAATCCGACAAGGGAGAGATGGTGATCGGCGGCGGCACCGACGGGTTCAACAACTTCACCCAGCGCGGGTCCTTCCACCACATCGAAGAGACGCTGCGCGCCCTGATCGAGACCTTCCCGATCATCTCGCGCCTGAAGATGCTGCGCCAATGGGGCGGCATCGTCGACATGACGGGCGACCGCTCTCCGATCATCTCGAAGACGCCCCTGGGCAACTGCTTCATCAACTGCGGCTGGGGCACCGGCGGATTCAAGGCGATCCCGGGGTCAGGCTGGGCCATGGCCGATCTGATGGCGCGGGGCGAGCCGGGACCCTTGGCCGAGGCCTTCGACATGTGGCGCTTCAAGGAGGGCCGCTTCATCGACGAAAGCGTGGCCGCCGGGGTCGCGCATTGAGCCATGACAACCGCAAGCCCCCTTCATCCCCGCTTCGCAGCTGACCCACGCAGGGCATCGCACCGCCTGACAAAGCGGCATTCCGACGCGCCAGATTGGCCCTGCCGCGATACAGGGCGCTTTCCACGCGCTGCGGGTGCAGCCCTTGCGGGGACTTGGCTTGGCGGGGATTTCACACGGAATGGTGCAGCGCTGAATTCAAAATTTTCTGCGAAAATTTTGACCTGCACCAAGGATAAATGCGGTGCGGCGGGTCCGGCCGCGCAAGGAGGTTGCGATGCTGACGCTTGAATGCCCCTATTGCGGTGTCATGGCCGATGAGACCGAACTGACGCCGGGCTATGAGGCGCATCTCAAACGCTTCGGACCCGGCTCGACAGATGAAGAATTCGAGGCCTATATGTTCGCCCGCAAGAACCCCAAGGGCGTACATTTCGAACGCTGGCGTCATGCCTATGGCTGCGGCAAGTGGTTCCTGGCCGCGCGTGATACCGCCACGCTGGAGGTGTTCGGCACCTATCCCGCGCAATCCTCTGCCCCGCCACAGGCGCTGCAGGACAAGATCAAGGCCAAGCGGCCCGACTGGAAGGGTTACAAATGAGCACGCGTCTTTCCAAAGGCGGCCGGCTGATCGACCGCTCTGCCGCTGTTGAATTCACCTTCAATGGCAAGCGCCTGCGCGGCTTCAAGGGCGACACGCTGGCCGCCTCGCTTCTGGCCAATGACCAGATGCTGGTCGGCCGCAGCTTCAAGTATCACCGGGCGCGCGGCATCGTGGCCTCGGGCGCCGAAGAGCCGAATGCCCTGATGAACATGGGGGCTGGCGCGCGGCTGGAGCCCAACCAGCGCGCCACCACGACCGAAACCTTTGACGGGCTTTCGGCGCAGAGCCAGAACCATTGGCCGAGCCTCGATTTCGACGTGGGCGTGATCAACAACGCCTTTTCACGCTTCCTGCCGGGCGGGTTCTATTACAAGACCTTCATCCATCCGCGCTTTGCCTGGAAACATGTCTTTGAACCCTTCATCCGCAAATCGGCCGGGCTCGGCAAGGCGCCGACCGAGATGGATGCCGACCGCTACGAACAGGCCTATGCCTTCTGCGACGTGCTGGTGGCGGGCGGCGGCATCGCGGGCCTGCAGGCGGCTTTGGCCGCGGCCTCTGGCGGGGCGCGCGTCATGGTGCTGGAACAGGCGCCGCACTGGGGCGGGCGCGCGCCGGTGGATGGCGACGTGATCGAGGGCATTCCGGCTGAAGCCTGGGTGAAGAACACCGTCGAAACCCTTGAAAAGATGCCGAATGTGACGATGCGCAGCCGCTGCATGGTCGCCGGTGTCTATGACCACAGCTATGTTCTGGCCGAGGACCGCGTGGCCGATCACACGCCCGGCGACGGGCGGCCGAAAAAGCGGCTCTGGCGCATCCGGGCCACCCGGATCGTGGCCGCGACCGGCGCTTTGGAACGTCCGCTGTCCTTTGCGGGCAACGACATTCCGGGTGTGATGCTCGCTTCGGCGGTGCGCGACTATGTAGTGAACTGGGCCGTCTCGCCCGGCGACCGCACCGTCGTCGTGACCAACAACGACGACGCCTATCGCACCGCCATCGCGCTGAAGGAGGCCGGGCTCGCCGTACCATGCATCGTCGATGCGCGGGCGCAGGCCGACGGCGCCCTGCCCACCAAGGCCCGCGCGATGGGCATCCGGATCGAGACCGGCAAGGCCATCGCCAAGGTCAAGGGCGGCAAGCGCGTCACCGGTGTCGCGCTTTGCATGCAGGCGGGCGAGGGGGCGGCGCTGGAAGAGATTTCCTGCGACGTGGTGGCCATGTCGGGCGGCTGGTCGCCCGTGGTGCATTTGTGGAGCCATTGCGGCGGCAAGCTGATATGGGACGCCGCGGCGGCCATGTTCCGCCCCGATGCCGCGCGCCCGCCGATCAGCCATGACGGTCTGGCGATGGTCTATCCGGCGGGGGCGGCCAATGGCGCGCTGCACGCCGATGCCGCGCTGCAGGATGCCGCAAAGGCAGGGGCCGCCGCCGCCGGGGCCGACCCGATTGCCGCAGCCCAGGCCGAGCCGCGCGACGAGGCGCCGCTGGAGCCGATCTGGGTCATGCCGCAGGGCGCCGGCGTCAAGCTGCGCGCCAAGATGTGGCTCGATTATCAGAACGACGTGAAGGTCTCGGACGTGCAGCTTGCCGCCCGCGAAGGTTATGAATCGGTCGAACACACCAAGCGCTACACCACGCTGGGCATGGCGACCGATCAGGGCAAGCTCAGCAACATCAACGGTCTGGCCGTGCTGGCCAATGCCCTGAATGCCGAGATCCCGAATGTCGGCACCACGACCTTCCGCCCGCCCTATACACCCGTCACCTTGGGTGCTTTGGCCGGCGAGGCGCGGGGCGAGATCTTCCAGCCGCTGCGCCGCACGCCGATGCATGCCTGGCACGAAGCCCACGGCGCCTATTTCGAACCTGTGGGCCTGTGGCGCAGGCCCTATTGCTACACCCGGGGCGGTGAAAACCACGCCCAGAGCGTCGAGCGGGAAATTCTCAACACCCGCGGCAATGTGGGGATGCTCGATGCCTCGACGCTGGGCAAGCTGATCGTCAAGGGGCCCGATGCCGGGCGCTTCCTCGACATGCTTTACACCAATGTGATGTCGAACCTTGGCATCGGAAAATGCCGCTATGGCCTGATGTGCAACGAAAACGGCTTCCTGTCGGATGACGGCGTGGTCGTGCGTCTGGCCGAGGACACCTGGCTTTGCCACACCACCACCGGCGGGGCCGAGCGCATCCATGCCCATATGGAAGACTGGCTGCAATGCGAATGGTGGGATTGGCAGGTCTATACCGCCAATGTCACCGAGGAATATGCCCAGATCGCCGTGGCCGGCCCGAAATCGCGTGCCCTGCTGGAAAAGCTGGGCGGCATGGATGTCAGCGCGGAGACCCTGCCCTTCATGACCTTTGCCGAGGGCACCCTTGCCGGCCTGCCGGTGCGCGTCTACCGGATCAGCTTTTCGGGCGAATTGTCCTATGAAATCGCGGTACCGGCCTCTCATGGCCTGGCCCTTTGGGACAAGCTGGTGGCGGCGGGCGCCGATCTGGGCGTGCAGCCCTACGGGACCGAGGCCATGCACGTAATGCGGGCCGAGAAGGGCTTCATCATGATCGGGGACGAGACGGACGGCACGGTCGTGCCGCAAGACCTCAACCTCGGCTGGGCGATCTCCAAGAAGAAAGCCGATTATCTGGGCAAGCGCGGGCAGGAGCGCAGCTATCTGTCCAGCCCCGACCGCTGGAAGCTCGCGGGGTTCGAGACGCTGGATGGTTCGGTCATCCCCGATGGCGCCTATATTTTGGCGCAGGGCGTCAATGCCAACGGGCAGGGCAACACCCAGGGCCGCGTCACCTCGACCTATTATTCGCCGACGCTGAAGAAGGGCATCGCGATGGGGCTGATCAAGGGCGGCATGGACCGGCTGGGCGAGGTGGTGGAATTCACCAAGATCGGCGGTGCGCCGGTCAAGGCCAGGATCGTCGACCCGGTGTTTTACGACAAGGAAGGAGCCCGCAACAATGGCTGATCCCGTCTCCACAATCGTATCGGCGCCCGTCTCTGCCGCCGTTTCAGCGCTCGGCAACCCGTCGTTCGAGGGCTTCGCTTCGATCCGCGAAATCGGCCCCCTGGGCATGATCACCCTGCGCGTCAAGCCCGATGTGCCCGGGCTGGCCGAAGCCCTGCAGGCCCTGGGCCTGACCCTGCCGGAGATGCGCCGCATCGTGGTCGGCGGCGACAGGGCAGCCGGTTGGATGGGGCCGGACGAGTATCTGCTGGTGGTGCCCTATGCCGAGGTTTCGGCCGCCGTGGCGCGCCTTTCGGACAGCTTGAAGGGCCAGCACCATCTGGTGGCCGATGTCTCGGACGCGCGGGCGGTCTTTCGCATCAGCGGCGCCAAGGCCGATCAGGTCCTGCGCAAGCTCTGCCCGGCCGACCTCGACCGGCTGGAGCCGGGCGAGCTGCGCCGCACCCGCGCGGCCCAGGTCGCCGCGGCCTTCTGGCATCAGGATGACGGCTTCACCCTGGTCTGCTTCCGGTCGGTCGCGGGTTATGTGATGGGACTTTTGCAGAACGCGGCTCAGCCCGGGTCCGAGCTGTGGTGAAACCCGGCTGGCCAGCGCGTTGCGCGGAATAGGTACCCCAAACGCCACGCCGCAGAACGTGATTGGACAGGCCATCGGCCGCATGCGTAGACCGTGGGCCATGGGAAGACGCGGCTGCGGCTGACTTGCCTTGCTGGCCCCGGCTTCGCCTGGATCAGCCTCGCCCCAAGTGGCAGAGGCCCTTTCGGAGGGTCAAGAATGGCAAAGCTGAGGTTAATTGCCGGCCTGTGTGCCGGTCTGACATTCTGGGGCGGCCTTGCCGCGGCCGCCACGACGGTGCCGCCCGGCAAGGAAGTCTACCGCTGTCTTCTGACCGTGGATTACCGCCATGTCATCCCCGACCATCTGGTCATCATAAGGGATCTGGCGACCAATCAGATCGAAGTCATGAACCCGCTGATCCACAAGCTCTACAACCGGCCTCTTTTGGCGCAGGTCAAGGATGACAACCCAGACCGTCTGGATTTCGACTGGACCGTCGAGGACCTGCCGATCAAGCGCGGCGGGCAGCGCAGGGCCGTGTTCAATGTGACATTCATCAAGAACTCGGCGAGCGTTTATGAAGGGGTGATCCTTTCGGGCTTCAAGAACGACGAAACCTCCAGCGGGCATTGCGTGCCGCAGTCCTAGGGCGGCCAACCCCGGTTTGGCTTGGCGGCAGGATGCGGCCTTGCTGGCGGCAGGCTTGGCCATCGCGTGCCAAGGTGCCGGATCGGCGCGGGTCCGGGGCGTCGCGCGCGCCCACTTGGGGGGTGACTTCGGCCACGGCCCTCCGGGCCCGGTCCCGACGGGCCGGGCCACTTCGGCGATCACGCAGGCGTGATGTCAGGGCCGCGGGACAGGGCAATAACCGAAGGTGAGGGGCGGCTTGGCTCTTGACCTCGGCCCGCCATGGGCACTTATAGAGGCAACGGAAATCTGAACAGGAGAGACTCCGATGGCTTTCACCCTTCCCGATCTTCCTTACGCGCATGACGCGCTCGCCTCTCTGGGCATGTCGAAGGAAACCCTCGAATATCACCACGATCTGCACCACAAGGCCTATGTCGACAACGGCAACAAGCTGATCGCGGGCACCGAGTGGGAAACCAAATCGGTCGAGGATATCGTCAAGGGCACCTATCAGGCCGGCGCCGTGGCGCAGAACGGCATCTTCAACAATGCATCCCAGCACTGGAACCATGCGCTGTTCTGGCAGATCATAGGCCCGGGCGACAAGAAGATGCCGGGCGTCCTGGAAAAGGCGCTGGTCGAGGCTTTCGGGTCGGTCGCCAAGTTCAAGGAAGATTTCGCCGCCGCCGGGGCTGGCCAGTTCGGTTCGGGCTGGGCCTGGCTGGTGAAGGACGCGACGGGCGCGCTCAAGGTCACCAAGACCGAGAACGGCGTGAACCCGCTTTGCTTCAATCAGACCGCGCTGCTGGGCTGCGATGTGTGGGAACATTCCTACTACATCGACTTCCGCAACAAGCGCCCGGCCTATCTGACCAACTTCCTCGACAAGCTGGTGAACTGGGAAGCGGTGGCGGCACGCCTGTAACAGGATCCGCGCCACAAGCTTGCAGATCCGGCCCGCCCCGTCATGGGGGCGGGCCTTTTGCTTGGGCGCGGCCCTGATTGGGGGGCCTGGCGTTCGGGGGGCCTGGCGTTCGGGGGGCTTCCGCGTTCGGGGGTCTTCGCGGCCACCTCGTGCCGCGCGAGCGTCAGGCTCGAAAAGAGCGCATCGCCGCCTGCAGCGCGGGTACATCGGCCAGCACGTGAAACTGTCCGCGCAGCGACGGATCGGCAAAGCCCTCGGCGATGACGTGATCCAGAAGCGCCAGAAGCGGCTGCCAATAGCCCCCCACATCCACCAGCCAGATCGGCTTGGCATGCAGCCCGATCTGCGCCCAGGTCAGCACTTCGAAGAATTCGTCCAGGGAGCCCGCGCCGCCCGGCAGCAAAGCGATCGCATCGGCGTTCATGAACATGACCTTCTTGCGTTCATGCATGGTCTCGGTCACGATAAAAGTGGTCAGGTCGCGCTTGCCGACCTCCATCGCCAGAAGATGGGTCGGGATGACGCCCAGCGTTGCGGCTCCGGCCTCTTGCGCCGCGCGGGCCACTTCCCCCATCAGGCCCACATCGCCCGCACCATAGACCAGCCGCCAGCCTTCCGCCGCGATGGCAAGCCCCGTGGCCCGCGCCGCCGCCTGATGCACCGGATTGCGCCCCATGCGCGCGCCGCAAAAGACGCAAAGCGAGGGCGAAGCGGAGACTTGCGGTGACATGTCGGAAAAATCTCGGAATACCGGTTGCTTTGCTACGGATAACCGGGAATCTGGCGAAAGGAAAGCAGGGGTCGGCAACAGATCCCGCTCTCGGTCTTGGGGGACTACATGGCGGAATGGAAAGACATGACTGCGGGGTCGCGGTCGATTGTGGTTGCGATTGTGGTGATCCTGCTGGGCACCGGCGCTTATGAGGTGTTCAGACCCAAGGCGCCCGATGCGGGCCGCACGCCGGCGGCGCAGGCTCCGGCCGGTGCGACGTCGCAGGGCGGGGCGCCCGCGACCGGGACACAATCGGCGACCACCGCGGCCCCGCAGCCCGCTCCGCAGGCGCAGTCGGCCGATGCTGGCCCGGCGACGGCGCCAGACGCCTCTTCCGCCACCGGGACGACAGCCACGACGACTGCAGCCACGACTACTACAGCGACGACTACTACAGCTACAGGCACGACTGCATCCGGAACGGCACCTGCCGCAACGGGCGGGACGACGGCAGAGGCTTCGGCTGCGAACACCGCGGCCCCCGCCGCCGCGCCCGAGGCAAAGCCTGCGACAGACGCCAGTGCCGCCACGGCCACGCCGCCGGCGGACACGACCTCCACCGCGACCGCGACGGCTTCGGCGGCCGGCGGGGCGGCGCCGAATGCCGGCCCCGCTTTGGCGCCCAGCTTTGACGTGGTGCGGGTCGAGCCCGATGGATCGACGGTCGTGGCAGGGCAGGTTGCGCCGGGCGCCAGCGTCTCGATCCTGGTGGACGGGGCAGAGGTCGCGGTCAGCACGGCCGATGGCTCCGGCAAGTTCGTGGCGCTGCTGAGCCTTCCGCCGGCCGGGGCAGGGCGCCTTATGACGATGGTCGCCACCCTGTCGGACGGCACCAAGGTCGAGGCGGGCGGCGCCGTGGCGCTTGCCGCCACCGCCACCGCCCCCGCTGCGACCGCGACCGCGCCAGAGCCTGTCACCACGCAGATGGCCGACGCGACCCCCACCCAGCAGCCGGCGCCTGCAGCGCCCTCCACCGGCGAGGCGCCGCAAACGGCGCCGGCGACCGCCGCTGGCGAAGGTGCAACCTCTGCCCAGACCGACCAGAGTGCCGCGGCCCCTGCCGCGCCGGCGCAACCGGCCGAGGCTCAGGCCGGCACCCCGCAGACAACCCAGACCGCGGGCCAGACCGCGGGCCAGACTGCCGGCCAGACTGCGGGCCAGACTGCCGGCCAGACTGCGGCGGATCAAACCGGGGCACCGGCGCAGGGCCAGACGGCCGGGGCGCAACCTACGGCCCCGACCGGCACCGTGGCGCTGGCTGTCACCGATCAGGGGGCCAAGGTCCTGCAACCCGGCGCCGCCGTCGCCCCGGAGGTGGCGGCCAATGTGACGCTTGACACCATCGCCTATCCTTCCGCCTCCGAGGTGCAGTTCGGCGGCCATGGCAAGCCCGGCGCCTTCGTGCGCCTTTATCTTGACAACGCGCCGCTGGGCGTTGCGGCGGCCGTCGCGGCCGATGCGACCTGGAACATCACGCAAACCGGGATCGAGCCAAAGCTGCACACCCTGCGCGTGGACGAGGTCGATGCGGAGGGCAAGGTGATCTCGCGCTATGAGACGCCCTTCAAGCGCGAGACGCCCACTGCACTTGCCGCCGCGATGGGCGCCAGCGCTCCCGCAGCGGGGGCCGAAGCCGGCACCGCTGCCGCCACGACCGCAACCGACACGACCGCAACCAACACGGCGGCCAGCCCGCCGGCGCAGGGTGCGGCTGCGGCCGTGCCGCCGCCTTCCGTCACCGTGACGGTGCAACCGGGCTATACGCTCTGGGGCATCGCGCGGCGGCAGATGGGGCATGGCATCCTGTACGTGCAGGTCTGGAACGCCAACAAGGACAAGATCCGCAACCCCAACCGGATCTATCCGGGCCAGGTCTTCACCCTGCCGCAGCACTGACCGGCCAAGCGAAGCAGCCGACCTGGGGTCAAGACCCGAGCCCACCCAAGACGGGCCGCCAAGGCGCCTGCAGGTCCGACACGACCGGACCTGCAGGCCAGCGGCGTCCATCCTCATTCCTGCGCGGAATGGGCCTTTCGGCGCAAGCCTTCGGGACCCGGGCTGGATTTCCCGGTCCAAGGGGTTTACATCCTCTCGCGCCTGACCCAAGTCTGCCATGCCCCCGCGCCTTGCGCGCCCTTGGGGCGATAGGGATATTCCATGCGCCGCCTGACTACGACCGCCACCTCCGCCGATATCGCCAAGGCTCCCGCCAGCGGCTGGCAAACCATGCGCCGCATCGCGCCCTATCTTTGGCCGAAGAACGAGCCCTGGGTGCGCCACCGGGTGGTCCTGGCGCTGGTCATGCTGGTGATCTCCAAGATCGTGTCGGTCTGCACGCCTTATCTTTACAAGAAGGCGGTCGATGCGCTCACGCACCAGTCGGGCCTCGATGCCACGGCGTCCTGGCTTCTGGGGGCAGTGGCGCTGACGGTGGCTTACGGGCTGTTCCGCATGGGTGCCGTCTTCTTCGGCGAGATGCGCGACTGGGTCTTCGTGCGGGTCGGCCAGCGCGCCCTGCGCAAACTGGCCTTCGAGACCTTCACCCATATCCACCGCCTGTCGCTGCGCTATCACATCACGCGCAAGACCGGCGGGCTCAGCCGGGTGATCGAACGCGGGGTCAAGGGCGTCGATTTCCTGCTGCGCTTCATGCTGTTCTCGATCATCCCGCTGATCCTGGAACTGACCATGGTCTCGGTGATCTTCGCCATCTACTTCGGCTGGCTTTACATGGTCGTCGTGCTGGTCACGATCGCGGCCTACATCACCTATACGTTCAAGGTCACCGAATGGCGGGTCAAGATCCGCCGGGCGATGAACGATCAGGACACCGATGCCAACCAGAAGGCGATCGACAGCCTGCTGAACTATGAAACCGTCAAGTATTTCAACGCCGAGGCGCGCGAGGCCGCCCGCTATGACCGCGCCATGCAGGCCTATGAGGGCTTTGCGGTCAAGACGGGCCAGTCGCTGTCGATGCTCAACATCGGGCAGAACGTGATCATCACCACGGGCCTGATCATCGTGATGGCCATGTCGGCGGTCGGGGTGCAGCAGGGTCGCTTCACCGTGGGCGATTTCGTCATGGTCAACGCCTACATGATGCAGATCACGCTGCCCCTGGGCTTTCTTGGCACGGTCTACCGCGAAATCCGCCAGGCCCTGGTCGACATGGGCGAGATGTTCGGCCTTCTGGCCCAGCCGGCCGAGGTGGTGGATGCCCCCGGCGCCCCCGACCTCAAGGTCACCGAGGGCGAGGTGGTCTTCGACAATGTCTTCTTCGATTACGACGCCAACCGCCCGATCCTGAAGGGTGTCTCGCTTCGGGTGGGGCCGGGGCAGAAGATCGCGCTTGTCGGGCCCTCGGGTTCGGGCAAATCCACCATCGCGCGGCTGTTGTTCCGGTTCTACGACATCACGGGCGGCGCGATCCGCATCGACGGCCAGGACATCCGCGAGGTCACGCAGACCAGCCTGCACCAATCCATCGGCGTGGTGCCGCAGGATACGGTCCTCTTCAACGACACGGTCTATTACAACATCGCCTATGGCAACCCCGACGCCCCGCGCGAGGCGGTAGAGGCTGCGGCCAAGGCGGCCAAGATTCACGACTTCATCATGACCCTGCCTGATGGCTATGACGCCAAGGTGGGCGAGCGCGGCCTGAAACTGTCGGGTGGCGAAAAGCAGCGGGTGGGCATCGCCCGCACGATCCTGAAGAACCCGCCGATCCTCATTCTGGACGAGGCGACCTCGGCGCTCGACACCCAGACCGAGCGTGACATCCAGGAAAGCCTGTCCGAGATGGGGCAGGGCCGTTCGGTCATCACCATCGCGCACCGGCTTTCGACCATCGCCGACAGCGACCTGATCCTGGTGCTCGAGGCGGGGCGCGTGGTTGAACAGGGCACGCATGAGGCGCTTCTGGCGCAGGGCGGGCGCTACAGCGCGATGTGGGAACGCCAGTCCGCCGAAGAGGACGCCGCGACCGAGCCGCAGGTCGAAGCTGCCGAGTGACCGGCGCCCCGGCCCGCCCTTGGCAGCTTTCGCCGGGGCGACGGTCGGGGGGCTTTGCAACGGGCGCGCAACCCGTGTAAGACGGGCCAAAGCAACGGAGGCCCCATGAGCACGCCAGACAGTTTCGTCGATGAAGTCACCGATGCCGTGCGCAGCGACCGGCTTTACGCCGGGTTTCGCAAGTACGGCTGGATCGGCGCGCTGATCGTGGTGCTGATCGTGGGCGGGGCGGCGTTCAACGAATGGCAAAAGGCCAAGGCCGCAGCGCGGGCCGAAAATTTCGGCGATGCCGTCTCGGCGGCGCTGGAAAAGACCGACCCGGCCGAACGGCTCAAGGCGCTTGACGCGGTGCCCGCCGACAAGGATCAGGTGGCGCTGCTGGACCTGCTGAAGGCGGCCAATCCGACAGCCGACAAGGCTGCCGCTCTGGCCGCGCTGGACCAGCTGGCCGCCGACAAGGGCCAGCCGCAGATCTACCGCGATCTGGCCGTTCTCAAGCGCATGGCGATTGCGGGCAAGGACATGGCACTGGCCGACCGCCGCGCCGCCTTGCAAGCACTGGACGTGCCGGGACGCCCGATGCGGGTGCTGGCCGAAGAACAGCTCGCCTATCTGCTGATCGAAGAAGGCAAGAAGGATGACGCCCTCAAGGCGCTCATGGAACTGGTGCAGGATCAGGAGGCGCCGGCGGGCATGCGCAACCGGCTGGCGCTGGTCATCACCTCGCTGGGCGGCACGGTTCCGGCGGCGAAACCTGCGGCCGGTGCCGCTCCCTCTCAGGGTTGAGGCAATGCGCATGGCGATCGAGCGTTCCGCGGCAGGCAGCAAGACAGGGTTCCGGGCTTTGGCGGTGCGGGCCCTCGTGGCCGGGCTGCTGCTTTCGTCCTGCACCAAGGAAGTGATCCTGCAGGGCACGAGGTTCCCGGTCCGGGCGCCGCTGGCGGATTCGATTCCGGTCGATGGCCAGCCCGCGCCGGTGCCGCCGCCGGATCAGCCGCCGAACACTTCGGTGCCGATCTCGCTGCCGGCCATGGTGTCGAACGCCGATTGGCCGCAGCGCGCGGGCAATGTGCATCACGCGGGCCTGCATGGCGTGCTGTCGGCCACGCCGCAGCTTGTCTGGTCCGCACCGATCGGCACGGGCAATTCGCACAAGAACCGGATCAACGCCGCCCCGGTCGTGGCCGGCGGGCTGGCTTTTGCGATGGACGCGCAGTCGCGGGTGACCGCGGTCTCGTTGCAGGGCAGCCCGGTCTGGAGCCGCGATCTGACCGCCAGCTTCGACGCCGGCGGCGGCCTGTCGGGCGGCGGTCTTGCGGCCGAGGGCGGGCGGGTCTTTGCAACGACCGGCTATGGCGAGACCATCGCCCTGAATGCCGCAGACGGATCGGTGATCTGGCGGCAACGCATGGGGGCCATGCCGTCGGGTGCGCCTTCGGTTGCGGGCAATCAGGTGCTGGTCGTGACCGATGACGGCACCGGCTGGGCTTTGGATGCCGCCACGGGCCGCACCCTCTGGACGGCGACGGGCGCCTCGACGCCGGACAGCTTCCGCTCGGACGCGGGGTCCGCTCCGGCGGTCGATGGCCAGACCGTCGTCCTGCCGTTTTCCAGCGGTATCCTGATGGGCGCCGATCTGCGCAGCGGCGCCTCGAAGTGGACGGCGGCGGTGTCGGGCACCCGGCTCGGCAGCGCCTATGCCGACAGTGGCGACATCACCGGCGATCCGGTCATCGTGGGTGGTGTCCTGTACGCCGGCACCCAGGGCGGGCGCACCGGCGCCTTCTCGGCAGCCACCGGCCAGCGCATCTGGACCGCGGAAGAGGGCGCCCTGAACCCGCCGCTCGTGGTGGGCGGTTCGGTCTTCACGGTGAACGACAATGGCCGTCTGGTCCGGATGAGCGCGCAAAGCGGCGAGACGATCTGGGCTGTCGATCTGCCCTATTTCCGTGACCAGAAGCCGAAGAAGCATCGCTCCATCGCCGCGAACTACGGTCCGGTTCTGGCCGGCGGGCATCTGATCGTCGTCTCGTCGGACGGCTATCTGCGCAGCTTCAATCCTACCGATGGCAGCCTTGTGGGCCAGGTGGCCATCCCGGGCGGGGCCGCCACACCTGCGGCCCTCGCACAGGGGCTGTTGCTGGTCGTCAACTCCAAGGGCCAACTTCTGGCTTTCCGCTGAGCCTGCTTGGGTGTAAGGCAGCCTCTTGCAAACGCAAGGAGCGTTTATGAGCTTTACTCTTGCCATCGTGGGGCGGCCCAATGTGGGCAAATCCACCCTGTTCAATCGGCTGGTGGGCCGCAAGCTGGCGCTGGTCGACGACCAGCCCGGTGTGACGCGCGACCTGCGCGAGGGCGATGCCAAGCTGTTCGATCTGCGCTTCACCGTGATCGACACCGCGGGCCTGGAAGAGATCACCGACGACAGCCTGCAGGGCCGCATGCGCCGCCTGACCGAGCGCGCAGTGGACATGGCAGATGTCAGCCTGTTCCTGATCGACGGGCGGGTCGGGGTGACACCGTCGGACGAAACCTTCGCCGAAATCCTGCGCAAGAAGGGCGCCAAGGTGATCCTCGGCGTCAACAAGGCCGAGGGCAAGGCCGGCGACGCGGGCGCGCTGGAAGGCTGGAGCCTGGGCCTCGGCGAGCCGATCCGCCTGTCGGCCGAACATGGCGAGGGGATCGACGACCTCTACAACGCCCTCAAACCCTATGAAGAGCTTTTCGCCGCCCGCGCCGAGGCCGATGCGCCGGTGGTCGATGTGGATGTGTCTGAAGAAGAGGCCGAGGAAGAGGTCGACGAGGCCTCTTACGCGCCCACCGCCGCGCATCCCTTGCAGATCGCGGTGATCGGCCGGCCCAATGCGGGCAAATCGACGCTGATCAACACGATCCTCGGCTATGACCGGCTCTTGACCGGGCCCGAGGCCGGGATCACCCGCGATGCCATCTCGGTCAATACAGATTGGCTGGGCACACCCACGCGGATTTTCGACACCGCGGGGATGAGGAAACGCGGCAAGGTCGTTGAAAAGCTTGAAAAACTCTCGGTCGCGGATGGCTTGCGCGCCGTGCGGTTTGCCGAAGTGGTCGTCGTGCTGCTGGACGTGGAAATCCCGTTTGAAACCCAGGACCTGCGCATCTGCGACTATGCCGAGACCGAAGGCCGTGCCGTGGTTGTGGCGATCAACAAATGGGACCTCGAGGACGAAAAGCAGGAAAAGCTGGCCGAACTGAAAGAGATGTTCGAACGGCTCTTGCCGCAGTTGCGCGGCGCGCCTTTGGTCACGATTTCGGGCAAGACCGGGCGGGGGATGGACCGGCTGCATGACGCGATCCTGAAGGCCCATGCGGTCTGGAACCGCCGGGTGCCGACGGCGCGGCTCAACACCTGGCTCGGCGCCATGACCGAGGCGCATCCGCCGCCGGCGCCGGGCGGCAAGCGGATCCGGCTGCGCTACATGACCCAGGTCAAGACCCGGCCGCCGGGCTTTGTGGTGATGTGCTCGCATCCCGAGGACATGCCCGACAGCTACCGCCGTTATCTCGTCAACGGGTTGCGCGAGCATTTCGACATGCCGGGCACGCCGATCCGGCTGACGCTGCGCAGCCAGGGCGACAAGAACCCGTTCAAGAACCCCAAATTCCACACGCCCTCGCGCCTGCGCAAGCACATGGACGGGCCGAAGAAGTTCTGAGACGGTGCCTTTGGCCGGCCGCCGGGGGTTTCACACCCCCGGACCCCCGTGGAGGTATTTGTACCTGGATGAAGGGGTCAGAGGCCGATCATATGGCGGATGTCGGCGGGGCTCGCCCCTTCGGCCCGGTATCTGGCAAGGGCGCGGGCGTCGTCACGCTTGGCGAGGCGCTTGCCTTGGGCGTCGCGGATCAGGCGGTGGTGGTGGTAGATGGGCGTCGGCAGGCCGAGGAGCCGTTGCAGGACGACGTGGATGGCGGTGGCCTCGAACAGATCCTCACCCCGGGTGACATGGGTGACGCCCTGCGCCGCGTCGTCTAGGACGACCGAAAGATGGTAAGAGGTGCCCATCTCGCGCCGGGCAAGCACGATATCGCCGATCTGGTCGGTCAGGTGGCGGGCTGGGGTCGCGATCAGGCCGTGCTGGCCTTGCGGGCCCTGGCCCACTTCCAGAAAAATGACGCCTTCCAAGGGGTTTGGCGCGTGATCCTGGTGTGACATCAGAAGAGCCGCGGCCTTGGACATGTCGAGCCTGAGGGCACAGTCGCTGGGCAAGGGGCCACTTTGCCGGTGCCTGGCGCGGCAGGTGCCGGGATAGACCGGTCCATCGGGGCCGATAAGTGGGGCCGCACCCTCTTGCGGGGCCGAGGCGGCCTCGAGGATGTCGCGGCGGCTGCAGCTGCAGGGATAGAGAAGGCCGCGCTGCCAAAGCGATTGGAGGGCGGCGCGGTAGATCTCGACCCTGTCGGACTGGCGCAGCACGGGCGTGGGCCAGCTGAGGCCAAGCCAGTGCAGGTCGTCCGCGATCTGCGCCTCCCACTCCGGGCGGCAGCGGGTCTGGTCGATGTCTTCGATGCGCAAAAGGAAGGTGCCGCCGTGGGACCTCGCGAGGTCATGGGCGACGATGGCGGCATAGGCGTGGCCCAGATGCAGGGGGCCGGTCGGCGATGGCGCGAAGCGGGTTACGACAGCCATGCCGTGAAGGCCGCCTTGGCGCGGTCGGTATAGGCCTTGTAGCGGTCCTTGCGGCCGCGGCGGCCGGATTTCGCGTCGATCGGCGGGAAGAGGCCGAAGTTCACATTCATCGGCTGGAAGGTTTTCGCCTCGGCCCCGCCGGTGATGTGGGTGATGAGCGCGCCCATCGCGGTTTCGGGCGGCGGCGGAGGCAGGTGGCGGCCCTGCAATTCAGCAGCGGCCATGCGGCCCGCAACCAGACCCATCGCCGCACTTTCGACATAGCCCTCGACCCCGGTGATCTGGCCGGCAAAGCGGATGTTCGGGCGGCGCCTCAGGCGCATCTGGGCGTCGAGCAGCGTGGGCGAGTTGATGAACGTGTTGCGATGAATGCCGCCGAGCCTGGCAAAAGAGGCGTTCTCCAGCCCGGGAATCATCTTGAAAACAGAGGTTTGCGCGCCGTACTTCATCTTGGTCTGAAAGCCCACGATGTTGTAGAGCGTGCCAAGCTTGTTGTCGCGCCGCAGCTGCACCACGGCATGGGGCTTGACCTGCGGGTCATGCGCGTTGGTCAGGCCGACCGGCTTCATCGGGCCGTGACGCAGTGTCTCGGGGCCGCGTTCGGCCATGACCTCGATGGGCAGGCAGCCGTCGAAATAGGCGGTCTCGCCCTCGTGAAACTCGGTCTTTTCGGCGGCGAGCAGGGCTGCGATGAAGGCGTCGTACTGCGCCTTGGTCATCGGGCAGTTCATGTAGGCGGTCTGCTCCTCCACCGTCTCGCCCTTGTCGTAGCGGCTTTGCATCCAGGCCACCGACATGTCGACGCTGTCGGCATAGACGATGGGGGCAATGGCATCAAAGAAGGCCAAGGCCTCGGCATGAGTCTCGCGGCGGATGCTTTCGGCCAGCGCGGTCGAGGTCAGCGGACCGGTCGCCACGATCCAGTGTCCGGTTGAAGGAAGCTCGGTAACTTCCTCATAGGACACGGAAATCAACGGATGCGATTTCAGCTTTTCGGTCACATGGGCCGCGAAGGGGTCACGGTCGACGGCCAAAGCGCCGCCGGCAGGCAGGCGATGCGCTTCGGCCGCCTGAAGGATCAATGCCTTTGCCGCGCGCATTTCCCAATGCAACAGGCCCACCGCGTTCTGTTCGTCATCGTCCGAGCGGAACGAATTGGAACAGACCATCTCGGCGAAATCCCCGGTGCGATGGGCGAAGGTTTTGACCTGCGGCCGCATCTCGTGCAGGACGACGGGGACGCCGGCGGTGGCGGCTTGCCAGGCGGCTTCAGAGCCCGCCATGCCGCCGCCGATGATGTGCAAAGGTTCCATGCGCGGGATTTAGGCGATGTCGGCGGAAAAGGAAAGGCCGGGGAAACGCGCGCCCGGCCTTGTCGTTGCTGCGATCAGGCGCGAGCCTTGTCCAGCGCCAGGGTGCCCGGGCCATGGGCAAAGACCATCAGGAAGCCACCGGCGAGGCCGAGGTTCTTGAGGAACATGATCATCATGGTCTGGTCGGCGAAATTGCTGTGGTAAAGCGCCGCCGTCACCAGACAGAAGCCGGCGGCCAGCAGTGCCATGATCCGGGTCTGATAGCCAAGGATCATCGAGACGCCGACAGAGATTTCAAACAGGATGGCAGGCCAGGCAAGGAAGGCCGGCAGGCCACCCATCGCAAGGTAGCCGGCAAATCCCGAAACATCGGACAATTTGCCGATGCCGCCCAGAATGAACAGGGCCGACAGCAAAAGCCGGGCAACAAGTGGAATGTAGGCGATCAGTTTATCCATGGTCTTGATCCTCTGGGTGACCCATATGGGAATGCCATCCAGATACATCCGCCGTTCAAGCACATATAGGCCGATTATTGCAGGTAAACTCTGCACGGGCGCACAAATGGCGCCGCTCTGAACGGCCAAAGCCGCTCAACCAAACCGGAGCCGCAGGGCTGCGCGTTCTGCGGCGATGAAGGCCTGCGGTGCGCAGACATCGCGGCCAAGTGCCGCAGCCCTGTCGAAAAAGCCTTGCGCCGGAAGATCTTGCGCCAGGCGGCCCGACAAGACCGCGGCCCGGAAAGGCTGGCCTTGGGCTGCGTCTTCTTCCATCGTCGCCTCAAGCGCCGCAGTCAGGCGGGCGATGGTAGCGGGTCCGGTCAGGCCCAGATCGCGGGCCAGGGCGCCATAGGTCACGGTGCGCCCCGCGGCGGCGAGTTCCGCCAGGCGCGGGGCAAGCCCTTCGATCATTCGTCGTCCTGTTCGGGCACGCGCGCCACCGAGACGACCTGTTCGGCGCCGCCGGTGTTGAGCACCTTGACCCCGCCCGCCCCACGCGACCGGAAGCTGATCTGATCGACCGGCACCCGGATCGACTGGCCGGTCGAGGTGGCCAGCATGATCTGATCCGACAGATCGACCTTGAACGAGGCAATCAGATTGCCGCCGCGCATCGCCGAGTCCATCGCCTTGACCCCCATCCCGCCACGTCCGCGCACCGGATAGTCGTGGCTGGAGGACAGTTTGCCCGTACCAGATGTGGTGATGGTCAGAATCAGATCCTCTGCCGCCGACATTTCGGCATAGCGTTCGGGCGAAAGCTGGCCCGGCTCGGCCGCGGGGTCGTTCGCGGCTTCGGCCTCGTCGTCATCGACCTCGGCCTCTTCGGTCGAGCCGGCGATCAGGCGGCGCTGTTTGAGATAGGCCTCGCGTTCGGCAGGGTCCGCCTCGAAATGGCGGATCACCGACATCGAGACGACCTCGTCGCCCGCCGCGAGCCGGATGCCGCGCACCCCGGTCGATCCACGCGATTTGAAGACGCGAATCTCGGTGGTGGAGAACCGGATGGCGCGGCCAAGGGCTGTGACCAGCATCACGTCATCCTGATCGTCGCAGATGGCGGCGTTGACCAGCGTGACACCCTCGGGCAGGTTCATCGCGATCTTGCCGTTGCGCTTGACATTGGTGAAGTCCGAAAGGTCGTTCTGCCGCACATCGCCGTCCGAGGTGGCAAAGACGATCTGCAGGCTGTCCCATTCCTCCTCGGGCACATCGACGGGCATGAGGGCTGCGATGGAAATGCCCGGAACGATTGGCAAAATGTTGACGATGGCCTTGCCCTTGGCGGTGCGCCCGGCCAGCGGCAGACGCCAGCATTTGAGCTTGTAGACCATGCCGTCGGTGGTGAAGAACAAAAGGTTCGTGTGCGTGTTGGCCACGAACAGCGTGGTCACCACATCGTCGTCCTTGGTCTGCATCGAGGACAGACCCTTGCCGCCGCGGTTCTGCTGGCGGAATTCGGCCAGCGGCGTGCGCTTGATATAGCCGCCCGAGGTGATGGTCACGACCATGTCCTCGCGCTCGATGAGGTCCTCGTCCTCCATGTCACCCGACCAATCGACGATCTCGGTGCGGCGCGGCACGGCGAACAGGGCTTTGACCTCGCGAAGCTCATCCGAGATGATCGCCATGATCCGCTCGCGGGAGCCCAGGATTTCGAGGTAATCCTTGATCTTTAAGGCCAGTTCTTCAAGTTCGTCGGTCACTTCCTTGACGCCAAGCGCGGTCAGGCGTTGCAGGCGCAGTTCCAGAATCGCGCGGGCCTGCGCTTCGGACAGGTTATAGGTGCCGTCCTCGTTCATCGTGTGGCTGGGGTCGTCGATCAGGCGGATGTAATCGGCAATCTCGGCGGCGGGCCAGCGCCGGGTCATCAGCTTTTCACGGGCCTCGGCGGCGTCGGCGCTGGCGCGGATCGTGCGCACGACCTCGTCCACGTTCGAGACGGCAACGGCCAGACCACACAGGATATGGCTGCGTTCCCGCGCCTTTTTCAGTTCGAACGCGGTACGGCGCGCGACAACTTCCTCGCGGAAGGTGATGAAATAGCTCAGGAAATCGCGCAGGCGCAGCGTCTCCGGCCGCCCGCCGTTCAAGGCCAGCATGTTGCAGGCGAAAGAGGTCTGCATCGGCGTGAAGCGGAACAGCTGGTTCAAGACCACATCCGGCGTCGCATCGCGTTTCAGCTCGATCACCACGCGCACGCCGATCCGGTCGCTTTCGTCGGCGACATTCGAGATGCCTTCGATCTTCTTGTCGCGCACCTGTTCGGCGATGATCTCGATCATACGGGCCTTGTTGACCTGATAGGGCACCTCGTCGATGACGATGGCAAAGCGGTCCTTGCGCACCTCTTCGACATGGGTCTTGGCGCGGATGATGACAGAGCCGCGGCCTTCAAGATAGGCCTTGCGCGCGCCCGAGCGGCCGAGGATCAGCGCCCCGGTCGGAAAATCGGGCGCCGGGATCAGTTCCATCAGCGCCTCGGTCGACAGGTCGGGATTGTCGATCAGCGCCAGCGTGCCGTCGATCACCTCGCCCAGATTGTGCGGCGGAATCCGGGTTGCCATGCCGACCGCGATGCCTTCGGCCCCGTTGACCAGCATGTTGGGGAAGCGCGCGGGCAGGACGGTGGGTTCCTTGTCCTTGCCGTCGTAATTGTCCTGAAAATCAACGGTGTCCTTGTCGATATCGGCCAGAAGGAAAGAGGCCGGCTTGTCCATCCGCACCTCGGTATAGCGCATGGCCGCGGCATTATCGCCGTCCATCGAGCCGAAGTTGCCTTGCCCGTCCAGAAGCTTGAGGCTCATCGAAAAGGGCTGCGCCATCCGCACCAGCGCATCGTAGATCGCCGAGTCGCCGTGCGGGTGATACTTGCCCATCGTGTCGCCGACCGGCCGGGCCGACTTGCGATAGGGCTTGTCATGGGTGTTGCTGGTTTCCGACATGGCGAAAAGAATGCGCCGATGCACAGGTTTCAGGCCGTCGCGCAAATCGGGAATGGCCCGGCTGACGATGACCGACATGGCATAGTCAAGGTAGGCGTTGCGCATTTCGGACGAGATGTCCACGCTGGGCCCATGCGGAATGGGTCTAGGGGAATCGTCTGTGTTTTCAGGGGGTTCGGTCGTGTCGCTCACGTGGGGCGCGCCTTTGGATTCAAGGTCAGGGTCGGGTTGGTGGCAGTTTACTCCATCCGGCGCGGAAGGTGCAATGGCTGGTGCGACATGGCTTTGGCAGCCAGCGGATCAGAGTGCCAATACACTGTTTTCATTGCAAATTAATACGACTCGGGCAAGCTTGACCCATCGGGCTGAACTGGAGGCAAAAATGCGCCAAACGGAAACGGAACTGATGCTCAAAGGCTGGGGTCTGACCACGGCCGAATTCTTCTACCGGATGCCGGATTACCGGCATGTGCTCAACAGCTACATCTGGCAAGACTATGATCTCGCACCGGATTATCCCACCCTGTTCAAGTTCATCGAATTCTGGCAGGCCAAGCTGGAGGGCCCCCTCCATTCGGTGCGCTTCACCCATCGCAAGATGATCGCGCCCGGCGAATGGCGCAATGTGGTGGGAGAGTTCCGGCTGCACTGACCCGAACCATGGGTAGGATGGGCAATTTGCCCATCTAGGTCAGGTACTTGGCGGCCTCCTTGCGGGCCCAGGGCTTCAGCCTTGGCCCCTCGGCTTCAAGCCAGGCCCGGGCGCGCTCTGGGTCGTGCTTGGACAGGTCGCGCAGCCACCAGGCCACGGCCTTCTGGATGAACCAGTCCTTGTCCTCGGCATAGGCACTGCACCAGCTCAGTACCCGGTCCCGGATCGCAAGGTCTTGAGCCTTGGGGAAATTCTGCTTGGTCCAGGGCAGGGTGATGACCAAAGCCGCGCGGCGCTGCCACATGAGCGGGCTTTGGGTCCAGCCTTCAACTTCGTCGAGGCGCGACGGGTCTGCCACAAGCCGCCGCTCGCCCGCATCGCAAACATGATCGGCAATCGCCCAGGCGTCGAATTGGGGCACCCAAGAGGCAATCAGGCGCCAGACCGTGCCATCCTCGGCGATCCGCGCCTGGGTCAGCAGTTTGGCGGCGGCCACCCGCGCCTCATGGATATTGGTGTCCCAAAGTGCCGCGGCCAGCGCCACGCGGCCCGCCACATCGAGCCCGGCCCGCCAGCGGTTGGCGCATTCGGTGATCTGCGGCACCGTGACGCCCAGATAGGGCCGCACGGCCTTGTGATAGGCAGCGGCACCCGCGGCGCGCGCCGGGTCGCCAAGCGCGTGCAGCTCGGCCAGCGCGTCCTGCGGCGTCACAGGTTCGCCTCGATCCCGGTCGGCAGGCCGTCGATCGACTGGCGGTTGCGGGTGTCCCAATAGGCGGCGATGCCGGCCTCGCCCTTGTCCTCGGCCCATGTGCGCAAGGTGGGCCGCTCGGCCGCAGCTTCCATCCGCGGCACCGCATAGCCGCAAGAGGTCTGCACCAGATCGACCGTCATGTCATAGATCTGCCGTGCCCCGGGCAACGCCGGCAAGAGCTCTGCGAGCCCCGCCCAATCGGCGTCGCTGCGATGCAGGCAGCGCGCCGTGCCATAGGCGCGCAGAATCAGCGGGCGCAGGTCGAAGCTGCACCACATCACCGTCATCCGCGCGTCCAGCGGCAGGTGCGCCGCCGTCTCGTTGCCCGACCCGGTGACATTCAGCCAGATCAACCGTTTCGGCCCCAGAACACGCAGGCTGTCCATCCCCTTGGGCGACAGGTTGATCCGCGCCCCGGGGGCCGAGGTTGCCACGAAATAGACCGCCTGCGCCGCGATGAACGCTTGATGATCGTCGTCAAAGCCTTTGAATTGCTTGGCCATTCACTCCACCGTCACCGATTTTGCCAGATTGCGCGGCTGATCCACATCCGTCCCCTTGGCGATGGCCGTGTGATAGGCCAGCAGTTGTGCCGGGACCGCATAAAGGATCGGCGCGAAGATGCCCGAAACTTGCGGCAAGGTCAGTGACCGCCAGACGCCCTTGCCCGCCTCGGCCACGCCCTGCGCGTCGGAAATCAGCAAAACCTTGCCGTGCCGCGCCATCACCTCCTGCATGTTCGACACGGTCTTGTCGAACAGGGCATCGCGCGGCGCGAGGACAATCACCGGCACCCGCGCGTCGATCAGCGCGATTGGCCCGTGCTTGAGCTCGCCAGATGCATAACCTTCGGCGTGGATGTAGCTGATTTCCTTGAGCTTCAGCGCGCCCTCCAAAGCCAGCGGATACATGGCGCCGCGGCCGAGGAACAAGATATCCTGCGCCTCGGCCAGTTCTTCGGCCACCGCGGCGATTTCGGCCGAAAGGCCCATCGCGTGGTTCATCAGCCCCGGCAAGGTGCCCAGATCGGCCAGATGCGCGGCAAGCCCCGCCGGATCGAGCCGCCCGCGATCCACCGCCGCCTTCAGCGCCAGCAGGGCCAGCGTCACCAACTGGCAGGTGAAGGCCTTGGTCGAGGCGACCCCCACCTCGATCCCCGCCATGATCGGCAGCGCCAGATCGCTTTCCCGCGCGATGGAAGAGGTCGCGACATTGACCACCGCGACGACCTTGGCAACCTTGTCCCTGGCATAGCGGAGCGCGGCCAGGGTATCGGCCGTCTCGCCCGACTGGCTGACGAACAGCGCCCAGGATTGCGCACTCAACGGCGGCTCGCGGTAGCGGAACTCGGAGGCCACGTCGATGTCGCAGGGCAGGCCGGCAATCTGTTCGAACCAGTATTTCGCGACATGGCAGGCATAGCTGGCCGTCCCGCAGGCCACCATGGTCAGCCGGTCCACCCCGGTGAAATCGACCGGAACCCGTAGGTCGGGGGCCACCCCGACTCCCCCTTCCGTCACATAGCGCCGCAGCGCATCGGCAATCACCACCGGCTGTTCGGCGATCTCCTTGGCCATGAAATGCTTGTAGCCGGCCTTTTCGATCCGCGTGGCGTCGATCTGGATTCGGGTTTCGGCCCGGTTGGCCAGCCGGTCCGAGGCGTCAAAGATCGTGGCCCCGGCCCGCGTGATCACAGCCCAGTCGCCTTCGTCCAGATAGGTGATCCGGTCGGTCATCGGCGCCAGCGCAATCGCGTCCGAGCCCACGAACATCTCGCCCACGCCATGCCCGATGGCCAGCGGAGAGCCCTTGCGCGCCGCGATCATCAGATCGTCCTCGCCGTCGAACAGAAAGCACAAGGCAAAGGCGCCGTGCAGACGTTTGAGCGTTTCGCGCGCGGCCTCGACCGGCGTGCGGCCCTGATCCATCAGATGCCGGGTCAGCAGGGCCACGGTTTCGGTGTCGGTCTCGGATTCCTGGGTCAGGCCGGCAGCGGCGAGTTCGGCGCGCAGTTCGCGGAAATTCTCGATGATGCCATTGTGCACGACCGCCACCGGGCCAGAGCGGTGCGGATGCGCGTTGAGCGTGGTCGCAGCCCCATGCGTGGCCCAGCGGGTGTGCCCGATGCCCGATTTGCCCGCCAAGGGCTCGTGCACCAACAGGTCGGACAGGGTGACCAGCTTGCCCACCGCACGCCGCCGGTCCAGCGCGCCATGGTTCACCGTGGCGATGCCGGCCGAATCATAGCCGCGATATTCCAGCCGCTTCAACGCCTCGACCAGCAGGGGGGCGGCCTCGTGATTGCCCAGAACGCCGACGATTCCGCACATCAGGATTTTCCTTTGCCGGCCTTGATGGCCTTGAGACGTTCAATCAATCTGGTGGCGAGCCCGGGCTTGTTGACCTGCCGCGCCCGGGCCAGCGCCAAAGCCTCGGCCGGCACATCCTCGGTGATGACAGATCCCGAGGCGGTCATGGCACGATCTCCCACAGTCACTGGCGCCACCAGCATCGTGTCCGACCCGATGAAGACGTTCCGGCCGATCTCGGTCCGGTGCTTCATCACGCCGTCATAGTTGCAGGTCACCGTGCCCGCGCCGATGTTGGTGAATTCGCCCACATGCGCATCGCCCAGATAGGTCAGATGGCCGACCTTGACGCCCTCATCCAGCACGGCGTTCTTGATCTCGACGAAGTTGCCAACATGGACATCCTCGGCCAGTTCAGCCCCCGGACGCAGCCGTGCAAAGGGGCCGACAGTCGCCCCGCGCGAGATATGGCAGCCTTCAAGATGGCAAAAGCCCTTGATCTCGGCACCGGATTCCACCGTGACGGCGGGTCCGAAAATCACATTGGGCCCCACAACGGCATCGCGGCCGATCCAGGTATCCAGCGCGAAGAACACCGTCTCGGGCGCGGTCAGGGTAACGCCGTTCTCCAGAGCCTCGGCCCGGGCCTGGGTCTGAAACGCGGCCTCGGCCTCGGCCAGTTGTGCCCTTGTGTTGATGCCCAGCGTCTCGGCCTCGGGGCAGGTGACATAGCCCACCGACAAGCCCTGCGCGCACGCAAGCTCCACGATGTCGGTCAGGTAATATTCGCCGGCCGCGTTCTGATTGCCGACCCGGGCCACCAGGCTGAACAGGGCGGCGGCCTCGGCGCAGACCACGCCAGAGTTGCACAGGCGAATGGCACGCTCGGCCTCCGAGGCGTCCTTGTATTCCACGATCTTCAAAAGCTGATCACCCTCGACGATCAGCCGGCCATAGCGGCCCGGATCGCGCGGCTCAAAGCCAAGGATCACCAC
This sequence comes from bacterium, assembly GCA_016124195.1. GTDB lineage: Bacteria > Pseudomonadota > Alphaproteobacteria > Rhodobacterales > Rhodobacteraceae > Stagnihabitans. The sequence continues at coordinate 269,070 of WGOE01000009.1, read as the reverse complement.
GGCATGGGTGGCGCGGGCGGCCAGCATCGCTTCCAGCGTCTCGGGCCGCACGAAGGGCGTGTCACCGTAAAGCACGATCGCCTCGCCCGGCGCATCGGCCAGAATCGGGGCGGCCTGGGCCACGGCATGGGCGGTGCCAAGCTGCGGGTCCTGCACGACGGTCTCGATGCTTTCGTCAAAATCCAGCGCGGCCCTGGCCACGGCCTGGGCCTCGTGCCCGGTCACCACCACGATGCGCGACGGTTCCAGCGCGCGCCCGGCCGCCAGCGCATGATGCAGCATCGGCACGCCGGCCAGGGGATGCAGCACCTTGGGCAGGTCGGAATTCATCCGTGTACCCATGCCAGCCGCCAAAACGATCAATGAAACCTGCATCTGCCTCTTTCCTTTGTCTTGCGCCCGTTTTACCCCGCAAGGGCTGCACCGCAAGGGGGCAGGGCTTCACGCGATGTTTCAGGCGGAATCGGAGGCGAAATGCGCACGGTGGTCTTTGATCTGGATGGCACGCTGGCCGATACCAGCGCCGATCTTCTGGCCTCGGCCAATGCCTGTTTTCAGGCGCTGGGGCATGGCGACCTTCTGGGCCCGCAGGATGCGCTGACGGCCTTTCACGGCGGGCGGGCGATGCTGCGGCTGGGTTTTGCCCGTCTGGGCGGGCCGTGGAGCGAAGAGGACGTCAGCCGCGAATATCCAAGGCTTCTGGCCGCCTATGCCGAGGGTCTGGCCGTTCACACCCGCCTGTACCCCGGCGCCGCCGAGGCGGTCGAGGCCTTGCGCCAGGCCGGCCATGCCACGGCGATCTGCACCAACAAGCCCGAGGCGCTGGCGGTGGATCTGGTGCGCCAACTGGGCATCAGCCACCTCTTCGGCGCGCTGGTCGGCGCGGATACCTTTCCAGTTCGCAAGCCCGATCCCATGCCCTACCGCGCCGCGGTGGAACGGGCCGGCGGCAGTCTGACCCGGTCGTTCCTTGTGGGCGACACCCAGACCGACCGCGACACCGCCCGCGCGGCCGGGGTGCCCGTGGCGCTGGTGACCTTTGGCCCCGAGGGTCAGGCCATCGCCCGTCTGACCCCGGATGCGCTTCTTCACCACTTCGACGACCTGCCCGCGCTTGCCCAAGGCCTGATTTCCTGAGACAAACCGGCTCTGTCAATGGTGGAGCCCGTCATGTCCGAAGCCCCTGCCGTCCCGGCCTCGCGTCACGCGGTGACATTCGTGATGCTGACCGTGCTGCTGGACATGGTGGGCTTTGGCATCATCATCCCGGTCCTGCCCAAGCTGATCGGCGATGTGGCGCATGTGGGCCTAGCCGAGGCCGCCCGGATCGGCGGCTGGATGGCCGCGGCCTATTCGGTGGCGCAATTCGCCTTTGGCCCGGTGATGGGCAACCTGTCGGACCGGTTCGGGCGCAGACCGCTCTTGTTGCTGGCGATCTTCGGGCTCGGGGTCGATTTTCTGGCCCAGGCGCTGGCGCCGACGGTGGCCTGGCTGTTCTTTGGCCGCACGCTGGCGGGCCTGTGCGGCGCGTCCTGGGTGATCGCCAATGCCTATATCGCCGATGTCACCCCGCCCGAAGACCGCGGCCGCGCCTTTGGCATGCTGGGGGCGGCCTTCGGTCTGGGCTTCATCATCGGCCCGGCGATCGGCGGGCTTCTGGGCGAGTTCGGCGCGCGGGTGCCCTTCTACGCCGCGGCGCTGGTTTCCGGGCTGAACCTGATCTACGGCCTGTTCGTGCTGCCCGAAACGCTGGACCCGGCGCATCGCCGCCCCTTTGACTGGCGCCGGTCAAACCCGTTCGGCGCCTTCGCGGTGTTTCGCCAATACCACGGCGTCCTGCCGATGTGCCTGGTGCTGGCGCTGTTCTTCTTCTTTTCCTCGATCTATCCGGCGATCTGGCCCTTCTGGGGCAAGGCGCGCTTTGGTTGGTCCGAGGCCGGGGTGGGCCTGTCGCTGGCCTTGTTCGGGCTGGTGATGGCGGGGTTTCAGGGCGGGCTCGCCGGGCGCTTTGTCGACTGGTTCGGCGAAAGGAAGACGGTCGCCATCGGGCTGGTCAGCGCCGCCATCGCGGCCACCGGCTATGGGCTGGTGTGGAGCGTGCCGATGGTGGTGATCCTGATGTTCGTGCATGGGCCCGAGGGCTTCATCCACCCGATGCTGACGGCGCTGATGTCCAAACGCGTGCCCGAAAACGCGCAGGGCGAATTGCAGGGCGGGCTGTCGGCCATCATGAATGTGGCGATGCTGCTGGGCACGGTGTTCTTCGCCCAGTTGTTCGGCTATTTCATGACCGAGGCCGCCCCTTTCCAATCGCCCAATGTGTCATACTATGTGGCAGGCGCGGGCATGGGGCTGACCGGGGCGATCTTCCTGTGGCTGATCGGGCATGAAAGGGACGAGGTGAGGGCATGATGGACCAGCTTGGCGAACGTTTCACCGGATCTTTCACCCAGCAGGAGCCGATCCCCGAAGAGGGCATCGAGGCCGCGCTTGCCGTGCTGCGCCATGGCCGGCTGCACCGCTACAACACCGCACCCGGCGAAGTGGCCGAGGCCGCCTTGCTCGAAGAAGAATTCGCTGCCTTGACCGGGGCGAAATATTGCCTTGCCGTGGCCTCGGGCGGCTATGCCATGGGCTGCGCCCTGCGCGCGCTGGAGGTGGGGCCGGGCGAGCCTGTCCTGACCAATGCCTTCACGCTGGCGCCGGTGCCGGGGGCGATTGCGGCCGCCGGGGCGACGCCGATCTTTGTGGAGACGACGGCGGATCTGGTGATCGACTTCGCCGATCTGGCGGAAAAGGCGCGGCGGACCGGCGCGCGGCTGCTGATGCTGAGCCATATGCGTGGACATATATGCGATATGTCTGCGCTTATGACGCTGTGCAGGACACTCGGGCTGCGGGTGATCGAAGATTGCGCTCATACGATGGGGGCCGGTTGGGAGGGTGTCGCCTCGGGCCGGCATGGGGTCATGGCCTGCTATTCGATGCAGACCTACAAGCACATCAATTCGGGCGAAGGCGGTTTTCTGATCTCGGACGACGCCGAACTGATGGCGCGGGCAATCCTGTTGTCGGGCAGCTATATGCTTTACGGCAAACACCGCGCCGCCCCGCCTCCGGAGGTGTTCGAGACGGTGCGGATGGTGACACCCAATGTCTCGGGCCGGATGGACAATCTGCGGGCGGCGATCCTCAGGCCGCAATTGAAGGTGCTGGGCGACCGCGTGGCGCGGTGGGAGAGGCTTTATCGCCATCTTGAGGCGGGCTTGCAGGCCACGCCCGGCCTGAGCCTGGTCGCACGGCCCGCGGCAGAGGTCTTCGTGGGATCCTCGTTCCAGTTCCTGCTGCCCGACTGGTCGCCGGCGCGCATCGCGCTGTTCCTGCAACGCGCGGTCGCGCGCGGGGTCGAGTTGAAATGGTTCGGCGCGCCCGAGCCGGTGGCCTTCACCTCGCGCTATGACCATTGGCGCTATGCCAGGCCGCAAAGCCTGCCGCGGACCGACCGGATCCTGGCCGGGCTGATCGACCTGCGCCTGCCTTTGACCTTTGCGCCCGAAGATTGCGACCAGATCGCGCGGATCATCCGGGCCGAGGCGCTGGCCGTGGGGCAGGGCCCCGAGCCCGAGGCCGTGGCGGCCCCCGCCATTCAATAGGGCGCTCTGCGGACCCGGCTGGGGGGACTTCACGTCCCCCCAGACCCCCCTGTGGGATATTTTCGAACAGATGAAAGAGGTTCAGCCGAGCTTGAATTGCTTGGCGAGCTTCAGGCCTTGGCCCTGGTAGTTCGAGGCGATGCCGCTGCCGTAAAGCAGGTCGGGGCGTTCGGACATGCGTTCGTAGACGAGGCGGCCCACGACCTGGCCGTGTTCGAGGACGAAGGGCGCCTCGTGGCAGCGCACCTCGAGCACACCGCGCGAGCCGGCGCCGCCGGCGGCGGCATGGCCGAAGCCCGGGTCGAAGAAGCCGGCGTAGTGCACCCGGAATTCGCCCACCATCGCGAGGTAGGGCGCCATTTCGGCGGCGTAGTCGGGCGGGATCGTGACGGCCTCGCGGCTGACGAGGATGTAGAAGGCGCCGGGGTCGAGGATGATCTGGCCGTTCGAGGCGCGCACTTCTTCCCAGAAGTCGCGGGCCGGGTAATGCCCGATCCGGTCGAGGTCCACCACGCCGGTATGCGGCTTGGCGCGGTAGCCCAGCAGGTCGCCCGTAGCGGGGCGCAGATCGACCGAGAAGCCGAGACCTTCCGATATGAGCGGCGTGCCGGAGACCAGCGGCTCGCGGGTGTGCAGGGCGCGCAGGTCATCGTCCGACAGGGTCGCATGGCCATGGCGAAAGCGGATCTGGTTCAGGCGCTGGCCGGGGCGGACCAGGACGGAAAAGCTGCGCGGGCAGACCTCGGCGTAAAGCGGCCCCTGGTAGGCTTCGGGGATGCGGTCGAACTCGGCCCCGCCATCGGTGATGGTGCGGGTCAGAAGGTCGAGCCGCCCGGTCGAGGATTTGGCATTGGCCACCGCCGACAGGCCTTGCGGCAGGGCGAGGCTTTCGAGGAGCGGAATCACATAGACGCAGCCCTTTTCCAGCACCGCGCCGTGGGTCAGGTCAACCTCGTGCATGGTGAACTCTGCCAGCCGATCCGCGACCTTGCGGCCCGCCCCGGCCAGGAAAGAGGCCCGCACGCGGAAGGCCCGCGTCCCCAGCCGCAGATCGAGGCTCGCAGGCTGGACCTGGGCGGGTTCGACGGGCGGACTGGCGGCAATGGCGCCTTGCCGGATCAACTGACGCAGGGCTTGCGCGGGCAGGACGCCGGCCGGACCTTGGGGCTGCATCATGCGGGAACCTTTCGCGGCAAGTGGATGAGATAAAAGAGAAAACCGCCCGCAAGGCCCGATGCCCCGCGTGCGGTTTCCTTTATGGTCGGGCCGGAGAGATTCGAACTCTCGACCTCCCGCCCCCCAGACGGACGCGCTAACCAGGCTGCGCTACGACCCGACGATGGCCGCGATACATAACGATATTCCGGGCAGGGGCAAGCAGGAAAATTCATCTCACAGAGGGGCGGCCGGGCAGAACGGTGTTGGGCAGACAGCCCCACGCGGCCAGCCCTAGCGGCGCAGGCGGACGGCTTCGGCCATCTGGGCATGCAAGAGGCCAAGTCGGGAATGCAGTTCCGTCAGATCGTCCAGCAGATGGGGCGCGGCCTGGCCCCGCAGCGCCCGCAAACGCGCGGCCAAGCCGGTGAAATCGGGTAGGGGCGGGTCATCGGGATGCGTGGTCGGCCCGCCGTCAGGGGCAAGGTCCGGCTCTTGCCGCACCATTTCCGCCCCAAGCCAGACCGGGTCGAGCAAGCCTGCCGCGTCCTCCTCAAGATGCGAACCTGCGGTTGCAGAGAAATCCGGGTCTGGCATGTCCGGTTCGGGAAGGTCCGAGTCGGGAAAGTCGGCAACGGGCAGAACATCTTCCGGCCATTCGGGGTCGGGCAACTCTGGCTCGGGCAGGGGCCCTGGCGATTCCGGCTCTGGCACCTCGAATTCCGGAAGGTCGGGGTCGGGAAGCTCGACCTCCGGGGGTTCGAATTCCGGGGCATCGGGGGCGGGAACTTCGGGATCGGGCCTCGGCGGCTGAGGTCCGGATGCCGTGTCGTCCTCCGGCTCCGACAGGGCGGCCTCGACGGCCCGCGCCACGGCATCGCTCAGGGCGGAGTCCAATTCCTCGGCCAGGACGCCGGCCATCCGGTCCCTGGCTGCGGCAGGTGGCATGCGGTGCAGCGCACCCGCCGGTTCGGCCTCTTCCTCGACCCAGACATGCGGCGCTTCGGGCGCCTCGAAGGGCAGACTGGCCTGCGCGGCATCGGTTTCCGGCGTCTTGGCCTTGGGGCGACGGCTGTGCGGAAAGGCCAGCAAGCCGCCCTCGCCCTCGCGCGGGCCGGTCAAGGGCAATTCCGAGGGGGCAAGAACGGGGGGGGCAGGCACAGGGTCCGTCGGCGGCGCGCTCTTGGCGCCTGGCGGCGGCTCCGGCGCGGCGAACAGCGCCTGAACCTCGGCCGGGATCACCGAGGAGGCATCGACCGGCCGGCGCGCCACATGGTCCAACGGCAGAACCTGCCCGCGGATGGGCGCGACCGGGGCAGGTTTCACCTCGGGCTGCGCGGCCCTGTCCTCTGCCGGTGTCCCGGTCGCGATCAGGTCGGACGTCGTGTATTGGTGGTCCAGGTCGAGCGCGTCCACGTCGGCGCCGCCCAGCGAGGCGACATGCCGGACGCCCTGTTCGCGCAATACCTTCTGCACGCCGCGAATCGTCATGCCTTCGGTGTGCAAGAGCTGCCGGATCCCGGCCAGCAGCGCCACATCGGCCGGCCGGTAATACCGCCGCCCGCCCGCCCGCTTGACCGGCTTGATCTGCGGAAACCGGCTTTCCCAGAAGCGCAGCACATGGGCCGGCGTCTCGAGCCCTTCGGCCACTTCAGAGATGGTGCGAAAGGCGTCCGGCGCTTTGTCCACCGCAGGTCATTCCCTATTTGGATCCGCCCGCCACGCGATCCTTCATCAGATGCGAGGGGCGGAAGGTAAGAACCCGGCGCGGCGAGATCGGCACCTCGTCCCCGGTCTTGGGATTGCGGCCGACCCGCGCCGTCTTGGCGCGCAGCGAAAAGGTGCCAAAGGACGAAATCTTCACGGTTTCGCCCGCAGCCAAGGCGTCCGAGACGTGCTGCAGCACCGACTCGACCAGTTGGGCAGATTCGTTGCGGGACAGACCCACTTCGCGAAACACCGACTCGCTCAGGTCCATACGCGTCAAAGTCTTTTCAGCCATCTTGACCCCCCATAAGTTTGCCCAAGATTGCTGCGGTTCAAATTGCGAGTCAATAACAATGGCTTGGAACGCATTCTTTAGATACAGTGTAATCGAGCCATCAGGCAGGGCTGCGCCCTTTCGCCTTCATTTGTTCCCAAATACCCCACGGGGGGTCCGGGGGGTGTGAAACCCCCCGGCCATTGCAGCCGCAGGCTACCAGCGCAGAACCACGGCGCCCCAGGCCAGGCCGCCCCCGATCGCCTCTGTCACGATCAGATCGCCCGGCTTGATCTGGCCGCGCGCCACCCCGACCGACAGCGCCAGCGGGATCGAGGCGGCCGAGGTGTTGCCATGGTCCTGCACCGTCACCACCACGCGCTCCATCGGCACCTGCATGCGTTTGGCCGTGCCTTCGATGATGCGGATATTGGCCTGATGCGGCACGATCCAGTCGACGTCCTCGCCCGAGAGCCCGGCCTTGTCCAATGCGGCATGCGCCGTCTCGGCCAGCTTTTCCACGGCGTGGCGGAAGACTTCCTTGCCCTGCATGCGCAGCTTGCCCGTCACCCCGGTCGAGACCCCGCCATCGACATACAACAGGTCCTTGAACCGGCCATCCGAATGCAGGTCGGTCGAAAGGACTCCGCGGTCCTGCGGCGTGCCGGGCATCTCCTGCGCCTCCAGCACAAGGGCGCCCGCCCCGTCGCCGAACAGCACGCAGGTGCCGCGGTCGGCCCAGTCCATCAGCTTCGAGAAAGTCTCGGCACCGATCACCAGCACGCGTCTGGCCTGACCCGACAGGATCATGCCGTTGGCGGTCGACAGGGCATAGACGAACCCGGCGCAGACCGCCTGCAGGTCGAAGGCGAAGCCGTGGCTCATGCCCAGATTGGCCTGCACCATGGTCGCGGCCGAGGGAAAGGTCAGATCGGCGGTCGAGGTCGCCAGCACGATGGCGTCGATGTCGCTGGCCGCAAGCCCGGCATTGGCCAGTGCCGCCAGCGCCGCGGCGGTGGCGAGGTCCGATGTGGTCTGGCCTTCCGCCGCGAAGTGGCGCCGCTCGATCCCGGACCGGCTGCGGATCCATTCGTCGCTGGTCTCGACCAGCATTTCAAATTCCGAGTTCGGCACGATCCGTTCGGGCAGATAATGCCCGACGCCCCTGACCACGGCGCGCAATGTCATTGAGGTTGCCCCGCTCCCGCATCCTGGGGCATGTGTGCGGCCCCTGCGGCGGCACTCTGCCCTGAGGTCAGGGTGGATGCAACCCGCGCCGCCAGTCTTTCGCGGAAGCCCGACCGGGCCAGCTTGTAGGCCATGTCCAGAGCCGCAGCGACCCCCGTCGCATCCGAAGACCCGTGCGATTTCACCACGATACCGTTCAATCCCAGAAAGACCCCGCCGTTCGAGCGGCGCGGGTCCATGCGCTGGCGCAGCCGGTTCAGCGCGCGCATCGCCAGAAGGGCCGCGAATTTCGACAGGATCGTCGCGTTGAAGGCCTCGCGCAGAAAGTCGGCGATCAGCCGGGCCGTGCCTTCCGCTGTCTTGAGCGCCACATTGCCGGTAAAGCCGTCGGTCACGATCACATCAACCCGGTTGGAGGGCAGATCGACGCCTTCGACATAGCCCACATAATCATAATCGCCCATCGCGGCGCTGGCGGCGATGCGGTCGCTGGCAGCCTTCAGTTCCGCGCTGCCCTTGTGCTCTTCAGTGCCGACGTTCAACAGCCCCACCCGCGGCCGCGACATGCCCATGCCGTTGCGGGCATAAGACGCGCCCATGATGGCATATTGCAGCAGGTCCTCGGCATCGGCCTTGATGTCGGCACCGGCGTCCAGCATCAGGTTATAGCCGCCCGGATTGCGCGAGGGCCACAGGCAGGCGATGGCCGGGCGATTGACCCCGGCGAGCTTGCGAAGCCTGATCATCGCCACCGCCATCAGGGCACCGGTGTTGCCGCAGCTGACCGCGACCGTGGCCTCGCCGTCGCGCACACAGTCGATGCAGCCCCACATCGAGGTGCCGGCCCCGTGCCGCATCACCTGGCTGGGCTTGTCCTGCATCGTCACCACGCGCGGCGCGTGCCGGATGGTGACGCGGGTGGCAAGATCGGCATGGCGCGCCATCAGCTTGGTCAGCTCGGCCTCATCGCCGTGCAGCAGGAAATCGGCATCCGGCATTGCCTTGGCCGACATGACAAGACCGGCGACAACTGCCGCCGGTCCGCGGTCTCCGCCCATGGCATCGACCGAAATCACGATACGATCCGACCCCTGCGTCCTTGCGGACCGCGTGCCGTCGGCTTCTCGGCCCGGGCTCGCCTGTGACATGGGAAGGACCGTCGAGGAGCGGCTTACGCCGCGTCCTCGTCTTCGGTCACGACAGAAGCCGCGGCCACGACTTCGCGGGCATCATAGTGACCGCAGGCGCCGCAGACGTGGTGCGGGCGCTTCAATTCGCCGCAGTTCGGGCATTCGGCCGGGTTGGCGGCGACGAGTTTGTCATGCGACTGACGCATGCCGGTCTTGGAGGAAGTCGTACGATTCTGCGGGACAGCCATGTCACACCTTGAACTGAAGGGGACAGACCCCTGATTTCTTTGCTATTTCCGGGCAACCTAGCACGAGTTCAAAACCCGCGATCAGCCCCATGGATGAGGCGCGGAACATAGCCGGATTTGGGCAGGGTGCAAGTCCTTTTCTGCAACTCTTTCCGCGCTCTGGCCAATCCGCTTGCAGGGGCGGGTCAAACCGGCTCTTCGGGCGCATCCTTGGCCTTGGCCACCAATCCGGCGAGGCCGGCAAAGGGTTTGAGGTCGCCATCGCGCAGCGGCGCGGCCCCCGGCTCGGCAAAGACGGCCTCGCCCAGTTCGACCCCCGGCGCGCGCGGATAAAGCGGCAGTGCCAGAGCCAGCGCCTCGATGGCGACTTCGGCCGCGTCGATCACTTCGGGCAGGGGTTCAAGCGTGTCATCCTCTGGGATTTCGACCTCGTCGGCCTCGGGCAGCTTGAAATCGGCCAGATATTGCCGGGTCACCTGATCGGCGATCTCGGTCGTCACGGGTTCGAGTGTCACAACACAGGGCTGCACCACCGTCGCGGTCAGCCGGCCTTCCAGCACCATGTCGCGCTTGCCCTTGGGGCGGATGTCGCCGTCAAACTGCAGCACGGGCAGGTCCAGAAGCCCAAGGTCCCGTGCGATGGCCTGCCGTTCGGGGCCGGAGGGGCGGAAGCGGACATGGGTCGAGGTTCGCCCGGCAATCGAGGCGGCGCGGAACGGCAGGGTTGGCAAACGGCCCGGGGCGGGCTCGGCAGGGGGCAGGTCCGAAGGGGGCTTTGACGCGGTCATGGCGGGCTCCTTTGACTGGTCCTGGCTTGAATATGGGCCGGGCTTAGTGCGGTGGCGGGGCGCGGGTCAAGCCTTCGTTTCCGGCCCGGATGCGGTGAGGCCTGCGCGGCAGAAGGATCGGCGGTGTCCGGGCGGCAGGCCGCGGGATGCCGCCCGGTCGCCGTGATCTGGCGGGAAAGGCGGGGCATTCCCGACCCAAAGTCCGGCTTTCTGCGATCAGCCCCGGTCCTTTCTTGAAACAGGCCCCATCCATGATGTAAGCGGTTGTGAAGGAAGATCGCTGGCCCGGCGGTCTTCTGGGCAACAGGGGCGCAAAAGACCGGCCCGATCCGAAGGTATGCGCGCGGCGCGCGGCCTTGGGGCGGGGCCACAGGTGCGGGGCAGGCAGGTCTGGGCCTGACAGGGCAGGGGAAGGCATGACGTTCGACTTCAGGCAAGGCAGAGGCCCGGAACGCGGGCCCATCGCGGCGGTGCCAAAAGGCAGGCTGGGTCGCGTGGCGGCAAGCTTCGTGCGGACATGCGCGGCCTTGGCCGTGGTGCTGGCGGTAGCCTGCACACCGATCTACTCCAATCACGGCTTCATCCCGGAAGAGGACGATCTGGCCCAGATCAAGACCGGCGTCGACACGCGCGATACGGTGGGCGCCTTCCTGGGCCGGCCCTCGACCGAGGGCGTGCTGGGCGACAACGAATGGTTCTACGTGCAAAGCCGCTGGAAGACCGTGGGCGGGCGCGAGCCGCAAGAGATCAACCGCCAGGTCGTGGCGATCTCCTTTGACGCCAAGGGCAAGGTTTCCAACATCGAGCGATTCGGTCTGGAGAAGGGCGAGGTCGTGGCCATCACCCGCCGGATCACCACCGAACCGATCCGCGGCCGCAGCGCGCTGGCGCAGATCTTTGCGAACTTCGGCCGGATCGACCCGGCGAGCCTCTTGCCGAAGAACTGACACGGGTAGCCGCTCGGCAAGGCGGCGCTGGACAGACAGAGGGGACGGAGGTTGGCGCCTCAGTCCCCTTTCGCTTGACACCAGTTCCTGGCCCCAAGGCGCCCGGGCGCCAAGGCTAGTGCGGTCAGTCCTTGGGTTCGAAGGTCAGCGCCACGCCGTTCAGGCAATAGCGCAGGCCCGTCGGCCGCGGACCATCGGGAAAGACATGGCCCAGATGCGCGTCGCAGCGGTTGCAGTGCACCTCGGTCCGGCGCATGAACCAGCTGTTGTCCGCCGATTCGCCGACCATGTCATTGTCCAGCGGCTTGTAGAACGAGGGCCAGCCGGTGCCGGATTCGAACTTGGTCGCCTGATCGAACAGGGGGGCGCCGCAGCACACGCAATGGTAGATGCCCGGCCCCTTTGGAAAGCTCTCATGCGTGCCGGCCCGTTCGGTGCCATGCTTGCGCGTCACCTTGTAGGCCAGATCGTCAAGCTGGGCGCGCCATTCCTCATCGGTTTTCACCACCTTGTCCATTGCATCCTCCGTCTGGCTTGGGTCAAATCTAGGCGGGCCGGGCCAAGGTGCAAGCCCGATCCCGTTCCCACCGGCGATTCTCGTTGCCAACCCAGTCTGGAGCCCAGGATGCAGCCCCTGACGCGAGGCCTTTTCACCGCGCGCCTGATCAGCGGCGAGGACGACCTGACCGAGGCGCAGGCGCTGCGGCATCTGGCGTTCCGCCCGGGGCTGGGGCTTGGGCTGGATCAGGACGACCATGACGCGCTGTGCCGGCATCTTCTGGTGCGCGAGGGCGCGGGCGCGCTGGTGGCCTGCTGCCGGTTGCAGGCCTTCGAAGACGGCACAAGCCTGGCCGCCAGCTATTCGGCGCAGTTCTACGATCTGGCGCGGCTGTCGGCATTTCCCGGCGCCCGGATGGAGCTGGGCCGGTTCTGCCTGCATCCGGCCTGGCACGACCCCGACATCCTGCGATTGATCTGGGCCATGCTGACGGCGATCGTCGATGCGGAACGGGTCACACTGCTTTTCGGCTGTTCCAGCTTTCCCGGCGCCGATCCGGCGCGGCATCTGGCGGCGCTGGCGGCGCTGCGCGACTTCGTGGCGCCGCCAGACCTGGCGCCGGGCCCCCGTGCGCGGCTGCGGGTCGATCTGCCGCCGGGCGGGGGCGATCCGTCCGGCCTGCCCGCCCTGCTGCGCACCTATCTTGCGATGGGGGGCTGGGTTTCCGACCACGCGGTGATCGACCACGACATGGACACGCTGCATGTCCTGACCGGACTTGAGACGGCACGCGTGTCGCCCGCCCGCGCGCGCGCGCTTCGCGCCATCGTCCAGCCGGCCTGAATGCCGTCCCCCGTTGACCGCAGCCGCCCTTGGGCTTAGGGGCAGGGCCATGGCACGCGCACCCCTTTTGCAACTTTCCGATCTGTCGCTGACCTTCGGCGGCAACCCCCTGTTCGAGGGCATCACCCTCACCGTCCAGCCCGGCGACCGCCTGGCGCTGGTCGGGCGCAACGGCTCGGGCAAATCCACGCTGATGAAGGTGATGGCAGGCCTCGTCGAGGCCGACCGCGGCCTGCGGGTGGTCTCTCCGGGTGTCACGGTTGGCTATATGGAACAGGACCCCGACATGTCGGCCTTCGCCACCCTGGGCGATTACGCCATGAGCCGCATCCCCGAGGGCGAAGGCTACCGGGTCGAGGTCGCGGCCGAGGGGCTGGGCTTCAAGCCCGACACGCCGGTGGGCTCTGCCTCGGGCGGCGAGAAGCGGCGCGCGGCCTTGGCCAAGCTGGTGGCCGAGGCGCCCGAACTGATGCTGATCGACGAGCCGACCAACCATCTCGACATCGCGGCCATCGAATGGTTGGAGAGTTTCCTCAACGAGACCCGGGCGGCCTATGTGCTGATCAGCCACGACCGCGCCCTGCTCAACCGCTTGACCCGGCAGACCTTCTGGCTTGACCGCGGCGTGCTGCGCCGGCGCGAGCTGGGCTTTCTGGGCTTCGAGGAATGGCGCGAGGAGACCTGGGCCGCCGAAGACGAGGCGCGCCACAAGCTCGACCGCAAGATCAAGGCCGAGGCGCGATGGGCGGTTGAAGGCATCTCGGCCCGGCGCAAGCGCAATCAGGGCCGGGTGCGGGCGCTCGCGGCCCTGCGCGAGGAACGTTCGTCCCAGATCCGCCGCAAGGGCACCGCGCTGATGGAGTTCGAAACAGGCACCTCATCGGGCAAGAAGGTGATCGAGGCCAAGGGCGTGATGAAACGCTTTGGTGACAAGCTGATCATCGAAGGCTTCGATCTGCGCATCCTGCGCGGCGACCGGGTGGCTTTCGTTGGCCCGAACGGCGTGGGCAAGACCACGCTGCTGAAGATCCTGACCGGCGAGCTGGCCCCCGATGCCGGCACCGTCAGCCTGGGCACCTCGCTGGAAATCGCGGTCTTCGACCAGACGCGCGCCCGGCTCGACCCAGAGGCGAGCCTGTGGCACAACCTCACGCAAGACCCGCAGATGGCGGTCTCGGGCAATTCCGATCAGGTCATGGTGCGCGGCACGCCCAAGCATGTGGTGGGCTACCTCAAGGACTTCCTCTTTGACGAGGCGCAGGCGCGCGCCCCGGTCAAATCGCTGTCAGGGGGTGAAAAGGCGCGGCTGCTGCTGGCCAAGCTGATGGCGAGGCCCTCGAACCTTCTGATCCTGGACGAGCCGACCAACGATCTGGATGTCGAAACGCTGGATCTGCTGCAGGACATTCTGGGCGATTATGACGGCACGGTGCTGCTGGTCAGCCACGACCGCGATTTCATCGACCGCGTGGCCACGACGACCGTGGCGCTGGAGGGCGATGCGAAGGCCATGGTCTATCCCGGCGGCTGGTCGGATTACGCCGCGCAACGCCCGCAAAAGACCACTTCCGCCACGGCCCCCGCCAAGACGGCAGCGCCTCCGCCCAAACAGGTGAAGAAAGGCGGCGTAGGCCTGAGTTTCACTGAGAAAAAGCGTCTCGACGACCTGCCCACCGCCCTGGCGCGGATGGAGGCGGAAATCGTCAAGCTGCAGGCGCTGCTGGCCGATCCCGAGCTTTACCGCCGCGAGCCGGTCAAATTCCAGAAGGCCACGGACATGCTGGCCGAACGCCAGGAAGCGCTTGCCGCCGCCGAAGAGGAATGGCTCGACCTGTCGGACCGCGCCTGACAGGTTTCGCGCGTCAGGGCTTCCGGCCATGCGTCTTCGTCCAGGTCCCAAAAGGCAAAAGCCGCGCCTGCCCGAAACGACGCGGGCGGGTGGTTTTGCCCGGATGAAATCGCAAGGTCACCGCAGATACCATATGGGGCGCAATGAGCCGGGCGGAGATGTCGGGTGCGGCAACGCGCGCTTCGGGCGTCAGAGCGGGCAAGGCGGCGCGGGGCCGAACCTCGCCCGGCGCGCGCCCCGGATGCCGCCGATCGCCCAAGTCCCAAAGCCGAAGCGCGTGGTCTGAGAGCCGGTCTTGCGGAGGCTGCGGCGCGCGCGTGGCATTTGCGTCATCCTTTGCCTTGGCTGCCTGCCGGCGCGCCGATGCATGGGGGTCAAGGGCTTCCGGTCGGGCGCGAAGCGGGTTAGGACAGGGCGCATGTTGAGGGTTGTCGATCTTGCGGTTGCGCGCGGCGGTGTGCCGGTGCTGGAGGGTCTGGGCTTTGCCCTCGCCGCAGGTCGGGTCATGGTGCTGCGCGGGCCGAACGGGGCGGGCAAGACGACGCTGTTGCGGACGCTGGCCGGGCTGCAGCCTGCGCTGTCCGGGCGGATCGAGGCGGATCCTGACATTCTGACCTATTCCGGCCATGCCGACGGGCTCAAGGCCACGCTGACCGTGGCCGAGAATCTGGCCTTCTGGGCCGCGGTGCATGGCCAGAGCCAGATCGCCGCGGCGCTTGATGCGATGAACCTGACCGGCTTGCAGGACAGGCGGGCCGCTGACCTGTCGGCCGGGCAGAAGCGGCGGCTGGGCCTTGCGCGACTGAGGGTCACCGGGCGCAGCCTGTGGCTGATGGACGAGCCGACGGTCTCGCTTGATGCGGCCTCGGTCGGCCTCTTCGGGGCGATGTTGCGCGGCCATCTGGCGCAGGGCGGGGCCGCCATCGTGGCCACGCATATCGACCTTGGCCTGCCCGAGGCCGAGGTGCTGGACCTTGGCCCCTTCAAGGCCGGGCAGAGCCGGCAGGGCGCCTTCGACGAGGCCTTCCTGTGAGGGCGCTGTTGTGGCGCGACATCCGGCTGGCGATCCGGGCTGGCGGCGGCTTTGGTCTTGGCCTGGCATTTTTCCTGATGGTGGCGGTGCTGGTGCCTTTGGGCGTGGGGCCCGAAGGCGCGCTTCTGTCGCGGATTGCGCCGGGAATTCTGTGGGTTGGCGCCCTGCTTGCCAGTCTTTTGTCGCTGGACCGCATGTTCGCGCTGGATTTCGAGGATGGCTCGCTGGACCTGATGGCCGTCTCGCCGCTGCCGCTGGAGGCTGTGGCGGCGGTCAAGGCGCTGGCGCATTGGCTGGTGACGGGGGTGCCTCTGGTGCTGATCTCTCCGCTCCTCGGGGTGCTTTTGAGCCTCGATCCGGCGGGATATGTCTGGCTGGTGGCGGCGCTGGCGCTGGGTTCGCCCGCGCTGTCGCTGGTGGGGTGTTTCGGGGCGGCGCTGACGGTGGGGCTGAAGCGGGGCGGTCTGATCCTGTCGCTGATCGTGCTGCCGATGTATGTGCCGACGCTGATCTTTGGCGCGGAGGCGGTGCGGCGCGGGGCTGCGGGGGCGGAGGCCATGGTGCCCTTGCTGCTGCTGGCGGCAATCTCGCTGGGGTCGGCGGCCCTGCTGCCCTTTGCCTCTGCTGCGGCAATTCGCGCCAATTTGAAATGAGCCTTTGACGTTACTGTGACTTGAACAGCCGGCCGGAGTTTGCGAACGGGGTCTTGCAAAGCTGGCGGTCATTGGGCAAGGGGGGCCTCATGTCGATCTGGGAATATGCCAACCCCAAGAAGTTCATGCAAACCTCGGCCTGGGCCTTGCCCTGGGTGTCGGGGCTTGCTGTGATTTTGCTCGTCGCCGGGCTGGTTTGGGGCTTTTTCTTCACGCCGGATGATTACAAGCAGGGGGCTACGGTCAAGATAATCTATCTGCATGTGCCCAGTGCGATGATGGCGATTTCGGCCTGGTTCATGATGCTGGTGGGGTCGCTGATCTGGCTGATCCGGCGGCACCATGTCAGCGCGCTGACGGCCAAGGCGGCGGCGCCGGTGGGCCTGACCTTCACCGTGATCGGCCTCGTGACCGGGGCGATCTGGGGGCAGCCGATGTGGGGGACCTGGTGGGCCTGGGACCCGCGGTTGACGTCTTTCCTGATCCTGGGGCTGTTCTACCTCGGCTATATCGCGCTTTGGGCTGCCATCGAGGACCCGGACACGGCGGCTGATCTGACCTCGGTCCTCTGCATGGTGGGCTCGGTCTTTGCCTTCATGTCGCGCTATGCGGTGCTGTTCTGGAACCAGGGGCTGCATCAGGGCGCCTCGGTTTCGGTGGCGGGCGGGGATCAGGTATCGAACGTCTACGGTCTGCCGCTGGCGGTCTGCGTGGCGGGGTTCGTGCTGCTGTTCGTGACGCTGGTCCTGCTCAGGACCCGGACCGAGATCCGCGCCCGCCGCATCAAGGCGCTGATTGCGCGCGAAAGGGCTGTCGCATGATGCCAGACCTCGGGAAATATGCAGTGACGGTGCTGAGCGCCTATGGTGCGGCCATAGCACTTCTGGTGGTTCTGGTGGCCGTGACCCTGTGGCAGGGGGCGCGGATGAAGCGCCTTCTGGAAGATGTGGAACGCCGGGAAGGAAAGAACTGATGGCCATTCGACCTTTGATCCTGCTGCCGCCCCTGGCCTTTGTCGCCT
This sequence comes from bacterium, assembly GCA_016124195.1. Lineage (GTDB taxonomy): Bacteria > Pseudomonadota > Alphaproteobacteria > Rhodobacterales > Rhodobacteraceae > Stagnihabitans. The sequence goes on along the minus strand of WGOE01000009.1, from coordinate 252,082 downwards.
TGGCCGCGGCATTCTGGGTGGGGATGCAGAAGGGCGATCAGCCCTTGCCGTCGATGACCGTCGGGCATCCGGCGCCGAATGTGCGGGTTGTGGCCTTGGGCGATGGGCCGGCGGTGACCGATGCCGATCTGCGCAAGCCGGGGGTGAAGCTTTTGAACTTCTGGGCCAGCTGGTGCGAACCGTGTCGGGCGGAGCATCCGATGCTGGAGGCCCTGCAAAAGGACGGCGCCACGATCTATGGCATCAATTACAAGGACAAGCCCGCAGACGCGCTGAAGCTGTTGAGTGAAATGGGCAGCCCCTATGCGCTTTTGGGCGCGGATGCGGGGCCGATGGCGCTCGACTGGGGCGTCTACGGCGTGCCGGAAACCTATGTGATCGATGGCAAGGGCATGGTGGTGCTGCGCCTCGCCGGGCCGATCACGGCGGCCAATCTGGAAAGCACGATCAAGCCTGCGATGGCCAAGGCTGCGGCCGACTGAAGCGCGGATTTTCTGCGAAAATCCACTTGGACGAATCCTCTGCGAAGATTCAGGACCTGTCGCAGCAGGATCGTCGCAGGAGTTCTCGCAGAAAACTCGCGTCTAGAACCGCAGGGCGATCGGGCCGGAGTGACAGATCACAACCAGTTGCTGACCTGCCTCGATCAGGTGAAAGCCACGCGCCTTGACGCAGTTTTCAAAGCGGTCAAGGCCGATTTCAGCCTCGACCCAGCGCTTGCTGCGGCGGATCACGCCGGCGCTGGTCACCGCCTTGGCCGAAAAGACCTGAGCGAGCCAGAAATCCGGATTGGTTTGGCGAATGACATCCATGGGGCGAAGCTAGCGCCCCATGGTTAACAAGCGCTTGCCGAATCAGCCGCGTGCCTTGCGCCCGCCGCGGCGGCCCGAGGTTGCGGCACTGGCGGCGGCAGAGGCTTCGGCGAAAGTGGCGCCGGCCTCGACCGCCTCGATCACCTTGGCGAAGCGGATCCATTCACCGCCGTTGGCATCGTGGTTCATCAGGAAGTTGGCGGCGCGGATCGCCTCCATTTCCGGCTGACGCACCGGGTTCATGATGGCGGAGGTCATCCCCGCGCCGATCGCCATCGGCAGGAAGGCCGCGTTCACGCCGTGCCGGTGCGGCAGGCCGAACGAGATGTTGGAGGCGCCGCAGGTCGTGTTGACCCCCAACTCCTCGCGCAGACGGCGCACCAGGGCAAAGACCTGCTGGCCAGCCGAACCCATCGCGCCAACCGGCATGACCAGCGGGTCCACCACGATGTCATGCGCCGGAATGCCGTGATCGGCGGCGCGCTCGACAATCTTCTTCGCCACGGCAAAGCGTACGTCGGGGTCCTGGCTGATCCCGGTGTCGTCGTTGGAAATCGCCACGACCGGCACGTTGTATTTCTTGACCAGCGGCAGGATGCGTTCCAGCCGCTCTTCCTCGCCCGTCACCGAATTCAGCAGCGGACGCCCCTCGCAGGCCAGAAGCCCGGCCTCAAGTGCGGCGGGCACCGAGCTGTCGATGCACAGCGGCACATCGACCACGCCCTGGATGATCTCGATCAGCGCCTTCATCAACGGCGGTTCGGTGAAGTTGTTGTCGGCATAGCGCGGATCGACGGCCATCTTGTTGGTGAAGACGGCGCCCGAGTTCACGTCCAGCAGGTTGGCACCACAGGCCACCTGTTCCAGCGCATCGCGGATCACGGTGTCGAAATTGTCCATCTCAAGCTCGGCCGCGAGCTTCTTGCGGCCGGTCGGATTGATGCGTTCGCCGATCACGCAGAAGGGCTCGTCAAAGCCGATGATGACGGTTTTCGTTTTGGATTCAACGACGGTACGGGTCATTCTTAAACCTTTCTCTCAAACTTCGGCAGAGGTGGCGTTTGCGGGAACGCCCGAGGCGCCGCCGTTGTCAGTCACCCATTGGGCATTGGTCTTTATGCCACCCAAGGGGAAGAAGTGCACCTGTTCGATGTTGAAGCCCGGCGTTGCTGCCTTGTGGGCGGCCAGTTCGGCCACAACTTCCGTCGGCTCATAGGGCAGCAAAAGCTTGGTCACATCCATCGCGCGCTTCTGCAGGACACGCAGCGAAGGCCCGACCCCGCAGGAGATGGCGAATTTGATCAGCGTCTGCAGTTTCGCCGGACCGGCCACGCCGATGTGAACCGGCATCTTCACCCCGGCGGCGGAGAGCTTGTTGGCCCAGGCGATGACGGGGGCCGCTTCAAAGCAGAACTGCGTGGCGATGGCCATCTTGGCATCGGTGCGGTCGGCAAAGGCCTGTTTCCAGGCCAGCGCCTTCATCACAATGGCGTCGCCGCCGTCCTTGTCGATGTCCTTGTTGCCCTCGGGGTGGCCGGCGACATGCAGACGCTCGAAGCCGTCGAAGAGGCCGGTCTCGATCATCTGCATCGAATTGTCGAAATCCCCCGCCGGAGTCGAGACGCCGCCGCCCAGCAGAAGCGCCTGTTTCACGCCCGCCTCGCCCTGATAACGCGCGATCCACGAGGCGAGCGTCGCCTTGTCGTGGATGATGCGGGCCGGGAAGTGCGGCATGACGTCAAAGCCTTCCTCGGCGATCCGCCGGGCCGTGGTGACCATGTCCTCGATCGGCGTGCCCTCGATATGGGCGATGTAGACGCGGGTGCCCTTGGGCAGGATGGCGCGGAAACTGTCGACCTTTTCGGCGGTGCGCGGCATCACCTCGATGGAATAGCCTTTCAGAAAGGCTTCGACCGACGCCTCTGCGGGGGCAGGGGTCGTGTCGCGGCGGAAGTTGAACAGGGCCATGGACGTGTCCTTTGGGGCGATGCGGAAGCGAAAGACCGGGGTTGCGGCGGGACGGGGCGAAGGCGTCAGGCTTGCGCCCAACCGTCGGACTGGATCAGCGATTTCAGGCGTTCAGTGTCATAGGCGGCCTCGATCTTGGCGGCTTCGGCCTCGGCCACCGCCATCTGGTCGCCTTCGACGGTGAAGGGTGTCGCCTTGCGCCATTCGGCGAGGTAGGCATCGGCATCGCGCGCCCCGATCTTCATGGCGCAGCGGTCGATCGCCAGTTCGAACCGTTCGGTCAGCTTGACCTTGGCGCCCGAGCGCCCCTTGCCGACGATGATCTGGGCGGGAATGTCGCGCCAGTAGACGATGGTAACCTCGGGCATGTGTCTGATTCCGGCGTGAAGAGGATGCGCTCTGTGTAGCGCCAATATACGACAGCCGATGCCGGATTTCGACATGGCTTGGTGAGGATGCGACGAAGCCTGTCGCGACCGATGCGGGCTTGAGCATGACGCCCATCGGGACTAGCATGGACCCAACCACAGATGGAGGGCGGCGATGGCGCCCCAGCGTCCCCGGGGAATGGACGCACTCGAGCGGAGGGTTGAGCTTCCTGCAAGCTCCCTTAGGCCCGAAACGTCTTCCCCCTCAACGGCCGGGTCGGCGCTTTATGCAGCCGTCGACCTTGGCACGAATTCGTGCAGGATGCTGATTGCCCAGCCAAAGGGCAGTCAGTTTGTCGTCGTCGACAGTTTTTCCAAGACGGTGCAACTGGGCGCCGGGCTTGAGGCTTCGGGCAAGCTGTCGCGCGCCTCGATGGGGCGGACGATTCAGGCGCTGCGGATCTGTCAGAAGAAGATCGAAAAGCACGGCGTGACACGGATGCGCCTCGTGGCGACCGAGGCCTGCCGGCGCGCCCGCAACGCGCGCGAGTTCATCCGTCAGGTCAAGCGCGAGACCGGCCTTTCGGTCGATATCATCGCGGCCGAGGAAGAGGCGCGGCTGGCGGTGATTTCTTGCGCGCCTCTGGTCCGGCGCGGGTCGGAACAGCTGCTGATCGTCGATATTGGCGGCGGGTCGACGGAACTTGTCTGGATCGACCTCAGCGATGTGGCGCCCGACGACCGGCCGCGTGCCATCATGCGGCTGTCGTCCGGGTTCGACCGGCAGGGCCTGCATGATGCGCGGGTGGTGGACTGGATCTCGGTGCCGCTTGGGGTGGCCACGCTCAAGGACCAGTTCATCGATGTCGAGGACGATGCCGCGCGCTTTGCACTGATGTCGTGGTTCTTTGAGGAAAACCTCGCGAGCTTTTCGCCGGCCAATGCCGCCCAGCCGCGCGCCGGGTTCCAGATCATCGGCACGTCGGGTACTGTGACCACGGTTGCGGCCTCTTTCCTGGGCCTGCGCCGCTATGACCGGGCGAAAGTCGACGGGCTGGTGATGAGCTCCGATCAGATCGACCTTGTCATCCGCGATTATCTGGCGCTTGGTCCCGACGGGCGGCGGACCGATCCGCGGATCGGGCGCGACCGGCATACGCTGATCATGTCGGGGGCGGCGATCCTGCAGGCCCTGATGCGGATCTGGCCGACCGATCAGCTTTCGGTGGCCGACCGCGGCCTGCGCGAGGGGCTGCTTTACGCCCAGATGAGCGCGGATGGCGTTCTGGAAGACGGACCTTTTGAGTGATGGACGACCCACATGACTGCTGAAAACACCTCCGGCCGGGGCCGGCGCGACCTGCGGGTCAAGGTCAAGACGGCGCGGGGCAGGAAACTGTCCTCGACGCTGTGGCTGGAACGCCAGTTGAACGACCCCTATGTGATCAAGGCCAAGTCCGAGGGCTATCGCGGCCGCGCGGCCTACAAGATCCTGGAACTGGATGACAAATACGGCTTTCTGAAACCGGGCGCCCGGGTGGTTGACCTTGGCTGCGCGCCGGGCGGCTGGTGCCAGGTCGCCGTGCCGCGCGTCAATGCCCTGGGCGAACGGCCGGGCAAGCCCAAGGGATTCGTGCTGGGCGTCGATCTGCAAGAGGTGGAGCCGATCGCCGGGGTTGAGCTGCATGTGCTGGATTTCCTCAGCGACGATGCCGATGCGCTGGTCAAGGGCTGGCTCGGCGGCAAGGCCGATGTGGTGATGTCGGACATGGCGGCGGCGGCTTCGGGGCACAAGGGCACCGACCATTTGCGCATCATCGCCCTGGTCGAGGCGGCGCTGGCCTTTGCCTTTGACGTGCTGGAAGAGGGCGGCACCTTCGTCGCCAAGGTCCTCGCCGGCGGGGCTGAGCTTGAGATGCAAACTCTATTGAAAAAGTCCTTTGCCAAAGTGGCCAATGTGAAACCACCGGCAAGCCGCGCTGATTCGTCCGAGAAGTTCGTCGTGGCGCAAGGCTTTCGCGGCGCACCTGCCGCAGGCCCGGTCATCACGGCCGAGTGAGCGGTTTGTCCAAGACGCCAAGAAAAAGGGCACCCGAAGGTGCCCTGTTTTCGCGCAAGCCTCGCGACGGTCAGCCAGCCCAGGTCCGAACCGGACCACAGTCCATATGCACGAAGTTCGACCGGTAGTAGTGTCCGACACCCCCGGCCGAACAGGCCTGTGCCGCCGCTGCCATTTGGGAAACAGTGCGCGACTTCAGGCGAAGATCCGCCGCCATGCCCTTCATATGCAGCGAGTTTTTCGCAACGCCGCGCGATTCAGACCGCAGCATGGCATTGGTGGCCGGCGTCCGGTAGCCCGACAAGAGCATATAGGGCTCTTTGGTGTCCAGCATGTGGTGGGTCGCGGCGATGATATCCATGTTGTGCGGGTTCATCGGGATCGTGGAGTCCGCGCGAAGATCGCGCATGAAGTGACTGATTTCCTTGACGACCTCTGGAATGTAGTTGCCGTCCACCCAGTAGATTGCATTCACCGTTTCGCCCGAACGGCCCGAATACATGTGCACCCGACGCACATCCCCGGCCCCTTTGAGAAACCCGAAGGCCTTGGCATAGGTCGGAGCCGCAACCACGGTACTCGCCGCAAAAATCCGCAACAAAGAGCGACGCGAAACCAATGCGTTGTCCGTTTCCATCATTGTGAAGCCTGTCCCGTTTTCAGTGCCTGGACCGTCTTGACGACGGCTTTGTTGCTGCCTTGTGTTCAAAGCGCTCACATTTAATGGCATATCTTTCCCGGCGTCCCAACAGGGAATTCTTTCCCCGCTGCCAAGCATGGCCCCGATAGGCAAAAATTCGCTGAATTCAAGGGCGGTAATTCGCCGAAAATCTTAAGTGACCGGAAGTGATCAAATGGATACATTGACACAAGACGGACAGCAGGTGACCGGGTCTATGAATTGCAATGCCCGGGGATTGTGGCTAGCCTTGCAGGCGAACCCGGAAAATCACGGATGTGGCAGGGGTTGACCGTGTGACGGCATGTCCGTGCAGGAGATTTGAACGATGACGATTCTGATCCACAGACGCGCGGCACTGCGAGCCATGACCTCGGCTCTGGCTGCCGGCGCTGTCATGCGCGGCGGCGCGGCTTTTGCCTCGATGCTGCCGACCGCGTTTTCGCAGGCGCTCGCGGCGGCCGCGGGCAATGACACGGCCACCGGCGATTTCTACCGCAACCGCGACTATCAGACGGTCTGGACCGGCCCGCAGGATGCGCCGCGCCGTGAGATTCTGTTGCAGGCTTTCGACAGCGCCGGCGACCACGGTCTGCCCACGCCGCGCTATGATTCCGGCGCCCTGCGCCAGGCCTTTGCCAATGCCCGGACCGAGGGTGATCTGGGCCGGCTTGAAATCGCGATGACCCAGGCCCTGCTGGCCTATGCGCGCGACCTTTCCTCCGGCGCGCTGGAGCCGGGCCATGTCGAAGAGGGCATCAAGCGCGTTATCGTGCGGCCCGACCCGGCTTTGATCCTGCAGCAGGCGGTTTCGGGCGATCTTGCCAGCTATCTTGCCAGTCTTGTGCCGCAAGCGCCGGAATACGGCCGTCTCATGGTCGAGAAATTCGCGCTGGAGGGCATCGTCGCGGCCGGCGGCTTTGGCTCGCGCATTGCGGCGACCGAGGTCAAGCCCGGCGCCAGCGGTGCGGCCGTGGTAGCGCTGCGCGACCGGCTCATGGCGCTTGGCTATCTTGAACGCTCCTTCAGCGAAACCTACGACAGCGACATTCAGGCCGCCGTGCAACGCTTTCAGCTGAACAGCGGGATCACGCCCGACGGCACCGCCGGCAAGGAGACGGTCGAGGCGCTGAACACCTCGGCCGCCGACCGGCTGAAATCGGTCGTCGTCGCGATGGAGCGGCTGCGCTGGATGGGCAATGCCCCGCTGGGATCGCGCCACATCTGGGTGAACCAGCCCGATTTTTCGGTGAAGGTCGTCGATGACGGCGCGGTGACCTTTGAATCCAAGGTCGTGATCGGCAAGGTCGGCACCGACACCGAAAGCCCGGAATTCTCGGATGTCATGGAGTTCATGGTCATCAACCCGACCTGGTCGGTGCCGCGCTCGATCGTGGTCAAGGAATATCTGCCGCAGTTCCAGCGCAACCCCGAAGCCCAGGGTCAGTTGCAGCTTCTGGACCGGTCGGGCCACGTGGTCGACCGCAGCCAGATAGATTTCACCGCCTATACGCCGAACAACTTCCCCTTCGCCCTGCGCCAGCCGCCCGAGGATGGCAATGCGCTTGGCAAGGTCAAGTTCATGTTCCCCAATCAGTACAACATCTATCTGCATGATACGCCGTCGAAATCCCTGTTTGCCCGCGAAGTGCGCGCCTTCAGTCACGGCTGCATCCGGGTCGCGGCGCCCTTCGATCTGGCCTATTGCTTGCTGGCACGGCAGACCGATGATCCGCAGGGGCTTTTCGCCAAATACCTCAAGGGCGGGCGCGAGTCGGTTCTGAATTTCGACACGCCGATCCCGGTCCATCTGGTCTACTTCACCGCCTGGCCGAACGATCAGGGCGGCATCGGCTATCGGCGCGACATCTACGGCCGCGACGCCAAGCTTTTTGCCGCACTGAAGGACGCCGGGGTGGTGTTGCCGGGGGATCAAAGCTAATCAGTCTCTGGGTGAGTTTGCCCGAGGCGGAGGCGCTATGGCCCACAACATCGCAGAGATCGCGGCGGCGATCGGTGCTCCTTTCGAGGGGGCCGGTGATCTGCTGGTTGACGGTGCCGCCGAACCTGCCGCCGCCTTGCCAGATCAGTTGGCGCTGGCCACGACTCCGAAATATGCCGAAGGCTTGCGGCTGGGCCAGGCGCGTGCCGCCTTGCTGTGGCCGGGGGCGGATTGGCGCGCGCTTGGGCTTGAGGCTGCGATCCTCGCGCCGCGCGGGCGTCTGGCGATGGCGGGGCTGACGCGGATTCTGGATGCCGGACCCGCGATAGCGCCTGGCATCCATCCGATGACAGTGGTTGACCCGACGGCCGAGATTGCCGAGGGCGCCGCGGTTGGCCCCTTCGTCAGCATCGGCGCCGGGGCGCGGATCGGTCCGCGGGCGCGGATCGCCTCGCATGTCTCGATCGGGGCCGGAGCGCAGATCGGCGCGGATGCCCTGCTCTTGGAGGGTGTGCGGATCGGCGCCCGAGTTCAGATTGGCGACCGGGTGATCTGCCAGCCGGGCTGCGTGATCGGGGCGGATGGTTTCTCTTTCGTGACGCCCGAGAAATCCGGAGTTGAAGAAATCCGCGGAACCCTTGGAATTCGCGGAGAAATCAACCCGCAGCAATGGCACCGCATCCATTCGCTGGGCGCTGTGATCCTGGGCGATGACATCGAGGTCGGCGCCAATTCCTGCATCGACCGCGGCACGATCCGCAGCACGCGGATCGGCCACCGGACCAAGCTGGATAACCTCGTCCATGTCGCGCATAACGTCGAGGTGGGCGAGGACTGCCTGCTCTGTGGCATGGTGGGCATCGCGGGCTCGGTCAAGATCGGCAACCGCGTCGTGCTGGCGGGTCAGGTTGGCGTGGCCGACAACCTGTTTATCGGTGATGACGTGATCACCGGGGCCGGCACGGTGATCCTGACCAATGCGCCGGCGGGTCGGGTCTTGCTGGGTTATCCCGCCATCAAGATGGACAAGCATGTCGAGATGCAAAAGGCCACGCGGCGCCTGCCGCGGCTGGCCTTGCGCGTGGCCGCACTGGAAGCACGGCTTGGCGCGCCGCCCGAGGAGACCGAATGACGCCGCGCGACCAGATCCTGCAAATTCTGGCCGCGCAGGCCCGGCTCTCACCGGCCGAGATGCGGCTGGATGCAAGGCCCGAGGATCTGGGGCTCGACAGCCTTGGCCTCGTCGAGGCGATCTTTGCCATGGAAGAGGCCTTCGACATCACGATCCCCTTCAACGCGCAGGAACCGGGGGCGAGCGGGTTTGACACCGCGACGATCGGCGCGCTTGTGGCAGCGATCGAGGCTTTGGTGGTCCAAGGCTGATGGCACGGGTGGTCATCACCGGCGCGGGTACGGTCAATCCCCTAGGGCATGACGTGGCGACGACCTTTGGGGCCATGGCGGCGGGCCGGTCGGCGATCGGCGCGCTGCAGATTGATGGCCTGGACCGGCTTCAGGTGAAGATCGGCGCGCAAGTCACTGGTTGGAGAGGGGATTTTGACCGGGCTGATCTGGTCTGGATGGATCCTTTCGCCCAATATGCCGTAGCGTCAGCGCGGCAGGCCATGGCGCAGGCGGGTTTAACCGCCGTGCCGGAAGCCGGGGTAATCCTCGGTTCGGCTGGCGGCGGGTTGCAGACGGTGGATGACAATTACCGTGCGGTCTATGCGCAGGGCAAGAACCGGGTGCATCCCTTCACCGTGCCGCGTCTGATGGCGAGTGCGGCGGCCTCGCTGGTGGCGCGTGATCTGGGGCTGCTGGGGCCGAGCTATGTGGTGGCTTCGGCCTGTTCTTCCTCCAATCACGCCATCGGGCAGGCGTTTCAGATGGTGCGCGCGGGGCTGGCGCCGGTGATGCTGGCCGGGGGTAGCGATGCGATGCTGTGTTTTGGCGGGCTCAAGGCCTGGGAGGGGCTGCGCGTCCTGTCTGAAACCGCCTGCCGGCCGTTCTCAAAGGGGCGCGACGGCATGGTGATGGGCGAGGGGGCGGCAGTCTTCGTGCTGGAGGATCGCGATCACGCCCTGGCGCGCGGGGCACCCGCTCTGGCCGAAATCGCGGGCTTTGCCATGACTTCGGATGCGGGCGACATGGTGCAGCCGAGTGTCGAAGGCGCGGTTCGGGCAATGGAGATGGCCCTGCGCGATGCGGCAATTCCTGCGGCCGAGATCGGCTATATCAACGCTCACGGAACCGGAACTGTCGCCAACGACCGTTGCGAGGCGCAGGCGATTGCCCAGCTTTTTCCGGGAGATGTGCTTGTGTCTTCGACCAAGTCGCTCCATGGCCACCTGATCGGCGGCGCCGGCGCGGTCGAGCTTCTGGCCTGTCTCTTGGCGCTGCAACACGGGGTGATCGCCCCGACCGCGGGGCACCTGGCCGATGATCCGGATTGCCCGGTCAATCTGGTAACCCAAGAAAAAACGGCCGCGGTGGCGGCCGTTCTGTCAAATTCCTTTGCCTTTGGCGGGTTGAACGCCGTGCTGGCGCTTTGCCGCGCCTGATCACTTCTTCGGCTTGGCGGCCACATCGGCGATGGCCTGATAGGCCGAAGAAAAGCCCTTGAGCGAGATGCTGGCCGTCACCACCTTGTCGGGCGCCGCGGCCGGAACCACGGTCAGCACGATCTCCTTGCCCTTCTTCAGCGCGGCCAGTTCGTCCGCGGTGAAGCCAACCTTGGCGATGCAGCCCTGGGTCGTGCAATAGGAATAGGGGTAAAGCTTGGCCTTGGCCTGATCGACGGCCAGCCGCATGTTTGCGGTCAGCAAGGTCTCAAGCGGAGCCATGATGCTGGCGCCGAAGACCGCCTGCCCGCCCGGCGGCAGGATGAAGATGGTGATTTCGGCGACCGGATTGCCGGTCGTGTCCTTGACCAACTGGTAAAGCTGGCACGGGTCGCTGCCATCGGCGGTCTTGACGCAGCGCTGTTCCCAATCGTCGAACTGGGCGGCCAGATAGATCTGGTTGACGGCGGCGCTGGCCTGATCGGGCAGGCCATCGGGCACGCCCATCGAAATGCCATCCGGCGGCGCCGGGGTCGCGGGCTGGGCTGCGGTCGCGGGCGCATCGCTGGCCGGCGGAGTGGTCGTGGTCTGCGCCATCACGGCGGGCGCTGCGCCCAGAAGGGCGGCGGAAAGACCAAGACCCAGGACGATTCGGGCGAAAGTGCGGTTCATGTCAGTGTCCTTGAACGTGCGTCGGCGTGTCGGGCAAAGGGGGCAAGGCGGACATTTCCGACCTTGCCGGGCCCCATGTCGCGCTCCCTTAGCACGGCGGTCAAGGCGGCGTCAGGTCTCAAACGACAAACTTGGTCGTGACAGCGAAAGCTTGCGCATCCGGATGCGGGAACGTTGTGCAATGGCCTGTCGCAAAAAGGAAAAAGGGCCGAGAGGCACGGCCCTTTTTCATTGTATTTTTTTGCTCCCTGTCGGACTGGCCGACTTGATGACAGCAACGCTATGTCGCTTTCACATAATCGTCAACCGGGATTTGACGGGCGAAAGATCAATTTTCTATCAGCAAAAAAGAGGCCGCACCCGAAAGTGCGGCCAGTCTGACAGGGAGGAAAACACCAGACCTGCAACCCCGTCGCAGACCTGATCAGATGAAACTGGCAGAGCAGGGTTAAGGATGTATTGTCGGAACGGACGGTCCCCCGATTTGCCGGGGCAAGGGCGGCCGTCACGGCTTTGCGGCGCAAGGGAGAGTGACGATGACCGACAGTATTTTCGTGGGTGGCGGCGGTCCGGGCTATGGCACGGCGCAGAGCTTGCTGTTGAAATACGGCAACCGGCATGGGCTGATTGCAGGCGCCACCGGCACCGGCAAGACCGTGACGCTGCAAATTCTCGCCGAAGGGTTTTCGGCCGCGGGCGTGCCGGTCTTCATGGCCGATGTGAAGGGCGATCTTTCCGGCGTGGGGGCTGCGGGCTCGACCGGGCAAAAGCTGAACGAGGCCTTCCAGAAACGGGCCGCGACCATCGGGCTCGACCTGCAGTACCGCACCTTCCCGGTGACCTTCTGGGACATCTGGGGCCAGAACGGCCATCCGATCCGCGCCACCGTGGCCGAGATGGGGCCGTTGCTCCTGGCGCGCATGCTGGAACTGAACGACACGCAGGAAGGCGTGCTGAACGTGGCCTTCCGTCTGGCCGATGAGGAACAGCTGCCGATCCTTGACCTCAAGGACCTGCAGGCGTTGTTGGTCTTCGTCTCGGAACATGCCGACGAGATTTCCAAACGCTATGGCCTCGTTTCGGCCACCTCGATCGCGGCCATCCAGCGCCAGCTTCTGGTGCTGGAGAATCAGGGCGCGGTGGCGATGTTCGGCGAGCCGGCGCTGGATCTGGCCGACCTGATGCGCCTTGATGCCAATGGCGCGGGGATGATCAATCTTCTGTCGGCCGAAAAGCTGATGCTGAACCCGCAGCTTTACGCGACCTTCCTTCTGTGGCTCTTGTCCGAACTGTTCGAGACCCTGCCAGAGGTCGGCGATCCGGACCGCCCCAAGCTGGTCTTCTTCTTCGACGAGGCGCATCTTCTCTTCACAGACGCGCCCAAGGCCCTGATTTCCAAGGTGGAACAGGTCGCACGCCTGATCCGGTCCAAGGGGGTCGGCGTCTATTTCATCAGCCAGAACCCGGCCGATATCCCCGAGGTCATCCTGGGGCAGCTGGGCAACCGCGTCCAGCACGGCCTGCGCGCCTTCACGCCCAAGGATCAGAAGGACCTCACCCAGGCTGCCCAGACCTATCGCCCGAACCCGGCCTTCGACACGGCCAAGGCGATCCAGGAGGTCGGCACCGGCGAGGCCGTCACCTCTTTCCTGCAGGACAAGGGCGTGCCCGGCGTGGTCGAACGCACGCTGATCCGCCCGCCGTCCTCGCAACTTGGCCCGATTGATCCCGCCGCGCGCCAGGCCATCGTCGCGGCCTCTCCGATGGGGGCGAAATACAACACGCCGATCGACCGCGATTCGGCTTACGAGCGGCTGCAGGCCCGCGCCCAACAGGCGGCAAGCCAGGCGGCGCAGGCCGCCCCGCCACCTCCGCCACCCGGCGCCGCGCCCCAGGCCCCGCAGCCCACCACCTACAGCCATGCCCGCCAGATCGGCGGCGGCGCCATTGGTGCGACCCGTGTCCAGCCCGCAGCCCGCGCCCCCGCCAGCCGGTCGGATTCCCTGACCGAGGCCTTCGCCAAAAGCTTCGTGCGCCAGATCGGCACCAGATCCGGTCAGGCCGTGGTGCGCGGCATCCTTGGCGGCCTCTTCGGCAGATAGGCGCGCCCTTGCGGCTTCATCCAGGCAAAAATACTCACCTGCGACGCCCGCGCCGGGCGCAGCGGGTCAAAGCTTTCTGACCTTGATCCGCGTCAGCCGGTTCTCGCGCCGGGTCACCACCTCGAACCGAAATCCGTGAAAGCTGAAGGCCTGGCCCTGCGCCGGGATCATCTGCGCCTCGTGGATCACCAATCCGGCCACGGTATTGGCCTCGTCATCGGGCAGGGCCCAGTCGGTCGCGCGGTTCAGATCGCGGATCGTCATCGAGCCATCGACCAGATAGCCGCCGTCCTCGGCCTTCTTCAGCGCGTTGGATTTGTCCACCACGTCGAATTCATCGGTGATCTCGCCCACGATTTCCTCGAGGATGTCTTCCAGCGTGATCAGGCCCTGCAATGTGCCGTATTCATCGACCACCAGCGCGAAATGCGTGCGCCGCTTGAGGAACTCGCGCATCTGCTCATCCAGCGTGGTCGTGTCGGGGATGAAATAGGGCTTCATGGAAACCTTCACGATATCAAGGGATTCCATTGCCTTTTGATGGCTGTCGTGGATGTGGTCCAGCCGCTCCACCTCGCGCAGAAGGTCCTTGGCATGGATCACGCCCAGGATATTCTCGTCGCTGCCGCGAAACACCGGCAGGCGGGAATGCGACGAGGCGAGCACGCGGCTGACGATTTCCTCGGCCGGAAGGTCGGCGTCGATCATCTCGGTCTCGCGGCGGTGACGCATGATCTCGTCCACCGTGCGGTCGGACAGGTCCAGCGCGCCCAGGAGGCGGTCGCGGTCTTCCTTTTCCACAGCACCTTCGGAATGGCCAAGAGAGATGGCGCCGGCGATTTCCTCGCGCAGGGCCAGGATCTGCCGCCCGGGGTCGGGCCGCATCCCGAAGAGGCGCAAAATCCCCCGCACGATGGCCCGCACCGTCGTGACGACCGGCGTGAACAGCAGGATCATCAACTGGATCGCCGGAGCCACCCGCACCGCAAAGGCCACGGGCATCATGATGGCCAGCGTCTTGGGCAGGACCTCGGCAAAGATCAGCACCAGCGCCGTCACCATCACCGTGGCGAGGGCCACGCCATTGGCGCCGAAGATGTCGGTCAAGAGCGCCGTGGTCAGCGAGGCCGACAGGATGTTGGCGACGTTGTTGCCCAGCAAAAGCGCGCCGATCATGCTTTCGCGGTCATCGGTGATGGCCAATGCCGCCTTTGCCCCGCGTGAGCCCTTGTCGGACTGCCCCTTGAGCGCCCCGCGCGAGGCCGCGGTCAGTGCGGTCTCCGACCCGGAAAAGAAGGCCGACAGCAGAAGCAATCCGGTCACGGCAAGCGCAGTCAGCACAAAGGTCGCGTGGGCGACGATCCAGTCCATTTGATCCTCAGGTCTTTTTCGTGCCGGATTTGGCATTGGCCAGCGGATGGTGGTTCATCACCAGATCCTTCAGCTGATCTTCCAGCACATGGGTGTAAATCTCGGTTGTCGAAAGGTCGGCATGGCCCAGAAGGGTCTGGATGACCCGCAGATCGGCGCCATGGGCCAGAAGATGGGTGGCAAAGGCGTGGCGCAGCACATGGGGCGAGACGCGGGTCGGGTCGATCCCGGCCCCGACCGCCATGTCCTTGACGAGGCCGTGGAACTGCTGCCGGGTCAGGTGTCCATCGGCGCCCGGCCCGGGGAAGAGGTGGCGGTTGGCGGGCTTGCCGGCCTTGTGGCGCGCCGCCTCTTCGGCATCGCGTTCTGCGATCCAGGCGGTCAGGGCGACGCGTGCGGGTTCGGACAGGGGGGCCATGCGCTCCTTGTCGCCCTTGCCGCGCACCAGGATCATCCGCGGATCGCCGCGCACAGTGGCGAGCGGCAGGCCGACCAGTTCGCTGACCCGAAGGCCAGTGGCGTAAAGCAGTTCCATCAGCAGGGCGTTGCGCTGCCGGTCACGCGGCGTGCGGCCGATCCGGCCCGCTGCCGCCAAAAGTCGCGTCACCTCGTCTTCGCTGAGGCTCTTGGGCAGGTGCCGCGATGCGCCGGGCCCGGCGATCTGCAGGGCCGGGTTGTCGGCGCGCCAGCCCTCTTCATGGGCAAAGCGGTACATCTGGCGGATCGCCGAAAGGCGGCGGGCGCGGGTGCTCTGGCTCAGGCCCTCGGCCGCGCAGGCGACGAGGTAATCCTCGACATCGGCGCGGCTGGCATCGGCCAAAGGGCGCGGGTCCAGATAGGCCGCAAAGGCCAGAAGGTCGCGGCCATAGGCCTCTTGCGTGTTGCGCGCGGCATTATGCTCGGCGGCATGCGCCTCCAGAAAGGTCGAAATCCAGCGCTGACTGTCGGGAACCATCACCCGCGCCGGTCCAGAAGCATCATCTGCAAGGCGGTGCGGCGCGCCACATCGTCGAGCCCGACGGCGCGCAGGGTTGAAAGGCCCTCGGTCACCGCGCGCAGATCGCCGGCCTCGCCCTGATGGAGGATCTGCATGGCTTGCAGGATCGCCTCGCCGGTGCGGTGCTGGTCGATCAGCGGTTGCAGCGCGGTCGGAACGGCTGGCGTCTTGAAGGCCGCTGCAATCGCGGCGCCCAAGTCATCAAGCGGCGGCACATCGGCCACAGTGCCGCGTGCCACGGCCAGAAGGAATCCGACCTTTGGGTCGCTCGATTGCAGGCCCTTGGTGAGCTTGGCGTAGTCGGGCGACAGAAGCATGACCTCGCGCGCCAGTCGGGCCGTGTCGCCGGAGAGCTTCATCTTGGCCAGCGCCGGCCCGAACAGCGTGGCGAAGGGCACTTCCAGCTCGGCCTGCTGCATCATGGTCCAGGCCGGGGGCAGGGTGCGCGCCACGGCCTTGGCATCGCGCGCGGTCACCGCGGCGTCAAAGGCCTGAAAGGCCGCGACCCGGTCCCAGACCCCGCCCGAGGCGGCCGGCTTCTGGTCGGTGTAAAGCCCCAGAAGCATGTTGGGCGCCACAGCCCCGGCCCGCGCCAACCGTTCGACCGCGTCAAGCTGCGCTTTCCAGCCGGCGCGATCGGACAGATCGGCGTAGGTGAAGGCGACGGGCAGGGTGGTGTCGGGCAGGGGCTCGCCGATGGCCTCGTAGATGCGGAAGATCAAGGGCGTGACCGGGTTGGGCATGATCGGCGTGATGCCGGTGTCATCAAGCTCGGGGTTCATGAAGCGGGCCAGCAGCGCCGCCTCGTCGGGCGAGACGGTGCCAAGCGCCTTGGATGTGTCCAGCGTCAGTTCGGCCGTGTCAAAATCGCCGGCGCGGGCCAGACAGAAGATCCGCGTGGGCAGGGCGGGCGCCAGCCCAGGCGCGGTCTTGAGCGCGGCACAGGCCTTGTCCTCGTCGCCGATCAGCAGCGAGACATCGAAATAGCGCCGGAAGATTTCCGGCGACCGAGTGGCCCCGGCCGCATCCAGCAGCGCACGCGCCTGATCCAGCGCGCCGATTTCCATCAGCTTGTCGACCCGCGCCAGAAACAGCGTTTCGCCCGGCGGCATACCGGCGGGCGGGTCGGCCTCGGCCAGCAGCAGCGTGATCAAAAGGCCCTGCAACGCCGGCAAATCTTGCCGGTTGTCCTGCGCCAGAAGGTGCAGGATGTCGCCGATCTGCGCCGGCCCCCAGAGGTTCTGCGGCAAGCCCGTGACCCCGGGCGCCAGAACGCCCAGCGAATCCGTGGTATCGGCGCCCAACGTCTGCACCGTCACGGCGTCAGGCACGGTACCGCTCGACGCAACCGGAGGCTCTGTCGGCACCGGAAGGGCGGCGGGCGTGACCAGTGATTGGCTGAGCCAGTCGATCGCCGACAGGGGAGGTTTGCCGTTCTGCGCCTCAGCTTGTGCGCCAAGCATGCCAATGACCAGCGCGGGCAGAAGCCAAACCATCGTCCCAAATCGGTTTTGTTCAATCGGCATGCAAGGTCACCGGCACTTTCACTTCGCCCGTCGCCGGACTGAGATCCGCCACATAGGCATAGCCTACCAATGCTGCGAATCCCAAGAGTGCAAGCACCAGCACCGCCATGATCAGTCGTCCCATAAGTTCGCCTTTGCATTGCCTGTTTCTGCTTCGGACCTTTACCCCCCGCGGGGCACCCTCTGACGGGGCCTTGGTCCGACGCGTCGATTATATATGGCATTTGTCGCGACTTCACGCCATTCAGGACACAAACTGTGCTCCGACGGCGGCATTATCCTGCGTCCGGCGCCTGCGAAAGAGGGAACAGCCAAGTCTTATGCTTCGCTTGAGGAAAACCGTCGTGTTGGTGGGGATGATGGGCGCGGGCAAGACCGCCGTCGGCACAGCGCTTGCCCGTCATCTGGGCGTGCCCTTCCTTGATTCGGACGAAGAGATCGTCAAGGCAGCCAACCGCTCGATCGCCGAGATCTTCGAACGCGACGGCGAGACCTTCTTTCGCTCCCGCGAGACCGAGGTGCTGAACCGGCTGCTGCATGGTGCGCCCTGCATCCTGTCGACCGGCGGCGGCGCTTTTCTGGCACCGGTCAATCGCGAGTTGATCCATCAAAGCGGAGTCTCGGTCTGGCTGCGCGCCGATCTGGACCTTTTGTGGCATAGGGTGCGGCACAAGACGACGCGGCCCTTGCTGCGCACGCCCAACCCGCGCGAGACGCTGAGGGCGCTTTACGAGGCGCGGCTGCCGGCCTACGCCTCGGCCGATCTGACGGTGGATTCGGCCTCTGACATTTCGGTCGAAGCGATGGCCGAACGGGTGGCTCAGGCGCTGACGGCGCGTGCGGATGTTTTGGAGACGGTCTGAATGGTCAATGTGGTTCCAGTCAACCTGGGCGCGCGCGCCTATGAGGTGCGCATCGGGGCAGGGCTTCTGGTGCAGATCGGCGCGCAGATCGCACCCTTGCTGCGGCGCAAGCGGGTTGTGATCGTCACGGACGAGGTGGTGGCGCGGCTGCATCTGGCCACGGCCTTGCAGGGTCTGGCCGAGGCCGGCATCGCGGCCGAGACGCTGACCCTGCCGCCGGGCGAGGCCACCAAGGGCTGGCCGCAATTCACCCGCACCGTCGAATGGCTTCTGGAACAAAAGGTCGAACGGCGCGACATCGTCGTGGCGCTTGGCGGCGGCGTGGTGGGCGATCTGGTGGGCTTTGCCTGCGCCGTCCTGCGGCGCGGCGTGCGCTTTGTGCAGGTGCCGACCAGCCTCTTGGCGCAGGTCGACAGTTCAGTGGGCGGCAAGACCGGGATCAATTCGGTGCAGGGCAAGAACCTGATCGGCGCCTTCCATCAGCCGAGCCTCGTTCTGGCCGATATCGGCGTTCTGGACACCTTGCCGCCGCGCGATCTGCTGGCGGGCTATGGCGAGGTGGTCAAATACGGGCTTCTGGGCGACGCGGCCTTCTTCGATTATCTTGAGACGCAGGGCCCGGCCTTGGCGCGCCACGACCGTGACGTGATCCTGCGGGCGGTGACGCGATCGGTCGAAATGAAGGCCGGAATCGTCGAACGCGACGAAACCGAAGAGGGCGAGCGCGCCTTGTTGAACCTCGGCCATACCTTCTGTCACGCGCTGGAACAGGCGACCGGCTATTCCGACCGGCTGCTGCATGGCGAGGGCGTTGCAATCGGCTGTGCGCTGGCTTTTGAGCTCAGCCAGCGGCTGGGCCTTTGTTCGCAAGAGGCGCCAAGCCGGGTGCGCGCCCATCTGCGCGCTATGGGGATGAAGACCGACCTCGCCGACATTCCGGGCGATCTGCCGGGGGCCGAGGCTCTGGTGACGCTGATGGGGCAGGACAAGAAGGTGATCGACGGCAAGCTGCGCTTTATCCTGGCGCGTGGGATCGGCGACGCCTTCGTGGCCGACGACGTGCCGCCCGCCATGGTGACGCAGCTGTTGCAGGACGCCTTGCACCGCTGAAAGCCCATGGCGCAGTGGCCCAGGTCGTGCCCAGGTCATGTCGGCCCCGGCGCAAGGTGGGGCAGGGCCTGACGAAGGCTCTTCGCCTTCCATGGCTTGGGGCTGAAGGTGAACCTGCAACAGATCGTGCCAGGGGCCCGGCCTTGTGGGGCGCACCGTTCCTCTGGCGTTGCCCGATTGCATCGGACCGGAGACATCGCGGCCGTCTTGGCCAGATTGCGGGTTTCGCCGGGCGCGCTTTTGGGATTTGACATAATGAGCTGGGACATTGCGGAGAGGCTGATGGACAGTGACGACATGATGGGCGACGCCGGCTCTGCCCGAATCACGGGCGAGCCCGCCTCTGAAAAGCGCATGAAGGTCGGCAACAGCGACATCGTGATCGGGCGCTTCACCTATGGTCACCGCAAGATGGTGGTGCGCGAATGGGGTGAAGGCGCCACGCTGCGCATCGGACAGTTCTGTTCTATTGCCACCCAGCTGACCGTGTTGCTGGGCGGCAACCATCGCACCGACTGGGCCACGACCTTTCCCTTTGGACGCATCTTCAAGGCCCAGCTCGGAGATCAGATCATGGAGGGCCAGCCCTACAGCAATGGCGACGTTACCGTGGGCAACGACGTCTGGTTCGGGCGCAATGTGACTGTCATGTCGGGCGTGACCATCGGTGACGGAGCGGTGATCGCTGCCAACGCCACCGTAGTAGGCGACATCGGCCCTTACGAGATCTGGGGCGGCAATCCGGCCAAACTGCTGCGCAAACGCTTCGACGACGCGATCATCGCAGAGCTTCTGGCGCTGAAGTGGTGGGACGCGCCGGTGGGCAAGATCCGCGAGATCTCGGCCATCCTGTCAAGCGTGCCGGACCGCGCGATGCTGGACACCTTGCGCGCGATCCTGGCCGGCTAGAGCCAAATCGCGAGGCGGGGCGCGTGGTTCATGTCACGGGATCTTTTGTCCGATAATCAATATTATGTAATCTATCTACGATCTGCGCAGGATGTAGATATCCATGATCCAGCCATGTGCCGCGCGGGCTTGCGCTCTGGTCGCCACGATCTGCGAGCCGACTTCGGCCAGTGGTCCGGACAGGATGATCTGTTCCGCCATGCCGACATAGGCGCCCCACCAGATTGAAACGCCCGCCGGATCAATGCTTTGGAACGAACACTTGCCATCCAGCATGATGACCAGCGTGTCCGCGCCATCCGGCCAGCCTTCCAGCAATTGCCGGCCGGTCGTGATGGTGACGGCCGCTCCGATCTCGTTCAGGGCCATGGCATGCGCGGCGGTCAGCGCCTGGATCGAGGTGATGCCGGGCACGACCGAAACCGTCACATCCGGCAGGCGCGCCGCGATGCGCAAGGTGCTGTCGTACAAGGACGGATCGCCCCAGACCAAAAGCGCCACATTCTCGGCCGGATGAGCCGTCATCGTGGCTTGCCAGACGCCTGCGATCGCATCATGCCAGTCGTTCACGCCATTCAGATAGGCCGGATTGGCCGCATCTCGCACCGGCAGATCGAATTCGACGATCCGCGTCGCCGGATTGGTCACGACCTCGGCGCAAATGGTGCGGCGCAATTCGGCCAGGTCGGCCTTGCTCTCGCCCTTGCGCGGGATCATCACCAGATCCACCGCATTGAGCGCCTTGATCGCCTGCAGCGTCAGGTGATCCGGGTTTCCCGTCCCGATGCCGATCAGATGCAGATGGGTCATGGCGTCTCCATCAAGGGGCCGATCAGGATCAGGGCGGGCCCGTCGCTGGCCTCGGCCAGCGCGGCGCCGAGGGTTGCGACGGTGGCCCGGGTCAGCCTTTCTTCGGGTGTCGAAACACTTTCGGCCAGAAGCGCTGGCGTCTCAGGCGGCAGGCCCGCAGCCACCAGCTTTGAAGAAAGTGCTGCAAAGGTCCGTTTTCCCATGAAAATCACGGTGGTGGCCAAGGGGTCTGCCAGGGCCGCGATGTTCAGATCCTCGGGCAGATGGCCGGTGACGTCATGACCTGTGATGAACTGAACACGCCGCGCGGTCAGCCTGCGCGTCAGGGGGATGCCCGCCGCCGCCGCCGCCGCCGAGGCAGAGGTGACGCCGGGCACGACCTCGAACCCGATGCCCGCCGCGCGACAGGCCTCGATCTCTTCCTCGAGCCGGCCGAAAAGGCCGCTGTCGCCCGATTTCAACCGCACGACCTTGGCACCCGCCGCGGCGTAATCGACCAGCAGCCGGCTCACCTGATCCTGCTTGGGCGAGACGCGGCCAGCGCGTTTGCCCACGCCGACCAGATCGGCCCCGGCACGGGCATGGGCCAGGATGGGGCCGGCGGAAAGATCGTCGAACAGCACCGCATCCGCCGCCTCGATCCGGCGCAAGGCCTTGAGTGTCAACAGTTCCGGGTCGCCCGGACCGGAAGAGACGAAAGAGACAAAACCGGTCATGATGCCTCGGCGATCAGGTGAAAATAGGACCCGGAGACCCGGCCGCGATATGAGCCGGTCTCGGCAACTTCGGCCCCGTCGGCATCCTGCACGCGGGCCAGGGCCGCATCGGGCTGGGCGACGATGGTCGAATAGCGGAACTCATGCCCGCGCAGGCGCGCGCCCAGGCCCTGCCCCGGCATTGGCGCCATCAAGGTGGCCAGACGGTAGCCCAGATGCATCTTGCGCGCGGCAAAACTGGTGACAAGGCCCAGAAGCCCGGTCATCTGATGGCTTTGCCCCGACTTGTCGATCAAGGCCTCGCCCAGCACCATGTAGCCGCCGCATTCGCCGTGGATGGCGCCGTCAAAGCCCTGCAAGCCGGTGCGAAAGCGGGCCGCATTGGCGAGCCTTGCGCCATGCAGTTCCGGATAACCGCCGGGCAACCAGCACACATCAGCGGCTGGAGGCGGCTCGTCCGCAAGCGGTGAAAAGGTCAGAATCTCGGCCCCGGCGGCGCGCCAGCCCTCGACAAGATGCGGATAGACAAAGGAAAACGCCTCGTCCCGGGCCAAGGCAATGCGCTGGCCCGGAGGCCGCAGCCGCAGAGCCGCGGCCCCGAGCGGCAAGGGCGCTGCGGCTGCGCGCAGGGCCTCCAGATCGACATGAGCCGCGACAAGATCGGCCGCAGCATCGAGCAGGCGGTCAAGATCCGGCAATTCCTCGGCCTGGACCAGCCCCAGATGCCGCTCTGGCATCTGCAGGGCCGTGATGCGTGGGAGGGCGCCCAGCACGGTCAGACCCGCCGCCGCGACGCCCGCGCGCAGCATGGCCTCGTGCCGGGGCGAGCCGACCTTGTTCAGGATCACACCCGCAACGCGCAACCCCTTGCGATACATGGCCAAACCCAGCGCCACCGCCCCCGCCGTCTGCGCCTGTCCCGAGGCGTCGATCACCAGAACCACAGGCCAATCCAGATGCAGCGCCAGATCGGCGCTGGCACCCCTGCCCCATTCACCCGGCTTTGCCACTCCGTCATGCAGGCCCATGGAGCCTTCGGCCAGCACGATGTCAGCGCCAGCAGCCTTGCCGAGCAGCGCGGCCACCATGCCGGGCTGCATGGCCCAGGAATCAAGGTTGAACGAGGCACGCCCCGTCGCCGCCCGATGAAAGGCCGGATCGATGTAATCGGGCCCGGATTTGAAACATTGCACCGCCAGACCCTGCGCCGTGAAGGCGCGCGCCAGACCCAGCGTGACAAGCGTCTTGCCGCTGCCCGACCCGGCGGCCGAAATGATCAGACCGCCCGTCATTCCGGAAACCTGGGTTCGGTGCCGCGCGGGCGGTAGCGGCGGTCGTAGTCGTCGGCATAGAGCCGGCTGTCGTCAAACCCCTCGGCCCCCAGCGCTTTTCCAACCAGAATCAAGGCGGTGCGGTCGATTTCTGATCCAACCTCGGCCTCGATCGTGGCCAGGGTCGCGCGCAGGATGCGTTGATCGGGCCAGGTCGCGCGCCAGACCACGGCAACCGGGCAGGCTGCACCGTAGAAGGGCACAAGCGCGGCCACCACCTGCCCCAGCGCATGGATCGACAGGTGGATGGCCAGCGTGGCCCCGGTTGCGGCAAAGGCGGCCAGAGTCTCGCCCTCGGGCATGGCAGAGGCGCGTCCGTTGGTGCGGGTCAGGACCACGCTTTGCGCCAGGCCCGGCAACGTCAGCTCCACCCCCAGAGCCGCAGCCGAGGCGGCAAAGCTCGGAACGCCCGGCGTCACGTCATAGGGAATCCCCAGGTCGCGCAGCCGGCGCAGCTGTTCGCCCATCGCCGACCAGACCGACAGATCCCCCGAATGAAGCCGCGCCACATCAAGCCCTTGGCCATGGGCCGCGGCAATCTCGGCGATGATCGCGTCCAGCGACAGGCCGGCGGTGTTGACGATGCGGCAGCCCGGCGGGCAATGCGCCAGCACGCCCTCCGGCACCAGCGAACCGGCGTAAAGGCACACGGGCGAAGCCGCGATCAGATCACGCCCGCGCAGGGTCAAAAGATCGGGCGCCCCAGGCCCTGCCCCGATGAAATGCACCGTCATGCTATGCCGTCACCTTCCGCCAATGCCGCCACTGCCATTCCGTCAGGCCCGGTGCGCCGCGTGGCGATCAGCCGCGCCCCCCGTCCCGCCATGGCCAGGGCCGCCGCCTCGGCCACCGAGCCCGTGCCATAGGCCGCCATCACCTTGGCCGAGCCTTCAACGCCCTGTGCCGCAAGGCCCGCGCGCGAAACACCGTGAACATTCAACCCCAACTCCTTGGCCAACCTGACCAATCCAGGTTCGCCGGTCTTGTCCTCGGCGGTGGCCAGCGCATCAGCCTTGCCCACCAGGGCCAGGGCCGCCCGCAGGCTTTCCGCCGAAACGCCGCGTCGAAAGCCCAGACCGGCCACCTTCATTTCGCCACACTCCATTGCACGACCGGCCGCGAGGCCTCCCACCCGCGACGCGACCCCAGGGCACCCGCCTCGGCCAGGTCGATCCGCAAGAGCTGCCCCCCCTTTGCGCCATGCCAGGCGTAAAGCAAAGCCTCGGTCTCAAGCGTCACCCCGTTCATCACCAGCCGCGCCCCTTGCGGCAGCAGGCGCCAGATGGCGCGCACCAGCTCCTCCGACGCGCCGCCGCCCACAAAGACCAGATCCGGCCGCGGCAGTCCTGCCACCACATCGACCGCCGCCCCCTGATGCAGATGCCAGCGGTGCGAGACGCCAAAGGTCTGCGCATTGCCCAAGGCGCGCACGGCGCGCATCGTATCCGCCTCGACCGCATGAGCCACGGCGCCCGGTGCCGCCAGCAAGACCTCGATCGAGACGCTGCCCGAGCCCGCGCCGATGTCCCACATCACCTCGCCCGCGCGCGGCGCCAGCGCCGACAGCGTCAGCGCGCGGATCGGCCGTTTGGTGATCTGCCCGTCATGTTCAAAGAGATCGTCAGGCAGACCCGAGGCGCGCGGCATGCCGCGACCGACACAGTCCACCCCCACGGCAACAGGCGCGGAAAAACTTGACGTCTTGGCCTCTTGCGGGGTGATCTTGCTGTAGTTGGCGCGGGTGCCACCCAAAGACTCCATCACATGCAGGGTCGATCCGCCAAAGTTTTCGGCCTGAAGATAGGTGCCCAATTCTCCCACAGCCGCGCCATCGCGCAAGAGGCAGATCACCTTCTGCCCCTGCGCCAGCACCATCCGCAGCCGTTGCAGGGGCGCGGCGTGCAGGCCCAGACAGATCGTCTCTTCCAGCCGCCAGCCCAGCCGATTGGCCGCCAGCGCAAAGGTCGATGGCACCGGAAAGCTGCGCCACTCGCCCGGTTGCAGCCGGTTGATCATGCTGCCCCCGGCGCCATGCCAGAACGGATCGCCCGAGGCCAGAACCACGACCTGACGGCCTCTTTCGGCCAGAACCGGCTCGATCGAGAAAGGTATCCCCCATTCGCGCCCGCGCACCCCCGCCAGCGCCAGATGCCGCGGGCTGCCGAACACGATTTCCGCCGAGGTCAACGCCGCCCTACTTGCCAAGGTCAGCCCGCCCAGTCCATCTTCGTTCAGCCCGATGATCGTCAACCAAGGTTCAGCCATGATCCGCGTCCTTCTGCTCGGCGGCACGACCGAGGCCTCTGCCATGGCCAAAGCGCTGGCAGATCAAGGCATTGCGGGGGTTTTCTCTTACGCAGGGCGCACCGGGGCACCCGTTACGCAACCCCTGCCGCAGCGCGTCGGCGGCTTTGGCGGCGTGGCGGGTCTGGTAGATTATCTGCGGGCCGAGGCGATCACCCATATCCTCGACGCCACCCATCCTTTCGCGGCCCGAATGAGCGCCCATGCCGTCGAGGCCGCGCGGATCACCGGCCTGCCCCTTCTGGCGCTGGAGCGCGCGCCCTGGCAGCCCATGGCCGAGGACCGCTGGCATCTGGTTCCCGACATGGCCGCCGCGGCGGAGGCCCTGCCCGAGGCTCCGGCCCGGGTCTTTCTGGCAATCGGCCGGCAAAACCTTGAGGTTTTTGCCGCAAAGCCGCAGCATCATTACCTTTTGCGGCTGGTCGATGCGCCCGAAAGCCTGCCGTTGCCTCAGACCGAGGCGGTCGTGGCGCGCGGCCCCTTCACGCTCGACAGCGATCTGGCCCTGCTGCGGGCGCATCGGATCAGCCACATCGTGGCCAAGAATGCGGGCGGTTCGGGGGCGCGCGCGAAACTCGACGCGGCCCGCCTGATGGGTCTGCCGGTCATCCTGATCGACCGGCCCGCCCTGCCCGAAAGGCCCAGGGCCGACAGTGTCGAGGCTGCCCTGCGCTGGCTTCATGCCGAAAACCTTGGCGTGTAGATGTGCGACCCGATGCGGCGCGTCGCGGAATTGCCGAGGATGACGAGGGTCCGCATGTCGGCCATCTCGGGCCTGGCCTCGGCCAGGGTCACGGTCTTTAGTGCCTGATCGGGAGTCGACACGGCGCGCGCAAAGGAAATAAGTCTGTCTGGCCCGCAACTTGCGCGCAAAACCTCCAGCGTCTTTTCAAAACCCTGGGGCCGGCTGGCCGAGCGCGGATTGTAAAAGGCCATGGCCAGATCGGCCTCGGCCGCCAGCCTCAGGCGCCGCTCGATCAGCGCCCAGGGTTTGAGGTTGTCCGACAGATTGATGCAGGCGAAGTCATGGCCAAGTGGCGCGCCCAGGGCCGCGGCGGCGGCCAGCATCGCCGTTATGCCGGGCAACACGCTGATCGGCAGGGTCAGGGCCTCGGGCAAGGTCTCCAGCGCCTCGAACACGGCCGAGGCCATGGCAAAGACCCCGGGATCGCCCGAGGAAACCACCACAACCCTTTGACCTTGCAACGCCATCTCCAAAGCATGGCGGGCGCGGTCCAACTCTACCCTGTTGTCCGAAGCGTGCAAGGTCAGCCCCGGTCGTGCAGGGATCCGCGCCACGTAAGGAATATAGCCCACAACATCGGTCGCCTGCACCAGGGCGGCAGAAACCTCGGGCGTTACCATCGCCTCGGCGCCCGGCCCAAGACCCACGATGTCCAGACGACCGCTCATTCCGGCACCTCGGGGCGGCGGCCGTGGCCGTGTACCAGCACGATGGCGAAATAGGGGCACTCGGTCGCTTCGGCCTCAGCCAACCGCTGGATGCGCTGATTGGGCATCGTCCCAGCCTCGACCAGCCAGGCGGCATCCAGCCGGCCTGCGGCCTGCAAGGCCCGGCGGATCTTGGGCAGGTTGCGCCCGGTTTTCATCACGACCAGCGCATCCGCCCCGGCCATGTGGCGCGCCAGATCCGCCTCGGGCAAGGTGCCCATCAGCACGCTCAGCACGTCGTCGCCCCAGGTGATCGGCTGGCCCGTGGCCGTCCAGCAGCCCGACATGCCGGTGATGCCGGGGATGATCTCCATCGCAACCTTGCCCAGCAAGCGGCTGTAAAGATGCATGAAAGAGCCGTAGAAGAAGGGGTCTCCCTCGCACAGGACCACCACGTCCGACGCCGTGGACAAGGCCTGCAGCCGTCCCGCCCAGTCGTCATAGAACCGTGCCAGCGCCGCGTTGTAGTCCGGGCTGTCGAAGGGAAGTTCGGTCGTCACCGGATATTCCATCGCATGTTCGACCGGATCGCCGCGCAACAGCCCGTTCACGATGCGGCGCGCCTGCCCGGCCCGCCCGGCCTTGCGGAAATAGGCGACCTGAGTGGCCTCGGTCACGGCGCGGTGCGCCCGCAGGCTCATCAGATCGGGGTCGCCGGGGCCAAGGCCTGCGCAGATGATCTTGCCCATGTTATTCTTTCCGGCTCGCCAGGGCATTGACAGCCGCCACGGTGATCGCCGATCCACCCAGCCGGCCCGAGACCACCAGCGCAGGCACCACGGGCGCCGCGATCAGGGCGGCCTTGGATTCGGCAGCCCCCACAAAGCCCACCGGAGAGCCGATGATCGCGGCCGGCCGCGGGCAAGTTTCGTCCTCCAACATGTTGAGAAGATGGAACAAGGCCGTTGGCGCATTGCCAATCGCCACCACCGCGCCAGCCAGATGCGGTCGCCACAATTCCAGGGCCGCGGCGCTGCGCGTGTTCGACATCGCCTTGGCGAGGTCCGGCACGCGCGGGTCATGCAGGGTGCAGATCACCTCATTGCCGGCGGGCAGACGAGTGCGGGTGACACCCTCTGACACCATGCGCGCATCGCAGAGGATCGGCGCACCGGCCTCAAGTGCGGCACGGGCGGCAATCGCCATGCCGGGCGTGAACTGCACAAACTCTTCCAGCCCGACCATACCGGCCGCGTGGATCATGCGGACCACGACGACCTCTTCTTCGGGCGTAAAACGCACCAGATCGGCCTCGGCCCGGATCATGGCAAAGCTTTTCAGGTAGATCGCAGCGCCGTCGGTTTCGTAGGAATGTGGCATTTACAAAGCCTTGCGCAGAGTTTCGAAAGTAATGTCGGCAGGCGCCAGCACAGGCCCCAACTCGCCGGCACGGCCCTGCGGCAGCAGGGCAAAGCCGCGCGGCGTGGCCGACAGCGTCAGATCGGCCCGTCCAGGATGGGCGCAGCCCTTGCCGCAGCCCGACACATGCAGCACCTTGCCCACAGGCACTTCGGGCGCCAGACGGCGGGCGAGGCCGCGGGTGGCTTGCAGCGCCTGCGGACAGCCGGGCGCGCCAGTGCAGGCGAAAACCCGCAGGCGCGGATCGTCGCCCGCGGTGATCAGGCCGGGCTGGGCCGCGACGCTTGGACAGTTCAGCCAAAGCATCCGCCACGGTGTGACGCGCGCCATCGGCGCCAGATCGGCCAAAGCCGCAAGAACTTCGGCCCGCAAGATCCCGAATTCAAAGCCGATCAGACAACCGTCGCCGCGCGGCCCCGGCACAGGCGTCGGCGCCAGCGGAGCGGGTGCCTGCGACGCGTCAAAGGGCAGCACGGCCCGGGCGAGATGCGCGGCCATCCGCCCCCGCCCGCCCGGCGCCCCGCCTGTGGCGAGGAACCATTCGGCCATCTCCAGCGCCAGCGGCACGGCCTCAGCCGCGCTGACCGCCTGTCCGCCCACAGCACCATCGGCCCGCAAGATCAAGCCCTTGCGCCCGGCCTCGATGCGGATGTCGGCAGAGGTGCCGGCCAGAAGCCGCTCTGGCCCGAGATCCAGCGCAAACCCGAATTTTCCCGGCAAATCCGGGCCCTTGCGCAGCGCTGCGTAAAGATCACGCGCCAGCTTTTCCACCTCGGCGCCGTGCCAGAACGGCGTCAGAACCACATTGCGATGGCTTTCGCTTTGCGCGTCGGGGTCCAGCAGCCCCAGCCGGTCGAGCGCGGCGAGCAAAGGTGCATGGCTCGCCTCGGTCACACCGCGCAGTTGCACATTGGCCCGCGCGGTCAGTTCCACGATGCCATTTCCGTGGACCAAGGCCGCCTCGGCTATGCCGCGCATCTGATCGGCGGTCAGTTCCGCCAGCCGCGGCCGAATGCGAAGCACCAGCCCGTCACCCGACACCATGGGCCGCAAGGCACCCGGGCACCAGCCTTTTACAGCGAAATCAGTCATTTGCACGCTCCAGCTCCATCGCGATGGAGTTGTGCCGGGTCAGCCACAAACCCGCCTCGCGCAGGCGCAGGAAAGTGTCCTGCATCGCGGCAAGGGCTGCGGGATTTTCGCGTTGAAGGAAATCGCGCAAATCGTCGCGGCCCAGAGTGGCCTTGTGATAAAGGTCGAACAGCTGCGCCGGCACGACCTGCGCCAGATGCGCGAAGGCCGCCATATGGTCAAGCGTCGCCGCAATCTCGGCAGCGCCGCGAAATCCGTGCCGCATCATGCCGCTGGCCCAGGCCGGGTTGGCGGCGCGGGCGCGGACCACGCGGGCGATCTCTTCGGTCAAGCTGCGCGCCTGCGGCCGGTCGGGCCGCGTGGCGTCCAGATGGTAAAGCGCGGGCCTTTCCGCACCGATCCGCGCCATCGCGGCGGCAAAGCCAGCCTCATGGGCCGCATAATCCTGCGCCAGAAGCACGTCCGTCTCGGCAAGGTCTTGCGAATGCACGAAACTGTCGGCAGCCCTCAGGCGCGCCTCTAGTGCGGCGCGGTCGTGATAGGACTGGCCATCCACGCCGATCGCCCAGCTGGAGGCCTGCAGCCAGGCCTCGCCTGCGGCCTCACGCGCGGCCTCCGAAAAGTCATCATGCTCCATCCCCAAGCCATAACGACCGGGTTCAGGGGCAAAGACCCGCGGAGTTGCGCTTCGGTACGGGTTGTCTTCGGGTGCCTCGTCCCGGGCGGCCAAGGCTGCGGCGCCAGTTTCAAAAAGCTGCGCAAGCCCCGGGAAAATATCACGGAACAGGCCAGAGACCCGCAGCGTCACATCGATGCGTGGCCGGCCCAGCAGGGCCAGCGGGATGACCTCGACCCCTGAAACCCGTGCGGCGTTGTCGTCCCAGACCGGGGCGAGGCCCGCCAGATGCAGCGCCATGGCAAAATCCTCGCCTGCCGTGCGCATGGTGGCCGAACCCCAGAGGTCGACCACCAGACCCGCCGGATAATCGCCATTGTCCTGCAGGTGGCGGCGGATCAGTTCTTCGGCAAGCTTGACCCCCTGGGCATGCGCCGCGCGCGAGGGCACGGCGCGAGGGTCGACGGAATAAAGATTGCGCCCGGTCGGCAGAACGTCGGTCCGCCCCCGGTTGGGCGAGCCTGCAGGCCCTGCAGGCACCCGTGCGCCCGACAGTGCCGTCAGGATGCCCTGACGTTCGGCCTGACCCTGCGGACCACGGCCCAGAATATGCAGACCGTCGCCATACTGGCTTTCCTTGATGTCACAGACGAAGCGGTCGATCCGGGTGATCGCCTCGGCGGCGGAGGCATCGGCGGGCAGGCCAAGGTCGGCCTCGATACCCTGGGCCTGCGCCTCGTCCCGCACGGCGCGGATCAGACGGTCGCGCCGGGCCGGGTCGATGCCATCGGCGGTGGAATATTCGTCGAGCAGACGTTCGAGCCGCGCCAGCGCCTCGGGGACGCCGGCCGTGGCGAGGGGGGGCGGCAAGTGGCCCAGGGTGACGGCGCCGATCCGGCGCTTGGCCTGCGCCGCCTCGCCCGGATCGTTGACGATGAAGGGGTAGATCACCGGCATGGGGCCGATCAACGCCTCGGGCCAGCAAGAGGTCGACAGGGCGACCGACTTGCCGGGCAACCATTCCAGCGTGCCATGCGCGCCCATGTGGATGACGGCATGCAGGCCCTGCGCGCGCAGCCAGAGGTAGAAGGCCACATAGGCATGGCGTGGCGGCAGGCTGAGGTCGTGGTATTCGGCATCGCGCACGGCGCTGTGGCCGCGTTCGGGTTGCAGGGCGATCAGGGTCTTGCCCGACCGCAGACCGGCAAAGCGAAAGGCTCCGTCCTGTGCAGCGGGATCGTCCTCTGGTGCGCCCCAAAGCGCAAGGCTGGCGCGAAGATCCTCCGGCAAGGCATTGAGAGCGGGAAGATATTCGGAAATGGGCCAAGAGAGGGCCTCGTGCTGAAGCACATCGGCCCTCAAGGGGCCCGGTTCCGTGGCGTAGCCTGCGGCCTTGAGGTCGGCCAGCAGCGCCTCGGTCGAGGCGATGGCATCGAGCCCGACGGCATGGGCCATCTGATGCGCCCGGCCGGGATAGGTCGACAGAACCACGGCCAGCCTGCGGTTGGCGGCCGGAGTATGCGCCAGATCGGCCCAGGCCTTGACCTTGTCCACGACGGCGGCAATCCTTTCCGGATCGGCGCGGTGGGCAAATCGGGAAAACTGCAGGTGCGGGTCACGTTTGCCGGGCGATTTGAAGCTGATCACGCCGGCCAGAAGCCGCCCGTCCACCTCTGGCAGGACGACATGCATGGCAAGGTCCGAGGGCGACAGGCCCCGCGCCGACCCAGCCCAGTCGCGCCGCCGCGCGGTCGACAGGGCAACCTGAAACACCGGACAGCCCGGACCATCCAGCGGCGATGCACCCTCGGCTCCCTTGGCGGAAAAGGCCGTGGCATTGACGATGGCCATGGGTCTGGCCGCGCCAAGGGCCTCGGCCACCCAATCGGCAGAAGCCCCTTTGAGCGAGGGCGCAAAGAGACCGTAGGCGGAAAGCCCCGTCTTCGTCAGCGCCTCGATCAGCGCGTCGATCGGGGCGGTGTCGGCCGCTGTCAGATAACTGCGGTAAAAGACCACCGCCACGCCGTTGGGTGAAGTTGCGCTCACAACCCCCTGCCCCGGCATATAAAACCCACAATCCGGCACGCGCTTGTCGCCCAGCACCGGCCCGGCATAAAGCCCCGCTGCCAGCGACAATTGCGCCAGTGCCGCCTGCGCCGCCACCGCGCCGCCCGCATCGCAAAGCGCCTGCAACCGGCGCAGGGTGGAAACCGGCAGGGTCGAAATCTCGTCCAGCCGCGCATCCTCGCGCCCATCCGCCGGCAGGACCGCCAGTGCGATGCCCTTGCGCCGCGCCAGATCGCCAAGGCTTGCCAAACCATAAGGCCAATAGGCCTCGCCCCCGATCAGCCGCACCAATATGGCCTTGGCGCCAGAGGCAGTCCGCTCGACATAGGCATCGACCGAAACCGGGTGACGCAGGGCGACCAGGTTGCACAGGCGTAGGATGGGCAATGTGCCCATCTTGGTCGCATTGCCCCGGTGCCACCCCGCGGCAAAGGCGCCAAGGTCGCTGTCCGAGAAGGACAGCACGATCAGATCCGCCGGGTCCTGACCGGGATCGAACGGCGCGGCCGTCTCCTCCAACCCATGACTTTCGCGGAAGACGACGTGCATGTCAGGCCGCCAGAATCGCGCGGATGGCCGCTTCGTCGATGTCGCCGCGCTCGGCGATCACCACCAGATGCGACGACCGCGCCGCCGTGCCCCAAAGCCGGTCATACTGCGCCCGCACCCTTTCCCCCACCGCCTGCACCAAAAGCCGCATCGGCTTGCCCTTGACCGCGACATAGCCCTTCACGCGCAGGATCTTCTGTTCCCGCGCCAGCCGGACAATGGCGGCAGTCAGCGCCTCGACCGAGGCGACCTCGGGCAGATCGACGACGATCGAATTGAAATCGTCATGCTCATGTTCGGCCTCACCATCGTGATGCGAGGGACGGCCGGCCAGATCATCTTCGGCCGCGGCCTGCAGGCCCAGGATCACGCGGGGGTCGATTACCCCCTCGCTCATCGCAAGGATCGGCAAGTTGATGCGGTTCTTCTCTTCGGCCTCGGCCTCGATCACGGCGCGGGCGGCGGCGACGCCCGCCTCGCCCGCAAGATCGGCCTTGGTCAAGAGCACGATGTCCGCGCAGGAAATCTGGTCCTCGAAGACCTCGCCCAAAGGCGTGTCATGTTCGCCCGCGGCGATCTGCGCCGCCGTCAACTCGCCCGCGAAATGGCCCGAGGCCACCGCCTCGGCATCGGCCAGCGTGATCACACCATCGACTGTGATCAGCGAGCGGATTGCCGGCCAGTCGAAGGCCTTGAGCAAGGGTTTCGGCAGGGCCAGACCCGAGGTTTCGATCAGGATATGGTCAGGCCGCTTCGGCAAGGCCAGAAGCGCCTCGATCGTCGGGATGAAATCCTCGGCCACGGTGCAGCAGATGCAGCCATTGGCCAGTTCCACGATGTTTTCCTCCGGGCAATTCTCATCGGCGCAGCCTTTCAGGATCTCGCCGTCCACGCCGACGGTGCCGAATTCATTGACCAGCACGGCCAGCCGCTTGCCCTGCGGGTTCTGCATCAGGTGGCGGATCAGCGTCGTCTTGCCGGCGCCCAGAAAGCCTGTGATCACGGTCACGGGGATTTTTGCGAGATCGGTCATTCAAGCCTCCAGTGGTGGAATTCGGGCGATGGATTGTTTGCGAAAGATCACCGGACGCTCGCGCCAGGGCACAAGGCCGTCCAGGGTGCGCGCGTAAGCCGCGGCGCCAGCGAGGATGTCGGCGGCGTTCTCTTCGGTCATGCGGCCATAGACATAACCCCAGGCGCCCGGCTTGGACAAAGCCACCGAGGCGCCGGTGTTGCAGGCCGAAAGGCAATCGACCGGCAGGACCGTGACACCTTCGGGCACCGGCAGGGCAGCGATGGCGGCCCAGAGCTTCGCGCCGATGCAGGCCTGACCTTCCTCGACCGGAAGCCCGGCTTTGCAGGTCATGCAGATGTGCAGTCTCGCGGCCATGTCCATCCTTAAAGGTGAAATGCCGCGAAGAGGGGAAACCCCCAACTCGCCACGGCACACCCCGTCCGTCAAAGTCGTCCGTGCTGGCAGGTCTCCCGGCTTGCGGAGCTGGGGTCGCCCCCGGGTCAGCCCCCTTCCCGGTTTCCCAGTGGATCGGCTGACCTCTCCGGTCACGGTCGCGGGGGCGGCTGCATCCCAGGCCAAGACCTGTCGCATTCCCTTTTCGCCTGTCATAAGAGTAGTCAATCTCAAGACCGGCACCAACACTGCTTCACCTCTGGCAGGATGGCGCCACAACGTCAAGGACACCTGCCGCCATGTCATCTTCTGAAACCGACACGCCCAGCGAAACCGGCCCCGCTTCCGGCGGCACGGCCGACCCCGATGCCCGCCACAACGCGAAAATGGCCAAGAAAAAAGCCGCCCGCGACAAGATCATGGCGGGCAAGGCGGGCGACAAGGGGCTGGTCATCGTCCACACCGGCACCGGAAAGGGCAAATCCTCATCGGGGTTTGGGATGATCCTGCGCTGTGTGGCGCATGGCATGCCCTCGGCCGTGGTGCAGTTCATCAAGGGCGCCTGGGATACGGGCGAGCGCCGCCTGCTGACCGAGAATTTCAGCGATCTCTGCCAGTTCCATGCCATGGGCGAAGGCTTCACCTGGGAAACCCAGGACCGCGCCCGCGACATCGCCGCCGCTCAGGCCGGCTGGGCCAAGGCGAAAGAGCTGATCCGCGATCCCGCCATCCGATTCGTTCTGCTGGACGAGATCATCATCGCCATGCGCTATGATTATATCGACACGGCCGAGGTCGTGGCCTTCCTCGCCGCCGAAAAACCGCCGATGACCCATGTCTGCCTGACCGGCCGCGGCGCCTCTGACGCGCTGATCGAGGCGGCCGACCTCGTGACAGAGATGACGCTGATCAAGCACCCGTTCCGTTCCGGCATCAAGGCCCAGCCGGGGGTCGAGTTTTGAAACTGGTCGCCTGGGATTTCGATGGCGTGCTCAACAAGGGCTATCAGGGCGGCTTCTTCCTTTGGCAGGAGAGCTTCGAGGCCGATCTTGGGGTCTCTGCCGAGGTCTTTACCGAGTTCATGTTCGGTTCCAATCAGTTCGACGCCGTTCTGACCGGGAAACGCGATCTTCTGCACCTCTTGTCCGAATGGACGCGGGCCCATGCCCCGGCGCTGCAACCCGAAGCCGTTCTGGACTATTGGCTGGCCAAGGATGCCCATCCCGACCCGCAGGTTCTGGGCTGGCTTGACGCCTGTGGCCTGCCCGGTGTCATCGCCACCAACAACGAGGCGCATCGGGCCAGATATATCTGGGAAACCATGGGCTTTCAGACCCGTCTTCAGAAAATTTTCGCCTCGGGGCCCCTGGGCGTGAAGAAACCGGCCCCGGGCTTTTTCGAGGCGATCGAGGCCTGGTCCGGCCATGCCCCGCACGACATAATGCTGATCGACGACGCGGAAAAGAACATCCGGGCCGCCGCGGCGCGCGGTTGGCAGACCTTTCATTTCACCGACGAAACCCGCGAGGACCTGCCGCAGGTTCTGGGTGTGACCCGATGAAATCCTTCATGATTCAGGGCGCGGGCTCCAATGTCGGCAAATCGCTGATCGTGGCGGGTCTCTGCCGCGCGGCACGTCTGCGCGGTCTGTCGGTCGCCCCGTTCAAGCCGCAGAACATGTCCAACAATGCCGCCGTCACCATCGACGGCGGCGAGATCGGCCGCGCCCAGGCCCTGCAGGCGCTCGCCTGCGGGCTTGAACCGCACACCGACATGAACCCCGTGCTCTTGAAGCCCGAATCCGAGGTGGGTGCGCAAGTTGTGGTGCAGGGCAAACGCGTGGCCACCGTCAAGGCGCGCGACTATTCCGCCCTGAAACCCTCGCTGATGGCGCCGGTTCTGCAAAGCTTTCAACGGCTTGGCGCTGCGCATGATCTGGTGATCGTCGAAGGCGCGGGCTCTCCGGCCGAGGTCAACCTGCGTGCCGGCGACATTGCCAACATGGGCTTTGCCATGGCGGCGGAGGTGCCGGTCGTCCTGGTCGGCGATATCGACCGCGGCGGCGTGATCGCCCAGATGGTGGGCACCAGGGCCGTGCTGGACCCGAGCGATGCGGCCTTGATAAAGGGGTTTGTGATCAACAAGTTCCGCGGCGATCCTCGCCTCTTCGATGACGGTTATGCCATGATCGCGGCGCAGACTGGCTGGCAGGGACTGGGCGTCCTGCCCTATTTCCCCCAGGCCTGGCGGCTACCCGCCGAAGACGCGCTCGACATCGTGGCCTCGACCGGTCAGGGCCTCAAGATCGCCTGCCTGCAACTGTCGCGCATCGCCAATTTCGATGACCTCGACCCGCTGAAATCGGAACCCGGCGTGCAGGTCGTCATGGTCCGCCCCGGCGAGGCGATCCCGGGCGATTGCGCGCTGGTCATCCTGCCGGGCAGCAAATCCACCCGGGGCGATCTGGCGTTCCTGCGTGCACAGGGCTGGGACATCGACCTTGCGGCACACCACCGGCGCGGCGGTCGGATCTTGGGGATTTGCGGCGGATATCAGATGCTTGGAACCGAAATCTCGGACCCGGACGGCATCGAGGGTCCGGCTGGCTCCAGCCCGGGCCTGGGCCTGCTGGACATCACCACCACGATGACGCCGGACAAGCGCCTGACCCGCACCACCGCGCGGCACAAGGCCAGCGGCCTGCCGATCCAGGCCTATGAAATCCACATCGGCCGCAGCGAGGGCCCCGACCGCGCCCGCCCCTTCGCCGAGGTCGAGGGCCGCCCGGAAGGCGCCATCTCGGCCGATGGCCGGGTGACCGGCAGCTATCTGCATGGCATGTTCAGCGGGGACGCCTTCCGCGCAGCCTATCTGACAGCCCTTGGCCTGCCCGCCGTCCAGCGCAACCATGGCGCCGAGGTCGAGGCGACGCTGGATGCGCTGGCAGCCCATATCGAGGCGCATCTTGATGTCGAAGCCATGCTGAACCTTGGCCTCAGGTAGGATGGGCAATCTGCCCATCTTGCAAGGCCGCCACCCGTTGCCATTCCAGGGCGCCCCCCGGCAGACCCAGCCGGATCCAGCGGCGTGAATAGGGAAAGATCCGGCTCCAGATCCGGGCCTCGGCCAGGGCCTCTTGTGCAAGACCTGCGTCCGGTGTGTCGTAAAGCCGGAAAAGTGATGTCCCGCCAAGCGGTTGCCATCCGATCTTGCGGCAAATTTCGTCCAGCGCCACGGCCTCTGCCGCCAACCGCGCCCGCGTGGCCGCAGCCCATGCCGCATCCTGAAAAGCAACCGTCCCCACCGCGATCGCCGGGCCCGACACCGGCCAGGGTCCCGCGAGGTCGCGCATCCGCGCCATCTCTGCCGCGGGTCCCAGCGCGAACCCAAGCCGCAATCCGGCCAGCCCATAGAACTTGCCGAAGGACCGCAGCACGATCAGCCCCGCCGTGCCCGCTTCCCCGGCCAGGCTTGCGCCGGGTTCGGGATCGGCAAAGCTCTCGTCGACGACCAGCATCCCGACCCGGTCCCGCAAGGCCAAAAGCGCCTCGCCCCCGTGATGCCGGCCGTCCGGGTTGTTGGGATTGACCACGACCGCCAGATCCGCCCCGGCCAGCCCGGCGAGGGTGGGCACCTCTTCCACACGCCAGCCGGAGGCGCGCAGCGTCGCCGCATGTTCGTTGTAGGTTGGCGCAAGCACACGGGCCAGACCCGGCGCCCGCAACATCGGCACCATCTGGATCGCCGCCTGCGCCCCGGCCAGCGCCACGATGGGCGCCTCGCTGCCATAGGCGCGCCTAGCAACCTCCAGCAAACGGTCCATTGCCGCGCGAGCCGGCAAAGCGGTGAAGGCCTCGGCCGGCAAGTCCGGCACCGGATAGGGTACCCGGTTGATCCCGGTGGACAGATCGATCCAGTCGTCCCCGCCATAGCGAGCCTTGGCCCAATCGAGATTGCCGCCGTGGTCGCGCCCCGGACCCGTCACAGCAGGGCCACCACGGCAATCACCAATGCCAGCGCCAGCACGGCCGCCAGATAGAGGTTCAGCCCGCGGCCAAGGTCGATCGGACCAGGGTCGGGCGCGCCCTCATTGACCCAAGGTTCGGACGTGACCTCGCCATCATAGACGCGCGGACCCGACAGCCTTATCCCCAGCGCCCCGGCCATCGCTGCCTCGGGCCAGCCGGCATTGGGCGAGCGGTGATGGCCGGCGTCGGCGATCATCACCTTGAGCGCCATCTTCCAGCCGGACCCGGCGACCGCCACCAACAAAACAGCGGTCAGCCGCGCCGGGATCAGGTTGACCAGATCGTCAAGCCGCGCCGCGGCCCAGCCGAAGGCGCGGTAGCGCGGGCTCATATGGCCGATCATCGAATCCATCGTGTTGATCGCCTTGTAGGCGGCAATCCCCGGCAGGCCCAGAACGACCCCCCAGAACAAGGGCGCCACCACCCCGTCCGAGGCATTTTCGGCCAGACTCTCCAATGCCGCCCGCGCCACCCCGGCCTGATCGAGCGTGGCAGGGTCGCGCCCTACGATCATCGCCACCGCATCGCGCGCGCCCTGCAGATCGCCGCGTGCCAAGAGGGTCGCAACCCGGCGCACATGATCGTGCAGGGACCGCGCCGCCACAAGGGGCCATGCGAAAACCCCGGTCAGCACGGCGCCCCACGGCCCGTGCGGCAGGCTCCAGACGATGAGCTGCGCAATCAGCCCGGCCATGGCTGCAATGCCGAGGCAGACCAGCACGCCATTCATTCTCCGCCGCCAGAACGGCAGTGCCGACGAGTTGAACCGGCGCTCGGCCCGGTCGATCACATCGCCGATCCACGTAACCGGATGGCCGATGCGGTCGTAAATCCGGTCGGGCCAGCCCAGGGCCGCATCCACCGCCATCGCCACCAGCATCGCGCCTGCAAACATCGCCTATCCCCCGCACCTGAACCGGGTGATCCGCGAAAAGCCGGCCGCGCGCAAGTCTGCCGCCGCCGCTTGAGGCACCAGTCCCGGCGCAAAGATCAATCCGCGCGCCGCGCCGGTATGGGCGATCGTGAAGCCGAGGGCGCCCAGACGGCGTGCCAAACCCTCGGTCGGATCGCCCGCCGGTCCGCGCAGGGCCAGAGTGCGCCGCGCCGACTGGCTGGCCAGACGCGCCATCACGGCCAGATCGGCGCCCGGCCAGTCGGCCAGAAGGTCCGATATGTCGGGAAAATCATGATCGAAGGGATCGGTGCGCTGGCCGGGGCCCAGAAAGCCGCCCAACACCTCGAACTTCGGCAAGGCGGGCAGACAGGCCAGCACCGCGCCGCGCCGCGAGGCCCAAAGCACCCGCTCGGGGGAGGCGAACAACAGGGGATCGCTCGCACCTTCCTGCGCCAGAACTTCGGCGATGATCGCCTCCCTGTCCACGGCGCCCGCCGCCAGAGCCAGCGCCATCAGCGCCGCGGTCGAGGCCCCCGCCCCACCCCCCGCCGGCATGGTCAGGCGCAGGCGGAACCTGCCGCGGGCCGGCACCGCCAGGGCGCGCAACAGCCGGTGCACCCTGGCCTGCGCCACGACCGGCCCGGGTTGCAAGAGGCCAAACCCGTCCCATTGCGAAACCTGCGCCTCGGCCCACAAGACCGGGCAAGGCAAGGTGACCAGGGCCACCGGCCCGCCAGGCCCGATCCGGCCCTGCAACAACTCGCCAAAATGTCCGCAGACCCGCGCCATCACCCCTCCCCGTCCCGCCGGCAGACTTGCCAAGGCTCAAGGCCCGGCACAAGGGCCGCAAGCATGGAATGACGGGGAATTTGGTGCACCCAGCACGATTCGAACGTGCGACCTTTGCCTTCGGAGGGCAACGCTCTATCCAGCTGAGCTATGGGTGCGGGATGAGGTTCAGATAGTCGAAAGCCCAAGGCCTTGCAACCTGAAATCAGCCAAAGAGATCCTGACAAAACTCCAGCGCCGAAACCAGGGCATCGACTTCGGCCTCGGTGTTGTAAAGCCCAAAGGAGGCGCGGCAGGTCGCGGTCACGCCCATATGCTCCATCAGGGGCATGGCGCAATGGGTGCCCGCGCGCACCGCGATGCCGCGCTTGTCCAAGACGGTCGAGATGTCATGCGCATGGGCCGGACCGTTCAGCGTGAAGGAGAAGATCGCCCCCTTGTCCGCCGAATTGCCCTGCACGTTCAGCCAGTTGAGCCCCTTGAGCCGGTCGCGGGCATAGTCGCGCAAGGCCCGCTCGTGCGCGGCGATGTTCGCCATGCCAAGGCCCGTCATGTAATCGAGCGCCACGCCAAGCCCGATCTGCTGGACGATGCCCGGCGTTCCCGCCTCGAACTTCATCGGCGGGTCGTTCCAGGTGATGGCGTCGCGGGTGACCTCACGGATCATGTCGCCGCCGCCGAGGAAGGGGCGCATCTCGGCCTGACGTTGGGCCTTAATGAAGATCGCGCCGGAACCACTTGGTCCGTATAGCTTATGTCCCGTGATGGCATAGAAGTCGCAGCCAATCGCAGCCACATCCACGGCCATGTGAACCGCGGCCTGGCTGCCATCGACCAACACGGGCACGCCCTTGGCCTGCGCGGCCCTGCAGATGGAGGCCACATCCACCACGGTACCCAGGACGTTGGACATATGGGTGATCGCCACCAGCTTGGTGCGCGGCCCGATGGCGTCGATCACGGCCTGCGGGTCGAGGTCGCCATTGGCATCGCACTCGACCCATTTCAGCACCACGCCCTGCCTTTCGCGCAGGAAATGCCAGGGCACGATATTGGCGTGATGCTCCATGATCGACAGCACGATCTCGTCGCCCGCCTGCATGCGCGGCGCGGCCCAGGCATAGGAGACGAGGTTGATCCCCTCGGTCGTGCCGGTGTTGAAGACGATCTCGTCCTCTTTGGCGTTCAGGAAGCGGGCGATCTTGCCGCGGACCGCCTCGTAATGTTCGGTCGCAAGATTGGAAAGGTAGTGCAAGCCACGGTGGACATTGGCGTATTCGTGCGAATAGGCCTCGGTCATCGCGTCGATCACAACCTTCGGCTTCTGCGCCGAAGCCCCGTTGTCCAGATAGACCAGCGGCTTGCCATTGACCTGCCGGCTCAGGATCGGAAAGTCTGCGCGGATACGGTCTATGTCATACATGGGGCACCGGAATGAAAGGCAGCAGGGCGAAACTGACCACCAGCAGCACGATGAAAAAGGTGCCAAGAATGGCGAAGAAGGTCTTCGTCATCGAGGTGAACCCATTCAGCGCCGCGGTGAAATGTGTGATCAGATAGAAGAACAGGAAAAGCGAGCCAAGACTGACCAGCATGGTCAGGAACGGCACGACGAGGATCACGATGACCTCGACCAGTTGCAGCAGGATCAGCACCACCTCGAGCCAGGCGACCAGCGGCAGGGCCTGGGCAAAGGTGCCGGTGCCGCCAAAAGCCTTGCCGACCCGCCACATCAGGAAAGCGCCCGCGACCATCACGACGAACTGGCTGATCGCCAGCAGGAAGGGGCGTTCGAACAGCGACTGCATGGCCGGATCGCCGACCGGGCCGAGAATCCCCTGCATGGCCGAAGTCAGCAGCGTGGCCGCAACCGCGGTGACACCGATGGCCATCAGGCCTTCGCCCTCTGACAGGCGCAGCGCCATGACCTGGCGTGCCGCGGCCGCAGGGTCGGTCAGCGTGGCGCGGGTCGCCATCAGGATCGCCTGTGGGGTCAGGTTCATTGGCCCTCTACCTCGCGCAACATCACCGTGTAAAGTACCAGAAACACAAGGAAAGTCAGGCCTCCCAAGACGGGAATGGCCGGGCTGCCATCGGCAAAGGCTCGCACGAGGCCATAAAGCAACATGGCCGGCGTGGTGCAGGTCAAGGCCCAGAACAGCGCCAGACGCCCCTCGTAATAGCCGCCGCTGCCGCCCATCAACCGCGCCACCAGATGAACCAGGGCCGCCAGAAGGTAGAACACCGGAATCAGCATCAGCATCCCCAACGCTGCCGCGAACAGGCGCTGGAACAGGGGCGCCTCGGGATGCAGTGCCGCCTCGCGCGACAAGTAGGGTGCAATCGAGGTCAGGGCCAGCAAAAGGAACACGAAAAGGAACGTGAACACAAAGGCTTCCGACCGTCCTCTGGCCAAGAGCCTGCGCACCACACGGCGCGGCCTGCGCCAGCTTTCCACGATGTCAGACGTCAGGGCCATCAGTCGTCATGCCTTTCAAGCCAGCCTTCCAGCCGGGCGCGTATGTCTTCGGCAATCGCCGCATCGTCGATCTCGGCGATCGTGTCGGCCAGAAAGGCCAGGATCAGCAGGCTCTGCGCCGCCCGTTTGGGCACCCCGCGCGAGCGCAGGTAGAACAAGGCCGTCTCGTCAATCGCGCCAGACGTCGATCCATGACTGCATTTGACATCGTCGGCGTAGATTTCAAGCTCTGGCTTGGCGAGGAACTGGCTGTCGTCATCCAAGAGCAGCGCCTGGGAAATCTGATAGCCGTCCGTCTTTTGCGCGCCTTTCTTCACAAGGATCTTGCCCTGGAAGACACCCACGGCACCGTGTTTCAGCACCTTCTTGAAGACCTGCCGGCTTTCGCAACGCTCGGCGCCATGGGTGATGAAGACCGTGTCGTCGTGGTGAAAGGCACCATCGCCCATCGCGGCGCCGGCGACATGGGCCACCGCATCGTCGCCGGCAAATTCGATCACCGCCTCGTTGCGGGTCAAAAGCCCATTGGCGGTGAGGGTGAAGCTTTTGAACAGCGCCTTTGCCGCCAGCCGGGCAAAGATATGCGTGGCGGCCCGGCGTTCGGGGTCGCGGCCCTGTGCGCGGATGTGGTGGAAGCGGGCACCCTCGGCCAGTTCGACCTCCAGCACCTGATTCATGCGGGCGGCGCCGGGTCCGCTTTCCAGAAGCGTCAGTTCCGCATCCGGCCCCAGCCGCACGACGTGGTGGAGGATCACATCGGAAGTGGTTGATCCGCGGTTATAAATGATCGAGACCGGCTTGGCGGCTCGGCCCGTCACATGGATCAAAAGCCCATCGCTGGCATAGGCGGAATTCAGCGCCGCCAGAGGCCGGGCGACCGGGGTCTGGCCCGCGGCTTCCAGCGCGCCATAACTCGCCTCGACCCAGTGACCGGCGCCGGCCTCGGCCAGACGGCTGATTTCGACCCCGGCAAGGTGCAGATCGTCCGAAGCCGCGGCGTCGAAAACGCCATCGGTGAAGACGAGCTTCACACGGTCCACCGTGTCAAACAGCGGCGTCTCGTCGCTGGCATCGTACAGCCCGGCGGGAATCGCCGCCACTGCGGTCAGGCTTGCCGGATCGGTATAGCGCCAGTATTCGTCGCGCCGGTTGGGCAGGCCCATGGCGGACAGCCTCGCCAGCGCCGCCTGACGCGCGGCGGGCAGACCCGCTGGCAGGCTCAAGCCCGACAGACGCTGGGCCAGCGCCTCGGCCCGTGGCGATGCGGCGCCCATCACTGCACCTCTGCGAGGAGGTCGGCATAGCCGTTGTTTTCAACCTCGAGCGCCAGTTCCGGACCGCCGGTCTTGATGATCCGGCCCGCCGCCATGATGTGGACGACATCGGGTTTGATATGGTCAAGCAGGCGCTGGTAATGGGTAATGACCAGAAAGCTGCGCCCAGCCGAACGCAAAGCGTTGACACCATCGGCCACCAGTTTCATCGCATCGACATCCAGTCCCGAGTCGGTCTCGTCAAGGATGCACATCTTGGGCTCCAGCATGGCCATCTGCAGGATTTCGTTGCGCTTTTTCTCGCCGCCCGAAAAGCCCACATTGACGGGGCGCTTCAGCATCTCGGCGTCGATCTTGAGGCTCTTGGCCTTTTCGCGCACCAGTTTCAGAAAGTCGCCGGCCGAAAGTTCGGGCTCGCCACGGGTCTTGCGCTGCGCGTTGAGCGCGGTGCGCAGGAAAGTCATGTTGCCTACGCCGGGAATTTCAACCGGATACTGGAAGGCAAGGAACAGGCCCTGCGCCGCGCGCAGTTCCGGTTCCATCGCCAAAAGATCGGCGCCGTCCAGCGTGGCCGAACCTTCGGTAACCTCATAGCCCTCGCGGCCGGACAAAACGTAGGACAACGTCGATTTGCCCGACCCGTTCGGCCCCATGATGGCATGGACCTCGCCCGCCCCGATGACCAGATCGACACCCTTGAGGATCTGCTTGTCCTCGGACTCAAGTTTAACGTGCAGGTTCTTGATCTCTAACATGTTCTTGTCCTTGTCATTCAGGCCGACCGGGTCACGCGGGGTTCGCGAATGCGGCCATGATCCAGCCCATTTGCGCGATCGGAAAGCTTTGCGGGGTGAAGGTGAAGGCGGCCATGCGGCCCGTCATTTCCGGGGCGCCGACCAGGGTTTCAATCAGGTGATAGCTGGCACGCGCGGCATAGTCGTCGCACAACAGCCGCACCGGGCGTTCGATGCGAAACAGCGTGGCCAGCATGCAGGCCAGGCGGAACCGGCCATCGACCAGCACCACATCGGGATGCGCGAAATCCGCGCGGTCCCAGACCGACAGCGCATAGCTGGGCCAGCGTTCGGATTTGGCGATCTGGGCGGGAAAGCCCCATTTGCGCGTGGGTCCGATGTTGCCGTGATGCAGGATCACCGGCACCGGGGCCGGATGGGTCTTGAACCAGGCGGCCATCTTCAGAAGCCACATCCGGTCGCTTTCGACCGTGATCACGCTGCGCGCCGCACTTGAGGCCGCAACCAAAGTGGACCCACCCGCACCATATTCCAGGATCACATCGGCCCCCTGATAGGTGGCGCGCAAGAGCCCGGCCTCGGCCGGCGGCATGGTCAGGACGGGCGCCTCAGCCATGGCGCACCAGGTTCAGAATGCAAAGCTGATCCCGCGCCACATCATCGCATGCGCCTTGGTATGCGCCATCATCTGGCTGACCCAAAGCTGCGAGGTCAGCTTGGCAAAGATCG
The DNA here is from genome assembly GCA_016124195.1 of bacterium. Classification (GTDB taxonomy): domain Bacteria; phylum Pseudomonadota; class Alphaproteobacteria; order Rhodobacterales; family Rhodobacteraceae; genus Stagnihabitans. The sequence continues at coordinate 207,490 of WGOE01000009.1, read as the reverse complement.
CCGGATAAAGATGGACCAGATTGTGAAAGAACAGCACGCCCAAGGCCGCACCCAGCACTTTCAACGAGGTCAGCGTCGTGCTGCGCAGACCCAACAGATAGCCCAGCACCATGGCCAGCGCATAGGCCAGCACCAGTTCCTTGACCATCTCGATATCGGGATTGGCGTTCCAGTCGCGCAACCCCTCGACCCAGAAGCGGATCACCATCCCCAAGCCCTGCGCGCCAAAGCCCAGGGCCACCGCCATTCCCATCGACAGGGGATAGGCCGCGTTGCCGAACATGACGGCCAGCCGCGACCGTTCTACCTTCCGTTCGCGGCGCGGCACGACATAACTTTCGTCCTCGCCCACGAACAGGCGCTGCGTGCGCGCCTGAGCCGAAGCCTCGATCCGCTTGAGCCGCAAGGCAAAGTCGTAGTGAGTGTCGGAAATCCCCTGCATGCGCCGTATCGCCCTCTTGATCCGAGGTCATGCAGACCGCAGAACTTGGGCCGAATTGCGCAGGGTTTGGTTCAAAATCGTGCAAGATGCGCCTCAGCCGACCGAACCTTCCAGGGAAATCGCAACAAGGCTCTGCGCCTCCATGGCGAATTCCATCGGAAGCGCCTGCAGAACCTCGCGGCAGAAGCCGTTGACGACCAGCGCCACCGCCTCTTCCTCGTCCATGCCCCGCGAGCGGCAGTAGAAGAGCTGGTCCTCGTCCACCTTGGACGTGGTGGCCTCATGCTCGACCCGGGAGGAGGAGTTCTTGACCTCGATATAGGGCACGGTATGGGCGCCGCATTTGTCGCCGATCAGCAAGCTGTCGCATTGCGTGTAATTGCGGCTGTCGGTGGCCTTGGGGTGCATCGAGACCAGCCCGCGATAGGTGTTCTGCGCCCGCCCCGCGCTGATCCCTTTCGAGACGATCCGGCTTTTGGTGCGCTTGCCCAGATGCACCATCTTGGTGCCGGTATCGGCCTGCTGGGCATTGTTGGCGATGGCGATCGAATAGAACTCGCCTTGAGAATCATCGCCGCGCAGGATGCAGGAAGGGTATTTCCAGGTGATCGCACTTCCGGTTTCGACCTGGGTCCACATCACCTTGGCCCGCGCCTCGCGACAATCGGCGCGCTTGGTCACAAAGTTGTAGATGCCGCCCCGGCCCTCTTCGTCGCCCGGATACCAGTTCTGCACGGTGGAATATTTCACCTCGGCATCCTCAAGGATCACCAGTTCAACCACGGCGGCATGCAGCTGATGGGTGTCGCGTTTCGGCGCGGTGCAGCCCTCAAGGTAGGACACATAAGCGCCCCGGTCGCAGATGATCAGCGTGCGTTCGAACTGCCCGGTGTTTTCGGCATTGATGCGGAAATAGGTCGACAGTTCCATCGGGCAGTGTGTGCCCGGCGGGATGTAGACGAAAGACCCGTCGGAAAAGACCGCCGAATTCAGCGTGGCAAAGAAGTTGTCGGTGGGCGGGACGACAGAGCCGAGGTACTTGCGTACGAGGTCGGGATGGTCCTTCACCGCCTCCGAGATCGAACAGAAGATCACCCCGGCCTTGGCCAGTTCCGCCTTGAAGGTGGTGCCGACCGAGACCGAGTCAAAGACGGCATCCACCGCCACCCGGCGCTCGCCCTCGGGCGCCTCGACCCCGGCCAGCAAGGCCTGCTCTTTCAGGGGGATACCCAGCTTCTTGTAGGTCGCCAGCAGCTTCGGGTCCACCTCGTCCAGCGACTTGGGCTTGACCGCCATCGAGCGCGGCTTGGCGTAGTAATACTGGTCCTGATAGTCGATCGTGGGATAGTTGAGCATGGCCCAATGCGGCTCTTCCATCCCGACCCAGCGCCGGAAGGCGGCCAGACGCCACTCCAAAAGCCACTCCGGCTCGCCGTTCTTGGCGCTGATCAAGCGGACGATGTCCTCCGACAGGCCCTTGGGCGCATAGTCGGTTTCGATCTCGGTCGCCCAGCCGTATTTGTAGGCGCCCATCGAGGCGACCGTCTCGATCGTTTCGCGGTCCACGCCCTCGCGCACTTCCAATTCGACTTCCGCCATGATCTTGTCCTTCACAACCAAGGCCTTGCGGCCTGTTCCTCATGCAACCCGGCTCAGGATGCGCCTGTAGTCCCGGCCCCACGCCTCGGCAAAGCGCAGCACCTCGTCTTCCGTCGTGTCCGGCCCCAGCGAGATGCGGATCGCCTGCCCCGCACGGGCCTCGTCAAACCCCATCGCCTTCAGGGTCCGGCTCGCCCTGACCTTGCCCGACGAACAGGCCGACCCGGCCGAAACGGCAAAGCCCGCAAGGTCCATCGCCATGACCTGAGTCTCGCCCTTCCACTGGGGCGCGATCAGGCACAGGGTGTTGGGCAACCGCCGCGCGCTATTCCCGACAGAAATAGTATTAAATCCAAACGAGGACAACGCCTCATTTAGAGTATTTCTAAGTTCGGCCACCCGATCCCAGACCCCCTCGGCCAGATCGCGCGCGGCAGCCTCGGCCGCGGCCCCAAAACCCGCGATGCCGATCAGGTTTTCGGTTCCGGCGCGCCGGCCCATCTCCTGCCCGCCGCCCTTCAGGACCGGCTCGAAATCCACACCGCGCCGCAAGACGACGGCGCCCACCCCCTTCGGCCCGCCCAGCTTGTGCGCCGACACGAGACCCATCTGACAGCCCAGCCAGTTGAAAGCGAAAGGCACCTTGCCGAAGGCCTGCGTCAGGTCCGACACCGCAAGCCCCTCGGGCAGGTCCTGCATCACCCCGGTTTCGGAATTGGCCAGTTGCAGCGCCGAACGCCCGGGCTCCGTCACCACCACCAGACCCTCGCCCGACACCGCCAGATCGGCGGCGCACCAGGCCAGAACCGCATCATGCTCGACCGCACCGCAGCGCAGGCCGCGCCCGCCACAAGCCATCGCCGCAGCCTCGGTCGCGCCGGAGGTAAATACGATATCGGCCCCCTCCGCCCCCAGGGCCGCCGCCACCTGCCCGCGCGCCCGCTCGACCAGGGCCTTGGCCGCCCGCCCCTCGCCATGCACCGAGGACGGATTGCCCAGCACATCCATGGCCGCGATCATCGCCGCCCGTGCTTCGGGCCGCAACGGCGTGGTCGCATTCCAGTCGAGGTAAGCTCGGCGTCCCATTCATCCAGGTCCAGATACTCTCAAAGGCAAAAGGGCCGACAGACCCCTGATTTTTCGCAGAAAAATCGCGGCCTAGTCCTCATCCACCACGGCGAACAGCGCAGGAACCGCAGGACAGGGCTGCATCTCGTTGCGGATCACGTCCGACAGCCGGGCCTGGTGCAGGAACACATAGACATGCGCCGACAACCCCTCCCACAGCCGGTTGGTCAAGCTTTGCGCCCGCGTGCCCGACACCCCGCCCGAGGCGCCAGCCCCGGTGTGCAGCGCATCGACATTCTCTTCGACCGCCGTCAGGATCTCTGACACCCGGATCTCGGCCGGCGCGCGTGCCAGCCTATAGCCGCCGCCCGGGCCGCGCACCGCCTCGACCAGCCCCGCCCGGCGCAGCTTGACGAACAGCTGCTCCAGATAAGGCAACGAGATGTCCTGCCGCCGGGCAATCTCGGCCAGCGACATCAACTCTTCGCCCTTGACCGGCTTGGCCTCGGCCAGCGCCAGATCGGCCAGGGCCACCATCGCATATCGGCCTTTGGTGGACAGTTTCATCTTCCGCATTCCCATTGACGTAAGCCGCCCCGGCCATTACCTGAAACCGGAACGAAAGGCGGCACTGGGCTGCCTTTGGAATGGTTCTAAGTTCTCTGACCGATTTTGTCAACAATCGGTCCGGTCCGCGAGCCATATCTGTGGCGAGGTGCAATGCCCGAAGTTATTTTCGCAGGCCCCGAGGGGCGTCTTGAAGGCCGCTACCATCCGCAAAAGGACCGCGACGCGCCCATCGCCATCGTCCTGCATCCGCACCCCAACTATGGGGGCACGATGAACAACAAGGTGGTCTACAACCTGCATTACGCCTTCTACAGCCTGGGCTTTTCCGTGCTGCGCTTCAACTTCCGCGGTGTCGGGCGCAGCCAGGGCGAATATGACCTTGGCATCGGCGAGTTGTCGGATGCGGCCTCCGCACTCGACTATCTGCAATCGATGAACCAGAACGCGAAACATTGCTGGGTCGCGGGCTTTTCCTTCGGCGCCTGGATCGGCATGCAGCTTTTAATGCGCCGGCCCGAGATCACCGGCTTCATCTCGGTGGCCCCGCCGGCGAATCTTTATGACTTCAGCTTCCTGGCCCCCTGCCCGGCCTCGGGTCTCATCATCAACGGTTCGGCCGACAAGGTCGCGCCCCCCAAGGACACGCTGGCCTTGGTCAACAAGCTGCACGAACAAAAGGGCATCACGATCACCCATGAGGTGGTCGAGGGCGCCGACCACTTCTTCAAGGACGAAGAGGCCCACATGAAGCCAATGATCAATTCCGTCAGCACCTATGTGCGGCGCCGTCTGGGCGAGGCGACGCGCTAGATGCCAACGATCGCCGAAATGGGAGAATCGCTCGCCCGCGACGTGATCGCGGCGGCCGAGGAGTTGGGCGACGACAAGTTCTTCGACAAGGTCGCCAAGGTGGTCAGCGATGCCTCGCCCACCCTCCTGGAAGCCTATACCACGGCCTACCGCGTGCTGGTCGCCGAACAGCGCGCCCGCCGGTATCTTGAAGCGGCGCTGCGGGCCAAGCGCGGCGGCACGGCGCCGCCCCCAGCCCCGCGCGCCTCGGACACCGGGCACTGATGTCGGACCGGCTGGACGCCCAGTTCGCCTTTCTGAACGAGGCCGACCGGCTGAAATCGGTGCTGCGCGCCACGACCCTGGTCGACGGCTCGCGGCGGGAAAACTCCGGCGAACATTCCTGGCATCTGGCGCTTTACGCTCTGGTTCTGGCCGATCAGGCCGGGGCCGGCGTCAACATCGACCGGGTGATCCGCATGCTCTTGCTGCATGACCTGGTCGAGATTGACGTGGGCGATGTGCCGATCCATTCGGCCGATGGCCAGGCGCATGGATCTGCCAGCACCCAGGCGGCAGAGGCGCAGGCGGCTGATCGCATTTTCGGGCTTCTTCCCAAGGATTTGTCGGCCGATCTTCAAGCCCTGTGGCAAGAGTTCGAGGCCGCAGAGACCCCCGATGCCGTCTTTGCCAAGTCGCTTGACCGGGTGCAACCCGTCATGGCCAACCTCATGTCCGGCGGTGGCACCTGGATCGAATACAACGTCACCCGCGAGCAATTGGACACAAGGGTCGGCGTCAAGATCGCCCGCGGCGCACCGGCCCTATGGGATTGGGTGCGCGCCAAGACCAGCGCCTATTTCGGCTGAACCCGTGCGAAGCGCCCTCAGGCCGGCTGGGCGTGCCGCTGTTTCAAGGCATCCGCCAGCAGGACCATCAGGGCATCGCGCACATAGTCGGGGTCAAGCGGCGGCAGCACGGCTTTCTTGGGATATTTCGAATAATCGGCACTGAAAGCGAATTTCTGGCCCAGCAGCCCCGGCAGCCGGGCGTTGCTGTCGGCGAAAAGGTCCATGAAAGCCTCCGCCTCGGCGCGCGATGGCAGGATCTTGTCGCTGGTGACAGGCAGAAGCCCTGAGGTGACAATGCCGTTGATCTGCTTTTGCGTGAAGCCGTTCTGCCGCAACAGGTAGATGAAGCGGGCCGTTGTGGCACCAAGGGCGGTGTTCACCTCGTCAGGCGCCTCATCGGGCGGAAGGCGCAAGCCCACCGCCGCCACAAAATCGGCCACCACATTGCCATCGGGAAACTGCGTGCGGTCATAGGCGCGCACGATCAGATGAGCCTGAGGCAAGGCCGCACTCCATTGCTCAATCTTGGTCGCATAGTCGAGGTAGCGCAGCGAATGGAGCGTCAAATCGGGGAAAATATGCTGGGTCTGGCCGAAGATCAGCGCCGATTGCAGGGTCTTGGCCCCCTGCGCCCATTGCGAAAGCGCCATCTGATCCTGTCGCCGCAGATAGCAGACGATCGAGATCCCGTCGAAACGCTTGGCCAGTCCCTCGCACAACAGCTTGATCTCGGGCCCGTCCAGAAAGAACAAGTCCTCGGCACTGAGGATGATGTTGCGCCGGCCCTTGTCGAGGTGTTCGAACAGGGCGTCAAGTTCGGGCCGTGCCAGCGTGAAACTGGCGCCGGCGCCATTTTCTTCGGGCTTGAACTTGATCAGATGGCCCCAATTGGCACGCTTGCCCGGACGGAAGGCAAAGGCCCAGCCCAGCTTGTGCAGTTCTGGATTGCTGCGACGCAGGAAGATCTGGATGGCGGAAGAGCCGGTCTTGTGGGCGCCGATGTGCAGAATGAGGTTGCGGGGCTTCTTGTCGATCATGTCCTCAATCGTCTCGATCTTGCAATGGTGTCACAGGACCCGTCCCGGCACGGGTTGGGCATCGGCGGTCACTTCATCGTCAATGCCCAGCGATGCCGCGAAATGCAAGAGGCAATGGCCGCGGCGCCGGCACGCATCGCGCGCGGCCGGGCCTCTGCCTCACGCCTGGGCCTGGCCGGCTTCAGCGCCGGCATTCGATTGAGGCTCGCGGACCGGGGTCTGTTTCAGCCGGTCCATCGGGGCGCCCTTCTCACGGGCCAGCCGTTCCTCGGTCAGCCGTTTGGACAGCGCCAGCAGCATCGGGCCGACAAAGCGGGTCATCACCTCGGACGAGGCCTCGGGCAGCGCCTGTTCGGCCAGTTCGGCCTCTGGCGCCGGCAGGGGGTCATTGAACAGAACCTCGCGGCCCAGGTAGCGTTGCGCCGTCCGGCGGTTGCTTTCGGCATATTCCGCCATGACCAGATCGCGTTGCGGGCGGCTCATCACCAGCTTGGACCCATTGGTGGCCAGGGTCACATCGACGTCGATGCAGGCCGCCTCGATGATGATGCGTTCCTTTTCGACGATCTGATCCATCGGCAGGCAGCGCATGAATTCGCTCATCAAGGGGCTGAGCGACCAGTTGCGGTGCAGCATGGGACCGAAGCCGGTCATATCCTCGATCCCGATCAGGTTGAGGAAGGTGCTGATCGGCCCGCCCGGCATGTCGGCCGCCTCGAACACCCCGGCGATGACCGAGCCTTCGCCGAAGATCGCCTCGTAATGGGCCAGCCTTTTGGCATAGTCGACCCAGAAGAAATCCGCCCGCCTCTCAAAGAACTCGGCAAAGGTCAGATGCGCGAGCTGCGGGTTCCATTGCCATTTCACATTCTGCAGATACCAGCTTTCCAGCCAAAGGTCCTGCCGCCGCAGCGCCACGACGACCTTGACGTCAAACGCCTCTTTCAGGGGCGCGAACAGGCTGAAATCCTCGATCAGCGACATGTCCTCGTCGCTGAGAACGATGGAATGGATCGGCAGCGGGTGGCTGTCGGCCCGCATCTGCAGGTCCTGAATGAACTCTGCCATGCTTTGTTCGCCCGAAACCAGGCGCCGGATCTGGCGGTCATGCCGCTTGACGCGGAACGGAAAAAGATAGCCCTTCTTCAACAATACGTTGAAGCTTTCCCGCAGGAAACGCTGGGTCGAGGTCGTCCCGGTACGATGCACGCCGACGTGAAGGTACAGGGTGCGTTTGGTCACTGCATTCATTTCTTGAAGCATCTCAAATTGGCGCCAGCCCCATTGGCCACATGATTTACGAATAGATCCTTAACACGGGACAACGATTCTTGGCTTTAGCCGTTTTTGTTGCATGCGGCGGAAGGCGAAGGCAATAGCACGCGCCGCGTGCGGGCCGGGGCCGGCGGCCTGCGGCGATCAGCCCGGTATGCAATCGCATACCGTCTTCCCAAACCTGCCGTTTTCGACTAAAGCCAGTTCAGCCGAATCCGCAAAAAGCCAAGGGGCACGCGCATGACCAAGATCAAGGTGGCCAACCCCGTCGTCGAACTCGACGGCGATGAGATGACCCGGATCATCTGGGATTTCATCAAGCAGAAGCTGATCCTTCCCTATCTCGACGTGGATCTGAAGTATTACGACCTTGGCATCGAAGAGCGCGACCGCACCAACGATCAGGTCACCATCGACGCAGCCGAGGCGATCAAGAAATACGGCGTCGGCGTCAAATGCGCGACCATCACGCCGGACGAGGCGCGGGTCGAGGAATTCGGCCTGAAGCAGATGTGGAAATCGCCGAACGGCACGATCCGCAACATCCTGGGCGGCGTGATCTTCCGCGAGCCGATCATCTGCAAGAACGTGCCGCGTCTGGTGCCGGGCTGGACCAAGCCCATCGTGATCGGCCGCCACGCCTTTGGCGACCAGTACCGCGCGACCGATTTCCACTTCCCGGGCGCCGGCAAGCTGACGATGAAATTCGTGGGCAAGGACGGCACGGTGATCGAGAAGGATGTCTATTCCGCCCCCTCGGCCGGCGTCTACATGGGCATGTACAACCTGGATGACTCGATCATCGACTTTGCCCGGTCCTCGATGAACTATGGCCTGCTGAAGGGCTGGCCGGTGTACCTTTCGACCAAGAACACGATCCTGAAGGCCTATGACGGCCGCTTCAAGGACCTGTTCCAGAAGGTCTATGACGAGGAATTCGCCGAGGCCTTCAAGAAGGCCGGCATCACCTATGAACACCGCCTGATCGACGACATGGTGGCCAGCGCCATGAAATGGTCGGGCGGCTATGTCTGGGCCTGCAAGAACTATGACGGCGATGTGCAGTCCGACACGGTGGCGCAGGGCTTTGGCTCCTTGGGCCTGATGACCAGCGTTCTGATGACGCCCGATGGCAAGATCGTCGAGGCCGAGGCGGCGCATGGCACCGTGACGCGCCACTACCGCCAGCACCAGAAGGGGCAGCAGACCTCGACCAACTCGGTCGCCTCGATCTTTGCCTGGACGGGGGGCCTGAAGCACCGCGCGAAACTGGACGACAACGCCCAGCTGATGCGCTTTGCCACCACGCTGGAAAAGGTCACGGTCGATGCGGTCGAAGACGGCTGGATGACCAAGGACCTTGCCCTGCTGGTCGGGCCCGATCAGAAATGGCTGACCACGATCGGCTATCTGGAAAAGGTCGCCGAATATCTGAACAAGGCGCTGGCCGGCTGAAACAGCGATCTGTTCTGCGGCCGGGCCGGGGGTGCAATCGCCCCCGGTCTTGCCTTTTGGATTCCCCCTCTGGCTTTCCGGCGCCAAACCGGGTAAGGCCCTCGCAACCGCAGAAAACCGAAAGAGACGCCTCCGATGGAGCTTCGCAACATCGCCATTATCGCGCATGTCGACCATGGCAAGACCACGCTCGTTGACGAGCTTCTCAAGCAGTCCGGGTCGTTCCGCACCGGGCAGCAAGTGTCCGAGCGCGCGATGGACTCCAACGACATCGAGCGCGAGCGCGGCATCACCATCCTGGCCAAGTGCACCTCTGTCGAACATGACGGCATCCGCATCAACATCGTCGACACGCCCGGCCACGCCGACTTCGGCGGCGAGGTCGAGCGGATCCTGTCGATGGTCGATGGCGTCTGCCTCTTGGTCGATGCCGCCGAAGGCCCGATGCCGCAGACCAAATTCGTGCTGTCCAAGGCGCTGGCGCTGAACCTGCGCCCCATCGTCGTGCTGAACAAGGTCGACAAGCCCGATGCCGAACCCGAACGCGCGCTGAACGAGGTCTTCGATCTCTTCGCAAACCTCGGCGCCACCGACGAGCAGCTGGACTTCCCGCATATCTATGCCTCGGGCCGCAATGGCTGGGCCGATGACAGCCTGGACGGACCGCGCAAGAACCTCGACGCGCTGTTCAACCTGATCGTGCGCCATGTGCCGGAACCCAAGCAGATCGCCCGGGTGAACGAGCCCTTCCAGATGCTGGCCACCACGCTGTCGGCAGACCCCTTCATCGGCCGCATCCTGACCGGCCGGATCGAGGCGGGGCGCCTGACGGTGGGCACGCAACTGAAAGCCCTGTCGCGCACGGGCGAGCGGATCGAGAATTTCCGCGTCACCAAGGTTCTGGCCTTCCGCGGCCTGAACATGACAGCGGTGGACGAGGCCTTGGCCGGTGACATCGTCACCGTGGCCGGCATGACCAAGGCCACCGTGGCCGACACGCTCTGCGACGCCTCGATCGACGTGGCCCTGCCCGCCCAACCGATCGATCCGCCGACCATCACCGTGACCTTCGGCATCAACGACAGCCCGCTGGCCGGCAAGGACGGCACCAAAGTGCAGTCGCGCGTCATCCGCGAACGCCTGATGCGCGAAGCCGAAGTCAACGTGGCGATCAAGGTCGCCGACACGCCCGGCGGCGATGCTTTCGAGGTTTCGGGCCGTGGCGAATTGCAGATGGGCGTGCTGATCGAGAACATGCGGCGCGAAGGGTTCGAACTGTCGATCTCGCGCCCGCGGGTGATCTTCCGCGAAATTGACGGTGTGAAATGCGAGCCGATGGAAGAGGTCACCATCGACGTCGATGACGAATACACCGGCCCCGTGATCGAAAAGCTGACCGGCCCGCGCAAGGGCGAGCTGGTCGAGATGAAGCCCGCCGGCGTTGGCAAGACGCGGATCATCGCCCATGTGCCCTCGCGCGGGTTGATCGGCTATCATGGCCAGTTCATGACCGACACGCGCGGCACCGGGGTTCTGAACCGCGTGTTCCACGACTGGACCCCCTACAAGGGCGCGATCGAGGGGCGGCGTCAGGGTGTTCTGATCTCGATGGAAAGTGGCGTTTCGGTGCCCTATGCGATCTGGAAACTGGAAGACCGCGGCCATTTCTTCATCGGCGCGCAGGAGCAGATCTATACCGGCATGATCATCGGTGAACACAACCGCGACAATGATCTGGAAGTGAACGCACTGAAGGGCAAGCAGCTGACCAACATCCGCGCCTCGGGCACGGACGAGGCGGTGCGGCTGACCACGCCGGTCCGCCTGTCGCTGGAACAGTCCATCGCCTATATCGACGACGACGAACTGGTTGAAGTGACGCCCAAGAATATCCGGATGCGCAAGCGCTACCTTGACCCGAACGACCGCAAACGGCAGAGCCGCAAGGAAGGCTGAATACGAAAGGCCGCCCCGGATCGGGCGGCCTTTTAATTTGCGGCCAAGATGGGCAAATTGCCCATCCTACCTTTTACTCGGCCTCTTCGACGACGACGAGGTCGCGTTCAGAGGCGCACCGGGCATAGGACAGGGCCTCTTGATAGGCGGGGGAGTTGTAGCACTCCACTGCCCGCTCCAGCGATGGGAAACGGGCGACCACGTTGCGCGGACGGTCGCGGCCCTCAAGCTGGACATGGCGCCCGCCTCTGGCGAGGAAGACCCCGCCATGGGCGGCAATCGCCACCGTCGCGCGTTTGGCATATTCGCCATAAGCCGCCGGATCGGTGACCGAAACATTGGCAATCCACAGGGCGGTGGGCATCTCAGACCTCCAGCGCGGCTTCGACCGCCTTGAGCGCTGCATCGGCCAGCGCGATGTCGGCGCCACCGGCCTGGGCCAGATCCGGCCGACCGCCGCCACCCTTGCCGCCCAGAGCCTCGGCCGCGGCCTTGACGAGGGTGACGGCACTGATCCGGCCGGTCAGGTCAGCCGTGACCCCGGCTGCGACCGCCGGCTTCGCCCCGGTGTCCGCGATCAGTACCACGGCGCCCGAGCCGAGCTTGACCTTCATCTCGTCGATCAGCGCGGGCAGATCCTTGCCGGAGACGCCCTGCAGCACTTGAGCTATCAGCTTTACGCCGTTGATTTCCTTGATTTCCGGCCCACCAGACTTGCCGCCCATCGCCAGTTCACGCCGCAGCGTCGCCACTTCGTTCTGCAAGGCACGGCGTTCGGCCATCAGCGTCTTGATCCGTCCCGCCATCTCGGCCGGCACGGCGCCCAAAGCCTGTGAGGCCGCGTCGAGATGGGCGTAATTTTCACGCACGTCGCGCAGCACACCCTCGCCGGTCAAGGCCTCGATCCGCCGGATGCCGGAGGCCGAGGCGCTTTCCGACAGGATCAGGAAGGACCCGATCTCGCCCAGACGCGCGACATGGGTGCCGCCACAGAGTTCCAGCGAATAGGTCCGCCCGTCGGCGCCCTTGCCCGAACCATCCAGCGCACCCATCGAAACCACGCGCACCTCATCACCGTATTTCTCGCCGAACAGCGCCTGCGCGCCCAGGGCCCGCGCATCGTCCGGCGTCATGATCCGGGTTTCGACCGGCGTGTTCTGCCGGATGAAATCATTCACCTCGGCCTCGACTTTCGCGAGCTCCTCCGGCGTCATGGCATGCGAATGCGCGAAGTCGAAGCGCAACCGGTCCGGCGCGTTCAAGCTGCCGCGTTGGGCGACATGATCGCCCAGCGTGCGGCGCAGCGCTTCGTTCAAAAGGTGCGTCGCAGAGTGGTTGGCCCGAATTTGGCTGCGGCGCGAATGGCTTACGTCAAGTTTCGCAGGTTGCCCCTTGAGAATGGTGCCTTCGACCACTTGCGCCATATGCACGAAGACGCCGGCGACTTTCTTGGTGTCGGTCACCTCGGCCAAGCCGGTCTGGGTGCGGATGAAGCCCTGATCACCGACCTGGCCACCGCTTTCGGCGTAAAACGGGGTCTGGTTGACCACGATCTGCACCGCGCTGCCCGCCTCTGCCGCGCCGATGACGGCCCCATCGCGAACCAGAGCGTTGATCTGGCCCTCGGCGCTTTCGGTGTCATAGCCGAGGAATTCGGTGACGCCATGCGCTTCTGCGAGTTCGTACCAGATATTGGCATCCTTCGCCTCGCCCGACCCGCTCCACGCGGCGCGGGCCTTGCGGCGCTGTTCCTCCATCGCGGCATCAAAGCCCTGCACATCAACCGCGCGGCCCTTTTCGCGCAGCGCGTCCTGGGTGAGGTCAAGCGGGAAGCCATAAGTGTCGTAAAGCTTGAAAGCGGCGGCGCCGGGCAGATCGGCCCCTTCGCCGAGGCGGGCCAGTTCGTCATCCAGAAGGCGCAGACCGCGATCCAGCGTGGTGCGGAAGCGCGTCTCCTCCAGCCGCAGGGTCTCTTCGATCAGGCTTTGCGCGCGGCTCAGTTCGGGATAGGCGCCGCCCATTTGCCGCACGAGCGCGGGGACAAGGCGGAACATCACCGGATCTTCGGCCCCGAGCATATGGGCGTGGCGCATCGCGCGGCGCATGATGCGGCGCAGGACATAGCCACGCCCCTCGTTCGAGGGCATCACACCATCGGCGATCAGGAACGAGGTCGAGCGCAGATGATCCGCGATCACCCGGTGATGCACCTTGCCCGGGCCATCGGGATCGGTCGAGGTGGCATGGGCGCTGGCCTCGATCAGGCTGCGCATCAGGTCGGTGTCGTAATTGTCATGCTTGCCCTGCAACAGGGCGCCGATCCGTTCCAGCCCCATGCCGGTGTCGATCGACTGCATCTCCAACGGAACCAGTCGCCCGTCGGCGAACTGTTCGTTCTGCATGAAGACGTTGTTCCAGATCTCGATGAAACGGTCGCCGTCCTGATCGGCACTGCCCGGCGGGCCGCCCCAGATGTGATCGCCGTGGTCGTAGAAGATCTCGGTGCAGGGGCCGCAAGGACCGGTCGGCCCCATGCGCCAGAAATTGTCGTCGCTGGCGATGCGGATGATCTTGTCATCGGGCAGGCCGGCCACCTTTTTCCAGATCGCGGCCGCCTCGTCATCGGTGTGATAGACCGTGACGCAAAGCCTGTCGCGATTGAGGCCGAAGTCCTTGGTCAAAAGCTCCCAGGCAAACGCGATGGCCTGGTCCTTGAAATAATCGCCAAAGCTGAAATTGCCCAGCATTTCAAAGAAGGTATGATGCCGCGCCGTATAGCCCACATTGTCGAGGTCGTTGTGCTTGCCGCCAGCCCGCACGCATTTCTGCGCGGTGGTGGCGCGCCGATAGTCCCGCGTCTCGACCCCGGTGAAGCAGTTCTTGAACTGCACCATGCCCGAATTGGTGAACATGAGCGTCGGATCGTTGCGCGGCACAAGGGGTGAACTGTCCACGACCTTGTGGTCATTGCGGGCAAAGAAGTCGAGAAAGGTCGAGCGGATGTCGTTCAGCGAGGGCATGTGGGGCTACGGTCCTTTTGCAAAGGTGCCAAGTGTCGGCCATCCGTTTAGCCCCAAGGGCAAGTGCTGTCCATTATGAATGCAGAACGGGCCGCCCCTTGTGGGGACGGCCCGCGAAAATTTGACCAAAAGGTCTTATTCGTCAAGCACTTCCTCACGCGCCTCGGCCGACATCGAGAAATCGAGGCCGGAGGCCGAGCGGATCTTGTCCTCGATGTCCTTGGCGGTGGCGGGATTGGCCTTCAGGAAGTTCTTGGCATTCTCGCGCCCCTGCCCGATGCGTTCGTCCTTGTAGGAATACCAGCTGCCGGATTTCTCGACCACGCCGCATTTGACGCCCAGATCGACGATCTCGCCCACCTTCGAGATGCCCTCGCCGAACATGATGTCGAACTCGACTTCCTTGAACGGCGGCGAGACCTTGTTCTTGACGACCTTCACCCGTGTGGCGTTGCCGGTGATGTTGTCGCGGTCCTTGATCGAGCCGGTGCGGCGGATGTCCAGACGCACCGAGGCGTAGAATTTCAGCGCATTGCCGCCCGAGGTGGTTTCGGGGCTGCCGAACATGACGCCGATCTTCATGCGGATCTGGTTGATGAAGATCACCATGCAGTTCGACTTGCCGATCGAGGCGGTCAGCTTGCGCATCGCCTGGCTCATCAGGCGGGCCTGGCTGCCCATCTGCATGTCGCCCATGTCGCCCTCGATCTCGGATTTTGGCACGAGGGCCGCAACCGAGTCGACGACGACGGTCGTGACAGCACCAGAGCGGACCAGGGTGTCCACAATTTCAAGCGCCTGTTCGCCGGTGTCGGGCTGGCTGATCAACAGTTCATCCAGATTGACGCCCAGCTTCTTGGCATATTGCGGGTCGAGCGCGTGTTCGGCATCGACAAAGGCGCAAACGCCGCCCTTCTTCTGATCCTCTGCCACGACATGCAGCGTCAGCGTGGTCTTGCCAGAGCTTTCCGGCCCGTAAATCTCGATGATGCGGCCCTTGGGCAGGCCGCCGATCCCCAGCGCGATATCGAGCCCGAGCGAGCCCGTCGAGGTTGCCTCGACATCCATCACCGCGTTGTTCTGGCCGAGCTTCATGATCGAGCCCTTGCCAAATTGCCGCTCGATCTGCGCCAGCGCCGATTCAAGTGCCTTGGTCTTTTCGGCGTCTTTCTTGTCCATCCCGCGCTTTCCGTCCAGTTCGAAGAGGTTTGCCACAGTCATTCGTCTTCCCCTTATTTCACAGCCGCGACCCTGCGGCAATCGCTTGATATGTTCCTGCTTTGTTTCGCATTTATGCGATCAAACCAAGAACATTTCAATCAAATTCGTCTGACTGCAGCATTGGCGACAAAGATTAAGGAAAGGTTGAGGGGAGCGGGCATTCCGTCCGGCCGCGAGGATTTCTGTCTTTTTCGCGTGCCAAGGGGGCGCGGATAAATCCGACGCCCCCTTGGCAGTGCCGGCCGACATTTCGCGTGCTTATTGGAGCTGTCCCTGCACCATCGCGGTCAGATCGCCCAGCGAGAAGGGCTTGGGCAAGAAGACGGAGTTCGGAATGCGTGCCTGTGTTTCGGACAGTGCGTCCTCGGCGTAGCCGGAGACGAAGATCACCTTCACATTGGGGCGATCCTCCAGGGCGCGCTTGACCCAGGATGGGCCGTCCATGCCCGGCATCACGACGTCCGTGACGAAGATGTCGATGGCCAGCGCCGGATCCTCGAGCGTTTTCAAGGCTTCCTCGGCATTTTCTGCTTCGAGCACCGTATAGCCGCGCATCCTGAGGGCCCGGCTGGCAAAGGCGCGCACGGGGGCCTCATCCTCGACCAAGAGCACGACGCCTTCACCCTGGCGCAGGATGATCTTGCGAGCGGCCTCTTCGGCGGGTTCGGCCGGACCGACATGGATCGGGAAGTAGAGTTGGAAGACAGAGCCCTCGCCCACTGTCGAATCAACAAATATGAAGCCGCCCGACTGTTTGACGATGCCGTAAACCGTGGACAGGCCCAGACCGGTGCCTTCGCCGACCTTTTTGGTGGTGTAGAAGGGTTCGAAGATCTTTTGCAGCCGGTCCGCCGGGATGCCGATGCCGGTATCAGAGACGCGGATCACGGCATAATCGCCTGCCGGCACGGTGGCCCGGTCACGGATGAGCGGTTCGACCAGGCTCAGCGCCTCGGTCTCGATCCTGATCGTGCCACCTTTCGGCATGGCATCGCGCGCGTTCACCACCAGGTTCATCAGAACCTGCTCGAGTTGCCGTTTGTCCGCCCGGATCGCACCGAGCCGCTGGGCATGGGTCAGCTGCATGCGCACCTTTTCGCCGACCAGCCGGTTCAACAGATGGGCGAGATCGGACAGGACATCCTGCACGTCCAGCCGTTCAGGCTTCAACGTCTGTTTGCGCGAGAAGGCCAGCAATTGGCCAACCAGGGAGGCCGCGCGGTTGGCATTCTGATGGATCTGCACGAGGTCAGCGTAATCGGGGTCCTCGCGTTCGTGGCGCAAGAGCAGAAGGTCGCAATGGCCTGCGATCGCGGTCAGCAGGTTGTTGAAATCATGCGCAACGCCGCCGGCAAGCTGGCCGATGGCCTGCATCTTCTGACTTTGAACGAACTGCGCCTCGAGCGTCTTGAGAGCGGTGGCGTCCTGCAATACCGCCAGCACGCCCGGGCGACCGTGTTCGACAATACGGCGCAGGGTGACCTGCAAGAACACTTCACCCTCGACCAGCCGGGCCCGCAGCATCTCGGACCGGGTCGGGAAACGTTCGCTGACGATGTCGTCAAGCCAGTCGGACACCGGGCGGCCGAGTCCTTCGAACAGGTCGTGGAACATCGCACCGGGGTCATCGGACAGATGCAGGATCTGGCGGGCGGCGGCATTGGCGAGGGTCAGCGCTCCGTCCGGCGCGAATTTGGCCAGGGGCACCGGAACGTTTTCGAAATCTTCCATCGCACTCGTCTGCGGCGTGCCTTCAGGCACCGGCAAGAGATAGATCTCGCGCCGCTCGCCGGGGCCATCGACTTCGGCCAGAATGGCCCGAACCGGGCCATCGACGCCAGACACCTCGACCTCTTCACCGGAATGCAGGGTCGGATTGGCAAAGATGCGGTCGAGCCGTTTCGGACGCCCGCCCAGAAGACGGCGCATGGCCTCATTCGTGAACAGCACGACGCCGGCCTTGTTGGCCGTCAGCATCGGCAGGCTGAGCGAATCCGCGCCGCGCGTGGCGGCGCCGCGGTCCTGAAACTCCTCAAGCCGCCACAGGAAACGGTCCTCGGCAACGCGATGCACCGACAGTCGGGTGTGGCCGCGCCGGGTCACCACATCCTCGCGCCCGGCCCCGGCATGGGAGGCACGGTTCTGCAGGCGGTACAGCACCGAAGACGGCGAGGCGAAATGCTGACCAAGCGCCGCCGCCAGGGTGACGCCGGACTGCGCGGCAAAACGCGCCTCGGCGCTGGCGTTCTGAAAGTGGATCTGGCCGTATTGGTCGGTCATGAAACAGGGCGTGGCATCCTGCCCGACCAGTGTCACCAGATGAGCATGGCGGGCGGCCTCGGCCCGACGGACCATGAGGCCCCGCAGCTTGAGACCGAGGACAAGGAAGACCAGCGTCAGGGCGGCAATCGACGCGCCAGCCCGAAACACCGGGCTGGGCGCGAGGACAACCGCCACCACAGCAGCCACGGTCGCCGCGAGCAGCAACAGGATGGGAGATTGCCTTTGCCGTCTGCCGAACGCACTGCTTACGTCAGCCCCAGAACCACTCACCACAACCCTCCGGATTCGTCGTTGGCACCATAGCGCATCAGAAGTGTTAAGCAGCCCTTAACCGATGCCGGATCGTGGTCGAGAATCTGCCTAAAAACAACCGGGCGTTGCCGATCGGCAGTTAGTTGCGCGTCAGGATCGCCAAAAAGAAGCCATCTCCGCCGTCAAGCGGTGAGAACCGCCGCTGGGTCTTGAGCGTCCATGCCGGATGGCGGGCCTGAAAGGCGGCAATCTGCGCCTCGTTTTCCTCGGCCAGAAGCGAGCAGGTCACATAGGCCAAGGTGCCGCCATGGCGCACCATCGGCGCCACACGGTCCATGATCTGTGCCTGAAGCGCCCCCAATTCGGTCAAGCGCGCCTCTGTCAGGGCCCATTTTCCGGCCGGATCGCGCCTCCAGGAGCCCGACCCGGAACAGGGCACATCCGTCAAGATCACGTCGTAAGGCTTTGTTTCATCAGGCGTCTGCGTGATCATGATGCGCAGGCCCGCCCGCGTCGCCCGTGTCGGCAGATCGGACATGCGCGCGGGGCTGGCATCATGCGCCCAGACCTTGGCGCCGCGCGCCGCCAGAGCCAGCGCCTTGCCGCCGCCGCCCGCGCAATAATCCAGCACCTTGGCCCCGGGGGTAAGATACAGCGCCTCCACCACTGCTTGCGACGCAGCATCCTGCAATTCGACCAATCCGGTCATATAGGCCTGCGATGTCTGAACTTTCCGCGCGTTGCCAGTTACTTCCAGGGCGGTCTTCACCCAAGCCACCGGTTCGGTCGCAATGCCCTCGGCGGCCAGCGCGGCCTGTGCCCCGGCAAGGGAGGTCTTGGCAGAGTTCACCCGCAGGAAGACCGGCGCCCGCGCTTGCAAGGCGCGCAGGACCGGGGCGAAATCGGCACCCAGCGCGGCCTGCAGTCGGGGGCCGAGCCAGTCCGGGCAATCCAGCGCGGCCAGGCCGTCTGGCTCGGTGCCGGGCTCGTCCTGCACAGGCGGCGGCGCATGGCCCTCGCCCGAGAAGATCGCGGCCACCTCTTGACCAGAGGCCCGAACCGCGCCCAGCATCAAGCCACGCCCGGTCAGCCCACCCCCCAGCGCAGCAAAGGACGACCGGCAGCGCAGGGCGGCAAAGACATGATCGCGGATCGCGTTGCGGTCGCCCGACCCGGCAAAGCGGTTGGCGCGGCCCCAGGCGGTCAGGGCAAGTTCGGGTGCCGTGCCGGCGAGGATGCGGTCCAATACTTCGATCGCGGCGGCGACACGGGCAGCGGGGGTCATGGCGGGTCCTTTTGCAGAAGGCCTTGTGCCGGCAAATCCGCCGGGCGTTCGGGTCACTGGCCTCTTAACCCGGTGGCGCGGCGCTTGACCAGCCTTGAGCGGCGCCGCCCCTCGGGCAAGGCCGTCAGCCCTTGCGTTCCTGCAGGATATTGCCGCCGTCCACCACGATCGTCGCCCCGTTGATATAGGAGGCCTGAGGCGCGGCGAGGAAGGCCACGGCGTGGGCGACCTCGGCCGGGGTGCCAGCGCGGCCCATCGGCGTGGCAAGGGCTGCGGCCGCCTCGGCTTCACTCAGTGCCTCGGTGCCGATCCAACCCGGGGCCACCGCATTGACCGTGACACCAGCGCGTGCAACCTCCAGCGCCAGGGCATGGGTCAGTCCGATCATCGCGGACTTGGCGGCGGAATAGGCGCTTTCGCCCGGGTTCGACACCAAGGGCCCTGTGACCGAAGCCATCATGATGACACGGCCATGGCCTCGCGCGACCATGCCCGGCAGCATCGCCCGCGTCACCAGAACCGCGGAGGTCAACGAGACATCAAGCGCGCGGCGCCAGGCCTCGGGCGGCATCTGCAGGAAGCTTTGCGACAAGGCCGGCTCGGACTGGCTTCCCATGCCGGCATTGTTGACCAGCACATCGACCGCGCCGCACAGGGTGGCCAAGCGCGCCACTTCGGTGGGTTCGGTCAGATCGCCCTGATGCGCCTCAACCTCGAAACCTTCGGCCAAAAGTTCAGCCTGCCGCGCGAAGATCCGGCCAGAGGATGCTGATATCACAAGAGAATAGCCGGCCTGCCCCAGAACGCGGGCGCAAGCCATGCCGATGCCGCCCACAGCCCCCGCTCCGGTGATCAAGGCGCGCATCTCACCTCCTGTGGCGATCTGGGCGGTCACGCCTCAGCCGACCCGGTAGTTCGGGCTTTCGCGGGTGATCTGCACGTCATGGACATGGCTTTCCTTCAACCCCGCCCCGGTGATCTTGACGAAGGTGCAGTTCTCGCGCATCGCCGCGATGGTGCCATTGCCGGTGTAGCCCATGGCCGCCCGCAGGCCGCCGACCATCTGGTGGATCACCGCTGCGGCAGAGCCCTTGTAGGGCACCTGCCCCTCGATCCCTTCGGGGACCAGCTTGTCGGAGGCCGCATCCTTCTGGAAATAGCGGTCTGCCGAGCCGCGCGCCATGGCACCGAGGCTGCCCATGCCGCGATAGGCCTTGAAGCTGCGGCCTTGCCAGAGGATGACTTCACCCGGGCTCTCATCCGTGCCGGCGATGGCCGAACCCACCATGGCGCAGGAGGCGCCGGCCGCAATCGCCTTGGCGAAATCGCCGGAGTATTTGATGCCGCCGTCTGCGATCACCGGGATATCGCCGGCTGCCAGCGCCGAATCCATGATCGCGGTCAGCTGCGGCACACCGACGCCCGCCACGATCCGCGTCGTGCAGATCGACCCCGGGCCGATGCCAACCTTGACCGCATCCGCCCCGGACCCGATCAGCGCGCGGGTCGCCTCGGCGGTGGCGACATTGCCGGCCACGACCTGCACGGCGTTCGACAGCTTCTTGATGCGTTCGACCGCGCGTGCGACGCCTTCGGAATGGCCATGGGCCGTGTCGATCACCACCATATCGACGCCGGCATCAATCAGCGCCTGACTGCGTTCAAACCCGGCATCGCCCACGGTCGAGGCGGCGGCGACGCGCAGGCGGCCCATCTCGTCCTTGCAGGCATGGGGGTTGAGGACCGACTTCTCGGTGTCCTTCAAGGTCAGAAGCCCGGTCAGATGGCCCTGGGCGTCGGTGACCAGCAGCTTTTCGATGCGGCGCTGCTTCATCAGGTCGATGGCGGCCTTGCGGTCGATCGGCTCGCGCAGCAGGGCCAGGTTTTCCGACGACATCATGGCCGAAACCGGCGTGCGGTCATCCGAGGCAAAGCGCATGTCGCGGTTGGTGACGATGCCCACCACCCGGTTCTGCCCATCGACGACCGGAAAGCCGGTGATGTTGTAGCGGTCCATCAGCACCTTGGCATCGGCAAGCGTCTGGTCGGGGCGCAGGGTGATCGGCGCATAGACCACACCGCTTTCAAACCTTTTGACGCGGCGCACCTCGCGCGCCTGAGCCTCGGCATCCAGATTGCGGTGGATGACGCCGATCCCGCCGGCCTGGGCCATGGCGATGGCCATGCGCGCCTCGGTCACCGTGTCCATCGCCGAAGACAGCAGCGGGATGTTCATCCGGATCGATTTGGTGACGAAAGTGGATGTGTCCGCATCGGACGGCAGGACAGAGCTTGCCGCCGGAACCAGCAGAACGTCATCGAAGGTCAATGCCTCGCGAATCTCCATGAGAGCCTCCATCTGGGTTGGGCGGGAGTGTTCGTTTGACGGCTCCCTTTTTCACTTCGCGCGGGGATTGGCAAGGGCCGTAAGGCAGCTTTCCCCCTTGCGCCGGCGCGGCACCCGGGCAGGATGCGCAAAACCGGAAGGAAGGGCTGTGGCATGCGGGTCGCGATTGTCGAGAACACGAAGGTAAGCCATCACGGCCAGGTGGGCGTGGCCCTGCACGAGGCGGCGGCACAGGTCGAGATCTATCGGCCCTGGCTGGACGCGACGCTGCCAAGGCGCGGTGATTTCGATGCGCTGGTCAGCTTTGGCGGCGAACAATCGGCGCTGGATGACGACGCCCATCCCTATCTGCCGCACCTGGCCCAGCTGATGGCCGAAACGGCAGAGGCGGGCCAGGCGGTGCTGGGGATCTGCCTGGGTGCGCAGGTGATGGCGCGCGGCCTCGGGGCGCGCAACGATCTGGGCACGGCGCGCGAATTCGGCTGGTGCCCGGTGACGCGCCAGCCCGAGGCGGCAAGTGATCCGGTGCTGGGCGCCCTGCCCGACCGCTTCGGGATTTTCGAATGGCACTCCGACACCTTCACCCTGCCGCCCGGAGCCACGCTGCTGGCAAGCTCTGCGGTAGCGGCGGTGCAATGCTATCGCCGGGGCCGCGCGGGCTATGGCATGCAGTTCCATTTCGAGGCCTCGCGCGCCGTGGTGCGGTCGTGGACGCGGCTCTTTCCCGAGGCTTGCGAAAGGATGGAGCCGGGCTGGCGTGCTGGCCTGGCCAGCCGCGAGGCGCGCGAGGGGGTTGCCGCCGATGCGACGGGGCTGGCCATCGCGCGGGCCTGGGTGGCGCTGATCTGAACCCGTCCAATCCAGCGGAGCGGCTTGCGCCGCAAGCCCTTTGGGGCGCCTGCGCGGGACTTCGCCCGCTTGTCTTCGTTTTTTTCAGTATCCCGACCCGGATGACATCAGGCAGTGGCCGCATTGGTGCGGACAGAGAGCCGCCCGCCCGGCCAGAGTTTGAGGATGCGCCAGGCGATAGCGACAATCGCGACAGCGCCAACGAGCGCGAGGGCAACGCCGATATCGGCCAGAAGCGGATGGCCGTTCTGCCCCACCTCGACCAGAGCAGAAGCCGTGGCGGCAAGCGGAAAGGTCAGTTCTCCCCAAAGCGGCGAGAAGCCGGCCGAAAGCATCCAGCGATGCGCGATCAGCAGGGCCAGGAGAAGCAGGACACTCGCCACCGCCAGCACCAGTGCCAGATCGGGCAGGCCGATCAGGCTGGCCGTCATGGCAAGCATGGCTGCGGGCCAGAGGTGGGCGGCAAGGAATGGGCGCAAGGGTGCGGGCGGCACATGGCGCGCCAATTGCGCCAGCGACATGAGCCAGAAGAGGCAGGCTGCCATGAAGCCGAAGGCAAAGATCGCCTTGGCCAACCCCAACCAGCCAAGTTCCACAAGACCCGGCGCCGCGACGAGGAAGCCGGCAAAGCTGTGATGCCAGGTTGGGTTGACCAGGCGACCCTCGGGCGCGAAGACCAGAACGCGCAGCAGCAAGAGCGCGAGGATCGCCTCTGTGCAAAGCGCGGCCAGAACCAGGACAAGCGCCAGTCGTGGGGCATGCGGAACAAGGGCGCCCCCCGCCAGCATCCCGCTCATCGCGGCGGCCGCCAGCCCCGCCCGGCCCGGCAAAGGGCGCAGGTCCTCGGCAAGGACCGCCATCCTCCGCAGCACCTTGACCGCCAGCGCGAGGATCGCAAAGGCCCAAAGCCCCAGAACAGCGCCAAGCATCACCTCGACCGCATCGCCGGGCAGGCCCAGAAACGCGCAAGCCCGGCGTAGCGCCAGCCCCAAACCGAAAAGACCAAGGATCGCCGTGAAGATCACCGGCGGCGTGTTGGCAAAAAGCGGCGCGCGCCGGATCGGAAACTGTGGCGGCGGAAAACGCGGCGGGCGTCGATCGGCGGGCATGGCATGGTCCTTCAAGGCGTCGCGCCCGTGCATGCCGCAAATCCCGGCCCAGGTCCACCGGACGCAGAGCCGCAGCCCCCTCCGTCATCCGGGCGCAAATAATCCACGGATGTGCGGGGGTGTGAAACCCTCGCGTCTTTGCCAAGGGGCGCCCGGACCAGACGCGCAGACCTGGCGCCCAGACCAGACGCCCAGTCCCGTCCTGGCGCCCGGACCGGTCTAGCCGCGCAGCACCGGGAACCAATCCTCGCGCAGCCGTTGGCCCGGCTGCATGCCATGATCGGGAAAGGGTGGCGAGGTGCGGCCGGGACGTTCGACATAGCGGGCATCCTCACCCACCAGCCGCAGCGAGAAAGCCCGCCGCCGCGTGCCGGCCTCGTTACCGCGCGCGCCATGCAGCGTGCGGTAATCGAAGGCCACCGCGTCGCCCGGCTCCATCTGCCATTCCACCACCGGCATCCCCTCGGCATCGGGATCAGGCACGGGCATGTATTTTTCGGGGTCGGGATAAAAGGACGTGTCGGACAGCCAGCGTTTCGGCAGCACCTCCTTCGGCCAGAGGTGCGAGCCCGCGACACAGCGCAGCGAAGCCTCCTTGACCGGGTCGACCGGCGACCAGAAGCTGATCGTCTGGCGCCCCTCGACAAAGTAATAGGGGCCGTCCTGGTGCCAGGGCGTGGGCTTGGCGGTGCCGGGTTCCTTGACCAGCACATGGTCGTGGAACATCTGCACACGCTCGGACCGCATCAGGCGTGCTGCAACCTCGGCCACATCGGACTGGCGGATCACCCGTTCGAATTCGGGGATGCGGGTCCAGTTGCAGTAATCGTCGAAAAAGCGCCCCGCCTCGCCGGGCTTTAGGTTTTCGGCGGCATAGGGGCCGGGTTCCGCCATGTTGCGGGCGATGCCGGCGCGCAGATCCTCGACCCAGTCGGCCCAAAGGCCCTTGACCAGCACCACGCCGTCGCGCTGGAACGCCTCGACCATCTGATCGCTCACCTCGGTCATCGCTGTCGTCCTCCGCTTCCGCCCGATCCTGTCGGACGATCTGTGCCACGCCTGCCCCGCGATGCCAAGAGCGCCTTGCGCCAGCCGCCAACCGCCCGCCGCGCGCAAGGGCGTTGCGGAAAAGGCGCGGTTTCGGGTAGAACTGAGACGGATAGCCGCGCTGGACGGCTCCAAAGCGATTTGACGGCCCGACCAGGTCAAGCCAGACCGCTTTTTACCCCAAAGCGGGCGGCAAAAGGGCTGTCCAACCCCACCTAAATCGATTACGTAGGTCAAACCATGCTTTGAGCCGCCCGCGTTTCGGGCTAACCTGACACGACGAACCTGAAACCGTTTTGGCCCGATGAAGCCTCTTTGCGTGAAGACCGGCAGATGAATCTCAAGGAACTCGCCTCCAAGCTTGGCCTTTCGCCCACCACGGTCAGCCGTGCCCTGAACGGCTATCCCGAGGTCAACGAGGCCACCCGCGAGCGCGTGATTTCCGCCGCACGCCGCCACAATTACCGCCCCAATGCCCGCGCCATCCGTCTGGCCACCGGGCGCGCCCTTGCGGCGGGCCATGTCATCCCGCTTGACACCAGGTCCGAGATCATGAACCCGATCTTTTCGGACTTCATCGCCGGTTCGGGCGAGGTCTATGCCCGCAACGGCTATGACATGATCCTGTCGGTGGTGCCCGATGACATGGAAGAGACGACCTACCGCGACCTGCGTTCACGCGGGACGGTGGATGGCGTGATCGTCCACGCGCCCAAGACCAACGATTCGCGCATCCACACGCTCAAGGACATCGGCCTGCCTTTCGTGGTGCATGGCCGCTCGACCGGGTCGGAGCTTGACTACAACTGGGTCGATGTGAACAACCGCCGCGCCTTTCAGCGCGCGACGGAATTCCTGCTTGACCTCGGCCATCGCCGCATCGCGCTGGTCAACGGGCTTGAAGTGATGGACTTCGCGGTGCGCCGTCGGATCGGCTACAGCGATGCGCTGACCGCGCGTGGCGTGGCGGTCGAGCCGCGCCTGATCACCTCGATGGAAATGACAGAGGTCAACGGCTGGCGCGCGGCCGAGGCGGGCCTGTCGCAGCCAGCACCCGCCACGGCCTTTCTGTGCGCCTCGATGCTGCAGGGCATGGGCGTGCGGCGGTCGATCGAAGGGCGCGGGCTGAAGATGGGGCGCGATGTGTCGGTCATCATCTTTGACGACGACCTGAGCTATCTGCGCAATGGCGAGGATGTGCCGATCTTCACCGCCACAAGATCCTCGGTCAAGGAGGCTGGCAAGCTTGCGGCCGAGATGCTCTTGAGCGTGATCCACCAGCCGGACGCCGCCCCGATGCATCGCCTGCTGGAGGCGGAACTGATCCTTGGCCAATCGACCGGCCCTGCCCCAAAGACTTGAGGAACCGCGCCCATGTCCCCGATTTCCGAAGCCAAACTGAGCCGCTTTGATTTCCCCGAGGGCTTTGTCTTCGGCGCCGCGACCGCGGCCTACCAGATCGAGGGCTCTGGCTTTGGCGGTGCGGGGGCCAGCCATTGGGACACTTTTGCCGCGACACCCAACAATGTGGTGCGCGCCGAGGATGGCCGCGTCGCCTGCGACCACTACCACCGCTGGCCCGCTGACCTCGACCTGCTGCAGGCTGCCCATATGGACGCCTACCGCTTTTCAACCTCTTGGGCGCGCATCATGCCCGACGGTCGCAAGATCAACCCGGAGGGCCTTGATTTCTATGACAGACTTGTCGATGGCATGCTGGAGCGCGGCCTGAAGCCCTTCCAAACGCTCTATCATTGGGAGATGCCCTCGGCCCTTGCCGATCTGGGTGGCTGGACCAACCGGGACGTCGCAGAGTGGTTCGCCGACTATGCCGAGGCCACGACGCGGCGTCTGGGCGACCGGGTTGCCGCCATCGCCACGATCAACGAGCCTTGGTGCGTCGCCTGGCTGTCGCATTTCATGGGCATCCATGCGCCCGGCCACCGCGACATCCGCGCGGCGGCCCGCGCCATGCATCACGTGCTGCTGGCGCATGGCCGCGCGGTCCAACGCCTGCGCGGCATGGGGCAGGCCAACCTTGGCATCGTCCTGAACTTCGACCACACTGATCCGGCCAGCCAATCGCCCGAGGATCTGGCGGCAGCCGACCGCTGGGACGGCATCTTCAACCGCTGGTTCATCGAAGGCATCACCCGGAAAACCTATCCAGAGGCGGTCCTTGCGGGCCTTTCCTCACATATGCCTCAAGGGTGGGAGAAGGATATGGACCTGATCGGGCAAAAGCTCGATTGGCTGGGCGTGAACTATTACACGCGTCACACCGTGGCCGCAGCCAAAGACACGCCGTGGCCCGCGATCCGCGACGTGCCGGGCAACCTGCCCAAGACCCAGATGGGCTGGGAGATCTATCCGCAGGGCCTCGAAGGCTTTCTGGTCCGCATGGCGCGCGATTACGTGGGCGATCTGCCGCTCTATGTCACCGAAAACGGCATGGCCAATGCGGATGTGGTGGAGGATGGCGCTGTAAGTGACCGGATTCGCGAAGATTATCTCTTTGCGCATCTGGCCGCCACCAAGCGTGCCATCGACCAGGGCGCGCAGGTCAAGGGCTTCTTCTACTGGTCGCTTCTCGACAATTACGAATGGGCCGAGGGCTATGACAAGCGCTTTGGCCTTGTGCATGTGGACTTCCAGACGCAGAAACGCACTCCGAAATCTTCCTATCACGCGCTGGCCCGTGCCCTCGCGCGCAACGATTGAGGTCACCAGATGACTGCCATTCTCGCCGATATCGGCGGCACCAACACCCGCGTGGCCCTGGCCGACGGCAAGCAGGTGCGGCCAAACTCCATCGCCAAATTCGCTAATGCCGAGTTTGACAGCCTTGAGCCGATCCTGAAACGCTATCTGGCCGAGGCCGGGATCCCGTCGGTCGAGGGCGCCTGCGTGGCGGCGGCGGGCCCGGTGCGTGGCGGCGTGGCCGAGATGACCAACCTCAGCTGGATCATCGACCACGCCCAGCTGACCCGCGCGACCGGGGCGAGCAAGGTCGCCATCCTCAACGACCTGCAGGCGCAGGGCCAAGCCCTGGGACATATCGCGCCCGAATATCTGCGGCCCATCGTCGGCGGATCGGCGGTGCCGAATTCCTCGATGCTGGTCGTGGGCTTAGGGACCGGCGTGAATGCGGCTCCGGTGCACAACACGCCCTGGGGCCGGGTGGTGCCGCCTTCGGAATGCGGCCATACCTCGATGCCGATCCGCGATGCGCGCGATCTGCAGCTGGCGCAGTTCATCGAGACCTACGGCGACCACGCGCATGGCTTTGCCGGGGTCGAAGACGCCTTGGCCGGCCGCGGGCTGGAGCGGCTTTATGCCTTCGTGGCAAACGAGGCCGGCACGCCCATGGCGCGCAGCTCGGCCGAGATCATGGCCGAACTGACCGATGGCGGCGTGCTCGCGCTGAAGGCGGCGCGGCTTTATGTGCATATCCTGGGGGCCACGCTGGGCAATCTGGCGCTGACCCACCTGCCCTATGGCGGCATCTTCCTGATCGGCGGCATGGCACGCGCCCTGACCCCCTATATGGCCGATATGGGGCTGGCCCAGGCCCTGTGCGACAAGGGCCGTTTCCACGACTTTCTTCAGGGTTTTCCGGTCTGGGTGGTTGAAGATGACTACGCCGCCCTGACCGGCTGTGCCGCCTATCTGGCCAATGGCGGGCAAGGCTGAGGCCGTTGCCTCCGGCGGGCATGCAACGGGTCAATCCGGCAAAGGCTCAGCGCGGCAGGGTGTGTTTCAGGAAGGCCAGGGCCTGAGACAGGCCATCCTGCGCGATGCCGTGGCCGGTGCCTTTCATGACATGGCCATAGGTTTCAAACCCCGCCGCGACCAACCCGTCGCAGGCGCGCTCCATCTCGGCGAAATCGACAACCGGATCGGCATCGCCATGCATGACCAGGACCGGCGGCCGCACCAGTGTTTCGGCGGCCAGACGTTCGGGCACCATCAGCCGGCCCGAAATCGCGACGACCGCAGCCATGGCGACCTTGCGGCGCGGCGCCACATGCAGGCTCATCATGGCACCCTGCGAAAACCCCACCAGCGCAAGGGCTTGCGGCGCCAACTTCTCGTAAGTCAAACGCTGGTCGAGAAAGGCGTCCAGATCCTCGGCCGAGCGTTGCACGCCGGCTTCCATCTCGGCCAGGGTCGAGCCGTCAAAGCGCGGGATGCCGAACCACTGATGGCCAAAGGGCGCGCCGGCCACCCGTTCGGGCGCATCGGGCGCCACGAAGGCGGTGTCGGGCAGATGCGGTCCCAGCACATCGGCGAGGCTCAGAAGGTCCGACCCATCCGCGCCATAGCCATGCAGAAAGACCACCAGGCTTTTCGCCTGACCGTTCAGCGCCGCCTTGCGCCCGAATCGCAGAACCCGTGTCACCTGATGCCCTCGCGTGATTTCGCCACGCGGTAGTAAGCCCAGAGTGCCCGGGCCGCAACCGCACGCCAAGGGCTCCAGACCTCGGCAAGGCCAGCCAGCGCCTTGGCCGACGGCCGTTCGCTCAGGTTCAGCGCGAGGCGGGCGGCCTCTTGCAGCGCCAGGTCACCCGGGGCGAAGACATCGGCGCGGCCCAGGGCGAACATGGCATAGATCTCGGCCGTCCAGCGCCCGATGCCGGGCACGGCGGTCAGGGTGGAGACAACCTCGGCGTCAGGCATTTGGCGCAGGCCGTCGTAATCCAGCCGGGCCGCGGCCAAGGCCCGGGCATAGCGCGCCTTTTGCCGCGACAGGCCCAGGGCGCGCAGATCATCTTCCGAGCTTTGCGCCACGCGCGTCTCCTCGGTCTGGCCTGCAGCCTCCAGCCGGGCCCAGATCGCGCGGGCCGAGGCGGTTGAAACCTGCTGGCCCACGATCGCATCCAGCAGTGCGGCAAAGCCATCCGGCCGCCGACGCAGCGGCAGGGGGCCGGTCTGGGTCAGGATGGCCGCCATGCGCGGATCGGTCCGGGCGAGCCACGCCGCCCCTTCGGCCACGCAGTCCAAGGTCTGGATCAGGCGCCCCGTCATCCGCCCCGTCCTGCATGCAGCGTAAGGCCGATTGGAATTGTATCGCGCACAATAATGTTCCTTTTGCCGAGTTTTCGGCCTTGCTCCGGCACAGGACGAACCCTAGGCATGGGCGCCATGGAAAACTCCGTCGACATGCAAGATCGCGACCGGCTCGCGCGGCGCAATGTTCTGGTTCTGGTCGCGGCCCAGGCCATCCTGGGCGCGCAGTTGCCGATGATCTTTACCGTGGCGGGGCTGGCTGGCAAGCAGCTTGCGCCCAATGCCTGCCTTGCCACGCTGCCCATCACCATGATGGTGATCGCCTCGATGCTGAGCGCCAACCCGATGTCGGCATTGATGGCGCGTTTCGGGCGGCGGGCGGGCTTCTTCGTCGGGGCGACATCGGGGGCCTGCGGCGGGGCGGTTGCGGCTTATGGCCTGTCGATCGGCTCGTTTGCAGTGTTTCTGACCGGCGCCTTCCTGACCGGCATCTATCAGTCGAGCCAGGGTTTCTTCCGCTTTGCCGCCGCCGACACCGCGTCCGAGGCGTTCCGGCCCAAGGCGATTTCCTGGGTGCTGGCCGGCGGGCTGATCTCTGCGATCATCGGGCCGCAACTGGTCAAGATGACGGCGCAAAGCCTCGCCGTGCCCTTCCTTGGCACCTATCTGACGGTGATAGCACTCAACGCCTTTGGGGTCTTCCTGTTCTCTGCCCTGAGGATCCCGATGCCAGTGCGCCAGACCGGCGCTTCGCGTGGCCGCAGCCGGATCGAGCTGTTGCGCTCGCCCCGCATCGTGGTGGCGATCATCGTGGGCACGGTGTCCTATGCGCTGATGAACCTCGTGATGACCTCGTCGCCGCTGGCGGTAGTGGGTTGCGGCTATCATACGTCTGACGCGGCCAATGTGGTGACCGCGCATGTGCTGGCCATGTTCATCCCGTCCTTCTTCACCGGCAATATCATCGCGCGGATCGGGGTGGAAAAGGTGATGGCCATTGGCCTCGTGATCCTCGCCTGCGCCGGCATGGTGGCGATGGCCGGCGTGCAGATCGAGAATTTCTTCGGCGCGCTGATGCTGTTGGGCATCGGTTGGAACTTCGGCTTCATCGGCGCCACGACCATGCTGACCGGCGCGCATGACCCGGCCGAACGAGGCCGCATGCAGGGCTTGAACGATTTCATCGTCTTCGGCGGCGTGACCGTGGCCAGCATAGCCTCGGGCGGGTTGATGAACTGTTCGGGCGGCTCGCCGCAGGCGGGGTGGCAATCGGTCAACCTGGCGATGCTGCCGTTCCTCGTGCTGGCCGGCGGCGCGCTGATCTGGCTGGCGCTGCGCCCAAAGGAAGAGGCGCTGACCTGAGGCGCAGAGCCTGCGCGCCGGCGCACAGGGGCCAGATGATTTCACAGTTGACCCGGCCGCCCGTCCTGCGTTTGAGACGGCCAACACAACGATGGGGTTTGCCATGGTGAAGCTTGACATCTTTTCCGACCCGGTCTGCCCGTGGTGCTATCTGGGCAAGGCCAATCTGGACCGCGCTTTGGAGGCGCATCCCGACCACGCCTTCGAGATCGAATGGCATCCCTTTCAGCTCAACCCCGGCATGCCGGCCGAGGGCGTCGTCAAGCGCGACTATCTGATGGCCCGCTTTGGCGGCGAGGCGCGGCTGACCCAGATCCACCAGCAATTCCGTGACATTGCCACCAAGGCCGGTGTCACGATGGATCCCGATGTGCCGCAACGCATCCCCAACACGCTGAATGCGCATGGGCTGATCCATTGGGCCGGGCTCGAGGGGCGGCAAAGCCTGATGGTCGCGGCCCTGTTCCGCGCCTATTGGGTCGAGGGGCGTGACATCGGCGACCCCGCCGTCCTGGCCGATATCGGGGCCGAGGCCGGGATGGAGCGCGGCGTAGTCGAACGCCTGCTGGCCTCTGATGCCGATCTGGACCTGATCCGCGGCCGCGAGGCCCATGCCCGCGAACGCGGGGTGAACGCGGTGCCGACCTTTGTGATCGCCAACCAATATGTCCTGTCGGGCGCACAACCGCCCGAGCTTTGGGGTCAGGTGATCGGCGAACTCGCGGGCCTCGATGCTGGCGCGCGGGGCCCTGATGCCTAAGCCGCTCAAACAGCGGGAATTCGTGGCGCTGATGGCGATGATGTTCGCCACGGTGTCGCTGGCCATCGATTCCATGCTGCCCGCCCTGCCGCAGATCGCCGCCGCGCTGACGCCGCGGGCCCCGAACCTCGCGCAACTGGTGGTGACGAGCTTCGTCTTCGGCCTTGGCCTTGGCACGCTGGTTTCCGGCCCGCTGTCGGATGCCTTCGGGCGCAAGCCGGTGATCGTCGCCAGCGGCGTGATCTATCTGACCGCAGCGCTGATGTGTTTCAGCGCAAGCTCGCTTGAGACGCTCCTGTTCGCCCGGGTCCTGCAGGGCATCGGCGGCGCCGGCCCGCGCGCCGTGGGCATGGCCATGGTGCGCGATCTGTTCAAGGGGCGCGACATGGCGCGGATCGTGTCCTTCGTGATGATGATCTTCACCCTGATGCCCGCCGTGGCGCCCTTGATGGGCAAGGGCGTCATGCTGATCGGCGGTTGGCGCGACATTTTCCTGGTCTTCGTGCTGTTCTCGCTGGCGACCAACGCCTGGCTCATGCTGCGCCAGCCCGAGACCCTGCCGCGCCCGGCACGGCGCCCCTTGCAGTTCGGTCTGCTGATCGCGGCGGGCAATGAACTGATCCGGCACCGCACCGCGCTGATCGCCACCGCCTGCCAGACCCTGACCTCGGCCTGCCTCTTTGCCACGCTCTCCTCGATCCAGGGGATTTTCGATCAGTATTTCCATCGGGGCGAAAGCTTCCCCCTCTGGTTCACCGTGATCGCCCTTTGCGCCATCAGCGGGTCTTTCGTGAATTCGCGCGTGGTGGTGCGGATGGGGATGCACCGGGTGCTGGTGCTGACCTATCTGGCACAGGTCGTACTTACCTTTGTGATGCTGACGGGCCTCGCCACCGGCGCCTTCGGCGGGTGGAGCTTTGCGCCCTTCCTGATCTGGGCCATCGGCCTTTTCGCGATGATGGGCCTGACGATCGGCAACCTGAACGCCCTGGCGATGGAGGATCTGGGCCATATCGCGGGCTTTGCCGCCTCGCTGATCACGGCCACCTCGACGGTGGGCTCGGTCATTCTGGCAATCCCGGTGGGCCAGGCCTTCAATGGCACGCCCTTGCCGATGCTGTCCTGGATCCTGGTCTTTTCCGGTCTGGCGCTGGTGCTGATCCTGCAAGCGCGCAAGCGCCACGGCTGATCCTTCGCGCACTACATGAGGCGCACGCACTAAGCCTTTGGCTTCTTGACCCGTTCGGCCAATTCACGCGCAATGTTGAAGGCGCCCTTGATGCGGTCGGCTTCGGATTTCATCTCACCGATCAGCACGATCTTGTTGCCCTGAATGCGCGCGGCGGGGCCCTGCGCCTTCACAAACTCCACCAGACCCGCCGGATTGGCGTATTTGTCGTTATGGAACTGCACATTGGCGCCTTTCGGGCCGACATCCAGCCGCGAGACGCCGGCCATCTTGCACAGGGCCTTGATGCGTACGATCACCATCAGCGTGTTGACCTCTTTCGGCAGGGGGCCGAAGCGGTCGATGAGCTCGGCGGCAAAGCCTTCAAGTTCCACCTTGGCGCCAAGGCTCGACAGGCGGCGATAAAGCCCAAGCCGCACGTCCAGATCGGGAATGTAATCCTCGGGGATCATCACCGGCACGCCGAGGTTGATCTGCGGCGACCAGCTGTCATCCAGCGCGGACAGGCCCTGCAACTCGCCCGATTTGATCTTGGCGATCGTTTCCTCCAGCATCTGCTGGTAAAGTTCGTAGCCCACTTCCTTGATATGGCCGGATTGTTCCTCGCCCAGAAGGTTGCCGGCGCCGCGCAGGTCAAGGTCGTGGCTGGCAAGGTTGAAGCCCGCACCAAGGTTGTCGAGGCTGCCCAGGAGCCGCAGACGTTTTGTGGCCTGCGGAGTCAGGGGCGCGCGGGGTTTGGTGGTCAGGTAAGCATAGGCGCGGGTCTTTGACCGGCCGACACGGCCGCGGATCTGGTAAAGCTGGCTCAGGCCGAACATGTCGGCGCGGTGCACGATCATCGTGTTGGCGGTGGGGATGTCCAGCCCCGATTCCACGATGGTCGTGGCCAGGAGCACGTCATATTTGCCGTCGTAGAACTGGTTCATCCGGTCATCAAGCTCGCCCGCCGCAAGCTGGCCGTGGGCGATGACATAGGTCACCTCGGGGACATGGGTCTTCAGGAAATCCTCGATCTCGTGCAGATCAGAGATGCGCGGGACCACGTAAAAGCTTTGGCCGCCGCGATAATGTTCGCGCAGCAACGCCTCGCGGATCGTGATCGTGTCGAATTCCGAAACATAGGTGCGGATCGACAGCCGGTCGACCGGAGGTGTGGCGATGATCGACAGGTCGCGCACGCCGGTCAGGCTCAGTTGCAGGGTGCGCGGGATCGGCGTGGCGGTCAGGGTCAGGACGTGGACCTCGGACCGCATCTCCTTCAGCCGTTCCTTGTGGCTGACGCCAAAGTGCTGTTCCTCGTCGATCACCATCAGGCCGAGGTTCTTGAAGCTGACGCCTTTGGCCAGCAAGGCATGGGTGCCCACCACGATATCGACCGACCCATCGGCGAGGCCCGCGCGGGTGGCATTGGCCTCCTTCGCTAAAACAAAGCGTGACAAGGGCTTGACGGATATGTTGAATCCGCGAAACCGCTCGGCAAAGCTGCGGTAGTGCTGGCGCGCCAGCAGCGTGGTCGGGCAGATCACCGCGACCTGCTGACCCGACAGCGCCGCCACAAAGGCCGCGCGGATGGCGACCTCGGTCTTGCCAAAGCCCACGTCGCCGACGATCAGCCGGTCCATGGGCGAGCCCTTTTCCAGATCGGCCACCACATCGGCGATCGCGGCCAGTTGGTCATCGGTTTCGGTATAGGGGAAGCGGGCGGCAAAGGCCTCCCAGATCGAATGCGGCGCCTCCAGGATCGGGGCGTGGCGCAGCGCACGTTCGGCCGCGACCCGCATCAGCTTGTCGGCAATCTCGCGGATGCGTTCCTTGAGTTTCGCCTTCTTGGCCTGCCAGGCGCCGCCGCCCAGACGGTCCAGAAGCCCGTCCTCATGGCCATAGCGCGACAGAAGCTCGATATTCTCGACCGGCAGATAAAGTTTCGCGTTTTCAGCATATTCCAAGGCGACGCAGGCATGCGGCGCGCCAAGGGCGGTGATGGTTTCCAGCCCCAGATAGCGCCCCACGCCATGTTCGACATGCACGACCAGATCGCCCGGGGTCAGGGTATCAACCTCGCGCAGGAAGTTGTCAGCCTTGCGCTTCTTGCGCGGGCGCCCGACCATGCGGTCGCCCAGCACGTCCTGTTCGGAAATCACCGTCAGGCCGGGCGCCACAAAGCCCGCCTCCAGCCCCCAGACCATCAGGAACAGCGAACCACGCCCTTCGGGAACCTCGCGGAAGTCCTTGATTTCGTGAATGGATTTGATCTTCTGATCTTCCAGCAGCCCCTTGAGCCGTTCGCGCGCCCCATCGGAATAAGAGGCGATCACCACCTGCCGCTCACGCAGTTCCGCGCGAAGATGGTCGGCCAAGGCCCCGAAAAGGCTGACATTTTCCTGTTGGCGTTCCGGGGCGAAGCTGCGGCCGATCCGCCCCCCCGCATCCAGCACACCCGGCCCCGGCGCCTGGGCCAGCGGCGACAGCTGCACCACGCGGTGATTGGCCAGGGCCTCTTCCCAGGCCGCATCGTCCAGATACAAAAGCTCGGGCGCCGAGGGCTTGTAGACCGAATCCAGCCGCCCCTTGGCCGTCATCGCCTCGTGGCGGGCGTCATACTGGTCGGCAATCCCCTCCCACCGCGACAGGCGGGCGGCGGTGACCTGATCATCCAGCATGACCGAGGCGGCCGGCAGATAATCGAACAGCGTCTCGAGCCTTTCGTGGAAGAAGGGCAGCCAATGCTCCATCCCCTGATGCTTGCGCCCTGCCGTCACCGCCTCGTAAAGCGGATCGTCCGATCCGCCCGCGCCAAATTCGACGCGGTAGTTCTGGCGGAACCGGGCGATGGCGGCCTCGTCCAGCAAAACCTCGGACATGGGCGCAAATTCGACCGAGGTCAGCTTTTGCGTGGTGCGCTGGGTGACCGGGTCGAACCGGCGGATGCCGTCGAGTTGGTCGCCGAAGAAGTCAAGCCGCACCGGCCCGCCGCGCCCGGGCGGAAAGATATCGACGATGCCGCCGCGCAGGGCGAAATCGCCCGGCTCGCTGACGGTCGAGACTGGAGAAAATCCCATGTTGGCCAGGAACCGCTTCAGCCGGGCCTCATCGACCCGGTCGCCAACCTTGGCGGCAAAACTCGCCGTCTCCAGCACGGCGCGCGCCGGAATGCGCTGCGTGGCGGCGTTGAGCGTGGTCAGCAGCACAAAGGGGGCAGACAGGCCCGAGGCCAGCGCCGCGAGCGTCGCCATGCGCCGCGCCCCGATCTCGGGGTTGGGCGAGACGCGGTCATAGGGCAGGCAGTCCCAGGCCGGAAACTCCAGCACCACGGTGCCGGGCGCCATCACGGCCAGGGCTGCGCGCATCGCCTCCATCCGGCGATCCTCGCGCGCGACATGGATCACGGCTTGGCCACGCGCCAATTCGCGGGCCACCAGACGTGCGTCATAGCCTTCCGGCGCGCCCCCAAGAAGAATGCGGTCCGCCATGGCCTAATGCGACACGAAAAGATGAGCGTTGACATACATGCCGTACATCGAGGTGACGAAGATCGACACCATCCCCAAGGCCTGCACGGACAGACGATGATAGAACAGACGGCGGTGCAAGGCCTCGCCCTGCCCTTCGCCCGCCTCGACCTTGAGGGCCGACCGCAGCGACAGATAGCCCAGACCGCAGAGCGGCACGAAGAGGAACAGTACCGCCTGGGCGAATTCGACCCGGTAGACAAAACCCATCAGAACCAGCACCGTGGCGAGGAAACAGACGAAGCCCACGAGCCAGGGCCCGCGCTCGCGCGAGAAATAGAGCATGCGCGACGTGTTGATCCGCACCAGCGTTTCCAGATCCTCCTGCGCCGCCCCGCCCTGACGATGCGCGCGCGCCACCATGTCGTAAGGCACGCCCAAGACCCAATGGCTCGCCGAAGACCATATGACGGCCAGCGCGATCCAGTACCACAGGTTTGAAAACGAACGGAGGTCGATCATCTCGACCAGCATCTGATACCAGGTCAACAACAGGTCCCTTCTCAGCCCTTGAGCCTTCAATCATTCCATGTCAGGCAAGGACGAAACCTGCAAGCCCCAAGCCATGTTCGGAGGCCACCATGCGCCCGATCTCTGCCGCCTTTCCCGCCGCCCGCTTCCGCCGCCTGCGCGCCTCGCCCGCGCTGCGCGCGCTGTCGCAGGAAAATTCGCTGTCCGTGGGTGACCTGATCTGGCCGGTCTTTCTTTGCGATGGCGTGGGTGTGACCCAGCCCGTGGCCTCGATGCCCGGCGTGGTGCGCCGCTCGGTCGATCTGGTGGTCAAGGCCGCGGAAGAGGCCGCTTCGCTTGGCATCCCGGCGATCTGCCTGTTTCCCTATACCCTGCCCGAAGTGAAGACGGCCGATTGCGTCGAGGCCTGGAACCCCGACAACCTGACCAACCGCGCCATCCGCGCCATCAAGGCCGCGGTGCCCGAAATTGCGGTCATGACGGATGTGGCGCTCGATCCCTACAATTCCAACGGGCATGACGGGCTGGTGGTCGACGGTCATATCCTGAATGATGAAACGGTGGAATGCCTGGTCCGCATGGCCCTGGCCCAGGCCGAAAGCGGTGCCGACATCCTTGGCCCCTCTGACATGATGGACGGCCGGATCGGCGCCATCCGTCAGGCGCTGGAGGCTGCGGGCCACAAGCACGTCGCGATCCTGTCCTATGCCGCCAAATATGCTTCGGCCTTCTACGGGCCGTTCCGCGATGCGGTGGGGGCGAGCGGCGCGCTCAAGGGCGACAAGAAGACCTACCAGATGAACCCGGCCAATTCGGACGAGGCGCTGCGTCTGGTCGAACGCGACCTGATGGCCGGCGCCGACATGGTGATGGTCAAGCCCGGAATGCCCTATCTCGACATCTGCCGCCGGGTGAAGGACACTTTCGGCGCCCCGACCTATGCCTATCAGGTTTCGGGCGAATACGCGATGCTGAAGGGCGCGGCGCTCAACGGCTGGATCGACGGCGAGAAATCCATGCTCGAAAGCCTGATGGCCTTCCGCCGCGCCGGCTGTGATGGGGTGCTGACCTATTTCGCGCTCGAGGCCGCGCGGGCCATCCGGGCCGGAAGGGCCTGAGCCGGTCTGCATTCCGCTACAAATCCTCGCGCCAGAGCCCCCGGCCCGCCCTGCGCGCGCCAGCAGATCAATCGGCGGGCCTTTGCTTTCGGCTGCCGCCACGCTTGGCGACGGTGACATGCTCTGCTAGCTTGTAACAAACGGGGCCACAGAGCCCGTAAAGCAACGAGAGGCAGCAAGATGGCAGTGATTTCCCGACGGAACTTTGTGGTCCTTGGTGCGGCGGCAGGGCTTGCGGCCTGCGACGGATCGATCATGGGTAATGGCATCGGCTCGAACGCCGCGCAAAAGATCGATGCGCGGGTCGATGCGACGCGCGATTACCTGTTCTCGCGCTATCCCGGCACACGCGAATTGTCGCGCACCGCCAAGGGTGTCTTGTACATGCCGCTTGTGACCGAGGCTGGCTTTGGTTTCGGCGGATCCTATGGCCGCGGCGCGCTTCGGATCAACGATGTCACGGTGGATTACTACTCGGCCACCTCGGCCTCCTTCGGCTTTCAGATCGGCGCGCAACAATATGCCCACGCGATCTTTTTCCTGACCGAGGACGCCTTGCAAAGCTTCCGGCGCGGCAGCGGCTGGGCGGCGGGCGCGGGCGTGGAATATGCCACCCCTGAACAGGGTGCCAGCATCGGCAAGGACACAACCGAACTGGACCCCGTCGTGGCGCTGATCTTCGGCCAGCAGGGGCTGATCGCCGGGGCCACGCTGCAAGGCGTGAAATACAGCCGCATCATCCCCTGAGCCGGGGGCGCTCGACATGGAAAAGGCAGGATGGGCGATCTGCCCATCCCGGCGGAAAGATGGGCGGATCGCCCATCCTACCTATTTCAGGCGCCGGATCAGGCTGGATGTGTCATGGCGCCCGCCGCCCATCCGTTGTACGTCCTGATAGAACTGATCGACCAGCGCCGTGACGGGCAGGCTCGCGCCTATCTTGTTGGCAGTGTCAAGGCAGATGCCCAGATCCTTGCGCATCCAGTCCACCGCGAAGCCGTAGTCGAACTTGCCCTCCAGCATGGTCTTGTGCCGGTTGACCATCTGCCAGGAGCCAGCCGCCCCCTGGCTGATCACCTCGACCACGGCGGCCCCGTCCATCCCGGCCTTCTCGCCAAAGGCCAAGGCCTCCGACAGGCCCTGCACCAGGCCCGCGATGCAGATCTGGTTCATCATCTTGGCCAATTGGCCCGACCCCGGCCCGCCGAGATGCTTGCAGATCCGCGCGTAGGCCTGCATCACCGGCTCGGCCCGGGCGTAATCGGCCTCCGTGCCGCCGCACATGATGGACAGGACGCCATTCTCGGCCCCCGCCTGCCCGCCCGAGACCGGAGCATCAACAAAACCCTTGCCCTGCCCGGCAGCAACCTGCCCCAATTCGCGCGTCACCTCGGCCGAAACCGTGGTGTGATCGACAAAGACCGCGCCCGCACCCATGCCGGCAAAGGCGCCATCGGGCCCAAGGCAGACCGCGCGCAGGTCATCGTCATTGCCCACGCAGGCCAGTACGAAATCGGCACCCGCGGCTGCGGCGCGCGGCGTGGTCGCCATGGCGCCGCCATGCTTGGCCACCCAGGCCTCGGCCTTGGCCGCGGTGCGGTTGTACACGGTCACCTGATGCCCCTTGGCCGCCAGATGCCCCGCCATCGGGAAGCCCATCACCCCCAAGCCCAGAAACGCCAGTTTCGCCATCTTCACGTCCTCGCCAATTGTGCCGGTTTGCCGGATGGACTAGAGGGTTATTCCTTCGCTGTCGTCAAGGCGACATGCGGAAACCACTGCCCCGATGCCTGCAAGGATGCCCTTCCCATGCTGACCGCCTTTCGCTGGACGCTGCGCGCCTTCGTGGCGCTGTTGGTCATCGGTGTCCTGTCCCTGCTGGTCATCTATTACTTCCTGTCGCGTTCACTGCCCGACTACAACGCCAGCTGGACCGTGCCCGGCATCGCCGCCCCGGTCGAGATCGTGCGCAACAATTCCGATGTGCCGCATATCTTTGCCGCCAATGACAACGACGCCTATTACGCGCTTGGTTTTGCCCATGCGCAGGACCGGCTCTGGCAGATGACCCTGCTGCGGCGCACCGTCCAGGGCCGCCTGTCCGAGATTTTCGGGGCCAAGACGCTGAAAACCGACGAGCTGATGCGAAGGCTAGACCTTTACACTCAGGCGCTGTCCTCGGTCGATGCGCAGGACGCCTATACCAAGGCGGCCCTGCAGGCCTATGCCGACGGGGTCAACGCCTGGATCGAAGAGGTCAACAAAAACGCGCTCGGCCGTGGCGCGCCGGAATTCTTCCTGTTTTCCAGCCAGATCGACGCCTGGGCCCCGGCGGATTCGATCGCGATCATCAAGCTGATGGCGCTGCAACTGTCCTCGCATCTCGATTCCGAGGTGCTGCGGGCCGAAATGTCGATGACCGTCTCGCCCGCGCGGCTGAAGGACATCCTGCCCGACGATCCGGGCCCTGCCGTGGCCGCCCTGCCACAATATTCCGAACTGATGCCGGGGGTCGAGCCCGGGGTGCCGCACCGCATGGCCGAACTGGACCAGCCGCTGTCGCCGTTTCATTCGGCCGGGCTGGCCGGCGCGTCCAACGCCTGGGCTGCCAGCCCCAGCCGGTCCGCCGCCGGAGGCTCGCTTCTGGCCAATGACCCGCATCTGGATTTTACCGCACCCTCGATCTGGTATCTGGCGCGCCTGCATCTGCAATCGGGCGATGTGATCGGCGCCACGATCCCAGGCATGCCACTGGTGCTGCTCGGCCGGTCAGAGAAACTGGGCTGGGGCCTGACCTCGAGCTATCTCGATGATCAGGACGTGATCATGGAAAAGCTGAACCCGGCCAATCCCGAACAATACATGACCGAAAGCGGGCCGAAGGATTTCATCACCCGCCGCACCATCATCACGGTCAAGGGCGCCGCTCCGGTCACCATCACCCAGCGCTGGTCCGAGGCGGGGCCGATCCTGCCCGGTACGCATTACGACCTTGACACCGTGACGCCGCCCGGCACCGTGCCGGCGCTGGAATGGACGGCGCTGGACGGTGCTGACACATCAATGAGTGCCGCCATGGCGCTGATGCGCGCCCATTCGGTCGATGCCGCGATCCAGGCGGCCGCGGGCTTTGTGGCGCCATCGCAGAACCTGATGCTGGTCGACAACAAGAACATCGCCCTGCAACTGGTTGGAAAGATGCCCAAACGCGACATTGCCAATGAAACGCAGGGCCGTATGCCGGCGCCAGGCTGGCGCGGCAAGAACCGGTGGGAGGGCTTCTTCCCCTATGCCGAAAACCCGGTCGTGAAGAACCCGCCCTCGGGCCTCTTGGGCAACACCAACAACAAGATCACCGACAAGCCCTATCCGAACAACGTCTCCTTCGACTGGGGCGACACGCAGCGCATCCAGCGCTGGCTGACCCTGATGAAAACGCGCGAGGTCCATACCCGCGACAGCTTCATCGAGGCGCAGCTCGACACCGTCTCGCCCACGGTGCGCACGCTCTTGCCACTGATCGGCAAGGATCTTTGGTTCACCGGCGAGGCGGCTCCCGAAGGCACGCCCGAACGCCGCCGCCAGATCGCCCTGGCCCTTCTGGCCAAGTGGAACGGCGAAGAGAACGAACACCTGCCCGAGCCCCTGATCGCCGAGGCCTGGCTGCGGTCGCTGCAAGACCACCTGACCCGCGACGAGATCGGCCCGCTCGCCGATGTGATCACCCATGTGAACCCGGATTTCATCGACCGCGTCTATCGCAACGTCGATGGCGCCTCGGTCTGGTGCGACGTGGTGCAATCGGCGGCGGTGGAAAGCTGCACCGACATCGCCCGTATCGCGCTGGACGACGCTCTGTTGCAACTGACCGAGAAATACGGCCCCAAGATCGAAAGCTGGCGCTGGGGCGATGCGCATGAGGCCACCCACGACCATCCGGTGCTGGGCCAGGTGCCCTTCATCCATTACTTCGTGAACATCCGGCAAAGCACATCCGGCGGCGACAACACGCTGATGCGAGGGCAGACGCGCGGCACCGGGCCCAACCCTTACCAGAATGTGCATGGCGGCGGCTATCGCGGGGTCTATGACTTCGCCGATCCGGAGAGTTCGGTCTTCATCATCGCGACCGGTGAATCCGGCCATCCGCTGTCGCGCCATTACGATGACCTGTCGGAACTGTGGCGGCGCGGTGAGTATATCCCGATGACCCTGGACCCCGACCTCGCCAAGGCTGGCGCGGTGGGCATCACCCACCTGATCCCCGCCAAATAGCGCCACGATTTTTCTGCGAAAAATCAAACTGCAACGAGACCAAATTTTCGCAGAAAATTTGTGGCCGGCGATTGCCTAAAGGCCCTGAAACCGGGCCTTCTGGCGCGGTGTCCAGCGCAGATCCAGGTGCCAGCCCGCATCGTCCTGGGTTTCGCGGACCACCACATCCTCGGCATGCAGCCAGGCATGCTGGCGCCCCTGATCGAAAGGCAGCGTCAGATGGTCCTCGCTTTTCGCCTCGTCAAAGACCTGGCCGATCGCCTCGAGCAGAGGCTCCAGCCCCTCGCCGGTCAGGGCCGAAATGGCAAAGATCCGGGTCCGCCCGTTCGACGAGGCATCGAGTGCCGCGCGCGCCTGAGGCGGGACGAGATCCAGCTTGTTCCAGACCTCGATCAGCGGCGTATCGGCGGACACCCCGAGCGAGGCCAGAATCTCGGCCACATCGGCGGCCTGTTCGGCGGTTTCAGGATGCGAGATATCGCGGACATGCAGAATCAGATCGGCCTCAAGCACCTCTTCCAACGTGGCGCGGAAGGCGGCCACCAACTGGGTCGGCAGGTCCGAGATGAAGCCCACCGTGTCCGACAGGATGCACTTGCGTCCGGAACCGCCGTCCCTGTCCGGCAGGGTGACACCGCGCATCGTGGGATCCAGCGTGGCAAAGAGCATGTCCTTGGCCAGAACCTCGGCCCCGGTCAGCCGGTTGAACAGGGTCGATTTGCCGGCATTGGTATACCCCACCAGTGCCACGATCGGGAAGGGCACCTTGCGGCGGGCGGCGCGGTGCAGCTCTCGCGTCTTGACGACCTGCCCCAGCTGGCGCTTGAGCTTGATCACCTCGTCGTCGATGGCGCGCCGGTCGGTCTCGATCTGGGTCTCGCCCGGGCCGCCGACAAAACCGAATCCGCCGCGCTGGCGTTCAAGGTGGGTCCAGGCCCGCACAAGGCGCGAACGTTGATAGGACAGCGCCGCCAGTTCAACCTGCAGGACACCTTCGCGCGTCCGGGCGCGGTCGGCGAAAATCTCAAGGATCAGGCCGGTGCGGTCCAGCACCTTGACACCCCATTCCTTTTCCAGATTGCGCTGCTGAACCGGACCCACGGCGCCGTCAATCAACACAAGTTCGACCTGCAACTCCTTGAAACGGTTTTTCAATTCCTCGACCTTTCCAGTGCCGAACAGCATGCCGGGCGCCACCTTGGACAGGCGGACGACCTCGGCGCCCAGAACCTGCAATCCAGGCAGCGCCGCGGCGAGCGACACCGCCTCGGCCAGGGCATGTTCGGCCAGGCGGCGGGCCTTCGTCGTCTTCAGGTCGGGATGCACCACATAGGCGCGCGTGTCGGCCGTGGCCGTTTCATGCGCGGTGCGAAGCACACGCGGCGCCTTGGCCGGGTCGCCGTCCTCTGGGCCTGTCTCGAGGTCAGAGATCACTCTTCGCCTTCGTAAAGGTTGATCGGCCCGCCCGGCATGATGGTCGAGATCGCATGCTTGTAGACCAGCTGGCTTTCCCCGTCGCGGCGCAGCAGCACGCAGAAATTGTCAAACCAGGTGATCACGCCTTGCAGCTTGACCCCGTTGATCAGGAAAATCGTGACCGGCACCTTGGCCTTGCGCACGTGGTTGAGAAAGGCGTCTTGCAAATTCTGTTTGTCGGCAGCCATGTTCCTAGCCCTTGTTCTTGTCGTTTGTTCTTGTCGTTCTCGGGGGTCTTCTTGCGGGCCTTGACCTTGCATCCTCTGTCCCTGCGGCGACCCGTCCGCATCGAGGCGAGTATGAAGGGGCCTTTCGGCAGTTTCCAGTGGTTAATTCATTCCTCGTCGTCGCCCTCGCCCGCGGTGCCCTTGGCCGAGGAGACGACCCCCAGAGATTTCAATTTGCGGTGCAAGGCGGAACGCTCCATCCCGACAAACCCTGCGGTTCGGGAAATATTTCCGCCAAACCGGTTGATCTGGGTCAGCAAATATTCACGCTCAAAGACTTCGCGCGCCTCGCGCAGCGGCAGGGTGGCCATGGCGCCGCCCAGAACCATGCGCTGCCCCGAATCGCCCACCGGCTCCGGCCCCGGCAATTCGCGCGGCTCGACCGGGCCCG
Organism: bacterium; assembly: GCA_016124195.1. Lineage (GTDB taxonomy): Bacteria > Pseudomonadota > Alphaproteobacteria > Rhodobacterales > Rhodobacteraceae > Stagnihabitans. The sequence goes on along the minus strand of WGOE01000009.1, from coordinate 163,247 downwards.
CCCCATCGCCCAGGATCAGCACCCGCTCGATCACATTGCGCAACTGGCGGACGTTTCCGGGCCAGGACATGGTCTGCAACATGGCCTCGGCCTCGGGCGACAGGCTGCGCAGCGGCAGGCCCTGCGTGCGGTGGAACATCTCGATGAAATGCCGGGTGAGTTCGGGAATATCCTCGCGCCGTTCTTCCAGCGAGGGCACCTGGATCGGCACGACGTTGAGCCGGTCGTAAAGCTCCTGCCGGAAGCGGCCCGCGGCGATTTCCTGGCGCAACTCGCGCGAGGTGGATGAGATCACCCGCAGATCGACCCGCACCCGGTCCGACCCGCCCAGCCGGGTGAATTGCTGTTCGGTCAGCACGCGCAGGATCTTGGACTGAGTGCCGATCGGCATGTCGGCCACTTCGTCAAAATAGACAACGCCGCCGTGCGCCTGTTCCAGAAGGCCCTTTTCCACCCCGCGCTCGGCGGTTTCCCGGCCGAACAGCACCTCTTCCATCCGCTCAGGCTCGATTGTGGCCGACGAGACGGAAACGAAGGGCGCGCCGGCCCGGTTCGAATTGGCATGGATGAAGCGGGCGGCAAGCTCCTTGCCCGACCCCGCGGGCCCCGTCAGCATCACGCGGCCATTCGACTTAGTGACCTTTTCAAGTTGCAATTTCAAGGCCTTGAAGCCCGGACTTGATCCAAGCATCTCGGCCGAGGCCACATCGCGCCGCCGCAGCTCCGAATTCTCGCGGCGCAGGCGCGAGGTTTCCATCGCACGGCTGACCACGACCATCAACTGGTCGATGTTGAACGGCTTCTCGATGAAATCATAGGCGCCCTGCTTGATCGCCGCGACCGCGATTTCGATGTTGCCATGGCCCGAGATGATGACGACCGGCACATCCGGGTTGTCGCGTTTCACCGTCTTGAGAATGTCGATGCCATCCATCCGGCTGTCCTTGAGCCAGATATCCAGAATCATCAGCGAGGGGACCTCGGCATTGATCGCATCCATGCAATCGTCGGAATTTCCTGCAAGTCGAACGGCATAGCCTTCGTCCTTCAAGATATCGCCGATCAGTTCGCGAATGTCTTTCTCGTCATCTACAATAAGAATATTGGTCATTTTCCCCCCAGGGCCTGGCTGCGGCCGGCCGCGGTTCTGGCACGGGTGGCGCGCGGCAGACGGATCTCTGCCATGGCGCCCGCGTGATCGTTGCCGGCGAAAACGGGCGCATCCGTCAGGATCAGCGTCCCGCCATGTTCTTCAATGATTTTCTTGACGATGGGCAGGCCTAGACCTGTGCCCTTTTCTCGTGTCGTGACATAGGGCTCGAACAGGCGCGAGCGGTCGGGCGGCAGGCCGGTGCCATTGTCGCAAATCCGGATGACAGAGTGGCTCTCGCTGGCCGCAAGGCTGACGCGAATTTCCGGCACGAAACCTTCGTGCGATTTTTCACGTTTTTCCTCAATGGCTTCGCCGGCGTTCTTGATCAGGTTCGTCAGAGCCTGCCCGATCATGGTGGCATCAAGCTCGATCAGGTCGGGCCGGTCGGGCAGATCTGCGTGGAAGGTCACGCCGGGCTGGCCGTTTTCCTGCAACATCACGGCGGCCTTGACGAGAGCGGTCAGATCCGTTTCACGCCGGTCAGGTTCGGGCATGCGGGCGAATTTGGAAAACTCATCAACGATGCGGCGCAAGTCATTGGTTTGCCGAACGATTATGTCAGTGTACTGTTCAAGATCCTCGGGGTCTTGCACCTGGGTGCGGTATTTGCGGCGGATGCGTTCGGCCGAAAGCTGGATCGGGGTCAGCGGGTTCTTGATTTCATGCGCGATGCGGCGGGCGACATCGCCCCAGGCGGCCATGCGCTGCGCCGAAACCAGGTCGGTCACATCATCAAAGGCCACGACAAAGCCTTCGATCCCACCATCTTCGCCGCGTCGCTCGCTCATCCGCACCAGAAGGCTTTCCAGCCGCCCGCGCCGCGAGATGCGCACCTCGTCTTGCAACACTGCACCACCTTCGGCGCGCAGACGGTTGAAGAGGCTAGAGAATTCTGGAACCAGACGTTCCAGCGCACCCTCTGCCGCGGTGGACAGATCCAGCATCCTCATGCCGGCGCGGTTGACGAAATCGACCCGGCCCGCCGGATCGAGCCCGATCACGCCGGCCGTCACGTTGGAGAGGACGCTGTCGAACAGGCGTCTGCGCCCTTCGGTCTGGGCGTGGCTTTCGATCAGCGCCTCGCGCTGGCCCTTGAGCTGCCGCGTCATCCGGTTGAAGAGACGGCCCAGCATGGCAATCTCGTCATCGCTTTCCTCTTCCTCGACCTGCACGTCCAGATCGCCCGCGCCGACCCTTTGCGCGGCCCCTGCGAGGCGTCCGACCGGCCGCGCCAGCCTTTCGGCGAACCACAAGCCGCCCCAGACCGCCGCGATGATCATGATCACCGCAAAACCCAGGTACAACAGCCCGAAATTGAACAGAATCTTGCCCCGGTCGCTTTCAAGCTGCTGGTAAAGCGATGCGGTCTGCTGCGTCTCGTCCAAGAGGCTCAGGATCTTGCCATCGACCTTGCGCGAGACATACAGCAGCCGGTCGTGAAAATTGGGCAGGTCGATCAGCGCGCGCAGTTCGGAATTGGGCCAATCGGGGATCAGCACCACCTGCCCCGCCTTGGCCTGCATGATCTGGTCGGGCGTGGGCTTTTCATAGTCGAAAAGGTAGCTTTTCTCGCCCCGCGTCTTCAATTCGCCGGTGGCGTTGATCAGATAGACCTCTTTCAGCCCGCGCTGGATGGCGGCCTGACCCTGCGCCAGGGCCGGCCGGATCGATCCGTCGTCCATGAACAGATCCTGCCCCCGGGTCTGGACCAGAAAATTGGCAAGGGCGCGCACGTCCTGGGTCAGGGTCGTGGTCTGTTCGACGTCATAGGCCTGCGCCGCCTCTAGCGAGGCACCGACGACAGAGCGGACCCGGTCGGAGAACCAGCCCTCGAGCCCGATGTTGACGGTCAGGACGCCGAAGACCGCGACCAGAACCGTCGGGATCAGCGCCACGATGGCGAAAACTCCGGTCAGCCGCAGGTGCAACCGCGATCCGGCCGACTGGCTGCGCCGGTCCGACACCATCTGCACTATGCGCCGCAAGACCAGCGTGGCCAGGGCCAGCACATAGATCATGTCGGCCAGGAGGATCAGCCGCAGTCCGTCGGACGAAGCTTTCTGGTTCAGCGGTCCCAGCGCCAGAAACGTGGCAACCGCCATCAAGGGGCCCAGAAACACCAGCCCCAGCGTCACACCAGTCTGCACCTGCCTGAGCCGGCGCAGCCGCGACAGTCGCATAGCCCAAGACGAAATGCCCGCCTCTTGCCGCAAATCCAGACCCCAATCTGGGCCGGACCTGCGTCCTGCCCGCCACATCCGGTGTCTTTCGGGTGACGCTGCACCCGGGACACTCTGCTGTTGCTTTATTACATCAGCTTGCGGCGGCGAGTCACGCGGATATCGAGGTCTGTGATCTTCTTACGCAAGGTATTGCGGTTGATCCCCAGAAGATCGGCACATTTTGCTTGGTTTCCGGCCGTCGCATCCAGCGCAATCTCGATCAGCGGCAGTTCGACCTCGCGCAGAATCCGGTCATAGACGCCATTGGGCGGCAGTTGGCCATTGTGCAGGTCAAAATAACGCTTGAGGTGGCGGGCCACGGATTGCGACAGCTTTTCATTCTCGACGGCACCTGCCCGGGCAGGTTCGGCGGCCTGCGGACCGCCAAGCGCCGCCTCAAGCTCGGGCCCGTTGATGTCGGGTTCGGACGAGGTGACGAGAAGGCGCTTGAGCACGTTTTCCAGCTGACGCACGTTGCCGGGCCAGGGGAAGGCACGCAGGATGTTGCGCGCCTCGGTCGAAAGACGGCGGGCGGTGCCGATCTCTCGCTCGCCCCGCGTCATGAAATGATCGGCCAGAAGGTTGATGTCCTCGACCCTTTCGCGCAGGGGCGGCACGTTGAAGCTGACACCGCCAAGCCGGTAGAACAGGTCTTTGCGCAGCTTGCCCTCTTCGACCTTTTGCGCAAGGTCGGCCTGACTGGTGGCCAGGACCCGGGGCGCATGGTCGTCGGCCACATCCAGCATGCGCACGAGGCGCGCCTGGCCGTCCTCGTCGAAATCGGCCACCTCGTCGATCAGCAAGGTGCCGCCGCGCGCCTTCGACACCAGAGTCGAAATTCCATCGACCCCGCCCAGATCGGCGGCCTGTGCGACGACAAAGGGCTGCGAGCGGCGATCGGAAAAGTCGTGGATGGCGCGGGCGATCAGCGATTTGCCGGTACCCGATTCGCCGGTGATCAGCACGGGCAGGTCGGTGTTCATCACCTTGGCCACCAGCCGGTACAGCGCCTGCATCGCCGCCGTCCGCCCGACCAGAGGCAGATCGTCACCCGGCTCGCGCGCGGGATTGACCACCGCCGCCGCCGCCCGCCGCTTCTGATCCAGCGCGCGGGCCGAACGTTTCATCAGGTCGGGCAGATCGAAAGGTTTCGGCAGATAATCGAACGCCTCGGCCTCGGCGGCCTGAATCGCCGTCATGATGGTGTTCTGCGCCGAAATCACGATGACCGGCAGGCCCGGGCGGATGCGGCTGATCCGCGGCAAGGCCTCGAGCCCGTTGCCGTCGGGCATGATGACATCCGAAATCACGAGGTCGCCCTTGCCCTCTTCGACCCAGCGCATCAGCGTCATCAGGCTGGAGGTCGCATGAACCTTGCAGCCTGCGCGGGTCAGGGCCTGCGTCAGCACCGTGCGGATCGTGCGGTCGTCATCTGCGACCAGTACAGTGCCATCCATCAGAAGATCTCCTTGAGCTTGTCTTTCGGGGCCACGGGCAGCGAAAGGCGGAATACGGTGCGGCCGGGCACCGATTCGACCCCGATCAACCCGCCATGGTCGGTGATGATCTTGGAAACCAGGGCGAGCCCGAGCCCCGTGCCGTTTTCACGACCCGAGACGAAGGGCTCGAAGATATCGGCGGCGATGTCCGGGGGAATGCCGGGGCCGTCGTCGATGATCTCGATCTGCAAGGGCAGCGAGGCGCCGGTGCCATCGGCCCGGCGCAGGCGCAGCGACAGATCGTAAAAGGTGCGCAGCCGGATCGTGCCACGCCGGTCGCGGGCCGCCTCGGTCGCGTTCTTGATCAGGTTCAGGAACACCTGCATCAGCTGGTCGGGGTCGGCCCAGGTCGCGGGCAGAGAGGGGTCGTAATCCTCGACGATCATCATGTGGCTGGCATAGCCCATCTGGGCCGACCGCCGCGCGCGGTCCAGCGCGTCATGGATGTTGACTGCCCGGCATTCCGGCGGGCGCAGGTTGCCGAACTGTTCGACCTGCTCCAGCAGTTTGACGATGCGGCGGGTCTCCTCGACGATGAGGTCGGTCATCTCGCGGTCTTCGGGGCCAAGGTTCATCGACAAAAGCTGTGCGGCGCCCGAAATGCCGGCGAGCGGGTTCTTGATTTCGTGCGCGAGCATTTCTGCCATGCCGATTGCCGATTTTGCGGCAGACGAGGCGCTGCGGGCCCGGCCGATCCGGTCGGCCATCACCCGGGGAGAGATCATCAGCAACAGTTCGGCGCTGTCCTGCAAGGGGGCGATCTGGATCAGGCAGTGCTGTGCCACCCGGTCTGTCGTGGTGACCTGCACGTCATTGATGTTCACATCGGCCTGATTGATGCGGACCCGTTCCAGCGCATCGGCGAGCGGGACATCGACATTGACCTTCTCGGTCAGGTTCTGCCGCACGAGCGAGCGGGCCGAGGTGTTCAGGAAGGTCTCGGCCGCCGGATTGGCCGCGACAATCCGGTCGCGGTCGTCGATCAACAGGGCCGGCATCGGGAGCGAGGCCCAGATCGCATCGAAGGGCGCCGAGGTGCTCATGCCGCCCGCCGTTCGGCTTGGGTGAAGATGCGGTCGATCAGATGCAGGACCTCGGCCGGGCTTTCGGTAACAAGCAGGGTCTGGCGGTGGTCTGACAGACCCGCGGCCTCCAGATACCAGCCAAGGTGCTTGCGGGCGCAGCGCGCGCCAAGTTCGATGCCGTAAAAGGCCAGCATCGCTTCGTAATGGCCCGCGATCAGATCGGCCAGGGCGGCGCCTTCGGGGATGCGGGGTGCGGGCGTGCCGTGCAGGGCATGGGCAATCTCGGCCAGACGCCAGGGCGCGCCCTGCGCCCCGCGCCCGATCATCACGCCATCGGCGCCAGATTGCGCCAGCGCCTGCCGCGCGGTGGCGCCATCGACGATATCGCCATTGGCAATCACCGGAATCCGAACCGCCTCTTTCACGGCGCGGATCGCCGCCCAATTGGCGCGCCCCTTGTACAGCTGGCAGCGCGTGCGGCCGTGGATGGTGATCATCGCGATGCCTGCCGCCTCGGCCCGCCGCGCAAGTTCTGGAGCGTTCAGGCTGGCGTCATCCCAGCCGAGCCGGGTTTTCAGCGTGACCGGCACCTTGACCGCCGCCAGCACCGATTCGATCAGGCGCAACGCGTGGTCAAGGTCGCGCAGCAGCGCCGAGCCGCAGGCGCCGCTGGTCACCCGCTTGGTCGGGCAGCCCATGTTGATGTCGATGACCCGGGCCCCCTGCCCTTCGACAAAACGCGCGGCCTCTGCCATCCAGTAGGGCTCGCGTCCGACCAGCTGGACGGCGGTCTGCGCCTCGGTCAGGCCCAATTCGGCGCGGCCGCGCATTTCAGGATGGTCGCGCATCACCTCTTCGCAGGCCACCATCTCGGATACGACAAGCCCCGCGCCAAAGCCCGCCACCACGCGCCGCCACGGCAGATCGGTGATCCCGGCCATCGGCGCCAGGATCACTGGCGGATGAAGGGCAAGCGGATCGGTCGGGTCGGGAAATTGCACGCGGACTCCTGCATAAGTTGTCCTGTACCTAGGCTGGACCGGCCGGAATGGCAAAGGGTTGCCGCCAAGTTTGTGCCTTAAATTCGGGCATTGATCATTAATTGGGCAGTTGTCGGCGCAAAGCGGTGGGTTGCGGGCGGGAGGCGCGGCGTCTGGCCCAGCGGCAGGGGGGGCCTCCGTGACCCTCCTGCGGGCAGTTCCTCCTGGATGAGGGGAACGAAGGTCAGGATTAACTCGGGCGGCAAGATGGCTTAAGCAGGGGCAAAAGGCAGGGCACATGACGACAGCAGCAATCATCGTGGCGGCGGGGCGCGGCACCAGGGCCAACACGGGCCAGCCAGGCGAAAGCCCCAAGCAATGGCGGCTTCTGGCCGGGGAGCCGGTGGTGGCCCATGCGCTGGCGGCCTTTGCCGGCCTGTTCCGGGTGCTGGTGATCCATCCCGACGATGCCGATCTGGCGCGGACCGTGGCGGGGGATGCGCTGGTGGTGGCGGGCGGGGCGAGCCGGGCGGCCTCGGTCCGGGCGGCGCTGGAGGCGCTGGAGGGGCGCGGCATCAGCCAGGTGCTGATCCATGACGCGGCGCGGCCCATGGTGTCGGCGGCGGTGATCGGGCGGGTGATCGAGGCGCTGGAGCGGGCCGAGGGCGCAGCGCCCGCGCTGGCTGTGACCGACGCCCTGTGGACCGGTTCCGGCGGGCTGGTGACCGGCACGCGCGATCGCAGCGGGCTTTACCGGGCGCAGACGCCGCAGGGCTTTGGCTATGCCGCGATCCTCGCCGCGCATCGTGCCTTTGCCGGCGAGGCGGCCGACGATGTCGAGGTGGCGCGGGCGGCAGGGCTTGACGTTGTCATGGTCGAAGGCGAGGAAACCAATCTGAAGCTGACCTACCCGGGCGATTTCCAGCGCGCCGAGCGCAGTCTTCAGACCGAAAGGATGTTGCGGGCCCCTGGCCCGGAGGGAGCGCCGATGGACGTGCGGATGGGAAATGGCTTTGACGTGCATGCCTTTTGCGAGGGCAACCATGTCTGGCTTTGCGGGGTCAGGATTGCACATGACAAGGCGCTCCTGGGGCATTCGGATGCCGATGTGGGCATGCATGCCCTGACCGATGCCATCTATGGCGCGCTGGCCGAAGGCGATATCGGCCAGCATTTCCCGCCCTCGGATCCGCAGTGGAGGGGCGCCGAGAGCCGGATCTTTCTGGCCCATGCCGCAGAATTGGCCCGGTCGCGCGGCTTTGTGCTGACCAGCGCCGATGTCACGCTGATCTGCGAAAGGCCCAAGGTCGGCCCGCATGCCGCGGCGATGCGCGCGGCGCTAGCCGAAATCATGGGGGTTGCGGTGGACCGGGTCAGCGTGAAGGCTACAACTTCGGAACGGCTGGGCTTCACCGGCCGGGAAGAGGGCATTGCGGCCATGGCCACGGCCGTGCTGCTGAAGACGGAGGGGGGGCAGGCCGCATGAGCCGCTGGCTGGCGATCTTTTTCGGCGCGGGGTTGCTCAAGCCCGCGCCGGGGACCTGGGGCTCGGCCGTGGCCCTGGGGCTGGGTATGCTGATTCTGCATTTTGCGGGCTTTGTGGCCCTCGTCGTGGCGACCGTCGTTGTGACAGCCTTGGGCTTCTGGGCCTGCGCGGTCCAGCTTTCTCCGGGCCAGGACCCGTCCGAAGTGGTGATTGACGAGGTGGCGGGCCAATGGCTGACCCTGCTGTTCCCGGCGGCGGGATTTGCCTTGGCACCTGCGGCGCAGGCGGCTGTGATGGCCAATGGCGGCTGGCTGCCCTGGCCGGCCTGGCTGTTTCCCTTCGTTCTGTTCCGCCTGTTTGACATCTGGAAGCCCGGGATCATCGGCCGGGCCGACCGGCGCGGTGATCCGGCGGGGGTCATGCTGGACGATCTTTGGGCCGGGCTTTTCGCGGGGGTCGTGACGGTGATCCTGGCCGCCGCCTATCATGTTCCCCTGATCCTGATGAGGCACCCATGACCTCGGACCGCAAGACCCCCCGCGCCATGACCCCGGCCGAGATCTTGCAGGCGGCGCGCTATTGGGGCTGGAAGATCGCCACCGCCGAAAGCTGCACCGGCGGCATGGTCGCGGCGCGGCTGACCGATGTGGCCGGCGCCTCGGATGTCTTTGAACGCGGCTTTGTCACCTATTCGAACGATGCCAAGACCGAGATGCTGGGCGTCAGCCCCTCGACACTGGCGCAATTCGGCGCGGTCTCCGAGGAAGTGGCCAAGGAAATGGCCGAAGGGGCGATCTGGCATTCCAAGGCCGGGCTCGCCGTGTCGATCACCGGCATCGCGGGCCCCGGCGGGTCCGAGTTCAAGCCGGAAGGCCGGGTCTGTTTCGGCCTGGCGCTGAAGGGCAGGCAAACCCGGCTGGAAACCGTCGAATTCGGCGCCCTGGGCCGCGACAAGGTGCGCGCCGCCGCCTGCGATCATGCGCTGGCACTGCTGGCCATGGCCCTGAGTTGAATCGGGGTGAGTTGACCCCGCCTCAGCGCGATTTCCACGTCACCAGCGACGAGGCCATGAAGTTCCAGACAGCGCCCGCCACGGCGCCCGCGACACTCGCCAGCGCCCAATAGGGCGCCACGTCATAGACCAGCCGGGCCAGCCCCACATTCATCAGCGCGCCAAAGCTGCAGACGACGTAAAAGCTCGCCAGCCCCTTGATCCAGTCGAGGCCCCGCAGGGCGCGGTCGCGGTAGGTCAGCGCATTGTTGAGAGTGAAGTTCGAAGCGATCGCCACCACGACGCCGCAGACCTGCGCCAGGGCAAAGCTTTGCGGCATCAGCCGCAGCGCGAGGCCCACCACCGCCAGTTGCACAAAGACCCCCAAAAGCCCGACCATGCCGAAGAGGACGAACTTGATCGACACAAGGCCTCCGGTCTTGCGCGCGACCAGCAGGCCCAGAAACTCCAGCGCCACGGCGCGGTCCATCTTGCTGGTGCCGAACTGGCGCTGACGAAACCGGTAGGGCACCTCGGCCACCTTCCAGCGCCCGCGCGAGGCGGACAGAAGATCGGCCAGAAGCTTGAACCCCGCGACCTGAAGCTGGTCGGCCACGGTGGCGAAACTGCTGCGACGCACAAGGAAAAACCCGCTCATCGGGTCCGAGGCGGTGATCTTCAGCGCGGCCTTGGTCAGTGCGGTGGCCGTGTCGCTGCCCCATTTGCGCCGGGCCGAAAAGCCGCCCGCCGCATCGCCGCCCTCGACATTGCGGCTGCCGATCACCAGATCCAGCGCGGGATCGGCCAGGGCCAGATCCAGCATGACCGGCAGGCGCGTCTCGTCATGCTGCAGATCGGCGTCGATCACGGCGCAGAACCGGGCCGAGGAGGACAGGATGCCTTCGATGCAGGCCCCAGCCAGGCCGCGCCGCCCGGTGCGATGCAAGAGGCGCACATTGGGATGCGTCTCGGCGAGGGCCAGCACCGCATCGGCGGTGTGATCGGGGCTGTCGTCATCAACAAAGATCACTTCCCACGCCCGGCCTTGCAGCGCATCGGTCAAAAGGCCCAGCAAGGGCCCGACATTCTCGCGCTCGTTGAAGGTCGGAACCACCACCGTCAGATCCAGCATCTTGCCCCCAAGTCATGACCGCGGACCCTTAACATGCGCCGCCGCTTCCTGTAAGCCGCCGCAAAGACATGCAGCAAACCTGTGCCGCAAGGCGCAAGGCAAGACATGCGATACGTGGCAGACAAGGCATACAGGGGACGCAGATGAACAGGTCCGTCCTGGCGGTGACAATGGGATTCCTCGCCCTGCATCTGGGTCTGGCGGCGGTTCTGCCGCTGATCTCGGACGAGGCCTATTACACGCTGTGGTCCAGCGCGCTGGATTGGGATTACTACGACCATCCCCCGATGATCGCCGCGATGATCCGGGTTGGCACGGAAGGGTTCGGGTTCACACCCTTGGGCATCCGCGTCGTGGCGCTTCTGGCGATGGCGGTCACCTCGGTTCTGACGGCGGCCATCGCGGCCCGGATCGCGCGCGATCAGGCGGCGGGCCCGCGGGCGGCGCTTTATTTCAACCTGGGCTTTCTGGCCGTGGGTGTCGGCAGCTTTGCCACGCCGGATGTGCCCTCGACCCTGTTCTGGGCGCTGGCGACCTGGGCTGCGCTGAAGGCAACCGAAGAGGACGGCGCCCTGCGCTGGGGTCAACCGCGCTGGGGCCTCGGCTGGTGGGGGCTGGCGGGGCTCGCCTGCGGGCTGGGGGTCCTGTCGAAATTCACCAACCTTTTCCTGATGGTGGGCTTCTTCGGCTGGCTGATCCTGACCCGGCAGGGCCGCGCCAGCCTGCGCCGGCCCGGCCCCTGGATCGCCATCCTGTGTGCGGCGCTGGTCGTCGCACCGCTGATCTGGTGGAACCTCGAGCACCACGGGCTGGGTTTTGAACGGCAGTTCAGCCGGATCGCGGCCACCGGGCTGACCCCGGCCACATTCGGGCAATATTTCCTGATCCTGGCCCTGTTGCCCACGCCGCTGATCGGGCTTTTCGCGCTGGTGGGCGTGGCCGCGGCCGAGGGGCGCGGGCGTGCGCTGTTGCTCTGGTCGGTGGCGCCGCTGCTGGCCTATTTCGCCATCCACGCCCTGCATGGCGCCATCGAGGTGAACTGGCCGATGCCGGCCACGGTTGCCCTTGCGGTTCTGGCAGCGCTTGCGGCCCCTCACTTCGGGCCGGGCTGGCGGCGCGCGGCGGTGGGGCTTGGGGCAGTGATGTCCTTGGGCGCGATGGCGCTCCTGTTCAACCCCTGGCATCCGCTGAATGCGGTCGATACCCCGCCCAACCAGACCCGCGGCTGGCAAGCCACACTGCCCGCCATCCGCACCGCCGCGCATGATGCGCAGGCCGGCTGGATCGCCACGCGCGATTACGGGCTGACCGGGCGGCTCTGGATCGCCTTTCCCGACCTGCCCGTCTTCAGCGTGACCGAGCCGCAGCGCTGGGGCTTTCGCGGCGGCTTTCCCGCCCGGCTGTGCACCCTGCCCGGCCTTCTGGTCGAGACCACGGCCGACGATCCCGCCCTTGCCGCGCAGGTCTTCGGGCAGGTCGGCCCGGCTTCGGAACTGGTGCGCAGTTTTGCCGGCGTGACCTTGCAGACCTATCGGCTGCGCCCGGTCAGCCATGTCATCGACAAGGGGCTCTGCCCCGACGCGGGCTAAGCCTGACGGCCCGCTACCGGCGGATACAGCGCATGGGCGCGCGTCTCGAAGGCGCGCACCACGCGGGTCATCGCCTCGTTGAAGACCAGACCGATCACCCCGGCCAGAATCGCATTGCGGAATTCGAAATCCACGTCGAAGGTGACCTTGCAGCCCGCAGCACCCGCCTCGGCAAAGCTCCAGACCGATTTCAGATGGCGGAACGGCCCGTCCAGATATTCGGTCAGGATGCGCCCCTCGTCAGGCAGCAGAGTGACACGGCTGCCGAACCTTTCGCGAAACAGCTTGAACGAGATGACAAGGTCCGCCTCCATCACCTCGCCGCCCGCAATGGTCGAGCGTGAGCGTATGCGCGCCGCGGCGGTCCAGGGCAGAAACTCGGGGTATTGCGCCACGTCGGCCACCAGGTCGAACATCTGGGCCGGGGTGAAGGGCAGGACTTTTTCCTCGTGGTGACGTGTCATCGAACTCTTCCGCAGCTTTGGGCCTTGCAAGCGTCGCGGCCCTGCTTTTCAACTAGCCTCTGAACCGGGCGCGGAAAAGGGGCAAAACCTTTTCGCCGCACCCCCCTGTCAGGCCCGAACCAGAGGCTGAGATGCCCGAACGTCCCTATGTGATAGACCAGATGATCAGCGCCAAGGCCATCGCGGCCAGGGTCGAGGAACTGGCGCGCGAGATCACCGAACACTACCACGGCACCGACAAGCTGGTGGTAGTGGGACTCTTGCGCGGCTCTTTCGTTTTCATCGCCGACCTCGTGCGCGAGATCCCGCTGCCGGTCGAGGTCGATTTCCTCGAAGCCTCGTCTTATGGCGATGCGATGCATTCCTCGCGCGAGGTGCGCATCCTCAAGGACATCCGGGGCGAGATTGCCGGGCGCGATGTTCTGGTGGTCGAAGACATCGTGGACACGGGCTTCACCCTGCATCACGTGCGCAAACTGTTGCAGGCGCGCGAGCCGCGGCGGCTGGCGATATGCGCCCTTCTGGACAAGCCCTCGCGGCGCGAGGTCGATATCCGCGCCACCTGGACCGGATTCGAGATTCCCGACGAATTTGTCGTGGGTTACGGCATCGACTTCGCGCAACGAAACCGCAACCTGCCCTATATCGGCAAGGTCCGGTTCACCGAATAGATGGGCCCGCTGTGGTTCCTGCGCGCGGCCGAATGGGCGCGGCATCCGCCGTCCTGGCGAAAGGTGCGGTTCGGCCTGATGGTCGTGGCGCTGTGCCTGCTGGTGGTGGGGATCGAACATCTTTGGGGCTGGCCTGCCTGGCTGACCGTCAACGGGCGGATCGGCCTGCCGCGCCGCTGACCTCATCGTTGAACGCATCGTGAAAACGCCAGCCGGCGCGGCGCTTGTCGGCCCGGCCAAGCTGTGCAAGGTTTCGCCCCTGTTGTTGAGGAGCATCCGATGGCCCGCATCCTGCGCCAGATCATCGCCCTATGCATCATCGTAGCCGCGGTGGGCTGGTATCTGACGGCCCCGGTGCTGCGCCCCACGGCGGCGATGGAAAAGCTGACCGCCGATGCCGGACACGGCGAAGTGATCTTCTGGGCCTCGGGCTGCGCCTCGTGCCACATGGCGGCGGGGGCCAAGGGCGCGGACCAGCTGGTCCTGTCGGGCGGTCAGGCCTTCCCGACCGCATTCGGCACATTCATCGCGCCCAACATCTCGCCCGATCCCAAGGCCGGGATCGGCGCCTGGTCGCTGGCCGATTTCGTCCATGCCGTGCAGGACGGGGTGCGGCCCGACGGCACTCATGAATATCCCGCCATGCCCTATGTGGCCTATGCCAAGATGGCGCCGCAGGATCTGGTGGACCTGCGCGCCTATCTCGCCACCCTGCCCGCCGCAGCGACCCCAAGCGCACCGCATCGGGTGAGCTTTCCCTTCAGCATCCGTCGCGCGCTGGGCCTGTGGAAGCTGATGTTCGGCGGCACCGGCTATGTGCTGCGCGGCGATCTTGCCCCCGAGGTCTTGCGCGGCCGCTACATCGCCGAGGCCATGGCCCATTGCGGCGAATGCCATACGCCGCGCAACCCGCTGGGCGGCTTGCAAACCGCCAAGTGGCTGGGCGGGGCCGCCATCGACGACGGCAAGTCGAAAGTGCCCAACATCACTCCGGGCAAGCTCGACTGGTCGGCGGACGAGATCTACGCCTATCTGACCACGGGCTTCACCCCCGCCTTCGATGCGGTGGGCGGGGCCATGGCGCATGTGGTCGAAAACATGGGCCACCTGCCCGAAAGCGATGTGCGCGCAGTGGTGGCCTATCTCAAAGCCGTGCCGCCGGTGAAATAGCCGCGCGCCGGGCATTTTGGCAAAGGTGGTGCAAGATGATCCTGATCGGCCAGTATGACAGCCCCTTCGTGCGCCGCGTCGGCGTGGCCTTGCGGCTTTACGACATGGCCTTCGAACACCGGCCCCTGTCGGTCTTTGCTGACGGCGCGGCGATCCGGGCGCTGAACCCCCTGATGCGGGTGCCGACCCTCGTGCTGCCGGACGGCTTCGTGCTGACCGACAGCCATATGATCCTCGACTATCTCGACAGTCTGGCCGCCGCACCTTTGTGCCCACGTGACGAGCCGGAACGTCACAAGGTGCTCAAGATCGCCACGCTGGCCACGGGTCTGGCCGAAAAGGCGGTGAGCCTGTTCTATGAAAGGGTGCTGCATGATGTGACCTCGCCCACCTGGGAGGCGCGCTGCGCCCTGCAGATCGGCGCGGTCCTTGCGGCCTTGCAGGCGGACCGGGCAGCGCGCCCCGGCCCCTGGTGGTTCGGCGCGCGAATGACCCATGCCGATATCGCGGTGGCCTGCGCGCTGCGCTTTCTGGCCGAGGCGCATCCCGATCTGGCCCTGACCCCCTACCCCGACCTGATCGCCCATGCCGCGGCCTGCGAGGCATTGCCGGTCTTCGCCGAAATCGCGCAACCCTTCGTGCCGCCGGCCTGAACTCTGATGGACCTGAGCCCTGACGGGCCTGAGCCCGGTCAGGCCCGGCCCAGCTTTTCCATCCGGTTGGCGCGCAGCCGGGCGAAATCGTCGCCCGCGTGATAGGACGACCGGGTAAGCGGCGTGGCCGATACCATGAGGAAGCCCTTGCCCCAGGCGGCGGATTCGTAGGACTTGAACTCGTCGGGGGTCACGAAGCGGTCGACGCGGTGGTGCTTCGGCGTCGGCTGCAGATATTGGCCGATGGTCAGGAAATCGACATCGGCGGCGCGCATGTCATCCATGACCTGGGTGACGGCCTGACGATCCTCGCCGAGGCCAACCATGATGCCGGATTTGGTGAAGAGGGTCGGGTCCAGTTCCTTGACCTTCTGCAACAGGCGCAAGGAATGGAAATAGCGCGCGCCGGGCCGCACTTCGGGGTAAAGGCCGGGCACGGTTTCCAGGTTGTGGTTGAAGACATCGGGCCGCGCCTCGACCACCTTTTCCAGCGCCGAGGGCGGACATTTCAAGAAATCGGGGGTCAGAACCTCGATCGTGGTGCCGGGGGCGCGGTGGCGGATGGCGCGGATCGTCATGGCGAAATGCTCCGCCCCGCCGTCATCCAGATCGTCCCTGTCGACCGAGGTGACGACGACATGTTTCAGGCCCAGTTCGCTGACCGCATGGGCGACGCGGCCGGGTTCGAACGTGTCAAGCGCCTTGGGGCGGCCGGTCGCGATGTTGCAGAACGAACAGCCGCGCGTGCAGATCTCGCCCATGATCATCATGGTGGCGTGACCCTGGCTCCAGCATTCGCCGACATTGGGGCAGCCGGCTTCTTCGCAGACGGTGACCAGTTTCTTCTCGCGCAGGATATCGCGGGTCTGCTTGTAACCTTCCGATGTGGGCGCCTTGACGCGGATCCAGTCGGGCTTTTTCGGCTGGGGATTGTCAGCCCGGTGCGCCTTTTCGGGGTGGCGCTCTTCGGGCAGTTTCAGATCGCGTCCGGTCATCGGGTGTTCCTCGCATGCGGGCCGAACCACACTTAACCTTTGACGGAAGGGATGAAAAGTTGTCAGTTGGCCTTCAAGGCCCAAAGCAAACCTGCCATGCGACGGGAGAGAGGCGATATGATCTTGGACGATTGGTCAAAGACTTTCATCAAATTCAGCGCAGAACTGCGGAAATTGACGCCGGAACTGCAAAAATACACGATGGATGACGCCGAGACGCTGTTGAAAGCCGTGCAGGATCGCGACAGCGATCTGGAAAAGCAGGAAAAGAAGCTGCGCGCCGCGGCGCTGGCTGCCTATGAAGCGGGAATGACGGGGACCAAGCTTGCCGATTTCCTCAAGGACAAGGACTTTGCCGATGCCAAGAAGCTGCTGGACACCAGCTGCAAGCTTCTGGCGAGTGAACTGAAGCTGCTTGACACGCATTGCGACAAGTGCCGGGCCAGCGCCAACAAGGCCTATGAACTGGCACAGGCCATGGCCAAGGCGATCGCCGCCGACAAGACCAAGGACAAGAACCTCGAACGCGAGAAGGTCAAGAAGATGCGCGAGGGCCTGATGGCCCAGTTCGAAGAGCTGACCAATGCCTACAAGTTGCGCTACAAGGTGCCGCCGCATCTGAATGTCTATGAAGAACAGTACGACAAGTTCATCACGCATCTGATCGCCAAGGCAATGAAGAAGGGCAAGGACCCCGAGAAGCAGCTCCAGGTGCCGGTGCCCCTGACGGACAAGAAACTTGGCATGATGGTCAAGGAGGCCGATCACCTGGCGGCGCAGGTTCTGGCCAACATGACCAAGAACTTCGCGCTCAAGGACAGCAAACCGACGGCAGCCGCCCCGTTCCTGAAAAAGGCCGAAGCCGATGTCGCAAAGATCCGCAAGATCTCGGACGAGGCGAGCGCGCTGGAACGCAAGTTCAAGAACGAGATCGCGGAACTGAAAGAGCGGCTTGAGATCCTCAAGCAGTTCAAGTCCATCCACGAAACGCTTGAAAAGTCCGAAAAGATCCTCGAGGAAGGCCCGCCCAACGCAAAGGCGAAGGCCAAGGATGACAAGGTCGGCTGAACCGCGCGCCGCAGGACGGGGCAGGCGCAGGACGGGGCGCGCGCCGGCCGCAGGCCCTGTCGCGCAGTATGGGCAACATTGCCCATCCTACCTTCTGCAACGTTGGCCGCTGGTAGGATGGGCAATCTGCCCATCCTACCCGATCAGCGGGCCAGAGCGGCCGTAGGTTTCATCATAATGCCGGCGCAGGCGTTGCAGGGCGATGCGCAGCACGATCTTGCCCGATCGCGCCGCCCAGCCCATCCGGCGCTCGCAGGCCTCGACGCCTTCCAGAAAACAGCAGACCCTGAGCGCCACATCGCCAAGCCCCGGGCCAAGGTCGCGAAGTGCCGCCGAAACACGGTCGCGCGCCACGCGCGGGCCTTCCGCCAGACCGCTGTCCGACTTGAACCCGCCGCGGTCGCCCGTGGTCAGGAACCTTTCCCAGTTCTGCGCCACGCGCGGCCCCATCTGCGCCAGTTCGAAATCCTCGCGCAGGCGTTCGGCGGCATCGATCAATTCGGGCGACAGGAACGGTTTGCCATCCTTGTCGCGCCGCCGCCCGAGTACCGCCACCGGGCTTTCGGCAAGATTGTAACGCATCCGGCGCGGCCCCTCCTCCGTGGCGATGTCGCGTTCGGCCCACTCGCGATGCTGTCCGGCAAAGGCCATCGGGGCTTCGGCCAGACCCGCGCGACCGGACTCTTCTTCCTCGACCATGCGCTTGAGGGCAAGCCGCCCCGTGGCCGGCATCTCGTAGCTCGTGACCCGGCCCGCCTTGCGCAGGCTGATCCATTCCTTCAGCGCGAAGGCCTGGGCGAAGGCGCGGTCCACCACGCCCGTCCGTGCCGACCGGCCATCGGGGAATTCGCGCATCACCACCGCCTTTTCCATGTCGGGCGCCACGGCCAGGACCGAGCCGGGTTCGGCCAGGCGGCGCAGGATGCGGCGGCCTTCGCGCTGGATGGTGGCTTCGTCAAGCGCAAGGGTCTGATGACGCAGGGGGGCGGACATTTCGGCATCCTTTCTGGCTGGATCTGAGGACAGGGCTCCCTGCTGCCGTGCGAGGTTGTCCAGCGCTTCGTCCAGCAAGGGATCGTCGCGGCGGCCTTCGTAGCGGCGCACCTGGCGCAGGATGGTCGAGGCATGTCGTCCGTCGCGCCGGGCGATGGCGCGCAACGACAGGCCCGTCTCGGTGTGGTCAAGATAAAGCCGCACCGCATCCGGTATCCAGGCCGGCAGGGTCAAGGCGACACTCAGATTCGATTGCATCATGGGATCCGCAGCGGGCCCGAGAGGCCCTATGTTCGAATTGTACTCTTTTGCAACCGTGAGCGGCATTGATTACCCAAAGGTTAATTTTTGACGTATTCGCTATAATTGTTTCGAAATCTTAAACAAAGCAGTAACCATCGCGCGCTGGAAACGGCAGATATGCAACGCTTGGTTGTGCTGACGCATGATGTGCGGGTCGAAACAAGACCTACACGGAGTCACTGCCATGACCGATTTTCGCGCCCTTCTGTCCGACCTGCGCCGCCCGAAACTCTTGATCCGCGCCGCCCGCCTGGGCCTGAGCGACTATCGCCGCGAACGCGATCTGAAGCGGCTTCTGGACGGTCAGCAGCCCTCTCCGGACCGTTCTGTGCCGCGTTTGCTGAATGAAGAGGAAATGATGGAGGAAGACCGCCAGCGCGGCGATGCCGGCTATTCGGTGGTGCGCCACATCGAAGTTCTGATCGCGCTGATGGCCGAGGTGCGTCTGCTGCCGCGCGTCGTCGTCAGCCTTTGAGGCCGAAAAGCCCGCGCCAATGGGGATTGGCGCGGGCTTTTGATTGTTTCCGAAACGCTTGCTATCCTTGACGAAATTGCTGTCTCAGATGAAGGCGTCCGGCATGGAGGCCTTCCTTGTGGCGACGAAAGCCTCCAGCTCTTCCTGCTTGGCCTCGTCCAGATGCGGCTGCACGTAATCGCCCAGCATCTTCTTGACGCGTTCCGAGGCCAGCGCCTGCGTGTCGCGCGCGCCCTCTTCGGCCCAGGTCTCGAAGGGCTTGTAATCGAAGAGGTCGCTGCGCCAGAAGGCGGTCTTGAAATTGGCCTGGGTGTGTTCGCAGCCAAGGTAGTGGCCGCCCGGTCCGACCTCGCGGATCGCGTCCATGGCCTGGCCGTTGGTGTCCATGTGGATGCCTTGGGCGAGGTGGTGCAGCGTGCCAAGCTGGTCGGCATCCATCACGAACTTTTCATAAGAGGACACGAGGCCCCCCTCGAGCCAGCCGCAGGCATGCAGCATGAAGTTCACTCCGGCCAGCAGGGCCATGTTCAGGCTGTTGGCTGATTCGTAGGCCGCCTGCGCATCAGGCAGCTTCGATCCGCAGAAGGCCCCGCCCGACCGGTAGGGCAGCCCCAGACGGCGCACCAGTTGCCCCGCGCCATAGGTGATATGGGCGGCTTCGGGTGTCCCGAAGGTCGGCGCGCCCGAGTTCATGTCGATCGAGGTCACGAAGGCGCCCGCGATCACCGGCGCACCGGGGCGGATCAGCTGGCTGTAGGCCACGCCGGCCAGGACCTCGGCCAGAACCTGCGTCAGCGTGCCCGCCACCGTGACCGGTGCCATGGCCCCGCCCACGATGAAGGGCGACACGATGCTGGCCTGATTGGCCTGGGCGTAAACTTCCAGCGCGCCCATCATGATGCCGTCGAAGGTCATCGGCGAGTTGATGTTGATCAGCGAGGTGCAGACCGTGTTCTGGTCGACAAAGTCATTGCCGAACAAAATCTTGGACATGGCCACGGTATCGGCCGCGCGCGACGGTTCGGTGACCGAACCCATGTAGGGCTTGTCCGACAGCGTCATGTGGGCCAGCACCATGTCGAGATGGCGCTTGTTGACGGCGATGTCGGTCGGCTCGCAGACCGTGCCACCCGAATGGTGCAGCCAGCGCGACATATAGCCCAGCTTCACGAAATTGCGGAAATCCTCGATCGTGGCATAGCGCCGCCCGCCTTCGGCATCGCGCACGAAGGGCGGGCCATAGACCGGGGCCAGCACCAGATTCTTGCCGCCGACCTCGACATTGCGGGCCGGGTTGCGGGCGTGCTGGGTGAAGCTCGCCGGGGCGGTGGAGCACAGCTTCCGCGCGAGGCCACGCGGGATATGCACCCTTTCGCCCTTCACATCGGCCCCGGCATCGCGCCAGCGTTGCAGGGCGGCCGGATTTTCCACGAAGTTCACGCCGATCTCTTCCAGAACGGTTTCGGCGTTCCATTCGATGATCTGCAGGGCTTCCTCGTTGAGGATATCGAAGTTGGGGATGTTGCGCGAAATGAAGCGCGCGGTCTCGAAGCTGACCGCCGTCCGTTCCGCCCGGCGCGTCGCCCCGCCGCCGCCACGCACCCGGCGTGCTGCACCCGTATCGCTCATTCTCGTCTCCATTTCGGTTTGGACCCTTATGCGCCGCCCGGCCAAACCCCTGCCCCCGAAATGCGGCGCTTGCGTAGCAAATGCGACATGGTCGCGTCCTGATGGCGACATGGTGGGGCATTTCGGCCGAAAGGTCCAAGCGCGCGGCACTATAGCCCGTTGCGCCCCCTTGCCGGGTGGGGCCTGCTGCCCTGACCGCTTGTGAATCCGCCCCCGGCAAGCTATGGGGGCGCATGACCCAGCATGACCGCCTTCTGATCATCGACTTCGGCTCTCAGGTGACGCAGCTGATCGCGCGCCGCCTGCGCGAGTTGAACGTCTATTGCGAGATTCACCCCTACAACAAGATCGACGAGGCCTTCCTTGCGGCCTTTGCGCCCAAGGCGGTGATCTTCTCCGGTGGGCCGGCCTCGGTCTATTGGGAGGGCGCGCCGATGCCGCCCAAGGGGGTGTTTGACCTTGGCGTGCCGATCCTGGGCATCTGCTATGGCCAGCAGGTGATGATGCATGTGCTGGGCGGCCATGTCGAAGGCGGCCATGGCACGGCGGAATTCGGCAAGGCCTATGTGACGCCCGGCGCCGAGAGGCTGCCGCTGCTGGACGGCTGGTTCGCTGCGGGGGCCGAGCAGGTCTGGATGAGCCATGGCGACCATGTCTCGAAGCTGGCACCCGGCTTTGCGGTCTATGGCACCTCGCCCAATGCGCCCTATGCCATCACGGCCGATGTGGCGCGCCGGTTTTACGCCGTACAATTTCATCCCGAAGTGCACCATACGCCGAAAGGCGCCGAGCTTTACGCGAATTTCGTCAAGCTCGCCGGCTTCAAGGGCGACTGGACCATGGGCGCCTATCGCGAGGAGGCGATCCGCAAGATCCGCGACCAGGTGGGCGATGCCAAGGTGATCTGCGGCCTGTCGGGCGGGGTGGACAGCTCGGTCGCGGCCGTGCTGATCCACGAGGCGATCGGCGATCAGCTGACCTGCGTCTTCGTCGATCACGGCCTTCTGCGGCTGGGCGAGGCCGAACAGGTCGTGTCGATGTTCCGCGACACCTACAACATCCCGCTGATCCATGCCGACGAAAGTGCCTTGTTTTTGGGCGCGCTCGAGGGCGTGTCGGACCCCGAGGTCAAGCGCAAGACCATCGGGCGCCTCTTCATCGACGTGTTCCAGAAACACGCGCATGAGGTGGGCGGGGCGAAATTTCTGGCACAGGGCACGCTATACCCCGATGTGATCGAAAGCGTCAGCTTCTCGGGCGGGCCTTCGGTCACGATCAAATCGCACCACAATGTCGGCGGATTGCCGGAAAAGATGGGGCTTAAACTGGTCGAGCCGCTCCGCGAGCTCTTCAAGGACGAGGTCCGCGCGCTTGGCCGCGAACTCGGCCTGCCGGCCAGCTTCATCGGGCGCCACCCTTTCCCCGGCCCGGGTCTCGCGATCCGCTGCCCGGGCGAGATCACTGCAGAGAAACTGGACATCCTGCGCCGCGCCGATGCGGTCTATATCGACCAGATCCGCAAGCATGGGCTTTACGACGAGATCTGGCAGGCCTTCGCCGCCATCCTGCCGATGAAGACGGTGGGGGTGATGGGCGACGGGCGCACCTATGACTATGCGCTGGCCCTGCGGGCGGTGACGAGCGTGGATGGCATGACGGCCGATTATTACCCGTTCAGCCACGAATTCCTCGGTGAGACCGCGACGCGGATCATCAACGAGGTCAAGGGCGTCAACCGGGTGTTCTACGATTGCACGTCCAAGCCGCCCGGGACGATCGAACTCGAATGACGCCCGATTTTTCTGCGAAAAATCAGCTTGCGCCTGCGCGAGGCCGGATCAGCCATCGAATTTTCGCAGAAAATTCGGGCGCGGGGCAAAGATGATACGGCTGCGCGGTCGGATGGTCTGCGTCAACCAGGACGAACTGCAGGCACTGCGCCGGCACCTGACCGAACACGTCCGGCTGACCCGCGCAGAACCGGGCTGTCTGCAATTCGAAATCGTCCCCTGCGATGACCCGATGATCCATGAAGTCCTCGAGTCCTTCCGCGACCGTGCCAGCTTTGACGCGCATCAGGCGCGCACCCGCGACAGCGCCTGGTTTGCCGCAACCCGTCACATCCTGCGCGACTTCCGTCTGGAAGAGATCGGCGACTGATCCGGGAGGTCCGCTGCGACGCGGGACAGGCGGCAGGAAAAGCAAGCCCCGGCTCCCTCTTCCTGCCAAAAGCGCAAGGCCGCAACCTCATCCGTCCCGCAGAAGGACCTGCTGAAGGACCTGCTGAAGGACCTGCTGGGCGGCCTCAGAAGCTGCCGCGCCGCGCGATCTCGCTCAGGGCAACCCGGCCGCTCGGCACTTCGCGCGGGCGATAGGCTTCCGGCAGCAGGTCCGGCGCGCCAAGCTCGCCCAGGGCCACGACCGCGTGCAGTTCGTGATCGGCCGGCATATGCAGAGCTTCCGCCGCCTTGATCTTGTCAAAGCCCCCCATGGCATGGGCGATCCAGCCTTTCAGATGGGCCTGCAGCGCAAGGCTCATCCAGGCGGCACCGGCGTCGAAGGCATGGGTTCCAAGGGCGGACCTGACGCCGTCACGTTCGACCACGGTTTTTGACGCCACGACGACCAGCGCCGCGGCCTTCTCGGCCCAGACCCGGTTGCCGGGCGCCAGCGCCTCGGCGATCCGGCCAAAGCCCGCATCGCCGCGCAGGCCCCAGACAAAGCGGGCCGGCTGATGGTTCGCGGCCGAGGGCGCCCAGCGGGCCGCCTCGAGCAGGGTCAGCAGTTCCGCCTCTGCCATCGGCCGGTCGGTGAAGGCGCGCGGCGAGTGGCGTTCCAGGAACATCGCATCGATCGGGTGGTCCGAGACGCGGGCGGGTGTGGCATGGGCATTCATGGCATGGCTCCTATCGGTTGCGGCTAACCTAGGGATGTTCGCCATCGCAGAAAAGGGCGATTGGTGCAGAGCGGCAGTGCGCGGTTGAACAGTCTGGCCAGAACCCGGACCAGACCTCGCGCCGGCGGCGGCTTAAGCTCTGCCGATCCGAGTGCGCCGTGACCCGCCCGCCTCCGTCCTGCGGTTTGACCCTTGCGCAGGCCGGACAGCGGCGGCAAGGTCCGCGCGCAACCCCTCAGGTGTTTCATGGCCGATAATCCGCTGCGCTTTCTGACCCGACATCCCGATTACCAGCGCTATTTCCTGGGCATGATCCCGATCCAGTTCGGCGCGCAGATCGAGGCGATCACCATCGCCTGGCAGGTCTATCACATCGCCCGCGATACGCGCTCGATTGCCGAAAGCGCCTTCATGGTCGGCATGGTGGGGCTGTGCCAATTCGTGCCGATGTTCGCCCTGACGCTGTTTGCCGGCACCCTGGCCGACCGGGTCAGCCGCAAGGCGATCGTCCTGGGCGCGCTGGTGGCCGAGGGGCTGGGGGTGCTGGCGCTGACGCTGATCTCGACACAGGCCTCGCCGTCGTTGCAGGCGATCTTCGTCATCGCGGCCCTGTTCGGCGCGTCGCGTGCCTTCCTGCAGCCGGCGGCCTCGGCCCTCGTGCCGATGCTGGTCTCGCGCAGCGACATGCCCAAGGCGATTTCGTTTTCCACAACGGTCTGGATGACGGCCGTCATCGTCGGACCCTTCATCGGCGGCTTGCTGATCGCGGGCAGCATAGCGCTGGCTTACGGCGTGACGAGCCTGGCCTACCTGGCCGGCGTGATCCTCGTCTCGATGATCCGTGTCAGCACCACGCCAGAGCGCCAGCCCGGCCACCCCCTGACCCTGGTGCGCGAGGGGCTGGTCTATGTCTGGGAGAACAAGGTCGTGTTCGGCGCCATCTCGCTGGACCTCTTCGCCGTGCTTCTGGGCGGGGCCACGGCACTCTTGCCGGCCTTCGCCACCGACATCCTTGAGGTCGGCCCGCTGGGAAATGCCCTGCTGCGCATGGGGCCCGCGGTGGGGGGCCTCGCCATGTCGGGCTATCTGACACTGTTCCCGATCCGGCGCGCCGCCGGGCTCAAGATGTTCTTCGGCGTTGCGGCCTTTGGCCTTGCAACCATCGTCTTTGCCTTTTCGCGCACGATGCCCCTGTCGCTCCTGGCGTTGGTGATCCTTGGCGCAGGCGACATGATCTCGGTCAACGTGCGCCAGACGCTGATCCAGATCGTCACCCCCGACCACATGCGCGGACGGGTTTCTGCGGTCTCGAGCCTCTTCATCTCGGGCTCGAACGAATTGGGCGAGTTCGAAAGCGGTGTCCTGTCGCGCTTTGTCGGCCCGGTGCTGGCGGCGGCGATCGGCGGGGTCGGCACCGTGCTTGTCACCGGGGGCTGGGCCTGGATGTTCCCGGCGTTGCGCAAGGCCGATACCCTGGGTGGCCCGCATGACTGAGACCGCACAGACCTGGAAAGCCGCCGCCTGGATGATGGGATCGGTCGTCTCGTTTTCCCTGATGGCGGTCGCCGCGCGCAATGTCAGCGCCGTGCACGACAGTTTCGAAGTGCTGATGTACCGATCCGCCTTCGGCTTCGGGCTGGTCGTCGTGCTGGGCCTTGTGACAGGGCGGCTGCATGAGGTGACGCTGCAGCGCCTGCCCGGCCATTTCCTGCGCAACATCGTGCATTTCACCGGACAGAACCTGTGGTTCATCGCCCTGACGCTGATCCCGCTGGCGCAGGTCTTCGCGCTGGAGTTCACCTCGCCGATCTGGGTCACGCTTCTGTCGCCGGTGTTTCTGGGCGAAAGGCTGACCGCGCAGCGCATGGGTGCCGCGGCGCTTGGCTTTGCCGGCATCCTGATCGTGGCCCGGCCAGAGGCGGGCACGCTGAGCCTCGGCGTCGGCATGGCGGCCGGGGCGGCGGTCTGCTTTGCCGCCGTCTCCATCATGACAAAGCGCCTGACCCGCGGCATCAGCGTGATCGGCATCCTGTTCTGGCTGACCTTCATGCAGTTCTTCTTCGGCCTGATCGCTGCGGGCTATGACGGCCATATCACCCTGCCCACCAGCCACACGCTGCCCTGGCTGGCGGTGATCGGACTTTGCGGCGTGGGCGCGCATCTGAGCCTGACCACTGCCCTGTCGCTGGCCCCGGCCAGCTTCGTCGTGCCGATCGACTTTCTGCGCCTGCCCTTCATCGCCGTGGTCGGGGCGCTGTTTTACGCCGAACCCTTCGACCCGTTCGTGCTCGTGGGCGGTGCGGTGATTTTTGCGGGCATCCTGTTGAACCTGCACGCACAGTTCCGCCGCACCTGACACGAGGTCACGGCGGCCGACCCGATCGGACGGCCCCGGCGGACCCGACCGGATCACATCCCCCGCGCGTGGCATCGACAAGATCGCGCCCGCGCTGCTGCCCGCCTGCCCCTTGCCGCGGCCGGGCACCAAAGCCCGACCCGCCCGCAAGATCGACCCTCCGCCATCCTGCGCCGCGGAACGGCTTGCGCAGGTTTCGGGTGGCAATCGGCGCCTGAACCGGGCACTCAGGCCGGCATGAAACCCTTCGTCCCACAGCGCCGTCTTACCCTGCAAGGCTGGAGCCTTCTGATCCTGCTCGCCCTGATCTGGGGCGGGTCCTTCACGGCCAATCATCAGGCCCTGGCCCAATGGCCGGTGGCAAGCATCGTGGCCTTCCGCGTCAGCCTGGCCGCGGCGACGCTCTGGATCCATGTGGCGATATCGCGCCTGCCGGTGCCCGCGGGCTGGCGGTTCCGGCGCGATGCCCTGGTGCTGGGGCTTCTGAACAATGTCGTGCCCTTCAGCCTGATCGTCTGGGGGCAGAGCCAGATTGCCTCGGGCCTGGCCGGGATCCTGAACGCCTCCACGGCGCTCTTTTCGGTTCTGGTCGCCGCCGCCGTCTTTCCGGACGAAAGACTGGGCCTGCGCCGCCTGACCGGAGTGCTGACCGGCCTTGCCGGTGTGGCCCTGGTGATCGGCCCGCAGGCGCTGACCCGGCTCGACCTGACCTCGCTGGGCCAGGGGGCGATCCTCGGCGCGGGCCTGTCCTATGCCGTGGCCGCCGCCTGGGGGCGGCGCGCGCTTGAGGGCGTGCGCCCCGAGGTCGGCGCCGCCGCCATGCTGACCGCCTCGTCGCTCGTGATGGTGCCCGCCGCCCTGATCCTCGACGGGCCGCCGCCGATCCCGGCGCCCCCGACCCTCGCGGCCCTGGCCTACCTGGCCCTGATCGCCTCGGCCCTGGCCTACCGACTGTTCTACACGATCCTGCAGATGGCCGGCGCCGGCAACCTCGGCCTGGTTACCCTGCTGATCGCCCCGGTCGCCGTCCTGTCCGGAGCGCTCTTCTTCAGCGAAACCCTGCCTCCCGCCGCCTTGGCGGGCCTGGCCCTGCTGACGCTCGGCCTCGTGGTGATCGACGGCCGCCCCCTGACATGGATCGCCACGCGGCTTTCCCGCCCGCTTTGATCGCAGGAACCGCCGCCGCGGACCGGTTCCTGCTTGCCCTTTCATTTGTTCATAAATATCCCACGGGGGTCCGGGGGTGTGAAACCCCCGGCGCCTTGCCGCAAAGGGTCCCCGCCGATGATCTACCAGACCGCCTCCGACTACCTGCGCGCGCCGCACAAGCAGGTCCTTTTGTTCGGCATGTCAGGCCTTGGCAAGACCCGGCTCGCCAATACCCTGCGCGAGGCGGGCGGCTGGTTTCACTACTCGGTCGATTACCGGATCGGCACGCGCTACATGGGCGAATACATCGCCGACAATTTCAAGCGCGAGGCGATGAAGGTGCCCTTGCTGCGCGAACTCCTCCTGTCGGATTCGGTCTATATCGCCTCCAACATCACCTTCGACAACCTGGCGCCCCTTTCGACCTATCTGGGCAAGCCGGGCGATCCGGCCAGGGGCGGGTTGCCCTTTGCCGAATACCAGCGCCGACAGGACCAGCACGCCCAGGCCGAGATGGCCGCCATGCTCGACACCACCCGCTTCATCGCGCGCGCGCAAGACATCTATGGCTATCCGAACTTCGTCTGCGACACTTCCGGTTCGATCTGCGAGGTGGTCGAGGCCGATCAGCCCAGCGATGCCGTGATGCGCGAAATCTCGGGCCACCTGCTGCTGGTCTGGATCGAAGGCTCCGAGTCCCATGCCGAGGAGCTTTGCCGCCGCTTCGACCGCGCGCCGAAACCGATGTATTACCGCCCCGCCTTCCTCATGCAGGTCTGGTCGGAATTTCTGGCGCGCGAGGGCAAGGGCCCCGACGAGGTCGACCCCGATGCCTTCCTGCGCTTTGGCTATGCCCGCCTGTTGCAAAGCCGCCAGCCCCGCTATGCCGCCATGGCGCGCTGGGGCGTCAGCGTCACGGCGCAAGAGGTGGCCGCGGTCAAATCTCATTCAGACTTCGATGATATGATCGCCCGCGCCCTTGATCGCCGCCCCGCCGACCTTACCTGACCTGCCCAAGAGCCTGAGGAAGCCATGCCCATCACCCTGCCCGAAACCTTGCCCGCCTATGATGTCTTGCGGTCCGAGGGCGTCATGGTCATGTCGCCCGACCGTGCCGCACACCAGGACATCCGCCCGATCCGCATCGGCCTCCTGAACCTCATGCCGAAAAAGATCCAGACTGAAAACCAGTTCGCCCGGCTGATTGGTGCCACGCCCCTGCAGATCGACTTCCAGCTGATCCGCATGACCGAACATCAGACCAAGAACACCGCGGCCGAACATATGGCGACCTTCTACCGCCCCTTCGCCGAAGTGGCGGCGAGCGGCGAAAAGTTCGACGGGCTGATCATCACCGGCGCGCCGATCGAACACCTGCCGTTCGAAGAAGTGACCTACTGGGACGAACTCAAGCGCGTGATGGACTGGACCCAGACCCATGTCCATTCGACTTTCGGCGTCTGCTGGGGGGCGATGGCGATGCTGTATCATTTCCACGGCGTGCAGAAGCACATGCTGCCGGCCAAGGCCTTCGGCTGCTTTCCGCAGATCAACCTCGCGCCCACCTCGCCCTATCTGCGCGGCTTTTCGGATGAATGCGTCATCCCGGTCAGCCGCTGGACCGAGGAGCGGCAGGACGAGATCGACGCCGCGGGCCTGCGCACCCTGCTTGGTTCGCCCGACACCGGGCCCTGTCTGGTCGAGGACCCCGGCCACCGCGCGCTCTATATCTTCAACCACTTCGAATATGACAGCGGCACGCTGAAACAGGAATACGACCGCGACGTGGCCAATGGGACGCCGATCAACGTGCCGATGAACTATTACCCCGGCAACGACCCGACGCGCCCCCCATCCAACCGCTGGCGCAGCCATGCCCATCTTTTGTACGGCAACTGGGTCAACGAGCTTTACCAGACCACCTATTTCGACATGAGCAAGATTGGCACCTGAGCTGACCCTTGTAAGCCTCGCGCTGGCGGGCCTGGCGCTGACCTGGCGGGTGCGGGCGCGCGGGGCCGAGATTCGGCGGCGTTACCCGCCCCTGGGGCGAATGGTGACGGTGGCGGGGCGGCGCGTCCATGCGCTGACCCTGGGCGAGGGCCCGGATCTGGTGCTGATCCATGGCGCCTCGGGCCAGTTGCGCGATCTGGTGCCCTTGATGCAGCAGCTTGCGCCGCGGTTTCGGGTGACGGCCTTCGACCGTCCGGGTCTAGGCCATTCGGAAAGCCTCGGCGCGGCCGGAATTGCCCCGGCCGATCAGGCGCGCCATCTGGCGCGGGCGGCCGAAGCGATGGGCCTCACATCGCCCATCGTGCTGGGGCAAAGCTATGGCGGGGCGGTCGCGCTGGCCTGGGCGCTGGAGGTGACGGGACCGCTGGCCGCCTCGGCGCTGGTGCTGGTTTCGGCCGCGGCGATGCCCTGGCCGGGCAAGCTCGACTGGTCTTACCGGCTGACAGAAACCTGGGTCGGCCGCGCGCTGATCCTGCCCATCGCCACGGCGCTGGTGACCGACGCCCGGGTCGAGGCGATGATGCCCAGCCTCTTTGCGCCAAGCCCGCCGCCGCCCGACTATGTCAGCACGACGGGCGCGACGCTGGCCCTGCCGCTGGCCCATCTGCAGGCCAATGCCCGCCAGGTCAACGGGCTTTACGCACATGTCAGCGCCATGCAGCACCGCTATCCGGCGCTGGAGATTCCGGTCGAACTGGTGCATGGGCTGGCCGATACCATCGTGCCGGCCGCGATCCATGCCCAGCCCCTTTCCCAGCTGATCCCCGAGGCGCAACTGACCCTGCTGCCCGAGGTCGGCCACATGCCGCACCACACCCATCCGCAGGCCGTGATCGACGCCATCACGCGTGCCGCCGCCCGCGCCGGGTGGACTTGACCCCGCCTCTTGCCCTACAAAAGGGTCAAACCGGGGGAAGATCATGGACCTGCCATTCGACGGCGCCATCAGCCGCTATTTCAGGAAAGACGCGCCGAAAGAGGTGCGCAAGGCGATCGAAGAGGCATCGAAGGACGAGATCCTGTCCAAGGCCTATCCCTACCGGGAGGAGATGAAGAAGAAGGATTACGAGGCGCAGATGGCCACGCTGCAGTTGCAGATGGTGCGGATGCATTACGACCTCAAGGCCAAGGGCAAGCGGCTCATCGTGGTCTTTGAAGGGCGCGATGCCGCCGGCAAGGGCGGCACCATTGAGGCGATGCGGCTGAACCTCAACCCGCGCGTGGCCCGCGTGGTGGCCTTGGCCAAGCCGACCGAGCGCGAGGCCGCCAGCTGGTATTTCCAGCGCTATGTCGATCAGTTGCCAGCCTTGGGCGAAATCTCGCTTTATGATCGCAGCTGGTACAACCGCGGCGTGGTCGAACAGGTCTTCGGCTTTTGCACCGCAGACCAGCGCACCAAGTTCTTCCGGCAGTTGCCCGAATACGAAAGGATGATCACCGATGAGGGGATCGTTCTGGTCAAGCTTTGGCTCGAGGTGAACCGGGCCGAACAGTTGCAGCGCTTTCTGGACCGCGAGGGCGATCCCCTGAAGCAATGGAAGCTGAGCCAGATCGACATCGACGGGCTGGCGAAATGGGATGAATATTCGGTAGCGATTGCCGAGACCATGGCCAAGTCGCACTTTTCCTACGCGCCCTGGACGGTGATCCTGTCGGACGACAAGATGCGCGCACGGATCGCCGCGATCCAGACCGTGCTGAATGCGGTGGATTACGTCGGCAAGGACACCAGCCTGATCGGTGCCATCGACGCCAATATCTGCGGCGGTCCGGCCCTGATTTCCAAGTAGCGCTCGGCTGACCCGGCTGGGGGTTCGCACCCCCCACGCTACGAAGTTTCTTCGCTCCTTCGTAGCAAACTTCTACGCACCCCGTGGGATATTTATGAACAAATGAAAGCGGTTTCGTGAAGCAGGGCTATCACCACGGCAATCTGCGCCAGGCGCTGGTCGAGGCGGCTTTGGAGTTGATCGCGGAAAAGGGGCCCACCGGGTTCACCCTGTCCGAGGCGGCCAAGGCGGTCGATGTGACGCCGGCGGCGGTCTACCGGCATTTTGCCGGGCGCGACCAGTTGATCGCCGAAGTGGCGCGGCAGGGCTATGACATCTTCGCGGCGCTGATGGAATTTGCCTATGCCGATGGCCAGCCCACGGCCCTGGCGGCGTTTGAGGCGACGGGGCGGGCCTATCTGGCCTTTGCCCGCAAATATCCCGGCCATTACATGGCGATGTTCGAAAGCGGGCTGTCGTTCAATGCGCATCCCGATCTGGCCTTGATGGCGCAGAAGGCGCGTGCGGTGCTGGAGCGGGCGGCCGAGCGTTTGAGCCAGCACATGCCGGCGGGGCGGCGGCCGCCGGCCTCGATGTTTTCGGCCCATATCTGGGCGATGAGCCATGGCGTGGTCGAACTTTTCATGCGCGGCAATCCGGGTGCCAAATCGCCCTTCACGCCCGAGGACCTGCTGGAGAGCGGGATCGGCATCTATCTGCGCGGCCTGGGCCTGTTGACGCCGGACGCGTAAACCATACACCGTAAGACGGCATCTTACAGTGTATGGTGAACGTTTTACACTGTAAGTCTTAGCGGAACAGGACGAGGGCGCCCGGGCTCCAGCCCACGCGGGTGCGGGTGCCGATGTCCAGCACCGGGCGGCCGAAGACATTGCGCATCGACACGCGCATCGGTTCGGCCGTGCCGTCAAGCTTGACGTCGTAATAGGTCATGTCGCCGTAGTAGACGACCTCTTCGACCGTCGCCATGCTTTCGCGGTCGGTCGCCTCCTGCGTGTCGAACAGAAGCGTCGCGGTTTCCGGGCGGAAGCCCACCGTGGCACCACCGGGCGAGACGGCGCCGGTCACCTGCTTTTCAACGTTCAGCGCCATGCGGCCCAGACCCGCGGCCTCGATTTCGGCAATGCCGCCGGCTTCGGACAGGATCTTGGCGGGAAGGAAGTTCATCGTGCCGATGAAATTGGCCACGGCGCGGGTCTTGGGCAGGCGGTAGAGCGCCTCGGGGCTGTCCAACTGCGCGATCTGGCCTTCGAACATCACGGCGATGCGGTCGGACATGACCAGCGCCTCTTCCTGGTCATGGGTCACCAGGATGAAGGTGATGCCGACCTGGCGTTGCAGCTTGATCAGTTCGACCTGCATGTTCTCGCGCAGCTTCTTGTCGAGCGCCGAGAGCGGTTCATCGAGCAAAAGCACCTTGGGCTTCAGGATCAGCGCACGGGCGAGGGCCACGCGCTGGCGTTGGCCGCCCGACAGGGCATGGGCGGCGCGCTTGCCGTAACCGGCGAGGCCCACCATCGCCAGCGCCTCGTCCACCGCGCGGGCCTTGTCTTCCTTGCTGCGCGGGTCTTTCCTGAGGCCAAAGCCCACATTCTGTTCCACCGTCAGATGCGGAAAGATCGCATAGCTTTGGAACACCATGTTGGTCGGCCGATGGTTGGGCCGAATGCCCGCCACATCCTTGCCGTCGATCAGCACGACGCCGGACGAGATGCCCTCGAACCCGGCAATGGTCCGCAGCAGGGTCGTCTTGCCGCAACCCGAGGGCCCGAGCAGGGAAAAGAACTCACCCGCCTTGATCGTGGCGTTGATGCCGCGCAGGGCGTGATAGTCGCCATAGTATTTATGGACGTCCTTGAATTCGATCATCGTGGGTTTTTCAGAACTCACAGGAAGCCTCCGGTATCCTTGCTGCCGGTCTTGGCGATGCCGCGACGGCGGAAAAACTCGGCCAGGGTCAGAAGGATGATCGACACGCCGACCAGAACCGTCCCCAGGGCCATGATGTTGGGCACATATTTCGGGAAGCGCAGCTGCCCGTAGATGAAGGTTGACAGCAAGGGCTCGCCCGAGCCCAGGAAGTTAGTCACGATGAATTCGTCGAGCGAGATGGTGAACGAGATCAGCAGCGCCGAAATGATGCCCGGCATCACCAGCGGCAGGATCACCAGCATGAAGGTCGAGACCGGCCCCTCGCCCAGATCGCAGGCGGCTTCCTCGAGCGACTTGTCGAGCGATTGGAAGGCCGAGGTCAGGATCGCCACGGAAAACGGCGTGCAGATCAGCACATGGCCGAGGATGATCGTCACCAGCGACAGCTTGATCCCGATCGACAGCAACACGACCAGAAGCGCCATCGCCGTGATCATGTCGGGCAGCACCATGGGCAGCATGATCAGACCCATGAGCGGGCCCGAACCGGGGAATTTGTAGCGCGTGCTGGCGCGGGCGGCAAAGGTGCCAAGGGTGGCCGACAGGACCGAACTGATTGACGAGACGATCAGGCTGTTCTGCAGCGCGCGGAACAGAACATCGTCATGGGCGATGTTGTAGAACCATTCGGTCGTAAATCCCTGCAGCGGAAAGGCCACCGCGGTCGAGTTGTTGAAGGCAAAGATCGGCAGGATGACGATCGGCGTGTACAGAAAGATCAGATAGGCGATCGTATAGATGCGAAGGGTCGGGATTTTCATTTCTGCCCCTTCAGGTAGCGCCGGTTGAGAAACAGGAACAGGACCGAGATCAGCCCCACGACAAGCATGGCCGAAACCGCGATGGCGGACCCCAGCGGGCGATTGTCCGCCTTCAGCATCTGCTTTTCGATGATGTTGGCGATCATCGGGATCTTGCCGCCGCCGATCAGGTTGGGCGTCACGTAATCGCCGATGGTCGGGATGAAGACGATCAGCACCGAGGCGATCACGCCAGTCATCGACAGCGGCAGGGTCACGCGCAGGAAGGTGGTGAAACGTGTCTCGCCCAGATCCTGGCCCGCCTCCAACAGAGAGCGGTCGATCTTTTCCAGCGCCACGAAGATCGGCAGGATGGCGAAGGGCGCATAGGCATGGGCCAGGGTGACGACCATGGCCTGTATGGTGAAGACCATCTGCAAGGGCTCGCTGATGATGCCCATTCCTTCCAGAACAGAATTGATCACGCCGGTCCGGCTCATCATCACGTTCCACATGAAGACGCGGATCACGTAAGAGGTCCAGAACGGGATGGTGATCAGGAAGAGCCACAGCGACTTGCGCGAGGCATCGACGTTGAAGGACACGAAATAGGCGACCGGATAGGCGAGAAGCACCGTCATCGCCGTGACCAGCATCGACACGTTCAGCGACCGCAGCATCAGCGCCTGCGTGATCGGATCGGACCATGCGCCCAGATAGGTGTCGGGCGAAGGCGTGCCGTCGGCCAGCTGCGAGCGGCACTCGCCGATGTAATTGCACAGCTGAAAATGCGGTATCACGACCAGATAACCGTCGGTGAAGACGGAATAGAGCAGCGTCGTGGCCAGAGGCGCGGCCAAAAGCAATATCGCGTAAAGAGCCGTTGGGCTGATCAGAGCCAACCCGCTGAAGGCCTCAGACCCCCAGAAGCGGCTCCGCACTTGGCGTTCAGACATCCCTCACCCTGTCAGCTTTGCTGTTGGCGCAGCGTTGTTTTCAACGTTTGATCAAATTAAGCAGCTTGCACGACGAAGCGCAAGACATTTGACACGGGCAAGTTTGGCGTCAGCCGGCGCCTCTGGCAAGGCTTGCGAGGAAACCTGCGGCTAAAGCCTGCCGCTTTCGATGGCAATCGCCCTTTTCTTCAACTCTTCCATCAGGCAGGGCACCACGTGATGGCTGGCCACGGCAAGTTGCATCGCCTCGACCAGACGTTCGTCCGGATGGGCATTGGTCAGGCGCCAGACTTGCCGATGTGCTGCGCCATCCTCGTAGACGATCTCGGTGCGCCCCGCGCGCGAAACGCGCCAGCCCAGGAAATCCGCGCCCGCCGGCGCGTGGAAAGTGGATTGAAGAGCCATTTTGCTTCCCTTTTTTCGGGCGGTTTTTGACTGCTCGATTATGCCCGTTCGGCAAGGTTCCGCGCAAATGGCGTTTCGGTCAAGATTTTCCGGCGTGCCTGCAGACGCCGCGGCGCGGCGTGAGTCTGGCGTGCAACACCGGTCTTTTGGTCAGACCGCCATGTCATTGGGCGGGCGACGCAGCAGGCCCGCCAGCGTGCGGAACCCCGCCTCCAGCCGGTCGCGCGGGGCATCGCCGGCCAGTGCCATGCGCACGGCATTGGGCGCGCGCCCGGTCACCATGGCATATTGGTCGGCCGAACGCAGCAGGATGCCCGCCTCTTCCGCCCGCCGCGCAAAGGTCGAGGCGCGCCAGCCCTGCGGCAGGCTCATCCAGACAAAGGGCAGGCCGGACTGGCCCTTGATGTCGAAGTCACCCAATTCGCGTGCCGCCAGCGTGCTGCGGGCGGCAAACTCCGCCACGACGCGGCCGCGGATCTCTTCGGCGGCGCCCGAGCGGAACAGGTCGAGGCAGAGCGCCGAGACCGGCTTGGACAGCGCGAAATAACTTTGCTGCGCGGCCAGCCGCCCGGCATCGCCCATCGCATCCGGGCAGATCACGAACCCGAAGCGCAGCGCCGCCGAGACCGATTTCGACAGGCTGCCGATGTACCAGACCCGTTCGGGCGCCAGGGCGCGCAGCGCGGGCAGGTCGCTCAGTTGCGCCGAATAGCATTCATCCTCGATGATCTGCAGATTGTACTGACGCGCGATGGATACAATTTCGCGGCGGCGCTGGTCGGACATGCGGGCGGTTGTGGGGTTCTGCGCCTCGGGCGTCAGGCACAGGACTTGCGGGCCATAGCGCCGGCAGGCGGCCTCCAGCGCGTCAGGGCGCATGCCTTCGTCGTCCAGCTCGATGCCATGGACCTCGGCCCGGGACATGCGGGCCGCGTAGCGAAAGCCGGGGTAGCACAGGTCCTCGACCAGAACCACCGGACGATCGCCGCGCAGGCAGCATTGCAGGATCAGCGAGACCCCGTTCTGCCCGCCATGGGTCAGGACCAGATCCTCGGCATCAAAATTGCCCAGCTCGCGGGTCGCCAGCCAGGTACAGACCTCGTCCCGCAGCAGGGCCTCATCCGATTGCGTCACATAATCAAGCCATTGTGCATCAATATTGCGGGAAATGCGCGCCATTGCCTCGGACATCGCGGCAAGCTGGCCAAGTTCCGGCAGGTTGGGCGAGCGCATGTCGAGCCGGCCTGCCACCGGACGGTTGTCGCTTTCGGCGGCTTGCGGCAAAAGCGCGCCAAGCCGCGGCGCCTGGGCCGCGACATAGGTGCCGCGCCCGACCGTCGCCTGCAAGAGCCCCTCATGCGTGACGATCTGATAGGCGCGCGCCACGGTGCCGGGCGTGACCTTGATATCCCAGGCCAGATCGCGCACGGGCGGCAGTTTGGCGCCCTCGGGCAAGGTGCCGCTGCGGATAGCCGTGCGCAGTTCCTGCGCCAGAGCCAGATATTTTGGCCCGCCCTGGCCAAGGTCCGGCCGCCAAATTGTATCCATGACAATTGTCCTCTGGTGATTCGCGCCATTAGATTGTACCTATATTCACGCAGGTAATCCATACTTGTATCAACACAATAGAGACGACCATGACCGCCCTTGATATGACCACCCTCGCCCGCCACCCTCTGCCGCCGCTGTCGCGCGCGCTGTTGCGTGCCACGCTGGTTGTCGTGCAATGGGATCTGCGACGCCGGACCCGTCAGGATCTGAGGGCGATGCCGGATTTCATGCTCAAGGACATCGGGCTTGACCCGTCGAGTGCGGCAAGCGAGGCGGCCAAGCCGTTCTGGCGCGCCTGATCCTTCCCCTTTCCCTGAATTTCCCCGACTCGGGCCGCCTGTGCGGCCCGTTTTTTTGTGTCGCGCCCAGCCCGGTGCCGGCCGCGCAACGAAAAAGGCCCGCGCCAGGGGCACGGGCCTTTGAGAAGCTGTGAAGCGGATCAGCGCTTGGAGAACTGGAACGAGCGGCGCGCCTTGCGCTTGCCGTACTTCTTGCGGTCCACCACGCGGCTGTCGCGGGTCAGGAAGCCAGCGGCCTTCAGGGCGCCGCGCAGGGCCGGCTCATAAAGCTGCAGCGCCTTGGAGACGCCATGCTTGACCGCACCAGCCTGACCGGACAGACCGCCGCCCTTGACCGTGGCCATCACGTCGAACTGGCCGACGACATTGGCGATGGTGAAGGGTTGCGCCAGGATCATCTGCAGCACCGGACGGGCGAAGTATTCCGTCATGGTCTTGCCGTTCACCACGACCTTGCCCGAGCCGGGCTTGATCCAGACGCGGGCGATGGCGTTCTTGCGCTTGCCGGTGGCATAGGCACGGCCCAGCTTGTCACGCACCGGGGTGCGGACGACGGCCTGCGCCTGCACGGGCGCCGCAGCGCCCACGGCCGATTTCAGGTCGTCCAGAGATTTGATTTCGGCCATGATCACGCGCTCCGGGTGTTCTTCGGGTTCATCGCCTTGATGTCGATGACCGTGGGTTGCTGGGCTTCATGCGGATGAGCCGCACCGGCATAGACGCGCAGGTTGGTCATCTGGACGCGACCAAGACGGTTGCGCGAGATCATGCGCTCGACCGCCTTTTCCACGACACGCTCGGGATGGGCGCCGTCAAGCACCTGCTCGGCCGTGCGCATCTTGATGCCGCCCGGGTGACCGGTGTGCCAGTAGTATTTCTTGTCCTTGCGCTTGGTCCCGGTCATCTGGACCTTGTCAGCATTGATGATGATGACATTGTCCCCCATGTCCATGTGGGGCGTGAAGGTCGGCTTGTTCTTGCCACGCAGGATGGAAGCGGCAAGCGTGGCAAGGCGCCCCAGAACGACGCCTTCGGCGTCGATCAGGACCCACTTCTTGTCGATATCCGCAGGCGTTGCGGTGAAGGTTTTCATATCGGAACCTAAGTTGAAGGGCGGCAGAACCGCCAAGGGATCTCGGATGGCGGCTTATCGCTGAAGCCTGCCTTCGGGTCAAGGGCAAGATGAAACTATAAATCCATGCATTTCAATGCCTTGCCATATGAGGTATTATTTTACCCCATTTATTTCAGGCGGGGCGGCCGGTCAGGGTCGGTGCCGGGCCCCCGGGGGGCCATGGGTGCGGGCGCTTCGGCCAGGGGGCGTGCGGATGCCTGCAACACCAGCCCCGCCCGCGCGATCCGGCCGAACAAGGCGGCCTCGGGCGTGGTGAAGACCAGATCCAGCGCCGCCGAATCGAGGCCGGAAAAGGCCAGCGCCTCGGTCACGGCGCGCGCCATGCGCACCTCGTCCTGCGGCGCAAGGCCGGTCAGGGCCAGCACGTGACCCCAGCCGCCGTCGTGATATTCGGCCTGCGCAAGCCCGGCCAGCGCCTGAGGCGGCAAAAGCGCGGTCAGCGCCTCCAAAAGCCCGTCGGGCATCAGGGGGGCGGCGAGGCGGGCGATCCGCGCCTCGCGCGCCTCGGGCGCCTGTTGCGTCAGCATCGCGGCCAGCCAGTCGATCGCCTCGGGCGGCAGCACCGTCTCGCTGTCGGCCCCGGTGCCGAGGTTCAGCCCCAGCGCCAGCCCCTGCCCCGCCAGTTGCGCCGCCACCACCCGCCCGGGCAATACGGCGTAAGGCAAGGCCGTGTCGCTGATCGTGGCCAGACGTTCCTCGGTGTCGAAGGCCAAGAGCATCTGCCCCATCGACAGCGAGAAAACCTTCGGCTCCATCGTGTCACCCTGCGCCTCGCGCTCCAGCACGAGGAAAAGTTCGGCATCGGCCAGCGCACGCCAGAAGGCGCGCG
Source organism: bacterium (assembly GCA_016124195.1). Taxonomy (GTDB): domain Bacteria; phylum Pseudomonadota; class Alphaproteobacteria; order Rhodobacterales; family Rhodobacteraceae; genus Stagnihabitans. The sequence continues at coordinate 124,698 of WGOE01000009.1, read as the reverse complement.
CGCCGGCCTCTTCACCCGTCGCCTCGTCGGCCTTCATCGCCGCATGGGCCTGATCCAGGATTGTCATTCCGCCTCCAGCACCTGTGCCACCCGGGCGCGCAGGACGGGCACGAGGTCGGCCTCGAACCAGGGGTGGCGTCTGAGCCAGCCGGTATTGCGCCACGAGGGATGCGGCAAGGGGAAAATGCCTTGCCCGGCCAGGGCGCGCCAATCGGCCACGCGGGCCGCAACCGCACCCGGGCCCAGATGCCAGCCCAGGGCCGCCCCGCCCACCAGAAGCGTCAGGCGCAAGCCGGGCAGGCTGTCCAGCACCTGCGCCCGCCAGGTCGCGGCACAAATCGGCGGCGGCTTGAGGTCTGAACCTCGCGCATCGTAGCCCGGAAAGCAGAAGGCCATCGGCACAACGGCGATCCGGTTCAGGTCGTAAAAGGCGACGCGGTCGATCCCCATCCAGTCGCGCAGCCGGTCCCCGCTGGCATCGTCGAAGGGCAGGCCCGAGGCATGGACCCGCGCGCCCGGCGCCTGACCCGAAATCAGGATCCGGGCCGAGGCCTGGAACCACACGACCGGACGCGGTGCATGGCGGGTCGCGGTGGCCGCAAAGCGGTCCGCGCAAATCCGGCAAGCCCGCAGCCGGTCCGCCAGACTGCCTGGCATATTGGCCGTCATATTGGCCGTCATATCGGCCGGCAGACTGCCCGGCATATTCGCCGGCAGACTGCCCGGGATATTGTCCGGCATATTGTCCGGCAGCCTGGCATGCGGGCCGGCCGTACCGCCTTCGATCTTTTCCGCCATCCCGCCGCCTTTCCGACCTGCCCGAAAATCGCGCAAGGCCGGGGCAGAGCCCTGCCCCGGACCGCCTTCTGTTCTACACAAGCGCCACACCTGGGCGCGCAAACTCCGCACCCGTCAGCCTTTCGTTGCCACGCCCTTGCCCAGAGCCTATGCCGCAGAAAGGACTCACCCAAGGCCCAACCCTGTCGAATCGCACATGTACCGCGTCTCTCCCCACTTCCGCCACTTCGCCCGCGCCCTTGTCGGAGGCGCCGCGGCCGCGACGCTGTGGGTCAATATCGATCCAGAGAGCTATTATGACGTGCTGGAATACCGGCTCTGGGCGCCCACCCTGCCCGACTGGATCGGCCGGCCCGACCCGGTGCTGACCCTGCAGTTCATCGTCTCCGAAGGGCTGATGGCGCTGATGATCGCCTTCATCGCCAAGGAGTTGTGGGAGGCGCTAGTCCTCGAACGCGGCGCGCTGGCCGGGGCCACACGGCGCGTGGTGCCACTGGGCGCCGTGGTCGGCGGGGTGATCGGCGCGGTTCTGGTCTGGCTTCTGGCGCTGCCCGCCGATCCCGACGTGATGGCGCTGGGGCGCGCCGCCGGCTGGCCGCTGCCGATCGGATCGGATGTCGTGTTGTGCTATGTCTTCGGGGTCTGGGTCTTCGGCAAGGCCCATCCTGCGCTGCACCTTCTGTTGCTGATCTCGATCGCCTTCGACATCCTGGGGCTGATCGGGCTGGGGCTGGCCTTTCCGACCGAGGGCCTGCACCCGGCCTGGCTGAGCCTGACGGCACTGGCGCTGATCGCGGTCTGGATCTTTGCCGCCCGTCTGGCCCGCCCCGAGGCGACCGAGTTGCAGCACCGCCGCGCCGGTTCGCTCTGGCCCTATCTGCTGGCCGGTTTCCTGTCCTGGACCGGTGTGCTGCTGGCAGGCCTGCCCGGAGCTCTGGGGCTGTTGCCGTTGGTCCCGCTGGTCCCCCATGCCGAGCGCAGCTTCGGCCTTTTCGCCGAGGCGGAAGAGTTCCTGCATGACCCGCTCAACCGTCTGGCGCAGCTTCTCGTGCGGCCGCTGCCGGTCGTGCTGTTCCTTTTCGGGCTGACGCGAGGCGGGATCGATCTGTCGGCCCTTGGCCCGATGACGGGTCGGGTCTTGGCGGCGCTGTGGCTGGGCAAGCCCCTGGGGCTGGCGATCGGCGCGTTTGTGGCCGTGGTCCTGTGGCGCGGCAAACTGCCCGCGGGCCTGCAGATCCACGACATCCTGCTGATCGCGCTGCTGTCGGGCAGCGGCTTCACCGTGCCGCTTCTGGCGCTGGATTCCGGTCTGCCCGGCGGCCTGATCGCCGAGCAGGCGCGGGCAGGCGTGGCGCTCAGCCTGCTGTTCGGCCCCCTGGCGCTGGGTCTGTCGCGGCTGGTGCCGCGGGCCAGACGCCGCGCCGACAACGAAAATTCGCCTTGAATGCCGCACAAATCTTCCTGAAGGGCTCAAGACGTCATATTGCTGCCTGAAAGGCCGGTATTGTCTTGCCCCGGACGAGACGTCTAAAATTGTCAGTGATGTCAGGTATGCACCTGTCGTTAACGATACTCCGGTAGTCCGGATCAAGGACCGGTCGCAAGGGACAACAACGGTGTGCAAGTGGGCCTTCGGGGTCACCTCATGAAAGGGTCTCGTTCCGGGCGGAGGGGCCGGTCGCAGGGTAAGGCATGATCGAATTCGAGAATGTCAGCAAAAGTTTCTGGACCGGGAAAAGCCGCAAGGTCATTCTCGACCGGGCCTCGTTCAAGGTGACGCTGGGCAATTCGCTGGGCATCCTGGCCAAGAACGGGACCGGCAAGACCACGATCATCAACATGATGGCCGGACTGGAAAAACCTGACGAGGGCACGATCCGGCGCTCCTCGCGCATATCGTTCCCGCTGGGCTTCATGGGCGGGGTCGTCTCCAAGCACACGGCCACCGAAAACGCGCGCTACATCGCCCGGCTTTATGCGCTGGACCCGGACTATGTCGAAAGCTTCTGCCGCTGGCTCTGCGGGATCGAGGAATATTTCGACCGGCCGGTCGGCACCTATTCCTCGGGCATGCGGTCGCGGTTCAACTTCGCCCTGATGCTGGCGCTGGAGTTTGACATCTACCTGATCGACGAAGGCATGCCCTCGACCACGGATGTGGAGTTCAACCGGAAGGCCGGCACGATCCTGCGCCAGCGCCTGCAGAATGCCACCGTGATCATCGTCAGCCATTCGGCCAAGACGCTGGAAAAATTCTGCCGCTCGGCCGCGGTGCTGCGCAACGGCCAGCTTTACATGTTTGAAACCTTGCAAGAAGCGAAACAGCTGTATGACTACGAAGCTCACCATTAGCCGTTTCCGCACCCGCAAGCCCGATCCGGTGGCCGCCCCCGATCCGGCGCCCCGCGCCTTTGCCGCGGCAGCTGGCGTGCGGGCCGCCCCCGCGCGCCAGCCCCAGCCGCTGGAGGATGACGCCTTCATGCCCGACCCCTCCGACGACGGGTTCGGCGATCAAAGCTTCCTGCCGCAGCGCGCCGCCGACCCCGCGCCGCAGCCCCTGTCAGCCTCGGCCCCCGAAGAGATCGACGCCATCCGGCGCGAGGGGCTGACCGGCCGCCAGTTGCGCGTCGCCCGCCGCATGGCGCAAAAGCACGGCCTGCCCGCCACCTCGGATTTCGACGCCGTGCGCCTGTTGCGCCGGGCGGGCATCGACCCGTTCGGACGTTCGGCCGTGCTGGAACTGGTGCAGGGCGACCATGACGGCACCGTCACCGGCGATCTGTCCGAAGACGCCGGCACCTCGCGCGCGCTGACTGTCTCGAAGGGCGGCGATGACAAGCTGCCGCAGACCGTCAAGCCGATCCCGGTGCCTTCGACCGAAGTCAGGGTCGAGGAAAGCCATATCGCCGAGGTGCGCCGCATCCAGTCCGACATCGTGGCCCGCAGGCGGCGCAAACTGGCGCTGATGTGGGCCAAGCTGTCAGTTTTCGTGCTGCTGCCGACGATCCTGGCCGGCTGGTATTATTACATGGTGGCCACCCCCATGTATGCCGTCACCTCCAAGTTCGTGATCCAGCAGGCCACGGCCACTTCGCAGATCTCGTCACTGTTCAGCGGCACGGCCTTTGCCACCGGGCCGGATTCGGTGGCCGTGCAGGGCTATCTGCAATCGCCCGCCGCGATGGAGCGGCTCGATCAGGACAAGGGCTTTCGCGCCGCATTTTCCAACCCCAGCATCGACCCGATCCAGCGCCTGCCCGCCAATGCGACCCAGACCGAGACCTACAATCTTTATCAGCGCTACGTGAAGGTCAGCTATGATCCGACCGAAGGCCTGATCAACCTCGAGGTTTCAGCCGCCGATCCCAAGCTCGCGGTCGAGTTTTCCAAGGCGCTGATCGGCTATGCCGAAGAGCAGGTCGACAAGATGTCCGCGCGCCAGCGCAGCGACCAGATGGACACCGCCAAGGCCAATTTCGCCGATGCGGTGGCCAAGCTGCAAGCCGCGCAGGCCACGCTGGTGGGCCTTCAGGAAAAGTACAAGACGCTGGATTCCACCGTCGAAGCCGGCCTTGTCACCAGCCAGATCAGCGCGCTGAACGCGCAACTGATGGCCGAAAAGCTGTCGCTCGCGCAGCTGCAGGCCAATGCCGCGCCCAACAAGGCCCGGATGGACCCGGTGATAACGCGGATCAACACGCTGAACGACCAGATCGCCCAACTGCGCGCCGGCCTGACGCAGGATGGCCAGGGCGGCCCCTCGCTCGCCTCGGTCCAGTCGCAGATGGTGATGGCTACGGCCGATGTCACGACGCGGCAGATGATGCTGGCGCAGGCGACCTCGGCGATGGAGACCAGCCGCATCGAGGCGCAGCGCCAGACCCGCTATCTGGAGCTTGCGGTCGAGCCCACGGCGCCCGACACGCCCAGCTATCCGCGCGCCTTTGAAAACACGCTGGTCGTCCTGCTGATCTTTGCCGGCATCTACCTGATGATCTCGATGACGATCGCCATCCTGCGCGAACAGATCTCGGGATAATCGCCCGCGGCCCGGTTTGGTGATTGACGCGCGGCGCCCGATCCTTAGATACGGCGCGCAAGGGTCGGACCCTTCGGACCCCGGGGCAGAAGGAGCGGCAGATGAAAGACGTGAAGATCGGCGGACTGACCGTGTCGAACGAGGCGCCGCTTCTGGTGATCGCGGGGCCGTGCCAGCTGGAAAGCCTGGACCACGCCCAGATGATCGCGGGCCACATGGCCGAGGTCTGTGCGGCGGCGGGCGCGCAATATGTCTTCAAGGCCAGCTATGACAAGGCCAACCGCACCTCGCTGAAGGGGCGGCGCGGCCTGGGCATCGACGCCGGGCTGCGTGTGCTGGAAGCCGTGCGCGCCACCGGCCTGCCCGTCCTGACCGACATTCACGACATCGAACAGGCGCGCCTGGCCGCGGCGGTGGTCGATGTGATCCAGATCCCCGCCTTCCTGAGCCGCCAGACCGACCTTCTGATCGCCGCGGGCGAGACGGGGGCGGTGGTGACCATCAAGAAGGGCCAGTTCCTCGCCCCATGGGACATGGCCAATGTGGCCGACAAGGTCGCCTCGACCGGCAATGAGAAGATCCTTCTGACCGAACGCGGGGTCAGTTTCGGCTACAACACGCTGGTAGCCGACATGCGCAGCCTGCCCATCATGGCGCGCACCGGCTATCCGGTCATCATGGACGCCACCCATTCGGTGCAGCAGCCGGGCGGCCAGGGCAGTTCTTCGGGCGGCGACCGCCGTTTTGCGCCGGTCATGGCGCGGGCGGCCGTCGCGCTGGGCATCGCCGGCGTCTTCATCGAAACGCATGAGGACCCGGACAATGCGCCCTCGGACGGTCCGAACATGATCCACCTGAAGGACATGAAAGGTCTGATCCACAGCCTGATGGACTTTGACCGCCTGGCCAAGGCCGATCCGCTGCGGGTCTGACCGGCGCGCAGGTCCGCCGCCCAGCGATGGCCGGCCCGCAAGGCGCCGGACTGCTTCGTCCGAAGTGGACCGAGACAAAGCGAGGGACAGGATCGCCTTCATCAGATCGGGGGCCGACCCGATGGCCGCTGTCCTGCCCCCCGCTGTCCTGCCCCCCGCAGTCCTGCCCCCCCGCAGTCCCTAATCCGCCTGCCCCGCGGCCCAGCCCGATGACCAGGCCCATTGGAAATTGTAGCCGCCGAGCCAGCCCGTGACATCGACGACCTCGCCCACGAAATGCAGGCCCGGCACGGACTTGGCCTCCATCGTGCGGGCGTCGAGCGCGTCGGTATCGACGCCGCCCAAAGTGACCTCGGCCGTCCGGTAACCCTCGGAGCCGACCGGCGTCAGGTTCCAGTCCTGAAGGTGGCGGGCAATGCGGTCGATTGCGGCATGGGCCAGCGGTGCCAGCATCGTATCGCCATGCCCCGTTTCCTGCGCCAGAACCCGGGCCAGCCGTTCGGGCATCAGGCCGGCCAGTGCGCTCGCCACGCTCTGCCGACCCTGCGCGGCCTTGGCCCGCCGCAGGGCCGCCGCCACGTCAAGCCCCGGGCAGAGGTCGAGCCTGACCCCCTGCCCCTCGCGCCAATAGCTGGAAATCTGCAGGACCGAGGGGCCCGACAACCCGCGATGGGTGAACAGCAGAGCCTCGTCAAAGGCCGGGCCCTGCGCCGCACGCGCCCGGACCGGCAAGGCCACGCCGGCCAGGGGCGCCATCCAGGCCAGTTCCTGTTCGGCAAAGGTCAGGGGCACCAGGGCCGGCCGGGTTTCGGTCAGCGCCAGGCCAAAGCTTTCGGCGACGCGGTAGCCATAGCCCGTGGCCCCCATCTTGGGGATCGACTTGCCGCCCGTCGCCAAGATCACCCGGCCCGCGGCCACGGGCCCGCGCGCGGTTTCCACCTCGAAACCCGCGCCAGCCCGCCGGACCTCGCCCAGTGAACAGCCAAGCCACAGCGTCACGCCGGCCCGCGCCATGTCTGCCAGCAGCATCGCCACGATCTCTTTGGCCGACCCGTCGCAGAAAAGCTGACCCAGCGTCTTTTCATGCCAGGCAATGCCCGCCGCCTCGACCCGCGCCAGGAAATCCCGCGCGGTGAAGCGTTTGAGTGCTGACAGCGCAAAGCGCGGATTTTTCGACAGGAAACGTTCGACCCCCATCCCGAGGTTGGTGAAGTTGCACCGCCCCCCGCCCGAGATGCGGATCTTCTCGCCCGCCGCGCGGGCATGGTCCACGATCAGGACGCGGCGCCCACGCCGCCCGGCCTCGATGGCGGCCATCATGCCCGCGGCACCCGCCCCGAGGATCATCACATCATATCTTTCCATCCCTTCTGTTACCCCGCCAGGGCGGCTCCTTCAACGTGCGGATTTTTGCAATCCTTTCCGCCAAATCCCCCTTGCGGCCCCCGAAGGCCTTCGCTAGAACGCGCCTCAGTTGGGGCGTCGCCAAGCGGTAAGGCAGCGGTTTTTGGTACCGCCATACCCAGGTTCGAATCCTGGCGCCCCAGCCAACTCTCTCTAGGTCTTGCGGCAAGTCCCGGGCGGCGGCGCCGGGCCGTACCCGCGTCGCAAGAGGCCCTGAGCCATGAAGATCTCTGTCCTGTCCACCCTGTGCATCGCCGCGAGCCTGGCTGCTGCACTTTCAGGCTGTGCCAGCCGGTCGCGTGATCTGCGGCTTTACCCTGTGGCGGGCCCCATCGCCACCAATACCCCATCGCAGGCCATTTCCATCTCGATCATCCGCAAGACCGAGACTTCGGGAGACATCTCCTTCCGGATGCCGCCCCCGGCCAAGACGCGCTGCAGCGGAACCTGGACCTCGGTGGCGCCCAAGGTGGTCAGCCACGAGCGCGGCGTGTCGCTGGGCCTCAGCAACACCGGCGGCAAATACACCAATTCCAGCGCGGATGTCGGCGGCATCAACACGGGCGAGATCTATGCAATCTGCACCGACGGCACCCGCGTGCAGGGGCATTTCATCACCGGATCGGGCACGGAAAGCGGCACCGGCACGGTGACCGACAGCCTCGGAAACACCTACAAGTTGCTGTTCTAGAAATCGGATCGCCCGCTGGCAGGTCCTCCAGACCCGCGCGGTTTTGCCGCGACCGGGGCTCCGGGTCCAAGCCGACCGCCCGCAGCGCACAGGCGCTATAAGGCCAAATTGTGCGCCAAAATACCCCAGTTGCGCCACAAAGCACCCGAATTTCCGGGTTTGAGGCCCAATTTTCGTCTCAAGCAAAGGTTACCGATTTCTTCACAACTTGAAATTGATGCCCTCGGGCCCGCGCGATCATGGAGATCTCAGATGACTGCATATTCCGGCGATAGTGGAAATAACGCTTTGATTGGCGGCAGCGGCAACGACGTGCTGACGGGGAACGGCGGCAACGATCTGCTGTACGGCGGGGCGGGAAATGACACGCTCTATGGCGGAGACGGTAACGATTTCCTGCAGGGCGGCAGCGGGGCTGACGTGCTGGACGGCGGCACCGGCGTCAATGTGGCCGACTACAGCACCTCTGGCGCGGCCGTAAGCGTCAATCTGGCAACCAATGTCAACACCGGGGGCGATGCCGCGGGTGACTTGCTCAGCAATATCCAGAACCTGACCGGCTCGGCCCTGAATGACAGCCTGGTGGGCGATGCCAATGACAACCTTCTGATCGGCGGCGCCGGGGCCGACACGATCGACGGCGGCGACGGGATCGACACCGTGTCCTATGCCGCATCGGGCTCGGCGGTGACGCTGACCCTGTCGGGGGCCGCCGGATCGGGTGGCGATGCGCAGGGCGATGTGGTGACCCATGTCGAGAACCTGATCGGGTCGTCCTTCAACGACGTGCTGACCGGCGATACCGCCAACAACGCGATCTATGGCGGCGCGGGCGATGACACGATCGACGGCGGCACGGGCGATGACTCGATGTATGGCGGCGCCGGCAACGATGTCTATGTGGTGGACAGCGCCAATGACGTCATCAGCGAGGATGTCGGCGCGGGCACCGACACCGTGCTGTCCTCGGTCAATTGGACCTTGGGCGACAATGTCGAGAACCTGACCCTGACCGGAGTCTCCGGCCTGACCGGGACCGGCAACGCGCTCGACAACCTGATCATCGGCAACGAGACCACCGGCACCCAGATCGGCACCCGCGGCTACAACCTGCTGCAGGGCATGGACGGCAACGACACGCTGATCGGCAATGGCGGCAATGACACGCTGGACGGCGGCACCGGCAATGACAGCATGGTGGGCGGCACCGGCAACGACACATATATCGTGGACAGCGCCGGCGACGTGGTCGTCGAGAACGCGGGCGAAGGCACCGACACCGTCAAGGTCGATTTCAGCTATGCGCTGGGGGCCAATGTCGAAAACCTGATCCTGACCGGCACGGCCTCGATCAACGGTCTGGGCACCGATGACAGCAACGTCATGACCGGCAACACCGGCGACAACGCGCTCTACGGCGCGGGCGGCGATGACTCGCTTTATGGCGGCGCGGGCAATGACGTGCTGAACGGCGGCACCGGCAGCGACAGCATGGAAGGTGGCACGGGCGATGACCTTTACGTCGTCGATAACGCTGGCGACATCGTCTACGAGGCCTTTGGCGCGGGCAATGACACGGTCGAGGCCTCGGTCAACTATACCTTGGGCAATTACGTCGAGAATCTGACCCTGACCGGGCTTGATGCGATCAACGGCACGGGCAACAGCCTGGCCAACGCGATGACCGGCAATGACGCCGACAACGTGCTGAACGGCATGTCGGGCAATGACACGATCCAAGGCGGCGGCGGCAACGACACGATCGATGGCGGCATCGGAGCCGACCAGATGGCGGGCGGTGCGGGCAACGACACCTATTATGTCGACAACTCGGGCGACACGGTCACCGAACAGCCGGGCGACGGCATCGACACCATCAACAGCACGGTGAGCTTCACCCTGGGCGACAACGTCGAGAATCTGGTGCTGACCGGTGTCGGCGTGATCGACGGCACCGGCAACGCCTCTGACAACATCATCACCGGCAACGACCAGGACAACGTGTTGACCGGCAATGACGGCAACGACTCGCTTTACGGCGGGGCGGGCAATGACAAGCTGGACGGCGGCGCGGGCGACGACAGCATGGACGGCGGCGCGGGCAACGACACCTATGTGGTCGACAGCGCCAATGACGTGGTGGTCGAAAGCGCCGACAACGGCACCGACACCGTGATCTCGAGCATCGACTACACGCTGCAGGACAACTTCGAGAACCTCACGCTGAGCGGCACGGCCAATCTGTCGGGCACCGGCAACACCGCGGCCAACGTGATCACCGGCAACGCGGGCGACAACTTCCTCAGCGGCGATGCGGGCGCGGACACGATCTATGGCGGGGCCGGCAACGACACGATCGACGGCGGCACTGGCGCCGACATGATGGCGGGTGGCACTGGCGACGACACCTATCTCGTGGACGACGCCAATGACGTGATCGTTGAGGCCAACCTGGGCGGCACGGACACGGTCATCGCCTCGGTCAACTATTCGATCGACGTACCGGGCCTTTACGTCGAGAACCTCACACTCGCCGCCGGCGCCTTCACCGGCACCGGCAACAGCCTCGCCAACGTGCTGACCGGCAACGCGGCCTCCAACACGCTTCTGGGCGGCGGTGGCGATGACACGATCTATGGCGGCAACGGCAACGATACGATCGACGGCGGTTCGGGCAACGACAGCATGGACGGCGGGTCCGGCAACGATGTCTATATCGTCGACTCGGCAGCCGACATCGTGGTCGAGGTGGCAGACAACGGCACCGACACGGTGCGCGCCTCGGTGTCCTACACCCTGTCGGACAACGTCGAGAACCTGGCGCTGACCGGCTCCGCCACCACGGGCACCGGCAACTCCAGCGACAACCTGATCTCCGGCAATGGCAGCAACAACAAGCTGATGGGCATGGACGGCGCCGACACGCTGATCGGCGGGCTGGGAGCCGACACGCTGGATGGCGGCGCCGGCAATGACAGCATGGTCGGCGGCGCGGGCAACGATGTCTACATCGTGGACTCGGCCAACGACGTGATCACCGAAACGGCCACCGGCGGCATCGACAAGGTGATCAGCACGGTCTCTTACGTCCTGTCGGACAATGTCGAGAACCTGAACCTGACCGGCACCGCCGTCTCGGGCACCGGCAACGCCTCGGACAACGTGATCCTGGGCAATGATGCCGACAACGTCCTGCTCGGCATGGACGGCGCCGACACGCTGGTCGGTGGCAAGGGCAATGACACGCTGGACGGCGGCACCGGCGCGGACCGCATGGTGGGCGGCACGGGCGATGACGTCTATGTGGTCGACAACATCCACGACACCGTGGTCGAAAATGCCAGCAGCGGCATCGACACGATTGAATCCAGCGTCAATGTCACCATGGCCGACAATGTCGAAAACCTGATCCTGATCGGGCCCGACGCGGTCAATGGCATCGGCAACGCGATCGACAACGTGATGACGGGCAATTCGGGCGACAACAGGCTGCTCGGCATGGACGGCAACGACACGCTCTACGGCGGCGACGGCAACGACGTGCTGAACGGCGGTACGGGCACTGACAGCATGGTGGGCGGCGCGGGCGACGACACCTATGTGGTGAATGCGCTGACCGACATCGTGGTCGAGGACGTCAATCAGGGCACCGACACCGTCATCAGCACGGTCAGCTGGACCCTGGCGGACAATTTCGAAAACCTGACCCTCAGCGGCATCGCCGGCGCCTCGGGCACCGGCAATGCGGCCGACAACGTGCTGACCGGCAACAGCGGCGCCAACTGGCTCATGGGTCTGGACGGCACCGACACGCTGATCGGCGGCGCCGGGGCCGACACGCTCGACGGCGGCACGGGGGCGGACCAGATGTCCGGCGGTCTGGGCGATGACGTCTACATCGTGGACAACATCGGCGACACCACGACCGAACTGCTGGACGCCGGCGTCGATACCGTGAAGGCCTCCATCTCGTGGTCGCTTTCGGCCAATATCGAAAACCTGACCCTGACCGGCACCGACAACCTCGACGGAACGGGCAACGCGCTGGCTAACGTCCTCATTGGCAACGCGGGCGACAACTATCTGAGCGGCAACCTCGGGATGGACTCGCTTTACGGCGGCAACGGCGCGGACACGCTGGACGGCGGCGCGGGCAAGGACCTGATGGTCGGCGGCGCGGGCGACGACACCTATGTCGTGGACAATGTCTACGACGCGATCGTCGAAAAGAGCGGCGGCGGCACCGACACGGTCTGGGCCTCGTCGAGCTATCACCTGTCCGCCTATGTCGAGAACCTGAACCTGACCGGCACCGGCGACACGAACGGGCTTGGCAATGCGCTGGGCAACGTGCTGACCGGCAACGATGGCAGCAACCATCTGTCGGGCTATCTCGGGAACGACTTCCTCGACGGCGGCGCGGGCAATGACGTGCTCGATGGCGGCGCGGGCAACGACACGATGCAGGGCGGCACAGGCGACGATGTCTATATCGTCGGCAGCACGTCGGATGTGGTGATCGAGAACGCGGGCGAAGGCACCGACCTCGTGCAATCCACGGTGTCCTGGACCCTGGGGGCCAATGTCGAAAACCTGACCCTGATCGCCGGCAGCAGTGTCAACGGGACCGGCAACGAGCTCGACAACATCCTGACCGGCAACGTGGCGGCCAACGTGCTGAACGGCGGGGCCGGCGACGACACGCTGATCGGCGGCAAGGGCAATGACACGCTGACCGGCGGAGACGGGGCGGATCACTTCGTCTTCACCCTCGCCGCCAACAATGGGATCGACACGATCACCGACTTCAACGACGTGAACGGGGGAGCTGTCTCGGGTGACGTGATGGAGTTCCGGGGTCTCTTGCATGGCACCTTCGCCTATCTGGGCGATGGCTCCTTCACCGCAACCAACAACTCCGAGGCCCGGGTGAACGGCGATGTGGTGCAGGTCGACGTGGATGGCAACGGGACGGCGGATATCGCCTTCCACGTGACCGGCCTGACCGCCGCCACCCAACTGCACGAGGCCGACTTCATGTGGAGCTGAGCCCGGGCCCGGCCTCGCAGCCGGCCAATGCGAAACGGGGGCGCCGCAGTCCATGCGGCGCCCTACTCCATTTGCCCCGCACAACGCGCCGGCACCGGCGGGGGCTTGCATCTTCGGGCCCGAACCGCATGTTGGGCGGGGCAAGATCAACGCGCAGGCTTGAAGGAACATCCCGTGACCGCATCGCCCCTCGGGCCCTATCAGGCGCTTTTGTTCGACATGGACGGCACGATCCTGACCTCGATCGCGGCGGTCGAACGGGCCTGGACCGCCTGGGCGCAGCGGCGCGCCCTGCCGGTGGCAGAGGTTCTGGCCCGCATGCATGGACGCCGCGCGCAAGACACGATGCGCGACTTCCTGCCCGCCGGTGCCGATATCGCCGCCGAGGCCGCCTGGCTTGAGGCGATGGAACATGCCGACACCGCCGACATCGCCGAGATTCCGGGCGCTGCGGCCCTGCTGGCGGCGCTGCCCGCCGAGCGTTGGGCCGTGGTGACATCTGCCACGCGGGCGCTGGCGCTGCGGCGGATCGCGGCGGCGGGCCTGCCGGAACCGCGCCTGCTGATCTCGGCCGAGGATGTCAGCCGCGGCAAGCCCGATCCGGCCGGTTATCTTCTGGCCGGGCGCCGGCTTGGCGTGGCCATGGCGCAGGTTCTGGTGGTCGAGGATGCCGAGGCCGGCCTGCAGGCCGGTCGCGCCGCCGGGGCAGAGGTCCTGCGCATCGCGGGCCCGACGCAGACCACCGGCACGGGCCTGCGCGCCACGGTTCCAAACTATCAAGGCATCAGGGTGGGCGTGGCAGAGGGCCTGATCCGGCTGCATCTGGCCCTGTAGGAATTGCCCGGAGGGAAATTGGCTGGGCTGAATTTGGTCTGGCAGGGTTTGACCTGATTCAATCTGGCCTGATTCAATCTGGCCTGATTCAATCTGGCCCGATTCAATCTGGTCTGACACAATCCGGCCCGAGGCAATCTGGCCTGATTCAATCTGGCCTGATTCAATCTGGTCTGGCACAGTCCGGCCGGACACAATCCGGTCCGGCAGCGCCGCCGGTCGGTCGCCCGCGACCGCCCTGCCCATCACGACCGCGTGATGGCGGTAACCGGGCCCGGGATCCTTGCGAAGGGACGGTCAGGACGCCCCCAGCGCAAAGGACTCCCGATGCTTCCGGCAAAACTGGCCCCGCTGTTTTCCTCCTCGGCCGAGGTTCCGCCCTGGCTTGGCTCGGCCCTGTCGCTGGCTGTGCGGCTGGTGCTGGCTTCGGTGCTGCTGCGCTTCTTTTTCAACTCGTTCCTGACCAAGATGGACGGGTTCAGCCTGACCATTGGCGCCTATGCCCAGATCCTGCCAAAACAGATCGCGGCGGCGGGCTATGATGTGTCGGCGATCTCCTGGCCGCAGTACCTGGTCGTGCTGGCCGGCACAGTGGCGGAACTGGTGCTGCCGGTGCTGGTCGTGGCCGGCGTTGCGACCCGGCTTAGCGCCCTCGGCATGGTGGGCTTTGTCGTGGTGATGAGCCTGACCGACATCTTCGGCCATGGCGTCGATGCCAAGACCGTGGGGGCGCTGTTCGACGGCGACCCCTATGGCCTGATCCTGGATCAGCGGCTGATGTGGTGCACGCTTCTGGCGGTGCTGATCGTCACGGGCGGCGGGCGGGTCTCGGTCGACGCCCTGGTCTTTCGCCTGTTTCGCACGAGAGCGGACGCATAGAACGCCTTCGCAGGCTGCTGCAGGCGGATCTCGCGCGCAGGACACGGCCGCGGCTTGATCCCGCCGGGCCGGGAAGAGGGCGCCGGCAGCGGCCAGTTGCAATCATTGCCGATCCTTTGCCGCCAAGGGCTGGCGGCGGAGCGGGGCAAGGTCGGAAGGGGCCGGATCGTGGCCGCCAGCCGGGCGGCCGGAATCGGGGCGCCGCTCGACCTGGCCCGCAGGAAAGCCACCGCGACGCCCAGCCGCCGGGTCCGGGGCGCTGGCGTGCCCGCGGCGCGATGCCCCCCAGGACGCCCCCCCCCGACGCCCCAGACGACGCCCCCGACGACGCCCCCCGCGGCGGCCTGCCGCGCCACGACCCGCGCCGCACCTCAGCCTGCTTGATGCCGGGCCAGGCGGTTGCTATGCCGATGCCATGGGCCTTGGCCGGCGTCGGGGCCCCCTTTCGCACAGGAAAGACATTTGGCATGACCCAGACCCGCGCAAAGCTTTATTATTCGCCCAATCTGAACCCGCGGCTTTGTCTTGCCGTGGCGCGCTATCTGGGCGCCGATCTGGACTATGTGAAGGCCAGCCCCATGCATCCGCGCCACAGGGAGGCGTTCCGCGACCTCAACCCGATGACGCGGGTGCCCATCCTGCAAGACCCCGACGGCAGCACCCTCTGGGAGACCGACGCGATCATCTGCTGCCTGTCGGCGCGGACGGGCTCGGACCTCTGGCGCCGCGACGAGACGCAGCCCGACATGATCCGCTGGCTGTCCTGGGCCGCCTATCACCTGATGCCGGCGGGCGCTGTCCATTATTTCGAACGGCTGGTGCGGCCGACCTTCAGCCAGAAGGCCGAACTGCCCGAGGTGATGGATCAGGCCATGGCGCAGTTTCGCGATGCGGCGGCGGTGCTGAACGACTGGCTCAAGGGGCGGCACTGGCTGGTCGGAGACCGCCTGTCCTATGCCGATTTCCGCGTGGCAACGCTGATGCCCTTTGCCAGGGACGCGCTTTTGCCGGTCGAGGACTATCCCGAACTGATGCGCCATGCCGCACAACTGGACACGCTGCCCTTCTGGCGCGATCCCTTCGAAGGGCTGTGACGACTGCGGCGCAGGGTCCGCTTGCCCCCCGGGCGGGCCTCGTCTATCAGGGACAAAAGGGGTTATCATGCGCATTCTGATCACCAATGACGACGGCATCAACGCGCCGGGCCTCTCGGTCCTAGAGCGCATCGCCACCAGCGTGGCCGGCCCGGGGGGCGAGGTCTGGGTCGTGGCGCCGGCCTTCGAACAATCGGGCGTGGGCCATTGCATCAGCTACACCCATCCCACGATGATCGCCGAACTTGCCCCGCGCCGCTTTGCCGCCGAAGGCTCGCCGGCCGATTGCGTGCTGGCCGGGCTTTACTACGTGATGAAGGACGCGCGGCCCGATCTGGTGCTGTCCGGCGTCAACCGCGGCAACAATGCGGGCGAGAATGTGCTATATTCCGGCACGATCGGCGGCGCGATGGAGGCGGCCCTGCAGGGGGTGAAGTCCATCGCCCTGTCGCAGTTCTTCGGGCCCGCCAATGCCCGGCTTGACGACCCTTACGAAGCGGCGGTCAGCCATGGCGCCACCCTGGTGCGCAACCTTCTGGACAAGGGCATCTGGGACGAGGCCGATTACCGCGTCTTCTACAACGTGAACTTCCCCGCCCTGCCCGCGGCCGAGGTCAAGGGCACCCGCGTCGCGACCCAGGGCTTTCGCCGCTATACCTCGTTCTCGCTGGAGCCGCATGTCTCGCCCACGGGGCGGCAGTTCCTGTGGATCAAGGGCGGCGAACAGGGCCGCCCCACCCTGCCCGGCGCCGACATCACCGCCAATGTCGAAGGCTATATCTCGGTCACGCCGCTGCGCGCGGACCTGACGGCGCATGACCGGCTGGCCGATCTGGCAGAGGCCCTTGGATGAGCGCCGCCGCCAAATGACCGAGGACTGCGCATGACGGACGATGGGCCGCCCCAGGATGACACCGGCGCCGAACGCAAGATGCGGTTCCTGTTCGCCCTGCGCAGCCATGGCGTGACCGACACCCGCGTGCTGAACGCGATGGAGCGCATCGACCGTGGCACCTTTGTGCGTGGCGTCTTTTCGGACCGCGCCTATGAGGACATGCCGCTGCCGATCTCGTGCGGGCAGACCATCTCGCAGCCTTCTGTCGTGGCGCTGATGACCCAGGCGCTGGACGTGACCTCGCGCGACAAGGTGCTGGAGGTGGGCACCGGCTCGGGCTATCAGGCGGCGATCCTGTCGCTTTTGTGCCGCAGGGTCTATACCGTGGACCGCCACCGGCGTCTGGTGCGCGAGGCGCAGGAGATCTTTCGCAATCTTGGCCTTGTGAATATCACGGCCTTTGCCGCCGATGGCAGCTTTGGCCTCTTGGAACAAGCGCCGTTTGACCGCATTCTGGTGACGGCCGCGGCCGAAGACCCGCCGGGGCCGCTCTTGGCGCAGCTCAAGATCGGCGGTATCATGGTTTTGCCGGTCGGCCAGTCGGATGCGGTGCAAAGCCTGATCAAGGTGACACGCCTGCAATCGGGCTATGACTACGAAGAATTGCGTCCAGTGCGGTTCGTGCCGCTGGTCGAGGGCTTGGGGACGGAATGAAGCAAGGGTCCGGCGAACGGGCCAATCACGTCGAGCAATACGGGTGGGGTGCGATGCGTTTTTCAAGGGGTTTTGACCGTCGAACTGGCCGGATGGCGCTGCCGGTCCTGGGGGCCTTGCTGCTGTCGGCCTGCGCCAACACCAGCGCGCTGGACTGGGATCTGCGCAACAACGCCGGGGCGACCAGCACGGCGGTCGAACGCGCGAGTGCTGCGCGCCCGGCGGCCGATGCCAATGGCGTGATCTCTTATCCCGGCTATCAGGTCGTGGTGGCGCGGCGCGGCGACACGGTGTCGAGCATCGCAAGCCGGCTTTCGATCTCGGCCGATCAGCTGGCCTCATACAATGCGCTGCATACCGGCGACACGCTGCGCTCGGGCGAGGTTCTGGCCCTGCCGGTGCGGGTTTCGGCCGATCCGGCCGCCCTGCCCTCGGCCACGGTGACCGAAGCTGCGCCCACCGGCGGGCTGGATGTGGCGGCGATTGCCACGACGGCCCTGGACCGGGTCGGGCCAAGCACGGGTTCGGGCACAGCGTCCGGCACAGCGTCCGGCACGGGGTCTGGCAAGGCCGCGGCCAGCAGTACTGCGGGGTCGGGCAAGCTGCCCTTCACCACCAGGACCACCGGCCCGGTGCCGCTGCGCTATCAGGTCAAGCGGGGCGAGACGGCCTTCACCATCGCGCGGCAGTTCAACATCTCGGCCAAGGCGCTGGCCGACTGGAACGGGCTAGGCCCCGATCTTTCGGTGCGCGAGGGGCAATATCTGATCATCCCGACCCCCGCCGATATCTCAAGCGCGCCCGCAGCGCCGGTGGCCGATGCCACGCCGCCCGGCAAGGGGTCTCCCACGCCGCTGCCGCCCTCGGCCAAGCTGCCGCTGCCGACCGAAAAGACCGTGACCGCCGCCGAGGCCGCCAAGATGGCGCCGCCCGCCCCGGATCTGAGCGCAGGACGCACCAACGCCTCGGCCGCAGCCATGTCGATGCCGGTCGATGGCAAGATCATCCGCAACTATGACGGCAAGACCAATCTGGGCATCGACATTTCCGCCACCGCGGGATCGGCTGTGCATGCGGCGCAGGCGGGAACCGTAGTTTACGACAGCCCCGCCGCCTCGACCGGGGAACTGGTGCTGATCCTGCGCCATCCGGACGGGCTCTTGACGGTTTACACCGGGCTGGAGGCCGCGAGCGTCGCAATGGGCGCCACGGTCAAGCGCGGCCAGACCATCGGCACCGTCAAGGCCGGCAATCCGCCGCAGATCCATTTCGAGGTGCGTCAGGGCCGCGCCTCGCTGGACCCGCTGACCTATCTGCAATGACCCCGCGCCGCCGCCTCCGATCGGGTGGCGGCGGCACGGGCCTGTTCCAGCACGGGCCTGTTCCGACAGGGGCCTATCCCAGCACCATCTTGACCGCGCGCGCCGTGGCCGCGACGATCGTGTCGGCCTCGGCCCGGGTCAGGCAGAAGGGCGGCGCAAAGCCCAGGATGTCGCCCTGCGGCATGGCCCTGGCGATGACCTTGTCCTGCGCCAGAAGGGTGGCCGAAACCTGCGGCCCGATCTTGCGAGCCGGATCGAAAAAGCGCCGTGTGGCGCGGTCTTCGACAAATTCCACTGCACAAAGCAGGCCCTCGCCGCGCACCTCGCCGACATGGGGATGATCGGCCAAGGCCTCGGTCATGGCGGATTTCAGATAAGCCCCCACCGTGCCCGCATTGGCCACCAGTCCCAGATCGTCGATCAGTTTCAGGTTGGCCACCCCCGCCGCAGCGCAGACCGGATGGGCAGAATAGGTCCAGCCATGGCCGATGGCGCCATTCTCGTCGGTGCCGCGTTCCAGCACCCTCCAGACCTTGTCGGACAGGATCGACCCCGACAGCGGCGCATAGGCCGAGGTCAGGCCCTTGGCGATGGTGATGATGTCGGCCTCGATCCCGTAGTGATCCGATCCGAACATGCTGCCCAGCCGGCCGAACCCGGTGACGACCTCATCCGCGATCAGGAGGATGTCGTGCCTTTTCAGCACGGCCTGGATCGCCGCCCAATAGCCGGCGGGGGGCGGCACGATGCCGCCGGTGCCCAGAACCGGCTCACCGATGAAGGCCGCGATCGTGTCGGCCCCTTCGCGGGCGATCAGCGCCTCAAGCTCGGCCGCGCAATGGGCGGTGAAATCGGCCTCGCTCTGGCTCGGATCGTTGCGGCGGAAGTAATAGGGCGCTTCGGTGTGGATCACCTGGCTCAGCGGCAGATCGAACTTCTTGTGGAACAATTCCAGCCCGGTCAGCGAGCCCGTCATCAGCCCCGACCCGTGATAGCCCCGCCAGCGCGAGATGATCTTCTTCTTTTCGGGCCGGCCCAGGATGTTGTTGTAATACCAGACCAGCTTGATGTTGGTCTCGTTCGCGTCCGACCCGCTCAAGCCGAAATAGACCTTGGACATATGGGCCGGCGCGCGGTCGAGGATCATCCGGGCCAGCGTGATCGAGGCTTCGGTGCCATGGCCGACATAGGCGTGGTAATAGGCCAGTTCGTGCGCCTGTGCGGCGATGGCCTCGGCTATCTCGGTCCGGCCATAGCCTGCATTGACGCAGTAAAGCCCGGCAAAACCGTCGAGCAGACGGTTGCCGTCGCGGTCTTCGATATGGACGCCCGAGGCGGTGCGGATCACCCGGCTGGGGGTTTCGCCCCGCGCATGTTGGGCCAGATGGGTCGAGGGGTGGAAAAAGCTTTCGCGGTCCCACTGGTCGAGTTGGTCGTTCTTCAGCATGTCCTTGGCCTTTCGTTCATGCCCAATCGCGGCAGACGTATTTGATGGTGGTGAATTCCTCCATGCCCTGGCGCGCGCCTTCGCGGCCAAGACCGGATTGCTTGGTGCCCCCGAAGGGGATCGGCGCGCCGGTGACCTTGGTGCGGTTGACCGCCACCATGCCGAATTGCAGCGCGCGCGTCAGCCGGTAGATCCGGCGCGGGTCCCGGGTATGCAGATAGGCCACAAGCCCGAATTCGGTGGCATTGGCCCGGGCCAGCGCCTCGGCCTCGGTGTCAAAGGGCATCAGGGCGGCGACCGGGCCGAAAGTCTCTTCGGTCATGATCCGGGCCTCGGCAGGCACATCGACCAGCACGGTCGGCTCGTAGAACAGCGGCCCCAGAGCGTGCCTTTTGCCGCCCGTGGCCAGCCGTGCCCCGCAGGCCAGCGCATCGGCCACGTGATCCTCTTGCTTTTGCACGGCCTTTTCATGGATCAGGGGGCCCAGGTCGCAATCTGCCATCCCCGGCCCGATGCTGAGCGCCCGTGTCGCCCTGGTGAAGCATTCGCAGAATCGGGCATAGACCGACCTTTCGATCAGGATCCGGTTGGCGCCAAGGCAATCCTGGCCGGAGGTGGCGAATTTGGCCTTGATCGTTTCGGCCACCGCTGCCTCCAGATCGGCGTCGGCAAAGACCAGAACCGGGGCATGGCCCCCCAGTTCCAGCACCAGCCGTTTGACCG
Organism: bacterium; assembly: GCA_016124195.1. Classification (GTDB taxonomy): domain Bacteria; phylum Pseudomonadota; class Alphaproteobacteria; order Rhodobacterales; family Rhodobacteraceae; genus Stagnihabitans. The sequence continues at coordinate 103,937 of WGOE01000009.1, read as the reverse complement.
TATCGGCCGCCTGCCGGTACAAGAGCCGGCCGACCTCGGTGGACCCGGTGAAGGACAGGGCACGCACGCGGACATCCCTGGTCCAGGGCTCGACCACGACCGGGGCCTGGCCCGTCACCACGTTGAAGACGCCCGGCGGCATCCCCGCGCGTTCGGCCAGTTCGGCCAGGGCCAGCGCCGAAAAGGGTGTCTCGGCCGAAGGATGGCAGACCACGGTGCAGCCTGCCGCCAGCGCCGCCGCCGCCTTGCGCGTCAGCATGGCCGAGGGGAAATTCCACGGCGTGATCAGCGCCGCCACCCCCAGAGGTTCGCGCCACAGTTCCACCTCGGCATCGGGCAGGTGGCTGGTGATGCCTTCGATGTTGGGGCGCCTGGCCTCTTCGGCATAGAATTCGACAAAGGCCGCGCCGTAGTCGATCTCGCCGCGCGCCTCGGACAGGGGCTTGCCCTGTTCGGCCACCATGATGCGGGCCAGATCCTCTCGGTGGGCGAGGATCAGCGCGAACCAGCGCCTGAGGACAGCCGCGCGGTCCTGCGGCAAAATGCCAGACCAGCCGGCAAAGGCCGCCTCGGCCGCATCGACAGCCTGAGTGGATTGCGCGGCGGTCAGGCTTGCCACCTGCCCCACCGTCTGGCCCGTGGCCGGGTCGGTGACGGCAATCACCTCGCCCACGGCGGAGGCTGTCCATTTTCCGCCGATATAGGCAAAGCTGCGCAAGAGTTTGCGGTCCTCCAGCGCCAGAGATGCCGTGTTTCCTGTATCCATGATCGGTCCTCCACGTCGGGGTGCGGGGTCATGGTCGCAGGCGCGCGCAGAGGAAGGCACCAAAGCTCGGGCGCCGGGCAGAGGATTCCTCTGGCTTGGGGCGGTCTGGCAGGCCAAAACTCAGCGCCCCAGCAAAAGGTCGAGCGGTGGCAGCGCCGGGCCCTTGACATGTTTGGTCACGACATAGGTGAAATACCGCGCCAGCCCGATCCGCGCATCCAGCATGGCATCGACCAGCCGCTGATAGGCGTCGATGTCGCGCGTCACGATCTGGACCAGATAGTCAAAGCCGCCCCCCAGCGCCCAGCATCCCACGACCTCGTCCAGCCGCGCCATCGCCTCTTCGAACTGGCGAAAGCGGGCGGCGGTGTGGTCGGCCAGCTCCGCGGCCAGAAAGACCGTGACATGCGGGCCAAGCCGCCTGAGCGCGATCTCGGCCCGGTAGCCTTCGATGAGGCCGGCCTTTTCCAGCTTTTTCAGCCGCTCCCAGCAGGGGGTCGGGGACAGGCCGATGCGTTCGGCCAGCGCGGCCTTGGTGATGCGCCCCTCGGTGCCAAGGACGCGCAGGATGGCGATGTCGCGGTCGTCAAGCTGCATCGGGCGGGCTCCGGTGCGGCGCGGCTCGGGTCGGGCGAGCGCGTCTCATGACGAAAACACCGTGCCGGCCGTGCCAAAGCGCGCGCGGACATGGGTGGCGATGGCGGTGTCCTGAATGCCGGTGCCGGTCAGGTCGGCCACTGTCACGTCCTGCGGATTGCGACGTCCGGGGCGCGTGCCGGCAATCACCTCGCCCAGTTCGGCGGGCACGCCCTTGTGCCAAAGGCCCGCCGCCAGTGCCGTGCGCAATTCGCCCAGCGTTTCGCACTGGCTGACGCGGTCGCAGACATAGGCATCGGCCTGCGCCAGCACCTCGGGGTCGATTTCATTCTTGCCGGCCTGATCGGAACCCATCGCGGTGATGTGCAGGCCCGGGTGCAGCCATTCGGCGCGCAGGACCGGGGCATGGGCCGGGGTCGTGGTGAGGACAAGCTGGCTTTCGGCCACAAGCCGGGCGGGATCGGCCACAGCCTCGACGGGCACGCCAAGTGCTGCCTGCAGGTCGGCGGCGCAGGCACTGGCCCGGGCCGCGTCGCGCCCATGCACCAGCCCGCGCCGGAACGGGCGCACCAGATGCGCCGCCCGCATCTGCAACCGCGCCTGCACGCCGGTGCCGATCACGCCGGCGGTGGTCACGACCGGCGGCGCAAGATGGCGCGCCGCCACCGCCCCGGCCGCCGCCGTGCGCAGGTCGGTCAGATAGCCGTTGTCGAGATACAAGGCCTCAACCAGCCCGGTTTTGGCCGAGAACAGGATCATCAGCCCGTTGAGGCTGGGGAGGCCCCGTTTGGGATTGTCGAAAAAGCCCGGGCTGACCTTGATGGCAAAGCCGTCAAAGCCGGGGACATAGGCGGTCTTGACATCGACCTCGCCCTTGACCGCCGGCAGGTGCATCGACAGGACCGGCGGCATCACCACGCCGCCCGCGGCAAGCGCCCGAAAGGCGCGCTCGATCACCTCGACCAGCGTCAGGTCCAGCGGGACCAGATGGCGCAGGTCGGCCTCGGTCACGATCTGAATGTCATGCGGCATAGGCCCTGCCTTTCAATATCTGATCGCCCAGGGCCACATCTTGCCCGCAGATGAGGCGGGTGAAGGTCGCCATGTCCAGATTGCGCCCGGTGATCACGGTGGCGACGGGGCCGGCAAAGCCTGTGAGCCGGCCCGACAGGACCGCAGCCAGCCCCACGACCGCCGCACCTTCGGCCACCATACGGTCCTCGAAGTAGAGGACCTGCATGGCGTGGCGGATGTCCTCCTCTGACACCAGCACAATGTCGTCCAGAAGGGCGCGGCAGATCGGAAAGGTCAGACGATTGGCGAGCCCGATGCCGCCGCCCAGACTGTCGGCCAGTGACACATGCTCGGCCACCTCGACCGGATGGCCCGCGGCGATCGAGGCCGCCATCGCCGCCCCGCGCTCCATCGTGATGCCGATGACGCGCAGGCGCGGGTTGACCGCCTTGGCCGCGACCGCGATGCCCGCGGCCAGCCCGCCCCCCGACAGGGGCACCAGGATCGCCGCAAGATCCGGACGCTGTTCCAGCATTTCCAGCCCGATCGTGCCCTGCCCCGCTATCACCGCCGGATCGTCGAAGGGCGAGATTTCGACCAGCCCCTCGGCCGCGCAAAGCCGGGCGCTTTCGGCCATGGCCTCGTCCTGCGAGGCGCCATGCAGACGCACCTCGGCGCCAAGCGCGCGGATGCCTTCGACCTTGGCCTTGGGCACCAGATGCGACATGCAGATCACCGCGCGCAGGCCGCGCAGGCGCGCCGCATGGGCCACGCCGCGCCCGTGATTGCCGGTGGAACAGCACACGACCCCGCGTGTCGCGTCGGGCCGGGTCAGCACCGCATTCATCGCGCCGCGCAGCTTGAAGGCGCCAATCGGCTGGGCAGTTTCCAGCTTCAACAGAAACTCCTGCCCCGCCACACGCGACATGAAGGCCGAGGGCACCAGCGGCGTCGCATCGGCCGCCCCCCTGATCACCCGCCGCGCGGAAAGGATATCGGCAAGCGTCACGCCCATTCAGATGGCTTCCTTGACAGCGGACAGGAACTGCCGGGTCCGGTCGCGCCGGGGAGAGCCAAACAGCACGTCCGGCGGGCCCTGCTCTTCGATCCTGCCGCCGAAGAAGAAGCAGATCCGGTCCGAGATGTCGCGCGCAAAGCCCATCTGGTGGGTGACCATCAGCATGGTCAGGTTGTGTTCGGCAACCAGCTTGCGGATGACGGCCGTCACCTCGCCGATCACCTCGGGGTCAAGGGCCGAGGTCACCTCGTCAAACAGCATCACCTTGGGCCGCATCGCCAGCGCCCGCGCGATGGCCACGCGCTGCTGCTGGCCGCCCGACAGGCGCGACGGGTGCTGGTCCTTCTTGTCGATCATGCCGACCAGCTCCAGCAGCTCCTCGGAACGCGCCCGCGCCTCGGCCCGCGACAGGCCCAGAACCTGTACCGGACCCTCCATGCAGTTCTGCAGGGCGGTCATGTGGGGGAAGAGGTTGAACTGCTGGAAACACATGCCGATGCTGGCGCGGACCTTGCGCAGGTGGCGCGCATCGGCGGGCACCAGCCGGCCGCCCCTGGGCATATGGGTCAGGGGCTGGCCATCGACATAGATCACGCCGCCATTGATGGGTTCCAGCGTCATCAGCATGCGCAGGACCGTGGTCTTGCCCGACCCCGAAGGCCCGATGATCGTGACCATCTCGCCCGGCGCCACATCGAGGTCGAGCTTGTCCAGAACGACCAGCGCGCCGTAGCTCTTGGTCACATTCATGAACCGCACCATCGGCACATCGGGGCCGGTCAGTTCCAGCGGATAGTTCGACATGTCTTCCATCAGCGCATTCCCAATTTGCGGCGGACCCGGATTTCGAAAAGCCGGACCAGCCCGGCCACTGGCAGCGAGATCGCCAGAAAGATCACGCCCACCAGCGTGTAGGGTTCGAGGTAGCGATAGCTTTCCGACCCGATCGCATTGGCCGTCTGCATCAGTTCGGCCACGCCGATCACGCTCAGCATCGGCGTGTCCTTCAGGATGCCGACCAGATAATTGCCCATCCCCGCCAGCGCGGGCGGCAGCGCCTGAGGCAGGATGACCCGCAGATAGGTCTGGCGCGCGGTCATGTTCAGGGCGATGCAGGCCTCCCACTGGCCCCTGGGCACCGAGGCGAGCCCGCCGCGGTAGACCTCGGACAGATAGGCCGAATAGTGCAGGCCGATGGCGGCCATGCCCGAAACCCAGGGGCTGAGCCTTATCCCGAACTGCGGGCCCACGTAAAAGACGAAGAAGATCTGCAGGACCAAGGGGGTCGAGCGGATGAACTCGACCAGCTCGCGCACGGCGAGGGTCAGCAGGCGGAACCGGCTGCGCTGCGCCAGCGCAAGACCCAGCCCCAGCACCATGGCAATGGCATAACCGAGCCCCGCCGCCATCAGCGTGTTCAGCGTGGCCCACAAGAGCCGCGGCATGATCTCGAAGGTGAAGTCCCAGCGCCAGTGAAAGCTCATGTCCGCCCCAGCCTTTGCGCCATGACCCGTTCCAGCCAGCGCATGAAGGGCGTGACGACGAACCGGGCCAGGATGTAGTAGACGATCAGCGCCGTGCCGAAGGACTGGGCCGACAGATAGGTCGAGGCGTTGATCTGCTTGGCCTGAAACATGAGGTCCGCGACCGAGATCAGCGAGACCAGCGCCGTGCCCTTCAACAGCTCGATGATGAGGTTGCCCCAGGGCGGCAGCATCAGAAGGAAGGCCTGCGGCAGGATCACCCGGCGCATCCGCGTGGCGGGCGTCATGTTCAGCGCCAGCGCCGCCTCCCACTGGCCGCGCGGCACCGCCTGGATCGCCCCGCGCACCAGTTCGGCGCCATAGGCCCCGACGTTCATGCCGACCGACAGAAAGCCCGCGGCGAACTTGGGCAGGGTCAGACCGAAGAGGGGCAGCACGAAGAAGATCCAGTACAGCTGCACCAGAAGCGAGGTGCCGCGAAAGATCTCGATGTAGACGACGGCCGGACCCCGGATCAGCGGGTTGGCCGACAGCTTGCCCAGACCCGCGATCAGCGCAGCCAGGATCGCCACGCCAGAAGCGAACAGGAACTGGGCCGCGGTCACCGCCGTGCCGTTCAGGATACGCGCGGCGTAAGTCTGCAGGAAGTCCTGGTAAGACACCCGTTCTCCTTTCGCTTGGGCCGGCCGGGGCCGCAATCCGGCCGCCGGTCAGGCCGACCCGGCGGCATCACGCGCCGGCCCACAGATCGGCATGGGCCGGCGGCCTGGATCGGCAGCTTTCATCAGCGGATTGGCACCGTGGCTTACCACCATGGCTTGGCACCACATTGGCTCCGGCTGCGCATCGGTTTCGCCGGCTGCCCGGCCCGCCAAGGTTTGGCTGGCTGCCCGGCCCGCCAAGGTTTGGCCGACTGCCCGGCCCGCCCCTCACCCGCCCGTCTCAACGATTGGCACAGACCCAGGCGGTGGTCTTGTCGCCGGGCAGCGAGGCCTCGCCATAGCCATATTGCGCCACCGCGGCCATCATCTCGGGCGAGCCGAGATAGGTTTTCTGCGCCGCGTTGAAGGCATCGACGAAGTCCTGATCCTCCTTGTTGAAGCCGATCCCGGCCCAGTTCAGCGCATCGGCCGGCAGGGCCTTGGGGTCGGTCACCTCGACCGCGCCGCCCGAATTGTCGGCCAGTTGCTTGACGGTGAAATAGGTCCCGGCCCCGGCATCGGCCCGCCCGGCCTTGACCGCGGCGAGGATCTCGGTCGGGCCGGGCACCTGCATGATATTGGCCTCGGCCACGCCGGCCGCCTTGGCCGCGTCAATGTTGGAATAGCCCGCCCCCGTCACCATCACGGCGCCCTTGTCGGCCACGTCCTTGTAGGTTTCGATCCCCTTGGGATTGCCCTTGGCCACGATGAAGGCATCGCCCACCACGGCCATCGGCTCGGAAAAGGCCACGTTCTCGCAGCGCGCCTTGAGGATGTTCATGCCGCCGGTGATGATGTCGAAGCGACCGGCCTGAAGCCCGGGGATCAGGCCGCCCCATTCGGTCTGGACCGGCTCGATCTTGGTATAGCCCATCTTGGTCAGGACGCCGATCGCCTCGGCATTCACAAAACCCATCGGTTTGCCGTCGGGGCCGGGATAGGCAAAGGGCACCTCGTTGGCAAAGCCGATGCGGATCGGCTCGCCGGCCTTGATGCGGTCCATCAAGGGGCCGGCCAGGGCCGCGACGGCCGAGGCTCCCAGGACGACACCGGCGGCCACTGTGGTCGTCAGCAGTGATCTCTTCATGGTCTTCTCCCCTGTTGTGGTCAGCTTCTTGTCAGCGGCCCGGTCGGTCGCCGATCCCTGTTGTATACAGCATCTGCCGAGTTGATCTTGTGTCAAGACATTAGGCGCATATTTACTGAATGAAGCTCTATTTTTTCTTGCGGCACTGCAAATGCAGGTCTAGCGTTGTGCACATCATGCCGTAACTAGCAGAAACGAGGACCCTATGGGATTGCAACATGCCCCCTTTGGCGCCGGCGAATATGCCCGCCGAATCGCCAAGACCCGCGCCGCGATGGCCAAGGCCGGGATCGAGGTCCTGTTCGCCACCGACCCCTCGAACCAGGCCTGGCTGACCGGGTATGACGGCTGGTCCTTCTATGTGCATCAGGGCGTGATCCTGCCGCTCGACGGCGATCCGGTCTGGTGGGGCCGCAGTCAGGATGCCAATGGCGCACGCCGCACGGTCTGGATGGAGGACGACCGCATCCGCGGCTATGCCGACACCTATATCCAGTCCGCGACGCAGCACCCGATGGAGGATCTGGCCCGCGTCCTGACCGGGATGGGTCTGGCCAAGTCCCGGATCGGGGTCGAGATGGAGAATTACTATTACTCGGCCAAGGCCCATGCCGTGCTGGGGGCGAGCTTGCCCAATGCGGTGCTTGTCGATGCGACCGCTTTGGTCAACTGGCAGCGCATGGTGAAATCGGAGGCCGAGATCGCCTTCATGCGCAAGGCGGCGCGCATTTCGGAAAAGATCGTCCGGCTGGGCATCGACCTCGCCCGGCCCGGCCTGAAGAAGAACGAACTGGTGGGAGAGATCAGCCGCGCCGCCCTTTATGGCGTGGACGAGGATTGGGGCGATTACCCCGCCATCGTGCCGTTGACACCTTCGGGTGTCGATGCCACGGCGCCGCATCTGACCTGGGACGGCGCGCCGATGAAGACGGGCGAGGCGACCTTCTTTGAACTTTCGGGCTGCTACCGGCGCTATCATACGCCGCTCTGCCGCACCGTCCATCTGGGCAAACCGCGCCAGGACATGGCCGACGCCGCCGAGGCCCTGACGGCGGGGCTGGAGGCGGGGCTTGACGCGGCTCGCGCCGGCAACCGGACCTGCGATGTGGCCAATGCGCTGGCGGCCGAGCTGGAAAAGGTCGGCATCACGCGGTCGGCCCGCTGCGGCTATGCGATCGGGCTGTCCTATCCGCCGGACTGGGGCGAACGCACCGCGTCCTTGCGCGCCATCGACCAGACCGTGCTGGAACCGGGCATGACCTTTCACTTCATGCCAGGCCTGTGGATGACCGAATGGGGGCTTGAGACGACCGAATCCATCCTCATCAAGCCAAGCGGCCCGGCCGAGACCTTCTGCAAGGTCGAACGCAAGCTTTTCGTGAAGGATTGAGCCCTTGGCCCTGCTGGACGACACCAAGGCGCTCTTGGGGCGGTTGATCGCCTTTCCCACCGTCTCGACCGACAGCAATCTGGCGCTGATCGCGTTTCTGGCCGAAAGGCTGGGCCAATGCGGCGCGCGGGTCGAAGTGCATGCCGACCCGACCGGCACCAAGGCCAATCTCTTTGCCACGCTGGGGCCAGAGGCCGATGGCGGCATCGTCCTGTCGGGTCATTCCGACGTGGTGCCGGTCGCGGATCAGGCCTGGAGCAGCGATCCCTTCGCCATGGTCGAACGCGAGGGCCGCCTTTATGGCCGCGGCAGTTGCGACATGAAGGGCTTCATCGCCGCCGCCGTGGCCATGGCGCCGGTCTTTGCCGCCAGGGTGCGCGACAGGCCGATCCACTTTGCCTTCACCTACGACGAAGAGACCGGCTGCATCGGCGGGCAGGCGCTGGCGCGGGTGCTGCGGGCGCAGGGCCTGAAGCCTCGGGTGGCGATCATCGGCGAGCCGACCTCGATGCGGGTGATCGAAGGGCACAAGGGCTGCTTTGAATATTCCACCCATTTCACCGGGCTGGAAGGGCATGGCTCGGCCCCCGATCTGGGGGTGAACGCGGTGGAATTCGCGGTGCGCTATGTGGGCCGTCTGCTGGAGCTGAAGGAACGCTTGCGCGCCCGCGCCCCTGCCCGTGGCCGGTTCGATCCGCCCTGGACCACGATCAACACCGGCGCGCTGATCGGCGGGGTCGCGCATAACGTCATCCCCGGCAAGGCGCGCATCGATTGGGAGATGCGCCCCGTACAGCCGGGCGATGCCGATTTCGTCAAGGCCGACCTGAGGGCGTTCTGCGCCCGGACCCTGTTGCCCGCGATGCGCAGGGTCTCGGCCTCGGCGGACATCGTCACCGAGGTGATCGGCGAGGTCGAGGGTCTGATCCCGGCCGAGGCCAACGAGGCGCGCGATATCCTGATGGAGCTGACCGGGGCAAATGGCGCCGATGTGGTGGCTTTCGGCACCGAGGCGGGCATCTTTCAGACGCTGGGCATGGCGGCGGTGGTCTGCGGGCCGGGTTCGATCGAACAGGCGCACAAGCCGGACGAATATCTGTCGGTCGATCAGCTGTCCGAATGCCTGACCATGCTGCAGGGTCTCGCCGATCGGTTGGCCCCGGGATGAGGCCCGCGCGCCGTGGATGGCGGCCTGCCGGGCTTCGCGCTATATCTGGCAGACCCAAGGGCGCGGCGGCCGCAGAGCAAAGGACGCAAGGCACGTGAACATCGAGACCAAGGCCCCTCTGCCCAATGCCCGCGACCGGTTCGACCGGCTGCATGCCGAATTGCGCAACCGGATCTGCCTGCTGGATTACGCCCCCGGCACGCGGCTTTCCGAACAGGCGCTGGCCGAGGAATTCGGCGTCAGCCGCACGCCGCTGCGCCGGGTTCTGGTCCGGCTGGAGGGCGAGGGCCTGTTGCAATCGGTCCAGGGCGTCGGCACTTTCGTGACCGATGTCGAGGTCGAAGAACTGCAACAGACCTACCGGCTGCGTCTGGAACTGGCCGAACTGACCGGGAGGCTTGATCCGGTTGCGCCCGATGCAGCCCTTTGGGCCGAGTTCCAGGTGCTGGCCGCCCGTTCCCATGCCCTGATCAATGACCCGGACCCGCGCCAATTCGCCCAGATCAACATGGATTTCTTCCTCGCCCTCTTGCGGCTGACCGAAAACGAGCCCCTGCGCGAGATTTGCGAGAGGCTCTATTTCCGCACGGCGCGGATCTGGCTGAAGTCGATCAAGGCCTCGACCATCGACATGCGCGAAGAGGCCAATGTCTTCAACCGCGAGGTCGATGACATCCTGACCGCGTTGCGGGTGGGCGACCTGCAAGCCGCCTCGCTGATCCAGCGCGCCCATATCTCGATGAGCTTCATGCGCATGTTGAAGGGAGTGGCGCGGCGTTAACGGCGCGCGGTCGAAGATTGGTCCTGTCCGGATGGTCGACGCACCGGCCGCGCGCCAAAAGATTTGCCGCTGCCGTGAAAGGCAAAAAAACCACCCTGCTGTTCTCAAACCGCGCGGCAACGCAGAACTGACAACGCCACCGGGGGATAGGCCGCGCGCTTTCAGGCGGGAATACAGGCTTGGCGCGCGGCCATCGCGACAACGGCTTCAGCGACAGTTTGCATCCGGGCCCCAGCACTGCGACCGCGTGGCGATTGAGGGGAGGTAGCAACAAAGAAGGGCTCCCGAGCGGGAGCCCTATCTTCCTGATTTCCCTTGGGAAATTTGGCTCCGGCGGTAGGGATCGAACCTACGGCCAGCTGATTAACAGTCAGCTGCTCTACCGCTGAGCTACGCCGGAACATGGGGCGTGCTATAGCAAGGGTGTTTGGGGGCGGCAAGGGGGCAGACAGGAAAAAACGCAGGTTTCGCCCCCTTGCGTGCAGGAAGCTGCGCGGGCTTCACCCTGACCTGCCAAGACACTTCGGCCGGGATCGGCTTCGGTGCGGCGACAGGCAGGCCGCGGCACGGGGCCGACGTCGACGCGGCAAGCCCGCCGCAGCCCCGCAGCCGGCCTGACCCATCGCCTGATGCCGGCTTTGATCTGGAACATGACATGGGCCGCGCCGGGTGGGGTCAGATCCGGGCGAAGCGGGCGGTGACCAGCCGGCCCGGCCCGGCCCGAACCAGGGCGCGGTCCTGCAGGTCGATCAGATGCGCCAGCACGTTGCGCGTGGCCGCGGGCAAAAGGCCGGGCGGCGTCGTGGTATAGATGCGCCGGGCCAGATCGGCGGCGCTGGCAGGACCGGTCTGGGTCAGGGCGGCAAGCACCGCCGCCTCGCGCGCCTCGCGATGCGCGATCAGTTCGGCCAGCCGCGCGGCCGGTGCCTCGATCGCCGGGCCATGGCCGGGCAGAAACCGTCGCCAGCCGCGCCCGGAGAGCTTGTGCAGGGAACGCATGTAGGCGCCCATGTCGCCCTCGGGCGGCGAGACGATCGAGGTGGACCAGCCCATCACATGATCGCCCGACAAAAGCACATCGCCAAGCGCCAGCGCCACATGGCTGCCCATATGGCCGGGCGTATGGATCACCTCGATCCGCAGCCCAGCGAGAGTCAGGATCTGGCCATCCGCGATTTCGGTGTCAGGGGCAAAGCCGGTGTCACTGCCCTCTCCGCCCTCCAGACCCTCGGCGGCCAGCGCGTGCATCGCAGGGCTGATGCCCGAGAGGGCGCCGCCAAAGGCAAGAACCTCGGCCCCGGTCCGTGCCGCCAAAAGCGGCGCCAGGGCCGAATGATCCAGATGGGCATGCGTGACGAGGATGGCGCGGAGGCGCCGGCCCCCGAGCGCCGCGGTGATCGCCTGCAGATGGGCGGGCAGCGCGGGGCCGGGATCGACCACGACGACCTCATCCTCGCCCAGGATATAGGTATTGGTGCCAGTGCCGGTGAAGGCTCCGGGATTGTCGGCACGCACAAGCTGGCAGGGAAGGTCGGTCATCGCATCTCCGGGGCCGGGCACGGCACGGTTGCACACAGCATTGCGCCGCACCGCGCCGACCTCAAGCCCGATATCGAACGCAACCGCCCTGCCCCTTGGCAAGCCCGACCGCGCAAGGGTAGGATTGCGACCATGGCCTTTCAGATCAAATCCTACATGCCGCGCAGCCTTTACGGGCGCGCGGCGCTTATCCTGATCGTGCCGGTGGTGACGATCCAGCTGATCGTGTCGGTCATTTTCATCCAGCGCCATTTCGACGGGGTGACCCAGCAGCTGTCGCATGGCGTGGCGCTGGAGGCGCAGTATCTGAAGGCCGAGGTCGCCGCCGCCCCCGATCTGGCCGCGGCGCTCAAGCGCGTCCAGACCATCGGCGCCCGCTTGGAGATGACGGTTCAACTGCCCGCCCAGGGCAGCCCGCCCGACGGCGACCGGCGCGACTTCTGGGACCTGTCGGGGCGCGAGGTCGGCTCGACCCTGCATGACCAGTTCCCGGCGCTGCTGGCGGTCGATCTGCAGGCCAATCCCAGGCTGGTCCTGTTGTGGATCGACACCCGCTTTGGCCCGATGCAGGTGCAGATGCCGCGCAGCCGCCTGACAGCCAGCAATCCCCATCAGCTTCTGGTGGTGATGGCGCTCGCCTCGGTCCTGATGACGGCGGTGGCCTTTGCCTTCCTGCGCAACCAGCTGGTGCCGATCACCCGCATGGCGCGGGCAGCCGAGGCTTTCGGGCGTGGTCAGATCATCCCCTACCGCCCGCGCGGCGCCTTGGAGGTGCGGGCTGCGGGCATGGCCTTTCTGGACATGCGCGCCCGCATCGAACGCCAGATCGAACAGCGCACGCTGATGCTGTCGGGCGTCAGCCACGATCTGCGCGGGCCGCTGACCCGGATGAAACTGGGCCTGTCGCTCTTGCCCGAAGATGACGAGACGCTGGCCCTGATGGGCGATGTGGAGGACATGGAGCGGCTGGTCGACGAATTCCTGGCCTTCGCGCGCGGTGCCGCGATGGAGGAAACCGCGCTGACCGATCCGGCCCGGCTGGTGGCGCAGGTGGTGGAAAAGGCGCGGCGCGCCGGCATGGCGGTGACGCTGGGCGCCTGTCAGGGCACGGGCGAGGTGCGGCTGCGCCCGCAGGCCGTGATGCGGGCGCTGGAGAATCTGCTGGGCAATGCCGTCCGCTATGGCTCGCGCGGCGAGATCAGCTATGTCCTGACCGACCGCAGCCTGCGGCTGATCGTGGAGGATGACGGCCCCGGCATCCCCGAAGCACGGCGCGACGAGGCGGTCCTGCCCTTCACCCGGCTCGATACGGCGCGCGACCCCAACAAGGGCGGCGGCGTAGGGCTGGGCCTGTCGATTGCCGCCGACATCGCCCGCACGCATGGCGGCGCGTTGCGGCTGGGCAAGAGCGCGGCCCTGGGCGGGCTCAAGGCCGAACTGGTGCTGGCACGTTGACCGGGCTGTGGGGCCGGATGTTCAGCCCTGCGCCGCCTCTTGCCATTTGCGATAATCGGCCAGACGCCGGTCGGACTCGCGCGGGAAGGTTTCGCCGCGCGGCACGATGTCCAAAAGGCGGTCGAGGCCGAAATCCTCGAACCCAGCCGCCGTTTCGCACCAGGCCCCAAGCGTCCAGTCGCGCCCCTTCAGCGTCAGGGCGAGCGGCCGGATGTCGCGCTGGGTCAACTGGCCCTCGGCGTCCAGAAGCACGATGGTCAGCCGTTCGCCCTGCCGGATCGCCTTGCGCAGCAAGGGCAGATGCGGCGTGGCGCGGGCCGGTTCGGTGGCGCGCGCGGTGAAAAGATCCTCGCCCGCCCCGTTCCCCTCGGATCGCGGCGCGGGGGCTACGGTGGCGATCTTGGCGGCCAGGCTGCGCGCGGCCAGCACCAGCGCGGGGTCGCCCCCCTCGGCCACCAGCCGCACCCCCTGGCGCAGGGCCAGCATCTCGGCCGGTGACAGCATCATCGGCGGCAGGGTGATCGGCTGGCGCAGGATATAGCCCACCCCCCTTTCGCCCTCGACCGGCATGCCCGAGGCCGCCAGCACCGCCATGTCGCGCCAGATCGAACGCACCGAGACACCCAGCGCCTGCGCCAGATCGGCGGCCCTGTGCAGCCGCCCGTCGCGCAGGATCTGGATCAGGTCGAACAGCCGGTCAGAGCGGGGCATGGGCGCGGGCTTCTCTTTCAGCAACTGACAGAAATATGGCAGTAAGCCCGGCCAAAGCCAAGCCCATGGCCGGGTTGTGACCAAAGACCATCTTGCGGCGCGCGGGCTCTTGGCCTCTGCTGCGTCAAGTCAACGCCGCATCCTGCGGCCTACCGGAGGAATTCTCATGCACGCCATGGGTCCCATTCAGCTTATCGTCATCGCCGCCGTGGTTCTGGTCCTGTTCGGCAAGGGCAAGGTTTCGTCCCTGATGGGCGAGGTCGGCAAGGGCATCACCGCCTTCAAGAAGGGCATGAACGACGGCGCGGCCGAACCCGCCAAGGACGCCGAGACCGCCGAAGCCGCCCCGGCCGCCAAGGACGTGACGCCCGTGGAAGACAAGACCAAAGGTTGATCTGACCAAATGTTCGAACTCAACTGGGCCGAGCTTCTCATCATCGGGTTTGTGGCGCTGATCGTGATCGGCCCCGAGGACCTGCCCGACATGTTTCGCCAACTGGGGCGTTTCACGGCCAAGTTGCGCCAGATGAGCCGCGAGTTTTCGCGCGCGATGGAGGAGGCGGCCAAGCAGTCCGGCATGAAGGACGCGGCCGATGACCTGAAGGCTGCGACCTCGTCCAAGTCGCTGGGTCTGGATGCGGTGCGCGAAGCGGCCGACAAGTTCGAAAAATGGGACCCGATCAAGAACGCGGCCAAGCCCACGGCGACGATGCCGGCCCGCTCGCTGGTTCCGCCGCCGATGCCGGCCACGCCTGCGCCTGCGGAGCTGGTCGATGACGCCTCGGAGGCCGCCGAGGATCTGGCCGAACATGGTACGGAACCTGCCGCGCCCGTAATCCACGGCCCGGCCACACAGGCGCTGATGGACAAGCAGGCGCAGCGCGCGGAAGTGATCCGGGAGCAGACCGAAAAGCTCAAGGCGATCGAGGCGGGGACCTACGCGCCCCCGCCGCCCGCGGCCTTGCAAGCCCCGGCCATGACGCCGCCCCCTGCGCCCGCATCGCTTGCGCCTCCATCGCCACAGCCCCCATCGCCACAGTCTCCATCGCCACAGCCTCCATCGCCCGTGCCCGCGCAGGCCGATGCCAAGCCGGCAAAACCCGCGGCCAAACCTCGCGCCGCCAAGCCGGCCGCAACGACCGACATGCCCGATGCAGGCGCAGCCACGCCGCGCAAGCGCACCGTCAGGGCCAAGGCCCCGGCAGAAGCCGCAGGGGCCACGGCTGAAACCCCGACCGAACCCAAGAAGAAGACGTCGCGCAAGACGGCCAGCAAGGCGGACCAAGCATGACCAAGACCGATGAACTCGAGGGCAGCGCCGCCCCGCTGATGGAACATCTGAAAGAGCTGCGCACCCGGATCATGGTGTCGATCGCCTCTTTCGTGGTGGCCTTCTTCGTCTGCTATCTTCTGTGGCAATCTGTCTTTGCCGTGCTGTCGCGCCCGATGTGCAACGCCCTGGCCGCGCGCCATCAGGAATGCGAATTCGTCCTGATCAAGGTGCAGGAAGGCTTCTTCGTCACGCTGAAGATCGCCATGTGGGGTGGCTTCGTGCTGGCCTTTCCGGTCATCGCCTTCCAGATGTGGCGCTTTGTGGCGCCGGGGCTGTACCGCAATGAAAAGCGGGCCTTCCTGCCCTTCCTTCTGGCCTCGCCCATCATGTTCGTGCTGGGCGGCATGTTCGCCTATTTCATCGTGCTGCCCTATGCCTTCAACTTCTTCCTGACCTTCCAGGACGGCTTCAAGGACGCGATGCAATCGGCCAACCCGCTGGCCGAGGTGCCCAAGGGCGTGGTGTTCCAGGGCTCTGTCGAGGCGTTCTTCGCCCTGACCATGCAGTTCCTTCTGGCCTTTGGCCTGTGCTTTCAGCTGCCGGTCCTGCTGACGCTGATGGGGCGGGCCGGCCTGATCGGGTCCAAGGGGCTGAAATCGACGCGGAAATATGCGGTCGTGGGCATTCTGGTCCTGTCTTCGATGATCGCTCCGCCCGATGTCACGTCGATGATGATCCTGTTCGCCGCGATCTATCCGCTTTACGAAGTGTCGATCTGGATCATCGTCTACTTTGAAAAGCAGGCCGAAAAGCAGGCCAAGCTGGATGGCACCTGGGAAGAGCCCGACGACGAATGACCGACCTTGAACGCATAGCCGCCGCGCTGGAACGTCTGGCGCCGCGGCCCCTGCCAGCCCCGGATTTCACCGCCGCCGAGGCCTTTGTCTGGCACACCGCCCCCGACCGGCTGGAGCCCGTGGCCCGGGTGGCCCGCGTCGATGTGAGGCTTCTGGTCGGCGTGGACCGGTCGCGCGACACGCTGATGGAGAACACCCGGCATTTCGCCCGCGGCCTGCCGGCCAACAACGCGCTGTTGTGGGGCGCGCGGGGGATGGGGAAATCCTCGCTGGTCAAGGCGATCCATGCCGCTGTCCGGGCCGAGGGGCATGACCTCAAGATCGTGGAACTGAGCCGCGAGGACCTGCCCTCGGTCCAGCGCCTTCTGGCGCATCTGCGCGCCGCTCCCTGCCGGTTCATCCTGTTCTGCGACGATCTGTCCTTTGCGGGCGACGACCAGCATTACAAGTCGCTCAAGGCCGTGCTGGACGGCGGCATCGAAGGCCGGCCGGACAATGTGCTGTTCTACGCCACCTCGAACCGGCGCCACCTGATGCCGCGCGAGATGATCGAGAACGAACGCTCGACCGCGATCAACCCCGGCGAGGCGGTTGAGGAGAAGGTTTCGCTGTCGGACCGCTTCGGGCTGTGGCTGGGCTTTCATCCCTGTTCGCAGGACGATTACCTCGCGATGATCCGCGGCTATTGCGCGGCCCATGGGCTGACCATCGGCGAGGATCGGCTTTGGGCCGAGGCGATCGAATGGCAGGCGACGCGCGGGTCGCGTTCGGGCCGGGTCGCCTGGCAATTCTTCTGCGATCTGGCCGCGCGCGAGGGCGTGGCGCTTTAGGCGCGGCAGGTCGGCGGCGTGCAGGGCAATCCTGTCGTTGGCGTAAGGCCATGCAGTTGTTAGAGTGTTCCCGATGACAGGCAGAATCAACCGGCCCGGCCGGTTGCGACGCGGTGCAAGTCCCTGACTTTGGAGATGATCGATCATGGCCAAGACGGAAGAGTACCTCAAGGAACTGAAGGAAATGCTCGCCTTCGCCAAGAAGGGCCCGGTCAACATCGGTGTCTGCTTCGGCAAGAAGCCCGAAGGCGCCGAGGTCAAGCTGCACAAGAAACGCGACCCGTCGATGCTGGGCCGGCTGGTCAAGGCCGATGGCGAAACCTCCAAGGTGGCCATCGGGACCTTTACGGTGGATGGCAAATCGGCCACCTTCAACTGCCTCGAAGACCCGCCGGTAGGCCTTGGCATCCATCTGAAGAAATTCTTCAAATCGGTGGACATGGCCTTCACCTCGGTCACCGTGATCGACCCTTCGGGCAAGGCGCTGCCCGAGGAGGGCGACGATGCCAACGCCGGCGGGCCGGGACCAAGCGGCGGCACCACGACCGAAGAGGAACAGACCGAGCGCGAGGGCACCGACGAACCCGTCGCGGAAACCGGCGGACAGACCGTCCCGGAAACCAACGAGGCCCGCAGCAACTGGGAAATGGCCTGGTCCACCGTCGAGGGACGGGTCGCGGCCGCCATTGCCAAGGGCGATGAACTGGCCGGCAAGCTGAGCAAGCTGCGCGATTTCATCATGGGCAAGGTCAATGCGGCCCAGTTCGAAGAGGCGCTGAAGGCGCTGCCCAGCCTGATGGGGCTGCTCGCGCCTCCGCCGCCGCCGCGGCCCACTGCGCCCGAAGGCGGCACAGCCGCCCCCACCGATGCGACCGGCAAGCCCATCGACCCCAAGGACCTGGTGCGCCGGCTGGCCGCGATCAAACCGCAGCTTGCCGGGTTGACGGGTCCGATCGGCGAGAAGCTGAACCAGATGTATCAGGCCGGCGTCGATCTGATGAAGGGCGGCGATCTGCCCAAGGCGGCCCAGACTGTCGGCCAGATCGAAACCGCCCTGATCCGGGTCGGCGCGGCGGGGCAGACGACCCCGCAACCGACCACGACCTCGCAGCCCCAGCCCGAGGCCACACCCGAACCGACGCCCGGCCCCGACACGAGGTCAGCGGGCCTCACCAAGGCCGTGGCGGCCTTGCGCGCGCAGGTCCAGGCGAAAAGCGCCGGCGATGCCCATGACGCGATGATGAACGTGCTGGACACCGCCGAGGCCGATGTTGGCAAGGGCGAGGCCGAAAAGGCGATGGCCGGGCTGAAGCGGGTCCAGGATGGCCTGAAACAGCAGGCCGAGGTGGACCGTCTGGCGCCGATGGTCGCCCGCGCGGCCTCGGCCGGCATGGTGGCCGATGTCAACGCACTGAACAATCTGTTCAACATGGTGGTGGATAGCATCCCCGCCGCCGACCACGCCAAGGCGATGGCCAACCTCGGCCGGGTCGAGGCGATGATCGCGGCGGGCCTCAGCCAGGACAAGTCGAATTTCGAGGCCGAGGTTCCCCCCGATGTCAAACCCTTCGCCACGGCGCGGCTGAACTGGATGTTCACCCGGCGCAGCATCAAGGACGAGTTGTCCAAACTCGAGGCCGAAATCTCGCGGGTCCTGGCGGCGGCCGGGGTTCCGACCAGCGACCTCAAGGTCGACGGCGCCCTGATGACCTATATCGAGGGGCTCGACACGCGGCTCGAAACCAAGCTGGCCGAGATCGTCAGTTCGGACACGGGCGATGCGCGCGACAAGCTGAAGGTCGAGGCGCGCGGCCTGATTGAGGAATACAAGGCTGTGCTGCAGCGCGATTTCTTCAAGGATGTCGACACGTCGAACGGCTTCTTGTCGGTCGCAGTGACCTCGACCGCCCAAAAGATGCTGAGCGAATTGTCGGGTGTCCTGGGCTGAAACCTGGCAGGCACTCCGTGCGCCGCCGAATGGGGGCGCCAGTCGATGAAGACGTATGTCAGTGATGGCGGTCGTCAGTCCATGCGGGCTGCCGTGACTTCAACCTCGACCTTGAACTCGGGCCGGGTGAAGCCCGAGACGATCACCAGGGTCGAGGCTGGCAACCGGGTCACATCGGCCAGCCAGGCATCGCGGGCGGCCATATAGGCGGCCATATGGGCGCGGTCGGTGACGAAGGCGTTGATGCGCACCACATCGGCCGGCCCCATGCCCGCCTCGGCGAGGATGGCGGCACAGGCGGCAAAGCACAGATCGGCCTGCGCGCGGGCCTCCACAGGCACGGTTTCGTCCGCAGCGATGCCCAACTGGCCCGAGGTCAGCACCAGCCGCGCGCCTCGCGGCACCTCGACCCCATGGGCATAGCGGGCAAAGGGGCGCCGGATTGTCGCGGGGGTCAGTTCCTTCATCTTTCATCCTCCTTGGCAGGGGTCGCCCAAGGCCAGCCGGTTTGCAGCCAGAACGCCAGAGCCTGCCGGTGGCCCAGCCAAACTCCGCCTGTTTGCGGGGCGTCAAAGCCGGAATGCGCCCAATAAATCATCGCGCCCTGTCCTGTCGCGCCGAAAAACGCAGCGCAATACCAGAGCTGGCGGCGCCAGAGCCTAATCTTGACACATCAGAATCATCGGAGGCTCATGATGTCCCATTTTGCGACCCCGTCGTCGCGCGCGTTGGCCGCAGTTGTGGCCACAGCACTGGCCACGCCCGTTCTGGCAAATACCGCCGTGACCTATGGCACCAACTGGGTGGCACAGGCCGAACATGGCGGCTTCTATCAGGCGGTGGCCGATGGCACCTATGCCGCCTGCGGGCTGGATGTGACCATCGTGCCGGGCGGGCCTTCGGTCAACAACCAGGCGCTGATGCTGGCCGGCAAGATCGATTTCTACATGGGCGGCGTGCTGGATGCCTTTGACGGCGTCGATCAGGGCCTGCCGCTCGTCAATGTGGCGGCGATCTTCCAGAAGGACCCGCAGGTCATCCTGACCCATCCGGGCGTGGCCAAGACCTTTGCCGACCTCAAGAACCTGACCCTCTACATCTCGGACGGCGGCTATACCGGCTATTACCAGTGGATGATCAAGAGCCTTGGCTTCACCGAGGAACAGCGCAAGGTCTATACCTTCAACGCCGCCCCCTTCATCGCCGACGAGAAATCGGGGATGCAGGGCTATATCACCTCGGAACCTCTGGCCGTGAAGAAAGAGGCGGGCTGGGATGCCGACCTCTGGCTGCTGGCCGACAACGGCTATAATTCCTATTCGACGATGATCCAGACCCTGCAATCCACGGTGGAAACCAAGCCCGAAGTGGTCAAATGCTTTGTCGATGGGTCGATCAAGGGCTGGTACAATTACCTCTACGGCGACAACAAGGCCGCCAATGACATGATCAAGAAGGACAATCCTGACATGTCGGACGAACAGATCGCCTTCTCGATTGCCAAGATGAAGGAATATGGCATCGTGGATTCGGGCGATACCGAAAAGATGGGCATCGGCGCCATGACCGACGCGCATATGGAGCGGTTCTACAAGGACATGGTCGGCGCCGGCGTAATCAAGGACGGCATCGACATCAAGAAATCCTATACCCTGGCCTTCGTCGATCAGGGTGTCGGCATGGACCTCAAGCACTAGATCCTGGCGGGTGCGACAGGCCGCGCCCTCCTTTTGTAAATGACCGAAAAGGACAGCCGCGCGTGGCACGCGAGATCAGACCCCTGGGCGAACGCCCCGCCATCCTGCGCATGCAAAGCGTGGACAAGACCTTCAACGGCCAGGTCCACGCCCTGCGCCGCATGTCGCTGACGGTGAACGAGGGGGACCTGATCTCGCTTCTGGGCCCGTCGGGCTGTGGCAAATCCACCGCACTGCGCCTGATCGCGGGCCTGATGCGCCCCACGGCGGGCCGGATCATCTGGGAGGGCGGGCAAGGCACCGATGACCTTGGCGTGGTGTTCCAGGAGCCGACCCTGATGCCCTGGGCCACCGTGTTGCAGAACGTCTGGCTGCCCTTTCGCCTGCGCGGCCAATCGCTGGCCTCGGTGAGGGGCCGCATCGAGGAGGTGCTGGCGCTGGTGGGGCTTGAGAATTTCGCCGGCAGCTATCCGCGCGAATTGTCGGGGGGCATGAAGATGCGCGTTTCGATCGCGCGGGCGCTCGTGACCAACCCGCGCCTGATCCTGATGGACGAACCCTTTGCCGCGCTGGACGAAATCACCCGGCAGAAGCTGAACAACGACCTTTTGACGCTCAAGGCGCAAATCGGCTGCACGATCATCTTCGTGACCCATTCGGTCTTTGAATCGGTCTTTCTGTCGGACCGCATCCTCGTGATGGCGCCGCGCCCGGGACGGGTGGTCAAGGAATTGACACTGGACGAGCCCTATCCGCGTGGGTTGGCCTTCCGAACCTCGGCCAAATACGGCGAGATCGCACGCGAAACCTCCGAGGCGCTGATGGAAGCGATGGGCGAAGAGGAGGCACACGCATGAGCCTTGCCGATGACAGGCCGAGCGAGACGGTGATCGACGGCGCGGCCTTCGACGCCGAGGAAGAACGCCACGCCCGCGCCAAAAGGCTCGAGGCGGTGGGCAAATGGGCGCTGCCGACGATCGTGGTGGTTCTTACGCTGTATGGTTGGGACCGGGTGGTGGCGATCAACCACATCCCGCATTACATCCTGCCCTCGCCGGGGCTGGTGGCCGAGACCCTGGTCAAGGATTGGGGCACGCTGTTCCCTTCGATGCTGGTGACGCTGAAGATCACCCTGATGGCGTTGAGCGTGGCGGTCATCGGCGGGGTGGCGTTGGCGATCCTCTTCACCCAGAGCAAATTCGCCGAGATGGCGTTCTTCCCTTACGCCGTCATCCTGCAGGTCACGCCCATCGTCTCGGTGGCGCCCCTGATCTTCATCTATGTCGACAACCGGATCGTGGCGCTCCTGATCTGCGCCTGGGTCGTGGCCTTCTTTCCGATCCTGGCCAATACCACGCTGGGCCTCAAATCCGCCGATCACAACCTGCGCGACCTGATGACGATCTACCGGGCGAGCCGCTGGCAGCGCTTGCGCTATCTGCAACTGCCCTCGGCCCTGCCCTATTTCCTGGGTGGCTTGCGCATCGCCGGTGGCTTGAGCCTGATCGGCGCGGTGGTGGCCGAATATGTCGCAGGCACCGGCGGGATCGGCTCGGGCCTCGCCTTCCGCATATTGGAGGCGGGGTATCGGCTCAACATCCCGCGGATGTTTGCAGCCCTGTTCCTGATTGCCTTCCTTGGCGTGGTGATCTTCATGGTGACCACCGCCCTCAACTGGTTCTTGCTGCACAAGTGGCATGAAAGCGCTGTGAAGCGGGACGTATAGATGAGCGATTTCAAGACTCTGCCCGATGCCCCGGTGATCCGGCTGGAAAATCTGACGCTGCCGGGCTGCCTTGTCGGCTCGGGCGACCTCTTGCCCGGCGCCCTGACCTTGGCAGGGGGGCGGATCGTGGCCGACCGGCACGATGCCGTGGCGGTCGACATGCGGGGCGCCATGGTGTTTCCGACCTTTGTCGATATGCACACCCATCTTGACAAGGGCCATATCTGGCCGCGCACGCCCAATCCGGACGGTTCGTTCGAGGGAGCTTTGGGCGCCGTTGGTGGTGACCGAATGAAAAGCTGGTCGGCCGAGGATGTGGCCAAGCGGATGGATTTCGCGCTGCGCTCGGCCTATGCGCATGGCACCGGGGCGATCCGCACCCATCTCGATTCCGTGCCGCCGCAGACGGCGATCAGCTTTCCGGTATTTCGCGAAATGCGCGCAAGGTGGGCGGGCAGGATCGACTTGCAGGCCGCGTGCCTGATGGGCATCGACAATATCGCCGATGCGGCGGGCTTCACCGAAACCGCCGACATCGTGGCGGAAAGCGGTGGCATCCTTGGCGTCGTCACCTACCCCGTGCCACGCCTGATGGAACACCTGACCACCTTCTTTGACGCGGCCGAGGCACGCGGGCTCGAGGTGGATTTCCACGTGGATGAGACGCTCGACCCCACGGTCAACACCCTGCGCAGCATTGCCGAGATGGTTCTGGCGCGCGGCTTTGCGCGGCCGGTGACGGTTGGACATCTCTGCTCGCTTTCGACCATGCCCGAGGCCGAGGCGCTGGCGACGCTGGACCTTGTGGCCAAGGCCGGCATCAACGTGGTCTCGCTCCCGATGTGCAACCTTTACCTGCAGGACCGCCACGCCCGCCGCACGCCCCGCAACCGTGGCATCACGCTGGTGCACGAGATGAAGGCGCGCGGCATCAATGTCAGCTTCGCCTCGGACAACACGCGCGACCCTTTCTACGCCTATGGCGATCTCGACATGCTGGAGGTAATGCGTGAGGCGACGCGGATTGGCCATCTTGACCATTCCGACCCGGACTGGACGGCGGCCTTCCTGACCAACCCGGCGCGCGCCTGCGGCTTTGCCGCGCCAAGCCTTGCCCCCGGCGCGCCGGCCGATCTGGTGATCTGCCGGGCGCGCAGCTGGACCGAACTTTTCGCCCGCCCGCAAGCCGACCGCATCGTGCTGCGCCAGGGCCGCGCCATCGACCGCAGCCTGCCCGATTATTCCGAACTCGATGACCTGATGAGGATGCCATGACCCCCGACATCGCCGCGGCCAAGGCCGCCCTGTCCCATCTGGACCTGGACGTGAACCCGCCTTCGGTGCGCGCCAAGAGCCGGGATTTCTTCTGGTATTCGCCCGTCCTGAAGGACCGGCTCGATCATGTGGTGGCCGATTTCGCCGTCTCGCCGCGCACCGAGGCCGAGGTGATCGAGGTGCTGCGCGTCTGTCATGCCCATGATGTGCCCGTGACGACGCGGGGGTCTGGCACCGGCAATTACGGTCAGGCCATGCCGCTGGCGGGCGGCTGCATCCTGCATCTGAACAAGATGAACGCGGTCCGGGAAATCCACCCCGGCCGGGTGATCGTGGAACCGGGGTGTCTCTTGAAGGACATCGACGCCGCCTGCATCGCGCATTCGGGGCAGGAGTTGCGGATGTTTTCCTCGACCTGGGCCACGGCAACGATCGGGGGCTTCATTGCCGGCGGCTCGGGCGGGGTCGGCAGCGTGCGCTGGGGCGGCCTGCGCGATCTAGGCAACATCATCCGCCTGCGCGTGGTGACGATGGAGGCCGAACCGCGCATCCTGGAATTCACCGGCGAGGAGTTGCACCGCGTGAGCCACGCCTATGGCACCAACGGCATCATCACCGAGCTCGAAATGCCGCTGGCGCCGGCCTATCCTTGGGTCGGCATGTTCCTGGCCTTTCCGGATTTTGCCGAGGCCAACCGCTTTGCCTTTGACCTCGCGCATCAGGACGGCATCCTGATCAAGCTCGCCACCGTGTTCGAGGCGCCGATCGCGCAGGACTATTTCCAGCGCGTCAGCCCGCATGTGCGGCCGGGCGAGGCGGTGGTGGCGCTGATGGTGGCGCCCCATGCGATGGGCGGCTTTGCCACCTTTGCCGCGCGTCATGCCGCGGCCCGGCTGATCTATCGGTCTGACACATCGGAGTGGGAGCGCGACCCCGGCCATGTCTTTGAATACGGCTGGAACCACACCACCCTGCGCGCGCTGAAGGTGGACCCTTCGATCACCTATCTGCAGGTGGGCTATGGCACCGAACGGCCGCTGGCGCTGGTCGAAGAGGTGCGCGCGGCCTTCGGCCCCGAACTCATGCAGCATATCGAAGTGACCCGGCAGGGCGGTGCTGTCGGCATGGGCGGGCTGACGCTGGTCCGCTTTACCACCGAGGCGCGGCTGGACGAGATCGTGCGCATCCACGAGGCGATGGGGGCGATGATCTTCAACCCGCATCGCTACACGCTGGAAGAAGGCGGACGGCAGGCGGTAGACGACCGCCAGCTTGCCTTCAAGCGCGAGGCCGACCCCAAGGGCCTGCTCAACCCCGGCAAGATGATCGCCTGGGACAATCCTGATTGGGCCTATGATCGTATGTATGCCTGGCCCGGCATGCGACAGGCCGCGGAATAAAAGGCCCCGATGCATGCGATGCAGCGCATGACGCCCTGACACAACCGGCCCTTTTGGAAAATCCGGCCTTTTGGAAAGCCAGCCCGTTTGGAAAGCCCGAAGATGAAGCGCGTGTTTGTCCTTTTTGCGCATCCTTGCGAAGAAAGCTTTTCGGCCGCCCTGCATCGGACGGTGACCGGCACGCTGGCAGAGGGGGGCTGGCAGGTCGATGACTGCGACCTTTACGCCGAAGGCTTCAATCCGGTGCTGAGCGCCGCAGAGCGCCGCGGCTATCACGACCTGGCGACCAACTGCGGCCCGGTGCAGGCCTATGTCGACCGGCTTCTGGCGGCCGAGGCGCTGGTTCTGGTCTTTCCCGTGTGGAATTACGGCTATCCGGCAATCCTCAAAGGGTTCTTTGACCGGGTCTTTCTGCCCGGCGTCTCGTTTCACCTTGAAGGCGGCAAAGTCGGGCCCGGGCTGCAGAACATCCGCAGGCTCGCCGCCGTCACCACCTATGGCGGCACCCGGCTCAAGACCTTTCTGGCTGGCGATCCGCCGCGGAAGGTCATCACGCGGTCGCTGCGCTTTGTCAGCCAGACCGGGCCGACGCGTTATTTCGCGCTGCATGACATGAACAACGCCACCGAAGCGCAGCGTAAGGCCTTCCTCGCCCGCGTCCGCGCCGGAATGGAGGCCTTCTGATGCGGGCGCTGGTGGTCTATTGCCATCCGCGGCCCGCGAGCTTCAATGCGGCGGTGCGCGATGTGGTGCTGGCGAGGCTCGCCGCTGCCGGAGCCGAGGTGCGGCTGCGCGACCTTTATGCCGAGGGCTTCCAGCCGGCCCTGACCGGGGCGGAATTGGGGAGCTACCTTGACAGCCCCGCGAACCGCGCGCCGGTCGAGGATCATTGCCGCGATGTCCTGTGGTGCGACACGCTGATCTTTGTCTATCCGACCTGGTGGTACGGGCTGCCGGCGATGCTGAAGGGCTGGCTTGACCGGGTGCTCTTGCCCGATGTGGCCTTCAAGATGCCGGATGCGCAGAATGGCACGATCCGGCCCGGCCTTTTGCATATCGGGCGGGTCGGGGTCTTTACCACCTGCGGGGCGAGCCGCTGGCTGACCTTCCTGGTCGGCGCGCCGGGCAAGCGGCAGCTGTTGCGCGGGGTGGGCTGGCTTTGCCCGCCGCGCGCCCGCAAGGTCTTTGCCGCGCATTATCTGATGGACAGTTCCACCCCCGCCAGCCGTGCCCGCCATCTGGTTCGGGTGGCCCGGGCGATGGACCGGCTGACCGGGGGCGCCCCTGCCCCGATCCTCAAGACGGAGACGCAATGATGCCCAGGCGTTGGGACTGGAAAGACTACCGCACCACTGAATATGGCCGGATCGACCCGATGAAGACCATCGCGATCCTGCCCACCGCCGCCATTGAACAGCACGGGCCGCATCTGCCGGTCGGCACCGACACGATCATATCCGAGGGCATGCAGGCCCTGTTGAAGGCGCGCTGCCCCGAGGACATGGACCTGCGCTTTCTGCCGACGCAAGCCGTGGGCAAGTCGAACGAGCACCTCTGGGCCAAGGGCACGCTGACCCTGACCGCGCAGACCGCGCTGGCCGCCTGGACCGAGATCGGCCTGTCGGTCGCCCGCGCCGGGGTGCGCAAGCTGGTCATCCTCAACAGCCATGGCGGCAATGTGGACCTGATCTCGATCGTGGGCCGTGAATTGCGCGTGCAGGCGGGCATGTTCGTGGTCAAGCTCGGCTGGGGCGCCTTTGGCCCGCCCGAGGGGATGTATTCGCGGCAGGAAACCACCTATGGCATCCATGGCGGCGATGTGGAAACCTCTCTGGTGCTTGCCTTCCGGCCCGAGACGGTCGACATGAGCCAGGCCCGCGATTTCCGGTCGAGTGCCGAAACCTCGGCCATCTCGCCCATCGGACCGGTCAGTTATGGCTGGATGGCGAGCGACCTCAACCCTGCAGGCCCGGTGGGCGAGGCGCATCTGGCCACGGCCGAGAAAGGCCATGCCACGGCGGAAAAGATGGTGGCCGATGTGATCGCCCTCCTGCGCAAGGTCGAGGCGCAGTCGCTCGAAGGCTTTGCTCCGGTCACGTCGGCGCGCTGAAGCGGGCCAGGGTCGGCCGGATACGGGCTTGGGCAGATCGGCGGGGTCGAAGGCGCTTTGACCGCGCGGTTCCGCCAATACCGCGGCAAAGCGGCATGCCCGGACCCGAGACTGCCCCGCTCAGCCCCGGCTCTGTTTGGCGCGGATCTGGTTTGCCGTCAGGACCTCGCGCAATTTGTCACCCAGTTCGCGCATCTGGTAGGGTTTGGCCAGGAATTGCACCTCGGCGCCCAATCGCGCGCCGGGCTGGCCGTTCAGTGCCACGGCGGTTTCCGAATAGCCCGAGGTGAACAACAACCGCAGATCGGGAAATTCGCGCAAGGCGCGCTCGGCCAGTTCGGCCCCGCTCATGTTGCCCGGCATCACGACATCCGAGAACAACAGCGCGATGTCGGGCGTGGTGCGCAGGATCTGCAGGGCCTGATCGCCGGTCTCGGCCTGGCTGACCCGGTAGCGCAGGCGTTGGATCAGGGTGACGACAAAGCGGCGCAGCATCGGGTCATCCTCGACCACGAGGATATGTTCGCCGTGGCCATAGGCCGGTTCGGCGCGCGCGGTGGGGGCGGATGACAGGGCCGCGCGCCGGCTGCGCGGCAGGAACAGGGTCACGGTGGTGCCCAGGCCCGCAGCGGACTGAATCGTGGCATGGCCGCCCGATTGCCGGGAAAAGCCCCAGACCATCGACAGGCCCAGGCCCGAGCCCCGGCCCCACGATTTGGTGGTGAAGAACGGATCGAAGGCGCGGGCACGGACTTCGGCGCTCATGCCCGTGCCGTCGTCGGTGATGTCGATGCGCAGATAGTCGCCGGCGCGCACCTCGGGGTCGGCGCTGGCCTGTGCCGCGTCGATCACCCAGTTGCGGGCTTGCAGCGTGATGCGCCCGCCGCCCGGCATCGCATCGGCAGCATTGACGCACAGGTTCAAGAGCGCGGTGTTCAGTTGCGTCGGGTCCGCTTCGGCGAGCCAGAGGTCGGGCGCGACATGGGTTGTCAGCGCGACATAGGCCGGCAGGGTGCGATCCAACATGCTGCGGATTTCGGCAAAGACGCTGGCCATGGCCAGCGGCCGCGGAGCCAGGGGCTGCTTGCGGGCAAAGGACAAGAGGCCCGAAGTCAGCTCTGCCCCGCGCCGCGCCGCAAGGGTCACGCTTTGCGCCAGCGCGCGCTGGTCGGGCGCCAGAGCCGGATCGCCTTCCAAAAGGGCCGCCGAGGCCACGATCACCGTCAGCAGGTTGTTGAAATCATGCGCCACCCCGCCGGTCAGCTTGCCGATCGCCTCAAGCTTTTCGCTTTGGCGCAGGCGTTCCTCGGTGTCATGCGCCTGCGTCACATCCTCGAGCCCGCCGATCACACACCAGGCCTCTCCCCGTTCGTTGCGCAGGGCGATCAATCTTTCGCTGACCCAGGCCCAGCGGCCATCGGCCCGGGCAAAGCGGTAATCCAGCCGGGCATGACGGTCGGTGCCGGCAACAAAGCGGGCGAAGGCCGCAGCAACGCGGTCGCAGTCGTCGGGATGCAGGAACTTCGCCCAGAGGTCCCGGTTGGGCCGCGGGCCGGAACAGGCATGACCAAAGCTGCGCTCCACACCCTCAAGACAGGTGACGGTGCCGGCGATCACGTCATATTCGAAGACGGCATCGGCCGCGGCCTCGACCACGGCGCGCAGACGCTCTTCCTCGGCGCGCCGGTCGGTGACATCGACGATGGTGCCCACCAGCCGCAGCGCCCGGCCCGTTTCGTCCCGCACGATCTGCACAAGGTCGATGACCGCGCGATACTGGCCATCCGCCCGGCGCAGGCGATAGCGCAGTTCGATCCGCCGGGCCGTGCCGCGCACCGCCGCTTCGCACTGCGCGACAAAGGCATCGCGATCGGGCGGGGCCAGAAGATCGACCCAGCGATGGGGGTCTTGCGCGAAGGGACGCGGGTCATGGCCAAACCGGGCCTGAAACGCCTCGTTCAACCACAGGCTGCCTGCGCCCAGATCATGGCTGTAGATGACGTCCTGCGCGGCCAATGCCGTTTCGTGGAACAGATCCTCCAGCGCGCGGCGTTCGGTCACATCGGTCAGGGTCGAGACGGACCTGGCGATCGTGCCATCCGGCCGGCGGATGAACCGCGCGCGGTCGATCACCTGGGCAAAGGTGCCATCCGCCTTGCGCAGGCGGTATTCGGCGGTCCAGGTGTCGGCCGTGCCGCCACGCGCAGCCCGATGACTGGCGCCGACCCGTGCCTGATCGGCGGGGTGGACCAGATCGAACCAGCGCGCCACCGCGTCGGGCGCATTGAGGGGCTGATGACCGAAGATCCGGGTGAAAGCCTCGCTCCACCAATGGTTCTGCGCCTCGAAATCCAGAAGGAAGATCACCTCGTTCGAAGCCGCGGTGGCCAGATGAAACCGTTCGAGCGTTTCGAAATGGGCGGTCTCGTCGATCAGGGTGACCAGATAGCGCGGCGGGACCGCCCCGGCCACGGCCGCCCCGTGGATCGTCACCGAAAGGAGCGGTCCCGCGGGCGAAACCAGTCGGGCGGCGCGGCGAAAGTGGTCGAGACCCTGCGCCAGGGCCTGATCCATCGCCGCGACAAGGTGGGCCCGGTCATCTGGATGCAAGAGTGAAAGCAGATCTTCCAGCCTGTCCGGCGCCGCCTGCGGGGTCCGCAACCTCTGCAACCGCCCGGTTCCCGGTTCGAAGTCGAACAGCAGTGGCAAATCCGAGGCCAGAATATTTTGCACAACATCCACCACACTTCAATGACCGGCTCGGTGCGAAAGGCCGCGAGGAGAGCCCGCCACATTCACTCTACCTAGGCGCGAATATCCCTTCTATTCAAAAAGTTTATGCGGCGTGTGGTGCGTTTTGCCGCAAACTGTGGCCACATTGTGTCATCCGATGCGGCGGCAGGCTGGACCGGCTGGCCCCCAGGCGGGACCGATTGCCGGCCACGGGGTCGAGCAGTCGGAACCGCGACCCGCACCGCCCGCCCGCAAGACGAAATCGAACGACCGGTTGGGATCTGCGCCCGGTCCGCGGACTTCGGGACACGGATCGCTGCGCTCCCGATGCCAAAGCTGGCCTGCCCGTCCAGCAACCTGGCGGCGCAGCACCAGATGGCGCCCTGCGCAACGGCCCGGGCGAATGACCATTCGATTCTGCATGTGCAACATGTTTAGGCCCGGGCGCCGCGCAGTGTCGCAGGCAAGGGCATTGCCCGACCCGATGCCGTGCATCTTCGGGCGCGGCAAGCTGGGGCAAGCCGGGTCACGCCCAAGAGATTGGACGCGGGCCGATCTTCGGGTGTAGCATGGTAAAGCCGGCGCCGGGAATCCGGGGCCGACCCTTGTGGCGCGTGCCACTCAGGACAGGGGGGACAATATCTTGCGACCTCAACCCTTTGCGGCACCCCCTGAGGACAAGTGTCATACCGCCGTCGCAGAATCTGCCTATGAACCACCGCAAGGTGCAGCGACGGAACAGGCCTTGCCCGACGTGGAAAGCGCGAGGCCCGACGCGGGCAAAGCGGCGGCGCAACCGGCTCCGGGGCGAAAAGGGGATCAAGCGATGACCATGCATGCCACGGATTTCCTGCCGCCCGATGCGCTGATCCCGCCAGCGCGCAGCGCCGCACCGCAGCGTCATTTTCCGGTGCTGTTCCTGTCGGACCTGCACCTTGGATCGCGCGCCTGCCGGGACGAGGCGCTGTTGTCCTTCCTGCAGGGCCACACGGCGGATGCGATCTATCTGGTCGGCGACATCATCGACACCTGGCTGCCCTTCGGCGTGCATTGGACGGCGGCGCAGCATCAGGTTCTGGCGATCCTGTTCGACCGGGCCAAGCGTGGCACCCGGCTGGTCTATACGCCGGGCAACCACGACGCCTTCTTCCGCCGCTTCGTTGGTCAGGACATGCTGGGCATCGAAGTGGTCGACCGCATTGTGCACGAAGCCGCCGATGGCCGGCGCTATCTGGTGGTGCATGGCGATGAAAGCGATGTCTTCGACCGCCACTTCCCGCGCCTGTCGCGGCTGGGCACCAGGATCGACAGCGGCGTGCGCGGCCTGATCGGCCGGATCAATCGGCTGCGCGCGCGCTTTGGCCTGCGAGAATGGGCGCTGGTCGACCGTCTGGTCAAGGGCTTCAACGACGCGGTGCGGGCCTGCGACAGGTTTGAGGAGCGGCTGGCCGACCTCGCCCGCGCGCATGGCACCGATGGCATCATCTGCGGCCATTTCCACAAGCCGGCGCTGCACTCCGATCATGGGGTGGACTATGCCAACTGCGGCGACTGGGTCGAGAATGCCACGGCGCTGGTCGAAACCTCCAGCGGCCGTCTTCTGCTGATCGACTGGGCCGCGCAGCGCGCCGAACCGGTCGCGCTGGACTTGGCCCCTGCCGATGCGCATATGGGTTTTGCAAAGACCGCCAAGAGTATATGAGAGCGGGCGACACGGACCCTGATAGGCGAATGGCATGGGCAGCGCCCTGATCTGGCTTGCGATCTTCATCGGCTTCTGCCTGGTCATGCAATGGGCGGGGATTGGGCTGGCCTTGGCTTTGCTGTGGCGCAGGCCCGGCATCGCGCCGCAGCCCCTGCCGCCCGTGACGGTCTTGCGTCCGGTCTGCGGGCTCGAGAACTTTCTGGAGGAGACCCTGGAAACCACCTTTCAGGCCGATTACCCGAAGTTCGAGCTGATCTTTTGCGCCGCCGACCCCGCCGATCCCGCTGTGCCGCTGGTCGAACGGCTGATGGCGAAATATCCGCAGGTCGCGGCGCGGGTTCTGACCGGGGATGACCGGGTGTCGGGCAACCCCAAGCTCAACAACCTCGTGAAGGGCTGGAATGCCGCCCGCTTCGACCATGTGCTGATGTCGGACAGCAATGTGATCCTGCCGCCGGATTACCTCAGCCGCTGCATGGCAGAGTTCACGCCGCGAACCGGGCTTGTGTCCGCGCCCCCCATCGGGATCCGGGCCGAAACCTTCTGGGCGCGCGTCGAATGCGCCTTTCTCAACACCTTTCAGGCGCGCTGGCAGATGGCGAGCGCCGCCCTTGGCAATGGCTTTGCCCAGGGCAAGATGCTGTTCTGGGACGCCGCGGTGCTGCGCGCCGCGGGCGGAATCGCGGTTCTGGGCCGCGAGATGGCCGAGGATGTGGCCTCGACCAAGGTGGTGCGCGCGGCGGGCAAGGTCGTGCGCCTGCCGGGCCGCTTTTTCGAACAGCCGGTCGGAAGCCGTGACCGCGCCACGGTGTGGAGCCGGCAGGTCCGCTGGGCCAAGGTGCGCCGCCTGGGCTTTCCCTTGTATTTCCTGCCCGAGGTTCTGGCCGGCGCCGCCCTGCCCTTTCTGGCCACGCTGGTCCTGGTGGGGCTTGGCGCCTCGGCCTGGGTCATCCCGGCCTTCCTGATCCTGTGGTACGGGCCCGAATATGCCCTGGCCGCGGCGGGGGGCTGGCCGCGCGGGCCGGCCGATCTGGCCGCCTGGCTGGTGCGCGATGCGACCCTGCCCTTCTTGTGGCTTGCGGCCTGGCGCGGCAATTCCTTTGAATGGCGTGGCAATGCGATGACGGCGGAAGACATCGCACGCGGCAAGGGGTCGCAATGAGCCAGGAAGCCGTTCTGCACCTGATGCAAAGCCATGGGCTATGGCTGGTCGGCCCGATGGCGATCATCGAAGGACCCATCGTCACTGTCATCGCGGCCTATCTGTCCAAACTGGGCTTCATGCCGATCCTTGGCGTCTACATCGTCTGCGTCTTTGGCGATCTGGTCGGCGACGGGCTTTACTACTGGATCGGCCGGCTTGGCCCGGCGATCCTGCCGGAACGCTGGCTGACCGGTCTGGGCATGTCAGAGGCGCGCAAGCTGGCGCTGGAGGGGCATTTCGCCGAAAAGGGCGGCCGCACCCTGCTGGTCGGCAAGTTCACCCATTCGGCCGGCCTGCCGATCATGCTGGCGTCCGGGGCGGCGCGGATGAACTTTGCGCTTTACATGTGGTACAACCTGATCGGCACCATCCCCAAGACCGCGCTGTTCGTCACGATCGGCTGGTTTTTGGGCTCGGCCTATTCGGCGATCGACACCTGGATCTGGCGGGTTTCGCTGGCGCTGGTGATCGTGCTGGCGCTTGGCGCGCTGGTCTGGTGGCAAAGGCGGCGCGCATGAAACTGACCTGCCTGATCCCCGCCTACAACGAAGAGGCCCGGATCGGCGCGGTGCTGCAAGCCGTGCTGGGTCATCCGCAGATCGACGAGGTGCTGGTGGTCGATGACGGCTCTGCCGATGGCACTTCGGCCGTGGTGGCGCAATACCCGGAGGCGCGCCTGATCACGCTGGCGCGGAACGGCGGCAAGACGGCGGCCCTGGCCCGGGGCTTTGCCGAAACACGGTCAGAGATCATCCTTCTGATCGACGCCGACCTGACCGGCCTGTCGCCCGACCATCTGAGCGCACTGATCGCACCCGTCAAATCCGGTCAGGCGCATATGTCGATCTCATTGCGCGACAACGCGCCGCTTTTGTGGCGCTGGATCGGGATCGACTATATCTCGGGCGAAAGGGCGCTGCGCCGCGACCTGCTGACGGGCCAGGACGAGGCGCTGCGCCAGTTGCCCAAGTTCGGCTTTGAAGTGTTCCTGAACGCCTTGGTGCTGCGCGCCCGTCTGCCCTTGGCCGTGGTGCGGCTTCCAGGCGTGAAAAGCCCGCTCAAATCGGCGAAATACGGCGTCTGGGCCGGGGTCAAGGGCGATCTGGGCATGATGCGCGACCTGTTCCGCGCGGTGCCGCCCCTGGGCCTGGTCCGGCAAATCATCCTGATGCGGCGGCTGCGCGCGTGAGCCGTGCCGCGCGCAGTGGGCGGTGCCCGTCAATCTCGCAATTACTAAAAATTTACCATGAGCCACCCGGAGGCGCCTTGACCTCCAAGGCTCAAATTCGCAATCTCCACCGATAAAAAAGGCGGCGCGATGGACCAGATCTACGACCTTTTCATCATCGGCGGCGGCATCAACGGTTGCGGCATCGCCCGGGATGCCGTGGGGCGCGGGTTGAGTGTCGTTCTGGCCGAACAGGGCGACCTGGCATCGGCAACCTCTTCGGCCTCGACCAAGCTGTTCCACGGCGGCCTGCGCTATCTGGAATATTTCGAGTTCCGCCTGGTCCGCGAGGCCTTGCAAGAGCGCGAGACCCTGCTGGCCGCCATGCCGCATATTTCCTGGCCGATGCGCTTTGTGCTGCCGCTGTCACCTGACATGCGGTTCGACAATGCCACGCCGACCTCGCGCCTTCTGGGGGTGGTGATGCCCTGGCTCAAGGGGCGGCGGCCCGATTGGCTGATCCGGCTGGGCCTGTTCCTGTACGACCACCTCGGCGGGCGCAAGGTCCTGCCCGGCACGCGGCGGCTCGATCTGACCACCGATCCGGCCGGGCGCCCGCTGAAGCCGCAGTTCATCAAGGCCTATGAATATTCCGACTGCTGGGTCGAGGATTCGCGCCTTGTGGCGCTGAACGCCCGCGATGCGGCCGAACGCGGCGCGCGCATCCTGACCGAGACGCGCGTCACCCATGCCGCCCGCGCGGGCGACCTGTGGGAGATCACCACCCAATCGGCCAAGGGCACCCAGATTCACCGCGCCCGTGCCGTGGTCAATGCGGCGGGCCCGCTGGTCGGGGCCGTGATGAAGGACGTGCTGCCCACCACCTCGACCGAGGGGGTCCGGCTCGTCCGCGGCAGCCACATCGTCACCCGCAAGCTTTACGACCACGACCGCTGCTATTTCTTTCAGGGCCAGGACGGCCGCATCATCTTTGCCATCCCGTACGAGCGCGATTTCACCCTGATCGGCACAACGGATCAGGACCATCAGGGCAAGCCCGGCGAGGTGAAGATTTCCGAGGCCGAACGCGACTATCTGCTGGCCTTCGCCAACCAGTATTTCGCCCAGACCCTCAGCGCCGCCGATGTGGTCTGGACCTATTCCGGCGTGCGCCCGCTGTACAACGATGGCGCGAAGTCGGCCACGGCGGCGACACGCGACTATGTGCTCAGCCTCGATCCTGCGCCGGGCAAAAGCCTGCCGGGGCCGCCGATCCTCAATGTCTTTGGCGGCAAGATCACCACCTACCGCCGGCTGGCCGAACATGCGCTGGAAAAGCTGAAACCGACCTTCCCGCAGATGAGCGGCGCCTGGACCGCCGGCGTGCCCTTGCCGGGTGGCGACTTTGCCCTGGCCGACAAGCCCAGGCTCGAGGCCGATCTGCGCGCCGCCCACCCCTATCTGCACGCGCCTTGCGCCGAACGGATGATCAAGGCTTACGGCACCGATGCCTTTGTGATCCTTGGCAATTCCATCACGCCCGAAGCCTTGGGCCGCGACTTCGGCGCCACCCTGACCGAAGCCGAAGTGCGCTGGCAGATGACCCATGAATTTGCCCGTCACGCCAGCGACGTGATCTGGCGCCGCAGCAAACTGGGCCTGCGCATGTCGCCCGACGAGGCCGAGGCGCTCGAGGCGTGGATGCAGGCGAACCCGGTCTGACCCGGTCCGCCCGCCCTCCCTAGCTGCGCGTCATGGAGTGATCTTCTTCGGGGTGATTGCGGCCGATGCGTCCAGCGTCACTTTCTTGAACAGAGGATAGCCATCGGCGACGAATGCGCGCGCGTCGGTATAGTCGAAACATGCGTTGAACTCTTCAACCCCGAAGTCCTGCAGCGTGACATCGCGAAAAGTCTTCATGATCTTGTCATATTTGCTGCGCAGCACCTTGGATTTCGGATCAAGGTTCGACACGAGAACCATGCCGGTCGGCGCGGCGTCCAGCACCGTCACAACCAGATCGGGCCGGTATTTCCGAAGGATCGGCAGCAGCTTCCAGACATCGCCGGTCCAGCCGCCTTTCGGAATGTTGTCCAAATCCCGCGTGGTCATCTCATGATTGAACGGGCAGCAGTCGTGCAATGCAATCACACCGTCTGGATGGCTGGCCTTTTCCGCCGCCATGAAATCGCGCAGCAGAAATTCGAACAGATGCATGCCGTCCAGAAAGCTGAAGGACAGCTTGATCTTCATCGCGGCCAGAAAGCCGCTTTCAAAGAAATCGTCGCTGGTCTCCTGAAATATATGCAGCTGCGGCTTTGTCTTGATGACATTGGTCTCGATCAGAAAGTAAGGATCGACGGCAATGGTCTTGCCGCGAACCGGGGCAAAGGTGCGGCCCTTGCGGCATCCGACTTCCAGATACCAGTCGAACAGATTATCACGGTGCAGGCCGTCCATGAATTGCACGTACCGCAGCCCCGTCGCTTGTTTGAACATAGAGATTGACCCAAATCCAGAAATGAGACCATAACTTGATCGGATTCTGCGGGCCTGTCAATGCGATCCACCGCGCCTCCGGACGGCGGCAAGACGGGCGGCGGACGGGCGCGCGACCCTGGCAAGCTCTGACCGGCGGTTGCAGCCAAGCCATCCCGATCGCGGACCAACCCGGGAAGCCGCAGGGCAGCGCGCCACGGTCCGATTGGACGGACATTTTCAAGGGACAGCGATTTCAGGGCCGATCCGGCCTGGGCGCGTTAAAACAGGAAAGGCTCTGGTCTTAATCTAAGGCCGGTTTTTCAAGATGCGACTGAACCCCGATGGGCAGGCCAATTCCAACCGCGGGTCGCAAACCACGACCCAACCCTGCGGTTTCAATCTGGCGGAGCCTTGTAAAAATCGGTCCGGACCCGCATCCCATCAAAAAGGCGCCGAATCCGGTCGGCGCAGATCTCTTCATCGAATTTACGGTAGGTCTGTTTGGAAACCAGAGCCGAAAGAAAGCGGTCGGCGGTGTGGTGGGTCTGGGCATGTTCATTGCGCTTGGCGCGCAGCGCCGTTCTTTCGCGGGGCGAGTTTTCCAGCACCGCGCGGAACAGGTAAAACAGCCAGAAATAGCTGGTCGCACCAAAGGTTGCTTCGCACTTGTCCAGAAGACCGATGCCGGGGCGGTCGCCGGGACTGATCTTGAACTCTTTCCAGATCGTGGCCTCGGGCAGGATCGACAGCCTGGCCGCGCGCGGCTTGAACAGGAAGGTCCGCGCGCGCCGGATCGTCCGGGTCACGAGCGGATGGCCCGGACAGGCCGCGATGAACCAGGACACCAGCTCATGGGCGTTCAAATCCGCAGGCTTGCGAAAGCAGAAAAAGCCGTTGTCCTGCGTTTCGGCCGGCAGCCAGCTTGACAGGGGGCGCAGGCAAAACGCCGTGGCATCGGCCCAGATGCCGCCGTGCCTGGCCAAAAGCAGCAGGCGGATCAGGTCGGACTTGCCCGCCCATCCCAGATCGACCGTCATCTCGGCAAAAACCCCGGTCAGGTCGAGGTCGAGCACCTCTTCCACCTCGGCAAAGGTCAGAAGGCGGATCTCGTGATCGGGATTGAACTGGCGCCAGGTCTCCAGGCTTTGGCGCACGAGGTCAGGCGCCGTGTCGAGGCCGGAATGCCAGAACAGCCAGATGACCCTTGGCACCACGCGCTGCCCCCAGGGCGCGGGCTCGGGGAGGCCCGCCACAAACTCCGCGAGAGGGTCAGGTTCGGTCATGGGCGTCACGGGATCACGCCCCCGCCAAGCGCCGACACCTCATGCCTTCACCCGCAGACCCTGCGGGTCATAAAGCGGGTCGAACCCGGCGCGGCAGGGCACACGTTCAGAGGCCACCTCCAGTTCCCACACGCCCGAGGCCAGCCAGGCCGCATCGACCCCGGCGCGGCGCACATAGCCCAGCCCGATCGGCTGGCCCAGGCTGTGGCCAAAGCCGCCCGAGGACAGCCAGCCCACCCTTTCGCCATCGCGCAGGATCGTCTCGCGCCCCAGAAGGATTACCTCTGGGTCCGTGACGGTAAACGTGGCCAGCCGCTTTTTCACGCCCTGGGCCAGTTGGGCGGCAATCGCCTCGCGCCCCTTGAAGGCGATGCCGCTTTTCATCTTGACCGCCCAGGTCAGGCCCGCCTCGACCGGCGTGTGGTCCGGCCCGATGTCCGACCCCCAGGCGCGGTAGCCCTTTTCCAGCCGCAAGGTCTCGATGGCGCGGTAGCCGGCATTGACGAGGCCCGCGCCCTGCCCCGCAGCCATCAGCGCCTCATAGACCGTCACGGCCACTTCGGTCGGCATGTGCAGTTCCCAGCCCAGTTCGCCCACATAGGTGACGCGCAGCGCCAGAACCGGGCATTGCGCGACCGAGATGCGCCGCGCCCGGCCGAAGGGGAAGGCCTGGTTGCCCAGATCGTCAGGGCAGACCCTTTGCAGGATGCGGCGCGCCTCGGGCCCCATCAGGCTCAGCACCGCAAAGCCGGAGGTCACATCGACCAACTGGCAGTCGCCGCAGAGGTTGCGGCTGATCCAGTGGAAATCATGTGTGGCGAAACCTGTGCCGGTCGTGATGTAGAATTCGTCCTCGGCCAGGCGCGCCACGGTGACATCGGCCTCGATCCCGCCACGGTCGTTCAGCATCTGGGTGTAGGTCAGGCTGCCCACCGGCCGGTCGACATTGCCGGCGGCGATCCAGTTCAGCGCCTTGGCGGCATCCGGACCCTTGAGGGTGAACTTCGCAAAGGAGCTTTGGTCGATCAGCACCGCCGCCGCGCGTGCGGCCTTGTGTTCGCGCGCCACCGCCTCCCACCAGCCGGGGCGCTGATAGGAATAGCGGTCGACCGGCTCTTGCCCGGGGCCGGCAAACCAGTTGGGCCGCTCCCACCCCAGCTTTTCGCCGAAACAGGCGCGCGCCGCATTCAGATGGGCATAAAGCGGCGAGCGCCGCGTGGGCCGGGCCGAGCGCATTTCCTCGGACGGCCAGGCGATGGTGTAATGCTTGCCGTAGGCCTCCATCGTGCGGGCGCGCACCCAGTCGGTCGACCGATGCACTGATCCGAAGCGGCGGATGTCGACGGGCCAGAGGTCATAGGGCGCCTCGCCCTTGGCCACCCATTCGGCCAAGGCCATGCCGGCGCCACCCCCGCTTGCGATGCCAAAGGCGTTGAACCCGGCGCCGATGAAGCAATTCTTCAGTTCCGGCGCCTCCCCCAGGATGAAGTTGCCGTCGGGGGTGAAGCTTTCCGGCCCGTTGAGCAACTGCTTGACCCCGGCATTGGCCAGGGCCGGCACGCGGGCGATGGCATCGGACATGAACTGTTCGTAATGCTCCCAATCCGGCGTCAGGGTTTCGAAATGAAATCCCTCCGGGATGCCGCTCACGGCCCAGGGCTTGGGGTTCGGCTCATAGCCGCCCCAGACGAGGCCTCCGACCTCTTCTTTCCAATAGGTCAGCCGGTCCGGATCGCGCAAGGTGGGTAGGCCGGGGGTCACCCCGGCAATCCTTTCGGTGATCATGTACTGATGTTCCACCGAAACCAGCGGCACATTGACCCCGACCGTGGCCGCCAGCGCCCGCGTCCATTGCCCGGCGCAGATCACCACCTTTTCGCAGGCGATGGTGCCAAGGTCGGTCTCGACCCCGGTGACCTTGCCGCCCTCGACCAGAATACGCCGCACCGGCGTGTCCTCAAAGATCCTGACCCCGGACATCCGCGCCCCCTTGGCGAGGCTCTGCGTGATGTCGGACGGGTTGGCCTGCCCGTCGGTCGGAAGGTAAGCCGCGCCGACCAGATCGTCGATCGTCATCAGTGGCCACAGATCCTGCGCCTCCTTCGGCGTCAGAAGATGCATCTCCAGCCCGAAGGAATGCGCAGTGGTGGCCTGCCGCTTCACCTCGGTCCAGCGTTCGGCGTTGCAGGCCAGACGCAGACCGCCGTTCATCTTCCAACCGGTGTTGAGCCCGGTCTCCGCCTCAAGCCGTTTGTAAAGATCGACCGAATAGCCCAGAAGCTGCGTGATATTGGCCGAGGTGCGCAACTGCCCCACCAGCCCCGCCGCGTGAAACGTGGTGCCCGAGGTCAGCTTCTTGCGCTCCAGAAGGACCGTATCGCTCCAGCCCAGCTTGCCCAGATGGTACGCGGTCGAACAGCCGACGATGCCGCCCCCGATGATGACGGCCTTGGCTGTGGTGGGAAGATCCATGTTGTCCTCGGATTCAAGTGGATTGAGCCTGTGCAAAGGCGTCCAGCGCCCCGGCATAGGTGGCAAGATTGGCCGCCGTATAGCTGGCATAGTCGAAGTCGAGCGCGGAATGGATCTCCGACACCATCGACCACATGGCCTCGCGCAATGCCGCGGCCGCCTTCATCGCGAGATAGCGCCGCCAAAGCGCGGCATCGCAGCGGCCGAAATAGCGCTCCAGCATCCGACGCTCCTGTTCGGCGCTCAACCCGGCATTGGCCGCCAGCCCGCCAAGGTCAAACAGGGGCGAGCCCCAGCCCGCGTAATCCCAATCGACCAGCCACATCCGCTGCCCGTCATGCAGGAAGTTCGCCGGCAACAGGTCGTTGTGGCCAAAGACCATCTCGATCGGCCCAACCGCCCGTTCCAACTCGGCCGCCTGATCCAGAAGCCGCGGCAGTTGGGCCAGATGCGTGCTTCCCCCCTCGGCAAGGGTCGCCGCATAATCGCGGATGACATGAAACACCCAGAAGGTCAGAACCGGCCCGCGCAGGAATTTCGCCACCTCCCGGTGGGTGCGGATCACCAGACCCAGTGCCGCATCCAACAGCGCCTCCTGCCGCAGATCCGCCGCCGTCATGGTGCGCCCCTCGACAAAGTCGATCACCAGCACCCCCGGTTCCTGATGCAACACCGCTGGCGACACCCCGGCCGCAAAGGCCGCCCGGCTCGCCGCAACCTCGTTGAACCGCATGATCTGATGCACCGGAATGTCATCGCCGATCCGCACCACGGCCCGGCGCGCGCCATCCCGCACCACGAAGTTGAGATTGGTGATGCCCCCGCCCAAGGGCTCTGCCTCTACCGCGCCGCCCCAGATCGGCAGCGCCCTGACCTTGTCGAGCGGCGTCATGTTCCCCCCATTTTGCCGCATTTGGCGATCCGCCAGACGCGAAGTCAACGCCCATGCCTTTTCATCTGTTGAGAAATATCCTCAGGGGCGGTCCGGAGGGGGCAGACAGCCCCCACCGGGCGGGGGGCGCGGGGGGCGGCAGCCCCCCGCTTCTGCACCGTTCCAACCTCAACCGATCAACCCGGCTTCCGAAAAATGCCGCGGAAAGAAGGCCGCCGCACAGGTATGCACCGTGGCCTGCGCCTCGGCGACCGAATAGGTCGGGCTCATCGTCATCATGTCGAGCCAGACCCCCTCGACCGTGACGCGCAGCACCCGGGCGATCCGCGCCGGGGCGCCGGCATAGCCGCCCAAGGCCTTCAGCCGCGCGCAGATCTCCTCCATCCGCCGGTTATAGGCGTCATCGTTCGACCCGCATTGCGCCTGGTACAGGGGCCGGCTCTGCGCCTCGCCCCAAAAACTGCACCAGGCCGACAGGCGGGCCGGGGTGCAGATCTTCGGGTTGAAATCGGCCTGCAACAGCGCCGCCAGCTGCGCCGCCGGGTCATCGCCCGCGCCCTCCAGATAAGACAGCCAGTTGAGCCGGTATTCCTCGGCCAGATAGGCGAGCGTCTCGGACAGAAGCTTTTCCTTGGTCTCGAAGTGAAAGTTGACAAGGCCGTGGCTCAGACCCGCCGTGCGCGCCACTTCCGTCAGCGTGGTGCGGGCATAGCCGCGCGCGGCCAGCGTCTCGATCGTCGATTCGATCAGCTGCTCGCGCCGCACCGCCCGGCTCATCTTGCGTGGCGGCGGGTCCTGTGGTTGCGGCGGCATCGCGTCCTGGCTCATGTCAGCTCCGGTTTATGTCGTTGTGACAGCGGATCACGCGGATCGGATCTGCGGGCGCAGATTGCCCGATAGAATTCTGATTGACAACCCAGTCAAAATCCTGCGACGATTTGACCGTCAAGGAGCCCGCCATGCCGACCCGTGATCGCGCCAGACCCCGCAGCAAAGCCGGACGCCTGCCCCGACCCCAGGCCGGTCCGCGGTCATGATGTCCGCCCCGCGCCCCGTCTCGCCGCTTCTGGCCCACTGCCCGCCGGGCCTGCCGCGTGCAGCCTATGTGGAGCCAGACTGGTTCGCCCGGGAACAGAGCACGATCTGGGCGCGGAATTGGGTCATGGCGGGCCGGGTCTCTGACCTGCCCGTCGGGAGGATGCGCGCCTTCAGTCTGGCCGGTGCGCCGGTGCTGATCTGCCGCGATGGGCAAGGCGCGATCTCGGCCTTTCACAACACCTGCCGTCACCGCGGCGCGGAGCTTTGCCACACCGAACGCGAGATGGGCAAGCTCATCACCTGCCCCTATCACGCCTGGGCCTATGCGGCGTCCGACGGGCGGCTCGTCTCGATGGGCCCCGCCACCCCCACGGATGATTTCCTGAAGGCAGAGAATGGGTTGCAGCCGGTTTCTCATCTGATCTGGAACGGCTTTCTTCTGCTGGACCTGTCGGGCCGCGCAGTTCTGGCGCCCGATGCGGGAACCGATGCGCTGAACGCCTGGCCGATGGAGCGGCTCTTGACCGGCCATCGCAGCAGCCGCCTCATCGCCTGCAACTGGAAGGTCTTTTGGGAGAATTACAGCGAATGCCTGCACTGCCCGGGCATCCATCCAGAGCTTTGCGACCGTGTGCCGGTCTATGCCAAGGGCATCATGGCACGTGACGAGGTGGCCCAGCCCAGCCAGAGCGGCACGCGCCTCAAGGCGGGAACCCAAAGCTGGACGCCCTCGGGCGCGCCCTGCGGCCCGCTTTTCCCCGACCTGACCGAGGCGCAGCGCCTTTCTGGCGCCACTTTCGTCACGCTTTGGCCGACCGGCTACATCGTGGCCCATGTCGATCACGTCCGCGCCGTCCGGCTTGAGCCCCTCGGCCCGACCCAGACCCGCCTGACCGCCGAATGGTACTTTGCGCCCGAAACGCTGGACCAGCCGGGCTTTGATGCGGCCCATGTCGCAAGCTTCGCCCAGACCGTGCTGGACCAAGACGCCGAGGCGACCGAGATGAACCAGCGCGGCCTTGCCTCGCCCGCCTTCACCCAAGCCCGCCTGATGCCGCAGGAATACGAGATCCACCGGTTTCACCAATGGGTGCGCCAAGCGATGGAGTCCGCATGAACGACCTGCCCTTCGACATCCTTCCCGTGCCCAGTGACTGGGACCGCCGTGGCCTGCCGGCCTGGACCTATCATTCGGAGGCCATGCTGGCCTTGGAACGCAGCGAGATTTTTCTGAAACACTGGCAGGTTGTGGGCCACAGCTCAGACATTCCCGCCCCCGGCGACTGGCTGAGCTTCGACATGCTGGGCGAGCGCGGTCTGGTGATGCGCGGGCAGGACGGCGTGATCCGTGCCTTTCACAACCTCTGCCGGCACCGCGGGGCACGGGTGGTCGATGGCGTGCAGGGCAACTGCAAGGGCGCCATGGTCTGCCCGTTCCATGGCTGGGTCTATAACACCGACGGCAGCCTGCGCGGCGCCGCCGTCCCCACCAGTTTCGGCGAGATGGACCGCCGCCAGTTCGGCCTGAAACCGGTGGAGATCGAGGTCTTTCACGGTTTCCTGTTTCTGCGCTTTCAGCCCGGCCCGCAGCCCGCCGTGCGCGAGCTGTTGGCCCCCTATGACGCTGATTTCGCGGCCTATGAACTGGAAGAGGTGCTGCCAGTGCATTTGCCCGACTGGGGCACCACGCTGCCGGTCAACTGGAAATCCGTGCGCGATGTGGACAACGAAGGCTATCATGTGGCGATGGCCCATCCCGG
This sequence comes from bacterium, assembly GCA_016124195.1. Taxonomy (GTDB): domain Bacteria; phylum Pseudomonadota; class Alphaproteobacteria; order Rhodobacterales; family Rhodobacteraceae; genus Stagnihabitans. The sequence goes on along the minus strand of WGOE01000009.1, from coordinate 60,374 downwards.
CTTGCAGGACCTGTACGGCCGCAGCTACCGCGACCACTCGCTGAAGGACGGGCTTGCCGTGTCGCTGGGCTATTTCGGCGATGCGCCGGGCCGGCTCTGGTCGGTCAAACGCTATGTCAACCTCGCCCCCGCAGCGCCCCACCTGCCGCCGCATCTGCAAAAGGCGTGGAGCTATTATGCGCTCTGGCCCAATGCCGTCTTTGCCTTCACGCCGGAAGCCATTCAATTCTATCAGGAAATCCCGATCTCGCCTCATGAGACGCGGGTGACGGGCAGGCTTTACCGGCGTCCGAACGAAAGCCGGGCACAGCGCGCCGCGCGTTATCTTGCCTACCGGATCGACCGCGAAACCTCGGCCGAGGATCAGCAATTGTCGATCTGGTCGAACGAGTCGATGAAATCCCAGGCCTTCGAGGGCTTTCATCTGTCCGATCTGGAATATGGCGTGCGCCGCCATCACGATGAACTGCGGCGCCTGCTGCCGGTCATGCAGCTGCCGGTCGCGCCGAAGGACGGTGAAATTGCTGCGATCAATGCGGAACTGCTTGGCAGATGCCAGAGCCTGGCGCAGCCTTGAACAAAACAGGCCAAAGGCCACCAACGGGGAGACGATCATGAAACTGTCACGCCGCAACCTCTTGACCCGGGCCGGCGCCGGTCTGGGCCTTGGCCTTGCCAGCCCCTGGGTGCGCCCCTCCCATGCCGCGGGGGGCAGCCTCAACCTCTACAACTGGTCGGACTATATCGGTGAGACGACGATCGACGATTTCCAGACCGAAACCGGCATCAATGTCGTCTATGACCTTTACGCCAGCGCCGAAGAGATGCAGGCCAAGATGCTGGCGGGGTCGACCGGCTATGATCTGGTGATCCAGTCCGGTCTGGCGCTGCCGCAGGAAATCAAGGCGGGCGTCTATCAGAAGCTGGATCGGTCACGGTTGAAGAACTGGTCGAACCTCGACCCGGACATCCTTAGAATCCTTGAGGGATTTGATCCCGGCAATTCTTATGGCGAGCCCTATATGTGGGGCTCGGTCGGTTTCACCTTCAACATGGACATGGTGAAAAAGCGGCTGCCGGGGGTCGATCTGTCCTCGCTCGACGTGATCTTCAAACCCGAAAACGCGGCCAAGCTGGCCGATTGCGGCATCTCGCTGCTGGATAGCCCGACCGACATCGGCTTCATGGTACTGTCCTGGCTGGGGATCGATCCGTCCACTGCAGGGCCGGATGATTACAGGAAGATGGTCGAAGCCTTCAAGCCGATCCGCAAGTACATCACAACATTCGACAATTCCAATTACCTGACCTCGCTGCCCAACAAGGAGCTCTGCGTTGCCAATTCCTGGTCGGGCGATTACGCCGTCGCCAAGTCGCGTGCGGCCGAGGCGGGTGTGAAGATCGACCTGCAGTATTTCGTGCCCAAGACCGGCGTGCCGGCCTGGATCGACCTGTGGTGCATGCCGGCCGACGCCAAGAACCTCGACAGCGCTTATGCCTTCCTCGATTACATGCTGCGGCCCGAGGTGATTGCCAAATGCACCGATTACACGGGCTATGCCAATGCCAACAAGGCGGCCACCGCGCTGGTCGATCCCGCCATCGCCTCGGACCCTGCGATCTATCCGGATGCCGAAACGCTCAAGCGGATGTACACGGTCAAGCCGCAGACCGAAGAACAGGACCGCGACCTGACCCGCGCCTGGGCCGAGATCAAGGCCGGCTGAGGTGAGCGAAAGCCTGGTGCGCATCGAGGGTGTGTCGAAGTCGTTCGGCACGTTCCAGGCGGTGAGGGACGTCAGCCTCGAGGTCGCCAAGGGTGAGATCTTCTCGCTGCTGGGCGGTTCCGGTTGCGGCAAGACCACGCTCTTGCGCATGCTGGCGGGGTTCGAGACGCCGACCGCGGGCCGCATCTTCATCGACGGGGCCGATATGGCCGCGGTGCCGCCCTGGGATCGGCCCGTGCATATGATGTTCCAAAGCTATGCGCTTTTTCCGCATATGTCGGTGGAAAGGAACGTGGGCTACGGCCTCAAGCACGAGGCGATGAGCAGCGCCGCCCGTCAGGCGCGGGTGCGCGAGATGCTGGACCTGGTGCAGCTGACCGAATTCGCCACACGAAAGCCGCACCAGATATCGGGGGGGCAAAGGCAGCGCGTGGCCTTGGCGCGCGCGCTGGCCCGGCAACCGAAATTGTTGTTGCTGGACGAGCCTTTGGCCGCACTTGACAAGAAACTGCGCGAACATACCCAGTTCGAGCTGATGTCGATCCAGGAGCGTACCGGCGTGACCTTCATCGTGGTCACCCATGATCAGGAAGAGGCTATGACCCTGTCCGACCGCATCGCCGTGATGGACAAGGGCCAGGTCAAGCAGGTGGGCCGGCCGGATGCCGTCTATGAATTCCCGAACTCGCGCTTTGTGGCGAATTTCCTAGGCTCCATCAATACTTGGGAGGCGAAGGTGATGTCGATAGCCGATGTGGTGACAGTCGATGTGCCCCAGTTGGGCCAGAGGCTTCAGGCCCGCCCCACGTCCGGCGTGCAGGTCGGTCAGGCGCTGTCTCTGGCGCTGCGCCCGGAAAAGATCACGATCAGCCGCACGCCCCTGCAAGGCGCCAATGTCATCGCGGGAGAGGTCAAGGACCTCGCCTATTTCGGCAAGGACAGCCTTTACCGCATCGCCCTGCCCTCTGGCGCGCTGATCTCGGTCCATGCCGTCAATGCCCATCGCGGCGGCGATGCCGAGCGCCTGGCCGATTGGTATGACAAGGTCTGGCTCGACTTTGCCCCCGCCTCCGCCATTCTGTTGACGGAGTAGGCGATGCTGGCGCGCTGGTTTCACCGTCGCGGCTGGTCGGATCTGGTGATCGGGCTGCCCTATGTCTGGCTGTTGATCTTTTTTCTGATCCCCTTCCTGATCGTCGCGGCGATGAGCTTTGCCACCCGCACCCCGACGGCGCCACCCTTCGGCTTTGGCGGCGAGAACCCGGCTATCAACCTGACGGGATATAGCCGGCTCTTCACCGACGCGCTGTACCTGCGCGCCTTCGTGACCTCGCTGGCCAATGCGGCGGTGGCGATGGTCCTGTGCCTGGCGCTTGGCTATCCGATGGCGCTGGGGCTGACCCGGGTCGAGAGGGGCTGGCGCAACATCCTTCTGATGCTGGTGATCCTGCCGTTCTGGACCTCGTTCCTGCTGCGCGTCTATGCCTGGATGGGGCTGATGGGGTCGAATTCCTGGTTCAACCACCTTCTGACCCAAGCGTGGAACTGGCTGGTCCCGCAGGCCTGGGCCTTGCGCAGCCTGCCCCTGATGCACAGCAATTTTGCCGTCGTTCTGGTGATGGTCTATACCTATTTGCCCTTCATGATCCTGCCCTTGTACGCCAATCTTGAAAGATTGGACGAAACGCTGGACGAGGCGGCGATGGACCTGGGCTCGCGCCCCTTCGCGGTGTTTCGCGACATCACCCTGCCGCAATCGCTGCCGGGCATCATCGCGGGCGGCATGCTGGTCTTCATTCCCGCCGCCGGAGAGCTGGTGATCCCGACCCTGGTCGGCGATGCCTCCTCGCCGATGATCGGACGGGTGATCTCGGACGAATTCGCCTCGGCGCGGGACTGGCCGATGGCCTCGTCGGTGGCGGTGGCGCTGTTGATCCTGATGGTGGGGCCGATGATGATCTACAGCCATTTCGAGGCCCGCGCCCAAAGCCGCGAGTCCGGGACATGAGGCGCAACTCTGCCTTTCTGATCGCGGTCCTTGGCTTTGGCTTTGCCTTCTTTTACGTGCCGATCCTGTCGATGATCGTCTATTCCTTCAACGCCTCGCGGCTGGCCACGGTCTGGGGCGGCTTTTCGACCAAATGGTACGGCGCGCTGATGTCGAACGGTCAGGTCGCAGAGGCGCTGAAACTGTCGCTGGAGATTGCGCTGATCTCTTCGACCTGTGCAACCATCATGGGAACAATGGCCGGTATCACCTTGGCGCGCTTCACGAAATTCCGCGGTCGCACCCTGTTTTCCGGCCTGGTGACAGCGCCTCTGATCATGCCCGACGTGATCACCGGCATATCCTTGCTGATCTTCTTCATCCTGATGGCGCAATATGTCGGCTGGCCGGCACAGCGCGGCTTCACCACGGTGACCCTGGCCCATATCACCTTCTCGATGGTCTATGTCACCACCATCGTGCAATCGCGCATGCTGTCGGCCGACCGCGCCATCGAAGAGGCCGCGATGGACCTTGGCGCGCGCCCGTGGCAGGTGATGCGCGACGTGACGCTGCCGGTGATCTCGCCTGCCATCCTGTCGGGCTGGCTTCTGGCCTTCACCATTTCGATGGACGATGTGGTGATCACCACCTTCACCACCGGGCCGGGCACCACAACGCTGCCGATCCTGATCTGGTCCAAGGTCAAGCTGGGCGTGACGCCCGACATCAATGCGCTGGCCACGCTGATCGTGCTGACGGTGGGCATTTGCGTGATCGGCGCGGGCGTGGCGATGAACCGGGCCGAGATCCGCCGCGAGCGGGACCGGCGCATGGCTTACAGGGCGAACGAATGAGCAATATCTCGCTTCCCCTTGGGTCCAAGGGCTCTGGCCGGGCGCGCTATGCCGCGGCGATGGAGTTGTATCAATCTGGCAAGATCAGCGCGGAGGTTCTTGAAATGTATCGCATATCTTCAGGTCTGGATGGGCAGGACCCCGAGGCCTTGCTGGCGGATTCCGGCGGCATGCCGCAAGACCCCGCCCCGCCAGAGGTGCTGGTGCGGCGCCTGATCGACGAGGCCGACCGCTATCTGTCCGGCCTGCACGGCCCCGGCGTGGGCGAAGTGCGCCGGAAGCTCAACCTCTGGCGCGGCGGCGCGGTGACCTTGTGCCCACAGGTCCCGGCTCTGGTGGCGGAACATCTGGGCGCGGCACTGGACGGGCTCGGCCGCACGCATCTGGCGCTTGCTCAGGCCATCGCGGCGGCGGCCCCGCATCTGCACTGGCGCCCCTATGACAGCTATCCCGAGGCCGAGATCGGCACCCTCTTCGCCCAGGGCCATTCCTATGCCACCCTGATGGGAGAACACGCGAACATCGCAGCGCAACACTTTGATTTCGGTTTGTTTCTGATCGCGCCCCATGTGCTGTACCGCGACCATCGGCACAGGGCGGCAGAGCTTTACGCCCCCCTGACCGGCCCGCATGGCTGGCGCTTCGGTTCGGGAACGCCGCTGATCATCAAACCCGCCCATGTGCCGGTCTGGAACCCGCCCGACCGTCCGCACCTGACCAAGGTCGGCCCGCACCCCTTCTTGTGCCTTTATGGCTGGACATCGGAAGTTGAGGCCTTGGCCGAGGTCTTGCCCGCCGCCGACTGGCCCGCGCTCGAGGCACTGCGTCTCGAGGCCAGCGCCGGGACGGATCACCCCTCCTTGGAATCGCGACCGGAATGACCGCCGCGCACCGGCTGACCAACGCCGACATCCGCACCATGGGCGGCCGCTCCATCCCGCCGGGGTTTCAGGCCACCCCCTTCCTGCCCGGACAGCGCCCTGGCGTGGCCAAGGCGGTGCCGTTCTATACCCGTGGTGCGACCGGGCCCGCCTTTCGCGTCGGCGATGCCGGGCGGCTTTCTGCCGGTCTTTCCGCTGATCTGATCGTGCCGGACCATGATATCCTGTCCCGCGACCCCGAAGACATTGCCCAGACGCAGGTTCTGATGACCCTGTTTGCCAACCAGACCGTCCACCTAGCCTGAGGAGACATGATGCGCGACATCACCGAAGCCGACCGCAAGATCGCCAATATCCGCACCGCCCGCTATCAGCCCTTCACCTATCCCGATGGCACGGCGCTTGGCGACGAGGTGCTGCAACTGGACAGCGAGGCCCCGCTTGGGACCGGCTTTCACGTCTACCGGATGCCGGCCGGGATGACGACGCGCGGCCACCGCCACAACGGCCACGAACAATTCCTGATCCTGGAGGGAGAGTTGCACGAATCCGACGGCAAGGTCCTGAAGGCCGGCGACCTGGTCTTTTACCGTGACGGGTCCGAACACAACTCCTACACGCCGACCGGCTGCCTTCTGGCCGTGCATATCGTGGGCCCGGAATTCGCGGTCGACTGACCACCCCGCCAGATCGGCGCGCGGCGATGGCAAAGGGACGCAAAGCGACCCTTGCCATGCCGCACGCCAGGCGCTATGCAACCGACACCTCAACGGCGGCGAGTTGGCGGAGAGGTTACGCAGCGGATTGCAAAGCCGCGTTCCTTTCCAACAAAAACAGCACTTTGCCCCAAAATCGTTGCCCGGACATTCCCGGAACGCAGGGTGAACCTGACAACCATCAAAAATCAGACCTGACGACCGCAAACGAAAACCCCGGCGCGCTGGCGGGCGCATCCGGGGCTGATCTGCATACCTCAAGTCTCCTTGGCAAACCGTACCATATGCCGCCTTTTCCGGCAACGGTGGCCGACGACGATCTGATCTCACGCATCCGCATGGCGCGCATCGCCTCGACCCTGCACATCGCCTGGCCCTTGGCCCAGCTTGTCGCTTCTCTCGCATGGGGGCCGCAGCACGATGCATTTTGACCCGCGCTTTCAGACGATCCGCGATGCGGCGCTCGAATATGCCGAGCGCGGCTGGCACGTCTTCCCGGTTCCGCCGGGCGCAAAGAAGTCCCACAAATCGGCCGAACACTCCGATGGCCGCAAGTGGGGCGCAACGATTGACCCTGCCGAAATCAAGAACGATTGGCAGACATGGCCGGGCGCCAATGTCGGAATTGTGACGGGGCCGAAGTCCGGCTTCTTCGTGATCGAAGCTGACACGCTGCAAGGACATGATGTTGATGGTATCGCCAACCTCGATGCGCTGATCGAGAAGAATGGCCCGCTGCCTGCCACGATCGAGGCTTTGTCGCCGTCTGGTTCCTGGCACATCTACTTCGCTTGGCCGGAAGGTGTGAACGTCCGGAACACTCAAGGCGAGATCGCGCCTGGCATTGATGTTCGCGGTGATGGTGGGATGGTGGTGGCTGCGCCTTCGGTGAAACCCGGCGCCGAGAAGCCCTACATGTGGAAGAACCCGCCTGGCTTGTTCGACCTCGCGCCTTGCCCTGACTGGCTCTTGAAGTTGGCGGTAAAGCCGAAGACGAGCCAAGAGAGCTCTGGCCGCTCGAAATACGATGTCGGCTCAGCTTGGGCGCAGAAGGCTTTCGCCGAGGAACTGGCGAGCATTCTGGCGGCGCCTCAGGGCCGCAGGAATGAAATGCTGAACACCGTGGCCTTCAACCTTGGCCAAATCGTGGGCGCAGGCCTTCTGGACTTGGACCATGTGCGAGCCCGCTTGATCGGCGCCGCGCTCTCGATTGGCCTTGGCCAAGATGAGGCTGAGGCAACGGTTGCCAGCGGTCTTGATGCCGGGATGAAAAACCCGCGTGGTCCGAAGAATGAAACGAAGTCGAGGGACCGGGCGTCCAGGGGCGAACGCTCGAACGCTCCGCAGATTGACAGCATGGTGGAGGATGCGCGCGGCCGCGTGGTGTGGTGCGCCGAGAATGCCGGGCAGATCCTCGAGGTAGATCCAGCTTGGGCTGGCGTCCTGGCCTATGACGACTTTTCCGGGCTGACAGTTCTGCGCAAGCCGATTCCCGGATCTAAGGCTCCTAAGGCAACCTTTCGGGCGAGACCTATCACCGATGCGGATCTGACGGCCGCGCTGCGCTGGTTCAATTCGCATGGCTTTCCTGATGCCACGCGCACGACCCTTGGCGACGCTGTGGACGCTGCAGCGCGGGCGGAGGCCTTCAACCCCGTTGCAGACTACCTGACTACGCTGCGATGGGATGGCAGACCCCGCGTGGGGCATTGGCTGTCTCTCTACTGCGGAGCGGCTGAATCCCCGCTGATCGGCCGGCAGGGGCAAGCATGGCTTGTCTCGGCCGTAGCGCGCGCCTTAGAGCCTGGCTGCAAGGCTGACCATGCCTTGGTCCTCGAAGGTGGGCAAGGTGTGGGCAAGTCCTCTGCTCTGGCCGCGCTGGCCGGGCCTGACTGGTTCTACGATGGGCTGCACGACCTGCATTCCAAGGACGCCAGCGCGGGGCTGCGGGGCAAGTGGATCATCGAACTGCCCGAACTCTCCGCAATGCGCCGCACCGATGTTGAGGGCGTCAAGTCGTTCCTGACACGCACAGTGGAACGCTTCAGGCCAGCCTATGGCCGTTGCGAGGTGATAGAGCAGCGACGCTGCGTCTTCGCTGGCACGACGAATAGGACGGACTGGCTGGCCGATGATACCGGCGGGCGGCGCTTCTGGCCGGTTGCCGTTGGACGCATCGACCTGGCTGCTCTGACCCGTGACCGCGATCAGCTTTGGGCCGAGGCAACCCGACTCTATCTCAAGGGCGCGGCATGGTGGCTGGACCGTATGGACGAGGCAGAAGCGGCTACCGTAGTGGCCACACGCTCCGCAGATGATCCTTGGACGGCTGATGTGCTGAAAGCGGTGGAACTCATGGACGAGGCATCCACGAGGGATGTGTTCGAGCGGATGGATATTGAGATTGACCGCAGGACTAAGGCGGATGCGATGAGGATCAGCGGCATCCTGACCCGCGCAGGTTGGACCGCTTCAGGGAAGTTTTGGAGTGGCCCTAACAGGGGATCGGCTCGGTTCGTGCCGCCCGCGACACGTGAACGCAAATGAGCACGAAATGCTGCACCACCTTGATGCACTACCTAGCCAATATGTGGTGCGCCGAAGGCACATTGCACCACCTTGCACCACCTGCACCACCTTTTCCCACGCTCTTCTTCGTAAAGGTTAAGTTACTGATTTGTATCGCGTATTCGCGCATATGTACTTTGTGGGCAGGTATGCGACGGGCATTGCAGACGAAATGTGTGGGGAAAGGTGGTGCAGGTGGTGCAGCCCTGGGGGCGGTCAATCTCTGGTCGGATGGGCCAAGGGACCGGCGTCCATCCTCTGTTTCATCGCTAATACAGTTTTTTCGATTCATGCGCGCGCGTGCGCGTGGGCCGAGCCTCGATAATCCGAACCGAACTCACTCTTATCTGGAAAGGAACACTCCATGGTGACCGACGATAATCTTGGACTTGAGCTAACAGACAAACTTGGACATTGGGCCAATCAATTCATTGAATCCGGCCTTTTCTCCGTAGATACGATTGCGGAGGCCTATCTTGCTATAGGCTTGGAAATTGCCCGGGTGAAGTGCGGCGGTGTCCAGGCGGCAGAATGGCTGCGCAATATTGCGGACGAAATAGAACGTCCTGAATTGGCTTCAGTTGCGCGTTGCTGATTTATCGGATATTCTGAGATCCAATGGTTTCGCTAAGAATTTGCGCTCGGGATGAGCGGAGGTTTCAAAGCGCGGACATTGGACGCCATGCTCAAACGGGATGTTTGAGAGGCAACGAGCTAAAGCTACGGGATGTAGTGGGTGCTCGAAATACGGACCGGCACGAAGCTGTGATGGTTCGCCAATAGCCTTTCAAGGCATCCCCCAATCATGGAGTTTCCAAATATGGACCCCGAGCTTAAAACTTTGATTCTGGAACAAGGCAATGCCCTCTCGGCATTCGCTGAAAAGTACGCGGCCGAGATGGCCATGGAGCGCAAGGAGCGCGAAGATCTCGAGCTGCGGTTGTCGCGCGGTGGCATCCGGGGCGAGCGCAAGAGCGACGCGCAGCCCGAGCGCAAGGCTGTAGGCCTGTTCGTGAAGAACGGCGACGAAACCGAACTCAAGGCAATGCAGGTCGGGTCTGAACCCGATGGCGGCTACACCGTCTTGCCTTCGATGGCCGACGCTATCCGCACGAAGGTCCGGAACCTTTCGCCCATCGCCAACCTGGCGCGCCGGGTGTCGGTCGATAGGGCCGACTCCTGGGAAGAGCCCTACGATCTGACCGACATCGACGCCGCTTGGGTCGGGGAGAATGCAGCCCGCACCGCGCTTAGCACCGCAACCATTGGCTTGCTGCATGTCCCGCTGCAAGAGATCTACACGTCGCAGGTGGTGACTCAGAAGCTGCTCGATACTTCGATGTTTGACATCGGGGCATGGATCGAGGGCCGCATCGCGAACAAGTTCGCCCGGACCGAAGGTTCCGCCTTCATCAACGGCGATGGCATCGCGAAGCCGAAGGGCCTCCTGAGTTACGCGACCTCGACCTCCGGCGACAGCACGCGCGCCGATGGCGTGCTGCAGTACGTCCCAAGCGGCGCGGCAGGGGCCTTTGCCTCGACCAACCCTGTGGACTGCATTGTGGACCTCGTGCACGCGCTACGGGCGCCCTATCGCGCCAATGCCGCCTTCCTGATGAACTCCAAGACCGCAGGCCTGGCGCGCACGCTCAAGGACTCCTACGGGCGCTTCCTGTGGTACGACAGCCTCGCGGAAGGCATGCCCAACATGCTGATGGGATACCCGGTCTATATGGACGAAGAATTCCCCGACATTGCGGCGAATTCCTATTCCATCGCCTTCGGTGACTTCGCGCAGGCCTATGTGATTGCCGAGCAACCGGGCATCAAGCTGTTGCGGGATCCGTTCACCACGAAGCCCAACCTGTTGATCTACGCCTATCACCGGATCGGTGGAGCGGTTGCCGAAGGTGAGGCCGTCAAGCTGTTGAAGTTCTCCGCGTCGTAAGAGCGCGGGGAATAATCCAAAGCGCAGGTCTGGCGCTGGAATCTCGGACCAGAACAGACACGATTAGACGGGCAGTGCGTTAACTCCGTCACCTGGTGGTTGCTTTCCCTTTCGGCGACGTGACCAGGATTAACATCCCCCTACCGGGGGCCTCGATCTTAAAGGATCAGGCCCCCGGGACCGGCGCCCATCCTTTCCTTTCAGTAATCGCAACATTTGGGAATAAAACATGGCTAACGTGATCGGCGACATCGCCATCTCTATCGGGGCCGACATTGGCCCTCTGGTCACGGCAATGGCCCGTGGCGAGGCGTCTGTCTCGAAGTTCGGTGTCAGCACTGAGGCATCGGCAGCTAAGGTCAAGGCGTTCAGCTTGGCAGGGCTGGCGATGGCGGGTGTCGTCACTGGCCTGTCAGCCGGGCTTGGCGTGCTGGTCAAGCGGGCGATAGACAACGCAGGCGCGCTGCATGACCTGTCGGCCAAGACGGGCATTCACGTTGCGGCTTTGCAAGCCATGACGCAGGTCGCGGACGAGGCCAGCGTATCTCAGGAGCAACTGTCGGCTGGCATCGTCAAGATGCAGGTCAGCCTTGCCAACTTGCGCGACGGGGTGAAGCTACAGACCGAGGCCTTTGACAAGCTGGGCCTGAGCTACAGCAGTTTCGCTGGCCTGTCGCCGGATCAAGCATTCGCAAAAATTGCAGATGCGATTGCGGCGATCAAGGACCCGACGCGGCAGACGGCAGAGGCGGTGGCGATCTTCGGCAAGTCGGGGGCCGACCTTATCCCCATGATGCAGGGCTTTAGCGCAGCCGTGGCCGATGCGGCGCAGCACCAGCGCGATCTTGGCGTTGCCATGAGTGACACCGACACTGCTACGCTGGATAACCTGGGCGACTCTTTCGGACGCCTTAAGGACGCGGCTGCGGGCGCTGCCACGCAGTTTGCCATCACCTTCGGCCCGGCGATGCAGGAGGCGGTGAACGCTGTTGCCTTTGCCCTGCGCGATGCCGCCCAAGCTCTGCACTCGACCACGCAAGACTCCGTAGACCTCGCCAAGAACCTGCGTATGGATGAGGTGAAGACCTCTGCGGAAGATGCTGCTGGTGAGCTTGAAAAGATGGCGCTGTCCTTCGCCGGTTTGGCGGATGGGTCCATCAGCAATGCACTGCGCGCTCAGGCTGCCGATATTCGCACGCAAAGCGAAGCCTTCAAGCTGGGCGCTATTTCGGCGGATGACTACAAGACCCGGATTAACGTAGCCTTTGAGCGTGTCAACGCAACGATCAGTTCCATCGGTATCCTGAACGGCGCGGACATGTCGGGGGCCATTGGCCAAATGAACGCCTACGCCGATGCCATCGGCGGCGCGCTCGGCCACATGATGAATCTGATGAACTTCGGCGCTGGTGGGGATGCGCCTTCCGGCGACACGACATTGCCCCCAAGCGGCGGAGATGGCCCGCATCGCGGCGGCGATAGCTTGACCCCGCCTGCATCCAAGCCGGGAAAGCCGGGCCACACTAGCGGCGGCGGTGGAGCGAACAAGCTGGCAGATCAGCTTAAGGCCTTGCAGGACAGCGTACAGACGCAGGCCGAGATCGAGGCGCGGGCTTACAAGGATCAGCAGGACACGCTGCAAAAGGCGCTCGACAAGAAGCTGCTGACGATCACGGAATACACCAAGCTTGCCGAGGAGCTGCAATCCAAGCACCAGGCGACGATGAGCTCAATCGACCAAGAGGCATGGGGCGGAAACGCCAATGCACTCGCCGGATATTTGGGTATTGCCGCAGATACCTTGCAGGCCGGCGGGGACAAGATGGTGCGGATCTCCAGGACAATCAGCGCGGCGCAGGCCCTGATCAATACCTACAAGGCGGCATCTGATGTTCTCGCTGGCCCTGGTACACTCTTCACAAAACTAGCGGCTGTCGGGGCGGTTATTGCAAGCGGTCTGAGCCTCGTGAACTCCATCAAATCCGGCAGTAGCGGCGGCGGTGGCGGGGGAGGTGCTAGCGCGGCCGCAGCCGCTCAGCAGGCCGCGCCACAGCCCCTTCAAGTGCGCCTGACTGGCTTCGGCCCTGGCGACATGTTCAACGGGGCCATGATCGGTTCCTTGCTCGACAAGCTGGACGCCGAAGCGGGCGATCGGGGATATCGGATCATGGTGGCGCAATGAAAGATCGCAGACTTACCGACGAACAGATCACAGAATTTCTGTCTTTAAGACTGACCTCTCTGGCCACTACCTCAGACAATACTCAAGCGGTCTTTGAGGCGGGCATAGCGTTCACAATCGGGCTCCATAGGCTGATCCAGGAACTCGGTGAGAAAGCCGCGGCTAAATACCTTCGGGACATCGCCGTGGGGATCGACCCGCCTGATATGACCAATGTGCGGACCCAATAGGGCAGCGAGGGCAAGGGGTGTCGCTGTGGCATTGGCGCGACACTCAGACAGGAGTGGCCAAGTTGGCCACTCCTCATTTGCGCGATGGGCAGCGTAAGAGCGATCAAGTGGACAACTTGTCCACTCGATCATTTGCGGCTTCGCCCTGAAACGCCAAAGGGTGTGGCCGGGGCATTAGCGCTACATTTTTGTGCAACGGCCAACTTGTCCACTGCATCAGGGTTTCCGCAACGCCACGCCTGGGCCGTTGCCGTTCTCTGGCAGGAACACCACGCCAGCAGCCTCGAGGGCGGCGCGGACCTTTTCGATTGTATCGAGCCTGACTCGCATTGCTGCGGAGCCAAACGCTTCCATGTTCCGGATCGTGTTGACGCTTACGCCTGACTTCTCCGCCAAGTCTATCTGTTCCATACCGATAAGGGCGCGGGCCGCTCGCAGATGGTTGCCGGTCATTTGGGTATCATACCTATTTCTGTTGACGGACTATCGCGGCTGCTTTATGGGTATCATACCCAAACAACTTGGGCAACCCAATAGGAGCAATCACGATGACGACCAACAACCCCGCTTCGGGGAAAGATAAAGGCTTGCCTGCCTACCTGAGAAATCCGACCCCGCACGATCATCTGATGACTGCAATCTCGATCCTGCAGTTGAAGTCTCTGGCCGAAGATTCGTGTTCTGACGGCAAGGGCGCTTGGGGCTTGCAGTTCCTCGAAAGCTCGGCGCTCGACCATGCCATCCATCTGCTTATCGGCATCATGGAAGATGTGGAAAGCCTGCCTGCCCATGAGGTGACAGAATGACCACGCCCGACATCAACCCGGCCAAGCTGACCGCGTACATGCGCGAGCTTCAGCAAACCGCCACAACCCTTTCAGCGCTGATCGAGGGGATCGACATCCTCCTTGAGGAAAAACGCGGCCGGAACGCGGCGCAAGCACTGATCGGCATCGCCCAGGAGATAGCCGACAAGATCGCTTCGGATGTTGATTCAATCAGTTGGCCCAAAGCTGTGGCCGAGGACATCGACGCCTTGGCGAGGGGGGTGCAGGCATGACCCAAGCCGCAACATCCGCTTTCCTTGATGCAAGCGACGAACTGGATACCGTGGCCGACCTTCTGGATTTGCTGGGCATGGCGCACCGGGGAAGCAACCGCACCACCGATTCGGATGGAAGTGCCGTCCATGCGGGCGTCATGGCCGCGATGGAGCATCTGGACAAGGCCAAGGACCTTCTGGATCTGCTTCGCCCGGCGCTTGGCATGCCGACGCGCGAGCAAGCCATGGCCTACAACCCGAACGACGATATTGATGCGTTGCAAAAGCCATAGCCCACGACTGAGAGGCGATGGCTAGGCGAGAAACGCAATCCAAGTTTTTACCTTGACGCAACGTGAAACTCGTTCTAAGTTATCAGGGAGGCTTGGAGGTATGACATGGAACTGCTGACCCGCAAATTCACTGCACAATCGGTCGCGCTGGCAACCGGCGCGACCGCCAAAGAAATCGCAAACTGGGCCGACCGTGGCCTTATCGTCGGCCAGCGTGAACCGCTTGGTAAGGGCTTCAAGCGGGCCTTCTCTTGGTTCAACGTCATGGAGATCGGCGGCGCGGCGGCGTTGATGCGCATTGGCATCAATTCCCCGGCTGATGCTTTCGCAGCATCTCAATGGTTCTCGCATGGGTCTGATGGGGCGACCGGATACATGGTCCAAGATGACGACGCCATCAGGGAGGATCAAGACGCCGAACGGCTGCCGGGCTTGCCGTATCACTACCTGGATGGCACCACCTACCTTTGTGTGTCGGGCGGCAAGGCGCAAGTGGCGTTGTCCCGCGACGGCACCTTGGACTTGAAAGAAATCAATCGTGGCTTGAACGTCCCGCTCGGTTTCATCGCCCTGAATGTGTCTCGACTGTTTAATGGTATTCTCCAGCGCATGGCGTTGTCGTCGGTTGAAGTGCTGGATGAGGCCTACGGGAAGTAGCTGATGGCAAACCGCCTGACCCCGATCTTGGCGAACGAAACCACGACTGCTGCGCTGCTTGATATGCGCCCGGCCGAGTTTCGGGCGCTGGTGGCGGGCGGGCATCTGCCGAAGGGGCGCGAGATAGCTCCTGGTGTCATCCGATGGGACACCGAACAAATCCGCAAGATCGGCACCGGAGAAGCCATTGAAGGGGCAATCAAATGGTAAGGAAAGTTGGCCGCAAGGCTTTCATCCGGGAACCGAAACCCGGCTTCATCTACTTCTATCGGGGCGGCAAATACCTGCACCGCTTCACGGCACCTGAGAACACCGAGGAATTTGACCGCCAGTATTGGGAGGTGATGACCGGCAAAAAGGCCGAGGCCAAGCGGTCCTGGGGCGCGGCAATTGCCATTCTGCGCAAGTCGGATCGGTGGGCCGACAAGTCGCCACGCTACCGCAAAGACCTCGAACCCGTGCTTGAGTACCTGACTGAGAAGGTCGGGCCATATGACGTTGCCAAGTTGACTCGCGCCGAGATCTACAAGGCGATGGACAAGAACAAGCATCGCGTTCGCTTCGCCAACTATATCCCAGTAGCCATTTCGCTTATCTTCAAAGAGATCGATAGGCTAGACTGGCTCAAGGCCAACCCAGCCGCTGGCATTGAGCGCCTGAAGGTGCCCAAGGACCGGCAACAGCCGCATGTGCCCTGGCCTGACGCTGCCGTGGCCAAGATGCGGGCCGACGCTGGGGCGCTTGAGAAGCTGATTTTTGAAATTGGTGTTGGCAGCGTCCAGCGCCCAAGCGATTGGCTGCAATTTACCTGGGGCGACTATGACGGCGATTGCCTCAAGCTGCGTCAGGGCAAGACCGATAAGCCGCTTCTCTTGCCCTGTACCCCTGCCCTCAAGGCGGCGCTGGATAGCGCTAAGAGTGCCCTCCCCTTTTCGCCTATGCCTTCCCGTCACATCATCACCAAGCGTGACGGTAGCCGCATGGATTACCGCCGTATGGCCGAGATCATGCGCACCGAGCGGGTGAGACTCGGTCTGGAGGCCTTTGACCTTCACGCGCTGCGGTATCGTGGTGTGATGGAATTGGCCTGGGCTGACTGCAACGACGACGAGATCATGTCCTACTCGGGCCACGCCACTAAAGCCATGGTTATCAAGTACGCAGGCGAGGCACGGCAGATCATGGCGGCGCGTCGGGCGCAGAGGAAGCGCCAATGAACAGAACGGAACCTAAACGCGAACCTGATAACCGGAGTGATAACCCCTTGACCGTAGCTTACGAAAAACCTAATGAAGCCAAGGCTGAGGCGAGTTGGCGGAGAGGTTACGCAGCGGATTGCAAATCCGTGAAGATCGGTTCGATTCCGATACTCGCCTCCACCTGATCTCCGAATGGGTCAATCCTTCAAGCGCAGGCATGGCTGGCCGATATCGGCGCTGCCCTGCGTCAGGCCGATTTTCGGCGGCGCAAGAGGGTCAGGCCTCCAATCCCGCTTAACAGCAGCACGGCGCCGGCGGGCAAGGGCACGGTGGAAAGCCCGGCCTGAACATTGGCGTATTCGAAGGCGGGCGAGGATGACAGGAACACGACACTGTCGAAGGTGCCGAAATCGGTGATGGTGAACAGCGAATTGTTCAGGTTCAAGCCGAACTGGCTCGTGATGTCGCTGCCGGTCACGGTCTGGATCAACCGGGTGCCGAGATAGAAGTTCAAGCTGTTATAGCTGTCCGGTGAGCCCCAGACGATCTTGAACGTGTCGCGCGGACTGGCAAAGTCATAGCTCACCGACCCGGTGATCGCCGAGAAGACGCCGATTTTGTCCAGAGCCGTGCCCTCCCAGGGGCTTCGCCGCACGCCGCTCACCGATGAGGTGACATTATCGGCAAAGGTGCCGGTATGGGCCGCGCTGGTCGGGTTCGCGATGGCCTGGCTCGGAGTTGCCGACAGCGAAATCGTGGCCGCGGGGGCCGCCGAACCAAAGCCCGTCAGGGCCAAACACAGGCCTGTCACCATGCGCATCTGGATACCTTTCCCTGGTTGAAGCTTGAAGGCCCGCCACCGTCCGACGCAAGGTTTAGCCGAGAATTCAGTCGATTTTCGGGCAGGGGAAAGGCCGGCACGGGCCGGGATGGCAACCCTTGTGCGACATGATCCGTGCTGGACGCGACAATGCCGCCCTGCCGAGGGCATTGTCGTCCAGCCAGAGACAAGCCCCCCGAACCATGCAGGCGTGGCCCGCTAGAGATACCGGTCGAAAGCCACCGCCGTCAGGCAGATCGCCCAGCCCAGAATCGCCAAACGGACCAGACGCGCCGGCAGACGCTTGGCGATATGGACCGCGACATAGCCGCCCAGGATCGCCCCCGCCATCATCACCAGCGCCGGCGCCCAGCGGATCAACCCCGAGGGAATGAAGATCGCGATCGCCACCAGGCTCGCAAGGCAGGTCGTCACATTGCGCACCGCATTGCCCTGATGGATCGTCATCTGGGTGAAGATGCCATAAAGCGCGAAGAGGATGATCCCCATGCCCAGGCCGAAATAGCCCGAATAGATGTAGACGCAGAACTCCAGCGCGCGTTGCAGGCCGACATGGCGCGCGCCGGCAAAGCCCGAGCGGCGGTCGAGCCAGATGCGCAGGCGCGGCCCGATGGCAAAGGTCGTGGTGGCAAACAGCAACAGCCACGGGATCGCCGCCCGAAACGAGGCCGCCCCGCTGTGGGTCAGGATCAACGATCCGATCATCCCGCCCACCGCCGTAAGGACCAGCCGCACCGGCAATGTCTCGCGCACCTGGGCCAGATCGTGCCGGTAGACGAAGGTGCCCACCACGTTGGCCGGCAGCACTGCCACGAAATTCGAGGCATTGGCTTCAAGCTCGCTCATCCCGAAGGCGATCAGCAGCGGAAAGGTCATGAAGCCCGCCCCGCCCGCGATGACATTGATCACGCCCGCCAGCACACCGCTGGAAAACAGCACGACCATCTCGATCAGGGTCATCGAAAACCTGCGCCAACTGCCAGAGCCCGGCGCCACATGAGTCGAGATTTGCCGGCGGCGCAAGGGGCCGCCGGGGCCGCGCCGCGGTTTCATACGCCCTCAGACCGAAACCTCGGCGCGCAGGTCCGCCTGGGTCAACTCGGTGCGGCTGCCCTGCATGGCGACCGAACCACGCCGCAGGACATAGAACTGGTCGGCCAGCCCATAGGCAAAGTCGAAATACTGTTCGACCAGGACGATGGCGATATCGCCCCTGGATTTCAGATAGGTGATCACCCGGCCGATCTGCTGGATGATGTTGGGCTGGATGCCCTCGGTCGGCTCGTCCAGCAAGAGAACCTTCGGCTTCATGATCATGGCGCGGGCGATGGCCAGTTGCTGCTGCTGGCCGCCCGACAGATCGCCGCCGCGCCGGCGGGTCATGTCCTTGAGCACCGGGAAGAGGTCATAGATCTCGTCAGGTACCCGGTGCTGCGATTTCGGCAAGAGGGCGTAGCCGGTTTCAAGGTTCTCTTTCACCGTCAGCAGGGGAAAGATCATGCGGCCCTGCGGCACCACGGCAAGCCCGCGCGCCGCCATTTCCTGAGGGCGCAGGCGCGGCAGGCTCTCGCCGTTCAGGATCACCGCGCCGCCCGAGCGCGGATGGGTGCCGGCCAGCGCCTTCAGAAGGCTGGTCTTGCCCACGCCATTGGTGCCCATGACGCAGGTGACCTCTCCGGTCCGGGCCGTGAAATCAACACCATGCAGGATCTGCGATCCGCCGTAATGCAGGGTCAGTCCCTTGGTTTCCAGCATCAGCCCCTCCCCCTAGCCCCGGCCCAGATAGACGTCGATCACCTGCGGATCGCGCGTCACATGATCGAGCGAGCCTTCGGCCAGCACCGCGCCCTCGTGCAGCACGGTGACTCGGCAGGCCAGCCGGCGCACGAAGTCCATGTCATGTTCGACCACCACGACGGCGCGGGTCCTCGCGATCTCGACCAGCATGGCGGTGGTCTGCTCGCGTTCGGCCAGCGTCATGCCGGCGGCGGGTTCATCCACCAGCAAGAGCCGCGGCTCCTGCGCCAGAAGCATGGCGATTTCCAGCCATTGTTTTTGGCCATGCGACAATTCCCCGGATTTGCGCCCCAGATACTCGGTCAGGCCGACCTGAGCCGCCAGCGCCTCGATGCGGCGGCGCCCCTCGCCGGTCAGGGCAAAGACCAGGGCCGCCCAGGGGCCACGCGGCGCTTTCAGCGCGAGGATCAGGTTTTCGGCCACCGTCTGATCCTCGAACACCGTGGGGCGCTGGAACTTGCGGCCGATCCCGGCGCGGGCGATGGCGGCCTCGGACATCTTCAGCAGCGACTGGCCGCGCTCGCCCCATTTGACCGTGCCGGCATCGGGCCGCGTCTTGCCGGTGACGATGTCCATGAAGGTGGTCTTGCCCGCCCCATTCGGCCCGATGATGGCGCGCAACTCGACCGGGCCGATGGAAAACGACAGGTTGTTGATCGCCCTGAATCCGTCAAAGCTGACCGATACGCCCGAGACCTCCAAGAGCGCGCTCATTCCACGGCCTCTTTCTCTTGCAGGCTGCCCTGATCGGGGCCAAGGGGTGCGCCCTTGCGGTCGGGGCTGCGCCGGCCCTGAAAGCGGTCGAACAGCCCGCCGATCCCCTTGGGCGCGAAAAGCGTGACCAGAACGAAGGTCAGGCCCAGCAGCACCTTCCACCAATCGACCCAGTCGATCGTGTAAAACCCGAGCGGCAGCGAGGGGACCCGGCCGCTGGTGAACCAGCTTGACAGCAGAGAGACCAGCGCCGCGCCGATCACCGATCCGTAAAGCCGCCCCCTGCCCCCGATCGCGACCCAGACCGCGAGGTAGATCGAGGCGATCGGCGCCAGTTCGGCCGGGTTGATGATGCCGGCCTGCGGATAGTACAGCGCGCCCGCGACGCCGCAGATGACGGCGGTGACGGCAAAGACGAAAAGCTTGTAGCCCTCGACCGGATAGCCAAGGAAGCGCACCCGCGCCTCGTCATCCCTGATGGCGCGGATCACCGAGCCGAACTTGCCCGAGACGACCCAGGACAAAAGCACATAGGCCATGACCAGCGCCGCCGCAGCCGCCCAGAAGAACCAGATCGAGATCAGGTCCTGCGAGGTCGCGGCCATCCCCGGCAGGTTCTGCAGGCCGGACAGCCCGTTGTTGCCGCGCAAGCCGCTGTCGTTCTGAAAGAGGTAAAGCGCCAGCGCCAGCGTCATGGCCTGGGTGAGGATCGAAAGGTATACCCCCGTCACCCGGCTGCGAAAGGCGAGCCAGCCGAAGACCAGCGCCAGAACCCCCGGCACCAGCACGACCATGGCCAGTTGCAGGGGCAACGAATGGGCGAAGCTCCAGATCAGCGGCATGTCGGACCCGCCCACCACGCCGAAGATCTGGCTGGCCACACCTTGCGCCACCTCGCCCGCCGTGGGCGGCAGGGCCTCGGCCGACAGGGCTTGCACCACGATCTCTTGCGTGCGGGCATACATCAGCCACTGGCCGATCATGTAGCCGCCGAGCGCGAAGAAAGCCATGTGACCCAGCGACAGGATGCCGGTGTAGCCCCAGACGATGTCCATGGCCAATGCGGCGAGGCAGAGGCAGAGCGTCTTGCCCAGCGTCTTGACGAAGGAGGTCGACATCGCGCCCGAGCCGAAGGCGGGACTGAGGAGGGTGACGGCAAGCACCAGCAGGGTAAGGATCAGGACGAACCACAAGACGGAAGGATTCCGCGCGAAAAATCCCCGCGCGGGCAAGGCGGCAGCGGGCCGGGGGCCAGCCCCCGGACCCCCGGAGTATTTCGACCTGGATGAAATCGTGTCGGTCATGTCAGTCCCCCGCCGCCCGGCCCTTGAGCGCGATGATGCCGCGTGGGCGGACCTGGATGAAAAGGATGATGAAGAGGATCATGTAGGTCTGCGCCGCCAGCGTGTTGGAAGGGTTCAGCCACTCGATCGCCTTTTGCAGGCCGCCGATCATGGTGGCCCCGGCCAGGGCGCCCCAGATGTTGCCAACCCCGCCCACCACCACGGTCATGAAGCTTTGCACGATGTAGTCGGTGCCAAGCTCTGACGTGACCTTGGCGAAAAGCCCGATGGCCACGCCGGCAATCCCCGCGATGCCGGAGCCAAGCCCGAAGGTCAGCATGTTGATCCGGTCGGGGTTGATGCCCATCGACGCCGCCATGGCGGGGTTTTGCGTGACCGCCCGCACCTCCAGCCCCAGCCTCGTGCGCTTCATCATGTACAGGAAGAAGCCCAGGAACAGCGCCGCCAGCACGATGATGGCGATGCGGATATAGCTGATCGACACCACGTCGTTGAAGGTCAGCGCGCCGCCCAGCCAGTCGGGCGAGGTGAGCGGCATGGCCTGGGTGCCGAAGATGTTCTTGAAGATCTGCTGCAGCGCGATCGAGATGCCGAAGGTGGCGAGCAGGGTTTCCAGGGGGCGCTTCATCAGGTGGCGGATCACCAGCCGCTCCATCGCGACACCCGCGCCGAAAGTCACGGCGAAGGCCAGGGGGAAGGCCACGATCAGCGCCGCGGTATAGCCCGGCACGATCTGTTGCACGACATAGCCGGTATAGGCGCCCATGGTGATGAACTCGCCATGCGCCATGTTGATGACCCCCATCACGCCAAAGGTGATGGCAAGCCCGATGGCGGCGAGGAAATAGATCGCGGCCAGCGACAACCCGTCAAGCGCCAGATCGGCCACTTGCAGCGTGCCGACCTTGAGGCCGATCCGCTTCAGCGCGGCTTCGGCGGCGGTGGTGATGGCGGGGTCAGGCTCGGCATAGACCTCATAGAAGCGGTGCGCGGCCACGGCGGCGGCGACCTCGTCATCGGTGGCGGCGGCGGGGACCTGACCCGCGGCTTCAAGCGCGGTGTAGGCACGGTCGCGCGCGGCGTTGCGGGCGAGGTCGGCCAGAGGGATGCCCGCGACCATGCCGCCTTCGATATGGGCGGCCAGCGCCTTCTTCTGATCTTCGTGGCTGATGCGGGCCGGGGCCGAGCCATCGGCGACCAGGAGGTCGTAGGCCGCTTCAGGCGTCAGGTCGCGGCCGACCTTCAATTCGCGCAGGATGTTTCTGTCCTGCGGCGAGGCCGTGACCGCGATGCGGGTCGTGGCGACCAGGGGTGTCAGCGCGGCGCGCAGGTCAAGCCCGCTGTCGGCGCCAAAGCCCTGCATCGCAGCCACCCGCACCTTGGGATCGGGGTCGAAGCGCAGCGTCAGCAGCCGTTCGAGCCTGCGCTTTTGCGCCTTGAGCGCGGGGTCGGGTTCGCTGGCAATGGCGGCGCGCAGGGGGGCGAGGCTTTCGGCCCTGGGGTCCTGCGCGATCGAAGTCAGCGCAGTGGCGCGCTTGGCGGGGTCCGGGTCGGACAGGGTGAACTGTACCAGCGCCGAGGCGATCAGCCCGCGCACCCCCGCATTGGGTTTCAGCTCGACGATATCCTCCGTGCCGGCGGTGCCTGCGGCGGCGCCGGTCAGGTCGGTCAGGGCATAGCCCGCAGGATCGGGCGCCAACAGGAACAGCGCATGGTCGGATTTGCGCATCCCCAGCGCCTTGTTGACCCAGGCCTCGAGCAGGCGCGCGGCCATCGGGTCGCCCGAGCCGGCCAGTTGGTCGATCACCGGGCCGATTGTCAGGCGCGAGGGCCGCTCGATCTCGGCCGCATGGTCGGCGGCGATCCGGGCGACGCCCTGGGCCTGGGCCATTCCGGCCGCGACAAAGGTCACACCGATCCAAGCCAAAGCCAGAAGAAACTTGCGCATATGGGCAAACCCCTGAAAGGGGGCGGGGCCCTGACCCCCTGCCAGATCGGCTTGAAAGCCGATCCGCCGTTTGTCAGGGCCCCTCCGGTTCAGATCAATAGTTCGACTTCAGCTGCACGCAGGTCTTGGTTTCCTTGTTGTACATGCCGCATTTCAAGGTCTTCCAATCCGATTCCAGCACGGCAGATTCCGGCAGATAGTCGGTCCAGGCATCGCCCGGCACCGGGTCGGTCTGGCTGATGATGTCGAATTGGCCGTCGGCCTTGATCTCGCCAATGAGAACCGGCTTGGTCAGGTGATGGTTGGGCAGCAGTTCGGCCGTTCCGCCGGTGAGGTTGGGGAACTTCTGGCCGATCAGCGCATCCAGAACCGGATCGACATCCACCGTGCCGGCCTGCGTCACCGCATTCACCCACATGTTGAAGCCGATGTAATGCGCCTCCATCGGGTCATTGGTGGTGCGCTTGTCGTTCTTGGTGAAGGCGTGCCACTCTTTGATCCAGTCCTTGTTGGCCGGGGTGTCAGCGGATTCGAAGTAGTTCCAGGCGGCGAGGTGTCCGACGAGGTTGGTGGTATCCAGACCCGACAACTCCTCTTCGCCGACCGAGAAGGCGCAGACCGGCAGCTTGTCGGCCTTGATCCCGGCGGCGGCGAGTTCCTTGTAAAAGCCGATGTTGGCATCGCCGTTGATGGTGGACAGAACCCCAACCTTCTTGCCATCGGCGCCCAAGGCCACCACGTCCGAGACGATCTTGGCCCAGTCCGACTGGCCGAAGGGCGTGTAGTTGACGAAGATATCCTCTTTCGGGATGCCCTTGGAAATCAGGTAAGCCTCCAGGATCTTGTTGGTGGTGCGCGGATAGACGTAATCGGTGCCCAGAAGCGCGAATTTCTGGATGCCCAGTTCGTTGAGGTAGTAATCGGTGGCCGGGATCGCCTGCTGGTTCGGGGCGGCGCCGGTGTAGATCACGTTCTTCGACGATTCCTCGCCCTCGTATTGCACGGGGTAGAACAGCAGGCCGTTCAACTCTTCCAGCACCGGCAGCACCGACTTGCGGCTGACCGAGGTCCAGCAGCCGAACATGACCGCCACCTTCTCCACCGTCAGCAACTCGCGCGCCTTTTCGGCAAAGAGCGGCCAGTTCGACGCGGGATCGACCACCACCGCCTCGAGTTTCTTGCCCAGAACGCCGCCCTTGGCGTTCTGCGCCTCGATCAGCATCAGCATCGTGTCCTTCAGCGTGGTTTCCGAAATCGCCATCGTGCCGGACAGCGAATGCAGGATGCCGATCTTGATCGTGTCTTCGGCCGCAAAGACCGGCCGGGTCAGCAAGGGCGCAGCGATCGAGGCCACACCTCCGGCCAAAAGCATGCGACGTGTCAGTTTCATGTGAAGTCCCCTGTCAGGGCTGCCTTGGGTCTTCCCATGCGGGACCAGACCGCCCATATTGGGCCGGCAGCCATCGGTTGCACCCCGTGCGGTGGGGACAGGCGTTCAAATCTGGTCGCCACCGCACAATCCCTCTCGAAGTTCTCCCCGAGCCTCCTCAGCAAGCGTGATTGCCGCTGGCCGCGCAACAGGTGGCGCGGGCTGGCCGCAGGTGGTGCAGGAACTGGCGGGAATTTGTGCTGAATTCGGGCATCTGCTCATGCCGCAGCGCAGAAAAGAGGCAGGCCTTGCGGGGCGTCCTTGCAGATACGGGTGGATTTTGTGGCAGATGCGCCGGACTCAGGCGCCGGCCGGCCCTTGGCGCAGCATCACAGGTCCAGCCTTTCGCGGTTGCCAAGCGCAAAGCGGCGCATCACCGCGGGGTAGAGCCGGTGCTCTTGCACCAGAACCCGGGCGGCGAGCGTCTCTTCGGTGTCGCCAGGCAGGACCGGCACCCGGGCCTGACCCAGGATCGGCCCGGCATCCAGATCGGCCGTCACCTCATGCACGGTGCAGCCGGCCTCGGCATCGCCGGCCTCGAGCGCGCGGCGGTGGGTGTGCAGGCCGGGGTATTTCGGCAAGAGCGAGGGATGGATGTTCAGCATCCTGCCCTGATAGCGCCGCACGAAACCGGGGGTCAGGATGCGCATGAAGCCGGCATGGGCGATCAGATCGGCCCCCGCCGCATCCAGATGGCGGGCAAGCTCGGCCTCGAACCCGGCGCGGTTCGGGCCGAAGGGGCGGTGATCGACGACCGCGGTCGGCACGCCAAGTGCTGCGGCCTTGGCCAGCCCCCCCGCATCGGGCCGGTTGGACAGCACCAGAACCGGACGGCATGGATGGTCACCCGTCATGTCCCGCACCAGCGCCACCATGTTCGAGCCACCCCCCGAAATCAGGATGGCCACGCGTTTCACAGCAAGCGGCCCTTGTAGATCACGCCCTCGCCCGCAACGATCTTGCCCAAGGGCACGACGGTCTCACCCAGCCCGGCCAGAAGGGAGGCGATCTGATCTGCCCGGGCCGGGTCGACCACCAGCATCATCCCGATGCCGCAGTTGAAGGTCTTGAGCAATTCGCCTTCCGCCATGTTCGCCGTGCTGGCGAGCCAGCGGAACACCGGCGGCAGGCTCCAGGCGCCAAGGTCGATCTCGCAGGCCAGCCCCTCGGGCAGCACGCGGGGCGGGTTCTCGGTCAGCCCGCCGCCGGTGATATGGGCCAGACCGCGCACGCCGCCGGCCCGGATCGCGGCCAGCGCCTGCTTGACATAAAGCCGGGTCGGCGTCAGCAACGCCTGCCCCAGCGTGCCCGCGCCAAAGGGGCAGGCCGCATCCCAGCCCAGGCCCGAAATCTCGACCACCTTGCGCACGAAGGAATAGCCGTTCGAATGCACCCCGTCCGAGGCGAGGCCCAGAAGCACATCCCCCTCGGCCACGCCGCGCGGCAGGTCGCTGCCCCGCTCCATCGCGCCCACGGCAAATCCCGCGAGGTCGAAATCGCCGCCGTGATACATGCCCGGCATCTCGGCCGTCTCGCCGCCAACCAGCGCGCAGCCTGATCTTTCGCAGCCAAGGGCTATGCCCTCGATGATCGCGGTGGCCTGATCGACATCCAGCTTGCCGGTTGCGAAATAGTCCAGAAACAGCAGGGGTTCGGCGCCCTGACAGACCAGATCGTTGACGCACATCGCCACAAGGTCGATGCCGATCGAGCCGACATGGCCGGTGTCGATGGCGATGCGCAGCTTGGTGCCCACGCCGTCGGTGGCGGCGACCAGGATCGGGTCCTGATAGCCCGCGGCCTTCAGGTCGAACAAGGCACCAAAGCCGCCGAGCCCGCCCATCGAGCCCGACCGGCTGGTGCGCTTGGCCGCGGGCTTGATCCGCTCGACCAGGGCATTGCCCGCGTCGATGTCCACGCCGGCGTCCGCATAGGTCAGCCCGTTCTGCCCCTCCGTCGTCTTCGCAGCCATGGTCTTGCCCGCCCCAATATAGATGCCGTGGATTTGCCGCCCCCTTAAAGCATCCCGGCCCCACCCGCAACTGGACATGACCCGACCCGCTTGACCTTGGCCGCCCGGCTGGCCTAAGCAGGCCAGACGGTGACACCCGCGCACGGCGGGCCTGTAGCTCAATGGTTAGAGCAGGGCGCTCATAACGCCTTGGTTGGGGGTTCGAGTCCCTCCGGGCCTACCACCCTCCGACTGGCGGCCGGTGCGCCCCGCGTTCGTCCCGCGTCCGGCCTCTGGCAGCGCCCGGCATTTCTTCAGATCTTGCCGGCGGCGATCCACTCGTTGATCTTTTCTTCGCTGACTTCGAAATGCATCGAATCCTCGCGGCCATAGGCGGCGCCCCAGACCCAGCCCTCGGAATTGAAGAAATCAGACATGATGGTCAGGCCAAGCTGGGTGCGTCCGTCGCCCAGCGTGTCCAGCACGCCGTCGATGTTGAGGTCCACCGCCGTGCCGAAGGAATGGTTCGACACCGACGTCGTCGAGCCGCGGATATAGCGCACGCAAAGCGAGCCCGAGGTATTGATGCGGGCGTAAAGCTCGGGGTCGGCGCGCTGGATGTTGTTGAACACCGTCTGCAGCGATTCGATGGCGGGCTTGAGCATCTTGACCTTGACCGGGCCGACTGTCGCATCCTCCAGAAGGGCCGACAGGCGCGGATTGGTCATCGGCTGACAGGTGTCGGACAGATCGTCGCGCGGCGGGCCGAACTTTTCGATCATGAAGGACGGGGTGGGCACGGTCAGGCCCTTGTTGAGGTTGCGCCGGTCGGCGACCAGCACGACCTGGGCATAGTTGCCGGTGATGCTGCCCGGCCCGCTGGGCCCCACGATCTGCAGCGCCTGGCCCGAGGCATCGGGCGGGGTCGTGCCGACCTCGATCTTGTTGACGCGGTCTTCCAGCGCATCGACCTGATCGCGCAGCTGGTTGACCGCCTCGGTCAGGTTGTCGAGATCGCCATGCATCAGCTCGATGTCGATGCGGGCCTGGTTGTCGACCGATCCGCCCCCCCCGCTGTGGGCCGGAAAGAACAGCGGAATCGACACGACGATCAGGGCTGCGATGAGAACCGAGACAGACAGCAGGATGGCGGGCAGAAGACGCAAGGGGCACCTGATTTGACGGCAGAGGCAAGGCTGCGGTGGCTGCGCGCGCCACGCCCGCGCATTAATCCTGCAAGAGGGGCTTCTGGCAAGTCACGATTGGCCGATGCCGCCCGCCCGGGCTTTGACCCTGCCCGCACGGATGCGAGACCCGGCCCCAAAAGCGTTGTGAAGTGCCAGAAGCTGCTCTAATGTCCGCCTATTGCAATCACTTCGAATTGCGAAAGGAATGCCATGACACATCGTCTACGCTTTGCGGGCGCGGCCGCGCTGATGCTGCTTGCGGGCAGCACGGTCGCCGCTTTCGCCCAGGATGACAGCACCCTGACAGCGGCCCAACTCGCGGCCAAATTCGCGGCTCAGCAGCAGACGCGGGGGCTGGTCATCGCCCCATCGGAAGGCACGGCCCCGGCCACGGACCCCAACGCCAAGCTGCCCGCCAACACGACCTATGTGGCGATGGACCCCAGCGCCCAGGTCAATATCCAGATCAACTTCGCCTTCGACAGCGCCGCCGTCAGCGAGGCCGAGATGAGCAAGCTTTCCACGCTCTGCGACGTGGTCAAGGCCTCGGACATCCCGAAGTTCAAGATCATCGGCCATACAGACAGCTCGGGCAGCGCCAGCTACAACGAGAACCTGTCGAAGCTGCGCGCCGAAGAGGTCAAGCGGCATCTGGTCGATGACTGCGGCATCCCGGCCGAAAAACTGGTGGCCGTGGGCGTGGGCGAGGCGTTTCCCGTCGATCCCAAGGACCCCAAGGCCGATGTGAACCGCCGGGTTGAATTCCAGGTCGGCAGCTAGGCCGCCCGGACATCTGGTAGAACGGGTCCAGCCGCGATCGGGGCTTGGCCGCAGGCACGGGCGCAAGGCAGAGGAACGGCATGGCGGAATCAAGAGCGGGCGATATCTTCCAGCCGGGCGATCTTCTGAACAGCACTTACCGGATCGAAACCAT
This sequence comes from bacterium, assembly GCA_016124195.1. Lineage (GTDB taxonomy): Bacteria > Pseudomonadota > Alphaproteobacteria > Rhodobacterales > Rhodobacteraceae > Stagnihabitans. The sequence goes on along the minus strand of WGOE01000009.1, from coordinate 31,982 downwards.
CCTCGGGCGCGGCGGCACGTCCGAGGTTTACAAGGCCCGCAACGACATTTCGGGCCGGTTCGTCGCGATCAAGGTCCTCAAATCCGAATTCGCCGGGGACGAGGCCTTCCTGACCCTGATGCGCCGCGAAGAGGAAATCCGCGAGATCCGTCATGACGCGGTGGTGCGCTATTCGGAAAATCACCGCACGCCCGAGGGCCTTGTCTATCTGGTGATGGATTATGTCGACGGGCCGGGGCTCGATTCCATTCTGAAACAGGGCGGGCTTTCGGCCGATGATCTGGTGCGGGTCTGCCGGCGCGTGGTCGACGGGCTGAAGGTGGCCCATGACCGGCGCATCATCCACCGCGACCTGTCGCCCGACAACATCATCCTCAAGGGCGGCAAGGCCGATCAGGCCGTCATCATCGACTTTGGCATCGCCAAGGATGCCAATCCGGGTGCGCAGACCATCGTGGGCAACGAATTCGCCGGCAAATACGCCTATGCCGCGCCCGAACAACTGGCCGGCAACACCGACACGCGGTCGGACCTTTATTCGCTGGGCGCCCTCCTGCTGGCCACCTTCCGTGGCAAACGTCCCGATCCCGGCGCCAATCCGATGGAGGTCGTCCGCCGCAAGCAAGAGCGGCTGGATACTTCGGGCGTGCCGGAGCCGCTCAAAAGCCTGATCGAGAAGATGGCCGACCCGGACCCGGCCAAAAGGTTCCAGTCGGCCGATGAGGTGCTGCGCGCCATAGATCAGGGGATGCAGGCACCGCCCGCGATGGAGGATCGCACCGTCGTGGTGCCGCGCGCCGCAGCGCCCGGTCCAGCCACCGCCGCGCCGTCCGCCGCCGCACTGGCCACCGCCGCCCCGGTCAATCCCTATGCCACAGCGCCGCGACCCGCAGCCCAGGCCGCAACCAAACCCGCCGCACCGCCGCCTGCTGCCCCTGCCCCCGCCACCAGATCGCGCAGCGGCCTCATCCTGGTCCTGGTTCTTCTGGTTCTGATCGGCGGCGGCGCCGGAGCCTGGTTTTCCGGCGCGCTTGACCGGTTCATGAAACCGGCGCTGCCGGTGGCGGACCCCTATGCGCTGATCATCGAACGCCCGGCCAATGGCGCGCCGCGCGCCGTGGGCGACGTGCCCTCACCCGAAGTCTCGGCCGCCCTGACCCAGGCGATGGCGGCGATCGGCGGAACCTCCGACCTGACGCTCGCCTCGGGCGCCATCGGGGCCAGCTGGGGCACCGATGTGCTGAGCGTGGTCAAGGCGCTGAACAAGGTCGACAGCTGGCGCGTCGCGGTGACGGGAAATCAGGCGGCCGTGACCGGCTCGACCACCGACCCGGCCGTGCAGACCGCCGTGCTGGCGGCAATCGGCACGCTGCCCGGCGTGCTGCAAGGCAAGGCCCAGATCGATGTGGCGCAAAAGGTGCCGCAGTTCCTGACCGCCGCCGATATCGCGCCGGTCCTGACCCAGATGGCCGACTGCGGCCCGCTGTCTTTGACCGACCCGCCCGCCGTGGGCTATGGCAAGGGCGAGACGATCACCGTGACCGGCCGCCTGGCCCGCCCCGAAAAGCAGGTGCAACTTTTCGACGCGATCAGCGCCATCGCCCCCGAGCGCAAGGTCGACCTGAAGATCGAGCTTCTGAACCCCGCGCTTTGCCAGATCGAAACCACCCTGCCCGCCGCCCACGAAGGCAAGTTCTCTTTCGCCTTCGGCTATGGCGACAGTTCGGACGACAACCCCTCGGGCCGCTATTTCGTCGGCGAAAACCCGGTGATCGATCTGATCATCCCTGCGGATGTGACGACCGGCTATGTCTCGGTCGCGATCATCGATGTGTCGGGCAATGTCTATCATCTGTTGCCCAACCTCAACCGCAAGGACAATGCCGTGGCCGACCTGCGCAAGGGCGCCACCGGCGAGGCGAAAGTGCGCATCGCCTATCCCTTGTCGGACAACAAGGACCCGTCCCACATCGCCTTCACCGTCGATCCCACGACGCTGGGCAAGTCCAAGGTGATCGTCATCCATTCGGAAAAGCCGCTCTTTCCCGAATTGCGCCCCACAACGGAATCGGTCGGGGGCTTCGCCGATGCGCTAAAACAGGCGGTGGACAGCGGCAATCTGCAGATCCTGTCGCTGAACAGCCGCATCCTGACCAGCATCGCGAAATAGCCCGGCTGCCGGAGCGCGCTCCGCGGACCCGGCCGGGAGGGCTGGCTGCCCTCCCGGACCCACCCGCGAGTATTTCCACCTGGATGAAGGACCAGGCGCGCCTGCACCCTTCATCCAGGAAAAAATACCTCCACGGGGGTGCGGGGGTGTGAAACCCCCGCCTGGTCCGCCGGCCGGAGGCCCCCGTCAGGTCACTTCCACGTCAGATCACATCCACCACGATGACCGAGACATTGTCGGCCCCGCCCCGGTCCAGCGCGAACTGCACGAGGTTGTCCGTCACCACTTCCAGCGGCATCTTGCCCAGCATGGCACCCAGTTCGGGGATGCTGGCATATTTGCTGAGCCCGTCCGAGCACAAGAGGAACCGATCGCCCGGCAGCGCATCGCCGCGGATCTTGTCAAGCTCCAGTTCCTCCCCCACGCCCACGGCGCGGGTGATGGCATTGGCCTGGGGATGCTTGCCCGCCTCGTCCCAGGTCATCTGGCCGGATTCGACAAAGGCCGCGACCAGCGAGTGATCCGAGGTCAGCAGGTCGATCTTGCCGTCGCGCAGCCGGTAAAGCCGGCTGTCCCCGGCCCAGAGCGCGCCGAAATGGCCATCGGCCAGCACCAGCGCCACCACCGTGGCGCCCATAACCGCGCCGCGCCGGGCGGCCTCGGCCACGATGGTCGCATGGGCCATCTGCAGCGCGTGTCGGATGGCGCCCAGCTTTTCGGTCGGCGCCATGTTGGGCGGCAGGACCGCCACCGCATCCACCACCACGCGGCTGGCATAATCGCCGCCCTCATGCCCGCCCATGCCGTCCGAGACGATCCAGATCTGCTGATCAGGCAGGACGAGGATCGCATCCTCGTTGTGTTTGCGCACGCGGCCGACATGGGTGCGGGCGTTGAAACGGATCGTCGGTGTCGTCATCGTCCGGCTCCGGCTTGGGAAAACTCGGCAAGATCAAACAGGAAATGCGCCACGTCGGCCTGTGGCAGGGCGCTGGTCAGGATCAGCCGGGCCGCCCCCTCGATCGTGGCGCTCCAGGCGCAGGAGCGCTGCATCTGCCCGCCCGCCAGATCCAGCGCAAGATCGGCGCAGAGCGCCTCGGGCGCCGTGTTGGACAGGACAAGTGCCGCGCCGAAAGTGCCGATCGTGCTGGCCCCCCCGGTCGCCGTCAGCGCCAGGGGCGCCAGCCGCGCCGTCAGCGCCTCGCGCGTCATGGCGTCGTCAAGGCAATCGAGCGCCAGCGCCTCCAGCGCTTCGTAGAGCGGCGCCTGCCAGATCAGATGGCGCAGCGGGGTCTGATCCTGCGCCCCGGTCTGGGCGAAAAGCGTCAACGGAAACTGCCGTCCGACCCGGTCGACCGAGGGCATCAGCACCCCCAGCACGCCCTGCGCCCCCGCCACCCCCGGCGCCAGCGCAAAGCGCCAGATCGGGGCCGACATGTAGCAGTCGTCGAAGCGCGGCCCAAGGCTGGCCCGCCCCGCCTGCAGCACCTGCTGCACCCAGATGTCCCAGGGCGCCACCACTTCGGATGCGGCATTGAGGCGAAAGAAATCGCCAAGCGCCGGCATCTTGCCGAAAGCGCCAAATCCTCCCATCAGAACGACGCGGGACAGGAGAAGCTTTTCAACGCCGGCAGGGCAAAGGCGTTGACGACCGAACTTGTCTGCATCTCGAAGATGGCCAGGCGTCCTCCGACGTTGAAGATGATGCGGCGGCGGTCGGGCGCACTGGTCGGCCGGCCATCGGCGCCGTCGAGCAGCCGGAACCAGCCCCATGGCCCGTCCTTGCGCACGCCGCTGTCGGCCGCGGAAGAGGCCGGCTCGAAGGCGATCTGCGCCACCCCGACCGAGCCGGGCCAGGTCACCGCCGTGGGCAGGGGCTGGCCCGCGTTCTGGGAAAAGTTCACCTGGGTGCCGTCGATCAGCAGTTGCACCTTGGTCGCATTCGAATCCAGCGCCACCGGCGTGATCTGGAACGAGACCGAAGGCGCTGGCGCCCCGCTCGAGAAGAAGGCCTCCTTGATTTCCGAGGCGGCCTGCAACTGGGCCAGCACGGCCGGCGATATCCCCAGATCGGTGTTGTTCACCGTCTTCCAGGTCCAGGGCTTTTTCGACGTGTCGATCATGTCTTTGAGGTTGGTGGTCATGAAGGTGTCGATCAACCCGCCCGGCCCGAAGAGCTTGCTGAAATCAGCCAGCCCGATGTCGGCCGCGGCCCCCTTGTTGAAGGGATAGGCCTTGGCCGTCGCCTGCTGGCAGAAGGGCAGCACATTGGCCGTCCAGGCCTGGTTGATCGCGGCACGCGTGCCCTCGGCTGTGATGCCGGCGCCGCCGGTGGTGATCTGGCTGGCCCAGCGGGCCAGGGGCCCCTGCACCTGAGCCGCCGCCTGTTGCAGCGCCGCCAGTGAATCCGCCCCCGCATTGGGGCCGGCCGAGGCGCCGCGGAAGGCGATCTTGTTCATGTCCTGATAGACCAGCGTCAGCGAGGCCATCAGGTTGTCCAGCTGCGAGGGCTGCTTGTCGTCGCGCTTGACCAGATCGTGCAGCCAGGCAAAGCGCTCCTCGACATAGGCGCCCGGCGGCTTGGGCGGCGGCTGACCGGCCGCCGTCGCGGCACTTTGCAGGGCCGCCAGCAGCATCTTCTGGCGCACCGAGAACGTGTCATCGACGACGTCCTGACCGATCGAGCCCTTGGTTTCGGTGGCCAGGGTCTTGGTGTCGATCGGGGCGGAGGTCGCGGTCAACGAGGTTTCCTTGTCCACCGCATTCAGGATATTGACGATGGGCGAGGTTGGCCCGGACAGGATATTGGTCACGTCGACCGCCTGCCGCAGGCTGGCCAGCGGCACCACGTCGATATCGCCCAAGAGCCCGTCATAGCGCGCGATATAGTCGTTGTAGTAAAGATCCAGCACGTCGCGGGTGATCGCCGCCAAGGCCGCGGGCGACTGGTCGGTCTTGACCTTGGTCCCCAGCACCCAACTGTCGCGCTGGATGTTCTGCGCCACGCCAAGCGCCTGTTCCTTGAAGACCTTGTTGAAGCCGTCATACGTGAAGATGCCGTCGATCCCCTCGGTCATCGGCTTGCCAGAGGTGCGCACGAAGGCCTTGGTCAGGTTCGGCCCGCCGATATCGCTGAGCCGGAAGGCCGGAATGGCGGCGGCTTCGGCCGAATGGATGATGCCGTTGTAGACGCGCTGCGCGATGGGCAGCTGGGCCAGGATGCCCTGCACCTGATCCACCAGAGGGCCGTTGAGGCCGATCTCCTGCATCGGCTGGCTGATCAGGGCCGACAGATGGAACATCAGATCGTCGCGCAGTTGCTTGTTCTCGTCGCCGGGATAGGCCAGCTGCCAATCGGCGGCCATGTAGCTGCGCACCTCGTCAGCGTTCATCGGCCCCTGCAGCCCCAGCATCAGATAGACCTTGAGCGTGTCATAAAGCACATCCGGGCTGTTGATGTTGCTTTGCATCGAGCTTTCCAGCCGCAACAGAAGACGCGGCAGGAAGATGGTGTTCAGCGCCGCGCGGTAGCTGATCCCGGTCTGGTTGGCCAGCCCGCTGCCCGTGTAAAGCCCCCAGGTCAGCTTGGTCTGCGGCGAGAAAGGGCTGGCCGAGGCCTTGTCGATGGTGGGCGGAATCGGGTTCACCGGCATGGAGCGCAGGATGTTGAGCGCGGGCACCGTGATCGACGCGTCGCTGTCGGCGATCGGGTCGCCCGGCACTGCGGCGGCCGCGGTCTGATAGCTGGTGACCTCGCCCTCGACCTCGGCCAACAGGTCCTTGTTGCCGTAATAGCTGCGGGCCCAAAGGCCGGTCATGCTCAAGGCCACCACGGCCGTGGCCGCAATCGCCCCGCGCTTCATCCATTTGTAGCGCCGTTCCACCTTGTCATCGGCCGAGACAAGCCCGGCTTCGGGGAACAGCACATCGTTGAAAAGCCGGGTGAGGAAAAAGCTGCGCCCGGTGCCGCGCCCGGTGCCCAGGGCCTGCCGGCCGATGCCGAAGGTGCGCGCCATGCCCATCATCAGACGGTCGATCGGCGTGCCCTCCTGCGTGCCCGAGGTGAAATAGACCCCGCGCAACATCTGGCGGTCATCGTAGCGGTTTTCCGAAAAGACCTCGGTCAGGAAGGCCTGGGCCACCCCGCGCACCGAGGCGACCTGCGCCGGGAAGCCTGCGATCAGGCTGCGGCGCTGGTGGTCGGTCTCTTGCTGCATCCGGTCGATCAGTTGCGCGTTGAGCTGGGTGATCAGGGCCGAAAACTCGGTGTCGAAGGCGGCAATCGGCGAGGCTTCGGACTTGCCCTTGGGCAAAGGCAGGGTGAAGCCCCAGACCTGTTCGCGTTCCTCCTTGCCGAGATTGTCGAAAAATTCGGCAAAGCCTGCGATCATGTCGGCCTTGGTGAAGAGGATATAGACCGGAAAGCGCACCCCAAGCTTCTCGCGCAACTCGGCCAGGCGGCGCTTTACGGCGCGGGCATGGCCTTTCTGCGTCGTCTCGTCCTGCATCGACAGATCCGAAAGAGAGATGGCAATCATCGCGCCATTGATCGGCTGACGGACCCGGTGCTTTTTCAAGAGGTTGAGAAAGCCGAGCCAGGCGGCATTGTCGGCCTCGGCATCGGATTCCTGCGTGGTGTAGCGGCCGGCCGTGTCGATCAGCACGGCATTGTCGGTGAACCACCAGTCGCAGTTGCGCGTGCCCCCGACGCCGCCGATCGCCTCTTTGCCGAATTCGTCAGCCAGGGGGAATTGCAGGCCGGAATTGACGATGGCGGTGGTCTTGCCCGCGCCCGGCGGGCCGATCATCACATACCAGGGCAGTTCGTACAGGGACCGCCGCCCGCCCTTGGATTTCTTGAGCTTGGTGATGGCCCGGCGCATCTTGTCGCGCAGTTCGGACAGTTCGGCGGTGACGACCTCGTTCTCGGGCGCCTTTTCATCGACGCCTTTGACGATGTCTTCCTCGACCGCCTTTTCCTCATGGCGCCGCACCAGCCAGATGATTAGGATCGTGACCGCGCAGATCACCCACAGGACAAGGATGAACATCCAGCGCCCGAAGGTCCCGTCAAACGGCCGGAAGGCATCGGTGCCGATATAGGGCGAAAAGAACCAGACGCAGACCGACAGGATCAGCGTGACCACCAAGAGGATGAAGTAGATCGAGATCAGGAAGCGGCCCAAGGCCTTCAGAAATTTCATGTCAGCTGCCCTCCCCGCCCTTCACCACCAGAATCTCGATCCGGCGGTTCGCAGCGCGGCCTTCCTTGGTCTTGTTGTCGGCAATCGGGTCTTTCTCGCCATGACCCTCGGCGATGATCCGCGATGGATCGCCCACCAGCGGCAGGATCATCTTCAGCACGGCATCGGCGCGCGCCTGGCTGAGTTCGGTATTATCCTTGAAGCGGCCCCGCCCGACCGGAGAGCTGTCCGAATAGCCCGCCACGACGATATGGCCCTTTTCGGTCTTCAACGCCTCGCCCACGCGGTTGACGATGCCCAGATATTCCTTGCTGAGCTGGTCCGAGCCCGAAGCGAACATGGCCGCCCCCTGCAGGCGCACGTCCACCGTGTTGCCCTGGGTCAGAACCGCCACGGTCCCGGCCTTGATCTCGGGCGCGAGGAAGGACGACAGCTGCGCCACCTTGTCGACATCGACCTTCTGCGGTGGCGGCGGCGGAGGCGGCGGGGCGCGGCGCAACAGGGTCGGTGCGACGCCGGTGTCGATCGAGGCGATCTCGGCCAGGACGGCACCGCTGCGCTGGCTGAGGAAATAGCTGAAGCCGCCGAAGATCAGCGCCAGAAGCGCCGCCGTGGCGCCGACGGCGATCCAGACCGGCTTCCAGACCGACAGCGACTTGTAGGGGCGCAGGACCCCCTTCCAGCGCGGCGAAAGGTCCCGTTCGAATTCGCCCCTCTGGCCGCGGATGATGCGGGCCAGCGCAGTGCGGATCTGCAGGTGACGGTCCTGCCCGCCGTTTTCGACCCGAAGCCGGCCTTCAAAGCCCAGCGACAGGCACATGTACAGAAATTCCAGAAGGTCGATGTTGGTGCCGGGGTCCTGTTCCAGCCGGGCCAGCAGGTCATAGAAGCGGTCACCGCCCACGGTTTCGCGGTGGAACGTGCCCACCATCGACTGCATCGCCCAGGAGGATTGCTCGCCCCAGGGTGTGTTCAGGACCACATCGTCCAGCGTGGCACAAAGGGCATAGCGCGCGACCTTGACCTTCTGCGCATCCTCGCCCGCCTTGAGGGCCGCGTTTTCAAAGGCGCGCACCTCGGCCATCACCGACTGGCGCAGCTTTTCGGGGTCCATGTGCTGGGCGCGGTTGCGGATCCGGCTGACCAGCGAGAACAAAGGCGTGGCGATGGCCACCAGCTGATTGACGCCGGTGATCGCAATGGCATTGGCCTCTGCCGTCCTGGGCGGGGCGCTGGAGGGCACGCCCATCGCCGCTGACGGTTCGGCGGCCGGTGCCGCGGTCCCATAGCCCTGCCCGCCGCTCCCGCCATAATTGGCCTGAGGCATCGCAGGCGCCGTACGCTTTCCGCCCGGATTGGGCCGGATCACCGTCCGCTCGTTGTCGTCAGGCTCGGCAAAGGGATCGTTATTCGACATCACATCCTCCCGACCGGCTCAATTCTGCCGGATCGCCCACAATTCCATCGACAGGCCCGGATAATCGCCCGACACATGCACCGCGATCCCGCCCGAGGTCGTCATCTTGGCCCAATAGGGGCTGGCCTCTTCCAGTTGGAAATAGACCACCCCGGCGTGATAGGGGATCTGGCGCGGCGCCACTGGCAAGGGGCGCAGGCCGATGCCCGGCAGGGCCGAGTTCACCAGTTGCCGGATCTCTTCGACCGGGCCGATCTTGACCTGACCGGCAAAATGGCGCCGCACGGTTTCGTCCGGGATATCGGCCTTGACCGCCAGCACGAAGCCTGCGGTCGACAAGAGCTTGCGGTCGGCGATCAGCCCGACCGAGATGCCGTATTTGCGCGGCTCCAGCGGGATCGAGACCGCGGTCTGTTCCAGCACCGAGGACAGATATTGCCGCAGGACCCGGATCAGCGGCGCGAAGGTGCGCGCCAGATCGTCATGGCGATAGGCGGGGATTTCGGGCGCGCGCTTGTCGGTGGCCATGAAAGTGGCCAGCTCGCCCGCGAGCTTCACGCCTTCGGCAAAGAAATCCGCCGGATGCACGTTTTCGATGGTGCCCAGATGCTTGATCAGCGGCAGGACCCGGTTGCAGACCATCAGCAACAGGAAGTCCTGGATCTCGGCCACGCCGCGCGTCGCGCCGCCATCCGACAGGCGGCCGGCCAATGCCGTGACGCGGTGGTTGAGCAAACCTTCCAGTTCGCGCAGGAAAGAGGCCAGCGGGAAAGCCGCGCGGATGTCCAGACAGGTCGGGATGAAGGCCGTGTCGAGCACCACCTCGCGGTCAGGCCGCACCTCAATGATGCGGGCGATCGGGATGGCCAGCTTGTCGGCCAGGTCATCGACCGCCAGCGCAAACTGCATGCGCATCTTGCCGATGCCAAGGGTGACGGCCTTGCGGTCGAGGCTCATCGTGTCGGTCACCTCGACCTCGTCGGGGCGCAGGCGGCTCGCGGATTGTTCGGCGCCGGTCAGATCGACCTCCTGCGCGCCCTGCCGGCGCTGCGGCACGGTCAGAAGGACGACGCAATCCTTGATGTTGGGCGGCACTTCCAGCGCGGGCGGGTGATCTTCGGCTTGTGGCACGCGAAAGACCGAACCGTCCTGGGTCAGCCCCGACACCGTCTTCAGCGCGATCTGCCCGATCTTCAGCGCGGCCTCGTCAAGTTCAAGCGTGGACACCCCCCAGGCATAGGGCGTGATCCGCCGCGCAAGGCCCGCGATCAGCGCCTCGTGATAGCGGTCGGCCTGCTGGAAATGATGCGGCTGAAGGAACAATCCTTCGGTCCACAATACCTTGCTGTCCCAGGACAATGGCGTCTCCTTCTGTTCCCGGGCCTTTAGCCTTGGGTCTTGGCTTCTTTCAACCGGGCCAGTTGCGCCCGGTAGGCCTGCGCGAATTCCCGGGCAAAAAGCTCGTGGAAATCGTTTTCGGCCTGATCGCTGATTTCAGCATACATCGCTTCGTAGGTTTCCCAATACTGGGCTTTGCGGTTTTTGAGGAAACCGCCAAAGCCGCCCCTGGCTTCGATTTTCGTGGTCAGGGTCGCGGGGTTCAGCTTGGCCAGCACCCCTTTCAGCGCGGCCTCCATCCCCGTCACCATGGCGATTTCATGGGCCTTGATATCCTCGAGCGCCTGTTGTGCCGCAGCCTCGGCCGGCAGATAGCCGCGCGCGGTGGGCTTGACCATCGCCTCGATCGCCTGTTCGGGCGAGACCGAGAATTTCAACGGGTTGTTGCCGCCCACATTGACCATGGTCTGCTCGATGCGGAATTCCGATTTGATCGAGGTGCGGGTCATCAGGATCTCGCGCAGGCCCGTGATCATCGCGCGCAGCGTGCGGCCAAGGCGCGCCATCGTCTCGGGCAGTTCGTTGTCCGAAATCCGCAGATCCTCGGCGCCCACAGCCATCAGAAAGACCCGGCCCGCATCCAGCCCGGCGCCCACGGCAGGGGCAGGCGCGAGTGTCGGAGCGACGGGGACAGATGCGGCGGAGACAGGTGCTGCGACCGGAGCCGGCGGCGGGACTGGCGCAGTGGACAGGGCTGGCGCAGCAGCGGGCACCGCCAGATCCGGGCGCAGCGGGCGGTTGGGGTCGGTGACGAAGGGATCGAAGGGCGAGGCTGCCGGACTGGCCGGCGGGACAGCCACCTCGGGCGCAGAAGCCGCCATTGGCGTTGTGACAGGCGGTGGCGCCACAGGCGCCATGACAGGCGGGGGCGCGGCAGGCGCCGTGGCAGGCTGGGGGGCAAGGTCCATGAAGAGATCGTCGTCCGGCAAGGCGCCGGCGCCGGGCGCTGCGACCGGGCCGCCAAAGATGTCATCCTCGGGCAGCACCGGTCTGGGCCCATGGCTGAACACATCGGCATCCGGCGGCAGGGCTTGCGGCTGTACGGGGCGCGCCTGCGGCACCGGCGCCAGCAGATCGTCCCAATCGTCCGGGATCACCGATTTTGTCTCGGCCTTGCCGGCGGGCAGGAAACTGTCGGTGATCGAGGCCGAATGATCACGCATCGCAGGCCCCGAAGGCAGTTCGGGCGCCGGACCCAACAGCGGCCCGTCATCGCCCAGGGGCGGCAGCAGGTCCACGAAATCCTCTTGCGCCTTGCGGAACTGGGCCGGGCCGGTGGGCTTGTCGCTGCCCAGCAGGCTGTCGAGGAAATCGCCGCCGGGTGCTGCATCGTCCAGAAGCTTGTAGGGATCGGGTGCCGCCTTGGCATTGCCGAACGAGGCGCGCTCGTCCGCCAAGGGCGCCAGCGGCTCGGCATAGGACGACGCCGAGGTGATCTGCACGACCAGCTCGTAAGGCCCCATGATCAGCACATCGCCGTCATTGATCGGCGTGGCGGTGCGGCCAAGGGGGATCTTGCCATAGTTCAGAAAGGTGCCGTTGGTGGAAAAATCCACGACCACGATATTGCCGTTGTGGTTTTCCACCACGCAATGGGTTTTCGAGATCAGTCGGTCGGGGTCGGGCAGCACCACGTCATTTTCCGGCCCCCGCCCGATGGTCAGGCTGACGCCGCGCATGGTGATGGGATGCCCGTCCCCCGGCACCGCCCCCGAAGATTGGAATCGCAAGGTAACAGCCATCTTTCCCTCAGCCTCCGATGATCACGGTGGGCAGGCCAAGGACGATCGAGCCGCCATGCGCCGTCAGATCGCCGATCCGGGCGGCCGGCAACTTGCCCACCAGCACCGTCCCCGAACCTTTGACAATCGTGTCCGGCGGACCCACGCAGACGCACATGTTGGTGACCTGCGCCTGCGGCAACTTCCCCGTCAGGACCGTGAAACAGCCCAGCACGATGGGCCCGCCGACATGCGGCACGGGACCGGTGAACATGGGGCAGACATGCATGTCCGTGATCCGCGAGGCGGGGGGCATGGTCAGGCTCCTTCCTTGGATTTGGCCGCTTCGACGCGCCCCGATCCGCCGCGCGCGATATCCAGCGCGCGTTCGATCATCAGGTCGGCCGCCTCGTCCAGCATCTTGCCGGATTTGGCGATGGCCACGATGTTCATCGCAAAGGCCGACACCTCGGACCCGCCGGGCGGCGCGGGATGCTGGGCCAGATCGCCCGGCCCCAGCGTGCCGTCGTGGAACTGCACCGCCATGGCGCAGTGCTTGGTGTCGTCCTTCATCGAGGCGTGCTGGACGGCGTGATGGGCGATGGCGCGGTTTTCCTCGGAGGGCTTGAAGACCCAGGCCTCGGCGGCGGCCAGTGGCGGCGGCACCTTGGCGCCCGGCTCCAGCAGGTCGCGCGCCGCAAGGCAGGACCACCACACCCTTTCGCGCGCCGGCAGCGCAATCGACAAAAGCCGCATGATGTCGATCAGCGCGCCCTTCTGGTCCAGTTCGCGCAGCACCACCTCGACCGGCGCCGAGGCGGGGGCCGCGACCGGGGTTTCCAGCTCGGCATTGGCATTGGCCAAAAGCCGCGCCGCGGGCTGTTTGATCAGCTTGGTCAGACCGGAATAACGATCATTCATTTTCCATGTCCTCAGTTGATCATTGTCAAGGCGCCGTTCAGCGTCAGGATCCCGCTGGCCTTGACCTCGGTCATCGTGCCCTCGACCGATGTCATCAGGTCCGACTTGATGCCGACCTTCAGGGGCGCCTCGACATTGACGTTCATCGTGCCCTTGATCGTGATCCCCATCTGGTCGATCTTGATCGAACTGCCGCCGACCTTCAACTCGATCGACTGCATCGCCTCGACCTCGATCTTGCCAAGATCGGCCTTGATCGAGATGTTGCCCATCGACACCGCGGTGGACATGTTGCCCGTCGAGATCTTTTCGGACAGGTTGCCCTGCTTGACCTCGAGCGCCGTGTTGCCCGTGATCGTGGTGGTGGATTTGCCCTCGACCGTGGTCGTGTCGTCGGTCTTGACCTTGGTGATGCGGTTGCCCTGTTCGATCGTCTGGGTCACATCGCCGGTCTTGATCGTTTCGGTCATGTTCTTGTAGACGGTCTGGGTCAGGTTGCCGTCGGATTTCTTTTCCATGCCGATGGTGATTTCGGCATTGTTCTTGATGAGCTGCTTGTAGTCCTTTTCGGACTGGAAGAACACGCTTTCGCTGTCCTTGGTGTCGTCGAAGGTCAGTTCGTGAAAGCCGCCACCGCCCTTGGTGGAATTGGTGCGCAGGCCCAGCTTGTTCATCTCGGAGGGCATGCCATAGGGCTGCTTGTTGATCCCGTCATAGACCATGCCGGTGCAGATCGGCCGGTCGATGTTGCCGCGCTCGAACTGGATGATCACTTCCATGCCGATGCGCGGAATGGCGACAAAGCCCCATTGCTTGCCGGTCCAGGGCATGACAGCTCGCACCCAGCACGAGGATTTGTCGTCCAGAGTGCCCACGCGGTCCCATGGGAACTGCACCTTGATGCGGCCATATTCGTCGGTGTAGATTTCCTCCCCGCTGGGCCCGGTCACCACGGCGGTCAGAAGGCCCGGCACTTCGGGCCAGGGGGTCTGGCGCAGCGGCCGATAGGGTGTCGCACTTGGCATCACCTCGAATTCGCATTCGTAAAGCGCCATTTCCTCGGGAAAGACGATGCGTTCGACGTTGCGGTTCTGTCGTCTGAGCTCGGTGCCCTCGGCCCCGTCGTCAAACCGGATGAAATGCGTGCAGCCCAGCACCAGATAGCTGCCGTTGACCTCGGTGCGATCGGCGTGATCAAGGGTGAACTTGACGCCGGTGTGGATCTTGGTCGTGTTGCACAGGCCCGTGGCATGGGCGTAGTTGGCGGCATGGGCCTCGGCCACGTGGCGGGCATAAAAGCTGCCGCCCTTGTCGGCCGTCTTGTAATGCCCGTTCGACTGGTAACGCTCGGTGTTCTTGTAGGAATGCGTCCCCGAGGTCACGGTCGAGGTGCTTTTCAGGTCCGAATGCGGCACCGTGAAATCATAATCCCAAAGCGAGACCTTGCCCGAGACGACCTTGCCGACTTCGGACCATTCATAGATCGTGTTGGCGTCGGCCCGCACCGAGGCGAGGATATTGGACTGGGTGAACTTGATCGTGCCATTGTCGTCATGCGCGGTCAGGCTGTCGGCCAGGACCAGCACTTCGACGGAATCGGCGTAGTCGAAATAGTAATAGATCCCGTCCTCTTCCATGAGGCGGCTGAGGAAGTCGAAATTGCTCTCGCCGTATTGCACGCAATATTCGCGCGGCTCGTAGGTGCCCGACAACTTGTCCTTGATGTCCGTGAAGCCCTGATCCCCGCAGAGTTTCTTGATGATCTCGGCCGTGGTCAGGTTCTGATAGACGCGGTTGTCCGCGCCGATCGTCATCATCCAGAACCAGGGGCGCAGTTCCACCGCATAGACATCGCCGCCCTTCTGCAGGCCAAGATCCTCGACCGAGACCACGATGCCCGAACAGCGGAATTCGTCCTCGGTCTCCAACGTGATCCGTTTGCCCAGAATCGTCTTGGGATCGAAGCTGGTGTCGTCGGTGACAACTTCGAGCCGCATTTCAGAAATGGTCGAGAACTTTTCCCGCACCCGGGCGCCGATGCAGATCAGATTTGTGGCCCCGTCGCCACTGAGGGTGATGTAAAGCCCCTCCTTCTGCCGAATAACGGCCATCTCTTCACTTTGAACCGGCATATCGCATCAACCTCTGTTCGGACCTTTGTCTGCCCCCCCTGACGTTCGGGGCGCAGACCCTTTGCCCGCGTTACAGTTCTACACCTTTACGTCTGGGATCGAAGGTCTTTTGTCAGTCTTCGTCGCAAGGACCCTTCACGATTGTCCCTTCGGCCCGTCACAGGCTGGCCAGAAGGGCGGCAAGATCGGCATCCATTTCCTCTTCGGCGGCGGCGGGCGGCGCTTCGGGGGCGGCCTCGGCGGCGGCGGCTGGGGCTGCAGAGCCGAAGTCATCGCCAAAACTGGCCAGAAGCGCCTCGAGTTCGGCATCGAGCGCCTCGGCCGGCGCTGCGGCGGCTGTCTCTTCAGCCGGACCCGCAGGCGCAGCCGCCCCCGCCGGCGCCGCGCCAGAGGCCGGGGCAGCCGCAGCACCAGCCGCGGCCGGCGCGGGTTTGGGGCGCGGCGCCATCGCCGGCACATCGGCCCAGAAACCCAGGATCGTCTTGCCGTTCAGGCCTTGAAAGCTGCCAAGCCGCACCTCGTCGCGCCCCTTGACCGAGACCACCGGCATATAGCCGCGCGCGATGGTGGCCTGCGTCTTGGCCTGGGTCAGGTTGCGTTCGGTGCAGGGCAAGGCCACCTGATCGCCAAAGCGGTCCTTGACATAGTGATAGGGCATGCCGCCCAGTGTCATGACCGAGCCAAGCCCCAGCCCCGGCCCGTTCTTGCGGAAACTCTGCGCCAGAAGGATCGCCACCAGCGCCACCGGATTGGCCCAGAGCATGCCCGAAAGCCCCTCGGCTTCGGTGAATTCCTCGAAGTCGAATTCATAGATCGGTTCGGACTTGGCGCCATAGGGCCTGCGCAGCAGGAAGCGCGGGCTGACCAGACCGATATAGCCGGCCTCCGGCATCGCACGCAGCGCATCCCAGGCCTCGGCCACCAAGGGGTGGCGGTCCTTGATGTCGGTTTCCAGAAAGGTCGGCGTGATCGCGGCAAAGAAGGGCGCGCGCACATGGGCCGCGACCTGCGCCATCCGCCCGATCAGTTCGGCATGGGGCGGGGTTTCCTCAAACGTGTAAAGCCCGCAAACCGCCGAGAAGGGCCCGCGCCCGTCCGGCGTGCTTTCACGCAGCAACTGGCAGATGCCGCTTTCGGCCAGATCGTCCCCGGCCGCCAGATCCGCTGCCAGTTCCTCGGCCGAGATGTCATAGAGCACGATGTCCAGCTTCTGATCCGTCTCGACCGAGCGGGCGATCAGGTCCAGCATGCGCCACTGCGCCTCGACCGACTGGAATTCCGGGTGATGCAGCACAAGGCGCATCGCCCCGGCCAGGGCCTCTTCGGCGGCCACTTGCAGGTCTGCGGCATCGGGGTCGGGCAAGGCCTGCACATAGGGCCCGACGATGCGCGCCAAGAGGTCGTCAGTCGAAGAGGCCTCGGCCTTGCGCGCGACATTGCCGCCGACCAGAGCCGCGAAATCGGAAAGCCTGCGGTCCGAGGGCACCGCATTGCCGGCCGATTTGCGGGCGGGTGGCGCGATCTTGCGGCCGAACTCCTCACCCCAGGCTTTCAGGTCGCCCATCGCATTCGCCGCCGTCTTGCCGCTGGAAAGCCTGCGCTTCAAGGCCACCAGTTCGGCGAACATGTCCACATTGCCGAACAATTCGTCCGGGTGCAGATCGTCGATCGAACCCAGGCTGACCTCGATCCCCGCGCCGTCCTTGCCGATGGGCAGGATCAGATCGGTGGCAAAACCCTTGATCACCTTGTCCAGCGTGTCGATGTCCAGCTTGATCGGGCGCCGCGCGGCCAGATCCGCGCCGATCTCGACCTCGCCCCGCGCGGCGCGGCCGGAAAAGTCGCCCATCAGCGCGATGCGGAACCGCGCGGGCGTGGCCCCTTGCGGGCGCGCCGCCTCCAAAGAGCCGAAGTTCAGTTCCAGTCCGACGCCTTTTGCCATCTTCGCCTCGCTATCCAACGGTTATCGGGCCCGCGAACCGCAACATCCCTGTCGCGGCCCCCCCCCCCGGCCGGAACGCCCCGCGGCATCCCCGGCCCTGATTGGCGCCCTGCCCCACCGGGTGGCGGCAGGACCTGTGATCCCGCTCAGTCGAAACTGTAGGTGAAATTGCCGTCCGTCACGTCGATGGCAACCCGGTTCACCTCTGCCCCGGCGATCATCCGGCGCAGGAATTCGCCCGAAATGTCGGGCAGCATGGTGTTGGTCACGATGGCGTCGATCATCCGGCCGCCCGATTCCAGTTCCTGGCAACGCGAGACGATGAGGTCGACCACCGCATCCGAATATTCGAAGGGCACGCCATGGGTGGTGACCACGCGCTTCTTGATCCGGTCGAGCTGCAGCCGCGTGATCCGCGCCACCATGTCGGGCGAGAGCGGATAATAGGGAATGACCACCAGACGGCCCAGCAAGGCCGGCGGGAAGATCTTCAGCAAGGGTTCGCGCAGCGCCTTGGCGATGGCGTCCGGCTCGGGGATCAGTTCGGGATCGGCGCACATGTCCATGATCATCTCGGACCCCGCGTTCGAGGTCAGAAGGATCATCGTGTTGCGGAAGTCGATGGAACGGCCCTCGCCATCCTCCATGTTACCCTTGTCAAAGACCTGAAAGAAGATCTCGTGCACATCGGGGTGGGCCTTTTCGACCTCGTCCAGCAGCACGACAGAATAGGGCTTGCGCCGCACCGCCTCGGTCAGAACCCCGCCTTCGCCATAGCCCACGTAGCCCGGAGGCGCGCCTTTGAGCGAGCTGACGGTATGCGCCTCCTGATATTCGCTCATGTTGATGGTGATGACGTTCTGTTCGCCGCCATACATCACCTCGGCCAGGGCCAGCGCGGTTTCGGTCTTGCCCACGCCCGAGGTGCCGGCCAGCATGAAGACGCCGATCGGCTTTGACGGGTTGTCGAGCCCGGCGCGGCTGGTCTGGATGCGCTTGGCGATCATCTCCATCGCGTGATCCTGGCCGATGACGCGCTTGGACAAGAGGCTCGCAAGGTCGATCACGGTCTGCAGTTCATCCTTCAGCATCCGGCCGACCGGAATGCCGGTCCAGTCGCCAATCACCGAACCCACCGCCATCGCATCGACAATCGGCAGGATCAGGGGATGTTCGCCCTGCAGCGCGGTCAGTTCCTCGTTCTTCGCGCGCAATTCGGCCGTGAGTGTGGCGCGCTGTTCCTCGGTCAGGGGCGAGTTGCCTTCCGGTGCCGGGGCCTCGGACCCGGTGGCGCCGGCCGGTTTGGGATCGACCGCGGCGCCGCCCTCGCGCAGCTTGGCGCGCAGGTCAAGGATCTGTTCGACGATCTTCTTTTCCGCCTCCCAGCGTTCGGTCAGACCGGCAAGGCGGGCCTCCTCCTCGGCCTTGACGGCGGTGATGGTGGCGCGCCGTTCGGCCACGTCATAGCCCGCCGTCTCGTCGCGGGTGATGATGGCAAGCTCGGTCTCCAGCGCCTCGATCCGGCGGCGGGAATCGTCGACCTCGGCCGGCACGGCGTGCTGGCTGACGGCGACCCGCGCGCAGGCGGTGTCGAGGACCGAGACCGATTTATCGGGCAGTTGCCGCGCCGGGATATAGCGGGCCGACAGGTTGACGGCGGCGGCAATCGCCTCGTCCAGCACCTGCACCTTATGGTGTTTTTCCAGCATCGAGGCGATGCCGCGCATCATCAGGATGGCCTTGGTGGGGCTGGGTTCATCCACCACCACGGTCTGGAACCGCCGGGTCAGGGCGGGGTCTTTCTCGATATGCTTTTTATATTCGGCCCAGGTCGTGGCGCCAATGGTGCGCAAGGTCCCGCGCGCCAGCGCCGGTTTCAGAAGGTTCGCCGCATCGCCGGTGCCCGCAGCACCACCGGCACCCACCAGCGTATGGGTTTCGTCGATGAACATGATGATCGGCGTGGTCGAGGCCTGGACCTCTTCGATCACCGATTTCAGGCGGTTCTCGAATTCGCCCTTCATCGAGGCGCCGGCCTGCAACAGGCCCACGTCCAGCGCCAGGATCCGCGCTTCGCGCAGGGCCGGCGGCACGTCGCCGCGCGCAATACGGAGCGCAAAGCCCTCGACCACCGCCGTCTTGCCTACCCCGGCTTCGCCGGTCAGGATCGGGTTGTTCTGCCGGCGCCGCATCAGGATGTCGACCACCTGGCGGATTTCCTCGTCCCGGCCGACGATCGGGTCCATCTTGCCGTCGCGCGCCTGCTGGGTCAGGTCGGTGGTGAATTTCTTCAGCGCCTCTTCCTTGCCCATCGCCGCCGGGGCCATGGCGCCCGAGTCCTCGCCCGGCGCACCCGATCCGACATGGCTGCCATCGGTCGCCGCCTGGCCTTCCTCGGGGCTGCCATTGACGGCTTCGGCGAAATTCTCGGCCAGATCGTCGGGCTTGACCTTCTTGAACTCGGGCGAGATGGCGAAAAGGATGTTGCGCAGGGCCGGCGTCTTGAGGATGCCCAGGATCAGATAACCCGTGCGCACCTGGCTTGCGCTGAACAGCAGGGACCCCCAGACCCAGCCGCGTTCGGTGGCGTCCTCCAGATGTTCGGACAGGTCCTGGATCGACGAGGCGCCGCGCGGCAGGGCATCCAGCGCGCGCTGCATGTCGGCCACGAGCCGGGCGGGGTCGAGCTTGTAGTGTTCGGCGATCCGATGCAGGTCGCTGTTCTGGTTCTGCAGGATCTGATGCAGCCAATGCACCAGTTCGACATAAGGATTGCCGCGCAGCTTGCAAAAGACCGTGGCGCCTTCGACCGCCTGATAGGCCAGACGGTTCAACTTGCCGAACAGGGCAACGCGACTGATTTCGCTCATTTTAGGGCTCCGGTCATTTTGGGGGTTTGCGGGCGCCGACGGCGCAGCACATGGGGCGGGGAAAGGTAAAGGTCGCGGGCGTCGTGCCCGCTGTCGCGGCGCACCCCGACCCAGGTCGTATGGCCAAGCGCGGCATTGGCGCCGCCCAGGGCCACGCGCGGCACATCGGCGGCGCGCAGGATCACATTGACATCCCATTCCAGCGCATCGCCGACAAAATTGCGCACGATGGCCTCCAGACGTTCGATGGCCCCCCCCTTTGACGGATCGGGACCGGGCAGAAAGCGCCGATAATCGGCCAGCGACAAGGGCCCGACCAGAATGCGGAACTTGGAGGCCCGCGACCAGACCCGCGATCCGATCGAGGTGGACCGGCCGAGGCCCGCCGGACGGCCCAACTGCCAGCGGTCGTCGGGCTCCAGATCCAGCCAGGTGCCGATAAACTGCTGCAGATGCACCTCGGCCTCGAAGAAGCTTTGCAACAGCGAGACCAGCCCCTCGGCCGTCTTGGTGCCAGAGGCCAGATGTCCGGCAAAGTAGCGCTTGGCCATGTCGGGCATCAGGTCGCGCCTGGCGAGCCCCTTGCCGTAATAGCCGGAAATCGCGGCCACCTTGCGTTCGAACGGGTCCTGTTCGGGCCGGTCGAACGAAGGCGCGGGCTGACCTGCCACCCAGGCCCGGTAAAACAGGCTCATCAGGCGGTGGGTGAAGGTATTGGCGAAGGCGATCATCGTCGTATCGCGAAAATTGCGCCGTCTTTCGCGGGCATATTCGGTCAGATGCAGCGGCAGGGGCCCCATGGGACCGAAAAGGCCGAAGGCGCGGTTGGTCAGAACATCGGGCTGACCGGGTTCCACCTTGAACTCGGCGATGGTCGAGGTCGGAAAGGCCAGTTCCGCCTCTTGGCCCAGCCGCACCGGATCCTGCGCCGCCCGGCGCGAGGTGCCCAGACGCGGCGCATCGGAATGCTGCGCCTCGATGATGCGCAGCGCCTGGAAGAGGTGAAATTTGGTCGGATCGGCCCGAAGCTGCGCGTAATGCGTCAGATCATCCGGCCGAGCCCGCTCTCCGGTCGCCACCTTGTGATCTCTCCGCGTTGTTGGGTTGTAAGCACCGTCTCGGTAAACGAGTTGATCGTAACATATTTGCGGAAAAACCGCTCGAGCACCGAGGCGAGCACGAAGACCCCGGAGCCGTCAAAGAAACTTTCGTCGAAATCCAGCTTGATTTCCAGCCCGCGCACCGCGGTGGACAGGACCTCATCCGTCATGCGGCGCACGATGGGCCGGGTCGAGATGCCGCGCATCCCCTCCATCTGCTTGGTCACCACCCGGTCGCCCGAAGGCGCGTAAAGCCCGATCAGTTCGCGCAGTGCCTCGGCCCCGCCCTGCCCGCCTTCGCGGTCGGTGATCGACAGGTAGTTCAGCGACAGATGGCTGATCAGCCGCCACGAGGTTTCGCCCTGCGCGATGGTCGGGCGCGGCCTTGTGGGCGAGACGATGGTGGTGATCGACAGGACCGGCCCGCCATCGGGCAGATGGAAGGCATCCTTGCCGGCGGTCGACAACAGCAGGGGCAGATCGCGGTTGGTGCACAGGCCCGACACCGCAAGCTGGCTGAGCCCCGAGGCATAGGGCGCCTGTGCGGCATCGACGAGGCTCAGATATATCTCGGACCCGAGGTACGACGTGCGCACCCCGCGCAGCCGTTCCTTTTCGTTCCGCTGCCGCATGCGGCGGTGGATCGTGTAATAGGCCGGGTGGTTTTCGCCCGCCGCCGTGATGTCGGAGGCCGAATAGAAGGGGCGGAATTCGGTCTCTTCGTTGGTCTTGCTGGCGATGCCAGAGACTTTGGTGATCGAATAGATCTCGTAATCCAGCGGCGCCGTGCGGTTGGGCGTCACATATTGTTCGGTATCGGCATGGGTCATGTGGATGCGGTCGAAGGCGCGTTCGAAAAGGTTGACCGCCGGCACCGCGTTCAGAACGAAGCTTTCGCGCCGCACGCAGGCACCGTTGTCGTGCAGGGGTTCGGACAACAGAAGATAGAGATCGACATCCTGCCCCTCGGCCCGGGCCAGGGCCGGGCGCATGCCGGACAGTTCCACGAAGTGGAAACGTTCGGGCATGGCGAAATATTCCTGCAGCAGTCGGTAGCCGTCAAAGGACCGGCGCGGCGTGGGCAGCAAGGCCTCGTCGCGGTCAAGGCCACGCGCGGTGGTGCGCGCGCCGGGCAAGGGCTGCGTCCAGTCGTTGCGCCGGTCGGTCGAGCGGCCCACCATGCCCACGACCCGGGTGCAGAGCGCTTCGTGCAAGACCCAAGGGTCGGCGCCCTGCCCGGTGAGATACACAGTCAGGCTGTCCATCGGCAGGCTCGACATCGCCACGCCATCGCTGCGCCGCAGCCTGAGCCGTATGCCGGCCCGCGCCGGCGTGTCGCGGCTGACCCCGGCCGCCACCAATCCGCCCCGGCTGTCGATATATTCCGCCTCGGACACCTCGACCGGCCACAGCGTCACATCGCTGCCGGTGGTAAAGATGCAGGCGGTCTGTTCGCCGTCGATCTGGCGCGAGCGCAGCCGCGCGCCACGCTTCATCACATAGCCGCTTTTCACCGCGGCATTGCCCAGATCCGGCTCCAGCGCCACCACCATCATCGAGGGCACCGGCGCCAGGAAATGCGGATAGATGATTTCGAGGAGGTTGGAGGTGAAGGCCGGGAACTGCATTTCCAGCGCCAGTTGCACCCGGGCCGACAGGAAGGCCGTGCCCTCCAGCAGACGCTCGACGTAAGGGTCCAGCACCTCCATGCCTTCCATCCCCAGCCGCGAGGCGATCTTGGGATAGGCCGCAGCGAATTCCGCCCCCATGTCGCGCAGGAAGGCCAGCTCGCTTTCGTAATGCGCCAGAAGCCGGGTATCCATCAGCCCGACCTCTCCAGCGAGACCTCGCCCGTCGTCATGTCGACCGACGAGCGCAGGTAGAGTTGAATGGGGATCGGTTCGGCCCACATGTCGGCGCGGATGTCAAAGCTGATTACCGTGGTGCGCGGCGAGTTTTCGGTGCGCAGTTCGACATGGGTCGAACCCTTGCGGATGCGCGGTTCATAACATTCGATCGCATTCAGGATCGACTTGCGGATGATCGCGGCCCGCGCTTCGGACGAAAAGTCGCCGGCCACCTCGCGCAGGCCAAAGTTGATGACCGACCGTGCGACCAAGGGGTAGCGGTCCTGGTCGATCCAGGATTCCGCGCTGTTTGTGTTCAGCAGCCACGACAGGTCGCGCTGCACGATGTCGCGCAGGCGGCGGATGTCGATGACCCGCGCCTCGCGGCTTTCGGCGGGATTGGTCGGGTCGTCATCGGTCAGCCGGTCCAGCAGCGAAGGTTGCAGCCGTTCGGACATCATCTTGTCCGCCATGGCTGGGCTACTCCGTCCTGTCGGAGGCGGAATCCGATGGCGTGACGTCAAGCGTCACCAGCCTTGCATCCAGAAGCGCCACATCGCCCTGATCCGTGGACAAGAGCCGCTGCCCCAGACCGGTGAAGGTTTCCGCCCCGGCATCTGTCCAGTTCGTGGCGCGCGACAGCTTTTCGGCCGCATCGCCCTTCTGCCCCGAGAAAGGATAGCGCGAGGGGATGAAGGCCACGACCTGCCCCTCGTTGGCCAGGGTGATATGCGCCGCCGTCCAGACCGCGTCGCGCAGGTCGGTCGGCGGGTCGAAGGCGATCTTGGCGATCTGGTTGAAGGGCAGCCAGAAATAGCGCCCGTTCACGATGGCTTCCAGCACCGGGCCAAAGCGCATGTCGGCATCGGCGATCCAGTCGAACCGCGCCCCGTCAAGGCTGCCCGAGGTGGCCGGGGCCGCGTCAAACGCCTTGGCGCGCAGGTCGGCCGCGGCCTGAACCTCGCCCTTGGCCAGAAGCTTCTGCGCCTCCATCAGCCAGGCCAGCCACTCCTGCGGCTCGCCAAAGACCAGAGGCATCTTGTCACCGGCAAAGACCTTTTCGCGGTAAACCTCGCAGATGATCGCCTCGCGGTAGGCCTGCGCCATCTGCAGGGCGGCAGGATCAAGCTCGCCGCAAACCTTCAACTGCCGGATGGCACGGTCCCATTGACCCATCACGCACAACAGCTGGAACAGAAAGATCCGCAGCTTTGCGTCCGACGGTTTGGCCTTGACGAGGGTCTGCAGCGCGGCCATGGCGCCCGCCGGATCGCCGGATTTCAAGAAGTCTTCGGGCGTCATGGCTTACGCGCTCCACGCATGAAAGGATGCTTCCGGCATCGGGACAGCGCCCGACGCCGGAAACCGGATCAATAGGATCAGCCCATTTCGCCCTTGCCGATATCCCACTTGAATTCGCCGTACTTCTCGAGCTTGCCCTTGCCATCCTTGGGATACTGGTACTCGATGCTGATCTTGGCAGCCCGGATCGCCCAGCTTTCGGTCGGGATGTCATCCGACGAGGCCGAGATCGAATAGGTGTTGATAACCGCATCTTCCAGCGTCCAGATGATGTACTTGGTCAGGGCCTGCGACTGATCCTCGTTCGCCTTGGTCTGGTCGATGGTGACCTTGGCCAGACGCTTGCCGCTGGCGACGTCCAGCATCAGGCCCGTGGTGTGACGGCCGACATGCGAGGTGAAGGTCACGTCGTTGAACACGGCCTTACCAAAGCCACGGGTGACGACCCCGCCTTCCGCGTCGGACTGGTGGCGTTCCAGGCCGAACTCGATGCTGTCGACAACGATCCAGTCGGGGTGGTTCTTTTCAACGGCGTCGCCGGTGATTCCGTCAATTTTAACGAATAATGTAGCTGCCATTTCGACATTTCCTTCCTAGTTGAGTGCCATAAGGCATTGAGCAGACGGTATAAGTGCAAGGCCCTTGCGGGTCTTCAGCCCTTCTCTGACGGCAGCTTGGAGACCAGCCGCAGCGATACGGACAGGCCCTCCAGCTGGTAATGCGGGCGAAGGTAGAACTTGGACGAATAGTATCCGGGGTTGCCTTCGACCTCTTCCACCACGACTTGCGCAGCCGCGAGCGGCTTGCGCGACTTTTCGGCCTCGGAGGAAATCTTCGCGTTGAAGTCGACGTACTTGTTGATCCAATCCTGCAACCAGGATTGCATGTCATCACGGCTCTTGAACGAGCCGACCTTGTCGCGAACCATGCACTTCAGATAATGGGCAAACCGGCAGGTCGCGAAAAGATAGGGAAGACGCGCGGCCAGGTTGGCGTTCGCCGTTGCATCCGGGTCGTCATATTCGGCCGGCTTGTGCAACGACTGCGCCCCGATGAAGGCCGCGACATCGGTATTCTTGCGGTGGATCAGCGGCATCATGCCGTTCTTGGCCAGTTCCGCTTCGCGACGGTCGGAAATCGCGATTTCGGTCGGGCATTTCTGGTCGATGCCGCCATCGTCGGACGGGAAGGTATGCGAAGGCAGGTTCTGCACCGCGCCGCCCGATTCCACGCCGCGGATGCGCGAGCACCAGCCGTATTCCTTGAAGCTGCGGTTGATGTTGACCGCCATGCCATAGGCCGCGTTGACCCAGCCATAAGCCTCGTGGTCGGTGCCGTCGGTGTCTTCTTCAAAGGCGAAATCCTCGACCGGGTCGGTCTTGGCGCCGTAAGGCAGACGGCCGAGGAAGCGCGGCATCGCAAGGCCGATGTACTTGCTGTCCTCGCTTTCGCGCAAGGACGTCCAGGCCGCATATTCCGGGGTCTGAAAGATCTTGGTCAGGTCGCGCGGGTTGGCCAGTTCGGTCCAGCTGTCCATCTGGAACAGCGTCGGCTGCGCGCCGGTGATCAGGGGAGCATGGGCCGCCGCGGCGATCTTGGCCATCTCGCCCAGAAGCTCCACATCCGGCGGCGAATGGTCGAAGTAATAGTCGGCCACCAGCGTGCCATAGGGCTGGCCGCCCAATTGGCCGAACTCTTCTTCATAGACCTTCTTGAAGATCGGCGACTGGTCCCAGGCGGTGCCCTTGAACTTGCGCAGCGTCTTGGACATGTCCTTCTTGGAGATGTTCATGACGCGGATCTTGAGGTTCTCGTCCGTCTCGGTGTTGTTGACCAGATAGTGCAGGCCCCGCCACGCGCTTTCCAGCGCCTGGAAGTCCTTGTGGTGCAGCACCTGGTTGACCTGCTCGGTCAGCTTCTTGTCGATCTCGGCGATCATGCCCTGGATCGATTTCAGCGCGTCGTCCGAGATCAGCGCCGTATTGGCCAGCGCCTGTTCGGCCAATGTCTTGACCGCGCTTTCGACGGCGGTCTTGGCCTGATCGGATTTCGGGCGGAATTCCTTGTTCAGCAGCGACGAGAAATCCGAAAGTTCCGTGGTCTGTACGCCGGCCGCTGCGCCGGTTTGCGAGGTTTCAGCCATCTGTCACTCCTCCGCTTCGCCCTTGGGGGCGTCTGCCAGCGATTTCAGCAGGGCCGGGTCCTGCATGACGCGCGAGAGCAGTTCCTCGGCGCCGGTCTTGCCGTCCATGTAGGTCATCAGGTTGGAAAGCTGGGTGCGCGCTTCCAAGAGCTTGCGCAGGGGTTCGATCTTGCGGGCGATGGCGGC
This sequence comes from bacterium, assembly GCA_016124195.1. GTDB lineage: Bacteria > Pseudomonadota > Alphaproteobacteria > Rhodobacterales > Rhodobacteraceae > Stagnihabitans. The sequence continues at coordinate 5,629 of WGOE01000009.1, read as the reverse complement.
GGGGCTGAAGTCGTCCATCGACTCAAAGGTGATGTCGACCGCCAGATTGCCCTTGCCCGTCAGGGTGTTGGGAACCGAGAAGGCGGCGCGCGGCTTCATCGACTTCATCCGGTCGTCGAAATTGTCGACGTCGATTTCGAGGAACTTGCGGTCGGCGACGGCCGGCAACGGCTCTTCGGACTTGCCGGAAAGATCAGACATGACGCCCATCACGAAGGGCAACTGCACCTTCTTTTCGGCACCGTACAATTCGACGTCATATTCGATCTGGACGCGCGGTGCCCTGTTCCGCGCGATGAACTTCTGGGAACTGGTGCTCATGAAACGCTCCTTGACCTGGGTTTGTGGGATGCCCGTTCCGGGTGTCCCGGTGCGAGGCGGTGAGGTGTGGCAATCCTGGCTGGCTTAGTCGTCATCTTCGTCCTTGATCCCGCCGATGTTTCGCACCGAATCCATCCCGTCAGGGGCCAGATCCTTGATGATCGTCAGGAAATCCGCGCCCACCAGCCGCTTGGCCCGTTCGAGGATGATCGGGACCGGACTGGAGGGTTCGTTGCGCTTGAAATAGTCGATCAGGCGGTCGATGGCGCCGCGCGCATCCTGCGCCGTCTCGATCGAGCCCATCGGGCCACCGCCACCGCCGCGCCGGGCCACGGGCGCGGCGGAACTGTCGTCTTCGGCGGCGTCTTCTCCCTCGGCGGGTTCGGCCGCGGCGTCCTCGGCGGCATTCTCGCTCAGATGGCGCACCATCTGGGCGACCGATTTGCGCAGGTCGTCGAGGTCGGGCCCCTGGCCCGGCGTCTGGGCGGCAAAGACCGCCTCGATGCCGCGCAGGTCGGCCTGCAACCGCTTGGCCTCGGCCAGAAGCGCGCTGACCACATCGGGCGCGGTGTCGGCAAAGGCGGCGGCAATGGTGGCACGGTCGAAGGCGGGGGTCTTGCCTTCCGGCGCAGGTATTTCCCCGGTGGCGATCTGGATGTCGCGCAGCGTGACGCGGCCGAAGGTGCGGCTTTGCGTCAGCGGCGTGCGGCGCAGATAACGCGCGGTCAGCGCGCTGTTGAGGCCCGCCACCGCATTGATCCGCATCGTCGGGTCATCGTCGTCATCGGCGTCCAGTTGCGGATGACAGGTCGCCCAATGCTGTTCCAGTACACCGCGGATATAGGCCACCGCATCGGCAAAGCCCGCAAGGCCGCGGATATTCAGCCGCGCATCGGCCAGGATGACGGCAGCGCGCAGATCGTGGCTGCGTTCCAGCACGGCAAGGGCGCGGCCTTCGACATCGGCAAAATCAGGATCCTCGCCGGGCACGATTTCGTTGCCGACCTGGCGTTCCTCACCCGGCAGGGACAGGCGCTGCAACTCCATGAAGTCAGCGTCGTATTCGAGATTCTCCCCGCTTGCGCCGTCGCTTTCGCGGGCGGCCAGAAGCGCGTTCAAATCCATAACAGCCTCCCGAACCCGCTTCGTGCCGGGCTTATTCTGTTTTCATCCGGTTGCCGCCGCCGTGAACGCAAACGCACGCCAAGTCAGTGGCGTTTGGTCTCCTGCAGGTCACCCGTTCCCTTCGCAATCCGACCCTATTCTTTCGTATAGTCGGATTCTCTTTCGGTAGTTGATGACAGGATGACCCCTCCTGTCAATCGTCTCTTCGCATTGGAGGCATTTCCCTTGCATTGTTGAGGCTTAGCCGCGAAATCCGGGGCGGTCCGGGTTGACATCGCGGGTCGGGCCGGCCCGCGGGCGCTGAAATCGGGGAGGTACGCCCAAAGACTGCCCCCCTTGTCGCGATGATGACAATCTTGCGTTGACGGAATCAGGTCGCGGGCGTTCACTCCTGCCGGACGGCGGGCGGGACCGGACAGCCCGAAATCAGGGGCGCGGCACAGGGGAGGTTGCAAGAATGCGGATCAAGATCATCGAACGGGTGGCGGCCTGGATTGCGGTCGCGGCCATGGGCCTTGCGCCGGCCCTGCCGGTCTGGGCCGAGACCCCGACCCCCGGTGGCAAGCTGGCGGTCGAACTCAACAAGTTCGAGGAAATCGCAGGCGGCGGCTGCCGCGCCTATTTCCTGTTTCGCAACGACACCGGCACCTCGTTCGAGGGCTTTCAGATGTCGTTGGCCATCTTCAACAAGGACGGGGTCATTGACCGGCTCCTGTCGATCGACGCGGCGCCGCTGCCGGTCGCGCGCACCACGCTCAAACTGTTCGAGATCCCGCAGATCGCCTGCGCCGACATCAGCCAGGTGCTGATGCATGACATCCCGGTCTGCAAGCCGCAGAATGGCGTGCAGACCGATTGCTTCCCGCTGATCGACCTGAAAAGCCGCACCTCGGCCCCGCTGGTGGAATGATGGGCGGCATCCTGGCGCAGGTTCCCGCCGCCAGCCTGCCGGTGATCATCGTGCTGATGTGCCTTTCGGTGCTGAGCCTGACGCTGATCGTGGCCAAGACCCTGCAACTGATGCCGACCACGCGCGGCGCCAAGGTGCGTGACGGCATCATCGACAGCTATCTGGCGGGCAACCGCGACGCGGCCATCCGTGCCGCGGCTCTGGGCAAGGCGCCGGCCGACCGCGTGCTTCTGACCGCGCTGCAGGGGCTGGATGCGGGCCTGCCCCTCGCCGCGGTCGAGGCCGAGACGACGCGGCGCGGCAATGAAGAGATTGCCGCCATGTCGTCCTGGCTGAGGCTTCTGGACCTCATCTCGATGATCGCGCCGCTTCTGGGGTTGTTGGGCACGGTCCTGGGCATGATCAAGAGCTTTCAGGACCTGTCGGCCGCGCAGGGTTCGGCCAATGCCTCGGTGCTGGCCGGCGGGATCTGGGAGGCGCTGATCACCACGGCGGGCGGGCTGCTGGTCGCCATACCGGCCGCGGTGGCCGCCAATCTCCTGACCGGACGGGTCGAGACGGCGGCGCTGCGCATCGAGAGTGCGGTGGGCCGGCTTCTGGCGCTCAGCCACAGGGGGTAGCATGGCCGTCACCCTTCGCCGCCCTGCCCGCCGCGCCACAGCCCTGTCGGTCGTCTCGATGATCGACGTGATGATGATCCTCTTGTTCTTCTTCATGATCACGTCGAGCTATCTCAACCTCGACATGGTGCCGGCGCTGCAGAAATCGGACGAGGCGCCGGAGGCTTCGGGTGCTGCAAGCGCCATGCCGGCCACGCCCCCGGCCACGCTGCTGATCCGCATCGATGCCAAGGGGCAGGCCCAGGTCGCGGGCCAGAGGCTGGACGCCGCAGCCCTTTCGGCGCTGATCAAGACCCGCCTCGCGGCAGAGCCCCTGACGCCGATCCTTCTGTTCCCTTCGGGCGGGGCGGATCTGCAGGCGCTGATCTCGGTGATGGATACGGTGACTGCCGCCGGCGCCACGCGCGTCAAGGTGATCCGGATCGAGGCCCAGCCATGAAACTGCGCCGGCCGCACCGCATGACCGAACGCGAAACCGTGGTGGCGCTGATCGACGTGACCTTCTTTCTGCTGGTCTTCTTCATGATGGTGGGCCGGCTCGATGCGACGGCGCCCTTTGCGGTGCTGCCGCCGCGCGGCACGACCGGCACCAACCTGCCCGGCGGCGGCATCACCCTTTCGGTCGGAACCGATGGCGCATTGGCGCTGGACGGCGCCCCCCTTGCGGCCGAGGCGCTGCCCGCCACTGTCAAGGCAAGGCTTGCGCGCAACCCCGCAGCGCTTGTCCGCATCAACGCGGACCGCGGCACGCCCTTGCGCATCATCCTGGGCCTGGTGAACCGGCTCGAAGACTCCGGGGCCAAGGATGTCGCCATCATCGTCTCGCCGGAGGTGCGATGAGCCTGACCGACACGCCCGGCCCTGCGTGGAGCGGTTATGGCGCGGGCCTGATCCTGTCGCTGGCCGCCCATGCCGGGGCCGCGGCGCTGATGCTGGCCCTGTTGAATCCCAGCCCGGTGGCCGACCAGCCGCCGCCCAAATCCGAAATCCACATCGAGACGCAGTCGGTCGCGCAATCGCAGGCCAAACCGCAGGCGGCCGGAGGAGAAGAGGCCCGCACCGCCCCGGCCACAGGCGCCTCGGCGGCGCAGGGCACGGTGCGGCAAAGCCAGGCCGAACCGGCAGCCCTGCCGCAGACCATGGCCAAGGTCAGCGCGCCCACTGTCACGGCGCTGAACGAGGCTGCGCCGCCCCCGGTGACCGCGGCAGAAGCCCCGCAAGCCACGGCCCTGGCAGAGACGCCGCCCCCGCCCGCGCTGGCTGCGGCAGTGCCCCCCGCCACGCCGCTCACCGCCGCCGAACCTCCCCCGGCCGCAACCCTGGCCCAGTCGCCGCCGCCGTCTCTGACACCTGCCGCGACCCTGCCTGCGACCGTTCTGGCGCAGACCACGGCCCCCACCGACGCCGTCGTGGCCACGCCGCCCCCGGCCGAAAGCCTTGCGGCCGCGGCACCGCCCCCGCCCGTCGCGGCCAGTGCCCTGCCCTCGCAAAGCGTCACGGCCAGCGAAGCTGCGGCCCCCCCCGTCGCGGCCGTCGAACCGGCGGGTCAGGTCGCAGCCAGCGCCACGCCCCGCACTCAAAGCCTGGTGCCGGCACCGGTCACCGGCGATCAGGTCACGGCGACGCTCGCCTGGGCCGGCGAGGGCGGCGCGATCGACCCGGTCTCGCTCAAGGCCATCGCCTCGTTCATGCGGCCCGGCGATGCGGCGGCGCAGGCTGACGACGTGCATGACGGGCTGGCCGCCATCCTCAGTTCGGCCCCCTGCTCGCGGCTGCAGGCCGAATTCAACCCGCAGACCGGCAGTCTGGACCTGCGCGGCCATGTGCCCGACCCGGCGATGAAGGGGCCGATCCTGGCCGCGCTGCAGGCGCAACTGGGCGCGGGCATCAAGGTCGAGGACGCCATGGTGATCCTGCCCCGGCCGCAATGCGGCGCCCTGTCGGGCATTGCCGATCTGGGCCTGCCGCAAAGCCAGGACCAGTTGACCAACCCGCGCCTGATCGGAGCCGATGCCCAGGCCCGCACCTTCAACTATGTGGCGGGTCAGACCATGGTGCTGGACCTCGCGGCGCCCGATTATGACGCCTATGTCTATGTCGATTACTTCGATGCGGATGGCAACGTGATCCATCTGGTGCCGAATGATCAGGTGCCGCTGAAACGGCGCGCGGCCAAGTCGGCGATGCGGGTCGGCGCGCCGGATGCGGGCGAACCCTTTCTGCATCTGACCATCGGCCCGCCCTATGGTCAGGAGATCGCGGCGGCCTTCGCCGCCTCTGCCCCGCTCTATGACGGCACGCGGCCCCTGACCGAGCCGGCCGGCCCCTATCTCGAATGGCTGAAGACCCGGGTGGCCGCGGCGCGGGCCAGGGACCCGGACTTCAAGGGCGAATGGGTCTATTTCATGGTTTCGACCAAGGAGAAATGACCCGGACGGCGGGCCGGCCGATCTGGCCGAGGCGCCGGGGGGTTCACACCCCCGGACCCCCGTGGGATATTTTTGAACAGATGAATGAGTTCAGTCTGAACAACGCGGTCAGGCTGCTTTGATGGTGTTCTGAGCCGGTTGGGTCGCGCGAAGTGCCGACAGGATCGCGGCGATGATCAGGGCAAGGAGAGCCCTGAGGTGGGCCAGGATCTTGCGGATGTTGT